>CAWCYI010000005.1:0-65444 GCA_963799845.1 uncultured Nitrososphaerota archaeon
TCGTTGTCGTTATAGGAAAATGCTGAAAGAAGTTTCTCAGCAGATACCAAGCGGAAATTATCTTCAACCCAAAGCAGGCAGCCAATCCAATTCAAGAGGTAGAACTTCGCTTGCATTTCTCGGCTAAGCTTCCCCTTCTCATAGAGCTCGTCCATTTAAGCCTGGTTCTTTTTCAGCTTCACTCGGTTCACTTCGGACAATTCGATTCGCATGTTGCTCATGTCACGACTTTAATTTCTGAGTTGAAACAACAATCTATATGACGATACAAAGGTTCTGGAAAAGGCTCATAATACAGATGTGTATTACATGCTGACGACCAGCCCGCTTTGCTTGAAAACTTGTATCAAAATGTCTCGGAGATCTCTTGTGGCATTTGCTACACCGCCAATAGAAGTATGTCAAGCGCGCTCTTGCCCGATTCCGTGAGGGGTAAAAACAATTACGTGTGGCTTAAAAAGTTAATAGTCGCAATTATCGCAACAATCGTAACAATCGCGCATAAATCTAAAAGGAGTTTTGTCGTTGGCGTTGCTCGAAGAATCGTTGGTGCAGCATGAAACACCGAAAATGAAGAAGATACTTGTGGGAAAAGCTACGAGTAACCCTAAGAACAGGACGCTCAAGATTTCAATACCTGCAAAGATGGCGGACTGGGCGGGGATAGAAGTAGGCGACTATGTTAGCGTCGAGGCAATTTACAAGGGAAATAAGAAGAAGATACTCATCGAAAAGGACTGAGCGTGGATTCGCGAGGGTAAAAACAGTTTCTTTATCGCCTAAAGGGGGCATTAAGGAAATAATACAAAAACCTTAATGGCTTGGGTAAAAGTGCGAACAGGCGGTCACAAGCGGTGGCAACACAACCGGCGGTGGCAAGTAGCGCGCGCGCAATCGGCGGCAAATTCTGCTGGCACGGGCCTCTCTGATATAACTCGGAAGAACTTGGTATCTGAAATCAAGCCAACATTATCCCGCCGGACGAAGCGAGGAAAATCCACGGTCAGTCCTCTTACGACGCGAACATGAGCGCGCGCGCGCGGGATATGGTTTTCGCGATCTATACCCTCTGTGGAGAAGATTTCAAGAAAGATTACAGGATGCAAGAATGATCGAGACAGAGGTTTTGAAAAATCCGATGCTCTGCAAGCGGTGTGAGATTAGTTTCAACAGATGGGATCCCAAGGCGAAAGAGTATGCGATCTCTGGACGGGCCAAGCATGAAGGCGAGGGCGTTTCCGCCGAGACTAGCTTAGGAATCAATTTTCAGTACTAGTTTTTTCTTTAGGAAATGCAAATCGTAGTTGAGGAGGAACAACGGTCAAAGCTGCGGACCCTTTCCGTTCTCGAATGTCCACACGCGACAGAGTTTCGAGTTTTCGATTACTCAGAGTGTCAGGAAATCTGCTCAGTTTGCGGAAAGGTAATAGGTACTATCAGTTACTCGCCTCTGGATCATTTTTTGTGGCTTTGGGCATCGGAAGAAAACTGAGGCAGCCGCTAAAACTAAGATTCAGTCCACTGCGCGCGCGCACTGCGCTGCGGGGAAGCTTGAGGGAAATTTGCCCTCAAGCTCCGCAGCCAAGAAAGTCAGAGCCAATCGACCTGTGCGTAGCGTGGCCACTAACCAACAAGATCAGAGTACGAGCAATCGGCGTGGTCAATTCCGGTAGGACATTTTTTCTTTTCCTTTATGGCGACTCCACCAGCTAGCAACAAGAGCATTGTAACGGGAGTCGATTCATTCCAAGGGATTTCTCAAAGGATAAGGAGAACGGGTAGACAAACCCTACAGCGAAATTGGATCAGATTACATAGACATTGGAGCAAGATGCGTAAGATGTGGTAAGAACTACAAAACTGAAGAGGTTAAGTATGCGTTCCAGCGCGGATTCAATTTTTTCGCAAACCCTCTGTAATTTCGATGGATTCAGAAATCAGATTTTCGAAATTATTTAGTGCCAGTGTCAACCCGTCTAAGCTTGAACATCAACTTCTTGTTTTTCAGATCAAAGCTGGACTTTGCCAATACAAGCTCCTTTCCGTACAAATCTTCCAATATCTTTGCACCGGCGCCTCCCAACGACTGGTTGACGGCGGCCTTTGATAATCAGGTACCTTGAGCTTTACTCCTAGTTCGAAACAAAATTAGCTCGATTAACTAAAATCCTCATAATTGAGACGCCAAAAGAGAGCAACAACGTATTGCCAGTCTCAGTGAGAACCAATTTGCATATTCCAGTGCTCAAAATTCTAGCTGACTCTCCTGGAGAGTCACTTTCTACCGCAGAAGCTATCAAACAGGTCTCGAATATTTATGATAAGACGAGTGATCGTGAAAGCCGCCCTAACATCGTCACGACAGAATATCGTCAATCTTAGAACGAGGTGGCCTAGACTCGATATGGTGAACGAAGGGAGAATTGACGGCTCCAGCATCTACCCATCGATTTCCCGTGTCAGAAACACAGGCAGACCCCAGAGAAGCAATAGGGCAACAAATACTGATTCTCTGAGCTTGGAAACACTTCATCCGACTAATGTATCTTGTCTCAATATGTACTCACGAATTATTTCTGGGACATATAGCACTTGAAGACCTAACTTTTCCGATTTCGTCCGGGATTTGCGATCGCTCGTTACTAGTGTGATTTCTACTCCTTCCATTTTGCGACTTTGAATGAATGCGCGTATTTCATCGTCGTTGATATCCCTATTCTTTATCTTGTTCCCGTCGATCCATTCATGAACAGTTCTGCAATCGATCCCCTTATCCCTCAGCAGTTTGGCTAAATCCTCTATCATCTCATCTGCCAAGTATTTCATGATCCAACTATCTCATTAACCATTGACCTAGCGTTCGATGTGCAGGTTTGACCTTAGACGTTCCTCAGCGTTCGGTGCATGAATCGGGATCGGGACTCCCTGAAGTCCGGTGGCATCGTGACTCACGACCAACCAGTCGCCCTTTGAAAATCGGAAAGTCTCGCGCATCATATCGTCCGAAAGACCAAACGCGTCGGTGACTCGTTCCCTATCAGATTGCCTCGGTAGCCGACTGACGAAATAGGTATGAGGCTGGGCAAGGATCGAGGTGTTAAGATATGTGACTCTTTGCGTTGCGATGCACACGCCCATGCCAAACTTTCTGCCCCTTCTGGCAATAGTCTCCACTGCTTCGGAAGATTTTTCGTAGGATTCTTTAGGTTGCTGAGGAATGAATTCGTCCGCTTCGTCGAAAACAAAAAAGTTGAGCGGGGTAATTAGACCATGTAGTCGTCTCTCATCGTACATACGCATACAAAGCCAATTAGAAAACTCTCTCAACTGATCAGATTGTGATGCAATTACAACATACAAACTGTTATTCCCATCATTGTTGAGCTCGCCAACCAATCTCGGAAGATAGGTTTGCATAGTAGTCGGGACTTGGTCAGATTTCGACTTCTTGCTATCTTTGAAATCTTCTACGAGAAGTTTTGCTGCGTCCTGAACTTTATCAGGAAGGTCAGCTATGTCCTTCTCAAGCTCGGTAACTATCTGACTAATTGTCTGAGAGTTGAGTGTTTGGCTACCATATTTATCTAGGACTTTTGCGGCCCATTTTTTCAAATGATCTCGATCCGCTTGGCTTTTTCTACGATCTGATATCACGCCGGCTACGGCAGACTTCTCGAATACAGAGTTACCTGTTTCGCTCCCGAACTTCATGTAGAACTTGATCTTGTCACTTTCCAATAATTTCCGAATGGCTGGCAGGAAATCTTTTTTCTTAGCCCTCAGACCTTTTGGAAGAAGAATGTGATTAAGAAGCGCAAGCTCGGCAGCGGGACGTTTTGATTTATCACCTTTCAAGTATTCAACAACGGGACCAGGAAGTGTCTCTTCCCCGATTACAACAAGTTGACCCAACCTATTAGGTGCGTTGTTTAGTAGTTCATCCATCAAAAGTGTCAGATATTCTCCCATCAGGTCAAATAGCACAACCTTAACTGATTCCCCTGTATACGAGAGCATGTTGCTGACAATAGAGCTCAGGAGATTGGATTTTCCAGTCCCAGTATAGCCGAAAATACCAACGTGTGTTTTGATCAAGTCTTCAATGCGAGCCTCGATAGTTACGGATTTTTCACGCGTTAAGCTCCCAAGCTTGATTGTTGAATTCGGTGATAGATTTTGATTGTAAATTCGAGAAACAATAGCAGTGGAGAGTAACCTCACTTCTTTGCCTGGCATAGGTGTTTGCGATTCTGCCGTTATAGAAATGGAGCTCGCAGCTGGCAGAATGGGTCCATTTGGATAAGAAATCGAAATGTCAGTCGGGATTGCAAGACATCTGATTTTTGTTGCAGCTTCTGTGGATGTCGTAGCCTGCGTACTCCAGTCTTCAGAAGCCGATTCAGCTGCTTGCTCTAAGAACCCAGGGTATCCTTCCAAGTCAGATCCTAGTGCGAAATGAGCAGGCAATACTTGGATGATTTCGAGTACGCTGTTGTTTGAGGTTGTAGCATCAGTCGCGAAATTTGGGACAGCTACAAGATCACCGGGTTTTAAATTAAGCATCAGTTCCTGTGTGTAAGGAAACCAAAGTTCGTAATTAAACCCGGTCATATTGTCCAAGGATATCTTCATCAGTCGGCCCGAATAGAGCCTGAACAATTCATCGACCACTGTGATCTCTTACCTCTCGAAAAGTCCTAGCAAGTGGCTTGGATTTCAACACTACTCCGCTACTCTTAATCATTTTTTGAGCCCATTTTTGGCTGAAACTCTTTGCTGCCCAATCCGCAATGTGTAATGGCTCAGGATATCCGACAACTTCCGGGAATTTATTTTGACACAGAATTGTTAGAATGTTCATGACAATTTCTTGTCCCACATTCGCTTCGGCGGCAGAAATGTCAAGCAACGGCTTTATTTTTCCAAAACTTGGAGCACCATCTATTTCAAGCTGGTCACAGAGTTTCTCGTCGATTTTGGGCATAAGGATTCTGTCAATGAAAAGAACATGACTGTACAAAGGTTGAGAACCAGCTGTTATTCCCGTTCCTCTTCTGATGTAAAACTGACCCAAAGACCTCGCGAACATCCGTTCCGGAGCGACAAAATTGCGTCGTCCGCCAGTTATCCTAGGCTGTTTGCCTGCTTCAGAATAGAGATGAACCGTTACAAAGGTTGAATCGTAATCCACGGTGCTCCATGGGGCAACCATAGTTTGATCATATTCTGCGATCGGTTCTAAGGTGATACGATCGGTCCAAGGAAGAACGACCGGAGTAAATTTGTACTTTCCCAAATCTTGCATTACACCCAGGTAATTTCGTGTGAAGTATCTCTGTTGAGAGTCTTTCACAACACCAACAAAGAATATTCCTTTTTGCCAACAGAGCTCAATTACAAGCCTCAACCCTATGCCAATGAGAAAACTAATGTCTTCAGGTGATATCCACCGTTTCCGCTTAAATTGAAAGGAACCTTCCTGAACCTCATTTTCGTAAAGAAGCATCTTGTCATCCTTCAGGTCGAATAGATTGTGACAAAAGTCTTTGAAAAGAGAAGATACAAAGGACCAACTGCTTTCTGCAATCGGTGTCAATTCCACAGTCTCAGAATTTCGGTCGGCAATTTCTTGGTGGACTAGAAATTCATCAATTATTCTCAGAGCCTCTTCTCTTTTCACTCCGGAATCAGCGGCCAGGGTTGTAACGGAGATGGGTTTTTTGTCGGCAGAGCTAAATAGTTTGTAGATGAATCTTCTCTGTAATGCTAGATAACCTCCGTTGATCTGAGCAGCGGGAACATCAAGTTCATTGTTGTAAGGGTGGGAAGAGGCAACATACGCATCCGTTTTTGTCAGGACCCGGCCAGGGAAAAGACTTGAAGTTCCATTCGTTGAGAACTTGTTTCGTATTATTGGAATATCTTCCGCTTTCTCACGGACCCATTGATACTGCAGGCTTATTGACTGATCCCAGAGAATAATGTCGGGGTGCTTCTCCGACGAAGCTTCTTTGAATGCCAAATAAATCTCGGCCAATGACATCAGTCGAATGTCAAGATTTGATAGATCGTTCCGATCTTCCTCAGAAGTAGCGAAAGAAGCTAAAGCCCTCGGATCATTTTTAGTAACATCACCTTCCTTGGTCTCAGTTTCCGAAATATCGCTAACAACATCTCCGAACTCGGCAAAAGGAATGGGGACATAAGCGGTTATGCTTATGTCATCGGACAAGTTCTGCTTGCTATACACTACTCGAGGAACTTTTTCGAATCTAATTTCTCCGGGTATCCCAAACGCCACGGCGAAGAATATGGCATAGTCTGTGAGCGTGTCCTTGAAGGGGTGACCATCGATTGCTACAAAACGTACAGTATCCCTGCCTAATCTTTTCCTCAGGAGATCTGAAGCTTCATTACGAGATGCATGTCGCCGTATCAATGATACCAGAAAATCGTTGTAGAATGTTTTCGCGTTGCCAGCTCGCTCTCGATATAGGCCTTCATATCGCTTTTGTGAATTCTCAAGTGCTTTTCGATATGAAGAGAGGAGTTTCGATATCTCGGACAAGTTTCAACGCGATGGAGTCTTCTACAATCATTTATTATTTGTCTTGAACCACCTGTCAATCGAAAAGCGAGTACTGTTCTCGATGCCGGTAAATGGAATTCTGACGTGCGCAATCAGTTGTAATGAAATCATGCGAAGAAGAGAAGAAGACTTGGTACAAGTAACTGTTTGGTTTAGGTCACAGAGGGATTACTTCCCAATTGGCTCGATGAATTTTAGCCCAATTTTTACACTTTAACAAATTCCATTATTCCTACATACGAAGCCTTGTTTAACTCTTCTTCCATAGCTTTGCTAATTTCATCATACGCTGCATCTTCGTCATCTTCTTCGATTTCAACTTCGACTGGAAGCGTCAAAACGCCAATCTAGTTTTCAACTCTTCAGAATGATGCGTTACACTCGGTAAGATCAAGTATTTTGACTTATCACGCGACGGTTGAAAATGATACTGTGATTCTAGCCCATTGGTGTACTTTTTATTCAGAGAATCCTTGAACCGGATATGTATTCGAATTGCCTTACGAACAAAAGACTGTCCCCGTTTCCTCGCTTGTCTTGGACAAAGATAATCCGAGATTTTTTGAACTCAAAGAACTGAAGGGCCGTACAAAACTTTCGGATCAGGATCTAATGGAGGAACTCTCTCAAGATCCTGACATTATCACCTTGATGAAGTCGATAAAGAGATCGGGGGTCAAGGATCCTATATGGGTAAAAAAACAGGAAGACGGGAAGAACCTAGTAATTGAAGGAAACAGAAGAACGTACATTCTTAGACAGTTGCTCGAAGAAAAGGCAGCGCCACCTGATGGGGTCCACTATGACGTAGTTGATGCCCAAGTATTCCCAGTAGATACTTCCGAGACGGAACTTCTTTTACAACGAGTAAGACTCCAAGCTGGCAAGAAGGACTGGGGTGCTTTTAACGAGGCTCTGGCAACTTACGAATTGCGAAACACCTTGAAACTTGAAGAGCTAGATATCTCTACCGAGCTTCAAATTTCTATAAAAGAGGTTAGAGATAGAATTGACAATGTAAAGCAGTTTAAGGCGTACGTAAAAAAGACCGGAGACGCCAATCCGCGCAGGTACTCATTTTTCGCAGACGCCCCAAAGAGGGTTCGAGATTGGTTCAATGAAGACTCAAAGAACCTTTCTACTTATTTCGAGCTGGTTGCTCCAAACAAGCAAGGATTCCAAAGGATAAGATCGGTAGCCACGAAAGGCGGACTTCGAGATTTCGCGACTGTGCTTGATAATCCAGATGCATTGAAGGGTTTCCTCGACGATGACGAAATGACGGTCGAAGATGCTCTTCAGATAACGAAGGAAAATGATATCACTAAAGAAATGCCCTGGGTTAAGAGAGTCGGCGTGCTCGCCACACAATTCAATGCAATGAGTGAAGAGCAAATTGAAAGATTGAAAGAGGAAGACAAGATTGTTCGCAGCATAAAGAGACTCTCCCGGGCGTGTGAGTCAGTATTGCAAAAGATAGGGTCGCCGAGTGAAGGCTGAATCTGATGGTCAGCTTGTCGAATTCTTAGATTATCTGACCAAAACCAAGATTGTCGACAAGAGACAGGTTCGTTTCAGTAGAATCAACGTTCTCAAAGAAATTAGTCGTTTTTTGGAAGAAACTCGCAATGTTGGAGATTCCTTACTCGTTTTCGAGTCTTGGGAACCGAACCTGCGAAATGCACTCTTAGTTTCGGAATATTCGTTCCAATTTAACCCCTACACGGAAGAGCTAGTTGTTCAATGGGTTCCCTCTTGGAACAATATTGAGTGGGCAGCCGAAGTAAGGAATAAGAATCTCACGAGCGAGCTAGCCGAACGGATTACTGCGCTAACTCCTTTTGAATTCGAGAATCTCATGCATCAAATATTTTCGAGGGTAGCATGGGCTGAAAACGTCAAAGTGACCGGTAGGAGCAGTGATGGAGGAATAGATTTTGAGGGCATGTTCATTGAAAGACAATCCGGCTTGAAATCCTCATTGTATGGTCAAGCAAAACATTGGAAGTCAAAAGTCGGATCGGAAACAATCCGCACCTTTATTGGATTCGTCGCAGTGAAAGAAACTTCGAAGTTTCGTTCTTCGGTAGGAGTGTACGCCTGCACCGGAGGTTTTAGTGAGGAGGCACAGAACGCGATCAAGAAGTCTTCTTTTGTAATACTGCCCTATGATCTTTCTCGGATGGTGAAGGAAATGATCGAAAACAACATCGGCGTCGCGGAAGTTGAGACGCACGGGAAGAAACTGGACCTAAACTTTTGGGATGAACTTGAAATATAACGGAATCAGGCCAGCGGGTTACCAATTGGTCCCACTGACCAAGATTCTTGTAAATGGCCTCAATGGGGTCCTCATTGCCGATGGTGTTGGCGTTGGAAAGACGATCTCATCCTCCTATATCGCGTCATATTCATCGTTGAAAATTGGAAAACCTAGTCTAGTCGTGTGTCCACCGGGCCTTATCCAAAAGTGGTTGGAGGAACTTCGCAATAAATTTGGAATAACCTCATTTCCAATAAGATCGAATGAGGATTTGTTCACTGCTAAAGACGAGGCAGTTCATCTGCGTCGCGGAAAGCCCATCGTCTATGTAATGTCTAATTCTGTATTGAGCGTTGCAAATGTTCGGAATTGTCCTTCTTTGGGGGCAATCCTTTTCGATGAAATCCATACGTATCGCAACTTCAAAGCACAATGGTTTTCGGCAGCTAAAGGATTCTCTACTAGAGCAGAATTCAGAGTTGGGCTGAGCGCGACTCCAATCAACAATTCTCTGGACGACCTTGTATCCGAATTGAACATATTGCTTCCCTCATTTTCTTGGGAAGCTATCCAAGCGACTGTTCAAGAGCTTTGGGCGAAGGACCCAAATCGACTTACTTTCCCACTCGTTACCCGATTTACAAAGGAAAAACTTGGAATTCATTTTGCCAGTCGGAAAATCACTACACGCATTGTAAGATACCCTGAGGCTTACGTCCGAGCAGTGAGAAAAAAGATCAGTGAAATTCAGTCTCATAGAGAAAGATCTTCGATTTATGAGGTGATAACCTACTATCGCATGGCAGCAAGCAGTCCTTACTGCTTTGAGAAAGCCCTACACATCGAACTCGATTCAGAATCTGATACCAAAATGAAGGCATTGATTGAGATTCTCGCTGAAATGAATGTTATTACTCAATGGTTGATCTTCTGTGAGTATGAAGAAACGGTAAATTTTCTTGCGGATAATCTCAGTGACTGGACTGTATTCAAAATGACGGGAAGTACGCCAGTTTTCGAAAGAGATGAAGTGGTTCGAGCTTTTCGTTCGACTCCTCGCTCACTTCTTATCATGACATCGGTGGGCTCCGAGGGGTTGGATTTTCAATTCTGCCAAGCTCTAGTGAACTACGATATGCATTGGAATCCAATGAGAATCGAGCAAAGAATTGGTCGCATCGATCGTCTCGGTCAAGACAAAGATGAGGTATTTGTAGTGAATCTATTGGTATCTGAGAGCATCGATGCAAGGATACTTGGAGTCATGAAAAGAAAATTGGGAATAATTATGAATTCAATCTTCTCGATAAGTGAAATCTTAGGAGACGTCTCATTAGTTGCGCCTCCCAGTCAACCCAACCTATTTGATCAATCAACGTTAGATTTTGAATTGAAAGAAAGCAACGAGTTTATGTCGATGATAAAGAATAACCGGAAGTTGGGGAATGAGGATTATGAAATCTTGTCTGCTATTAATGCCGAATATTGTCTCCCGAACAATCTGATCGAAGTTGCTAATATGCAGGGAGAAGAGATTCCTTGGACAACAAAAGGAAAGGTCTGGGAATCATGGCTTCATGAAATTCAATTGGCAACAGATGAACTCAGGCAATTGTTTCTCTACTATTCTTAGTTTCTTCCGGAAGGTCCGAGAAATGAGAGCTTCGACCGTTGATTCGAGGGATATCCCCCAAGCAGACTTATTGCAAAAGGTGATCAAAACTGTTGAAGCTGTATCCGACGAAAGGGATTCCTACCAAGAGATCGCTAACTATCTTGGAGTAGTAGAGAGACAGGGAAGATACTATAGGAGGGCTGCAGAATTACTTGAATTCATCGTCCCCGCTGGAGTGGGTTGGAATTCTTCGATAATAACTGAACTTGGTAAAGAAATTCTGATTGCGGACGAATCGGTCAGAAATAGAATACTAACTAAGCAGATTCTAAGGATTCCTGTGATTCAAGGGGTTATTGCGATGCTAATAGGTTCTGATTCTTCAGCGAATAAGACCGATTTAGCTACCGCCATAAGGATATGGTCGGGAACGACAGAAATCATGGCCAAGCGACGTTTGGTAACAGTTCTTTCCTGGCTCTCTACGGTCGGGTTAATCGAGAGAGACAACCGTGATGTGATTCTCATCGCAAAACCGCAGCAATTGGGACTCCTGCGACTTTCTGATATCGAACTTCCAATACTTCCTAAAATAAATGACGTTAAGTTGTTCTCTGCTGCGGTTAGAAAACTAAAGGAATCTCGTTTCGAAATTAGGCGAGAGATTCAACGAGCTTCGAAGGATCGCTCAGGACCCGAGCACGAAAAACTAAGAGATCTTCTGGCATCTAGATTGTGGACATCTGGATCATATTCGTTATGCAATGATTTCATTGACCTTGCCGCAAGATTTGATCAGAAGGATTACTTGTTTGAGGTAACGATCAGTGATTTGCGAAATAACTACACGCCAAGTGAAATGTTTCAATATTTGGAGGGTGACAACGAGCTAGAATCACTTACTGCTGGGCTTGTGATTTGTTCGGATAAGACTGAAGGATCTGAAAGACCAAACGAAAAAGGTCGAGCAGTGATTTGGCCCTCTAATGACGGAAAATTCTCTGTTAGCCCTAGCAGCAACAATCTACCATTCCTTTGACTTTGGAATAGCTGATAATTTATGAGGATATGTCCAGACCGCTAGTATCTCTTTGTTCTTAGAATATTAGAAGAAGAACGAACTTCTTAATAGCGATGCGTAAACATGCGGACGCAGGATATCGTGCCTAAGTCGCAGGTTGAGCAGACAGTAATCCAACAACATTTGGACGATTATAGACCACTGAAAAAACCGTTCCTCAAATGGGCGGGAGGCAAGGCGCGACTCATAGACGAGATAGCGTCCGTGATGCCGACTAATTATGAAAAATATGTTGAACCTTTTCTTGGTGGTGGATCGGTCTTCTTTCGGTTGTGCAACGGAAGGTCGATTCTTTCAGATTCTAATACAGAATTAATGAATTGTTACAAAATTGTCAAGTCGAAAGTTGATGACCTGATAGTTTCTTTAGACTTCTTCAAGGGTATGAAGTATGACGAGAAAACTTACTACGATGTTAGGAAATTAGACGAGAAAGACTTGTCTGAAGTTGACAGAGCGGCTAGATTCATCTATCTCAATCGAACGGCGTATAACGGACTCTACAGAGTAAATCATTCAGGGCAATTCAATGTGCCCTTCGCCAGATACAAGAGTTTGGCTTTACCCTCTGATAAAATTCTTACAGAGGCAAGTGACGCGCTTAGAAGCTCAAAATTGATTTGCGCAGATTTTGAAGAGGTCTTACGAAAATATTCGGAGTCCGATGATTTTGTTTTTCTGGACCCCCCATATCCTGCCGTCAGCAAATATTCAGATTTTAATCGTTACACGAAGAATTTTTTCACTAAGGATGATCATCGTAGACTTGGCAAACTCGTCCTAGACTTGGATGATAAAGGATGTAAAATCGTTATAACGAACGCCGAACACCCTTTGATTAGAGAAATATATTCGGACGATAGGTTTGTGATAAAGACAGTTCTTGCGCCGCGATTCATAAATTGTAAAGGAGACAAAAGAGGAAATGTCCCTGAGTTACTCATCCGAAATAAATGGACTAATTAGCGAATCTAACTTCCCACCGACTAAGTTCATGGGAAGCAAGCAGGCTTTACTTCCTTTCATATTCGAACACATAGGTAAGCTGAAATTTGACACTGTTCTTGATGCCTTTTCGGGTTCTGGATGTGTGGCATACGAATTCAAACTACTTGGAAAGACCGTGACAACCAACGATTACTTGCATTTCTCTTACACAATTTCCAAGGCGTTGATCGAAAATAACAACTTCAAGCTGGATGACAAGTTTCGTGACGTTATCATGCGCGAGCGAAAAGACGCGGACACCAAGGTTCGAGATAATTATGAAATTTACTTTTCGAAATCGGAGTGCATGTTTCTAGACTCCCTGTGGAAAAATATTTCAGAAATTGAGAACGAATATCTTCGTAGCATCGCAATCGCCGCTACATGCCGCGCCTGTCAAAAGCGATACCCACGAGGCATATTCACCGTAACTCAAGGAAAAGGAAAGGATGGAAGAAAGGACTTTCGAACCAACCTGCGACAGCACTTCAAGAATGCGCTCCAATTGTACAATGGAGCTGTTTTTGATAACGGGTGTCGCAATGAGGCATTATGCATGGACACAT
This sequence comes from uncultured Nitrososphaerota archaeon, assembly GCA_963799845.1. Lineage (GTDB taxonomy): Archaea > Thermoproteota > Nitrososphaeria > Nitrososphaerales > CADDZS01 > DATLTL01. The sequence goes on from CAWCYI010000005.1 coordinate 13,102, forward strand.
TGAAGATGGAAAAAAGGGGCTTCGATCTCGTTTATTTCGATCCGCCATATTGGAGTCCATTCTCAGACAATGACTACGTGCGTCGTTATCACTTCGTCGAAGGATATTCTGTCTATTGGGATGGTTTGAGCATCAACGAAAAAACGAAGACGAAGAAGTTCGACTCGTATTTCTCGCCGTTTTCGAAATTACAGAACGCGAAAAATGCGCTTCGAACCCTTTTTGACAGGTATTCCGACTCGATTCTCGTCGTCTCTTATTCTTCGAACAGTTCTCCCGACAAGACGGAGCTTTACGACATGTTGAGTGACGTGAAGAAGGACGTGAAAGTTTTCGAAAAAGACCATACTTACTCGTTTGGAAACCAAGGATTCCGAAAAGGAGACAATAGAAACCGTGTTCAAGAGTACCTTTTTGTCGCACAGTAATGGGCAGAGATATTGTCGTTAGATACAGCTGGTTATCCTCAAGCAGACAAGTTAGAAAATGTAATTCTCACCGTAGAAGCTATCAACGAAGGTTATCATTCTGATCGAGAAATTGGTATCCAGCTGGGATTAGAACGTGGAAGATCATACGACGAAAGACAAGGAAGATACCATCGAAAAGCAACTGAATTACTTGGTCTGACGAGGCGCGCATCGGAAAACCATTCGGTTGTCACTCAATCTGGTACTGTGTTTCTACGGAGCGACCAACAAACAAGACGCGAGATGCTTACAGAAAGGGTGGTCAATCTTCCAGTTTTCAGAAATATTTTGGCAATGCTGGAAAGTTCGGGTGGGCGGACGTCCACTACATCAATCGAAAATTCACTAAGAGTTATGGCAGATACCACAGCATCGATGGCGCATCGACGACAGCAGACAATGACCTCGTGGCTAAACGATTTAGGCATAACAAGAAAAACAGGTAACACGGTCATTCTTGAAGACATTCCTGCTTCAGTGCAGAGTATAGAAGTTCCTGACATCAACATTCCCGTTTTACCGAGAGCGGGTGACTTGAGACGTTTTGAGGAAGTCAATCGAAGAGTATCTTTAGCGCGTGAAACAATTATCCATCGAATCGATGCTGCTCTGATGGAACGACGAAATGCAACCCATCAGAGACTCACCAATCTGATGTCCGCCAAAATACGTCGAGCTGGCGCAGTGCCGACCTACAATGGACTAATCGACTTAGCTACTCACATTGAGAATCATGACTACATCATCGAAGTGAAGTCATCTGTAACAAGAATGCGAAATCAAATTCGCCGAGGAATTTCGCAACTTTACGAGTATAGGTATCTCCAGGGGCTACCTAACGCGAGGCTCGTTCTATTCATAGAAAGACAATTGGATCGAGAAGACCGTTGGATGCTTGATTATGTCATACATGATAGAGGTATATGCATTGTTTGGGATGATAGGGAAAACGAATTGTTCACTTTAGATGCATGCGAAGACCTGCCTTTTCTGTAACAAATACCGGGTTTACTCTGATGAAATTGATTGCTGCTAGGATGCTGCTGGTTCTTCAACTTTAATAATTCGTAAAATTCGTACCTGCCCGCACTTGAGGGTGCGTATGAGGATGTCTAGCAAAAAGAAAAAATCTGAAAAACCAAATGGGAAACCAGCTGACCCGTTTAAAGGAAAGTTCACAGAAATTTCTGCCATCCCGGGCAGTACAGTAGTTCCGAATGAAGAAGGAAAACGACTTGTTTACTAAGGATGGGTCTTATGACTCTCATATCCGTCTAGGAGACATCGAAAATGGCATCGAAATTATGATCGAGTGATGAAGAAGGCGCCAATGAAGCGACTGAATTTCTCAATCTTTACGGTTTCAACTATAAGGTAATGCCGGGGACATAGATCAACGGTTTTGCTCTGCCTCAGAGATGTCGACGCCTTGCCATTATCAGACAAAGAGATTCTGTAAATTAAATCTCCCGTAGATATTTTCCAAGCACTTTTCCAGCTCATGCCGGGCTGGGATCGATAAAGCTGTCTTGCGACTTGGCAACCAGAGAAATTAGGTATCTCAGCCACAAATAGATATTCGGAATCTGGGTTGCCATAGCAACCATGAAAGAAATCATACTCCTCAGACGAACCATCTAGATTCCACCCGCGTTTCTTCCGTATCACCTCTTCCAGTAAGTTAGTAATATCGGTGGCTTTTGGAGTCTTTGATCTTATCCAAGGAATCATCAAATTTTGATTCATTTTGCATCAGGGTGAAATCTCGCAGGATTTTTGATTAACTTTCTGTTTGACTTGTTAACTCTGGTTCGATGATGGAAGAAGAAAGAGAACCCAGGGATGAAATAAAAGAGTCGGAGCTATGACAAGAGAACTTACTGAGCCCATTTGTCGAGTTGGGATATGATGAGGCTGACTCTCAATAAGAGGACCGAGGCGACACATATTACAGAGAAGGTTCTTGATCATTTGAAGACTCAACTTGAGAAATAATAGCTTGACTCCATTGCTTTTGAGGTAGTCAAAATCCCATTTTGATAACTGAACAAAGTACTCGATCGCCGGTATGAGGCATTGATTCAGGTTCTAGAATTGGATTATTTAGGTCGATTTCGGGCAAAAACTGTAGAGTCACGAGAATGTTAGAGGCATGACACCCTGTAACGCTCTCCAGGCGTCTCGACCTGCTGTTAGATTATGTCGCAAGCGTCTGAGTTTCATCAAGTTAGCAACACAAAGGGCTCGGTTGCGTACGCTAAGAATCACGAAGGAAATAGGGAGCCCTTGAAAAAAGTGAGGCACAAAAGATCCTCGACATCTTGAGCAAGCGCTTCGTAAAGGCGAACTCTCAGGAATGTGAGGTAAACGCTATTCTAGACTTAAGATAGAGAGTTGGCGCTCCTATTCCCAAATCTCAAGAGCTCACCCAGGATCTTCGCATCAGCTTTGTCATTTTTTGGATCGAACCAGAGCCTGAGAATTGGACCAGGGGAAAGATAGAGATAGAACGCGGAGAAAAAGGAAAGGGAGATTAGCCCGGCTAGAGCTGACCCCACTTTTTGAGATAGTACTTTGTTGCTTCGTCTATCTCCTTGTCTCGATCTTTGTACAGAAGCTTCCCCGATTCCGGGTTCATGTCGATTGAGACTCTAGCCATATACGGAAGCAATCGGATGTTTTTTGAACCTCTAAACCCGTTCGGATTGAGATAAGCGAATTTCGTAATCTCGTTAGAGTGATTGATGAACACGTTGTTCGGTGGCAAAAAGAACACGGGTTCTTTGTCAGCTCCGTAATTCCCTTCTTGAATCGCTATCCCGTAATCAGTCTTCAAAGTACGCTTTGTATTTTGATCTGTACTTGATGAAGCGTGGACTTTGGAATATTCAGGAACTTGTTTTTCAGACTCTTTAGTTTCTGATTCCTGACCGTCTTTTGTCTTTTCACCGAGTTTATTTTTGGAATCCTCGTTTCCCTTTCCGACCGCGATCTTTCCCTCTAGGTACAAGTTATGGTCTTTCATGTAGGCTTTGAGAAGATTGGAAAATGAACGGGTCAGAAGATCGTCAGCATGAGTTAGTGATTCTTCTTTCTTTGGGAATCTAGTTATGTACGTTTTTAGAGAATCCATCAGAGATTGATATGCCTCATCTCTCTTCAATTCTTGTCTCGAAGTAGTAGGCGTTAATTCATCGTAGTTTAGCCATCCGGTGAATAGACGATTCGGGTCGACAAGTACCTGACAGATGTAGACATGCTGAACGTACAAATCTACAAATCCGACCATAGTATCTGAGACTTCGAGGTTTCCGGTAACTATTCCATTCTTTCCAATTTTGAAAAGAAGATTTTCTTCAGTATCCATCTTGACTTTTAACTTAGTACCGTTCAAAATTATCTCTGCGCCTTTTGCTATCCGCAGGCCGAAATACCTTTTGATATATTTGGCAAGCTCATCTATCGGCGGTACTCCTTCGGGATTCAGTATTATAATACGAGTACCTTGATGATCAAGATAATATCCCCTTTCCTTTTCATCCACGACAAAACCCTTTGCCGTCATCGAGATTTTTCGGTCAATATGGCCGTTGTTAGAAAGATAGTCGACATGTTCTTGGAGTCTAAGGAGAGATAGCTTTCCTAATCCTTTCCTTCCGATTGTATCTTGGTTTCTTGTTGTCTTTCCGTACTGACCGTATTTCCTGAACGTGTCTAGATCTTCAATGCCTTTTCCCCAATCTTCAAAAATTACTTCTTGTAAGGAAACTTCAAGCTCTATCTTGATGCATCTATCGCCTTCACTTTTGTCTATTGGTTCATCGAGAGAGTTTGAAATCGCTTCTCGGAAAGATTCCAAACTAGAAGGGTAGAGGTTAATAGCTGAATTCACGGATCAGATCGTCTCCCGGTATATGCTCTAATGTAGTAGGCAATTTTTTACTCCCTCTTCCCTTTCTTTGTATTCCGAGCCACGATCATATGAGCTGGAACATTCGTCTTTTCAATTTCTTCCGAAATAACAGCTACTTGATGCTGATTTTCGGTTTCATGCGGTTTCTCTAATAGTTCATCAACGAGAAGTCTTTCCCAAGTTTTGTTTCCTTTTATCTTGAGAAGCTTCTCGAACTTTTCATTCTCAAGAGTTAGGAATATCCTTCTTACCATTGTCAAGGCTCAACGATAGTATGATACTATCATACATAGAGTTAATATCGTCTTTGGTAGACATAGATGTCTCCCGTGAGAAAAAATTGAAAGGGATCTGTCCAAAGTGCGGAAAAGAAGGTACAATCGTAACTTATGGACATCCAGATAGACCAAATGATCAAAGATACATGACCTTCAAACATTATGAAAATGGCAAAAGTACTGATCACTATGCTGGTAGAGCGAGAAGCGAACAAGAGTTTTTCAAAACTTTGAGCCAAGAAGGAAATGGTAAGAAATCGAGCATTGATTTTCAAGAACAGCTAGGGGAATTGTGCGCTGAGCTTCGTCAATGGCTTTCAAGTTACGGCCCTAAGACATCTTTGCGAATAGGCGTGATAACTAACAATCTTGACAGAATACTTACCAAGTACGAAAAAATTGAGAAAGAGGGAACAGTCGACAGGTTCACCGAAAAGTCTACCAAACCCCAGAATCTATCGAGAAAGGAAGGATAGAATGCATGACAGCCGGCTTATATTGGGAAAAACGAACATGCGAGAATTGCACACAAATCAAACGGTGTTATCCGGTTGATCTCCTTGTCCCCGTTGTATTGAAGTTTAAGACTTTTTGGTACTGTGCGAAATGTTGCAAAATCTTGAATCAAACAATTGTCAAGAACGAAAGATCGGGTTCTTTCGGAATCAGAGGCAAAAGATTGAGAGCTGTATAGTCATATTTTGCTCATCCCACGAAGGTTAACAAAAATTTTATCTCATAGCAAGTTACCAGTTCCCACTGATTTCCACCCCTACAACTTTTTGCTCATATTCTGTGGAAAGATGGAGAAATATTAGACCGTTGTTGCTTCGAAGGGCTTGCTCTTGAATCGCATGTTCTTGAGAGACAAGTACGCTGGAACGTTAATCGGGCTTGCATGCGGAGATGCTCTTGGAGCGCCGATCGAATTCATGCGCCTGGGTACCTTCAACAAAGTGACGGAGATGATGGCAGGAGGGCCGTTCAATCTGCCTGCGGGATACTGGACCGATGACACTTCTTTGGCACTTTGCCTAGCTCAGAGTATAATCGCGCGCAAGGGTTTCGATCCCGTCGATCAGTTGCGAAACTACTTGCGCTGGTACGAATCGGGATACATGAGTAGCAACGGAAAGTGCTTTGACATCGGAAACACTACAAGAGAAGCTCTTGAAAGATTCCGAGCCGAAACTCTTCCCTACCCAGGTCCAACGGAGTCGAATCGCGCCGGAAATGGGAGTCTCATGAGATTGTGCCCAGTTCCGATGGCTTTTCTGCAGCAGCCCGAAGTTGCCATTCGATTGTCAGGTGAGAGTTCGCGAACAACACACGATTCTGTGGAATGCATCGACGCGTGCAAATATTTGGGGGCTTTACTTGTAGGTGCCTTGAGTGGTGAAGAAAAGCAAAATCTCCTATCCCCCCAATATGAACCAGTTCCCGGACTCTGGAAGAAAAACCCGTTGACTGCAAAGATTGCGAAAGTTGCGAACGGTTCATTCAGAGATGGCAACCATTCTATTCGAGGAACAACCTATGTTGTTGACTGTCTCGAGGCGGCTCTCTGGGCCTTCGACAATTCAAATACATTCGAGGAGGGCTGCATAAAGGCGGTGAATCTAGGAGAAGATGCGGATACCACAGGAGCCGTTTATGGTCAACTTGCGGGGGCATTTTACGGCTTGAAATCGATTCCGGTCCGATGGATTGACAAAGTCACCAAATTATCGAAGCTAAAGGGAATTGCAAATCGTCTTGATAAGCTAAGCTTTGATTGTTTGATCGATTTATCCATTCAATGAATGTCTGTCAGTTTTTTTAGTTGGTTAACTAATCAAAATTGTGATTCGAGATTCTTATGTTGTTTGAACGCCGAGACACATTTTTCTCTCGCTTGCGTCTCAACTCGACTAATCCTTTTTCCTGAGACGCAGCTTACTCCAAGATAGTCAAGAAAACTCATTTTCTTAGAGGTTCGCTCCTTCTTGGACAAAAAGAGGTGCTGACTTGTTAGTTACTTAATATTTTTCTACTTTTCCGCAGTTCTTGCAAACCCGGCCATCTTGCGGATTGTTCACTTTGTCCCATATTACTGTGTATTCCCATTCTTCGTGTTTACAACTAGAAACATTTGATTCAATTCTTTTTTCAGTTATTTTTCCATCGACTATCGCCAATAATCTCTGAACGGTTCCTCTCGTCTTTTCATCATCAATGTATGAAAGCACCTCAAGATCTGAAGGAACTGGTAATCCAAATCTCTTTGATAAAATGGTCTTGACAATCTCAAATGTGAACCTATTCATGGGATCGACTTTTCCTCGAATCATCCATTCACTTATCTCGTCAGCCAATTCCTTCCGCTTCAGAATATCCAATGAAATATTTGTAATTGGCTCCCTCAATTCTGCAAACTCCTCGTCACGATACACATCGACAATAGTTTTACGTACGTCTCGATGATCAACAAAGCTTGCGTCAATTGTGAGACGATCTCGTTTCCAAGTTTGGCTTAAAGCTAGTATGCGAATTATTGATCTTAAGAATAGTCGAGGATTGAAGCGTCCACCTCGTTTCGTGCGATGTGAAAGACTAATTATGAATTCTCGCGTGAACGGTGTTAACTCAAGAGAATAGTCGGGTCTTGAAAATGACAAGATACCCCTTGTCATTTCTATGATGTCTTCATCAGAAGGATTCGGAAACTCGATTTTTTCAAGGCTCCCTTTGATAATATAGTATCGTATTTTGATATTAGAGCTCCTTAGTCGTCTATCTACCTCTGTTCTGAAAGTGAGTATGAATGAAATACGGTGATCAGCTATTACATCTAGTAAGTATTGGTCAAGCCTATACTGACTTACTGATCTCCAATCCTCCGACTCATCTATTACGAGCATGATGTGAATACCGGCTTTGAGGCATACTTCCCTGAAGACCTCAAAGTCTCTCAAGTTCTTTCTTGGCGATCTAAACAGGGCATTGAATGAATTCAGAAACTCTAAGGAAGCGATTGGATAAACAAGCCGTCCGAATTCATAAGCGAAATCGTAATCGACCTTCCCTGGTAGATCGTCATGGGTCGCGAGATTCTCCACGTATCCAGATAATGCCCTAGATAACCCATCCAAGTCGCTCTGCTGATGAGTAGGAATAAGTTTTCGGTTTGGACTTCGTTCGAGCATATCGGCCGCAATTTTTTGAAGTATCTCGTGAAGTGATTCTAACCTTAACTCATGAACGTCCTCTTTCTCGCCTCGCGTTGGGTCCCACGTAATCGGAAGGCCGTTTGCTACGGTATAATCAAGCAAGTCCTTTGGAGAGGTCGGCTTTTCGCAGTATAGCGCTAAAATTCTATTCTTACCTACTTCCATCTGGGGTTCGTTGAATAGGCTCGAATTCAGAAGATAGCAAAGATTGTAAAGCAGTGTTGACTTGCCTATACCCCAATACTCGTTGACGAATCCGTTCACTACGTTTCCAGTTCTGATTTGAGTCGTTAACTTCTCGGCAAGAGATGAAATTCTTCTATCACTGCCATATGCTTTGAGGGTATAGTCGCCGAGAAAAAGTGGAATGTTTCCTACTAAGTGATAATCGCTCCAAGTAAATTGGTTCAAGTTTTCTCAATAATTCAAATTGATACTATCAAATGGTCTCATTAGAGTCCTTACGAGCTCTCTTGCAGGCTGATAGCGAGAAGGAATCTCTCCTAGCGCAGTGAAAAAAAAGAGACGGCTTGCGAATCTTAGAATCCTTGGAAATAGTGAGTGCGAGAACCTGATCCATTTCTTGCAAAGAGAGGCCAATCCTAGATGCTAAAAGGAACCTGAAGTCTGGAAAATAATAGGCCCCCTGAGAGTCACGGAATCGAGAGGGTCCCTTGAACATATCGAGAACCGATTGTGCCACAAACTCTGTTTTTACCGGTGCCTTGCTGGCAATGAAAACATTAGATTGGCAGTATGACTCGGGGCCCACCTCGTCATGATAGACTGAATAATTAAAGTCGACAATCTCGGAGTTCGGAAGATTATCCTGAAGTGAGAGTATGTTCTTCCTTTGTCTTGCAGTTTGTAAGGTATCGTCGTCCACAAAGCGCTGAAGGAATGAGTAGTGGCGCATAGTCCTTTCTCTTTTGGACGTCGGCCAAGAATTGTATTCTTCCAAGTCATTAATATTTGATAGATGAACCAGCGAATTAGTCAACCATGAAGCGAAAGCATAATTTTCGATTAAGCGAATAGAACCTGAGCTCGCATGTCTGAGGTAGGTTTCTAGGACGGGACCAAAAAAAGCAAAACCCAGTCCAGGTCCTTTTAGGGCGTTAGATGCGATCAGGCTGTTGACGCTACAAGAGCCCTCTATTTTTTCGTAGAACCGAATATTGTCATCCAGAGTTCCCGGCCTTGCATCAACGGGTGATTCCCAAACCTCATGTTCTCTTTCGAATTCTTCCAGAATTCCTAATACACTTGCAACCTGAGAAAATGATAATTGTTCACGTCTTAGAATGATTCTTCCCACCTTTTCGATATCCTGGCCATTTGTGATCTTCTTCATTTCTTCAGCAAGCAAACCGTTCCCAATAATTGTGAAGTAACCGTTGGAATAGTCAGCAAGACCTAGCTGAATCAGAGCTCGTCCGAATTGGTTCTCCCCAAGCTTTCCCCTAACTTCTGCCGTCAGATTTGGATTCTTAAAGCCGTCTAGGAGAGCCTTGCATTGAGCGGCTTTGTAGCGAGCATAGTTTTCGCCGATACCGTTCGTAGAGGAAGCCGTGAGTTGGCCTGTATCGATGAGTATGAATGTGACCAAATCAGAACTTAGCGGATGACAACAGTACTTGGGCGAGTTAGAATCACCAACAAGAAATGTGATTCTTCCACGAAAAGGAATATGGTATTCAACAAATCCCGAACGCTTATGCCAAGCTTTCGCATAATCTTGCCAAGCGGAAGAGATGAGATGAGGTACTAGTTTCCCCTTTTCGGATCGATAAAGACTTGTTCTTAGAAGAAAATACTCCAACGTTCTATGAGATCTTATTTTCTCTTGAACGGAAATAATACCCGCTTCTTTTTCAAGTTCCGGAGAAGACCTCAAAGACTTTATGTCAATTGGTTCATTTCGATTTTTATCAAGAAATTCAGAAAATTTCTTTGCGTCAATCTTTCCCAACATTGCCCGAACCACAGGGTCTCATTCTGCTCTGTCACTTTGGAATATCTCTGCGGTTTGGTTCGCAGCTTTCAATGCATCCGCGATAATTCGAATAACTTCGTCATTCTCCAAAATCTCTGCTGTCAAGGCAGGTGAGGTGCGAGGCCAAGACCGGCTCTTGTCAAGAATGTTAACTAGAGCACTCACAAAAGTTCTAGGATTGAACGTTTCTTGACCTCTCCGCGTTTTCTCCGCAAGCGCTTTTATGAAATCATCAGAAAGGGGGAAAGCCGATTCTTTTCCACTCCTTGCTGTGCTTAGAATCCCTTCCGTAAGTTTCTTAATATTGTCAAACGACATTTTTCGCATTTCCAGACTGTCCAATCTTTCGTAAATAGTCTGGTATGTCCCTAGGGCCGAAGTCGAAGCTATTTTGTCCAATACTTCTGTTCTGAACACAAGAACGAGAGAAACATATGATTCTGCGTCAACTACAAGATCATGCAAATCTCTATCAATTTTATCGCGAACAACTTGGTTCCAATCTTCAACTTCGTCAAATACGATAAGAACAAAAGTATTCGTCGCTCTGAGAAGCTTTTCAAAGGCTAGGAAGACCCTAAGATTCCTTTCTGGTGTATCGAACAAAGCCTTTCTGGCTGCTAGAAAGTCATTCGAGTTCAATGGGAAAAGTAGTTTTGGGAATTGTTGCTCAAAGGTCTCCTCGCTTACCCTCAAATTTCCTTTCTTCATTTCCATAGAAGTCATTAGCGTTCTAGCATAATATCGCATAAGTTCGCCAGCTTCGCTATAGGTTTGATCATTTTTTTGCTGAAGTTCGTCAATTCTTTTCATAAATTCTGACGTCTTCAATGAATCCAGAGATACGATTTGATCGAATAGTTCCTTGCGCGACACTGCTCCTCCCACGGCCGCATCTACCAAACCCTTCTTCTTGATCTCGTGAATAGACTTTCTTAAGAACACAAAGGCTAACTTTCTAAGCGATTTCTGAAAGAGCTCAATTCTGAGCTCTACAGCTTCATCTTTCGGACGATTTAGATCCCACGTTACTGCAAGACCATTTTCGTAGCTTCGATCTAATAATTTGGTGCGTTTCTCAGGTTTCTCCTGAAAGAACGCTAGAACATGTCTGTAAATGCCTTTTTCAGGTGATTCAAGTTCGTCACCAAAGAAGAGGCGATCATTGATAATGTAACAGATATTGTAGAGGAAAGTAGACTTGCCACTACCCCAGTAGGCAACTAGCTTCATCAACATCCTAGTGGACGATTTCGAGTATCGTGACACATTATTTAGAAATTCATTAATCTCATCGTCTCGTCCGAATGCCCGTATAGTATAATCAGCTAGCGAAATAGCTGGTTTTCCGTCCATTTCGTAATCCTTCCAAGTCCAATCGTGCTTCAGTTCCGACATTCTGATTGGTCAGCTTCGGCAACGGTTATTTGGCCTCGATAATAAGCGTTGGCAATATGCCAGTCGAATTGGCCTTCTATGGAGGAGTCAATGGAACTATCGGTGGCAATGCTATCGTGGTCAAGACCGTCTTCGATGGCAAAGTTCGACAATACCTGTTTGATTTTGGAATCCCGCCGCGCGAATATGGGCTTGCTCTGTCTTTGGGATTAGACCAAAATTGCAGCCTAGACGATTTAATCCAGATGAAGCTAGTTACCAGATTTGAAGATTTTAATTTCAGGGCATGCTTCATAACTCACGCACACAAAGATCACTATCTCGCTTTGCCTGCATTGTTTAACTCCAAGAGCAGACCGCTCACGATTTGGGCGAGCAAGACCACATCAAGAATAATAAAACAATACTTCAACAAAATTGAATTTACAGAGAGCATTCTGCATTCTGATCCGATTGCAGCGGGACAGTATTATCAGGATCTACATTCGGAATTACCGGGAGGATTTTCCGTAGTGCCCTATCCGGTCGATCATGATGTGCCTGGTGCTTGTTGTTATAGTGTTTTGACTGACAAATCAATGATAACATATACTGGTGATTTCAGAGATCATGGACCTTTGAGCAAACTTATGTCAAGACAGTTCTGGGTCTATCTGAATGACATCGCTAAGAGCAGAAATAGAATTTTGATCACAGAAGGAACCAACTACGGCCTTCCTTATTCTCATTGGTCCGATGAACACTTTCAGGACAGAATTCGAGACATTTTAGAGGTTTATTCCGATGAATTGATTGTTTTTACGCTTGATAGAGATGGAGTTTGGGATTTACTTACATGCGTGAAGGCGATTCTATTTTCCCAGCCAATCACTAAGAGAAAGATCATCGTAAGTCAAGAAATCATTACGTTCTTATCTAAAGTGGAGCAATCATTTGTAGATGATTATGCTCATGTGATTGATGGAATGGAAGCAAACTGTACGACGTACCTTAGAAGGGACAAATTTATCGTTGTGAATCTTAATTCAGAGGATCGCGCCCAAGGCTTACTAAGGGAGATTGCGAAATCGCCAAGCGATTTTATCATAATTGCGACAAAAAAAGATTCAATGCGGATAATGAGGGGAGTGTCTATGTTTCAAACCAGGCCAGGCGGGTGCTGCGTAATGAGTTTTTCAAGTGGGGACGAGGATCCCGAGGAGAATTTCGCTCATCAATTTGCTAAATCTGCTGCAGACTTGGGCTACTCTGTTGAGAGAACCAACGCTCCCGTGAGAGGTCACATATCACCTCACAAATTGTTAGATGTCATTCAAAATTTACGCCCCAATAAGATCTTCATAGTGCATACGCTATCGCCACTTGGATTGCAGGATTTTATCTTGAGGCATACGAATGCGGAAGTCATAGTTCCAAGTCTGAATACGCCGATGCAAATAGAATAATACCATATCCTGTTTGGTATCAACTGTAAGAATTTGCTCGGAATAATTTGCAGCGAAAGCATGGTGGTCAGTTTCACTAGCTACGAAAGCTAGCACATTCTTGAGTCTCATGCTTTTCTAAGATCGTAGAAAGTGGCATCGCCTAAGCGAAAGCTCAGCAATTGATGAACTCAGAACAAAGAAGGACAAAATTCGGATTAATGAATTGGAGCTTGCTTTGGAGAAATCTCAAAGCGAACTTACCGTCTTGGGAGTCGAAGTCTTCGATCTTAAAACTTCGATTGAGATTGCAACAGAAAGAAGATGAATGATATTCTGTGATTTCTTGCCTGTTACCAAAATCCGTATGGCTTAAATGGATTGACGAGTGTTAAGTATATTTTATGTCAGAAAACACCCAGTATGGCAGACCGAGATTTCGAAGAGGATCGTCTTTCCGAAGGGGAACGGATTCTCAAAAGATAGATATTCGTGTAAACATTTTCGACATCCCCCCCAACGTTGAGGAAACTGTTGTCGAGAAAGCTCCTGAAAAGAAAAGCATCTCGGATAATCTGAAAAAACTTATCCCGAACGAAGTTGAAGTCGGAACACCAATCTATTCTCCAGTTGCTGCTAAGGCAACTTGGCGACTTAAAAGCGACAATGATTTCGCTCTCTAACTTTGTTACTTTAAACGGGGGAGGGAGCTGGCTTCCTGTCTTCTCAAGGTCACGGTAGTGAGTGCTTCGGGGGCAGTCAATAATTGACTACCGAGGCGTTACTGCTAATCAACGTGGATGCGGGGACCCAAGCGCAGTTGACCAAGGAGTTGAAATCAATTCAAAAAGTCAGGGAGGTCTATCTCACGTATGGAGTATACGATTTTATAGTAAAGCTAGAGGCCGAAACTCAGGAGGAGCTCAAGGAAGTTATTACTTATCAAATCAGAGCGCTGCGAAACGTTAGAACAACGCTTACAATGGTTGTTGCAGGGAAATGAAGACTGAAATCAATTCACCAGTCTCACTGAAATAAAGTACTCAGGAAGATGAATCCCTTCATTGACTCTGATGGTGGCTTGTCAAAACTGTGGTCATCCCTTTCCCTCTAAAGTCATTCAGCTTTCCAGCAAGGAGTTTCAACTGCGAAAATTTCCTCACTTTATCGAGGAATCTAAAAGATACTCTGAGACGTGTCCTAAATGCAACAAGGTCTTTGAATACTATCTAGATAATTTCTTTTGGAAAGATCATGTGTGAAAATTAAAGCCTTTCTCGCTTGTCGAACTACTATTGAACGGGATTCCCTCGGTACCATCCGATCCGATCTCACACTGGTAGCGAGGATTCTTTCCGGAGATTGATGAAAAAGTCAGTGATCAGGCTTGTAGCATTGAACGAACCGCATAGCGATCAGCTTTTGGGGGCTGTCAAATCTCATCAGCTAGAGCGGTCAGCGATCAACTCCTGAGATTTGGGTTTTTGATATGGAAGAAAAATGATAGGTAGCGGAACTCGGATACAGGTTTTCCCGCAAGCAAAGTTTTGGGATACTTTTGGGCCTCTTATGCCGCAGAGTCTGATACAATAGAAGAAATAGAAGAAATTACTTCAGCGCGTGAAGGTGAGACGAAACGCTCGAGAATGTCAGTTCTTCTCTTTTGCCTTAGGGACCGGATTCTTAGCGATTCCTTATAGTATAAGCTAATATTTCGAGTTTCTTCTCGCAAGCTCATGAGATTAGTTATTCCTGCTATTCCGATTCACCAAAAGGAAGGTACCGAAGTTTATCTTACGAAACTAAGCGTCGAGCACATCAAGAACTTGATCGAAGAAAAGCAACTCGTTTCTGATACGTACAATCCAGATGTGGAGCGAGGTTTCCAGAGACAGCTCGATCCGGAACGAATGAGAAAAATCTCCAACTTTCTTGAGAGCAAATTCAAGATAGTACTTCCTATAATGCCAACCTCCGTAGTTCTCTCCTCCAGAAAGAAAAACACGGAACCGCTAAAATACAAAGATAACAACCTAATCATAGGTGATGACGCCGTTCTCTATGCTGTTGATGGTCAACACAGACTCTTCGGAGCCAAGCAGCTTAAGGACAATAGTTACGAATTACCCGTGACAATTGTAAACGGTCTAGATGAACATCAGGAAGCAGCGCAATTCCTGGTGATCAACAGTACACAGAAAAAAGTTGAGCCATCACTTCAACTTAGAGTACTTTTCTATGCTGACAAGAAGTTAATGGAGACTTTGATCGAGGAAATCAAGAATGTTATTCCTTGGCAATCGTGGAAATTGGCGGCCTTGAAAATTGCTATCGAATTAACGTTAGAAAACGATCCTGACAATCCTTGGTACAAGCTCGTAAAGCAACCAAATGATCCGTCCGACGATTGGAAACCGATCAAAGAAGGTAGTTTCGTAGACAGCTTCAGGAGAATGACAAGCGAAGATAATCCAGTTTCTGAAATGGAATCCGATAAGAAAGTCGCCCATTTGAAGGAATACTGGAACGTAATCAGAAAATTGTGGAGCAGACCATTTGACCAAAAGGAAATGTCAGATTACATTCTTGTGGCGCCATTCGGAGCGGGAGTCTTCAACACACTCTTCCCCAGCGCTATGGCATTGAAATCTGTAACGAAACAAAGCCTTGAAGAACTTTTGACACCGATTGCTAATACTTATCCAGTCAAAAGCTGGAGGAGAAAGGGAGAACTAAGCAGAAGTGGCAGCTCGCAACAAGCATACAAAGAGACGGCCGAGGATTTCATATGGAAGATATTTCCGAAACTCGATTATTTGGACGAAGTGACATATGACAAAATACGGGAAAAATTCTACAATCTGCGATGGTTAGTGGATGAAGCGTATAATGCCCTTTCTCCGTTGCATCTAAAGTCAGCGGATTATTTGAAAACAGAAAAAGGGAAATTCAAACGGGCCTGTTATGTTCTAGTAGATTTGGACGAAGACGGAGATGCGGGAATTTATGTCGGACAGACAAAGACAGTCGAGAGTCGGCTAGGCGCTCATAACAAAAAATTCAATCTATACCACATCGAAAAATGTGAAAAGGACGAAGAAATGAAACAACTTGAAGCTGCATTATACCATCTCGTAAAAAAGACCGTAAGAGAAAACACCAATCATCCAAACGCCGACTTTTGTCCGTTTTGTTAAGTTCAGGTCAAGAGAGTATTCGGCATCGAGCAATTCCTCCAACTTCAGAAGTTTGCAGAAAGCTAGCATCTCCCCTCAGATGGAACAAATCTTCCAGCAGCTAGCTGGTTTTTGTTGGCTGCATCAAAAATTACCTTTCAACAATACTTCGTAGTCTTGATGTGACAAGTCAATTTTCTTATTAGGAAATCTAGCAACAACGGCATTCGATATTATCTGACCCAGACTCACGAGCTTAAAGGAGTTATTTCGAAGATCGATTAGTAGGACAGCAACTTTGAAGCCCATGCTGTGAAGAGCGTAACCTTTCATAAATTGCGGTATTGTAACCTTGAATTCTCTATTTCTGTGATTTGCTCTAATTTGTTCAGAGCTTTTTACCTCGATGAGCCAATGAATTCCTTTCCGAACACAATGAAAATCGAAGGAAGATACAAGCCGTATCCAAGGCCACGTGGAAGATTCCATTCGGTCGACCATCTGTTCTCGATCCGGAAAATGAACTATTGCAAATTCTTTATCAGTCAATATGTGTCTCGCTATTTCTTCTTCTCCTCTGTTTCCGATTTTCCAGTATTCCATTCCTTTGTACAAATCTACGTCACGCCGTCTAAGTTTACGACATGAAGTCAATGAGTTGGAGCGCCGCATTGGGAGCAAGTGTTGTTTCTGAAGATATCGATAAGAGCCCCGCAGTATTTGCAAGGGATCTTAATGATCTCTTTCTCAATTACGATAGTGGGAGAGATCGTGCTTGAGACAGGGATTCGGAGATTATTGATTTTAGTCACCCATTGTTCAGGGATCACCGCTATATTGAAAGTGATTTGAGTTGTCCCAAATCCATTATTCGCATTCTTTGTCGTAATTAGAAGCTCCTGACCGCCTAAACGTGCATGCCTTGCGTTAACAGTTGTAACATCTCTAAGAGTAACGCCAAACTGATTAAATTTCTTGTGAATAACGCCTTCTCCATATTCAAATAAGATTCTCCTGTCAGTTAAGTAGAGCGTTCCCTTACGCCCTAGGAACGCAGCGATAGTTTGATCAATTTGCCTTTCTCCTTCAGCTAGGACTGGCAATAAGTTCACTTACGACTTCTAGTTGAGCGGAGTACCGCATTTGTTACAGAATTTAGATCCTTCATTTGCAGAAGCCCCGCAATTATGACAGAATCTTCCGCTTGCTGCTTGAGGCGAGTAAGGTTGAGCTGCTGACAAATTAGTTTGTTTTTCAATTAATTTCGTACACATTAAGAAAGAGCCAGACTGAATAGCAAGAATGAATTGGGTTCCGCATTTCTGACATACCGCGTCTGGCTGGGCAATTTCTAACACATGACCTCCGCACTTTGGACATCTAGAACGTTTCAAGGCTAGCTCGAAATCCGCTCTTTGCTTCACTAATTGACGGTTATAGCGAGACATTCAAAGAAAAGTGAAATTAAGAAACGTTATTCTTTACGAATTTAGCATCAAGAGTTGAAATCTTAGTATCACAAATACTTAGTACTTCAATCAGAATACAACGTGACGTTTGAAAAGGCAAAGGTGACCCACTTCCTTGATAAGAGCCAGATGATTCTCACTGCGGATCCTAAAATTGTGAAGCTGTCTGCTCATGGCATCGTTCAATTTTCCGTGTGGATCGAAGCCTCATTTTCATCAAACTTCCGTAGAAAAAGATCGGCGATTTCTTCAGGGTTTTTCTTTGCTGCGTCTTGATAGTTAATATTGGCACTGAGGCCGGGAACTATTACTCCCGAGAATCTTACTGGCAAAATATACTCGCCAGTCTTCAACTGTTTCGCCAATGCACTCCTGCGCTCATGAGAGGTCCACATTTTCTTGATATATTCATCTGAAACAAACATAATACACCAAAGGGATTTCGCACTGAACACATCATCAAAGTATTCTGCCATGTCTTTCCCCCACAGTGTCGCTTCTTGTTCACTATCTCGAAAAATTCTGAGTTGTTGTTTCTTCTCCTTCAAGTGTTTGTAAACACGTTCTACGTATTGCTCTTGCTCTCTTGCGTACGAAAGAGCAACATCGTAAACTATGTTTCTCGGCAGAATATCCGATGGTTCCCAAGTTGTGAGCCCGAATAAGTTCCCAATTTTCTTCACAAAGCTTTGAATGACAAATCTCTCGTTGGGATTCTCAATTCTTTCAAAGATGCCAGGCGCATCGCTTAGAAAAGATGCGAGCAATTGTTCGCCATAAGCCGAGGATGAGGAAATGGATGTGAGTTGAAATCCTTCGCTTTTTCGTTCCAACAACAAGGCAGAGGAAGGAAATCCTGATCGTTCTATTATATCTCCGTTAGTAAGTTCCAAATTGAAAGGAGTTATTGACTGAATTTTCTTTACTGCATCAGTAAGAATAAAGTTGTAACCTTTGGGGGCTAATATAGCACTGAGCTCAGAAATTGTAAGCTCCTTCTTAGATGGAATCAGTAACCGACTATCAATAATCAATGTCAAAACTAGCCCACCACGTACGAAGAAGATTCCACTATGCTACGCCAGCTTTCGTGCAGAGCCGGAAAGTTGATCACTAGGATGAGGTGTTCCGAAATGCACCGTTCCACATCATTCGGACTAATACCACTTCTTTCAAGAATCCGACTGTAATCGGAAACTCCTTGCCAGATGATATTCTCATATTTATTTTTGACTTCGTTGAGGGCAAAAGGATGCAGGATATTTGCAGCGAGAAGAAGATTCGATGCTTGTACCCACTCACCGCCGAAGGATCCGTGCAGTGAGTATATCCCCACTCTCGCATTCATATCGAGAATGCTTTCAAAAATCGAAATTTGGTAAGTATTGTTGGCTGCTCGGAGCATCAATTTGCTTTAACATGTTTGGACATTTTTAAATCGTGATATTCAAATTAAGAAAAGATTTATTCAGAATAGGCTGTTTTCCCGCGGGGTGCGCGGCCGTCGCACGAGGAGGAGAGAGGTAATGTAGCTCTTACTGTAGGTCAGGCGTTGGGAACTGCGCTTGTTCGTAGGCATAGTATCGCCACGCAATTTTTTTCCCTCTGCTGTAATGGTACAGATTTTCATAATATCGGCGATGAATGGATTGTCCTGATTGGCGAAAAGAATGATAAGAAAATCACGTAGAAACCATCGAGAAATGAAAGTAACGTATAATCAGGAGAAATATCGTCAGTGCCTACTTTGTTCAACGGAACAGGAAGTAAGTCTCATCATTTCAGTAATTATGGAAATTTACATGGGAGGCAAATGGATCTGATTCTCAATAACGCCCCAGATGAGCAACGTAGAGAGTTAAGTGAACAAAGCGGCATAGGTCAACAAATCCTAAATGACATAAAGAACATTGCAGAAATAATGAAAGCTACCTACACACAAGAAGGAAATCGTCGAAAGCGAACAACATCCACATAATAAACCCCGAGAGGAAAACGGAAGTGATATACTTCGGGGGAGAATCTGGAGGTTTGGCCTCTTGAATCTGACGGGTATCATGCTGGGGAAGTTCGAATAGGTCCTTTCATCTTTGAGATCAAGTTTACAGTTGGTAATCGAGTCCACCTCAGCAGGGCTCAATCGGAAATGGCACGAGTGAAGAAGTCGAATTATTTTGTATTGGTTATCGAAGATGCTGGGACCATCCATGATGCATTGCAAGAAGTAATAGATCTCCAAGAAGTGCAACCTGAAATAATTTCGCTAATAGACGCTAGTTCCCCTTTTATTCCTGATATTTATTCAAAACTTGCTGTATTCCCAAACCCAGACGAGGTCGAGGCAGATATCGACGGTTATTGGGTAAAGAGAAAACTTTGGGAGGGAAAGGCGACCGTCAGCGATTGGCTTCGTTAAAGGGATGAAAGGCATCCAAGAAGATGCAGGTAGAAATTGAGCTCGAGATCGGGATCAGAAAGGAATCCATTCAGAAGTCGTTGAGTGCCGCAATAGAGACTAAACACTGACACATTTTTTTGCTGGATTCGATTCCATTTTGGCGTAACAGCTGGCCCAATCCCAAAGCAGATAAATCATGCACGACGCGTAGGAAGAAGAGTGATCACCTATGTCCGACTTTGACACCATCACCATTCCCCTTTGGTCTGAGTACCGTGTTTGGATCTCTGGTGAAGCCGACACGACAACAACCGGTGAGAGACGCCGAACACGTAAACTCACCCTCAATCAATACCGTACATCCGATGAGAAGGCTAGGTTTCTCAAAGCGTTCGAATCTCGTCACATGCGTGATCGCATCATCGATGAGAAAACAGCTCTCAAAGAAATTAAGACGTTCTCAATGTTTCCAGAAATTACGTTAGAAAACAAAGAAGGACAAGAGGCGTCGATCGTATTCACCGATGAAAAACGTACTGGAGCCGCGAGTGAGTAGAATGACAAGAACGGCAAACCTCGTTCTATTTACCATTACGCTAGGGCAAAAAGTCTAGACTCTGATTTCGTGGACAGTTTTCGCGATGCATTGAAACAAATCAAGGAAAGTCCGACGATCTTCCCTGAGTGAAGGTATCCGTTCCGTCGCCTTCGATCAGGACTTCATTCAGAAGAGATTCCGTGCGATAGCCCAAAGAAAATGGGGAAGGTAACACAAAAAATCCCCATCGTTTCTTCTCGTAGATTCTCGTCAGATATTGAAGTTGACCTATACTATTATTCTTAATCGATTTGCTATCCTGACCCAGAGTATGCCCGCATGTTTTAGTATTAGCTTTTGAATAATCAGTTTAGTGTCATTTGCAGACGACAGGGGATTCAACGGCGAAATCTCTCGGTGCATTGAGAAAGCCCTAGATTCGCTCGGCGAGGGTGTGAAGCAATCATTCTACTTCCAGATCAAAGAGAAATATGATCTTCCGAAAGAACAGTTTGCAAGCCGACCAACCGAGATTATCGAGCATCTTGAGGAAATACTTGGTCCAACAGGTTCATCGGTGGTTGAGCGGCTGATCGTGAGAGAAATCCGAAATATGTTTGGTCTTGAGTTTCGGGAAAATGTGAGTTTGTCCGAAGCTATTCAACAAGCAAGAGCGAGATTTCTGAAGGTCTCAGATTAGAATAGATTATTATCGACATTCTAGGCATATCTTACCTTTGCCGCAAGCATGGTTCCAACCTGATGGCCAATCTGCTCAGCGGCAGAACATCATTTCGTTTTTCATAAGAAAGGATTTCGGCTCTCTATACTGAACTCATAAAGAATAACGTTCCCAACGTTGAAATTCGATTTAGACTTTGTAGATTGGTTTCAGTCGGAGCTATCGCAGCGATCGTCTTGCTATCAATTGGGCTAGGCGTGGCTTCATACTCTTATGTTGTTGCTTCTTCTAACGTCTCTTCACTCAGAGCTTCTTTATCGACCGAACAATCTCAAGTAACGTCCATCCCAGATCATCCTTTTACAACCACATTAACGTCTGATTCTACAACTACAGTAACCTCTACGTCCACAACTACAGTAACCTCCACTTCTACAAATACAGTAACATCAACTTTAATGAATGCAATACAAATACCATACCATGTCTCGCCTACTTCCAACACTTCTTCCTCTACTTCACAATCAACCACTTCGTCTGCCTCACCATCTTGCGGAATTTACTCCACACCACTCAATAATGGCCCATACTTCCCACTCCCGCCAGCGGAATCAGCGTGGTTTTCAATAATTTCTTACAGTCAAGGCACTCAACTCTCATTCAATATCGGGTCTAACACAAGCCTCACAGTGCAGGTCTTGGACTCGGCTCAGTTCTCATCGTTTCGATCCGGATTGGCATATGGATCAATTTACTCTCTCTGCAGCAACTCAGTTTCAGGTACTGTAGAACTGCCCGGAGCAGGAGATTATTACTTACTAACTACAAACGACCAATCAACTTCGGTTAGGGTCTACTACAGCTATTCCACAAGTCCAGTAGACATTCACTCTCTGAATGCGGTTCCAATCGCCACAGGCATTGCTGACTATGGTGTGGAGAACAATTCCGGTGTGTTGTCAGCTTACAAGGTTGCGGCAAGTCAGGTTCTTGCTCAGGCAACAATAAACTCCATCGGAGCCTACAACTCTTCAGTCAATTCGTATCTAGCGACATTGCAGTTGAACTTGGATCTCAGCGTGAATACGACGAGCGGGACTCAGGTGTTTTGGTTGCAAAACATTGGTTTCTTCCAAACGAATAAAAATTACATGAATTTCGCTAACGAAATTTGGAATTTCTCGACGGAACACAGCACGCTCAGCAACTCGACCATTTCGGGAACAGCGGGCGACAATATCTCAAGGGGGACTCTCGCTTCCACATCAGGCTTCGGAACTCCATACTCTTTCCCTTTTACATTCGATTTTTTTACGAACGAGTCAGTTGTATCTAATGGAGTCCAAATAATGATGGGTTACCAAATCTCAAGAGGGGCGCCTCAGGCAGAGGGAGTTTATGACACGATACAAATCAAGATAGCGGGAGTTACAGGAGCCGCCCTCACAGTCGATGGCTTTTCATTGCTCCCAACTGGTAACCTCAACGAAGCTGAGCTTGTCTTTGGGGGCCCGCCGGGTGGTATTTCCACTACATTCACATCAATGAACTCATCTCTTGGCATGCAGTATATCCTGATCAATGGTGAGGTCACGCAACCTCAATCACTCTGGGAGTTCGGCAGTGCGACAGCGGAGGGCGCTTACAATCTTCAAACAAATCTTGTGAATGGGACGCCTGTGGTAACAATTGGAAGGGTGGACTTTTTCCAAGACTACCTGCTTGGTTAAAAAATTTAGTAGACTCCCGATCCAAGGGGTAACATAGGACTAAAAGGATCTGTCGTTCTATTCGTCGAGCAGATTGCCGTGCCTGAACAAATGCTTCTTTTGGAGATAATTTTTTCAGTTCCTCGCCGGCAGCATTTTCCCAATTCAGGAGAAAAAGACATGAAATCTGTTTTTTGAATCAAGCTGGTAACTAATCCCACCGGGCCCAAACCTAGTCAGTTGAAAGCCATGTGATTTTGGACAGTAAATTCGTGCTAAAATCCCAGAATCCCGCACTCACGAATGACCATCAGAATTTATCCAAACAGTAACCGTACATTGACACCAGGATAGGAATGAAAGGCCCACACCTTTGGATCTCCTTGTTTTTGACCGACATTCGCAATTATCATAAAAAACGGGCCCACGGGGGGCCCTGACCCACGACCCTCAAAACAAGAAGGCCCGATATCATGGTCAGGTGTCGGTCAAGAGTCCTATTGTAGTACTCATGATCTTTCCAAAAGGAGTTATCAAGATAGCATTCAAAAATGGTGTTGCATTTAGGACACGTCTCGGCGCGCGATTAATCACTTCCGAAGCCCAAAAAACATTACGAAAGAAGCTTCACTGCGCGGTCAGGGTATTCCGTGGTTAGCCCATCAGGCTTCAGAACATCAATAGCTAGCCTAATGTCAGCTATTTCATTGAAGGTCCAGCTGTTAAGTGCGAGTCCCGAAGAGTGAATGGTTTCGATCTCCTCGGCTGTCAGTGGGTCGCTCGCATCAAGTAGGTTACATCCTATCTCCTTCGCAAGAGGAATAAAATTGGACATTTCCCCTTCAAAGATTATTCCAGTTGTGGCTTCGGGAGCAATTGACCTAACTTTTCTAATTGCATCGACATCGAAAGATGTGATTTCGCAGTTTCGGAGCGCTGAATGTTTCTTCAGCATTTCAATTACTCTTCCTTCAATTCCGTCGTAAACGCTTGATCCATGTTTGATTTCCAAATCAAACCCCACCTTGTCCTTGTAGGTCAAAATCACCTCTTCCAAGCTGAGGTATCAATTGGCGATCATGACGTGCTCCAAACTTTGCAGCCGCATTCAGTTTTCTCAGCTCTTCAAACATCTTATTCTTGACTTCACCAATCCCGTCTGTAGTTCTCTCTAGAGTCCCATCGTGAATCACAACCGGCACATCGTCTTTGGATAGATGCACGTCAAATTCTATCAGATCAGCCTTCATCTTGACCGCAAGATCAAAGGACGCGAACGTATTTTCTGGTTCGTATCCGCAAGCCCCCCTATGCGCTATGACGAGGGGCCTCTTACCTAAACGAAGGATTTCCAAACTCACTCCCATTCACCTTCGAAGCTGTCGGTTCATACTCAAGTCTTTTGGCGAAGTGGCACGCGCTGGAATGGTTCGGCAAGATTTCCAATAATTTAGGCTCTTCAGTCCTGCATATTTCTTCGGCATAATGGCAGCGTGGATGAAAGGCGCATCCTGAAGGGATATTGGTCGGGCTCGGTGGCTCTCCTGTAATTTCGACGGCCAGAAGATTCTTTTTCTTCGGGTCCGGAACGGGAAAGGCCTCCATTAGCGTCAACGTATACGGATGGAGTGAATGCGACAGGACATCATCTGTAGCCCCCACCTCGACGATTTTCCCCGCATAAAAAACCACGATCCTATCGCAAAGAAATTTCGCAAGCGAGATGTTGTGGGTGACAAAGATGTACGTCAGGTCGAACTCTTGCTGAAGTTCAATCAACAGGTTGATCACTTGCGACTGGACTGCGATATCCAAAGCACTTGTCGGTTCATCTAGTAGCACGATTGACGGTCTTGAAGCAAGAGCCCTGGCGATACTCACTCTCTGCTTCTGACCACCGCTGAGTTGGCTTGGATACTTGTCGAGGTACTCCGATCCGAGACCGACTCGTTCTATCGATCTTTGCACTCTCATGTCGACCTCCCTAGCGGACAGGTTAAGCATGTACAGCGACTCAGCTGCAATTTCGTGGACTTTCATCGTTGGGTTCAGAGATGAATCTGGATCTTGGAATACCATCTGAATTTTCCCTATTGGTCGCTTCACTAATTTTCCATTGCTGAAGTAGGGTGTGCCATCAAAGAAAATTTCTCCATCGTTCGGTCTGGAGGTCATAGTGATGGCTCTAAGCAGGGTCGTCTTACCGGAACCACTTTCTCCAACAACACCCACCGTTTCTCCGCGGAACACCTTCATGTTTACTCGTTCAACGGCTCGCACGAGGTGCTTTCTCTTGATTAATCCTCGACCAGTGCTGACGGTAAATCGCTTGGAGACGTCCCTAAGCTCAAGAAGCGGCGTCTCGTTGGAATCAGTAAAGGGTACATCTGACAAAGTGGTTTTTGGTCACCTCAACATAATTTAGATCTGACTTCACGCAGATCTCTTTCGCAAACCTGCATCTGTCATAGAACTTGCAACCCTCTATTTTCTTTGATAAATCTGGAATCGATCCGGGAATTGTTTCGAGTTTTCCTTCTTTCGACTTCGTCCCTCTTGGATAACACCGAATTAGTCCCTGCGTGTACGGATGGAGGGGATTAGAAAACAGCTCGTCTGTTCCGGCCTCTTCCAAGACCTTTCCCGCGTACATGACTACTATTCTGTCCGCCACCTGCGCTGCAACTCCGAGGTCGTGAGTAACCATCAGAACTGCCGTTCCAGTCTCGTCAGCTCAGCTTCCGCACGAGTTTCAGAATTTGGGCTTGCGTCGTAACATCGAGTGCAGTCGTGGGTTCATCAGCCAGCAAAAGTGAAGGGCTTAGCGAAAGTGCCATTGCGATCATCACTCTCTGTATCATTCCTCCGCTCAACTCGAACGAGTACCTCTCCGAAACCCTCTCCGGGTCTGGGATTCTAACGGCACTTAACCATTCAATGACCTCGCTATGAACTTCATCGGATCTGAAATGTCTCTGAATTCCCAACGTACCGATTCGGGAAGAAATGAATCCACTACGATCCACGTCCACCGCCCCAGGTGACCTATCGTGAATCACGACATTCATTTGCTCTCTGTTCTCGCGAATCCTGATTGCTTCCGCCATTTGGTCTCCGATCCTTCTGACTGGAATGAGGGAGCTTAGAGGCTCTTGAAATATCATGGAGACCTCGGTCCCTCTGAGGCTTGTCATTTGATTGTTAGTAAGTTTTGTAATTTCTCTGCCTTTGTAGAAAATGCTACCCTCGACATTCGCATAGGGAGGTAGGAGACGCGTAATAGCGAGTGCGAGCGTACTCTTACCGGAACCCGACTCGCCGACGATTACGGTAAACTCCTTCGGCTTCATTTCGAATGATACTCTATCGAGCGCAAGAACGAGACTTTTTTCTACTCTATAACTGACAGAGAGATTCTCCACCCTTAGTAGATTCTTCTCGGTCTCTATTTGCTCGGTCGCCAGTCCTTCTACACCCCAATTGCTTTTGCGATCTTCGATGTGACACCGGGCGAACCGATCGCGATAATTTTCCACTTCTGGCCGTTACGTTGAATCGCAGTAATCGTCGCCTTTTCCGGCACCAGCGCGTAGCTTGAAAATTCATCTTCATCGATCTTCAGCACATGTGCTATCGCAGCTCTGATCACGTCCGCATGTGTCACTGCTATTACTGCCCCTCCGTCAACGGAACTCATGAATTTCTCAACTCGCTCGGCTACTGCGGAAATCCGTTCTATTTCGTGCTTATCCAAGTCAGAGTAGAGTTCAATCTCCTGCTCGATAGACGGGACGACCGTTTCATTCGCACGTCCATGATCCCTCTCAGTGAGCAGCTCCTGCAATTGAGGAGATAGACCAAGCGCCCTCGAGATTATTTCCGAGGTCTCTATTGCCCTCACCAAAGGACTCGTGTAAATCCTCTTGATAGGCTGAGACGACAATTCTTCGCTCAGTCTTTCTACCTGTTTTCTACCCCGTTCCGTCAAGTGATACTTGTTCCTGTCCACCGTGAGTAGTTTCAAAATATTCGATTCACTCTCGCCGTGTCGAACGAAGAGGATGGTAGTGGTTTGCTTTGCTTTCTTCTTCTCCTTCAACCTCATCGACCTCTTTCGACTTGGAGCGCGGCCCTTAGCCCGTCTCCTAGCAGACTGAACCCTGCCGCGACAATCATTATTATAGCCGCGGGGATCAGTGAAAGCCATGGCGCCCTTAGTAGATAATCTTGGTATTGTGCAATCATAGCTCCCCAATCGGGGTTCGGTGGCCTCACCGCAAGGCCCAGATAAGACAGACCCGCGTAGGTAAAAACTACAGTTCCCACATCTAGCGTTGCGTAAACAAGAAGTATCGGAATTGATACCGCGATTATGTGTCGGACAACAATCCTGTAACTGGGAACTCCTGAAATCTTCGCCGCCTCAACATAATTCGCCCCCGAAAGGCGCAGCGCTTCTCCCCTTGACAATCTTGCATATTGAGGCCACCAAATTACCGACAATGCCAGCATTACGTTTACAGGACTGACTCCGAGGATCACTGTCACAGCAAGGCCGAGGATCAGAACAGGGAAAGTGAAGAAGACGTCAGTCACTCGCATTAAGGCTTCGTCATACAAGCCGCCCTTGAATCCTGCAAAGGATCCAATAATGCTACCCACTGACAGTCCCACGAATACAACGACTACGCTAACCATCGCATCGTTTGGAGCACCGGCAATAATTCTGCTAAGCAAATCCATTCCCAGATCAGTGGTTCCGAACGGGTGTAAGGCACTAGGAGGCGCAAGGACCGGTCCGACGAATGTCTTCAGCGGATTGTAGGGCAAAATAGCATATCCACCGATTGCTTCGACTAGGGAAATCGCGAAGAAGCTTGCTACAATACCAAATCCAAACTTTGTCTCTTTATTGTACCTGATAAGCCTCCAGATCGTCCTACCTCTGCCGCTGGATCTTTTCCTTTGGAGCAAATTAGGCGTACCTCACTCGTGGGTCGACAAGCGAGTAAATTATATCAGCAGTAAGATTGGTGATTACAATTATTAGAGCGAAAACCAAAGTCACTCCGAGTATGGCAGGATAGTCAAACGCAAGAGTCGCCGTGACCGCGAATTGCCCCAGACCCGGATATGAAAAAATATTCTCGACGAAAATTACCCCACCAAATGTCGCTATCGAGAGTGTTGAAAGGAGACTCACCAGTGTTAGTATAGCGTTTCTGAAAGCGTAGCCAAAAATCACCCCGTTCTCTGAGACGCCTCTCGAGCGCGCGGCTCTTACAAAGTTCAGATTGAGTGAGTCGAGTATTGATGAACGCAAGACCCTAGTCGCAATTCCATAGAGGCCCAAAGAAAGGGCGAGACTCGGAAGGATAGCATGATAGAGTAAGCTCCAGAAGGCCGCCCAGTCTCCATCAATTAGGGCATCGAGCATGGGAATCCCGGTCACTGTCTTGGGAAGTGCTATCGTTATGTCGATTGGTTTTGATGTCGGAAATATAGGAATGAAGAAGGCGAAGACGACGATCAGGATGAGTGCAATGAAGAAGGACGGCGCCGCCCAAAATACAAAGTAAACGATTCTTATGATCTTGTCGGGAATCTTGCCCGAATATTTTGCTGAGAGTAATCCACTGGCGATAGTGAATACTATCGTAAACAACATTGCCAGCATCCACAATTGGAGGGTATAGGGAAGCTTCTGCGCTATCGCCGTACTCACTGGCTCTCCTGCAGTGAGAGAATATCCCAGCTGTAGGTGGGCAAGCCCATTCAGATAGTAGAAGTACTGTATGTAGACTGGGTCCTTGAGATGATATTCACTCGTATAGAGCTTGACCAATTCCGGACTGGGAGGTATCTTTCCAAGAAAGGTTGCGAGCGGATTTACTGGTAGAAGATGAGCTATTGTGAACGTGATGAATGTAGCGCCCAGAAGCACCAGAATAGAGGTTCCAAACCTTCTAGTGAGAAAAGTTAGAAACCCCACCGCTTCGAATCACCGTTGCGGAGGATTTCCAATTCCCAGCATCGCAGGAACTTTTCTGTTTCAGAGACGGGCAATCATTGAATTGTGTTGATTAGAGGCACGTCTGAGACCCCTATTAGGTTCGGCTCGATGAAATAGCTGTGTACGTAGTTTAGATTGTAGGCGTAAGATCCGTCAATGAGGGGATACTGTGCCGCAAATAGCCATGCATACGGAGCGTCATTGTATATCTGCTGCTGAGCTCAGCTGCAATTGCTGGAGGATGGCGGTTTGGTTGTCGCTCGTTGCCATCAAGTTGACTGCCTGATCTACGATTGGATTGTTGTAGATCGCAAAGTTTCCGTTGAATGAACCGTTGGTCACGAAGCCACCCCAGAAATCTGTGGGAGCCAAATAGTCCGGTGCAAATCCAGCCGGCGGTGTGAAGGCCATCTCATTAACAACGGATGCATTCTCTGCTTCTATGTAGTAGGGGTTGTAGTAATTTCCCCACACCGAGTGAGGCACTACCTGAAGACTGAGAGTGATCCCTATTTGGGCAAGATCGGCCTGGATGAGTGTTGCTGCCGGCTCTTCCCAGCTTATTCCATTCTGGTCAATTTGGAACGATATCGTCGGAACACCTTTGCCGTTAGGATACCCAGCTTGAGTCATTTCTTGCTGTGCAAGAGTTAGGTTGAATTGATACGGAGGGAGGTTTCCAGGATCATAGTACGGGCCGTAATTGGGTGATTCGGGACCCATGAACTGGACGCCGTGCCCAAAGGCTATTTGTTGGATTAATTGCGAGTAATTTATCGCGTGCACGACTGCTTGCCTGATCAGCGTAACATTAAACGGGAAAACCAGGTTGTTCATGTTGAGGAAAACAAGCACTGCCGGGTACTTTGTGTTGACGATACCGTATGCGGGATTGTTCTGAATAAGTTGGAAATTGCTAGTAAAGAGCGAAGCCATTTGAACCTTATTCGTGGTCAAATCTATGTATCTCACGGTGTCACTTCCGCCTACGTAGATGATTACATTCTTGAAGTGTCCTGGGTCATTCTCTGCATTTCCCGCAATCTGCGAACTGGTCAAGTTGTTGCCCCAGTATGTCGGATTCTTTGAGAATTCCACAAAGACCCCGTTTTGTAGATTTGAAATTATGTAGGGGCCTGTACCGGGAATCGGATTTGTATTGAAATACGAATTTATGGTGGTTGGATTGCCGGGACCTCCATGCTGCAAAACATACATCGAGTCGAATATGATGCCTTCGTATCCGGCGAGAGTGTTAAGCAGGAATAGAAATGGTCCAATCATTCTAAAGTTAATAGAGTATTGTCCGGTCACGTAAATTGGGAGATTTGAGTTCTCCATTATACTCAAGACTTGCTGGGATGGGCTAGCTATTCCGCTCTGGTTAATTAGGGCAAATGTCGCAGGGCCAACATCTATCGACGAAGTATTGAACAAGTTAATTCCAGCCCAGAAGCTGGATGCGTTACCTGAGAGATACCACCAGTAGTACATCTCAGTCCAGACCTGATACGCATTGAACGGACTGCCATCGGAGAAAGTAACGCCCTGTCTCAGATTGAATGTGTAGGTCGTTCCATCAGAGGACACGTTCCAGCCAGTTGCAAGGCTTGGCAAGAATTGTGTGACTCCTTGATTTTGCTGTGCTGTGAGGTTGACATTGACGAGAGTCTGATACATTGCTCCCTCCATCCAATCCGGATAGGGGTCTCCAAAAACCGCGTACAGCTGGTTTACGGCAGGACCAGGATATCTGTAATCATCAATGCTGAGAGTATCATTGGGTAAAGAAGATGAAGATGAAGAACTTGAAGTGGAAGAACCTGAAGAAGAGGAAGTTGCAGAATTACTCGAGCCACCGGTCGTTACCGTGGACACTGATACGTTGGTTACCGTCGTCGTATTGGGCGCACCCGTAGTAGCAACTGTGGAGACAGACACATTGGTTACTGTCGTGGTGTTGTGAACACCCGTAGCGATCCCAACTGCGGCGGCCGCTATGATAACAACGATGACAATTACAGCAACCGCAAGTACAGTTGTGCTTATGCGAACTTTCAAAATGACTCTCGATTTCGACCTCGTTACAATCCATTTCTTAAAAATAACCTACTTACTCTAAATAACCTATTTACTCTAAATAGAACCGGTTGCGCTCTCTCAGTACTGCTTTTTGATAACGGTGGAACATCAAGATACCTCACTCAATGAAGATGTCTGTGTGACTAGGATCTTTTAATTGCGTCGGAACTTTTTATCGGTGGTAACAAAATCTGATTGGGTTCAACTCTGTCGATCTCTTCTTCTTTCAACACACGTCTGGCCAGATCTTCGACCTCTTGAGAGGCAAGTAGAGCTTCCTGTTGATTGCCGAGTTTGGGAGTGGCTTGCCATAGGTCAATGCTTCACTTTTGCAATGTCAAAAAGTAACTCGAGGGATCGAAAAGCAGGAAGAAGTACCCGGAAGTTCGGCAGAAGCACGCGGCCAGAAGTCTATTGATTCTTGAGGTACTCAGCAAAGAGTGGATGGAATATGCTGTACTTCCCTCGGTCAGATCGTACCAAGAGCTCCTCATCCTCCAGCCTGGCGAAGAGCCGGGATGCCCCCTTGAATTGACTGAAAGCGCCGGGTGAGACCAATTTGGTGTCTTTCTTTGCGATCTCAATTAGCAGTCTTCTCTCGGTGGGCGAAGCGTGTTGGAACTTTTGTGCGAAGATTTGCCGTCCAAGTAGAGCCTCTATCCTCGGCCAATTCTGAGTGAAGGATCCAACGTCCACTGACTTCACTTGTCCGAGCATGTTCAACAGCTCGTGCATTGTGAACATCAGCAAGTATGGATGACCGCCTGTCTTCTCCAAAATCACCCTAATTGTTTCATCGCTGACTCTTACATTACTGGCAACGGATTTCAAACGTATCTCTACAGCCTCTTTCGCATCTTCAAAGGCAAACATGTTCAGATCTATCGGCCTAAAGAACCGCCCAAGCGGCTCTGCAACTTCGGCTATATCGGTAAAAAGGAGGGTGGGGGCTGTAATGATTAATGAATAATTGCACTTGCGATTCACCAATTCCTGAAAAGTAGTTCTGAGTGTTAGATATGCTGACTCCTCTTTATGTAGCGGAAAATAATGCAGGTCGTCAAGCATAATGAAAGCAATTTGCGTTCCGGATGGTGCGAGGTGCTTATTCCACAGTACTTGGAGGGTGTCCAACAGTCTCGGTTTCCGTTCCTCAGGTTTTCTTGTTGCCCCGACCGGGCCCAAGTTAAGACTTATTTCCCATTTTCCGAGTTCCGCTTTGATCTTCTTCGTTATTTTCCCTGAGGATGTTAGATTCGATGGGATGTCCTGGAGAAAGTCAGAGGTGAACCTCTCCCAATTTTGGCATGATTCGGGAGACAGTGCGAAATAGATGCAAACGCACTTTATCTCCTTCTGAAGGTCTTCGATAACCACTTGTCTGAATTTGTACAGAACGGACGTCTTCCCTTGTCCCCATGTTCCAAGTATTGCATAGTTTACAGGTGTAGGTATCTTCAGTCTCCCGGAGTTGATAGCCATACGTCTGAAATCTCTCAACTCCGTTTTTCTGTCCGCGAAGTATTCGGGCTGTGCGGGTTGCTGCGGGGAAAACGGGTTCAAATTGTCATTCTTGTCATGATCGTCATTTGGCAACCTAATCACACCTCGTTGAGTCTATATCGCTGAATCTTGGCTATGCCGCGACAAGTTCTATGTATCAGCCTGCCTCCATAGTAGACTCCTTCACCAGGGTAGACCTTGCGCCCACAAATTGCACAAGTTTTGTAACCCATGTCATTATTGTCATGATTGTCATTTTTAAGGCCACTGGGGATACAGTCCTGAACAGGGAGATAACACTTGAATTGCTTGTCTTGCGGAAGAGGAGTGTCGATTCCTGAGGCAACTTTCTGTCCTTATTGCGGAACAAAGAATCTTACTGAAAAACCACTTGACCGCTTACAGAAACTTAAGTTAAACATAGAAAAATCTGGATTCCCACTTGAATTGGATGTGAATGATATTCTCGAAAAGAGAAAGTGGACAACTACACCTAGTTTCTATTTTGTCGATGATGATTCGGGCAAACTTAGGGAGATTGATAACTATGCATTCCCACCTCAAGATGACATTCTGAAAAAGATGATTCAGCCTGTGTCGGTAAGTGTCAATCTTCTCGTTGAATGCAAGAAACTTGTGAATGAAGCGGTAGTTATCTTTGGAATGAACAAGAAAGTTGTCACATACTATGACTTTCACGGACAAATGCAAGAATTTCCTGACATCATAGAAAAGAGACAAAGAACTGGAAATCCTCTGAAAGAGTTTGATTTAGGGTGGTTCCTCGGACATGATGTTGGCTTTCATTATCAAAAATTGGCAGGAGATATCGGTGTAGACTCACGGGATGAAATATGATAAACCACCGAAGGAAGAAGAGGATGAATTGGTCTATGACGGGATGATGAAACTTGTAAAAGCCCAAAGTTATGAAGTCGGGCAAAATATCATGAGACAGAAGGAACTTGCCCACGGGTATTATCCGTTATTTTTTACATTCCTTACTCTCGTAATTGATGGAATGATTGTATATTCAAAGAATGGAATTGAACCGAAACAAATCCAACACGGAATCGCAAGCATCGGAAACAGGCCCAACTATTACGGTGAAGTTATGGGGGCACTTGATTGATGTTGTTACGAAAGATTACTTTGAAGAATATTTGAAACTCCTTGAATATGAAACAGAAAAACTTGTTTCACGCCTCGAAGGAAAGAAAGGTGATTTGACAGCATTCTTGAAGAAACCAGACCCGAACGTTTACTGATTCAGATCTTGATTAACTCTAATCGCGCAAAACTGGTCTAGAGACAGCTGCGATAGTCGCGATCATTGCAAATAACGGGCCTGCAGCTTGTTACACGCTAAAGTCTAGAATGAATGTCAACGGTCAGTAATCTGATAACTCAAGGCGGTGTTCATAAAATAGACGATGGTTATTTCCTTAGTTTTCACGGAAAAGAACGACTAAAGGAATCCAAAAAGTAAGTTAGTCTTAACAGTCCGAAAAGTCAATCCCTGACCACTAAAGTAGGTAATATCTATTCGCAATACCAGCCTTTGATTTGATCGCACGAATTGGCGCCGATTTCCCAAAGAATCATCTTAATCGTTGTACTTACACTAATTGTAATAGTCGTAGTAGTCGTTTATCGCGCCTTGAAGGGTGAAAAATTAACGAATCTGTAATTATCCACAATCCCTGACCGCTTGCTAACATGCCGTCGCCAAGTCTGAAAACTGAAATTTCTCACCGTTAAAATTCGGTGTTCAAGGCTTGGTTTCTGGATTTGGCTTTGGATTCAAAACGTGGAATCTATTAATGTCGAATAGAATGCTGATCAATGTAACCACGCCGAACAAGACAAAAAGCACGGGGATGGCTTGCACATCCTCATTCCTTTGAATAATAAGATAGGAAATGAGTGAGAATATCGCCGTAATGATGCAGACCCTCAGCTATGAGGTCACTTCTAATGTTCATCGTGGAAAAGCTGGCTTCCTTGAGTTTATATCAAGTTGTATTCTCTTTAAGCGGCGGGGTCGCTCCATTGCTGCATTCTGTATTAGGGTCATCAATTTGTTAGGTCGCCCCTCAACTTTGATTCAGGCCTTCTCTGCCAAGGTGTTAGTTTTCTAATCTCATATTTGGACTGGAAGTGCCACCGGAAAACTTAAGGCCTCAAATCACCACGAACCGAACAGCGGCAGAAAAAAACTGTTTGAGCGAATAGAACCCAAAAATGAATAGCATATTACACTATTCTTAGATCGGACTCAGACAACAGTCTGTTCGATCCAGTTCACTACATTATCGCAGCATACAAAACTAGTATTCTTTATTCTTCCTTCTTGAGTCACAGATAGGGATATCGGAGCTTGACACTCCCTGTGGTTTGCCGCCCTGCAATTTTCACAAATGATATTGGATCTAGACATATTACTTGCTCCATTGATTCCGGTTGCTCTCACGTTTTGGTGAAATGAACTTGAGATGTTTGACATAGACTTGTTCATTTTCTTTACAACATTAATTGATAGCGCTAAACTGACGCAAAGAGATTACGCTATAATCGTTTGTCAGCAGAGGTACATCAACTCATGATTTCAATCTATTTTCAGATCTTGAAAACAATCTCGAATCAAGAGATGAAATTATCTCTTCAAATGATGATGAATCTCGTTTAGATTTGTTTCTCATTCGAATGGCACCGGCAGGATTCTTCATGACCCTCTGCTTTGCATGAAGGCGACGAGATGGCTAGACCCGACCCTGAGCCGCTTGGATCGCGGGCTCGTCTCCTCCGGGACCTCGGAGCACGTACGCCGCGACGACCGCCAATAACGCTCCGGCGATCGGACCAACTAAGTAGACCCAGAAGTGAACGAAGTTCAGGAGAATAGATCTGGTCCGAACGACCGAGCAGGGTTCATCGATGCACCGCTGATCGGGCTCCCCCACAGGCCTGCTAACGCTATGTATCCCCCCACCGCCAGCGCGGATAGTGGACCCACGTTCTGCGATTTAGATGCCGTTCCAAGGATTGTGCTTACCAGTCCGAGAGTCAGCACGAGCTCCTCCATCATCGCCTGGAGGTCTGAGACTCCGGTCCCCGGTTCGGTCGCCCCCAGCATCCCCGCTCTGCCGAACATCAGCCAGAGGAACACGCACGCGACGGTTGCGCCTAGGAGCTGGGCTGCAATGTACCCGGGAACCCGCTTCCAGGGAAAGTCCCCCCGCGCTGCGAAGCCGATGCTAACAGCCGGGTTGAGGTGGGCTCCCGACACCGCGCCCATGAACAAAATGATGGCCATCACCATGACGCCGGGCGCTACGACGGCCGCTACGCGGCCGACCATCCCTAGGCTGACGACGTTTACCACATCGGCTCCAGCCGCAACGAGGACGAGGAAGAACGTACCGAAGACTTCACCGAACAACCTCCGCCACTCTAGTCGGGGATTTTCGAAGTCTTTTCGGTTGAGCTCGTACCACCACATGTATGCTTCGCCAACGAATTCTAGGATTCCACGAGAAGGGCCTGGTCATACATGGCGGTATCCTTGTCAGTCATGTTTTTCCTTTGAGGGACTCCTCCCCTCCGCTCATTGTTGGGACAATTATTGTTTGTTGAGAGGCCCGAACCGAACGACGTTAAAGGCTTTACAATCGTACTGGCGGTATCTTGGAAATGTAATAATTGACCGTGGAACTGATAATCCTCAGGCATGGTGAAACTGGGAATCGTGCACGCGGTCTTACTGCCTCTGGAAGGAAGAAGATGGAGGACGCAGCGAACTCCATTAATGATCTGAAGCTTCAAATTCATAAGATCGTAACTAGTCCGCTAACTAATGCCCGAGAGACCGCCGAGATCGTTGCCAGGGTGTTGAACAAGCAAAAGGATCTCGAGATCTGGGA
Organism: uncultured Nitrososphaerota archaeon; assembly: GCA_963799845.1. Taxonomy (GTDB): domain Archaea; phylum Thermoproteota; class Nitrososphaeria; order Nitrososphaerales; family CADDZS01; genus DATLTL01. Next base: position 49,283 of record CAWCYI010000005.1, read on the forward strand.
CGAACTGAAACCGGAAGCTGAAACGGCTGACCTGTATCGTCGGCTATCGAAATTCAAAGGGGAGTCGTCCATCCTTCTCGTGGGCCACGAACCTTACCTCAGCAACATGATTAGCGAGTTGATCTCAGGTGGTAAAAGGAGTCGAATCCTCCTGAAAAAGGGTGGAATGGCAAAGGTCGTCATCGATTCCCTCGCGCCGAAGACCTCGGACGAACTTAGGTGGCTGCTCACTCCTAGACAGATCAAAAAGATCTCCTAATTCAGAGACAGATTGATGTTGAACGGATCTGACGGCGTCAGTCCATTGAACGACTACTTGATGGTGATCGAATCGAGATTTTTGGCCTCTGGTGGATAATGCAAGTCCATATCTTCCAGTGTTCTCACAATGACTGTTGAGATAATAACATCTCGAAACCAGTCATGATTTGCCGGTATGTGATACCAGGGAGCCCATTTTGTGCTGGTTTTTTCCAAAGCATCCTCATACGCCTTCATGTACTCCGACCAGAACTCTCGTTCCGGCAGGTCATGTATACTGAATTTCCACCTCTTTGTAGGATGTTGAGACGATCTTGCAGTCGCTTCTTTTGTTCGTCTTTGTCAATATGCAAAAAGAATTTCAAAATGACCGTACCTTCTTCCGTCAGCGATCGCTCAAAATCGTTGATCTCTTCGTACCGGCCTTTCCAGACTTCTTCAGGGACTAGCTTGTGAACACGAGCGATAAGTACTCCCTCGTAATGACTGCGGTTGAATATGACGATCTCACCCTTGCCAGGTACCTGCGTGTGAACTCGCCACAGGAAATCGTGGTCGAGTTCTTCTGGAGTGGGGACCCCGAAATGCGCGACGCGCACGCCTGATGGATTCACTCCCTCAAAGACACGTCTAATCGTACCATCTTTGCCGCCAGTGTCCATCGCTTGGAGAACGATTAGCAACTTGTGTTTGTGCTCGGCGTAAAGCTTTTCTTGGAGTTCTTCCATCTTCCGAGTCAGTTTCTCCGATTGTTTTAGAGCATCTTCCTTCTTTCCATCGAAACCTGACGTGTCGCTGGGATTCCAGTGATTCAGGCGGACCTTTTGCCCCGGATGGATTCTGTAGCGTCTGATGTGAGAGTCGGCTGTCAATCTGTATCACAGTTTTTGCAGGCGAGTTTCTTATCTGTTTTGTGAGCAAAGACCGCTTCATGCTGCGACATCACCAGGGTACTGAGGCAAGAGGGTTCTGTTAGAATTGACAATCGTCAACGATTGCTTGAGGAAAAGTTGGAGGATAGAGATCAGTCATCGGGTTCAAGACCTGACCGCACGGGCAGGAGGCATTTGCGTTTCTTTTCAGCTTCGAATCGGCGATCTTGTGCAACTGATCGACGCGTTTGTTGACCATCGAGCTCACCTTGTCCCTGAGTTTATCTGGAGAGATGTTCTTGCCGCGCAATGCTGCGACCTGACCCGCGAGCGATTTGTCTCCCAGCATCCTGAACCAGTTTTCAAATTCTCCCTCTTCAACGTGGAACCTGATGGAAGAGGGCTCGATTGTCTTCATAGTGGTGGCGAGTTCTTCCAAGACTTCTTGACATGACATTGAGAGGTTGCCCGTAATCCCTGTAGAAAGTAAAGGCCTTGTCGGGCGCTACAGTTCTGAGCACAGTGGTTGCCTCGTCTCTTCCAACTTTCCCAACCTCGCGATTCTGTAACTTATAGAATCGAACTTTGGCAAAGTCTTGAACGACAAAGGTTGCTAATGCATATCCCCATACTATCGCCGCTAACTCCCACCCCATGGCGTGCAAAAGAATGCCGTAAACTGTGATTATAGTGGCCGTGAGGCCTGTGTCAGTATTACTGCAAGGAACACGGGCATCGCTGGCCTTACAGACCAGAATGGTCCCTTTGTACGGGACACAAAGAGAGCAAGATGCCCGCCCACGGACAAGTTCAGATATATGAACGACTGGAGAACAAGCAGATTCAGATGCAAAACGTCCAGCCCGATGATGAGCATTCCGAAGGAAGACACCGTCCCGATGCCTCCCAGAAATGATGAAATTTCCAAGAGCTTCCGCATGTTCCACTTTTCGGGCTTTTTGGAAATCTTGACATTGTCGTATGCTATCGTCATGATGGGCATATCGTTGAGGAGAGCCAGTAACACAATCATTAGGGCGGTGACCGGATAGACTGAACACGATGATTGAGAGCGAAATGAAGAACAGCACTCGGATCGTTTCGTTGATCCGGTAGATCGCGTAGTTAGTCATGCGCTGGAATATCTCCCGGCTCGCAGTCACGGCGTCGATGATCACTGAGAGTCCAGGCTTCGTCAGGACTACGGCTGCGGCAGACTTTGCAGCGTCAGTAGCCCCGGCCACTGCTATCCCGCAATCAGCCTTCTTTAGGGCGGGGGCATCGTTCACGCCGTCTCCGGTCATGCAGACGATGTGTCCCTTCTTTTGCAGAAGTTCGACGATATGGTACTTGTTTTCCGGGAAAACCTCGGCGAAACCGTCGGCTTTCTCTATTACCGATTCCGCATCGCTGTCTGACTTGTTGAGGATGGACGACGATGTAACAATGTTCGTGCCCAGTCCCACCTCCCGACATACTTCCTCGGCTATGGCCACGTGGTCGCCGGTGACCATCTTCACGGTTATCCCCATCGACTCCGCGGTTTTGATCGTCTTCGCCGAATCATCACGTGGCGGGTCGGACAGCGCTATGAGCCCGACAAACTGCCAGTTCTTCTCGACATCGGTTCTGGCCACACCCAGGGCGCGATAACCCTTCGTAGCGAAACTATTGACATCCTCATTAACGGCTCCCTCGACCCCCTTGTCGTGGAGGAGAGACAAGACCACCTGTGGTGCTCCCTTTGTAACCTGAAAGGCGTGGCCGTCTTTGTCTTCCGCCGTGGCCTCCGTTCGCTTCGACACGGGGTCGAACGGCTTGAAGGAGGAGACTTTGTAACTTGATATTGAGGCGGACATCCCGTCCAATGTCTTGGCTTTCTTTATGATCGCGTCGTCGTATCGGATCCTTGTCTTCCTCCCTTGAAGCGAGGGTCGAGTAAAGCAGGACGTCGTTCACCGTGTATTCTTCGAAGGTCTTTACTTCACCGACTGTCAGCTCGTTTTTCGTGATGGTGCCCGTCTTGTCAGCGCATAGAATATCCACGCCGGCCATCTCATCTATGGCGATGAGCTTGCTGACTATGGCTTCCTTCTTCGCCAGCGCGGATGCTCCCACAGTCATGCAGACAGATAGGACTGCGGGCATCGCCGCAGGGATTGATGCGACGATCAGAACCAGTCCGAACTGGAGGATTTCGAGTGGCCCTTCGTGACGGAAGAGACCGATGACTGAAACTATCGTTACCATGACTGCGGCGAGCGCGATTAGATAATCGCCGATCCTGACTACCGCCCCCTGAAAATGGCTCTTGGTCTTCGCTTTCTCAACCAGCTTAGTTGTGCGTCCATAGAAAGTGTTCATCCCGGTGGTAACTACAAGGGCGTTCATCTCGCCCTGTCGAATGATCGAGGAGGAAAAGGCGACATCTCCCGGATGTTTCTCCACGGGCAATGATTCTCCGGTTAGGGCAGATTCATCAATCTGGAGATATGCGCCGCTGACAAGTTTGTGTCTGCGGGAACGATATTCCCGAGGCGTAGTCGTACCTATGTCTCCGGGAACGACTCCTTTGCAGGTAAGTAGGTCCACTTTCCGTCTCGCAGAACTTTCGCAGTGAGCGCCAGCCTCTTTTTCAGTCACTCAATCTCGTTGCTCGCCTTGCGCTCCTGCCATGACCTAACAATGACGTTTACCACCAAGAGCGCGCTGATGATTACGAGGTCATCCCAGTTCTGTAGAAATGCTGAGATGATCGCCGCCGCTTCTATCATCCCTGGGATGGGTCCCCAAAAGTAGAGGAGAAAAGCGATTATGGGAGAGCGCTTCTTCTGGGTTATCTCGTTCGGTCCGTATTGCTGGAGTCTCTTGGCAGCTTCTGAAGAGGAAAGCCCTTTTTCAGTGGCTGCAAGTTTCTTGAACAGTTCTGCGACCGGAGGATCCTTTTCCTCAGAGGGAGAGATGCTACCCAAGATGCTTCCCCTTACGATGTTGCGGCTGTCTCACTAACCCGACACATGTTGGGCTGCCCCGAGTCCCGACCGGGACATGGTAGAATACAGCGTCAGGCTTGGCGGCGAAGCTGTAAACTCTCCTCGCCCACTGGGGTTGGCATCCCCTCACGGTGTCTATCGCGTAAGCCGTGTAGACGTACGCGTCCGCGAGAACAACCCGCGCGGAGGAGTGGAAGGACGTTTCTCATGTAACGGTCTGCGAAATAGGTCGCTTGCACCAGGCTTAGCGTGGTGGGCGTGAGAAGGGCTTTCTTCTTTGTTTTCGGAGTCATCTCTTTCAGAATAGCAGAGGAGTTCCATTCAGTGTTGAAAACGAGCACGCTGAGATGGCGCAGCCACTTGTCGAGCAAGTGCAGTTGAGTTGACTTGCCAGGGCCGTCTATCCCCTCTACAGGTATCAGTTTCGCCCTCGGCCTGCTTCGCGCGCCTAATCTACTCATTCCGTTCATAGTTCAGACCTCTAGACAGTGTGACAACTACACTCCCCAAACATCCCTCAAACGTACGCCTAATCATTTTGTAGGATCACAAGGTGGCAGTCGAAAATGCTATTCCTTGCTATTGCAGATAAGCACACTTGACCACGATGCATTGTGATAGGAGGTATTTCTGGATAAGACGTATGTCTCTGGCATTTGAAGCACGGACGGTATCGGATTGTAATCGAAATTAACGATTGAATTGTTTCAGTCACGGAACACATCACCTCTGTAGTAGCGTCATTTGGTTGAAGATATGAAAGCGAGCTGCTCAAGTTATGCCAAAATATTGACGCAAACCAATCACTTTTCGGCTCTAAAACAAAGAAATCGATATGGAATGGAGACATTTTTTGGATAGATTGACCGATAAGCATCCGGTTTTCCTTTTTCATCACTTTACTGGATTCCTAGATGCACTTTCTAGTCATTTCCGAACGAATATGCACAATGTTTTGCCAGCATCAGAGCAATAGTCGAATCGCTAACTTTCATCGTACTTTGGCGTTTTGCACTTTTGTGTCTTGTGCGTAATGGTATCTGTGATGCATTCATCCGGAAAACGGTCAAGCCAACTCTTTGCACCTAGGCAAGGATGTTGGCGGAGGTCTCCGCTATTTGGAGAAGACGCTTTTGTTGGAATGAAGTAAAAGCAGTCGAACTCGACCATTTTACGGTGAAGTATAGTGAGAAACGAAGATCCGACTAAAGGAAGTGGAAGTGAATAATGGAATCAGGCATAATCGGGTTAGGGCGCATTTGTGCAACCATTGCCCGTAGCCTCGATCACAATGGACACGTGGTCGTCCATAACCGCGCCGAGGAGAAGGTCACGGGCGCACGACTGGAGCCGCCGACGGTATCGTCATCAGGCTCGAACTGATGAGTTCGAAGATTAGGTCCGGAAAAATTCGGGGCAGAAACCATGAGCAAGGAAAGCCACGTCAGCCACCCAATTCACCTTGTACACACAGAAGTTAAGGGGTTCGATTCCCTCGCGGAGCTTGCCCTGGACATGCGGTGGTCGTGGAACCATGCCACCGATGGAGTGTGGCGCACGCTTAATCCTATACTTTGGGAGTCACTCAAAACCCTTGGGTTGTCCTGCAGAAGGTCTCGCGGGAACAGCTCGGAGCATGTGCTCGCCGATCCAGTTCCACAGACATTTGATAACCTTCTGCAAGCCAAGCGACAGGCGTCCGAAAAGCCCGCATGGTTTCAGCAAAGACGTACCAAGCTCACTTAACCTGCGTGGCGTATTTCAGCATGGAATTCACGTTGAGCGAAGCGCTGCCCATCTACTGGGGGCTCGGCAACGTCGCAGGTGAATCAGCTCAAGGCCGCCAGCGACTTGGGCGTGCCGGTCGTTCGAGTGGGTCTGCTCTACCAACAGGGCTATTTTCGCCAAGTGATTGACATGGACGGAGCGCAGCAAGCTCTTTACCCGTACAACGACCCTGGACAGTTGCCGTACGTGCCGGTGCGCCGCCCTAACGGAGAATGGTTGCGGTTGGAGATTCCTTACCTGGTTACTCGGTCTGGCTGCGCGCCTGGGAGGTCCAGGGCGGGTCGAGTCAAACTCTACCTGCTCGATAGCGATGATCCTGCAAACATCCCTGCTAATCGAGCGGATCACAAGTGGGCCTATATGGGGGCGGACCGGAGTTGCGCCTCAAGCAGGAACTGCTTCTCGGAATTGGCGGCTGGCGGTTGCTACGCGCCTTGGGCATCAAGCGAGAAGGTCTGTCACCTGAATGAAGGACACGCAGCCTTCGCTACGCTGGAGCGCGCCCGAGATTTCATGGAAGAAACCGGACAGCCGTTCAAGGTCGCGCTTGCCGTCACGCGAGCGGGAAACGTCTTCACCACGCACACGGCGGTAGCCGCTGGCTTTGATCGTTTCAATCCAGATCTCGTCAAACAATTTCTTGGATGGTATGCAGAGAATACACCTCCGCGTGCACTCCGCGATTTGTTCGCCCTAGGCCGCCAGAATCCGAACGACTCGTCGGAGAGTTTCAACATGGCCTATCTGGCAATCCGAGGAAGTGGTTCTGTGAATGGCGTGAGCCGCTTACATGGAAAAGTCAGCAGACAACTCTTTGAACCTCTTTTCGCCCGCTGACAGGGGACGAAGTGCCGGTCGGGCACGTGACCAACGGAGTTCATATGCCGAGCTGGGACTCAGTCAGGCTAACGATACTCTGGACGGAAGCCTGTGGAAAGAACCGTTGGCTGGAGCCAGCGGAAGATCTGGAAAATGGCATTCGCCGTCTCTCCAACTCTAGGCTCTGGCAATGTCGCAACGATGCCAGCAAGTCCCTTGTAGAATACGCTCGGGATGGTTTCTGCGGGACGCTGGCCGCCTCCGGCGCGTCGCCCGATGCAGTGGAGGAGGCGAAACATCTATTAATACGAATGCTTTGACACTGGGCTTTGCGCGGCGCTTCGCGACCTACAAGAGACCGAACCTGCTTCTGCACAACCCAGAGCGACTGCTTCGCTTATTGAAAAATTCCGAGCGTCCGGTGCAACTCATCATCGCTGGGAAGGCGCATCCGGCGGACCAAGCGGGGCAGGATCTAATCCAGGAATGGGTGCATTTCATCCGGCGACCCAGACACGCTCACATGTGATATTCCTCAGTGACTATGACATGCGTTTGAGCGAGCAATTGGTGCAGGGCGTGGATGTTTGGATCAACACGCCGCGCCGGTCCTGGGAGGCGTGCGGAACGAGCGGCATGAAAGTGCTAGTCAACGGAGGCATCAATCTGTCGGAATTGGACGGCTGGTGGGCGGAAGCATACACGTCTGAAGTGGGGTGGGCAATCGGGGACAGGGTTCGACGCGTGACGATCCGGTCTGGGACGCGGCCGGAAGCCGTAGCGCTTTACGAGCGACTTGAGCGGGAGGTCGTCCCGGAGTTTTATACTCGCGACAAAGACGGCGTTCCCGCTGCATGGGTTGCGCGGATGCGAGAAAGCATGGCGCTATTGACACCGCGCTTCTCCGCCCACCGCGCAGTGCGCGAATACACCGAGCAACACTACCTGCCGGCTGCTACCGCCTATCATTTGCGCAGCGACAATAAAGGGGCAATGAGCAGGCAAAATGGTCGATTGGCAGCACAATCTGGAACAGAAATGGGTCGCGCTACACTTTGGCGAAGTGAAGACTGAGACTCGTGACGGACAGCACGTATTTGAGGTTCAGGTCTTCCTCAACGACCTCGACCCCCAGGCAGTGCGGGTAGAGGTATTGCGCGAGCGGGCAGCGACGACGGTCCTCCAGTTCCACGGCAGGAGATGAAGCGCGTTCGCCAACTAGCCAACTCATCGGGGGGCTACGTTTACACCGCGACTGTGTCAGCGACCGCCAGCCAGCGGACTATACGGCGCGCATTATACCGCACTACGACGGTGTTGCGGTGCCTCTAGAAGTCAAACCCATTGTCTGGCAGCGTTGAATCAACCTCCAACTGGAGAAGAACATAACACAAAAGGACCGAAGGGAATGCGACAGCCAGCAGGCAAGGAGGTGGGCACATTCACAGATCTGAATTCGTTTGAACGCCCTCTACGCGATTACGTGAATGATGTATCGGAGCAGACTGATGTCCGAGTTGGTGCGCCGTTGCCCTTGGGAACGTATGCGGTTGGCGAAGGGGTGAACTTTGCGTTGTTCAGCCGACACGCGAGCCGTGTTCGGCTGGAGTTGTTTGATAATTCCGAAGATGCCACGGTCACCAGGTCATCGACATGGATCCCTCGCGCAACCGCACCGGCGACGTGTGGCACGTCTAGGGGTGAAGGGGATCAGGTCCCGGTCAAATCTATGCCTATCGAGTGGAATTCGGCCGTCTCAGACCCAAGGAAGGCCATCGTTTCAATTTCAACAGACTTCTCCTCGGTACCCGTTTCGGGTCCCGCGATTTCACAACTGCCTCCGTGGGATTTTGCATTGGCACGTGGATACAACTCCTCGGCACCTGAGCAAGACTTGATTATCTCGAAGCTCGACAATTCTAGGTCGAGTCCGAAATGCGTCTTTGTCAACGAGCCCTTCGAGTGGAATGGAGATCGGCCACCTAGGCATCCGTGGTCGAAGACGGTCATTTACGAAACGCATGTTCGCGGCTTTACCATTCATCCAAAGTCAGGCGTGGACCATCCTGGAACCTACCGAGGCTTGATGGAAAAAATTCCCTATCTGGAAACCCTGGGAGTGACCGCTGTGGAACTGATGCCCGTGCAGGAGTTCAATGAAAATTCTATCACGCGCAGGAACCCGCAAACAAGTCAACCACTCAGGAATTACTGGGGATACAACCCGTGGCCTTCTTTGCACCCAAAGCTCCTACAGCAGTTCAGGAGGCGTAGGTCAGCAGAAGCTGGAGTTCAAGGAAATGGTGAAGTTCAAGCGCCGGGATCGAAGTGATTCTGGACGTGGTCTTCAATCACACGGCCAAGGGGGGACCAGGACTCGGTCCGACATTCTGTTTTCGTGGGATAGATAACGCAATCTTCTATACGCTGGCGGACGACAAACGCTACTACAAGGACTACACGGGCACAGGGAACACCATCAATGCAAATAATCCCGTGGTGCGGGACCGCATCCTGGCAGCGCTACGTTATTCGGTCGGCCGAGATGCATGTCGATGGATTTCGTTTTGATTGGCCGCAGTGCTCGGTCGTGGACCTTCCGGCAACCTGTACGAATGCCCTCTTCTCGAACTGATCGCCGAGGACCCGATACTAAGGGATTCGAAGTACGTCGCCGAAGCGTGGGATGCAGCCGGAGCGTATGAGGTCGGAAGTTTCTCCGAACCCCGCTGGGGGTCGTGGAACGACAGGTTCCGAGACGAGGTCCGGCGTTTCTGGCGCGGCGATGATGGAATGCTCGGTTTTTTTGCCAGTCGCATCTGCGGCATTGCCGACATTTATTCGAAGTCCGGCAAAGCCCCCAAGAGCAGCATCGATTTCAGCCACCTGTCACAACGGCTTCACTTTGAACGACCTGGTGGCCTATCTCTACAAGCACAATGGACGCAGACGAAAAACAGCGCGACGGGACCGACGCCAACTTTCAGCCAGAACTACGGCTCTGAAGGCGAGACGAAAGACGCCGGGATCGAGACCCTGCGGAAACGCCAGATAAAGAACTTGCTTCTGACGCTGCTGATCTCGCGCGGGGTGCCGATGCTGCTCGGCGGCGACGAATTTCGCCGCACGCAGGGCGGCAACAACAATGCCTACTGCCAGGACAATGAAACCAGTTGGTTCGACTGGACCGATCTTGAACAGCATCAGGAAATTTTCCGCTTTGCCCACGGCATGATAACTTTTCGCCGCGCACATCCGCCTCTGAGTAAGGAACAATTCTATACGGTCGCCGAGATCCGCTGGTTCAGCCCGCAACAGGGATCGCCCAACTGGACCGACCCGGAAAGAAAAAAACCTCGCCTGCTTGATCCAGGAAAACGGACAAGACGCGCTTTTCCTGATGTTCAACGCTGGCACGAATGGAACCGACTTTGGTTTGCCGCCGCTGCAGCGAGGGTATCTCTGGGATCTAGCGGTAGACACATCACGCTCGGCGCCGCAAGACTTGTCTGACGCAGGTGAGGAGGCGCTTGTGGCTAATTCAAAGACGTATCGCTTAGAAGCCCGCTCGAGCGCCATACTTCTGGCACGGAAGCAGGAATCTGCTGGGAGGGGGTTCCGTATGAATCAACGAGCCTCCGGGATACTTCTCCATCTGACTTCCCTTTCTAACCCCTATCCCATCGGGTATCAGGCAGGCGGCAACTGTCTTTGCGGATTTTATCGCCAGAGAGTGGAAAGCGTTGGTGGCAGATGCTTCCCATCGGGCCAACGGAGAAAGAAAATTCGCCCTATATGCCGCTGTCTGCATTTGCGGGTAATCCGTTGTTGGTGAGTCCTGATCGGCTGGTGGAGCAGGGGCTCCTTAGCCGCCAGGATATCGACTCCCTTCTCCGCGGGGAAAGGAGGGGTGAACTATCCCGAAGCAGCACGTTTGAACTGCGATGGTTAAGAAGGGCATTCGAACATTTCGATAAAACGAGCGGCGGTGGCAGGCAAAGTGAATTCGACGCATTTGCACTCGCGGAATCTTTCTGGCTAGAGGATTTTTCGTTGTTCTCGGCAATCCAGAAAAAAGAGGGCACTTCGGATTGGACCCGATGGAACCAAGAGTTGCGAATGCGCCAACCAGTCGCCGTCATTCGTGCGCAGAAAAACCTTGCCAATGAAATACGTTACCATCAGTTTGTCCAGTGGCAGTTCTCAGCACAGTGGAAAGAGGCTTAGGGCGTATTGCAAGTCCAAAGGAATCTCGCTGATCGGCGACATTCCCCTGTTCGTAGCGCACCAAAGCGCCGATGTCTGGCTCATCCCGGGCTTTTCAAACTGGATGAGGATGGAAACCCTACAGTGGTCGCGGGAGTACCTCCCGATTATTTCTCCAAGACAGGGCAGTTGTAGGGGCGTCCCCGTGTATCGCTGGGAGGCGCTTCAAAAGCAGAACTACAGTTGGTGGATCGAACGTCTGCGGACGGCTTTTGGACGGTTCGATATCAATCGGCTGGATCATTTCATCGGCTTTGTCCGCACATATGAAGTGCCTGCACAGGCCAAGACGGCTGTGAACGGGCATTACCAAATTGCTGGAGGCGCTTCCTTTTTCAAAACCGCTCGCCAAGCACTTGGGTCATTATTGATCGCTGATGATTCTGGGGTCCAGACACCACCGAAGTTATGGCGTTACTGGATCAACTTCAGATTCCCGGCACACGGGTCCTGCAATTCGAGTTCAGTTCAAGTCTTGAAGAGACTTCAGGACCGCCAGAACTGCATCCAGCGAAATCAGTAGTCTACACCGGAACCCATGATAACGACACAACGGCAGGATGGTATCGGAAGTTGACAGGAGCGCAACAGAAAATCTTGCAAAAACGACTGGGAGCAAACAACCAGGGGGTTGTCTGGGCAATGATCGGTAAGGCGCTGGCATCCAGCGCCAACATAGCCATCGTTCCTGCGCAAGACCTCCTGGATCTCGGGTCGGAGGCGCGAATGAATTTTCCCGGAATTGCGAAAGGAAACTGGCAATGGCGCTTGAAGGATGGCGCGCTGACCCAGGAATTCGCGCAAAGGCTGCGAAATATAACTTCAAGGTACCAGCGCCTAAATGAGGAGCAACCTCAAGTTCCTCGGTCTCAGGAAGATGACCCGATGCCACAGATCACGGAAGCGAGCCTATGAACTGTACAAGAACGACGAGGCTGCCAAGACGGACAAGCCGTCAAGGACTGGCTCGAGGCGGAACGGGAAATAAAGATGGAAGCGAAACGATGACAATTACAACGCTGTTTCTGGATGTCGGCGGTGTCCTGCTCACCAACGGGTGGGATCATCATGCACGGAGACGGGCGGCGAAAACTCAAGCTGGATTCGACTGAGATGGAGGAGGATCGGCATCGCCTGACCTTCGAAACTCATCGAGGAGGGAAAGATTACGTTCGAAGAATATTTGAATCAAGTGGTCTTCTACAAAAAGCGAGCATTCACCCGGGCTCAATTTCGGCTGTTCATGTTCGCACAATCGAAGCCTCACCCCAAGATCATAGAGTTAGTCTCTCAGATTAAGGTCCGGCATAAGATTGAAGATACGCCGTGGTCAACAACGAAGCACGCGAGTTGAACAGTACCGGATTCGCGAGTTCGACTGAGAGGTTTTGTGGATTCTTTCATTTCCTCCTGCTCGGTCCATGTCCGCAAGCCCGACGCAGACATTTTTCACCTTGCGCTGGACATCACCCAGGCGCCAGCCCGGCGGGAGCATGTACATCGACAACACATCAATGTTTGTCCAGATCGCGGAAGGCATGGGGATTAGAAGCATTCTTCACACCGATTACAAGTCCACGTGTGCGAAACTGGCTTCGTTCGGATTACAGAACGAAGGAGCGATTCCATGAAACTCGCTAACCCATGCATCCTGACGATGAACGGCGGCTCGTCGAGCATCAAGTTCGCGCTGTTCGAGGTTGGTGACTCGTTCCGACAGGATTCTGGAGGGCGGGATTGATCGGATTGGACTGCCTAAAGCCACCCTGAGCGTGAAAGGCGTGAACCAGACGGAAAACTTTTCCCAATTAGTCACAGCGCCGGATCACACTGTAGCGGTAGGCGTTCTGATGAATTGAATGAGAAACAAATAGGGCGCGATGCGTTTGACGCAGTTGGTCATCGTGTGGTACATGGCGGTCCGAAGTATTACGAGCCGCAGCGAATCACTGCGGAAATGCTCACAGGTATCCGCGAGCTCGGTCCATTTGACCCCGAGCATCTACCGGAGGAGATCCTGTTGACCGAGGCGTTCCATCGCCGATTTCCTGACCTGCCACAAGTGGCGTGTTTCGACACGGCTTTTCATCATGACCTGCCGCGTGTTGACTCAGTTGCTCCCGATCCCACAACGCTACGAAGCGCAGGGCGTGCGGCGGTACGGGTTCCACGGACTTTCGTATGCGTTTCTAATTGGAGAACTCGCGCGCCTAGGAGACCCGGCAGCAACAACTGGCCGGGTCATTATCGGCCACCTCGGCAATGGCGCGAGTCTCGCGGCGGTGCGTGACGGCAAATCCATGGACACAAGCATGAGTTTCACGCCGACCGCCGGGGTACCGATGAGCACCCGTTCAGGTGATATCGATCCCGGACTAGTTTGGTATCTGGCGCGTCCTGAAAAAATGAGCGCGAAGCAATTCAACGAGATGGTCAATTTCCAGTGGAGCTGTTCGGGATATCGGAGACCAGTTCAGACATGCGTGACTTGATCAATCATGAAACGCCGAACGTGCGGGCGGCTGGAGCTTGTCGCCCTGTTCTGTTACCAGGTCAAGAAATGGAACGGCGCATTCGCCGCAGCGTTAGGCGGTCTGGACACGCTGGTGTTCGCTGGTGGAATCGGAGAGAACTCACCCGCAGTCCGCGCCCGGATTTGTGATGGTTTAGGATTTCTTGGAATCGAACTAGAAGAAGAGCGAAACGCGGCGAGTGAAGGCGTGATTTCCACCGCGGCCAGCCGTGTTGCGGTCCGCGTCATTCATACAGACGAGGAATGGATGATAGCCAAGACGGTTTGCTCAGTTCTTGGCCTTATGAGTAAGGAGAAATCGACCCAGTGGAACCAAACACACTCACTCCGGAACTGCTCCACAAGATGGATGCCTACTGGCGCGCCGCCAACTATCTGTCGGTTGGCCAGATTTATCTCTACGACAATCCGCTGTTGAAGGAGCCGCTGGAACTGTCGCATGTGAAGCCCCTTGTGGTCGGACACTGGGGCACGGTTCCAGCAAGATTCGTCTACGTGCACCTGAATCGAGTCATCAAAAAATATGACCTGGATATGTTTTACATCTCCGGTCCCGGTCACGGAGGTGCTGCTCTAGTGGGCAATACTTACCTCGAAGGCACCTATAGCGAGATTTATCCTAACATCAGCCAGGACGAAGCCGGAATGAAGGCGTTGTTTAGGCAATTCTCGTTTCCCGGAGGGATTTCCAGTCATGTTGCACCGACGACGCCGGGGTCGATACACGAAGGTGGCGGACTGGGATATTCGCTGAGCCATGCCTTCGGGGCAGCGTTTGACAATCCCGAACTGATAGTCGCCTGTGTTATCGGAGATGGTGAGGCGGAAACGGGCAAGCTGGCGACTTCATGGCAGTCCAACAAGCTTCTTGACCCGGTTACCGACGGAGCCGTCCTGCCAATCCTTCATCTCAATGGCTACAAGATCAGCAATCCAACTGTTCTGGCGCGTGTAAAGGAAGAGGAATTGGAGCAATTTCTACGAGGCTGCGGCTGGACGCCCCACTTTGTGGTGGGTGATGAGCCGGAAAAGATGCATGAACTCATGGCGAACACTATGGAAGTGGTAATCGAAGATATCAAGCGAATCCAAAGTAATGCACGGAATAAGAACGACACTAGTCGGCCGCACTGGCCAATGATCGTTCTCAAGTCACCCAAGGGATGGACGGGACCGAAATTCGTTGATGGGCTACAAATCAAGGATTCTTCCGGTGAGCCGCCAAGTCCACTCCTTGTGGATGCAGAGCATCCAGAGCATGTCAAGGAGCTTGAAAGCTGGATGAAAAGCTACAAGGCCGAGGAGTTGTTCGATAAAAGTGGCCGGCTAATTCCGGAATTGTCCGAGCTGTCGCCGAAGGGTAACCGTCGGATGGGCGCCAATCCGCACACAAACGGGGGCATTCTGCTGCGCGATCTGCAAATGCCAGATTTCCATATCCACGCAGTGAATGTACCTTCGCCAGGCGCGGTTAACGGCCAAGATACTCTCGTGCTGGGCAAGTTCCTTCGTGATGTTTCTACAAGCTGAATCAGGATCAGCGTAATTTCCGTCTGTTCGGTCCCGATGAGACCCTTTCGAATCTTTTAGGCGCTGTCTTTGAGGTCACCAACCGTCAATGGGACGCTCGGGAAGTAAAAAATGATGAGTTCCTCGCGCCTACCGGTCGTGTGCTGGACTCAATGCTCAGCGAGCACCAGTGCGAGGGTTGGTTGGAAGGATATCTTCTGACCGGTCGCCACGGGGTGTTCAACTGCTATGAAGCCTTTATTCGCATTGTCGATTCGATGTTCAGCCAGCACGCCAAATGGCTGAAGGTAACGAATGAACTGTCCTGGCGCCGGAAGATTTCGTCGCTGAATTATCTGCTCGCTTCCCACGTCTGGCAGCAGGATCACAATGGCTTCACTCACCAGGACCCCGGTTTCCTGGATCACGTCATCAACAGAAGCGCCATATCGTGCGCGTTTACCTTCCGCCAGATGCCAACTGTCTGCTGTCAGTAATGGATCATTATTATTTTGAAGCCGGGGCTACGTGAATGTTGTGGTTGCAGGCAAGCATGCCCTCCCGCAATGGCTGACCATGGACGAGGCGGTTGTGCATTGCACAGGAATTGGTATCTGGCAATGGGCTAGCAGACGATACGGGCGCAGACCGGACGTGGTGATGACCTGCTGCGGTGACACGCCCACACTGGAGATTCTGGCTGCGGTTTCCATCCTTCGCCGGCATCTGCCTAAATTGAAAATCCGAGTGATTAATGTTCATCGTACTCATGAAACTGCAGTCTGCGAGCGAGCACCCTCATGGACTCAGCGAAACGGATTATGATTTGCTTTTTACCAAAGACAAACATATCATTTTTGGCTTTCATGGATACCCGTCGCTAATCCATCGGCTGACCTACCGCCGAACTAACCAAAACCTCCACGTCCGTGGCTACAAGGAAGAGGGCACCATCACGACGCCCTTTGACATGAGAGTGCAAAACGATCTGGACCGCTTCCATCTCGTGCAGGACGTCGTCGATCGCCTAAATGATTTGGGTTCTGAGGGCTCCTATCTGAAGCAGCAGATGCAGGACAAGCCGTGGATTACAAGCGCTCATCAATGAACACGGCCAGGAT
>CAWCYI010000006.1:0-1751265 GCA_963799845.1 uncultured Nitrososphaerota archaeon
TGCCTTGACATCGTATTAGTGAGCCAAGGTTTTCACGATCATTCAACTTAAGTTGGGTGCTCGACACTGTGAACATTGTATTTTCCCATTGATGTCTATGAGTAAAACTATGGGCTAGACGATGGGTGAATATTCGGCGAAAGAATGACTTCACAATTACTAACGCTGGCGACTATCAAAGGGCCAAACCTGAGATACTTTTCACAAGCGTGCGACAAGCACTAAGCCCCTTCTCTGTGGCCTCGACTATCTGCCTTGGAGAACCCCTTGTTCGGAGGGACTTTGCATTGCTTATCTTAACATAACCGAAGCTTTCAAGTTTATTCAGATGGTTCTCCAAGCTCCCCTTTCCCAGTCCTGTGAGCGTCCTTAGTTCTACTGAGCTCATCCTTCGAGCCTGTGCGAGCAACACCAGCATCAGGATTCGAGTGGACGATTTGAGGGCAGAGTCACCAAGCTGATCGTTTAGCGATTTAATCGTCTCATCCTTAGCCATCTTGTCAAAATCTCGCTTGTTGATTTCGTCGTCGTCACTCAAGCCCGGTACGCTCCTCCTCGAATTCTGGAATGTGCCTGGTACGCGCGTAGATTCCGGAGAATATCCAAGCGAGAATCGTAGCTCCCACGAGTAGCACGTACGGCCCAGGGCTCGTGGTAATTGACAACAAAGCGATGGACGCAACGCTACTCAACGAGAGTGAGGCTATTGCGATAACAGCCTCTCCGGGAATCTTCTTTGAAAAAGAGAGGCTTAGGGCATAATACAGATAGACAGCCAGTCCAAGGTGTATCAAAAAGAGAACCAGAGGAGCCCGGCTACTTGCAAACGCGACCGTCAAAATCGCGACCGCTTCGATTGCAATCCACAGAGGTACAAGAAAGCGATATCCAAGCAGCCTTGACCAAGCCCGGTCGCCGTCAGGGCGAGTGATGTCCGCGGAGTTTCGCACCCGTTTGAACGCCCAAAGGATGGCAATTAGACCAGAGCCGCTCGTGGTCACGTCAATGGGCAGAGTGCTTGCGACTCCGATTGGTCCGAGTGAATCAATGATGGCCGTTCCAAAGCTCGAAAGGAACATTGAAAGTGAGAGCGCAAGGTATAGTACTCCCCAAGCTCGCCGGAGCAGGTGTTCGTTCAGGAGAATCGCTTGTTTGACCGCGCGCCTCATTTCATCGGGAGCGACGTCGACCCCTGCGTTGTCCATCATTTCGGCTCTGGCATCTGCATTCTTTGTCTTACTGCTTCCACATTATAAAATGCGGCCATAGGTACAAAATTTGTACCTTTCGGACTTCTTATATCCGCTTTGACCACTTCGAAACTCGTGGGAAAATCTAGGTTCGAGGTAGGCGAGAGGGAGAAGCACTCTCTCACAGTCGATACTGACATGGTTATGAAGAAAATCCGTATCGAAGTGGATGGTCAGAAGGTCATTGACGAATCTCTCTTCTCGCCTGGCGCGAAGAAGTTCGCGTTCGATGTCGGGAGTTCAGAGGTTCACAAAGTCGAAGTCAACTTCGGAATGACGCGCTGGGCCTTTGGGAGAAAACTCACCGTGCTCGTGGATGGCAAGCCTGTACAGAGCTCTAGCGCCGGTAAATAGAGCTGGGCACTTGCCATCAGTGATGCCGCCGGATGATTGAAACTAAAGGTCTCACGAAGAGGTTCGGTGACCTCACAGCCGTTGACAACCTGACTCTCAAAGTCAACGCTGGAGAGGTTTTCGGTTTCTTGGGGCCAAACGGGGCAGGGAAGACGACTACCGTAAGGATGCTCTGCTGCCTCATCTCGAAGACGAGCGGCGAAGCCAGGATCGGCGACTACGACACGGGGAGGAGCGAGGACGCTCTGAAGATACGGAAGCTCATCGGCTTGGTGCCTGACAACGTGGGCCTGTACGACGACCTGAGCGCCTACGACAACCTGGACTTTTACGGCAAGCTGTACGGTTGCACGGAGGCCCAGAGGAAGGAGAACATCCAGCGATTCCTGACGATGCTGGGTCTCTGGGAGAAGAGGGATGCTATGGCGGGAACCTTCTCCAAAGGGATGAAGCAGAAGCTCGCCATCGCGCGCGCCCTCATACACGAGCCAAAGCTCCTCTTCATGGACGAACCCACGGCCAACCTGGACCCGGAGTCCGCCAAGACGGTCAGGGACTTCATCCTTGAGCTGAAGAAGGAGAAGAGGACCATCTTCCTCAACACGCACAACCTGGACGAGGCCCAGAGGATATGCGACAGGATCGGAATCTTGAGCACCAGGCTCATCGCGACGGGTACCCCGCAGGAGCTCGAGAAGGCGCTCAGCAGCGGGGGAGGCACCAGGAGGACAGTCGTGCTGCTTCAGGAGCAAGCGACCGACGCGATTCTGGCGGGAGTGAGAAAGCTCCCCGCTGTGGGGAGCGTCACGGCTGAAGGGAACAAGCTGGAGGTCGCATTGAGCGACCCTGACAAGCAGAACGCCGCTGTAATCGAGGCAATCGTCAAGGCCGGAGGACACATCCAGTCCGTGACGATAGTCAGCGCCTCGCTTGAAGACGTCTACCTGAAGCTGGTGAGGGAAGGAGGGGGCGGTTAGGGACCTTGCGGCTCTCTCAGTCCTGGATCATAGCGGCGAAGGACTTCAAGATTTTCCGCAAGAAGAAGGGCATCGTCTATTTGGTGGTCTTCATTCCGCTTTTCGTCGCCATTCTCATCCCCGCGGTCATAGGCTTCATCGGCCAGAGGAAGTCCCCTGCCGAGCTGGTGGTCCTGCTACCTGCGTTCCTCTTCTTCTACGTCATCCTGGGCTCGTATCTCTCTACTCCGATAGCATCCTACACCATCGCCGGCGAAAAGGTCGAGAAGAGCCTCGAGCCGCTGCTTGCGACGCCAACGACGGACAGCGAGATCCTACTCGGAAAGGGCATTGCCGCCTTCCTTCCGCCGCTGGCCGCGGTGCTGGGAGGATCCGCGCTCTTCATGCTTCTCATGGACCTGACCACCAAGGGCAGGCTTGGTTACTACTACTTCCCAGACTGGAATTCAGCCATCGTCATACTGTTGCTTCTTCCGCTCGCATTGTTGATGAGCGTACAGATGAACGTAATCATGTCCTCAAGGGTGACCGACGTCAGGGCTGGACAACAACTCGGGGGGCTGACAGTCGTTCCATTCATTGGGGTGTACGTCGCCGGAGAACTGAACTTGATCAACCTGGGAGACACCACCAACCTGGCGATAATCGCGGGAGCCTTGGTCGTGGTGGACGTGCTGCTCTTCTTCGTCTCGACAGCGGCCTTCCACAGAGAGGAGATACTAACGAAGTGGAAGTAGGCCCCTCGACTTCGAGGAGGTGCGAGTAGCTTGAGACGCCCCTCCTCCTCTGTGTCTTGGGCATGCTCTCAGGGGTGCGGTCCCCTCTTCCCAATATGACCCGAACGCGGGTGGGAGCGGGCCGCGACGGGATCCCAACCTAGGACGCGTCTACAACTTCCAGGGTGGTGCTCACAGTCCTCCGCATGGAATTGATTGAGAGGAAGGTCTCCCTGATGATGTCGCACCTGCCAGACCAGGAACTTCTCCGTGACCCTGCTTTTCACCAGGTCGCCCGCTTGACTGTCCTGCGTGCGATAATGAACAGCAAGCGCACCAAGCCAGCAGAGCTGAAGCGAGCGAAGGAGTTCTTCCAGATAGACGCAAATCTAACCTATCTAGGATCGCAGAACGTGTCCGTTAATTATGTAAACCCATTCCTTGCAGGCATTTCAGTACAAAGTCTTGTGAACTCCAGCAGATATGTCTGGGGATTTCAGCCGTCATCTGCTGTTTACTTTAGCAACACAATGAGTTATGGGATGAGCTTTCTAGGGAGCATCGATATTCCTACAAACACATCCGAGTTTATCACAGGTCAGGGATACTCGATAAATTTCTCGCCGAGCATCTGGTACACGCGAACTAGTGAAAGTATTGGAAATCTCCAGTTTCAATGGAATTTCACTTTAGTTTGAGCAAGACAACAAGAAATTCCGTTTCAAATTAACGAAAGACTTGATACTTTGTTTAGGTAGCATTTGTCAATACTATCAGAAATTGATTTTCATTGACTAAATGAGGAATTAAGACTTAACAAAATCGTCTAAATCTAAATATCTGAGATGGTCTTATACCTATATCGATAGAAATCCCACCGGGCCCGCCTTCAGCTATTTTCTTACATCTTGGAACTTCTTAACCACCCAGCTATGAACTTCAGGGATTCGAAGGGTAAAAAGACTCAGGTGCCCTTCGTCCTTTTCCAAATGGGCCTCAGCGTTCGGGATGAGTGATGCTAGCCACTTCCCGTGCGAGAACGGCACGAATTTGTAGTGCTGACCTTGCCAGATCTGAACAGGGACGCGAATTGAAGCCGGATAGAACCCCCAAAGCTTGGATGTTGCCAGGCCATCGTCGCACACTCATCTGATTCCATTTTTGAACACTTCTTGGAATTTGGATTGAAAGTATTTCATCAGCTCATCAAAAAGAACGCCGTTATCCACTTCGGATAGCAATGTTTCGAACATTTGGAAAATTTCAGCCTTGGTCGCATGCAACATAATGTCCGCATCTTGACGATTCTTCATTTCCCATTCATTCGGAATCCCAATGAACAGGAAAAAAGTAGAATACCAAATATTACGGCAACGAGAAATATGTGACCACGAGAACTTTGGTTTCCTACCTCATACAACATTAGAAGACTATGCCGATATGATCGCGTTTTACCTAAACCTGTATTAGATAAGGATTATCGGGCGTTTCTTTCGGTAGGCCCTGCTGGCTCTTTTTAAGAGAGTACATCCCACATCATCATTTCCGGAAGGACGAGCTGCTTGAGTTGTTCCGCAAATGCTCTCCGCTAGGTCTGGAAGAGAAAGACGAGCACTACTGTTTGACCCTGATTCGCAACTAGGGCAGGGTAAGAAAATTTGAATTCGTTTATTCTGGTGGTATCTCGCTGAAAACGAGGCTAAGGTCTATGCCCTCACGCTTTCTGATAGCTTTCGAGATTGGATAAAACAGGATCGAGGCAAGCAATCCAAACAGCACTACCGCAATTGCCCCGATAGAGATTGTACCCGTGCTAGTGCCAGACGCCGCGGGCTCCAAGAATGTTAGCAGAATGATTATGATAAGACCAACCCCCTGCACAAGACCCGTGATCGTAATCAACGGAAAGCCTCCAATTTTTTTCCTTGCAATACCGGGAGCAAGATTGTAAATGTCCTTTTTCCTAAATGGTAGAATAGCAGCGGTAAAGCCGTTTGGCATGAAAGCTATCGCAACGATCAGTGTTGTCGCAAGCACTTCTCCTAGGGCGGCCGAATAATACGCATCGATGACAGCAACGATCGCAGTGAGAATGCCGACAAACGCGAGTGAGAATACAGGAGTTTGCGTCCTATTGGACACCGATGAAAATCGCTCAGGGATTAGCCTATCAAAACTCCACGCAAAGACAATCCTGCTCGCTGGAAGTAATGTCACTGACAGAAATCCCAGCATCGCAAGTCCAAAACCCATTCCTATTAGAAAGGTAATATTCGGATCCTTCACGAGAGCTAGTAAGAGGGTATTGAAGGTGAAAACTCCTAGTGAGGCTGTCGGACCATTCAGCGATCCGAGAAATCCGAAATCAGACATGAAAGTATATCCAAAAACTGCCAGAAAACCAAGTATCCCAATGGCGGCAATCATCCAAGCAACGATAGTTCCACCCATCAATCCGATGGTCATGCTGCGCTGAGTATTCTTGATCTCACCAGCAAAGTACGCAGAGATGGGGGCTGCCATGAAGAAGAAGAGAAATATCATCGCGCCTGAAGTCGTCAAAACAGAAGAAGATACAGACTGAGGCCATCCGGTCGCGGTAGCGTTGGTAACCACTGCTGAGAAATTCAGTGGTGTTATTGCCTGAGAGTTAAAATTGTTGACGAGAGATTGATGATTTGCGGTCGCAAGATATCCAATGAAGACTATCACCATGACAAGTGCGTAAATTGCAATGATTCTGACAAACCAGAACCATTTCTTCGTGCCCAAGATAGCCAAGCCAAAAATCAGAAGAATAATGAGCACCGTCAAGATCGCAAGGTTGCTCGCGCTGGTGTAGATCCAGCTCGACACAGTCTGGGCATACTGCGGATAAGAAGTGATTATGGCGGGTCCGATAAAAGCCTCGAGAGCGACGACAGCGAGCGAGGCTATTCCGACGACAAATGAAAACTCTACCATGAAGGAGGGAATCATACCCCATATCGGATTGACTATTCTCGAGCCAAACACGTAGTCTCCTCCGGCCCTAGGAAGGGTAGCAGAAAGGCAAATTGTGTTGTATGCGACTGTGATTAATAGGATCAAAGAGAGCCCGAATACCAGAGGTAGATCCACCCCCTCGTAGATCGAGGGGAGAGTCGTAACGCCAAGAGCTATCAGGACGATCGGGCCAGCGCTCGAGAGCGTGTAGAACAGAACATCAGTTGCCGAAATAGACTTGACCAGACCCGTAGATTGTCGCGTGAAAAGCGCCGGCTTTTTGTTATCGTTACTTTTTTCGGACAACGCCAAAGCGCGAAGGACCCCGTGTATTAAGTATTGTGAGATAACACACAACTTTATTGAGCGAATTCGCCGGCCCGCTGTGACGTTCAAGAATTTAGGTCGTTGGTTGCTGCTATTGGCCCGGACAAGCTAGGCAGTCATGCGAAGATCGGCCAATATTTGTACTCCAAGACTTCTTCGACACTCCAATCAGCGCTTTTCAAACGCCAATACTCTTAGCTCTTAGATCATCGAGTATTACATTTGCCGCGTTGTAACCAGCCGCTAGGAATATACTTCCACCGGGATGGCAGGAAGAGCTGCACATGTAGAGGCCTTTGATCGGAGTTCGGTAATCAGAATATTCTCTTAGGGGCCTTCGGATTCCGCTTTGGTTGTAGTCCATCCGTCCGAGGCTCCAGTTCCCCGTTCTCATGCTCACAATTTTTTTCTCGTATTCGAACGGCGAATAGATGTACCTCGCTATCACGTTAGACTTTTTCATGTTGGGGGCGTACTCAGACCACTTTTCCAAGACAAGATCCGCGTATTCTTCCTTAATTTCATCGAATCTCTTTCTCCCGCCTTGAAATACGTCAGTGTTGGGCATTTCCCTGTATGCTACGGCCACGTGCTTACCGGGAGGCGCGTACGACTTGTCGAAGAGTGTGTTGACTCCCGCCTCGTACCTGGGAATCGATGGCAGCTCGCCGTGGTCCAGCGACTTGAGGTCGTCCCTGAGATCGCCATAATTTTCGTACCCAATGTCTTGGCTCCAGCCGAGGTCGATGGTCTTATCGATGGTTTTGTACTTTGGAGCCTCGTCTAGTTCGTAATGAACGTTGAACAACGCATTTCCTCGATAATCGAAACGTTCCACTTTCTTTCGGAAATCCTGATCCAAAGCCGATTCATCCAGTAGTTCGAGAAAGGTGGTTGTGACATCCGTTGCTGAAACGATCGCTTTCCTCGCACTAATTTCGCGATCACCACGTATCATCGGATTGTTGGTTTCGCCTAGGCTTACTCCACTGGCTTTCCCGTTGTTATCGACAAGAATCTTCTTCACAGGAGCGTTGACAAAGATCTTTCCGCCATAATAAGCGACTATCCGGGATAGCGTGTGAGACAATTGAATCGTCCCGCCGCCTGGAAGGTACATATGGTTGCAAAGTCCCAGAAAAGTGGGAACTAGGTCACCCATACTTTCGTAATCTGGAGCCCAACCTGCAAACCAAATATTCGCTAGGATGAAAGTCTTGACGGTTTCGTCTTCGAAGAGATCGTCAGCTACCTCGAAGGGGGTCATCTGAAACCAGTCCGGTCTGAACCATTCCAGCTTGGAGATAATTTTCTCCGTTTCGGGGTTCGGATCCTTCGGGACAGAGTACACCGTCGCGAGCATAAGTTTCTTGAAGACAGGGTTAATCTCTGTCTTTATTTTGGAATATATTCTAGCATCCTTTCTTGAGAATTTTGCAAAACTCTTCTCAGTGATGCTCGTCTGATTATGAATTAGTATAGAATTGTTGTTAGATAGCGGAGCCGACCAGGGGATGGACGGATGGAAATACTTCATCCCGAAATTTTCGATTTGGAGATCATCCCAAGCTGGCGCATAATCTGGCCAGAGGTGAAAGTTGGAGTGCATGTTGTGTAAGAAACTAGGGAACAGAGGTTCCTCTGTATAGAGTCCGCCCCCTGCAACCGATCTCGATTCGAAAATCCCGACAGATAGGCCCTCTTTGGCAAGATAAGCTGCAAGTGTTAGGCCGTTATGACCTGCCCCAATCACGACGATGTCGAACTCAGCCATTACGGTTTTCTTTCTCCAAGAGAACTGACAAATATATGAAATGACCTGAGATTATTTGACATGCTCTGAAAAGATCTACAAATTATCATTGTAAAATACTCATCTCGGAACAGATGATGGTCACACACCTGAACTTCAAGCGAAATCATCTCCGCCATACGGTCGTCACTTTATGTAAGATACCCAGTGGGAAGGCTGAAAACATTTGAAGCTTGAAAATCCAGTCGACCAGAAAGAAAGGAGTGTCAAGAAATGCGAGGCTTGGATAATTGAGATTGGGACTAAGCCTTTTCGGAAACTTAACGCTGAGCCAAATGGCAAATTTATCGGTCGAAGCCGAGAAAATGAATTTCGAATCCGTTTGGGTCGCTGAAGGGGCCGGGTCAGATGCTTTCGAGGCTTCTGCCGTGATCGCCTTGAATACGTCAAAGATAGGAATAGGAACTGACATTGTCAGCATTTACACTAGACATCCATGTGTTCTCAGCTTCGGCTGCCGCGTCGTTGGACGAGATTTCCAAAGGAAGATTCAGACTGGGTTTAGGAGCGAGCCATTCATCAATTGTACAGAAGCAGCTCGGATTGAAGTATTCAAAGCCGGTCAAGAGAATGGAAGAAACCATTCAGTTGCTGAGAAGAATACTTGCGGGAAAGGAACCCGTAAGTTATAGCGGGGAGATTTTTACCGTTTCAAATTACTCTCTTTGGTTCAAGCCCTTCAAGCCCGATCTTCAGATTTATGTCGCCGCAGGAGGACCTCGGATGACCGAATTATTGGCAAGACAAGCCAATGGCTCACTATTCTTTTTGAAAACTCCCAAAGCTCTGTCCTCAGCGATCGAGAGGGTAAAGGAGATTTCTGCTGAAGAAGGACGCGATGTCGATATTGGTCTGGTAATCCCCTGCGCGATTCACGAGAAAATTTCTATTGCCAGAAAAATAGCAAGTATGACAATGGCGATGTATATTTTGGAATACGAAACTTACCGAAAGTCCCTGTCTAATCAGGGCTTTTCCGAGGAGGTAAGCAAAATTGTTCTGGCGAGTAAATCAGGCGCCGAAAATGCGGCGCAATTTGTTACTGCTCGCTTGGTCGAGGCTCTTTGCCTAAGCGGGAACTCCGACGCTGTCAAGAAGCAGATCAAACAATTCGAAGAAAGAGGTGTTGACTTGTTGATTCTAGAACCGTGCTTTTTTCCCAACGAGGAGTTCGAAGACACCGTTCGAAGAACCATCAAACTATCTGGAGTCCACAATGCTTCTGTATAACCATGATTCATCTCTTCACAGACCGATTACACCGCAAAATCCTCTGCGGATTCTTTCGATTTATCGTTCGGAACTTCCTCTGATTCTGCATGGTCAGACATAACTTTCTCAAAAAG
This sequence comes from uncultured Nitrososphaerota archaeon, assembly GCA_963799845.1. Classification (GTDB taxonomy): domain Archaea; phylum Thermoproteota; class Nitrososphaeria; order Nitrososphaerales; family CADDZS01; genus DATLTL01. Next base: position 9,769 of record CAWCYI010000006.1, read on the forward strand.
TGAGAAATGAAATCTGATTTTGGGATCACAAAAAATGGTCTAACCCATTTCATGTTCCATGGCTTTCGGCGGCGGATTTCTTTCGGTTTCTTCGACCGACTCTGCGAATATCTCAAGGCTCTTGTCAACCAATTCCTTACTTATTGTGAGCGGGGGTACAAATCGAATGCAATTCCCATAGTGCCCCATCTTGAGTACAACGAGCCCTTTCTTGAAACATTGTTCCTGGACCTTAGATGCCAGTTCGGGTCCTGGCTCTTTCGTAGTTTTGTTTCTTACAAATTCGATCCCGATCATGAATCCTCTGCCGCGGACATCCCCGATAATTTTTGATCCTTCCATGAGATCAGTTAGGAATTTTTTGACTTCTTCGCCAATCATTCTTGCTCTTTCGATTACGCCGCTAGTCTTCAGAAACTCGACAACCTCTGCCCCTGCGGCAGTTGCAACGGCGTTGCCTCGATAGGTGCCTAGATGGAAAGCATCGGGAAGTTTTTCATCAAGATCTTTCCTAAGAATTAGAGCGGCAAGTGGAATCCCTGCAGCTATTGACTTTGAGACAGCCATCATGTCAGGAGTGACGGCTGGCCATTCCGAAGCCCACATTTTTCCTGTTCTTCCGAAACCGCATTGAACCTCGTCAAAGATCAAGTCCACATTATAACGATCTGTAATTCTCCTTAATCCTTGAAGAAATTCATCTGGAGGCACTATGTATCCGCCTTCACCTTGAATCGGTTCAACCTGAATCGCGGATGGTTCGTAGAGACCAGAATATGGATCTTCGAAAAGATGTTCTACGTAAGCCAGACATTCATAAGCGCAGTCGCCGTAGGTCTTCCCCCACGGGCATCTGTAACAATAAGCGAATGGCGCTCGAACTGTTCCGGCCATGAAAGGAGCTATTCCCCTTTGAAGGGGAGCAACGGAGGACATTGCGAGCGCGGCCACGTGCATACCATGATATGCGCCTTCAAATGTCAGAACCGTTTGTTTGTTTCGTGTATATCTCGAAACCTTGGCAGCTGCTTCATTCGCGTCGCTACCGGTAATTGAAAATATGACTTTAGAATTCCCTCTCAGCTTTTGAGGCAGGATCGAGTCAAAGCGCTCAAGAAAGTTTGCTCGTCCTTCTGTGGGAACATCCAACCCATGAACAAATTTCTTTGCTTGTGAGACGATGGCATCTGTGATTTTGGGATTAGAATATCCAACGTTTATGACTCCTGCTCCTGAGGTCCAGTCTATGAATAGGTTTCCGTCAACATCTTTTAGTGTCGCGCCCATTCCCGATTCCCATGCCGTTGGAAAATACTTCATGTACTTGACAGTATGAGTTTCGTATTTCTGCTGGACAGATCTGATTGCAGTCGCCTTTGGCCCAGGCGGAGAAATTTTCATTCGTGGCGCGCCGGGGTAATTTAGAGCAGATATCTGTTCTTCTGTCAACGTACTCTCGGATGTTGTAGTTGCAATCTCCATGTCGGGGCCGCGATATGTATTCTTCCTTATTTACCTTTGCGATGCAACATACTCGGTAAGTAACTGCTTCAAATGGATAGATGACGTCTTACAGGCATTGAACGCTTAGCAACGTTGAGTCATTTCGGACAGTTTCGTAATTCGATGCCGGCTACATTGTCATCAATCTCTAAGCACATTCCGTATCCAGGGGTTTCAAGGCATAGTCGAGCGCATCTATGGCCCTATCTATTTCCTCCTCCGTTACAGTTAGGGCAGGCCCCAGCCTGAGACAATTCGGAACCAGTCCTCCCATCAGGACTCCTTTCTCTAGCGCCTTTTGCTGAACAACAGAGATCGGCCACTTTGAAATATCGCCTGCTCCCGTGACATCTCTATCTTCCTTGATGAATGGCTCATGTGTTTCCCTGTTCCTTACAATTTCTATTCCCCAGAATAGTCCCATTCCGCTGACATGACCCACTGACTTGTGCAACGGCGAAATTTCTCTGAGTCTTTTTTCCAAGTATAGTCCACTTTTCTCAGCACGCTTAGGGAGATCTACATCAATCATGAATTGAAGGTTAGCGACAACTGCCGCCATCGAGACCGGATGGGAAGAGAAGGTGACAGCATGCCACCACCTATACTTGTCGAAGAAATCAGCAATCTCCCTGCTAACGACAACACCAGCAGCTGGAAGGTGAGAACTAACAATCCCCTTTGCCGTCGTCATGATATCGGGCGTGATGCCATAATGCTGGTAGCAGAACCATCTTCCAGTTCTCGCAAAACCGGACATGACCTCATCGTCGATCAGGAGGATTCCGTATTTTTTTGTAAGTGCCCTTAGTCCGCGAACCCATTCGATCGGCGACACGATCAGCGACCCTCCACACACGAGCTCTGTGATAACGGCGGCTACATTTTCGGGACCAAGGGAGAGGATGAGATGCTCGAGCTCATTCAGACACGCAACATTACCGTTCACTTGGCACTGTTCTGGTCCCTTGTAGCCGTAGGGGCATCTGTAGCAGAAGGGAGCGGGCGCGGGAAAATATCCATCCGCAGGAAAGCCTGGCACAGGCCTGAACTCACTAGAATTAGGCGACGACAGAGACCCGCGCCAGTATCTCACTCTAGTGCAAGCACCCGCAGCTTCGGTCCATCCGTGGTAAGAGTACTCTCTGGTGATGATGTACGGCCTGTTGGTGTACAGCTTCGCAATTTGGAGTGCTTCCTCGTTTGCCTCGCTTCCCGAGCCCACGAAGTGGACTCTCCCTGCCCAGGAGTCAGCGCCGAGTATGTCCTTGATTATAATTTTCGCCGCCTCCGATTTGTACGGAGTCGTGAAAAATTCCCAAAGATATCCGTAATTTTCGAGCGAATCCTTGATTGCTTCGACAATCTTGGGATTCCGCTGACCCGCATTCACAGATATGAGTCCTGAAAGAAAATCAAGCAATCTATTTCCATTGGCATCGATTACGTACGCTCCATCGCATTTTGCTATAGGGATCGGGGACCATTCGCTTAGAGCTTTCTCGATATGGAAGCAATAATCCCTATCCCACTCGATTATCTTATTCCAATCGATTCTCTTCTTTTCAGCACCTTCTGCGCTAGTCAGAGAACTCTTTTCCTGCTCTAACATTACGGTCGAGACAACATTCCGCATCGATATATCTAATCTCCCGAATGTGTTCGGGATATCGGCTGGTTATCGGCGCAGAATGATATTTCACGAAAGTTAGGGCAGAGCGGAGCAGTCAAGCCGTTGTGAAATCCTCTCAGTACAGTTGATGATAATGTAAGCAGTCGTTCTTGCGATTCCCTTTACACATAGAACCTCCAGATAGAGAAGCTCAAAAGAACGCTCACGGCAATTTCTCCTGAGTAAACATTCTGCGATTCTCTAGGCTCTTACAACGAAGAATCTTACATGAAGGTGAAAGACTAGAATCCAAAACTGATTCAGAATTGTGGTGTGAATAAAGGACACGATAAGAAGAACAATCGAATAGAGCGCGCCAACAGCACTTTGCGAGAGCGCATAAAGGTACAAAGAGGATGGAAGAGCCGGAAATCTCAGATCGCTGAGGGTCAAAGAATCCATTATAACTTTGTCAAACCGCAATGAGGCACTAGAGGATCAAACTCCTGCTCAAAGAGTTGGAATCTCTATCCCAAGTAATTGAAACGCATTATTGGAAATGTCTTTACGCAACAAGATAGAAAATATGTAAAGAGAATTTGAAACATACGCGAATTTTCGGAATTGCTACCATAGCGATTATTGTATTTGTTTTCTTTGTACCAATCTACCCGGAAACTGGGAATTGCTTTGCCGTCCCTCTTCATGTAGTTTTTTCCACTTCGTCAATCCTGACTCACGACGAGTTTGGAGCATTTTACATTGAAAATACGCAATCATACAATTTTGAACCGTTCTCTCCCACGCCTACTATCGGCTACTGTAAGTAACTTTGCAAAAACGCTCTATCACCCGAAATTCAACAGTCTAAAAATCACCCAAAAGACCCTAACACGGAGAGGTGTTTTCTGAGTGAAGAGCTACGTTCAAGCTCTGTTCAATTCGGACAGGTCGTTTCAAGCTCTTCTGGCAATACAAAGCTCAAAACACCAAGTCCGAGAGAGGGCACCCATGAGTAACCGGGCCAATCTTAGAAACTGATAAATCTCGTCCGCTCTTCTAGGAAGGCCATGTCTTCGCGTCCAGTCGGCGAGCGAGCCGTGTTCCTATCACAGGATGAAATTCCAACTTCATGGTACAACATTCAGGCAGACCTGCCAGAACCACTTCCGCCGCCGCTCAATCCTGCGACTCTGGAGCCGATGTCGCCGGAGCCGTTATTCAGATTGTTCGCGAAAGAATTGGTGGCGCAGGAGGTCTCACAGGAAAGATGGATCAAGATTCCCGAGGAGGTCATGGAATCTTACAGGTGGCTGCCGCGTCCTACTCCGCTGATGAGGGCGTACAAGTTAGAGCAGTATCTGAAGACGCCAGCGAAGATATACTACAAGTGGGAGGGAGTCAGCCCCGCGGGGAGCCACAAGCCGAACACCGCATTGGCTCAAGCTTACTACAACAAAAAGCAGGGAATTGAAAGACTAGTGACCGAAACAGGTGCGGGTCAGTGGGGATCTGCTTTGGCGATGTCAAGCGCATACTGGGGGATAACCTGTCGAGTCTACATGGTCGCCGCGAGCTACAAGCAAAAGCCGGGGAGGAAGATCATGATGGAGACCTGGGGCGCGGAGTGCTTTTCGTCCCCGAGCAACAACACGAAATTTGGAAGAAAACTTCTCGCAAAGGATCCGAACGATCCGGGCTCGCTGGGTATTGCGATCAGTGAGGCAATCGAGGACACTCTTACGGACGAGAATGCGAGGTACACCCTTGGCTCGGTGCTGAATCACGTGCTTCTGCATCAGACCGTAATCGGTCTTGAAGTCAAAAAGCAGCTGGAATTGATCGATGTGAAACCTGATATGATGGTGGGAAACATCGGCGGGGGATCAAACTACGGCGGATTTTCACTGCCCTTCATGGGCGACAAGCTCAAGAAGAAGAACGACATAGATTTTGTCGCGTGCGAGTCAAAGGCCGTCCCGCATACCACGAAGGGCAAGTACACCTACGATTTTGGCGATACGGCTGGAACGACTCCGCTTCTGAAGATGCTGACGCTGGGACGGGAGTACAAGAACCCCCCGATCCACGCGGGAGGGCTGAGGTATCACGGAATGGCCCCGATCATCTCGTACCTGATAAACAAAGGCTACATGCGATCCGTGGCGTTCGGACAGAACGAGATCTTCGAAGCGGGCACTATATTCGCGAGGACCGAAGGAATAATTCCGGCTCCGGAATCCGCTCACGAGATCAAGTTCGTAATCGATGAAGCGCTGAGGTGCAAGCAGACCGGCGAGGAGAAAGTCATTGTCTTCAACAATTCTGGTCACGCAATGCTTGACCTCTCGGCATACCAGGCGTTCCACGACAGGAAGCTGGAAGACTGGGAACCGACGGAGATAGTATATCCTACGTTCGTAAAGTGAAACGATTCAGAAAAATAGAAGCGAAAATTTCCCTATTATCGTAAGATCTTCAAAGCGGAATTCGTCAGCCGGATTGAATCGCTCGCACCCTTCATTTCCAGAACTGCTCTAACTGCGTCGATATTCTCGGGAGTGACGATCGCCTCCTGGTGAACCGCCATGAAGAGGTAGATCTCTTTCCCGATTACTTTGATCGAATCTCTCCAGACGACGGCCTCGTAGATGTCGTTTCGGGGCCGGCCCATCTCCCTCGCAAGATCCATGACGTTGCCGGTGGACTTTATTCCGTCTCTCTTGCTATCGACGAACATCAGTCGCGGAGTCTCCGATAATTTGTCGATTACCTTGTCAGTGCTAAGAGAATCTCCCTTTACCGAAACTATGAGCGAATGGAGGTGCATGTGCGTTGTGGGAATCTTCATCGCCATTGAAATGACAGGAAATCCGGGCAGGACAGTGTTGACATCGGGCCCGTGGTGAGACGGAATGCTAACGGGGTCAAGGACAACGGCGTCAATCGGACCCTTGCCGCTTTCGTCAGGGTCGGCGGCTCTCCTCGCAATCACCACGTTTGCCTTAGTAATCCCGAATTCTTCATCAATTGAATGAAGAACACGACAGAGAGCCGTGGTATTGCAGGAGACCACTCTCACGTACTTTTTGCCCACGGCTTCGTCAAAATTGCACTGGGCGACGAACGAAGTCCCGGCAACTTCATGCTCCTCGCCGCCCTGAAAGATCGCCCTCTTCCCGAGAGATTCGTACATCTGCTTGTTCTGGCTTCCCACATCTTCGGGAGTCGCGTCGATCACAATGTCCGCCTCAGAAACCATGTCTCTCGAAAGCCCGGCGCAGTTGATTCCAGCGTCCTGGAACGCCTTCCGCCCCTTCTCGTCGGCTGCAAAAACGCGGTATCCTTTTTGGATAGCCGACCTCGCTTTGTAATCAGGCTTTACTTTCGCGACGCCAACAAGTTTCATGTCACCCTGTACGGAAACAGCGTCCGCCACTCTTCGGCCGATAACGTTGTAACCGTTGACCGCGACGCGGATCAATTTCCTGATCTGACCTTCTTTTCGTACGAGTCGAGGGCTTCTATCAGTGGAAGTCTCCTGCCGCCTAGAAACAGCACGAGGGCTCCACCGGCAGTACTCACCAGATCGATCCACTCTTTGATTCCGAATCTCTGCAGGGCGGCGCTCAAATGTCCCCCACTGACGATCGTTGTGCCGAACGACGAAGCCATGGCGCGTAGCAGCGATTCGGTCCCGAGGCCAAACCTCGAATCCTCGAAAAGACCCGGGGGGCCGCTCATGAAGATGGTCCCGCTGCTCCTGATGATGCGGGAGTAATGGTCGATTGTTTTCGAACCGATGTCGTAGACCTTATCGCCGGGGCGCATATCCTCGACTGGGATCTCGACACGCTCCTCAGACCGATTTACGGCGACGTCTATTGGCAGCTGGAACGTGTCCGGATAATCAGCCATCAGAAAAGTGGCACGCTCCACCATCCTGTCTTCATTATCGATGCCGATATCGTATTCGATTTTCCTAGCGCCCTTCAAAAACACGTTGGCGATTAGTCCGCAGAGCAAGACCTTGTCAGCCCGCTTGTTCGCAATCAAGGTATCAATCGCCTCGAGACGATCTGAAACTTTTGCTCCTCCCAGAACCGTCGTAAATGGAGCTTTAGACACGGTCATTATCCTGTTGAGCGCCTTGAGCTCCTTGCTGACGAGCCTCCCGGCGCATGTAGGCAGTATGTGGGAGAAGCCGACGATCGAGGGGTGCGCCCTGTGCGCGGTAGGAAACGCATCAAGCACGCACGCGTCGAAGTGTTTCACGAGCCTCTGGACAAGTATCGTTCTTGAAGCGGCTTCCGGTGTGAACTCCATATTTTCCTCCGCCGTGAATCTGAGGTTGTCAAGCAATAGAACTTCCCCGACACTCAGCGAGTCGATCTCCTTTATGGCAGTTGGACCGAAAATATCGTCGGCAAACTGGATTTTCTTACCCAGGATCTTCGACAGGGCATCGGCATGCTGCTCCAGCCCGATGTAATCGTCCCTTCCGACTCTTCCCTGATGCGATCCGACGACGACGCGACACTTGTTAAGGTCGCGGATCGAAACGGATGCTTCCTGAATCCGGTTCAACTCCATCAGCTTGGAGGTTGATGGTTCCAGCGGGGTATTCATGTCGACGCGGAGAAAAACAACCTTACCTTCAAGAGGAAGATCCTCAATTGTCAGCATGATTGCTGAGGCTGATTTCCCCGACGCACCTTTAACAATTGCGAAAAAAGATCTAGTATATCGGAACTGGAATAATTTAAGACACAGATTATCTAGTAATTGTCCTCGATGAAATCGAGCCAGCTCTTGTAAACCAGTTCAGATTCCTCGAGATTCCTTTCTTTCAAACCAGACGAATTTTCGATCTCCACTTTCTGGAAATCGACCTTGCCTTCTCTTAATTTCCCCGTCATAGTGACGCGGGGAGGTGAAGAATCCCCTTTCTCAAGAACCTCAGGAAAGACCGGGACGAAGCTTAACGCGATCGTGTCGCCGTCGATGAATATTTCGTAACCGCCCTGGTTCTTTGCGTATCTTTCCAGTTTCTCCAAAGTAACTCTGAGCTTTGACAATGTATTCTCATTTCTCCACAATAACTAGTTCGATATCGCCCTCGATATTAGCGTGAACCGAACAAAAATACCGTTGTCAAAATTCAATTGAAACTATTCATACTTCTTGCTAAGTGGAAATTTACACCCTTCGTTAACTCGCTACTTGATTCTCTCAAGGGCATATGCAGCACTTCTTGAATCTTGAAAAATGCACCTGTGGGGCCTACAGATACCTTGCCGTAAGGGAACACAAAAAGAGTTACGAAATATACCTTATCCACCACATGCACTTTGCGACCGGGCAAGATACAAGAAAGTATTCCAAACTGGCTTCGATCGCGAAATACAGGGTAAACATTCACGACGAAAGGATCAATTTGCGACAGAGTGAGAAGACGATCAAACTCAGTATTGACCAGTCGCTTGTATTGAAGTCGGTCTTGAAGCAACTAGAACCCAGTGCAGAAAGCCCGGAGAATCCAATCTTGGCTGAAGAATATTCTCCCGATTCCGAAGATAATCTTGAAGAATTCGTTTCATTGAAAACCTAGAGGAACCAAGAAATAGTATTAGACACCACGGTATCTTGACCTAACAACATGCTTGTTGCGAGCATCGATCAATCAGCACTTTCGCTGTAGATTCGGCTCATAGTCATGAAATCAGACTTTTTGCGTTTTTTCCACAATTCATTCTGGAACGAATGGATTCACGAAACAATGACCCTAGAAATGTAGGGTACGCGGTGAATTTTCCTCTTTAGAGTGGGCTCCAATATTTTCCATTTATCACGGATTTTTTTTCCGTAACAAATCAGGATAATTCTACTTTTTGCATTTCCCGATTATTGGTCCCATAAACCCACTAGACATGACGAGCTCGATATCGAATCCGTTATTGGTCTGAGAACTAAAAGTCGTACTGTTCCCATTCGTCGTCTGACATCGCAAATTCAATCAATTTCTTTTTCGACTGGTCTTTCTTGGACTTTTTCTCTTTATCCTCTTCCTCAGACGATACCTCTTCCTCTTCTTTTTCCTCTGGCTCTTCCTTCGACTCGGTTTCGGCAGGTCGGATTACATCAATCGTTGTCTCCAATGGAGACGGTGGAGTTTCTTTTGGAAGTTCTTCCTGCTTCTCTCTAGCAGACTCCATACTCGGTGGAGCTGACGGTGGCGCACGCTGCATAGGTTCTGTTACTTTTTTGGTACTTATCTCAGGCTCTTTGGTTTGACCCTCTTCGGCCGATTCTCCCCTTGATTTCTCAAAGTATTCATTGACCAAGTCGATTATTTGTTCTCCAATAGAACGCTCCGCGGATGATGAGAGAATCATTACCCCGTACGCCTTGCTGACCGCTTCCTCCTCTTTGGATGGTGGCGTCAGAGCGATAAGCAGCGTAAAGGTGGGATCGACGTCATATTTCTTGGCGAAGAGGCCGATGATGTCTTCCTCTTTTGGCTCGAAGGTAAAGTTTGCAACTACCAAAGCGGCTCCCTTTCTCGCTACAATATCGAAGTTGTGGGTCGCTCCTGACTTGCCAATCAGATCGCTTCGCAGTCCGACGTCATAGCCGTCGCTCTTGAGGGTGGTAAGTATCGAAGCGAGTGGTAGAGTACCCTTTGCCACTGACCTCTTAGTGTCTTCGGAGAGCTCGAATTCGTAAAATGGTTCGTATCGGGCTTCTTTGTATGTGAAAACATCGTCGCAGGAGTTGCACTTGTGGCTCATTCTGGGAGCTTCAAAGCGAGACCCGCAGGAGTTACACTCGAAGCTCGTGCCAATCTTCCGATAGTCAACCTCTCCAACGGTATTCTTGCACTTTGGACAGATTAGCAGGTTTCCCTTCTGGAATTTTTCCTTCGAACCGATGTACCCGCACCTGACGTGTTCGATAATGGAGGCTTTGCCGATGTCGAACGAGGAGCATCTCGGGCAGTTGTACTTTGAATAAACAGAGGGGCTTCCACATGTGGGACAGACGATCACCTTATCCAGAAGTTTTGACTTTAGTATCCCCGCGTTCTTCAGTTTCTCGAGGAACTCTTGGATCTCTGCATCGGTTTTCTCTGGGAATACAGCAGATAGCGCAGGATACGTCAGACCCTTGGGGTCCAATCTGGGGGTGATCAGATAGACTCCTTGGTCAACCATCCTCTGGACTATCGACTGTACCTCTTGATTAACCAGCAGAGCATCCTTTTCGGTACCCGCATCTGGCTTCGACACTTGTTTTTCACCCCCAACCTGATCTTTCACTTGTTATCTCTTGGTCATTTCTTAGTTCATCAATTCGCAATCGTTCTCTGCTAACCTACCGAAAATATCCCAACTCCTGGTGCGTTGAACACGATTATCGTGATTATGAGTAAGATCAAGGAATGCCTCAACCCCGCGGAGGATGAACCATCAACTATCTTCCCCGCAACTATTCCGCCAAAGAGGGACTCGAAGATTCCCGCGAGGAAGAATATTGATTCGAAGTAGACCGGTGATATTTTGCTAAGGTTGAATGAGAAATGACCTCCACCACTTCCAAAACTATTCTGACCCTGGGTTGCCAGAGGTAGTTTGTTCAGAGGTCCGATGAATTGCGCAGTAATTATCAGGGCAATCACCAAGAAGATCACAACCGAGATGTAGACCAGCTGAGTGTACGGCCTCAGCTCCGATTGTTTTTCCTCAGTATATTGTTCGAGTCCGTTGAAAAGGACGACGCTGGAGTTCAGTACATCGTGCATCCTCCCGCCGGATGAGTAAGCTTCGACAATCACAAGTCCTACCTGAATCATGTAAGGGTGTTTCAGACTTCGCGCAGGCTTCCATCACTGATTCCTTGAAATCGTATCCCAGAGAGAACTTGGTCATTGCGATTCCAATCTCGCTCGAAATTGGACCATAGTCGGAGGTTGAAGCGCGGATTAGTGCGGTTGGCAGAATTATGCCAGAGTCGGTGCTCTCCAAGATGTCCCGGAGGAAACGGGGAATGTTCTTTTCGACTGACTTCACGTACCTGTAATTATTGATCGAAACATAAGTGACCGGGATCAGAGCAATTACGACCCCCAGACCGATTACGGTGTCGGTGAAAGAAGCGCTCGCGGCATGTGGTATTACCCAGGGCTGATGAAACAGCGTCCAGGGAGTTCCGTCGGCCCTAGTTCCGTTCCCCGATGGGATGATGTAGGGCAGCTGCGGTTTGTATTTGCCAACTGTGAATCCGATTGCAATGCTCAGGATCATCGTGATCCCGGCTCCAATGTAAGAAGCGTATTTCCAGTCGCTCTCGAAGTATCGCATCTTCTTCTTTCGAGCGCTTGCGGCGTCTTTCCGTTGTCTTTGCTGTAATCTTGTTTCTGCCATCTTATACTACGCCTTTGAAACTACCGAGTCTAGGAGCAGGATGAACATCACTGAAAGTACCGGGATTCCGATGAAAACTATGAGATTGATGATGGAAATAGGATCGGGAAGACCACCCGACGGTAACAGCCCAAAAATCGCCATCATCACGATGAAAATAATGGGACCGACAACCACGATAGTAATGTAAAGTTCTGCCATCACGGCGAGGCTACCTATCGTTTTTCGAAGTTTGTCCCTCTTCTCCTGCAACAATCTTGCAGATTCAAACATCACTAGATCGTGAATGGATCCCGTCGTCTTGCTAGCGATCGACATGCTGTCGAGCATCTTAGAGAATGCCTCCGATGGGGAATGCTGAGCAACCTCGGTGAGGGCTGTCTCGGTGTCCAGTCCGAAAACCTTGATGTTTCTCAGGAATCGCTTCGCAAGGTCGGCGAGAACGGGATTTGACTCCGAGAAAGCAATCCTTTCGAACAATCGCTCCAGGTTCATTCCGGAGGCTGCAAGAACTCCCAAGATTCCGAACGAGTATGCGAGCTGGTTTTCCAGCTTCGACCTATAGCTACGCTTTCTGATGAGAGGATAAGACAACCAGATGACAAGAGTAATTCCGAAGACAGTTCCCGATAATATCGTACTGCCAAGTACCGATAGGAGAATTTCAGAATGCGGGAATGTTTTGATTTCAATTATGAATGAAATCGCAAACGCGGGTATTGTCAAGAGGATGCTGAGCAGGAATCCGGTGGAAATGTACGCTTCGTAAATGAGGGGTATCCCTGATTGTCCATAAGCCTCTTTGAATTCGCTAAAAGCTGGAAGGTGGCTTGAAAGCACGTTATAGCCAAATCTCTCGAATGCGTTCCTAGATCTGACCGGGATCGCCTGCTTGCTTTCCTTTTTCTCTTCCTTCTTGCCAAATCCATTCCAGAACTTTCCTTTTTTTGTTTCCTTTGACTCTTCTGCGCTCTCCGTCACCTGGATCTGGCGATCTTCGTCGATATCTTGCTCGATAACGTTCTTGACAGCTGAACGTCGAAAGAGCCGCGAGCCCTTTTTCTTTTCTGGTGGAGCAGAATCTTCGTCCTTTTTCTTCGAACGAGAAAATGGATTTCTAATTTTGATTTTCATTTTGCCAGTCTTCACCGAGTCGCGCCATTTCATAGACTTCCGTCGGATTATAGTAGTACAGTCGGATTATGTCAGATACATCCTTATACGTTCTAATCTTCTTATTGAGCATCCACTCCAATATCTGTTGTTTCCTCTCCATTTCGGAGTAAACTTCTTCTTCAGGAAGGTGTTTTGCATCTGCTATCTGCTTGAACACGTTGCTCTGCCCCTTCATGTCGAAGGTATCTTTCAACTCGCCAGTCCACTCGAAAAGTGTGTTCAGCTGAGTGCTGTGAGCTTGCTCGTTGAATGCGATAACCTCGCTGACGTTGACTGATCTCCTCGCAAACTTTTCTCCGATCTTCACCCTCGACATCATCACGAGGGTGCTCATCAGCGGGAGCAACATACCCGGGATGTCCATCGGTTTTGTCAGCATTCGCTTTACCGCGGTTGAGACGCTGTCAGCGTGAATAGTGGAAATACCGCCGTGGCCGGTCGAGATTGCCTGAAGCAGGGTGTATGCTTCCTCGCCCCTGATTTCTCCGACGATGATATAGTCGGGTCTCTGCCTCAGAGCGGATTTTAGCAGGTCGTAGAGGCCGAGCTCAGCGACTCCAGACTGAGTGGACTCTCTCGTGACCATGGGAATCCAGTTCTGGTGCGGTAGCTTGACTTCCCTGAGCTCTTCAATCGTTATGATCTTCATCTCGGGTTTGATGAACATCGCGAGAGCGCCCAGAGTTGTAGTCTTGCCGGAAGCTGTCGCTCCGACGATCAAGAGTGATTTCAGGTTTTCAATGCAGATCCAAAGGTATGCACCTATCCGCGGAGAGATCGTCCCCCACAACATTAGATCGACAATGGTGGGTGGTTCTTCACGGAATTTTCTGATCGTAAATGTCGATCCTCGCTTTGAAACCTCGTCCAGCGTAAGGTGCGTCCGGAATCCTTCTGGAAGACTGCCCTCCAGTATCGGCTGTGCCACTGTTATCTGCCCGCCGGATTTGTACGCGAGTCGAATGATGAATGAAGCCAGTTCTTCCTTTACTGCAAACTGGACGTTCGTAGGGATGCTTTCGTAATCACGGTGCCAGACGTAGATCGGGATACCGACTCCGTCGCAGGAAATGTCCTCGATCCTCGGATCGCGCATGAGTACGTCGATTCTTGAGTAGCCGAGAAAATCTCTTTTGAGGTAGTACAGTACTTTGTCCTGAGCGTCCTTCTTGATGTCCAGCTTGTAATCCTTAATCAGCCGTGAAGTGTTTAGATCAAGGTATTTCTCGACCTGGTCCTGTCCATAAATGACAGACAATGGCGCTTTCACTTCTTCGAGCAGCAGCTTCTTCAGGCGCTCGATCTTCCTTTTCTCATCCTCGTCCAGAGTGGGTTCGATCACTTCGTAGGTCGTGACGTTCGATTGTGATCTGATTGCCACGTTGCCGAACGGCGGATTGACCTCGTAAAAATCGCGGAGTACAGCTTCGCTGTCGTTGTAAGAGCGTGAAAGGGCAGCTTTGGTTACCGCTTTTGCCCTTTCGCTTCCAAGATCAAGCGGTCGGTTGCTCAAGCTGCCGATCCAGACTCCGGAGTGGGAAGGGGAACCGCTAAAATTGCTTGAGAATCGAAAATAAGAAAGAGAGTAGACACTATTTTTGACATTATTCCTTGATCGAGACCGGGATGAGAAATATTAACCTGCTTGCGTTCTCATCACTGGTTCGACCCACCGCGGGAAAACCGTTCGGTTGACTTCGGTACGTACTCCATATCCTTCGCAGCTTTTCCCCTCCCGTCGAGCATTTCGTCGAGCCCGCGCCTTGCCGATGAGATGCTCTGAATGGTCTCAGAGGACAATCTGTTGACCACCTGGATTGTCTCTGAAAGGCTGAATTTGCGGTTGTATGCCTGCTCGAGTATTTTTTTCGTGCTCAGGAGAGCATTGTATACCTCTAGGTCAACTCTTATGCTTGTATATCTACTTTGCATATTTTCAGGCATGATAGTTATGCAGTCACAGTTATAGAACTAAATTATATAAGTTTTGTATGCAAACATAAAATGCATCCAAAAGTAAAACTCGACGACGGAACGGTCGTTACCATAATAGACCTGCCGGCTAGAAACGGAATGCTTGCGAGAGTGCTGGGAAGAGTAACGAGAAGATACATGATCGAGCTCTTCGAGACCGGCGAGAAGTTAGTCGTGGAAAGATCCCAAATTCGAAAAAACGCGATGCACCACCTGAACAACCCGCAGCACCGCGAAACTATTGGCTAGACTATCGGGATTAATCCCAGTTTACCAGCTGCAGTGGAGTCTCTAATTACTCCGTGGAGCACCGATAGAGGTTTCGCCGTGCACAGTACCGGCGTCCCGTGGATCATCTCCAGCCTCATGTCGCTGTCGGAGAATGCCCTGAGCTCCGCCAACAGTTTTACGCTCGGACTTGCCAACTGAACTCTGATGTTTCCCCTACTTTTCAGTTCGGCGACCGATTCTGTAAGGTCTTTTGAAATTGCATCCGCCCCGTATAGTCCTTCAAACGCGTCCTGTGCCTGGACTATCAGAACGGCTTTGTTTGGATTTCTCTTCTGCATCTCATCGAGCTTCGAGCTTATAAGCTTCATGTCAAACTGAATATCTCCTTGAAGCGATGACGCCTTCTTCGCCTCGGAAGAATCATAGCTGAGGACTGTAATTGCTCTCTCGATTGTCTGGTCGGAAAGGTTCGGGAGTATTTCAGAAAGTTCTTCCTTGGAGACTCCCACGAACGGTATGTACAGAACTCCGTGTCCGGTGTTCACAAAGTTCGATAGTAAAGTTCGCAGGAAAAGAGCCTTAACCTCATCGGGCACGTCGTCACCCGTTTCCATCAGATTGAAGCTTCCGCGCCTGAATCCTCCCCCGAGCAAAACGTCAAGCGTAGCACTTCCCGAGGAAAACATGTTCCCCTTCGATTCGATTGGAGATCCCACCTGATCCGCACCTTGCTTTTTCACAAAACCGCCGAAGGGCGGCAGATACCTGAACTTGCCCGAATCAAGCGTGAATAGAAATCTGGATTGCATGATGCTTACGCCGCGAAGTTTCTTCAACTCTATTTCCCGAACTATCCTTCCTTGATGGTACTTCCTCCGTAAAACGACGACGCCATCCAGCAAGTAATCGAGATCGGTCTGCTCGCGCCTCTCGGTGACTACCACAAACCTCGCATCGTAATCCTCGACCAGCTTCGAGATTTCCTCGACGCCGAGGGTGTGTGACTCGAAGAATAGCCCCTCCCAGCTGTCCAGTACGACGAACGGATTAGACACCTGCTCCAGGTACTGCCTCAATCCCGAGATAGCTCGGACCCCATCCATCCTCCTTGAATCCTGAAAGCCGATCTGCTGCTCCTCCAGCCTCGGTACAGTCCCGTACTTACCCTGCACGACCTCAAAATGAGGCTGGTGGCTCTTCAGGGTCTTCGCTGAAAGCCTCGTTGACTGGTACACCGACTTGAAACCGTTTTTCGAGTGGTAGTCGAGCAATTGAAGTACCAGAGAGGTCTTTCCCGTTCCGGGATCCCCGCGGATCAGGACTGACCTGCCGCCGGTTGTGAAGAAATCTAGGAGATAAGTTGATGCGACTTCCAGGGAAGAATCGTCACTCTTCGGAGCATTTGCCTCTGCCTGCTGGCTTCTCGGAGGCTGCCGTCGAGAGAACCTGTCTTCACTCAATTTAGATGAGACGCCCCAATAAGCTCGAACGAGATCGCCAAGCTATCCGAACCATACTGCTCAATGAAGAGTTTCAATTTTATTTCCGACAGCCGACATCTGCAGGCCGCCGGCGTGAATATAAATGCGTATTCCGGTTTCGAATGCGATTCCTTTAACATTACACTTCAAAAAAAGTGATCCCTGATCTCGAAATAATTTCCTCTCGCGGGCAGCTTCACAAATGATTCTCGACAACTATGGAATTTATCTCATCAATTTTACGGTAGCGGGCATCATGCTCCTCTTAACCTCCTACCTTGATCTCAAAAAGCGCGAGGTCGAAGACAAGGTGTGGGTGATCTTCGGGATCATCGGTCTTGTTCTACAGGTCTACGAGGTCGCGAATGGACAAACTAATCTCGTGCAGCTACTAATCGGGGTGGGACTGGGCGCGCTCGTGGGAATGGGGCTTTATTTCTTCGGCTTTTACGGCGGTGCGGACGGGAAAGCTCTGGTCGTTCTCGGATTGCTCGTTCCCCACTTTGTCCCTCGGGTCGGTTTGTATTCCGTCGCGCCTCTCATGATTCTCACGAACGGCGTCTTGATATCGATTCTACTCCCGCTCGGTCTGCTCATTTACAATATCTCGATGGTTCTCAAGAAAAAGCCGATCTTCGAGGGATTTGACGAGCCGCTTTATCGAAAGGTTCTCGCTTCGTTGCTCGGCTACCGACAGACCGGAAAGCCGAGGGATTTTCAGTTTTCGATGGAAAAAACCGTCCCCAGTTCCGAACCCGGGGGGAAGGAAACCAAAAAGTTTGACTTTTCTCTCATGCGGGACGATTTTGAGACCAAGGGCGATACCTGGGTAACTCCCGGCATCCCGCTCCTAGTTTTCTTTACCGCAGGGTACTTTTTCCTCCTCTTTTACGGGGACCTCGTGATCGGGCTCATTCAGTTTGTGTCAAAGCTCTTCGGGTTCTAACAATAGCAGGAATCCGCCAGCCGAACTCGGCGTTTCGAGCTCTGTAAGCTCAGAAGAGCTTGAAACGAGCTGTCCGAATTGAACAGATCTCAACAGAAAAATATGATCGAGATTCCCCGAGCGATCCTGTCCAGAAATTATTCGCTAGATGACGAAACTAACTGCACATTCAGATTTCGTATGTTAAGCTTCTTCTTCTTCGATTCCGGCTCTTCTTCCTCTTCTTCTACTTTTTCTCTGGTAGTCATGTCTTTGCCTGTCCAGATCAAAACTCCCAGATCCAGGATGAAGAGAATTCCGTTGATGAAACCCGATGCGACTACCGTTGCGTTCGTGTTCACGACCGTAAAATCCGATGCAAGCTGCACGAGCAGGACGAACATGGAGAAGGCAGCGGTCGCAAGCCGCCACGGCGCCGCGAAAAACAGGTCTTTTTCGAAGGAAAGACCCACAGCGATAAAACACAAGATCGCACCAATTACCGTATACGGAGACCCTTGATTGATGCCAGCCACGATCAGGAAGTAGACGCCGGTCACGATGAGCACTATATTCGGAATGCTCAAAAGCTGCTTGCTGGCCGACATTGAAGATCCAGGACATTCGCTCGAAAATCGCCCTTAAAGCGTTTATCCCGATGTCGGCGAATTTTTGAAAATCGGGGAATTCTTCACGCCAGATGTCAAAATCGCACCGATGTAACAAAGCACTTATTGAACCCCGTGGAATGTTGTACCGGTCAAATTTCTAAGATGTTCAGTGGAGAAGCTGAGATTCAAGCTGAGAAGGAAAACTCTAGCGGTTCTTCAAGATGAGGTGAGACGCGTTCTCGAAGCATCTCGTGAGCTGGTTCAGCTCTACGGAGCCTTGCAGAAAAGCGATACTGCCGGCGTTCAGTCGTCCGTTGAGCGCGTGCGAAAAGCCGAGGAAGACACCGAGCAGCTTCGAAGGATGCTTACTCGGGAGCTTGCAGAGATTGGTACCATGATGATAAACCGCGAGGATTTTTTGCGGACTGCCTACAACGTGGAGGAGATGTCGGGCTACATCGCAGGAGTTGCGTTCAAGATCTCCCAGATGAAATTTTCCACGATAAAGAAGGCCGGGATTGCCGACGATCTTCGTGACTTGATTGACATGGCGGTCGAGTCTGTGCAGCGACTGAACGAGGTTGTTAGAGCGCTCGCGATAAATCCGATCCACGCGATTGATCTTTCAAACTCTGTCCAGAAGCTCGAGAGGCAGGTCGATGACAAGTATCGTGTGTTGACTAGCAAGATAATGTCAGAAATCGATTCATTCAAAGAACTCTTGCTACTGCGGGACATTGTTCAGGGAATCGAAGATCTCGTGGACAACTGCCTGAGCGCAACCGACTCGATTACAATACTGGCACTTGGTCTGTGATTCTTCGTCGATGCGTGCCGAGCTTATAGAGAACAGACTCGTAGTGTGGGACATCGAAGATTCCCGTAAACTGTTCTCTTCTGGATTTTTCGGAAAACCCATCGGGATACCGAAACCGAGACAAAATGAGTTTGACGTGCCGATCATACTCGATCTTTTCGAAGGTTACTACCTTTCTTCGAAGTCCCAGATCCAGATTTTCCAAGAAGGAAAAAAAGTCTCCCAGGATAAATATGATCGAATCTGCAAGGAAGCGGTATTCCAGTTCAAAGAAAAGCTGATGGTATACACTAAACTGAGAGAGGCAGGATTCGTAGTCACGCCTGGAGTGAAGTTCGGGGCAGATTTTGCAGCCTATGAACGCGGGCCCGGTCTTGATCACGCTCCCTACCTTGTTCGCGTGTCAATCCCCTCAAACAAGATGACGGCAACTGACATTGTTCTGGCCGGACGGCTTGCCACGACCGTTCGAAAGCAGTTCATCATCGCAATTGCCGATCCAGCGAAAGAGGACGTCTCTTTTATTGGCTTTGACTGGTGGCGCGCGTAAACTTTCTCAAATGACTATACTGTAGTTTTCCTTCACGCTGTTTAGGACTATGCTGGTCACTGCGCGCTCGACAAAATCCATCGCAAGTACTTCCTTGATGAATTTGTCCATCAAGCTTGAAGTAGAGAATTTGCCGACGAGCGCGATGTCAAAGTCTCCCGTTATGTCGTAGACCAGGCAGACGTTTGCGAATCTGGAAAGTTTTGTTTCGACGTCCCGAAGGTGTTTCCCCTTCGCTTGAAGTAAAATCAGTGCTGTGATGTCGTAGCCCAATTTCGAATAATTGATGTCAACTGAAAATCCTCTGATCACTTTCAGCTTCTTCGAGTTTCTTAACTCGCGAGTGCACCGTTCCGACGGAGATCTTGAGCTTTCTTGCAATATCACGATAACTGGATCGCGCATCGTCCTGCAACGCTCGAAGAATTTCTATGTCCAACGGTTCGGTGACTATTTCGGAAGCTTTTTTTCTTCCTGAATTTTTTGTGCGAGCAAAATTCCGTTCAGCGATAAGTGAGCGTATCACCATTTGTCCAATTTAACTATATCTTGTTAGACAACCGTACGAATCCATTATCATTAAATAACCATCTAAGCAGCCATTTCTTAATTGGGTGTTCATTCGTCAATTGCCATATTCTAGAGAAGGCGGAAAGCTGAAACCAAGAAAATATACCCAGTCGGACGTAATTTCAAAAATGCAGGAAGAGAAGGTCAAGTTTGTAGATCTGCAATTCACAGACGTTCCCGGTCGATTGCAACACGTGACCGTTCCGGTAGAATCGCTCGATGAAGATGCCTTCAAGGATGGTGTTCCCAAGCTGGACGGCAGCTCGATCAGGGGATTTACGGACATTCACGAATCGGATATGGTTCTTTTGCCCGATCCTGTGACCTATGGAACTCTTCCGTGGAGCCCGGATCCGCTGAAAACTGGACGAATGATTTGTGATGTTTCCAGGGGATTCGGCATGGGTCGGTTTTTCAGAGATCCAAGATGGATAGCCCAGCGCGCGGAAGAGGAGGCAAAAAAACAGGGATACGATACGACTTACTGGGGTCCCGAGATCGAGTTTTTCGTTTTTGACAAAGTAAGCTGGGACGTTTCAACACCCTACAAGACGCAATCATACACCATTGAATCCAGAGAGGCGGCCTGGAATCCGGGAGTTGGAGCCAACAATAGTCCGCCGATCCGGTTCAAAGAAGGATACTTTCCGGCAGCACCTCAGGATTCCCTCCAGGATTTCAGAAGCGAGTGCGTCAGCGTGCTTGGAAACAATTTCGGCATAATAAACGACGCACACCACCACGAAGTGGCTACAGCCGGGCAGTGCGAGATTGACATGAGGTACGACACTCTAACCAACATGGGTGACGCCGCGATGACGTACAAGTATGTCATCAAGAACGTCGCTGCAAAGAACGGAATGGTTGCAACTATGATGCCGAAACCGATCTTTTTGGATAATGCATCCGGTATGCACGTTCACGTCTCGCTCTGGAAAGACGGGACGAATCTAATGTTTGACGAAAAAGATGGTTACGCGGAACTGAGCCAGTTAGGTCGTTACTTCGGCGGCGGTCTGATCGAACATGCGAGATCTCTCGCCGCGATCACCAACCCAACTACGAATTCTTACCGCAGGCTCGTTCCCGGATTTGAGGCCCCTGTATACATTGCTTGGAGCCGGCAAAATCGTTCGGCGAATATCAGAATTCCTGTGAACATGAAGGGAGCAAAGTATTCCAGTCGCAAGAGGCTCGAGTACAGAACGCCCGATACCGCCGCAAACCCTTACCTGTGCTTTGCTGCGATTCTTTCCGCCGGACTGGATGGAATCAAGAAAAAGAGCGAGATTGGCAACCCCGTGGACGAAGACATTTACAAGCTGTCTCCCGAACGCAGAAGATCTCTTGGAATAAAGGAACTTCCGGGTTCTCTCAAAGAGGCTCTCGACTGCCTTAGTTCAGACCATGAGTTTCTGAAACCCATATTCACTCAGGAAATAATCCATTCTATAATAGAGAACGGGATGAAGGAGTTCGGAGAAATCTCCCGAAGACCACATCCGTACGAGTTTTACCTATACTTCGATATCTAAAAAGTTCGTGGAACAAGCTTCAGCGGAATTTTTTCCGAATTTCGGCCGCTGAAAATCTTTTTCTGAATCGGTTTGATCAGAATTGGAAACAGAGAAACCGATTCTTATTCGTAACGCAAGACAGGAGGATCTCCCCGAGATACTGGTGATTTACAACGATTCTGTAATTTCGTCTACGGCAACTTTTGAGCTGAAGACACAGACTGTCGAAATGCGACTGGAGTGGTTTCGAAATCACAGCGAGCGTTATCCTCTGATAGTTGCAGTGAAAAGTGGCAAGGTACTAGGATACTTCGGCATTTCCCAATTTCAAAAGACGAGTGGATACTTCAAGACAGTAGAGCTTTCTGTTTATGTGGAAAAAAACTCTAGGAAACAGGGGATAGCAACGCGATTGGTTGGTGAGATTATCGATAAAGCGAGGAATCTTGACTACCATGCTATAATTTCCAGCATCGCCAACGATAACAAGCCAAGCATTAAACTTCACAGGAACTTTGGCTTTCGGAGGGTAGGATGCCTAAAGGAAGTCGGTTTCAAGTTTTCAAAGTGGCAGGATACCACGTATTACGAACTCATTCTCTAGGTCAGGATCGGGACGGACCTACCTCTTCCTTCTTCAATTGCCTGACCTGTTTTTGATAAATCTCCAGCAGTTCCTGAACCGTCGTTGCATCCTCCGGAGCCTTGTCATCCCGGATCTTTCCCGTGAACTTTGGAAATCTTAAAGCAAATCCTGCACCTTCTCTTATCATTCCCAGACCGGCGGAATAAATAGGACTCAAAGTTATTTCCGATGCGATTATTTCGATGACCATCTTTGGTTCAAACCAGACCTCGGCCTCGACCCTCGCGTCAACTCTAGGACTCTTCGCGGGGATCTTGTAATTGTCTACTGCCTTGCTAATACTCTCCAAATCTAGATCTGAGAAACCGGTCCCAACCTTGGTCGTGGTTCGAAAGATGTCAGGGCCTTCATCATAGGCCGCAAGAAGAAACGCCCCGTAGACGCCGGCCCGCCTGCCCATGCCGTGATTTGCTCCCACCACAACGAGATCGATTGTGTCTCTCATGTTAGGGCGATATTCTGGCTTGAATTTGATCCACGCATAGCCTCTTGCGCCTGCCTTGTAGGGGCTCGCAAGATCCTTCACCACGAGCCCTTCGCAACCCGTCGCGAGCGACTCTTCCATCAGGGCGTCAATTTCAGCTCCATTCTTTACGACACTTGCCGGAACTAGCATCATGTTGTGCTTGGTTTTCGCTCCTCGGAACAACTTTTCGAGGGCCGAGCGTCTTTCATCGTACCTTTTATCGATCATCGGTTCTTTCTCGATGAGAAGAATGTCGAACAGGTTCAGCACCACAGGGTACTTTTCCTGAGCCTCCTTGAGATCATATTTGCGCCTTCGGTGCATCAGTTCTTGAAAAGGGAGATATTTTCCATTTGGATCTATCGCGACAGCTTCTCCCTCCACGATGAACTGCTTTGCCGGCAGGCTTTCGAGGGCCTCGACGACATCCGAATATTGATCTGTGATCCTTTCTAATCTTCTCGAAAAAAGCGTCACGTTTCCTTCTGCAGTTTTATGTGCCTGGACCCGCTCGCCGTCCAACTTGTATTCCGCAGAAGCTTTGCCATTCATCTGATCGATTATCAATTCGGCGCTTTCCATTCGTTCCGCGAGCATCGGCCGCACAGGTTTGTCCGCGGTGACTTTCACTTCCTCGACGGCCTTCATTCCTCGATTTGCCAAAAGGTCGGCGACGAAACCGAGATCACTCGTCAAATTATAAGCAAGCTCCAGTTTTATCCGGTTTTCCTTGCTCCCGGTAAATGCGATGGAAAGAGCATCCAGAACCGTAAAGTCGGCAACGCCGAGCCGCAATTTTCCAGTAACAAATCGTATCAAGAACTTAGCTTCGAGGCTCGAAGCGGAATTTAAAAGCGTGGAAAGCATCTTCAGTCTGGTTAGAGCAGAGCCGGAACCAGAAGTCTTCGCGATTAGCTCCAATGCGGAGTAGACATTTTCGACGGTGAGTTTTCCCGAAGAAAACGACTGCTGCTCTCTCGAAATTAACAGCTCAGCCGCGACGTCCCCAAGATCGCCAGTTTTTCTCATTAATTCTTGAATCTTCTTGGGATCTGCACCGTACGCTTTCTCGATAGCCTTTCCGGCAGTTTTTTCGGCCATGCCGATCTCGATTCCAACAAAGTCAGGATACAACTTTCCTTGGGTTAGATAGGAAACGCGAGAGACGAGCTTGTTCGGGGTCTTTTTCAAAACGTCGACCAAGATTGCGGTTAGTTCCGTCCTCGAAGAGGTTTTGGTCATCTTGTCAAATGCATTCGCCAATACCGCAAAGTCCATTCTCGATCAACCTTCACTGTTTAGAGATGAATTATGTCTTGAGTCCTGAACAAGAATGTTTAATACTGTTTTTGGAAGATATCACTCTATTCGAAGTGTTTGGACATGGGCGGAACCAAGAAAAAATCAATCTCATCAGCTGACAAATCTCAGAGCGCGCAAGATAGCGCTCAACAATCCGGGCCGAAGAAACCGGAAAAGAAATCTGCGAAGGAATCGAAGCTGGCTGCTCAGCAAGCGAAACAGCAGGCTCTGATCGCTCCGAAACTAGACGAAAAGCAGCTTGTCAAATCGCTCACTCCTCTAAAGGCAATTACAGTTTATGGCACAGCCAGGACATTGGGTCTGAATGCTGCTATCGCAGCTCAGACTTTAAGAAATCTGGAAGCAAAGAACGCCATCAGAAGAGTCGGTGGCTACAGTGGCCATTATATTTACGCAATTAATGCCCCAACATCAACTGCCTAATTGCGCTATGCTTTCGATCTGAATAGAATCTCCCCGTTTGCAAGATTCTAGCACGCTCATTCCCTCGGTTACTTCTCCCAGCGGATTCATGGGTTTGTAACTCCTGGTGTCTTGAAGGAAAAAGCAGATCATAGATCCCGCCGGCATGAATGCTATGTCGCCACGCTTCATTTCCTTTCTGGATTTCTCCTCGCCAGTAATCACGTTGGTCAGAATATAGGCAAAGTTTCGTTCGTACAAATTTACTCGGCCAATCAATGGAACAGCTCGCAGAATTTTTGTGAGCGTCACAGGGGAGAGATGTTTGTAGAGATTTCCAATTATCTCACCTTTTCCAAGCACTCTCAGCTCGCATTTCCATCGCTGAAATTGAAGTTGATGCCAAGAAAAAATTGCCGCCCGACATCAAGATTCGCAAAATCTTTAAGATTTCTCTTTTACTTCTAGAAAGGTTTAATTGGCAACCCAAAACCGATCTACGTATTCCGGTGTTTTTTGCGCTTTTGCCTACGATTCCTCGTACCAGAGTATCTTCGCCTCAAAAAATTAAACGAAAGAAAGCGAAAACCCCTGAACAGGAAAGTAGCGAGACCTTTCAAGTGACGATTGGTCCACCTCAATTAACTCGATTTGAAAAAGCGCGCATCATCGGCGCGAGATCTCTTCAGCTTGCTTTAGGCGCTCCGCCGTTCATCAAGATTCCATCAACTATGCGCAGCCCGATTGATATTGCGATTTCTGAATTAGAGCAAAAGGTTCTACCAATTAACATCCGAAGAACTCTTCCGGATGGGCAATACGAAGATATTCCGCTGGATATTCTCACCTAATTGATTTTGCATGCGGTCATCCTTTTATCGAACGAACGCCCCAATTTTTGTGGAGCTGAGTGATTACCTTTGAAATGCTATGTTTGTGGCAAGACGTCAAAAGCTGAATGCCAGATGTGCAAACGACCCGTTTGTAGAATACACTTCAACATGTACTACGATCCTTCCACTCGTATCATGACTCCACTCTGCGGAAATTGTGCACAAATAAAGCGTCGAGAATTAGGCTAGAAAAATCTCGGTAGGCTTAAATACAATATTAGCACATTTCGTTTTTGCGTCCAAATGGCTATCAGAAATCCCAGCCCAGACAACAAATCGGCAGCAGATTCAATCCGAGAGACTGCTCCACGTCCGCAGGAAAGGCCTCCAAGAACTTCACCGCCTAACCACATTTTCGTCGGTAAGAAACCGGTCATGAGCTACGCAATGTCAGCGATGGTGCAACTTGCACAAAGCGGAGACATCGTTCTCAAAGCTAGAGGGATGGTCATCTCCCGTGCAGTCGACGTGGCGGAGATCGTGACAAAGAGATTGGGAAACAACTCGTTCGAAATTCGAAACATCAAGATCGATACCGAGAAGCTCGGCGAAGGAGAAGACATCCGGAATGTTTCGACGATCGAAATAATCATCGCCAAAAAGCCTTCCTAAGCAAAGTACCTTCGGTTCCTTTTTGCCGCAGGGATCCGATTCGTTCTTCTTTCGTTTGTTTTATCCCTAAAGCCATTAATCGTCTTCTAGGACTTTAGAACGGAGTTTTGAATCTTGTCAGCGAACGGAGGCGAACTAATCTCTCTTGGGGACAGAGTCCTCCTCTACCTTGATTCCCGCAGAACGTGGCTCGTTCAACTGAAAGAAGGAGTGGAAACTTTCCACACGCATGCGGGCATCGTAGACTTGAAGAAAATACCAGGGATGAAATTTGGCGACGTCATCCAGACCACTCTCGATGAAACAATTTGCCTCCTCAAACCCACGGTTCTAGATTTCATCATGAAATCCGAGCGGCGAACGCAAATCGTCTATCCTAAGGACTTCGCTTACATCGCGGCGAGATGCGGTCTTCATTCCGGAGATCATGTGATAGAATGCGGTACGGGTTCTGGAGCTCTGACATCCTTTTTTGCAAACATCGTAGCGCCGACGGGTTTCGTTCGGACGTTTGAACAGAGGGAAGATTTTTTCGAAATAGCGGGGAAGAATATCGAAAAAGCAGGGATGCGACCTTTTGTCAAAATGGAGATGGCAAATCTCCTCGGTTCATCGCTAGAAGCTCAATTTTATGATCTAGCTATGCTCGATACAGGTGACCCGTGGACCCTTCTCGAGACCGCTCACGCATCTCTCAAAGGTTCGGGATTCGTATTTTGCATCTGCCCAACGACAAATCAGCTTGAGAACGTTGCCTTCGCGATGGAGGGCAAGTTTGTGGATATCGAGTGCATTGAGATCATGTTTCGACGAATTGAAGCGCGAGTCGGGAAAACGAGGCCCTCAACTAGGATGATAGGACATACATGCTATTTGGCCTCGGGGCGGAAAGTCAACAGCCGCGTTGAAAATGTTATATCATCTGATAAAATGGAAGAATAATTTGTAAGATGTCCTCCAAAGACTTTGGAGAAGATTCCGCCTTTCTCCTCTACCTTGTGCCCGTTGTCGCTAGCATCATCTATGGTGCGTATGAATGGGCGATAACAGCAAAGACTTCCACGATGCCTCCGACTGCCTATCTGGTGGTTTCGAAAAGCCCCTACCTTTTTCTGATTTCCATAGTCGCTGTTTGCTTGGCACTAATCCTTGAAGTAAGGACGGCTAACGCGAACGAGCGAAACGGCATCATCCAGGCAAACACGACCAGACTGCAGATACTTGCGGTAGTAGTTCTGGTTATCTCATTTTTGGCTGCTTTGAGCACTGCGAGTTATGATTTTGGAAATGCCTTTTCGTACTTCGTGAACGGCAGATATGCTTTGATCTATGCCTTCTTTTTGATCGGCATCTCGTTGCTGTTGTCGCCGAAACAGGTCCTCGGAAACGTCAAGATGGCTTCGATTCCGGACATTCTCGGATTGCTCCTGGTTGTTGTTTCGCCGGTGCTTTTCTATTTTGGTCTGAAGGTTCATCTTGGGTTCACGGCGAGCGCGGTAGGTAGTTTTATTGTCGCGATAATCGGATTTGTCTTGCTGGTCGGCGGATCAAAGTTGTTTGGCAAAAAGGCGCAAAAACCAGCGACATCTCCTCAGGTCGCTTCTCCCGCCCCAAGTTAGTACAGCAAAAAACCTAGGCCCTGAGGTATTCATATCCTTACGGCCTAAAATCCTAAGGTCGAACGCTAGATACTTGCCATGGTTGAACTTTGTTAGGGCGGGCCGTCGTTCATTTTGTTCGAGATATATTTCGCCAAACTTTTCCTCAAAATCGCATAGCTCCGGGGTTTGAAATATGCTTGCATCCATCCTATTCTGATCGCGAGCGGTGGTGTAGGTTAGGCAAATACCGGGAGCTCACGGTGAGAGCAGTGTCAGCAAGACATGCCTACTAGTTTTTCTGCCAACACGGGCGTAGTGTCAGCCTTTGAGCTAAAAGCGACAACGAGATCGAAAGATCTAATGCTCCTGAGGGACCCTACAAGGCTAGCTCCAGATGATAGTGATGCTCAGAGGGCGGGTGATAATTCCGCCATGGCTTGTGGAATCTTTGCCGAAAACAAGTCCTACTATCCAACCCCGTAGAAAGCCGATCAACGTCAAGGTAGATGGAGCAACAGATCAGTGATGAGCTGAACTAACAGTAATTGCAGTGGAGGCGCTCGAAGAGAGGTAATTCGTGTCTCCCGAATACATCGCAGATATTTGCTGCGATCCAGTACTGGACCGTTTGAAGGAAACTGTGCACGTTAGCGTGTTTGAACTAACGAAGCAATGCTGCGAACTAAAAGTCCCGGTGCCTCCTTAATTACTAAAGCTAATCGTGCCGGCAGGCGGATTGCCAGCTATCGCGGTTGCACTGCAAAATGTACTCCGACCGACACCGAGCTTGGAGGGGAGGCAGAATATGGAACGTTATGGGCCCGGAGGGATTTGAACCCTCGACCGACCGGTTTCTCTATCTCATCAGCGCACCCAGAATTCAGTGGAGATTTATGAGCCGGTCGCTTTCGGCAAGCCGCATCATGCTTCGCATTTTCTACCAAGCTGAGCTACGGGCCCATCCAAGCGATCAGAACTGTTTCAAGGTCTCGTTATTTGCTTTTTGCCTCTTTAAGGTCACATTATTACTCTTCTGAAGTCCGTTTTCGATTTCAGTTTTTTTCAAGAATTTCGATTCTTACAGTGGTTTGAATCCTATCAAAACAAGTTAATCGAGATGGCTTGTATGAACCATATCGGCCCTTAGTCTACTCGTTGATCGAGAGAAGAAAGAAGCTCGCGGAGCTGGTTATCGAAGTAGAAAGAATATGAATTATGTAATGCACTTATTCGAAATGGGTGATTCTTATTTATCTCTAAGTCACGAAGCGTTAAAACAAGTTGAAAGTGGAAAAGAAGACAAAATCTCTGACAAACAGTCAGAAAATTAGTCGGCTATCACTACCCATAATTGTTCTTGTAATCTTTGTATTGTTCATCACCTCATACGGAAGAGAACCCAGTTTCTTGGCCACCATCTCCGCTGATCGTTCAAATTTCGTTTCGTTCCTGCAAATGATCGTCACAATTATGGCGCTGATAATTTCGTTTGACGGCGTTATTTTTGTAGAGATAACAAAATCATTATCCGAACAGACACGGCATCTTAAGGAAGTAGCAAAGCAAAAGGAGAAATTGCTTGATACAATCAAAGTGAGCTTGTCATCAATATCGGAACCAGAACCTATCGCGAAAACAGAAGAGGAAAAACTCAGGTCGCAAGACGAACCTACGGAACGGTCGAAGCTTCAGCCTTCAAAAGCAGACCTCTTGGGCGATGAAACAATTTATTCTGTGGTAAGCGTCTTTAATTCCGAAGCAGATCTGTTTCTGCCTGTCTTTGATCGCATCTTTCGGATCAATTATTTCTGCTTTGTACTTGATGATTGTCTTGCCACCTGACTTAGCATTCTTTTTATCGTGCTTGGGGTTTGCTGTTTTAGGGATTGCAGCATTCGGTACGCTAATCCAGACATATGCGATATTCGCAAGATCTTCCATCATCAACCTTCGTTCTACATAGATCTGGTTACGGTCGTGTTCCTGACCTCGTTGTACAACAATTGTTGTACAGGATTGCCTGTATGTTCGTATATTGTCAAGAAAGCACTTAAATCACGCTCGGCCGAGGATGGTTACGAGCTCCGGTGGTGTAGTCCGGTCAAGCATACTGCCCTTTCGAGGCAGTGATCGCGGGTTCAAATTTTTTCAAGGCTAGATTCACGTCTCGTGAAAGAATGAATGACTTGAAGAACTGAAACTCCCGCCCGGAGCATCCTTACTTTCCAACACGATTGACTTTTTCTGATCTAGTTGTACGACAGCAGAATCCATTCGTCGGAGTGGCGCAAAAATGGATAAATAGACTTGAAGGATGCGATTAATTATTTCCTGAGGCAATCTACCTAATTGGAACTTAGCGATGGAGAGTTCGCGACCTACTTCAGGTCGAAAACTCTACAATACCACACCCGAATAGAGCACGCTATTTCCGATGTCCTCGCCAGATTCTCCAATTCTAAATTCTATCAACCGCTGAACTACTCAATCAAGGGAGGCAAGAGGATCCGTCCCCTAATCGTTCTCCTATGCTACGATGCCGTGGGTACGGGGAACCCGCTTACAGATGATCCGATGCCCGCCGCCATCGGAGTCGAGCTGCTCCATACAGAATCGATAATTCACGATGACATCATAGATGGAGACCTAGTTCGGCGCGACAGAGAAACATTTCACGCCCGTTATGGCTTGAATCCTTCGATACTGTCCGCGGACTACGTGTTAGGCATAGTCTTGGACATTGCCTCGCTCTATTCTGACCTGCGCGTGGGCAGAGAATTGTCAAGATCAGTTCTTCGAATGAGCGAGGGAGAATACGCAGAGCACATCGTTCAGAGCCAAGATTCGAGAATAAAGCCGCCCGAGTACGTCGAAATTATCATGAACAAAACCGCGGCGCTGTTTCAAACTTCGGCTAGGATTGGGGCGATGATCGCCGGAGCGAAGCAGCAGACGATAGAATCGCTATCGGATTTCGGGTTGAACCTCGGAGTCGCCTACCAGATGCAGGACGACATTTTGGACTGGAATCAAAAGGCGAGCCTAGAGCGGGCCCTAGGAGCCGAGAAGAACGAGCTGAAGAAAATGTCTTATGATTTCGCGCTAAAGGCGAAGGATTCGTTATCTCACCTTCAGAAATCCGACGCAAGGCAGCGACTGGAAGAACTGGCAGAGTTTGCTGTTCGACGAAGATTTTAGGGCGGAAGAATTTCGTGCAGGAATGAAGTCGCCGTCGTGCTGGCGAACTGGATGAATGGGTATGGATAGATTCCCACAAACACGATTATCACTGAAGCTACGATCAGCGCGAACTTGAAACTGTTTGACTCAAACAGCTTACCCAAGCTGGGGGATCATCGACATACATGTGTTTGACGATCCTTACGTAGAACGCTATCGACACGAAACTGTTGATGATCGCAATGATTGCGAGCCAACCGAGATTTGCGTTGATTGCGGAATAAAATATCACTAGCTTGCTCCAAAAACCGTTGAGGGGCGGAAACCCGCCCAGCGCGAGGAGAGAAAGGGTAAGCGCCAGGGGAGCGACAGTCATTCTTTTTCCGACTCCGTCGAAGGCATCAAGGTCATCAGATCCCAGCGCCCTGATTATCACCGCAGCGGCGAGGAATGCGCCCGACTGCATAATCGCGTAATTCAGGATGTGGAAAAACGATCCTGTAAGACCAGCTGCACCGCCGGCGGCAAAACCGACGAGGATGTATCCGGCCTGTCCGATGCTGGAATACGCGAGAATTCTCGTGATGCTTCTCGAGGTCAACGCGGCAAAGTTCCCCAGAGTCATCGAGAGAACCGCCAACACGGCGAAGGTCAGGCTCCAGTCGACTTGAAACATGTGAGCGGCAAACAGGATGAAAAATATCCTTGCGACTGGGGCGAACGTAGCAACCTTCGTCCCGGCAGACAGGAGCGAACTAACGATTGTTGGAGCTCCCTGATAGGCATCAGGTATCCACATGTGGAACGGTACTGCGGCGAGCTTTATTCCAAATCCGGCGAGAACAAAAGTCAGAGCGAGGATTGCTACTGGCTGGACGTTCGTTGCATTTTGAATGACGGTATAGATGCTTGTCGTACCTGTCACCAAGTATACCAACGAGATCCCGTACAGCAGAACGGCAGAAGAAAAGGCGCTGATGATGAAATATTTCACTGAAGCTTCGTTGGAATTCGGATCTTTCTTACGGAATCCCGTCAGGACATAACTTGGGATGCTCATTAGCTCCCATGCGATGAACACCATGATCAGGTCTGTCGCAAACGTGAGCAAAACAGCACCGATGGTTGTGAAAATCAGCAGAGAGTAAAATGAGGTGACGTTTGGCGAGTCCTTCATGTAGTCAAGCGCGACCAGCCCCACAAGCAAAGACGCGGAAAGAACGGCGACTCCGAATAGAAGAGAAACCCAATCAGTTGCAAGTATAGTTCCTGGGCCCGGGACGGAGACAGGCTCGAAGTATCCGAGACCTTCGGCGAGTAATAAGCCGATTCCGATTGCGAATCCTGCAGCCGTGATTACGGCGGCAGTCTTCGCGTATTTGCTTCCCGCAACGGCCAGCAGGACAGTAAACAGAGCTATTGCCGAAAGCATCAACGAGAGGTACAGTGGAAATGTCTGGGAGGAAATGTCAATTATCAAAACTTGTCAAACCTGGCCGAATATTACAAGCAGTATTACTATCAGCGCGATTCCAATCCCGAATCCGAGAACGTACTCTTCCTCGATTCCAGTTTCTAGATCGCGGAAGGCGTCAGAAACGCTAGCGCCGATGTCAACCGCGCCGATGTTTATGGGCTCTATGATTTTCTGTTCAAAGTTTTTGAATAGCCACACGCTTCCGTTCATCACCGGGTAGACGAATACTTTGTAGTAAATCGCGTTGAGGTACCACCTGTGCTGGAAGAACGTGTAGAACGAATAGACAAAACCCTTCTCTCCGACTATCTTTACTGGACTGATGCTCCGTCTGAAGTAGGCAACGTATCCAACCGCAACTCCCAGAACCGAGACGCCCAACCCAATAAGGAGTGGAATGATGTCTGCGAGATAGTTCGCTGAATAGGGAGAAGATAATCCGAACTGTGAAAGGTAGTTTGAAAACAAGCTTCCGATCTCGCCCTGCAAGTAAAATGGAGCGAGGAGTCCAACTATGACCGTTGCTCCCGCCAGTATGATGTATGGAACCATCATTGAATATGGAGCCTCGTGGATTCCATGCTCGGGGTGCTCGGTTTCAATTTTCTGAATGTTTGGGCTCTTTTCACCATAGAAGATCAAGCCGATAATTCGCATACTGTAAAACGCGGTCATTAGGGCGGTAACTAAACCCAAAATCCAGAGACCAATCCCCACCCCTCCCGCCTGCTCGGCCGCGCCAAGGACCGCTTCCTTACTCCAAAAGCCGCTTAGGGGGAAGATGCCTGCAAGCGATAGTGCTACGATAAACATTGAAACGAAGGTAATCCGGAGATTTTTCCTCAGCCCTCCCATGTCCTTCATGAATCTCGATTCTGTTACATGTATCAACCACCCAGCACACATGAAGAGCCCGGCCTTGAACATTGCCTGACTGATGAGATGGAAAAACGCGCCCGTGAAGCCGAAAACAAAATTTGTCTGGGTCGAGATACCAGCTACACCCAGTCCGAGCATCATGTAGCCGATTTGCGAAACCGTCGAGTATGCGAGGACTTTTTTCAGCTCATCCAGAACCATTGCCTGGGACGCGGCAAGGAACGCGGTGAAACCTCCAATCACAGCAACCGTCAGGAAAAACGGGTAAACAAGGGACACGCTCGATGATGCCGCAAAATAGAGCGGACCAACTGTCCCAATCAGAAAAACTCCCGCGTTGACCATCGTCGCCGCATGTATTAACGCAGAAACTGAGGTGGGGCCAGCCATCGCGTCGGGTAGCCATTCGTGAAGCGGGAATTGAGCGGATTTGCCGATGGCTCCTCCAAAAATCAAAATCGCGCTGGGGATGAATAACCCCGATGACTGCAAATCTGCTGCCCAGTTGCCGGGAGAGGAAAGCATGTTGTAGAGTTGCTCAAAGTTGAAAGTCCTTGCGTAAACAAAGATGAGCAGAATCCCGATTAGAAAGGCGATATCTCCAGCTCTCGTCATGATGAACGCTTTAAACCCAGCCTGAGTCGGTGAGTACGCCTCGGGAACCCCTAGTGTCTTTTCTCCAATAGTTCCCACCCAGTGTTCGAGTTGGTCCTTGCTCCAGAAGCCAATTAGGGCGTAGCTGCAGTAGCCCACGCCTTCCCATCCAAGAAAGAGCTGCAGGAAGTTGTCCGACATTATGATGAGCAGCATGTTCCCGATGAAAAAGTTCATGAGAAAATAGTAGCGGGTTAGATTCTGCTCGCCTTTCATGTACCCGATGCTGTATACTATGATGAGAAAGCTGATCCATGAAATCGCGCTCGCAAGAATTGCTGTGAGTGGATCAACGAGAACTCCCGCCGACAGTGAAAGTCCTGGAATCCATGTAGCATTATGTCCCCCGATTGTCGTAATGTCGAGAATCTTCCCGGTAAGAGTGTAAGGCGTGTAGTCGCCAAGAATCAGGAGAGAGGTAGAGAGCAGTGAAGTGATAAAGGCGATTGCGACCGCGACCCCGTTTCTGAACCTACCTCCGCCAGCCGCCGCGAGTACGCTCAGGCCTCCTCCGGCAATCGGCACTATCCAGATGAGGTTTGGAATTAGGTCGAAGTACCAGCTCGTCATTTTCTAAGATTACCTCAGTGATAAGAGATGAGTTATGGTCGCGAAGAGCGGGTTGTCGACTATTCCTGGAACGACGCCCAGTAGTACTGTAATGGCAGCGAGGAAGATTATCGGACCCAGCATGTACGCCGATCCTTCCTTGACTGCTGAGAGATGTTCCGGCAGTTGCCCGAAGAACACGCGCTTCATCGTCCACAGCGCGTAGCCAGCCGTGATTATCGTTGAAATGACTGCAAGAATTGAAAGCAGTAACCACAAATTGCCGACCATGCCGGCCTGACTGCCGAGCTGCAAGCCCCCTCCAAAGATCAGCCACTCGCTCTGGAAACCGTTGGTCTCGGGGAATCCCAAGAGGCCGAGAAACCCTATCGTCGCACAAACTGCTGTAATTGGAAGTTTCGAGGATAATCCTCCCATTCCCTTGATGCTCCTCAGTCCTCCAGCCTGGACGATAATCAATCCCGCGACCATGAAAAGAACCGACTTTGCTGTTCCATGGCTCACGAACTGGAATATCGAACCCGCGACGCCTAACTGGGTCGCTGTCGATAGGCCGAAGATAATGTACCCCATCTGGCTGATGCTCGAGTAAGCGAACAGTCTCTTGATATCGTCCTGGGCCAGCGCCATGATACCCCCGTAAAACATCGTGATGACGCCCCAGACCGCAAGCCCTAATCCGATTTCGACGTATGCGTTCGGTAGAAGAAGAGTAAACATTCGGATCAGTATGTATGCGCCGATTCCGATCATCGCCGGAGATAGCAGGGCACTGATTGGCGTCGGAGCTTCCGCGTGTGCGTACGGCAACCAGACGTGCAGACCAAACGCGGCGAGTTTAATGAACAGCCCGACGACGAGCCCGAAAAGAATCCATGGGATCAGTCCTGCGGCGATATTTACGACGGTCATAGCGTCAGGTCCCAAGAAGACAAAGTTGCCGGTCTGGCTTCCAATCGCGAGGAAAGCGAGCAACATCAAGAGCGCACCGATGTGAGTCCATAGCAGATACATGAGAGAGATACGCCCGCGAGAGCCGTATCCGAATTCCGCAATCAGGAAATATGACGGAACGAGCATGAATTCAAAAAAGAAGTAGAGCTCGATCAGATTCGTAGAAAGGACCGTTCCGACCATGCCCGCGGCGTAAAGCGAGTAGAGTCCAAAGTACAAGCCGAAGCGCTGGTTTGTCCTCGCAGTTTCTTTCGGTTCTGCATCGGGAGTTTCGGCATCGTGAGTGATGCCTTCCTGCTCAAAGATGCGGTGTTTCATGTACGGGACCGAATAGAGAGCGACCGCGGTCGAAATGATGTATATCGTGATGGAGAAAGGGATGCTTACTCCATCAAGGTATAGTCCAAAATGGCCGAGGCTCGATAGTACACCTGATCCGTTCAGACTTTGAGGAAAGAAGCTATAGAACTCGTCCGTGGGGTTTGTCTGCGCCGAAAGAATTAGAGCGATAGTGGAATACAGCAGAATCGCAAAAACGAACCAGGCAGCCTTGCTCCCGAATTTTTTGCCGAGGTAATAGGCGAGCGGAGACGCAATAATTGGAATTAAAATCGCTTGTAGTAGTAGCGCATAAGCCAAAGCTAATCTGTTTCCTCTTTACAAAAAATCGTTAATGCTTGAGCTTTCTCAGCTTGAACACGTCAATTTCCTTGTTCAAGCGAAACGTCACCATGATAATACCGAGTCCTACCGCTGCCTCTGCAGCAGCAACTGCGATCGAAAACAAAGCAAATGTCTGTCCCTCGAGATTTGCGGCTGGAGCTGCGTATCGAGAGAATGCAACCAGGTTCAGATTGGCGGAATTTATCACGATTTCAATAGCGAAAAAAAGACGCAGAGCGTTTCCTTTCGATACGAGGCCGTAGATCCCAATTCCGAACAAAATTATTGAGACGATTACGTAGTCAAGCAGTGGAATCATATTCGGTTACTCCTTTTCCACCTTCGCAAGAGTCAACGCTCCCACGACAGATGCACCCAGAATGAGCGCCAGTATTTCGAGCGGGACGGCGTATTGATTCGTTATCAGTGTACCGATCCCTGCCACGATGTAAGATTCGGTGAAACCCGTTGACGGATACCATGTCGAGAGATTTGAATACAAAGCCACCGCGCCCACGAGAACCGCAATCACGATCGCGATAATGATAGCCATCGGCTTTACAACCTCCTTTTCTGGGTTTTCTTCAACGCCCCTCGTCACGAGCATGACTGTGAACAAAATAAGGACAGCTATGGCTCCGATGTAGACGATTATCTGAAACAGTGCCACGAAAGTTGCATCCAGGACGATGAACAGTCCGGCTATTCCAAGGAATGAAAACGCGAGGGCGATCACGCCGTAGACGACCTGCTTTGCCTCCAGCGAAATTATGGCGGAAACGATCGTTAGGGCAGAAATAACTACGAATGCAATATCCTCTTCAATCATGAAATGCTTCCCCGTTCTCTATCTTGAATTCAACTTTTTGGCGTGTCACATTCGGAGGAATTGCTAGCCTCTCAGGTGAATATACCAAGGCTTTCTTCGTAGTGGACACGAGGTTAAAGTCCTCAGTCATGCCTAGTGCGTAAAACGGACAGGCATCGACACAGAGTCCGCAGAACACACATTTCGCATAATCAACTTGGGGGAAGATCGACTTTTTGTTGTTCGGCTGCGCTCGACCCACCTTGACCATCTCGATTGCCTGGGAGATGTTTTCGCACGCAATGGAGCAGAGCTGACAACCCGTGCATTTGTCCAGCCAGAGGATGTGCCTTCCCTTGTAGCCTGCTTTCGCAACCCCGAGCTTTGGATCGTATGTGTAGTACCCCTTCATTTGGGTCTGGACGTCGGGGTAGAGCATCGTCATTCTTTTCTTGGGGAGCTGCTTGACTCCGGCGATTAACGCCTTGAAGGTTCCCGAAACAATATTGGTCATTTTCAACTACCCTAGAACAATCCGCTTGCCCTCAACAGAACGGCGATAAATATGTTCACAAAGGCCAGGCCGATCAACCAAAGCCAACCAAATCCGATGAGCTGGTCCATTCTAATACGAGGACTGAAACCGCGCGGAAGAATGAACACGGTCATAACAATCAGCGTCTTTATCACAAACCAGACCGCACCTGGCACTGGGCCAGGACCAGCCCAACCGCCCAGAAAGAGGAGAGTGAAAAGTGCTGAGAGCGCGTACAACTTTATGTAAATCGCGAGGTTGATGACTCCGAAGGTCATGCTCGTATATTCGGTCAGCCAGCCAGCAACCAGCTCGCTGTCAGCTTCCGGTAAATCAAAGGGAATTCTTTCGACCTCGGCCATCGCTGTGATGTAAAACACAACCGCTCCGAGTAGCATCGGCACAAGAAACCAGATTTTGCCTTGTGAGCTAACAATAGACGCGAGGTCCAAAGAGCCGTGCGAAAGAATCACTACTCCCAGTACTGAGAGAATCAGCGGAATTTCATACGAGATCATCTGATAGAGGGCTCTAATTCCACCGATGAATGAGAACTTGTTCGCACTCGCCCAACCGGCGAGCACGGTAACAACAGGGAAGAAGTTGATGATCGCGATTGCAATCAACAATGAATACGGGGAGGAAGCGATGAAATTGGTCGAAGAAATTGGAATTACGGCAAGCAAAGCCCCCGACAGCGCCATCATGGAGAACGGCACTGCAAGGAAAAATGGGGCATCGGCTTTTGCTGGGATCACAATTTCCTTGAATAGCAACTTGAAAAGATCGGCGAACGATTGGAGAACTCCCTCAATTCTTCCGGCGTAGAGAGGACCAATCCTGTACTGCATTTTCGCGAGCAATTTTCTCTCGTACCAGATTACCATCGAGGAGAGCAAAGCCGCGAATGTAAGCCCTGGAAATGTGCTGATTTTGAAAAGTACAGAATTAGCACCCAGACCGAGCTGGCTGATGTACGAATTGGGATCAAGAGGGTTCATCTTAGTTGGGTCAAACATGTACAGCGCAAGGGACCAATTGATGTGCTGACTGCAGGTCAGCATTGCAAAATTGCAACTAATCTCGACCGGGAGGACGTAAAAGATGTAGAAGACCGGCAAGATAATCATCGGCAGAATGATTAGAAGCCAGAAGACGATGGTCAGAACTCTTTTGACAAAGTCCTCGAAATTTGTGATAGCCGCCAACTTCTATCTCTACCTGTCCGCTTCAACCGGCCAGTAATCCAAGCTCCAGTAAATCGCGGGCATATCCGCGACGTGCGAACCAATCAATAATCTCGGGAGTGCTATGAGATTTCTAAAGGATGGAACGCTAATTTTCACCCTGTAGGGCTTCGTCGACCCATCGGATATGATGTGAAACGACATCGCTCCCCTCGCCCCCTCGACTCGGGAGTAGGCTTCGCCGACGACTGTTCGCTGCTGCGGAGAGAGTTTCGCCCTAACTGGGCCCTGCGGCATTTTGTCCAGGCACTGCCGGATGATACGCATGCTCTGGCGCATTTCGACCAGATGAACCATGCAACGAGCCCACGTGTCGCACGTGTCATAAGTAGGAACTTCAAAATCGACATCCTTGTAGTAATTGTATGGTTCATCTATTCTGACATCTGACTTTACGCCTGATGCTCGAAGGACCTGTCCCACGACTCCGAGACTGATTGCCTCGCTCCTCGGCAGAACTCCGACGCCCTGCGTCCTTTTCAGAAAGAGCGGATTCTGGAAGAAGATCCTCTCGTAATCGATGAGGCGCTTTTCAAAATAATCGAAGACTTTGATCGCTCGGTCTTTGAAATCATCGGGCATGTCGTTTCGAACTCCTCCGGGGATGGCGTATGAGTAAGTGATTCTTGCTCCCCCGATCATCTGGCCAAGGTCTATGAAGATGTCCCTGTCGCCCATAGGCCACATGAATGAGGTTGAATGCCCTAAGAAAATTCCCTGAATAGCCATCCAGTACAGATGGCTGATTATCCTCTGGTTCTCCCCCATTATCATCCGGAGATATTTTGCCCTCGGAGGAATTTCGATGCCCATCAGTTCTTCAGCCGCCATCGAAAAGGGCATTATGATATTCGTGACATCGGTCAGCGACGAGCGCTCTAGCATCGGAATGCTCTGGAGATAAGACCTGTACTCGGTTTGTTTTTCCGCTCCCCTGTGGACGTATCCGGGATCCGGGACTGCGTCCACGATCTCGTCTCCCTCGACGGTAATTGTAAATCGGAAGTGACCCGCTCCAGGATGCTGGGGGCCGATACTCACGGTCAGCTTATCATCATCGATAGCCTGGGTCAGCATTCCGGAACCCACGGGAATCGACACCGGAACTACTCGCTCTCCAGTCGTCCGGGCAATCTGTAGGCTTTCAGCATCGGGGGGATGTCATTCCAGTCCTCCGGGAGGAGCAATCGCGTCAAGTTTGGATGCCCCTTGAAGACGCAGCCGAGCATCTCGGTCGTCTCCCTCTCGTGATAATTTACGCTCGGAAAAATCTCGATCAGCGATGGTAGTTCTGGAGCCGATGTGGAGACGCGACATGCTACGGCGAGAATTACTCTTCGGAGGCCGGCGCCGTCGATTGAATTGAAGTGGTATGTGATTTCAAGTTGTTTATCCTTCGGAAAATCCGTCCCGGTAACATTCGCGCATTGGTCGAAATGAAGTTCATCCCTCACAAATTTGCCGACTTCGACCAGATTATCAGCGGAAACGGAAATCTTGATCCTGTTTGGTTTCGAAAAGGCGACCTTAGCCTTGTCCCCGAGCTTCGTCAAAGAATCTAGGATTACTTTTTCCTCAGCAGGCAGCTCAACTTTGACGGGCGCAGCAGACATGGCTTACTGGATTCCTATCGAATACTCTGCTTTCTTATCTTGTCCTGCAACAGAACAAACGCGTCGATGAGTTCTTCGGGTCTGGGAGGGCATCCCGGCACGTACACGTCAACCGGGACAACCTGATCTACGCCCGGAAGAACGTTGTACGAATCAAAATAAACCCCACCAGTTATCGAGCAAGCGCCCATCGCGATGCAGTACTTTGGTTCCGGCATCTGGTCGTAAATCCAGCGCAGCCGCGGGGCCATCTTGCGCGTTACGGTTCCGTGCACAACCACGAGATCGCACTGTCTCAGTGACCCGAAGGCTTCCAAAATTCCATATCTTTCAGCGTCGAAACGAGGACCAGAAACGGCGCCAAATTCAATGCTGCAACAGGCTGTTTCGAGATGAACGGGCCACAGCGAATAAACTCGGCCCCAGTTTGCAAGGTAGGTGACCGGATCCGTTAGCGCCTGCTGAATTATCTCCTTAGCCTTTCCGACAAGTACGCTCAGTCCAGGGCCATCTCTCGCAGCTGCAGGCCCCTTCTTGACCTCGACCTGTTCTGCTACCAAAGATCTTTCATCCTCGCTAGAAACAGCCCAAATCCAAGCGGTATAAAGATCACGCCGAGGAACAGCCCGATAACGAGCGCGGTATCGGTCGATATGAAAGTAATCGTCGTTGTCGCCCACGCAAAAAGGAAAATTGAAACAACGTCCATGACGACGAAAATTAGCAAATATGGATAATACTGCATCATCAAGTGAGCTCTCGCATCACCCTTTGGAACCTGGCCAGCTTCGAACGTCGCGCGTTTCATTGGCGTTGGATTTCGAGGCGCGAATAGGTACGGGACTAGGATAACCGGTAAAGCAAATACAAGCCCAAATCCTGCAGTTAGCAAGATTAGCGTAAAGGCGCCAGCCATCTTGCTTTCGAAGGGTTCAGCTTTTGTGAAGTTTATTTAAACGTTGATTGAGTCGCTAGAAAATTTTTCTGAAAAATTCTTCAGAAGAAAAAAGTTCCTAGAAAAAAGAAAATGAAAGGAAAGAGAGACTAAGCTCTTCTTCCTCTTCTACCGCCGGCACGTCGCGTGGTATCATGTGGAATGGGCGTGACATCTTCGATCCTTCCCACTTTGAACCCGCTGCGCGCGATTGCCCTGATCGCTGCCTGAGCTCCAGGTCCCGGAGTCCTGGGACCAGTTCCACCAACCGCCCTTACTTTGATATGGACGGATGTAATGCCTTTTGTCCTTGCAACTTCCGCAGCCGCTGATGCGCTCTTCATTGCTGCATATGGAGACGATTCGAAACGATCTGCCTTCACATGACGCCCCCCGGAGCTGAACGAAATCGTCTCCGCGCCAGTAAGGTCGGTCATGTGAACGATCGTGTTATTGTAGCTGCTGTAAATGTGGACTACCGCCCACCTTTCTTGTGCTTGCTGTGGCTGTGCTGATTCCATCTCTAATTACACCAAATTACTGCGCTGCTTCCGTTGGCGGAGCTTCTTCAGTTCTCATTTCAGCTGCTTCCTGAGCGCCCGCCGCAGCCG
Source organism: uncultured Nitrososphaerota archaeon (assembly GCA_963799845.1). Classification (GTDB taxonomy): domain Archaea; phylum Thermoproteota; class Nitrososphaeria; order Nitrososphaerales; family CADDZS01; genus DATLTL01. The sequence continues at coordinate 51,227 of CAWCYI010000006.1, forward strand.
CTTGTGCCATTCTTGAGAATGTCGAGCCAGGACTGTAGCTCATTGAGCCTTCCTCCGTTGGAGAAACGAGGTAAGAAGGAATAGTCATCTTTCGCTGATTTAGGGCAATGTGCCCGTGAGAAATTAGTTGCCTCGCCTGGTAAGGAGATTTTGCGAGGCCCCTCTTCCAAACTAGCGTCTGCAATCTCCTCTCCAGAACGTTCTCTACGGTTAAAGATAGAACATCGTCAAGAGTATCTTGACCGGACTGTATCAATCCAAGTCGTCCCAAGTGGGTTAGAAGTTTCGGTTCTTCTCTGCCGCGGACATCCGACGATGCCGCCAAAAGATGGCGCGCCTGCTTTCTGTAATTCGAAAGCTTTGTCTGGGCGCGCCAGAGTTCTTTCTTGTTTCGCAGCCCATAAGTTCCGAGCAAAAACAGTTCCTGCGAAAGCTGGTCGCTGCGCCACGGATTTCTAGGCGATGAGTACTGTCTTCTCGACTTTTTTGGATCTCCCATCTCACTTCTTCTCCGCGTTCGCGGCTGCCTGTTGGGCCGCTTGAGCTGCCTGCAGCGAGGACTTCTTTACACCGACGGTTCTTCCCTTCCGACCAGTCGTCCTGGTCCTCTGACCGCGGACCTTCAGTCCCAGACTGTGCCTTATTCCCCTCCAGGAGAACATGTTTTTCTCTCTGTCGAGATCGCCCTTTATCATGAAGTCAAGATCGCTCCCGATCCTGTGAAGATTAGAACCCGAGTCGATATCCTTTCTTCTGTCTAGCAACCAGGCGGGAAGGTTCAGAGAGTTCGGATCCTTTAGGGCAGCCTCGATTTGTTGAAGCTGTCTGTCGCTGAGCATACCCAGCCTCGTCCGTGAATCCAACTTCAGGGACATTACCATTGCATTAGCATAACTGTCACCCACACCCTTTATTTCGGCAATCGCCGGGATTAGCTTCTTGGTTCCATCCAAGTCACGGCCAGCAATCCTGACGATGTATTTGAATTCCTGCGACATTAGTAAGGAAGAAGCTTGCGTTTAATCGTGCATAAAAACCTTAATTTTAATATCCGGTACTGCGTCATGCTTTCTCACGATAATTGCTCTTCCAATCGTAGAAATCGGAATTCTTTACTAATTTCCGTCAAATGTTTTGAGAAATTATATATAATTGGCAGAGATTCGTGGACAAACTAATCGGATCTTTCTTCGCTTGACGAAAATTGACGCTATCGATCTAAAGATTCTGGCGGAGCTTCAGAAAGATGCGAATATCAGCGTTCCAAAGCTCTCGAAGAAAATTAACGTGAATCCTTCTGTGGTTTACAGCAGGATCAAACGACTGACGAAACGGGAGCTGATAAAGAGGTTCACGATTGAAGTCAACGACGAAGTTCTCGGTTACAACGTCTCTGCGATAATTGGACTCAATATCGACTCCAAAGTTCGCGAACAAATTCTCGAAGAGATGCTCAGGATGGAGGGAATTCGAGATGTTTACGAAGTTACCGGGCGGTTCGATTTGCTGGTCAGGGTAAAGGCAAAGTCGCTGGAAGACCTCCACTCTATGGTTTCCGCGAAGATGGGCAAAATCAACGGGGTCAACCATACGGAAACGTTCATCGAAATGCGGCGTCGAGAGCCCGAATCGGCCTATCCATCCCAGATCTCATAGATCAAAGTTTTAAGGTAGGAGTTAACTCATTGTCTAAAGGCCGAATAACATGGTAGAAAGAACTGAGATTATCAAACAGCTCGCTCAAGTCGTGGATCCGGAGGTCGGAGTTGCGATTACCGAGATGGACCTGGTGGATGAGATTGGAATTGACGAAAAGACTGGCACCGTTACCGTCGGGTTCCACCTTACTGCACCCTTTTGTCCCCCAATGTTCGCCCTTGAGATAGCTCAGGACATCAAGAAAAGATTGCTTACGCTCGATGGCGTGAAGGAAGTCAAAGTCTCAATGACGGGACACTTCATGGCGGAGGAGATCAACAGAAGAGTCAACTCTTCACCCTCCGTACCGGCTCCTCAGAGCTAATCTGGCATCTACGAACTGGCTGAAACTTCCTCGGCACCCATCTTCTCGCCGAGGTACTCGTAAACCGCAGATTTCATCACCTTTAGCGGCAGCAGGGCACATTTTATCCTCACTGCGCCAAGGTTAGGCGATCCGAGGTTGTCGAGTAGAACCGTTTTGTCGATTTTGCGGACATCTTCGATTGACTTGCCCATGACTAGTTCCGTGAGCATGGAAGCCGAGGCCTGTGAGATGGCGCAACCATCGCCGTTGAATTTAATGTCGGAGACTTTGCCGTCGGAGAATTTCAACTGCATCTCGATGACGTCGCCGCAAAGAGGATTGGAGTCCCTTGATTTCGCGTCGGGAGATTCAATCGTTCCCCTGTTTCTCGGATTCTTGTAATAGTCGAGTATGATTTCCTTGTAGATGTCTGAACTCATTAGGACAAAACCTCTTCAACCTTTTTCAGGGCTTTAATCAAGGCCTCAATATCATCGTAACCGTTGTACAAGTAAAAGCTTGCTCTAGAAGTTGCCGGCACCCCGAGCTTCTCCATCATTATCTGGGCGCAGTGGTGTCCCGAACGGATTGCAACCCCCTCGGCGTCAAGAATTGAAGCCACATCATGCGCGTGGATCTTCCCCACGTTGAACGAAATAACGGCGCCTCTCTTCATCGCATTCATCGGACCGTAAATTTGAATCCCCTTTATCCGAGAAATTTCTTCAAGCGTTGCTTTCGTGATTTGCAACTCATGAGAGGCGACATTTTTCATTCCTAGTTCTTGCAAATAGTCAATTGCAGAACCGAAGCCGATGACGTCGGCGATGTTCGAAGTACCCGCCTCGAATTTCCACGGTAGTTCGTTCCACTTCGTCTCAGTTCTGTGAACTTCGCGAATCATGTCCCCGCCCAGAAGAAATGGTGGTATTTCTTCGAGCAACTGCTTCTTTCCGTATAGGCAGCCGACCCCCGTCGGGCCCAGCATCTTGTGAGCGGAAAACGCAAAGAAATCGCAATCGAGATCCTGGACATCAATCGACATATGCGGAACGGACTGCGCGCCATCAACGACTGCAATGCTGCCCTGATCATGAGCCATCTTTGTCAGTTTCTTAGCATCGTTTATCGTCCCGAGAACGTTCGACATGTGCGTGAACGCAAAGATCTTCGCGCCGCGAAGTTTCGATTCGAGGTCTGATTCGTCAATCTCGCCATCGTCGGTAACATTTGCGATTTCAAGTTGAACTCCTTTATGCTTCGCCAGCTGCTGCCAGGGAACAAAGTTGCTGTGGTGCTCCATCTCGGTAACGACGATCTTGTCGCCCGGTTTTACATACCTGTCAAAAGTGCACTTCGCAACAAGATTCAGCGCTTCTGTAGCGTTCTTTGTAAAAATGATCTCTTCACGCGACTTCGCGTTTACAAACACTCTGACCTTGTCCCGGGAGGATTCGAATGCTTCTGTGGCTTCTTCCCCGAGGATGTGCACGGACCTGTGGATGTTCGCATTCATGTTGGTATAATATTCAGAAATAACGTCGATTACCTGCTGGGGTTTTTGAGTCGTGGCAGCGTTGTCGAGGTAAACGAGTCTCTTGCCGTGGACTCGCCGTTTCAAAATGGGAAAGTCGTTTCGAATCTTCACTAAATCGAGCTTGGGAGCCCCTTCAACCTCAAGCATATTTTTGACTTCTTTTTTCTTCGGTATTCTTATGGTCGAACGATCTATTTCTGCTTTTTTCATTCGGAAATAGAATGCCGGATACTAGCGGTACTTGTAGTGACCTTCGAAGATGTCTTTCTTCGCCTGCTGGTCTCTGTTTTCCTCTTCGAAGAGAACTTCCCTTTTCTTTCTCTTGATCAAACCGGTTTGTCTGTACCATTTTGATTCCACGAGATCGCGCATCGTGTCCCGCAACTCTTCAGAGTTAATTCTTGAAATTGCAGGTTCCAGAAATCCCATGACGATAAATTTCTTCGATTCATCCTCCGACAGCCCTCTGGACATCATGTAGAAGATCTGCTCTTCGTCTATCTGGGAGACGGAAGCGGAGTGAGTCGCCTTGACGTCGTTCGTGAGAATCTCTAGACCGGGTATAGCATCCGATCGCGCATCAGGGCTGAGCAGAATTGCATGTCCCGCAAGATAGGCGCTCGAATTCTTTGCCAGTTTTCCTATCCTGATCATCCCCTTGAAGATGGATTCCGACTTGTCCATTAGCACGTTGTTGGAAAGGATTCGCCCTTTGGTGTGCTGTCCAATATGAGATAGATCAGAAACCAGATCGAATTTCTGAGAATTATTTCCCAGGACGACTTCGACATCCTCAGCCCCTGCGCCGTCTTTGAGAAAGATGCTTTCGGACCTGGATCTGTGGAACTTACCACCAAAGTAGCCGAGCGTCCACCTGATCTGGGCGTCCTTCTCGCAGATAGCTTTGCTGTTGGTCAGAACTGTCGTCTGTTGTGAATAATCCTGAATGTTGGAGTAACTGACGATTGACGAGTCTTTCACGTAAGCCTCGACGAGCTCGCTCGCGAGGCTGGGGATTTCTGCTCCGTAACTTTCTGTGAGAAGCGACAACTCCGTGTTGGGCTCGGCATATACCCAGGTCTGATTGAAGTAGGGTTTCAGCGAATTGAGGTAGAACCTGATTCTCAGAGGTTCCTGAAGATGAACATTCTTGGGAATGTATAGCAGCCAGGCCCCTGAGAAAAGAGCAGAATTCAATGCACCGTACTTGTCGTCCGAAGGTTTAATCGCCTTGTCGGAGAATATTTTTTTCAGAATCTCCTCGTGCTTTTCTAGCGCTTCGTGATAGTCGCAGAATATCACTCCCTTGGACTGGAGGTCCTTAACGTTCTTCGATGCGATCGTTTCCGTCTGGGTACTGACGTAATACTGTCCGGACTCCATTCCAGAAGCGATCTCGGTGATAGGTGCGGAGCTCGGATCCGCAACTGCTTGTCCTGAAACCGCGCTGTTGGCGAAATTTACGTTGAGATTTAGCGCGTACTTTGTGTAGAGATTTGATTTTTCTTCAGGAAGAACCTTGAACTGCCTCAGAGATTCTAGACGAAATTCCCTGAGCCACGATGGTTCGTTGAGAGAGCTTGAAAGTTTCTCGACAAACTCTTCCTCGAAACTCTGAACTTCTTGTTCCACCTAATCAAGCGCCTCACGAAAAAAAATCGGACCCACCTATTGGATGGGCTGATTTGTATCTCAGATCTAGCCGACAGATCCAATCATTTCTAACTGGATGAGTCTGTTTAACTCTACGGCGTATTCCATCGGAAGTTCTTTGGTGAATGGTTCGAGAAAGCCCATGACTATCATGCTCAGCGCATCGGACTCGTTCAGTCCTCGGCTCATGAGGTAGAACATTGCTTCCTCGCTGATCTTCCCGACGGTTGCTTCGTGGGTCGTATTCGCAGATTGCTCCTCGATCTCGTTGTATGGATAGGTATCGGTCCTGGACTTCTCATCGAGCAACAGCGCGTCACACCTGACGCTTGACTTTACTCCCGGCAATCCCTTGTCCACGTGGAGCATCCCCCGGTAGGTGGTCTGACCGCCGTCCTTGCTGACAGACTTGCTCGTGATCCTCGACGTCGTGTAGGGAGCGCGGTGGTAAATCTTTGCTCCGGCATCCTGGTGCTGACCCGCTCCAGAAAACGCAATCGACAAGACCTCGCCCTTTGCTCTCGGTCCGACGAGGTAGATGGACGGATACTTCATCGTCAACCGACTGCCCAGGTTTCCGTCGACCCATTCGACGGTCGCGTCCTCGTACGCATACGCCCTCTTGGTGACGAGGTTGTAAACGTCCTTCGACCAGTTCTGGATTGTGGTATACCTCACCTTTGCACCCTTTTTCGCGATAATCTCGACGACGGCCGAGTGCAACGACTCAGATGAGTAGATTGGCGCGGTGCATCCTTCGATATAGTGGACCTCTGATCCGGGCTCTGCAATGATCAGAGTCCTTTCAAACTGTCCAATGTTTTTGCCGTTGATTCTAAAGTATGCCTGTAAAGGAACGTCTACTTTCACGCCAGCCGGAATGTGGACGAAACTGCCACCGCTCCAGACTGCAGTGTTCAGTGCTGCAAATTTGTTGTCGTTTGGCGGAATGATCGTTCCAAAATATCGCTTCATGACATCCGGATATTCTTTCAGGGCAGAGTCCGTGTCAAGGAATATGACGCCCTTTTTCCCAAGGTCTTCCCTCAGAGAGTGGTAGACAACTTCAGACTCGTACTGCGCTCCGACTCCCCCGAGGAACTTGCGCTCGGCTTCGGGAATGCCCAGCTTGTCGAAGGTCTTCCTGATGTTTTCCGGGACATCCTTCCAGTCGGTCCCCATCTTTTCAGTCGGTTTCGAGTAGTAGAAAATGTTGTCAAAGTCGATCTTCGAAAGATCGCCGCCCCAACTAGGCATTGGACGATCCATGAAATAATCGTAAGCTTTCAGGCGGATGTTCTTCATCCACTCTGGCTCGTTCTTCATCTTCGAGATTTCTTCGACGGTTGCTCGCGTCAGACCTCTCTTGGACTTGAATACCAGATCCTCGGGATCCCTGAAGTCGTACTTGCTGTAATCTTCATTGAAAACTTGCGTAGTCATACCCGATCGGATATATGACGTATGTTATATCTAATAAGCCTTGTGACGCGAGGTTCTGTAACGTCTTAGGTGGGCAGGTAAGGAGAGTGAGCTGAAAAATATGTTGCAAACTACGCCCTTTCTTTTATTTGACGGCAACTGTGCTGAAGCAATGACATTTTACCACGAATGTCTTGGCGGAGAATTAACCCTGACAAAACTTGGAGACACTCCCATGAAAGATCAATTCCCAAAAGAAAAGCATGAGAGAATGATTAACGCTCATCTCAAAAGTGGAGCAATTGAAATTTCTGCAACAGATTGGATGGCATCTCCCGCATTTCTGCCTAAGCAGGGCAACACTTATGCGATCTTTGTTGTTGGCGGAGCGTATGACGAGCTGAAAGCAGTGTTTGATAAGCTGGCAGTAGGAGCAGAAAAGGAAAGGTTTCAAGAATTGCATGATTTGCCATTTGGAACGTATGGACAGTTTTATGACAAATATGGTGTTCAGTGGATTTTCAAGGGAGATAAACGACAGTCCTGATCATTAATTATCTGCCGATTTGTTACAAGGAGAAGTTTATGCTTGATCAGCCGTGAACGTTACAGAACCTGACGCGAGGTTCTGTATAATCTTCGCGGGGTCGAGGTCAATTTTGAAGGTGTGTAAAGTCGATGGGTCTTCCCTTTAGCAGGTAATGAAAATGCTCTCTTCGCCAGATAAAGAAGTTCCACTCACTGACCATACGAAAACATTGACGCTGTAGTTTCCATACGCCAAGGTTATGACCAGATATGAAGTTACATTTTGTTCTTGTGCCGCGATAATTGTCGAAGTTGAAACTTCAAGCGTCTGTCCAATCGAATTATGGAATACACCAATCACAATTCCAGCGATTGAAACATTTTCCGTGTATCTAAGCGGTACTGTCATCGTCTTGTATTCACCGAGTGCCGAGCTGTAAGGTGTTGTTTGAGTAAACATGAATGGGCTGATGTAAGGCTGATCGGAGTTCTCGAAAAGCTGGATACCCATTCCAGAAATTAGTAATATCACGAAAATTCTGGCTAAATTTGATAATATCATATACTCGGCTCTATGATTAACATTGGCCTTTCTCCTTAGCGGTCAGGGATCGGAACCCTTAGTCTCCTAGTAGAATTTCCCAAGGTTCGATCTTAATAGTTTTCAAAACGTCAATTGGAGTCCACGGATCGTCAGCTAACCATGTCTCGAGGGTCTTTTGGTTTTCTGTATTGAAAATTAGTAAGATCCTTTTGCCGTCGCCAATTGGGCCTCCTAGAATTACAAAACCTTTGCCCAAAGAGTTCCCATGTAATCAGAGTGTTGAGTAAATTGCTTCTGCTCGTTCATTGGTAGTGACTCATTCCACGCCGAACCATGTTCCCTTGTAACTGCGAAGTACTTCATGTTGGAATTTCTTACACCTCATGGAGCCACAAAAGCTCTTTCGCCAAACTATCCTTTCAGGGATCAGAACCGTTCAGGCATGAAGTACTATCCGGTCGGGAGTAAAAGCCGGTCAGGGATGAAATGCGATTAACATCATTTTGGTCGAAAGTATGCTCTAATTTGATCGGTTAGATGTGAGGAGGACTTTGAGCGTTGAAAGATTGCGGCCATGATCACGCCTTGTTCGGAGAGGTACATCAACAAATTTTTCGAGTTCTTTCTTATCAAGACGACCGACACACTTGCTTCGGTGACTTCACCAACGGGTAGGGGTTCCAGTTTCACTATCAAATACGTTGCTTCAAATTAAGTGGGTCTAGGGTCGCTTTTTCCAATTCAAGCAGTATTCAATACCCAATCGAATTGGAAGAGAAGAACATCGTGACCTAGATATTTGACTCTTGGTCAATAGCTCTTGCCAAGATTATTGAGTGAGAAAAAAAGAAGAAAAGATGGATGGAGTCGAGGCCATTCACCCAACTCCGATTAAGTTCTGTTACCTAGGCTCCAGAGGTGCTTGTTTCTGACGATGTTGCAGTTGTCGTCGTTGCATCGCTTGAAGTCGTAGTTGATGTCACGGTAGTGGTCGTCTGACTAGTGGTTGTTGTAGAGCTCGTTTCACTGATCGAAGTCGATGTTGCCGTGTTAGTCGCAGAGGTTGTGGAGATTACTTCGCCGCTTGTACTCGAGATAGTCAACGATCCACCAGCTGTTAGTGCAGTCTGCGCGTCCCTTCCGCTACCGAGAACTGTGACGATGTATTTCTGTCCCGAAAGTATTCCCTGAATCGGTGTCTGTCCTTGGTATAGCCGGAAAGCTCCCATGGTAATTTGCCCGTTGTACGTGAATGTTTCGCTAGATCCTGGTGCCAATGTGAATCCAGAGAGTGCCAGTGTCTGGTAAGCTCCTTGCTTGCTCGAAGCTGACAGCGCAAGGAGGCTTCCGTTCGACGCCGCAATGAAGAACTCTGAATTCCTCGAGATCGGCCCGATTGCGGAACTAGGTACCCAACCGCCGCTCTTAGTAGAGGTCGAAGTTAGAGCGATCATTCGGAAGACGATTGTCGCGTTTCCGGTGTTTTGTACCGTTACACTCAGAGAGCCCTGGTTCAAGCTGGCCGAAGTGATCTCGAATTTTGTCGTGTACCATGTTGCAACCGCTATGTTGCTCTTGAGGTCGTTTCTATCGCCTACGCGCGGATGATTTGCTATTGAGTTTGCTGCAAGAGTGTATCCGTTGGCTGCTGGGATGAAGGCAAATGTTGGGTCAGTAGTGTTTCCCAATAGAAGGACTGTTGGAGTCATGTCAATCATAGCTCCGGTCGTCTGTCCGTCTGAGACAATTATTCCTCCTGGGATCCAAACGTAGAGGGTGTGATCTTGGTAGACGAGATCTGCAGTGTAGTTAGTTCCCTGGAAAGTGACAACAGCTGAGGTCACGTTGAATCTCAGTCCGTTGAAATTCCCGGAAGATATGTTTGCAGAGGCGATCGTCTGGCTCTCATTGACTATGCTCATGAGGTCAATTTCGCCTGATGTTTGGAGATCTGTCCAACCAGTCTGATTTCCTGCTTGGCTGAAGTGGACTTCCATGCTGCTGTAGTTGATGTAGACTGCTGTTACGCCATCCGGCACTGTTGGTGGGTCCGTCATCAGGACCGCAAGAGTCCCAGATCCGCTTTGATTTGGCGTGTTTGTGCTTTGACTTGACGGGCTCGCGCTGGAACTGCTGGTACTTATCGTCGTACCAGAAGATGAACTCCCATTCACCAGTCCCGGCGTGAATACTGCTGCACCTATCAGCGCCACAGCGATTACCGCTGCTAAGACGCCAGATACAAGTACTTTGTTTTTCATATTCATGTTACTGCGTTCACTTGACCCCCATGATTTCCGATGATGATATTAGAAACAGCGTTCTTGAACAGCACGTTTAGGCAAATGACTAGCATGTTCAAATTGTTGAACAGAAAATTCGTTAGCGATCCCTATCATACAGCTTTTGGATCAAAAAACGACCTGGGAACGCCATCAGTACGGGGGAACCATGTCGATAGATTATTGATTCGAATACTCGAGCTATATCGGACTACGATGTATGCCCTAATCTGTATCTGAGCCCTCGAATCCGAAATCATCTGTATCAAAAACCACGAATAATGTTCAATTCGTGATCACCGCCGAGTCTACTTTTTTCAAAATCCAGGCCCGCGCCTAAATGAAAAGCAGAATTGTCCGCAAGGTGTTTTAGAGCGGTTTGGGACAGACGAATTTCCTCATCAATACGGTACATCTATGACACGGAATATTCTTACTCGGAGCGTTATTTGATATCCTGTTTTTCGAATTGAGTTTATCCCTGACTAGTACTGCTCTATAGCAGGGAAGGAAGCAAAAAGAAAAATTTTAACAAAAAAGAAGGGAGGGGAACTAAAAATGTCCCTAAGTTACGGTGAAGGAAGTTGTCCCGATTCCGGTAGTATAACCTGACGCCGAGGCCGTTATCTGAACGTGATATGTTCCAGCAACTCTTGGAATAACGTAGCTGAAGACGGCTTCGCCATTTGAGCCAGTGTTGACATGTCCTGTAGCTTGTTGTCCGTTGGGCAGAGTTACGACTGCTGTGACCGATGCTGCAACTCCACTACCGTCGTAAGATACAGTTACGGATATCAGAGCTTCTTCACTAGGTCTGTAGGTCTGTTGGTTTGTCGAGACCGTAACGACCAACTGATGAGTGGAGGTTGAGGTAGTCGTACTGGTTATGGTTGTCGTACTTGTAGCGGTCGTAGTAGTCGAGGGGCTTGTTGTGGTCGAAGAGTGAGTAGTCGTGGTGGTGGATGTCCCTGATTCATAGGTATTTGTGAACGAGGTGCCATCACCAGTGAGAGCTGAAGTAAGAGAAATTACATTGTTGTTTGAATTGACCATGTTGATCTGGTTCACGGCCGCCCCAAATTTAGAGATGACGCCACTTGCACCGTCTACGGTTGCATAACCCGAACTAGATGAGCTGTGTGTATAATCCTGCCCAAGGTATGCTACCCCAAAGTTAGCGAGAGGTAGGACGCCACCGGAGGATGAGGGAGCTTCCACGATCCATTCAGCAGAGCTGTCTGACGCCGAAGGAAGGTTCGCGCCTGTTGAGGATGATGCACCTGTATTCTCGTTAGTAAGAGTCGTTGTGTAGGTATTTCCCGATTTAGAGACTTGTGCGTAGAAGACTTGACCTGGCGTTACCGTGACAGATCCTATCTCATACATTGGATTGGGATAGAATTCGTACCAAGCATAATAGTACGCACTGCCGCCGCTGCAGTACGCGAGCGTTCCGGTCTGTTCAACTGTGTCGGAAGAGTAGCCATCGATACCGACCCATGTTGCGACATAGGCAGTTTGTGATGAACAGGTAACGGCTGGCTGAATCCACGTGCCGACGACATCAGAGACATCTGAACCGACAACAGCATAGCCGGCCCAGTTCGTGCTTTCGACCGTATTACGGATTCCGAGCGGAGTTTCACTGGAAGTGCTATGAGTACGAATGATCGGATGGCTGTGAGCCTTGGTCGACTGCGCAAATGATGGGAATGAGAGATTTAACAAAAGGATAGCCAGAATAAAACACATTATTAATGCTGGAAAAAGGATACGTTTTCGTTTAGGCGGGATGTACATCAATACATCAAGGCTAGACCTTGGAAGGAGCTTCTTATTTCTTGTCTATGTAGAATTAGGAAGAAATGTTGTCAAAAGGCGTTTAAGCGACTCATATCTCCAAGAGGGCCCGTTGGTGATTGAATACTCCTTTAGGCCAATCCATTGCATTAGCATTCTTATAAGAAATTACTGATAGCTTCTCCGAAAGAAATAGGCCCCCGTTTCGCAACCGAGAGACATAGGCGCTTGAATATTCTACCGTGAGTGGGTCAAACACGATCTTATTTTTGCAATAAGTCGATGGGCAGTATAACAAAATAATTCCTGCCATAGAAATTTGTTCATTGGGAATTGGTCTAACAGTTGTCCCTGATCGGAAAAATTTCTCTTATCAAACAATTATTTCGCTCCATAGTCAACAAGGTTAGGCTGGGGGACTATTGGAGGAGCATCTGGAAGAAGCATGGCTATGGGTCAAGAAAGCTTTCAGAGGAAAAGGTGGTGTGGGTGGTCAAGGCTAGAGAGAGCGGCCTTGCAGCCAGGGATATCGCATCAACCCAGAACATCACCGTGAGAAGAGTGGAGCAGCTTTATGCCCAATACAGGGAATCCGGAGAGATACCATCTCTCAAGAAGGCAGGCAGAAAAAGAATCGAGATCCCAATTGAGGAGAGGAATGCGATCATCGAAGCTTCAAGGAAGTTTGGCGTCGGAGCCTGCTACCTCGTTTCAATCCTCAAGAGAGATTACGGCATCGATGAAACAAACCACATGCGAGTCTATAGCGTATTGAAGGAGGAAGGATTGTTGTACAATACAGCAAGGACGCGCTTCAAGCGCAAGTGGATCAGATATGAAAGGGAGCATTCCAATTCGTTGTGGCACGTCGATTGGCACGAGATGAAATCGTCAGTATACAGGGGCAAGTGGCTGGTAATCTACGAGGATGACGCATCGAGGTACATCCTGGGTTATGGCGTGTTTGACTCTCCGTCGTCTGAAAATGCAGTGAGCGTCCTGAAGGAAGCGATCAGGGAACATGGCAGACCAGCATCAATCCTCTCAGACAGAGGTACATCCTTCTATGCGGTCGAAGCTGAAACAAAAACGAAAGGTCTCACTGAATTCGAGCTCTATCTGATGAGGAATCACATCAAACATATTCTTTCAAGAGTGAGACATCCCCAAACCAATGGAAAATTGGAGAAGCTCTTTGATACGGTTGAAAGAGGACTCGCGAAGGGATTCTCTCCGATTGAGGAGTGCGTACGCTGGTACAACTGCATCAAGCCCCACGGAGCCCTTGATCTGGAGAGAGCTGAAACTCCACTGGAAGCCTACTACAGGAAGATGGAAATAAAAGAGGAACTCATAGATCCTTCAATCATGTGGGAGAGCGAAATGATTCTTTGATAGAACACTGATCGGAAAAATTCGTAAAACCTAATAGATAGCCGATCGAGAAACTCTTCATGCCGTTATATGTAACCCTCTTCAAATTCACCGAGCAAGGAAGAAAGACGATCAAGGATTCTCCAAAGCGCGTCCGCGAAGCCTCTGCCGCGATTGAAAAAATGGGAGGCAAAGTCTTGCGAGTCGTGTATACTACAGGGCAGTATGATCTAGTCGCATTTGTAGAGGGAAGCGAGGAGTTGGCTCTTACATTTGCCGCAGGAACGGCTTCGTTAGGGAACGTCGTCGGTGAAACCCTCCACGCATATTCGATCGAAGAGTTTGAAAAGGCGCTGAGCAAAATCTCCTAGCGCAACGAGAGTACCAATTTTCGATCCCTGACCACATCAATATTTCATTCCCGATCGAATCCGGTAGAAAACAATTCTTTCCTGATGTCTAATTCCGGAGAATGCGCGGGATAAGTTAGTAGTTGAAAGCAAGTCGAGTTTTGCTCTCAATCCTTTTCGTATATATTTTCGCAGAAGTTTTTTTGAACTTCTCGCTCCTGGGAAGTGTGTTTGATATCGTCCATCAAGCCCCATTTTTTCAGGGAGTAATTCTAAATTTCTTTTACTGGAATCTAGGAAATGTTATCCTTGTCGTGATTACGGTATCTGTAATGTTTGTCGAGAAAGAACAGACCCTCTGGCGGAAAAAGACGATTTCATCAGTCGAAAACTGGCCACGGAGAAGTACTACCGCGGAGCAGAGAATCTCTCTTTTATTAGATCATCTCGGTGAAGTCATTTTTTCTCCTCGTGAATGTTCATTCACCCTTCGAGAAATTTTCAATGATGGTAGTTTTGATGCTTATTCCTAGAACAATTTCTGACCTGTGGATCCGCATCTTGACCAGATCCCTATATTTTTCCATGATTCTCCTTTCATTTTCGTTCTGGATCAAGAAAAATATCTCGATCACCCCAAGCTCGCTCACCGCGATCTCTATGTCGTCGAGCAATTCAACGCTGTATCCCAAAATCGCGTAGGTCGAATATCGTTCTGTCCCGGCTCGGTCAAAGAAAGATTTGTAGCCACCGAAGACGGGCTTCGAAACGATCAGGTAATACCCTGCTTTCCGCTGCTCCATCATCATTGGGAGTATCCCAAGAGTGCGCAGTTTGAGCATTTCAGAGTAAACCTTCGTTCCTTTGGCCATCCCCTCCATCCTTTCCTTCTCGAGTTTCTCATTTACAGAGTCGAGCTCGACGGCAGTCTGTACTCTATTTTCAAATTGCCTTACAAGATGGACGTAGATGTTTGGGGCGACTCTTTTCATTTCAAATAAATGATCGGTGACCAGTTTCATTGCCCCGCAATTGTCATGAGTGATAATTCTAATTTCTGCAAAATTATTCTCAAGCAACAATCTGTCAATTGTGTTTTTCAATCCGAACACGTTCGCGCCGGCGTTAGAAATGATGACGGTTTCTACATTGTCGAATTCCTTCAGCTTCTCCACTAGGCGTCTATCCATACAAGTTACGATCAACCTTTTCGACAAACAGTTAGCTTGCTCTTTCATCGTCCTTGTAAAATCTGCGATAGAATAGGCTTGAGTTGAAAAGTTCTGAAAAGTTGCTTCCTTCGGAAGCTAATGAGATTATCATTATTGAGCAGGAATTTGAGGTGTTCCGCACTCGGGGCAGTAGCCAGCAAAACGTGGCATACTCGTCCCGCATCTCGCGCAGGATTTTGATTGAGTATTCTGAGTTCCAGCTTGAACAGGAATAGCCGCTTGATTCTGAATCTTGCTCTTTGGGGCTTTCCTTCTTTCAAGAAACTGAAGACTGCCGTAAATTAGCAGGAAAAAGACCGAAAAGAATAGAACGAACAGAATCAGGATAGTTACAATGGGATGAGTCCCTATTACAGCCATGGGGAAATGTCAATAGACGAATTTGCGATTTAAGTTTTCATCGCGTACGACGAACAAGTTCGTAATTTTGGAGCTTACGCCATCGGGATTGGCTCGGGCTCCTCGTCCGCGCCCTGAATCCAGCTGTAACCCAGCTCCTCAAGTTTGCTGGCCAGTTCCGGTCCACCAGATACAGCAATCTTTCCCTTTACGAGGACGTGCACAAACTGGGGCTTTACGTATCGCAAAATCCTCTGGTAGTGAGTAATCAAAAGGATTCCAATGTCGGAACTCTTGACCGAGTTTATTCCATCGGAGACGAGCTTTAGGGCGTCGATGTCAAGCCCTGAGTCGGTTTCATCCAGAACCGCAAACTTGGGTCTCAGAACTGACAGCTGCACTACTTCCGCTTTCTTCTTTTCTCCGCCCGAAAATCCTTCATTGAGATATCTGGTGGCAAAGCTCCTCTCCATTCCGACGACCTCGAACTTGTCCTCTAAGAGTTTCCTGAAATCGCGGACGAGCATCGGTTCGTCCTTCCTCACCGCGTTGTAAGAAATTCTAAGAAAATTGGAAAGGCTGACCCCTGGTATCTCAAGGGGATACTGGAAGCCGAGAAACAGACCGTCTAGAGCCCTCTTGTTGGGAGGCAGGTCCTTGATGCTCTTTCCGTCGATTCTGATGTCTCCGGAAATCAACTTGTACTTCGGATGACCCATCAGAGTGTAGGCAAGCGTGCTCTTGCCAGATCCGTTCGGTCCCATGAAGGCGTGAATTTCGCCTGTCTTGACAGTCAGTGAGACTCCCTTCAGAATCTCCTTGTCCGCAATTCCCGCGTGAAGGTCGATAATTTCTAAACTGTGAACCATTTTCTAAGACCAAAATCCGTGAAACCCCGCCGGTCTCAAAGGGAAAGATTATGACGTATGTTATAAAGCCTTTTTGGGTCGCAACGGGCGAAAGTCTTCTTTCCTGAGAACCGGGACTAGATGAATTCTTGGAATAGTTGCTGCGGATTCGCGACGCCGAGCTGTGCCTTGACGGGGTTTCCAAACTTCAGCGCTGGATCCTGTTCCTCGTATGTGGGCTTTTGGATCTCGTAAAACAGGCCAAGCGGAATCTTCGGATCCCACTCCCTCGACTTCGCAATCGCCAAGTCCATGCTAGAAGTGTTGTAATCAGGTCCGTTAAACTTGTAGCATTTCTGCCTGAAATAGTCGTAAGTGTCTAACTTATTCCATGTTACGCAGGGGCTAAAAACATCGACCAGGGAAAAGCCCTTGTGCTTTATCCCGTTCTCGATGAGTTCCGTCAGATGCTTCGGATCTCCCGAGAAACCGCGGGACACGTAAGAGGCACCAGCCGCCAGTGCCAGAGCGATAGGATTGATTGGCTCCTCGATAGTACCTTGAGGCGAGGATTTCGTCACGAAACCCCTCTGGCTCGTCGGCGAAGCCTGTCCCGTAGTCAGTCCATAGGTCTGGTTGTCCATCACGATGTAAGTAATGTCGAGATTTCTGCGCATCGCGTGTATGAAATGCCCCAAGCCGATTCCATAACCGTCGCCGTCCCCTCCGGTCACAACGACGTTCAAATCGGGATTGGCGAGTCTCGCTCCCGTCGCGATCGGCATTGCACGACCGTGAAGGCTGTGAAAACCGTACGCGTGGATGAATCCCGGAAGATTGCTCGAGCAACCGATTCCGGAAACGACGAAAAGATCCTTAGGATCGATGTTCAGGTTTGCAACGGCTTGGATGAGCGCGTTAAGCACTCCAAAGTCTCCACAACCCGGACACCAGTCAGGCCTCGTCTCACTCTTGTACTTTGATAATTCCATCATTTTTTACCAACAACCGCTTTTGCTTTGTTCACAATTTCATAGACGTAAATCGGCTCGCCGTCATACTTTACGAATTTGTCCTTTATTTCAAATCCGGTTTCAGCTCGGATCATCCTCGCCATCTGCGAGGTGTAGTTACACTCCACGTTAAGCAGCTTCTTTGCGCTTTTCAGTGTTGCCAATACTTCATCTGATTTGAACGGCATGATGTTACGGATAGCGAATACATTAGTCGGGATTCCCTCTTTCGTGAGTGTATCAGCTGCTTCGAGAGCCACGCCGAAGGTAGATCCCCAGCAGACGAGTGTTAACTCGGCATCAGGCGCGCCGTAAATCTTGGGGGCAGCAATTTCGTTTCTCGCGACTTCCATCTTTTTCATCCTCTTCTCCATCTGTCTTTCTCTCTCCTTCACGTACTTTGGAAGACCGGATAGAACGTCGCTCACCACCACTCCGCTTTCCATGTGTTCGTCGCTAGCGGCGACAAAGACTGTACCTGCCATGCCAGGGATCGCCCTGGGAGAGACTCCGGTTTCAGTAATTTTGAATCGCTGGTACGGCTCGGATGGTGCAGTAGTAAGAAGGTCTCCTCGATCAATTACGATGTTGGGATTGAGGTCGTCAACTGTCTCAATGTGCTCCGATAGCAGCAGATCGCTCGCAACTATTACCGGGCACTGGAATCTTTCGGCGAGATTGAACGCCTCGATCATGGCGTAATACGCGTCTTCCACGTTAAACGGAGCAAGCACTATCCTCGGAAAATCTCCCTGTGATGCGCCCGTGATCATGTTGAGGTCCCCCTGCTCAGTTTTCGTCGGAAGACCGGTAGAAGGTCCGGCTCTTTGCGATTCGATGATAACGATTGGCGTCTCCGTCATTCCCGCCAATCCAAGAGCCTCGACCATCAGCGAAAAGCCCCCGCCTGAAGTTCCGACCATCGACCTGACTCCAGCGTGTGCAGCCCCGATGCCCATATTGATAACAGCGAGTTCATCCTCCGCCTGCTTAACGACCACTTTTTGCGATGCCGCGTGTGCTGCCATCCAGTGAAGAATTCCTGAAGCCGGAGTCATGGGGTACGCCGCGTAAAACTTGCATCCGGCCATAACTGCTCCGAGAGAGATTGCCTGATTGCCGGTCATCAAAAGTTTGGGACGCGGGTTTGCAGGAAGAACAAGCTTGACGTCGAGCTGGCCGTAGTTTGCTTTCGCAAAATCGAGCCCCGAACTAGCAGCCTTCGTATTGGCATCTATCACCGCCTGCTTTTTCTTGCCGAAAACGTCGGCAAGCACCTGCGAAAATACTTCAAAATTCAGGTCAAGCAGGAAAATGGTCGCCCCCAGCGCGACGGTGTTTTGCATGATGGGATTCTTGTCGAACTTGCGCGCCATGTCGGCGAGAGGCATCGCCAGAAGTTTGACGCCTTCGGGCACGAGATTTGCATTAAACTTCACCTTGTCCTTATCGTAGATGATAACTCCTCCCTTCGTAACAAACGGGGCGTGGACCTCTGCGGTCTCGGAATTCAGCGCGATAAGAACGTCCAGATTGTCTCCCTGGCTTGTGACTTTATCCAGACTTGCACGAACCTGAAACCAGACGTGCCCCCCGCGGATCGCGGACTGGTAGCTATTCATACCGTAAACATGGAGACCGCTCCTTGAGCAGGTCCTAGCGAAGATTTCGCCGGTGGATGAGATACCGTCTCCCGCGGCGCCACCGATTCTAACGTTAAAGTCATTCCTCAAAATCGAATTTCTCCTCGGTTCGATACTATCGGAAAATTTCTCGCCTATAATCCTAACTGCATGATTTGGAGTTTATTGAAAAGAGAAAGAAAGATGACGTTTCGGAGAAGCACTGTCCTTGACTGGAAACCCATCGGAGCTATCCCAGATCAAACTATCCCCTTGTTGAAATCCGAGACTCGATAAAACACTCCTGGCGCTGCAATTTTTTTTCGAAGTCAATAGCTGTTGTCTTACGGAAAACTACGCTCTATAATATTGCAAATCGGAAAAATTCCATAAATGAAATCTCTGACAACGGCTAACTCGTCGTTCGCAACTCCCAGAGGAATTTAGCCGAAATGATATTCAGCTCAAAGACCAAAACTTCGTCTCAGGATAGCCAGTACGTTCCGAACAGACTTGGCATGCCAAGAAACTCTACTATTCATAACGTTAGCGAATTTTTCGTTTACGGATCGAGAAGAGGGGATGATGACAATCCAGAGAGGATCTTGCAGATCTTCCGGGCTCACAGAGCTAAGCTGCTATCCGCGTCGATCTATCCAGGGAACGACCCCGCATCCGAGTTTGTCGTCGATTGTGTTGTCGATACTTCAAAGATTGACTGTCAGCTCGACGATCAGAAAACACAGATTTGTAAAGAGGGCAGATAAGGTAAAGATGAGCGGAAGGACTTTTAGTAGCTTCCTCTTCCCTCTCCTTGTTTCAAATAGCAGGCGCGCGGTAATCCTTGATGCAGATAGTCTTTTGGCAATGGAAATTTCCTTGACCATTATTGACGGTTCCCAGGCGAAGTCAGTCCAATCGATTCTTTTCGAACAGGGTCGCACGCAGGGACACAAAATAACTGAGGACCTGAAATCCGACGCGGTTCCGAAGGAAAAGCAAAACGAGTACATGACAGAGGCGATAAAGGCGTACATGCGTGCATCGGGCTGGGGTATCTTTGGTTCAAACCTAGACAGAGACGTCTACCAAGTAAACGTGACCGAGCCACCGTTCATAGAGACAAAAGGCTCATATTACGCAGGAGGAATCTATCTTAAGGGGTTGATTGCAGGATTGTTAGAATCAAAATCCGACACCGGATTCAGACTGGCAGTCAATCACGAATCATACAGCAAGGAAAAAAAGATTCTCTCGCTTTACTTCGCAAAAGAATCAGCTGTAAGCGAGTCAGTTTCTGCGAAAGCAGTTGAATCTGAAGAGATGCAGTTGCGGGAGACGAATGAAGCAATTCTCGCGGAAGGCTAGTTGCAGGACGAGCTTACTGATTCAAAGCCGTTCACGATTACGGGAGTAAATCACTAGAGAATCAGCCACTTGTCTCAAAACTCTCTACAAAATTTAAGAAAGCATCAGATGGAGACACTCTAAGTCTCTTGAGTTCGCCTCCTTGCTTCAGGTCTGATCCAAGATGTCCTTCAGCGATGGAAATTTGTAAAACGATTGAACCCGAGTTCGTTGGCGTCGGCAATGTCCTACTAGCCAACGGCCTTTTTGGAAAAGGAGACAAATGAGCGAATTAGAGTTGGTCGTAAGACCAACGGTCCAAAAATCACTAGTCAAGGGGCTCACTGCAATAGGGATCTTTTCTCTTTTCTTGCAAGTTAATATTTCCAACCTCGGAAATTATTTCATTTTTGTCGCAATCTCGTTGACTCTGGTCCTCGGATACATGGGAATGAAACGGTCAACGCGGTACATGATAAACGATAAGGGGGTTTCAATTATTCCATTTTTTCGGGCAGAGAAAACCATCTCCTACACCGATATCGTTGAAATGTCAGTTTCACAAGGAATCCTCGCGAAAAGATTTGGATGCGGAACAATTTTCTTACAGTTAGGTCAAAAGAAGGGTAGCTACATCGCAATTGGTCGTGGGATGGCAGAGGTATTGAAGGACGTCAAGAATCCAACGGGGATATACGACCGCATCACGTCCGCGATGAGTCCGTACTATATGTCTTGAAAGAAGCGTCTGTTCCCTGCGGTTGAGGAAAAAATGGAAAAGGATATTAGTCGTGCGAACCCTCCGTTCAAATTCAAAGTAGTCATCATGTCCCCTTGCGTTCCCGTTCGTCCCTACTTAGATTCATAATAAAGCGGATACTCCTCAGCATTCCCGTTCTGCTGGGAGTAGTTTTACTTACTTTCATAATTTCGAGAGTCGTTGTGCCAAATCCTGCTCGCACTTGGGCGGGGATCAAGGCATCTCAAAGTTACGTGAACGAGCTTACCATAAGATACCATTTCAATGATCCTCTCTGGGTCCAGTTCTATTACTATGTTCGTGGTTACCTCTCCGGAGACTGGGGCATCTCTCCCACCTCCCAGCAGCCCGTGCTTCCGCAAATAGAGGCTTTCCTTCCAGCGACAATTGAGCTAACGCTCGTCGCGATAGTACTCATCATCATATTTGGAATAACTCTCGGAGTGGTTGCTGCGATCAAGAAGGACAAATGGCCGGATCAGTTATCTAGACTCAGTGCTCTCGCCGGTGTATCCTCTCCACCGTTTTTAGGGGCGATCATTATTCTTCTGATTTTCTTTTTTTATCTTCACTGGTTTCCAGACGGGAGCAGACTCGATCCTGGATTGAGTCCTCCTTCCGGGATATCGTTTGCTCTCTTTGGCGCACATGTTTCACTTCCGCCTACCGGACTGTACGTTTTCGACAGCCTAGTGACCGGTAACTGGGTAGATCTTGTGAGCGCGATCCACCACATAATCCTGCCCGCTTTTGCGCTTGCAGTCACTTATTTCGGAATCACGACCAGGCTCGTGCGATCCGATATGCTTCGGGTACTGGGGGAGGACTACGTGAGGACAGCGAAGAGTAAAGGGTTGAGTCAGTCCGTTGTGATTTTCAAACACGCTCTTCGCAACGCGCTAATCCCCGCCACGACCATCATTGCCCTGAACTTCGCAACTCTCCTAGGTGGAACCGTCGTGATTGAAGACATATTCAACTGGCCCGGAATAGGCAGGTTCACCGTCCAGGCTCTTGAGAATCTCGATTATCCGACAATAATCGGAACCACGCTCGTGTTCGCCGTCGGAGTCGTCGCGGTGAATCTCATTGCGGACGTACTGTATGCGGTCTTTGACCCGAGAATAGAACCGGAGTAGTGAACCCATGGAAAAAAATGACGATGCTTCGAAGCTAAGCACTAGACTAGGGAAGTTGATTCCCTATGCGGTACGTCAGTGGTTATCGACGATGGCTCTCATTCGCAAGCGGAAGCTCTCTCTTATCGGAGCTTTGCTCGTATCTGGTTTTCTGATACTCGCACTTCTAGAAGGAATCTTCAAGAACGCCATTCTCCCGTATTCTCTGAAAGCACGGACAACTCCGAACCTTCCACCGAGCATCATTGCTTGGCCTCCTAATTTTTCTCACATTTTCGGGACTGATCCGTTGGGACGCGATCTTTTCTCCCAGATTATCGCTGCGCTTCCTCTTGACGCAGAGGTTGCCCTCCTCGTGATTATATCAGTCTGTGGCCATCGGTGTAGCGTTGGGGATTCTTGCAGGGTTCTTAGGCGGAAAAACAAATCAGCTCATAATGAGGATCACTGACGTATTCATTGCATTCCCAGGTCTCATACTGGCAATTGCGATCGCTGCTTCTCTTGGACCAGGTCTCATACATGCGATGGAGGCTCTTATCGTGATCTGGTGGCCTACTTACACTAGACTCGCCAGGGGAGAGTCCCTCGCGTTGAAAGATAGGCTCTACATCGATGCGGCTAGAGCGGCGGGACTTTCAAATTTGAAAATTATGATCAAACACATCGCGCCCAACATCGTTTCTCCCTTGATAGTATACGCCACACTCGACATTGGTAACGTAATCCTTCAGACCTCTGTGCTCGCCTACGTGGGCTTGGGGGCGCAACCTCCCACACCGGAATTGGGAAGGTTTGTTTTCGATTATCAGGTATACCTTTTCGTATACCCGTGGCTTTCACTCATACCAGGGGCGACAATCTTCTTTATCGTGCTTGGATTCAATCTCTTAGGAGATGGCCTCAGGGATGTGTTGGATCCTCGTCTGCGACGGATGATAGCACTCAGTCCGCGTAAGAAGAAGGAATCCGAACAGGCTTCGAAGGTTTCAATCCCTCAGATATCAAGCTCTACCGAGAAAACTGTCAGTTAGAGACGGTCTCATAAGAGTATTTCAATTATGGCATTGTTGAAAGGGTCAAAAGATGATGATTCAGTGTATTCACCCCGGACAGGGATCAGAATCCGGCGATAGGTCCAGAAACGGAGAATATTAGTCGAAACAATCAAATGGATAACTCTCTCGTCACGATAAGAAATCTCAGGCTTTCCTTCGACACTCAAGAGGGATTGGTTAGGGCACTTAACGGTGTTGATCTTGAAATCCGCAGAGAAGAAATTCTCGGAATCGTAGGCGAGTCTGGATCTGGGAAGACCGTACTCGGGCTTTCAATGCTTGGTCTCGTACCCACTCCTCCGGGAAAGTATTCCAGTGGCAGTGAGATAATTTTTCAAGGCGAAAACATTCTGAAGATCGGTGGTAGGAGCCTCGAACTGATCAGAGGAACTGGAATCGCGATGATCTTCCAGGAACCCATGAGCTCCCTCAACCCGGTATTCAAAATAGGAGATCAGATTGCGGAGGCAGTGAGAACGAGGATAATTAGGAAGGAACTGGGAAGAAACAAATCACTCTCGCTCGCTGAGTCGATTCGAGGGGTAAGAGGGGTTGACGAAAAGAGAGTGCAGGAGGAGGTCGTCGAATCATTGAAAAAAGTTAGAATCTCAGACCCGGTCGAAACAAGTCAAAGGTACCCACATGAGCTGTCTGGAGGTATGAGGCAAAGAGTCATGATTGCGATGGCTCTTGCTGCCAGGCCTTCGTTGTTGATTGCTGACGAGCCGACGACAGCGCTCGATGTTTCGATTCAGGCACAGATTCTAGACTTGATTAAGGACCTTGTGAAAGAATTCGGAATGTCGGTGATGTTCATCACCCACGATCTGAGCGTAGTTGCAGAGATTGCAGACCGGATCGGTGTAATGTATGCCGGTGGCATAGTAGAACAAGCTTCAACTGATTTACTTTTTGAATCTCCAAAGCACCCCTATACTCAGGGACTTCTCAAGGCTCAGCCTAAGCTTGGCGAGAAAAGAGAGCAGCTCGAATCTTTGAAGGGAAGTGTTCCCAGCCTGATTAGTCTCCCTTCGGGCTGTACCTTTCATCCAAGATGTCCTTTCGTTTTCAACCGATGCCTGATCGAAGTTCCCAAGTTGACTTCGCTTTCAGGACAGGACGAACGAGAGAGATTGGTCGCTTGCTATCTGTATAGCGGGAAAACTGTTTCGAATCGTCCTGATCTCCCTAGCTCTAGCGGGGATTCTTCAGGTGAGAGGAAAGAAGATTGACAGAATTCACAGACAGTGGTGAAAGTCTGTCGAGTCTTGGCAACAACTTCTCTGAGCTAGTCCAAATTAGTCATCTCATCAAGTACTATGATGTCGGGAGCTCGTTTTCATTTCGTGGTTTGTTTAGCGGAAAAAAGGGAAAACAGAGATTCGTCCACGCGGTCG
This sequence comes from uncultured Nitrososphaerota archaeon, assembly GCA_963799845.1. Classification (GTDB taxonomy): domain Archaea; phylum Thermoproteota; class Nitrososphaeria; order Nitrososphaerales; family CADDZS01; genus DATLTL01. The sequence goes on from CAWCYI010000006.1 coordinate 75,477, forward strand.
ATGATGTCAATCTGAACATTAGCCGAAGAGAGACTTTGGGACTCGTGGGGGAAAGCGGATCGGGTAAGAGTACGCTCGGGCGGTGCATCCTCCGACTGGTTCAGCCCACGTCGGGAACCGTGTTATTCGACGGAGAGGATTTGCTAACTCTAAGGGGTAGTGCAATGCGAAAGATGAGGAGCAGAATGCAGGTAGTGTTCCAAGACCCTTATTCTTCGCTCGACCCCTCAATGAGGGTGGGTGACATCATCGCCGAACCGCTATCCGCGAGAGGGGGCACCTCAAGGCAAGAGACGGAGAAGCTGTTCAACAGATTATGGAGGTAGTTGGACTGAACGAAGAATACTCGAAAAGATTTCCTCACGAATTTTCTGGAGGCCAGAGACAAAGAATCGGAATTGCCAGAGCCATCGTCACCTCGCCCGAATTCGTAGTGTTCGATGAGCCAACAAGTGCATTGGATGCCTCGATTCAGGCTCAGGTTCTTAATCTTCTGAAACAGCTTAAGAAACAATTCAATCTAACAAGTCTGTTCATTACTCACAACATGAAAGTGGTAAGTTTCATGAGTGATAGAATCGCTGTGATGTATGTAGGTAAGATAGTAGAGGTCGGAACGTCCGACGAAATAATCCAGGACCCTCTCCATCCCTATACCAAAATGCTGATCTCTTCAATACCGAAGGATTACGGGCCAGGATCGGTCCAGTTAAAGGAGAAAGCGGGGGAACCTTCAAGATCAGCCGGCGAGATACCCAGTCCCGTCGATCCTCCGTCTGGATGCAGGTTCCACCCCAGGTGTCCTTACGCGATGGAAAAGTGTGCCAATCAAGAGCCAGGTGATGTGAGAGTTTCATCCACAAGGACAGTTGCATGTTTTCTGTATGGTGAAGGGTGATTTCTCGAAAGGGAAGAAATTCCTCTAGACATTGTCACAGTACAATTGCGATCGATGAAAAGTATTCCAGTTTTTTCACTGTTCGTTTTGTCTTCTTAGTGACACCATAGGCGACAACTTTCTCGTCTCTTTTCGCAAGCTCTCCAAGGCAGATATAAACCGTCACACTGTCTGTCTCTTGTTTTAGGGCGAACCAGGAATACGGTTTAAGCTGCTCTATTCTGTCTACTCTTTCCAAGTCAACCAATCTGTTTTCGTTCGTTCGTTCATCCGAGGCTAGTGAGATCTTACTTGGAATTGAATCCATCTCCAAGCTGAAAGTGAAATCCTTGCATCCAAACGGGCTCGAGATATCTATGATAAAATGTTCTTTCTTATCTTGGTTTAGAGCAAAACGATTCCGGAAAAATACGCTTGAAGTACAAGCGATATAATCTGCGATTTCGCTGCACTTCATCCAGAGGATTTTGTCTTGCAATTGAAGATTTATTCTCGAAACGAGCTCGTCTAACCCCTTTAGTCCATACCGCGACCCATTCGAGTAAAGTGACTGCCAGTGGGTGACGACTGTGACGTAGCTGCCACTGAGCACCTGGCTGACAATTCTGCCGCTCTTCCCGTCTTTTGCTAGCATCGGGTCTATCCTCTCTTTAATCCAAGACTCATAATCGAGATCGGTTAGCTGTGACGTCCAGAGGGGATCGTTCATCGAACCGATGAGACTGATGACGGCATCGCTGCCCTCTCTGTTGAGGTACATCAGCCTGTGATCGACATTGTTCGATTCTGAGTCTACATTCAGAAAATACCAGACAACCTTAAGGCCGAGAACTTTTTTCGAAGCCTCGAGTATGGCCTTCACGTATTCTTCTTCAACGTAAATTCCGAAGTTACAAGGCGAGGTGACTCCGGTCGGGTTCAACCCGGCGTTCTTGAGTATCTCGAGTGCGAAACCAATATACTTTGCAAGTTTCTTGGAATTCTGTTTTTGCGACCAGTCATGCTCACTGATTCCATTCATCAGTTTCCCGGTCTTGAGATTGAGAGCTCTTGTGTGTGTCAGGAGTTCGGGACCGACGTCGAATTTTGGCGTAATTTTGCTCCTGACAGTCGTTAGAAAGTCATTGACCATTTCGTTGGAGTATCCCGTCAGGCTCCGATCCACCCGGCCGAGACCGGCTGGGTATGGAACCACGGAAATTTTTCCCTTTACCTCAGCCGAATTGACCCAATTGGCAAACTGGTGAACGAATTCCTGATCGACGGTTTCTGATAGCGGATGCTTGAACTCAGATTCCGAATCAAAGTACCACTTTCCATCTCTCATAGTATAATGGTAATCAACGGCATCCTTCGGGACCTGACTTGCGAAGTAATAGATGGGATTTATGCAGGGCGATGGGTCGTCTACCAAAAGGACGATCGGACATCGTTTCCTAGGTTTTTCGGTTCTGATATTCCGGACATAGGTTTGCAAAATCGTGTCTAAACTTGGAGAAGTCTAGTCACATATTTCAGATTTGCAAAAAGGTAGTACATGGACAGTCAAGAGAGGAAAGAATGCAATGTAGTAGGGAAACGATTCTCAGAGATATTCGCTGTCTTCCTCAATATGGTTTTAACAACAACTAAACAAAAGTGGGGCATGGTTAAGATATGTTTCATCGGAGCAGGTAGCGCGGCCTTCTCGATGAACGTCATGAAAGACATCTGCCTAACTGAAGGGCTTTCAGGGAGCCTTGTCATGTTGATGGATCTGAACGACGATCGGCTCAACGCGGTCTACTCGATGGCGAAAACATATGCCACCGGAATCCACGCAAATCTCCGATTAGAGAGAAGCACGAATAGAAAAGATGCTTTGAGAGATGCTGATTTTGTAATAGACACTGTCCTCGCCGGCGGACACGAGCAGCAGGAAATAGTTAGGCGCGTTGGGGAAAAGCACGGGTATTACAGAGGAGTTGAATCTGCGGAATTCAACATGATATCGGACTATTCAACGACTTTCCAAGGCTATTATCAATTGAAATTCTTTTTGGACCTTGCCCGAGATATGGAGGAAGTTTGTCCGGACGCCTTGCTGATCGATGTTGCAAATCCCGAGTGCGAAGCAGGAACGCTCCTGACTAGGGAGACCAAGATCAAGGTTGCTGGTTACTGTCACGGCTACCTTGGCTATGCTGATATCGCTACTGAATTGGGCATTGATCCGGAAGATGTAGATTTTGACATGGCTGGATTTAACCACAACATCTGGCTCACGAGGTTTCGCAACAATGAGCAGGATGGTTATCCATTGATAGACGACTGGATTGAAAATAAGTCTCAAGATTACTGGAGTAACCACAAGCAGAGAAATGAATTCGATATTGACATGAGCAGAGCTGCGGTGGACATGTATCAGCTCTACGGACTCTACCCCGTGGGCGATACAATCAGAAGTGGTAGTTGGAAATATCACTACAATCTGAAAACAAAGCAGTACCTGGTACGGTGAATTTGGTGGGCCAGACAGCGAGATAGGCTGGCTGATGTATCTAAAAAAGGTCGAAGAAAGGACTCAAAAGATCTTCAAACTCGGTCGGGATCAAGGCCCACTTCTCTTCGCTGAGTTCCCACCCGTCAAGAGTCGAGAAAAAATAGTACCTCTTATCGACTCAATCGTTAACGACAGAAATGATCGATTTGTCCTAGACGTGAGGAATGACGGGGCGATACGGAATTTACCTGACGACGTGGCGGTTGAGATTCCCGCGCGCGCGGACAGCAGGGGTATCCATCAAGATAAATTTGGAAGTTTGACAGATGCAGTTGTAAAAATGGTTCTTGTACCAAGGCTTGCAAGACTCGAAATAGCCCTAGAAGCTTTCCTTTCTGGTGACAGATCGTTGCTACTTGAATTATTGTATAGAGATCCGAGGACACGGTCAGACGAGCAGGCCAGAGAAGTACTCGATGAAATACTTGCTCTGCCTTTTAACGAAGGCATGAGAAATCACTACAAATGAATCTGCACATGCATTCCGATCTTAGTTTATTCTGCGTTATGGGGTCACAGTGTAAAGCTTTCGGAAAAACCTATACTTATCGCATTTCAGGAATCAAGTCAATCGCTTCGGAAATTGACACACAATTAAAATAGTGGCAACTCGGCCTGTCTGTTTGTTTGCTTTGAAACAAATTTCGAAAAGCAGAGTTGCCGTCTCGACTACTATCGTTGCAGTAATCGTAGTTATAATAATAATAGTAGCTGCTGCCGGAGCGTACCTTGCTCTGGCAAAACCCTCTTCCTCTTCTACTTCCACTTCCACATCTTCTTCCTCGTCTTCGGTGTCCTCTTCATCTTCTACGTCTTCGCCGTCAAGCTCTTCATCTAGTACTTCATCAAGTGCTAGTGTTTCCTCCACTAGTCAGCTCTTCCAGCTCGACCTCTCCTCCGACTAGTACCAGCTCGAGTACGTCGACCTCGACGTCCACCACACCCACCTCCACTTCTCCTGTCTATGGTGGAACTCTCCTCGCAGACGAGTATTTCGAGCCCGCCAATATCGACCCCGCGACCACCAATACGGTGTCAGGACTAGCAATCGACGCCAATGTCATGGACACTCTTCTCACCTACAACTTGACTACAAACCAGATAATTCCCGATCTCGCTACGAACTGGACCGCTTCTTCCGATGGTCTGATGTACACTTTCTCGTTGCGACAGGGTGTTTACTACGTCGATCCGACCACTAACGCGACACTGAACGAATTCAACGCAACCGACGTCCAGTATTCTTGGCAGCGGGTTACTTACATGATGAACGGCTACGTGTTTGATGGTGCTGGTTTGAACATGTCCACCTTCAAGATAATTAACCCGTACGAATTTTCAGTTAATCTGACTGCTCCGTACTCAGCATTTCCGTCATGTGTTGCCGATTTCTATAACGGTATCATTGATCCGAACGTTGATCTCGCCCACGGAGGATATAATGGGACCGCCGCAACGATCAACTCGTTCATGGCGAACAATCTAGTCGGCACCGGGCCCTACATGCTGACCCAATGGGTAAAGGGAGATCACATGACCCTCGTCAGGAACCCGTACTACTGGGGACCAAAGCCATACTTGAATGAGATAATCATCAACTACAAGGAGGATGTCAGCACTCGCTTTTTGGACATAAAGAGCCAATCAGTTCAGGTCGCCAACATTGATCCCGATCTCCTCTCGCAACTCCAGGGGACTCCTGGCATCGTCGTGAAGACCATCGGTCTCTCGCTGAACGTCGGCCCGATTGGATTGGACACCCAGTTATTCCCGACGAATATCACGGATGTGCGGCTTGCTATCGCGCACGCGATCAACTACAGCTTCATAGACAATAGCATATTCGACGGGTACGCCGCCTCTTTCGCCGGGCCGATTCCTATGGGGATGTTCGGTTACAACAGCAGCATTCCGCCATACCAGACAAATATAACGCTCGCGAATCAGGAAATGACCGCTGCCGGCTTTCACAAAGATTCCAGCGGGAATCTTGCATTCTCGAACGGAACGGAGCTGCCTTCCTACAACTTCGTCTATCCTGAGGATTGGCCCTCCGCTGGGCTTTTAGCTACGGCGATTCAGAGCGATCTCGCAACTATCGGACTTCAGATAAACCTCATAGGGGCTTCTGATGCGGCATACGGAACATACGTGGGCAATGGAGTATCCGGTTTCAATTCGACCTCACATCCGACGATGCTAGCCTACTACTGGACTCCGGACTTCAACGACCCTGTAGACTACACTGCTGCGCCTTTTCCCTATACATTCACGGATGGTTATGTCAACGCGACGATAACTGCACTTTACAATGAGGCTGCCAGCTCAAACAACCAGACTCTTAGGGCACATCTTTACAGCGAGATAACCGTAGACACGATGCAAGCTGCGATTGAAATTTGGACGTTCCAATCGGTAGGATATGCGGTCTATACGTCAAGTGTGCACGGACTGCTGTACAGTTCGTTGCTCGACGGGTACGGATTTATCTGGAACACCGTCTGGCTGAGTTAGATTTTCCGTAAGCTGATTGAACTTTCTGACGAGTTTGCGTTATCGTAAGATCAGCGCGCTAACTCATACTGGATCAAAGGAAGGCCTTTGCGTCCACGTACTTTAGCCGCAATCAGAAAAACTATCGGAGAAGGCAAGATGTTGGTCGGTAGACTCTCTGCTTTAATCTAAGATCCATTTCACAAATAACGAAATTACTTTGATCGAGATTTCTGGACGCGAGTAATTATTCGCGCACTTTGAAAAGTGAAAATCTGACTCTCTAGCTTCTTATCAGTCCTTGAACTCACTTATCGGAGTACCTCGCAATAGGAGATCGATTGAGTCAGTCTTATTAGTTGAGCAAAATCGGATTTAGGATTCACGCTGAAGAGACGATCTTCAGTCTTACTGACCTGCCGCCGTAGCTCAGCCTGGTAGAAGCGTGATCTTGAACGCCAATAGCAGCGGACTGTTAATCCGTTGGTCGAAGGTCCAAGTCCTTCCGGCGGCGCATTTTTTCTTTAGGGAGTGATTCTCCGACTTTCTTCAAATAGAAGTTTTCATTGATTCATAAAGAAAAACTGCGTTTCACACACGTGAGCACTTTTTGGCCGAAGAGCTACGTTCAAGCTCTGTAAACTCAGAAGAGCTCGTTTCAAGCTGAACGGAGCTTAGAGAGCTCAGAACGAATTGAATGGACGCGTTCTCAACAATCGTCGAGTTGCTCATTTCGTACCGGATTTTCGAGTTTTCGAGGATGTTCGGGAAATTTCAACTGGATATACCAGATCTTTGCTCGAGAGCTTTAACCCGCAGATCTGAATTTTCTCTTTGTGTTTCGCACGCGCGCGCGTGTTTTGACGGAAGAGCTCGTTTCAAGCTATTATACAGAGAGGGGCCCCCTAGAGGAGTTCTGCAACCGTATGTAAACAAACCGGATCATCTAATTTGGTTGCGAGAAGTTGATCGTTAGGAATCCCCGATCTTGCCGAGATTAGTTTTTTAGCCGAGGACCTTTCCCGTTTCCGATCAAATGAGCCGCGAGGAAAAATCTTCACGCGTGAATTTCAAGTACTTTGAGAGCAAGGCGAGCGAGATCGACCTCTCAGAGGAGGTCGAGGCCGAGAGGAAGGAGGTCCTCTCGACCCCCGTGAATCAACTGGACCTGAGCAGAGCGACGAGCATCCGTGCGCTTGTGGATGCGTGGTCGAGGACGAGCATCCAGAGCCGTTCGGTTTCGGAGTGCGCGCACGTTTACGAAAACATGATCTCGGACGAGGATCGGCCGACGATTTTTCTCGGGCTCTCCGGCGCGCTGATCGCCGGCGGCCTGCGCAAAGTTATCAGAGATCTGGTCGAGGCGGGATTCGTGGACGTAATCGTCTCGACCGGCGCGATAGTTTACCAGGACGTGTATCAGGCGCAGGGGTACAAGCACTACATGGGTACGCCGAAAGCCGACGACGCGGTTTTGCACGATCTCTACATCGATAGAATCTACGATGCTTACGTTGACGAGGTGGGATTTGTTAAGACGGACGACGTGATCGCCCAGATCGCGGCCTCCCTGCCGCCGAGAAAATACTCCACGAGGGAGTTCATGCGTGAGATCGGCACGCTCGCAGACTTCCGACCCCGATTCAATTGTCGGAACTGCTGCAAAAAGGGGAGTGCCGATTTTCGTCCCGGCGATTGCAGATTCTTCTATCGGGATCGGACTTGCGGGACTCTACCGCGCGGCGAAAAAGGCAGACGAGAAACTGATGCAACTCGACACGATCCAGGACAATTATGAAATCGCTCAGATCGTGCTGAAATCCAAGAAGACCGGCACCATTTACATCGGTGGGGGAGTTCCCAAAAACTACATCAACGATGCTGCCGTGATGCTGGACTATACTCCGGGCCACACTTACGTTTTCCAGATAACCACGGATGCACCCCACTGGGGCGGCCTGACCGGAAGCACTCTCGACGAGGCGAAATCGTGGGGGAAGGTTTCTAAAAAAGCGACGCGTGCGACTGCTTACGTCGAAGCTACAATCGGATTACCGCTGGTTGCGGGATACGTTCTCGAGTCGAGTGAATTAACGAAAAATCGCAGGCGTCTCGAATTTGTCTGGGACGCAGACGAGCTGAAGCAAATCAAACAAATCGAAATGAAAAGCTGATCCTGGCAAATTCTGGAAAGTTGCTCTAACCCTTTCAACCGAACGTCGCTTGAAAAGCTAAAACAAATAAAGCCCGGTTGGGAAGGGGCGGTGCTGGTAAATGTCTGAAGCTACGCTGGCACAGAAGGCTTCGATTGAAGCGGTCGGAACTTTCATCCTCACATTCATCGGGGCGGGTTCAATTATCGCAACACAAGGAAATACTCTGATAGTCATCGCGTTCGCGCACGGTATTGCGCTTGCGATTGCGGTATCTGCGGCGATGAACATCTCCGGCGGCCACATCAACCCCGCTGTGACTCTGGGAATGCTTGCGACCAAAAGAATTTCCGTAAGGCACGCGATCGTCTACATCGTCTTCCAGCTTATCGGTGCGACTATTGGCGGATACCTGTTGTTCAGCGTTTACCCAAACTCACTCGGAAATAACGTTCACTGGGGAGCTCCTGGTTTGAGCCAGGTGAACGTCGGACAGGGCATTTTGTTCGAAGCGATAATGACATTCATTCTAGTCTTTGCGGTGTTCGGCACTGCTGTTGACTCCAGAGCTCCCAAGATCGGTGGCTTCGGAATAGGACTCGCGATCGCGATCGACATCATGGCGGGCGGTCCGTTTACGGGGGCGGCTATGAACCCCGCGAGAGCGATGGGCCCGATGATAGCTTCTCTCTACTTCACCAACTGGTACGTCTACTGGATAGGTCCGGTTGCCGGCGCCATCATCGCAGCGCTTCTCTACCATCACGTGATATTGAAGAACCAGAATTAGTGGCTGTGAGCGTCAGATCCTATCAGAGGGACGAACATGCAATCCACGAGCTTTCTTTGATCGAATTCGTCCTTCGAACTCTTTCTCAGAATCATCAGTTTCTGGTAAGAGCTACCGCCGACGGGGACCTCCAGAATGCCTCCGGGCCTCAGCTGTTTTTTCAAGAATACTGGAATATGCGGAGCTCCGGCGGTAACCATTATCCGGTCGTACAGTTCGTCGCTTGATTCCTGTGGATAACCGAGCGAGCCGTCGCCTTCAACCACCTTGCAGAATTCCGAAAGTTTGGCTCGCTCGATATTTTGTCTCGCAAAAGCTACGAGAGATGGATCTCGCTCAACCGATACGACAAGGGGCTCGACACTCTTCGGGACGCCGCGCGAGACAATGTGTGAAATCAGTGCGGCGTTGTATCCGCTGCCGCATCCTATCTCGAGAACCTTCAGCCCGGTGGAAAGATCAAACTCTTCGAGCATCATCACTATCATGTGCGGCGCCGATATGGTCTGACCGGTCTCGTCGAGCAAAATCGGTTCATCTTGATAGGCGATTGAAGCGGGAGTTCCGGGCCAGATGAATTCCTCTCTGGGAACGGCGAGGAGCGCTTCTTCGACAGATTTTGATTTCAGAATCCCTTCGTCTCTCAGCGACTCGATCAGCATCAGCTTGGATTCTTTCAGAAATTCACCAAGATTGTCTGAAGACATGTAAGAAGAACTTGATTTTGGTGCGGAATATTACTTGAACCACTGCTCGAGAGACTGGCTCTCGACCCTCTTTCTTGTGTCGAGCCTCAGGAGGGCCGCGTCGATCCTCTCCTTAGAAAAATCGTGCTCAGAGACGAGAAAGCTTCGCAACCCCTCGTAATCTGCTGGTTTTTGTTCGAGATCAAGGTCATCGCGAGTCGAGACCTGAGGGCGCAGGAAGATCTCGCGGATCTCGTTCGGGTCGAAGTTAACCTTTCCCTTCAATTCGGGCATGTTTTCGATCCTTGAATATTTCTTGATGAGTTTTAGAGCAGTAGCCGGGCCGATGCCCTCGAACCCGTCGGGATTAAAGTCCGTCCCGAGAAGTATCCCGATATCTATCAACTGCTCCCGGGTAATTCTGTTCTTAGACAAGACTTCTGAGAGGGAAACCGTTTCAGGAATGACGTCAACCCGCGTATTGCGGTTCGGCAGTTTTCGCTTGCCGGATATCGTTAAGTTTCGGACAAGTCTGGTAGCGCCAAAAAGCAGACTGTCATAGTCCTGGCTGCCCGCGAAATCCGCCTTTCCTACGACTGTGAGGTATGCGGCGGTCGCCTCTCCCTCGGAAACGGCCTGAATCCACGGAATTCCCATGAGGTCGAGGAGCCTCTTTGATTCTTCCACCATCTGGTTGTCGAGATACGCCGTGGCGGATGCGTACTTTTTTGCTGCTTCGAAGTCCTTTCGCTCGAGCGCTTCCTTGTACATCTCGCCTGCGACTTCTTTCACCTCGCGCCGCCGCTGGATTTCAAGGCTCTTCAACTTGGGCGGTATGCCGTCAAAAACGTAGATCAGTTTCAAGCCGGTCTCGAGGAGATTCATGTTCCTGTAAAATAGTCCGCTGAGATGGCTGGTGACGCGGCCCTTGCTGTCCCTGAGAAGCTCGCCTGTCATCCCCCGAATTATGGACAAAAACTGGTATAACGTGTTGAAAGCGTCGATCGCGACGGTCTTTCCGCCGAGGTCTTCGAGTTCGATCTTCTTGGGATCGGCGATGTTGCGAAGGTTTACTCCCATGATGTGACTGTTGAGACATACAGCGGCGCGTATAATTCAGCGTTTTGCAATTTATTCTCCAGGCATTCTCTGGAGCTGGGACTGGGCCTTGACCGTCTCGATTCTTCGAGTGTCCTTGGTCTGCCAGCGTAACGTGATGAGTCCGAGAATCTCAAGTTGCATCAACACTTTGTTAAGATCTCTCATTGAGACATCCTCGCCGTCCCGTTGAAGCTCGGCCAAAAGCTCCTTGTCGGTCATGTTGTCGTGAGCTTTCATTTTTTCATTGACGATGTTTCGCAGTGGATATTTCATTCTAGGAAGATCACAAAAACCGGAAAAAATTAACCGATGAAACCTTCAGGCGCGGAAGCCCCTTTTAACTTCTTTTGTACGCCTGAAAACCAGCTCTCGATGTCGGCTGGGAGTGCGGGTTTTATCCTTAATAGCGCGAGCGTAAAATCATCCTGCGTTATGAGCGGTGATTGAGAGTTCCTTCTTATTGCCTCTATCGCCGCCTCTCTGGCGAGTGACTGCAAATCGGCTCCGGTGTAGCCCTTTGTCTTTGATGCAATCGAGGAAAACGAGATCTCGGGAGAGAGCGGCATCGCTTGGGTCTGAATTTTGAGGATTTCCTCCCTGGCCTCGTCATCAGGCTGGGTTACATATACCAGGAGTTCGAGCCTACCCGGTCTCATAAGCGAAACATCGATCAGGTCTGGGCGGTTTGTCGCACCGACCACAAAGACGTCACCGACCGAGCTGATCGTGTCGATTTCTGTGAGAAGCTGACTCAAGACCCTGTCAGTGTGCTGGATAGACCCAGATCTGGGCACTGCGATCGAGTCGAACTCATCAAGAAATATTATGCATGGTGACGATGTCTTCGCTTTCTTGAAAATTTCCCTGATAGCCTTCTCGGATTCGCCGAGCCACTTTGAAAGAACTTCGGGCCCCCTGACAGTGATCAGATTGGCTCCGCTCTCGGTTGCTAGCGCTCTAACCAGCATCGATTTTCCGCAACCCGGCGGGCCGTAGAGCATTATCCCTCTCGCGGGAGAAATACCTGCTTTCTGAAATCTCGACGGATCTTTGATCGCCCAGACGATGTTCTCAACCAGGGTTTGTTTCACGTCCTGAAGGCCGCCGACCTCGTTCCAGTAGACCTTGGGAGTCTCGGTGAAAAACTCTCTCATCGCGGTCGGGACGATCTCCTTCGATGCCTCTTTGAAATCTTTGAAGGTCACCTGGATCTTTTCGATAAGATCAGAAGGAATCTGATCGCTTTCCACATCGATATCGGGAACGTACCTTCTGAGCGCCTTCAGGGCTGCTTCGCGGCACAACGCACGCAGATCTGCCCCGGTGTAACCGTACTGCTCCCGTGCCATCCTCTCAAGGTCCACGTCGGATGAGAGCGGCATACCGCGAGTATGAATTTGCAAAATCTCAAGCCTCGCTTCTGTGTTCGGCACTCCAATCTGAACCTCCCTGTCAAAGCGGCCGGGCCTTCTCAATGCCGGATCGATGCTCTCCGGGCGGTTCGTCGCGCCGATAACGACGACGTCTCCCCTCTCCGAGACGCCGTCCATCAGAGCGAGCAGTCTGTCCAACGACCCTTTTCTCCACGTCTCCAAAAGCTTCCTCGCGCCGAGGAGCCAGCGCGTCAATCTCGTCGATGAAAATGATGCTGGGAGAGTTTTCCCGGGCTTCCCGGAAGAGATCACGAAGCTTCGCTTCTGTTTCCCCGTAATACTTGTTCATTATTTCAGGCCCGTTCATCGTGAAAAAATTTGCCTCGCACTCGTTCGCAAGAGCTCTCGCTAGAAGCGTTTTACCGCAGCCGGGTGGGCCGTAAAGTAGAATGCCGTTTGGCGGTTCGACTCCCAGCTTCTGGAATATTTCCGGGTGTCGCAGAGGCACTTCGATGATTTCTCGTAGTCCCCTGATTTCCTCCTCCAGGCCGCCAATTTCCTCGTAGGTCGCGGCCTGAATTTTCTTCCGGCTCGTTGCGGCTTCCGGAAGAATCGTTATCGCAGTTGAATGCTCGATCTTGACACAGCCTTTCGGCCGTACCTTCTGAACTTTGAAAGCGATCGGGTTTCCAAGTACAATTACGGAGAGCTCATCACCGACTATTAGTGGAGTTCCCGCCAGGCGGTTTCTGACAAACTCTGCAAACTCCTTGTCCATGGCTCCCTTAGTTCCGATGGGTGTCAGCGAAACAGATTTCGCAGTCGCGCATTCGATTTTTCTGATTATCGCGTTTTCGTTCGTGACCGCGCCGGCATTTTTTCTAGTCAGCCCATCGATCCGGACAACGCCAAGGAAACCCTCCTCCGGATCAATCGGCACTGCGACAGCAACTGTAGATTTCTTTGTCCCGCTTACCTCGATTATCTCGCCGGCAGAAATTTCAAGACTCTCGATCGTCTCGACATCAAGTCGAGCTCGAGACTTGCCGACATCCCTGAGCTTCGCTTCTGCGACACGAAGCTGGACCCCGGGATGCTTACGCGGCTTTGTCATTAGATCGCGCTGAAAGGAAATAATTTTAGATTATTTCTTCCTTTCCGGAAAAGAGAAATTCCAGCTCGAAGGTGAAAGCAGTTACTTTTTGACCTGAGCTGAGATTCTGCTTGCGCCGAGAACTTCGAACTCGCCCACGAGTTCAGACTTTCTTATCGACTCTTCAATTGAATCCATCGCACCGGCAATGTCATCCGTCAAAAAATCAGCGACTAGCGCAACCAGCCCGAACGCGATAGGTTCTTCTTTGGTAGATCGAATTTCAATCGAAGGATTGAGTCTCTTAATGTCATCAACGATCTGCTGAGGTTTTATCTCGGCTTCCTTCGGCATTATCCTTAGTCGGACAAGTAAGTTCGAAATAACCCATCACCCAAAAAAATCAAGGGCCTTCGTAGCTGCAATTGACGCATCTGTAAGGGCGGGAAAAACCGCGACACTTTTCATTTCTCCAGATCAAAACTTCACCGCATTGAGGGCAGAGGAACTTCACCGCTCGCTCGCCTGGCATAATCGGCCTATTGCAAGAGGTGCAAACCGGCAGCTGTATTTGTTTCTCGATCGACATTGTGTAAGGGAATGCATTGGTCGATTATTCGTAATATAGTTAACGGTCAGCATTTGGTTCTCCTTGAGAAATTCCGATATCAAATTGTCAGGATATCAAGTTCTTGATCTCATTCGATATCACAATCCCGAGTGTAGAGAACAAGTTGCCTATCCCAAACGTCTTAACAATCGCAATCGAGTGCCTATCAAAATCTCCTTGCTCAGAGATCTTCTTCGCAATGCCGGATGAATTTATCATCTCCGCCAGCTGGTCTAGTTGTCGGGCGTTCATCTTGGCAAAGACATTCCGTGCATACAATTGAGTCCTGAATTCGTCACCGAATTTGGACCGCCATTCCGTTTCATATTCGCGAAGCTCATCCAAGTCATTTGAATTTAGAGCGCTGGAGATTGCCTTCGCAGCTAGCAGACCGCCGTATCCTCCAGTGTAAATTCCTCCGCCGGTGGTTGGTTTGGGCTGACCGCAGGAATCGCCGGCTTTTACGATTCTGCCGTCAACGAATTTTTTCGACGTGCCGGCACAGATGATCGGGGCAGCTGCTTTGCGAATCGGAACCGCGTTTTTTTCCTTCACAAAAGAGTCTAGTACCGAAAAAGTGTTTATTCCCAGACCGGCTACGCCGATCTTGGCAACGTCCGAAGAGATGGGGATGACCCACTTGAAGAATCCGGGCGCCTCTACCGGATCGAGATAGACTTCAACGGTCGATTTCTCAAACCAGGTACCGTAGACGAGGTACTGCCCTGCTTGGAGGACCAGACCACCACCCCTGATGTATGACTCGTATCCAGAGCAGTCCAACAGTACATCGGAACTGACCCTACCGGAATCGATCTTGATGTGAGCAGCTTCTTTTGTTTGCGAATAATTTGAGACCCTGCTCCCCAGTTCAATCTTTGCCCCTTCCCTCGCCGCGTTTTCAGCAAGATACTTGTCAAATCTGGATCTATCGAGCACGATTACATTCTGTTTTCTCGCGTCGATCCTGACTTCCTTCATCGAGGGAGAAAAAAAGCGGGCCGCAATCAGCCGATTTTGAACAGTGTACGAAGGCGGAACTATACCAAGCTCGTGTATTCCACTGGCGCTTACAAGTCCATCGCATTTTTCAGGAATGCCAATCTCGCGATGTTCCTCGTAAACGGTAGTATTGATCCCTCGCGAAGCAAGTTCCCTCGCCCCGATCAATCCTGCGATGCTGGCGCCGATGATGTTGACTCGCGACATTCTTGGCCTCTTTTGAAACCAATTTTCACTGAGAAACTAATAAGGTTGGGTCTAGATCATGTTTGAGAACCTCTTCTACCGAATCCCTAGAGTCAGGCGTGAGTAAACGAGAATGAGCGAATACAAGCAGGTCATCGTAGTGAGAAATGACCTCAAGATGGGAAAGGGTAAACTCGCCGTCCAGGTCGCGCACGCTGCGGTTTCTTCAGCTGAACAGGCTAGAAAATACAAGAGGGAGTGGTACGATGCGTGGATCGCGGGAAATCAAGCAAAGATCTGCGTAAAGGTCGACAGCGAAAAAGAGTTGCGGCTTTTGAAAGGAAGGGTCGACGAGGCCGGGATTCCAAACTCTCTCATCCAGGACGCAGGGCTGACTCAACTTGAACCCGGAACCACAACATGTCTCGGAATAGGTCCGCTTCCCTCTCAACTCGCTGACAGGTACACTGGAGAACTAAAACTGCTCTAGACTACTCATATTTTATATCCGATAAAAAACCAAATTTTTCCTTACAGGGACGTGGTTTTCATGTCGCAGGCAATTGTTCAGGAATCACCCGAGACTACTGTTTTTGATCTTGCTATAATCGGCGCCGGTCCTGCCGGATTGTTTGCAGCATATTATGCGGGATTCAGGGAAATGAAAACTGTGGTGCTGGATGCCCTGCCGGAAGCCGGAGGTCAGCTCGCGGTCCTCTATCCGGAGAAGACGATATTTGATGTTCCTGGTTTTCCCCAGATTCTCGCGCGCGATCTTGTCACGTCTCTCGTCGAGCAAGCAAAGCGCTACGATCCACTTATGCTTCTCGGGGAAAGAGCAACCGACCTAAAGAAGGGAGATGACAGCCTGTTTACTCTTACGACAGATAAACGGCAAGTAAAAACAAGATCGATCATCATCACCGCCGGCGTGGGGTCATTTTCACCAAACAAGCTGAACATCATCAATCAGGAAAAATACGAAGGGAACGGCATTTACTATTTTGTAAAGCAAAAAGAGTTTTTCAGAAACAAGAACCTCCTGATTGTTGGGGGAGGTGATTCGGCGGTCGACTGGGCGCTGAACCTGAAGGAGGTCACAAAGTCAATCATGCTGATTCACAGGCGCGATCAATTTAGAGCGCACGAACAGAGCGTGACCGAACTTTACAGCAGCCCGGGCGTCACGGTCAGAACGTGCACCGAACTAAAGTCAGTCGACGGCGAGCCAAACACTCTGAAGAGCGCGATCATCTTTGAGAACAGAACCGGAAAGGAAGAGACCCTCCCGGTCGATTGCATCCTGATCAATATCGGGTTCAAGGCAAACTTGGGGCCGATAGCTAACTGGGGATTGACGATGGAGAACAGGGCGATCAAGATCAACGGCAAAATGGAAACAAACATTCCCGGCGTCTACGCGGCGGGCGACATTGCTTCTCCGACCGACTCTGTCAAACTCAACCTCATTACGACGGCATTCGCGCAATCGGCCCTCGCGGTGAACGTCGCGAAGAAGTACGTGGATCCGAAGGCCCAGTTGTTCCCCGGACACAGCAGCGAAAAATCTGCTTAGCTCGCTGCTCTAGCTTCGGGATAGCGTTTTCTGATATCGTAAGATCCGGAGAGAACCGGGTGGTGGACATCCGCGAGAACGACTTCAAACCAGAAGAAGCGCCCGTCCTGATAGACAGGGTACGAACCTACGAGTTCGGTGTTCGGGAATTTCTCCAGAACTCTCCTCTCGGCAGTATCCTGCGAGGAAAAGTGCCCCTTTATCTTCAACACACCCATGTGCTTCGGCCGTCTACCCGAAGTCGGCCTTTTCTGCCTCATGCCGCCTCTGGTAATCTTTATTCTAACAATAACATAGCCCTGCTTTGCCTTGTAACCCAGCGAACGAGCTCGATCCAGTCTAGTCGGCCTTTCCAATCTCACGAGCGTCGGACCACGCCTCCAAAGAATGGCCCTCTTTTTTATCTCGGGCGAACCTGTCTTTACGAGCGTTCGCCAGGCCTTAGAAATCTCCCTGTACATACGTAGCAGCTTCACGACTTGCCTTTCCAAAGCCAAATAAGACTTGTGGTAGCAGCGATCGGACTCTCCTTTATTTCGCGTTCTTGAACTTCGAGTAAAATGATTTTAGGGCGAAGCCAGAGCTTTCAAAACGAGCTCAACTATCTGCACGCCCGCCATCGACTGAGCCTCGGCGGTCTGGCCGGCAATGTGCGGGGTTGCTATCACATTGTCGAGTTTCAGTAGACCAAAAGAAGTCGGCGGTTCCACATCGAACACGTCCAGCGCTGCACCCGCAATTAACTTCTCGTTGAGAGCTCGGAGAAGGTCTTTTTCGTTAACGACCCTTCCTCTCGATGTATTAATCAGAAAAGCAGTCTTTTTCATGGTTTTGAGTTTGTCATAGTTTGCGAGGTTTTCAGTTTCAGGAGTGAGCGGAACGTGGATATCGACAAAATCAGAAATGGAGAAGACTTCCTCCTGAGTCGAAACTTGAATTCCGAGCCTCTTCACAAGTTCCCCGGGGATCGGGATGACGTCGTTTGCAACGATTTTCATGCCAAAGGCGGAGGCAAGTTCTGCGACGCGCTGACCAATTTTCCCGATGCCGATCGTGCCGTACGTTTTGCCCTTCAGCTCAATTCCCTGGAATTTTGATTTTTCCCATCTTCCACTTTTGGTTGACGCGTCGGCTGAAGGAATTTTCCTCGCCAGCCCGATCATGAGACCAAGGGTAAATTCCGCTACCGCGTTTGTTAGAGCATTTGGAGTATTCAGTATCATAATATTTCTTGCCTTCGCGGCTTCCAGATCGATGTTGTCAACACCGACACCCGCCCGTCCGATCACTTTCAAGAGGGGCGCTGATGAGATAACTTCTCTTGTCACTTTTGTTCTACTTCTGACGATCAGCGCATCAAAAGATCCGATGGCTGAAAGCAGTACTTGAGAAGAAATGTCGGGCTTGTATTCGAACTCAACTCCCGAAGAATCGAGCAGTTTTATTGCGTCCC
This sequence comes from uncultured Nitrososphaerota archaeon, assembly GCA_963799845.1. Classification (GTDB taxonomy): domain Archaea; phylum Thermoproteota; class Nitrososphaeria; order Nitrososphaerales; family CADDZS01; genus DATLTL01. The sequence goes on from CAWCYI010000006.1 coordinate 93,433, forward strand.
CTGAAACGGCATCGCTGACAAGTATGCGCAAGATTTCTCGAAGCTCCGATTTTGGAAATTGCGCTTTATTGTTTACAGAAGGTCTGTAAAGATTCGTCATTTCTAAGGACTCTTGTACACGTTCAGCTTGTTTTGAGCTCTTCTGAGCTAACAGAGCTGGAAACGAGCTGTCCGAATTGAACAGAGCTTGAACGTAGCTCTTCGGCCAAAAAGTGCTCACGTGTGTAGAAACGCAGAAAATTTTTTTCTTAATGAATCAATGGCAACTTCAATATAAAGACCGAGAAACGAGTAGGGAGCATCAAGTCAAAAGAGAGCATTTCGTAATATGTGTGAGTTTTCCAATTTCGGCTATATTCACGGAACAAAGGAGGATCAGTGACGATGCTCACAGGGATTATCGGGAAGCCTAACGTCGGCAAGTCCACTTTTTTCAATTCTGCAACTTTGCTGAACGTCGCCGTTGCAAACTATCCTTTTACCACGATAAATCCCAACATGGGGAACGCGTACATCAGAGTAAAATGCATTCATGAAGAGCTCGGCGTAAAGGACAATCCTGTAAACTCTGCTTGCGTCGATGGTACGCGGTTAATCCCGGTCAGACTGGTTGATGTTGCAGGTCTCGTCCCGGGAGCTTCTTCTGGAAGAGGGCTCGGAAACAAATTCCTGGACGACCTTAGACAGGCCGATGCCCTAATTCATGTAATCGATGCTTCAGGATCTACCGACGAAGAAGGTAGAGTTGTAAAAGTCGGTACCCGCGATCCAGCGGAGGATGTTGAATTCATCCGAAGGGAGGTCGTTCTCTGGGTAAAATCTCTCCTAGACAAAGATTGGCCAAAGATTACGAGAGCAGTAGAATCCGGCGCGGCAAATCCTGTGAAACTCCCCTTCGCGCTCATGGATAAGTTGTCAGGCCTCTCAATCGATGAGGAAGCAATTGAGGTGGCAATTCACAAACGGGGTCTAAAGATCGACAAACCGTCCGGGTGGAGCGATTCGGATCTCTGCGGTTTTTGCGAGACGCTGCTAGAAATTTCGAAGCCAATTCTGATCGCGGCAAACAAGTGCGATCTACCGACCGCCAAAGAAACGATCAATAGGCTATCAAGGGAGCTCAGCGAATATGTGATGGTTCCCTGCGCGGCGGAAGCTGAACTGTTGCTCCGCAGAGCGTCACAGGCAAATCTGATTTTATATCTGCCAGGAGATGTGAGCTTCAAAATAAAAGATGAATCAAAAATTTCTCCGGCGCAGAGAAAAGCTCTTGATCTGGTCAAAAGCCACGTACTTGATGTCTGGCATGGGACGGGCGTTCAAAACGCGATCAACGATGCATATCTTCGCCTCTTGAAGGGAATTGTAGTCTATCCCGTCGAAGACGAGACAAAGTATTCCGACAAGAAAGGCAATGTGCTTCCTGACGCGAGAATAATGCATCGGGGGGATACCGCACGAGATCTTGCGTTCAAGGTCCATACTGACCTGGGAAATACATTCCTTTACGCGATCGATGCAAGAAGCGGACTTCGAGTCGGGGCGGATTACCAGCTTAAGGACAACGACGTTCTGAAGATAGTCTCTTCTGCCAGAAAAGGCTAGGCAGCAGCAGCGATTGGCTTTTCGATCTCTTCGTCCATTTCCGCGAGATCTCCCTCCTCTTCTTCCTCAGTCGTCGGAGTTGGGACATAGGGCATTCCGTCTCCAGCCTTGATCAATTTGATCTTGCGAATTCCGAGGTGTCTGATTTTTGCGATCTCCTTCGTGTTGTCGTACAGTTCCCTTGCAAGGTTTTGCTTCACAGCTTCCTGGGCAAACTGCTCATAGAACATTGAAAGAGCACGTTCCTTGAGAATCTTGTCCGCCGCCAACCTAATTTCGTGCTTTCTGGACGAGTTTATTCTGCCAATGGTGAAAGCGACGACGTAAACTCTCACGATTGCGTTGTCTTTGGTCTTGTAGTCTCTGATGAAATTAACCATTGACGCGCCCCGCCTGACGAGGCTTCTCAGGTACTCTCTAGAGTACTCGTGTCCCTTCAGCACCGTCGTGGCGGTATTACCTTCAATACCCGTAATCTGAAAGTGAAGCTTGATCAACATGTTTTGCTGGGGATCCTGCTTAATAATATCAAAAAGCGTCGTTTCAATTACCCGTCCCATCGCAATTTCGTTGCTCGTAATCGGGACGTAGGCAATCGGAGCCCGGTCAAATCCGGGCGAAGCAAGGACAGTGACCCATTTTTTCTCGCGCCACTTGTCTTTGACCTTTCCAGCTCTCTTCGGCTTTGGCATACTACGCAGACGGCCTTTCAGTTTTTAAGCGAATATAAGCTAAGCTGTGAAATCGGTTTGGTTCACTTCTCCACAGGAGTAATCTCGGTCTGCGAATTCATGTACGGGACTAGCAGTTTGGGTACCTCAATAACTCTCGCATCCTGTCTGTAATAGTTCTCAATCATTGCGGCCATAGTTCTTTCAGTTGCGACAAGCGTACTGTTTAGAGTATGCAGAAATCGAGATTCCTCGTGAGCTTTTTCCCGATATTTGATACCGAGAGCTCTTGACTGAAAATCGGTGCAGTTGCTGCAAGATATCAGCTCTCTGTACTTTCCCTGGCTTGGAAACCAGCCCTCAATGTCGAAGGTTTTGGCAGAAACTTTCCCCATGTCTCCGGAGCTCAACAGCATGACCCTGTACGGAATGCCTAGCTCCCGCATGAAACCTTCAGCATTTCGAAGCAACATTCTGTGTTCGCTTTCAGAGTCTGATGGTTTGCAGTACACGAATTGCTCGACCTTTTCAAACTGGTGGACCCGTATGATACCCTTTGTGTCCCGTCCGTGCGCCCCCGCTTCTTTTCTAAAGCAAGGACTGACCCCCGCGTATCTGATAGGGAGGTCTGTACCATTGAAAATCTCATCCATGTGCATGGCGGCTATCGCATGTTCTGACGTTCCAATTAGGTAGAGATCCTCGTTTTCAATCTTGTAGATTACTTCTTCAAAATCTCCGAGGATGACCGCCCCGCCGATTGCTTCGCGCTTTAGCATGTACGGCGGCTGAATCAGAATAAAGTCTCGCGATCTGAGATAATCAAGAGCAGCGCAAATTAGAGCGTAATTCAATCGAGTCAAATCTCTTCTAAGAAAATAAAATCTTGCCCCGGAAGTTTTGGCCGCCCTTTCTACATCGATCAGGTCAAATTCGGCAGAAATGTCAATGTGATCAATTGTGCCCGGTCTTGTCTCACCCCACCTGCTAACCTCCAGATTCGCTGTTTCGTCCGTACCAATGGGTACCGAAGGGTCAACGAAGTTGGGAATAGTTACCAATAGGCCGTTTAATTTTGCATTCGTCGATTCAATCCGCTTGTCATTTTCAGTGATTTCATCTGACGCAAGCTTCATCTTTGAGATGGTCTCCTGCACGTCCTTTCCGGAACTTTTCGCTTTTGAGACCTCGAGGGAAATCCTGTTTTTTTCCTCCTTCAGTTTCTGGTTTTTTGCGATTAGCTCTCTTCTCTTCTTATCCAGGTCCAGGAGCTCTTCGAACGGAAAATTGGTAATATTCCGCTTCTCCAAATTCTCCCTGATCCTTTCGGGAGAGTCTCTGAGGATTCGAATGTCGATCAAATAATCTCGGCCTTCTCAATAACGTTAGAAGCAGAGTAAATGTGCGACACGATCTCGTCCAAAGTCGAGATTAACGTTTCAATCTTGGCATTCCGTTGATCGATGTCTATTGATATTTTGAGAGTCCGTCCCCGCTTTCTCTGGGAGAATTTCATTCCCCGCGGGAAATTTATATTGTCGGGAGCCAGAGAATTATCGACTGCGTCCAAAACATGCCTGTCCGAAAATCCGACTTCCAGACGCGCGCTCAGTTTCTTCTTTTTTGCTGGAATATTGAATCCACCGCCTGTTGAAATTCATGTTGCTTTGCGATTGAAAACCTTGCACCCGCGGCGTTTTTGTGCCCCCCACCCACTCCTGAAGTTCCCGCGGCAATTTGCGAAAGAATCGCTCCCAAATCATAGCTCGTCATGTCTTTGCCAGACCTCGCGGAAATCTTCACATCGCCGTCGGCGGTTGTCGTTCTCACGAATACGACCTTGGTTCGAAATCGCGAATGAGAAGCGACAAACTGACAGATTGCCCCCGTCATCTTTTCGCTGACGACCCCGTCGCCCACTATCATGGCATAGTCACCTTTCTCATTGATCCTGTCTTCACTCGAAAGTAAATTCTGAATAGATTTCACGATCTCGACCCTGTAATCTGAGATCAACTGATCAGACTCGTTCGCAAGAACCTGCTCATCTCCCAGACATATTGAAAGGGCAATGCTCGGTTTTCCCATTCGGCTGCAAGCGTTGATCAATACGGCTAAGTCTCTTGCATCTCTTAGGGTGGAGTATTCATCCCTCGAGTTCAAACCATAGACACTTCCCACGAGATCTTCGACCGTATAGGTTGTTCCTGAAAGATGTGGGACTATGGCTTCGAGCAGTTTCTGCTTCTCGTCTTCGCCGAACTCCGAAGCTGTCTTCCATCTGTTTCCTGCCCTAAGTTCGATCCCTGCTGCCCGTAGCGATGCAAGGCAGGCGTCCTTGTTGCCGGTCAGACCGGGAATAAAAATTGAAACAGTGTTTGCAATTGACTCGTGAACTGGTCTCGTTTCTCTACCCCATACCATTAGATCGTTTTTCGTGTCAATCCCACTTGAAAATTCTCCATCACCTTCGAGGATCTTTGCGTTCAGTCCTATCACGCTCCGGCGAGGCCCGACATCCTGCCTATCTCCAAGAGCACCCGTCAAAGCAAGAAATGAAAGACGGTCTGAGCGAGTCTTTGCGACTAGATAGCAGAGACCTGAAGAGCTGATGGAGGTATTCCCATCGATCCCAAACTGCCATGCATTTAGCTCATTTTCGATATCTAATTCGCTTTGTGGAATCTCATGGTGATCTATTATCAGCCATTTGTCACCAAATCTTTTGGATATTTCCTTCGAAAGACCGGAGCAGATGTCAACGAAGATGATGAGATCAAACTTCGAAGTACCCAATCGATCCAAGAATCGAGAATTTGGCTCAGACACTGCCCTGAGCTGGCAGTGTCCCTTGTTCTTCTGAATGAACTCGCAGAGAATCGCCCCAGCGCAAATGCCATCGGCGTCGTGATGAGTAGCTATCAGAATATTTTCGTTGTTTTTTGCGCTAGTAATTATCCGATTTTCAAAAAGGCGAGCTTTTTCCAGAAGCGCTTGCTCGTCTGCCATCGGCTATCCAGTTCTTGGGATCGCAATTACTAGGCAAGTTGAGCAACAGCAGTTGCATATTTCCAAGAATTGGGCAATTTCTCGTGTTCTTTGTAATAACCCGAAAGACGGTGTATCTTCGCCTCAAGCAACTCGAGGGATCGGACATTTTTTCTATCGGCGTGATGATTTCCAAGATGGTCCTTTAATTTGGCGGCTCGTTCCACGAGTCGACCGAGATCCTCAGGAATTGTTTGTGGGTTCTTTCCCTCTTGAAGAACTTCGCTTATAGATTTTCCGAGGAAAGTCTTCGTGTTAGGAACTCCAAAATCGTCTCTTAGTCTCAGTCCAATCTGACTAGGTGCCAAACCCTCTTTTGCTAACTTCGAAATGTTCGCAACTATCTCGTCCTGACTGTAATTCACCCAGCTCGGAGGACGCTTTGAGGATGGACGGGTTGATTGAGACTTGCCTCTTCGATGCGAATGTATTCGTGCCAATTGTTGAAGCAACAGAAACCGGAAATTATCCGAAATAAGCATTGCGCTGTTGAAAACGAGAAGAATCCTCCGGAGTCAAACAATTGCTTCCTTCGGTCTAAGATCGGGATTCTTCTTCGATTCATTAAGGTACCATAAAGCAAGTTTTGAAATTGCCTTTGCCCGATGGGAGTAGATGGTTTTTTCCTTCATTTCCATCTCAGCAAAAGTTTTCGTGGTCCACATAGGAACGAAAATAGGATCAAAGCCGAATCCATTTTTTCCTCTGGGTTGAAGTTGAATTGTGCCTTCAGTTGCAGAAGAAAAATTCACAAACCACTTTCCATTTACACCGAAGGCGACGGAAGAGCGAAACTCTGCTTTTCTTGTCTTTGCCTCCTCTAGGAGTTTCAGAATGCCTTCGAAGCCCAGAGTCTCGAAAACAAATGAGCTATAAGGTCCTGGAAAGCCATTTAGTTGATGAATGAACAGCCCGGAATCTTCGACGAAAACCGGTTTGTCGGTTTTCGCAATGATGAGAGAAAGCGCAGTGGATGCGATCTCTTCAAGATCTGGGTGCTGGATTTCAATCTTCGAAAACTCTTCTAGTTTTTTTATTCCGATGCCGTATTGAGCCACAGCAGCTCTCGCCTCTTCGATCTTGTGATCGTTTCCCGTTGCAAAGAAGAATTCAATCAACTTGAGCGTATCTGCCCCTTCGCTCAATTTTTGATATTTGCCCCTTAACTATCATGGTGATTTTCTCTCCGGCCTCCGATTCGTAACCTTTCATGACGTCTTCAAACTCACTGCTAGCATTTCTCGTCGAGTCCGAGCTCCTCAGGGCTTGCTTTAGGAGATGAAGGTCTTCTGCCCTATCTTCAATTCTATCCGAGATGAATGCAAGACCAAAATCGATTAGAACCATTCCTTCTTCCGCGAGGATTACGTTCTTTGTGGTCAAATCCCCGTGAATGATTCCCTTCGCGTGAAGCTTGGCAGCGTACTGCCCGAGTCGCTGGTATTTCTCCTTTTTCCGGAACTGCTTGTCATTTGTGGCGTCCTTCAACAAAACTCCCGTGACGTATTCCATTATGATCTCGCTTGATTCCGGATCTGCAAAAAATATCTTAGGGCAGTCGACTCCAGCGAGTTTGGCCGCGTGAAGGATCTCGACTTCTTCTCTAGTTCTTCTTACCCTCAATTGCTTGTCCAATGCTTCAATTCGATATGCTTTCGGAATCCTTGTCTTTCTAATGACAACTTGTCCGTACCAGTCGATGAGGTCGATTCGTGCTTCAGCACCAAGAACCGGAGTAAAATCATGAAGATCGTCAAGCAAGAGCTTTTACTGTCCTTCTATTACCGCCATTCAATTCGACTCGATCAATTCTCCACGACTGCCTGACGAAGGCTTCTTTGACTGAAACTGCGCAGCCGTTTTCATAGAACAAGAATCCAGCGGCAGAAATCTGTGACCCACAATCTCCTGCAAATTGCTTCGGGATTACTCCAAGCTTTACTCCTCTCCCATCACACATGACTTGAAGCATCCTAGAGAGCCTCTGATTTGCAGCGACTCCTCCAGTGACAAGCAGTTCGGATTTGTCCGTGAATGCAAGAGCTCTTTCCGTCGCTTCTGTCAGTATGGCAAAAGCAGTCTCCTGCACTGCAAAGGAAACAGCTTCTTTGGATTCTCCCTTAGAAAAGGAATCCTTCGCTGCGGAGAGTAAACCGGAATAGGAAACGTCATTACCTTTAATCGTGTAAGGCAGGATCAGCAGTCGTTCTCCCTCAGGATCAAATTGTGAAGCTAGAGCCTCGATTTTCGCGCCAGCAGGAGAACTCAAACCGAAATGTCGCCCTAATTGATCTAGAAGTTGTCCTAAAGTCAAATCGAGAGTTTCGCCGTAAATTTTCCAGCCCTCGGAGCTCCTAGCAGCAATCAGTGTATGACCTCCAGAAATGAGCAGAACAAGAGGGTCTCGTAGAACTGTAAGCCACCTTCCGAGCTCGATATGTCCTATCGCATGATTTGTTGGTACTATCTCTTTTCCAAAATAAGACGCTAGCGATCTCGCTGCAACTGCACCAACTCTCAAACACGGTCCCAGGCCTGGACCAGCGGAATAAGCGATGAAATCAAGATCCTTCACGTTCATTTTCGCGTTCTCAAGTGCACTCCGTATGACGCTCGAACAAGTTTCGACATGGTGCCTTGAAGCCTCTCTTGGATGAATTCCCGATCCTTCAGGCGCTCGGTAAACATCTTTTGCATCGGACAGAATCCTAAACTCAGAATCTTCTAGTTCCGAGACTCCAGCTCCAAAAGTATGGGCGGTGCTCTCTATGCCAAGGCAGAACAATCGTTTTTGCCTCAAGGCTTGCGCGATTTGCGGTAAAGATTTCCTAGGATCTCGATGTAGGGCTTTACGTCGATTAGAAAATCATCGAATTTTGCCCTCTCGAACTTGGTCTGTGACTTGCCGTTTTTCATAGTCTTCTTTTCAACCAGAACAATTCCGGAGCTCCTTTCGGCATCCTTGCTCAGGTTAGGAAAATAGATCAGAACGCCGTAGCCAATTTTTTCTTGACCCTTCGAGAATACAAGATTATAATACATGTTCATCGTCTTGACGAACTGTCGAAGCTGCTTCTTTCTGCTTTCAGATCTCTTAACCGTGTCGAAATCCTGCTTTGCCAGGCGGTCTACCAGCTCCTTCAAAGAATCGAGCTCTGTTATTTTCTTCGCATATCCTTCGAGTTCGATCGGTAGTTCGTAAACTGAATGCATGATATCCTCCCATTCGCTGATCTGAGAAAACCTCTGACTCATTCGTAACCTTCCAGTATGCGGGTCCTCCTCAACACCCATTTCCCTCCTCAACTCTTCATTCAGTATATCCTCGACTTTCAGGCCCTTCAGCTGGGATTTCCGGCTAGACATTCGGCTACGATCATTCAGAGATTTTTCCCTACAGATATGCATTTTTGAGCCGCCTGCCAAGCTTTGGCTTGCTCTATTAGAAACGTGAAGCTTTTGTTGGAATTCTCATCTGTAACTGTTTCCTTTTTCGTGCATTCCACTGAAGATGAACCTAGGCTCTTGGAAACTGTACAGGCAAGATTGGGTATTCAAGAAGAAGAGATGAAAAAAGAGAAAATTCTCGGGTATTTTGGCAACGAGATAGTTTCCGTTAGAGCGCATATTATAGGACAGAGGACTCAGACAATCTCTGACTTGATCTTCAGCTCATTATCGAAAACTGCGAGGACCCTGCTGCTTTCTGAAATCGACAAATCGCTGGATGAACATGACTCGCTTTATCTTCGACTAGATAGACAGAGCTTGAGCGATCCGGAGATTTCCCTTTCCGACGATGAGCCCATCAGAGTGAAATTGAAACCGAAAAGCAGATTCGGTGGCAGATCGTCCATGAAAGAAGAGTATGAGGAGCTAATCAGATGAGAGACAAGAAAAGGTATGTCCTATTGAGGAACTATCCAAAGCAAATGCCCGAGAATTCGAAGTTTCTCTTTCAGAATTCAAGAGGATTCATTATCAAAACAGATCTGAAGGGTGCGGAGCTCCTCAGAAAAGAAGCTATTCTGATTTCTGGATCCGTCTGGAAATTGAAGCAACCCAAACCTCTTTATCCGAAGAAGGAGTAGAAGGATGTGGGATGAAGTGAATCGCCGTCCCAGACTGATCCCAATCTAGAAATAGCTCCTTTGGGAAAATGAAGAACTCGCGACGATACTGACCAGACATTTGACCAATTTTTTTCGGATTCTTGATCGCAGCTGTTTTTTGCGTAACAGGCTGAGGTCATCTTTAAATTGGGCTCAGAGAGCGTAGCTTTTTGAGCAGCTATTTGGCCGTTCTTGAGAAAACGAGACTACAGGAAATAGTATCCAATTTTGGTGGGAAATCCGTCCTTGTAGTCGGCGACCTGATGGTTGACAGGTATCAATCAATTATTGCTCGCAAGATTTCGCGTGAAGCTCCGGTTCCCGTCGGAGATCTTCAGGGCGAACGATTGAGTCTTGGAGGAGCCGGCAATCTTGCGAATAATGTGTTGGCGCTTGGAGGGAAAGCACAAGTACTTGGATTTGTTGGTGAGGACTCTCAGGGCGACTGGATTCGCAAGGCCTTATCAGATTCTGGAGTTGATGTGTCCGGAATCGAATCGTTCAAGCGTCCGACGACTTTGAAAACGAGATACATAGTGAATGGCTTTCAGGTTCTAAGAGTAGACCGAGAAGTTAGGTCAGACATTGATATTGAGCTCAGCGACCGGCTTTTGAAGCACGCCGATGCTTTCATTGCTAACTGCGACATTTTGGCGATCGCAGATTACGACAAGGGTACCATCACTTCATACCTGATCGACGCCTTGGTTGCTTCCGCGAAAAAGTCTGGAAAGAGAATAATTGCGCAGCCCAAAGTCAAGCACTACCTTGACTTCAGGGAAGTAGATTACGTAAAGTCAAATGAACGTGAAGCGAGCATTGCAACCGGGATCTCCGTTCTGAATGAGACTGGCCTGAGGAACATCGCCACAAATCTCACGACCAGACTAAAGTGTAAAGCAATCGTATTAACGAGGTCGGAAAGGGGTATTACAGTGTTTGAAGAGAATTATATGACAACAATTCCGCCGATGTTACCGCCAAATGAATTCGCAAGGCCAGTCGGTGTTCGAGATGCGATGACTTCTGTTCTTGCACTCTCTATAGCTTCAAGTGCTAACGCGGTCGAGGGAGCCGCCCTGAGCAATTTGGCAGCTGCCATTCGTGGAGAGCGGGCTGGCACAATTGTTGTCAGTTCAAAAGACATGATGCAAAATCTAGACAATGCTGAAAAGATACTCGACAAGATAGTCCGAGTCCCAATAAGACGTTAGCTCTAAAAGCAATTAAGAGAGCGCATTTATTGGGGGGTCGCATCGAGTAGTGGAATTGCATGACGAAGCTTCGATCAGGCGTCTTGAGGAAATTTCGAGCAATACCAGAAAATTGATTTTGCAGACGCTCGCCGAAGCGAAATCCGGTCATCCTGGCGGGTCTCTTTCGGCGGTCGAGTTGCTTGTTGCCCTTTACTTCGGCGTAATGCATCACAACCCGAAGAATCCAAAATGGCCCGACAGAGATAGGTTCATTCTTTCAAAGGGACATGCGGCTCCACTACTTTATTCGATCCTGGCTCAGCAGGGATATTTTCCAATTGAGGAGCTAAAAACGCTGCGTAAAATCAACAGCATGCTACAGGGTCATCCCGATACTAAGAAGACTCCCGGAGTTGAAATGTGCGCTGGCTCGGAAGGTGTTGGGCTTTCAGTTGCAATCGGCGAAGCCCTCGCTGCGAGGATTGACAAGAAAGATTACCGAGTCTACGTGATGATGGGGGACGGCGAAATGGAAGAAGGCCAGATATGGGAAGCAGCCATGTGTGCATCCAAATACGGTTTGGACAACATTACAGCGATTGTAGATCGCAACGGAATCCAGCAGGATGGCTTGACGGAGACGATAATGCCAATCGAACCGCTCAATTCCAAGTGGAAGGCGTTCAACTGGAATGTTCTGGAGGTGGACGGCTATGATTTCAACCAGATCCTTGGAGCCTTTGAGAGAGCAAAGCAGGTTCGCAATCGTCCAACCATAATAATTGCTCATACAACCAAAGGAAAGGGCGTAGAGTTCATGGAGTGGTCGCCGGAATATCACGGTAAAGTCCCGGATAAAGAAACGGTCAGCAAGATTATCAAAGAAATGAAGTGACCACATGGCTAAGATAGCTCCTTCGATAGCTGCCGGCGACCAGGGAAATCTGTCCTCGGAAGCGGCTGATCTGCAGGATTGGGGAGCGGATTGGATCCACGTGGATATAATGGACGGGGTATTTGCTCCGAATCTGACCTTTGGCCCGGCAGCAGTCAAGGCGATCCGCAACTCATGTAAAATTCCATTAGATTGTCATCTTATGATCTCCAATCCTGAACTCTTTTGCGAACGATTCTTGCAGGCGGGCGGAGATATTATGACTGTTCACGCGGAGACTCTTACTCCGGAATCCCTCGTCAGAATAGAAAAAAAAGTAAAGGATTATAATGCAAAGTTAGGCGTCGCCTTCAAGCCAGCGACCGATCTATCTTCAATTGATCTCTCTGGGCGGGATATTTCTTTGATAACTGTCATGACAGTGAATCCAGGATTTTCAGGACAAAAATTCATGCCGGAAGTTCTTCCCAAAGTCGAGAAAGCTCGTGAGCTATTCCCGAATAAGAGCGAAACGGAAATCGAAGTCGACGGAGGAGTGGACACGAGCAATGCGAAACTGATTGCGGAAAAGGGTGCCACAGTTCTAGTGGCAGGAAATTCCGTGTTTGGACAGAAAAATCCGGAGGCTGCACTAATGGAGTTGAAAATGCTAGTTGGAAGTTAGTAACTTGGCAGAAGTCTTCAGTAGAATCGAAAAACCAAAGATGGGTTCGATGAGGGATTCGTACGGAGAAACTCTCACAAGGCTAGGGTCTGAAAACGAGAGCATTGTCGTGGTCGGTGCCGATACTACGGGTTCGATAAAGACGTCTATTTTTGGGCAAAAATTTCCCGAGCGATTTTTCAATGTAGGAATTGCCGAGCAGAACATGATTTCAGTCGCCGCGGGGCTTGCTATGGCTGGAAAGGTCTCGTTTGCGAGTACTTACGCGGTATTTGCCCCTGGCAAGTGCGTCGATCAATTGAGAAACGCGATTGCCTATCCGGAAATTGATGTCAAACTAGTGGCTTCCCATGCAGGGATTAGCGTTGGCCCAGACGGAGCATCGCATCAAGAGCTGGAAGATATTGCAACAATGCGAGCCATCCCGCACATGAAAGTAATGGTCCCGTCGGACTCTATTTCCACCTCGAGGATTATCGAGATCATTTCAAAGCATCCAGGCCCTTTCTACGTTAGAATTGCGAGACCCAATATCCCAACCGTCTATTCGCAAAAAGAAGGAGAGGAAATGAAGGTCGGTGGATCAACAGTCTTCAACGAAGGAAGCGATGCGACTATTTTTGCTTGCGGTCTAATGGTTTACGAAGCTTTGGTCGCTTCAAGAAAGCTCGCAAGCGAAAAGGGGCTGTCAGTGGGTGTCATCGATTTGTACTCTGTCAAACCGATTGATACCGAAGTTATCATAAAATATGCAAAGATGTCAGGCAATGTTGTCACCGCAGAAGAACACAACATCATTGGAGGCCTCGGAGGAGCTGTTGCAGAGATACTCGGAGAAAATTATCCCACTCCGATGAAACGAGTTGGTACGATGGACACGTTTGGCGAATCCGGTGAGGATAAAGAACTCATGATCAAATATGGATTGACAGCAAATAATATAGCAAACAAGGTACTCGAAGTGCGTTCAATTTCAAGAAAGTGAGGGCGAAGTTTTTGAAAATATTTTTGGACACAGCAAACCTGGATCAGATTAAGAAATACTACGATCTTGGACTTGTTGATGGAGTAACGACGAACCCGACGCTTTTGTCAAAAGAGAATGTCGATCCTCAAGAAATCATGGCAGAAATCGTCAGATTCGTCCGAGGTCCTGTTAGTCTTGAAGTAATAAGCACAGAATATGACGGCATGATGGAGGAAGGAAGAAATCTTTCTCACTATGGAAAAAATGTAGTAGTAAAAATCCCGATGACGGCACACGGCCTGAAAGCCGTCAAGCAGCTCAAAAGTGAAGGAATCCGAACCAACGTTACGCTGATCTTTTCTCCCAATCAAGCGCTGCTCGCCGCGAAGGCGGGTGCAAGTTACGTCAGCCCCTTCATCGGAAGACTAGATGATATCGGCGAGATTGGCATGGACGTTATCCGCGACACAGTCGAAATTTTCAAGAATTACAGCTATGACGCGGAAGTACTCGTCGCGAGTGTCAGACATCCGCTCCACGTCATCGATGCCGCAAAATTAGGCGCTCATGTGGTCACACTTCCTCCAGATGTGCTGGGAAAAATGATTAACCATCCGCTTACCGATATGGGGCTGGCAAAGTTCCTTGACGATTGGAAAAAACTAAAGCAGACTAATCCGAAGATTGCTTTGACTACCTGAACTGTGGGATAAATAGAATTGAACAACTACTGCGACAATGAAAAAAAGGTCACTTCATTCATTTTGAGGCGGAGTAACGAGGGCACGGTTTGGGAGTGCGAAAGCTGCCAATTTATCGTGCACGATCTTGCTAAGTACAAGGATAATTACAATGGGCTGCCAGCTGCCGAAGAAAAGGCAAAACAGCCGAGCTTTCTTTAGGCGGCCTGGGGCCCCAATGTAAGCTCCAGGTTCTCGTTCAGATAGTTGTCGAGATTGTAGACTCTATGATACTTGTCCTTCTTGTCCTCAATCGAGTAATCTTTTGAAATTTTTATCGGAGAGACCTTTTCAACACACTCGTGTTGAATTTCTTCTCCAGCTCGCATATTGTAGACATCAAACTTTGGATCTTCCTCTGCGTAGCAAGCGAAAACAATCCATCTGGTATCCGGGCCGTCTAGAACCGGGAAACCCGCTTCCGCTGAAAGATTGTTGAGTCCCTGAACTCTGAGCTCAGTTCCTTTTACATGACAAATCGAGCAGCGCCATACGTCGACGACGCCCACCGCCTCAGAACCCCTGAACAAATTTACGCATGCATAGTAACGAAACTCGTGTTCATGAGGGCCTGCTGGAATAGGTGTAGACAAATTATCTCACTGTAGTTTACTGTGAACTGCTAATCGGGTTAAGCGGTCTCCATAAGCTTTGCGAATTTCATTACGTAGAGATCAAAAGCATCCGAGTTTCCTTCACAGGTCTTGCAAATGGTTCTGGCAGAACCAGCTCCCGAATCTTCTTCAAGGGCTCCGTCACAGATGAAACATGCCTTTGCAAGCTCGACAGGTTCATCCAGAGCATTTGAAAGTACCGTCAGCGCCCTCGAAACATTTGTCTCCGAAGTAAATCGAAATCCCAGTCTTGAGTCGCGTTTCACCTTTGCCTTCATCAGCTCGGCGTAGACCTCTTTTCCAACAAACGGCAGCTGAAACCAGGAATTCAACACTATTTTCATGGGCTTACTTCCTGACAGTCATTTTGGTAATTACTCGCCGCTCGCTGTCACCAAAATCATTTTCTTCAAGAAACCGATCGAGATCGGCTGGACGATTCTTAAAGTAAAACGCCATAAATGGAAGATAGAAACCTGCGATCTCACTCTTTCCGGCATGATAGGATTCTGTTAGGCTTTCAGACATCTGCTTCAAGACTTTTCCATCATTCCATATTGCAAGACGGAGGTTCCAAGGAATGCTCGAATCGTTCCTCTGGACTTTCTTTGAAAGTATTGCAAAAGCGAGAAAACGGTCAAAGTACCTTAGTAGTCTCCAAGAGTGTTGTTGCGAAATTTTTCCCATAATCATATCTGCCTTGGAGATCAGGTCGAGCGATTCGGCCTTTGACTCAATTGAAAGATTCTTCGCCGATACTACAGAGTCGTAAATTGATCGGATCTTATCGTAAGGCTGCGCATCGTACTGATGAAGAAGGGAAAGAGTTTCGGACAGGCTGCCGGCTTTCAGGACTGCGTCGAGTGCGGAAGAATCGCTCATGAACTGTCGATCCGTCGAAGAGCTGACTATTGTAGTTCCGGAAAGGGTCTGGAGTGTGCTGATTGATTGTCGCACGTCGCCCCTAGAATTCGCAGCAATTTTTGTCAGAATATCGTCAGGTACTTCCAGATTTTCCCGCAATGCGATCGAACGGAGATAGATGACCAGAACATCAGGAGATACTGACAAGAAGCGCAGGACAAGCGATTTTTGTTCAATCTTTTTCAACTTCTGAGTCTCTTCCAAGTTGGCCGCCATTGCAACCGGCATCGTCGCGTTTTCAATAAAATCCAAGACAAAGTCCATTCCTGCGTAATCTGATCTCCCTGACATCCCATCGATCTCGTCCAGAAAGATCAGCAGTTTTTCCTCACCGTAGATCGAGGCATTTTCCAGAGTTGGAGTCAGAGCTTCCCGCAGGCTGTCTCTTGTACGAACATCGCTCGCGTTGTATTCGAGAACTGTGTAACCCAACTCATTTGCAACCGCGTAAATCGATGTTGATTTTCCCACCCCTGGGGGACCGGTAAGCAAAAGAGGTTTCGATCCGGTTTTCCAGTGCCTCAGCCACCGGACGATTTCGAGCCGTGCCCGTTCGTTTCCGATCATCGCGGCTATTTTTTTTGGTCTGACCCTTTCGGTTAGCAAAGATAATAGTGGACATGGAGAACCTCAAATAATACCGTATCTGTAGGACTAAGCAAGCAAGCCCGAAACAAGATAGACAATTAGACCGAGCATCATACCCTGCAATGCTGTGCTCTTCAGGCGAAGGCTGTCTTTTTCATTTTTCAACTTAAGGACTCGATAAGCAAGGAAAATGAAAACCGCGTCTGGAACCAAGATCAGCCCTGAGTAAACTAGAACAGCTTTCCCTAGGAGGCCGAGAAGCAAAGGAAGCGCACTCGAAGCTACTGCCAATAGGAAAAACAGTGCTGACAGTTCTTTTGCAGTCTCAGTCCCATAAGATACGGCGACGGTTCGCACATTTCGTACTTTATCTCCCTCCACATCCGCAACACCCTTGAGAATCTCCCTTCCCATACCAGCGAGAAACGAAGTAAGCGCGAGAAGATAACCCAAATTTATAGTATAGCTCCCGAGAGCTATCGATCCGAAAATGTATGGTATGGCGAGCGAAAGAGCCACTAGAGAATTTCCAAAAAGTCCTGATTTTTTTCCCCGATAGTTGTAATACCAGCCAATTAATGCAAAAAGCACTGCAATGCCAAAGGTAGCATATCCCAGACCGGCCGAGGCGACAAGCCCCAAGACCAGAAGTACTATCGAAAATATCTTCGCTTGACCGACGGTGACCTTGCTGCTAGGAATTGGACGAGTCGGCTGGTTGACTCTATCTACTTCGAGGTCGTAGATGTCGTTTGAGACCATCGAAAAGGACGAGATGAAAAATCCAGTCAAGAATCCGAGAAGAGAAGTAAGGGTAAAAATTTCGTGGTAATTCTTGGAAGTTACCGCGATTCCGACAATTACCGCGAATCCAACGAGGACTGAGTTCGCAGGCCTTATCAGAGATAACAGGGACGAGGCGGAGCTTTTCTTTTTGACTTCACTTTTCATTTGAGAAACTGGAGCAGGGCACCTAACTTTCACAGGTGCACTTTAAGTCAATTTCCTAATCCTTCTCTTCAGCAGCAGGCTCTTTACGCCTTGGAACGAGCTGCTCGAACTGCTTCTCGGCCTCTTCGATGTCCTTGTAAGTGTCAACTGATCTCCAGTTAACGTCGTCGTATTTTGTCACTCGAAGTTTGCCATCCTTGGCAAGTTCAGGCATCGTTTTAGCTTCAATGTTGCCGTTATCCGGCAAAAGATCTAGTATCTTTGAAGATAGGCAGTATACTCCAGCATTAATCCAGTAGTCCCGAAGGACAGGTTTTTCGCGAAAACCTTTCGCGAATCCATTTTCAATTTGTATGATACCGTATGGGCTGTTCAGTGGCACGGCAGCGATCGAACCCATGCAACCCTCGTTCACGTCTTCAACCAGTTTCCAAGGATCTAGATCAGTCAAAATGTCTCCGTTCATTGCGAAGAACTTGTCACCACTCAGAAGCGAAGCAGCGTTTTTCAAAGCACCCCCCGTTCCAAGAGGTTCCTCTTCCACCGAGTAACCGACTTTGACCCCAAACCGTTTTCCGCTGCCGATATGTTTCAAAACTGCCTCTTTGAGATAGCCGACACAGATAACGAGTTCATTGATGTCGTGCCTATGAAGCCAATCCAATTGCCACTCTAGAATCGGGACCCCGAGAACCTCAATCATTGGTTTTGGTCTGTCGTTGGTAAGCGGTTTGAGCCTTTTTCCAAAGCCGCCGGCGAGAATAACGGCTTTCAATATCTTATCTTTTCCCCAGAATATCCTGTTGTAGATTTAAGGTATCGGTAGTCCGGATCCCTAATCTCAGAGGGGTTTAATCGGTCTCCACTTTGCAATCTTGTAATAGATTACTTCGCCCCGCCTCTCGACGACAGCGACGACCGCTTCCTTTCCCATGGTCGACATCTCATCCACATGTTTTTTCAATTCCGACAGGCTCATCGTTTTTCCCTCGTTCAGACCAAACACGATGTATTTTGCAGCCTTGTTACCGTAGTCACCTCGATCGTAGACTCTAAAGTCGATGGGAAATCCAAAGCCCTCCCGAACCACATAGCCGCGGCTTCTAAGATCTCTAAATATCAAAAATCTTGTCCAGGCGTTCTCGTCTCGCTCCATTGCGAAGCTGACATAGTCGGTGAAATTAACCTTCCCAAGTTTGGTCGATTTGCTGGATTTCTTTGCCTTATCTTTCAGCGCAAGTTTGTTGCTGTACATCAAGTAAAGCACTTCGTAATCTTTAAGGTAAAACTGATCGTTGTCCCTGATCCCAAATCCCTTGGATTCAAGTAATTGAGCATCCTCGCTGCGAGATAGGACTACATGGTCAACCCTTTTTGAATAGAAAGCTTCGATAATTACCTGTTGTAAATCCTCATCTTTGCCTGTCCTTTGCGAACCTGAATTTCGATCGGACATATCCGAAGATTCAGAATTCTTTTGGAATCTATATACTGGATTTGGATTTTCAGGTTCAGCGGGTTCCGAAATTGTCAAGGTCAATCAGCGAACATTAAAAAAGAATCTTTCGTGACATCTCAGTTTCAAATCTAGTTTATAAACCCCCCCCCACTCACGCGCCCGCGCGCCCCAGAGAGACCAAGAGACTCCAAGAGAGACTGAGAGAGTGCCAATATGCACACACACTTTCGCGTCTGCCCTAAAAGAATTATAAACGTTCTATTGCCTTCTTAGCAGACTGTATCATATTCAATCTTTGTTGTCGTTTCTTTTCTTCTAGTTCTAATTTCTTGTTCCTCAGTCTTTGAGACTGAGTTTCTTCGTCTATAACTTCTTGCTTATTCTTGTCTGTCATAGTCATAATTTCTCTACCTGTTTTCTATTCTTGTTTAGATGTTCTTGGAATTTCTTCATGTCTTTTATCTGATATACATCATGTCCTTGTTTCGCGTGAAGTTTAGCATCATGCTTTTCGAGGAATCCTTTGCACATAGGACTTTTACAGAAATAGTATTTCTTCCCAAAGCCTAGCAATTTAATTTGTTTCTCCTTTTGTATTCATTCATGCACGCTTTAGAACAATAATCTTGTTTGTAATAAATTTCGTTCACTTGGTATCTTTTTCCGCATTGTTTGCATAATTGTTTGACTGCTCCATTCTTGCAGATTTTTCGGTTTGTATTTGATTCTCTCGAATAGACGCTTGATGTTCTCTTTGTAGTCTCAAATTCTTGATTGCTAACTTCATATCCTGTAATCGCTTCCCTTTCACTTTCGTTAATTTCAAACACTTCCAATATTTTCTTTCTGAGATTCATGATGAGAGTTTGTAAAACCTGAATGTTTTTGGACAGAGATAGTATATTGGAATCTTTTTCTTAATGGCGTAAACGAGTTCAGACGCTACTCCAATAAGGAATAATTCGTGATATGGATAGTAATAGGACTGTAAAGAAGTGAAAACAAAGATGTCTGAACGTCTGATTACTCGAAAGAACTCTCGCATGTCTTTATCCGAGTATTTGATTGTAGAAGGATTGAATATCGAGTAATTAGGAAATTCCTTCTTAATTACCTTCAAACAGTCTCTTTCCAATGGACTGCCATACTGCTTTATGCTATGAGCAAAATAGACTCTTTTCATTTTGATTTCACTTACTCGGAGTAGGATAAAGTTCTAATTTGCCGATTAGTCGTTTGTCTGTATGTTTCTTGTTAGGACAATGGCATAGGATTAGTTTAGGTTCGGGATTTACTACATTTCCTCTTTCATCAAACTTTGCACTAATCCGAATTCGTTCAAAGCGATAATCAAAGGGTTGTTTCAAACGTGCGATTAGATGTATTCCGTCTTGAGTCTCGTATATGTCGAAGTTTTTAGTATCTAGATCGCAATAGAATATACCCTTCTTTCCCTTCAGTCTAGAGGCTACTGCTTGATACCAGTTCTTTCGTTTTGGTAATCTTCGTTTCTTTATCGTTTCTTCTTACCTCTTCCATAAACCGTTTTGAGATATTCAGGAATTGAAACGAATTTTCCACTTGGATTTCTTAGTCTCAGATTATGATTTTTGTCGAAAGTGAACTTAATTCTAGGATGCTTATTCCGATAACGGAAAGTTGCAACTTGTTTCTTGGTTAGTGGTCGTCTTTCTTGTTGTTTCTGTCTCTGTGAATAGTATTCATCTAGAATACGCTGTTGACCTGAACTGAGCGGAGTTTTTATTTTACGTTCAACTTCAGCCGTATTGTTTGAACTCTCAACTAATTTACGGAAAGAACTCGAAAAGTCTGTAAGTTCGGTAATAATCAATTCACCTTTGTGAAATTCCTACTTCATTCATGTGGTGAGGACCCACGCACATTAGACACACCCCAATATGGAGAACCTTTTACTGCAAGCAGTGGAGGTCCAAGATAGAAGCATGCCAAGAAACTCGAGGTGGAGTCCTGATGACAAGATCAGGATAGTCCTTGAATCTTTGAACACCAACATCTCCATGTCCGAGCTCTGCAGGAAGTACAACCTCACTCCAGGGACATTCTACCAGTGGAGGGAGAAATTCATTCACGGTGGAAAGCTTGCCCTCACTGGAGGTCTGAAGGATCCGGGGAAGGAGAAGGAGGCAGAGGTGGAGCGATTGAAGAAGCTCATTGGAGAACTAACAATCGCAAACGACGCAATGAAGCAGGTACTGCAGGGATCGGGGAAAAAATGAGCGTCGCAATAATGGTTAACAAAGGATTGAGCTTGAGGAAAGCTCTCCGGTCCGTTGGGTCTTCGCAGGGAGCGTATTACTACAAGCGTCACACAAGGCAGGATAAAGGAGCTCTCCGCGATCCGTCCATCATCTCGACAGTCAGGGACATTGCTCTAAAGAAGCCTATGTACGGAACTAGGATGATGGCAGCTCTTCTATCAAAAGAACTTCGAAGACCCATCAATAGAAAGCAAGTGCAGCACGCCTACCGCATGATGGGCTGGATCACACCTCGATTGACGAGGAATGAGGTACTGAAATCTGTCTCGGATAAGATCCCGAAACCCAATGGAATAAATCAGTCATGGCAGACCGATCTCACATACATCCGCTGCGGAATAGATGGCTTTGGATATCTCTTCAACGTCATCGACGTGTTTTCAAGAGAATGGCTTGCGTATGTCTTTGATGGTTTTGCACGTAAGGAGAATGCAGTACAGGCTGTCGTAAAAGCTCTCGAGAAGCATCCCGAAGCTTCTGGAAAAGTGACTCTCTACAGCGACAACGGATCCCAGTACATCAGCGAGACATTCAAGCAGTCGATGAAAGCTTTAGGCATTAAGCAAAGATACATCGCCTACAACACTCCCGAGCAGAATGGATCAATTGAATCGTTCCACGGACGATTCAAGCGTGAATATGTTTGGCCGTACGATTTTAGATCCTTCCAGGAAGCTGATTCACACATAGCAGAAGCCTTCATAGATTACAACGAGAGGAGACCTCACTCGGCACTCGGTTACATGAGTCCGTACGAATTCGTCTCCCAGATAGTAGTGAAATAGAAGATGACACAAAATAATATGCAGTCAAACGAGTCAAAAGTGTGTCTAAAAGATGGGGTCCAGATCACATGTCTTTGATTTCTTTTTTGCAGGATTTACAGAATCTTTTTCCTGCTAGACTATCCCAATACAAAACAGGATGAATGCATTCTTTCGGTTCTTTATTTTCAGTTTGTTTAATCGGTATTGGAGTTTGAAATTTAGGCATTGATTGTTTTTCCGCACACTTTGCATGAGTTAGACCTTTAGCAAATATTCGTTCAATATCAATTGAATCTTTGCAAATTAAGCAAGTTATAGATTCAACTTTTTCTTTGAATGTTGTAAGAGTTTCATTCTCGGTTTCTAATGCTGAATTCGCTTGCTCTAGTTTCTTAATGTAAGAACGCTGATGGAGTATTGTTAATTTCAAATCTCCAAAATCTTCATCTTTGTCTTCTGATTTGTTTTCATCTTCCTTTGGTTTCTTATCCCAAAATTTGTTTGCACTCATTGTAATTCCTCTTTCTTTAGAACATCTGACATTTCGATTATTGAACCGTCAGCGTTCACATGAGTCGATGGGTTCTCTTTGTTTGGAAGTTCTTTTCTCGGTTTAGGCAGTTTCTTTTTTTGCGGTGTGATGTTTTTTGCATTGGCAATCAAGTATTCGCTAAATTCTTCAGGACTATTGCGTTTGATTTTTTCATACTGTAATCTTGCACTATCTACAAAGCGTTTAGCAGTTTCAGCCGTATAACTACTGGTTAGATCGTTCATTATTTCTAGTTCAGAATTACCTCTTAACATCGCTGAAACTATCGCTGAAATAATTGCGAAATTTGAATTTGCTCCGTCATGTCCTATAGGAGCAACGACAACACTATTTTCTCTCAAATAAGCCATGACTTCAGATATGAGTTCTTTCTGCTCTTGATTCATTGATTATCGACCTCAACGCCCACAATCTTCAATGAATCATGTCCATTATGCATAAAGGCAAGAGTGATTGTCTTGTAGTGATTATCTTTCATCCAATCTTTTATCTTTAGGGCAATCTTGTTATCATTCAATGGATTCTCAATTGCTGGAAAATTCTTTTCAAAGTATGCTTTCTGGTCGAAATTACTCATATTCTCACAATTGCCCTAGTTGATTGATTTCCGTTCTCTATTCCATAAACGGATACAAACCCTAGAATATTCTCTAGTTAGTCGTTCAGTCGTTGTAGGATACATTTCAAAAATTAATCGACTGACTTGTTTCAAATCCTGTTTGTTATACTCGTTCAGAGATTTGAAACTCTGTTTTTTCATTTCTTCAACTATCGATTGAATAATTACAGATCGTCTTTTCGAGGTAGCAGGAATGAAAGTTACTTCTAATTCCGATATATTTCCTTCGTAATTAACGCCTTTTTGCATTACTTATCAGTAAACACAAATAGGTTTGAAATCCAATATCTGTTAACCTGAGTCCGTTCTGACATGCGTAAATTTACAATGCGCCAACTTGACAATGGTCTTGAAGCAATTTTGATAGGCAGTCAAATATCGAACGCATTACAAATAGAACCGCTTACTGTTCAGGAATTATCGGCATTAACTTATCATCCAGAATCCACCGTTTACAAACATCTTGCGAAACTGAATGAAGCGGGATATTTGGAAAAACATTTTGAAAATAGACAATGCTCTAATGGAGAAGGTCGAAAGTTTGCTGTTTATTCTTTGAAAGCGAAACCTATTGGATATATTCAGATAAACAAATTCATGCTGAATAGACTAGAACGCAACTTGAGAAAAGAAGGTATCAATTGGAGTGTTCGAGAAACTAACTCAGGTTAATCAAGCGTGGCTTTGTGATTTCTCTTATCTTACTAGACGATTCGCCTATTCTGGAGTCTCTAACAGGAAATACAATCCTAATCCTTCTACGGAAGAATGGAGAGGACAATGGCATAAAACAGGTTCAAAGAAGAACCCTACATTTTATCCGAAATGGTCGAGATACAACTTTCGAGAGACTGAGAAATACGGTTCTCATAGAAATATTGCAATTTACGATAAACCTATTCTCCTTTTTGCTATTCAGGATGCTTACAGTCGTTTCATTATCCATGCTCACTTAAGACAGTCTTCCAAAGAATTCGTAAACATGTCTCATACTTTCCCTAGATGGTTTGAGTTAGACGATTGTTTCAAAGAAGCGTTTGAATTTCAAAAACCATTGAAGAGACTAGGTAAACCGTTTGAGTTTCTTATGGATGGAATGATTCATAGATGGTATAGCAAAAAACTTGAAGGTAATTATTTCATTTCAAAAGCAGTAAAAGAAAAGAATCACTTTCTCTTATCTCCCTTAGACGCTTTCTTCGGAAGGATTCAAAACGAAATGAGAACCGAATTAACTAATAGAAATCTAACCAATTATGTTGATTACTACAATTACGAAAGACCTCATTCAGCATTGAACGGAAAGACTCCAGCAGACTATTTCTTTTCGGGTAATGTCTTTTGGTAATCTATTCTTTTAGGGCAGACGCGAAAGTGTGTGTGCATATTGGCACTCTCTCAGTCTCTCTTGGAGTCTCTTGGTCTCTCTGGGGCGCGCGGGCGCGTGAGTGGGGGGGGGGGTTTATAAACCGAAGGCTGGTCTAACGAACCTGAGTTCGACAATGGAAGGAAAACTGAACTTCTATGAACAAAGGACGATAAAATGGGATGAAAAGAAAAATTCTGTTGTAATGATAGATCAGACCTTACTGCCGGTAACGCTATCGTTTGTTGAATGTACCGACGTTTCACAAATAATTGATGCGATAAAAACCATGAAGGTCAGGGGTGCTCCTGCCATCGGTGTAACAGGGGCGATGGGAGTTGCACTGTCTGTTTTTGCTTCCGAATCTACAACCAAGAAAGATCTTCTTCGGGAGATTGAGCCCGATGTGATCGCTCTAAAGGCTGCAAGGCCAACCGCGATAAATCTCGCATGGGGAGTGGATAGGTCTGTCGATTATCTGAAAACTAAATTGCCGGAGCAGTTTGACCGGAATCTTCCCAGGCAAGAACTGGTTGAATTTGTCAAAGATTTAGCAGATTATGACGTTGAAACCAACAAGAAACTATCTGATCTTGGTGCCAAGCTTTTCGTTCCGGCGACAGCGTACTGACTCACTGTAATTGAATTTCAGACGTTTCGAATGAAACCTTTGGATTCAGCAGATTGCAGGTGCGCTGGCAACAGTTGGATACGGAACTGCTCTGGGTGTTCTGAGATCAGTCGCAAACCAAGGTAAGACACTGAAAGTGTACGCGGCCGAGGCAAGGCCGGTACTTCAGGGAGCGAGATTAACAGCGTTTGAACTCATTACTGACGGGTTCGACGTTACACTCATGCCCGACACTGCAATTGGGATCTCAATGCAAAGAGGAATGATAGACAGAGTAATCGTGGGAGCCGATCGCATAACCAAGACTGGGCACGTCTTCAACAAAGTCGGGACATATCAGATTGCAGCCTTGGCGAAGAGACACAATGTCCCATTCTATGTCGCAGCTCCACTATCGACTTTCGACTTTGAGACCAATTTGAAGGATGTAAAGATCGAGGAGCGCTCCCCGGACGAAGTGAGGAAAATGAGAGGTCAGCAGACGGCACCCGAAAACGTGCCAGTATTCAATCCAGCGTTCGACGTAACTCCTCCCGAGCTGATCACGGCGATCATTTGCGAAGAAGGAGTCCTAACAAAGCCATTCGCACCAAAAATTAATAGGTTAAAGAAAAAAGCGCTAAGACAGAAATTAGGGCCCGTAGCCTAGCATGGAGCTAAGCGTAGACTCGCATCCGCGTGCATGAGATCCTGTTTTTGATCTGCATACATCAGGGCATCGTGTTTGCCTTCAACTAGCGTGCAAGCCTTCGGAGCCGGGGGTCGTGGGTTCGAATCCCACCGGGCCCGCTCATTTTGACCAAGGTATCAACGGAGTTCTTTTCCTATCGTCTGGTATTGCCGTTTTCAATAATTGGTTATGCCCCGGAGTTGGGGAAATAGCATTCAGGGTTAAATCCCAAAAGCGATCTCATATTATGATTAGAGTTTAACCCATTATGGAAACGTACAATCTGGTTCAATGTGTGGACTGGGGACTGAGCTCCTTCGGCGCAAATATGAAACAAGTCACATACTCGTTGTTCGCATCTCGGAAACGAATATCATCAAACGATATCTTATCTAATCCCGAGGAGTTTGTCAATGCTTTGAAAGATGTTTTCGGTCCTGGATACCCGCTAGCGGAACGCGCAATCGTGAAAGAAATAAAGAGCGAATTCGAGCTATTTTCTCCGTCCAAGTCAAACAGCCTTCTGGACGTCCTGGAGAACGCGAAAAGCAAGATCGCCGAGATATCAGAGAACCCGAAGATCATCGTAAAATGACATTTTGAATTTTATGAATCGTTCGCTCCATCATAAACCTCTAAAATAAATTCATTCCTCCCTACGCTGAAAAGCTTCTTCTCACATTGTTGTCTCAGCAGTTACTATCATGATCTTAAGACTTTGGATGCAGTTCTTGGATATCCTGATAGTTTCGATTCCATCAAACGTGGGCGTTCGATACCGACACGATTTCAAAAGCCCCCTTTCTTTTCTTGCAAATTTGTCGATGAATAAGGGACAAAGTCGGAGGATCGTCAGTCAAAAGCAGCTTATTGATCTACGATTATACTATCTGATCGCTCTCCAAAATTAGAACTTACCTGCAAATTTTAAAGTTAAGGAAGCAAAGTAGAGTAATAGACAAATGGCTTGATCATTCTCGGGTTTTTAACCAACCGAATGTATTCGAATTGCGATAGAGGGGTTTTTCGCGCTTTTCATTGCCGTTTTCAATAATTGATTGTACATCAAACTCGGGAAATATAACATTCAGGGTTAAATCCCACCATTGGCCTTGGCTAGGATTAGTCTAACCTCTCATGGAAATGTCTGACCTAGTTCAATGCGTTGAGAAAGCGCTGAGTTCTTTCGGTATGAACATGAAGCAAGCCACATACTTCTCAATGGAATCTCGAGAAGGAATGGGCTCAGACGAGATCTTATCGAATCCCGAAGCATTTATTCGCACGTTGAAAAATACATTTGGCCCAGGATATCAGCTTGCCGAACGCAGGATCGTAAAAGAAATAAACGCACTGTGCTCTCCATCCAAGTCATCCAATCTTCTTGACGCCTTGGAGATGGCGAAAGGCAAAATTACCGATTTCAGAGGCGATCGAGATTCTGCACAATTCATGAATTGGGCGGCAGCCAAGGGCCCAGAGCTGGACGCGGATGCTCAAGTGGCTCCAGTCGCTAATTTTGGTTCCGGGAACCTTACTGTAGCTTTTGTTCGACAGAAGAAAACTCAGAAATAAGGAACTCAACTTTACATTAAACTGCTATTACTTCCTCGGCATTGATCCCGGACCCCTAGTCGTGAGGCATCAACGGTGCTCACATAACAGGATCGAATGTGGCCTCATAGATATTCATCCAAGCCTTAACCGCTACGGCCGCTTTCATAGGTCTTATTCCCATAGTGCGAGTCCCGCAGGGCCCGCTCGACTTTATCCAAGTTAAATCAGCGACACTATTATGACTGCAATTATTCCAGTCAGAAAAACACCGTCAAAAGTGCCCGCTCCCCCAATACTAACGACGGGAGCTCCAAGATCTGTAATTGAACCTAGATTTGATAGATCGGCTCCAATCAACGCACCCATCGATCCAGAAACATACGCAATTACCGCCACTCCAGCACCTGGGTGGATCAACAGTGATATGATTGCAGCCGCCAAAGGAGGCAAGAACGCCGGTGTCTCTATTCCCTGGCCCTTCACTTTCCTTGCCATGAGATGCACGAGAATGGAAGTGACAACTACTCCGAGTAGAGCATAACCCGCAAGGGAGAAGTTTGTGATTAAAAGATACGTCGAAACAAGTATTGGAACAACCGCGCCACCGACATTAACTGTAACCAAGGTAGAGATTCTAGCACACGCGGTTACCGGAACTCGGTAAGTGAGCCCATACATTCTGACTTCCCGATATCCGACGACCGGTGCGTCGCCCGACTCCCTTGTAACTGGAATATTGAGGAAGCTCCCAAAAAACGTCAAAATTAGAATGATCCCGAACTCTGCTCTGCTGAACCCAATTTCTTCAAAAGCGGATTCAGTAACTCCTACAAACAGAAACACCAGGGTTAACACTAAGAGAGCCGCAAGCAGCATGAACAGAAAGCTCCCATGCTGCCTGTAGACTGGATAGTTTGATGACAATCTGATCCCGTTCTCTTGAATTTCTAGAATTACAGGTAACGCATAGGACGAACCAAGTCAAATTCCGGATCTGGCTAATTCATTTAAGATATTTGGATGAATGGTTGAATATTTCTGTAAGCTCGTCGGTGTCCCAAGTCATTTTTTTGATAAACAAAAGAAAGCTAATATTGTTTCAAGAAAGTCTCTTGGCAAATCCTCATATTTTATTTTGAACCGTCGAAGGAGTATACAACTTGAACATGAACAGATCAATTGAAATAATTCCTATCGGAGGCATTCGCGAGGTAGCCGACGGTCAGGACATTGGTCTGCTCATTCTGGATGCTTGCAAGAAAAATCACCTTTCAATCAAAGACGGGGATGTGATAGTTGTCACTCACAAGATCATTTCAAAGGCCGAGGGACGAGTCCTCGATCTTTCGAAAATAACTCCTAGCAGCTTCGCCAAGAAATCTGGGAAGCACATCGGTAAAGATCCGAGACAGGTCGAAGTCATACTGTCGGAGTCTCGCCGTCTAGTGAAAATGGTCAAGGGTTTGATCATAGCCGAAACGCAGCAAGGATTTGTGTGCGCAAACGCCGGGGTAGACCAATCAAACGTTGACCTTGGTAAGATTGTTCTTCTTCCCGTAAAACCTGATGAATCGGCTAGAAAAATCAGGGAGAAAGTAAATCAGTCGTTAAGAATCGATGTTGCCGTAATAATCTCCGACACCTTCGGCAGGCCTTGGAGAGAAGGACAGGTCGATGTAGCTATTGGTCTCTCGGGAATTGATCCCTTCGTTGACTACAGGGGAAAGACAGATCAGTACGGGTACAACCTGAAGGCCACGGTAATCTGTGTCGCCGACGAACTTGCTTCGGCTGCAGAACTTTGTATGAACAAGCTGGACAGAGTACCGGTTGCGATAATCCGGGGGTATCCATTTTCTCGAAAGGAAGTCTCAGCCAGGCTGATTGCGAGGAAACCAGCGCGAGATCTTTTCAGATAGTTGGGATTCTTGAGTAAGCGCATTGGGGTTCTTTGTGGAGGCTCCGGATCTTCGAAGTTTGCCTCCGCGATCGCGAAGCATTCAGGTGACAGCGTCGCTGTTGATTTGGGATTCATAGCCAATGTTGGAGACAATTTCTGGTATCATGGACTGCTCGTTTGTCCGGACATTGATATCATAACTTACGCCCTGTCCAATCAGCTGGACACAAAAAAAGGATGGGGAATGCAAAACGATGGATATCTTGCAAAAAATACGCTGTCCAAAACAGAAAGTCCCCCTGAGTGGTTCACCCTTGGAGATCGCGACCTTGCAATTTCTCTGAGAAGAACTGAGCTTCTCCGAAAGGGCTGGAGTCTGAGCTCCATAACGCGAAAATTGGTTACATCATTGGGTTCGAGTTTTCCCGTAATCCCCTCGACTGACGATCCCGTTCAAACATTTGTCAGGACACATGAAGGATCGATTCACCTGCAAGAATACTGGGTAAAAAACGGAGCTCGATTCGAAGCAGTCGGCGTCGAGTTTCTAGGCATCAAAAAAGCAAAGCCGACCGATCAGTGTCTAGAATACTGCGATGGCCGAGCTCTAATCTGCCCAGGAAATCCGGTAACCAGCATTCTACCAACGTTAAGTTTGAAGGGAGTTGTCTCTCGTCTGAAAAAGTCGAAGGTGGTTGCCGTGAGTCCGTTTGTGGGGGACAAACCGTTCTCGGGCCCTGTAGGGAAAATGATGAGCGCCGTGGGTTTGGAGGCAAATAGCCTGGGAGTCGCAAAACTGTATTCTGAATTTCTAAACCTTCTTTTCGTGGATAGGAATGAAGATTCGGCCATCGTCTTGGAGATAAAGGGTCTGGGGATCGAATGTGTCAGAACAAACACCCGGATCGACAGCGAATCGGATGGGAAAACTATCGCGATGGAGTTAATGTCTGCACTTTGACCGAGGCATACTCGATCGTTCCGGTCAGAGAATTAGCCGATACCAAGATTCGATTGAGTTCTGTTCTTTCCCGGGATGAACGAGCCAGCCTAACCAAAGTCTTGCTGAAGCATGTCGTCTGTGCTTATCAGAAATCGGATGTAAAAGAAATTCTTGTTGTATCGCCGATTCCAGAGGAAATAACTCTATTCCTTCATGACTTCGGGAAGATTAGGGCGGTCCGCGAATCTCGTCGCCGCGGAGGAGTAAACTCAGCGATGAATGACGGCATTGGAGAAATTCGCAAACTCCCAGGCGAATCGAAAATCCTGTTGATGCCGTCTGATCTGCCATTCCTATCAAGTGAAGTGATTAACAGGGGGATTCGCCTCTTAGATGAGTATGATTTGATTATCAACCCGTCTGAGAGGAAAGACGGAACAAATCTCCTGGCTTTCCGTCTATCGAAGATGATCCCTCTTCACTACGACGACGACAGTTTCTCAAAACACAAGAAGGAAGCGGAAAAAAGAAAACTGAAATTTCTCACAATCGACTGGAGAGAATTATCTTTCGATGTAGACGACCCAGATGACTTGATGTCTCTTATGCACGAACTAAACGCAACTTCCAACGAATCTTTGATCGATGTTCTCTCCAGATCTAGTTGATACGTCGAGTGCAAAAGAAATTTGCAGAGCAAAAGTCAAGCTGATATTAAGTGGCGAAATCATTGCGAGGGATAAGCAGAAACTTGATCCTGAAAACGTAATTTCACGCAACTATTATTAACGAACTTTCGTGCATTTGACCTTACGCAACTTTTTGGAAGGGTCTCATTGCCTCTTTGTGGTGTTGATTTAGTGCCTGAACCTAGAGGATCAACTTTCTTTTGTGAGATCTCATAGGAGCAGACCTTTACTTCTTGACCAAAACTGACTCTATGGAAAGTTCGTCGAGCAAGCAGAGTGTCATTAGGGACTATTATTACGTTACAAAGCCGAACGTTATCACTCTGCTCGTTTTTACCGGAGCCGCTTCCTACGTTGCTTCTGCAGGATGGCATACCAGAATTCTTCAGCTCGTTCTAGTGTGCGCTGCCATCTGGCTGGGATCTGCTGCGGCGAACACGGTCGGGAGTTACTTTGACCGGGACGTTGATGCCATTATGAAACGGACGAGAGACAGAGCAATACCCACTGGAAGGATTGCGCCCAAAAATGCCTTAAGATACGGCTTGACATTGCTCGCGTTGAGCCTCGTCTTATCGTACTACCTGAACCCAGTTTGCGCTCTCCCCATGGTTGCTGGGTTCCTCGACTATACCGTTGTCTACAGTTACGGACTGAAGAGAAGAAGTTGGCTGAACATTATCCTCGGAGGGTTTTCCGGAGTGATGCCGGTTCTGATTGGGTTTTACGCAGCCTCAAGCCCAGTTATCCCGCTGGTTACCGCGGTATTCATGGGATTTCTTGTCTTCTTCTGGATTCCGGAGCACATCTGGTCTCTTGCGATTCGGTTCAGGCAGGATTACACAGAAGCAAAGATTCCGATGCTGCCGGTCGTCATTTCAGAGAAACGATCGGTCCAGGTAATTGCTATCACGACGATAATAATGGTAATCTACAGCCTGGCGCCCCTTCTATTTCCCCAGTTGCATCTTCATCTAGTCTATTTGGGAGTAGCGGGCGGCTTTGGTGCGTTGATGCTAGCCATAAATGTCTGGCTTTTGAAAGACCCGTCTCCTTCGAAGGCGTGGACTGTCTTCAAGATATCCAGTCCGTATCTTTTCTTTGTTTTCATCGGAATCGTGATCGACGTTCTAGTCTATTCACGCTAGAATCCTTCAAGAGCCGAACGCGCCTCTTGTTTCTTGCGGCTCTTTCGTAAATCGACCATTCGAGTAGCATTATCCGAGAGACTCAGATTATTCGAAAAGAGGAATTCTAACGTTCCACAAATTGTAAATCCCCACTCTTTTGAATGCCCGTCAATGGCTTCAAAGAAATCATCCACCAATCCCAGGGCAGTGATATTAGCAGGAGGAATGGGGACAAGGCTGAGACCGTACACCTATTTTGTTCCGAAGCCGATGTTGCCTCTTGGAGACAGGCCTCTCCTTGAGCACCTTATTTTGTGGTTAAAGGAGAACGGAGTTTCAGAGTTAGTCTTGTCGGTTAGCTATTTGCACAAGACAATAGAGTCGTACTTTGATTCCGGAAGAGAGTGGGGAGTTAAGATTTCGTATGTGAGATCCCGGAAACCGCTGGGAATTTCAGGGCAACTCCTCAACGCAAAAGATTTGATCAAATCCACCTTCTATCTGCTATACGGCGACTCTGTGTTCGACTTTGATTTGCGAGAAATGTTGAAGCAACATGAAACTACTAAATCCGTTTTGACAATGGGTTTGATGAAGTATGCACAAAAGCTCCCGTACGGGTTGATTGAAAGGGACTCGGATGGGAATGTAACATCGTGGAGCGAGAAACCGGAGTTTGGTGGTTTGATAAACGTGGGTTGTTATGTTGTGGAGCCTCGAATCTTCGACTACATTCCACACGGGAAGATGTACGGCTTTGACACGGTTGTCAGAGACATGATCAAGGCCGGAGAAAAAGTATCTTCGTTTGTCATAGAGGGAAAAGAGTTTCTTGACATCGGAGACGAGAAATCATATCGACGAGTCGACGAAATTTTCATTGAAAAAATGGGTAAAGTACTTTGAATACGAGCGACGCCAGACTAGTAGTTTTCGAGTCTGGCATAAGAGAGAATTTTTACCCGCTCACTTACACCAAGCTTGCATCGGATCTCTTTTTCGGTACCTGCACCATTCTCGAAGGTATCGAACGGAGGCTCTCAACAAAGTGCACTGATATTTATGCTCCAAAATATCTAGAGGCTTTTGCAAAGGAAGTTCATCCGAGTGTCGTCGTTAATGATCATAATTCTAGTACATGTATCATTGTAAGTTCGCTTGTCTCCCACAGGGACGAGTTCTGGGGATTTGCCCTGAATGCGATTGAAGAGCCTGGGCAAGTCATTTACATGGATCACCTCGGAAATCTCGTTTTCGGAAAACTGGACGAATCCAGCCCCTCTCTTCTGGAAAAGAATCTCAGAAAACATTCGACGATAAAAAAAATAATACTTCCCGCGGAAATTAGCAATATCGCACTCATCAAATATCCATGGGAGCTCGTGAAAGAAAATCCTGGAAAAATCGCGTCAGATTTTTCATATCCCTCGAGATTTCAATTGAAATCCACTGATATCGAAGTCAGAGGCAGTAAAGTTTCAATTGCGGAAAATGCTGATGTAGAGCGATTTGTGACGTTTGACTCGAGAAAAGGGCCAATAATTATCGACGAAGAAGCGGAAGTAGAAAGCTTCTCTCACCTGACCGGGCCCTGCTTTGTGGGAAAATGGACGAAGGTAAGATCTGCCAGATTGAGGGAAGGTACTTCGATAGCTTCGGGCTGCAAGGTCGCAGGCGAAATAGACGCATCCATCGTTTCCGAACGCACCAACAAGAGCCACGACGGCTATCTCGGCCATTCGGTCGTGGGAAGCTGGGTAAATCTCGGCGCCATGACCACGAATTCAGACTTGAAGAACACGTACGGCAAAATAAGCGTGAAAATGGGCCGGAAACCCATCGACACGGGAGAAATAAAGGTAGGAGTCTTCCTCGGTGACATGTCGAAGACTGCTATTGGTTCTCTTTTGAGCTCTGGTAGAAAGGTTGGCGTCGGTTCCCAGGTGTTTGGGATTGTATCTGAAGATGTACCCTCCTTCACAATGTATGGCAAATCTCTGGCTGCGCGAAGCGCGGAGATCTACATTGAAAGCGTTCTTTCGACCCAGAAGAGAATGATGGAAAGGAGGGGATTACACATGACCGATGCGATGGCGTCGCTGATAAGGTCAATTTATAAAATGACTAAAGGTGAAAGGGCTTTTCAACGGGTGGCAAAGACCCGATTCAAGCTCCCGTGAGTTGAAGTTATATTGAAACACGCGCACGTTTCCGCCAAGAAAATAGAGTCCATACTAGCCTCGGTCTCGAAAATAGACACCTCCGGACTGCGATCAGACTATGACTCCTGGCCAAGTTTCGCCAGGTCAAGCTGGACCGGTGCTCAAACACCCCAGTTAGAGCGTACATATTCATCAATCGTCTTCGCGGGAATGGGCGGCTCAGGCATAATCGGAGAAATAATTTCTGATCTTTCGAACGAGTTAGATTCCCTGAGGGTTGATGTCTTGAAGGAATACCATCTTCCGCGACATTACTCGAATGAGACCCTCGTCGTTGGCGTGAGTGCGAGCGGAAACACGGAAGAAACCCTTTCTGTTCTGGCAGAGGCAAACAAGAGGGGATTTGATATCTGCACGTTCGGTTCTGGTGGATTGCTGGAAAAGTTTTCCCAATCAAACCCGAGAATTAGGTTTACGAAAACGTCGATGCTAAAAGTTCCGAGATCATCGTTCCCCGGCCTATTTTATGTCGTGTTGAAATTTATGATTCAGAACGGGTATCTCCGTATCTCAGAAGAGCACGTTCAAGATTCGATTGACTGTCTGACCAGGGCTCGAGAGTTATGCCAAAAACCCTCCGCGAAACAAAACAGGGCTCTGGAGATCGCGGCAGCCCTTTCCCAAGGGAAGAATGCCGTCCCTCTGATTTATTCGTCGAGGAGAACCCGCGCGGTAGGCCTCCGGTTCAGGCAGTCGCTCAATGAAAACGCAAAGACGCATGGATTCGACGGTGTCGTTCCCGAGCTGTGCCACAACGAGATCGTCGCCTGGGACAGAAATTCAACCGGAAAAAAGCGGACGAGTCGGGAGGAAACGGGCGGATCGAATTTCGTTCCGATATCTCTTAGATTGGAGGACGATCCGCTGGAGATCAAAACGCGTTTCCAGATCATCGATGATATTCTGAAAAGATCGAAGGCGCAGTTTATACCAGCTCCAAGCCTGGGCACTATCTATCTCAGCCGGATAATGTCAATGCTGTACGTTCTTGACTATGCGACCTACTATACTGCCATCTTCAAACACATCGATCCTATCCAAACTCCGTCGATTGATTACATGAAGAGTGAACTGAAAACTAGGTTGAATTTTCTGTCTCGGATAGTCTAAACAAAAATTCATATCTGTGACCAATACTAAGGAAATCCGTTTTCTTTTCTCCGGTGTTGGTGTTTTTGGAAGCCGTGGTCATGGCAGGAGGAGAAGGTTCCCGACTGAGACCACTCACGTCTACGAGACCCAAACCGCTCGTGCCTGTTGTAAATCGCCCGATCCTTTGGCACGTTCTGAGGCTTCTGCAAAAACACGGAATAAACCAGGCTCACATTACTTTGCATTATCTGGCGGATCAGATTACCACTGCTTTTTCTGGGTCTCGCGACATTAATCTTCACATCAATTATTCATTCGAGGACAGGCCTCTTGGCACCGCTGGATCGGTCAAAGCAATCGAGCAAGAACTGACCGATACTTTTCTCGTGATATCGGGGGATGTCATGACTGATTTTGATCTTTCCCGGCTCATTGAATTCCACAAGAAAAGTGGAGCAACGGTGACCATAGGGCTGGCTAGAGTCCAGAACCCGCTCGAGTATGGGGTGGTAATGACCGATTCCGAGCACAGAGTAACAAGGTTTTTGGAAAAGCCCGGTTGGTCGGAGGTCTTCAGTGATACGGTCAACACCGGGATCTACATTATCGACCGCGAGGCGCTCGAGCAAATCGAGCCAGATAAGCAGTGCGACTTTTCCAAAGATCTATTCCCAAAACTCCTGAAAAATGAAAATTCTATTTTCGCTTTGCCCCTCGATGGGTACTGGTGCGATGTCGGGATGCCATCGCAGTACATTACAGCGCATCACGACATCTTGTCGGGCAAGACGGGCGTAGAAATTCCCGGGAAAAAGAACTCGGATAATATCTGGGTCGAGGATGGTGCGGAGATTCATCCCAGCGCCCAGCTTGTGGGACCGTGTTTGATAGGAAATCGAGCGTTGGTTGCGAAGAATGCCTCGGTGGGGCCACTGTCGTGCATCGGTTCGCACGTATCCATAGAATCGGGGGCCGTAGTTTCAAGGTCAGTGGTGTACGATTTTGCCTACATTGGAAGAGATGCTGAGGCGAAGGGATGCGTCATTGGGAAGAGCGCCGTCCTCAGGCCGAGGGCTCGCGTCT
This sequence comes from uncultured Nitrososphaerota archaeon, assembly GCA_963799845.1. GTDB lineage: Archaea > Thermoproteota > Nitrososphaeria > Nitrososphaerales > CADDZS01 > DATLTL01. Next base: position 129,389 of record CAWCYI010000006.1, read on the forward strand.
TCGAAGGCGCGGTGATCGGTGACGGGACTCAGCTCGGAACTGGCTGTGAAGTCTCCCAGAAGGTGAGAATTTGGCCCGACAAGAGTGTCGAGAGCGGCGCGGTCGTCCGCGAGAACCTCGTCTGGGGGCTTACCTGGCAGAGAAACATTTTCGGGTCTCGGGGAATAATTGGTATTTCAAACGTCGAAATCACGCCGGAAATAACTGCGAAGCTCGGAGCAGCTTTCGGGACATTCGCGGGTTCGAAGGGCAAGGTGGTTGTAGCGAGGGACACTCTCAGATCCTCCAGAATGCTGAAGCGGTCGTTTATCGCTGGACTGCTTTCGACAGGAAACACCGTCTTTAATCTAAGAGCTTCCCCTTTGCCGCTGATGCGATTGTCTGTAGTGTCAAACAGATTAGATGGGGGAGTCTACTTCGGGGCAAATTCTAACGAACCGGATTATTCCATTTTACAGTTCATCGATTCAAAGGGGTACAACATCAGTTCCGATACTCAACGGAAAATTGAGAGTATTCTGTTCAAGGAAGAAATTCACAGGGCTTCGTATGAAGAGCTTTCAGACATATTCTATCTTCCGCAGAGCGAAGATGCTTACGAGGAGATCGTCCTAAACAATATCGATTCCCGACCGATTTCGGGTACTCGTCCTAGGATCGTAGTCGATTGCGCGCTCGGGCCGGTCTCAGTAACTGCTCCCCAGATCCTGTCGAAGTTGGGTTGCGAAGTCGTGAGTCTGAATGCGAGTACGGGGACGTATTCCACAACTCTATCCGTGTCTAGCAGTCCGTCAAACTTGAAAGACATAGTAACGGCAGTTGGAGCAGTTGCTGGATTCCGCTTTGCGGGTGCGGGTGATACGGTCCGAATCGTGGACGAAACTGGGGAGATGTTGAGCGGGGATGAATCTCTTGCGTTAATGTCTGAGATAATGTTAAGATTGCAGCCGGGGACTATAGCCGTCCCGCTGAGTTCCTCCGGCCTGATCGAAAACATTGCAGAAAAAAAGGGTCAAAGGGTACTCCGACTAAAGACAGAACCCCGCGCATTGATGGAGGCGGTAGGATCGGGAGAGGCGAGTTTCGCGGGCAATGACGCTGGTGAGTTCATAGTGTCAAAGGATCTTCCATTCCCGGATGGTCTACTAGCTGCTGGAAAGGTGGTCGAATACTTGGCAACATCAGGTGCCCGAATCCACGAGATCAAGAAGGCAATCTATCAGCCAAGACTTGCTAAAGGCATCGTGCTTGTGCCATGGAACGAAAGGGGAAGAATAATGCGCCGGCTCGCCACGGATTTCGGTGAGAAAAGAGTCGAGAGCTTGGAAGGAATCAAACTACTGGTAGATGGCGGATGGGTACTGATCAATCCTAGTACGGACGAGCCTGTGTTCGAGATAGTTGCAGAATCTGCCAACTCCCAGAGCTCAACGACTATCTTGAAAGATTTTCAGAACCGAGTTTCTGAGATCGTAAACGGCAGCGATAGCACGGCCTAAGTCATAATAGCAACGCTTATTCACGAAGCTCGAAGGCACGAATTTCTGTTCTCGAAGAGTTGCGCTGATTGTCCACTGGTGATTCGAAACCCATGAAAATCCTGATGTTCACCTGGGAGTATCCTCCGAGGATCGTTGGCGGGATTTCAAGGGTTGTGGAGGGACTCTCGCGCTCTCTAACTGAGTTAGGGCAGGAGGTCCACGTCATAACGAACGAAATGCCTGGATTTCCCGCCGAGGACAACGATAGAGGGGTGCTCGTTCACCGGGTGGCGATAGAATCACCGACACCGAACTTTCATACCTGGGTGATGATGATGAACCACTATTTTGCAAAGAGAGCCGGGAGGCTAGTGCGAGAGGTAGGCAATTTCGATATCAGCCACGTCCACGACTGGCTTGTGCTTCCCGCTGGAGCTGAGACAAAGAGTTACCTTGGGACAACGCTAGTTTCGACGCTACATTCGTTGGAATTTAGAAGAAGTGGTGGGGTTGACACGCCTGAGAGTAAAATGGCGGACAGCCTGGAGTGGTGGATTACCTACGAGTCCTCCATTATAATTCTCTGTTCAAAATCAATGAAAGACGACACGATCAGTCACTTTCGAGTGCCTCAGGACAAGTTGCGAGTAATCCCGATCGGAATCGACCGGTCAAAGTTCAAGGATAGAAAACCAGATAGAGAAAAGACGAGGGAAAAGTATGGAGTACATTCCGAAGAAAAACTAGTGTTGTTCGTCGGCCGTTTGACCAGTCAGAAGGGCTGCGAGTATCTGATTCGCGCGATTCCCTATATTGCCAAATTCTTCAATGTGAAACTACTCATTGCGGGCGACGGATATCTCCGTGGAGAACTTGAGGGCATCGCAGTTCGCGCGGGAGTTCGAACAAGGACAATTTTCGCCGGCTTTGTTGGAGACGATGATCTTACCGACCTTTTTCTTTGCTCAGATCTGATGATGATTCCATCGGTCTACGAACCTTTTGGTGTTGTCGCGCTTGAAGCGATGGCTGCGCGCCTCCCCGTCGTCGCGAGCAACGTCGATGGACTGGCCGAAATAATAAAGCATGAGGAAAACGGAATACTCGTTTTTCCGCGGGATAGTTCTTCCATCGCCTGGGGTATATCGAGGATACTTTCAGATCAAGCCAATACCCAAAGGCTTGTCGAGAACGCATGGCGAGATGTCGAATCTAGGTTCTCATGGTCTACAGTTGCGAGGCAGACTCTCGAGGTCTACAAGGAAGCAAAGCTTTCAGCGTCGAAGGATATCCGCTAGAAAAGTCATGCATTTTGTTAATATTCCAGTGGTTAAATTATCAGACCAGCTACGATATTTTAATTTGAAAAGTGTAATCAATTTTGAGTGAAGAAATTATCACTATGCTTTCGAACCTCGGGGCTCTCGATGAGGATAAGGCAGTGAGCAAGAAACTCCTGAACAATTCAGAGCGATTGAAAAACTCTTACTTAGACGATGATATCAGATCGCTCGAAGAACGAGGATATGTGAAGCAGGTGCAGGACAGACTTTATCTGACTCAATCCGGCCTCGTCAGAGCCCTGTCCAACTTTAGTTGATCAGATATTCGGCGGGGGAACCGCATATTCTTCAATCGGATTTGACACGATAAGGCAATCTCCTGTCTCCAGTTTCATTCGCTCCCGCCAGCGTGGTGAAACTGTAATCGTCGGCGTTTTGATACTGAGTACAGGCCTGCTCCCCTGGTCAATCTCGTCTGACCTTTTCAAAATCAGTTTGTCCTGGGCAGAGTCACTCGATCCATCGATCCTTTTGGAGTTCCTCGATCGAATCGATCTGACTTGAACTACTCCGCCCGAAGCATCGGCGATATTCAGAATAGACTTTTCTGAACTGAACGCAATAAAGATGGATCTAAGAATTCCGTAGGTATCATTCCCGTCCTTTGCAAAAAATTCTATTCTCTTGACCGGAGGAATATCGTCCATTCCTTCCTTTATTCTTGATAGAACTCCCCTCGGATAGATTACCTTGGCAGAATCAACCCTTTTCAAAAGATCCGGGAATTCAAACGTTCGTTTTCTCCGAGTTTCCTCAAGCAGGCTAGAAGAGCGCATAGAATACGTGCTTACCTTATCTGATCCGTTGCGAATAGCCAGTTCACCAAGTGAAATGACTGGCGAGTTGATTAAGGTATTGGAGATGAAAGAGCGAACAGGGATTCGGATTCTTAATCCTGAAAGTTTCTGGTTTGTACAACCAACAACTAGGACAACAGGTCTGTCGATCTCTTCCACGCGATTGGCTTTGCCGTAATTCCTCCGAGTTCTATTATATGATTTCTAATCTTTCGCACGAGCGCAGCGGTTTCTTCGGAAGAGTACCGATCGATTTTTCCTTGATCTGCCAGCTTGTTCACCTCGGGATCAAACGGAAGCTTTCCCAGAAAGTTGACTTTGACTTCCTTTGCAACAGACTCGATATCAGAATCTTGAAACATATGGATTGTTTCCGAGCAGTGCGGGCACTTCATATAACTCATATTTTCGACGATTCCGGCGATAGGCACGTTCAACTGTTTTGCCATGTTTATTGATTTTCTGACTATAAGCATCGAGAGATCCTGCGGAGTCGTGACTATCACGACCGCGTCCACGGGAAGAGACTGGAAAACTGTTAGCGGCGCATCTCCAGTCCCTGGCGGAAGATCGACTAGAAGGAAATGCAGATCACCCCAGTTAACGTCGTTGAATAGTTGTCTTATGACTCCGTTGATTATCGGCCCCCTCCAGATCACTGGAGTATCTGGAGTATCCAAGAGAAGGTTCATGGAAATCACCTTGATTCCGGTGTCAGATGTTTTTGGCACAACGCCAACTTCGTCCGCAAAAGGTTTCCCAGACAAGCCGAATATCTTCGCAACGCTCGGGCCCGTAATGTCACCGTCGAGTATGCCGACCTCATAGCCCTGTCTTCGCAATTCTACCGCAATCATCGCCGTGACGTATGACTTGCCAACACCACCCTTACCGGACATTACGGCGATGATGTTCTGGATTCCCTTCTTCTCCAGTTTGTCGATCCCGGCACTGAGCCCCGGCGCTTTCCCAACTGATTTTTGGTCGGCTTTCATCTGTTGAAGTCTGGAACTGAGCTTGTTGACCTCATCCTTCGTCATTGAGCTCATTCTTACATTTACTTTCGAAACGCCCGGTAGTCCTCCCAGTACTCGATTAATATCTGTCTCAATAGTACCGGCGAGCGGGCAGCCCTTCACGGTGAGGGCAATGTCGATGTCAACATTCGAGCCGTTAATTTCGAGCTTCCGGACCATTTCCAAATCTACGATGTTAATGCCAATCTCCGGATCCACCACTTCGCGGAGCTTGGAAATCATTTCATCTTTTGATGCCATCTAGAACCAAACCTAATCTCAAAAGTACTAAGCAGGTACAGTCGCGTTCTGACTTAAGACTCTAGCGGAAGTCCTTCAAAAGTTCCTCGTACTTTGGAAGATTGGCCTCCAGACTCAAGTTCTGGAGAGCCATCGGTTCTTTGCTCGTGAGCGTGTTTGTCTCCAAAGAGTTTGTCTCGCCGGTGAATATCAAGCCCGTGGGTATCTTTCCCTGTGATAACAGCTCCGATGCCCGGGCGAAAGCCATGACACGACTTTTCGGCGAGTATGAAGTTTCGGCATCGAAGTTGTGAACCTGCTCCCTCCATTCCTTGTAGGTGTCATTGTAGGTGACACAAGGACTGAGGATCTCAATGAAGGCAAATCCCTTCAGAGAATTCGCATGCTGAATTCCTTTTTTCAGCAGGTCGGTCAACTGAACCTGATTCCCCGAGAAACCTCTTGCAATGAAGGTCGTATTTTGGATCGAAAGGGCAGTCATCACAGCGTCGAAGGGAGCTTCGACGTTTCCCTCGTAGCCAGGAACTGCAGTGGGAGAAGGCTGGCCCTTTGTAAGACCGTAAGTTCCGTTTTGCATTACTATGTAGACTATACTAGGATTTCTTTTCAGAGCATGAATGAAATGCCCAGCTCCAATAGCGTAACCATCTCCGTCCCCTCCAGCAGCTATCACCGTCAGGTTGGGATTTGCAAGTTTCACTCCGATGGCAGTCGGAAGAAGCCTTCCGTGGAGGGAATGTATGCCATAGCATTCGAGATCATTGTGGATAGATCCCGAACATCCGATTCCGCCAACAATTACGGTGTCCTTCGGCTTTATCGCAAGTTCGGACAGTGTCTTTTTCAGAGAAGCCAGAACGCCGAAATCTCCGCAACCAGGACACCAGATAGGCGTCGAAATTGGCACAGTCTTTGTCATCTTAAGCACTCACCCTTGGTGCCAGCCCCGACAAAACCGCGCCGGTTATCTCCTTCGGTTTGAACGAGCTGCCGTCGAATTTCGTTATGCTCTCAATTCTATTAGAATCACCGACTGAACTTCGGATCAAGTTTGCCAGTTGTCCCTGGTAGTTGTTTTCAACAACATAAACGATATCGAGTTGATCTATGAATTCATGAAGGTCATCCTCAAGCAACGGCCAGATTGTCCTAATTTGGTGGAACCTGACTTCGACTCCCTTACCTGCGAGCTGCTCCATGCTTTCAATGATCGGACCGTAAGTTGAACCAAATCCAATTATCCCGATTTTGGCGGTTTTCGGACCGAAATTATTCCCCTTCGGAAGATCCTTCTTCGCGAGCTCGAGTTTGTTCATTCTCTTTCGCATCATTCTCAGGCGGTTGGTTCTGTCGGTCGACACCGCCCCAAATTCGGTGTGTTCGTTTCCGGTGACCTGAGATTCTCCACCCTCTTCTGAAGGAATAGACCTCCACGAAATCCCATCTTCAGTAAACTCATAACGCTTGAATACTGCAAGTTTCGCAAGGTCTTCCTCCGTCGCCAGCTTCCCCCTGTCGATGGTTAACTTCGTAAGATCGAATGGCTCGATGCTGGCGCTGTTCTGGCATAGAGCCTGATCGAGCAATAGGAAAACCGGCAGTTGATACTTTTCAGCGAGGTTCATCGCCTGAGAAGTAACGTAGAAACATTCGTTCGCGGTTCCTGGTGCGATGACGAGCCTGGGAAACTCCCCGTGAGATGCAAACACAACGTGATTCACATCCGACTGTTCATTTTTCGTCGGTTCGCCAGTACTTGGACCAACTCTCTGGCATTCGACAACTACTATTGGGATCTCGGCTTCTCCCGCGTGACCGACTCCTTCAGTCATTAGAGACTGCCCGGGTCCTGAAGTTGCAACCATGACCCTGGCACCGGCATAAGCGGCGCCAATGCCCATGTTGATTACGGCCAATTCATCTTCCGCCTGCTTTACCACTCCACCAAACTTTGGCAAGCGGGGAGTGAGCCACTCCATAATGTCCGTGGCTGGAGTTATTGGATAGCCGATGAAGAACCGACCTCCGCTAGCAAGAAAGGCGAAAGCGACTGCTTCGTTGCCAGTTGAAAGAATCTTGTTCGAATTGGATGCTCGAGCGAGACTGTAAGGATTTGCCACGATATTCTTAGTCGCATAGTCAAGGCCGAGCTGCAGAGCTTTCAAATTGGATTCGAGCGCTTCTTTTCCGCGCCTTTCATACCGGACAATCAGGACTTTCTTGAGAAGCTCGTCGTCGAGTCCGAGCAGCCTTCCCAAAACTCCGAACGTTATGGTATTCTTGAAAATATTCCTTCTGAGCTCGGAAGCAGCCATGTTGCCGAACGGCGCCGAGTAAATCCTGAACCCCGGTTTTCTCAGTCCCGCGGAAAGCTGCCCCTTTGAGCTGTCAAATACGATCACAGCGGTGTCAGAAAGGTCAGAAAGACCCATCTGGACGGCTTCCTCGTCAAACGCGACAAGAACATCGACCTGATCTCCGATACTGTGGATATCCCTCACAGACGCGCGAATTACTCCATCGGCGTGCCCGCCCCTGATTCTCGACAGAACATTTCTTGCATCGTAGATGTTGAGCCCAATGTCCCTGAAGACTCTACCAAGAAGATTCACTACGGTGAGAGTTCCGTCACCGCCTTGACCCCCTATCATTACGCAAACATCGTTTTTGAGTACAGTCTGGACCTCTGATGCTTGCTCTAATTTAGTCGCCAAAATTCAAATCACCTTAAAGATCTCCTTTGAGACCGAAAACACCCAGAAAACTTGTTGCATTTCCTTTATGGTAATTCATAATATATAAGCATGGCTTGGTAAAAAAATCACTAAAAGATGAAAATTCTATAAGAATTGGATTTCCTAGTTGGATGCTCACAACGATTAGGATTCAAATTAGAAATTGCAGAGAAACTATGAAACTATCGTGACGTGATACATCTCAAGGAAAGTGTTTCATTTAGTTCCAAGATTAATACCTTTAAATATCGCGAAGGCACTTTTTCACTTCTGAGATCGGACTAACGGTCTTGTATCATGCAAACCCCCTATGAAATTGCCTCTAAATCCGTAATTCCTGCCATAAGAGGAATGATATCGAGGGGATTGATTGAAAGAGATTTCACTCAAGCTCAAATTGCGACTGCACTCGGTATAACTCAACCTGCGGTCTCAAAGTATTTTTGGGATAAGCGCGGTCGTGCGATAGACTTTGATCACAGGGATGACGTAAAGAACATGACCGAAGCTATTACCGACGGGATTGCAAACGACAGGCTGGATAAAGTTCAGGTTGCAAATATGATAAAAGATATTTGCGACTATGTTATGCGAAGCGGGTACATGTGCGACCTCCATTTCGAAGTAGAGCCTCAAGTCAAGAACTCGAATTGCAAGATCTGCATGGAGCCTCAGGCTACTTACTTCCAGTAGCCCGCCACTAACGGTTTTCCGTATTATTTATTCTGGAAGGGAGTTCCATAAACTCCCTTCCAGAAACAGAATAACTCTAATACCTTTGTCTTCATGCCTCGTGGCAGATGCCCGAACTAAGAAAAGACTACTTTACCCGGAAGCTCGTTCTGGTGTCTGCGGAGAGAGGCAAGAGACCGATGGAATACAAGGTTTCGGTGAGCGATCCTCCTGAAAAGAGCTTGTGCCCCTTTTGTCCAGGGAACGAGGATATGACTCCACCTGCAGACCTTGTTTTGGTCTCGAATGAAAACACGCTCCTGAAACTTGCAGACTCTGACACAGACAGAGTTCACGAATGGTCGGTGAGATATTTTCCCAACAGCTTTCCAGCGGTATCGCCAGAGTCCGAGACGACGTTCAGCGACTATCCACTCCAGAGCGAACCAGCTTTAGGTTACCATCACGTAATGGTCGTAACACCGAATCACTCCGCGACGTTCAGCACTCTTTCAGTCGATCACTGGACAGAGATACTGACCACATTGCAAGATAGGGTCAGGTGGCTTTACTCGAAGAAAACAGTCGGCTATGTCTCCGTGTTCATTAACAACGGTTATGAGGCAGGAGCATCATTTTCGCACCCACACTTACAAACAATAACATTGACAAAACTTCCTCCCACGATCGAGGAGGAAGCAGAGGCCGTTCACGAATCAATGTCGGAGTTCGGCGTCTGTCCCATGTGCAAGGTCGTAAACCTCGAATCGAACGGCCCGAGGCTAATCCTTTCTACAGATAACTTTGTTTCATTCGCACCCTGGGCTTCCTCTCATGCCTACGAATTTTGGATCTTTCCAAAGAAACACGAGACATCGTTCCTCAAGGTTTCTCAGAAGGAAATACAGGATCTTTCGACGATGCTTAAATCAACTCTTGGTGGCCTGGATGCGGTACTAAGCAACCCCTCATACAACATTGTTTTTCACATCTCCTCCGAGAAAAAGACTACAAAGCAGATTCACTGGCACATCGAAGTTTATCCGCAGGTGATAAAGTGGGCGGGGTTGGAGCAGGGAAGCGGAGTATACGTGAACCCCGTGCCCCCGGAGATGGCTGCTCAACAACTGGGCGCGTCGGCGAGAAGACAGATTTCTACGTTGATCGGAATTACCTAATCATCGAATATTCGAAATTCATCCAGAGCAGTTAGGCAGTCACCCAGCTTGTAAAGCAGTTGGTCATCCAACCAACTGGTAGAGTGGTTGGCTTCGACAATAATAGACGAGAGATCATTGAATCTTCGGCCAAACGCCAATTTGTTCTCCGCAAGAAAGACAAATGAGATATGTGAGTAATCGAGTAAAAATCAGCAACATGCCTTGGGAAACGAAGGAGTGTTTCATACAATGCCGGAATCATTTTAGTAATTAATTTGCCTCTGTTGCCACGGGCGGTGATAACAGTTTTTTGGATCCCCTCCTAAGGATCAAAACGACCGATAAGCTCGACGAGAAAATGAAAAAGCGAATTGTCGGAAAGATGAAAAGTCTCAATTCGGTGGTTTCAGACATCGAGAAGCTGTCGGGTTTGAGCTATCCCCAGTTCTACGTCGAACCAGTGCTGACAGTCACAGTTTCCCAAGACAATTTTGGGGGTATCGGGGTACTCTATGCCAGAACAATACCCGTAGACGCCAGCGGCAGGATCGAAATCGTAGTCCAGGTCAGTGCGGCTCTTCTGATCTATTCCACCAAAGCAACTTTGAAGCTCGTGCTCGCACACGAATTCCTCCACTATATCGAGCTCGTCAAGGATTTCTCGAGCGGCAACATTTCATCCCAATTTACGTCAAGTTCTATATTTGAAGAGCGCTATCTTGATTCCCGTAGGGCTATCGATCCCCTGAAGCTGTTTCCTAAAAGGAAACTGGCATGGGACCTCGCAAGAGATCTTCACGGAGGTTTCGACGATGAAAAGCTGAATGAAAAGTGCCGTAAACTGTGGATTGAGAAGGGCCTCCCGACAGCGAAAATCTCCATGGGAGAAAACCAAGTTAGAATTTCGATGGAATCCGTGGCCAATTCTCAGTTTGACCCGAAAGTCGTCGAGCTGTTATCCAAAATCGGGTCGAAGTAGAAAGCATATTACGACGCGAGGCAACTAACGCTTGTCGCTGAGTCGGTTGCGTGAACTTTCTCCGTCGGAAATTCAGAATGTTTCGAAAACAGTCGATCAGCTGACGAAGAAAAAAGAAGTACTCGCGATGGGAGTCTACGGCTCTCAGGTGGCCGGCTACGCGACAAAGTCGAGTGATTACGATGTTATTCTAGTATTGAAGCCGTTCAGCCAACGGATCAAGTATTTCTACTTGAAATGGGAAGCAGATTGCTCGGTTCTTGTCGTCGATCCGAGGGCGATCGAAAATGATTGTAAGAAATCGACCTTCGGTGAATTCGTCGCTGGGAGGCTACTCAATGTCTACTTGCCGGTTGTCGGTGAAGAATTTCTTAGGGAAAATGAAGTCGCTTACAAGAAGAGGGTCATCGTCGAGGGTCTGTCGGAAGCTGTCGCCGACCATTCCCAGTTTGCCTTCGAGATCAATTTTCCGCTGAAGTATTTTCTGTTCGAGAAATTGCGAAAGAGAGCGGCAATCTATCCGCCGGTCGTCTACAGTTACTCGAAGACCTACGGCGACGATCTTCTTCAGGAAAACCTGGCAGCTTCAATGGTAGGATTCAGAAAAGCTGCCGAAGAGCTCCAGAGCGAGAACGTAATAACGTTTGATCAAGATTCAGATGCGATAAAAATCGTTCCGAACATTTTTCACGGAGGATTCTCCGCCAGAATCGAAGCGGCAGCTTCGTTTACTTCAAAGTCACTGAAACAGTACGCGATCCATGGGTACGCTGGAAGAATAAGTCCCAACGTCGTCGGCAGGGAAGTGATTTCGAAGATCTCGCGATCGAGGAAGACGGGAAAGCTGCCGGAGTGGATACGAAATCCAAAGAATGAATGGTCGATACCGGACGGAAAACTTTTCGTTTCAAGCAAGGACTGGCTGAAGGACCTTATCGAGTTTCTAGGTCTGGACCCAAAATCCTGCAAGGTAAAGAAGAGTTCGATGGGCGAGATTTACACAGCGGCCGGATTTTACACACTTGAGGATGGTAATGGTAAGAACTTCTCGATAGCGATAAAGCGGTTCAAGGACGTCAAGGGAATGAAGTGGGGCGTCCTAAATCTGTGGTCGTTAAAGAACGCTAACTTTACTGTAAATCCCGCTGAACGATTGTACCGTGAGTACAGGGCATCCCGCGAGCTCCGCAGGTTCGGGCTGTCGACGCCAGAATTCGTTGCTGTATTCCTTTCCCAGAAGATGAGTGTGAGTAAATTCATACGAGGGCGAGACCTTTCCAAAATAGAGTCAGCTTACCTCGACGGCACTTCCGAGGAATTGGAGCCTATATTCGCATTCGGTCGGGATCTGGCAATTATGCACAACAACGGTTACTGCATGGGGGACACAAAACCGTCAAACTCGATTCACTGCGAAGAAGATGCGAAGATTTACTTTGTGGATCTCGAACAGGCCGTTCCCGACGGCAACAAGACCTGGGATATTGCGGAATTCATCTACTACTCGGTTCGATTCACGCTCAGAGAGGACCGGGCAAGAAGACTGGTGGCTTCATTCGTTCAGGGATATCAAAGCAGGAGTGAAGACCCGAAGGTTGTGGAAGAAGCGGCCGACTTGAGATACAGGGCGCCCTTCCAGCCGTTTATCGCACCGAACGTTCTGAACGCTCTGAGAAGTGATCTGAAAAAGTAAGTTAAGCTACTTTTTCTTGAAGCTCGTATACCCGCATTTCCCGCAGGTCATCCGGTCTTTGTGCTCCGCAAGGAACACCCCACGACCGCAACGCGGGCATTCTTTCCTCAATCTTTCGACTTTTCCGCCCTTTACCTGGTAAAACTTGTAAACGGGACTTTCATTTCGTTTCTTCTTCACCGGTGCTGGAGTTTTCGCAGCCGGTGCTGGAGCTGCTGGTGCTGGAGATTTAGCTGCCGGTGCTAGAGCTGCTTCGGGTTTTGGAGTCTGTTTTTGTTCTGACATTATTTCCATTCCTTCTTAGGATTTCTTGGCCGCTTCAGCGGGCGCGGTAGGCTTCGGTTTCAAGGCTTCACGCGCTTTCTTTCTTTCTTCCTTGGGCAATCCCCTGATCGCCAGATAAGCAGGCAGCTGTTTCTTAATCTGGCTTGAGTCCGTGTAAATATAGGCAACCGCGACCAAATCGCGGAGGCCGAATTTTCCTTCAAGCGAAATGATCCTGATCTTATCCTTCGGAATGCCTAATTTAGTAGAAATCGCCTCTGCGGCCGAGGATCTCGTAATAAAACCACTACCGCCTTTGAAATTAAGGACGACTTCCCTTCTTGAGAGAAGCTTGTTTTCTAAATCTTTTGTTATTTCTATCGTCGACAAATGTGCACTAACTCGGTTTGGGAAAGATCAATCATTCCATCATAATATTTAATCGTTTAGTGTGCCTACTCATCTGTCGAGCTCGTCATTTTTGTTTTCGATCTCGTGAGAGAACTTATTCCCATCTCGCGCAAGATTTCTCGAGCCTTTTCCCCAGCTTTTGTAGATGACGCGACAACCAGACCTTCGTTGGGTTGCCCGTAAAACAAGACGGTATCTACGGGGAAAAAAGCCAGTATCGGCAGTGCCAAGAGGTCTTCCTCCCCCTGGACTTCAAGTCTGATCTGCTTTCGAGAGTTAAGGATCGTTTGCAGACATTCTGCAAGTTTCTTCAAAGCATCGTCGCCAATAGAACCGCGGGGGTTTGACGTCTTGAGAATAAGGCGGTCTTTTTCAAAGATCTCTGGTAAATTTCTGCCGATTCTCTTTTCTAAAGAATCAACAATTTCGAGGGTTGGCGAAAATCCAAACCCGTGCACCCGTTCAGTGGTGCGATCCCCGACGCAGACTGTGATTCTTTGATCGGCAAAATAGTCAGCGAGTAAACCGTTCGTTAGCTTTGAGTCCTTGATTAAACGCCCTAAAGGAACTTTGAGCTCTTTTCGAACCTTATCGCTGATTAGGATTTCAGAGGGCAACTGAATTTACAGGAATGCTGATCAGCTTACTTTTAGAGCATACCGGCCGGGTTTCGTAATGTTAAGTGTCTTTGAAACAGTTGACTTGCTTGGCTCCACGACTACGATCAAACCTGACCAATCAGGAGTCAGCTCCGTGCTGTGGCAGTTTTGACAGATCTTTCCCGTGGTAAGCGTCCTACACTTTCGGCAAGCAAATTCTCTTGGCAATCAATATCACTTTTTGCTAGTTTTCTTCTCAGGCTTCTCGGCTTTCTCCTCTTTGGCCTCTGCCTTCTTTCCCGCTGCGCCCTTTTGCGCTTTCGCTACGTCCTCTTCGATCCACTCCCAGGCTCCCAGGAACGGTTGCCGGCAAGTTACTCCGATCTTACCCAGTGCAGCTCCTCGCGGAAGACTGACAGCAGTAATCCTGACCCTCACTTTGCTCCCGACTTTGAGAATTCGTTTGGACTGGCTCGCGAGAATCATCCCCTGTTTTACGTCGCTTGTGAGATAATCATCAGTAATCTGGGAAAGATGTAGAAGAGCGTCGGTCGGTCCGATGCGAACGAATGCTCCAAAGTCCGTGATTTCCACCACTTCTCCCTCGACTATCTCCTGTACCTTGGGGAAGAAGGTCATGACATCGAAGTTCACCTTATGGAAAGTTGCTCCGTCGCCTGGTATGATCTTGCCGGTAGGATCTACCGCTATATTGGTAATCAAAATGATGTAACCGAGATCCGGGTTTATCGTACTCTCGTACTTGCCTTTGAGAATCTCCCTGGCCACCTCGTCCAACTTGGCCCCGAACTTGGCCGGAGTACCCGGATAACATCTTCTAGCTCGGAAATTTGAAACATGAGTGAAAAAATCCTTATTGTAACTATTGCATTTTATCCAATAAATAGGTTGCTGAGGTAAATGTACGGTAAAATGGCCGATTATTTCTCAATGTCAGATAGGGCAGTTTTTTTCTTTCAAGGATAGACAAAAGATTGCCGTCAAGGGTTGCAACAACTGCCTTCCCTTTCGATCTTTCGGCAAAATCGATCAACAAACGGTCCGCGTCAGCTTTCTCAGACGACGGTGCCTGGTTAACTAGCTTCACGGATTGATGCAGGACTCTCATTGCCGTTCTCGCGTTTCTCGCCGTTGACGGAATTCGGCTGAGCGACAATCCCTTTAATTCATTTTCGATTCTCGGAATCGTTGCAATTTCAAAATCAGGGTCGGCCAAAAAAGCCGCTAGCTCTGGCATCGGTTTGACTGTAACCTTCATCAAAAAATCAGTATCACACACGATTAGGACCATATGATTTTCCCGTTTCGGCTACCGAACCTGACCGGCACCAATCAATCTCCACCGATCTCCGATCCTCCGGCTTATCGCCACTCTGCTACCTTTTGATGCGCAGATCGGTTTTTTCAATTTGCAATCGACGATCGATTCTCTTGAGGAGCTGACTATCCCGACTGTGACCCCGGTTCCAACGTTAAGCCTTAGGACCTCGCTCATCCTGATCTTATCGACCTTCACAAGTTCCTGAGTTCCCACCGCAGTGTCGAAAAGTTTGACATCCAAAGATAGAGACTCGAAAACAGGCGGAAGATTGTTCGGCTTGCCAAGCACTGAACCAACCAAAAGATCGCTCCTGGTGTAAAACGGATCCAGTTCAGTTCCAACCGCGACTAGGCCTCCCGAATGGACCTTGTCCTGATGGCCAGCCGAAGACATCAGTGAGGTTATTCGAGTAACGATTGGTTCTCCCTCAGTTTTCCCTTCTTCTATTATTCCTGGCTTGAGCTCGACTTCGTCGTCTTCGGAAAGAACTCCCTGCAGCAAAGTGCCGCCCAGAACTCCACCGACGAGTTTAGACTCATCAAGGCCGGGATGGTTCACATCGAAAGATCTAAGAACCTGCATGAGAGGTGGCGCACTTTCGTTTCGCGCAGGTGTCGGTATAGTATTTTCAACCGCCTCGATAAGTGCATCAATATTCAGACGATGCTGCGCAGAAATCGGAATTATTGGAGCGTCGGCAGCAACGCTTCCCGACACGAAATTTCGGATGGCCTTGTAGTTTTCAGCAGCTTCAACATTAGAAATCAAGTCCACTTTATTTTGCACTATGACAATATTTTTCATCCCCATCATTTGCAACGCCAGCAGATGCTCGCGCGTCTGCGGTTGCGGGACCTTTTCATTTGAAGCAATTACCAGTATCGATCCATCCATGACCGCCGCGCCAGAAAGCATGTTAGCCATAAGGCTCTCGTGGCCAGGGCAATCCACGAAACTAACGACTCGGAGGAGATTCGGCTCGCCACCACAGCCTTCGCAGCTGGGCTCGGTTCGATAACATTCGGGAGCACCGCATCCGCTGCATCTGTAAAACGCGGCATCAGCATAGCCGACTTTTATCGTGATACCTCTTCGCAATTCCTCGCTATGTGCACTAGTCCAAACTCCAGTAATGGCTTGGACAAGAGTCGTCTTGCCGTGATCAACATGTCCAGAGGTTCCAATGTTCACCTCGGGTTGCTTTGGAATCTTTCGAGTTTTGACCTCAGTTTGAATTACAGTCGTCATAAGGAGACTAGACATAATCACTAGTAAGGATATAAGCGCTTTCAGACGGAGAGTGTACTAATCGAGGAAGAATTTCTAAATAGAAAGGAATGCGAGGATTAGGTCATTGGACTAGAAGCGCGTTAACTTGGTAGATCTCATCGGTTATCGTGTTCCCTCGAACCAGCTTCCTCTTCTTCAGACCCTCGCCAGCACCTTTGCGAAACCCGATACCCTTAGTCATCAAGACATATTTTTTGACTCCGCCCATTACGTCGCTACGCATCGGGAATCCAGCTGTGTCGCTTCCGCCGGTAATTTTTACTTTACCACTCAGGCCCATAAGGGAGCCGTCTAGTTCGTCTCCAATCTTCAGTCCTAAGAGGGGCTGAGCCTCCTGATCCTTTCAGCTCAACCGATTGGGACTTTCCCGTCTTGGGATCGGCTACAACAATTTTGAACGTTGCCATGAATGGTCACGCGAGAGTAAAAATTACCAATCCAAATCATCGCTAATAAGTATTCTTGGGTGAATAATCCATCGAATAATTGAAGCGAACTAACCATGTAAAATACAAGAAAAGAGAAAAGTGAGAATTGGATGTCAACAGAAACAGTACAAATCCCTGATAAGAGCGTCGTGGATTCTTTCCTAAAGTCTCTGCGTACTGAGAAAACAAGGATGACTTACGCGCTGGCATTCCGCATAATGCTTGAGGGTCATCCCGAGACATTCCTCAATATGGCAGCCACTGACAGAAGGAAAGCGGAGCAGATGATCCTTGACTGGATTTATGAAAATCAGGAAAAGCTTAGTGGGTCAACTATACGAACATATTTGGCCGCGACTCGCTCTTTGCTAGAGTTTGCTGAGATTCAAAATTTCAACTGGAGAAAAATAATCAAAGCATCCCCAAGAATGAGCAAGTCAGAGGACAGACCGCCAAACCTTCAAGAATTGAGATCCATCTTTATTCCCGGCGATGTAAGGTTCAAGTTTCTTGTTTCTGCCATGGCATCCGGCGGTTTCCGTGTAGGTGCCTGGGATTACTTCAGATTCAAAGACCTGAAAATAATTCAAGTCGAGGATCAATCTTTGAAACTAAATCCGAAGAAAATCGAGATTGGCCTTCTCAAAGTCTATTTTGGCGAACCGGAAAGCTACGAATGCTTTGTTAGCTCTGAATGCGTACAACTATTCCGGGAATACGTCAAGGAGCGAATCCGTACTGGGGAAAAAGCTCGAATCGTCGATGGAGAAACGACTCTTTTGCCTGATGCTCCCTTGCTTGCCCATCTAGTTTCATTCGAAAGCAAGAATCCAAAAAGAGAATTGACTTGTTCCGATTCTGTAAGGAGCCAAATGACCTATTCTTGGAAAAAAGCTGGATTCTGGGAAGACAAGGAGTTCAAAGGCTGCCATGGTACCCGAAAATTCTTCAAAACTCAACTTGAGCAATTCGGGCTAAAGTCGATTGTCGTCGAAAGGCTTCTCGGGCATTCGCAAGGACTCGATTCAAACTACTACAGACCGACAAATGATCAGCTGGCATAGGAGTACGTCAAATTTCAAAATTGTCTGTTTCTGGATCCTAGTCTGACTTTGAAATCTGAGAATGAATCTTTAGCGGCAGAAGCAAGGTCAGAGATCGCAGGGCAAGCCAGTGAGATCCAGCTGCTGAAATCGAAAGTTTCAGCATTGACGGATGCGTTGAGTAGTGTGACTGAAATCTTGAAGAAAATCGAGCAAGAGAGGAAAAAAGAAAATCCTACAATCAGCTGAGTTAAAACTGAGCTTTACAGATTTTTTTGAGCTGACAACGGAAGCTCCAACCCGAAGTCATTTTCTCCGATTTATGACATTACGGGAGAGGTTACCATACTTGCTTAGAGGGGTATCCAATAGTTACTATAGCCCTCCATCTTCCGCCAAACAGTGTTTATTTCTTCTTGGCGGCCCGCGCTTTTCTCATAGGGAACCAACGTGGTTATCTTCCATCTTCCTCGCAGCTTCGAGAGCTGATTCGCTTGAGGGACTAGTTACAAGTTCTCTAAATCTAAAATCCTTCAGAGTTAGGAATTGTGCAATTTAACGACTAGAACTTGAGTTTCTTGTGCAAGGTGATCGGCTGATTCACCGAGAACAGACTTTTCTGAAGGCTGTTCTATTGTTTTACGACAGTCTTACTCATTCCCTTAGGATTCCACGCATCGTATTGAGACTTGCAGCCATAAGCGAACGTGAGGCCTCCAATTGCTTGGAATGCTGCGCCGGAGTATCCCAAAATCTCAGGTAGAAGTCCACTTGGTAGGTATGTAGAAACGCTAAGGTCTAGTGCGATAATTCCATAGATGAAGAAAAATGCAGCGAATGAAATGTACTTCCACCCTTTTGCGAGAATACCATTCTTGAAGCCCTTCAGTAATCTGACTGCATTCACTCCCATTCCCAAAATTCCTAATATTGTCGTGACGCCGAGGATTGCGACAATCAAACTTGTTATGTCATACATTTTGTTTCTTCTCAACTCTTATTGCTAAGATCTCAACTGCTTTCGAGCTTCGTGTATTGCACGAACCAGGCTGTCTGAATAAGTTACTTCCGTTAGATGGAACGCATCTACCAAAGAAGCTACAATAGCGGTTTCCACATGATAACCCCTATCTCCAAAGAAAGCGCGAAGACTTTCAGAGAATAATTCCGGCTTTCTTGGAATCTCACTTCTTTCGCAATTGTAGATTGTTTTGAATCTCCAGTAGATTACGCTCTTGACGCTCGTTCCGAAGACATCCAGGCCATTATCGATGCATTCGAGGATTTTTGACTCGGATTCATTTCCTGCAAAAATCGTACTCGATATAGGCATCTTGAGTTCTTTCAAAATAGAATCTGACTCTGCTTACAATATAACTACGGTGGACTTGATATCTGTACGCAAAAGCCAAGAGCTCTTCTATGTACTGGCTCCATTTCACTTACTACCCCAAAGGCTAGACTGGATTAGAATAACAGGAGACGTAGGTTACTATCCTAGATGGAAGCTGACTTTCCAGATTTTTTTGACTTTACGTCGTAAGCTCCAACCTTACTATTGGAACCGCTAACAAAGTTCAGTTAGTAATTTCGTCTCGGTTTACTCACATTAAGAAAAAAAGAGCTGCGTTTAGCAGCTTACTTTGAACGTCGGAGCCCCTGCTGGAGGGAAGTAGAAATAACCGGCCGAGCACTCTTTCCCGTGCTGATTCCAAACTTCGAATACCGCTATAGTATTCGGCGCGGCTTGGAATACAGACACTCCCTTCGAGTTCGTGTACTCAGTCGTGTCAAGTTGAAATCATAACTCTGATCTTTTCATAAGTTCCCTATAACGAAGTTCGCTTATGGTGATCGGAAGTTTTTCATCGGCTTCCCGAATTTGCCGTGTGGATTTCAATTCCAGTTTTGACTCTTCGCGGTCGAGTAATCCAGAATTCCTTATCGGATAATAGTATTTCAAATGCCCTTCCGAGCTGCAAGATTCTGGCGGTTTAAGGAGACAAGATTTGCCACAGCTCAAGCAATTCCCATTTTTTATCCAGTGCGCTGTCAACTTGTCAGAAGCCATTTTATTTCATGTATATCAATCGTTCAGAACCCAAGGTCAAATTTCTGAGGTTACGCAGGGAGCGATCTCAACGTGGGGACTCGTGTCTCCTATTACATTGGTGTTATGTCTCGGACACCAAATGATGGCTCCTTACCAGACCCTTCTTCTCCGATCGTGAGAAGACGCTTGAGTTCTTCGCATATCTCATCCATTGTCGGCATAGGCATCGGGTTCCCGTTGTCATCCATTTGAGAGCTGAGTTCGAGTCTGAGTTTGACATAGACTTCTTGCATGTTTTGTTTTCACCACAAAAAGAAAAAGGGAGGGAGACAAGTGTCTCCTATGAAGTTGGACAGATTGCGGTTAGGCTGTATGTGATCGAGATACCAGTGGTTTCGGTAGATACAATCTGTACGAAGGCTGCTGACCAAGTGTTGGTGTAAGTATTGTCTCCACCCGATGCTACAACGTACGCACCGATGTCGCCATCTATGATAGGATTGTTGAAGAGTTGTACGGTAACAGTGTCCGAGCTTCCAACACCTGATGTTAGAAGTGTCAGTGTTATAGTACACGGGGATCCACCTGAATCAAACAACTCTACTGCTACGGTTCCGACTGCAACATCTGAACCAGACTCGTCTTCAACATTTGGAGTTAGCGTGGCTGTAGAAGTCGTTGTGACTGTATCAGTTACAGTCGCAGTTGTCGTCTGACAGCAGACAGCGGAAGTTGTGGTTGAGGTTATTGTTGAAGTCGATGTATCCGTCACTGTTGAAGTTGCCGTGGTTGTGCTATCAACAAAAACGGTACTCGTTGTGTGATCTGTTTTCGTGATAGTCTTCGTCACAGTTTTCTCGCTACTGTGAAGTGTGTTCGCACTCAAAGTCCCTGCTTGTGTAGAAGCTGAGACGCCAACAGAACAGGCATAGAGTACGAAGAAGACCACCGCAAGCACAGCGATGGCCGACTTGGTTGTTGTATTGCCCGACTTGGCGAACTTACGACTGCTCTTACTTGCGGATTCTTTTAGGCTCAATCGAATCACCCTAAACGATTGTGACAGTCTCCGTTCCTGAGACGCTGTATGTTTGTCCGAGGAAATGCACTATGACTGCACCTGTAGCAGTTCCATCCATTGTAGCGATTTCGACTTTGGTTGGTGTGCTAGAGAATGAGGACTTACCGATGTTTGCTGTGTATGATCCCGTATAACCAGGATTTGCATTATTGATACAGTTAGGTGAACTAGCTGTTGTGCAACCATCACTCTGGACGATTATTCCGATTGGGTTGCCGTTGAAAGTGTTCTTGGAAGCCGAGTATGTATTTGGTGAGTCATATACGTAAAGACCCGCTACGGTGTTGCCGTGGAAGTTGTTGGAGTTAGCAGTTGCTTGATCGTTGACTAGACACGCGCCTAATTGGTTCGCTTGTAGCTTGTTATCATTGACCGTAGTTCCTGTTGCAGATTCGTAGGTTAGGATACCACAGCTCTCTGTTTGAGTGAAGGGGTTCGAACCACACACTGAAATCAAAGTGCAGACATTTCCAGTAACTGTGTTATCAGTTACCCATCCTTTGGCACCAAAGCCTATCTGAATACCATTGGGGGCGATGAGAGCAGTGTACGGTGCATAGGGATAGACTGTATTCCACGAGACCCAACACGATGTATCTGGATCGTTGCAGGTGATACCGTTCTTGTTGTAGTTGATAGCGTGATTGTTTTCAATCACAACGCCATAGGATCCAATTTGGGTCTGGACGGTGATTGCGTCTCCGGGTTGACAGCCAGCGAGACTGACGGGGAGAAGAATGTTCTCGACTGTGTTGCTGAGTATCGAACCACCAGCGTTGAGAAAACCTATTCCATTGTAATCAACACCACAACCTGTGAAAGACGATTCTGCTTTAGAACCATCAACAACAAGATTCTGTATGACTACGCCAGTCAACCCTACTAACGCTAGACCCGCGAGGATGATGTCTGCTGTTGGAGCCGATGTATCAGGATCGATTGTATTGGGAATGAGAGAAGTTGGTTGGATGAGAGTTGGATGCAGAGATGTTCCAAGACCACGGAGAACCAAATCTTTGGTGATAGATAGTTGTTCAGGATACGTTCCTGACGAGACACAAATCACAGCACCACTAGAGGCACTCTTGATCGCGGTCTGAATGGCGTTGTTACCAACATTCTCACCAGTTATTGTTGTAGTACATGGAGGAGAATGGGTTGCGAATACGGTTGTCGTTACGGGCAGAACTGACAGCAAAAATAATGCAGCTACCAGGACTGACATTGAAGTAAGTTTAGTTTTGTTCATGTCTTATTTCCTAACGATATCGTGTTTACGGCGATACCCATCAAGCACTTGAGCTCTGCATCGTAAGCGTTCCTGAACACGGATGAGAGCCACTGGCAAATGATGCCACCAACAACGGGTATAATCAAAAAAGGCTCAGCAAAAGTACGCAATGCACACCCTTTCTGAAGGATGTTACTACTCATCTACGTAGAGTCCGCAGATTTTGATCATAGATCGATATCTCAGTACGACTTTCGCAGGGAGAACTCATGGAAGTAAACCTTGGCCTAGGCCAATAACGTCCTCTTTATAAATCTTGTATTTATATCGGGATCCGGTATATTCCTTAATTATTCTATATAGCCAAATGATCGATTTTCGTCAAGAAAAGAATGGCGATCGCGATTTGATTTCTATAGCCTGCTAATTCCATGCGACTGGCGATGGTGATTTTAAAAAAAGTATAATCGAGGAGCCATTTTCGGCCTCTCTCTTACTGTTTTGTTACGTGCAAGTACTAACCCTCTTTCACTGCTTTAAGACGAGAAAAACTGCGCTATAGAGCGTCAATTTGGTCTTTTGTGGAATCTTCACGACCTCCCTAATAACTACAACAGCGACAATCCTCAGTTTCGATAATCTCTTTCAGGGAATCAGGAAGGGAAAAAAAAGTAAGTCAACGGTACGGTAAATCTGAGAACTAAGATTGCTTTGTCTCCAATTACGCCTTCGTTTTGCCCGTTTATGATCTTCTTTACTATGGCAAATTCGTACTGATGAGACAAAACCTATCCTCTTTCCGTACTTTCAGTCCAGCTTTCCGAAGCTCTTTCTGAATCATTCCCTCTTTACCGTGAAATTTCTTCCTTAGACCAAATCTTTTCTGTTCCCGAAGGAATCTCTTACGAACAAATCATACAGTTGCTTAGTGCCAACCGTATCATTCATTTTTGCCATAGTGGTCAAGAAATATTTCTCTATGCTAGAAACTAGCTCATCGCTCGATAGAGAAAATCTAGAAGTTAGTAACAGGCCCGAAATTTTCACCCGACTGTAACGGGTAGAATTTCACCCGAGAATGATAACGAAACCCTTCCTTTCGAGTTAAAGAGATAATTAATATCACTCCCTTTGGTCATGTGAAACGGTTGGAATGTAGAAATACAAGATTTTCCGTAAGAGGTTACCGTTCTGAAGCTGAATTCAGGTAGTCGAGCGCGTAATCATAGAAGTTAAGTTTTCTCAGATTGCAAGTCTCTCTGACACTCATCAGCACCTTGTGGGCATCGGCTCCGTTAGTCGATTGGTTGCCATAGGTTATTTTTCTAATCACTACACTCGGTCTTACCGCTCTCTCAGCTGCGTTGTTGTTCCAATCAACTCCCTTTTCTTCGAGAAAGGTGAAGAGCATATCCTTCTCTCGATTGAGGCGCTTCAAGAACCTCTTGCAGTTCTTTTCTCCAGTGGATGAGTACGCTTCGACGAGTGTCTCCATCCTCCTTTCGAGCCTCTTCTTTGTATTTAGGCGATCGCTCTTCACATTTACTCTCCTTCCCACCTTTATCGCGTCGTTCAGTATGCGTTTGAGCTTCTTTGCAAATGCAAGAAATTCTATCCCGGGACTCTTGTAGGTGAGAGTGTCATCCACGTCTCTTCGGTAGTGCTGCAGGCACCTCTGGTGCTTTTTACCGACGTAGTTCCACGCCGGCCACGAATCGCTTATCACGGTTCCAGGATAGTCACTCCCGAGAATCTCGAGTGGTACATCCCTGCCCCTTGAATTTGCTATCTCGTAGACGACAGACCATTTTCCTACGAACGCCCACAGCCAGTGGTTCTTTCCCTTGATCCTCCAGCTCGTTTCATCTCCGTTGAGACTCTTCTCCCTTCTGATATCAGAAATGAGCTGATCGTACACCGGACCAAAAGCTTCTGCGACCTTGGATACGGAGTGTTCTATCGCCGCATCAGTCATCTCCAGATTGAAGAGCAGCTTGAAGAGTGAACTAATCTTTGCGTATGACAACCCGAGCAGTTTCAGTGAAACTACGAGGAGCATGAGACGCAGACCGAATCTTTCATTGCTTCCTCCACCAATCACGTTTGGAATGGCGGGAGAGACCTGCCCTCCACACCTCTTGCAGTACCGCCTCTTGATAACGTACTCAGTTGCAACGAGTCTCGCAGGAACAATGTCCTCGACCACCCTGGTGTATTCATCCGTTGGATCTTCAGAGAGATGCCCGCCGCACTTCGGACAGGTTGTCTGGTCAAGCTCGATTCTTGCGTCAATGTGCAGAGGCCTCCTTCTGCTCTTCCCCTCATGGCCGTTCTTCCTGCCTGGTGGTCTCGTCTTCTTGTGATTGGAGGAGGAGTCTGCCTTTGCTCCTATTCCTCTTGCAACAACGGCTGATACCGTTGTCTTGAGCGAGGAGAGCTCTTCATGCAGCTGTTTGTTTTCTTCGACGACGAGTTTGTACTTCTCTTCGAAGCCGGATAACTTTTCCTTCAGCTCTTTGTTTTCCTCTTTGAGTCTGGAAAGCTCCTTCCTGAGCTTGTCATTCTCGACATCAATCTCCTCCTCAACGGTCGGCAAGAGTCTTGCGGTACAAATGAAAACAAGACTCGGCCAAATGTCTTTCGGCCTAGGAGCTTCAAAACACTAAATGCTTACGATTTTCCTAATTTTAGGTACAGTAGCGTCTGTAAACGACAAGAAACACTTGGAAAACGCCAAAAGCTACGAATCTAGGAACAGAATCGACATTTGGGCCAGCTCACTCCGGAAGTTCGTGAAAAAATTCGAGAATCCTACAACAGGACTCTGAGTTATAAGAAGACGAGCGTTGAGACAGGCGTAGACTGGAGGAAAGTCAAGAAGGTCGTTATCGCACCGCCGAACGAAGAATCCAAAACCCCAAAAAGCGTTCAAAATCGGGCGTATTCACTGTACGCAAGGGGTAACTCACCCGTTGATGTGGCTAACGATCTTTCTATAAGTGCAGACGAAGCGCTTGGTTATCATCTTGAGTATCTGAAACTCATTGGAAAAGGTGAACTTGCGAAGTCCCTCGCAAGGCTCGATACGCAAGAAACGAGAGCGATCTTATCACTGCAAAGTGAATTGGAAAAACTTCGATTAAGCCCTTCAAAATTCGCGTTTATGCTTAATCTCACGGAGAAGCTCAAGAACGTCGAAGCTAGAACCAGAAATCAAGATGAAATACTTTCCTCAAGAAGATCTGAGGTACGGGCGATAAACGACCAGTTCCAGAAGACCAGCGTAACTCTTGCCTCAGCCCAGAGAGAGTTATCAAAAGTAACTTCCGAAAAAGTTTGTTTGAATGGGGAAATTACTAATCTTGAGTCCCAGAGGAATCAGATCTTAGCGGAGATACGAGCCGCGAAGAGCGATACTTCACTCGCAAAGTTCAAGGAACTCGCCGAGCAGGAGGCCAGGCGAGTGCTAGACGGAGTTAATCGACGTCGGATGATCGCAATCGCGGTTTCTTGCATGATTGATGCTCTCAGATACGACAGGAAAACACGAATCATGTTAGAACTAGGAGCGTCGAGCGAAAATGAAGCAACTAGGCTTTATGGAGACAGTCTTACCAACATAGTCGAGAGGTCATTTGACGCTGAAGCCAAGAGGTTCACATCTCAGGTGATTTCGCAAATGGCGAACTCATCCAATGTTCTTCAAGCAGCCCAGCCGATAACATCATTTCAACGCATTCCTTTCGCTGTATCGATCTTCGAAGAAGCTCGGTCAAGCAAAACGACAATCAATGAGCTTGCTCTGCATTAGAGGATCGAGGCCGTGATTCCTCTTCCATCTGATCAAATTCTCGTCTGAGAATCTTCGGGAGCGGGGGCGGCGGGCCAAGCATTTGGTTTTGTCTCCTCTCGGGTTGAGTCAAGACTTTTATCATAATGTCACGTCCGTCAGGAATTTCCAATAATTCGTAGAGTGAATTCTCAACGAATTCCTCAATCATTCTGCCTGGAGTTCCGTCAGGAGACAATGCTCCATCGAACTTTCGATATAGTCCTCGATATTGCCGAAAGTGTTCCGCTACATCACTTTGCCTTAGTCTTCGAGCCAACCAATTCCAAATTGGTGCAAGTCCCTCTTTACCTGAAGGGCTCAGAACATCTGGATTGAGGTAACCTTTCCTGATCATCTCCCCGATCCCGTCGATTATCCAGCATCTCAAAAATTTTGAAAAAGCCGTGTCATCGGAATCTTTGAGAATCTCGGAGCAGAAATCGAAGAAAGTATTTGATTCCCTATTTATCCTAAAATTGATACTTGGATCCACGAGTATCGCGATCAGTGATCCTTTGAAGGTCAGGTCAAAAATAGGAATCGTTTTCTTGTTCTTGTTTTTGCTTGGTCTCGAACCGCACATTCTCAGATATCCATCATGTACCAACCTATTCACTCGTTTGCTTACAACTTTCTGGGAAATGTCACGCAATTCGGGTTCTAAAGATGAATTGATTTTCTTTTTGAGTTTAGATTTGGACATCTTCCCATGTCTTGCAAACATTCTGAACACCCGCAGATTCAGCGGCCTAGCTTTACCTCTAAGGGCAAGCTAAGCTCTTTGTCTCGCTGTTGTTGCGCAATAGTAGACATGAGGTTACCTTTCGTCTAATTTCGAACTAATAAGCAATCAGTGTCTAACTGATTCATCATATGAACAACACCGTTTTCGCAAGAATGAAACAAGAACACGCACAACTTGTTAGAGAGGTCTGCGATAACCGCGGAGAAGATGTCTCCGACTTCATTCGAAGGGCAGTACTGAAGGAGCTGGCATCCCTTTCCTACCTCAGTGAGGCGGAGAAAAAGTCGCTCGGAATGCGGGAATAGAGGTTTTAGACTAAGTGTCAACTTTCCAAATTTCAAGGAAATCGGACATCATGAACCCCAGGAGCGATACATCTTGACAGATTCAATCTTGAAACTCTGCCGAGAGGGAATTTGTGCTATTGAAAAAACACGTGTGAGGCTTGCGACTCTCGATCGCGAAGCCTCCAGTAAACTCTCTGCCAGCGATGGAAGTGAATTTGAACATGAAAGCGCCGACCCTATCTAAAAACAGTCTAGTTCGCTCGACTATCCCCGGGATCGAAGCATTGGAGCCGGGCAAATTTCTCTGCAAATGTCACGCAAAACCTCGAGAATTTTCGACTTTCGAGGGGCTTTTCCTTCATACAACTCGAACACGAAACGGGAGATTTCCCAAGAATTACGGGGCGAGTCAAGGGCATGTTTTGGGTAATCTAGACGACTCTGGAAACGAAATCGACGAGCTCTTCCTTCATAACAAACGAATGTACAACCGGTTGAAAAAAGGATCAAAGGTACAACCCGGGACGAAGATCTCGGATGAAATTTCGGAATCTGGGGAATGGTGGAATTGAACCGGATCGAACCATTTACCAAATTATATCGCGATCTTGGCTTCAATATCATCCCACTGAAGCCGAAAACGAAAGAGCCCGCTATTCAATCATGGAAAGAGTATCAAACTCGGAGAGCTACTTCTGAAGAGATTAACAAATGGTGGCTGGAAGGAGCCGAGAATCCTAACAATCTTGCCATAATCACCGGGGAGATTTCGGGAGACTTAGCGGTCTTGGATTTTGATTCCACAGCCGCTTACGAGAATGCTCTCACCAAACAAGAAAGAGAGAGAGTCGAAGAC
Source organism: uncultured Nitrososphaerota archaeon (assembly GCA_963799845.1). GTDB lineage: Archaea > Thermoproteota > Nitrososphaeria > Nitrososphaerales > CADDZS01 > DATLTL01. The sequence goes on from CAWCYI010000006.1 coordinate 156,988, forward strand.
AGTACGATAGTTGTCTCGACTGGTAAGGGTTATCATGTATATTTCACTTCAAGTGAACTGGAACGGAATCAAGCCTATCAAACTCCTTTCGGTCACGTTGATGTGAGGGGTGAAGGCGGTTATGTTGCCGCAGCGCCTTCAATTCATCCAACTGGCAGAGCCTATACTATCATAAGCAAGACAACCCAGATGTGGAAAGTGAACTTCAAACTTGTAATTCAAGATGTCCTAAATAATCTTGGTCATACTGGAAGAATTACAACTCTTCCAATCTTGGATTACTCCGATCTTTTCCTTCTCGCACTGAAGAAGGATGAAGAGCTAAAGGATCTCTTCGAGGGACGTTGGACGAACTGGATTAAGAAAACCCGAAGCGAAGCAGAGTTCAGACTTATCAAGAAACTTGTCCTTTTTGGATTCTCAGACGACGCGATAAGATCCTTTATGCCTTCCTGCCAAATTGGAAAGTGGCAAGAAGAGGGTGGACCTTACCAGAGATTGACATTAGAAAAAGCACGAAGGCAATTCATACAATCGAAAACAAGAACGATGAAACCTAGAAGGCTGAATCATCCGTACCAACTAAAGCCAGGAGTTGTATAAATCATGGAAGAACCTTCACAAACACCTAGGGATCAAGAAAAGATTCCGACACTTTCAGAAGAAAGAGAATCCTTGATTTCGAAAGTTTTGAAGGACTTACCATTAGTTTGTCTCGCTGACACCGAGGAATTAACGCTTTATCGAAGAGGAGTTTATGTCCTGGGAGGAGAACAGAAGCTTAAGGGATATTTGGAAAGAACCGTTCAAGATTGCAGCACTCGCAAAGTAAATGATATTCTGGACAGTGTGAAGCGCCGTACTTACGTCGATCGTGAAGAATTCGACAAGTACCCGACAATTCTAAACTTGAAAAATTGTCTCTACGATTTAGAGAACGATCGAGCCCTAGAACACGATCCAAAACACTATTCTTTCGTTCAACTTCCAGCTATTTACAAAGAAGGCGTCGATTGTCCAAAGATCAAGAAATTCCTTTCCGAAGTTCTCTACGAAGAGGATATACCACTAATTCAAGAATTTTTTGGATTCATCCTTTGGAAAGAGTACCCATCAGCAAAAGCGTTAATGTTTGTCGGCGAGGGCTCAAACGGAAAATCCACCCTTCTCAATCTGATTAAAGCGTTAGTCGGAATCGGAAATACATCAGCCCGAGGTTTGCAAGAGTTAGAAACCAACCGATTCGCAAAAGCTGACCTGTACGCGAAACTTACGAATCTCTACGCAGACTTGCCCGACGTCGCGTTGAAATCTGGTGGTACCTTCAAGATGCTAACTGGCGGCGATCAGATTACAGCCGAAAAGAAATTCCAACATTCATTCAATTTCATCAACTGTGCAAAACTACTTTTCAGTACAAACAAGATCCCAGAAGTAAACGACGATACTGATTCGTTTTTTCGGCGCTGGTTCTTGATCACCTTCCCAAATACGTTCGACGGAAAAACAGCCAATAAGAAACTAATCAAGGAGTTAACTACTGAGGACGAGATTTCAGGGCTCCTAAATTGGGCTCTTGAAGGGTTAAGACGTTTACGAAAGAATGACTGGAATTTCTCGAATTCTAAGAGTACTGATGAAGTTCGACTTGAATACATTCGAAAATCTTCACCGATCAAGGCGTTTCTTCTGGATTGCACACTTGCCGAAAGCGAAGGCTGGGCACCTAAACAAAGGCTGTTTGATGCCTTCTGTGAGTATTGCAGACAAGAAAAACTTCCGATAGTGGGGCGGGATTCATTCTTCAAGAAATTACCCGAATTCCAGCATGTAGAATCTCAACGTCCGGAAATTAATGGGACTCGGACGCCATGTTTCATAGGCATATCACTCCGACTTAATCAGAACTGGAAAACACTGGCCAAGGAAGGAGAAACCCCTGAAACCGAGGAAAATTGGACTAAACTGGAAAAAGCCCTTGACAGACCTGACAGCCCTGCCACGATGGACGGATATTGATTTTGGCAAGGGTGACAGACGTGTCAAGGGTTATTCTAACTTTAAGCAAAATATTGAGGGATTCTTGAATGAACCCAGAGCCTATAGCGTGTTTTATGAGTGGTTCTATTCTAAGCGCGATTAGCGGAGAATATTCTTTCTCTAATGAAGATAATGTATTCTTCTGTGCTTTTAGTGAAGACTCTTCGAGCCTAAAGCCTTGTTCAGAGGATTTCGTTTCTTTGTTCGTAGCATTCCGATATATGGAGGGGCATCCTTTGTTGGCCGTATTGTAAACCTAAGAGTTGTGATTTTCTGCCTTTGATATTTCCCTGTTGCGTCAGCAACGATGAGCTTGATTCCGCCTCCGGCTTCCTTAATCTCGGTCACCGCTAAAGAAAACTCAACTGGGCCGACTTCTGATCGACTTTGCTCAGCGGCATGAAATATGTCTTCAAGAGATTTTTCAATAAAAGAATAAAGTTCCGACTTGTCGGCTCCCTTCAACTGTTTCATTTGAGATTCGCTGAAGAGCCTCGATTTTGTCGAGAAAAAGGTTTGCTTGCTGGTTCAAAAGTCACCTTCAATTTGCTCTCTTGAAAAGTGATATCATACATTTCGAAGAAAGGCTTCCTGCCAAGTAAGGGGAAGTTCAAATTCGTATCTTCTTCTGCCTCTGGTTCATTACGTTCAGGTAATTTTTCCGGCACAGAAACAGGGACTGAACCGAGGGGAATCTCCTTCTTGTTTAAGATTAGCCAAATTTCCACCGCTGAGGTTCTGACATGAAAAAGCCCAGAGGCTGCCACGTTTGGCTTTGTCTCTTCCGAAAGTTTCATTTCGAGAACCTCTGCAACATCAAAAGGAATAAGAGAAATATCGGCGCCTGAGTCTAACAACATAACCGTTCTAAAGGTATGAGTTCCATTCTGCAGACGAACAGGCAACCGCGGTCGAAAAATCGGATCTCCTTGAATTAGATCCCGAGTATAATCCACTGTAAAGGCAAGAGTTCTGAAGCCTTTACTCAAAAAATCAATCACAGAATCTGATCTATTTTGGATCGCGGAACCCTAATGAAGAAAGGCTTTTGACCCTTCGACTTTGAATTTGCTTCTGCGTAGACAACTTTCAAGTTCTTGCCATGAGAAATTACTTCATTTTCAAGTATTGCAATCCATTCCCCGGCAAAACCGGAAAGGTCTTTCTTGCTGTAATACTGAAGCTCTGTTGACAACTCAGACCACCAGGGAAGCTAAACTTTCAGCGACATCCAATATAGACATTTGGTACATAACCCAGAAGGAAGATGGTTTAGTACCTAGAGAATCTGCACGATTTAGAGGAAAAAAGTCAGAGTCCTTTAAAGCTTTAACAGTTGGCCTCTCAGTATATCGGATCCAGCAATAAACAAGCTCTCCTAACCACTGGTAAAAGGTCATTCATCGCCAGCGTCAAAGTAAATCCTGCATAACGAGAGCGCCGGCGCTGTTTCTTGATCGACAAAGTAAGGTGTCGCGCTCGTTGAAACCATTGTACGAGCGTAATCGATTCCACCTGTACTAATGGAAACGAACCAAACGACACTTATCATGAGAAATACAACGGGTCCAAAAGTACTCTTTGACGGCGTACTTTTTCTTCGAATTCTTTTATGCGACTGCGTTCAAGTCTAAGATGCGGGTTGGGCGGTCCAACTCTTTTGCCAACATGATAGCAGGGAATAGAGCAATATTTCGATTCAGGTCTAATTGACTCATACTTTCTATCGCAATTTTTGTTTTGGCAGACTAGCTCGTACAATTCTTTCAAGCTCTCCGAGCCGAGTGATGCCATTTGATATGATCGCGAAGCTCGATTTCAGTCCCAAATTTTGAATCGCCTAAGCCTGAATGTTGGCAGTACCGGCAGGAGAAGACCGGCTCTCTTGGTTCGTAGCTATACCGAGAGTTATTTGGCACGTCTCCCGTTTGTCAAAGCATCTAAATTTAATCCGGTAAGTTCGTTTTTTGAAAGGAATTTATAGCCCGGGAATCTATTATCTGAGCGGTTAACCGCGCTCAAATAAGTATTATTTTCGTCTAATATCCGTAAAGGGGAGAAACTTTGCGCCTGACCGAAATTATTTCCTTGAGTAACTGTCGATCATCGTTCGATATCGCTTGAAGGTATTTTTGATTTAGCAGTCTCACTTCCTGCTCCGAGGGTACTGTGTACAGTATGTCTCCTTCGTTCACCTGTCTTCCAATAGTAGGTCCACTGATCGAAACTGCGATCTGCTCGCCCTTCTTGGCTTCGGCAATTGTCTTGCCCTCTTCCTGGATCTGATGAATTACGCCAATAGTCTTTCCCGTAACCCCCATTATATTGCATTTCTGCCTTAATTTTCCTTCGATAATTTCAACGCCGAAAACAGCCGGATCGTTACGCCTAAAAGAAAACCCCTTGAGAAATTGAAACTTACATAACGGGGTCAGAGCTTCCAGCCCTGTCTTTTGTTCCGAGTCTTGCTCTTGCGTTACCCAGCCAAGATAATTGTCGATCAGATTGTAGATTATCTGATCTGAAAACACTTTCAGTTTGCTGTCTTGAATCTCTTGCTCCGCATCAGGGAGAATCTTCACACTGAATGCGAGAATCACACCTCTGTACTTGTCATTCTTTCTCACCGCTGAAGCCTCCACTACGTCTCGCCTTGACACAGGGCCAATATCCGCTCGTTTGATTGGTATCTGCCGTGATTTTAGCATCTCTACAATTGCTTCAAGAGATCCCAACGTGTCCGCCTTCAGGATAATCCCGTTGACATCGGATTCGATCATTACCTGCTTAACTTCGGATTCGACCATCGCCTTAGTTTCGTCCATTCTAGCTTCATCGAACGCAACCAAAGGAGAGCCAGCTAGAACTCCTTCAAGATCTGGAGTCACAATTTTGACTCCCGCCGCGGCTGCGATGGAGTCTACACTTGCAAACTTATCCCGCGGATCCCGCATTTCATCCAGTGGTTTTGGCATGAAAATGGCTTTGATCTTCGTAACGACTGCTCCGTCTTTTTTAGCCATTACAACCTGATCGCCGTTTCGCAGCACACCCTCGAGGAGGATAATATTTGCAGTCTCCCCGACCCCGGGCTCTTGTTTGACTTCCAAGACAATGCCGCGGGCGCGAGCGTCCGATGATACCGACAGTCTCTTTTGAAGATACACCTGAGTTAATCCAACCAAAACTGCGATCAACTCTGGTATCCCTTCTCCGGTCCTTGCACTGACGGGAACAATTGCGACTTCCTTTCTGAAATCTTTGATTCTGTAGAGCGCTTCGGAGTTTATTCCTAATCTGGACAGCTCACCGACTACCGTGTATATTTTCTGGTCCAGAATGTCTACGACCGATTTTGGTTGATTCTTGATAGCTTGGGTGATAAATTTGGAAGTTCCTTTCTTCCAACCAGCTATCGTATCTACTTTGTTCAGCGCAATAACGAACGGAACTTTTCGTTGTCGAAGTATTTCCAGGCTTTCTTTGGTTTGAATTTCGAGTCCTTTCTGGACATCAACGACCAGAATGGATATGTCTGCCGCGGAACCGCCACGATTTCGCAGATTGGTAAATATTTCGTGGCCAGGAGTATCTATGACAAGAAGACCCGGGACACGAATTTCGCCGCCACCGATCGTTTTCAAAAGGGGGCCGCATATCTCTTTCAGTGTCTCAGCGGGGAAGAAACTTGCGCCGATGTGCTGAGTAATTCCCCCCACTTCTCTTGCCTGGACGCCAGTTCCTCTTATCTTATCTAGAAGCGAGGTTTTTCCCGAATCTACATGGCCGAGTACCACTACAACCGGCGATCGTATTTGAGAAGTGGTTTCCATAATTTCTGCTCTTCCTCTAGGGCCCTATAGACGAGGAAAAATTGTGTTTTGAAACGGAAAAAGTTAACTGATGAAGATTGTTGGCACTAAGATACTTGTTTCACAATTCGGGAAACAAAATCTTTGATTCCCGAGCATAACTTTCTTGAGAGTCTGAGGCGTGGACAACGTTATCGGTGTAACCCAGACCAAAATCCCCCCTGATTGTTCCGCTTGAAGCCTCGAAGCTCTTCGTGACGCCGATCATTCTTCTTACTACGTCGACAGCGTTAGCTCCTTCAACCACAATCGCAACCACTGGTCCTGAAGTAATGAATTGCTCTAACTCGGGGAAAAAAGGCTTGCCAACATGCGGAGAATAAAAATCGTTTGCGAGTCCATTGTCAAAAGATAGTTGATTTAATGCAATGATTTTGAATCCCTTCTTCTCGAACCTGGAAATAATCTCCCCAATGAGTCCACGCCGTACCCCATCAGGCTTGATTACGACCAATGTTCGGTCCAATGGGACTAGGCCTTTTCCTTTGCAGCCACGGTCGCCACCTGGGCGGGACGGCTAGCCTTGACCGGCGGTTTCGGTCTTTGCCTCGCCCATTTTAGAGACCTCGGATCTCTCTTAAGGATCGAAGCGTTCTTTCGGCACTTTGAAGAATCATACCAGAACGTTGCACCGTCATTTTTGATATACATCACACCGGTTCCCAGAGGGATCAATTTACCGCAAAATGAACATCTCTTAGCGCTGTAGGACATTTCAAGAAATCGACCGTTTTGCCCTAATTTCCTACTTTATCTTTCTTGCTTCACGCTCAGTTTCGCGAAGCATCAAGACATCCCCCATGCGGACCGGCCCTTTTACATTACGCGTTAAGATTCTGCCCCTGTCTCTGCCCTCAAGAAGTTTGACTCGAACTTGAGTAATCTCTCCGGCGACTCCTGTTCTCCCAACGACTTGAATGATCTCCGCTGGAGTGACGCGCTCTTCTGCTCTAGTACTCAAATAACTACACTGTTCTACTCGTTATTGACTGGACTCAGGAAGTAGCGGGAACTTTGAGCTTCGATATCTCAGAAACGACTTGGTCGATAAGAGGCTGCGCATCTCCCGATTCAATTATGCATGCAGAAGCAGCCCCCACGTCAATCCCCAAGGCGGGTCCCATGCTAGCGCGAGTTGGAACAAAAACAAACGGAACGTTGCGCTCCTCGCAAATAATTGGAAGATGTGCAACAACCTCTGGCGGTTCGACATCCTCGGCTATTATCACAAGCTTGGCTATTCCACGTTCAATAGCTTTCGTAGTTTCATTAGTGCCTTTCCTAATTTTTCCGGTCTGCTTCGCTTGCCTTAGTGCCTCATAAGCGGCATCGGAGATCTCTTTAGGAGTTTCAAACTTTACAAAATACGGCTTTGCCATAGTCTCAATCCAACTTTACGAAAGCAACAGCTGGAATTGCGACTATTTCTGCGGGGTTCATCTTATTCTTTCGCCCAAGATCTATCATTTTCCGTCCCTTTAATAAGTTGTATCATTGGATTATTGGTTTGATTTCGATCGTTTACCGAAATACGAGCTCAGATCTATCGAGCTGACTTTACTTGTGGGTGAAGATTGCCGATTCAGGCGAGTCGAGTCTACAGAAACCAAATCGAACAAATTGAAAAATCTCGCCAACTTTTAGATCGCGCGCCGACAGCTCCGCTTTGCCTTCCGAAATTTTCAAACTGTCAGGATTATACTCTTCATCAATCAAGAGCGGACCCGTGACAGCGACTTGGAAGGGAACGGACTTTTCAGGCACAACCCATTGAAATTTCATCATCTTTTCGGAACTTTCTTCAGAAATTCGTTTTGCCTTTATCATATTATCTTGAATCGAGTAAACTTCGCAATTACAAACCTCAATTAACCTGAATCTTGAGCCGATTTTGAGTTGGGAAGCATCTAACCATGAAATTAGAAATCTTCCATTCGTCTCAATTACTCGAGATCCAAGATCCGCATCCGGGTGAAACTTTAATGATACTTCGATTGGCGGGGACCCGTCAATCCCAAGGCCGACGGGATTTTCCACGAAGAAAAATCTCCTCGTGATTGGATCCAACAATTTTCTGTTTATGCTTTCGAGCAAGTCCCACGTGGGTTGGGACTCCACTTTGCTAACACCCATTGAGAGAACAAATTCTCTTATGGCTCCTGGAAGAATCCCACGACGTTTGAGTCCTGAAATCGTGGGCAATCGCGGATCGTCCCAGCCGTTCACTTTTCCTTCATCGATAAGTTTTCTCAGATTTCTCTTGGACAGAGTAGTGTTTTGGAGTCGCAGTCGCGAAAATTCAATTATCTTCGGTTTCCGCAAGTCAACAGAATCCAGTATCGCGTAGTACAGTTCATCCCGGAGTTCGTACTCCTTGCTTCGCATAGCATGCGTGACACCGTCTAGACTGTCTTCGACAGGGCCGTCAAAGTCGTAAGTCGGCCATACCCTGAACGACGATCCCTTCAATGGATGAGGATGCTCAACGACCCTAAAAAGAACGGGATCACGCATCGTCGTATTCAAGCTCTGCATGTCCCCAACAAATCTCAATGTCGAGTGCTTCGCTTCAGTTTTCTCTGTAATCATTAGCTCCCATAAGGAAATATTTTGATTCGCAGTTTGCGACCTGTGCTCGCAATTCAAGCCCGACATACGGTTCTGTCGCATTTTTTCTTGAGTACAGCTGCAAACATAAGCCGCATACTTCTCAATCATCGCTCGGGCTATCTCGTAGAATTTAGGCATATCATCTGAGGCATTTCTTATCAGATCGGCCTTGATCTCCATCCACTCAAGAGATTCCAGAAATGCACCATAGAATTCTTTCTTTTCAGCAGCGGGATTCGTATCGTCAAACCGAACTATGAACTTCCCCTGGTATTTTTTCGCATATTCAGAACCGATAATCGCCGCCTTCGTATGACCTATATGCATGTAACCATTCGGCTCTGGAGGAAATCTTGTAACTACATTTCCGATTTGTGCATTGGGTAGATCAGGAAGAGTAAATTTCTTCTCTGAATCATTCTTGGAAATTTCCTTTTTTCGAGCGATTGTCTTTTCAATTTCCCCGGGAAAGTCTCTTTCAAGGACGGCTTTTTGCTCGGCGATTGTCATCCCATTTATCATGGAGACGACCTTAGTAGCTATTGACTTGACTCGACTCGGATCTTTTCGCAGCTCGGGTTTTTCTGATAATATCCGACTGATTACTGCCCCTGGGTTTGCTTTGCCATTGTGTCCGATCGCATTAAGATAAGCGATCTTTTGAATAAGAATAGAAATCTCGTCATCGGAATCCGTCTAAATTCACCTCAAAGTCTTCCAGAATGGACTTCGATTCAATAGTCGCGAGAGCTCAGGGTACTCCAGGAGAGACCTCGTTTGCCTGTATATTCTTGGATGTATTTTGGATTGTTCAGAAGTAAGTTCGTCAAACGATTCCATTGCTAACCGAGAATGATTTGAGGCAACACCACGAGCATAATCAATGGAACCGCTCTCTATCATTAGATCAAAAACCCACCTGATTTCGTCCGCCGATTTTTCAGAGCGTTGTTTGGATAATATTTCAAGGACCTGAGTCTTCCGCTTCTTCTCCAAGTGATCCAGTAAATGAATTAGCATGATAGTCCTCTTCCCTTCGAACAAATCACCAAGAATTTCCTTTCCATACTTTGCTTCGTCTGCAGTCAAATTCAGAACATCATCCACAATCTGAAAAGCAATTCCGAGGTTTGTGCCGAAATCAACGATTCGTTCCAAGGTCTTCGTTCTTTCCAGGCTTTCCTCGTCATCTTTGCCTACGGAAGAGAGAAGTACGCCCAGCCTACAAGGGGTAATACAAGTGTACCAGGCTGCTTTCTTGGTGACCATCACCAGATAGTCTTTCTCGCTTATCTCCCAGTTATTCAGGCATGTCCAAGACAATTCAATTTGCTGACCTTCGGTTGTTTCATTGAGCATTCGCGTGAATTCAGCGAGAATATTGAGAGTCAAGTCCGCGCCCATAGCACGTTTGTTTGTGAGCAGCAGCTCCCACATCTTTCCGTGCAAGGCATCCCCCGCATTGATGGATAATTCGATACCGTGTTTTTTATGCAGCGCAGGCAAGCCTCGTCGCAGGTCTGATCCGTCTTCTATATCATCGTGAATCAGAATCCAATTCTGAAAGAGTTCTAGTGCAGAAGCAGTCACGAGTGCATTCTGTTTCTTTCCCGAGAACATCTCGCACCAAAGAAGGCACAAACTACCTCTGAGACCTTTACCGCCCCGACTAGGATAGTCCCTCATCATGTCATAAAGAAGCTGAATTTCCGTCGATTCTGCAGACCTCGGCAAGAAATCCAGAACTATCTTATCGAGTAGTTTCTTGTTGGAGCTTAACATATCTAGCAGGTTTTGAGTCTCAGTTCTGAGTTCCATTTGGTTCAAACCTTGGAGTTAAGGGCCTTCTCCATCATCCGTTCGATTCAGAGACTTCAATTACTCCGCGAATAAATCTTTGTCGCGAGGACATTATTATCCCCGCGAAGCAATCTAGACAGCCTTGTTCTCTTTGACCCGTTTACGAAGAACACGTCTGCCCCGAGCTTTGATAATTCCAAACCGGTAGTTATTTTCGATTGCAAACCCCCAGTTACGTCGAAGTCTCTGATTCTACTTTTGACTTGTAGCTCACCATTTAGTTCTCGAATTATCGGGCCGTTCAATTCAGCAGATCTATAAACGCCGTCAACATCCATGGCGAATATTGCTTTTCTGACTCGAAATTTTCTTGCTAGAGCTCAAGGCGATCTTGTCGCCAGAAATAATGTAAGAGCCGTTTTCCAAAACAGAGATGTTTCCGAAGGTGATCGGTACGAGTCCGCTTTCTAGCATTGAAGAGATCCGAGATTCTCCAGTAGGAGTAACGGAATCTCCATTTTTTGAAAGTATCTCGATTGGAAGGATTGTTCCGCAAAAGACTCCGGCAGAGTTCAATTCTTCAAGCATGATGGAATGAAGTTTGATCATCGCAGATGCAGTCCTCAGCTAATCCTTCGGGCGAGACGTTTCTTTCCAGAACTGTTCCTAAGCCAAATTTTTTTGCGAAGAAATGGCCAAAGGAGCCACCGCCATGAATAAGGACCAATTGCAGGGCTTTGTCCGTCGAAATTGCCTGTGAAATTTCTCGACAGAGTAATTTCATTTTTGGAATGTTTGCGCTTTCGGGAATATCCTTGTTTGTAATTAGACTCCCGCCCAGCTTCACAATTACGAGATTTTCGATTCTTCCCATCGAAGACCTTCCTGAGGAATCTCGGTTATGAAGCTATAGGGATAATGCTCTAAAGACGATTTTAGAACAACATCGATCGCTTCTGGTCGGGTCGAAACGATTACACTGCCACCACCGCCCGCTCCGGTTAATTTTGATCCGAGAACATTTTTCCCTGAAATCCTTTCAATAAGCTCGTCCAGTTGCGAAGTCGACACATTTATCCAAGATAACTGACTCTGGGCAGTCGTGAATAACGATCCCAAGCGATCCATATCTTTCGAAATCGCAGCTTCAACAACCTCCTGGCTGACGTATGACGCAGCCTTGACTAACTGAGCGAAGTAGTGAGGAAATTTCTCCTTTCGTCGCGCGACCTTTGCTATCAATCGAGACGTGCTCCGTTTTTTTCCAGAAAAAATGACTACCAAACTGAATGATTCTGGAACCGGTATCTCTGTCGTACCGGTTTTCCTGTCGAACAAGATGAGACCCCCCGAAATGCTCGCTTGAATGTCCAATCCTGAAGGATTGCCATGAACTTTTTTCTCGCCCGCTAATGCTTCCTCAGATATCGTTTTCCGATCCAGCGAAAGGCCAAGGAATCTGGAAAGAGCAGCAACAGATGCTACAGATACGGCCGCAGACGAGCCCAAACCAGATCCGGCTGGTATCTCAGAAGAAACGGAAATTTCAAACGATCTCTTATCCCTGGACGATCTCGCTAGAACGTTCCTAACTACTGTCTTGACCACGACAAAGCTACCGTCGTCCAAATCGAAATTTGAACGAATATTATCAGAAACTATTCGTGATCTTGCATCGGCGTCTATTTCGCGAACTGTAACGTATACTCTTTTGTTAATCGCTGCAGCAACCGCTAATGATCCGTGGACCACAAAATGTTCTCCCGAGAGTATGATTTTTCCAGGTGCGCTGGCGGCTACTTGGTGAATCATGCAAAGTGCACCGACGGATAGCCAACAACGGAGGACTTGTCCCCAGATGTATCTCCACTTGTGGCATACTTCAGAATCTCTCCCTTCCTTTTACTTAATTTCTGTGAAAGCTGCATGGTAGCTGCGATGGCGCCGTATCCGCACGCCGACAAGTTCAATTTTTCAATTACCGTGTAAAAAGCGGGAATGTCCATTTTTTCAACTTCCTTGAGGAGCTTCGAGTCCTTCGCAAATGCTCTTTCGTATGGTTCATAATGAGTGAGATCGCTTGATCCTAACACAACAAAAGGAACATCCACTTCGTCGATCATGCGAAATAATTCATTTCCCACCTCTTTTGAAGTCTCAAAATCTTGGAGCATCATGCAAATCGGCAGAATCGAGACCTTTTCAATTAGTGTTCCAGCCATTGCTTGTAGGAACGGAATCTGAACCTCGATCGAGTGTTCCCTAGAATGAGCCACGTCATCTAGGTCGATGATGCTGGACCTTTCTGTCAATCGTTTCGCAAGTTCAAGATCAACTTTCACTTTTCCAATTGGCGTTTCCCAAAATTCGGAGTTTGAGAGGGCAACACCACTTCCAATGCCATAGTGATTAGGTCCGAGAATAATTACGACGACCTTCTTTTCACTATTGAATGATTGGAAGAAATCGTGAATCAGATCGAAAGCTGTGAGCGGCAACTGGACCAGAATAAATGTAACCGGCGTGTGGAACCAATAGAGATTCCACTCTGCTAACTTTTCTTTCCTTGACCGACTTGGAAGGAAACTTTCCGGGACCGATTGGATCGGTGAACGATCTGTGAATTAGTTCGAAAAGCTCGTCTCTATCAGAGGGGTAAAACTGGCCGGCGACGCTCGGAGGTCTTGTCTTTGAACCCAATTACTTAGCATCGTTCTGGAGACAATACGAAAACTATTCGTAAGATCGCTCTTCGTCTTCTTCTACTAGCTTCGTCTCAAAATCCTCTATTGAATACTTCAGCTGCTGGTCAGAGTTTAGAGCACCGCTGTGCATCAATACGTATCTAGCAAGCAACCAGAAGATTGCGGCGAGCGCGCTCCTTCCTCGATTGTTGGCTGGGATCACAACATCGACGTTGGCCGTTACATTGTCCGTGTCACAGATTGCTACCACGGGGATTCCCAGTTTTGACGCCTCGTCCAGCGCTTGATAGTCAACTGCCGGATCGGCAACGACTACAATTTCTGGGTCAAGGTGGCGGGGAAAAAGTGGATTAGTAAAAGTACCAGGCATGAATCTTCCGGTGAGCGCTTTGGCGCCCGTCGCCTCGCAAAACTTGTCGATTGGAGTCTTGGCATACTCCCTTGCTGAATAAACTACTACCCTTGAGATTTCAGAACGGGCGATGAACTTGGCAGCGATGTCGATTCTGCTAAGAGTCTTTGAAACATCAATGACGTGAAGACCGTTAGCCTGCGTCCTGCTCACAAACTGAGCCATACTTTTCGTCTTTACTAGAGTACCGATTCTAATGCCTGTTGAAAGAAGGGCTCTCTCAGACAAACCTGGGGCAATTGTTGCCTCGGCCGACCCTTCGTCCTCTACTTCGTCGCTTTGAGCCAAAATTGGAAATACCGATAATACCGAACTGTTGTTTTTGTTTATAAAATGCTTACCGTGGGATCGGCGCTATCGGAATTTTAGCCGATGTACGAAGTACTCGAACTATCGAATTTCTGAACGACCTCGAACTCTTTCGAAAAAGGCTGCTGAGAAAGAGACTGAAGCTGTGGGTACAACTCGAGCCAGTTTGCGCTCGCCAGCTTGACGCTCGGATGATCTGGGCCCAGGGCATCGCTGGAAACTCGCTGGGACACTCTGCGAACCTCAACTTCATCCAAATATCCCAGACTGTGCAAATACTCGTGAAGGAGAATCATAAACACGAAGGCGTTGATTTCCTTCGGGTTCTTGGTCACAGCCTGCATTCCGTTGATTAGAGATTTGTTTACAACGATGATATTGGCGCCGACTGGGTGATACGCTCCAACCGTACTTGGCATGTTCGCCAAAACAAGGCTGAGTCCTGCCCTGTGCGCACCCAGTTCTTCTTCGACAACTCTCTTCACTAGCTCGAATATTTCGTCAAAATTCTGCGCTCTATCTACACGTCTAGCGAGATCTTCCTGCCTCTCCTTCCTTGTTATGAAAAAGGAACCTGAGTTATCTTTCATGCTCTGTAGGGATCACTCTTGTTTAACTTAGGCGATCTGATTTTTGGAAAGTAGTTTCTCATAAAATTCTGAAGGCGCTGCACCGATGGCTTGATCAACGAGCTTTCCCATCTTTGAAAACCATTATCGTTGGAATACTCATGATATTGTACTTCATTGCAAGCTCCTGATTATCGTCGACATTAACCTTCACAACTTTGACTTTTCCGGAGTACTTACCGGCAAGCTTCTCGATCACCGGCGAAACCATTCTGCATGGACCACACCATGGAGCCCAAAAGTCCACCATTACCGGGACATTCGATTGTTCCACTTCCTTTTTCCAGTTGGAGTCTGTTCCAACAACTATTTGTGGTGAAGCGTTTGACATAAGTTCCTAATTAGCACCCGATTATATTTAAGGGTTCTGTCCCGAACTTCCGTAACTAGTCCCGAATAATCATTCTGATATTAGTTTGAAACATATCCTACGCCGACCCAACTCGGAATCCCCTTTTTTCAGATATGCCTCGACTATTCCAATTCTTTCAAGTAAATCCATGTGATCCATAACCGTAGAATATGAAGCCCCCGTCTCCTTCGCAAGATCGTCCGCCGTTTTGTCAGACCTTTCCAGTGCCTGAAGGATCTTCACGCGAGTGTCGCATGGTGTCACGAGTTTGAAACCAGAAATCTCGATCACACAGAACGAACCCATTCTGCTTGAGATTTCCCTGACCTTCATACTAAAAAAGTACGTGCAATCCTGGCTTTTTAGCGTTTAGCCCAAGTCCCGAATAATCGGGATTGAAACCTAATATCTATCGCTAGAGAATTCTAGATGTCTCTTCCACATTGCCTCGTTGTACGGCATTAACTGGTCTATGACATCCATGCTGGAGATGAGCATCCTTCTACAGCAGTACCTCTTTAGGCCCAGAGAGTTCAGAACCTTTGCAGGGTCCTCCCCGTTTTTCACTTGATTTACAAACTCGTTGTACTTGTCGGCAACGAGATTGCCGCAGGTAAAGCATCTAACTGGAACGATCATGTTCTAACTACCTGTATGATTTCTGTTTCCTTCTTCTGGCGCCCGGTCCGCCGAACTTTTTCGATTCAGACTGCCTTGCGTCGCCAGATAACAGATGAACGTCGTGTTCAATAATTCTTTTGCGCAACTCCTGTCCCCTTGTCCAGTCAACTAGGGCTTTGGATATAGCCATAGCGGAAGCTTCTGCTTGACCCATGAAGCCTCCTCCAGAAACTCTGACATCAATGTCAACTTTGTCACGTAGCTCTCCCGAAAGTACAAGAGGAGTCATCACTCGCTGGCGAGAAACGGTAGGAGTCATAATCTCCACCGGTACATTGTTTACTCGTATCTTTCCGGTCCCGGGCATTATGGCCGCTGTCGCTCTTGCTTGCTTTCGAGCTCCTGCATACAACTTGGTTTTTCTTGCAGTAACCATCTTCAATCACTCTATTCTGTGGGCGCGCCTTTCCAACCTATTCTTTCTGCCACTTCGCCTAACGGGACATAATATGCGAGCGGCTTTGTTGCTCTTGCTTCCTCGAAATTTATGAACGAAATTTTTTCTAGCCCCTTCGGAACATCGGTGTAAACTCTCAACCTCCTCAGCGCAGAAATTCCACTCGGCTTCGTCCTGGGAATCATTCCTCTGACCATTCTAGTCATGATACCGGCAGGCGTTCTCGGATGGAATGGACCGTGCTTTGGGTGGACGACGCTGGCTATCTTGAGCCTTTCAAAGAAATCGCCCATGACACTCGATCTGTGACCGCTGAAAAGCGCCTTGTCAGCGTGAATGATGACGACGCTATTGCCTGTAAGTAAAAGCTTTGCAACCTTCGAGCACATGCGTCCGATAATCTGTCCGCTAGCATCAACAAAATATTTGGTCGGCGCTTCCGATTTCTTCTCCATCTGGAGAGTCGGCTCTTGCAACGAGCTAGCCAAGTAGCAACACGCCCTTTACCGAAGCATTAGTGTCCATAAATTCTCTTACACTCAAACAACTTCCCCCGGAAGCTTTGATTTTCGCTCTCGCATCCTTTGAAAAGGAAAACGCTCCAACAGTTACTTTGTGATCGATCGCTCCCAAACCCAGCACTTTTCCTGGAACGAGGATCTTAGCACCGTCCTTCGAGTTCCGTGAAATATCCGAGACGTTTACCTCAGGTCTGTTTTTCCGGCTTGCGAGAACAGCTTCTGATGCGTCGCCCCAGATCATCTGTTTTGATTTCTTGGAATGTCTTTCCAGATCAAAGCCAAGTTTTAACCTGAATTCATTTTCCTTCATTCTAAATCACCACTACTCGGCCAAAAGCTGGGCAGAAAATTCCTGAAGACTCTTCTGAAGCTTCTCTATGGATCTGATAAAGATCTCGGGAGCGGGGATTGAGCCGACTGATTCAATATACAACTCGTATTCATCAGGCTTACCGGTTTCGGATAGAACAGAAGCGGAAGTCGCTTGCCACTTTGCATGCTCGCTTCCCTTTCCAAGTCTGGCGTAAGCCTCGAGTTTTACTTTTTGCCCAGGCGCCAGCTTCACAATAGGGATAAGATCACTTATGGGTTTAGTCTCTGGATCTTCTGAAACAAGATCGCCCGAATTTACAGTTCTAATCTTGTCGGTCGCCTCTGCATCCAACACAAGTAGCACCCGGCACTTAGGACATCCTAGCGCGCTCTTACAATCGCAATCCTCTGGAAGGTTGTATCTATTCAAGTCAGTCTTTAGCGGAATTAGACCCAACCTGTGTGCGACTAGTTCATCGAACATTACGGAAGAGTTCTCCAATATCACGACATCGTCAATGGCCATAGTAGGAACTTGCGAAATAGCAATCCTTCTAATTGCGTTCGCGTAGGCCCTCTCGACACCCTTCATCCGAAGCCTAATTCGGGAGGGCTGAGACTCTATTACATCAATTGTTACCACTAGAATAAACACTTCTCAAACAAAAATGACAGAACGAAACTAATCGTAACAGAACCTCTGGGCTTGATGAGTTTAAAACCTTAACGGGTAGCATGATTTCTGCCGTTAACTTAAGCGTGATTTGAACCGAACGGCCTATGGCCCAGACTGTCTGAAACCCTTCGTCATGATGTTAGGATTTCTCTTTTCCGACAATTATTTCGCAAGCTGGTAAATAGGAGTAGACTGGGAGAGTTTTGGAAGAGCGTAACAAAGCGTTACGAGAAACATGTGCCCGCGAAGCTTGATAGCGACAAGATCAGTTACCTCTTCAGAGCTAGAGAAAGGGGCGAGACCTGCGCAAACATTGCTCTCCAGCTCGGGGTGTCAAAGAGGAGGGTTGAGCAGATACTTGCCCAGCACAGGAAAGGTGGGGGTGCGCCTCTCCTCCTCAAGAAACCAGGAAGGAAAAGCATTCCAATTACCGACGAGGAAACTTCGCTCGTCATTGATGCTTATCAGAGATACAGGGCAAACGCCCTCTACCTTGAACGAAAGATCGAGAGCGATAGCAAGATTCACATCAACCACAACAGGATACACAGGGTGCTCCTGATGAACTCCTTTGCGTCAAACTCTAGGAAGAAGTGGATAAGGAGGAAGTGGGTCAGATACGAGAGGGAACACTCGAATTCATTATGGCATACGGACTGGCACGAGGTAAAGGATCCGAGGTGGAAGGGCAAGTGGCTCACCTGCTATGAGGATGATGCTTCTCGTCTCATTACCGGATTTGGGGTCCATGAAACGCTGACCTCGGAGTACTCTGTTTCCTGTCTTGAGAGCGCCATGAAGGAACACGGCAAACCTGCATCGATCCTATCCGACCACGGAACCACATTTTACACGATGGAATCTGAGAGGAGGGAGAAGGGGATGACAGAATTCGAGAGGTGTCTCTTGAAGCACAAGATAAGATTCATCCTCGGAAGAGTCAACCACCCCCAGACGAACGGCAAGATCGAGAAGTTCTTCGACATATTCGAGAGTAAGATCAAGTGGTTCTCCTCGATAGATGAGTTCATGAAGTGGTACAATGAAGTGAGGCCTCATGGAGCCCTTGACCTCAAGACGCCAACCCAGGCTTACTACGAGAAGATGCCGCAGTTAGATGCTCTTGAATATCCTTTGTCTATGGAGGTCTCCTGACAGATGCGAAATGATTTCTGGAAAAAACACATGATGTTAGGATTGTTCAATGAATTAAACCGAACATTCGAAAGTGCCGCAAAAGATTTTCGTAAGTCGAGCGATTCTGGCAGAAGCGGTTGAACTATCCATGGCACGTTCGTGGGAAGACAGGGTCGCAGAGTATATTGATTCACCAAGACTGCGCCAACGTCTGAAGGTCGATCAACAGATCTCCTGCGTAGTCGATGGTAATTATGGCATATACAGAACTCAAGCTTCCTTGAAGAGCAAAACGAAGTCTTTTTCCTGTTCCTGTCCCTCAGACGACTATCCCTGCAAGCATGTGGTCGCCTTGTTACGGACGTACAAAATCCATCCGCGATCCTTCCTAGATCTTCATGCAATTATGAAAAGGCTAGTCAAGATGGAAAAACCCGAGCTCCTGGAGGTGATCCGTAAGATGGTCGTTGAATCTCCGCCATCGCTATCCGCGTTGGGCGTGAAGGGCTTCGACGAACCTCGGATAGACTACGACGAGGAAGAAGGTTGGTGATCGAGCAATCTATTTGCCTTCTGCTGGAAATAGGAAGGCCTTTATCCTGGGTACGCCCTAACGTATTTTCATGACCGGCTCAAACAACCAGAAGAACGATTATGTGAAAGGACAAGAAAGGGATCAGCTCATCCTTTTTCCTGGTAGCGTTGAAGAGTACATCGATGAGGATAACGCTGTCAGAGTGATAGATGAATTCGTAGATAGCCTCAACTTGGAGGAGCTCGGGTTCATTCACTTCGAGCCGAAGGATCTTGGTGGGAGACCAGCTTACAACCCCTATGATCTGCTAAAGCTCTATCTCTACGGATATTTGAACGGCATAAGGACGAGCCGGAAACTGGAAAGAGAGTGCAAAAGAAATATCGAACTCATGTGGCTCCTCAGGAAGGTCACACCAGACTTCAGGACCATCTCAGATTTCAGGAAAGATAATATCGACTGCATCAAGAAAGTGTTCGGGAAGTTTGTTGAGCTTTGCAAGGGTCTTGACCTGATATGAGGAGAGCTCGTTGGGATCGACGGAACAAGCTCAAGGCTGTCAACTCAAAGGGCAGGAATTTCAACAAGGGGAAGCTCGAATACAGGATAAAACGTCTTGAGGTTCACGTAGCCGAGTATCTCAAGGAGCTTCAGGTGAATGATGACAAGACTTCTTCCTTCGCATCATCTTCTTCCATCGCCGATGTCACAGCACAACAACATGCCAAAGAAGAGATCGCGAAACTCGAATCCAAGAAGACCGAATACAACTATTTACTGGCAAAACTCAAAGAAATGGGACAATCCGAGGTCTCGCTCACCGATCCTGAAAGCAGGACAATGAAGAATAATGAGCGGCTAGAACCATGCTACAACGCTCAGGTTTCAGTGGATTCCAAATTTCATCTTATCCCTGAGTATTACGTAACGAATGAACCAGTTGATCATTCGCAGCTTTCAAAGATTGCAATCAGCACAAAAGAAGTTCTTGGGGTTGGGAGATTGGATGTTACAGCTGATAAGGCGTACTTCAATTCGCAGAAGATCAAGGAATGTTTAGAGAGCGGAATCGTCACATACGTTCCTGAATTAGGAAAAGACGGAATTGTTGCCAATCCAATCGGCGTGCCAAAACCCGCGTTTTACAGAAACAAATTTCATTATGACAGTGAGCAAGACATCTACATCTGTCCAGCCAATCAAGAGCTTCTCTTTCGAAAGTGGCAGACTGACAGGTACGGCAAGAGAATGAAAATCTACAGAACTGAACGCGGAACGTGCAGTGCCTGCCAGTTCAGAGCCAGGTGCACAAAAAGTAGCTCAAGAGCAATAGAAAGGTGGGAAAGTGAAGAGATAATCGAAGAGTTAAGGTCGAAGCTCAAAACTCGTGAAGCTTCGAAGATAATCGAAAAGAGAAAGGAGCTTACTGAACATCCATTTGGAACGATTAAGAGAGCGTTCAATCAGGGTTATTTGCTCTTGAAGGGTCTTCGTAAAGTCAATGGGGAAGTCGGTCTCACAATGCTATCTTACAATTTGAGGAGAGTAATCAACGTGCTTGGAAGCAAAAATCTCGTCATGGCAATCAAGAAAGCCTAGATACGGAAGAAAAGAAGTCGTGTGATGCGGAGAGGCAAAATCCCAGCGAAACTCTAGCCTTGTGGAAACAAAAAAACCAGTGGCAAAATGAGGTTTTCAGACAGTCTGTGCCGAGAGCTCGCTCTCCTACCATTTGATTTTGAATGATGGAAAGAGAACGAACTCCATTGGAGGTAATATACCACGCCATCTATCTAGTTTTCGAGGGACTGTCCTTCAGGGCATGCTCTCGAGCAATCGAACCATTCACTAAGAGAAGCCACGTTGCTGTCTGGCAGTGGTGCCAGGAGATGGGCTCGTACGAGAAGATGCACAGATTATTCAGGCTTGGAAGAGAGCGAGTTAAAATATTCGCAATCGACGAGACGGGAGTGAACGTTGCCGGTGCTGAAGCATACTTTTTCGTCGCATACGAGCCATTCGCAAACAGAATCCTTGGATTATATTTCGCGTGGAACCCAAATTCCATATCAGTAGAAATGTTTCTTCGGGATCTAGTGAGCAAGTACGGCCACCATCCTGTCTGGACGGATGGAGGTGACTGGTACCCTCCAGCTTGTGTGTCGACGAATCTCAAACACCATGTCTACATGCACGGTTCTTGGCTCTGGAAGGTCATGGAGAGGCAGATGGAGAAGCTGAAGGATAGAACTGAGGGATTCGATGACCTGTTCCCTTGCAGGAGCCACGGTACAAGATGCAGATTGCAACACGTCTTCAATTGTGTTCTATCAAAGAATCATTTCGCTCTCCCACATGATTGAAGGATCTATGAGTTCCTCTTTTATTTCCATCTTCCTGTAGTAGGCTTCCAGTGGAGTTTCAGCTCTCTCCAGATCAAGGGCTCCGTGGGGCTTGATGCAGTTGTACCAGCGTACGCACTCCTCAATCGGAGAGAATCCCTTCGCGAGTCCTCTTTCAACCGTATCAAAGAGCTTCTCCAATTTTCCATTGGTTTGGGGATGTCTCACTCTTGAAAGAATATGTTTGATGTGATTCCTCATCAGATAGAGCTCGAATTCAGTGAGACCTTTCGTTTTTGTTTCAGCTTCGACCGCATAGAAGGATGTACCTCTGTCTGAGAGGATTGATGCTGGTCTGCCATGTTCCCTGATCGCTTCCTTCAGGACGCTCACTGCATTTTCAGACGACGGAGAGTCAAACACGCCATAACCCATGATGTACCTCGATGCGTCATCCTCGTAGATTACCAGCCACTTGCCCCTGTATACTGACGATTTCATCTCGTGCCAATCGACGTGCCACAACGAATTGGAATGCTCCCTTTCATATCTGATCCACTTGCGCTTGAAGCGCGTCCTTGCTGTATTGTACAACAATCCTTCCTCCTTCAATACGCTATAGACTCGCATGTGGTTTGTTTCATCGATGCCGTAATCTCTCTTGAGGATTGAAACGAGGTAGCAGGCTCCGACGCCAAACTTCCTTGAAGCTTCGATGATCGCATTCCTCTCCTCAATTGGGATCTCGATTCTTTTTCTGCCTGCCTTCTTGAGAGATGGTATCTCTCCGGATTCCCTGTATTGGGCATAAAGCTGCTCCACTCTTCTCACGGTGATGTTCTGGGTTGATGCGATATCCCTGGCTGCAAGGCCGCTCTCTCTAGCCTTGACCACCCACACCACCTTTTCCTCTGAAAGCTTTCTTGACCCATAGCCATGCTTCTTCCAGATGCTCCTCCAATAGTCCCCCAGCCTAACCTTGTTGACTATGGAGCGAAATAATTGTTTGATAAGAGAGGTTGACCTTGAGAACGTCTAGAGTTTAAGGAAGATCGGCATTCCGCTCGAACTGCTCGCGAGCGCGGCCTCGGCGATGGTCGTGTTGTTCAGGCCATCCTTCGGCTTGACGAGCGGAGCCCTTCCGTTCCGCAGGGAGTCGAGGAAGGCTTCCATTTCTGCGACGAGCGGTTCTCTGACGTCGCGCCTCGGAATTGTCGTCCCCTTTACGTCGTCGAACCGAATTTCCTGAGTGATAAAGTCCAGAGAAATTACTCCCTGAGTACACGCGATTGTCAACTGCCTCAATCTTTTAGGCGTTACCCAGTTGGAGACGATGAACGCAGTTTTCTTTTGATCGAAGCCGAGGGTAACCGCGGCAAAGTCTTCCCTTGATTCCGATAGAACGTTTCCAACTCTCGCAAAGACAACTTTCGGTTCTTCGTCAAACAGCCACCTCGCCGTGTCGATATCATGCACGGTAGTATCAGCGACGATTCCGACATCGGTTATCCTCCCCGCCCACTTGTTTTCCCTGTGGAACTCCAGCAAAAGAGGCTCGCCCAACATTTTCTCCTTAATTGCTTTCTTCGCATCCACCACAGCTGGATTGAATCGCTCGATGTATCCGACAGTCAGGAATACGCCAGACTCCTTCGCAATCTCCACCAGTTTTTGTCCCTCGGAAGCTCTGGCCGTCATCGGCTTCTCGACGAAGGTATTGATCTTTTTTTCAAGAGTCTTTGACGCTACGCCAAAATGTGTAGACGTGGGAGTGCAAACAGTTACCGCATCAAGCTTCTCCGTCGCAAGCATCTTGTCAAGATCCGTGTACGCGTTGCAGCCGTATTTTGAGGACCACAGTGTCGCCCTCTCCGGATCGATGTCGCACAGCGATGCGAGTACTCCGAACTCGCTGAACACTCTAAGGTGATTTTTTCCCCAGCCGCCCGTCCCGATGACTCCAATTCTCAACTTGTCCATTTTCCAGACCAACTCTAAGAAACAAACTCAACCGGAAGATTCGCCCGAATCGAGTGAGATTTAGTCATCTCGATCTGTTCCTCATATAACTGCATCAACTTCAGCTCTGCACTCCCGGAAAGAAAAACCATGAGGTTCGTCTTGTCCAGCCCCATCGGAAAGTTAAACCCCTCCTTCATCACATTCATGTAATCGATGTCAGAGAAGTAGTCCCGCAGTCTTTCAAGAAGATCGGCCGCAAGGCTCAACTTGTCGCCGCGCATTTCGAGGATGTCAGTGTCGCTGAACAGGATAATTTTGAGTCTCGCAGCTTTCAGTTCCTTCAACCTGACGAACTCCCTGACTCGCTCGACCAGAAACCTGCCGTAGCTTTCGATGCTCTTATTGGCGCCCGATGCGAGATACAAAATCGGATCGCCCGTTTCTAGAGAATCCAAAACGAGGTTAAGATCGTAGAGATCAGAGCTGAGGTCTTCAGCAAACACCTGCTTGTACTCCCTTGGACTGTCGGTACCGGATTGCGTTAGACGTCGAGCAGTTTCAAATGCGGATGCCAGACTGGAATATTTCGCAACGACCTTCTGAGCGTGAACAAGTTCGGATTTCTGAAGGCTCATTACTTCCGTTGCAAGCCCTGCAGCCTCGATGACCGTTGGACGGGGCGCCTCCTTTCCGTCGCAGCCAAAAACGCTCGGTCTCCCTTCGTCAAGCGGAGAATAAACAAACCAGAACTCCTTCCCGTTCACCAGACCCGAAGAGTGCTCGATCCGATCGATGATCTCTTTCGTCCCGCCGATCCCAACTGGGAGGCAGAAGACAAACACTGTTTCGGCGCTCATCGTCTTCGTTGCGTCGGAGACTCTCGATTTAACCTCGGCAAGAAGCTCTTCATCCTTCCTGCGAAGCTTCGGAGCAAAAAAAAGGACTTTCGCGTTAGAGATAGACTCCTTTTTCGATCTAATTTCCATGAGTAGCTCGTCGGAAAGAAGCGATCTGAGGTCTCTGTAGTCTCCCGCAACCTCGGGCCGCAACTCCATAGCAGTTCCGAGGAGTTCGTCAATCAATGTGACCTGATATCCTTTTGTGGCAAGTTTCGATCCGATTTGAAAGCCTTCGGAGCTCAGACCAAAAATAACCGTCGACTCTTTTGGTTTGAGCTCGGAGGAGCTTTCTGCCATGTGCCCTGACTGACCTAATCGGATTACGATTGTTTTGAAATAGTTATTCTCTAGATGCCGAAATCTTAATTGGCACTCTTTACACGTTGAGTCTGAAAACCTGCGACTTTAGCCCGGTGGTGTAGGGCTCCAATCTAGAGCGCAAAACGGTCAAGCAAGCGTTGATCTAGTCAACGACCTTGATTACTGGCCTTTGGAGCCGGTGACCTCAGTTCGAATCTGAGCCGGGCTATCTTTTGCTTTTACTTTAGAGGATTGTCTCCAGGATTTTTTGGATACTCCGTTTCGACCTGTCTTGCCCTAAATTGTTAGTAATCGATTTTTCCCGGTTTCATGTCGAATCCAGGATATGTCCGCTCTGCCACTAGCGAATGAATATCTTGAATGCTGCGAATGTTGCAGCATCCCTCGAAGTTCGATGAAATACAATATTCAGAGCCAAACTATTGCTGAAGATAAGGTTGATTCCTCGAAATGACGGCCAAAAACCCGACAGATCGCAGCAGTGGAGAGGTCTAGTCATATGTCCGCTACTCCAGAATAACTATAAGCGAGTCCAATAAGGAATTCACAATTCCTTTTGCGATTACTTCTTCCTAGCTTTAGTTCTTCCCTCCTAGTCAGCATCACCAACGGCATTTGTCAAAGTTAAGTAGGAGGCGTTCACTTCTGCCGTCAGATTGCCAGAAACCATTACCATTGATGGAAGGGGAATCACAATCCAAGAAGCGATAAAGGAGATGTGGAATAGAATGCAACCGCTTGAGCAAAGAGGCTTCCAACCTATTACCGAGGTCGAAATTGTCGACACATCCAAAAAAGAGATAATCCAAACATTCCAACTGACTGATCCGGAATTCCAGATCCATTTGAAATTTGATCAGGAGGAGAAAAGCGAACAGGTCGCCGACAGGCTGAACCAGAACCCGCACGCTCCCGAGAGCATAGAACACTATCCCTACATTGCACGGATTCGACTAGAGGGCTAATCGCCACCTGATTAGAATCTTGACGCCCTTTTCCCTTAATCATTTCCTGCCTCGTGAATCGACCATGAATTATGGAGTAGAAAGTCAGAAAGGATATTGTGCTCCAATAGGCGACTTCAAGAATTGATTGAACCGACAATGTTGTACGCCTAACTCTTCGGACGATCCAACTCCGCAATTGCGAGATGATAGGCCGACCTGCCGAGCGTCGAAATGATTTCCTGATCGCTGTATCCTCCCGAGTCCTTCAGACTCAAAACCGCTTCGGCACTTATAATGACCGACAGGGCAAGTTGTACATCCCGACGCCGTTTCTTCCCCAATCGCCTTGGGATTCGTTCGAGCACCGCATCAATAAGCCCCAAGCGGAATGCCGGCCGTAGTTCCCCCGCGGAATGAATCTCGTCTGAGTTCCGAGTTGAATACGACAAAGCGATGAGCGCTCGAACTTGAGCCTCGTTCTGAATAATCGTGCGCGCCATAGCTTCTGCGGCAAACCGCGCCCGCTCTCCAACAGTCGGAAGTGCGCGCAGATCCGCAAGCACTTTTTCCAAACCGGGCCAATTGACCGCCAGGGCGTCCTGCAACAGGCTGCGTGCGCTGGTGTAGTAGCGGTAGGCGGTAGCTTCTGATATCAGAGCTCGTCCTGCGCTGGCTGCTACTGTCGGGGCGCGTCCTTCTGCGAGCAGCTCCCGGGCAGCTTCCAGTAACGCCTTGCGGGTCCTCTCCTTTTGCTTGGTTCGGCTGGTCATCCCTTAATCCGCCTCCCTGTTACTTCATACTGCAATTTCATTCGTGAGACTAGACTCTCATTATGAGAATAGCTAATATAGTGTTTGGCAACATGGAACAATCAGAAGATTAGTATGGCAACCATCAACACGATTCTTAAGGGAACCGGAGAAATCCTTCAAGTAGGTCAGATTCGGGCCCGCGTACTGGAAGATGGATCTCGCACGGATGACCGCATCGGCGCTGTCGAGATCACAGTTCCGCCTAATACGGCCCAGACGCCCCAGCACTTGCATCGTATGCACGACGAGACATTTCTCGTCATTAGCGGCACGCTGCGGTTTACCGTCGGCGACACTGACCACGATTTCCACGCTGGCGACTACGTCGTCGTTCCTACCGGGGCATCTCATACATTCTCGAATCCATTCGACGAAACGGCTGTCTTTTTCAATTCGTTTACACCCGCGTATTACGTAAATTATCTGAGAGACCTCGCGGCACTTGGCGCGAAGGATGGTCTTTCGCAAGAGGCCATTCTTAATGTCATGGCGAGATATGCAACCGAGCCGGCAGGAAGCTCGAATTAAGAAGGCGTTTTGAAATGTCGGATACTTCGAAGAAATTAGTAAAACTATTTGCGGAAACGCTTGAGCTTAGCATTGTCGAATCTGGAAAGGGGCGCCCCTACCTTCTTTTGCATGGTGGTGCCGGCCCGGCGTCTCTTGCCTCGTTGGCAGGTGGGTTGTCGAAGGATGCGAGAGCAATCGTGCCGACCCATCCCGGTTTCAACGGTCAACCTCGACCGGAATGGTTCTCGACGGTCGAGGATCTGACGCTGGCTTATTTGGACCTGCTCGATCGGTTAGATTTGAAGGACGTTATCGTCGCTGGTAATTCTCTTGGTGGTTGGATCGCGGCGGAGATGGGGCTGCGGAATTCCCCGCGCATTTCCGGGATAATCCTTCTCGACGCCGTTGGGATCGATACCGGTTCCCCCGAGAAAAAGATCGTGGACCCGGCAACCTTACCTCTGCAAGAGACGCTAAAACTTTCCTTTTACAATCCCGCGAAGTTTGCAGTAGCGCCTTCCGGCCCGGACGCAGTAAAAATCAGGGCTGAGAACCAGCGGACGTTGCGGATTTATGCGGGAAGTGCCTTGATGTATGATCCTACCCTGAGGGCTCGCCTGGCAAGCACCTCCAGTCCTGCTCTGGTCATCTGGGGGGAAAGCGATGGTATAGTCGATAAAGAATACGGCCGTCGCTTTGCTGACTCGATCCCCGGCGCTCGTTTTGAGACTGTTCCAGAAGCGGGCCATTTCCCGCAGATCGAGCAGCCCGATAAAGTGCTGAGCTTGATCAACGGGTTCGTCAGTGACTTGCATGAATCGTAACTAAACGAAACGACTAGAGGATTGGCAAATTCGCTCCCGCGACCAAATCGGTGAGATCCAGGGAGTGATTCAAGCCTGTCTCTTTCGCAGTATAGTATGATTCGATCCACTTTTTTTGTGATGGTCTGCACGGCAGGGTTGAAACCTTCAACTCGTCTTGACAGAATTGGTAGATTTTGACAACAGAATCCTCTTGACGGAGCGAGCATCTCTCGCAGATTCCACTCTGAAAGTGATGATCAACTGACTCGCTCGTATTATCTGACCTTCAATCCAGACTCAAAATGGATAATATTTTTGGGTATCGCATGTTCACTATTGGAGAACGGCAACACCAACTTTATCTCCAACTACCAAGTCAAAAGGATAGATAAAATGCGAAAAGCTTCTCCAAAAGAAGGCGATACTTGTTCATCTTGCCAAAAGGGAATTTTAGAATACTTCAGAAATGATAATAATAAGCTCGAATTGAAATGCAATAATCCAAAATGCTCGAATAGTCACGATGGTCTTCGCTCAAGCACTCCAGGAAAAGCCAGCGAATCCGTGACGCCAGAACATCGAGACGATAACGCACAGACTATGCTCAGATCTCGATTTGGGCAAAGATAGAATATCCTAGACTCTGGAGTCCTTGTTAATTGAGACGGAATTCCTCGCCGGATTAAGCGCTGAGGAAGTTAAGGATGGAAAGTCGATTCAGTGTGGCTGGATGTAATCATGAATAAGCCAGCAAGCTTCCGAAGATAGCTGAAGGTATCACATTATCCGGCGGAGCATTTCTAGTTCTCATCCAATTGAAGGTCATGTAATGAGATGAGGGCAAGCCGTTGATGAAGACAATGTCCGCGTACGACTGGCCGTAAGTTAGAGTGCTGTCAGTTCCCTTCAACTGCTGGACTCCATTGTAATTCGCGTATTCCGATCCGGTCGAGGGCCACACCATCGATCCAACTCCCGTCCACCCAACAAACGAACCGTTAGAAACTGTAGAACCATTTTCACCTGAACCCTGGTCCAGATGAATCGAGAGAGTATTGCCGCAACCGCAGAGAAAATCTAGGCTGCTGTAAGAAGAATAGAAGCCATTGTCAAGATATCCAGTTCTAGGCAGGTTCGTGTCCATGGAATTGTAGCGGTACGCAGCCTCGGAGCCAACGCTTGTTGGAAGATCTGTCCCGACGACATTTGAATCGATGGCGGAATACGATTCTGGTGTATTCAGATAGACGTGATAGCCGTATCCTGCTCCGCTAGGAGCTCCCGTCGCGGTGATCATGAGCCCGTTGGAAATACTGTAACTTGCGGACCCACCCGTATACAATCCGCCCAAGAACGGCACCGCAGTCAAACAACTGCAGAGAGATGAACCGTTGAAGTTGTTGTAAAAGTCGAAAACCTCCGGACCGTTGTCATACTTCCCATATGTCGAAGTTAAAGTCGGGTACGCGCCCCAGTATCCCGAGCTGCTGTACTGAATCGATGAAACCGGAAAGATGTACATGAACATCAGCTGTTGACTGTAAGGCTGGATAGTTGCATTATCCTTTATCCAAACGTTCGAAGAGCTTTGAGTATTTCCGCAATTTGATTCGCACCACGCATAAAGCGGATCGCCAGACGCATCGGTGAATACCACGTTTCCCACGTTCGGAGCGAGATGGGAACTGTAAGCGTTCCAGTCCACGTTTAGAAGTATCTGCGTGTTGGGAGAGGTAGCCGATGACTGGCCGTTCGAAATGATAACGGGGACACAATAGACAGGCGTACCCGAGCCTCCAAAAATCGAACACGCGGTGCTGCCGGATATGGTGGAGGTTATCGTAGAATTACTCGATGTGACTGTCACTGTTTGAATCAATGTCTCAGTCAATGTCGTGGCGGTGTAGTTCTCATACACCGTTGTCGTTCCGTTTTCGTAAATCGTAGTCTCGGTGCCATTCACAAAGACGGTTGTCACTGAGCCATTTTCGATGAAAGTAACCGTTACCGTGGTTGTCTCAAGTCTCGAACTTGTTCTGGCGGAATTGGCGCTGATAGTTGAGCCATAAGAGCTCATTGTCGTTTTGTTCAGATAAATCGTAACCGGTGAACTTGAACTCGAATTGCTAAATGACGAAGAAATTGATGTAGAGTTGGTCGAGCCCTGCAAATTCAAAGTTGGAACATAAATCACGGCGAGACCAATACTGATTGCAAGGATTACGGCCGCGACACCGCCCGCGATTATCTGCCTCCGATACTCAGCCAAGATTTTTCAACGGTTTGCCAGCAGATTACGGAAGCCTCCAATTAATACTGATCTTTAGTATGGCCCGTACTCATTCGTATCGAAGCCTAGACGAGGAAAGCTTCAAGATGTACATTAATTGAACAGGATAACTCGAACAAAAGAAGACCATGCGCAAGAATGGATCTGGAAGTGGGTCTCCAGGTACAGGTGACGATTTACTCAGGGGAACCACGCTCAGGATCTACAGGTTCATGTACAAAGAAGGCAGGCCGATGGGCCTCCATGAGATTCAGCGAGCGCTTGGCCTGAGTTCGGCTTCGATACCACAGTATCACATTAACAAGTTGATCTCCGCGGGCCTTGTCAAAGAGCAAGAGGACGGCGGGGGATATTTCGTTGACCGCCTGGTCTTCGAAAACATGAATCAGGATCAGGAGATCGTTGATCCCGTTCCAGACAACGTACACGATTTTTTTCTGTACAACGCTCGTTATTCTGTTCACGCTGCTCAGGCCGGAAGTTCTGACCCCCCTTTTTCTCTTCGCCGTCTCGATCAATCTGGCGGCAATTTTCATCTTCGCGTCGCAAGCATACAGAACCCTCAGGAGGAGGAATTCAATCTAATTTTGTTACATTAATTCACGCAAGATCATCTTAAAAATCCAGTCATGAGACCCAAAGAGGACTGAATTGGCATCAATCCGAGTCGTTGACGATGGCGCTCCGCCGATTGTTGAGAAGGGCCGCGAAACTCCATTCAAGCAGGGAGAATACTATGTATTCGATGTTGAAGACGACATTGCGAGGTATTGGAACAAGTTGGCCCCTGCAAAAAGAGCCGAGCTCTCAAAGCAATCGAGAAAGGTGAACAAGGATCTTCGGGTAATTCTCGATCCGTTTGTTCACAAGCCTCGCACGATGAAGTAGCTGTTGGCAAATAAGGCACTCCGCCTAAACAAATCTACCCGTGTTCGACGATCCATTTTAATCAGAAAGCTTGATTCCCACCTTTAAATGTGGAAGTTGATGCTTCGAATAGGAATTGTAATTTACTCTGATCTAATCAAGTAACTCGCAACTCCGCATGGTCAGTTACAAATCAACTAGTTGTACCATAGGCGATCATCAGAACTGCACATTTTCGACAAACTGCCGGTGCTACTGCCACAATATGGAAAAGCAGAAAGTTCAACTTGAACATTATAAGACGCTAGTCTTGCAAGTGGGGGAAGCACGGCGAATGCAAAGACGATCAGGGAAAGTGCTCCTGTTCGTGCCATCGATAGAGCATCATTTCGTTATTGGTACTCCAGCCTCTTGTGGACTCGACAGGGCAATCTTCGCGGGCTTGATCGCGAGGCGGATGATCCTGACAACTAGGTAAAGACCGAATGCTATGGCGGTTATGAAGAAGCTGACAGGGTATGGCGTGTAAAATGCAATTAAGAGTCCTACCCACGTTGCCGATAGAGCAATCAATACTGAAATCAATATCGCGCGCTCAGGTCGTCTCGACAGGTACTGGGCGGTTGCAGCAGGGGTGACCATCAGCGAGAAGATTAGAAGGACACCGGTAACTTGCACGGAGAACGACACTGCGACAGCAACGAGGATCAGGAAGAATGTCCCGAGGAAGAGCATCGGCATCCCCTTTGCTTCAGCTACGTCCTCGTCGAGCGATGCGAAGAGAAGCGGCCGGTAAACAAACCCGATTCCGGCTAAGATCCCCACACCGGCAACAAACGTCAGCAGAACATTGCTGTAGCTGATACCGAGTATTTCTCCGAACAGAATAGAGTAAGCTTCGGTAGCATACCCTGTATACAGACTGATGAATAACAATCCCAATCCGAGCGCGAACGCTAGCACGATGCCGATTTGGGTGTCGCGATTGGCGGCCCGGCGGCCCAGAGCCGATATCGCCAAGGCCCCTAAAATTGAACCTGTAAGGAGCCCTGCAATGGGCAGGATATTCAGCAGCACAGCTCCGGCCGCTCCAGCGAAACCGATCTCAGAGAACGCATGAGCCGTAAATGCCGACCGACGTAGCACTACGAAGTAACCGGTGACTCCGGCGATGATTGCGATTATTGTTCCAGCTTCATAGGCGTGCTGCATGAACTGGTAATACAACATCTGTTGCAGATCGGAAAGCAAATTGATACTGAAGGTCATACCATATCACCGTGGTGTTCTTCGACGCCTATGATAGCGACGTTTCCGTGTGGATCTTGTAGAACCTCGACCTGGACCCCGTACAACTGAGTTAGGCTCTCTGAAGTCAGAACTTCTAGAGGCTTTCCCGTAGCCACCCTGCCGTTCGCGATATACATTACCTTGTCGAGGTGGGGCAAAAGCGGGTTGATGTTGTGGGCGATCAGCAGCGCCGTTACGCCGCGCGAACGGACCGCATCGTTGATGAGGTGCAACAGTTCCGTTTCGCGTCTCAAATCGAGGTTCGATAACGGCTCGTCGAGCAACAAAATGTCCGGGTTGCTGGCCAATGCTTCAGCCAAAAATATTCTTTGCAGTTCTCCCCCGGACAGAACGCCCAAGGGACGATGCGCCAGCTCAGTCCCACCGACTGCTTCAAGCGCTGCAAAGGCTGCGTTCCGATCTGTATGCGAAAACGGATTGAAACCCCACTTTTTCCCTGAAAGCCCAAGCCGTACCAATTCAAGACATTCGATATTCGTCTCGCTGTCTATTGTGTGACGTTGCGGCACGTAGCCAATCCGAGGATTTCCGCGAGTCGGCTGAGCACCAAATATTTTGATTGTCCCGCCTATCGGCGGCTGCAGCCCGAGAAGTATTCGAAAGAGAGTCGTTTTGCCGGCACCGTTTGGGCCTATGACCGCTACGAACTCTCCTCGTCCAAAAGAGAAGTTCGCATCCCGCCAAACGGTCTTCTCCTTGTAGCCGGCCGCCAGGTTTTCAGCGGTCATGAGGTTGGACTGCACTGCGACGGGAGCAGTTTTCGAACCTATTATATCCATTCAATAATCATTGACCGAGTGCTTGCGCATTCAATGCATCCTGGAGGGAGATTAATTCAGCGCCCTGCCAGACCTGGAATAAAACATCGGGCGGCTGTATTGTCTCGGTTACACCGATGATTGGAATCTCGTGTTGAGCGGCCAGTGACTTGATGCTCTGCGTTAACGGAGTGACAGTCTGCTCATTGTAGACAAGTACATGCACGCTGCTATTTCCTTCGTCCATAAGATTCTGCATGGTGGCGACATCCTGCGCCGAGGGGTCGTTTCCTTCAGCAACAGCCTCCATGAAACCCGGCGGCGAAACAACATTCAGGCCCGTGGCGTTTGCCATGTAGACGAAAATGCTCTCGGTAGACGCAACTGGCGCGTTGGCATACTCCTGCTTGATCTCGACTTCTCGGCTCATATAGGATGACCAAAGAGACGCGTTCAGTGTGACATACTGTTGATGGAAGTAAGCCGTGTCGGCAGGGTCGATGCTGACCAGATCATTGTACATCGCATGCACTGTGTAATTTACATAATAGGGACTGTACCAAAAATGAGGATTCACACACCCCTTGCTCGACGTCTGCGAGGCTTCGGCACAACCAGGATTGACGGTCGAATTTAGGAGTTGTTGCACATTCAAGACTTTTTGATTCGGTGTATTGCTAGCAGAAATAAGCTGGAGAGCCCAAGTATCGTACCCGGCGCCGTTAACTATGACGAAACTGGCGTTGGCGACTGCCTGCGCATCTGCGCTGTTGCTTTCGTATTCATGCGGGTCAGCGTTAGGATCAGAGACTATGCTCACCACACTGACGTGATTCCCGCCGAGTTGGGAAATCAAGCTTCCCCAGAAATTCTCTGCAGCCACGACCTGGATCACTTTAGTTGAGCCAGAGCTTATGGTTGAACTTGTAGTAGTTGAACTCGTCGTTGAGCTTCCATTAAGATATAATCCTGCGAATATCGCAACAGCCAGAACTAAAACCACTATCACTGCGACAACAACGAGCGTATTTCTTTTCATGTGTTCTACATACTTTCCCAAATAAGGTATTTTGGATTGTTCATCGTCATTTAATAAAGATTATGAGATAATTATGAATTACCACACTCTTGCTTCTCATTTCTTATTAAAGCTGGACAATGAAAATTATAACTCACTACAACTAGCGGTTCCCGCATACGACCTAGGTGGATAATCGATAATCAGCATTTGACTTTCATTCGTCATTTCAAAATTCGACCTAGAATCAGGAGATCGTGCAGAGCCATTGTATAGTAGGGGCCCCCTAGTGGAGCTTCGCATCCGCGCGCATGTACTTCGCAGATTTGTATTCTAGGAGCTCGTTTCAAGCTCTTCGGCCAGATTCTAATGCTATAGTAAATAACGGAGCAGCTTTCAACATTCTGCAGCGAAGTCGTTATAATCACGCCTAAAATCAGGTAGTTTTGTACTCTCAGACCTGAATCGACAACAGCGAAGAACCCGCTGTAATCTCATCCTTTGTGAATCTGTTCGATATCCTGCTCGAACCGTAAGATGGATTAGGATAAATAACGTTCCAGCGATGTTATCGAAAGCAGGCGCAGTGATAGTAGCTGCCGATTGTTTATTCGACTTTTCGTTTCACGACAATTTGGTGAGGGGTTAAGATATTGTTCAATCAGGGAGGGGGAGACTTCAGAAGGAGAATCTACGCAATAGCTCAAAAATTCAGGGACGCAGGAGCAACTAGCCCGGAACGCGCGATGACTGCTCAGGAGCTGGGACTGCCACCGAGGTTCGAGGAAGCGATGAAAAGACGGTTAGGACAGACCGGAATATTCGTAGAGGTGAACGGAAAGTACTACCTGAATGAAGCGAGATTAGAGCAGATGGGACGCGGAGGTACTCGCTACGGAGGAAGAATGCAGGGACGAGGAAATGTCCGAAGCAATATGCTCACTCTTAGAATGATTAGGCTGACAATCGGAATTGTAACTTTGCTTTTGATAATCGCGAACATTTTCTACTTAAGGAATCCAGAAGTTTGGATAGCTGTCGGAGTGTTGCTCGTCATTACGATCGCGATATCAATTGCGCAAATTTACTATCTTTCAAGAGCGAGAAGAATGAGGAATTTCGGCACGATGCCTTAGTCCGCTCGGTTGTTATTCCCTGAGGATCAACATAAGCGGCTCGGAACTCAATCCAGCGATTCTGCTAGAATGGTATGTAATAGTCTCTCGGATTCGGCTAGATCGGCGTCTTTCAGGAGAGCCATCTTGCTCGCCTCAATCGATCCTTCTGCGTGCAGCATGAGGGTCAGCATGTATCCGGTGTGGCTGCTCGCGCCGAGTTCCTTCGCTATTCTGATTGAATAGATCCTATCTCTGCCAGAACCGGTGCCAGCCAAGTACTTCGAGATGTATTTTTCTTCAAGAGGCTCTTTCTGGTCTTCGAGCGAGGGAAGCGTCGAGATAATCCCTCCCGAGATATCGACGAGGCCGTCAAGAATGTTCGAAAAATTCTTGTTGGAGTAGAGCTTCCCGATGTTGGTGTAGAGCGGGTTCGGAATCGCGATCCCATCCTTCATGAGCGGAAGATTCGCGGCGGTGATCGCGCTCATCCTCATCAACTCCTTGTACATGACCATCTCAGAGAGACGGTCTTTCACGTGAGGGGACTCAAGGATTCCATTCTGCCTAGCCATGGAAAGTGCGGAACCCAGGTATAGATTCGATGTTGCGGACCTGTATGACACCGCAGTAAATCTGTGGAATGTCGCAAAAGTAACCGCCAGAGGTCCCGCCATTTCGTACTCCCTGCACTGGAAGACCCTCTCCCACGGAACAAATACGTGATCGAAAATAGTGAGCGTCTCGAGTTCGTAGTCCTGTTTGCTGATCATCGCTGAAGTGTTTCCCTCGAGTTCCTCGATGGGTCTAACGATCATCTTCAATCCCTTTGTCGAGGAGGGGACCGCGAACGCCACTGCAAAGTCTGCGTCTTTTTCGACCATCGCCCTTGTGGGGATTACAATTATTTCGTCCGACACGGCGGCCTGCGTCGTGTGAGCCTTTGCACCGTTGACGACGATACCGTCTTTTTCGACTGATGTAACGTGGACATACATATCAGGATCGGTCTGTTCGTGCGGTCTCTTCTTTCGATCCCCCTTCACGTCCGTCTGAGCAACGGCCAGAGTCAGATCTTTCTTTGCAACGGACTCGTGATATTTTTTCACCCGAAGGAAGTAATCCTTGGGATGCTTGGCGTCGGTTTCACCGGAAATCAAGTGAAGGGCAAAAATTGCATCGCTTCCGATCGCCTGAGAGATGTTGAAAATCCCGCTGCAAGCCATCGTTGTGTCGTAGATCAATCGATGCCTCGAAACAAGATCGCTCGACGAGCGAGGTGTTACAAAATAACTACTGATCTCGCCGAGGGTTTCATCATGAACTGCTCTTTTCAATCCAAAAAGCTTGGAAGCATGCAACGCCGCAATCCTGAGTACCGGATGCCCAGCAATATCATCGACTTTCTTTCCCCTGTAATAGACTTCTCTCCCGTCCGAGAGCGAAGACAGGTACTGTCCCTTCGTTCGCATGCGCATCGCTAGTTA
Source organism: uncultured Nitrososphaerota archaeon (assembly GCA_963799845.1). Taxonomy (GTDB): domain Archaea; phylum Thermoproteota; class Nitrososphaeria; order Nitrososphaerales; family CADDZS01; genus DATLTL01. The sequence continues at coordinate 193,421 of CAWCYI010000006.1, forward strand.
CCGAGCTTATTTAGTAAATTGGCAAGCTTGTCTGTGGTTCCTCGAAGGAGTTTTTCGCTTGATTCAAAGAAGATTTTTTATTTCTTGGCGATCAGAGGGTTTCAGCCGAATTCTGATTCGTTCTGACGTGATTATTTGAATCCCTCCGAAACTGCATTAACTCCAATTGATTTTCTGGACAGAGGCAATAGAATATTCCCTAGCAGAACCGCGATTGAAGACCTCGATAACGAGAACACCTTCGACTATTCACAGTTTATTCAAAGGATTGGCTCGCTCGCTAAAGCGATCAAGGGATTGGGAACAAAGAAAGGGGACAAAATCGCTTTCCTGTCGTTGAATTCAACTGCTCTGCTCGAAGCTCACTTCGCCGTCCCACTAGCTCAGCGCGTTCTCGTAGCGATGAACTATCGGTTGACCGCGAAAGAAATTTCTTACATCATAAGGCACTCAAGATCCAAGATCTTGTTTTTCGATTCGAGATTATCGAAACTAGTCTCAGAAATAGAGGGAAAATTGAGACGGGATTCCACTTTCAAACTGATACTGATAGGAGATAGACCAGATAAAATCGGAACCGACGGTTCCTACGAAGATTTTGTCAAAGATGTAAAGAAAAATAATCTTCTAAAAGAATTCAAATTGACGACGGAACGGTCTCCCATTTCCATAGATTATACCTCAGGCACTACCGGAGTACCCAAAGGCGTTCTCTACTCACATCGCGGAGCTTATCTGAACGCGATTGCGGACATTACTCACAGCGGTTTGAACGACGATTCCTCGTACCTCTGGACGTTGCCGATGTTTCACTGCAACGGGTGGTGCTACACTTGGGCTACGATCGGGGCGGGGGCAACAAATGTGATAATCTCGAAGATCGAACCAGAAAGGATCTGGCGGATAATCCAGGATTATTCCATAACGCATTTGTGCGCGGCCCCGACGGTTCTCGTAAGCCTTGCATCAGTTTCAGAAGCGATCAAGAAAAACATCAAACTGGATAGAAGGTTGATCATCCTCACCGGCGGCGCCCCTCCAGCTCCCAAAGTTATTGAGAATATTGAAAATCTGGGTGCGGAAGTAATCCATCTTTATGGATTGACGGAAACATACGGACCAAACACCCTTTGTCTTTGGAGATCAGATTGGAATCGTCTTTCACCCGAGGAGAGGAGCTCAATAAAGGCCCGCCAGGGTGTCCCGCACGTAAATGCACATAGTACCCTCGTAGTTGACGAGGAAATGAACGAAGTCCCACCCGACGGCAAAACGATCGGAGAAGTTGTGATGAGGGGAAATACGGTTATGCTGGGGTATTATCGGGACGTCAAAGCCACCCGAGAGGCATTTAGGGGTGGCATGTTTCACAGCGGCGACCTTGCGGTTGTGCACGCGGATGGTTACATCGAGCTTGTCGACCGGAAAAAAGACCTGATAATTTCCGGAGGTGAAAAGATCTCCAGTATCGAGGTCGAAGCCATCTTGTACAAGCACCCTTCGGTTCTAGAGGCTGCGGTGATCGCAGTTCCTGATCAAAAATGGGGGGAAGTTCCAAAGGCCTTTGTTTCTTTGAAGGAAGGCAGCACTGCAAGTGAAGCCGAGCTGACAGAATTTTGCAGAAGAAATCTCGCACATTTCAAATGTCCCAAATCTTTCGAGTTCGGCGCTCTTCCTAGAACTTCGACCGGCAAGGTCATGAAATATGCTCTGCGCGAAAAAGAGTGGGCGGCCAGGACAAACGAATTCATTAAGGCAGATCTCAATAAGGGTCGAGTGATTTGATTAGCATCAGCAAAATTGCGGAGGCTCTGGGAGTAGATCCGGGACAGATCAACCCGTACGGAAAATGGAAGGCAAAGATAGGCCTCGATGCCGTTTACAACGATGAGGGAAAACGCGGCAAGTTGGTTCTAGTGACGGCTATCAATCCCACACCATCCGGTGAGGGAAAGACCGTAACGGCGATCGGCATTTCGATGGCTCTAAACCTGTTAGGGCGAAGGTCGGTGGTTTGCATCAGACAACCTTCCCTGGGTCCGGTATTCGGTGTAAAGGGCGGAGCCGCGGGCGGTGGCAAATCGACCGTCGAACCAATGCAGGAAATTAATCTCAGGCTGACTGGGGATATAGATGCCGTCGGGGCGGCTCACAATCTTCTAGCGGCGATGACCGACAATCACATCTTCCAGGGAAATGAACTGAGGTTTGATATCCATTCGATAAACTTGCAAAGAGTTGTAGACATGAACGACAGGGCCCTGAGAAAGATAGTTGTCGGCCTCGGAGGGAAGGGCGACGGAATTCCCCGCGAAGCTGGATTCGTCATCACTGCAGCATCCGAGGTCATGGCGATATTATGTCTGTCCCGAGGATATTCTGACCTGAAGCGAAGATTGGGCCGGATCACAGTAGGGTACAGCGAAGAAAATCTTCCGATTACCGCGGATGACCTAAAGTCAACGGGAGCTATGGCCGCCATTTTGAAGGAAGCGATGCAACCCAACCTGGTTCAGACCGCCGAGGGAACTCCTGCCCTCATCCACGGTGGCCCGTTCGGAAACATCGCTCTCGGCACTTGCAGTCTCTCTTCGATAATCTTTGGACTGAATCATTCTGAATTTACCGTCGTCGAGGCAGGTTTCGGGAGTGATTTGGGCGGCGAGAAGTTCTTCGATATCGTTTCGAGGGTCGGAGGCTTCAACGTTGATTGCGCAGTGATCGTTGCCTCTGTGAAAGCCCTAGAACATCACGGCGGGTATAAACCGGAAAAAGGGGAAGGTGAGTCTGCCGAAAATTTGCGAATGGGTGCCTTCCAAAGAGGACTGGAAAATCTGACGAAACACATCGAGAATGTTCAAATGTTCGGCGTTCAGCCTATAGTCTGCATCAATAGATTCCCATCCGACACCGAAGACGAGATCCGACTCGTTGAAACATTTTGTAAAAGCCTGGGGGTCGAGTGCTCGTTATCTACAACTTTTCAAAACGGCGGTGAAGGTTGCACAGACCTTGCAGGGAAAGTAATCGAGGCAAGCGAAAGAGGATTCAAAGGCGTCCCGATATACTCGTTTGAAGAGAGCATCGAGTCAAAGATAGGAAAAATCGTTACCAAAGTCTACGGCGGTGATGCGGTTGAATTTGAACCAGATGCCAGGAAGTCAATTGGACTAATTCAAAAACTTGGTTTCGCAGATCTTCCGATCTGCGTAGCGAAGACTCCCCTGTCGCTCTCTGACGATCCGAAAAAAATTGGACGCCCCAAGGGCTTTACCTGCACAGTGAAGAAACTGGAAATCGCGGCCGGCGCAGGTTATCTTATCGCCCACATGGGAGACATTGTTTCAATGCCTGGCCTTCCCGTACGGCCCGCCGCTGAAAATATTCAACTTGATGACTGTGGAAATATTTCAGGTCTTTTCTGAAACTGAGTCATTTTCTTAGAACCGATGCTGTATATCATTTACAAAGCTTGACAATGGTTCTTTCTAAGGATGGGTATAACACAAATCCTTGGAACTGGAATAATCATGCCTGCAAAGAACGTATGATCTTACATCCAAGAAATTTCTGATCCAAATTTGCGTCGTCTGGCGAAGAAAGTTCGCTCTATCATCAGAAAATCGATCCCCGATGCGGTTGAATCCCTGAAAATGGGCTCCCCCTGCTATTCAGTGAATGGACAGATGGTCGCTTTAATCGGAGATTACAAGAAACACATCAATCTCTACTTTTTCCAAGGAGCCAGACTTTCATCTGAGCGGCTCGAGGGCACGGGAAAGGGGATGCGCCACATCAAGGTTGCGGTGGAATCGGACATCAATCCTGAGGAATTTTCCCGGCTGTTAAAGGAAGCTGCAAAAAATGCTGAGAAAGTGAAATGAGCCGACTGATTTAATTTCAACAGGCTAAGTCTTTTCTTCAGAGGCCTTCATTTCGAGTTCGAGTTCGTCGTACGCTCTCTTGGCTTCTTCAACGCTCGTTTCATCCTCAAGTGTGGTAACGTCCCCGATCGGTTTTTCCGAAGCTACAGCCCCGACTACTCTTCGCATGATCTTTCCGCTTCTCGTCTTTGGAAGTTTTTCAACAAAATAGATTGCGTCGGGAACTGCGATGGGACCTATAGTTTTTCGGATGTGGTTCATCAGTTCTGTGCGAAGCCGGTGCGATGGCTTGTGACCTGGCCTCAATACTACGAAGGCGACTGGAACTTGCATCTTGATTGGATCTGCTCTTCCGATGACAGCAGATTCCGCCACGGCACCGTGCGAAATTAGAGCGTTTTCCAATTCAATCGTACCTATTCTGTGCCCTGCGACCTTCAGTACCTCGTCTGCCCTGCCGAGCAACCAGAAATAGCCATCCCTGTCCTTCACGGCATAGTCTCCGGGATAGTAGCATCCAGGGTACTTCGAAAAATAGACGCTGGAAAATCTCTCGGAATCGTTCCAGAGGGTCATGAACTGACCGGGCCAAGGTCTCCTGATAACGAGGTAGCCTTTCTCCATCGGCTTGGCCTTCTCGCCGTCTTCCGTGAGAACGTCGGCCTCGACTCCTGGAAGCGGGAATGTTGCGGAGCCGCGCTTCAAAGGAACGAGAGCCAGTCCGGGTTGCGGACTGATCATGATACCTCCAGTCTCGGTCTGCCACCACGTGTCAACGATGGGAGTTCGCTTTCGACCAATGTTCGAATAGTACCAGTTCCATGCTTCAGGATTTATCGGTTCGCCGACGCTGCCCAGCAACCGCAGAGAGGAAAGATCATGTTTCTTTGCCCACTCCTCTCCCAACTTCATGTGTGATCTGATCGCGGTTGGTGAAGTGTATAGTATCGTTACGCCGTACTTTTCGATGATCTTCCACCATCTGTCCGGAGACGGAAAATCAGGAGCACCCTCGTACAGAACAGAAGTGATTCCCGTTAAAAGAGGCCCGTAGACGATGTACGTATGGCCCGTGACCCACCCAATGTCGGCAGCGCACCAGTAAACATCCTCATCTCGTACACCAAAAACTGCATTTTGAGTAAAATATGTCCAGAGCATGTAGCCACCTGTACTGTGAGTAGCCCCCTTTGGTTTCCCAGTTGTGCCTGAGGTGTAAAGAATGTAACTTGGATGGGTTCCTTCCACCATTTCCGACTCTGCCCTAACTTTCTGAGAGTCGTCCATCTTCTGCATCAACTCATGGTACCAAGAGTCTCTTTCCTTTTGCATGTGAACAGGATTTCCGACCCTCTTGACTACAATCACTCTCTCGACTGGTGTAGTCTTGCTCAAAGCGTCGTCGACTACTGACTTTAGATCGATGGTTTTTCCGCGTCTGAACGCTCCATCAGAGGTTATCACAATCTTGCTACTAGAATCCTCAATCCTATCTGCTACGGCTTGCGAAGTAAAGCCAGCGAAAATTACAGAATGAATCGCCCCCAGTCGAAGCACCGCCAGCATCGCGACCGGCAGTTCAGGAATCATCGGGAGATAGATCGTTACCCTGTCTCCCTTCTTTATTCCTGATTCCTTTAGCACCTCCGCGAACTTACATACCTCTCTGAATAACTGAGCGTAAGATATCGCTCTTTCCGATCCGTCCTCTGCTTCCCAATAATACGCGATCTTGTTTTTCCGTGAGGAGATTATGTGGCGATCCAGCGCATTGTAACAGATATTGGTCTTCCAGCCTGGAAACCATTTCCCGAAAGGCGGGGTCTGAGTTTTTTCAAAAATGGGTCCATTTTTCTCACTCCAAAAAAGATCATCCGCAATTTTCCTCCAGTATCCTTCGACCTCGTCTAGACTTTTTTCGCGAATCTGGCGAAGAATCTCTACTCCTGGATCGACTACCGATTCTGTGGGGAGAATTTCGCCGAGTTCAGACATTCTTACGGAGACCTGCCCGAAAAGTTACATTTAGCCTGAAGTAGACTTGGTAGAAACTAGCTTGCCTTTTTCGACGACAGACGTAGATCCAATCTTAAGAGTTGCATTCTTGACGATTCCAGTAAAGCCGAAACCCGAGATTCCGATCGACCCCGCCACGAAACGATCCTGAGCATATCCATAGGTGATCAGCGGATTCAAACCGACCGTAATCATAGAAAGAACCCTCTTCTCCGGGGATAAGTTTCCAATAATCGAATCTAGTTTTTGCTGGGTCGATTTATTTTCCGAAGCCCAGTGTACAAGCCTGCCATTTTCGAATTCTAGAGCGCTCTCTCCGACAAGGCCCAACCGAGTTATAGCGCCAGAGATCTTGACACTTCCAGAGGCTGAGGTCGGATCGACCTCTTTCCAGATCATGCCGGGAAGAATGTAAGAGATGTTGTTTTTTGCTGCTACATCTGCGGCATCGGCGACGCCATCCTCGATTCCGGTATCGCCCTTCAATTTGAATGTCAGGGAATCGCCACCCGCTTCCAATTTCGCTTCTGCCCCATCAGTAAGCAATGCCAGAATCGGTCTGCCGGAATTGCGAATCGTCTCAGAGTCTACAAGTGAGGCTTTTAGCTGTCTGCGGACTATCTCGTCCCGTTTTTTTCCGAGAAGCTTCGCGACATCTTGTCCGACATACCCAAAGGTTAATCGAACTCCGCGAACTCCTGCCTTTTCAGCGGCCTCGTACCAGGAAGAGTTGTAAGAAGTAGCTGCAGAACCTTCTTCTTTCGGAACCATTGGAATGTAGACCCCTAACGGGGGACCGGGAATGAATACGTATGCATCGGTCGATGATAGAAGGTTATACTCGTGTTTTCCCATCTTTCCTAGGGATTCTTTTGGCGTGGTCTTCAAGGCCGAAACGTATGCCTCCTCATCTTCCAAGAGCAGAATTGGCAAGGCCCCTACCTTACGAGCCTCTTTCACAACTTCCTTGGCAAATCCCAGTCCGTTATTCCATGTTTCGACGGTCACCGAATCGCCCTGGTTCAAGTGAATTGAATCGGAAACTATCTTCTTGGCCAATTGTGAATAAAGAGCAGCGTTCGAGGAAGCTTTGGACTTTGCATTTCTTGTAGAACTCATAGGTATACGGAGAATCCGAGCCCATCTTCGATTAAAAAGTTAGATGCCCTCGCAGGAATCGAAGCTTGGATCTCAAACATATCTTCCACGAATGCATTTTTATGGGTGTAGATAGCCCAGTTCGTAACTCTTCTTTTCTGTATATTTTGATAGGTGCCCGAATCAATTGGTACTTTATGCCAAAGACATCGTAGAATCAGAATTCATAACTCTCCCCGGCGAAACTTCGGCTCTCGCCGCGGCCAGGATCATGAAAGAGAAGAAGCGCGGTTTCGCGCTAGTGTTCGTCAACGGAAAGCCTAAGGGCATTGTTACGGAATGGGATTACCTTTCAAAAATTATCGCAAACGATAGGAGCCCGTCGAGCGTTCTATTGAATGATATAATGAGCGAAAACTTGGTGACAGTCAAAGCAAATGACGGAATAGATTCTGTCTCCAAACTCATGGCTGAAAAGGGAATTAGGCGAGTCGTGGTTATGGAGAACGAAAAAATACTCGGGGTCATAACTTCAAAGACGATTCTCTTGAGGCTCGAAGAGTATGTCAACAGGGTGTCCGCTCAAATTGCGCGACTGCAGAGTCCCTTTTGATATTTCGCTTAGAATCCAACGCTAGCGCCGTCTCCTCTCGGGTCTGCTGCCCCAAAAAGCCCGTTGTTCTTTCTGTAAATCGCTTGGGCATGACCGAAGAGCGATGACAAGCCGTCCATCTGAACAACTTCCAAGCCGTTGGTTGCCAAACCTTTTGTCGGTTCAAATTCTGTGTAGATCTTCGAGGGTTTTTCGTAAATTGTCATCGGGACAACCCATCTGGGCTTATCTATTGAATGCTGCAGATCTTCTCCAAAGTCGATTACTTGTGTCATGAGCTGAGCATGGATTTGGGGCTGAACATCCCCTCCCATGGAACCAATCGCAAAGAGAGTTTCACCATCTTTCTCCGCAAGAGATGCGCATAAAGTGTGAAACGTTCTTTTTCCCGGTGCGATCGAATTGTGGTGAGAACGATCTAGAGAAAAATAACAGCCTCGATTATGGAGAACTATCCCAGTTCCTTCTGGGATAAGGCCAGATCCGAATCCCATGTAATTGCTCTGTATGACTGACAAGCAATTCCCTTCGGAGTCTGTAACTGCAAAGTAAGTAGTGTCGCCGTCAGTCCCAGTTGTTTTCGATGAATAACGATGATACGGTTCATTTGAGTATAGAACATCATCAGCAAATTTTTTCGAAATGAAATCCGGCTGTAGCGGATAAAACGATGGGTCGGCAATTGACTTTGCTCTTTCGGCATAGGCCTTGAGGCATGTATCTAGCATAATTTTGATGAGCTTGTCAGAACCCAGTTCCATCTCAGCAATATCAAATCTCTCTAACATGTTCAGCCAAAGAAGTACGGTCGCGGCCTGACTGTTGGGAGAGGTTTCGTAGATCTTGATGCCACGATAGTTCGTCGAAAGAGGACGGTCATTCCAATTTGATTCATGATTTCGAAGATCTTCTGAAGTGATTACTCCTCCCCGTCGGGCCACTCCATTGATAATTTTCTTTGATAACTCACCATCGTAAAAGTCATCAACGCCCGACTTCGCAATTGACCTGAGTGATGCTGCTAGATCCTTCTGCTTGAAAACAAATCCGGGATCGGGAATTTTACCCTCTTGCAAGAAAATTCTTTTCCACTCATTGTAGGCGCCCAGAACTTGTGCTGAGTTTCTTATGGATTGTACGTACTTTTCGGTAATTGGGAAACCTCCTTCCGCGTAATTTATTGCGGGCTCCAATAATTTGCCAATTTCCATCGTGCCTAATTTCGAAAGCTCCCCCATCCTCGAACAATGCCCGGAACCGTGTTGGCGGATAGAGGACCGCTCGTGGGGATTTGGGAGAATCCTTTCTTTTCATAGAAGTCTATTGTGGCCCTTTCTGCGGCTCGGCCGCTCGAATTCAACTCCGTAACTTTGCCGTTGACCTTTAGGAGAGCAAACAAATCCCCGCCGAGGCCACACAGGTTGTTTTGAACTACAGAAAGCACGGCACTGGTAACAATTGCGGCATCGACCACGTTTCCTCCTTTGAGCAGCACGTTTGCTCCCCAAAACGAAGCAAGTTCATGTGAAGAAGAGACCATCCCCTTCCTTGCCATGACAGTCGAGCGCGAGCTCAGATCAATTCATCTTGTATTAATGGAGTTCAGACTTATCCGTAGAGTCTCTTGTCTTTGTCGGTGACTTGGTCATTCAACTTCCGGTATTGCTCGGACATCTCGCTCAATCGCTCATTCAACCTTTCAACATTCTGTTCGAGCTCACTGGTTCCGATATTGAGATCGTAAATCTGGTTTATAGATTTGATCAAGACAAGAGCGGCGCCTGGATCAGGAATCTCGATTGAAACAGGCGTGAGAAGGGATACTCCGCTGACCCGCCGGGTCAAACACTGGTTTAGGATGCTTCCGCCGACGCCACTTATCATCGCGGATTGAATTGCGCTTATGCCCTTCTGCTCTAATTGCTTTATTCTTGTTTCGTCAGCAACGCTGTAAGCTTCCCTCTGATCAGGTATCCCAGACACGCCGACACCATCGAGAATGACTATTTCTCTAGCGTGGACCTGGTCTGTCCAGTCGAGAAGCGCCGAAGATATTTCGTAGAGGCCCTCAATATCGATTGGCATCTCGCATATCATTACAACGACTTTTCCCGGGTCATCGGTGTAGATCCGGAAAGGATGTCGAAGCTTGGCACCAACAAACACCGCGACGGGAGGAATATGTTGGGACTGCACATGAGCAATCTCGTGCAGATTCAGCTTCTCAATCATATAACCCGCGGTTACTAGTCCAACCAGACCAGGCCCCACAAATCCACCAAAAACGATCGGCTCGTTGAATTGGTTTTTTCTGAACTCCACTACTTTGGTCTCGAAAAGATGATCGGACAACTTCTAAAACTCACTTCTGGTCGTGAAACTATGCATATGAGTTTTCAGTTGGAATTTTCGGGTGAATTGATTTAGCCTGGGGTCTTTGGGACCTAGAACCGCAAAGAACTCTATCTCTTGCGCTCAAAATACGATAGAACATTATCCCCGCATAATTTGATGAACGCCCTTTCATCCGGTGAAAGGCTCGCAACGTAGACGTGATCGAAACCCAGGTCGAAAGCACTCTCGATTGGCTTTATGAGATCCTCGGCTGATTGAGCGACCACGAATGCTTTCGCAAGCTGCTCATCACTTATGCCGGACCCCATCTTCTCTATCACCCTCGGATCGTAAATGGCATCCGTGAATACCTCTGGAAACAGAGTGCCGGCTTGAGTCCTCAGGGGGGCAAGCGCCTTATCATACTCTTTGTGATAAGACATGTCTATTTCGATGACCTTTGTAATGTCGTCAAGTGTTTTACCAACCTTTCTTGCGCCTCTTTCGATTGCAGGAAACAGCTCGGCTTTTGCATAATCCGCTCCCTTTATCGTAAGAAATCCGTCCCCCAGTTCGCCAGCAACCTCTGCCATTTTCGGCCCGGACGCTCCGATGTAGATGGGAAAACTTGCTTTCATGTACAGGTTTGCATCGCGTAACGTGAAATGTTTTCCTTTGAAAGTAACAAATTCTTCATTGATCAACTTTCGAATGATCTTTGCAGATTCTGTCACGCGTTCCCTCCTCTCCGGTACTCCAATCCACTCATAACCAAGTGGAAGTTCATTCAGGGCTTCGCCAGATCCGAGAGTGAGAAAAACACGCTTCCCGTGAATTGCCTCCATGCTGGCGAAAGCCTGAGCAATGATCGCGGGATGGTACCTCAAAATTGAGGCCGTGACGCCAGTCCCGACAGGTATGGATTTCGTCCTATCAAGAAGAGTCGACATCCAGATCCATGCTTGAGTCTCTTTCGCTCCGGTGTGAAACCAGGGATGAAAATGATCTGAAGCCCAGATTGCGGAGAAACCTACTTTTTCAGCTTCTACTGCATAATCAAGCATCGTAACAGCATCGGCGATGTCTAGATTGCATGAATAACTGACCGTATTGCGCTTTATCATCGACCCGGGCAAATTTGATCATGCCAGAAAAGAGGAAGCATATATTCTGATTGTCAGAGCTCGAAAGACGCTGTCACTTGAATCACCCCTCGAACTTTCTTGTTTTTTCAGGATGTACTCCCGATGGCAAGCTCCGCATTCCTGAAACTATTTTACAAGTGACGTTACTGTAATATTACTGGATAACAGAGAACGGACTTGCGTTTATCTCAAAGTTATATGCACGTTGAAATTTCACCAGTAAACCGAACTGAATTCTCGAGTCGAACAAGATCACGCTTCATGAGCAAGCTTTCTCAATTTCCCGACTCTCATCCTTACGATCCGGACGAGCCTTGACTTTAGCTCCTCGGGTGTTAGATTCTGGGATGACACAGTTTGAATCTGTTTTGCAAGCGTTGGATCACCCAGCATGCGAACCCAATTTTCAAAGTCATGCCTTTGCGAATGGAAATAAATGGACTCTGGATCAATGGATTCGATTTCGGAAAGGAATTCTCGAAGGCTCGTTGCTTTCAGTCCAGAGGGGGAACCTTCTCCCTTGTAAAAGTAAAACGCGCTTTCGCTCGGAACTGTTCTCAAAATATCTGAAACACTCTTGCTTGGGTTCGAACCTGATTCAGCCATGGTTCAATACTCAGGCCAACCCACGCTTAAGCTTACCTTTCTCGCAGCGCACTCGGCGTGCTGACGGGAGCTCTTAATAGTGAAAACGAGATGGGAATAATTCCCGAATAGAGTGTTGAGATCGACTTGGAGAAGGCTTCATTCGAGTTCCTCTCGAAAGATATCAGAGATATTCTGACAGAACTGGGATTCTCCAAGGAAACCCCTGTTCAAACAGAAGCAATCCCCGCAATTCTCTCAGGGGAAAACGTGCTGATAATCTCCCCGACCGGATCAGGGAAGACAGAAGCCGCACTTCTTCCGGTTTTCGAGAAGATCAGATCTGAAAAGGGAACATTTGGTACAAAGGCACTTTACATTACTCCGCTTCGAGCCCTGAATCGTGACATGTTGAAACGACTTCAGATGTGGGCTAGACAACTTGAACTGACCGTTGAGGTCCGGCACGGCGACACTTCCCAATCTGACAGAAGAAAGCAGTCACTGCACCCCCCGGACATATTGATTACGACACCAGAGACTCTGCAAGTGCTTCTAGTAGGATCACGACTAAGGGCCAATCTAAAGAGTCTCAAATATATAGTCGTTGACGAAATTCACCAGCTCGCGGGCGACCGTCGGGGTTCCCAACTGTCTTTCGGTCTCGAACGACTGCAGAAGGTCGTCGGACAGGGAGCCCAGCTAATCGGCCTCTCTGCGACAGTAGGTAATCCCAAGGAAATGGCAAGATTTCTCTGCGGAAATGAGCGGCCATTTCGCCTTGTTGATACGAGCAGAATTCTAAAAGCTGCGGAATACTCGGTCGAGATGCCTTCTCCAACCAAAGAGGACGAAATTCAATCCAGAGAGCTGTTCGTCAGTCCACAAACTGTAGCTAGAATCCAGAGGATCTTGGATTTGATCGAGGGCCACGAAAGGACCTTGATTTTCGTAAACAGCAGGACAGTCGCCGAAGAACTCGGCTCACGACTAGGCATGCTCGGAACGAAGGTGGGCGTTCACCACGGCTCGCTCCCCCGCGAAGAAAGGGAAAGAGTGGAGCAGGAATTCAAAGAAGGCATAATTAGGGCAATGGTTTCCACCGCTACTTTAGAACTTGGCATTGACATCGGTTCTGTCGATCTCGTAATTCAATACATGTCTCCGAGGCAGGTCAACTCTCTGATTCAAAGAGTCGGAAGATCTGGTCATAGCCTGTCGAGAAAGTCTGAGGGAATAATTCTTTCTGTCAGCCCGGAGGATAGTCTGGAGTCGATTGCGATCTCCAACGAAGCGGTGGCGAGAAGACTGGAAGCGACTGTTATCCACGAATCGCCACTGGACGTTTTGGCTCATCAAGTGGCAGGACTGTTGATGGAGTATGGGGAAATCACACAAGACGAGATTCTGGACATGTCGCATAGGTCGTTCTCTTTCAGATCACTCACAAAAAACTCTTTGCAGGCAGTACTCGCGTTCATGGAAAAACTCGGTTATCTGACGATAGATGGCGACAGGGTAATCCGAAGAAGAAAGTGCCGGGAATACTATTTGCAAAATCTCTCCATGATTCGTGATGAACGGCGTTACTCTGTCGTGGATATGACCACTCAGAAAAGGGTCGGTATTCTAGGAGAGGAGTTCATGATGATCCACGCAAAGGTAGGCATCCACTTCATAATCAAGGGCAAGGTTTGGCAGATCGAATCTATCCAGGAAGATATGGTCTACGTTACTCCGATAGTTGACCCGAGTGCGGCAGTTCCCGGGTGGGATGGCGAGATGATTCCGATACCAGAATCTGTCGCGAGAAACGTAGCAATCGAGAGGGGCAGAATTGAGGTACTACTCGATCATCCGCTCGAAGATTCTAACCTGACGCGCGCTCTGAACTGGAATGCTGAAAAATCAGCGAGACTCGAAGTCGTGGATGAAATCAGAACACAGATTTCGAATTATAGAGTTCCAACCGAAAAGAGAATCGTGGTAGAGCGCTTCAAGAATTTCCTCATTATTCATACCTCCGCTGGAGATAGAGTAAATTCAACCCTAGGCGAACTTTTTGAAGAGATATTGATTCGAATGGGAGGACTGGTCAGACACTGGTGGACCGATGGATATCGAATTTTGATCGAGCTGACAACCGATGAATACGAAACGGAAAAGTTAGCAGAGAAGATTTTTCACTACGACAGCACGCTTCCCAGTTTTATCGAAGGGGTTCTCCGCAAGCACTTCCCATTCGGCTACGAGATGAAATTCATAGCGGAAAGATTTGGGGCGCTAAAGAGAGGGCGTCTAATGTCCGGTGACGAAATGAAGGAGCTGGGAGTAAAATTCAGATTCACGCCTATCTACGAAGAAACGATGAGGGAAGCCTTCGAAACGAAGGTTGACATTCCGAGAACGGTCGAAATTCTCAAAGATTGCGAAGAAGGGAAGATCAAGCTAGTCACGGTTGTTTCCGAAAAACCTAGTCCACTTGCAATGTATATACTTTCACGATACGCGGAAGACGAAGACTATGCCGATTCCGCCGTTAACTCCGTCGAGTCAATGAAAGCCCACATCGAAAAAGAGGTTGCCAGCTTTCTATGCTTCGATTGCGGGAATCTGAAAGAATTCGTCCGAGTGGGAGATCTCGAAGAATTCCCAAAGTGCGAAAAGTGCAGCTCAAGGCTCATGGCTGTCCTGTTTTACGGGGCTAGATTTACTACGAGCGCTCTGCTGAAGAAAAAATCGAAGAAGCAAGCTCTTACGAAGGATGAAAACGATGTTCTCTCGAAGACAAGGAGGTCCGCAGATCTCGTTCTAGCATATGGAAAAAAGGCGGTTATCGCCTTGAGCGTTTACGGGGTGGGTCCTCAGATGGCAGCAAGAGTACTTTCGCGAATGCACGATTCGGAGCAGGAGTTTTACGACGACTTGCTAGAAGCAAAGCTCAAATTTATTGAAACCAAAAAATACTGGGACTAGTCAATAAGTTGTCTGAGCAGTTTGAAACCAGGTTCTGTGATCGATGCATGACGAGAACCAAGAATTACATAGTGAATTATGAAAATGTGAGGAACCCACGGGGTTACGCGAACTTCAAATGCGGCAAATGTGGAAGGGAAAGAAGGATGCGCCTTCTACGTCCCAGCGCCGAATCATCGTACTGATTTTATGGTCTTTACTGTCGCGCCTAATTTTTTCGCAGCAGTAATCATCTCGGAAGCCGCTTTTTCCAGCTGGCCCACCGATTTTTCTTTGTCCTGCGCTTTGGACGTGAGGATCAATTGAACGTGAATGATTGACTTGCCATTCTCAAAGCCCATCGGGTGCGACTTGACATAGAGGAGCGGCGAGTATTTTTTCGAAATTCGAGCAACCGGTGTCGAAATTCTTGATTCAGAAGTGCCGACGAGTTCGAGCCATTCCTCAGCATTGATGAATTTTGAGGAGGTTTCCTGTATTCTGGGAACTAGCTCTTCTGTAAAAATTGCCTTCATTTCACTTGGAACTCCGGGCAACGATGCTATAGTCGTATTCCCAACTTTGAGCAAAACTCCTGCCGCACTCCCGACCGAATTGTAAAGAGCGGTCGCCCCACGAGGGATCATCGCCATCTTCAGACTTGCCTTCGGCAAGCGGCGGATCGGATGATTGAACATTTTCCTTCTTCGCTCATAACTGTCCTTCAACATCTGAACCGCCGAATCGTCAAGATAGAGCTCCTTTCCGACAGATTTCGCGAGACCCTCGATTGTCATGTCGTCGTAAGTGGGTCCGAGGCCGCCTATAGAAAATATCCACTCCGGCTTTCTCCTAAGACATTCCTTGAAGGTTAATATTATGACACCCAATTCATCTCTAATAGTGGTTTTTCTTGTTACCCTTACGCCGAGCTTCGTAAGCTCCTCCGACATCCAATGTGAGTTAGTATCGAGAGTAGTTCCATTTAGGAGCTCGTTTCCAACGACGAGGATTTCTGTTTTAACCTGTTTTGACTCTTGTTCTTTCTGGGAATCTATGCTCAAACGGAAACGTTCATCTCTGATGCGACGACAATTAAGTTGATTTCTATTGCGGGCAATATTTCTTACAGGAACGGCAGGAGCAGGCAAGTCAACTCTTTGTTCGGTCTTGGCACCTTGGTATACGGACAAGGGTTCGACGGTTGCGACGGTAAATTTGGATCCGGGAGTTCAGGAACTACCATACGAGCCTGACATTGACATCAGAGAAATGATCGATATTTCGACCGTGATGCAGAACTACCAGCTGGGGCCAAACGGAGCCCTGATTATGGCGGCGGACCTTGTTGCGACGCGAATAAATGACATCCAAGATTCCCTAGAATCCATAAACCCCGATTACGCGATCTTCGATACCCCGGGCCAAATCGAACTGTTTGCCTATCGTAACAGTGGACCCTACATCGTGGACAACGTTACTGCCGAGGCCACGACGATGCTCTTCCTTTTCGATTCTACTCTCGTCTCAACTCCGAGCAACTTCCTGAGTATAGCCCTGCTCTCTGCCTCGATTAGACTCAGGTTGAAGGTCCCGCACATCTCTGTTCTGTCTAGAAAAGACATGCTCGGGCCGAATCTCAAGAAAGTCCTTTCCTGGTCTTCCAACGCCTACAAATTGGAAGAAGCGCTTAGGCAGGAATCAATGCACAGCTGACGAGCTGGACTCCATACTGCTCAGGGATATTTCGCGAGCAGGGATGTCGAGCGAACTTTACCCTGTTTCTGCGACAACGCGTGATGGTCTTCTCGATCTTAGCGCAGTGATAACCCGACAACTGAATCAAGGCGAGGAGAATGAAGAATAAATTGTGTAGAATCAATCATGCTTCTGCCGTTAACTTAGCATCATCACCTTTTTGATTTCCGTTATGAATGATTTCTTGTATCCGGGCTGATTGTGCAGCCAGAAAAGGTTTATCCAATTGAAGACGTGTTCTCTTATCAAACAATTATTTCGCTCCATAGTCAACAAGGTTAGGCTGGGGGACTATTGGAGGAGCATCTGGAAGAAGCATGGC
The DNA here is from genome assembly GCA_963799845.1 of uncultured Nitrososphaerota archaeon. Lineage (GTDB taxonomy): Archaea > Thermoproteota > Nitrososphaeria > Nitrososphaerales > CADDZS01 > DATLTL01. Next base: position 210,131 of record CAWCYI010000006.1, read on the forward strand.
TATGGGTCAAGAAAGCTTTCAGAGGAAAAGGTGGTGTGGGTGGTCAAGGCTAGAGAGAGCGGCCTTGCAGCCAGGGATATCGCATCAACCCAGAACATCACCGTGAGAAGAGTGGAGCAGCTTTATGCCCAATACAGGGAATCCGGAGAGATACCATCTCTCAAGAAGGCAGGCAGAAAAAGAATCGAGATCCCAATTGAGGAGAGGAATGCGATCATCGAAGCTTCAAGGAAGTTTGGCGTCGGAGCCTGCTACCTCGTTTCAATCCTCAAGAGAGATTACGGCATCGATGAAACAAACCACATGCGAGTCTATAGCGTATTGAAGGAGGAAGGATTGTTGTACAATACAGCAAGGACGCGCTTCAAGCGCAAGTGGATCAGATATGAAAGGGAGCATTCCAATTCGTTGTGGCACGTCGATTGGCACGAGATGAAATCGTCAGTATACAGGGGCAAGTGGCTGGTAATCTACGAGGATGACGCATCGAGGTACATCATGGGTTATGGCGTGTTTGACTCTCCGTCGTCTGAAAATGCAGTGAGCGTCCTGAAGGAAGCGATCAGGGAACATGGCAGACCAGCATCAATCCTCTCAGACAGAGGTACATCCTTCTATGCGGTCGAAGCTGAAACAAAAACGAAAGGTCTCACTGAATTCGAGCTCTATCTGATGAGGAATCACATCAAACATATTCTTTCAAGAGTGAGACATCCCCAAACCAATGGAAAATTGGAGAAGCTCTTTGATACGGTTGAAAGAGGACTCGCGAAGGGATTCTCTCCGATTGAGGAGTGCGTACGCTGGTACAACTGCATCAAGCCCCACGGAGCCCTTGATCTGGAGAGAGCTGAAACTCCACTGGAAGCCTACTACAGGAAGATGGAAATAAAAGAGGAACTCATAGATCCTTCAATCATGTGGGAGAGCGAAATGATTCTTTGATAGAACATTCTCAAGGTCAACCCTCAAAGTATATATTTGGGTTTAGTCCCTAACATCTAGCTTGGTCTAACCCGTATGTCGTTCATCGAGGGCTATCCAGACAGTGATGTCGCCAGGGGCCTTGATGAACTCGAACGTCCGAGCGACAACGACCTGGTAATCCTCAAGGCGATGGGCGAAGATGAGGATGCAAAAGAGCTATCCTTCCAGGGTATAAAGCGGAAACTCGGCCTCCATCAGGAAACCCTTTCTCGCGCTCTTCACAGATTGCAGCGCGACGGATTTGTCGAGCGGCTTGATCACGCTTACAGGATCAGTCCCAAAGGAATCTCCACGATCGGAGAAACAAAGCCAGGATTATCTCCCAAGATGGAAATAGGTGATCCGTATTCGATATCGTTGCTTAGAGCGAGACTGCCTTCGGACGTTAATATTTCGGAGCTCGTTAATTCTCTTAGTTACAAGTGGTTTGGAAACCTGCGATGGCTGGGCTCAACTCAAGCGCCAGATTCTGCGACGCTAAGCTGGATGACCAATGACTCCGGATTGAAGATCTCGATCAGGATTAAGGAAGATGTTCTTACGATCGAGACATTCCCTCTGGGATCAAATTCGGTTTCTGATGCGGCGAGATCTGCATTCGAACTTTTCGATCATGTTTCGAAGGCGTTGAAGGGATCTACTCGTTCCTCCAGCTCAGGCATCAATGCGCGAGCTGGTTAAGCTGTGACTTGCTGACTCGTCAGTTAGTCAATAACTATCGTTCATTTCCAATACTCATCCTAACGAAGAAGGACATTCAAAACATGACTACTATTGTAGGAATAAATTGTAAGGACGGAGTTGTTTTGTCTTCGGACAAAAGAGCTTCCAAGGGCTTCTTCATCGGGTCCAAGGAAACGCAAAAGATACTCCCAGTTGATGAAACGATCGCGGTCGCGATCGCCGGTCAGGTTTCTGACGCGGAGTACCTGGTCAATGCAGTCAGAGCGGAAAGAAAACTGGTGACGCTCCAGAGAGGGTTTCCCCTAACGGTAAAGGAGACTTCCAAGCTGATCGCGAATATCGCGTACAACGGCATGAAGAGCTACCAGCCATACTATGCTGAATTCATCGTCGCCGGAGTCGATCAGACCGGGCCTCACGTATTCATTTCCGACATGAGTGGCGCGGTGTCGCCCGAGGAATACGTCTCGACTGGTTCTGGAAGTCCAATCGCGTACGGTGTTCTGGAAAGCAGCTACCACAAAGACCTGACGATGGAAGAAGGTAAGAAAATTGGAACATCGGCGGTCAAAGCAGCAATGGAAAGAGATCCTGGATCAGGAAACGGCATTGACGTGCTCGCAATCCCTCTCCTCGTCGCTCCAACCATGAGCGTGAACTAGAAAAGAGGTTGAAGAAAAAAATGGAATCACAACAGCAACAAGCGGGTGGAAGGATGCCCTACTTCTACGGGCCTGAAGGGAGCCTAGTCCAAGTAGACTTTGCTCTTGAAGCAGTAAACCGTGGTTCGACTACTCTGGGAATAAAGACAAGCGATGTCGCAATTCTCGCAAGCCAGCTAAAGCCCACGAGGCCCCTGATTGATCCGTCGGAGAAGGTATTTCTTGTCGACGACCACATCGGAGCGACTGGCGCGGGATACATCGGTGACGTCCTAAAACTCATCCAGGAACTGCGGGTCGAAGCACAGAAGCACAATCTGACCTTCGGTTCGCCCATTGACATCAAGACGGCAGCGGAGACTCTGAGCTCCTATCTCCACCAGTACACCATCTACGCAGTTAGACCCCTAGGTGCCTCGGTCATAATGGCCGGAAAAGATCCGACAGGTGTCCAGCTGTACCAGGTAGACCCGAGCGGAACATTCTTCCGAGGATCTGCTTTCGCAATCGGCTACAAATCAGAGCAGGCAATCGAATACATACAGAGAAAATATGATCCGAATCTATCAAAGGATCAACTCATCGTCTTGGCTCAAGACGCAATCAAGAGTGCAACCAGCGAAGACGCTCCAATCGAAATCGGCATCGTCAACGGAACCGACTCCAAGTTCCACAAGATGCCTTTACTGACTCACTAGACGAACTAGACCCGGTTGGCAACGGCCAACACGGGCACTTTTTTTCTTTTACTGACGGCAACGTTTTTTCTCTTTTCCGACAATTATTTCGCAAGCTGGTAAACAGGAGTAGACTGGGAGAGTTTTGGAAGAGCGTAACAAAGCGTTACGAGAAACATGTGCCCGCGAAGCTTGATAGCGACAAGATCAGTTACCTCTTCAGAGCTAGAGAAAGGGGCGAGACCTGCGCAAACATTGCTCTCCAGCTCGGGGTGTCAAAGAGGAGGGTTGAGCAGATACTTGCCCAGCATAGGAAAGGTGGGGGTGTGCCTCTCCTCCTCAAGAAACCAGGAAGGAAAAGCATTCCAATTACCGACGAGGAAACTTCACTCGTCATTGATGCTTATCAGAGATATAGGGCAAACGCCCTCTACCTTGAACGAAAGATCGAGAGCGATAGCAAGATTCACATCAACCACAACAGGATACACAGGGTGCTCCTGATGAACTCCTTTGCGTCAAACTCTAGGAAGAAGTGGATAAGGAGGAAGTGGGTCAGATACGAGAGGGAACACTCGAATTCATTATGGCATACGGACTGGCACGAGGTAAAGGATCCGAGGTGGAAGGGCAAGTGGCTCACCTGCTATGAAGATGATGCTTCTCGTCTCATTACCGGATTTGGGGTCCATGAAACGCTGACCTCGGAGTACTCTGTTTCCTGTCTTGAGAGCGCCATGAAGGAACACGGCAAACCTGCATCGATCCTATCCGACCACGGAACCACATTTTACACGATGGAATCTGAGAGGAGGGAGAAGGGGATGACAGAATTCGAGAGGTGTCTCTTGAAGCACAAGATAAGATTCATCCTCGGAAGAGTCAACCACCCCCAGACGAACGGCAAGATCGAGAAGTTCTTCGACATATTCGAGAGTAAGATCAAGTGGTTCTCCTCGATAGATGAGTTCATGAAGTGGTACAATGAAGTGAGGCCTCATGGAGCCCTTGACCTCAAGACGCCAACCCAGGCTTACTACGAGAAGATGCCGCAGTTAGATGCTCTTGAATATCCTTTGTCTATGGAGGTCTCCTGACAGATGCGAAATGATTTCTGGAAAAAACAGACGGCAACGTTTTTCTTTTCAGTTATCATCTTGTTCTCTGTTTACAATTGCCCCGCGCAAAGAATGTCGAAGAGCTCCGCCAATCTCTTCTCTACAACAATACTCTCGAAGTATGGATGGCGCTGTGCACGGAGAGAGGCGTGCAGTGGAGAGACGTTGAAACTTACGGAAAGTTTCTCGACCACCTCGCAAAGGTTGGAGTTAAACTCGATCTTTCTGTCGTTTGCCCGCCCATCAAGGGCTTTTCAGAAAAACCTCCGAAAGCATTCAACATCAAGCTCGACAATGAAACTATTCGAAAGATCAGGCTTTTTGAAAATCCAGCCGAAGCTCCAACAAATTAAATAACTGACAAAGAGAACCGAATCGATTACCAAGGAGCTCATTGCCCCAAATGAAACGAAAATTATTGGATATACTCGCTTGCCCGATCGACAAGCACTATCCGCTGGAATTGTTTGAGATCAATTCGGAGGACGATGTCATCGTTGACGGTGCTTTGTTTTGCACGGAGTGCAACAGGTTCTATCCTATTACTGATGAAATTCCAGTCATGTTGCCGGACGATCTTAGGAACAAGAGCGAGGACATTGACTTTCTTACAAAGTTCAGAGACAAGCTTCCAGAGAAGATTGTAAAGCAAGGGAAACCGGTCCATTTGCAGTGACGCTTTCAGTGTTTATTTTTGAAGGCCAAATGCTCGAAATCAAAGTCGGCAACTCGTAGCAAGAAGATTTCAAAAGTTCCAAATCTGATTTCTCCCAAAGCAAAGCTTGGAGACAACGTGCGAGTCTGGAACTTTGCGTACGTTGGCGGCGATACTACAATCGGTGACAACACGAAGATTGGATATCTCGCTCATGTCGATTACAACGTCATTATCGGAAAGAACTGCAAGATCGAAGGACTCGCGTACATCGCTCCACTCTCGAGGATCGGGGATAACGTCTTCATCGGACCTGGGGCGGTTCTTACAAATGACCCCTATCCACTATCCGACAGAATGATCGGCGTCACGGTCGAGGACGGAGCGTTGATCTGTGCTCGTGCCGTTGTCAAAGCAGGAGTGATTATCGGAAAAAATAGTGTAGTCGGTATGGGCGCCGTCGTAACCAAGGATGTTCCTCCAGACACGGTCGTGGTTGGAGTTCCCGCCAAGGTAGCTTATTCCCGAGAAGAATACGAGAAAAAGAGACTCGCCTGGAATAGCTAAATCAAGACCTCATTATTACAAATACCATATCCGCTAACTGAATAATTCCCTTAGGGCGGAATCTATGCTTTCAACTTGTTTTTTTCTATCCGCAGCTGAGTTCTGACCATCCTCTTTTGCATTTCGTAGAAGAGGAATAACCAGACAACAACCAAGATGGATGCAAGAATTCCTTTGAGTATGCCGTCCAGAAACGAATGAAAAACCACAAGCGGGACGATATATTCGAAAATGATCACAGTTCCGACAAGGACGAGAATCCAGACTGCCGTAAAAATACCGATTAGCGTTTTGACAGCATCAGGCAATGGTGATCACCCATGTCAATATTGCAGTTAGACCCGCCAGAAAGGCAGTGTAGGCGCTTAACTTCAGGATGTCGCGACCAATCTGCTTTTCGGTTTTTGCTTGGGTCCCGACGAGCAAACGCATCAGAGTAACTGGAGCATTCGGGTCTTCAGTTGCAAGCATCGTATTATCCGGCAGAATGACAACTGGCTGGGATTTGATCTCGCGATGCTCGACCAAACGTCTTACACTGGAAAGGAAGAAGAACGAATTCATTATCGCGGGCAGGATTGCGATGACGGCGACCACCTCGACGCCTCCGATGATAGCCATCGTACCATAAGCGGCCCCCAGTGCCATTGCACCAGAGTCACCTGGAAATATCTTCGAAGGAAATTTGTGAAAGTAGTAGAAAGCCAGGGTGGCAGTCACAAATGGAAAGAAAGTCGCCAGAATGACCGGATTTTCCTTTCCCACGAGGTAACGGAGGATTATTGCAAACCCCATCGGTACAGAAGCAATTAGAATCGTGCCGGTTACGACCCCGTTCAGCACGTCAATCGTGTTAATCGTGTTGGTGACAACGGGGATTGCAACTATAATCAGTAATATGTAGATTAGCGGAACGTTTGTGGGCTCGCGAAAGAGGGGCAGGTAAAGATGGGGGTTGTAAACCATCGCCCCGGGCACCAGATACTGGAGAGCAACCAGCGGGAGACCTCCAACTAGCAATAGCGCAGGCTTTACAATTCCTCCCAGAGTTTTGAGATCGTCAACAACGCCGATGAGCCCCGAAAGCAAAGTCACCAGTGCCAGCCCCAGAGAGGCGTAGCTTCCGGTAATCGCGAAAAGAAAGACTTCGGATGCGACAATCGCGAAGATGATCGCGGGGCCGCCCGGTCTAGGAATCTGGGGTTTTCCTACCTTGTGATAATCCAGCACAGTCATTTTCTTTTTTGGAAGGTACTCGATCAGGGCCTTGGTTCCACACAAGCACAGAAAAAATGAGAATACCGAGACAGACAGTGCTTCCGCAACAAGATTCAGATAGGACAAAGCGATATTCTAAAAATCCGTATTCACACTTTTGCGATTTTCAATTTTAAAATGCTATCCCAGTTGATCTTAACAGTTTAAATAATAACTTCTGCAAAGGAAAGTGCTGTTAAAACGAATTGAGAATCGCTGATCTAAAGGGCGAACAAAGTCGAGTAGACGTTGAAGGCGAGGTAATTGAGAAAGGGGAGGTTAGGACTGTCAATCTTCGAGCTGGGGGTTCTTCGACCGTGGCAGATGCGACGATAAAGGACGACAGCGGGACGATCAAACTTTCTTTGTGGGGAGAGCAGATCAACTCTGTAGATGTCGGTGACAAGGTTAGGATCGAAAACGGGTACACGAAAGCGTTCCGTGGAGAAGTCCAGCTGAACATCGGCAGATACGGAAAGCTCGCCAAAGTCTAGAAAGATTCTTCGTGAATCCTCTGGCATTCTCTGCCAGAGTTCATCTAACTTTGTACTAAAGCTCTGAAACTTTTAAAAATCTCACTCGTGCTTCTCCTCTTTTATGGTAAAGAAATACACTCTTCCGGAACTTCCCTACAAATACGACGCTTTGGAACCGTACATCTCGAAAGAGATAATGACGCTTCATCACGATAAGCATCATCTCGCCTATGTCAACGGCGCGAACGCCGCGTTGGACAAGCTGGATATGGGCAGGAAAAACAACTGGCAGGGCGTAGACCTCAAGGCTGTCGAACGTGACTTGAGTTTCAACCTCGCTGGACACGTGTTGCACTCTGTTTTTTGGCCGAACATGAAGGCAAACGGCGGGGGTAAACCAGGCGGGAAACTGGCTGACAAGATCAACGAAGATTTTGGCACCTTTGACGCGTTCAAAGCACAGCTCTCTGCGGCCGCAAAGCAGGTCGAAGGCTCTGGATGGGGATTGCTCGTCTACGATCCAACCAGCGACCAGTTGTTGACGCTTCAGGCTGAAAAGCACAACCTGCTCGCGACTCAGAACTCCTTCCCATTGCTGGTTTGCGATGTCTGGGAGCATGCGTACTATCTGCAGTACAAGAACGACCGGGGAGCCTATGTCGACGCCTTCTGGAACGTAATCAACTGGGACTATGTCGACGGGCAGCTTGCGACTGCTGTGATGTAGAATTCAACTCGGAACGCCCTAATTTTGGGGCGTTCTATGAATTTTTTTAGAATATTGAGTGCTCTCTCTTCACGATCTGCTTCCAGAGGTTTGGCATATCTTTCATTTTTTCTTCTACGATTGACTGGACGTCCTTTTCCAGCTTAGAGTTCCTCTGAGTGAATAGATCAACGTTGATCGCCTGCGGCTGGTTGATCGGCTTGCCGATTTCCGAAACAATGTAACAAGCTGTCTGCTCGAGTTCGGGGTATTCCTTCCGAATTGCAGAGACGATTGTGCTTGCACAGATGTTGTAGATCTTTCCAGTGTGATTGATTGGATTTTTCCCCGCGGTAGCCTCCAGTGTCATTGGTCTGAAGGGCGTTATCAGCCCATTTGCCCTGTTTCCTCTACCGACTTGACCGTCGTCTCCGTGTTCGGCGCTAGTACCTGTAACAGTAAGGTAGTAGAGCTTCTTAGCGAAGTTATCGGCCGTGTTTACCTTGATTGCCACGTCCATCGAAGTGTACTTGTTGGCTACGCCCTGAGCAATCTCTCGGACTATATCCCGAGTTTCACTGTATTCGGCTTCGTCTTTCACAAATTTTGAAATTATCGCGCAGGCAATGGTCAGATTGATTTTGTCATGACGCCTGACTCCCATGACCTTGATATCCTCGCCGATCTGAGGGTATTTTCTCTTGACGTCACCGGAGTTTCAGCTCGGTTTCCACATTGTACACTACGTTTTCGATTTCGGTATTGGGGCCGTACCAGACGCCAAAACTTGTATCGTTGGAGAGCGGAACATCGTCTTCTAGGTCATAGTTCTTGACGAGATCTACGCTCCCTGGCCTAATTTTGGTGGCAATCGTGACGTCTTTCTCTGCATCCAGAGCGTGCATCTCCTTTTTCATCCATTCGCGCGTGACCTCCTGCGCGATCTTTTCAATGGGGACTTCCTTTCCTTCGATTCGACTCGCTGCACGCCCGACAATCATCAGATAAATCGGCTCGGTCACTCGGCCCCCGCCGAAAGTGACTTGGGATTGACCGCCGACCAGTACGCACTTGTCCACATTATGGTGATAAATTCGCCCGAAGTTTGAAAGATAGTAGTCGCATAGAGCTATGCTCAACTCTTCGGCGGCACGGTCTGAGAGAGTGTCCGGATGTCCCTTGCCCTTTCTTTCCACGAACTCGACGGGCATTTTGGAAACAGTTGTATTTGCAGAAAATGTAATCTCTAGGTTCAATTATGAAGATCTCGCAGCTATTTCCTAACACGGCGTGAATTATGCCTTTTAACGATTTTTACTTCCAATAATAATTGAAACCCTAAAAAATTCCTAAAGGAATAACACGGTCAATTCAGCATTAATACCATTAAGGGTACTTTTTGGAAAAAAAGCGTGTATTCAATTCGATGATGTTTAGTGTGGACTCTACGTTGACAGGCATTCACTCTCGATCTGAAGAGACTGTGAAAGTGTCGAGAGATTACGATCGTTCCAGAGCAACCAAGGAGACTCTGGATTCTACGTTTGAAGCAGATGCAAAAAACCTGGTAAAATTACAACTGGAATCGGGAATTAGTCGAATCTCTGACGGACAATTACTCTGGCAGGATTTTATCCGCCCGTTCTCTGAAAGTCTTATCGGTCTGAAAGGCGGCGCTGACCTGTCTCGATGGTTTGACACCAATTCCTTTTACCGAAAGCCTTCGGTTGTAAGAAAGGTAAAACTCCCTGAAGATAGATCCTTCATTCAAGATTATGAGGTAGCTTCCGCCCTAAGTCTCGCAAAAGAGGCCAAGGCAAAGAAGAAGCTGTCAATTCCGGGGCCGTACACTCTGGCAAGCCTCGTTCAGGACGATTACTATGACTCGCGGGATGAATTGATCGAGGATTTTGCCAAGGTTATCAAGAAACTCCTGAAGAATCTCGTGAACCTTGGTTATGAATCAGTTCAGATAAACGAACCTTCACTGGTTTATCGTTACGGAATATCCGCACTGACGAGCAAGAAGGAACTCAAGAGTTTCATTTCTGCTTTCGACGACAACTTCAGGTCGCCTCCACTCCAGTTGAGTCTCCACACATACTTCGGGGATTCGTCGCAAATTTTGAACAAACTGCTTGATCTGGAAGGGGTTTCTGAGATAGGCATCGACTTTACTCAAACTTCACTGGATTCGTTAGAAGGGAGCGAGTTCGATGAAAAGGCTCTAGCCTGTGCGTGTGTGGACGGAAGGAATTCACTTGTTGAATCCCCCGAGTGGATTTCGGACTTCTGTCTAGATGCGGTGAAGACTCTGAAGCCCTCCGGATTAGTGATCCTTCCAAGTTCGGAATTGAAGTACTTACCGAGAAATGTTGCCGACGAAAAAATAAGCGCTATCGGCAAAGCGGCGACAATTGTTAGGAAGAAGTTGAACTAAATTTTGGCGAAGAATAAAATTTCAGAATCAAAGTTATTCCCTCTTCAGGAGATCGGGAGCATCGCCAAACCGGCCTGGCGGGTAAAGGGAGTTTCAAATGATTCCAGAATCTCTGATAGTGACATCGAAAACGCCGCATTGTGGGGGGAAAAAGTCGGAGTAAAGGACTATGAAAAACTCGTAGAACTGCTGACCCGAAGGTCTCAATCAGGTATCCCCCCGACGGAGGAAGAAAAAGAACTGGTCCGGGATTTCTCTGTGATTTACGTACTTTCCTTGTTTGACAAGGTCGGGCTGGATCGAGTCTATTCCGGCGAGCAGTGGAGAGTCGAGATGTATGAACACCTCGTAAGGAATATCAAGGGATTCAAACTCCTCGGTTCCGTTCATTCGTTCGATTACAAGTACTTCACGAAGGGCGCGATTTTAGGCGTTCCGGAGTTTATCCACCCGATCCTTCTGGACGAGTTTCAGTTTGTAAAAGCCCACACGAACCGTTTCGTCAAAATACCGATAACGGGGCCTTACACCACTGTAGATTGGTCTTTCAATGAATATTACGAGACTCTAGCGAGAAAAAAATCAAAGGGCAGAAGGATAGATCTCAGAAGGACTTACTTCGAGGCCCGGAGAAATTTTATTCTGGATCTTGTGAAGAATGCTCTTAGACCGGAGGTCGAATCGCTGATCAAGAATGGCGCCGAGTGGATTCAAGTCGATGAGCCGGCCGTGACAACTCGCCCTGACGACGATGAGATGCAACTTTTTGTCGATGCGATAAATGCCCTCACTTCTGGGTTTAGTGGCTGCGTCTTTAGTGTCCATAACTGCTATAGTGATTACAAGCTGCTTGCGCGGTACTCGGTGCAGTTGAAGGACATCACGCAGCTCGCGCTAGAGTTCGCCAACAGGGATTCCACCGATCTCGGTATGGATAAAAAGACCAGACCGGGCTACACCGACCTCAGGCATTTCGAGAAAGAAGGATACGAGGGAGGGTTTGGTTTGGGAGTTACACACGTACATGACTTTTCCGGATCTTCGGGCGAAGGAGCCGTCGTGGAGGGGAGAAACGTTTTGGAATCCCCCAAACTCGTCAGAGACCGAATCTTGTTCGCAACAAGTATCATCAAAGACCCGTCAAGAATTTCAGTGAATCCAGACTGCGGGTTGAGGACTAGAGACTGGGAAACCATGTACAAGAAACTGGAAGTAATGGTCGAGGGAACGAAGCTTGCCAGAAAGAAGATCAGCTAAGAAGAAGAGCAAGTTCCCGTCGACTACCGTCATCGGCAGTTATCCGATAACAGTTCCCGAAAGCGAGATCGAGCAGTTCAAGTCATTTCCCGAAGAGAGCCAAGATCCGGTAAATTCTACTATACAGCTTGCCGTACGCGATTTCATCAGCGCTGGAATAGAATTCCCTTCCACAGGTCAAACCAGAGAATCGTTCGTCAGGCTATTTCTAGATCCCGACCATGTCGAGGGGATAGAATACAACGGCTCGGAAATTCTGGTACGTGGAAAAATTCGACGAAAATCCCCTATCCGTTTGTCTGACGTCCAAGAAGCGAAATCCCTGATTCCAAAGTATTACGGATTCAAGGAGCCGGTGACTGACCCCTATACACTTGCGAGGAATTGCAGAATCGAGTCCAACTCTTACTCTGACCTGCGTGAACTGACTTTTGCGATTGCAAGAGAAATTGTTCGGCCTGAGCTTGAATCGATCCAGGGCCTGGTAGACTATGTTCAGCTCGACGCGCCGCATTTCTCATTCGAGCCGTTCAAGGATTATATCAATGCCGTCTATGAAGAGATGCTATCGGGCATAAAAATTCCAGTTGTGCTTCACGTCTGTGGCGATTCGTTCTCGGTCTTCAAGGAATTGACGAAACTTAATGTTGATATCATCAGCCTTGACTTCACTTTCAATGACAAACTGCTTGACGAGGTCGCGCGTCGAAATTTCGATCAAGAGATCGGTCTCGGTTGTGTAAGCACGGGTAGTCTGATCGTCGAGCCTGTCAAGAGCATTTCCAATCTCATTCAGCGCTCTGCCACGAAGCTTGGCGAATCGAGAATCCGCTTTGTTCATCCCGCCTGCGGAGAAAGAAATCTACCACTGGATACCGCGTATCAGAAAAACATCAATCTGACGCTTGCGAGGAACGAGGTCTTCCTAGGTTCCCCGCAAACGGCAAAGAGCGTCAACCTAAGCGAAAACGAATACGATCCAAACGGGTATTTCTTGATCCAGGTTGACCCACAAAGTCAACAGATTTACGTTTCGTTTAACTCGTACGACAACATTCCAAAGTTCAGAGTCCAGTCCGCCAGCGGCGAGAAGCTGATCGGCGCCATAATTGACAGCAAGATCATCAGCGATACCGACCTGGGAAAAAGGCATCTCGGTTATGTTGGTTACGAAATAGGGAAAGCCGAAACCGCCCTAAAGAATAGAGTCCCTTACAGACAAGACAAACCGCTGAGCCTACCGGGAATCTACTGATTCGCGGGCCCTTTTCTCTTCGGTGGTACTCGCTTTGCGAGTTTCAGATGTAATCAATTCGGGAAACTTTGCAAGGATCATTGAGATCTTTCCGCCGGGTATGCCCGCGCCTGGTTCCATTAAGTCCAATCAGAGAATCGATCTCTCCGTGCGTTTTGAGAGAATAGTCGAAAGCATTGGGCAACTCGAAGCTCTCGCAGATGCTTTTTCTCTCCCTGAGCTTCGCGACGGGTCGCGAATTCACCTCAATTCGGTTTCCGTTGCCGCAGAGCTAAAGCGGAGAACGACGAGCTCGATTATTCCAACGATAACACTCAGAGACTCGAACAAGCAGAATCTTCTAGGAACGATTACTTTCGCTATCTTCTCTGGGGTAGAAAACGTTCAGATAGTCAGGGGTGACCCATATAACTCTGATTCAGGACTAGAGCCAAAGAATGTTTACGATTTTTCCAAGATTGCCACATTCGTTACTATAGTCAGGGATCTTGAAACTCACCTTTCAAACGCACAAAAAACCTGCATCCTCGCACCGCTGAATCTTACAAAAATTTCCGATCCAAACTACGTCAGGATAGCCAAGCAGAGAGAAGTATCTGGCGTAGATATTTTTGTGACGGAATCACTGTTCGAAGATACGTCAAAGTATCTTGATCGTGTAGTTTTGGCTAGGGAAAAAGGAATCAAAATACCTATCATTCACAATATATTTCCATTCCGAAGCTACGAGGATGCTGTGTCATGCGTACTGAAATTTGGATGGAAAATTTCCGAGGCGGAACTTCAAGGACTCAAGTCAGGCGGAGCGAAGTATGGCATAGAAACTGCCAGGAAGAGATATTTTGATCTTATAGATCGAAAAGAAATCTCACAGGGGGCCTGCATTTCTACGAGGGGAAACACGGAAATCGTTCGGCAAATAGTTTACTAATTTTTCAAGACTACTAAACAGAATGAGGGGAATGTGCCCCGGCTCTGACGCTAAGCGATCATCGATCTAGCACAGTTGCTTTTTCCTTTCACTAGCTCTTATCCGGGGCGCCGAAGAAAAGAAGTTTAGCGCGGCCTGTTTCACGCCTGGGTAAACCCCGTTCCTCACTGATCGGACAAGGCCGTCGGCGCGAATTCGTGCTTGTTGACCGCAGGATTCCTTTCCCCAGTAAATACCATGAGATGCATTTAGCGGATTTAGCCTTTTAGGAAAGATTCAAGGTTGATCTCGAATCCAGCAACGGGCACGGAGATTCCAAATTTTTCAAGAGCTGCTGGCGAAACTTCCCCGATGAGACCAATTCTCGATTCGTTGCCACCCTCTCCAAGAATAATTCCAGCTGTTCGACCGGAAGCGAAAATTCCTCCCTGATCTTCGGCGGGCTCGAATCGCATAGATTTTTCTCCGATGATCGTTCTAAGGAAAGCATCCAGCTTGGAGCGTATCTCCGTATAATTCGCTTCGGAGTGTGCGATAGTTACTGCCAAATGCTCGTCCTCGGAAACGCTTGATACCGTTTCATTCGACCTCGAAAAAACGGGAGCTTCCTCGAAAATCATCTGTGGATACTCTTCATGTGAAGTCGCCCCCAACACTTGCAAAAGGGAGGAGATTACGTCACATCGCAAATAGTCAAAACTCTGGGATTTTGAATCATCGACCCGAAGAGGTTGGTTGCTGCATTGTTCTACTAGTTCCTTTGTAGTCAAGGAAAAGTTCCAGATTTCCGTCAGTTCCAGCCCTATTAGGACTTCGATCATCGAATCAATTTTTTGCAGCCTAGGTTTCAGCGATCCAGCTAGAGATGTCGAAACAACCTGAGGAGTCATCTTCGAAACTCCATATCCAAGTGCAACTTCTTCCGCCAGATCTATCGGATGGATAATGTCGCTTCGAAATCGAGGAATGATTGCTATTCCTTGAGGATCGAGACCCAGCCTGCTCTTTTCGAGCGCGTCCTTTGCTTGTACTCGATCAAAATCAAAACCCAGAATTTCATTTGAAAGTCTCAGATCAAACGTCATCGTTCTTGGTGTCATGTCCGGCACCCATGCGGTTTCACCGGTCTCTCGAGAAACTTCAATTGTGTAGACTTTAGCACCGACATCCGAAAGCATTGACGCAATTATTGCGATGGAGGCATCAACCACATAGTCGTCCGTTCCCGTGACATCAACAAAAAGTTTGGTTATTCCAGGCTGAAGTCGGGTAAGCTCACCGTTGATGATCGGAGGCATCGAAAGGACGTTTCGGTTCGAATCCTCTAGCATTGGGTACACGCGAGAAACCAGTTTTCCATAAGAAATTCCCTGGTCTGTCGCAGTCAGGATTTCTTTTACGCTCTGCATTTTCGAAGAGCCCAGAGGTACGAAGGAATAACGTTCATCTGTGACACCGTAATACTTGATTGAATTTGAAATAACCGAGGCGTTGTGTATTCCGATTGCAACCTTGGACCTCCTCCGTCCGATTCCGTTGTGGAGATCCTCCTGCATCGTGATTAACTGTTTGATAATTTCATCCGTAACTGAGATTTCGGCGTAAAGACCTTGAATGAAAGGACGAACATTCAGAATTTCTTTTCCTGAAACTGTAACCTTGAATTTGCTCCTCGGAAACTCGTACTTTGGAGGGCCTGTGATTATGCCGAGCAGTCCAACAAGCGACCTCGCAATACCAGCTTCGCTTGAAAAATCCGGACGGTTGGGACTGTATTCGACGCTTACCATATCTCCTGATTGATCCTCGATGTCAAGGCCGAGGTAAGGAAGAGTTTCTATGATCGTTTTTTCCGATGGCTTATTCTTGCAGTATCCACCTAACCGTGGGAGTGAGAGCTGAATGACCGGCACTGCACTAACTCTTCCTGATCGTTCAGCTTTCGTAGCCAGCCAATGTTCGCGCCGAAAAGCTGGCGGATGTCTTCCACTCCGTATCTGAGCATAACAAGGCGGTCGAGGCTCAGACCCCATGCTAGCACAGGATTTTTCACACCGAGTGGCAGAGTAACCTCCGGCCGAAAGACACCCATCCCCCCAAGCTCCATCCATTTCCCAGTTTCTTTTCGGAACGCCATTGTCTGGAGAGACGGTTCGGTATACGGGAAAAAGGTCGGCCAAAATTTGATCTCGTTGAAGCCGAGCTTCGAATAAAATTTCGACAGGATGTAGATCAGGTTTCGGAGGTTGAGCTTCTCTCCAACCATAACACCTTCAATCTGGTAGAATTCCGGGTTATGCTTGTAGTTTGATTTTTCGTTGCGAAAGACTCTGCCGACGGAAAAGATCCTCGCATCTTCTGGCTTGTTCTCCGCAATATATGAAATCGTAACGGCGGTCGTATGAGTTCTGAGAACGACACGAGATGCTTCATTGGGACTCCAGTCGTATCTCCATCCCCTCGATCCAGTGCTTCCACCACGCTCGTGCGATTCCCTGATCGCTCCGATCTCCTCGTCGTAATTGTGGAGTCTCGCCTTCAGGCCCGAAACGTAGAAAGTATCCTGCATCTCCCTCGCCGGGTGCTGCTGGGGAATGAATAAGGCGTCAAAGTTCCAGAGAGCGCTTTGCGAAATCGGTCCAAGAATCTCTTCAAATCCGAGGGAAATGAAGGCTTCCCGAACTTCATTCATGAAGAGACGCATGGGGTGCCTCCTCCCGGGATATACTAGCGGCGCCGGTGACGTTACGTCGATTGCCCTAAGAGGTAGATCTTTCCATGAGCCATTCTGCAATAGTTCCGGAGTGATCCTGTCGATTTCGTCACCTGAGGCTTGGTTTAGAGCGTTTCTTCCACTGTCTGTGATGCTTAATTTGATTGTCTTGTCGTGTGTCTCCTTGACAAAACCCTCATGTCTTTTTCTTAGCAAAGAAATTGCTTCGAGCTCATCTGAAGTTAAAACGTCGCGGGTCATTCCGCCCTCTCCGGCAATCTTCTCAATGACGTCTTCCTCCCTCTCCCGATTATCATGATCTTTCCCGAGAAAGATCCTGTTGTTTTCTACCCTGACCCAGCCGTTTTTCTTTGCGTTGCCAAGGGCGATCGCAAATTCGTTTCCCAGATGCTTGGAGGCAGCTCTGATCTCCTCTGAACCACCTGACCTTTTCACTAGTTCAACGAGACGCCTTTCAGGGAGACCCTCTTTGATAGCGACCTTACCTTGGTCGCCGACCGAGAACAACTGCACATCGGATTCCTGGACTGAGATTAGTCCTTTCGATCTGAGCCATTCGATTCCGCGACGCAACTGGTCAATTGAAAGTCCCGAAAGTTTGGAAAGCTCATCGAGATCAACCTGACGTGTAGTAGCAAGAACGTTCAGTATTTTTTTCTCAATTGGATGAAGTGGTGAGCTCAACGCTGCATCTCTGACCTCTTCTTCAAGCCCCCGCTGGTATCCTCGATTATGAACTCATCAAGATGTTCTCTTGCGGCTTCTCGCTTCGCCGCATGTTCGGCGACGAATTTCTTTGTCCTGGAAGCTAACATCATCTTGCAGTCTCCGCACAAGAGACGGCCACCGGTGCAGTCGTCGTAGATCCGCTTTAGCTCAATGTCATCTGGTTCGAAGAGGAAATCGTAGTAGTAGTACACGGGGCAAATATCTGCCCGCCCGCCAAGCTTCCTCTGTTCGATTTGGGTATCTCTGCCGCCGGTAAACGACGACATAACCTTCTTCTCGACCGTCTTTTCGCTATCAGTTGTGAAGATCGCTGTCTCCGGCTGGCTCGCGCTCATCTTGCCGCCCTGTCCCAACCCGGGCATGAACTTTGAGTGCATCTGGGCCGGCTTGTAAAAGCCAAGTTTCGGAGCGACTTCTCTTGCTATTCCGCGCCAGTAAGGATCCTGGTCTATTGCTGCCGGTATAAGACAGGGGATGTTGTAGCCCTTCAGGACCGAAGGAAGGAAGCACGTAGCTGCCTGGATCGCGGGGAAGAAAATCATTCCGATGCCGGTGCTGTTCTCGAAACCGAAAACGGCTTTTGCTGTGCTGAAGGTGGTGTGTTTTGCTACCTTAGCCGCGATTCCGTACATAGTCTTCATGTAACCCGTGTCGGTGAAAACGAAGGTCTTCTTGGGATCAAAACCGATAGCGATCAGGTCAAGAGTATTTTCCATTGCGAGATCGGATGTCTTGTCTAGAGAAAGCTTGTCGGAAGTATAGTACTTTTCATCATCGGTCATCTGGAAGTAGAGCTCTGCCCCAAACTTATCCTGCAAGTACTTCGTAAAAATCCATGGAATCAGGTGTCCCAAGTGTACTCCGCCCGACGGTCCTCGTCCGGTGTAGAGGAAAAACTTCTCACCGTTCTCGTATCTCTTTAGAATATCATCAAGGTCTCTGTGCGAGTAGAAAATCTTCCTCCGAAGAAAGGGATGAATCTCCCCAGTTATTCTCCTGAATCTTTCCAAAATATCTGGTGTAATTCGAGAGGTGCCGAACTGATCCACTAGTTTGTCGTAGTCAACCTGCCCCTCAACAGTCCAGGGAGTAACTATGAAATCGACAGGGTTCTTTGAATCTGAGTTATCGTCATTTTTGTCACTTTCATCGTCCTTCGCCATAACATAACACCCATCAACGGTTCAAACAAGTATTCGAAAAACAGCAAAGTTCAGGAAAAGTTCCATCTGCGAAAAGTGCACCGAAGCTGCATCTCTCGAAATTCATCGCCGAACTAGAGTTTTCGCCTAGAAAAACCTTCCCGGGGTTCAAAGCTAACGCTTCTTGCGGACTATGCCAAAGCTCAATATAATTGAAATGGCCAATCTTTATGCAATTCTTGTATTTTACCTGAGCTTAATGCCAGAAAGTCTCTCCAAACAGGGTGTGTAATTCAATCAATGTGTGGAATCGGCGGGTGCGTCGGAAATCATGCAGACCCTGAACTGATCAAGAAAATGTCTGACCTGATCAAGCATCGTGGTCCGGATGACCACGGCGAGTATCTTGACAAAGGAATCGGACTTTTCTCAGACCGTCTGAGCATCATAGATCTCGAAGGTGGACACCAACCAATCTTCAACGAGGACGAAACTCTGTTCATTGTGTTCAATGGCGAGATATACAACTTTCCCGAGATCAAAGTAGATCTGGAGAAAAAAGGTCACAAATTTAGGACGAGAGCCGATACGGAAGTAATACTTCACGGATTTGAAGAGTACGGACCGAAGATTTTTTCCATGCTTAATGGAATGTTTGCTGTTGCGCTCTGGGATACCAAGAAAAAAACTCTAATCCTTGCCAGGGATCGAGTCGGAATAAAACCCCTCTACTACACGAAGACTGGAAACGGCGATATTGTCTTTTGCAGCGAGATCAAGGGCATACTTGCGCATCCCGAGGTCTCAGTCAGGGTAAATGAGGAAGGACTTTACCATCTTATTTCACTCTACTACATTCCTTTTGAGCTTACTCTTTTTTCCGGAATATTCAAACTTTTTCCAGGACACTATTTCGATTCTGCGACTGGAAAAAGTACTCCGTACTGGTCGCCGCCTAAAGTTTCTCCGGGATTCTGCCCGGAAATCAGCGAGGTGAGGAACGCACTTGAGCAATCTGTGAAACGGCAGTTGATCTCCGATGTGGAGGTCGGGTCGTATCTGTCTGGTGGACTGGACACCTCAACGATAGTCGCTTTTGCAACTCGGCACTATCCGCAGAAGCTCAAGACATTTTGCATGGGTTTTGGCCATGATGACGATGAATTGGATGATGCCAAGAAAGTGGCAGACTTTTTTGGTACAGATCATTACGGGTTTACGATCACCGACAGAGCGACGATCGAGCTCTATCCCCAGATGATATGGCACTCTGAGCAACCGAAGCTCAACACCTACAGCTGGTTTGTCGACCAGTACGCGAGGAAATACGTGAAGGTCTGCCTGAGCGGCCTCGGAGGAGATGAGCTGTTCTTCGGCTATCCCACATCGTCAAGATATGTTGCGTTTCAGAGAGCGCAGAAACTGATGAAAGTCCCGGCTGCATCAGTCTTATCCGCGTTCACCAGCGGAAAAAAGAAAAAAGTTCTGTCCAGTCTGAACGACAGGGCGAAAACCTATCTCACGACCGTTTCTCCCGTGTACGGCTCCCTCGATGATCGGGTGTTCAAGAAACCAATTTGGGAATATCGGGAAAAGCTTCGTCCGAAAATGGAAGAGTCTTTTTTCAAATCCGACGCTTCCTTTGTCGAACAGGCGGTTTATGCAGAGTTCAGTACGAAACTGGTAGATGATTTCCTCGCTATTGACGATGCCATGTGCATGGCTCATTCGCTGGAGAACAGGGTGCCACTACTCGATAACCAGCTGATCGACCTGATGCTCCCGGTCGAGTACAAGTACAATTACGAAAACGGGGTCGGCAAGGTCCTGCTTCGCAGAGCAATGAAGGGAATCCTTCCGGAAGAGTCATTCCGCAAGCCGAAACAGGGATTCAGCCTTGACATTGTGAAGTGGTGGACGGGGGAACTCGGCGAGGAGATAAGAAGCACGATTACAGATTCGACTGCGGTAAGGGCGTACTTCAATGTCAGTGCGTTGAAAAACCTGATCCCAACCGCAAAAGAATCCTACGGAACGGTCTCTCTGTTGTGGCACATCTACGCGTTCCACGTCTGGTACGGAATCTTTGTGGATGGAAAAAGAGTGAAGGACGAGGTCGTTCCCCAACTTTCGAAATGAAAGTTATTTCTTTCTGCCGTAGGCTTTTAGACGATTCTTCACAATGTCAAGATACGACAGACCTGCGTACCTTTCCTGCTTCCAGGGATCAGCAGTGTTGGAATAGCCCCTGATTTCCCAGAATCCTGGCTCATCGAACTCGGTGAGCTTTATTCCTCTAAGCCATTTCGCAGACTTGTAAAAATACCTCTTGGGAACAAGCATCCTTACCGGCCCGCCGTGTTCTGGAGGAAGTTCCTGACCCTGAGCTCTGAAGACGAGCATCACGTCATCATCGTAAAGAGCCTCCAGAGGCAGGCTGGTAGTGAATCCCTGCTCGCACTCAAAAATTGCGAAATGCGCTTTCGAAGTCGGTTTCGCAATCGCCATCAAATCCTTGAACCTTATTCCTTCCCACTGCACGTCGAACTTGCTCCAGGTCGTGACGCAATGAATGTCGCAGGTCTCCAAAGTAGTTTTCAAGTCTAGGAGTTGAGCGTAACTCAGGGTCAATTCATTTTCAACTTCCCCATGAACTCTCAGGCTCCAGCTCTCCTTCGATATCGAGGGAACCGATCCAGCATGCAACACCGGCCATCCGTTAGTCAGAATCTGACCCGGAGGCAGCCGCTTCTTGTCCTTGAGCGAGGCCGCTTCGGAAGCGCGGGACATACGAAAGATCATATTGATGTTGATTTGATTTAAGAGTTCCCGGGAAAATTGTCGAAAACTCTTGAGAGATCATTCTATGATCGAAGCCCTATTGTCGTCGCGAGGGAAATCATAGGCAAGAAGCTCATTAGAACCACAAACGATGGCACCGTTTTTTCGGGCATTATTGTAGAAGCTGAGGCTTACGCCGGAAACAAAGATCCTGCTAGTCACGCCTTCAGAGGCAAAACTCCTAGAAACGAAGTGATGTTCGGCGAGGCGGGGCACGCATACATTTACTTTACTTACGGGTTTCATTACTGCCTAAATTTCGTGACGAGTTCTCGTTACGGGAAGGCATCTGCGGTACTGATTCGCGCCGCAGAACCTGTTGCGGGGATCGAAGAAATGGAAATCAGAAGAAAAACAAATTTAGTCACGGATCTTGCCAACGGGCCTGGAAAATTGGGGCAAGCATTCCTTATCGACAAGAGCTTAAATGGAGTTGATCTGACCCGTTCGGATTCGCCCATCCGTGTCGAAGATATTTTATTGAAAGTGAGGATCGCAGTTTCATCTAGGGTGGGAATAAAGCGGGCAACTGAAAGAATGTGGAGATTTTACTCAAAGACGAGTCCGTATGTTTCTAAATCTCGTCCCAGCGAGAACATTGGACGGGAAAGTTAATCTACCGGTATTCCGATACAATGGTTCAGCCGGCCATAGCGTGCGGGCTCGACCTGGTCTCATTCCGAACCCAGAAGTCAAACCGCATGTCGCCGTCATATTAGTGAGGTGCGTGAGCCCTCGTGAGGTGGCGGTGCTGGCACCCTTCCCATTCTAGTAGCGCTAAATGTACCAGAAGTTAACAATTGTTTCGAGGACTGGGTGACTATCTCCTTTCAATTAACCTCTCATTGACTTTGTAAGCCTGTCGTGCTAAACTTTCACCAAAATCAGCTGTAGATCAACATCCGAGCTTACAACATATGGATGATGGTTAAGTTCACCGGCTCTAGATACAAACTCCTCAATCAAAATTAGTCGGTTGCGATTAATCTACCAGAGTAAGGGATGAAGTGTTGGCAGAAATTAAAGTAAGTCAAGAGACGCTGGAAAGCGAACTTACCTATCAGTTGCGCGGCAGATTCGGGACAAGCAAAGATCTGAATCAAGAAATATACAAAGTAATAGGAGCCTTGTCGGATGTAATCTATGCGGTAGACCATCTCTCTGTACATGACAAGAGAACACCAGAGGTCAGACAATGGATATCTGAACTGGAAGCCGCGAAGCAGGCATTGAGAAGAATAGTGGCTAGAATCGAAATCTGAGTCTGCATTTTCCAGTGATAGCCAAGTGCTAAGTTAGCGGCAGTCCAGAACTATCCGGCTCATCTAGTATGATTCTTGCAGACGTGCTGATTATAGTCTAGGTCCCACTGGTGAACTGGTTAATCGGATTGAGCATTCGGAGCTCACTTAATAGAATCTCATTATGAACTGGTTCCCGACTGACCACTTGCCCGAAAAGCAAAGAGAGCTGCGTTGGCAACCAAGTAAGGACAAGACGCATGCCGGTTTGCCGAATCTCACGGAATTTCAAAACGACGACGAGTTGAGGGATGCGATATTATCCGTGGTCGAGACTCATGATATGAGAATCATTGGTTTCATCAAAGAGACCGAAACTTTGAGTTACAAACGGATCGCATTTCGCTGCGATTCTTGCGGCGCTACTTTTTTCATTGGAGTTGATCAGATAACCGATCTAAAGTTTCACAAACCGAAACTTGGATCTGAATAGGAGACTCTTCCGTTGTAACAGTGACTCCATCGACGATTCTGCTCCACATACTGTGTCCTCTTAGGTATGAATCAAGTTGGGCGGTCAGATCGGATTAGTTCTTAGAGCGCAGGTTAGTCAAATCGAGAAGCAATGTTCAAACCACGATCTCATGAGAGGGCCCCTTTGTCATCTAATCTTGATTCCACTCCTTCGTGCACAAAGTCTATATGCCAAAATCGCGGGTTATATTTATTCGGAAGTTTTTGCCTAGTTGTCTAGTATCCTGACGGGGAACACAAGCCTCCTTTCTACGCTGGTTTACGTTGTTCTTTTCGTCGGTTCTACTTTTCTTTTCTTATTCTGGGGACCGAGGATGCAGGTCTTCACCGTTCTTCGCGAGGTTAAGACCAATGTTGAAAAGCTGAGCGTCCTCAGGGACAAGAGCAAGAAAGAAGCACTGGATTACCTGGTCGTAAACTGCAAGGCGCCTAAAGAGATCTCCCAGAGACTAGACCAGACCCTTGAATACTTTACAATCATGCCAGTTGACCTTGATCCTAACGGCATCGTTGGAAAGGTCGAGCACGTGGTACGTCTTCAGGACGACAGAATGCGTGACGAAATAAGGCGGATGGCTCCTGCTGCAGATCCGGTCCAGGTAAGCGTTGCCCAGAACATTCTGGAAGTCGCAACGAGTCTTAACCAGATATTCAAGATAGTCAGGCACTTTTACATTCAGGGTCAGAAAACCAAGAGCTGACTTCATACTCGTTCAGCTCCAGATGATAATGCCGATGATCATTCAGGAAGCCGACGCCCTGGTCAGCGCGATTGATGCTTTCAAGGATGCAGAGCCGATTGGCGACGGTCTCGGCCCCATGGTCGCTGGCAGGTTCATGTATGGAAAGGAAAAGGTTACGATAGAGCGTGAGACGGTTTATTCCAAGACAGATTACAAGGGGCGAAGTCTGCTTGTCATGAAAGCAGAAGGACCAATGGGGACGGTAGGGCGCCCGCACGTCGGAGTCGAGAAACTCCTTAACGATCCGGCTTCCAAGGTTGATGCTTTGATTATGGTCGATGCTGCACTAAAACTCGAAGGTGAGACTACCGGAGAGATAGCGGAGGGAATTGGCGCCGCAATCGGTGGAATCGGTGTTGAAAAGTACCGGATCGAAAAAGCAGCAGTAGACAAGGACATTCCAATGTATGCTGTTGTAGTAAAACAATCTTTAATCGATGCAATCTCGGTCATGAAGAAGGAGATTGCAGAGGCTTCCGACAAGACCGTCGCAGTCGTCCAGAGAATAATCGAAGAAAAGACGAAGGAAGGGGACACGATCCTGATAATCGGGGTCGGAAACACCCTGGGCGTCGCCCAGTAGTAAAAAGAGTGGAATGATTATGGCGCAGATGTTTCCTTCAATCGGCGAAAAGAGGCCGAAGATGCCGGTGTTTACTATCGAAGAGTGCGCCAGTTGTGGAACGAAAACAAAAAGAGCATTCAAGCTCGGAGACTACGTGTACAAGGACGGAGCGCCCTGCCCAAAGTGCGGCGCGAAGACCGTAATCTCCATGATCTTCTGCGAGCTAATTCAACCGGTCAAGTAAGTACTGAAAATCCAGCAGAGTTTATCGCAACCGTGTGCTCTGCCTGGGCGACTGGTTCGGCCTTTGCCTCGACGAGCTCCGTGTACCCGTGAACCAGTTTCAGCTTGATTAATTTTGGAATGATTTCTGCCAGTTTCTTCTTCGAGAAATCTTTCTCGTACCATCTGGCAGCGAACGGAAGAGTTTTTCGATCATTCCACACAACTTCCAGGAATCTGTTTAGCTCCTGATCCTTCGCGTTCTTTCTCGCGACGACGCGGAAGATATTCTCTGAACTTCCTTCAACGACGATGCCGCTTCCTTTTGCGGTTGTGAAGAACGGCTCGACCGCATAGAACCTGCCCTGCTTGAAACTGGAAAGAGAAGGAGACCAGACGTTTGGCACGGATGTTCCCGCGTGAATGAGGTACTGATCTAGCGAATGGCCCGAGAGGTTTGAAATCGGGAGAAAACCCCTTCTCGAGGCGTACGATTCGACAGCTCTTCCCACGTCGCTCGTCCTCGCTCCATCCTTGATTACCTTGAGTGCCTCAGCAAGAGCAGACTTGGTAGCCTCTGCCATCTCCAGAAGTTCATCATTGTAGCAGAGCGTTACCGCCGTATCTGTGATGTAACCCTCGATGTGCGCCCCAAGATCGACTTTCAGAAGAGAATTATGGGGCACTACTTTCTGATCGTCAATCTCGGCAGTATAGTGAGCGGCCGACTCATTTGCGCAGATATTGCATGGAAAGGCTGGCTTTCCGCCGAGTTTGACAATGTTGGACTCTACAAACTCACATAGTTCGGTGTACGGTCTTCCCTCCCAGTTCCTCGCCGATACCTCCTTTTTCACCTGGCGACAGATCAACCCGGCCTTTGCATAAAACTCGGAAACACTCACGTTGGACAAGAAACAGCCACTTAGAATGGAAAGTATTCTGACTCATTACATTTAATGGATTCTTTTGCTGCAATTTGCTTTTATTGAATCCACCCGTCTTGTCGAGCAGATGGAGCCTTCATACAAGTACCGGCAGATAGCCCTGGGAGGTACTTTCGACCATATTCACAGAGGTCACAAAGAGCTGCTTGCGCGCGCTTTCCAGACTGGAGAATCCGTTTTCATAGGTTTGACCAGCGACGATTTTGCAAGGAGCACAGGGAAAAAAATTCAGCAGAACTACGCCGAGAGAAAAAAGGAGCTGGAGAAATTTCTGAGCGAAAAGTATCTGGGCAGAAAGTACGAAATCTCAAAGCTGGAGGATCGTTTCGGCCCCGGCATATTCACCGATCGAATCGACGCGATTGCTGTCAGTACGGAGACCCTTCCCGCCGTCGAGTCGGCGAACAGGAAAAGAAGAGAGCTTGGCTTGCCAGACCTCGAAGTTGAAGTTGTTCCCATGACTCTGGCAGAGGACGATGCAAGGATCTCGAGTACGAGGATTCGCGCCGGAGAGATCGATTCAGAAGGGCACGTTTTGAAAAAATGAAGAGTGGGGTCGGTGGGATTCTCACACATCTTCGATTCCCAAACGAATTCGGGATCGGAAGAGGCTCTTGAACCCACGATCTACGGGTATCTCCACCCTTAGCGCTCCAATGTAACATCATCCTGTTACTGTCAGCATACCCATAGGTATTATTTTGGACACTGGAGCCCGTCGCCTTACCTTTCCAGGTCGAAAGCGACAAGCTGGGCTACGACCCCACCCTGATTTCTCAGCGTGAAGAATTTGCGTAAAAAAGCTTTCATTGCGCGAATCAGCGTGAATTCGATCTAGATAATTTCATGTATGGTGAATAAGGGGGAACCACTCTTTCTGGATCGAAGTATTAGATTTTGGGTAACCATTTAGCGTTTTGAAGTAATCGGCCGAAAGCTATTTGGCCAAGATTCTCCATTGAACTTTCCGTAAGCCTTTGTCTTCGATTGACGATGAACCAAGTAATCTTCCCGAATACTACCAAAGTCAAATCGATGAACTTGAAGAACAAAACAGACTCCTGAAGGAGGAGAATAAACAGCTCAAGGAGGAGCTTGCCTCCCTCAAGACAACGCTTGGGGCAGTTGTTGCAAGGAGCATAAACGCAAAGAAGGACACTCCCGCGACCTTTACTACAACCACCTCCGATAACAGAAAGTACCACAAGAAATCTGGGAGAAGAAAAGGTCACGAAGGCGGGACGAGAAGAAAGCCAGACCACGTTGATCATACGATGGAACTGGATCAAACTGTATGCCCCAAATGCGGAGGAGTCCTCTCAGAAAAACCTACAGACAAATACGAAAGATTTGTCGAAGATGTCGTTCCCGCAAGATTGGTTGTAACAAGATACGTAATTAAGAGGAGATATTGCTGCGGATGCAGGAGACAGATCTCTCCTGAAGTGCCCAATGTCCTCAGCAACGAGCGATTCGGGCTCAGACTGATGCTCCTTATAGTTTCGCTCAAATTGCTGGGGCTGTCGTACGCAAAAATCACCTCACTATTCAAGCTCATCTTCAATCTTGAGATGAGTGAGGCTTCGGTGGAGCACTCTGTGATGAAGGTTGCAGAAGCATTCGGTCCGCGTTACAGTGATCTCATCTCAGAAGTGAGAAATGAAAAGAGTCTGCATGGCGATGAAACAAGCTGGAGGATCAAGGGAAAGAACCACTGGCTCTGGACGTTTGTGGGCAAATGGTCGGTTATCTACGAGGTGGCAAGATCTCGAGGCAGCGAGGTTCCCATAAAGGTACTTGGTAGAGACTACGCTGGGACCGTGATAAGCGATTCATGGCCGGCATGGAACTACGTTGGAACAAAACATCAGAGATGCCTTCTGCACTACCTCCGTGATATAGAAGACACCCAGATCTATAAGAGACCGGGAAAAGAATTCACACCGTTTTCAAAGAAACTCAAACGCATACTGAATGACGCGATAAAAGTTGGAAAGAGCGTGAATGGAAAGAGGGATCGCCTAAGAGCCAAGAAGAGGTTTGAAGCGAGGGTCGAGAAAATTAACGCATCGTATTCGACCGTGGATGAGACAAACTGCATGCGGTTTGTCAAGCGTCTGAGAAGAGAGAAGGGAATGCTGTTCACGTTCCTTGAAGAGCTTGGAGTTGACTGGAACAACAATACAGCGGAGAGAGCAATAAGACCAAGCGTTGTCATTAGAAAGATAACCTACGGCAACCAATCGATGGAAGGAGCAGATGCACACAAAGTGTTGATGAGCGTGAAAGAGACGTGCAGGCTGAGAGGATTGAACTTTTACGATTATGCCATGAACTATCTAAATCCAGCTTCAAAAAGCTAAACGGTTACGATTTTGGCTAATTTCTTGTATAGAGTTTTGTGCCGCTTTACGGTATCTTCGATCACATCCTCAATTTTTTCCGGCTGTGATTGCCTAACTCGTTTCCGTTTCCAATTCGCCAACAGTTATCATTGCACCTAAATCTCGAATAATTGCAGTTCTTCAAATAGTAGTTCCCATTGATTCTTATATAGAATTTTTTTTCTGCGTTTCACACGCGGGCATGTTTTTTCACTGAAGAGCTACGTTCAAGCTCTGTTAGCCAAGAAGAGCCCGTTTCAAGCTCTGTAGCTTTCGTTCAGCTCGTTTCATGCTGTTAGTAAAAACTCATTAAGCAAACCGGAAAGTTCAGATCATCCGCTGGCTCTGGCAAACATTTTCTTTGGATGATTTCCGGGAGTTTCCTGTTTTTACATGAGCGAAGAAATTTCAGAGGCCTGCGGGATTTTTGGAGCGATCTCCAATGATCCTGAGTTCGACGTGTTCCCGTGCCTCTACTGGGGTCTGCTCTCGTTGAACCACAGGGGCCAGCAGTCTTACGGGTTCACGACCCTTCGCAAAGGGAAGTTTGTCAAGAGAGAGGATCTCGACCTCATTCCCACGAATCCGAGCGAAGTTGAGCACCTTTCCGCCGCATTGAAAGGTAATGTCGGCATCTCCAACGCACGGTATGCCACGTCGGGCAGCTCCGGAGTAAAACACCTGCAGGGTGGAAAGCAACCGCTCGTTGTTTCATCCGGCAGGAATTCAATAGCGGTCAGTTACAACGGCAATATCGTCAACACCTTCAAGCTGAGAGAACCGCTTAGAGAAAGATTTGGCAGGTTCAAGACCGACGCCGACACGGAGGTTCTCGCGAAAAAACTGCTCCTCGCATTAGAAGAGAACTCAGGAAGTTACGAGCTTGCCGTCAGGCAGGTTCTGGATGACGTCGAGGGAGCTTACTCCGTGATGGTACTCACGAATAACGGAGATTTTCACGCCTTCCGCGACATACACGGAATAAGACCTTACTGCTTTGGAAAGAAGGATGGTGTCGTCGCATTCGCGTCGGAGACTCCCGCTCTCGACATCAATGGTTTTGAAAATTTCGAGTTCATCGAACCCGGTGAACTTGTCTCAGTTTCAAAGGACTGTGAGATCACGAGAATTCAGCTGCGAAAGGCAAAGTCTGCTTTATGCTCGTTCGAATTTGCGTACTTTTCAAGACCCGATTCGATACTGAACGGAACCAGTGTTCCGGTCTACAAAATCAGAGAATCTTTTGCACGCAGTCTCGCGATGCAAAATTCCGATGTCCTATCTAGAGAAGATCTGATCTTATCAATGCCGGAAACTGCCGATGACGCAGCCTACGGTCTCCACGAAAAGACTGGGATACCGTGGGAAAGGGCCGTTCGAAAAAATAGGTATGTTACACGAAGGGCATTCATCTCGGGAAAGGACAATCGCGAAAGCGTGATCGACAAGAAGATGAATATTGTCGCGAGTCTGGTCAAGGGCAAAAACGTCGCAGTGGTTGAGGACAGTATCGTCCGCGGCGACACGACCAGAATAAACGTGGCGAAGCTGAGAAAGGCCGGGACAAAACGGATCGATGTTTTCGTAACCTTCCCCCGGATATCAAATCCGTGCCTCTACGGCGTGGATATGTCGACCTACGGGGAGCTTCTCGGAGCCAAGATGACTCCGGAAGAGATCTCGCAGTGGATGAATGCGGACTCTGTTAACTACCAATCAGTCCAGGGGCTGGTTGATGCGATCGGGCTGCCACAGGAATCGCTTTGTATTGCTTGCGTCACTGGGAATTATCCGACACCCGAAGCCCAGAAACTTGCTAACGAGATTCGAGCCCAGTTCCTGGAAGGCGTGTCGGAAAAGGGCGTCAGGATCTACGAGAAAAAGAAACCCGGCAGGTAGTCCTACTCGTTATGCAACGTAGTGAAAAAACGAACGTCCTTCTTGTCGGCTCCGGGGGACGAGAGCACGCAATCGCATGGAAGATTTTGAAGAGCGAGAAGATCGGGAAATTGTATGTCGCTCCCGGAAACGGAGGGACTCACGAGTTCAACATTCCGATTGGTGCAACTGAAGTAGAAAAGTTGCGCGACTTTGCCAGGGACAAGAAATGTTTCACCTTGGTCGGCCCGGAGGCTCCTCTCGCCGCGGGAATTGTCGACAGTTTCGTATCTGAGGGCCTTCCGATCTTCGGCCCGACGATAGATCAAGCCAGATTGGAAACTAGCAAGGTCTTTGCGAAAGAGTTCATGAAGAAACACGGGATTCCAACGTCAGATTTTAGAGTGTTCGACGAAGCGCAACCCGCGATTGATTATGCAATCAGGAACAATGGAAACGTTGTAGTAAAGGCGGATGGGCTGGCTTCAGGGAAAGGCGTCTTTATCTGTTCGACTCCTGATGAAGCCGAAAGAGCAATTCGCCTAATCCTTGAAGAGAGGATTTTCGGCAGTGCAGGTAACCGGATAATTATTGAGGAAAAACTCCAGGGAAGAGAGGCTTCGTTCATGGTAGTCTGTGATGGAAAAACCGCGATCCCATTCGGAACAGCCGTGGACCACAAGAGAGCGTTCGACAGTGATACGGGGCCAAACACTGGGGGAATGGGCGCTTTCTCGCCGGCTCCGAAAATGGTGTCAGATCAAGAAAACACCATCCGGGAAAAAATTCTGAGACCGACGGTCGAGAATTCAAAATTTCGAGGATTTCTGTATCTGGGACTGATGTTTGACGAAGATAACTCTCCAAAAGTTCTTGAGTTTAACGTAAGGCTGGGCGATCCGGAAACCCAAGCGATTTTGCCGAGATTCGACTCTGATCTTCTCAAACTTCTGATTGCCCACAATTCAGAGGGAGAGATCGACGAGGCTGATTTGAAATGGAGTAAGGACTCTTCATGCACGGTCGTAATGTGTTCCGAAGGATACCCCGAAAATCCCAAGACCGGATATGAAATCCACGGAATCGCAGCCGCGAAAGCTTTGGACCGAATGTTAGTTTTCCATTCTGGAACCGTTGTAAAAGACAATTCCTTTTTCACGAGCGGCGGAAGAGTCCTTTCGGTTACTGGCATCGGACCGACGAAAAGCTTGGCGGCGAAAAAGGCGTACGAAGGAGTTAGTTTGATATCGTGGCGAGGTGAGCGCCACCGTAGGGACATTTCGGCGGACGTAAAGTAGGGATTTCGAAATTGGAAAAAACAATTCTGGTACTTGCATCGGGCAGGGGAACGGATTTCCAGGCGATCGTCGATCATGTGAAGTTGGGAATTTTCAACGACGTGAAGGTGGCGGCCCTCATCTCCAATCACGAATCCGCGCCTGTCGTCCAGAGGGCGAAAGAAGCCGGAGTACGAGCCTTAGTCGTTCACGGGACTTCAGGCAGGAAGTTTCTCGACAACGAGGAGAGGGATGCCGCCAGAGCCAATTTTGATCAGGAATGCCTCCGGATTGCGAGGGAACTCGGGGTTAATCTGATCGTACTCGCCGGGTTCGACCAGATCCTCGGACGCAAACTCGTAGATGCTTTCACGTTCAAAATTCTAAACATCCATCCCGCCTACGACCTGAACCGATTCGGTGGCAAGGGAATGGTGGGGCGTAAAGTCCACGAAGAGGTGCTGAAGAGCGGGGCGAGCTATTCAGGCTGCGCTGTCCACTTTGTGACAAATGACATCGATCTTGGTCCAGTGATTTTGAAGAAAAAAACAAACGTAAATCCAGGAGACACGCCGGAGTCCCTCGAGAAACGAATTCTAGGTTTAGAGCACATCGCGTACCCGGAAGCGATCCAGCTAGTCCTAGATGATCGGGTGCGACTGGATGCAAGCGGAAAATCCTGTTACGTCGACCGATACAGCAGGAACTGGGACGTCGAATGGGATTCCCGGCAGCGAAAATACGTTGAGTTGCTTCAGGGCAAACTACCTTTCTGACGAGTGTCTAACTGCATGGAAACAATTTCAATGTCAGCTGCCCCTCTAGCATCGCTTGTAAAAGAGCAGGTTTCACAGAGCGTCGCAGGCATGCAAAAGGAGCACGGGGTAGCGCCAAAACTGGTCGCCCTGCTCATAGGAAAAGATCCAGTGTCTCGGACGTACGTTGATCTGAAGAGGAAAGACTGTGCGGAAGTCGGGATAATATCGGAAGTAATCGATCTCAGTTCAGAAGATATCTCTCCCGGAAGGATTCTGGAGGTAATCAAGGATCTGAACGACGACCCTGCGGTTCATGCAATCATCCCGCAGATGCCGTTTAGTAGAAAAATCCCGGAAGAGTCCGTTTTCTCTACGCTGAGTCCCGGTAAAGACGTAGACGGATTAACTCCATTTCGACTGGGAAAGTTGATCAGGACCGAGTATGAATTGGAACACTCTCTGCTTCCGTGCACTCCAAAAGGAATCACTCTGCTGTGCAAATACTACACCGTACCGCTGGAAGGGGCCGACGTTGTAATTGTGGGCAGAGGCATCCTTGTCGGCGAACCGTTGAGGAAGCTCCTTCAGGATCTTAATGCCACCGTTACCTGCTGTCACACCAAGACGAGAAACCTTCCACAGAAATTAAAGGATGCAGATATCGTGGTTGCGGCTAGCGGAAGGCCGCCAGAGATCTGCGGGGACCGCGGCTTCCGGCTCACTGGTGACA
This sequence comes from uncultured Nitrososphaerota archaeon, assembly GCA_963799845.1. Lineage (GTDB taxonomy): Archaea > Thermoproteota > Nitrososphaeria > Nitrososphaerales > CADDZS01 > DATLTL01. The sequence goes on from CAWCYI010000006.1 coordinate 242,528, forward strand.
TGGTCAAGGAAGGTTGCACAGTTATTTCTGTTGGAGTAAGCAAAGATCCAGCATCCGGGAAAATGCTCTTCGACATCGACTCTAACTCGCTAAAGGGGAAGTGCAAGTTTATGACCCCCAACACGGGGGGTGTCGGTGTCATGACGAGGGCTTGTCTGCTTCAAAACACAATCATCGCTGCCACGCAAAAGTTAACAGAAAATCGATCGACAGAATCTGGTACTACATTTTAGTGAAAGCAGATGGAGCGAATTTCACTTGGTCAATTTCAATCGTGAATTAATCTAGAATTTTCTTTCGATGTAATCAAGCATTGACTTGAATATTCCAGCACCCTCGCCATGAGTCGGGATTTCCCTCTTCATAGTCCAGTCTGGCATCTGGTAACCCCAGTAAGCGTCTTCAGGATGTGGCATCAACCCGAAAACAGTCCCGGACGGGCTACAAATTCCAGCTACATCGAGCTCCGATCCGTTCGGATTGTCGGGATACTTCTGGGAAGCAGGCTCACCTGATGGCTTTGCGTACTGAAGTGCAATCTGGTTATTGGCGGCCAAACATTCTATAATCTCGGGATTTTGCGTGATGAAGCGCCCTTCTCCGTGGGCCACAGGGAAACGATGTACGCCCGACAGCTCCTTTGTAAAAATGCAATTAGATTTCACATTGGCAATCAAATTTACCCATCTGCATTCGAACCTGCCCGATTCATTGCTCGCTAGTGAAACCTGGGGCGAATCTGAAAAATCCAGATACGGTAAAAGTCCGGCTTCAACGAGGACCTGGAATCCGTTGCAAATTCCTAGTATCGGCTTTCCCGCTTCTGCAAACAATCTCAGGTCCTCGCCGAGAAATGCTTGAATCCTTTTAGCCCATATCGCTCCAGCCCTGACGTAATCGCCGTACGCAAATCCTCCCGGCAGAACGAGCCCGAGATACGTACCGAGGTTTCTTCGCCTCAGAATATCATTAAGATGAAGAATCTCGACGATCGCGCCCTGGTCCTCGAGTGCTGCTGCGGCGTCGGCATCCCTGTTCGTGCCGGCTACTCGCATTATGCATATCTTTACATCCTCTCGCCGCATCAACAAAGCCCTCTATTTGCCTGCGAAAGGAGTGGAAAAACCGCCATTCCACGCAGAAGTGCAATCCTCCGCGGTAGTCGAAATCAGGAGTTTTCCTTCGTGATCGAGTACGCGGATACCGCTGTTTGTTATTTTGCCAATTTCTGAATAGGCAATGCCTTTCATCAATTTTTCAAATTTCGGCTCCTCCCCTACTTCAACTTCCACAATGAACCTAGAGTTCGATTCAGAAAATAGTTGTTCGATAACTTCCAGAACGGAAGAACTTGTCGGGAGTCTGATCTCCGATCCGAGTCCGTTGGTTATGCACATTTCTGCAAGAGAGGCTGCGAGGCCTCCCTGCGATATATCATGGACTGCTCTAACAAAAGTCTGATCAGTAGCACGATTCATCGCTTTGTATAGTGCGGGCGCTTTCTTCACATCGAGCTTCGGTACTTCTCCTCCACCAACTTTCTTTAGTCGGAAATATTCAGACCCTCCCAGTTCTGGCAAAGTATCTCCAACAAGATAAACGGAATCACCAGCAGTCTTGAAGTCAGAGCTCATTGACCGCGAAAAGTCCGGTACTATCCCGATCGCAGTGACAACAAGGGTGGGCAGGATTTCTCCTAGGGGAGTCTGATTGTAGAGACTGTCCTTTCCAGAAATGAACGGTGTCTCGTAAGCTTTCGAAACGTCGTAGCAGGCTTTAGCAGCGCGCACGAGGTGTCCGAGGTTTTCTGGATCCTCCGGATCGCCCCAAGCAAAATTGTCGAGAAGCGCGATCCGCCTGCCGCCAACAGCGACATTGTTCCTCACCGCCTCATCGATGGAGGATGCTGCCATCCAGTAAGCATCAATCGCGCCGAACTTTGGATTATATCCACACGAAATTGCCAATCCCTTTTCCGAACTCATGACGGGTTTGAGAACTGATGCATCATTGGGACCCGAGCCCGGATACTGAAACGGTTTGAGGACAGTGTTACCTTTGACCTCAAAGTCATACGTGCGCACAAATTCCTCTTTGCTTGCGATATTCGGTGATCGAAGCAGCGATAGCAGGTCTTCGGTGAGATTCAGGTTCCTAATTTTCCCCAGACCACTAGTTTCCGTTCCGATCTTATTTGTGTGTGGATAACTCGCTTCAAGCTCGGGGAGCGGCGGAGAAAATAGAAAATCTAGGTTTAACTCTCCCAGATCTTCTGTTCTATTTTTCAGCACTATTTCGCCGGAATCAGTCAGCTTTCCGATGGCGCCTGCTTCTATCTCCTCTCTTTCAAAAATTGACAGCGCCTTTGCAAGGGTCTGCTCTGGAATTACAAGCAACATTCTCTCCTGAGATTCTGAGATCCAGATTTCCCACGGCTCAATCTCCCGGATCTTCAGGGGTACGCTTGCCAAGTCCACGTCAGCGCCGAAACCAAATGATCTTGCAATCTCGCAAACCGCGGACGACAGCCCACCTCCTCCCAGATCGGTTATTGCAGATGCGAGCCTGCGATCCCCGATCTCAAGGACGGCTCTCATCAGCTTCTCTTCGACAATCGGATCGGGAATTTGAACCGCAGACCTCAGCGCGTCGGTGTCTCCTTCGATCTTATCCGATGCAAAATTGACTCCGTGGATTCCATCTCTCCCAGTTCTCGCCCCTGCGATGACAAGCACATCTCCCGGCTTTGCAGACCTTGCATAGCTTCTATTTTTTAGAAGACCAATGCAACCGCAAAAGACCAGAGTGTAACCGGTGTACGCTTCGTCAAAATATATTCCGCCGTTGACGGTCGGAATACCCATGTTGTTTCCGTATGCACCGACCCCCGATACCACGCCGCTGAGCAAGTAGCGGGGGTGCTTGATGTTCCCTGGCAGTTTCCCGTACGGAAAATTCAGATCGCCGAAAAATAACGTGTCTGTGATCGCGATTGGCTCCGCGAATACTCCGAGAATGTCCCGTATCACGCCGCCGACCCCGGTGGCCGCGCCTCCGAATGGTTCGATCGCGCTGGGATGGTTGTGAGTTTCGACCTTCGCCGCGATAGAGATTGTCTCTTCGAATTTTATTAATCCAGCATTGTCAGTAAATGCCGAAACAACCCAGCTCGCTCCGATTTCTTCGGTGGCTCTCTTGATGTAGGATTTGAAAAGACCATCTACCGTTTCCTTACCAATCTTGATTTTGGATTTGAACACCTTGTGAAAACAATGTTCAGACCAAGTCTGAGCGATCGTTTGAAGCTCGATTTCGGTTGGATCGCGACCCACTTTCCTAAAGAAAGTCCTGATCGCTGATACCTCCGGCAGACTGAGACCAGTATTCAGCTTGCGGCAGAGCTGGTACGCCTTTTTTTCGTCTAGCGAGATCAGCTTAAGACTCTGCGCGGTTGCCAATGGGCTCTACCTTAAGACTGAATTTATCCTTCGTGGGATTGACGAGAAGCCTAGAACACATATTGCGAACAATTACCTCTGCTTCTTTCTTGGTTCCCGAATCAATCGTAATTTCATAGACCTTCATAGCTCTGACATTTGTAACTGGAAAGCTTAGGTCCTGCAAGGTTCTCTTCACGGTCTCTGATTCAGGGTCTACGCTGTCTTTCTTCAGACCAATTTCGATCGTTGCTCTAAATCTCAATTACACTGAACACTTTATTTTCAATTACAAGATACTAATTTCCGAATAGATCATAAGAAAATAGCCTTCTCGGTGAAGCCGCTTTCAACCGAGATTTTTCCATCAGTCGTTACGTAACCGATATCTTCTGCTGGGCAGAGATTATTTAAGGAATCAAGCGCACGCGGGACGTCTTTTGGAGATATTACGATTGCGAAACCGTATCCCATGTTGAACGTCCTGAACATCTCCGGAATGGAGATTGGCGTGCCCGAGGCTCGGGCGGTGTCAATAATCAATTTGAAAATGGCTGGTTTTCTTGAAAGCCTTAGTCTCAAACCTAAACCGGATTTTCCAACCTTAGACTGCCACTGCAGTAATCTGTGAAACTTTGAAAGCCCGTCGCCCGTTACGTGAACGGCGGCTTTGATTTTGGCGATTTCTCTTAGACTCTTCATTTCCTTGACGTAAATTCGAGTTGGCTCCATCAATTCCTCGATCAACGGACGGCCAAGGTCGTCGGGAGAATCATATGGGTCGAACTTACCACCCCATTCAAGAAGTAGAACCTTCCTTGCGAGAGTAAGCCCGTTGGAGTGCACACCAGAACTTTCGAGGCCTATGATTCTATCTCCCGGCGAAATATTCCCGCCGATGATATCGGCCTTTTTGACGATCCCAAGACAAGAGACAAACAGGTCGAATGGAAGAGACCCGCCTTTTATTCGATCGTGGAGAAGTTCGGCTACGTCTCCGGTCTCGCCCGAAGCAAGTGCGCAACCTGCGATTTTCGCTGCGTTTTGAACTCCCGAGATTATCGAATGCAGCGTCTCCGGATTAGATTTGGATATGTGTACGGCATCGCTGACCAATATTGAGTCCGCTCCAGATCTGATCACGTCATTAACCGCCATCGCGACCCCGTCTATTCCAATGGTGCTATAATCGCCCGACAGCTCAGTGAGGAGGGTTTTCGTCCCCACTCCTTCGATCTCCATGTCAAAATATGAATCGGGAGTTAATGGCGAGGGAAAAAGCGTCCCAAACGGGAGCCTCACAACTTTCCCGAATTTATATGATCCCGCCTGTTCCGAGAGTACACTCTGGATGTTGAATTGAGATTCTTGTCGAGTGTGCCTGTCGACGCCAAGTCGTGAGTAAGTGAGTTTTTTCGGCTCACCTTTCTTTGCCTTCAATTCAATACCGCGCTGAATTCATTTGGGAGTCTCTGCGAATATAGTCGTGTTTCTTGCAAGGCGCATCCAGAATATACCAAGGAAGTCTGTCGTTCAAATATCAGTTTTCATGCCTTTATTAAAAAAATGTACTGGTACTGTACTTTCGAAATTGATACTACCTATAGGTCGATGCAAGACAGCATCGATGACTTCGGCCTCTTTTCATTTCGGAGTCTATTTGTTGAGTTCTTTCGAAAGAGCTGAGACCTGAGCCTTCCACGAGCGAGCGACCTTTCGGGCTTTTTCCTCGGAGATTCCAAGATACTTTACCGGATCGTCTACCAAAGCCCATCCCGAACTGGGAATCTTGTCGTAGTACTTGGCGAGTTTGGCATCCGTTCTTATGAGGTCTCGAAAACTCTTCTTTTTCTCAATGGATTCCTGCACCAGTCTTCGAACAGTTTCATGAGCATCCGGGTGGCCCCGGGCCGCAAGTAGAATGTAAAGAGGCTCCGATGCTATCTTGTCGGCGCTGAGCGCCAAGTTCTTCTGAAGCATCTTCTCATCGACCGTAAGTTTCAATTTGTCCTTCTTATCGTCCCACAAAGTTCGGATCAATCGTCTGACGGAATAATCGAATGCGACGACGAGCTCCGGGAGATAGCGCTGGGAGGAAGAATTGGTCAGGTCCCGTTGGTGCTCCGAGATCTGATCCATGTAGACCGTCACCATCTGCGGCATGAATTTCTTCCACATGCTCTCGACATTCTCAAAGTTTATCGGGTTTCGTTTTTGGGGCATCGTCGACGAACCAACCTGGTCCGCGGAGAACTCTTCAGAGATCTCGGAAATTTCGCTTCGCTGGAGATGTCGCATGTCCCTCGCGAAATTGGCTATTACCCCGAAGGCGGAAACGATGGAATGCATCAGATCCGTTATTGGCTCGGGCTGGACAATTTGAGTAGAAACTTCGGAAGCTTTCAAACCGAGTGACGAAAGTAGTTGGGTTTCAAATAATTCTGGATCTTTTAGTATCAGTGATAGGGGCCCGTAAACACCGACAGCCCCAGCGAACTTTCCCGAGAGATTATTTGCCGATTCTCTAATTTTCAGAATTCTTTGTCCGAGTCTTGAAACGTAGTATGCGAACGAAAAGCCCACGGTTATCGGTTCGGCGTGCTGACCGTGCGTTCTTCCTATCTGCGGTAGGCTGGAATATTTCAAAGTAAGTTCGATAAGGACGGATTCAAGTTTCAGCAGGTCAGGAAGCACAACGTGGAAAATTGCGTCCTTGAAACGAAGGGCATTGGCGGTATCCACAATGTCGTATGAGGTCGCGGTCAGGTGGACAAATGGTTTGGACTCGTCGGAAACTCGATTCCGAATGACATTTGCAAGAGCTCTAATGTCGTGCTTGATCTTGCGCTCCTCGACGTAGACTTCTTCGGCGGTCACCTGCTTAGCCGCCAGCTCAATCTCTTCAGCGACCTTTCTTGAGCAGATCCCGCTCTTGAACAGTTGACTGGCGAGCGCACCCTCGACTCGAGCCTTGTATTCGACGTAGAACTCTTCTGAGAGAAACGGTAGGAGATCACTAACTGAATATCTAAAGTCTGTTGGGGAAAATAATTTCGAGAATTGCGGGAATTTTTTTTCCCCGGAATCGAAAGTAGCTTTCTTCAATAACTGATCGCGAGCTCCATCAAGTCTCGCTTAATCTGGAAATTACTTCATCTACGCTCAGAAGACCGAGAGACTCGACCGATCTCACGCCGGACAACACTTCCCACGCACCTTGGCAACGCTTTGATATTTGAGTCAGGACAAGATCGGGAAGATCGGGGATATCGCCTTCTCCGGAGAATCTCTTCCTGAGCAAGAAATCGCGCAGAAACTCCTTGTCCAGGCAATGTTTCTCCTGTTTCTCACCAATCTTGTACTTGTCCTTCGCCCAGAATCTCCCAGAATCATGAGTAGGAGGCTCGTCAATCTGAATAAGTTCGTCCTTAACCCGCCCATACTCCAGCTTGAAATCCGGGATGATAATTCCCTTCAGCCAAGCTTCTCTCTTGTAATATTCGAATAATCTGTAAGTCGCTTCTTCAAGTTCGTTCCACTCGTCAAGAGTAACCAGATTCCTTTGAAGCGCTTCGTCTTTGGATAGTTCCGCGTCATGTCCTTCGTCGCTCTTCGTGGTAGGTGTAAGAATAATCTCCGGAAGTTCCTCCGCCAGCTGCAAGCCGCCTGGAAGCTTTATCCCTGAAATTTCTCTGGCACCTTTCGAATACGTTCTCCAAGCTGAGCCATAAAGGTAGGCTCTAACAATCCATTCAATGTCGATTCTCTGGGCCTTTTTGACTCTCAAGGTGCGTTCATCGAATCTTGCAATCAGGTGGTTCTTGTAGATGTGATTGGTTTTCAAAAACCAGAATTCAGACAAGCTTGTCAGAGCGACCCCCTTGCCTTCAATTCCTAATGGCATTATTCTGTCGAAGGCGGAAATCCTGTCTGTTGCGACTATGAGAAGCTCGTCACCCTCGTCGTAAACGTCTCTGACTTTTCCGCGCCTCAAAAGTTTCTTATTTTGAAGTTCAGATTGCAGCATTACTGTCAAAGCTAGCAAACTCCCGATATTTCGACTAATGTCTCTAAAATGAAATTATTCTCAAGCTGCATTCTTTTGAACGATCTCGGAATCGATTCTCTCCAGCTGAGTCCTTTTCTCGTTTGTCATAATTGCGATCTTGTTTTTCAGCTCAGAGTTCGACAACGCAAAAATCTGAGCCACAAAATTGGCAGCCTTTGACGGATCGTTCACAAAAGCAACCGGGACGTCCGAAGGAGTAAAGGCCGACGAAAATATCTTCATCAAATCATATTTGTCAAGATCTGGAGGGCACGCGATAACCGGAAACAGCCGCTGGGCGGCCACTACTCCAGAGAGCGCGTCGGAAAGGCCAGCAACAGTGATCGCGACTATTTCGTCTCCGCTGGAAGAATACTGGCGCAGCAATTTCAAGAGATACTCGGGAGTTCTGTGTGCAGAGGCGACCCTAGAGCTCGCTGGCTATGGAATATGATGAAAGAGAGGCCTTTATTTTTTCACAAAATTCCAAGTCGCTTTTCGACCCCATCAAGATTATGGCTTTTTGCAATCTTACCCTCTCAGCTCCCGAAAGATACTCGGTCATCATTTATGCCTATTCGCTTCTGTCATTTGTATTGGAATTCAATTTCTTTTTCCACATTAGCGATCGTCGAACCGTTTTGGCTTGTTTCGAATCTAGTGGAACAAGTGGTGGGCGAACATCACCGCAATCCAATCCTATGAATCGAAGAGCTTCCTTCAGGGCGGCTGGAAAAGTTCCCAGTCCGAGAATCTCAGTGAATCCGTCTATTTTTTCCTGAGCTTTCCTAGCCTGCTCGAAGTTGCCATCCTTGAAAAATTCATAAATTCTGCAGGTCTCTTCTGGCAGCACATTCGCGCATCCCACAGTTGCTCCTGACGCACCCAATTCAAGGGCTGAAAGGATGAGTGGATCAGATCCAATCGTGACTGGAACGACCCCCTTCAAGATTCGCAGATAGCCCAGGAATTGTTCAAGGTCACTAGTTGTGAATTTGACCCCGAAAACTTTGCCGGGATGGCGAGTGGCCAATTTCTTCACAATTTCAGGTTGAACGCCGTATCCTATCCATGACGGTATATTGTAAATCATAAGCGGCAGTTTCACATTTTCAATTATTGCGCTGAAATGATTGAACAAGCCATCCTCGGTCGTTTTGTAATACATCGGTCCCGTGGCAATTACGGCATCTACTCCAGCTTCTTCAGCACTCTGACCGAGTTCTATCGCGTTCTTTGTAGATGCTTCCGAAATTCCGGCAATGACGGGAACTCTGCCGTGAGCAGCTCTTGAGACGGTCCTAACCGCCTCCTTTCTCTCCTCGTGGCTTTGCATCAAGAATTCTCCGGATGTCCCGTTCACCATCAGAGCATTCACTTGATTATCGGACAAGTAGCTAGTAAGTTTCGAAAGTGCCGCGTGATCAATTTCCTCCATGTTTTTTCCTTTGAACGGCGTGACCATGGGAACAATTATGCCGTGAAGATCATTGTGCGATTTCTTCGGTCCGGATTGTTGATTCAATATAGTCCCTTTGCGCGGTTTCATTTTCGAGACACGTATTTCTGGGTTCCCGACACAGGAAAAAGTTGAGCTACTGGACTAAAGCCAATCCGATATCGTCAACGTTGGTCCCGGTCGGACCGGTAATGAGCAAGCTCTTCGCCACTTTCCTGAAAAAGGAATTTGAATCGTTGTCCCTCAAATAGTCATCAGCATTCAGTTTTTTCCTTTTAGCGATCAGGTCTACTTCCGAATCTACTATCGCGCCCGCAGCGTCAGAAAAGCCGTCCTTTCCATCAGTTCCCATGAACGCGACGGTTACACCTTCAACAGATCCTATCTTTCGGAGAGCGCTCAACGCTTCCTCTTGATTTCTCCCTCCTTTTCCCATTCCTCGAACAGTTACAGTAGTCTCTCCGCCCCAGATGAATGCGCTCGGTTTCCCAAATCCATGGACTTCATAAGTCCCTTTCCTAACCATCAGGAAGAACGAGACTAGATTGGTTGCCAAATCTTTTGACTCTCCTTGCATGTCCGAGCCGAGATAATACGGGCTGAAATTTCCGTTTTTTTCGATGACATCAATCGCAGCCTTGCAAGCGACTGAATTGTCGCCCAAAATGGAATTGGTTACCCTTCTAAAAATTGGATCTCGAGATTTGGGAGTCTCCGGAATCTTGCCTTGTGCTCCATCTCTCAACCTGCGCAGAACACGAGCAGGAACTAGATTCGTCAAATCATATTCCTTCAAGATAGAAAGAGCTTCTTTGAAGGTGGTGGAGTCGGGCGCAGTCGGGCCCGAAGCAATCGATCCGACGGGATTTCCCACGATATCCGAAATAATCAAAGAGAGAATTTTCGCACCATTCGCATTTTTGGCGAGCTGGCCACCTTTGATCAAAGACAAGTGCTTGCGGACACAATTCATTTTCTCAATGCTTGCACCGCTTTTCAGCAAAAGGCTGGTCGTCTTGATCTTGTCATCGAGAGTTATCCCCCTTGCCGGTATCGCCATCAAGGAGGAACCTCCTCCGGATATCAGGCACAAGACAAGCGAATCTTTGGTGGCCTGACTGACAGCCTGCATTATTTTGGTTGTAGCCTTTACGCTTTTTTCACTCGGGATCGGATGGCTCGATTCGAGTAAAGTTATTTTTCGAGTATGAAAATCGTGAGAAGTCCCTTCCAAGATACTAACTACCCCAGAGTACTCAATTTCTTTAGGGAGCTGCCGTTCAAGCTCCTCTGCCATTGCTCCACTTGCCTTACCACCTCCAACCACGATCAGTTTATCGAATTCTCTGAGATCCCAGTCCAGTTCTTCTCCAAGTATTGTAAGAATGTGCGTTGCTTTGACAGAAAGCTTGTTCTTCATCAAGTTCTGGGGCAGGACGGCTTCGACGGCAGCGTTAAGACTGTCGAGTATCAGCCGTTTGCGTCCGGCAGGATCTATTTTGACTATATCAGAATAATCTTCGAACCTATCGCGAGCTATCACGTCAAGTCACTTTTCGAACCAAAAATATTTGCCTAAAGCATAACCGTTCCACCGTCAACAACAATCGTTTGTCCGGTTACGAAGCTCATATTGTCAGAAGCAAGAACGACGCAAACATTCGCAACCTCGCTCGGGTCCCCCCAGCGCTTCATCGGCGACTCTTGAGCCAAGATCTTCTGCTCTTGTGCCGAAAGGTTGTCGAACGTCGCGCTCGTCTTTATGTTTCCGGGAGCTATTGCGTACGACCTCACATTGTCCCCTCCGTACTCAGCCGCAATTTCCTTGACTAGCCCCCTCACGGCAGATTTTGCCACTGTGTATACCCCTCCCTTGTTGTATCCGGAAATCGCGGGCGTCGATGAAAAGAGTATGATGACCCCATGCTTCTGTTGAACCATTAGCGGGAGCACGCCTTTCGCAAACCTAAATGAACCAAGAAGGTCGACGTTAAGGACTTCCTCAAAATCAGTATCATTCAGCTCGTGAAGCGGCTTATTCCAGAGCTCGTCCTGAAACGGATAGCCCGCCGCGCAAACGAGGACATCGACCCCACCCAAGAGCCTTATTGCGTCACTCGCTATCGAAGTACTTTTCGGGTCGGAGACATCACCTTGCAAAGTTACAATTCTTGATTCCCATTTGGATCTGATTTCTGTAGCGAGCTCGTCCAAGTCGCTCTTAGTGCGCGACACAACGCAGAGTTCAGCTCCATTTTCAGCGTATGCTAGAGAGATCGAACGGCCCATTCCTTTACCTGCTCCAGTAATGAGGGCTTTCTTTCCTTTCAGTAAGGTCTCCTTTTCCAAATTAGTCTACGGAAAGTTTCTGGCGACGCTATATAATTGGGTTGATCCTGATCAATTATCGCATACTTTGATCAGGGTACTATTGGGAATTGTCAAACCTAATAACTGATATCAATAGTGCTTGAGCCCGAATTATGAAACCAAGAAGCATCGTAATGCTGTCTGGTGGACTAGATTCCGCAGTAGCACTCTTCTGGTCGATAAATAAAGGTCATGAAGTAGAGACTCTCACCTTTGACTATTTTCGTAGGAGTCAACGAGAAATACAGGCCTGCATAGCCCTCTCCGATTTCGTAAATTGCTCAAACCGAAGGATCGATCTTGAATTTCTGAAGGAAATTGACGATAACAAGAAGGAGACCCGGAATAGTAAGCTGTCGAAGGCGCAAAGTGCATATGTTCCTTGCAGAAATGTAATCTATTATGGTATCGCGGCTTCGTTCGCCGAGATTTCGAATGCTCGGTATATCGTAGGCGGTCACAATAAGAACGACTCGGAGAACTTTCCCGACTCCTCGCCGAAGTTCTTTGATTCGTTTAACAGGACTATAACAATCGGGAGGTTCACCGGCGATCTAACTGGGAAAGTAATCCTGCCGTTCGCGAAGCTTGACAAGAGTGAAGTGATCAAGCTGAGGATCGCGTTTGAACGTACCGTTTGAATTGACATGGAGCTGCTACACCTCGGACAAGACGCCCTGTAATAAGTGCCTCTCTTGTAGGTTAAGGGCCGAAGCATTTGAAAAGGCGGAGCTGCCAGACCCGCTTCTCCGTTAAGGGGAGCTCATGAATTTTATGAACTCTTCCCTAGTCATCTTTTGCAGGGTGTAATTTTTTTCGAATTGTTCTCCCAGGGTCGAGCTTGGCTTGTCACCATAGTCGTGTCCCGGATAAACTACCAGGGATCGGTTCAAAGAGCGCAGTTTTTCGAAACTGTCGAAAAGCAGATTTGCATCTCCGCCGGGTAGATCTACCCTTCCACACTCACCGATAAACAGAGTGTCACCTGTGATGAGCCCAAAGTCGTTTACCTGGATGCACATACTTTCGGGAGAATGTCCGGGCGTGTGGATGAATTTGAGTGTAATTTTATCTCCAATCGGAAGCTTGAAGTCATCACTAATGGCTATGTCCTTCATTGCTAGAGATGATTCGTGCATAATCACTTTAGCGCCGGTACGTTCCTTCATTTCGGGGTTCCCTTGAATATGGTCGAAGTGCGCATGGGTATTGATAATGTACTCAAGTTGAAGATTCTTATTGCGCAACCTCGAGCATAATGATTCGATTTCCCACGCAGGATCAAAAATGACGGCTCGTGAAGTAGTTTTGTCCGCCAAGAGATAAGAAAAATTCCTGTAAGAACCTACGGGTATCTGTTCGAAAAGAATTTTGGATTCGTTCATTCGGGTATCCCAATATTTGCTATGAGGATTCTTCCACAGCTTTGTGTTGCTCTCTCGTCCTTGAACATTCCTACTTTGGGGGCATGCATCGTAATAGTGTAGTCGGATTGAACGACCGTACTTGCGAATCCCGAATCCGCCTCTAGCCCTGAAGGAATGTCGACGCTGATTTTGATCGCTCCACCCTTCTTGTTGATCAGTTCTATTACTTGCCTTTGGAGTCCACGGGCCTCGCCTCTAAAACCCGTTCCGAAAATCCCTATGACGACGATGTGGGCTTGATTTAAAATATCGCTGAATATTGTTAGCATCGCCTCCGAATCAATCACTAATACTTCGACGGAACGTGATTTCTTGAGTATATTGAAATTAGATTTCGTTGATTCACCTTTGAAATCAACTTCTGAGCCAATCAGGGCCACGGAAACTTGGAAGGAATCATCCCAATAAGCCAAATGCCGAGCCACAACAAATGCGTCGCCTCCATTGTTGCCTGTTCCGCCGACAAGAAATACCCTGGTTCTGGTCGTTCTAACGGGATTGAATTGAGCAGAATTCTGAAAAATGAAATCGGCAACACTGCTTCCCGCATTTTCCATCATCAAATTCTTGGAAATGCCTAATCGTTCTCCATCGTCTTCTATTTCTTTCATTTTTGCGGTTGGAACGGCAATTCTGTCGCTTGCCTCCAACAGTCCGCTCGTCGAAATTTCCAACTTGAGTTTCTCAATTTGAAAGAGACATCAAAACTGATTTAATCATCTCGGTTAGAAAATCCAGAAACTGTTGGGATCAAATATCTTGTCGGAACGGGAGGCGCGAACTGTACGAGAGTCGGCTCTCGAAAGTGTTCATTTGATGATGCCCCAGGACGCCAATATTCAAGGTAATGTCTACGGCGGGACGATAATGAAGCTGATGGACGAGATTGCGGGTTCAGTAGCTGTTCTTCACTCGAGAAAAAATGCTGTTACTGCGTCAGTCGATCAAATGAGTTTCTACGAGCCAGTCTACATCGGGAATCTGTTGATTTTGAAAGCCAGCGTAAACTATGTTGGGAACACGTCTATGGAAATCGGAGTAAGGATCGAAACCCGGGATTTGAAAACTGGAAATATCCTCCATACAGGTTCATCATATCTAACCTTTGTTGCGCTTGATGAATCGGGCAAGCCCACCCAGATCGCGAGGGTCATTCCGGAAACTCCGGAAGAAAAAAGAAGGTATGTAGAAGGAAAAGCTAGAAGAGATCATAGATTATCCGAGTCGGTCAAGAATAAGGTCTAATGCCTAATACATCGTCGAGAGACTTGTAGCTTGGGTTCTCAAGAAAAGGATTTTTTGAAACTTCCGATATTGTGTAAGAAGCACAGCACGGAAAAGGATATTACGTAAGAGAATAGGGTTAGGATACCTCCCAGCCACGTGTATCCGCAAACTTGGAATTCAGATGTTATTTTTGTGACGAAATCAAGAACGAAGAGCCATACTTTTTCGAGCTATCGAGTCAAAAAAAGGAGCCAGTTTGTAAGAGATGTCACGAAAAGATGGAGGTCGTGAGACGGCTCAAAGAGGAACCGGAGGAACGGAAGAAGTGACGGAAATCTCGTTGGCTATTCTCTGTTTCCTCACAACAAGTTTCTGAAGCTTGCCCCTTTTCCTGTAATACCAGACCTCGGCAATACCATCATAAGCGTCTCCCCATGACCTCAGGATTTCTGTATCCCCCTTTTTCATTCTGGATGATCCGCTTTTGACCTGTATCAACCGAACTACGCCATCTTTTGCTGCAAAAACATCCACGGGGCCGTGCGACATTGCACTACGGCTGCAAAACCAGCCTTCGGCTCTTAATCTGTGCATGGTTTCGTACTCCCTGCTTCTTCCTCGGGTGTAGTTGGTCATCTTCGCGCCGACCCTCGGATTTGGTTGCTTATTATTCTTCGTCATCTTCAGATGGAGCAGCGGGTCTAGCGTCTGCCTCAGCATCGAGTTTCTCAGCGGACAACAACTCAAACTTGTAAATGCTGTCCATGTCGAGGCTGAATTTTTCTTTGAGAAAAGAAACTACCTTGGAGTCAAGAGTGGCTTTAGAAGCTTTGAACTTGAACAAGTACACAATCCCCAGTTCAAGAGTGTCGGCAATGATTTCTGGAGACAAATCCAACGTCGCGATGTATCTTCCCTCCGGTAGTTTTTCGTAAAATTGGACATCGACCTTCTTTTCATCTTTATTAATATCAAGAATATAACCGGAACCCGACCACTCTTCTTCATGATCGAATTTAGCATTGCGAATTTCTTCTGCCACCCACTTTGGTACGTTCTCTGTTGCCATAATCAAGCCGCTCTACATTAGGAATAATGGACACTGGGCCTAACCTCAAGTTAAATAAAATTGTTGAATCAGAATCCAATCAGGTCAAGGCATCAGTGGGATCGGAGCTAAACAATTAAATCAAGTTCGACCTGTCTCGTAATTAGTATCGGATGATTTACTCTGGAGTAGAAACCTCGCTCTCAGAAATTAAGAAGCTTTTTGAGACCACAGTTAATCGGCGTGAACAACTAATCAAGGAATCTAGGGAAGTTATTTCTCTTTCTTCCAAATCAATTGTTTGCATCCACAATTCAAAGTTTGACGAAGCAAAAAAACTTCAGAAGCAAGCGATGCGGAAATTGGTCTATCTTCGAGAAATTGCTGGTTCCGATATGGTTCGCTACATTATTCCATCCGAACAGGAACTCGTAGAATGCTCCGTTGTTCTTGCACTTTCAACTGGCGATGACATTCCTTCCAGAAAACAACTCAAGGTTGAAAATAGTTCATACATTTTGGGACTGCTTGACACGATAGGGGAACTAAAGAGAATGGTCTACGACACAATAAGGGTCGCAGAATTCGAAAAAGCCGAGAGACTATTCTCCATAATGCAGCAACTCTATCTTTTGCTATCACCATTTTCCACATACGATCATGTAGCCCAGGGAGTAAAGAGAAAACTTGACGTCGCGAGGATTCTAATTGAAGATACCCGTGGGACTGTCACAGAAGAGGCCAGGCGTCGCGAGCTGATCAATGCAGTAAGTCAACTAGGTATTCAGCTCGATCAGCATTCTAGGGCGAGCTAACTAGATATGATTAATTTCTATCGTGCTAGTTGCAAACAGGAACGTGACACAATTAGTGATTCAATTCTACCTCCATTCTTGAATATCTGGATTCTACCTCAACTTGTGAAACAGAAAGAGAGGAGCTGAGAAATTTTGTTGAAAGCCTCGTACATACCCACCTTGTTGGAGCTATTGGAGCTTGGAGTGAAGGATCGTCCAGTATTCATAACTACAACCGAACTTGGAAAAAAACTTGGAAAATCGCAACAACTAGCCTCGAAACACCTTGAGGAAATGGAAAGAGAAGGCATGATTGAGAGAATCAGGAGTGGCGGAAAGACTTACGTGAAACTTACGAAGAAGGGCGTCTCTTCGGGAGCAATGCTGTACTCGTCGTTGTCCAGGGTATTTGGGAATGAAGAGGAAAAATTGAACGTAGTTGGGACAGTTTTTTCGGGTCTGGGTGAAGGCGCTTACTATATTTCCATGAAAGGCTACAAGAAACAGTTCATCACGAAACTCGGTTTTGAGCCGTTCCCTGGGACAATGAACCTCCGCCTCGACTCTCCAGTTTACAGAAAGATCCGCCGTGATCTTGGATCCTTGAAAGGAATCCATATCGACGGTTTCAATGATGGAAAGCGAACTTTTGGGGGAGCCGAATGTTTCAGAGCCTTGTTAAATGGAAAAGTTGAAGGAGCAGTTCTTATCATTGAAAGAACAACCCATGACGACTCAGTTCTAGAGATAATTTCTCCGGTGAATCTACGAGAGCAATTCAAACTAAAAGATGGAGATGAATTGAAAGTGACGATTTCTCTGGAAAACTCAAAAGCCACTTAACGATTCTGGATTTTGGTTAACTATCGAAGTAGTCTTGATATTTGGATTCGAGGTTCCGAGTCTAACCACTCTGGTGGATAATCCATGTCTATGGATTTCTTCCGAAATCTTTGCTTCGCTATGAAACTGGTCGTACCCCAAGGCAATTATGTCGGGTCTCAATAAAATAACAGTCTCGAAAATATCGGTCTCACTCCCGAGTACGGCTACATCTACGACCCTCAGGCCCGAAACGAGCTCCTTCCGAAGAATTTCACTGTGTTGTGGTTTGCGTTTCTTGTTTCTTTCATAAGTCGAATCTCGAGCCACAGAGACAACCAGGACATCCCCGAGCGACTTTGCCTGCTTGAGAGTTTCAAGATGACCTGGGTGGATGATGTCAAATGCACCGCCTGCCATTACGACGACAATCATGTTTCTACCTAATTCTGTAAGTTGTGGCTTGCTCTTCGTGTTTCGGATAAGACCTTTCTCTTCCAGCTTGGAAAGTTCCTCTTTAAGGTGAGACGAATCGGTCAACAACATCTCCGCCAGGAAATCAATCGAAGATTCCTCTTTACTCACAAATTGCAATGCATAGATTTTGGCGAGTAAACACTTGTCGCGTGCGTCAAGTTGCATCTTAGGTGAACTAGTCAACTCGTTTTATCTTGCCATTCCTTAAACATGCTTGTTAGACTAAGGAAATGAAAATAGAAACATAAATGCCAAGACTTAATCCTGCCGCCACAATTATTAGAATGACATAATCACTTTTTGAGAGGACAGGTCTGTAAAGTGAGGTCGGTCTTTTTGTTGCTCCGTAAGCCCTTGAATCCATTGCTTCTGCAAGATCTAGACTTCTGTTCAAAGCAACTGCTATCAGCGGCACAATGATGGGTATCGAATTTCTGAGGCGCCTCACGAAATTGCCCTTGTCAAATTCCAATCCCCTTGAACGCTGTGCGTCCATTATCTGGAGTGCGTCGAGCATCAAAACTGGTACGAATCTAATCGCGATGACAAAAATCATCACAAAATCAGAAGGCAATCTGAACCACTTCATCACCTGCTCAAGTTCATCTGGGGTAGTGGTGAGAAAAAAAAGGGAGGTCGAGGAAATCACGGCAAACAATCGGATTCCGAAGACTACCGCGTCGTGCGGGGATCCCGGTTTGAAATAATAATTCAATCCAAATGCGACCAATGATATTGCGGCTGTTAGTATCATAGACCTCGCAAATCGGTGGAATATTTTGGCAGCGGAGACAATCGCTAGAATTATAGCGACCAACAGTAACAGCAATATAATGCTGTGACTCAGGAGAGAAACAGTAAAAATGCTCAGCGTAATCGATAGTCTGACCCTAGGATCCAAGCGATGATAGAACGTCTTTCCTCTGACGAATAGGAATCCGGAAGCAATCCACTGCAATTTTCTTCGCCTAAAAAATCAACTTAGAATTCGTTGCTCGGCCTCTTCCGTGTTAATGGGATACGGTTTCGACCACTCCATCTTCTTCGCAAAGTCGATCAGCTGAGGCGATATGATGCTAGACCTTTTCATCAGCATCTCGTCGGATAAGACGTTTTGAGGTGATCCATCTGCGACAATCTCCCCGCTTGACATCAAAATTGTCCTCGGCTGGAGCGGCCAAACAAATTCAACGTCGTGGGTTACAAGTATAACGTTCTTCTTTTGACTCAACAAAAGTCTAATGATCTGATCCAGTTTCTCTTTTTGTTCAGAATCCTGACCAACGGTTGGTTCGTCCAAAATCAAGATATCAGGATCCCAAGAAAGGACTAGAGCGAAGCACAGCCGCTTTTTTTCGCCGCCGCTTAGTTCCATCGGAGAGCGTTCTGCATATTCTCTCAGGGAGAAAGTGTCAAGTGCCCAGTCAATCCTCTTTTTCAGAAAATCATTTGTAAAGCCGAAGTTCTTCAAGGCGAATTCAATTTCTTTTGTCACAGTCTGCGCGAACAATTGGTTGTTCGGATTTTGAAATACGATCCCGACCCTTCGCGACAAAAGTGCTGGCGTGCTAAACTTGGTATCTTGGCCGAAAACTCTTACTCTCCCGTGTGTCGGCTTCAAGAGCCCGTTAATGTGCCTCACCAGCGTGCTTTTCCCCGCGCCATTAGCACCGAGTATTGCAACAAGTTCTGACTGAACGATGTTGAAACTGACCTTTCGAAGTGCAATCGTTCCATTTGGATGACTATAGTCAACATGTTCGAACGAGACTACGGACTGGATCGCTTCGTATGAGGACTTGATGGACTCCATTCCCTAATTTTCCTGTTTCGATATTGATTCACTTTTTTCCCCTAGACAATCAATCGAATTATTTTGAAACTAACTTTGCTCTTAGTTCCAATGAATCTAGAGGAAGGTCGCTTCCGCTAATCCCGAGTCTCTTCGCTAGTTTTACAATTGTGGGCTCAGTGACGCCGTAACTAGAAATTTCAGTCTCAGAAAGGACATCTCTGGTCATTCCTTCGATCACAACGGCACCCTCTTCCATGACAATAATTCTGTCGCAGATTTTCGATACGAGATCCAGCCTATGTTCCACAATTAGCACCGTGATCCCAAGTTCGTTTCGGATTTTCTGGATCTGTTGAACAAGCGTGCTTGCGGTAAAAGGATCAAGCAACGAAGTGGGCTCATCAAGAATTAGAATCTTGGGTTTCATAGCGATGACCCCAGCTATCGCAACCCTTTGTTTCTGGCCATCCGATAGCTCATGAGGTGCTCTCAAAGCGAGATGTCGAATTTGAAGAAGATCCATTGCCCAGTCAACCCGCTGCCGAATTTCCTCCGCGGGAAGGCCCAAATTTTCCAATCCAAATCCAATGTCTCGTTCTACAGAAAACATGAAAATTTGATTTTCCGGATTTTGAAAAATGTAGCCGACTCTAACCGAGAGATCTCTCATGCTGGTTCCAGCGACTGAAAGGCCGTCTATTAATACCTCGCCTGAATAATCGCCGTTGTGCTGATGCGGAATCAGCCCATTGATTGCACGCAGAAGCGTACTTTTGCCGGAACCTGAATGACCTGCAATCAATACGATTTCTTTTTCGGCAATCTGGATGTTTATTTTGTCCAAAACAAAATTTTTGGATCCAGCGTACCTAAAAGAGAGATTCTTCACAACCACCAAAGTGGACTCGTTAGATTGAAGCAGCTGGTTGCTGAGAGTTGAATCATTTTTGCTCATTAGAAATCAGTTTGTGATGCCATTCTCATATCATTTCTTGGCGACAGACTCCGGTAGAGGATACGCCATCTTGAAATGAATTCGTTTGGTGATCGCCTTCACTGAAGCATAGCCCAACGGAACCGTATACAGTGCGAGGGTTGCATTAAAAAATGCAATTAACGGTAAAATCGTAATTACATAAGAATCCGGAGTGCTAAATCCAAGCGGTGGCGGAAACGGCAACAATCCGTAATTCACGATGGACATCACAGAAGTTCTGATAACGATAGCAAGGCCTGTCGCGAAGGCTATCTCCACCGAAAGCGAAACTTTCATACCCGAAGAGATTCTGTGACCCAGAGCAATTGCGATAAGAGTAACCGTAACAGCTATCAGATTGTAGAGAGGACCAGCCGCTAGAGCACCGGGGTTCACCAGTACCAACACTATCGCATTAATGATCGAAGCGATAATGCTCGCAGAGAGCCCGAAAATTAGAAGACAGGCCACTATCGGAATTTCCCAAATCTCGTAGATCAGAAAATAAAGATAGGGAGCGGGGACTTGGACATGAGCCAAATTCAAGACAAGCGCAAGAGCAGAAAAAAGAGCGATTCCGGTCATCGTTTGAGTTTTTGACCGAGTCGTTATTTGTTGGACTTCGTCGGTTTGGCCCATAGTTGAGAAAAAAGGATCAAATCGTGTAATAAATTTATTGTAATGACTATTTTTGTAGTAATCTAGCTTTCAAGTTTTGAACAAGATGATTTGCAAGAACAGATGGCTCCATCTTACCAGATAATGAAGCCGCAGTTGAGTGGCCGCCACCTACAAGGTCGTAGTGATCTGCAACCTTTTTCATTTCAACGGCCAGATCGATCCCAGTTTCCTTGAAGAACGATTGTGCGCTTCGAGCCGATAGTCTTGCCTCGCCGTTGCTATCTCCGAAAGCAATCCCAACATCCGCCCCCATATCCACAAGCATTCTAGCGACAGCAGCGTGATAGCTCGAAATCTGACTCTTGGCGATGACTCGCCCCGCTACTTCATCGTACTCTAGCCGTTGAGCCGCCTTCATCCTCCCCAAGATTTCCGATCTGTCAGGCCTATACCTGAGTATTTTCTTCGATGCTGAAATTTCAGAACCCGCCTTCACCAGGGTGAGCGCGGCTTCCAAAGTTTTTTCAGTGGCAATCCCCAAATGCTGTGAATCAAATAACAATCCCGTCAGCAGAATGTCTCCTATTTTTTTCGTTATTAGATGACTCGGAAAGCCCAGTGCTATGATTTCGCAAGTAGATGTAGAATCGCTTCTCACTATACGATCGCTCAGGTAAGCCCACGCCTCGTCGTCAAGGCTTGAGAAGTGATGGTCCACCAATATTTTCCTAGCTGAGCTTTGAGCTATCACTTCTGTGAATGGCTCCAACAGGCGATAATCGCCTGCGTCGACTATGATAATTAGATCAGATTCTAGAACTAATGACTTTTCAATTCGCTCTTGAAACTGTATTCCCAATGTCGAGCTGACATTCTTCCCCAGATTACTAACACCCTGAGGGGCAACTATGGTACACTCTAATGAAATCTCAGGATAGGAACTCTGAAGCAGGAGAATCAATGCTCCAGCGGCGCACAGTGCATCGGGATCGGCTTGACGATGAGTAAAAAAAATCGATTTAACGGTTCTGTTAGAAATCAAATAGTCGAGTTGTTTCTTGATCGCACTTTGGACGTAGGTTCTGCTCGTTCGCTCTTCTTCTAGCATGACATTAAGATTCTCTTCTGGAAACTCAAAAATTAGAAATGGTCTAGATTAGCTCGACTGAGCAGTGGGAGTAGTCTTTCCCTTTAGAGCGTCCTCTATTTTCGCCTGAAGGTCCTTGACGTTTTCTCGAACCCTGGTCTCTTGTTTTCCCAGAACAGTTGATCTCGTATTCAGCTAGTTCCTTCCGTTCTTCAAGATCTTTCAAAAGTTCATCCTTTTTGGCGCGGACGAGTATATTCCCAGCGCTCTTGTATACAGCATCGGAGTCCGCCGCCTTCTTGAGCTCCGTTATTGCTCTGTCTAATTCGGAAGACTCTACGTCAATTTGTTGTTTCTGAAGCATTATCGCCTGCAAATTTTGCTGAAGCTGCTCAAATCGAACTAATTGCTCTCTAAGCCAAGGTGGAACTTCGTTGGATGTGCTCATCTTGCTTCTCTTTTCGGAAGAAGGGCGGGTGTAATTGCTCTATCAATCTTTCTGTGAAAAATATCCGTTTAACTCGTTTCTAGCTAAGAGACGAAGTTGTATGAATGATCTTTAGAGCAGATAGAGTCAATCTTAGAATTGTATTCATCCCTGCTCGTAGCGACACCAAATCCGACGCGACAAACTTGAGCGAGATAGTTCTTCCATTATTCTTGGATTTCAAAGCAAAAGTGAATCTCCTGTTCTTCACAATTTCGGGAGAGAGAGCAGAAGCTATTGCTTCAGTCACTTTCTTATCCTCGACGATTTCTACGCTCAAAGTCGCGAAAAGGACCTTTGAGTGAAATTTGCGAGAATAGCCACTTTTCTTGCTAGCTGGCATCCGAAATTTTCAGACGAATTAGATATTGTACGCTTCCCCTGCAACCTTGTATTCGCAGGTCGAACAAGCCCAAATTCCAGCACTTTGTCTTCTGAATCGAGTCGAACCACATGAAGGGCATCTACGCGTCCTTTTGAGATTACCCATTATTCGTCCGTAGCGCTTCCTTACGGTAGAGCCATACTTGGCTCCGAGTCCCTTCATGCTACCATGTTCAGAAGATTTAGGCATAGGAGGCAGCCTTCTTTATCAAAGAACGTGTTTCTAATCCTTTAAGTCTAGCGGTACTTGCGGCTTGCAATACTTGTTCAGTAGTAAGGCTCCCTGGCATTCCCTTTTGTCCGGCGCAAATATTTCCTCGGTCGTCTGAAACGAAAGTAATCCTTGACTCCATCAACGCTTCTTCCTCTGAAGTTGGATCAACCAACAGATGGTCTCCAATACGAGCCATGGTTACTGACACTGGGACAGTCTGAATCGGAAGCGGAACCGTCTCATCAGTTTTCATCGGTTGACCTTTTTCATCAAGCACGTACTTTGGAATTTTCGCTGTCAGAAGAGAAGAGACCACAGCATACGAAGTCGCATCGAAAAGATTTCCATCCACATTCAGAATACTCACGTCGACAAATACTGCATAGACGTGCTTTCCCTCGACAAGAACTAATTTCGAAACATCGATCATTCCAGATTCGCGAATGCCTCTGTCCGAAACTCTTGCGAGTTCAATTGTACTCTCATCGGGCGGTCCCGGTTCAGCGTAGGGCGAAGCAAGAGGAAGAACTTCCGCACTAACAATAAGCAGCCCCTTGTCGGGAGTATCAGGAAACGGTGTTCCGAGATTGACTTTGACCCCTGCTATGAGTTCCGTATTTCCAAGCTTGACTCTGGCAGATCCTTCAGCCTTTTCGATTATGTTTGTTTCAATCGTTAGTTCTCTCATGTCAGAGAGTCCACGACCATCGAGCCTCATTCCTCTGCTTAGAACCTCATTCATTTGTGCTCTTCTAAGCTGCTCGACAACGAAGATTTTCTTTACCGCCGACATTACTGTTCGACCTCCAAAGCTTTATCGTTTTTTCCGAAGTATCTTCCGATCAACGCTTCCCTCTGAAGCTGGTAGACCTTTCTACAACCATCGAGAGCCCAACCAAAAGCTTTGTTGAACTCCTCTTCGTTCAATTGACCGTCAAGTTGCAACAATGTGACCTGGTTTGTGGAAGGCATGATTGCTATAGGCAAGTCAGCCTGTCCTTCTTTATCCTCAATGTCATCGACATCTAGAACAACTTGACCTGCGACCTTACCCGCAGCACAGGCTGATACAAGGTCTTTCATATTAATCCCGGCATCAGCAAGCGCCACCGAAGCGGCCGAAATCCCGGCACACCTTGAACCACCATCTGATTGCAGTACTTCCACGAAGACATCGATTGCGGTTCTCGGATAGTCTTCTAGCATGAGCGCCGGTTCAAGAGCTTCACGAATTACCTTCGAAATTTCTATTTCCCTCCTAGAGGGCGCCGGATTCTTTCTCTCGTCTGTCGAGAAAGGCGACATGTGATACCTACATCTTAGGACGCTCCTGTCCGGAAGCGCGCTATGTTTCGGATGAACTTCCTTGGGTCCGTAAACAGCCACCATGATCTTATTTTTCCCGAATTGAATGAAGGCTGAACCGTCAGCATTCTTCAAAATTCCGACCTCTATCTTTATTGGCCGAAGTTCGTCGATTTTCCGGCCATCTAGGCGTTCCCCTTGTTCACTAATGAGACGAGTACTGTCTCCACCCTGTTTTCCCATTTTACTTTTTTCACCTAAATTTGATTCCTACGCTTCTTCCTTTAGCTAACTGCTATTATCCGAATTGATGCAATTACATACCTTCGACGGGCTGGTCGTGATTCTCCATTTCAGAAGTTCCCATTTCGTGCGTCTCTCCCTGTTCTTCTACAGGTTGCACCTGAGAACTTTCAGACGTTTGCCCTAATTCGTCTGTCGTGGATTCATGCGATTCGTCTGCCTGAGGTTCTACGGTAATTCCAAGAAGAGTTTGAACTCGTTCAGTCAAATCTGGAGAATGTGCCTCCTCCTCCACAAGATTAACGGCGCGAATCGCCCTAATAGTATCATCCGGACTGCCAACTATGACAACAACTCCATTTTGGCCAATTAACATCCTAGATTTCGTCCCCGCTTCAATAGTCTTTATCATAGAGCCTTTCTTCCCAATAAGCCGCGGGACTTTTGCGGGAGAGATTTTTACTACCTGGCCCCTTGGAATTCTTCCCAGGCCTGGTCCTGAGATCGAAAGTAAAGGATCTCTCGTCCTGTCAAAAGCGATAACGCGCGAAGCGATCATGTCGCCGACCTTCAGCTTGTCAGTTAGAGAGTCCTTTGCCGGCGAGTAATCTCTTCCAAAAACCGACGCCGCAGGCAATATTCCAAAAAAACAAGAATTAATGTCCGCCTCCCAAGCGAACGCACTGTAATCGATTATCTTACCAACGACTAGATCGTCTATTCTCGGAATATAAGGACCCGAGAGCGCGATAACTCGAACAACGTCATGACCAATCTCAGCCATTCCTACCCTTGTGGCTATTAGCTGATCATCGACCCTCATCACGTTTAGGTCGGCCCGCACATTCCCTCGGGCGACAACCTCGCCCGGAATTACGTATTTTCTCTTTATCTCTGGCACGAGTTTTCACTTTAAATTCTACAGTAGATTAACTTTGACCTAACGAAGCACAGAGGCTTGAGCGGTTCCCTTTGACAAAGAGCCGAGCCGATCCAGAAGAGTAGAATGAACTCCGGCAGGAATCTCTATTATGACCGTGAGGCCTCCATCACCGCCCCATTCTTCCTTCACTATATCGCCGACCCCCTTCAAAGCTCCGAAAGACTGCGAGGCGTACTGGGCGGGAACCTTGATTAGCATCTTAATTCTCTCGGACTTCAAAGGCAAAATTCCCCTTAGCTGATCTATCACATTTTTCGTCTGCTCCCCCACATCCTTGAATGGATCTATCGTAATTCTAACTTCGGCCATTGCCTGCTCGATCCGCAGCGGAGGATGCGGTAAACCTGATCTTGGATCGACGTAATTCCTTGAAATCGCAACTACTATCTGCTTACGCTTCTCCTCGACCAACCGTCTCCTCTGATCCGTAGTCAAGTTAATATCACCTTTTCGCAAAATAACTTCAGCGATCTGTAGGAAGTTGGTTGTCTTGAAAATCTTCGCTAGTTTCTCGGCAGGAACTCTCAAACCTTTATTGGCGTCTGAATAAACTTCGTCAACAGCAACTATCTGTGAAACTTCGACATTCCGACCGAATTTGAAATCGAGCGCAGGATCTGGGTGAACAAGAATCTCAAAATGCTCTCCGCCAGTGGACAGCCTCACTATGCTAAATTTTGAAGACAAAACAGATCAGTTCTCGGTATGATAATTAACTGCTCGAATACAGCTTCGTAAAAACCTTAGCCCAAGGATCTTCTCGGGCCATGAACGGATTATCGCCTTTTTCTCGTACATTCGTGCTTATTACGAAGGAGGTTGCTTGGATGACCTTTGCTTTGCCTTGTCTGCATAGCCATCAATTTCAGAATCAGTGAGACGCCTCATTTGCTTTGTTTCAACTGGAACTACTGCCATCTTAATGTGCCTAGTTCCGATTTTGTCTTCACTGACCAAGTAAATCGATTCAACAGCGAGTGTCAAGGCATCATCAACGGAAATATCTTCTCTGTATCTTTGTTCCAAATACTCGCCAACCTGATCCGCACCTGCCCCAATCGCAATAGCATAATAACCGACATACGTACCGCTTGGATCCGTCAAGAATAACTGAGGTCCATTAGAATCAACTCCAGCGATGATCAAAGACACACCAAACGGCCTCACACCAGCATACTGGGTGTACTGCTGACATTGATCCGATAGTCGCTTTGCAACGGATTCGACATCAACAGGCTCGTCGTAGACTAATTTGTTGCTTTGAGCGACAATTCTGGCTTGATCAACTTGAACCCTAGCATCCGGAATATAACCGGCTGCTGCAACTCCCAAGTGATCATCAACTTGGAATATCTTTTGCGTTTCACCAGGAGTTTGAAGTTTTCTTGGCCTCTCTTCAACCGCGAGAATAACGCCGTATTTTGTCCTAACACCAACGGCTAAAGTGCCTCGACGAACTGTTTCAATAGCATATTCAACTTGATATAAACGACCATCTGGAGAAAAGACAGTGATGGCCCGGTCATAACCTGCAGCTGCGGGAAACATACTCGAAAACCTAAATCACATCGTCTTAACCGTGAATTTAAACCTTACAGACGATCGGAAAAGATCAAGGGAAGAAAATAAAAATCTTTTTGGAAGTCTCATTCTACCGAGCTGTGAACACAATTTCCAACAATGATGTCTTGTCAGAGATAGTCCAATTTCGAGGCCATCGGAATGTACTTGGCAATCATCGAAATACTCTAGAGATCACAAAAGATTCTGAGATTTCGCGACGTGCTGATTGTATTGTCGGAGTGGAAGCCGACAAGGCGTGTGCAGATCTGCGAAGAAAATTAGTTGAACATATCAGGTCCAGAGGCATGTTAAGACTCGCTATTACAGTGAAGCATCTCAACTTTGTTTTCTACGGATCAGGTAATTCAGAGCTGCAATTAACGGATCCGATGGAGATGGTATTTCGGAAATCAGGTTTCATAAGCTCTAGGACGATTGCTTTACAGTGCGATGCGGCAGCCATTGACTTGCCCCGTGAAATGATTCATCTTCTTCAGGATCCAAATACAATCGGTTCCTTACAAATTGATGCTCTGTCCGAGCGGTCTTCTGCTGACCAAGAAATCCCCCAAATAGAGTTCGTTTGATCTAATCAAAACTTTATGTTGATAATTAATGGTTTATCCTCAGATAGATATCTCCGGCGCGAATCTTTGTCCCAACACGACAATGGATTCGGGTCAGGTGTTCAGATGGAGGAGCTTGGATGATTCCCTCGACCGGTGGGTTGGTGTCGTTGGCGGTAATTTGATCAAGGTTTCAAGACATTCTGCGACTCTACTGGGAACCATCAGGTCGAGCACGAATTTCTCAGAATTAATAGAACGATATTTTTCAATTCGTGATGATCTAAGACAAGCGTTTTCGACGTTTCCGACAGATGATTCATTCCTTTCGTCTGCCCTATCAAAATTCTCTGGATTGAGATTGTTGACTCAAGATCCGTGGGAGTGTCTTATCTCCTTCGTGTGTTCAATTAATTGCAACATTCCATCAATAAAACAGAAGATCGAGAACTTATCAAGGCGCTTTGGGGCAAGAATCGAGTCAGGACTTTCCGAAAAATTTTACTCATTTCCCACGGCGCGTGCTCTGTCAAAGGCAGAAAAAAATGACCTGCTCTCTTGCAAGTTAGGTTTCCGTTGGAGGTACGTTAAGTTCATCGCTGAACAGGTGGAGAAAGGAACGCTAGACCTCGACCGAATAAGCGATTTGCCCTACAAGAAGGCCCTCAACGAATTGATGAGCAAGACCTCTGGCAAGACTTTTGGAGTCGGTCCCAAAGTTGCGGATTGTGTCTTGCTTTATTCGTTCCACAAAACTGAAGCATTTCCGTTGGACGTATGGATAATGAAGTACGTAAATCGAATTTGTGAAATAGAATTGGAGACAATTCCCAAATCTCTTACCCTAAAGAATTATTTTTTGATCGGTGACATAATGAGAAAGAAATTTGGAATAAATGCGGGTTACGCGCAGTTGTATCTTTACGAGAAAATTAGACGTGACGGGTTTACTCAAAATACAGTGCAGGCTTGAATGGGAGGGCAAAAGACACTTTGTTCTTTGGATCGTAGATATTTTGCTCATCATTACCCTGCACGTTGACGCTAACGCCTAAACGACTGCCGAGATATTTTTGAGCTGCCTCATAAGCCAATTTTTCATCTAGGTGCTTTGACTTTCTGTAGTTCTCAAGAAAATCCTCGCCAAGCTCATTGATCGTCTTAGACAGCCTGTTCAGGGTGTTTGCAACCAACTTTTTGTCTATACCCGGATGAGTCGAAAAGAACTTCCTTAGAGTTTCGCTTGTTTTCTCGCTAGTCTTTCTTCCCTCAAGCAGTTGGTCGAATAGACCGTAAGCCCAATCGGGTGAGCAGTAGATGTAGAGAGACCGGGGCTTTAATGTCATTAGTTTCAAAATGTTGTTTGAATCCTCGATCAATCTCTCAAGTAAGGATTCGGATAACTCAGATTCTGGATGCATTCGAACCTGCTCTACGTGTGGAAAACTAGACTCACACACCATTTTTTCTCGTCCCAGCTCCTGATAGATTTCCTCTACTGTATAGGGAATAAATGGAGCAAGAAGCTTATCCAGCAATCGATCGCGTATTCAATGACTTTTGCGTTTCGGTTTTCGCTACGGGAATTATAGTAACGAAGGTCATTCCAGTAAGAGTAAAACACTTCCTGAAATCCCGATTTTGTCTTCATTAGATCTAAGTTGGCGGATATACTTCCTATGTGCTTCTGGATTCGATTTTCGAGCCACAGATCAATCGACTCCATACTGTCGGTCTTTGATGCGGCTGATTCCGACATCGATCGGATAAAGCTTGGAAGAGCATTAATCTTTCCCTGAACATCCCTTGCATTTTTCTCTCGCCAGTCCATATCATCGAGACCCTCAGCGCCTTCCATCAGAGCAGATCGGAGCGCATCTGCACCGTAAATTTCTAGGGCATTTGAGAGCGTAATGACATTTCCCTTGCTTTTGCTCATTTTCTCCCCTTCCACCATCATCATTCCGTTGGCGGAAATTCCAGTCGGCCAAAGAGAACGCGGAAAGAAAGCTACGTGCTGAAACACGAAAAACATGAGGTGATTTGGAATTCAGCTCCTTTGCAGAGTTTCTCAAATTTACCGGATACCAATAGAGAAACTCGTTTCTCATCTCTTGAATTAATTGAGCCGCGAGGCGAACCTTCCCGGACAACATTCTTGCGTCTCCATCTCCAAGAAATACGTAATTGAAAAAATCATCCGTTAGAGATTCTGGCTCAATACTGTTGGAGACAAGAAGCGGCCTGATAGTATAATACGCCATGTAAATCGTAGAATCACTTAGCGTTTCAACTATCCAGCCGGGAGACCACGGAAGAGGAGTCCCTAGCCCAACCCTTCTCGCACATGGCCAATCTTTGATCCAGTCGATTACGTCATGGAACCATTGCCTCGTGCTCTCAGGGTACATCTGTGCACTATCTACGCATTCATGAGCTAGCTTTTTCCATTCAGGATCGGAATACTTCAGGAACCATTGATCCTCTAGGATTTTAACACGGCATACTGTAAGGCACCTGCAAACGACTTTTTCAGGAAGATCATACATGGAATCAGCGAGACCCTTTTCCTTAAAATCCTGAATAATCAAAGGCTTGGCTTCTGCCACTTTTCGTCCTTTGTATTTCCCAGTGTTTTCCATGAGAATTCCCTGATGGAATTCTCGTTTGTAAAGCACCGCGGTAGCGTCATGAACCTTTTGATCTAGTTGATCTTTAACTTGCATTTCATCGACGATCTCTTGTGCCGGAAATTCTCCCATTCCCTTTACCGAGATCAGCGAAACTGGTGAGACCTTCTGAACAGTGCTGGAATCCAGATGATATTTTCTTTGCTCATCAAAATTTGATTTCAAATCTTTCAAAGCGATATAGTCCATCGGTGCATGCGCCGGAACGCTGTATACTACACCCGTTCCATTGCTGGGTTCGACAAATTTCGCCGGAAAAATGGGAAGCGTCTTTTCACTGTAGAGCGGATGGATAACATTCTTCCCGATTAATTTGCTTCCTAGAAAACTTCTCT
Source organism: uncultured Nitrososphaerota archaeon (assembly GCA_963799845.1). Lineage (GTDB taxonomy): Archaea > Thermoproteota > Nitrososphaeria > Nitrososphaerales > CADDZS01 > DATLTL01. The sequence goes on from CAWCYI010000006.1 coordinate 272,849, forward strand.
GAATTACAATTGCCCTGAGCTGATCTTTGAGCTTGTCAGCAGCTTCAGCACTCACGATCCAGCTGCTGCCGCCATCAATTGAAATCTCAGAATATTCCGAATCGGGATTTATCCAGAGATTAGTGACCCCAAAGATTGTCTCAGGTCTGAAAGTGGCAGCCGGCAGAAAAGTATGGGCTCCTTCAAGTTTAAACAGAACAAGTGTATATTCCTCCCATTGCACTCCCTGTCCTTCTAATCTATCATGATCACCCGTTGGACTTTGATCTCTAGGACACCATACAACAGGATGTGTACCCTGAGTAACAAAACCCATCTGCCGCAGCTTGTTATATTGCCATAGGACGAATTTGTTGAAGGTCGGTTCAAGATCAGTTGTGTGAAACTCTCTTCGCCAATCTATAGAAAGTGCGAGTCTCTGTAAGGCAGTCCTGCCAGAGTCCGTATAGTACTGGGCCATGAATTTTGGATCGTAAAACTTTGGCAGATCTTCCTTCGGCACCTTGTCAATTTCGACAAACTCGGTGATCATTGCTCTGTCACCTTTGGACAGTCTCTCCGCAGCGGCTACTATTGGTTGTCCTGTCCAGTGCCAAGCCCATGGAAATAACACGTTGTAACCTTGCATTCGCTTGTACCGAGCAAAAACATCTACCCTGGTTGCAGTGAATCCGTGCCCTAAATGGAGAGGTCCGTTCATGTAGGGGAAAGGAAACGTGACCATCTTCTTTTCTCTAGAAAGATTGCGCTCGGGTTCGAAGACTCTATTTTCTTGCCACCTAGAAATCCATTTGTCTTCAATAGCACGGTCCATGTCCAACCTAGTCCTCAGGTAAATTGACGCAGAATGTTAGGATTGGCCTTCGATTTGATATAACAAAATCGCTTGAAAGTCGGGCAATACTTCGGGTTTCTTGGCAGCTCCGCCTTGAGCGAATCTTGCATCTCCTCCCCCGGAACCGCCTAGAGCCTTTGCAATCTCGCGCGCTAGAGATCCCGCTTTCACTCCTTTCTTCTGGACGTCCTCCCCGCAGAAAACGATTAACCTGACTCCAGAATTTTCTTCAAATAGGGAGAGATAAATCAAAGATGGACTGGACTTGGACAATCGGTCGCCCACTATGGTGTGATATTCAGAATCGAGCCCCTCTTCAAAGGCGGAGAGATAGTAGCCAAGACCGTTGGAAAGTTTTATGCTAAGTTGAGGTATTTCGTTGATCATGAGATCAGCCAGCTTCTTGGCTAGCTGTTTAGAAGTCCTTCTTGCAATTTCTTCGTTCTTTTGCACTCTCGAAATAGAAGCAGTTAATTTTTCGACCGGTGTTTCGAGTTTTGACGAAGCCACAGCCAATATTGATTCTTGGTTTTCAACAAAATTTACAGCCGCCTCGCCTGCAACATACTCCAAACGCTCGACACCGTCCTGAACTCGTTCCGATTTTACGATCTTGATCAAACCAACGTCTCCGGTTCTGGTACAATGAGTTCCACCGCAGGCTTCAATGTCCCAGCCCTCAATGTTTACAACCCTGAGTTCGCTTACCGGCGCGGCTCCTCCCTGGTATAGACGAAAACCGTATTCTTTTTCAGCCACCGATCGAGGCATCCACTTTATCACAACTGGGAGGTTACGCCTGACCACCTCATTTGCCATTCTTTCGATTTCAAGTGCTTGGTCTCTAGACAAATGTGCAAAATGAGTGATATCCAATCTCGCCATGTTTTCATCTTTGTAAGCTGAATGTTGCCAAACCCACGGACCCAAGATTTTCCTTGCGGATCCGTTGACTATGTGAGTGGCAGTGTGGTGCCGCATTATAAGGGAGCGACGTCTTGAATCAACTTTACCCTCCACCCGATCTCCAACGGAAATTCGACCTGAAAGTTCGGGAACATGGTGTAGAACGACGCTCTTGATTTTGAAAACGTCATCAACAAAAAGATCATTTATTGTTCCATGATCAGGCTCTTGACCACCTGCCCTCGCGTAGAAAGCAGTCGAATCAAGAACGACATAATCGTTTGAAACAATCTCAAGAACTTTGGCGCTGAAATCAAATTGATCCCTGTTTCGGTAGAAGATCAGGTCTGTCGGAGAGCTCGTCGTTAGCTCAAATGCTTGCGCCTTTTCCCGTTCTATTGATTCAATTTCTGATTCCTTCGGATCATCCATGTGCCGGGAAGTTATCTTGCTGTAAAAATCTGGAGGTATAGTAATCTTGAGGCCGCTTGCAGTAAGGAATTCAGGCGTTATTCCTTCGCTATCATAAAGTTGAACGAGCTCCTCAGATCCGAGTTTCGAGTTTTTCTTTCGCAGATTTTCGACTACTTTCGAAGATCTCTCTTTCGTGATTGAATATTTTTTCTTCTCAACTTCAAGGATTGTTCTGACATCATCCTCGTGTTCCGTCAACTCGGGATATATTGGTTTGAGAAATTCGGCATGCCAACGAGCCAAATCATCAATTTCGACATCCAGATCAAGTTCGTTTATGAAATCTAGAGCTCTTCTAAGAATAACCCGAAGATTATAGCCGCCACCCACATTTCCTGGAAGCATACCGTCGGAAATTGCGAACAGGAGAGTCCTAGCATGGTCGACGATTGAATAGATACCCTGAATTTGCCGTATTTTAGACCGGAAAAGTGGTTCGGGCATCTTGAGTTGCCTTGCAAGATCTGAATAATCTTCAACGACTCCTTTGAATTGATCTATATCGAGAGAGCCAGCGAGCCGGAAGTACTCATCTAGAGAATGATCAACTTCCATACTGAGTCCATTCTCAGTCCTTAATTTGTCAAGCACCGTTCGAAAAACGGATTCATAACAATTGAATGTTCCTTGCGACAGCCAGACAAGTCGGTCAAATCCCAACCCCATGTCAATAATTTTCTCGTCGTATTCTTTGAAATTCTCAGGAGTTCCTTCGTAGGCAGTAAAAACCGCGTTACCCAATTCAGCACCCCTTACAAAGTATTCGAGACTGTATCCGAACGCGCCAGGGCCGAGCCAGACGTCCTCCTTGAATACTATTTCCTCTTTCTTTATTCCGAATTCTGAATTGAGTAATTCAAAATCAAGATCTATGCATTTATCCTTCCAGTAACCCTTTGAATTCGCCACGGCTTGCTGGCCAACCATGCAAAATGAAGTCAGGTGTCTTCCTGTAATGCCGACATTGGCAATATCAGAAAATCGTAGACACATTTGTGGGACGACCAGAGGGTTAGCTGGAAAATCGAATACAACTTTACCCGATTCGATTCTTTGGAAATCTACAATAGAAGCAATTGTAAAATAAAGGTCAGGCCTCCACCTGCAAACCACAGGGTATCTCGGGATTGATTCATGTCCATTTTTCTTGAAGAATCTTTCAATCGTCTTCCAACCTGTAACATAATCAAAGGCTTTTGAAGTGGCGGGATTTCCCAAGAACTCGTACGGCTGGCAGGTTGGGTCACCACAAAGGACTCTATTCTGGTCGAGCGTCCAGAAGAATAAACCACATTTAGGGCATTTCTTTCTCAAGAACCCAAGTTCATCAAATAGCCGCACGCGATAATACCTGTCGGGATCGGCTGAGAATCGTTCTCGAAGTAGCTCCTTCCCTAATGGCATTGACAGGATACCTTCGGTTATTAACTGAAAAGTTTGCACTAGTTTATTTATTGATTAAGTTCAAACTGCTTGAAAAAATTCGAGAAGGACTAACCCTCGCTTTCATATTCCTCTTTCAGATCGTGTATTTGATCCAACAGAGAATTCATTACGCTTTGCAGCCTACGCTCGTTGCTTTGCTGTAGTCTTGAGAATGTCTCTTCTTTCATCTTTCTTGAAAGAAGCTGATCATAGTTGTTCAGAATGTCTTTGACAACACGGTCAAATTCTCGATCGCTTGCAAGAACTTCGTTTAGATCGCTTTGCACAGTCACGCTTGCATCCGCTAGCTGAGCTCGCAATGTGCCAATCCTCGAATTCGTCTTTATCCTGAAATCATCAATACGAGATCTAGCGACAATGACCTCGTTTCGAGACACTGAAGTGCCCCTGGCTTTTAATTCCGAGAGTATTTCGTTCGTGTTCGAGACTTTGTCTTCAAAAGCCTTTGTCAACGAATCAAAAGTTGTTGAGGAATCTTCCTTCGACTCTTGTTTTGGTCGAAACACCACAGCTCCAACGAATACAGCAATAAACAACAACCCGGCTATTGGCAAAGCAGACCCGAAAGCTGAGGCAATTCCCACTCTATAAGTCAGAATCGAGGACCCGTGGATCTCGGTAGTATTGAACCCTTTGAGGGAAAGCTGATTTCCAGAAACTACAATCCCTGGGACGGTCGATGAGGTGATCTGATATTGGTCGAAAACAGCTTGGATAGGAGTCGTTGTGGGAATGGAAACAATATAGTTACCATTAGAATAGTTCCAGTACTGTTGCCCTAAAGGATATTGGTAAACGAGCGATGCAGAGCTGTCAGGTTGAATTGCTTGTCCCGTTGAATTTAGATCAAGAACATCGCCGCTAATCGGAATTGAAGCGAGATTGCTCAATGGAGGTTCACTTGTTGGAACTGCAGTCAGACTTGAATCATTTGTAAGTGGCGAGTACGAAAGAGAGTAGATTGTGTTCTCTCCGAGATTACGTAAATCCAGAGTATCGGTAACTATTACTTGCCCGTTAGCGGCAACAGAAAGTCTGTCTGTTTGCGGAGGTAAAATCCAATGCTCCGGAAGAGTCTGGGGTTGAGAAGATCTCCACCTGACCGCTTCTGACTGTATTCGAAACGTTAGGACCGCTGTAATCCCAAGTCTCAAGGGTCGCATTAGTCCCGACAGTGTGCGAAAACCCAGCCTCTTGCATTGGTGTAGGGTCAACAATGTGAGTCGTCAAATAGGGAAGTACTATCGAAGTGACGATCTTATCCAGTGGTATGCTAACTCCCGGAGAAAAAAGAATTGGAGCTGTGTAATTACCATCGGCGATTGACTGAAAAGTATTGAGCACGTAAAACCCTAAGCTAATTGATGAATTCGATCCTGGTTGCAGGCCAGGAGAAACTGAAAGTGCCATTGAGACGGTATTGTTATTCGAAATACTCGTAGATTCGGTCACCTGAACCGTGTTATTGTCAGTAATGCCGTGGAGACTCATTGCCACGATGTGGCCAGCAAACGCCGACGGGAATACCAAGGTTACTGATGAAAGGCCCGATGTGCTGTTCGTTGTTTGATAAAGCGTCTCATTTACTTCGAATTGACCAAAAGTGTTGAATGTGACGATGTTCTTGACCCAATAACCACTCGTTGCCGTCGAAGCGGCATGAGAAGTAGAACTATTGGCAAGCATACCAAAAGCTAGGAGTGAAATAATGAAAATGAGCGCCATCAAAAACGACGCCTTGAAGCGCAAAGTTATAGACTCCGGTGAAGCACTCGAACCACAAAAACCGTTTTAAAGACTTTCGGGAGAAAAGATAGATTCTCGCTATTTTTTGTGACTGTGTTGAAAATCGTCGCCGTTTAGTTTTGTTGTCACAATATCACGCGTTAACACTATAAAATCTGCAAACCAGAATTTTCAAATCGAAGCCTCGAGAGAAATTGGTAGTACACAAATTCCTTCCCAATTCGGAAGATGAAATCACTCGTTACATGCTTGACAGGCTTGGTTTGAATTCTTTGGACGAACTTTTCAGTGATATTCCAGAAAATGTACGTCTTAACAGACCTCTAAAGATCCCGGATTCGATGAGTGAAATCGAATTGGAAAAGTTAGTCTCCAAAAAATTATCGCGAAACAATGCTGCGCCGGAGTTTCTAAACTTCCTTGGAGGAGGAAACTGGGTTCATCACGTCCCATCAATAATTGACGAGATCTTGTCAAGAGGCGAGTTTTACACGGCGTATACTCCCTACCAGCCAGAAATAAGTCAGGGAATGCTTCAGGCACTTTTCGAATATCAGAGCGAAATCTGTGAGCCTACAGGGATGGAAGTTGCAAATAGCTCGATGTACGATTGGGGAAGCGCTTTAGGTGAGGCCGGAAGGATGGCACAAAGGGTCACCGGTAGAATGAAAATTCTAGCCGCTTCGAGTTCTTCTCCAGAGAGACTTGGTGTTCTAGAAACATACTGCGTACCCGCAGGAATACGGGTGTCAAGAATCAACTTTCAAAACTCCGGAACTATTGACATGAATTTGCTCAACAGACAATTGGATGACTCCATTGGTGCAGTCTATCTAGAAGTTCCGAATTTTCTTGGCGTTATTGAGGACTCTTTGAATGAAATTGCAGAGAGGTGTCATAAAAGGGGAGCTTTGTTGATTGCGGGGGTCAATCCTATCACACTTGGGGTATTGACTCCTCCTGGCGCTTATGGAGCAGATATAGTAGTTGGAGACGGACAACCTCTTGGTCTTTATCCGAATTTTGGGGGGCCGTTGATGGGAATTTTTGCCACGAGAGATGATTCAACTTTGCTCAGGCAAATGCCTGGGAGGCTGATCGGCATGACTCGTTCGATAAACGGGGCAAGAAGAGGCTATACAATGGTGTTGCAAACTCGGGAACAGCACATTAGGCGAGAACATGCTACATCCAATATTTGCACTAATGAGGCGTTATTCGCTCTGGCTGTAAACATCTATCTTTCCGCGATGGGTCCAAATGGGATTCGAGAAATTGGTGAACGTATCTTTGGCAATTCACATTATGCCAGGAAGAGGTTTCTCGAGGAAGGTTTATCCGTACCCCATTTTAGTGGCAATTTCTTCGGCGAACTAAGCGTCAAGACGATTTCCGATTCGATTGAGCTGTCAAAAGAGCTAGCCAAACACAATATTCTGGGAGGACTGCCACTAGGAAGATTCTATGATAATTTGCAAAACGTTTCCTTATTTTCATTCAGCGAACTGCACGGAGTGGATGACATCGAACAACTGCTTTCTACGATCAAATCGATCGAGCAAGAAAAAGTAGGTGCTTAGGAAAGGAATGGTTTTCCATCAAGCTGTCTGGGACGAGCCTCTTCTTAGTGAGCTTTCCAGAAGTGGTCGTCGAGGATATTCTCTTCCGCCTGTTGAGAAAATTGTGAGATCTCAAATTGAAAATCTGAATGAGCAGATTCCAGAAAAGATGATCCGAAACGATCTCCCGAGGTTGCCGGAAATCTCCGAACCTGAGATAATTCGTCATTTTGTAAGACTCTCTCAGATGAATTTTGCAATCGATCTAGGAATGTACCCCCTGGGCAGTTGTACAATGAAATACAATCCCAAAGTTTCCCAAAGAATCGCGCGTAATCCGAAAATGGCTATGCTTCATCCGTATCAGCATGAATCGACCGTTCAAGGAACCCTAGAGATATTCTATGAACTACAGCAAATGCTTTCGGAAATTTCCGGAATGGATTATTTTTCATTGGCACCTGCGGCGGGAGCGCAGGGCGAATATGTAGGCGCGTTAATTATTCGCAAGTATCTCAAAGATAACAATCTTGAAGGGAAAGACGAAATGCTCGTTCCGGATTCCGCGCATGGTACCAATCCAGCAAGTGCGGCTATGGCGGGATTCAAGGTCGTGAAAATACCTTCGTCGGACGAAGGAATAGTGACTCTTGAAGCTGTAAAGAAAGTAATTTCAGACAAGACCGCAGGAATGATGTTGACCGTTCCGAGCACTCTGGGAATTTTTGAAAGAGAGATAGTTGAAGTCACCAAAATCGTGCATGAGAAAAAAGGTCTGATGTATTACGATGGCGCCAACATGAACGCTCTACTGGGACGTGCTCGACCCGGGGATATGGGTTTCGACATAGTGCACATAAATGTCCACAAGACTTTTGCGACTCCTCATGGCGGAGGCGGTCCTGGGGCGGGGCCCGTCGGGGTAAGGTCGCACCTTCGCGAGTACCTCCCAGTACCATTAATTTCGAAAATTGGCAATGAATACACATTGGATTACTCGGTTGCTCGAACAATCGGACATATCAAGTCATTTTACGGCAATTCTGCTGTACTTTTGAGAGCTTATTGCTACATTCTGAGCCTTGGTAGGGACGGTCTGAAGTCTGTATCAGAGCAAGCAGTGTTGGCTTCAAATTACCTACTATCGTTGCTTAACAAGGATGCCTTCAGTACTCCTTACTCGCCGAAAACTCCGCGAAAGCATGAGTTTGTGGTTAGTGCATCTCCCTTGAAAAAGAGAACAGGGATCTCAGCAGGTGATGTGGCAAAAGCGATCCTTGACTCGGGAATGCACTCCCCGACCACGTACTTTCCTCTTATTGTGGCGGAAGCTCTGATGGTAGAACCGACAGAGACAGAGTCTGTTGAAAACCTTGAGGCTTACGGGCGTGTCCTAAATGAGATCGCGACTTCGGCGTCGAGTGACAAAGAGTCTGTTATCGATTCACCAAAGAATACTTCAATCGGAAGACTGGACGAATACAGGGCTTCACATCCTACCTCTATGATTTTGAACTGGAAGAAGATTCCGAAATCGCAAAAAGGGCAGTAATAGATTGCCCTCTTCGAATAAGCGACGTCTGTTTGAATCCGTTAAGCAAAAGAGGAGAAGAATCGCATCTCAACAGATGAGAACTGCTCTTGATATAGCGAAAAGAGAGAACCAAAGCCATCCTGAACTTTCCGAAAAAACTGCCCAACTAGTCTGGAAATTATCTACCAAATTTAATGTCCGACTAGGTCGTTATAGATTGTTGTTTTGTCGTAGGTGCAAGTCATTTATCCTACCTCCTAGAAGTTCTAGATATCGTCTAAGCAAGAAGAACCGTAGAACATTGACCGTCACTTGCCTAAAGTGCGGAAATGTATACCGAAGGCTCTTCTAGACCCGATCAAGGCATCCGAAAAAATCTTATGCATGTATCGTGATTTATATAGAGCTTCAAAAAATGGTCTCTTCTACCTTAACTTTCAAAATCAGAGGTTTGTATTTGAAATGACTACTGCTCACGAAGTTCCACAGGACTTGCTAATTTCTAAACTTGCTGATCACCTGAGGCATGTATCCCAAGTTACCCAGCCTCAATGGACTGCGTACGCAAAGACTGGATCTCACGCCTCTAGGCAACCTATTGAGAAGGACTGGTGGTACGCCCGTTGCGGATCTCTTTTGAGGAAAATCTACATTCATGGACCGATTGGAGTTTCGCAATTAGAGTCGGACTACGGCGGAAGAAAGGAAATTGGATATTATGTTGGACATCATCGCGACGCTGGTGGTTCGGCAATTAGGAAGGCGATCCAACAGCTCGAAGCCGCGGGACTGGTGGCAAAGCACGGCAGAAAAGGTCGAATCTTGACTGGAAAAGGAGTTAGTCTTCTAGATAGGCAAAGCACCGAGATATTGAAGGAACTCGCTAAGACAAAGCCCGAACTGGCTCGATATCTGTGAACTTTCGAGTGATTCTTTAAAATGATGCTGGGGAGCGGAATCGTTTGAGTGACACGCCGAAAAATCCCCAAGACAACTCTCCGGGCAGCCAACCAGTCGACCAGGAGCGACAATCCAAGGCAGCTCGGGAGCAGATGTTGCGGCTTGTATTTACAGCAGAAGCTAGAGAGAGGTTAAATAACGTGAGAATGGTGAAGCCGGATCTTGCTGGATCCATAGAGAATCAGATCTTTCAACTCGCAAGCTCGGGTCGTTTGAGGCATCAGATTAGCGACGAGGAACTTAAACAGATGTTGGGACAGTTGCAAAGACCAAAAAAAGAATTCAAAATTAATTGGAAGTAAGAAGGAGAAGGTAGTATTGAGCAAAAAAACTTCAGGAGTAAAGAAACGGTTGCTTCGAGTCAGGCGACAGTCGTACCCCGTCCCTACTTGGGTGATAGCGAAAACAAAACAGAAGGTAAGAACACATCCTCAGCAGCGTCAGTGGCGTCGACAAAAGCTGAAAGTAAAGTAGTGGTAAGTTGAATTGTCAGATCAAGATATTGAACTCGAAAGAGTGTACACGGTTCCCTTGTCGCGAGCGTGGATAACTGCCAGGCATCGACGAACACGCAGGGCGGTAAATATCCTCAGGGAATTCGCCGAACATCATATGAAATCTTCAGAAATTAAGATAGACACCGAACTTAACGAAGAGCTTTGGAAGAGGGGAATTACTAAACCCCCCAGAAGAATAACGGTGAAAATGGAGAAAGACGAAGATGGAGTAGTCACAATCTCTCTTCCCAAGAAAGCAAAGAAGGAAACAGAGATAGCAGCCCCAATAGAGGAGCCTGTCAAGCCGGAACCAGCCGCTGAGGAGAAGACGGTTGCCCCAGTTGCTCAAGAACCCAAAACTGTCGCCCCTCCGAATGCTCCTAAAAAGCGACCGCAAAAGTCGCCAAAGAAGTCTGCCACAAAGAAGGCAAAGAAACCGAAGAACTAGGCTTTCTTAGTTCTCTCGGACTCTAAACCAATTGCGGAAGAGTAAGGGCAACGGTCTCCCGTACCACTTTTCAAAAAGAGCTCGTATTTCTTCCGTGCTTTCAATCCCGGCAAGTTGGGCTTCCTCGTCAGAAAGATCGTATGCGTTTACTCGATCAGTCCGGTAAAATTTCGATCAGAATCTTTGCGGAATCGGACTTTTGTCTGAATCTGTTTTCAATTACATAATACATTCCAACCTTCGGAGACTTGCGGTAAGTAACTTGAACCTTTCCAACAGAAATCTTCTGGATCAATTCTTTCACAAAGATAATCTGCTTAGGTTTGCCATTTGCGTACAGCGACTCACTTTTCCAAAAACCGGGAAACTTTTGCAACGCGAGCTGGATTGCTTCATTCAATGTAAGGTCCATACCGAACTCAGCTTCGACGTCGATAACATCAAGATTGCCAGGGGACACAGAATTCTCCCTCATCCAATCTTTCAGTTTGTCCCTAGTCTTAGAATCAGAAATACGTTTCGACAAGTAGGAATCATCTTGAGAGTATCTAGTTTCCTCTCGATGGCAGGACGTGTCTAGTAAAACGTTCTCTTAAGTAGATTTTCTTTAGCCGATTAGTTCATTTCGATGTTGGAAAGAAGCGAGTCGAAATCGAGAACTTGATCAATATCGTCGTCCAAGTTGACTGCTGCACGGCCTAGTGCCTGATCAACCGGATCGTACGAGTCGAACTTTGTCGTGGAGAATCCCGTTGCCATGATTATAGCTGTCGACATTGATGATGAGTTTGCAGAAAGGCCATATTCTATCTGCATTGTCCCTGATCCAAGGACGCCTGAAAGACCACCGATTGAAGTCACCAACTCACTCATCGTGATTGACTTATCAGTACAAAGATGAACCAAAGATTTGGACGCTTCTCTTGTATTGACCGTCTTGTCGAAATGGCTCGCCGCGTTAATCACAGCCTGCCGATACTCCGAGATCAAAATCGAATCTCCCAGACAGAGCACACTGTAGGAATTCGTCTTTACAAAATTCACGACATTGTTCATGCCAATACTGAATTCATGCTGCTCAGTCGAACCGAGAAGTTTGTTGAGAGCAAGTGCGATCTTCTGGTTAACGAGGGCATATGCATCGATGAGTGGGAGATCTTGCTGGAGCAATTCGTCATTGTCGATAACAACCACACCTGAAGCGTGTTTTCGGACTTGTTTTAGAGCGCTACCTGCAAAGAAGTGCTTTGATTTCTCAAAGTTGTACGGCATAACCATTATTGCGACTGTGACCGCTCCTTTTGCACTCGCTTCTTGGGCAATCATGGGAGCTATTGCGGAGCCAACAGTGCCACCTAGGCCTGCGATTATGAAAACGATGTCGCTGTCACTAATATTCTGGCGAATCTGTGGGAGCTTCCCTGAGGCAATACCTCTCAATTTGAAAGGAGTAGACTTACTGCTCGCGCCCAACTCCACTAGAATTCTCTCACCTTTAGTGATGTTAGCAATATCATGATCGTCGCAAGTAATGTACACAAAATGTTCCAAAAGTTTGCTTTCCTTAGAAAGTTGATTCCCAATCTTACATCCGGCACTGCCGATGCAGACGACTGCGACCTTGCGACCATAACCAGGAGCTGAGTACGGAAAATCTGTCAGTTTTAGATCTAGTTGCGACAAAATGGGAGACTCATTTTTGCCTACGAAAAAGATCAGATATTATTATCGATGATTAGTTAAGTTAGTAGCTCTTGTCAACTAAGTTTCGTTTATGTCCTTGTCGGAGAAATTTTAGCCCTTAGGGTTGAGGAGGTCGATCCTACAACTTCAACTTCAACTTCCGATCCGAGAATTGGTTCCTGACCGGAGAAATTGCCATCCTGGATTAGGCAAGGTTTGTATGCATAGTTTCTTCCGACGACCGCATCTTTGACTCTCTCATCAAGTATCACCCTGCCCTTCCATCCGATCCAATGGGAATTAACCTCGTTCTGTATTCTTCTTGAGAGTGTCGTCATCAAACCGGATCTTTTCCTTGCCTCATCCGATGCAATCTGATCTTCCATGACAGCAGCTTTCGTACCTGGTCTCGCACCGAATCTTGATAAATTCAGAACATCAGGTCTTGTTCTCACCAGCAGCTCCATCGATTCTTCAAATTCGGTTTCGGTCTCTGACGGAAATCCAACGATCATATCCGTACTGAGGGTGATATCGGGAATCTCCTCTCGCAAGCGAGAGACCATCGATTCAAAATCTGAAACAGCGTAGCCCCTCTGCATTTCTCTCAAAACTCGATTACTTCCTGATTGAACCGGGAGGTGGGCAAATTTGAAAACTTTGTCGAGTTCAAAGCAATCCAAGATTTCTTCCAAGTCCCGCCTTGTGAGCAATGGATTCATCATCCCGACTCTAATTTTGAAATCTCCGGGAACCGCAGCAACCTTTCTGATGAGAGCAGGCAGACTTGTCTTTGAGTCTCGGCCATAAGCAGCATTGTCCGTCGAAGTCAGCCAAATTTCCTTCGCACCCTGAGAGACAAAAGATCTCACCTCGTTTATGATATCTAACGCCGGATAACTGAAAACCGTCCCCTTGACTAGCTTGACCTGACAAAATGTGCAGCTGCTCAAGCAACCGGACGAGATTTCAACTATCCCGATAACCGAGTTCAACCTGCTTCTCGGTAGACCCAGCTTTACGAGCTTTCTTGGCTCCAAAGAAACGGTCCGCTGTCCCCCCATAACCGAAAGAATCGCAGGGATAATCTCCTCTAGATTGTTGGGTCCAATCATACTCAAGTTCTGATTGATCTCAATCACCTTCTGAGGATCTGCTTTTGGTAGACAGCCCGCAACAATCACCTTCTTTGATCCATTTTTAGACAGGGCACGGATCCGGCTTAACATCCTCTGCTCTGTGACCGTCTTCACGGAGCAAGTCACCAGTATTGCGACGTCCGCCTCGTTTTCGTCTCCAACTATTCTTAGACCATCGTTCTCAATCATTCCGGAAATGATCTCAGTATCTGCCATACTCGCAGAGCAACCGTGTCCCTCAACGAAAACGCTAGTCATTTCCATACGGGTCCTCCTCTATATCGGAAAATGATTGGAGCGTTTCTATTTCTTTCTAGTGACTCCTCAAGAAACGCTTTATTGGCGAGGCATGAATTCGGCAATCCTGAATGCATCCCCATGCAATCATTCTGGAGGAAGCATCTTTGGAATTGGTCCCGAAGCGATTCTGGGGTCATGAGTCCTGCAAGATTGTTGAAGCAAGATTTGGAGTACCTCCTCAATCACAAATTCTGGACGACAACTTCCACCACAAGATAATTGCAACTATTCCCAATAGCGAGAAAAGGGGAAGACCCGACATTGTCCACTTTGCCTTACTTGATATCGTAAGCACGCCCGCCTATTGGTTGGACCTGATACGACCCATAATCCGCACCATAAACGGGGAAATTATAATCGTCAAGAAAGGAGTGCGTCTGCCGAGAACGGAGCTCCGATTCAATGGTCTGATGTCAAAGATCCTCCGAAACGAAGCCGGGCCAGATGAGCTGAAACTGTTTGAATACAGAGATAGTCAGCCAATGGGCAAACTTCTCGAATCTCTTAATCCATCCAAAGTATTTTGCCTGAGCGTCGTGGGGATCAAACGAGACTTGCACGAGCTCGTCGCGAATCTGGCCAGAGAGGTGGGCATTAGTTCATATGTTTGGGTAGTGGGGGGTTTCGCTAGGGGCCACTTCAGCGAGGAGGTCAACAGGCTCGCTGATGACCTGATCTCAATCTCAGGTTATCCGCTTTCGGCGCACGTCGTAACTGCTCGGCTCTCATATGAAATCGAGACGTCCAAGCAAAAATCGCACGAAGATTCGCCTTGAACCTACCCATTTTCTCATTTTCCTTCTCTTCCTTTGCGAGTCTTCCAAAACTGTCGTAAAATAATCCAAGAACGTAACCAAATGCAAATGAGACAGGCAGTGCTGCGATCTGGGATATCAACGGAATGTAAGAAGGGTTACACTGATACACGAAAAAAACTGCCGGTCCTGCGAAAATACCTACCAAAAAGACTGGGATTCCAAGGGTCATCGCCTTCTTCTTGGAAGATGAACCAGGCAGTTTAAAGTAAAGGACTGAAAATAAAGCTCCATAAAACACTCCATAGATGAGGGCCCAAAGACCATAGACCATCGGGAAGTAAAGGACATCAGTGGCAAACTGGTCAGACGCGGTTACGTTGGCGGGAGCGTTCAGCTTGATCAACTGCTGCGAGATGTAGCTGATTTGCGACGAGCTGCAGGCTTCCAGAGTACCCAGATGGAGTAGTCCCACCATAGCTCCATAGATCACGCCTGCGGCCAGACCGGCCTTCAGCCCCTGTGAAATCGGCACTTTTTCGACACCTGAAATGGATTCTGATTTCCAATTGACTTCATTAATCCGAAGAAATTATGCCTTCTGGGTGGCAGTGGTTGACTCCGGACAGTCTTTCACTGGCACGCATGGTCTAAAAAGTAGATTGGCAGATGGAGGGTGTCGAAATCAACCATGACCCTGATCGGAATAATTGGAGGTACCGGAGATCTGGGAACAGCTCTAGCAATACATCTGGCTAAAAATAATGACGTATTGCTGGGATCAAGAAATCTGGAAAAGGCGCAATCTACCGTAGAAACAATCCGAAGGGAAAAAAATCACCCTTACTTGTGGCAAAGCCTCAAACCTACTGAGAATCTTGAAGTTGTCAGGAGCTGCGATGTTTTGCTCCTGACCGTTCCGCACGAAAATGCGTTTGCGACGGTGAACGGACTTTCAAGTGACTTTCGGGGAAACCAAGTACTAATTTCGGCGGTCGCAGCCGTTGCGAAAAAAGGGGAGGAGTTCGTCGTCGATGAGGATCCTTCGGGCGAATCGTTCGCACAAAAAATCAGTGCAATCGTCCCCCCAAATGTTAAGGTTGCAGCAGCCTTTCAAACTGTACCAGCTAGCATTCTTTACAAAGAAAGAGAAATCTCGGCGGACGTTCTTGTCTCCACCGACGACTTGGGAACGTACGAGTCTGTGTCAGCTATAGTTAGAGACATTGAGGGATTGAGGCCCCTTTACCTTGGTAGTCTGCGCCTGGCGGGAGAAATAGAGCGACTAACTGCTCTCCTCCTCAACATTGGCAAGAGAAACAGAATGAAGAGTCCGACTCTAAAGTTCGTGTCCTTTTAGAGGCCAAGATTTGCTTGAAGGCTATTTCTTGATAAGACGCTTTTCTAATTTCGTCCCGCACACAAGGCAATCGGGTCTTTGCTTGCTGTATTTCTTACCGCAGGCAGGACAGAAAAAGACCCATTCAGACGCTGTAGCAATGCCTCCGGTCATAAGTGGCCGTGCCTTTACTCCTAATTTTGATGCGACGTTCTCGACTGCAAAATCATCGGAAAGAAGAATCGCATCATTACCATCGGCTGCGATAGAAAGACAGAGAGCTAGAACGCTCAAATCTGCTTTTGATAGATTGTTATCGCCGGTATCTCTGGCAGCTTCCTTTACCTTCTTCAAAGCGTCGGGAGTGGCCTGCCAGACATTAACCTTCGATAAGGCTATCAAAGTTCTGGTCCTTTCGTTGGAAACCTCGCTGATAACGTCTGGCGTCGTTACAAGATTTTCCGTCGTATTCGTATACGGCACTCCTGCGTAAAAAGCAGTAGTGTCCAAGACGAGGTACTGTTGAGACATTTCGGAGAATTCAAAACCCTAGTGATTCTGATAACTCACACTAACATACAGAAGAACGCTCAAGACATAAAGGTCTCAGAAAAAGTGCTAAACTCGGTGCCAGAGATGACTAATTTCGTGCGCACATTATAATTAGAGTTTCGACAGCTTATCAAACTTTTCGCTGATAACAGAGTTCATCGCGACTTCTTTCATCGAAAACCGAGGTTTTTTAATTGCCTGAAAGGACCGGCGCGATCAAATCTTACAAACACAGCTTCCTTGTCATGTTTTTTGAATGTAACATAAGTGTCAGCCTCTATCCCAAATGAATCCTGCCCGTCGATCACAATGTTCAGAGAATAATTTCCAAGAACTCTGATTCTGGATATTGAAGTAATTATTACCGGTAGCCTGTTAATCGATGCGATCGGAGTAATCGCGAAAAGCTGCAGAGAGCCCTCCAGAAATGGGGAACCGTAGGAATAAGCATGTCCGGTAGAACCGGTAGGAGTGCTGACCAGCAGCCCGTCCATTCTCTGCGAAAAAACAGATCCATGGTCTAGGTCGATTGTGAAAAGCGGGGTCTTTGACAGTGATCGCCTAATCACGAGAACCTCATTCAATGCGGGAGGCAAAAGTTTGTGCTCCAAAGAAGGAGATATTCGGAGTCTTTTTTCTATGTGGTAGTCTCCTTCCTCAATCTTTCTCAGGGCAAATTTGATTTGATCTGGCTTGATTTCCGCAAGGATTCCCCTGCCCCCCACGTTAACGCAAAGACATGGAATTGTGCTGTCAAGTAGTCGGAGCAACCTTAGAATCGTACCATCGCCTGATACGGTGATGACGAGATCGGTCTTGGATTGTCCGATCTCTTCCACGGCTCTGACGTGATCCACTCCCTTAATGTGTAAGTTTGGAAAACACGTGACGCTCATTCCGCTCGCGAGTAGAAGTTCGGCAATGTCCCTCGCTATTTCTTTGGCTTCGCCGTGACCTTCTTTTGAAATAATTGCAATCTTGGAGACTTTCAGAAAAACAACCTCAATTTTTTTCAACTTATTCCGATCGATCTAAATTCAGAAAAAAAAGTACCCACCGATTTATCATTAATCCCAAAAGTTTCGAAAGGTTAGATATAATTAACGTTAAATAGAGAACTACCGAGTCTCGTGCTTCATCGGTTGCGTAAATGAGCAAGCCTGTAGATCTTGGCAGTCTGAAGGATGGCTCTTACATTATCATTGATGGTGAGGCATGCAGGATTGTTGAATATGATAAGAGCAAGCCAGGTAAACACGGTGCGGCAAAGGCACGTGTCGTCGGAATTGGAGTTTTTGACAACGTCAAGAGAAGTTTGGTTCTCCCTGTTTCCACAAATGTTGAAGTGCCTCTGATTGAGAAAAAGTCAGGCCAGGTTGTCTCTGCGGATCCGAATAATGTTCAGATAATGGATCTCGAGACCTTTGAGACGATCGATGTGCCCGTCCCGACTGATCCGGAAATTAAGAGCAAGATCGCATCAGGTGCGGAAGTCGAGTATTGGCAAGTTTTGGGACGAAGGAAAATTATGAGAGTGAAGAATGCCTAGACTCTAGAACTTGAAAAATCCTTTCTTCTTCTCGTCTTCTACCTGTTTGAATTGCTTAAGAAGTCTCTCTTTGCTTTTCCGTGAGTTTCATCGGAACTATAACGTTAACAGTTACTAGTTCGTTTCCCCTGTTGGAACTGCCCATAATGGGAACTCCCTTCCCTTTCAGTTTCAGGGTCGTTCCGTTCTGAGTTCCGGCTGGAATTGAAATCTCCGCGCCGGAACCATCTATCGTCGGAACCTGTATAGTAGACCCGAGAGCCGCGCTCGCCATGTCAAGCGAAACGGAACAGTGAAGATCTCCTTCCTCGCGAGTGAAGACCTTGTGCGGCAAGACGTGGCAGACCACGTAGAGGTCTCCGGCGGACGTCCCACTTTCGCCTGCATCACCCTCGCCCCTCAACCGAAGCGATGATTCGTTTTCGATCCCCTGAGGGATTTTCACGGTTATTTTCCGTGTCTTTTGAACAGTCCCGTTTCCCTTGCAATCTCTGCATGGGTTATCGAGGACTTCGCCCTTTCCTCTGCAGACTCTACAGGTCTCGATCCGAACAAATTGTGCAAATCCAGACGAGCTGAATTCTCTGGACCTGGCCTCTGCCACCACACTCGGTGCAGACTCGAGGCGTGCTACCGGGCCTCGCGCCGCTCCCTTTGCAAACTGAACATCTTTCCGTACGGGGAATTTCAATTTCTGTGTTGAGACCGGTTGCTACCTGTTCCAACGTAAAATCCAGCTCATATCTGAGATCCGCCCCACGTCGGGCCCCGCGGCCCGACCCCGTCATGTTCCCGAAGAACATGTCAAAAATACTTCCACCAAATCCGCCGAATCCTCCGAATCCGAGATCTCGTAGTATCTCATCAAAGTTGGCTGTACGGAAAATGTCCTCGGTGGAATATTTACCCTGAATTCCTTCATGACCGAACCGATCGTACTGCGCCCTCTTCGCGTCATCCGATAGTACTGCGTATGCTTCTGAAATTTCCTTGAACCGATCTTCCGCACCAGCGGCCTTGTTACGATCGGGATGGTACTGCATTGCGAGTTTGCGGTACGAGCTCTTGAGCTGATCTTTACTCGCGTCTTTTGGGACGCCAAGTACCTCGTAATAGTCTCTTTTTTCCGACGACAATTCTTACCTCTCTCTTTCAGTCCTTCTTCTGTGAAGAATCTTGGTCCACTTTGTATTCGGCATCTACGACTTTCTGTTCGCTTGCATCAGCTGATTGGGACGAGGTCCCTGTGCCAGAAGAGGTGGAAGACGCCGCGGATGCAGCGGCAGCCTGTTGGTAGGCTACCGTTCCAATCTCCTTCAGCACGTTGCTCAAGGCCTCGCTCTTTTGCTTGATAACCTCAGTGTCAGTCCCTGCAATAGCATCTTTCAGCTCCTTCGAGGCGTTGTCCAGCTTTGCGAGCAGGTCGGCAGGGATCTTGTCCTTCAGATCTGACTTTGTTTTCTCGGTCGTGTATACAAGACTGTCGGCCTGGTTTCTAATTTCAGCCTCCTCGCGTTTCTTCTTGTCGGATTCGGCGAACTCCTCTGCTTCTTTGACCATCCGCTCCTTTTCCTTGTCGGATAGCTTTGTCGAAGCGGTTATGGCGATTCCAGCTTGTTTACCCGTTGCCATGTCTTTCGCGGAGACGTTCAGGATCCCGTTTGCATCTATGTCGAAAGCAACCTCAACCTGTGGAACACCCCTCGGAGCTGGTGGAATCCCTGTTAGATTGAAATTACCTAGAGAAACGTTGTCCGTAGCCATAGCCCTCTCGCCTTGTAGGACGTGGATGGTCACGGTTGTCTGAAAATCTGCTGCTGTTGTGAAAATCTGGCTTTTCTTCGTCGGGATCGTAGTATTCCTGTCGATAATCTTAGTCAGGATCCCTCCCATGGTTTCGACTCCCAGTGAGAGCGGAGTAACGTCAAGTAGCAGGATATCGGTAACTTCTCCCGAGAGAACCGCAGCCTGAATCGACGCTCCCATGGCAACACACTCCATCGGATCGACTCCGCGTTCAGCAGGTTTGCCCATGATTTTCTCGACGAAATTCCTGACAATCGGCATTCTAGTTGGTCCACCCACGAGAATTATCCGGTCGACCTGAGTCGGCTCGAGCTTTGCATCCTGCAACGCCTGCATTGTCGGATGCCTGCACCTTTCAATTATCGGGTTGATCAATTCTTCCAGTTTAGATCTAGTCAGAGTTAGGGCAAGATTCTTCGGCCCCGAGGCATCCGCGGCGATGAATGGGAGATTGATCTCCGTTGTGGGAGTTGTCGAAAGTTCGATCTTCGCCTTTTCTCCAGCTTCTCTAACCCTTTGCAGAGCAACGGGGTCATTCCTCAAATCGAGTCCACTTTGCGCCCGGAAGTGCGAAACGATATAATCGACCAACACGTTATCCATATCGGTACCGCCGAGTTGAGTGTCTCCGCTGGTCGATTTGACCTCGAACAAACCCCCGCCGAACTCCATTATCGTCACATCAAGAGTGCCTCCGCCGAGGTCGAAAACCATGATTTTCTGCTCTTTTCCTGCTTTATCCAATCCGTAAGCCAGCGAGGCTGCCGTCGGCTCGTTGATTATTCTCACAACTTCGAGGCCGGCTATCGATCCCGCATCCTTAGTCGCCTGCCTTTGATTGTCGTTGAAATAGGCAGGAACGGTGATGACCGCCTGCGAGATCTTCTCACCTAGGAATGCTTCTGCGTCTGCCCTAATTTTTTGCAGTATGAAAGCAGAAATTTGTTGCGGCGTGTACTCTTTCCCATAGATTCTGACCTTATAGTCGGTCCCCATCTTCCTCTTGATCGCCATAACGGTCCCTTCCGGGTTCGACACGGCCTGTCTCCTCGCGGGCTCGCCAACAAGTAACTGCCCCTCCTTTGTGAAGGCCACGTACGACGGGAATGCTTTTCCGCCGACTGAAGTCCCTTCTGCGCTTGGGATTATCGTAGGCCTGCCACCCATCATCACTGCCGCGGCAGAGTTGCTCGTCCCCAAATCTATTCCGATTATTTTTGCCATTTCTTCTTGTTCACCTAATTTGTTTCTTAATTACACCAGATACATACAGTACTCGCAATGCTAGCGATTCTCTTTCGACGCGGCTTCCTCAATTTCTACTTCTTTTGAGCGGGAATCGACGATTTTGGAATTCTCTCCAGCCTTCTTTTCCTTTTGTTTCGCGACCTCGACCATTGCCGGCTTTATCACTTTTCCCTCAACTGAATATCCAGGACTGATCACTGCAAGGATTGTACCATGTTCGTTGGTTTCCGACTCTTGATACGACAACGCCTCGTGGTGATTAGGATCGAATCTGCCGCCTAACTTTGCGGGAATGACCTTAACATCTTCCAACTTCAAAATATTCTCAATTCGAGAAGATACCAGAATCAACCCGTCCAGCAGGCCGGACTTTTTGTCGGATTCGCGAGCAACTCCAACCGCTCGATCCAGAGTCTTCCTTAATCGTAATAATCTCTAGTAGCCAGGTCAACTTTACTTGGTTTCTAACTTCGGAAACTCTTCTGTCTGCCTGCCTCTGAAGATTCACGATGTCTGCCTGAAGATAACGCATTCTATTTGCAAGATCTGAAGATCTCTGACGTTCCTGCTCAAGCTCTTCTCTCAGACTTTGGATTTCTCGAGCGAAAGATTCTAGCTCCGATTCTCGCTTTGATTCCGAGAGTATAGTCTCAGTTTCCGCGGCCTCTTCCTCAGCCGTGTTGCTGTTCTTCTCGGGAGCACTAACGGACAACGTCTAGTCACCAACTCTAGCTAAAGATACGATTGATCAACTTGCATGCATATAAACGCAAAGGTTCGAATTTCGATTCGACTCGAAATTCCCGGAATCTCTTGAAATCGGAATCAAATTTCGCGTCAAAGGGAGCTTAGGATATTCCAAACAATTTAAGATTACCTTGTCGGCTATGTTACTCTCCCGATGATGCGCGCAAGGAATTGCTCTTTTTTCTTGCGTATGGAAGAGCCGTCTGAGTTGTGCATCCAGACCTCAGGGCCAGCTGCATACTTCGATGATGAGGCTCTACAAAAGGCGGCAGAGGGAACTGAAATCTTAACGAATAACGACCAAAGAGTTTCCATAATTTCAAGCCAAGGGACAGGAAATTATTTTGGCTAATTTTGCCTAATCGTACTGGCTTCTAGCATCAGACTTTGACAAATCCTTCTCAATATCCGCATCATTTTCGTGGGATGAGCCAATGCTCTCCCTTCTAATCGGCTTTATTTTCACTTCGAGAATATCAAAGGGCTTGTCCCGCTCGATGTCGTAAGAGCCGAATAACTGGGAAAGGTTCGGTTCAACCGTGCCGTCCTGACCCAGTACGAGTTTCTTTAGGGGTATCCCGCCGTCACAATGAACCTCCAGTTCGATTGTTTCCCCTTCATCCAGAACTCTACCACGGATTTTTTGAATTTCTCTTTGTACAGTTCTGAACTTTCTGGATAGCCTGACGCTGACATGCACATTTGAGAATCTTTCCCTTACATCTTCCAGCTCTGAATTTCCAATTCTCAATCCTTCTGGTTTTCTTCTCAGGTATACCCTGGCACTTATCTCGAATTGAGGAACATAAGTAACCCTGCGGTCTAGGATCTCTAGGTTCTTGATTTGAATTTCTTTTGACCTGAACGCAGTGGCCCTGGGCCTTCGGCCGGCACGTGCCATCAGCTGCCAATCCAGATCTCCTCTTCGGCCTCGTCACCTCGACGTAAAATGGTCTCCCGGATCCGACCACAAGGCTGTTTTCGTCTTCACTGCCCAGCCAGACAAAATTGCAGCTTTCGGCGTCAAATTTCTTGACAAGAAAATCGGTAATTTTCGCTTGAATACTGAAGACGGATTTGCCTCTGTAATTGCACTGCGCGCAACCTAGTCCACTGCATACATTGCACACCGAGCTCCTCTGCTGCAAACCGCGAACAAGCTTTGTGTAATTTCCACTGAGCCATATCGATCTTGGATTGACAGTAATCTGCCTATCAACCATTGAAGCCAAAATAGTTACGTCCGGTCGCGAATAGTTGACGCTCTTTCCCGTGTGCTGCTTGACACGCTTGCTCAGTACCTTGGTGATCTGGGATTTGATACCATCTCGACCCTTGATCTTGAGCCGCGATCTCAACTCGTCTTCTCTATCCAAAATCGACTGCGGAACTGATGCACCCACCAAGAATGATTCGAATTCGAACTCTTTCAGTTTGATGAGGATTTCGTCGGCAAGAGACTTCAGACCTGTCATCATCCCTTCGCAAACATAACAGGAACCCGGATCTACCGCTGCCTCGTATCTCAGTCCGTCCCTCTGCTGACAGAATTTACAAAGAACAATTCCTTGTTGGAGGACTGCGGATTTCATTTTCTATCGATTCCTTGGTTACGACTTACTCTTCGATTGGGAGCTAGATTGCAATTCACTTTTAACAGAAAAATTAGTCGGAATTATTCTCTGAAACAAATACTTGGATATTCAGATGGAATTACTGCTGCCTGTTCATCTGTTTCATCATTGCTCTAAATTGTCTGCCTTTACTCGCCTTCATCACCGATTTTGCCTGCTTGTATCTTGTGAGCAGATCCTTTACCTCTCTCTCAGGGACTCCCGTTCCCCTCGCGATCCTCTTGATGCGCTGAGAATTCAGAAGATCGGGGTCCTCCCTTTCCGTCGGAGTCATTGCTTGGATCATCGCTCGCCAGTACTTCATTTTTCCCTCGATTTCTTCAATGTTCTCCGTGGGCATGTTAGCCTGAGAGAATCCCGGTAATGACTCGAGTATCTTTCGGAGGGAGCCCATTTTCTTCACTGATTCAATCTGAAGTAGGAAGTCGTTCATCGTCAATTTGCCGGACATCATTCGTTTGATCTGCTTCTCGTCTGCAACCGATTCCAGTTCCTTTGCCCTTTCAAGCAGGGCCTGCAGGTCTCCCATCCCCAACAAACGGCCGACAAACCTGGTGGGGTTGAATGCCTCCAAATCATCGACGCGCTCGCCGTTGCCGATAAAGAATATCTTCGCCCCGGTGGCAGCCGCAGCCGCAAGAGCTCCACCTCCCTTTGCTGCTCCGTCGAGCTTGGTGATTATTATCCCGCCAACCGGCACAGCGTTATGGAAAGCGGACGCCTGACCAAAAGCGGCTTTCCCGATAGTCCCGTCTAAGACCAAGAAAGTAAAGTCCGGATGAACAGCTCCCGAGATCTGTTTCATTTCATCAAGCAGACCTTTCTCTTCCTTGTGCCTACCCGCAGTATCGACAATGATCACATTCGAGTTTTGTTCACGGAAATGCTCGACTCCAACTTTTGCAACCTTCACGGAGTTTTTCTCATTATCGATTGAAAAGACTGGAACATTGATGTCTGAGCAAATAGTCTTCAACTGGGTCACCGCCCCGGGCCTGAAAGTGTCTGCAGCGATGACTCCAACGCGATATCCTTTCTTTACCAGATTCCTGCTCAGTTTTCCAATAGTCGTCGTCTTCCCACTGCCCTGAATTCCGACAACGAGAATAACGTTCGGCCTGTTCGTGGGGAGATCGAGCTTTCCTCCCTCTCCGAGGATTCTCACAAATTCGTCGTACAGTATTTTTACGATCTGGTCTTTCCTTGGAAGACCTGGCGGGGGCTTTTCCTCAATGGCCCTTTTTTCAATTCTCTGGCAAATTTCGAGAACTATCCTTACGTCAACATCGCTAGATAGAAGCGTCCGCTGGATGTCCTTTACGAACTCCTTGATCTCCTTCTCATCGATCGAGGCAGATCCAATCAGCTTGTTAACAGCGTTTTGAAAACCTTCCCTCAGTTTGTCTAGCATGGAATCTAAATCCTTGGTCGTTACTTTGATTTAAGTTTGTAGAATCGATTCGATGAGTTGAGTCGCCAATTACATCGCCCGTTTCAAGAAAAGGGTCTGAATCGGTATTCTAAGTAATATTCTAAAAAATCTCGAAAGACTCTGGAATATTTTGACCTGTACGAATCCGATCCTTTCTGACAAGCGTCGCCTTTTTTATCTCAAGCTTTCCTTCGTAGCCGTTCCATTTCTTCACAGATTCACCGATTTCAATACGGCTTCTCGGATATAGAGGACAATCGAGGACCAACGTCTCCCCTTCACCGCCTTCAAGAGCGGGGTTAAATCGATATTTTGAAGAGAGATTCAAAAGTTCCCTTACTGCTTGTTTGTCGATCGGCCTTCCAAGCCAAGTGTCATCCAATCCCGCTGCAGAAACCGAAGTGAGAATGAAATTGAAGCCTTTCTCCACAATCTCGGAAACGTATGTTACCTGATCAACACCCCAGAGAGGGGCCTTAGAAATAAGGCCGATGTCCTCTGCTATCCTATCCAGCCGGGATTTTTGATATCCGCTGCACAACGCCCCTGATCCGAGATGTGTGAATCCAAATTCCTTTCTCGCTTCACCGATCGTGTTCTTGATGTCAGATAACTCGCTCTCTTTTTCACCCTTTGTGTGCCCCAGGACACAAGGAATTTCGAGCGCTCTCGCACAGAGGTCAGCAGCATGGATGTTCGAGGTGTGCAACATGTAGCTATCTGCGTTCTCAGAGATCATAGTTATTAGGCAAGAAATTTGGAATCCGGAATTTCTGAGCCTCTCGATTGTATACGTGCTATCCTTGCCTCCCGAATAAAGCACTGCGGCATTTTTCTCGTCCATTCAAATAACTCCTCCAAAAAAAGGTGAAATTTCAGATCCTGTAGCAGTAGTCTCTTGTCGGCACGTCGATCTTAGATAAGTAGAAACGATGTAACAGAAGCATTTAAAGCGCTTCTGCAAGAACTCGTTCGGAGAGTCACTGGTTTATGCCGAAGTCGCGTGGCTATAGGAGAAAGACAAGGGCGATGTTTAGGGGCAAGCCCAGGTCTCCTCTCGGAGCGTTTTTGCGAGAGTATAAAGTGGGAGATCGAGTAGTTATTGATGTTGATTCTCGACAGCCGAAGGGTATGCCTCACAGGCGATTTCAGGGCTCGGTTGGAAGCGTTGAAGAAATCAGACGACGGAGCCTGGTCTTGGACGTACCTGTGGGAGACACCCGAAAGACGGTCGTTGCTCGATTAGAGCATGTTCGTCCTCTCGCGTGATCTAGTTCTAGTTGTTAATGGAATAGTTGGACGATTGTGACTGAGCAGACACAACAGCAGATCGCCGCAAAGAAGGCGCGGATAATAACGATCTCTGAAGCGCGAGAGATACTCTCCAAGATAGACCCGGAGCAGACCGATCAGATACAGAAGCGAACGATGGATTATCTGCTGAAGTTCTCGAAGGAAGAACCTGAGAAGGCTAAAAAGATGAGAAAGATGCTGATCGATGAATGTTCTCTGACAACCGAAGAAGCCACAGAACTTGTCAATGTATTGCCAAAGTCGCAAGAAGAGCTTAGAGTGTTCACCTCTGGCTGGAGAAAACTAATCCCTACCGCAACGGTGGAAAAGATCCTGAAAATTTTGTCCGATTAGCGAGCTCCACGTTTCGGAATTCAAATTTAACCTCGATTCGCACAATCGAAAGATGGGTTTTTCAGACACTTTTTGAAAATTCCGATCCAGTATACATTGATAAGAATCGTGTGAGAAAAATTGTACGCTTCTACGCCTGCCGCGAAGAAGTACGAGGAGTTTGCATACGCTCTTGATTTTATTCCCCGCGGAAAATCCTTCATCATTAAGGAAAGAGAAGGTCCCCTAGTTCAGGCAGTTGGAGAGGAGCGACTTACCTTGCTTGAAATTCTCGCGACCCCCGAATCGGATTTCATAGTCGGTGAAAAAATTGCGATTGGAAAAGAAAACCGGACGAAGATAGTCAGCGTTCTTGGTAAGCTAAATTACGACGAGCTTACTTCCGAAGCTCGAAATGAACTACAGTCAGTTCTGGAAAAGATGATTGCGGAAAATGAGTCCAGGTACGTCACTTATTTCAACGAGTTGCAACCCCTGACTCCCAGACTGCACGCTCTGGAACTAATACCCGGAATCGGCAAGACATTCATGAGACAGATTGTTTCGGAGAGAGAAAGGAAGCTGTTTGATAGTTTCGCAGATCTTGAAAGACGCGTCGGAATCCGCGATCCGGCCAAATTGCTGGCAAAGCGGATTGTCGAAGAACTTTCAGGCGGTTCCAGGATAACTATCTTTGTCCATCACTAATGTTCGGAGCTTTTGTTCGGGAGATGGAGAAGAAACTTGCTAAAGCCAAGCGGAGGAGAATCAGTCTTGGTCAGCACATGCTTGCTTCAGATCTTGCCGCTGACAAGCTAGTCGCGGTCTGTAATCTTTCTCGTGGCGAACGAGTCCTTGAGATAGGGACCGGCCTCGGAATACTTACGCGGCGGTTGGCGGAAAAGTCGGCCTTCGTCAAGAGCTTCGAAATAGACGATCACTTCTACGAGTTTGCCAAGAAGTCGCTTTCGACTTATCAGAACGTGGAGGTTGTCAAAGGGGACGCTTTCGAACATGAATTGGACGAAGTGTTCGACATCTGCGTCACCAGTCTACCTTATTCCCAATCCTTGAGGTTTGTAAGATGGCTTGCTCTAAACTGCAGATTCTTCAAAAGATCGGTGGTGATCGTCCAGTTGGAATTCGCAAACAAACTTGTTTCAGATCCAGGCATTCCATCCTACAGGGCCATATCGGTAGTGGCACAGATAAGCTTTGAAATTCAAAAACTCTTTCCCATCGGCAAAACAGATTTTGACCCTCCCCCAAGAGTTGCATCCCAAGTGCTCGGGCTCTCCCTGAACGATCGTTTGGAGCAGCCCTTCTTTAACAAGAATAGTATCCACGTTTTGGATCAACTCTTTTCTTTCCGTGGTAGGCGCCTGTCTTCGGCGGTGAAAAGCTCTCTACCGTAGAAACTTCGAGTAATCTTTCTCCGGAGATTCTCTCTACCAGAATAGAGAACATTTCACCTCTGGAGTATTCAGAAATCTTGCCCCAAATTGAGCTGCGTATGTCGTGAGCGGACGCCCTTACATTTACGCGGAAGATTCTAGACTACTCGGCGATGCTGTATCATCCCTGGACGACACAGATTCCTTTCTCGAAATCGGAGCCGGAAACGGCGGAAATCTGGTCAGAGTGAAGGACAAATTCAGACTTGTTGTCGGCACCGACATCAATCTAGAAATTCGAAGTGGTTTTTCCCCGGTAGTTCAACTTGTAATAGCCGACAAGGTTAGTTGCTTTCGTTCCTCGAGTTTTGACCTAGTGGCGTTCAATCCTCCTTACGTACCTTCTGAAGGAATCAAAGATCGAACGACAGATGGAGGCCGAAACGGGATGGAAATTCCATTGGAATTTCTTTCTAGTGCGCTTGAGGTGTTGAAACCAGAGGGGAGAATTGCCATGGTCGTTTCGAGCGAGGATTCGATAGAAGAGCTTGAAGATTTTTGCATGAATAGGGGACTGCAGGCTACCAAGATCGCTGAGGCTAGATTATTTTTCGAGTCGTTGTTCGTTTATCTGATTAAGCATCGAGAGAACGGTTGTTGAATAATGTCCCAGAGAGTCCGAAAAAACGCAGAAGGGAAGGCTCCTCTATCCCGCTTTGCAGTGGGGATAGTCGAACCAGAGTTCGGGATTAATCTGGGGTATCTTGCAAGAACCATGGCAAACTTTGGAATGCAAAATCTTCTCGTTATATCTAGCAAGAAGTTGGATGAAGAGAATCTCTCAAAGGCAAGGTTGTTTGCAGCCCACGGGCGATGGCTGATTGACCGATTACAGTATGTCCACTCTCTTGAGAAATTGAAACGAAAGTACAAAATGCTGATCGGAACAACCGCCATAGAAGGCAGGAGAAAATCGAACATCACCCGGAAGACGCTGGGCGTTGAAGAATGTGCTGCGACGGTTGTCTCAAGACTTAGACCTCGCTCAAATGCCTGCTTTATTTTTGGTCGCGATACCACGGGATTGACCAATGAAGAGTTGAAGGCTTGCGATTACACCGTGACAATACGAACGCACTCCAACTATAACACGCTTAACGTGTCTCATGCTGCAGCCATCATTTTTTACATATTCACAATCACACAAAGACGATCCAGTCTTAACACTGGACTGAGACAAAGTCAGCCGAAATGGAATGGATCCGCCGCTCTTGCGACGAGGAAAGAAAGAGACCGGGTGGTGTTACTTTTCCAGAAACTTGCGGAAGAAGCCGAATTCAAAGAATTCAAATCCAAACTTCTGCAAGAAACATTGCAGAGGATGTTTAATAGAGGAGAGCCTTCACTCAGGGAGCTTTACCTGCTCATGGGACTGGCGTCTAAAGCTACCTCGAAGATAAAAAGGCTCTCTAAACGAGCGTCATAAGATAGACTTTGCGGCGAATAATTTTCTTCTTGGTCGTCGGCACGGCGCACGGATTCTCCACGTTCACTCCGGTTACTTGAGGATGGAAGACCGCAAAACCGAGATCGCTCATCGATTCAAGGTCCATGCTGTGTCCCCGTCCTCTGTCGTCAACTACCTCAGGTACAACAATCGAGACTTTGCCGTTTTTTTCGAGAATTCTGGAGAACGCTCTAAATGCGTCTTCGTAATTTTCCTTGGCAGTGCGAACGATTTGACCCGCCTCACCTGCTGTCGGATTTTTCTCCAACTTTGGAATCAGAATGGGTTCTGTCGCAATCGCATCGATTTTCGGGATGTTCTCCTTTTCGATTCTTGATGTGTCCGCTCGCGTGACATAGTAGGACAGCTTGGGAGAAATCTGAAATTGCTTTTTCATCCATTCCAGGTTCTTTCGACACTTGATAACGCCTTGGCCCGATAACTCGATGCCTACGGCATTATAACCAGCGATCATCGCTTCCTGAAGTATTGTTCCGAGACCGCAGAATGGATCGAGGATAGTCCTTCCCTTACTCAAACCACAAAGGTTTACCAGAACGCGAGCGAGCCGAGGTCCAAGCGTTACAGTGGGGTCTTGATACGGGCGTCCAAAATCTCTCTCCCCGAATCCTTCGATATCTGAAGTAAATTCGGTATATCCGTATTGAGGTCTCGAAAAGCGACAATCAACTATGATATCGAGACCACGCACCCTTGAATCGTTTTTTGCAATAACACTTTTGACCAGATCGGACAATCTCAGCTCCCTTACATCGCCTTCCTCATCTGACTTGAGAAATCTCGACTTTCCGAGTGATTCGCTTTTAAGAAAATCCGAAATGGAGACTTTGGCATCCTCATATGTGTCGAGGTCGCAACCGTAACTGGAAATTGTCCAATTGAATTTGGGACTCTCGGGGAGCGGGAGAGCTCTAGTCAATTCCTCCAATGAATTTCCGCAAACTCTGGCTACCTTGAATACTCCGCCTAATTTCTTTGCCAGCGCTTTTCCAGTTTCCCGGCTGCATTGAAGCAATAGAGAATCTCTTGTACTTTCCAGTATTTCAAAATCGAAATTGCCGGAGTCTTTGACTCTGACTATTTCGATTGTAGATAGCTGTGCGTATGAAAGAATGCAGAGGAATTTCTGATCCGGAATCAATACAATACTTCACGCAACGCGGTCAGCTTCGAATTCGAACGATCTCCTTTGATTCACGCATCTTGACTTAAATAGTGATCAGGTCACATTCGGACAATATCTTGTCCAAGGCGCCTACTCAGACAAAATCGTTCAGACTCGACGCCGATGTTCTGGAATCGCTCGAAATTGAGAGTGCTCGTCGTGGAACGAGTGTTAACAATCTGACTAACCAAATCCTGAGAAAGTGGGTTAATTTTGATCGCTACCTGCAAGATTTTGGGACCCTTGTTCTTTCGGTTCAAGACTTCTTAAGAGCAATCAATTCTTTCGACGACGAGACTATCCGCTCACTAGCTATTGAAAGCGGCAAGCGATTTCCAAAGGATCTGATACTATTTACTGGCCAGAAAAATGATCTCAAAACATGCATTAGATTCGTCGAGACCATCCTCTGTGATTACATGAGATGGGCGAACTATCATAGCACTTCTGGCGAAACAGAGTTCGTGATCACTTTGAGGCACAACTACGGCAGCAAGTGGTCCATCGCGCTAGAGTCAATGCTCACGAGCATGTTCCAGACCAACGTTTCCATAGTTCCTCGGTTTACTGTTACTGAGAGCACCGTTCTCATGTCCATCGAAAAAGTACCAGAGCCCAAGACCGAGCCGACGGCCAATATTGAATCCATCGGCTAGTCGGATTATCAGCGGACGGGTAACGTTAAGTACCCTGCTGGGAAATTGTTTTTTTGCGAATTTCTGTTGAAAGGAAAGAACTACCGCCTGACAAGCGGGATGCCTCTTACAAGCAAAGTGTATTCTCCTGGCGCCCCGAATTCAAAAATTGCAAGGTTCAGCACTGGTCAAGCCAGTCCTGATTATGATTACATTCTGAAGCTCGTTAGCACAGAAAAAGTTCAGATTAGACACAATGCTTTGGAAGCGGCAAGGGTTGCTGCGAATAAGAAATTGACCCCCATCGGAGAGACTGCATATTTTCTGAGGGTCAAAGTTTACCCCCACGTTATTCTTAGGGAAAACAGGATGATTGCAACTGCTGGTGCAGATCGTTTGCAGGAAGGTATGCGAAAGGCCTGGGGAAAGCCAATGGGGCTGGCAGCTAGGGTCATGCCGGGCTCTGTTATTTTGGAACTTTATATCAAGAAAGAAAATCTGGTAAAGGCAAAGGAAGCTATGAGAAGTGCGTCTACTAAACTGCCAATGGTTACGCAGGTCATTGTTGAGCCCCTTCAAAAGAATGAAAGCGCAATAGCAGTCGCGAACTAGAACGGCCCTGCCCCATTTCCCGGGCAGTTTCGTTTATCTAGGATTGTGCATTATTGTTAGATCAATCTGCGCTTCGATGTTACGGTTTTGGATTCGCATTAGATATTTGAGTTAGCTCAGCTCTTCAAAGTAGATGGAATGTTTGACGATTAGAATCGATAGAGGTGAAATTGAAGTCATACTTCAGGAGCAACATCCTAAGAGGATTGTCTTCAACGCGCCGGACGGTCTTCTACGCGAGACGAGAAAGATTGCTCAAGAACTCGAAGCCGCCTATGGTCTGCAGGCGATTGTGATAGCCGATCCAACGTACGGCTCGTGTGACACTGTCGATTTGGATGCTCAAAGATTGGGAGCCGACATTGCTTTCCATGTCGGGCATAACGTCACGATTAAGAAGTTCGGCAAGATCACCTATTCGATAGATGCAGTTGACGATATTTCGTTCGAGGTCGTTGCGAATAAGGCCTGCGAGTCCCTCAAGAATCTTGGCTTTCGAAGTGCGGGGCTAGCCACTTTTGCGCAACATGTGGCGGAACTTAAACGGGTCTCGGAGATTTTAGAGACAAATGGTATATCAGCCCTGATCGGCAAGGGAATGGGACAGCTCCACGATGGACAGATATTTGGCTGCGAGTTCTATCCAGCATTCAATATTAGAGATAAAGTCGATGCCATGCTTTTGCTTGGTCCAAGCATGTTTCACGCAATAGGGCTGAGTCTTTCCACTGGTAAACCTACGTTCATGCTTGATCCATACCAGAATGAAGTTATCGACATCAGCAAGGTCGCCCAAGAGCGACTGAAAAAAGCTGTTCTATCTGTCTATAACGCCAGGGACGCGAATTCCTTCGGAGTGATAATAGGTTTGAAAGAAGGACAAATTATGACAGACCAATCAGTTAGGTTGAAGAAAGATCTCGAATCGTTCGGCAAAAGAGTTCAGCTCATCGCCCTCCGTGAAATCACTTCTGAAAGAATCAATTCGATGACCGACATCGAGGCGTTCGTTCAGACAGGGTGCCCTAGGATAAGCGTTGACGGTTATACTTTTGGAAAACCTGTCT
This sequence comes from uncultured Nitrososphaerota archaeon, assembly GCA_963799845.1. Taxonomy (GTDB): domain Archaea; phylum Thermoproteota; class Nitrososphaeria; order Nitrososphaerales; family CADDZS01; genus DATLTL01. The sequence goes on from CAWCYI010000006.1 coordinate 305,465, forward strand.
TGAGCGTTCCTCAGACCGATGCGCTGCTCAGTCTACTTGCAGGCAAAGAGATAAACATGGAGATGTTCGAGAGGAAACATTGGCTTTAGTAATACGTAGAAACAGAGTGTTTTACAATGGAAAAAAATAATCAGAAAGAAAAATCCCGTGAAGCTATACCGGGGGACCAACTTGCAACAATAGAAGAATTTGTACCAGGAGTTGGATCTATATCTTTGGGAGATTCTGTCATATCAACGGTAGTTGGGCATGTACAGCCAGACATGGTTAACAGGGTAATTAATGTGAAACCTTCGAGGAACGCCGATGACTCTATGCCCAAGGTGGGAGATTACGTGATAGGTCGTGTTGACAGTGCTCAGCCGTCCATGGTGCAAGTCACTATAATTGCCGTGAACGATGAAGTGAGTGACAAAGAACTGAGTGGTATGCTGTCGATGAGGGATGAGCGGCGAAGAAGGACGACGAGCCCAATCAAGGCCGGAGATACAATTAGGGCGAAAGTGATCAGTACGAAAAACTCGATTTATCATCTAGCTCTCGACGATTCAAAGACAGGAGTCATCAAGACCGTCTGCAGCAACTGCGGCGGTAATGTGATAGCAATGGGAAGGGATAGAGTAAAGTGTCGTGAATGTGGCTTTGTGGACGAGAGGTTGCTCTCGGACGATTTTATCAAGAATTCGCGAAGTCAATCTGACGCGTGAAATAAGACCTCCTCTGGAATTTTGATGTCAGCCGTTCAAAGAAAACATATAAAGGGTACGCAGGCCGTTAGCTGATTCTTATCCTTGAATCTAAAAATCAACCCGGTAGGGCAAAGTTCAGTACAGATCCTGATAGAAAAAGAGGACTACAGCATCGCCGATATCGTTCACAAAGAACTGATGAATGTAAAACACGTAAAGTTTGCTGGCGTTGCCCCGCCACATCCCTTGATTAAGACGCTGACGATCGAGCTCAGTACCGACTCTAACAAACCGATAAAAGCTCTTGAGGAAGCTTTGAAACTTTCTCAGGAAAGGGTGGCTGAATTGCTGAAGCTTGCAAAGAAAATTTTTCCACAGGCTCCCGCTGGAAATGATGAGGTGCGCGGGAAAGTTGATTCGCCTTCTGAAGAGCTCTACTGAATCCGTTGGGTTCCCTTCATCTACTACCGAACAAGGTTCATAAAACGCGGGCTCCCGACGTAATCTAAATTACAAAAAAAAGCCATATCGACTCACGGTTTTCTGAATAATCTCTTTTCAAGAATAGTTGGTCTCCATGAAATTCTGTCCAAAGTGTGGTACCCGGTTGAAGTACAAACCTCAGAAAGATGGACCGGTTTTGCTCTGCGATAAATGTGGGTACTCGCAAGTTGCTGGACCTAACATAACAACTCCAGAGGAAGTGGATACGGATTCTTCGTCCACGATAAAGGTCTTGGGAGACAAAGAAGACAAGATCAAGACCATGCCGACCACCCAGGTCGAGTGTCCAAAGTGTGGTCACAATACGGCCTTCTGGTGGTTTTTGCAGACGAGGAGCGGTGACGAACCGCCGACCCAGTTCTTCAGATGTGAAAAGTGCGCTCACACTTGGCGACAATATAGCTAGAAATCCGACGGAATAAACTATTTTTACTGAAATTGCATCTTTCCGAAGTTAGACATAGAATTGACGGAAGAATCAAGCAGAGCGACAGGTTTTCTTGCAAGAACTCAGTCTCCTAGCCAGTGGAAAGCAGTAACATCTGCTATCCAAACCCTCGTGGAAGAGGCAACTTTTGATGTTACTGCGGATGGAATCACTTTCAGGGCCATGGACCCTTCACATGTAGCGTTGATTGATCTGTTTTGGCCCAGCGCTGATTTCCAGAAATTTTCCTGCGATAAACCTGACAAATTTACTGTCCGAATGGATGACTTCGCCAAACTAATTCGGAGGGCGGAAGGCAAAGATTCGGTTGAGATATCGAGAGAAGGGTCAGAATCTCTGAGCGTCAAACTGAGCAATGGTTACAAACGCGAATTTGAACTTCACCTGATAGAGTCCAGCCAGAGCAACACTCCACTGCCCAAGCTGACGTACGATTCCAAGTTTGTGACGACGGAACCAGCCTTCGATCGCGTTCTGAATGATGTTTCTGCTGTTTCAAACCACATCTCGATAGAATCTGGGAAGGACAGGGTTCTATTTTCTGGAAAAGGTGACACCGGTAGGGCTTCCGTCGTGCTAGAAAAGGCCGAAGCTGGAAAAGGAGATCTCATTAATCTTTCATCAGAAAAGGAAAGCAAGTCGACGTACAGCATCGAGTATCTTCTGAAGATAACCAAGTCCGCGGGCGCAGCTTCCGACACCATCGATTTCGAGTATTCAAGCAAAATGCCGTTAAGGATGGATTTCAAACTTGGAGAGAATAGTAACGGATATATCCGTTTCTATTTGGCGCCGAGGGTTCAAGAGTAATTCAGTTCGGTCGCTACATCAACAGTAGCGGGGGGTGGACTCTCAGTAAAGCAGAGATCAACTGCTATTATTTTTGAACCACCGCTCTGCGGGTATCTCATGACAATACCTCTTTCCTTTTCGAAAAAAGAACAGGTCACATTATGAGCCCGCCGGGATAACCTGGCTTCCCCACCCCGCTAGGTTGTGTCTTTTTTTCTTCCAGAATTCCGTATTAAAGCTTGACTGGGCTAGAGGAAACCGATTCGGTTCCAAAATGCTAAATCGGATTGAGAGACGTTGAACATCCTGTTTGGCGTGTCAAGTCAAGAATTACTTCACCCGGTGGGAATTCACGTTTCTATTTCGGGCAAGCTCGACTTTTCCGTAGATAGGGCAATTGTACTGGGCTGCTCTCGAACATTTCAGATCTTTACCTGTAGTCCTCGTAGGTGGGATGCATCTCCCTTGGACGGGAATGAAGTCTCAGCGTATCGCAAGAAAATCTCGGAATCCAAATTCAAGGTGCATGCTCATATGCCCTATCTCCCAAATCTGTCATCCCCTGAGGATGAATTTTATTCAAAATCGGTTCGAGTCCTGATCAGAGAAATTAGAAGATGCGGAGAACTGGGTGTTGAGAACTTGGTTCTTCACTTTGGCAGCCACTTGAAAACTTCGATTGAAGCAGGGGCAGAAAGGATAGTCGCTGCATGCAAGAATTCCATCGATGAAACAGAAGGCGTAGAGGTTCGTCTCCTGCTGGAGAATTCTGCCGATCCCAACAGCGTCGGTTCAAATTTCGATACTATAGGCAGAGTGCTGGAAGGAATACGGAACAATAAGAGAATGGGTGTATGTCTCGACACGTGTCACGCTTTTGCGTCTGGTTACGATCTTTCTGCGCCGTCCGGTGTCAAAAAGTCGCTAGAGCTATTCGATTCTTCTATCGGGCTCGCAAATCTTTTCCTCATCCACCTGAACGATTCCAAAGGAAAGATCGGTTCAGGTCTAGATCGCCACGAAAGTATCGGCAAGGGAAACATTGGTGTCGCAGGTATGACGGCAATTCTGAGATCGGAAAAACTAGATCATTTGCCCTTTGTTTTGGAAACTCCCCGAGACTACGAGGGCGAGGACAAGGAGAATATCGAAACGACCAAACGGTTGATGCGCAACTAGACTTGAGCCCGGATGTAGTCCTGCCCGTCTCGAAAGGCGATCAATTTCGCAGCTCTCTGGTCCCGAGTTCCAGTCATGTAGGATTTGCTCCTTTTCCTAGACAAAGATGAAGTGCCGCTTTCGTTCACAAGTTGCAACCGAATTTCATCGTGATACCTCGAATCGAGAATTTGGGCGATTTTCTTTGCCAAGTGAATATTTCCGGAACCAATCTTGACTATTTTCTGAATATCAGGAGCATTATCTATAAGGGCAGAGACTCGTGCAATTGTTTCGTCGAGAGAGTGGACAACGCTGCTCTCGACCTCCCGATGATTTATGAAAGCGGCGACGCCAGTTCTCTTCCCTGGGTCTACTCCTATGATGAACCAGTCATGGGGCTTTGCAGGGTAGAGAAAAGATAGAATTTTCGCTCTTGCAATTCCCACATCGTCTCCAAGGTCCTCGACGCAAATTATGGAGGGGCCGAAGAATTGAAGACGCTCTCGCCTCGTTGTGATTATTACCTTGATATTTCTCTCAAGATAAGGCACTGCGTTGTCTGATCCATCATTGCGAATCTGCGGATGTCTTGGCAAGACATCTGCGAAAGGAAACCCGAGCCTCTTGAGAAGGGAGGCAATTAGAAAATATGCCTTGCCATTAGAAGTTGACACTCCAACTTCGGGGCCGGAATCAAAGATTTCTCCTATTCTTCCCACCCAACAGGCGATAGAAAATTTGGCGAGATTCAAACTTTTAAGAGTTGACATTATTCTCTAGGAATGTCTGTCCTGAACTTCTCAATCCTAGGATAGGATATCGGACAAGGGATAATACTGTCAACCATAGATAAATTACTAGGAGAAATCATTTCAAAGACTCAAACAATAACCCTAGCTTTCGAAGATCCAAAAATAAAACCGGCGTTAATGAAGCGCCTCGTTGAGGTCTTTCTTACCGTCGCCGAAGTAGTGTATATCGACTATGATCTTCAATTTTCTTCTACCCTGCAAAATATTGGTGAAATTGATTATGGCAGAGCGTTTGGAAATAACCTACAGGTAATGCAACCCTCAGATGATGCTCTGGATTTTGTAAGTAGTATCGCATCAGTAAAAATGCGATTAGGAGGAATAATGATACTCGATTCACTGAACTCACTTCAGAATGTCATAGCTGGAAATTTCTCAGAAGGTGAAACTAAAATTGCAAATCAGAGGTCTGCCCTCGTGATTACCATACTACAACAGTTATCTCGATTTTATTCAAAATCTCTCATTGTAGTGAACGTTGCCAAGGCTCGACATAGAGTCGGAAAAGATCATTCTACATTTTGGGAGAAATCTCTTGTCGGAGGTAGAATGATCAAATTCAAGAGCGATCTGATTCTCTTAGCAAAGGAGACTCAGAACAATCTTCCTAACATAGAAATTAGAGCGGAAGCATTGGGGCCTCAACTAGAACAGAAGAGTAGAGAAGAAGCGTATCTATTGAGTTTCTAGCCTGGATCTAATGAAACCAGATGGAGCTACTTTACCGAGAGAATGTAGTAGCCTACGGTCATTGAGACAGCAATCAGTACGATTCCACCCACAAAGAACATTTCGGCCGAACGCGCCCTTATTGTCTGTCGACCACTAAGATACAAGGCGTAAGCTCCTAGAGACCCAACAATATAGCTGAACATTATGATTATGGTTTCGGTGACATTTTGTGCGTTGGGATTCGCGACTATCGGATTCAGATTTATTCCCGCTTGACCTGCGTTGCCGATGGCGTTAATGACCCCGGCGACCAGCAGATACAGGGCAAGTAAATACAACCACTCTATTCCTCGGGTTCTCAAAGAGGTTGTAGAGCCGGGGTTGGAAAGCCTTCGGCCAATACTAGTTTGTGTCACTCGCGAAGTTAACTTTGATGTAGCGGTCTGTACTCTTTTCTTAATCCCCATGATATTCGAACCTGTTTTTGCGAGCAGATGTAGTCTAACGGATTCGCCTTAATCGCAATTCTTCTCTTGCGACTTCCTTAGCAAAGTCTCCGGTTTCATTAAGCCGAATTATTGTCTCTAAATACCTTTCCCAGCTCATGTTTTCGAAGGCAGATCTCCAATCAGGATAGCTAGCCTCGATCTCAGAGAATGCTCTATAGTGGTAACTGCAATATGTCTTGTCTAAGATTTTAGTTCTCTTGCACAAACTACAGTTCCCGTTCAATCGAAATCTCACCTCGATCTCGATCGGCAGAAAAAGTTGGAGCACAAGATGATCGCTCGAGTATTATTTTCAGACGCCGAAATCATTGGCCATAAGCAGACTGAACAAGCGTCACCTGTGGGGGTTATTTTCCCTCTCGGAAAAGCAGGTGATGAAGCATTACAACCACTCGCGAAGTTCGTGCATTTGATAAATCTCTTGCCTGTCTTTGACGAGGTGTTTAGAATAAGCCTTCCTAATTTGCATTGAGGGCAAATGCTCAATTGTATTCTTTCCTCACCCGGAGACCTACCGTTTGATTTGAGATTTTTCAACCGAATCTCGGACTTCTGTAGACTACCTAACGCGTTCCTAAGAGAGACAAGCATATCTTCGACGAAACTTAATTCATCCCCCTTTGACGAACGTATGAGATCTAGTTTTTTCTCCAATTCTCTAGTCATCTGAACCGAGATTATTTCAGGGCATTTGTCTCTCAAGACCTCGATTAAATTGATTGCAGTCTCGGTGGGAACTAATTCCCTTTTGGATTTTGTCAAGTATTTCCTGTCGATTAGGACTGCAATCGTCTCTGCCCTTGTCGCCTTTGTCCCGATCTCTTCTTCCTCCATCTTCGACAATAAAGAGCCCTCAGTGAATCTGTCCGGATTTTGATCATAATGTTCGTTCAACAAGGCAGATTCTGCCTTGACTTTTTCGCCTTCGGAGAGGGAAATATCCAAAGACGCAGTTGAGTTCAATCCGAAGGGATAGTATTCGGTCCATCCTGGCTCCAGTAAACGAGCGCCTATCGTCTCGAAATCAAATGAAGAGATGTCGAAGATCAGTCTCAATCTTTCCTGAGTCGCATTAGGAGAAAATGCATTACAGAATCTTCTGACAATAAGATCGAATACTTTTGACTTATTACCCGTGAGCACCTGTTTCGGACTCTCTCCGGTTGGAAATATGGCGGGGTGAGCCGGATCGTCGTCAGGTCCCTCCCATGGAGAAGGTCGCATCTTAGGATCTGATTGCAGTTTCGATATCAACGGTGCATAATTTTTCAGCAATGACAACTTTTGAAAGATTCTTGAGAATCCGATTCTTTCTGGTAACTTTTGGCTGTCTGTGCGAGGATAAGAAGTCAAGGCGTCCTGGTACAATTTTTGAGCGATCGAAAGTGTGAGTTTCGGCGAGAGACCAAATAATCTAAACGATTCCCTCTGCAACTCTCCCAGGTCGAACGGGTACCTAGGAGGAATCGACGCCAGTTTTTTCTCAATTTTCTTTACATTCGCAAACCCCGTGGAGGCTACCGCATCATAGACTTCCTTCGCCTTCTTGAAGCCACGGATTGGAGAATCTAGAAATCTTGAACTAAATTTGATTCCCGCTTTACTAAGCACGCAAGTAACTGACCAAGAAGGTCGAGGAACGTGTGTTAATTTCTCAATTTCTCGTTCTACTACGAACGAAAGAGTAGGACCCTGCACCCGTCCTATTGTTAGATTTCTGAGTGAGCTCGAACCTGAGCGCTCAGAGGCGACAGTCACGGCTCTGGAGAGATTTACTCCCCACAAAAAGTCTGCAAGATGCCTCATTCGCCCCGCCTTAGCAAGATTTGGTTCGGTTGGAAGTAAAGTTGAAAAAGAATTGCGGATTTCATCCGAGGTTAAAGTCGAGAATTTTGCTCGCCAGAGTGTATTTTCGTGCCCGTGACAGGCATATTCTAGTATGTTGAAACCGATTGTTTCGCCTTCTAGATCAAAGTCGCAAGCGTTCACGATCTTCGATGCGCCAGCGGCGCCGCTAGAAATGGCTCTAATCCTTCTTTCAATCAAAAATCTAATTCTTGAATACTTTCTGAAAGAGTCTTTGCCTAAGGTATTTCGCGGAAACCAATCAATGTCAAGTGAAGGAAAAATCTCGCGTTTTCCCTGGGAGTCTATTCAGCTCGTAGAGATGGCCAAAAGCTGAGCAAATAACGTAATGTCTGCCATCGAAGGCTTTGGGGATGTCGATAATCTCATCACTACTGTCGAACGTTCCGTCCACGTCTGAGATGGCATGGGCTATTTTTCTCGCTGCATCGGGTTTCTCAGCGATCACGAAAATCCTTTCATCCTTCATTTGTTGATTGAGATCTCCAAGATTCTGTCACTAAGATTTCAAGGAAATTTTCAATGTAAAAGATTATGACCCCGAGCTGAACGATCCGAAAACGTCTACCTTAAATCGACGAGAAATGTCCAGCGGGCGGAGTTTCAATTCAAATGCCACTCGAAATTGTTTGCGGTGGATGCGGCGAAGTTCTATACTCGGGTTTCGATCTGAGGTCTCCAAAAGATGTCATAAGGACAAACGAAAACAGGTGCCGTGGTTGTGGAAAAAATCTATCTCCGTCGGATTTTACAATCGAAGTTGCGAAAGTGTGAACTAGACTGAAGGATTATTGGAATTTTTCAGACTTCGAAGAATTAGGCATTGATCTGGCGATATCGTCGTCTTCTCTTCGAATTCATTTCTCGGCTTCTCAAAAGCTTCCCGGAATCCTCGAATGAGCACAACTGGGCTCGCCTCATTCGCTTCACCCATCACCAGCTGAGCCGCTGTAGCCAATTGGTCAGCCGTGGCTCTAAGGGTGACCTTCAGACTATTACCGCAGAGGTCAGATTTGCCTCTCATATCGATCGTGGGTCTTATACCGGAGTATGAGACCGCGACCCCCACGGTTCCCAGCCGGGTGGGAGTTACCCTGCTATCAGATAATACAATTCCCAAGTTTTTAACCGAAGATCGCCCACCGCGGAGATATGCCAGTTTAATCAAATTGTTTCGAAGAGATCTTGCCGTCTCGTAAGGATTCTTTGGGTACGAAACGACGCATCCATCGGGAACATTGCTCTTGTCTATTCCAGCATTCGGCGCTAGTGTATCATTGACCAAAGTTAGCACGAATCCCGGGATGCCGCCGAAAATCACATCAGATTCATCGATTACCAATTGGGCTAGCGAAGGCTCCAAGCTGTATTTTTCTGCCAGTGCCCTTGCTTCTTCACTCGTAACAATCTTCGAAAGTTCGATCATCCGACCCTCTGATATCGCTGCGTATTTGCTTGATACGACGTATATGTCGCCGTCCTCTAACGCGAGATTATTCATGTCGAGGGAGTTCCATATTTCTTGACCAAGATCAAATGTCCCGAAGCGAACCTTTGCGCTCAACGGGATGATGTTAAGCGTCGGATTTTTGAACAACGAGAAAAGAAGCCGGGTTTTTGACCTATTCAACATGTCGTATCATCTGATTGATAAAACGAATTAAGTAGGCACGAGAATTGTATTTTCAGTAACTTGTCAAAAAGATCCCATCTGTACCAGTATCACAGAGATAACGGCAAAATGACTGAATTTTCGGGTTTCGAAATGCCCGTTTGGTACAAAGGCATCGTCGAAGAACACCTAGCGGTCCGAAACGCTGCCGGACTGTTTGACGTTTCTCACATGGGTCGAGTTTGGATAACGGGGCCGGATGCGACTAAATACTTGAGCCATTTGCTTCCGACTAATCCCAGTCTGGTAAGGGACGGTCGCGCGTTCTATTCAATGATTTGCAATCGAAATGGAGGAATAATCGACGACCTAATTACAAACAAATTCTCAGAAGAGCGATATCTGATGGTGGTCAATGCAGGAAACCGAGACAAGGATTTTTTGTGGCTTCGAAATAACAGTTCTGAATTTCAAGTATTTCTTGAGGATTTCTCAAATCAATCAGCGCTCATGACGATTCAAGGGCCTCTTGCGAGTGAGATTCTCCAAAAGATGGTTGACACTGATCTTTCTACTGTTAGGCGTTTCGCCCTCAGAGAATGTCTGGTGTCAAATGAGAAATGCCTCGTCTCAAGAACCGGGTACACTGGCGAAGATGGATTCGAAATTACAGTGTTCGACACACCACTCGAGAACCCCGAACGAGCTTTGAAGATTTGGAAAGAGATTCTACAAATTGGCAATAATTCGGGAGTTCTACCATGTGGGCTGGGAGCGAGGGATTCACTTAGATTGGAAGCTGGAATGTGTCTTTACGGTCAGGATATCGATGAGACGACCACTCCCGTCGAAGCAGCGCTTGATAGTATTGTCAATCAGGATGAAAGAAACTTCATAGGAAAAGAGAAAATCATTCAGCAACTCAAACAAGGTACCGAAAGAAAGAGAGTTGCGTTCTCTATGATCGAATCGGGAATTCCGAGGCATGGATTTGACCTAGCCTTCTCGGGACAAAAAGTTGGAAATGTCACTTCAGGGACGTTCTCTCCGATCTTGAAAAAAGGAATTGGAATGGGCTACGTTAGAACACCTCTTGCTAACTACGGGCAACGGATCGCTGTCCAAGTAAGGGAATCAGCGAAGATGTCTGAAGTCGTACCTACTCCATTTTACGACGCTACGCGATTCGGCTACAAGAGAAAAATCAGGGCGAGTATCTAGAATCATTTTTATCTGATCAGATTTTCTCATTACTTCTGATCAGCGAATTCAGATGGCAGAATCGTACAATGTACCAGCCGACTATTTCTATACGAGAGATCATGAATGGATAAAGCCGAACAGTGACTCGTATCTAATTGGAATCACCGATTACGCAGCAAAGATGTTGAACGATATCGTTTACGTGAACCTTCCGAAAGAGGGAGTCTCTTTTAAACAAAAAGATGTTTTTGGTCAAGTCGAATCCGTAAAAACTGTTTCTGACTTGTATATGCCAGTATCAGGGGAAATTATCAAAACAAATAACCAGTTGACGCAGACTCCAGAGCTTGTCGCAAACTCCCCGTATGTTGATGGATGGATGTTGGTAATTAGCTCGGAGAAATTTTCCGAAGAATCTCGGGATCTTCTGGATGCAAAAGCGTACAATGATTTCATTTCGAGTCTCAAAGATGCTCAATGAGATTTTGAGGAAACCTTATACAGCCTTTTTGGACGCAAGTGTTTTTGCAAATGAGCTTCCGGGATCAGCTCGCCAAAATTAGAGGCATATTTTACCGCCCCTCAATGACGCGGCGCAGTGCTACTATCTTTCTCGCGATGTCGCTTATTTTCATAATCGCACTAATCATGAGGCTTTATCCAGCACAATATGGTTGGTTTTTGAATGAGTTTGACCCTTACTTTGACTATTATGCTTCTTATCACGTCGTCGTTCTAGCGCAACAGCACGGCTTGATATACGCCCTATTCAACAATCCGGCGAATTGCCCCCCTGGTCTTGTCAGTGGTGCAGCAGCCGCCTGCCACTCTCAACAGGGATATTACTTTTGGCACGACATTCAGACTTGGTATCCGTATGGGAGAAATGTCGCTGCGACAAGCCAGGTAGGACTACAGCTCACAGGTGCGATGTCCTATCTTTTCGTCAACTCGGTTCTTGGAATTTCCGTTAGTTATTACGATTTCCTCGTCTTCTTCCCAGTCATCGTGGGTTCGCTCACAATCATTCCTCTATACTTCTTGGCGAAGAAAATTACGAACAGTGCGGGAGGAATTTTTGCAGCGCTGATTTTTGCGGTTTCACCCCCGATACTTGAACGAGGTAACTTAGGATGGTTCAAGTCTGAACCACTGTCGCTTTTTGCTTCAGTGATAGGAGCTTACTTCTTTCTTTCAATGTATAATTCCAAGAATTCGCTCAGGGGAGTACTCTTGAGAGGGCTGCTTGCGGGAATGTTCTTCGGATATTCAATGATCGATTGGGGAGGTGGAGATGAGTTCGTTCTGATTTTCGGTCTGATATTCTTGATTGCTCCATTTGTGAAAAGCATAGACCTACAGAAGACAGTCCAAGGCGGATCCCTCCTAGTCGCTGCTTTACTTCTCATATCGGCAACTACTCCAAGGCCCGGCCCAGGAATTATTACAGATCTCATTGGACTCCCGCTTATCGGCAGCTGGGTTTTTGCGTTTGTCGCGTACTTTGTTAAACGATACGGCGATCCCGCTTCGTACAACCGCAATCTGATCAAGATTCTTCTGATCTTCGTATTTGGTGGACTCCTTGCTATTTCGTTCGGCGCCATCGGGGGGATATCTGGAAGATATCTCACTGTAATTTATTCCCAGTTCAGAACTAGCGATCCTCTGGTCCAGTCGGTTGCGGAACAGGCAGTGCCAACGGGCAGCCAGTTCTTTTCCGATTACGCAGCCGTTATACTTCTTTCAGGGTTTGGGGCGTATATTGCATTTAGAAGAAGGTCAATCGAAGGAATCTTCGCGCTAGTTCTTGCGATCACAGGGGTATACATCGCTTCTTCATTTTCAAGGCTGATGGTGTACTCGACGCTGGCGCTTGGGATACTCGGTGCGATTGGCTTGATTGAACTTTCAGAATCAATCCTCAGGCCCAATGTTTCAAGCGTAAGTCGAAAGAAAAGCAAGATCTATGAATCAAGAAGCGAGGTCAAGGTCATATTCTCAGTATTGATGGTTGCTTTGATTGCTATTCCGATTTTCATCCCCGCAAACGCAACCAATGGATATTCATTATCCCACTCTGGATGGATTGCTGCTGCCAACGTTCCTGTAAGTGTAGCAAACGGCGGAACTGCATTCAGTACTTCCAGCACGGATTGGCTCCAAGCCTTTAGCTGGATGCGAACGCTTGGGTCGAGCACAACGATTGCATCCTGGTGGGATTACGGATATTGGACTGCGGTAATGGGAAATATTACCTCCCTGGCCGATAACGCAACAATAAACGAGACTCAGATTTCATTGATAGGACAGGCTCTAGTTGCCCCACCACAGCAGTCTTTGCAGGTATTGAAGGAACTTCATTCGCCTCAGTATATTCTAATATTCATCGCGGGCTATAGATTCACCCCCAGTACGTCCTCGGGACAAGCTAGCCAGCTTTATTACATGCTGACGGTTCCAACTCCTTATCCGCAACCTGCAGGTGGTGATGAATCTAAGAAACAGTGGTTTATTAGAATCGGGAATGAGACATGCGGATGTCTTGAAGAAACTCTTGGCTCACATGCCCTGATGGAAAACGACGACTTTACTCCTACTCCATATTTCTGGGCAAATTCTACGCTTGGGAAACTTATTCCGTTCCAGTCACAACAATTGTACTACAATCCAGTTTCTTCCCAAACCGCGCAAGGTTACAACCAGACTATTTCTACCACAACTGGCGCATCTGGGATATCTAACGGGTATACGGAGATCTACACTTACGGAGTGAACTATCCGACAGGCGATACCTCTGCTCCCTTCCAGCTGGCGTTCGAATCTTCCAGCCTTCCGGGGACTGCCGCCGGTCTCTACACGGCAGTACTTGTTTACAAGATCAATTACAACTATACCTTCCCTGCCTAAAAGGGGCTTTTGTCCGTCCTCGCCTGAAATACGTGTGCTGATTCGTGAACCCGCCCAAGGGTCAGTTGGAACAAGTCGCCAGCAACATTTATGCCGTAATATGCGACGCTGATGATTCGGTGTACGGCGGTTATGGAGCAAACCAAGGATTCGTGGTTCTCGAGGATTCGGTATTAGTGTTTGACTCGGGATTTTCTCTGCCCCAGGCGCGTCATCTTCAGACTTCAATTAGAAGTGTAACGGACAAGAAAATTCGCTTTTTGATAAACAGCCACGATCATTCAGACCACGTTTTCGGGAACTCATTTTTTACGAAAAAATATTCATCTCATGGCCTTTCGATAATTTCTCATACGGTTTGTAGTGAAAATATTGTCTGGCAGGGTCCGAAAAGACTGAAAAATTATATGAAGATTCCGGGACTGAAAAAGTGGCTTCGGACCCTTGATATAGAACCTCCAAATGTTACCTATTCAGATTTGGGTTTTAGAATAGATTTAGAAGGTACCGAAATAATCCTTGCCCATCCGCCGACAGGCGCTCATACACTTGGAGATACAGCCATGTATTTGCCTCAAGAAGGCGTTGTTTATTCAGGAGACATCGTATGGAATAGATTCTTGCCTAACCTAGAAGATGCCAACCTGGAAGGATGGATCAGTTTCCTAGGGGATATCGATCTAGGCACTTACAAGAAATGCATTCCTGGCCACGGAGATGTTTGTGGACCGAATGAAGTCGTCAACTTCCAAGAATACCTCAAGTCTGTGAGAAAAAATCTTCTCGAATCCGAATCGGGGCGGCATACAAATAATCGCAACTTTCTGAGATCTTGCTTTGAAGTTCCAGGCACAGAGGATTGGAAAATGAGATCTATCGTCGAATACAACATTAATGCTCTTTTTGGAAAGGATTCATCGGTTCATAAACATGGAAAGTGATCACTACCCTCTTACCGCTTCTACCGATTTTGCTCTAACGGCGAGTTCAGCGGAGACCGCCCTAAGAAAAGAAGGCTTTGAGTTCATCCAAAATAGAACCAAAGATCTGGTAGAATTTGAAATTGAAAAGCCAGCTTACTTCAGGATCGTAATTCAGAGGAGGACAGATCCGGAGGTGGGAAATTTTCTCTTACCTTCGATAAAGGCCGCACGTGGCTGCCATATTGACGTATGGCTTTCAAGAGACCTAGTCATAGGAAAGAATGATAGCGATTCGTCTGTCAAAGTATTCCTCAGATCGCTCGTCCAGTCATTGCCTAGCCCTCCCTGGGAAGGATTGAAGTTTCGAGAATCCGGCAAGGTGAAGAAGAAATGGAAGGAGCTTCTCGACTGAAACACGTTTCTTCGAAACTCCCCTGGAAAACAGATATTAGTATCTAGAGAGATAGAATTCGAGCGAGTCCCAATGGTCAAAAGGCGAAAGCGGGATGCCTACGGAAACTGGGTATGGGAAGACGATGAAGATATTCAGACGAATAAAGTAAAAGCAAACCGCGAAAAGATGAATTCAGCTCGTGATAGTCAAGAAGAGGGTTTGAGCCTTGATTGGAGAGATTTTGTGGCTCTCTCTATCGCCTCTTTGGAAACGTTTTTGCTTCCAGTTGTCGTGTTTATTCTCGTTTTGCTCGGGATAGTTGTGGGTCTATCCTTTTTCAAATAACCTGCAAGTTACGCGGCAACCGGTTGCGTCAGTTCAATCTCTCTCTTGGTCTTGAAGTCTATATCGTAGTGGCATTCAATCCAGTGTCCTGGTTCTATTTCAACTAGTGGCGGGAAATCTTCTTTGCACTTGTTTGTAGCGTAGGGACACCGGGTGCGGAACCTGCAGCCGCTTGGAATGTCGATAGGACTCGGAACGTCTCCTTCAAGCACCCCCATTTCTTTCCTTTTTTGCGGGTCGGGGTTGGGAACTGACGAAAGTAGCGCTTGTGTATATGGGTGCTTGGGATTCTCATATATCAACTTCATTGAACCAATTTCGACGATTCTGCCCAAATACATGACAGCGACTCGGTCACACATGTGTCTGATGACTGAAAGATTGTGAGAGATGAAAAGATATGTCAGATTGTAATCACTCTGCAACTTTTTCAGAAGGTTGAGGATCTGAGCCTGAACTGAAACATCCAGAGACGAAGTAGGTTCATCCAAAAGCAGAAACTGCGGATTGACCGCGAGCGCTCTCGCGATGGCAATCCTTTGTCTCTGTCCTCCGCTAAATTCATGTGGGAATCTTGAGAGATGATCCGGGTTCAACCCGACCGTTTCGATAAGCCTTTCCACGGCGCGGTTTGCTTCGTCTCTAGAATTGATCACGTGGTGAATTCTCATTGGTTCGGTTAGCGTAGAGCGGATGGACTGCCTCGGATCTAAGGAGGCGTACGGGTCTTGAAAGACCATTTGCATTCTCCGTCGGAAGGGTTTCAGGCTACGTCCCTTCAACTTTGCAAGGTCAGTATTCTCGAATAAGATCTGGCCCTTTGTCACGTTTGTCAGCCTCATGAGAGTTCGAGCGACCGTTGTCTTTCCCGATCCGGATTCCCCTACTAGTCCCATCGTCTCCCCTTTTTTAATTGCCAGAGAGACGCCGTCGACCGCTTTCACGTTTGCAACAGTTTTTCCAAAGAGACCTCCCTTGATCGGAAACCACTTGTACACATTTTCGATTCTTATCAGGTCTTCGCTAGTTTCCATCAACAAATCCCTCAGTACAGCCAACATTCTACAAAATGATTTGGGCGTGCTTCTATTAACAGAGGCTTTGTCTGGACGCACTTGTCCATTACATACTGGCAGCGCGGATGAAATCGGCATCCAGAGGGAGGAAATATCAGATTAGGAACGCTTCCCTTGATCGACTCCAGTGCTGAAGAGGCATCAGGTTTCGGAACCGCCGCAAACAAGCCCTTAGTATAAGGGTGCAGTGGATTTTGAAACATTTCAAAAACGTCGGCAATTTCCACAATATTACCTGCATACATGACGGCCACGCGGTCACAGGTCTCTGCCACCACTCCAAGATCGTGCGTTATTAGGATAATCGAGGAATCAATCTTGTCTCTAAGGTCCTTTAGGAGCTTCAAAATCTGGGCCTGGACCGTCACATCCAGCGCCGTAGTTATTTCGTCCGCCAGCAAAACCTTTGGTCTTCTGACAAGAGCCATCGCGATCATGGCCCTTTGACGCATCCCGCCGGATAATTCAAAAGGATACATCTTGTAGACGCGTTCAGCTTCCGGTAGACGCACTAGCTTTAGGTATTCTATAGCGAGTAGTTTTGCCAGTCTCTTTCCTTCTCTCTTGCTTATCCTGCCACCGGAGCTTTTCACTGCTTCGAGCTTTTCTTTTTCGTGGTGGAGCTCGGCGGAACTGCTAGAATCTGATTTAATCTCGGCATCAATTTGATCCAACCTCGACTGGACGAGTTCATCTTGAAACACTTTCAGATTCCCGCTAAACACTTCGATGATTTGATTTCCGATCGTTATCACGGGATTAAGATAGGTCATGGGATCCTGAAACACGAGCGCAATTTCTGTCAGACGAGCAATCCTGATTTCTTTCTTTGACCTTTTGAGTAGGTCGTTACCGTTCAGGATTACCTGACCTCCTAGGACATTCGCGTTCTCAGGAAGTAATCCTGCAATAGCAAGCGCAGTGACCGATTTGCCGCAACCAGATTCCCCTACCAAGCCGAGGACTTCTCCGCTGTAAACTGTTAGATTAATTCCGTCGAGAGCCTTCACGACTCCCGCGTAAGTGTTGAACACGACTCGAAGATCTTTTACCTCGAGCGCGGGCTCTCGATGAGCTCAGCTGCGTCTGAGAATCTAGCAAAATATTCCCAACGTTTCACATGATGACAATATGACTCGATTCAGCGTCTCAGCCGAGGATCCAAAATGTCCCGTATGCCATCGCCCAACAGATTGAAGCCTAACGCTACTATAACAATAGTAAGACCTGGGAACACTATGAGCCACGGTGCTATCGAAACAAAGTTTATCCCGTCACTGACTAGTTTCCCAAGTTCCGGGGTCAAAGGACTGGGAGCAAAACCAAGGAACATTAGTGAGGAAAATACCAGAATTACTCCTCCAATGTCAAGTGTAAGTTGAACCAGCACTGGGTATATTGAGTTGGGTAGAATGTGCAGAAATAGAACACGGAACCTGCTCGCTCCCGTTGCTCGCAGAGCTTCCGCGTAGGGCTTTTCCTTCTCGGTTAGTATCTGTGATCTAACTAGCCTGACGTAAAGAGGCCACCAAATTACGAGCACTGCAATGGTGAGCATCGTGAGGTTGCGTCCAAAGACCGTGACGAGTACTATCGCGAGTACAAGTCCCGGAAACGCGAAAAATATGTCAGTGACGCGGAGGATCGCTTCGTCGAGGATCCCACCAGCATAGGCAGCAACAGAACCCAAAACTATTCCAATTGCGAAGGCCGAAAACACAATTGAAAAAGAGATTTGGAGATCTATTGGTAATCCCAGGATTATCATCGTCAGGACATCTCGACCGTACAGATCAGTACCAAGCAGGTGAACCGCAGTGCCTGGACACGGTGCAATGTTCACTAGATTCCAGTCGATTGCTGGATTATTCCAACATAGTTTCGCGGATAGGTCAGTAAACTTCCAAGCGTTAGGATTGACCAAGTGTCCGGAGAAAACCGCCACAAAGATCGATGTGACAGCGATCACAGATCCTATTAGCACAAGCGGATTTTTCCTGGCGAGATGCAGGGCGTATTCGATTTCGGCTATTCTACCGGATCGCTGCGCCTTCCTTATGCTTTCTTTTAGTTCTTTATCAGATTCGGATATTTCTTCCAACAACTTTTATTCTTCTCCCTCTTATCTCAATACCTTATCCTTGGATCCAAGAACGCATACAATACGTCAACTATCAAATTAGATAGTACAATAATCAATGCTGTGACAAGAGTATAGAGTTCCAAGAAATTAATGTCGACGTACAGCGACGCAGAAAGAGCTGCGACTCCAATGCCAGGCCAAGAAAATACATATTCAACCACAACGACTCCGCCTAGCAAGGATGCTAGGATAAGTCCGCTTATTGTTAGCGCTGGCAAAAGCGCATTCTTTAGGGCGTGACGGTAAATTACAGTCCTCTCAAGCAAGCCCTTAGATCGGGCAAGGAGAATGTAATCCTGTCTGAGACATTCCATCATACTTGACCTTACGATTCTCGTAAGCGCCCCGAGAGTCGAAAAGCTGAGGGTAATCGCGGGTAGAGCTAGCGCCATAAGTGAATCCCAAAAATAGCCTGGATTCCCCGAAATAATAGCATCGAATATAGGTGCTCCGGTAACGGTTTTGACAGTACCCACATTCGAAAAGCAGAGTCCACAGGTGGTACTCAAAAGCCCGTTGGAAGGGAGCACCCCGGAATTGTTTACTCGAATATAAAGCACAAAAACAATTTGAAGAATGAATGCCAGCCAAAAGACTGGCATGGAATATCCGGTCAGAGCGACGATTCTAGAAACGTGGTCCGGAAGTTTGTTGTTTTTTGTCGCCGAAATTATTCCCATGGGAAGAGCTATGACGACTGTCAGAATAGCACCTGCAATGGCGAGTTCCGCGGTTGCGGGAAAACGAGAGGAGAAAAGCCCCAACGTCGTCTGTCCCGATCCAATGTCTGGCAACAAGCTGTATCCCCAGTTTCCTTTTAGGGCGTTCGCAAGCCACGAAAAATATTGCGAATATAGGGGAACCACACAACCATGGGCCTGCTGACCAAATGCCGTCCAGGACGGGCAGGATCTAGTTGCTACTCCTAGTCCAACGGCCAGCCCAAGTTTCGTCGGATCATTCATTCTCGGTGTAATATAAGCCGCGAGGGCGAAAGTCGGAGGTAGAATCCCCCTCGTGAGGTAGAACACTATAACGCTGACTACTAGAAGGACGAATACCATCAAAATGAGTCTTCGAATGATGTATTCGTAGAGTTTCATGCCATTTCAACATGGAATTGTGCAATAAAAACGTGAGCCTTACATTTCATTCAGTATCCTCTGAATGACCATAACAAAAACAGGGGCAGTAGGCATGTGAAACGCATGCCTACCATTTCGCAGGGTTGCTGACTCCTAGTATAACGTGTAGAAGTACTCCAGCGCGTCTCCGCCGGCGTCAGTCGACGAAGCTGTGTTGTAGACGAACCCGTGGACGTTTGATGTCACTACGAGGATATTGAGCGGATAAATTGTCCAGAGGTACATCACACCTTGGTTCGCGATCTCATTCATAAGTTGGGCTGCTTGAATAACTCCTGTAACATTGTTGGTCGCTGTATCCGTTACCTGTTGTTGATAGAGATTCTCCATTTCAGTCAAGTTCCAATGATCTGGACCAGGATACGACTGGTAGGGAGCATACATTGCTCCAGTAAAGTCGACGACCCAGTTATAGTCAGCAAACCATCCAAGAGAATAGACGTAGTATGGGTTCTGAGCGCCGAGAGCGGTTGACACCATAGCTCCGATTGGTACGGGGACGACGGAAACCTGTAGACCCATGTTGTAAGTCGAGCTTATGTTGTTTATCACCTCGGCAATCTGGGTGAAGACTTGAATGTCAATATCATCCGCGGCCGCTACGTACAGATTGATCGCCGGTGTTGAAATTGGCTTGCTACAGCTCCCAGAAGCAGGTAGAGGGTTGCAACCGAAGGAGTTGTTGAAGTAGCCGGCCGGAGCTGCAGTTCCATTATAGAAGTTAAAGTTAGTCAACGGACTCTGCATCGCGCTCAACAACAATTGTGCAGCCGCGTCCGGATTGTAGCTGTATCTCGGAGTTATGGATGAGTTGAATGATCCCTCGGGAGCAAGTCCAGGTGCGATAACATTCGTCGCAACCTGCCCAAGCTTGTTGTTTACATCAGCGTTGATTTCGGACATGTTCACAGCATCAGAGAATGCCAACCTGAACCTGACATCGGCGAACGGTTGGAACACATATGGCTCACCGGTCTGGGGATTAGTTACATTTTGATCAAATATTTCAAATAAAGTACTCAGACCTGACACGGGACCGAATAGCGATATTCCAGGAATAGTTGATGACAATACGTCGTTGTTAAGCCAAGCTGTTCTATTTGCAATGTCATAAAGATGGTCACCCGGAAGATCAATTGCCATTGCCTGGCCTGACCTCGCAGCGTTCTCCAAGTCTAATTCAGCAGTCTTTGGATCTGGAACATAGTTGATATCAATGGTCTTGATCTGCGGTGCGATCTTTTGAGGATCTGCTCCACCCCAGTAATTGGAGTTTGCAGTCAGTACGATATTATTCGTCTGCTGGTTTACACTAGTTATTGTGTATGGGCCAGTTCCAGCAAGTGAACCTCCATATGAGTCGTCCAGATATGTCCGACCGCATCCATTCGGAGTAGCACCAGTATAGCAAGTCGCTATCTCATCATGCAGATATTGGTTGATCATGGTGGTCGCATTACCGCTCGGACTAGGATACGGCAAAGTGTACCCATTGCTTGATTGGCTCCAGAGTGCAATGTCTTTCTGCATGACGTAATCTGGAGCAATCATGGCAGCCAGAGGATCGTCCGCAAGTATTTGGAATATTGCCGCATTTGGATGCATTATGTGCATCGTGAACGTCATTGGTCCAGTGATCTGAATAAAGTTCTCATTCAGAACCTGTTGAGCCCAAGCATTCGTGTAACTGTGCGGACCACTCAGGATCCAGGAGAGGGACGTGTTCAAAAGTTGCTGGAGAATCCAAGCCCCTCCTTGGTGTCCGTTATAGTAAGCAGCGTCGAATATGAGAAATCTGTTGAAGGTAAAGTAGGCAGCGGTTGAATTGAGCTGTTCACCATCCCCAAAGGTTATTCCACTTCTAAGGGTGAAATTCACTGTCATCCCATTTGCAGACTCGGTAACAGTTTGTGCGAGCCACGGAATCGTAAGCCCGGAGTTAGTCCCGTTGAAGTACATAAGATTCTCATATACATTCTGGTCATAAGTATAATCGACCGAAAAATAGGACGTAGATGGATCCAGATCTTGATATGTTCCACTAACCTCGTATGTAAAAGTAGAAGGAACTGCAGCACTCGAGGTCGACGTCGTCGAGGTAGTTGTTGGAGGAGCTGAAGACGTAGTTGAGGTAGTTGGAGGAGCTGAAGACGAGCTAGTAGTTGGGGGCACCGATGAGCTTGTTGTAGAAGAAGTCGAAGTCGTCGGAGGCGAAACACTACTCGTAGAAGTTACTGGAGCAGTACTTGTAGTCGAAGTAGTACTAGCCTTGCCAGACAAGGCAGCGTAACCACCCACTGCTATTATCACAATGATGATTACAACAATCGCAATACCGGCCATCCTACTGATAGCGTATCGAAGTTTAGAACCAGGTGTAGAAAGCATGACCGAAAAGGTCTCATCCGAATGTTAAAAGCTTTGTTACCAAATCCTCGAATATGCTCACAGAATCCCAGTGCTGCACGCGCTATACTATTGCTGGCCAGATTTTGTAGTCGAATGATTTGCTCTAATTTTCCGCGTTTATTCGAAACCGAAGAACATTCAAATATTCAGCAAGGCGGGACGGACCGCTAAATTGACCGATACCAAAGAAGCCTCACCAGAAGGTGGAACCAACACAGAACCTTGTCCTTATTGCAAAGGAAAGTTTCCAAAGGATCTCCCCTTGGTAAACGGAGAGACCCAGCTTCAGAGACATATCAAGGTCTTCCACAGGCAGTTCGCAAGTGAGTTTTGAAAATGGCTAGAGTCGGTCAAAGAGATTTGGATAAACTTTGAAGTTCTTTCTGTAATTCTTTGTGCTTTCTTTCCACTCGTTTGGTTTCATAGGTCACTGTGGAGAGCAATCTGGCAATCGATGAATAGTCTTTACTTACCCTTTCTACGTGGAAAATTAGGGCGCTACATTTGAAACCCTCCACGGAAGAATTCATGATCGACTTTAGCAACTTTATTCGTCCCTTGACATAATACATACCGGAGTTCTTTCCTCCCCAGAAAACTATGGTTCCCTGCCTTGTCCTCAACAGATTTTTCTTTGAGGAAGAGTTTGCGCCAACAGCAAACAGCATCATCTTCGGAGATTTCACCTCTAACTCTGAAAAACTCAACAAAGCGATGTTGGGGAAACCCTCATCATCAACTGAGATCAGAAAAACGACTTCTTTCGATTCACGACTGGATTCCAATCGGATTTTTCCGATCAAGGCAGTTGTGAGATCAGGCCCGAGCTGAATCGCCAATTGGAAAAAGATATCCCTGCTTACCGAGCTGTTAAGCTTCTACGAAGTCAAAGTATCAATTCTTTTCTTTGAACGCTTGCTAGACTCCAGACGTAATCTAGGGAAAAGGGCATCTTTTCCACTTTGACTCCGTTTACAGACAACGCGTCTCGCACAGCATTCGCAAGAACTGGAGTACCCGCGATCGTGCCCGCTTCACCGATGCCCTTGATCCCAAGTGGATTAGCATATGTTGGAGTCTCGGTACGGAAGCTGTGAATATTTGGCAGATCTTCCGCCAGGGGAATCTGATAATCCAAGAAGCTTGAACTAAGAAGCTGTCCGTTTTCGTCGTATCGTACCTCCTCGAGCAAAGCCTGCCCCAGACCCTGCGCAATTCCCCCGTGTATTTGACCCTCGACGATCATAGGGTTAATCACTTTGCCGCAGTCATCGACTGAAGTGTAATCAAGTATCTTCAACCTGCCTGTTTCCGGATCAATTTCCACAACTGCGATGTGAGTTCCAAATGGATAGGTGAAATTTGAGGGTGCGAAGCTGCTGAATGCAAATAGAACAGACTCCATCCCCTTCGGAAGTTTGGTTGGCTGGTAAGCTCGTCCGGCTATTTTCTCAAAAGAAACTTTCTTCTTAGGATCGTCTGCTTCCCTCGAACGAGATAGAATCTCGCTATCTTGGAAGAACAAGTCCTCTTCTGGGACTTCCAAAACCATTGATGCTATCTCTGTCATTTTAGCTTTGATTTTCTCAACCGACATCAGAACGGCAGATCCACCAAGTGCAGCGGATCTGCTCCCGGCAGTAAAAGTTCCCCAAGGAAGCATCATCGTATCACCATAGACAACGACTATGTCGTCCACTGGGATTCCCAGTTTCTCAGCTACAATTTGCGAAAGTGGTGTTTCATGACCTTGACCATGCGGAGAGTTTCCTGTAATTACAGTAACTTTACCTGTCTGGCTTACCGAGACCGCTCCAGTTTGAGGAAAGTCCGGTCCAAAAGCACATATCTCAACATAAGTGGTTAAACCTATTCCTATCAATCTGCCCGCTGCTCGTCCTCTCTCCTGTTCCTTCCTCCATTTCTCGTAGTGTGAGAGTTCTAGGGCTCTTTTCAGATTCATTGAATAGTCTCCGGTGTCGTATTCGAGTCCGCCGGCAGTCTTGAACGGAAAGTCTTCCCTAGGAACAAAATTTCGTAGTCGGACTTCTGCCGGATCTAGTCCAAGTTCCCTAGAAAGTTCGTCCATAGATCTTTCGATGAGATAAGTTGCTTCAGGTCGGGAAGCGCCTCGATATGCGTCGTGTGGAACTTTGTTGGTGAGGGCGATATAGGCTTCGCCCTTGTATGCAGGGATCAGGTATTGGCCTGGACTCATCCTGAGCGTGAACGTAGCGTCCGATGAACCTCCAGTCAAGTAAGCACCGGCGTCTCCAATCAGCTTGACCCTCAAACCCAGAATCCTGCCCTTTTCGGTTGTGGCAAGTTCGACATGCTGCACTTGACCTCTACCATGGGTCATCGAAAGGAAGTTCTCCGATCTAGTCTCAATCCACTTCACCGGTTTCCCAGTAGCTATCGAAGCAAGACAAACAAGAACATCCTCAGGGTAAAGTGAGATTTTTGCTCCAAATCCCCCACCGACATCTGGCGTATACACTCTTACCTTATTTTCAGGAATGTGAAGAAAACCTGCCAGATCAGATCTACTTTGAAAAGGTCCTTGATGCGATATCCAGACATTAAGCATCTGAGTACCAACGTCAAAGAAGGCAATTGAAGCTCTAGGTTCTAGCGGGGCGGGAGAGACGCGTTGATTGAGAAGATCCACTCTTACGATCTTATGAGCTCTCTCGAAAGCTGCGTCAATATCACCAAAGGAGACAGTATCGACAAGAACCAGATTGCTCTTGAGGCCCGAATGTGACTTCGGGCTTTCGTCCTTTATGGCAAACTCTGGGTCTACTACAGTAGGTAGCGGCTCGTATTCAACCCTGACGAGATCTAGAGCATCTTCAGCTTGATATCTGCTGTCTGCAACTACAAATGCTACCGGTTCCCCAACGAAACAAACCTCATCATTAGCTAGGACTGGACGATTAATCTTAGTACCGTCACTCGCATCCATTACAGGGAGAAGAGAACTTTCTTTGGGAAGATTCTTGAAAGTGAAGACGTGCCTAACGCCTGGAGAGTTCTCAGCGGCTAAAGTATCTATGCTCTTGATCTTGGCGTGACCGTAAACACTTCTCAGTACCGCCCCAAACAGGAGATTTGGGAACTTTATGTCATCAACGTACCGCGTTCGACCTGAAATTATACGCGGATCTTCCTTGCGCTTGAGTGAGAGTCCAATAACCTGGACTGTCTCTTCCTCGACTTTCGCTTCAGTCGGTCTTGTTGTGAGAACTTGGGTGGACACGTCGGGAGTGTGAATTCTGAACGGAATTTATCATTTGCGAGCTCGAAAGGAATGTTCCCCAAGAAACAAGAAAAACAAGAATTATAGATCTTTCACATATCCACAGTCAGGATTTAATCTCGTGCAGAATCCAAAAGGGCACAAGCTCTATCTCTCCGGAATAGGTGAAGTAAGATCATTCTTTCACAGGCCCATGCTGGGATGCGTGAACAGGCTCACAATCAAGCGAGACGCTGGCGAGTGGTATGCGGTGTTCTTGACCGAGAAGAAAGACGCGAAACTGCAAAACATTCACGACATTAGAGACGGCAGGGTTAGGGCGTTGATGTGGGACTGGAAAAATTCGTCGTTCAGGACGACTCGAGCTCGAAGGAGTACCCAAGATTTCTACGCAAATCAGAGCACAAGATTAAGCATTTACAGAAACACATCTCGAGAAAGAGGAGTGGATCAAAGCGTTGGAGGAGACTTGCGTTTAGGTTGGCGAGATTGCATCTACACGTGAAAAGAGAGCGGGAGGACTATCAGAACAAGCTGGTTTCAACTCTCCTGAACAGAGACACCGATCTTTTGGTGTTGGAGAAACTGTCAATGGGTAGCATGCTGCAAAACCACTCTCTCGCGAAATCCCTGGCTGATGCATCCTTCGGAAGGTTTGCCGTAAAGTGCATCAACAAAGCAAAGATGCTTGGAAAGCGCGTCATGTTCGTGGATCCTTGGGGCACGAGTCAGTTCTGCTACAACTGTTTGGGTGGGTTCCGAAGGATCTTTCTCAAAGGGAGCATACCTGTCCCAAGTGCCCTGTCGATATACCTAGAGACCTCAATTCGGCTAGACTGATCAAATGGCTTGGAATCCAAAGAAGCCCGCCCTCGGACGGAGGGTCGTCACCCGCAGAGTCTTTGCCCCTACCATCTCTTCGGAGAATGGCAAGCAAGCGCGTTGAAGCGGGAAGCCAACATCTTAGATGTTAGAGGACGTCACATCTTTAAGCGAGGGCTGCATTCCTTCCCAGGTACGCTTGGAAGTGGGAGGTCTGTGGTGGCCACTAAGCAAATTGGGCGTTTTTTACTCAGTTTTACTGTTCGTCTTTCGAATTTTCGGAGGGAAGTTTTTCATCCGTAGCTGGCCGATTACTTTGAACAGATTCCTGTCCGTACATCTTCAGCATCTCACGGATTACTTTGTCAGTTGTTTCTTTGTACTCTTCCTTATTCTTGATGCCTAGCAAATCAACAAATCCCTCTGCAACGAAGCTCATGAGAGTAAGATCCCTATACATGCCAGGGATAGTCGCTAGCTGCGAAACATGCGGATGTGACAAATTCAGAATAATCGAATCCTGAGTTGTCATTACTGGTAGATCAGAGGGGCTCAGTTGAGCTTCTTTGATAGTTCCGAAGGCCGTTCTTGCTGCTCTTATCTCGCGGGGTAACCTGGGAGTTCCTGTAATTATTTTGATCTGCCTTACCTTTTCCTTGCCCTTTGTGGGGAGTGCGACCTGAAATTGAGATGCAGCGAGCTGTTGCTCGTTCAAGACTTTGTATTCCGCAGGGAGTGATATCTCTACAGTCGCAAGGGCTCTCTCCAAGACTTTTGCAAGTTTGTTCAGCGATTTCTGTACTAGTACATTGGAATAATGTGGAGTGTCCGGAATATCGTCAACGAGAGAATCAATCGCTTTCTTGAATTTGTGGTACATATCGTCTTCAACGTATGCACTTCTCCCCGTGACCAAAGTGAGATCTGTGTTGACAAATCCAGTAAGTGTCGGTCTCTTTGATATAACCTCGCGCTTCACCAATACTCCCCTGTTGTAAAATCGGATTGGTTTTCGATCTTCAACGCGATACGGATCAACGAGGGTGATCGAGTATCCTTCTCCGGATCGTTCGTGCATAATTCCGGCCGGAAGCTCCGGGGCAATGGCTTCGTTCCCATTAACGAGAATCCTAAATTGCCAAGTCAGGAGAGGCGCGAAGGCAATGCTCACGTATTCGTAAAGTTTTGCGACGCTGAACGACTTGCGCAACTTTCGAAGATAGACCCTGGTACCATAAGTCAAGAACTCTCCCGCATCTTCAACCTCGATGGGCTCGCCTGTATCTATCGAACTTCTGATCAATTCGTCCGTCAGATGAACCTTCCACGTCCGCGGCCCTGGCCGAGAATAAACGTCAATCTCGCGAGCTATTTTGAACACTGAGAGGAAGCCGAGACCCTTTTCTCCTATGAAGAGCCTCCCGGAGTCGGAGGTTCCTTTATTCTGCTGTCTTTTCTCCGTCATTCCCTTCGTAAGAAAAGAGTTAAAGTCAGAAATGCCGTAGCCATCATCATCGATAAAACAACTATGTTCATTTTCGATTTCTATTCGAACTTTGTACGCATTGGCATCGTAACTGTTAGCGATTAGTTCTCGGAATGGATCATAGACGCTAGCATACGCTTTGTCCATAAGCTCGTCCATAATGCCTGAGCTAAGACGCACCCGAACGCTCTGTTTCTCAATAGGTTGAGTCTCATCGCTCGGTTTGCCAGCATATTTTGCCGCTTGCAACTTATCTGACCGCTTCTCTAGCGGCTCATCCTTGTTGGTTGATATAGCGGGAAGGGTCGAATCCAATTCACTCCAAGGTCAGTTTTTCTCGCAAAATTTGGCCTGAATAGCAGATCAGGCCAAAACCGAGTAAAAAACCCTACTGTGAAATTCGAAGAAAATAAGCGGCTCTAAGGTCGATCCACGCTTGGCCAGCTGGCATTCTCAGGCCTGCGTTAATCGCTCAGGGCATTGGCTAGTTCATGCTCGTTCGATGACGGCAGTTTGCATGCGAAATTTGAGCATACGAAGACTCGTGTCCTGCTACCTGACTCGTAAAGCCGATCTTGAACCATTGGAGAAATGCTCTCAATTTCCTTCTCTGCGAAAATTAAGACGGAGTTGGGGAGAAACTTGTTTCTAATTACGGAAATCAAAGTCCTTGTTTCTGACGAGCCTTTCTTACCGGAGATGACAATTTCTTTCGGCTTATCGAGGAGAAATTCGAGCCCTACAAGCATTTCGGTAAAAGACGAGGGCTGTCGGGTTATCGGCTCCCAAAAAGCGAGGAAAGTATCTGCAGCGCAAGTTCTGAATTCTTCCTTTGTTGTGAACTCCGCCAGCCGAAGACAAACAAGCGCCGCTACCGAATTTCCAGAAGGCAGGGCGCCATCGAAACCATCCTTTGCCCTAACAATAAGATCAGCATCTCCTTCTCCAGTCTGGAAAAACCCTCCGGAGTTTTTATCATAGAAACTCGATATCATCGTCTTAGCTATCACCAGCGCCTTTTCCAGATATTTCGGATTAAATCCGGCTTCGTAGAGATCAATAAGCCCGTTTGCGAAAAAAGAGTAGTCCTCCAAGACAGACTTCGCCTTTGGATTCTCCGAGCCTGAATCTCCTCAACAGCCTGATGCCTTCGCCTGAATCACTTTCATTAAGATTTGCAAGCAAGAATTCGGCGCAGAAGACTGCCGAGGCAAGGTAACTCTCGTCGCCCAGAATCTGATACGCTTTGCTTAAGGCGGAGATCATCAGCCCGTTCCAGCCGGTCAGAATTTTGTCATCTGTGGGAGGCTTCGGCCGACGCATGCGGTGTTCCAATAGAACCTTCTTTGCCTTGGCGATCAGAGCACGTAGCTGGTCAGGATCAAGTCCGTCAGCGGTCGACTGATTCACCGGTCTGGAAGTTAGAATCGTTCTTCCTCCCTCGAAATTCCCATCAGCCGTGACGCCGAAATATCTCGTGATCGCTGGGGACTCTTTCTCAGTGATCCCAGCTAACGAAAGCACCTTCGTCATTTCATCAAGAGTCCAAGAATAATACGAACCCTCTCCTTCAGGGCTGTCGGCATCCTGCCCCGAATAAAATCCTCCCTCTTTGCTCCGCATTTCCCTCATCGCCCAATCAATGGTTTCCCTTACTATCCGGGAGTACTCCTCATTTCTTGTGATCAGGAATCCCTCGGAATACGAGATGATCAAAAGAGCGTTATCATAAAGCATCTTTTCAAAGTGCGGAACAAGCCAGTATCTATCGGTGGAATATCGATGGAATCCGCCGCCAACCTGATCATAAATACCGCCCCTCATCATCGAGTCCAGAGTCTTCGAGACAGCGCTTAATGCTAGGGCAGAATTCTTCTCGTAGTAATAACGAGAGAGGAAAAAAAGGATCGATGGCGTCGGAAATTTCGGCGAATCGCCAAATCCGCCGTACCTTTCATCGAACGACCCCATAAGCGCCTCGTAGCACTCGTCGATAGGTGCCCAATTTAGCTTAGAATCTGGGCTTTTCTTAAAGTCGTACGACTCTCTGAGAGAACCTTTCATTTGGGTCGCCGAGTCTACAATTTTCTTCCTTTCTGATTTCCACGATTGAGAAATACTTCGTAGGACGTTCGAAAAGCTAGGCATCCCGTATCGAGGAGTAGGAGGGAAGTAAGTCCCACCGTAAAAGGGGTCGAGGGAGGGCGTCAAGAATACGCTCATCGGCCAGCCGCCGGAACCGGTCATCGCAACGACTGCCTTCATGTAAATCTCGTCAACGTCGGGCCTCTCCTCCCTGTCCACCTTGATGCTGACGAAATTCTCATTGAGCAATTTTGCGATTTCGGGATCTTCGAGTGACTCCCTTCGAAACACATGGCACCAGTGGCATGAAGAATAACCTATGCTGAGAAAGATAGGTTTGTTCTCGTGTTTAGCCTTTTCAAACGCTTCTTTGCCCCAGGGATACCAATCAACTGGGTTATAGGCGTGTTCTAGGAGATAGGGACTTTTCTCATTTATGAGACGGTTAGCTTTCTTATTGGATTCATTACTCTGTGTCATTGATCGCAACCCGTTTTCTGCAACCATCTATACACTGTCCGAGAAGATCTTTTAGAAGCCAAAGCGATCTCATCATTACTATGACCTCGCTCTTTCATCTTTCGTGCAGATAAGATCATCCCATCAAAGATCTGCTTTTTCAATTGTCTTCTTTCCTGTCTGAAAGTGTAGGCGACCTCGGCCTCTTTGACAAACCTGTCACGTTCCACGCGAATCTCGTTTCGAAATGATCTGTAGACTGGCGCGGCTGAGCTCCAGTGCAGGTTACTCATTGCTTCAGCAAGCCTAGAGGCATTGACTTTTTCTTCATGCCTTAACCGAAGTTCAGACAATATTTTGATTGCTTCCAAGCCGCTCGCAGAAAGTAGGTAATAATCCTTCTTCCACTGATCGACTACCTTACAGATTCCTACGCTCATACCTCTCTTACCGAGTCCTTGTTTAAACAATTCCAGAATTGCTTTGTTTCTGTTTGAAAGTCCGAAAACTACGCGGGTTTTTCCGCGCGCATCCCGAACTGCTATGTGACCTTCAGCGTCCGTGAATCCTGAAAGTGCGGCGTAGAACAACGAATCCTTCTCTAAATCTTCTCGACACAGGTGTTCTCGCCGGTTCAGAAGGTAGGAATAAGAATCATCAAGATCGCACACTATTCGCCAGCAATAGCCTGATCTAGTTCGGCATGGATAGATAATCGGATGGCAAGCCTTTTCGAATAAACCATTCACTAATAGGAGCTGAGCGCGATGGGTAGTACTGACCGATACCCTAATTTTTCTGCCATGCCGATTTGTCCCGAGATCGCCGAGAGCAAAAAATGTAATATATTTTTTGTCGATGCTATCTGCAGTTTTTACCTCGGCTTCGCTTGACATTCTGGAACACATTCGTTGGTTGAGAATTCTGTCCTATTCTTCGATTGCTTCACAGCTAAAAATCCAATAGCGGACAGAAAATTAACTACTAGGTTGATTTGAAGCGAGTATTCTGATTGAAAAAGTCCATGAGATGGCCTCATTAGCGATCTATCTGGAATACAACTTTTTCCCAAGTATGCACCAGTGGCATGACTAGTATCCAATGCTCAGAAAGATCGGCTTGTTTTCGCGTTTTGCCTTTTCGAATGCCTCCTTGCCCCAGGGAAACCACTCGACGGGATTGTAGGCGTGTTGCTGAAGATAAGGACTCTTTTCGTTGATTAAATGGTTGGGCTTTGATTTCTCGGCCGGAGAATGCTTTTCTTCTGACAGATGGATAATACCTTCTCTAAAATAAGCCAGAAGGAGAATTCGTGTTTTAATTCTTGTGTCAGAAAAAACAGTGCAAAGATTGGATAATAATCTGCCAAAGACTCCAAACAGTGTAGCATATTTTTGGTCCGTCTATTGAGACCTTAAATTCTAGTTCCCATTGATTCATAAAGAAAAAAAATCGGTTTTGTCAAGTCTTCGTCAATTCTCCTAGATTTTGTTGCTGTCAAAATTCGTCAGCTGTCCCAAGTCATTCGGTTGCAACCCCTTTTTGTTAATTTTCTCTAGCGAAAAAACAGACAGGTATTGAAAAGTGTCGAGCCCTAGTTCAACGAGTCTATCTTCGGTTGTTTTCCCTATAAAGAAATTTGGCTTTCTCCATGAGGACTCTATATTTTTGACCGTTGCAATGATTGACTGATTAAGTTCATTCTCTCCCAAAAGATTGTGGGCGTATTGGTTTCGTATTCTCTGGAAACATCGAATGTTCTTAACGAGCTTGGAATCAGACTCTAGAATATCCAAAGCTTCTAGGATTTTCAGCTTATTTTCAAAAGAACCGATATTTTCATCATCGATTATGAGTTTTGGATTTGGAAAAGAGTGCTTGATCATTTCATTAATCCAATATTCTATGTATAGATGGATTAGGAGTGCCTTCGATCTCAAATCAGAGACACGGTTAATGTCAGCATTAAATCTACTGAAGATACCTGAAAAAGTCGAGCTCTTGTGTTTCTTCAGCGGTTTGGCTTTCGCATTTCCTTTAGACAAAATATTCCAAACTCCCCTTGTTTTTGGGTTTCTTTGCTTCGTTAACTTTGGCATTCTGAATGAATGTTATCCACTTGACTGACTCCTAAGGCTTGCTGCAAGGCTGTCCCTTCGCCTCGCGACTCCAGTCAGTGTTGGAGTCGCTACTTGTTCGTTCGCAAAATGAGGTGTAGGAGAAATGATGAGAAATAAGAGTAAGAAGATTATTCGAAGAAGTATGAGTAGCAATTGCGTAATCGCAGGAATTGACCTGGGCGATAGTAGCAGCCTTGCAACCGTTCTCTCTCCAGTCGGAGAGATCGCAGACAGGTTCTCCTTCCAGATGGATGAAGCGGGGTACGCCCTGTTCTCAGACAGAATTCCAAGGGATGCGAGGTTAGCTTTTGAAGCTACGAGCTCGGCATATCCGTTCTCAAGAATGCTCAAGGAACTAGGATACCACGACATAACTGTAGCTCATCCTACTGAACTTGCCTGGATCGTCAGATCAAAGAAAAAGAATGATAGAGCTGATAGCTTAAAGATAGCCAAGCTCCATCTAGCGGGTCTGTTGCCCGAATCTCATCTTTTGGCTCAAGAGGAGCAGATAGAAAGAGACCTCTTGATTCAGAGGGTAAAGCTCGGATCAGAGATAGGTAAAATCAAGAGCAGGATCATAAGCTATCTCAAGAGGGAAGGAGTGTTCGAATCTCTCCCGAAGAGCAAAGATAACTTCTCTGCTAGAAGGAGGGTTGCAATCGCCTCAATGAAATTCAACGATGACAGAGACCTCGTGCTGAAAACCATGGTTGAGAGACTCGAATTCATGGAGAAGCAGTGCGAGCCGTTGGAGCAGAGGATAATGAAGAACGCGAAGGACAACAAATACGTCAGGATGATAATGTCTATTCCTGGCATAGATTACTACCTCGCTTCGCTATATTCTTCGTACATCGGAGATCCACATCGCTTTCCGTCTTTTGATCACGTCGCAAGCTTCCTCGGGATAATTCCAGAGAGCAAGGATAGTGCAAACGTCAGGAGGAGAGGAAGAATGTCCAAGGACGGACCTTCCATTGCGAGATGGGCTCTGGGCATAATGACCGACACGGTGCTGCTCTACAATCCGAATATCAAGGTATACTACAACGGCGTCAAGCAGAGGACGGGTCGCGGGAGCTACGCCCATGTGCTAGTGATGAAGAAGTTAGCTCGCATGATCCATCACATGATGATTACGGAGGAGAACTACAAGTGGGAGAACGAGGCGCTAACAGAAGCAAAGATCTCAAGACTCGATGCCGCTGGAGGTGAATCAGCCTAGCGGAACAATTGGGATGGAGTTGCAGGCCGAACCATTTGGAGATAATTGAGCCATAGAGCTTTTCCATTTGAGTGTGGCGCCCCGCCTCCGTTAAATCGTCAGAATACGCCTAGCCTTGTACTAGAGCGTTTATCGAGTGTATGCGGAAAAGGTGAGGGCAGGTCTGTTCAGCTAGCCCTAGTCCAAACGCTAGCTTGATAAGCGGGATGAACGATCTCAGAGATAGAGCAGGTTAGGCGAAGGGACAGCCCTAAGCCTTAGATGAGTGTTATCTCCTTTGATCTCAATTCCGCATTTCTCCCGAACGCGAATATCCAATGTTTATGAATCCGATTGAGACATCTTTGCGATTGATATTTGTAAGATTCCCAATATTAAGGCCATAGCTCGAAAGCTCCATTCCTGAACGGAAAATTTGAGCTGACGAAAATTTACACGGAGAAATTTGTCTCGAATTGACGAAAACTTGACAGAACCAAAAAATCTCTGCGTTCGCACACGAGGAGCTGTTTTCTGAGCGAAGAGCTACGTTCAAGCTCTGTAAGCTCAGAAGAGCTTGAAACGAGCTGAACGGAGCTCAGAGAGCTCAGAACGAATTGAACGGAGGCACAAAGCTGCTATAGAGGGTTACTCGACAATTGTCGAGTTGATCATTTCGTATTGGATTTTCGAGTTTTCGAGGATGTTCTGGAAATTCACCCCTCGATTTACCAGATCATTGCTCGCGAACTATACATCAGAGCTGAATTTTCTTTGGGTTTCTGCGCGCGTGAGTAATTTTTGGCCGAATAGCTCGGTTTCAAGCTATTAAATAGAGAGGGGCCCCCTAAGGGGAGTCCTGCAACCGTGCGTGTGTACTCGTTGGATTGCTTTCTATCAGCTTGTTAAAAGCTCATCCGGCAATTCTGAGCTTGAAATGCCAAGTTATTCCACGCAATGTAATTCATAAGGAAAAAGAGAAATTGACTCATATCAGGAAGCAAGATGGGACATGGATCTCTCCCCTGATAGCAAATCTCGAAACTTTAGATCTGTAATATGCTACAGAATTTCTAACATTATGGAAAGAGCCGTGGTGGAAGAGATATGTTCTCGAAAAGGAGTCACCCTACTCTACACACAGGATAGTTCAGAATTGCTTCGGTTTGGCGATGGATACCTAGTCATCTGCGATCTTGCAAGTCTGAAGAAAGATGATCTTGCCGCTCTGGTCAAGTCAGCAAGAACGAAGAATTGTCGAGTTCTGGGGAGCTACCCTCATGTCTCCAGAAAAATGGGTGAAACGGCGCTATCTGAAGGTGTAGATTACGTTGTGCCAAGATCTGCATTCAAAATAAAGTTAGAGCAGATATTGACGAACTAGGTCTTTGAGGCAACCTTGAGTCTTTCCATATTTCTGATCTCCCTGGCTTTCAAAATCGGACCGATGGTATCAAGCCAGGAATCTCCTTCTTTTATCCTCCATTCGTTCAGATACTCTTGAACGAGATTGTCAGAAGTTGCTAGCCCAATCGGGAGCTTGTAAAAGAACGGGCAGTCAAACATCAAGAGTACAACCTTATCGCCGTTTTCGTCCAATCCTGGAACGCGCTCATCTTCCGCTGCGTTGCAGAACGGGCATCTGATGGTCAAGTGCGATACGAGTTATATTGACAATAGCTGAAAAATATTGTGCAATCTAATCGATTGCGAAGTTGAACCTTCTTCACCATAAATAGCTGCCAAAATTATCGTCGATGGATATCCAATTGCTGAGATATTCTGTTTCCATGCCGAGCCCAAATACGCATTATTTTGAAGTGAGCATATTCGTCAGCGATTTCAAGAAAAAAGTCCCTGACCCTAGCAAGTTGCATTTAGTCATGCCCGTCTGGACTCCGGGCTCTTATCTTGTCAGAGAGTTCTCGAAAAACGTTCTGGATCTTGATGCTAGATTGGTCGATGTCAACAAAAAGGCAAGATCATATAAGGTAAGTAAGAATGAATGGGTAGTTGAAACCAATGGTTCTGAGGAAGTAGAAATCAATTACCGAGTGTACGCCTTTGAACTTTCGGTAAACACTAGCTATCTCGATGACAAGCACGGGATCATCAACGGTGCAAGCATATTCATGTACATTCAAGGCATGGAGAACATCGAGGGAGTTCTAGAAGTCCATCAGTTCGAGGAATGGAAAAAAATCTCGACCGGTCTCCAAGAGATTGAGAACTCGGATTCGAAGTCCTCCCAGTTTCTAGTTCCGAACTATGACAAACTGGTCGATTCCCCGATCGAGATAGGGAATCAAAATCTCCACTCGTTTACCCTCAATGGAACCAAGTACGAAGTATCAATATTCAGCATAAGCAAGTTCGATGAAGTGGCATTCGTTTCAGATATCAGGAAAATCGTCGAAGCAACGACGAAAGTATTTTCGGAAGTTCCCTACGACAGGTACGTCTTCATCGTCGATTTTACCGCTGACAATTACGGAGGCCTGGAGCACCTCAACAGCACTTACTGCCTCGCGTCGATTTTCAGACTGGAACCTCCTCAAGAGTATAGACAGTCTGCTGTCGTTGTTTTCGCACGAATTTTTCCACGCGTGGAACGTCAAGAGGATGCGCCCCAAAGGCCTGGGGCCCTTCGATTACACGAAGGAGACATACACCAAATCACTCTGGATCGCTGAAGGAATAACGAGTTACTACGACGACCTGCTTATCAGACGGGCCGGGATATTCAGCGTTGGAGAGTACCTTGATGCCTTCAGCTCGAACATCAGTCAGATGAAGAGTCTCCCAGGTTCCAGGTGGCAGAGCGCACAGGAAGCGAGCTTTGACACTTGGATCAAACATTACAGGCAAAACGAAAATTCTCCGAACGTCTCATTCTCATATTACACTCAGGGCGCTGTCATCGGCTGGATGCTTGACATGGAAATCAGGAGGAGCACCGGCTCTTCGAGGACTCTGGATGACGCGATGAGAAAGACCTACGCCGAGACGTACTTCAATGAGAACAGAGGGTTCTCAGACGAGGAGTTCGAACGAATTTGCGAGGAAACATCCGGATCTAGCGCGGTCGCGGCCATCTTCGAGCAGAGAGTCGAGGGAAGGACTGATGTTGATTTCGACAGATATCTTGCTTATGCCGGGTTGAAGCTGGTACCGAAAAAAGAGGAAAAAGTGAGTGGTTTTCTGGGAGTCAGGCTGAAGGAGGAAACAGGGCGTGTGACGGTTATAACGGTTCTTTCTTCCTCCCCGGCAGAGGTTGGAGGCCTCGCGCCCTCAGATGAGATCATAGGGGCAAATCATATTCGTATGGATAGAGCCAGACTCTCCTTCTATTTGTCAAACAGCAAACCAGGGGATCTTATCATCCTGTCTGTAGCGAGATTGGGTTCCATCTTTCAAGTAGAGTCGCGACTGACCGAAAAACCGGTTCTGGAATTCAGGTTAACAAAAAATGATCAAGCAAGTCCAGAGGAAAAACAGCTTTTCGAAAATTGGTTGGGTGAGAGCTGGTCTGAAGAAATCAAATTTGAGGATTACAGGCCGTCCCCGGTAAGGACGAATGTTTTGGATTATGTTTGATTCACCAAGCAAGGTTTTAAGCATGGATTCATTACAGTACATCTGAATTCTAGCGAAAAAAGAATAATCGAGTTAAAGTGAGTTATTTTGGGTAAAAGAAAAGTTCTGAACGAAGCTCAACTGAAGGAAATGGTTCTGGCTCAGGAAGGGGAAATGTACGGCCAGGTGATAAAACTCGTTGGCAGTGATCATCTCATGGTAAAGTGCGCTGACGGAAAGACGCGCCTTGGAAGGATTCGCGGTAAAATTAGAAGGAGAGTATGGATTCGTCTGGGTGATATTGTTTTACTTGTGCCATGGGATTTTGCAGCGGCAGATAGGTGCGACATTATTTGGCGATACACAGTCTCACAGGTAGAATGGCTTCGGGCAAACGGAATGCTCCCGCCGGACTTCCAATAAACGTCGTATGTTTCTCGATGTCTAGATAATCAGCGAGTGCTGAGAGCCTATACTGGCAAAAACGTCAGCAATTCCCGCGGCGGCAAGCTCCCTCTTATCGTATGCGCAAACGATCGCCACCTTTAGCTGCGGCACGATCCGGCTCAATAGCGCATCAAACTCCTGATAGTTTGAGATAAACCCCTTACGCACAAGCATGTCGGTCTCGGAGATTATTGCTAGAAAGCTAAACCCCGAGTCCGAGGCTTCTTTCGCGCTCTGTCTAATCCTATCTCCCAGCTCTGGAATGGGACGAAACTGCTGTTGACGCCCCGAAGAGAGGAACCACTCTTCAGAATCAGCGATCTTCATTTGCTTATTTTTTTCATATGCAGCTACGTCAAAACCAACATCTTTCAGCGATAACCTGATCCCTTTCACTCCTTGTTTTCCTGCAATGTAGATCAACGAAGCATTCTTCGAGTCGACAAATTCTCGACACAGAGGGAATAGCTTTAGTTGTTTTTCAGAATTCAAGTCAAAAAAATAAGCCGCGTGAATCCCCGCCTCTAGGTAACGTCTGGTATTGGGACCTCCGGGAATCTCGGTACTCGCTTCCGCCATCTAAATGACCGTGGACTAGTCTCAAGCATTGCTAACGAGAACTGTAATCTTATTGTTTACTGTCATTTCGGAATGGTCTTGTTTTTCGATAGTAATTTTTGTTTTAGTGATTGTCATAGTTGGCAAAAATAATCGATCCGACCAGAAATTCAGGAGACCCTTGTCCGTGTCTCAGGAATCTCTTTAATTTGTGATCGCGTGACTATACAGCAATCCAATCTTCGTTTCGCTAGATCTTCTTAGGAATATTCTGCAAAAAAGGCTTAAACCTTATATCGATTTCACGGGTTTTTCGTGTCACGTGCCTTCAAAGAGCTATGCCGATCGTAAGTACGGCGTCTTCCTAGATCCTGAGGAATTACCACGAAAGTGGTACAACATAGTTCCAGATCTTCCGGAAGAGCTGGCACCGATGTTGAACCCTCACACGCATGAGCCGATGGGGCCGAAAGATTTCGAGAAATTATTCCCTAAGGAGTTAGTGAAGCAGCAATTTTCCATGGAGCGATGGTTCGACATTCCGGAAGATGTGTGGGAGGCTTACAGAAGATTACCCAGACCGTCTCCTCTAATCAGGGCGAAACACCTGGAGCAGTTTTTGAAGACACCAGCCAAGATTTACTATAAAGCTGAGCAATTTACTCCGGTGGGTAGCATGAAACCCAACAGCGCGCTTCCACAGACCTACTACGCGAAAAAACAGGGATTGGATCTAGCGATCTCGGAAACTGGAGCGGGTCAGTGGGGTTCGGCTCTCGCGATGTCTTGCGCCTGGTTTGACCTTCCTGCTCGAATCTATATGGTTCGAGTGAGTTCGAAGCAAAAGCCCGGGCGGAGGGTCATGATGGAAACATATGGCGCTCAGGTTATTGAATCGCCAAGTGATAATACGAAGATAGGTAGAAAACTTCTTGCGGAGAATCCCGAACACCCAGGATCTCTGGGAATCGCTATCAGCGAGGCTATAGAAGACACTTTTGCTACCGAGGGATCTGGGTACCTCCTCGCTTCAGCTTTCAATTATGCGCTGGCCCACCAGACGATCATCGGGCTTGAGACTCAAAAGCAATTCGAGCTCCTCGATGAGACTCCAGACTTGATGTGCGGTTGCATTGGCGGTGGTTCCAATTTTTCCGGATTCATCTATCCATTCGTAAGGGAGAAACTCAGAAAGAAAATTGACACTGAATTCATGGCATGTGAACCATCGGCCGTTCCCTCCACGACTAGGGGCACATTTACCTACGACTATGCCGATACTGCAGAGCAAACTCCGCTCGTAAAAATGTATACCGTTGGGCACAGTTTTGCAAATCCCCCAATTCATGCTGGTGGGCTCAGATATCATGGCAAGGCTCCAAGCCTTTCTCTGTTGATTTACAGGAAGGTTGTAGAGTCGGTTTCGTTTGCTCAAACCAAAGTCTTTGAGGCCGCAAGAATATTTGCCCGTACTGAGGGAGTCTTTGCAGCACCAGAATCAGCCCACGGATTGCGATATGCAATCGATGAAGCAATTCGTTGCAGAAAGAGAAATGAGAAGAAAATAATAGTTTTCAACAACTGCGGGCATGGACTACTAGATCTTTCAGCATATGACGAATATAATCACGGTAAGCTTGTCGATTGGAGTCCTGAAGAAATCGTAGCACCACAGTATGTAACTTAATAGCAATGCCTCAAATTCGCGCAAAGCTAACGCCGATATATTATTCGTGCTCATCCAGCGTTGTCTTTAGACCAGTAGATAGAGTTAAGTTTCACAACCACTAAATAGAGCAATTGCAATAATATGATTTTGAGTTGAGAGAAATTGTCTGATCAGGGTAACGCCAACAAGAGAGGCCTTGCATCGGCCTCTTCTGAGACCCGCGAGAGGGTAGCAAAAGCAGGTGGCGAGGCTCCTCACCAAAAGAGAGGACTTCAGGCAGCAGCGTCTGAAACGAGGCAGGCAGTTGCGCGGAAGGGTGGATTAGCTGAGAGGAGAACAACGCAGAAAGGCAAAACAGGCTAAGGAAGCCGCACTAAAAGAAAATCCTGCAGAAATTACTCAGTCTTCCTAGTCATTCGGGTATTCCTTTCTTGAATGAATTCTTCGAAAATGTCTTTCTTTGTTGCCGATCCAGACCGATGCATGAAGAATGGACACTCGCTTCCTTCCGTTCACCACCCACAAAACGGTTGACGCTTTCGAACTTCTCCGACTCCTGTAAGGTCCTCCCACAAATGAAGCACCGGAATTTTGTTTTGTGTTGCTGAACTAGATCAAAGTAGATCAATGCAAAAAAGGCTGGTATCGTTACTACATGAAGTAAGGCGATAAGGACGATGTCTGAATAGAAAGCAGCCTCAATAGTTAGAGCAATGTCTACAATGAAAAGTAGGAAGACCATTTTACCCGTAGTCAAAGCTCGGAGAAACCACAGTAGAGGAAGCGTCAGTGCAAAGAGTAAAGTAGTCACAGCGTACAGAGTCAGTGCGTCGACCAAAGTGAGCGATTCACGTTTGCTAAGCAGATAAGAATTTTACTCTAGCCCTGCAGGGAATCTGAATAGAATTTACTGAAACAAAGAAATTGACTAGATTTTTGAGGTCAACGGGACTATTGTAATTTCTCGCGTCCTTAGCCAAGACAGTCCCTTAATGAAAACGTCAATATTCTCAACGTTCGTCAAGACCGGGATTCCGAGTTCCACTGCCTTTCTTCTGATCTTGTAATCGTCTTCCTGCATATCTGCAAATTTCTCAATGGCCAGACTACTTGGAATGTTGATGATCAGATCAATTTTTCTTTCCGCCAGATAGTCGCTAATGTTCGGTTTTCGATCTCTCTCCATCATTTTGTAGAGAATTGTAACTTTTTCAAGACCATGTTTGGTCAGAAATTCGGCCGTGTGCTCGGTCGCATAAATGTCGTAACCCATCTCTGCAAGTTTTCGAACAGAATTCAGAGTTCTCCGCTTCAGCTCCGTGCCGCCTACGCTGATCAGAACATTCCCCTTCGTTGGTATTCTGTAGCCAGAAGCCGCGAGCGCCTTGCAATAAGCATCGAAGAAATTTTCGCCAAAACAGGCCACCTCTCCTGTAGACTGCATTTCGACACCAAGGAGGGGATCTGCGCCTTCGAGTTGCATGAACGAAAATTGCGGGACTTTTACTCCCACCTTAAAGGCGGGAGATTTTCGTCCCAGATACTGGCTGATATCGTTGCCCAAGATCGCTTCAGCACCCGCATCCAAGAGATTGACCCCGTTCATTTTAGAGACGAAAGGCATGGATCTCGAAGCGCGAAGATTGCATTCGATGACCAAGACTTCGGAACCCTTCACGATATATTGAACATTAAAGGGTCCCTTGATGTCGAGACCTTCCGCGATTCTCTTTGTATAATCCAATATCTTCGCCTGAGCCTCGCTGCTGAGTCCCTCTGCGGGTATCCTCATTGTCGCGTCGCCAGAATGCACTCCTGCCTTTTCGACGTGCTCAATTATTGCACCAATCAGAACGTTTTTCCCGTCGCTCACGGCATCCACTTCAGCTTCCTTGGCATTTTGAATGAATTTGCTAATCACAAGAGGATGATCTGGCGAAACCTCAGCGGCTTCCATGAGAAAACTCTCCAATTGTTTTTGACTCCACATTACTCGCATTGCCGCACCGCTAAGAACGTAGGAAGGACGTAGTATCACGGGAAAATTCTCTTGCGCAAATTCAGCAGCCCTTTCCTCTGAAGTGACCTCGATCCATCTTGGTTGTGATATGCCGAGTCTATCCAGCAAATCAGAGAACTTTGCTCGATCTTCTGCTTTGTCGAGATTTTCACTTGCTGTTCCCAGGATCTTAACTCCGGCAAAATCAAGTTTTGGAATCAAGTTGTTTGCCGTCTGCCCACCCACACAGCAAACCACACCTACCGGATGCTCTAAATCGTGGATGTCGAGCACTCGTTCAAGCGTCAATTCTTCAAAGTACAACCTGTTGCTCATGTCATAATCAGTCGATACTGTCTCCGGATTACAGTTTATGACAATGACCTCAAAACCCCTTCTCTGGAGAGCCCAGACCATGTTCATTGTGCACCAATCAAATTCGACCGAGCTACCAATCCGGTAAGAACCCGCACCAAGTACTATGATTTTCTGGTCGTTGCAGGTCGAAAAAACTGCATTATCTTCGCGTCCATCGTAGCTTGTGTATAGATAGTTAGTTTTGGCAGGCCACTCAGCGGCGAGACTGTCGACTTGTTTAACGAAGGGCCTTATCGAATGATGGAGTCTCAATGCTCGAATGGCTGATTCCGAAAGAGCTAATCTTTTTGCTATCCATGAATCGGAAAAACCAAGTGCCTTCGCGCGCCGAATTACTTCGGGCTTCAGTTCAGCTCCGAGCTTTGCTATTTGTCCCAATTCAACATCCATGTCAACAATGTTCTTCATTTTTGAAAGAAACCATTTGTCGACCCAAGTCAGCCTGTTAATCTCATCAACGCTAAAGCCGCTCGCTAGCGCCTCGGCAATGCTGAAGAATATCGAGTCTGTAGGATGTACCAATGCATTTTCAATCAGTTCGACCGAGCCCAGCGGTTTGTAGTCGAGCAATCCGTCCTTTCCGATGTCAAGCATCCGGATTGCTTTCTGTATTCCTTCCTCGAACGATCTTCCGATGGCCATAACTTCCCCGACAGATTTCATCTGACTCCCTAGCTCACGGCGCACCCGCTCAAATTTTCTGAAATCAAAACGAGGCATCTTCACCACGATGTAGTCGAGAGCCGGCTCAAAACAAGCTGAAGTGATTCCGGTAACCTTGTTTGTAAGTTCTGAAAGGGAATACCCAAGAGTAATCTTCGCGGCAACGTACGCGATTGGGTAGCCCGTAGCTTTGGATGCGAGAGCTGAAGATCTAGATAACCTAGCGTTGATTTCAATAGCGTAATAGTTGTCCGATTTTGTGTCCAGAGCGAACTGAATATTGCATTCGCCGACGACGCCTACGGCTCTCGCCGCTCTGATGGCAAGTTCTCGAAGACTGTGATATTCGTGATTTGTTAACGTCTGGGATGGGGCGACAACGGTGTTATCTCCAGTATGAACTCTCATGGAAAGTACGTTTTCCATGTTGCAGATGGTGATGCAATTGTCCGAAGCATCGCGCATGACTTCGTACTCGATTTGTTTCCAAGAACCAACGTATTCCTCTATGAGGATTTGTCGAACTATGCTGTTCGCAAGTCCCTTCTCGGCTATAGAGTCGAGCTCATATTCATTGAAAGCGACGCCGCCTCCGCGACCTCCGAGTGTGAAGGCCACCCGGACAATTACCGGGTATCCTATTCTCGATGCGACATCTCTCGCCTGTTCGATGGAATAGACGGCTTCACTGATGGGGCAATTGATCCCGCTTTCGGTCATTTTGGTTTTGAAAAGATCTCTATCTTCGGTAAGCTCTATCCCCCTAATTGAAGTTCCGAGCACTCGGATATTGTATTTCTTGAGTATTCCATTCCTCTCGAGCCCAATACCGCAATTCAATGCGGTTTGGCCGCCGAAACTCAAGAGTATTGAATCGGGGCGCTCTTGCTGGATAACTTGTTCAACGTATTCAGGCGTGACAGGAAGGAAATAGACCTTGTCTGCCATTCTCGTATCAGTTTGAATAGTAGCAACGTTCGGGTTAACCAGAATGGTTTGGATGCCCTCCTCTCTAATCGCCTTCAAGGCTTGTGAGCCCGAATAGTCGAACTCGCCAGCTTCCCCGATCTTGATCGAACCACTCCCCAAGACCAGGACCTTCTTGATTGATTTGTCGAGCGGCAACCAAGATCAACTCGTTTTCAAAATCTTGTCTTGAAATACGTCGAAAACGTAACCTGCATCAATTGGTCCGGGCGAAGCTTCTGGATGAAATTGAACAGAAATGCACGGCTTCTCTCGATGAATAATTCCTTCAATAGTTCTATCGTCCGCGTTTACAAACCACGGGGCGAGTTTCGTCCCTTCAAGCGATTTTTCTTCAACAGTATATCCGTGATTTTGACTAGTGACCAAACTACGGCCGGTCTCAAGATCGATGCACGGCTTGTTCTGGCCCCGATGACCATATTTTAGTTTGTAAGTGTCAGCGCCTAGAGACAGAGCAATAATCTGAGTACCGAGGCAGATTCCAAGTGTTGGGATTCCCGCCTCTATCGAAGTTCTAGCAAATTCAATTGCAGGGCCGCAGTTCTTGGGATCGCCTGGCCCGTTGCTAATTACTATTCCATCGAATTTCGAAATTGTTTCGTCGAATGCTGTCGAGTAGGGCATGACCGTTACTTCAAATCCCCTCTTGACCAAACTTCTGACGATGTTTAACTTCACCCCACAGTCAATTATCGCAATTTGGCCATTGACATTTTTCCCATACCGCACGGAACTCCCGACGCTCACAACCTTGCAAAAATCAATTTTTGAATAATCCTGAGCATTTCGAAGAGCATGGACACCTTCATCTATTGTTCGGGACAACGCCCCCATCATCACGCCCTTTTCTCGCAAATGCAGCGTTAACTCCCTAGTGTCGATTCCCTCTATTCCCGAAACTCCTTCATTACTCATCCACTCAGCGAGTGTTCGTTTCATTTCGTAATGGGACGGATTCCTCGAAGCTTGATTGACAATGATCCCTTTGGTCCTAATTTTCCCGGATTCGAAATTTACGAAAATCCCGTCTTCATCCTTAGCGTAATCCGGGACGCCGTAATTTCCAATTAGTGGATAAGTGAAACACAAAATTTGCCCGGCGTAGGATGGATCTGTCATTGCCTCCGTGTAGCCAACCATTC
Source organism: uncultured Nitrososphaerota archaeon (assembly GCA_963799845.1). GTDB lineage: Archaea > Thermoproteota > Nitrososphaeria > Nitrososphaerales > CADDZS01 > DATLTL01. The sequence continues at coordinate 349,941 of CAWCYI010000006.1, forward strand.
CGGTATTGAAGACGACTTCCCCGACTATTGGAGAATGCGAGTAAGAACCGAGAGAAAAACCGTCAAAGGACTTGCCGTCATCAAGTACAAGCTTCAGTGGTAAAAGATCGGAACTCGAGACAGAACCCTCAGACAGATGGAGCAACATTCTATTTAAACAATGTTGTGAGAAAAGAATTTTCGTTCTTTCATTGTCATGAAAAAACTATCACAAATGATTCTTGAAATCTTCGAAATAATTTATCCCAGAAATCTCTTTTCTCATTCTCGACTTTGGAAAACGATTAACCTTTAGCATGACGTAAAGTTACATGAAAACTAACTCTTACGAAAATCTCTATTTCCGAGGCTCATATCGACACCAAGATTTTTTGCTGATTAAAATTCTCAAGATCATTTCATTGGACTGAGTCTAAGGTTTCAAGCGCCTTTCCTTCGTACTCTGGCAGCTTGAATTTCAACCATTGATTTCCTTCTTCATCAGTTACCAAGAAACTACTTAGATTCCCCACAGAAGATCCAAGCAATTCATTCTGATTGGGGATCGAACCGAGAGGAATTTGAGCAAATGTCTCCCACTTGTGCCTCAGAAAGATCACCTTGATGTTAGACTTTGAATAAATCAGAACAGGCTCGATGTTGATGGCGTCATATTCGACTTCTTCCAAATATCCTCGATCCAACAATTTTTTTCTCGTAGAAGCGATTATACTTTTTTTTGGCTCGGCCAGAGTTCTTATCATGTCATCTGCGCTTCGATTGCCGACAGAACCCGTTCTCAAGTCTGATGACCTGTCTCGAATCTCCTTTTTCTTTAAACAATCTATCTGTCCAAGAAGACACGCGTATAGGAGAAAATCGGATATTTCTTGGTGTCCAATAGCTTTGGAATGCTCGAATTCGCGTTCACGAATTATTTGGAGACTATATTATCAAATGAAAACCAAGAACTTAGACATCTGAATCTTCAAGAAATCTTGTCTCTGCAGACGAAGATAATTCCCAGGGAACCTGAAAGTTTGAGAATTCATCTAAGAAACTAGCCAACAACCAACAGAGGCTCACCCGAAGTATCGCACAATTCGATTACCTTGGCAAGGAGAGAGACAGGCATCCACGAAACTGATAACAGATTACGTAGACGATCTTATAATCCTAGAAACCCAGCTCTTCCCTTTCACCGAACAGAGAGCACTTCAGATTGTTGACCGCATGACTGAAGGTAAATATTGGAACCATGCTTTTCGCGTGATTGGTATGGCACACATTTACAAGGGTTTCAATTATGACTTGCTGGGCTGAGCGAATACATTGAGATCAATCCGAGGACGATTCCAAAGTATGTCCATTCACAGAAAGAAACGCACCCAGCCTACTAGGTCTTGATTTCTGATAAGGAGATCCTATCGGGTATCTCTTCATAGTCCTCTTTGTATTCTGCAATCATGTGGTTGTAAAATCGCTCGAAGCATTCGGGCATTTCATACGAGCATACAACTTCAGCTCTCCCAGTGTAGAATTGCTCCAGTTTCCCTTCATATTCGTCAAATGTGAATTGGACAGTGCCCTCGGGCTTTCTCCAAGCATGAATTTTGACAATCTCGTCGTCGATTCGAATGCCAGCCATCTCCCCCGATGCGGAGTGGCCCTCCACAAGCGAGGCGCTTAGCTTGAACTCGTCCGCCCTCGGCTTGTACTTATCCGACCTCGTGAAATACACCCCGTCGCTCGCGGCAGCGCCTCCGGGCGCGGTGTTACCCCTTACGATGCACGCATCGATTGATACACTTCCCGTTCCAGTATTTAGTCCCGCGAAGGCCTTCTCAATAGCGATTCCCGCCCCATGGCCGAGCGAACTTTTTTTTCAACTATGAAATTCCGGAGCGACAGCGTGGCATTGTGGCTGCAGGGTTCCCATTAGGGATGCGCTCCATCCTCGGTCGAGTCTGAAGAGCACGAGTAAATGCCGCCTCCCATGCCCGCCCGCGGCCGCCCTTCAGGAATGATTCTGTTTCCGGCGACTTGCAATACCCCCCCTCCAGCGAACATGTCCGCGTTGTTGAGCGAGATGCCTCCACCGACGGAAAGACACACACCTTCCCCCGACGGAAAGACTTCGCCCTTGATAACGAGGTTCTTTCGCGCAAACTTGATCACGGTCTGAACTATTTTCTTTTTTGACAATTGGTATCGCGCTTTCTGATCGTTTTCGTTAAGGTCGTTAAACCATTCTTGACTGACTACTTGTAGGACGATTCGAGCCTGCAATCCAGTCTCCGGAGCTTTTGAGAGAAGGGACAGAATGGGCAGCTCGCAGGCGCTACAAACGGGCGCCCTTGAATTTACACGGGTGATGATTTTGATTCGTTTAGTCCGACGGCGTTTCAATAACTTTTGACTCTCATTACCTTGAGTCCACTCACTTTCAATTAATTGAAGTTCAGTCATTCCTTGATTTCAAGACATGCGACAGAACCGAGTGTTTCAATTAGTCTTGTCGTCTGCAAAGAGAGACGGTTTAGTCTGCGATTTGGTAGGAAAGCGGACGGAATCAAGCAAACGATAAGGGAATTTTAAAGGTGTGGATCATGAAGTTGAACCTTTCACTAGGCGGGACAGATTACAGAAACGAAATCGAATTACAGAATTCAGGATGTTACTGAAAGTTTCGTTCAACATACGTTGCCATTAGTCGCGATTCCAGAAATTAATCCATGAACAATAACAAAGAGGAATGCACCTCAGCATACGGTACATATCCCTGCTCCCATTTTGAAATGAGACATAGGGCAAGGGCAGTTCATCTACTTTATCGTGCGGTGAGGCATCTTCTTACCCGAACCAGTTTGAACAAATGATATTTCGTGATCTTCGTTAGATATCGCGTCCAGAAGGACTTTATTAGCGGAGCCAAGGCAGGCTGAATGCCTTATACAAACTGAAAACGATAGTGCAGAATAAATAAATGTGTAACCGGAGAACTTTTCTCGAAAATACCATTTAGAGGTATTCTTCTAGAAATCGCTCCTCATTATTGATACATTATTACCCGGAGATCTGATCTTGTGACTGAAATCCATCTTTTTGACATCTATAGAAGCGCAAATATAGGAATCTTCCTGAAAGCTAATGAAAAATTCTGTCTCGTCCCCCACGGGCTTGCAATGACGAAAAGGGACAAGATTAACGAGTTGCTCCATGTCCAGACGATTCCATCATCAGTGGCGGGGTCGAGGCTGCTGGGCCCGCTCGCCGCCATAAACAGTCACGGAATGATTATCTCAAGACTTTCGGATGACGAAGAAGTCAGGCAATTGGTCGCATCGACCGGGCTGAACGTATTAAAGCTCGAGTCTAGATTTACATCCGTTGGCAATTTGATTTCCGCGAACGACCATGGCGCCATTATTTCTGATGTTTTCAGTGAGGAATCTGCCAATGAGGTTGAAAGGGTCCTAGAAGTCCCGGTGAAAAGGATGAGGATTGGCTCATTCATACAGGTGGGAGCAATGATCGCGGCGACGAACTCTGGAATTCTTGTTCATCCCGCCGCTTCCGAGTCCGAAATCAATGTGATTCGCGAGATAATGGGCTTCGAACCCGAACCAGCTACGGTCAACGGAGGAGTCCCTTTTGTCAGTTCGGGTCTGGTCGGAAACAGCGCAGTTGTACTTGTCGGAGCTCAGACCAGGGGCTCCGAGCTGATAATCCTAGGAAGAGCTTTTTCCTGAGAAAGCATAAATCATCCAACATGAATGTCTGGACTTTGCCCTATTGCACAAGTGTTTTCTAAATTGAGTAAGCAAAATCTTCCAATATACCGACCAGAGAAGGAGATTACAGAAGAGCAGGCAGAGCAGCAGCTAAACCAATTGGTTTCGGAAATTCGAACGCTGGAAGCTTACTATAACGAAATAGTGTCGAGGATGCAAGCTGCCTCCAATGGGCTAACTGAATTCAGAGCTGCTATCCAGGCAGTTGATACTCTTAACCAGGGTCAGAAGAACGACTTGCTGATACCGATCGGCGGTGGCCTTTTGCTCCCCGTCCCCGAGGTCGAAACAAGGCGGGTTATCCTCAGCGTTGGATCCGGAGTCGCTATTGAGAAGGATCTCGACTCTGCAAAAGCTTTCCTGCAGGCGCGAGAGAAGGAGTTAGAGAGAGCGGTCAGTGCCCTTGAACAACAGCGGAGAGAAATCGGATCTCGCCTTGAATCGAGAAAGGCCGTTTTGCAACAGCTAACCGGCCAGAGCTAATGCCGATCTCAGCCCGGGGGCTCCTATCTTGTTTGACAAGTTAAAGTCAGCCCTGGGATCGCTCACAAAAATCGCGACTCACACCACACTTTCTGGCGAGGATATTGACTCCTTTCTATGGGATTTCGAGGTCGCGCTAATCGAGAGTGACGTGGCTTCTGAGGCGATAGACAGTCTGACCTCCAATTTGAGAAAGAATCTTGTCGGAATGAAGATCCCGAGGTCTGAAGACCGGGAAAAATTCGTCCTCAACGAGCTGAAAGTCCGCGATCCGCGAAACTTTTTCAAAAACCAAAAATATCGATATAATTCAACTCGCAAAGTCCAAAGCTGCGCAAAACAGGAAAGATCATTCGGGGCCGTTCGTAATTCTTTTTCTTGGAATCAATGGGGTCGGCAAGACTACTACAGTCGCGAAGTTCGTGCGCTTACTTGAGAAAAACAAGCTTTCGGCCGTTGTGGCCGCCGCGGATACCCACAGGGCAGGTGCGATAGAGCAACTTACTGAACACGCAAACCGCTTGAAGGTGAAGGCAATCGCCCAGTCGTATGGATCAGACCCTGCCGCTGTTGCCAAGGATGCCCAGCTCTATGCCTCAGCTCATGGAACCGACGTCGTAATCATCGATACTGCTGGAAGGATCCAGACGAGCAGGAATCTTATGGAAGAGATGTCCAAGATTGTCAGAGTGGTAAAGCCAGACGTCAAGATATTTGTTGGAGACTCGCTTGCAGGGAACGATGCAATTTCGCAGGCAAAAGAATTTCTCAGATACACAGATTTTGATGCAGCGATTCTAACAAAGGCGGACGCAGATGTGAAGGGCGGCGCAGCTCTTTCGATCGCGTATGTAACCCAGCGTCCGATTTTGTATCTTGGAGTAGGTCAGGACTATGACGACCTCGCGCCTTTCAATCTGGATGAGTTCATTGATTCTCTGTTCGAAAAGAGCTAAACTAGTACTTTTTCCAGCCCGAAATCGTTTAAAATTTTGAGGACAGTTTCTTTGAACTTTCCAAGACCCTTTGCATCCACCAGTGAAGTCTCAATTTTCTGATCGCTTTTCTCCAAAATTTGCTCGAGAAGTTTGGGAGTAAAATGCGATAATGCATACTTTGGAATTATCGGTCCCAGAGCAAAGTCTGAATCGAAAATAAGTTTGTTTAGTTTTTCTGGATAATGAGTCCCGCCGATGCCTATAGCGCATTTTGAGTATGTTTTTTTGGAATCAATTGTCGCCATTAGTGCCCGCGAGATCACAGAGGCACTCTTCATGTCGATCCATTGGGTTTCGGTCGAGCCTAGTTCGACGAACATTACCGGTGACTTGAGAGATGTCGGGCCGTGGTGCGTTGCCTCTAAGGTGAGATTGTAAATCGGGTCAATTTCCGAACGAAGAGAATTAAGAGCCACAAGGTAGTTCTTGAGCAGAGACGGAGAAAACCTAGCTATCTCACTCGGATTGCCTCCAAATTCTGCCGCTCCGAAGTTTCCCGTGAAATGTGCTGTTAGACTTGGGATTCCGCTTTCTGCCCTATGCCTCGAAATGAAAACGAATCGGCAGTCATGAAACTGATCGTCCAAATTATCTACGTAAACGATATCGCGTCTAGAACTGATAAGAATCAATTCTGTCCCGATGACGTAGGTGGGACTTCCATCGAAATAGAAATCAGCTTCTCTGAAGGAATATTGTTCTAACAGTCTTTCTCTGATATTGGTTCCAGCGCGGTCGTTAAGAGAGCACACCAGTATAGTTTTCATTGATGCGAAATTTTCCCCCACTCTGTCACAAGTCTGAGGTCACAAGTTTATCTTCTGATCATCAATCCGCGATTTCGCGAGTTTGGCATAAGCACTGTGGATGTCGAACCCACGAACCTCCTGTCGATAACCGTCCAACAAAAACCACTTTCACAAGTCACTCTGAAAGCTTCACTAAAGGCGTTTAGCATATGAAATAGATACTCTTCCAGAACAGCTTTCAGATCTCCTCTACACCAGCCTCGTTTCTCGATATGGTTTTCATAATTTATGGCATTAATTAGGAAGGCGAAGCAGCTCTAAGCTTCACAACGCCTCCTCTCAGCGGAATTTTGAGAACGCAATTAAGAATCTGATTGAACGCATCGTCCGAAGAGACCAATTCTGACAAGCCTTCATCCTTGAACTATTTACGAATTGAGAGATCAGATGGCATCAGAGGCAAACGTAAATATAATGACCGCGCATATTTGTTGGAATTATCAGGGATTTGTGCAATGGGCATAGGTAAGATGCTTACCGCAACGTGGAGAACTCTCAAGCTTACTCGGAAATCTGATCGAGAAGAGTTCTTTCTTTATTTGAAGCTTGTTTTCCTCGGTTTTGGTATTGTCGGGGTTATAGGATTCATAATTTACTTCATTGCTTCGGAGATCGAGCTGATTGCGGGAGTAGCAAACGCAAATGCTTCTGGTGCCACTCCGGCGATCTTGTTCCATCTCCTGAGTGGAGTGTTATAATTTGTCCCAGACTCTCTCGACCCGTATATTCGCTGTGAAGACGACCGGGGGTCAGGAAAAAACCGTAGCGAAATTTGTCGGGGATCGTCTGGAGAAAAAAAAGCAGGAGGGCAAAGAGTCGCAGGTATATTCAATTCTAGTTCTAGAAGCTCAAAAGAGTCTATGTCTTCTTCGAGGCGCCCAACGCCCAAGCGGTTTCAGACGCAATATCTGGCTTCAAACATGTTAAGGGCATGGTACCGGGTTACATCCAGTTCTCCGATATCGAGAAGTTTCTTGTCGACAAATCGATAATTTCGGACGTCGGAGTCGGCGATGTCATCGAAATAGTTGCGGGACCTTTCAAAGGAATGAAAGCGAAAATAAACAGGGTAGAGCCTCAGAGATCAGAGGTCACTGTAATGTTACTCGACGCTCCATATCAGTTGCCTGTGACAGTTGATGTTGGTTTCATCAAGATAATCAGCAGAGCGACTTCAGTATCGACGATTTCCTGAAGCAAATACTCGAAAGCCCAATAACTCTTTTAAGGTATCACGAGAGAGGAATTTTTCCTTACGTAACAGAAGCGATCCTAAATGCCAGAGACTAAAACCGTTTCAGCTCTTGTTGTTGGCGGAGAAGCTACAGCTGGACCTCCCCTCGGACCTGCTTTGGGTCCACTCGGAGTCAACGTCATGGCCATTGTCAAAGAAATCAATGAACTTACCAAGGATTATGCTGGAATGCGCGTACCGGTCAAGGTGAACGTTGAGACTGAGACCAAAAAATTCACCGTTGAAGTGGGAATTCCGACTGTGTCAGCGTTAATTGTCAAGGAATCGGGTGTTGCAAAGGGATCGGCGACTCCGAAGACAGCCCCTGCGGGCAATTTGACAGTTGAAAAGTTGATAAAAATTGCCAAGGCGAAGATTGCCCAATCATACGGCTCGACCACAAGATCTGTTGCCAAAGAGGTGGCTGGGTCTTGTCTTAGCATGGGAATTACGATCGAGGGCAAGTCAGCGGCGGATTTCCAGCGTGAAGTTGATGAAAATAAATGGGACGAGGCTTTCGAAGCCTGACTCGAGGATTGTTTCAAATTTCGTAAATTGATACCGAGGATGTTATGATTGCTCACCAAAGCTCAGATTCAACAACAGGTTGCAAAAGCTCGCTCCGAGGATTATCACAAGAGGAACTTTCAGCAGTCCTTCGAATTGATTCTTACTCTCAAGGATATTGATGTTAAGAAGCTCGATCTAAATGTCAACGAGGTAGTTTTTCTTCCAAACAAACTTTCTGAGGAGGCCAAGGTCTGTGTTTTTGCAGCAGGCGATAACGCTGTTCGGGCTCAAAAAGCGGGCGCCGACAGGGTTATTGAAGCCGGAGAGTTGGACAGGCTGGCCTCCGAAAAAAGATCGGCGAAAAAATTAGCCCGAGAATACCAGTTCTTCCTCGCTGATACTGGATTAATGCCGAAAATTGGTAGAATTCTTGGTCAATTCTTGGGACCAAAGGGCAGGATGCCTACTCCTGTTCCTCCGGCTGCACCCCTTGAATCTATGCTGATCAGATACCGAACTGCAGTAAGGGTGAAAGCTCGCGGTTCCCTCAGCGTTGCCGGGAAAATTGGAGATGAAACTCTCGACGACGGCAAGGTTGCCGAAAATGCTCTCGCCGTCATAGGCCAAGTTGAGAGAAAGCTTCCAAACGGCGAGAAGAACATTCACTCATTGCTGGTCAAAAAGACCATGGGCAAAGTAACCAAGGTCAGAATGGTGGAAGGTTAATTTCGAATGAGTAAGCAACAATTGTTCTCTGAAGCGGAGAAACGCACCTCATATCCCAAGAAGAAGGTCGAGACACTCAAATCCGTCGAAGATTTGGCTTCAAAATATGATACAATCATAGTCACGAAGTTATTCAAGGTCCGCGCTGGCCAGTTGATGCAGCTCAGGAAAAATTACAGAAACGAGCTGGTAATGTTAGTTGCCAAAAACAAGATAGCCTCTCTCGCGCTCAAGAATGCGGGGATTGGGAATTACGATCAATTCGCCCCCCGACTGGATGGACAGAACGCCCTCATTTTTACAAATATGAATCCGTTCAAGCTTTACCTTTCCCTGGAAAAAGGGAAGGTCAACCTCCCCGCTCGGGCTGGAGATGTCGCGACGGAGGAAATCATAGTTCCCGCGGGCAATACTGGCATTCCTCCGGGTCCCGTCTTGTCGGAGTTCAAGGAGGCAAACGTTGCGACCCGAATCGAATCTGGGAGCATCTACGTATCCAGAGATTCCGTCGTCGCTCACCCAGGCGATGTAATTTCTCCAAAACTGTCAGGTCTGTTATCTCGTCTAAATCTAAAACCGATCAAAGCCGGTCTATCGATATTCATGGCTTCTTCTGGCGGATTACTGCTGCTGCAAAAGGACATTACCATCGATCTGAATCAGTATAGATCGGATATTGCCAGAGCTGCCGCCGAAGCAATGTCTTTGGCCATCGAAGCGGCGTATCCCACACCCGAGACTCTTCCGGCACTCATATCGAAAGCATCTAGAAATGCTCTCGAATTGGCGAAAGAATCTGGATTCATTACCGCCGATGACGCGGAATATGTCCTCGGCTTTGCGGAGTCGCAAGCCAAGGCGCTCCTGGCCGCAGCCAAACAAAAGGGATTCACTGAGAGCGGCTAATCGCAAAACCATAATTCTTATGGTTGCGAACACTTGCAGCGATTTTCGCGGTACTCTATATTATTAGCAAGCCCCGCGGATTCTGTCTCTTATCAAACAATTATTTCGCTCCATAGTCAACAAGGTTAGGCTGGGGGACTATTGGAGGAGCATCTGGAAGAAGCATGGCTATGGGTCAAGAAAGCTTTCAGAGGAAAAGGTGGTGTGGGTGGTCAAGGCTAGAGAGAGCGGCCTTGCAGCCAGGGATATCGCATCAACCCAGAACATCACCGTGAGAAGAGTGGAGCAGCTTTATGCCCAATACAGGGAATCCGGAGAGATACCATCTCTCAAGAAGGCAGGCAGAAAAAGAATCGAGATCCCAATTGAGGAGAGGAATGCGATCATCGAAGCTTCAAGGAAGTTTGGCGTCGGAGCCTGCTACCTCGTTTCAATCCTCAAGAGAGATTACGGCATCGATGAAACAAACCACATGCGAGTCTATAGCGTATTGAAGGAGGAAGGATTGTTGTACAATACAGCAAGGACGCGCTTCAAGCGCAAGTGGATCAGATATGAAAGGGAGCATTCCAATTCGTTGTGGCACGTCGATTGGCACGAGATGAAATCGTCAGTATACAGGGGCAAGTGGCTGGTAATCTACGAGGATGACGCATCGAGGTACATCCTGGGTTATGGCGTGTTTGACTCTCCGTCGTCTGAAAATGCAGTGAGCGTCCTGAAGGAAGCGATCAGGGAACATGGCAGACCAGCATCAATCCTCTCAGACAGAGGTACATCCTTCTATGCGGTCGAAGCTGAAACAAAAACGAAAGGTCTCACTGAATTCGAGCTCTATCTGATGAGGAATCACATCAAACATATTCTTTCAAGAGTGAGACATCCCCAAACCAATGGAAAATTGGAGAAGCTCTTTGATACGGTTGAAAGAGGACTCGCGAAGGGATTCTCTCCGATTGAGGAGTGCGTACGCTGGTACAACTGCATCAAGCCCCACGGAGCCCTTGATCTGGAGAGAGCTGAAACTCCACTGGAAGCCTACTACAGGAAGATGGAAATAAAAGAGGAACTCATAGATCCTTCAATCATGTGGGAGAGCGAAATGATTCTTTGATAGAACAAGCCCCGCGGATTCTGGCATAGCGATAAGTAATCCGAATCCTGTTCCGCAAGCCTTTGTTGTGAGAGCATATGTTTAGCCAAAAACTCACTGCGTTTTCGTATGCTCTGAGGACCTCACCGGTCTACGTTGCAGTTTTCTTGATGCGCTTCTCTTTTGCATTTACTGTCGTCGCGATCCAATACATAGTTCCAATCCCGTATGAACGGGGAATAATATCCGCCGCTTATCCAATAATGGAAATGCTGACAGGCCTTTCCTTCGGTCTTCTTTCAGATAGAATAGGCAGGAAATGGCTGATCGTCGGCGCCTTGTTTTTCTCCTCCGCGATAACTTTCTCCTTCACCCTCACGAGAACTTTTGTACTGCTCGTGCTTATCCATGCATTGCAGGGCATCTGCGCTGCCGCGATTATCACGTGCACTCTTGCCGCATTAGCTGATATCGCCAAAACGGAGACAAGGGGAAGGGAAATGGGGCTGTATGATTTCTGCACGATCGGCGGGTATGGTCTTGGTTTTGTTTTTAGCTTGATCATAATCGGAGGGAACGCAGCCAAAGCTCTGGTTCCATTTTATGCCGGGGCAATAATAGCTTTGGTTGGAGCGATTTTTTCTGCCTTGCTTCTGAAGGATGAAAGCAGATTGTATCAAAGCAAATTTTCCGCGCGGACTTTGGTGAGCGAGATATTCTCGAATCCGAAATCATTGACTCTGATTGGCACCTGGTTTGTCCTTACAGTTATCATCGGAGTGGGTCTGACCTATACGAGAGAACTTTTTTCGACGTTAATTTCTATCAGGAGCCTTGGATTGGTGGGAAGGGGCGGCGCGTTGTTGGGTCAGCCCACCAAAATAGGCCTTCTGGTCGCAGTCCTGCTGATTTTTGGCGTTTTGCTTTTAGGGTTCAGCCAGACTACTCTCGGAAGTCTCTCCGACAAATTCGGAAGATCTCGACTTGTCTTCATAGGCCAAGTTTCAATCCTAGGATTGTTGATAATTTTGGTACTTTTGTTTCAATTTGATTTGAATAGATACGTGGCGATTCCATTCATCGGTACTGTTCGGGACGGGATTGTTGGCCTTCACCCCGGCCGGACTTGCCGAACTCGCCGATATCGCGCCTTCTTCTGGAAAGGGATCTATTATGGGAATCTACTCGGTCACTGTCGGAGCCGGAACTGTTTTTGCGCCACTGGCAGGAGGGTACTTTATCTCGAAATATGGCGCCGCTACGGGTTTCTCAATCCTTTTTTCAATAGGGGTACTGATCATGGTTGCTGTCCTGGTTCGAAGTGTTTCCGAGAAGTAACGTTCTGAAAATTGTCTTTTACAAGCGCCCTGAGAAACCGGGCAAACTCTTCATCGCTGAAATCTATCACTGAATACATTTCTTCTTTCATCGCAATCTTGACTGCGAGTAAGTGGTAGCATTCGGGAATCCTTTCGCTCAGAACTCTGAAATAAAAATCGCTGCACGAGCAGTACGATTTGTCTTGAGACTCTAAATCAAGATCAACCAAGAAATCACAATCTCTGCCAACCACGGTCCAAATCGTTCTGCCACTAGGGAGAAAACGATGGAGTTTGACGCTCTGACTTTCGACTACGTCTCGGGCTTTTCGAACCCTAATCGATTCCATCCGACCCGTATCGCTCGCATTCGTGTCAGGCTTGCGTTCTTCAGTGGATCCTTTCGTGGGATTCATGTCTTTCGAAATATTCATCGCCGAAACAAGATTCACCTGAACCTGACTGCAAAATCTAGAGTCTTCCATCTTCATAAGGGAGCTTGAAAACAACAATCTGAGACTCTGCGGTTTGAAGATAAAGGCATTGTTTGAGAAACGCGCTGTTCTCATCGAACACATGGATTCTGAATTTGGAAAGGGACGGAGTCTGGTCATAAGTGACCTTCACATTGGTTTTGAAGAGAAGTTCAAAAGTTCGGGAATAAACATTCAATCAAACGTCGAAAAAATGCGGCGCGAACTCGAGAGTTTGATAGTCGAGAATGAGGTCTCGAATTTGATAATTGCCGGGGACATAAAATCCGGGACTGACAGAATCTTCCAATCAGAATGGGAAAACGTTCCGCGCTTTCTTTCTGCCCTGACGAAAAGATGCAAAGTCATCATCGTTCCGGGTAATCATGATGGTGGTTTGTCTAATCTAGTTCCTGACGCCGTTCAAATCGCCGATTCTAACGGAATTCTACTGCAAGACACTTTGATTTTTCACGGTCACACAAAGCCGCTGATCAAATTCAAGGATTGCAGCCGCATTGTCATGGGTCACATTCATCCGATATATCAGAAGAAGGGGAGTCCCCTTTCCGGAATTCCTGTGTGGATATTCCTGAAGATTAACAAGAAGTTTCTCTTCAAGGATATCATACCCGAGGATGATGATTCCTTGATGGAGGTAATTGTTATCCCATCCTTCAATTCAGAGTTGACAGTGACTGGGTACTTCAATGAAGAAGCCAAAGCTGAACGAAGACTCTCCCCGATAGTAAAGGAACTACGATCGGCCTCTGAGGCAATCATCACGACGCTGAACGCGGAAGTGATAGGAGACTTATCATTTCTGCCGAATGTTCTTTGAGATCTAGGCGGATGTCTAGAAATTATTTTGATAATGGAAAGGGCCTTCGTTCAGCTCGTTTCAAGCTCTTCTGAGCTAACAGTCACGAGAATTTTCAGAATACATTCCGCATTTCTGATTTTTGTGGAATGAAATTCAGAAACGAATATTAGTCGCACCCTTGAGACTTTATTGTCATAGCGAAAAATGTCTAGCCGACCTCAAGATCTGGAAGAAGAGAAAAACGTCAAGGTTGTGCGTCGCCTCCTAGAGGAGGGCTTCGGTAAGGGCAACCTTTCCGTTGTCGATGATACCATTTCTCAGAATTTCATAGAGCACCAAAGATTTGATCCGCCGCTTCCTCAGGGCCCTGCAGGAACGAAAGCCCTCATTACCGGTCTCCGAAAAATGTTCTCAGATTTTGAGTTTACAGTAGAGGATATTGCCGTGGAGGGAAACAAAGTGTGGACTCGCAACAGGGCGAAGGGAACCAACAGCGGAAGCATTATGGGAAAGCCTCCCACAGGCAAGAAGATGGAAATCGATGTATTCGACCTCTGCAAATTAGAGAATGGCAAAATAGTCGAACATTGGGGAGTACCGGATCAACTTGGCATGCTAGAGCAAATTGGTTTCCTCCAATAGCACGTAGTCCATCCAGTGGTCTCTCTTACGGTTAGTCTAGTCACATTATGTAAAATCTGCACAACTCTCAACCTTCTTAGTTTTTCTAAAAAGTGCACAAGTCCGATTCCACCCTCTCACGCTTGGTTGGTCACTTAATGCTACTCTCCTCTATCAACGCATCACCGCTAGAAGCATCGCCCCTAGTGATCCTATTGAGTCGCACTCAATCCCTCTTAGTCACGACGATGACGACGACGGCGATTCCCCTGACGTAATATACACACATGGGAACTAGAATTTAAAGAACGATTAATAATAAATCCTCGTAAGCTCTGGATTTTTGCCGGAAGCTGCTGAATTATCCATTTTTTCTTCACGAAATGGGTCTGATTTCTGATCACTAGAGAATGAAGTGACCTTCAGGTAAATTCATCTGGCTAGTTTTCGGGATCAACTCTTAGAGCGCTAAAAGTCGGACAGGTGCTGCTTCATTTGTTCCGGGCATGGGACGTAAGGAAAAAATCACATTCTTATGTGGATAATTCTGTAGTTCAACAATAGCCCTTTATCTTACGTTATTCGCATAGTACCAAGGCAAAAGAGATTGCAGCTTCCGCCGATTCAGGAAATCAAAAAAAGGCGAATTGCCCTAGGTATCAGCCAGAAGAAGCTTGCCGACACAGTCGGAGCAAGCCAATCTCTGATTGCAAAGATCGAAAGTAATCGAGTAAATCCTTCCTATGATGTCGTGAAAAAAATTTTCGAGTACCTCGACCGGATGGAGCAGCCGAAGAGGGGGCTGGCAAAAGATGTGGAAAAACGTGACTTAGTCTGGGTGAAAAAAAGTGAGCGCGTCAGAGACGCCGCGGAAAAAATGCGTCAGCACGGTTTCTCCCAGCTTCCGGTGAGAGACGATCGAGAAGATATTTGCGTAGGCAGCGTCTCTGAAAGGCAGATAGTACAGGGAATATTGAAGGAGGCTGATCCAAAGTCTTTCTACGAAAAACCGGTGTCAGACATCATGCAAGAGCAGTTTCCGGTAGTTGATGAAGGATTAGCCGTCACCGCTGTCGCATTGCTCCTACAGCACTCGCAAGCGGTTCTGACCGCTCGCAGAGGAAAAATTGTCGGCATAATAACTCCAAGTGATTTGCTGTCGATGAATACCGGAAGAGTTGCGAGCGTTAAGAGAAAAGACAATCAAACTTCAGAAAAAAACGAACAAAATCCCTCGTATCTCGCGACTTGATCGGAAAAATAAGAGGCAGACGGCAACGGATTATTGCCGTCAAGTGCTCTTAGAAAGCTACTCGTCCATTCCGCCCATGCCGCCCATTCCTCCCATACCGCCGCCGCCACCACCTGGTGGCATTGGGGGAGTTTTCATCTTGCTTGAAGCGATGACGTCATCGATCCGCAAGATCATGCTAGCGGCTTCGGTTGCTGATTTGATGATCTGTTGCTTGACTGCTGCCGGTTCGAAGACCTCTTCTGCCTCGAGGTCACCGACCTTACCTGCGAGTACGTCAACTCCGACCCATTTCTTTCCTTGCCCATGTTTTGCGCGAAGCTCCACCTGAGTATCGATTGGATCCATTCCAGCATTTTCAGCAAGGGTCAGAGGAATCGCCTCCAAGGCGTCAGCATATTTCTGAACGGCTAACTGCTCTCGTCCGGAAAGAGAGTTCGCCCATTCCCTCAACTGGTATGAGATTTCTGCCTCTGGAGCACCACCGCCGACGACTACGGATGGATGTTCAATCACGTCTTTTACGACCATCAACGCGTCGTGCATGCTTCTCTCAGCCTCGTCAGTTACACGCTGGGTCGCGCCTCTGACAAGTATCGTAGTAGATTTCGGATTCTTTGCACCTTCAACGAAAACCCACTTGTCCTCCTCCACCTTTCGCTCCTCAACAAGTTGAGCCTTGCCAAGATCCTTTTCGGTCAGGTCGTCGAGATTTGTAACAACTCGTCCCCCCGTTGCCTTTGCCAGTTTAGTCATGTCTGACTCTTTGACTCTTCTGACCGCCAGAACGTTTGCCTTCGCGAGATAGTGCTGAGCGATGTCGTCAATTCCTTTCTGACAAATCACGACATTGGCACCGGAGTCAACGACCTTGGTAACCATTGACTTGAGCATCGAATTCTCCTCGTCCAAGAACTGTTTGATCTGAGAAGGATCGTTGATGTTGATTTTTGCATCAAACTCTGTCTTTTCGATTTCCAGCGGAGAATTGATGAGCGCGATCTTTGCGCCTTCGATCCTCTTCGGCATACCCGCATGAACGACTTCCTTGTCCAGCACGATTCCCTTTATCAGCTCAGTCTCTCTTAGACTGGTTCCAGGCTTTTTCTCAACCTTCACATCGTCAATGTCAACTCGGTACTCGTCTCCGACTTTTTCGGCGACCGCGAGGAGAGCATCGGCACAAAGAGCTGCGAGATAATCAGACTCTTTGCTTATCAGCTTCGAAGCCATCGAAGTCTTTGCAACTTTCACGAGCCATTTTCGATCTGTAGGCGGTACCGGAATTGCAATCTTGTCCAAGATTTGCAAACCCTTGGCGGCTGCCTTTCTGTAACCATCCACAACAATTGTAGGATGTACATTCTCCCTGATCAGATCTTCAGCATTTTCAAGAAGCGCCCCGGCGAGAACAACAGCAGATGTTGTGCCGTCTCCGACTTCATTGTCCGTGGTCTTTGATATCTCTACTATCATTTTCGCAGCTGGATGCTGAACGTCAATTTCTTTCAGAATTGTCGCGCCGTCGTTAGTGATGGTTACATCACCAAGTGTGTCCACCAACATCTTGTCCATTCCCCTAGGACCAAGACTGCTCTTTACGATCTCAGCTATCAGCTTTGCCGCGAAAATATTGTTTCGCTGCGCATCTCTTCCCTTATTTTCAGAAGTTCCTTCTTTCAAAATTAGAACAGGTGTGCCTGATTGTCCTTGACTCATAATTCCATACCCTCTTTAGTTACTAACCTATTGACAGTAACCGAATGAGAAAGATATTTAAAATTATCGAGACCTACTTTGCGGTGGAAGTATGAGAGGAGCACCAAGCGTTTGATGACTACCCCCGATAACATTGATGTCCTCCTGGATGTTCTTGGAAATGAAACGAGGCGGAGAATACTCCAGCTGCTAGCCGATGAACCGAGATATTTTATACAGCTTTCCAAAGATCTGGGGGTTTCACAGCAGGCAGTCCTCAAACATCTCGAAATCCTTGAACGAGTTGGGTTTGTCAGTTCCTTTGAAGGAGAAAGCGACTTCGCGGCCCCGAAACGAAAATACTTCCAGCTCAGTCGTTCGTGCATGCTAGCTATAGGGATAACCAATGATGCGGTACAGTTCGTGTTCCACGACATCCCTCAGGAAGGGAAAGATTCCATAAAACGCAGCGAACTGAAGTCCATACAGAAGGGAGCGGTTGAGCTGGAACAACAAAAAGACCACTCCAGGATCGTTACAATGAGCGACGTTCTCCTGAAAGAAATAAACCAAAAGCTGGGTGAACTGGCCAAAGCTCAGATCTCTCTGCTCCGCCTAAAGCAAAGAATCACTCGGACAGCGCATGAAGCAATAAGAGAGGCTTTCGATCAGGAACTCCAACGTCAGATACTGTATTCGATGATCGGAGAAGAGAAAAGGCCCGATGTAAACCAATTATCTGAAATGCTTGATGCGAGAGAGCGCGAGATAAATGACGCCATCAAATCTTTGAAACAGAGATTGCAGGGCGATGTGATTTTTTAGTTTTCTAAAAGTCAAATTTTTAAGGTTAGGATCAAGAAGCTCTGTCAGGAAGATCATACAATTCATGCCTGCAGTCAGCTCAGGAGATTGGGAGTGCCCAAAATGTCACAGCCGCAACGTTGGCTTGGCCAAAGCCACTAAGAAATCTGCAAAGATGATGTGCAACGACTGTGGTTTCAAAGGCTCTCCAATGAACTTTTGATTACCCTACGTCCTAAATCCAGGATACTACGCTGCGAGTTTTTCGTAGATATCAAAACTTCCTGAAGTGATTCTACTTTTTGTGGGTCGATAGGATTTTCGATCCTTCTACCCAAACACTGATAAGTGATATCGACGATCTGATCTTATCTGAGCGGGCAAGAAGTTTGAGCGATAGAAGACGAAGCCAGCGTGGCAGTTTTTACGGAGATAAACGTCCTTCGGGTTACGAGCCCAGAAGGAGCAGAAGAGATGAAGAGTCAGCGCGTCGGCTAGAGTCTGGAGGAAAGCCTGTGGAGGCTGGAAAGGAATACAAGGTTCGTGTCATTGATCGAAGTGAACGGGGAGAGGGTGTTGCAAGGATAGAAGGGTTCATTGTATTCATAAGGGGAGCAAAACCGGGAGAGGAAGTCAGAATCAAGATTACAAATGTTGGAGCTCGAGCCGCAACCGGCGAAATTGTTCCAGAAACCGCCCCAGCCTCAGCACCTACAGGCACGTCCTGAAAATCCCAAACCATTTTTCAATCGTCACTTAGATCAAGTCGTCCTTGAATAATTCAAGGGCTCCGGGTTTAAGACTCATAGGTAGTCAAAGAGGGTACCTGATTTTAGATCTGAGCTCTTTGTAAAGCCTGATACTTTGATTCCGACTCTACGAATGTGAGAACTACTCTCATCAAAATTTTTCTGATTAAAGTATGATTCAAACATCTCGCTTGCGATCTTCAGAATCTCGCTTTCCGAATCTGTGGGAGAATCAAGCGTCCTAGTTCTGCTCTTTATTTTTAGTTCGGAAGAGATTAAAATAATCCCAATAGCTTTGCACAAATATTTTGAAGACGCGAGTCTTTGTGATAAATCATCTGCCAACGGCTTCAAAACTCCTTGAAAATCAAAAATTTCTGCATCGTGCTTGAGGGTGACAATCCTGCTCATTTGTTCAGGTTCTTTATCCAATACCGGATTGTCGTCGATCCCGTTTCCCATTCTCGATAGTGTCAACCCCTGCTTATTTCCAAACTGTTCCGATAGAACCTTGACATCGGTGGACCCAAGTTCTCCAACGGTTGTGATTCCCATTAGTTTCATTTTTTCCTCGGTCTTGGGACCGATTCCGAAGAGTTTCCCAACAGGAAGCGGATTCAGAAAGGGCTTTAATTCATTGGGAAGAATCATGGCGAATCCGTCTGGTTTTCTTGAATCTACGGCCATTTTTGCCATCAGTTTGTTTGGAGCAATTCCTACCGAACACGTCAGACCCTCCTTGGCAAAGATTTCGGTCTTAATTTCTCTTCCAATCGCGCCCGCTCTCTGATAATCTGCCTCTGACAGATTGGTCACGTCGAGATAAGCTTCGTCAACGCTTGCTTGTTCGAATCTATCACCGTGTGTCCTGATGAGTCCCATTATGCGATCCGAGACCGCTACGTAGTACTCAATATCCATTGGCAGAAATACGGATTCGGGATTTTTTTGAAGAATCTTCTTCGCAAGCGCTATGGGCATTCCCGATTTCACTCCCAGACCTCTTGCCACATAGTTCGAGGTGCTCACAGCACCACTTTCTGCCGTGCGTCCTGAAAAAACACAAATTACTGCTGGTTTTCCCTTGGTCGACGGGTTACGAACCTCTTCACACTGCGCATAAAAGTAGTCTAAATCTATAGCAATTATTACTCGCATCTCTTGAGTAGAGGTCAAATCAGCAATCATCGAATAATCGGCAGTTACGACAATCCAGTAAAGGCGAACTTCATAATTCCTGGGAACTGGGTTTTCATCTTAAAGCAGATTTGTAGGAATCTATTCGTATGCTATTTATTTTGGCAATATTTTCAATAGGACTTTGCCAACGTTTTCTTCCTGTTTTCCAATCCGCTCAGGAAAGATTCGAAAATTGCTTTCAGGTGTGCTGGATCAGAATAATTAGAAATGGATATACTCTCAGAGGAGAAGACATTCGCAAAATATGAATTGAATTCGCTGGACCCCTCGCCCGCGAACACCCAGATATTTCCCTTCGACAAAATAGAATAACAGGAAAGGATTTCGAATATTTGTCCATAGTTGGAAGCGCCAATGTTCGAGAGAACTATGCACGCGGCGTCGCACTTGCTTATCAAATCCAAGGAAGCCGACAAATCCTTGGTACTACTAACGGCCGGAGACTTACTCAGAATTGTCCTATAACCGAACTTGGTCGCGGTGTCAAGCAAAGTGTACTTCTCTTCATCATTAACTTTGTCTCCAAACGACACAAACATATTGACGAGAGGGTGACAAATGTCGGTATCACAAGTAGTTTGTAAACAGGTTGGGCAGTGATCGTCGTATTTTTCGTAAACGCGTTCAGAAAGATCCAGTCTCAGCAGCTGGGAAAGAGTGAGCGTCCATGCCAATATAGCAGCCAGTTTCGATGTAATTTGCTCACGCGGAGCTCTTTTTCTGTTCAACATTGCCAGGTCACCCACATCTTTCATCATCGCCACAAGCGCATTCATGGGAGATAGCGTAGAGTTTTCCCCCTGATACAATTTTGAAATGAACGCCTGCCACTCACTCAAGGATCTGGGCTCAGAGTATTCATTCAAGCCGGGAGTCGTCGAACTTGACAAAGCCCCCCTTGGAGGATTTTTTCCGTACTTTTCCCAAGCCAACTCTGCAAGATCGATATTGAGTTTGTACGATATAGAACATGTCCACGAAAATACATCCGCCAAACCGGTCCCCAGATCCCCCCGTGACTCCATCGGATTTACAAGCTCAGCCACTTCCTCAACCAATCTAGAAATCATGTATTCGGTTGTGTGCTTGTCGTGCCGTTTGCCATAAATCCGTCCGAACTTTGTCATCCAATCATCAAGAGCGAGCGATTGACGATTGTCTTCTCGATTTTCAGTTAATCGACTCTGTCGGTTCTCAGTCTGATCTCGCATGTCCGATCTCAATACCTGATGAGATGATTCATTCTTACGTTCGAAAACTCCAAAACTGTCGTTTCTTTTAGCAAATCAAGGATTTTCTCTAAAGAACTCGGCCTTGCCTTCCTCTTCCTCCGTCTCTACTTCTTCAGCCTCCTTGTTCAGGATTCTTGATTCCGCGAGCTGGTCCTTTTTCCTAAGAGCATTAGCATGAGGAGCTGGACGTGAGCTTTTTTTCGTTGCACTTTTCTTTGTAGTCGCCATTCAGATTCTTCTGATATTCTGTCCTTTTCAAGGCAATATATATCGAATTTGTGTCAAACGAACAGAAGATTTGCTCTCCACTGCTGCTACGTGCCCTTGCGGATGACGTAGTCTCGGTCATCGCTTGTCCTGTCGATTACTCGCAAAATCTGAGCTTACTGAGAAGCTAGGAGAACTCACTCAACCATACTCAGCTGTCATTTACAAAAAGCAAATTTAGGAAGGACCTGGGCGGAGAAAAGAAAATCAATAGAGCTTGCTAGCTCGTTTTCAGCGATCTGGATGAAATGAGAATCATATTGTGTGTGCGGAATCGATGACTAAAATCTGGTGCAGACAGATTCAGTCCGGAAGCGCCCAAATTAGGAACTACCCTTAGTGCGATATAGTACTCCATTTCATTCTGGACGATTCTAGTGGACATCTCGTATAGATTTGGGAATCTTTTCGAAACTGGATAATAATTGCCGTGAAGCATCATTTTACTTCGATGACTATAAACATGCAATCCAGTCTCAAACTACAACAGCAACAGCAACAAAGCGTTCCAAAGGATGAACGGAACCAAGCACGAAATTTAGCGCAAGCCTCCCTCAGCTTTGATCCGATGATCCCAAGCGACACCACGCTCGCAGAAGTTCTGGGATTAGTCGAGGTTCTCGGGGAGAGGGGCTCTAACATTCCAATTTCCGTCAGTGGTAGTAGAAGGTTCTTTCGGGGCTCATCCGAATTTCTCGTGCTTTTAGCGGCAACCAAAATGCTCGGGTTAGTATCCATGGCGGATAATCGATTCTTTCTAACCGAAATCGGTCTCGCTTTCCTCAAAGCCAACTTTCATGAGCAGATGGAAACACTCAAAGCTAGGTTGACTAGGATTGAACCCTTCAAATCGACCCTCGAACTGCTGTCAGACAGAAAATCTATCGATGCGGCCGTGGTTTCAAGGAGGCTCTCGGAAAAGTATGCCATGGGGGATTTCGACCCAAATCGGATAAGTCTTGTCCTGATCGATTGGGGGCTACCGACTTGTCTGCTTGAATACAGTAGTGATGACGAATTTCGACTGGACTGAAAAAATCTTGCGGGGTTCTTTGATATCCCCTCTTGAACGTTGATATTGACTGGCTATGAAATTACGATTCCGAACGGTATTCGCTTGTATTTACTGAGTCTTCAACCCGTTTTCTCTTTCCAGTTCTAGCGCAATGACGCTGAAATCTTTGTCTCCATCTCCCTTTTCAGAGGCTTTCGAATATTGGCTCAGTGCGATGCTTGACAAGTGAAGCACTGCTCCGGTTTCCTTGGCTTGCCTGTCTGCGAGCCTGAGATCTTTCAGAAGATTATTGAGAGAGAATTGTGGATCAAATATCCCGGACGCAATCCTGGGGCCTTTGGCTTCGCTGAACGTGTTTCGATGTGGAGTCTTGTTTATTACATCCACGAACGTTTTTGCATCGAACCCCTGCTTTTGAGATAAGATGAGCGCCTCAGAGAAGGATTCCCCGATAAGACCCAGATACAAATTGACATCTAGTTTCATCTTGTGACCGTTTCCTGCTTTGCCCATGTATTCCACTGTCTGCCCGAGCTCGCCTAGAAAATTCCGATACCTTTGAAAGACTTCAGGACCGCCTCCAACAAGGATCAACAGTCCCCCCTTTGATGCGAGATCCTCGCTTCCCACCACCGGTGCATCGAGTCTATCAACGCCGGACTTTCTCGCCGCTTCTGCATGCCTAACTGACGCGGTCGGATCAATCGTACTCAGGTCGATCCATAAACTTTCTTTCTTCATGGAATTAACAAAGCCGTTTGCACCGAGTGCTAAGCTCTCAATTGCATTCTCATCTGTGAGCGAGGTCAGGACGATTTCGACCGAAGAAGCTAAATCCGCTGCGGAGGGGTGAAAAATCGCGCCTTTGGTAACGAGAGGCTGAGCTTTTTCTTTTGTCCGGTTGTAGACATGCACCTCGTACTCTCTTGACAGGAGATTGGACGCAAACGCGCTTCCCATCAGGCCCAGGCCTATTACACCGATTTTCAACTTTGTTTCTTTCGTTCCAGAGCTCATTTTGCAAACTGCCTCGTCTAATTTCGATATTTTCAGTGCCAAGCGTGCAAGCATAAATGCTGTTCGGAAGTTTGTCTTCTTTTCTCTCGAAGAATAATCCAGAGCCTCCCATGAATTATTCCCGCAGATATTTCTTAATGTCAGTCAAGAAGTATTGTCAGTTCTGAAAGGTTACGAAACACGCACGGCCGCAACAGTTCAAGGCACCTTTTTATGGAAGCCCCGAGATCTCGGGTCTAGCTTTTCCTTTCTTTTTTTCGAACTAGGAGACCTTTGCTTCGGGGACTATGATATGCTTGGTTCCATTTCCATACGCCTAAATGGCTTTAATTAAAGGGGATGCAAAGATGTGAGAGCTGAAAATAAGGTATGGCAAAAGTGAAGGACCATATGACGACCGACGTTCCACATGTAAAGAGTTCTGATACGGTGCCGGTTGTCGCGGAGACGATGAACAGGGTCGGGTCGTCAGGCGTTGCGGTGTACGAGGAAGACAAAGTCGTAGGTCTTATCACAGCGAGGCGATTGGTATTCGAATTCATTACCTTGAACAAAAGGCCCGAAGAAGTGAAAGTGAGTCAAGTCATGGGACCCTTCTTTCGGATCAGCCCGAATGCATCAACGAAGGAACCGGCTCGGAAGATCAATGCTCATAATATTACTAGGCTTGGCGTCTTCGAGAACGAAAAATTCTTGGGCTGAATTTCACTCTCTGACCTGACCCGAGAGCTCGGCAAGAGAAGGCTAATTGGAGTTGTGAGATCGCATGAATCGCCTGAGAATCCAGAGGTCCTCTGTCCAAACTGTCGCGCAGCATTCATTGAGAAGGTCACCAATTATGAGGGAGAGATATTGAGGTGGACATGCCCTAAATGTAAATATTCTCTTTAAGATTCATGGCACGAAGTAGAACTTTGATGCGGCAGAATGTATTTTCTTTGCTCAAGTGAGCTCAAGAATAATGAAAATTACTTTCACGTCATAACTTGCCTATATTCAGAACCGCTTGGTTTGGGCTTACTAGCAAATCCATGAATGCGAAGGGTAGGATTTTAACCCCAATTTGCCGGTAAAACATTTTTGAAACGCAAATTCCCCCTTAGGTCCGGGATCCGGACACGAATATGCTAGTAAACGGGAGTAACCCATGCCTGCATGCGTTTCGCAAATTGGCCCAAAATCCGACATTCTGTTGTGGGGAGACGTACATATAAGCCCACGCCAATTCATGTGCGGGATTCCCACGTCACACTCAAGATTTTTTCATCAGGATGGGATCCTAGCAGGTGCTACTTCAATAGAATCTAAACAGTTTTATCATGATTTGAAGACGGCCGGATTGGTTGTCTGAAAGCAAGCGTAGGCTCGCAGCCATAATGTTCACTGATATGGTGGGCTATACGGCTCTTGGTCAGAGGAACGAGTCTCTTTCGCTAGCCCTTGTAGAAGAACAGAGGAGGATTGTAAGACCAATTCTGTTGAGACACAATGGCAGAGAGGTGAAGACAATCGGCGATGCATTTTTGGTCGAATTCCCCAATGCTCTGGACGCTGTGAGATGCGCGTACGATGTACAGCGGGCCACGCGTGAATTCAACATTTCAGTACCCGAAGAAAGCAAAATTCAACTTCGCGTAGGAGTACATCTGGGTGACGTGGTAGAATCCGGTGGCGATATTTTTGGCGATGCAGTCAACGTTGCCTCCAGAATTGAATCTATAGCGGAGGGGGGTGGAGTTTGTTTGACGCGACAGGTTTACGATGGAGTCAGAAACAAGATTGAACTAACTTTTACGAGCTTGGGAGAAAAGTCACTCAAGAACGTAGATCTCCCAATAGAAGTATACAGGATCGATATGCCGTGGGACAGACGAGAGCTAGAGTCAACACGGAAACTTGATAGTCATAGAATAGCAGTTCTCCCCTTTGCCAGTCTGAGCCCTGATCCCAATGACGAGTTCTTCGCTGACGGTTTAACCGATGAGCTCATCACAAGATTGTCGTTGCTCTCGGGGCTCGAGGTGATCGCTCGAACTTCCGTCATGAGCTACAAAAAGAAAGAAAAGAATGCCAACCAGATCGGCAAGGAACTTAGGGCAGGGGCTTTGGTTGAGGGCAGTGTGAGAAAGTCAGGTAACAGAATCCGCGTGACGGCTCAGCTGAATTGATTCGAATAGTGAGAGTCATCTGTGGGCAGAGAGTTATGATCGTAAATTGGAAGACATCTTCTCGGTACAGTCAGATATCGCAGAAAGAGTCGCTTCAAGTTTGCGCGTTAATATTACAGCTCAGGAAAAGAAAAGGATCGAGAAGGAAAGCACGGCGAATATGGAAGCGCATAACGAGTATTTGAAGGGTAAGGTTAGCGCTGTGCGGTGGGATAGGAGCTCTCTTTCCACGGCGGTTAAACACTTTGAGAAGGCGATCGCTCTGGATCCGGATTTTCCCTTGGCCTACTGTGGGTTGTCCATGATCTATTCGAAGCTCGCTTTTCAGGACGCTGTCAATCCATCAGAGGCTTATGAAAAGGCACAACGATATGCCCTCAAAGCCAAGGAGCTTGACGAATCGCTGCCCGAGGCCTATCTTTATCTCGTAGCCGCGCGGCTCAATACGTATGATTTTGCAACCCGGGAAGACGATCTCAAGAAAGCCCTTTCGCTAAACCCCAATCTGGCCGAAGCTCATATGCTTCTTGCCAATCACTATGCATACATGAACCGTTGGGATGAAGTCGTCATGGAAATCGAGAAGGCTCTCCAGCTCGATCCACTTTCGGTGGATGCCATGGAATATGCAGGGACCTGGTACCTGTACGCAGGGCGCTATGATGATGCCATCAAGTGTCTCGAGGAAGCGCTGGAGCTTGACCCGAGTAATTCGCAAGCCCTAGATAACATGGGTCTGGCCCACATTCAGAAGGGGATGGTCGAGCAAGGACTGGAGGAAATCAAGAGGGCTGTCAAAGCTCAGAACACTCCAGCTCCTAATGGAGATCTCGCCTATGCCTACGTGAAAGCAGGGCGGCCGGAGGAGGCAAGGAAAATTTTGGCAGAGCTACAAAAACCGGACTCGAATAATCCCGTAGCTTCTACCACGATAGCTGGAATATACGCGGTGCTTGGGGAAAAAGAAAAGGCCCTTCAATGGCTGGAAAAGGCATACGATGAAAGATCGGGTACCTCCCTTCGATTGCTGCGGACTTTGTATATGATAACCTGCACGCAGAGCCGCGATTTCTGGCACTGCTAAGCAAGATGGGGTTAAACAGGCCGACGAGAATAAAGTAGTAGCCGTAACGTATAAGTCTCCCGACAATTAGGACGTTGGAAATAAATCAGTCTCAATAGTTCAGAATAGGAATTATCGTTTGTTTTTATAGAAGGATCGATCTTAGAGAGCGTGGAAAGGCCGTATCCATTTTCTCTAATTTGCCCTAAAAATGCGAGGGGTGGGATTCGAACCCACGAACCCC
Organism: uncultured Nitrososphaerota archaeon; assembly: GCA_963799845.1. Lineage (GTDB taxonomy): Archaea > Thermoproteota > Nitrososphaeria > Nitrososphaerales > CADDZS01 > DATLTL01. The sequence goes on from CAWCYI010000006.1 coordinate 376,418, forward strand.
TAAGGGACGGGATTTCTCACTAGTAAGCCAGGTTAATTACTAGTCTGACCTCTGTCTCATGGACAAAGGAGATCTTAAGTCTCACGCAACACATTGTTGTCCCGCGCAATTGACCAGGCTCTGCAACCCTCGCAAGCCGGTCTCGTTTTCGTCCTAAGATTGAAAAGGAAATCTGTTAAAATTAGGTGCCAAAAATCGAGATTATCCCTGAGGTTAGGAATGAGACCGCGATGGCCGCCATCAGTATCTCCATAACCTTTCCAACTATTATCAATCTAGTAGGTCCTACCAGTCTTGTGAGTCTGGCGCTGGCCCTAAATAAAAGCCATGCAATGAAACAATCAACAATTATTGAAACCAAACTCAACTAAGGGCCGTAAGGATCCCTTGCAAGCGGCATCACCGTCGTTAAGGATCCCGGGCCAGCAAGCAGAGGCGTTGCTATCGGAATTACCGCGATCATTTCGACAAGCTTCATTTTGTCAATTACGACGTCAGATTTGGTGACCCCCAAAGGCTCACTTGAAAGGGCAATCCGCAGTGCAAAAAGAAGTAGTAGTGTTCCGCCGGCGATTTCAAAATCCGCGATCTTGATTCCTAGGAAAAATAAGATTAGATCGCCCTATAGCGCAAAAACGAGCAGCAGTCCCGCCGCGACAAGTACTGCTCTGTTTGCAATCTCCTCCAGCTGTATTTCCGACACACCACCAGTCATCGACACGAAGAATGGAAATACCCCAATTGGATCGAGGATGACAAAAGTGTCACAATCCCCGTGACAAATTCGGTCGCGATTTCTATGAGTTGCGTCAAGCCTTACACGAAGCTCTCATAGTTCGTCAGGCTCGATTCCCCGAGTCGTCATCTGCTTCGATCTGCAGCTCTCTTTTTTGAAGAATCTCGTCGATTATGAGAACGGTTCTTCTGATATTGCGCAGCGGGACGATGGGATCATAGCCTACAACCGGCTGGGTCTTCGAAAATTCAGAGAGCGGATGTCTGTCGGAGTATTTCTTGTTCACTACAAGGAGCTCGACCAGCTCTTCAGTGCCCATGTTTTCAATTTCGGACCTCCATCCATGATAATAGCGTCCCTTGTCATCAACGAGGGTAATCTTTTCGTCGCCGGTATTTTCTCTTCGAATTTTGGCCCAAAAATCCTTCGCATCCTCGTCGTAAGCTACAGTGCCCGATTCAATTTTTTTCCTGTAACTTTCAACGGCCTGTTTTACTTGATCGGAAGAGAGGTTCAAATCAGTGCCTATCTCCAAAATTGGTTTTCCTAATTCTGATAGGTAGAAGCAAGCTTCTTCTACAAACTCATCTTCGATGGGCAAACAAAGTATCGATCCCCGGCCATACTATTAAAGCCGTTCACCAAAAGAGAAGTAAGATGATTAGCGCTCCGTTGGCGAAGTTACATTCATCGTCCTATTTCGAATTAGTGATTTACAAACTCGCCCTAATGTTTTGCGACCTTTGTGAAATCGGGTGAATCATTTCTCTTATTATGAATTAATCGATAGTTTCGACCGGGACGATAGAAAGTAAGATGGAGGAAAATAGCAAATAGTTGCGCCGGATCTACTTTTCAGTTTTCGGATCAGGCCTTGGTCATGCGGCCCGTATCAGCGAGATTCTCAAGTAAGCTTTTCAACCGAGGGGACGAATTCATGTATTCGAGCTTTGAGGAGGGTCTAGATTATCTTCGCGCTCAAGGGATGCATCCTGCCCAAAGCCCGTCGATTGACCTGAGGTGGAACTCGGATGGTGGTTTCTCTTCGCAGGATTCGTTTCTGGGATTTCCCAAGGCAATACTCACCTTCATCAAGCAATTTGGTTTCGAGTCAGACATACTCTCAAGATTTCATCCAAATGTGGTGGTTTCTGATTCGAGACTTTCTCCAATATTTGCGGCACGAGCAAAATCCTGTCCAATTGTCACGATACTGAACCAATTCAAGGTGCTTTTTCCATCAAGGTTTCGTGGTAATTTGCTTTCAGATTTCTACGAGCGAATTGCCGGAAATGTACTTGGCCTCTTTTGGTCCCTGAGCGACGAGGTTCTAATGTCGGACCTTCCGCCACCCTATACCATAAGTGAGGCGAATATTGCCGGTACAAATATCTCAAACATCGTCCAATACGTTGGATTTACGTCGCCCAGCCTGTCGGTCACGGAAGAAAGCGTCAGCAAAGTAAAGAGTGCTCTATCCTTTGATTCTAGAGACGTCGTCTTCATCCAGATTAGCGGTCCCAATGCCACAAAGAAAAGATTTGTTGATACCGCACTCGTAGCCACCGAAGAGCTCTCCAAACGATTTAACGTCGTCGTCTCACTTGGATATCCCAAAGGCTCTAGCAATCCGAAGAAACTTACCAATGGTTCCTGGCTGTTCGAATGGTGTCCGGTGAAGGATGAGCTCTTCGTACTATCGCGAGCATTGGTTGGCAGATCTGGTCATGGGACTATCGGGCAGTGCATCAATCTAGGAAAGCCGGCCGTGTTAGTCCCGATCTTTAATCATTCAGAGCAGATTGCGAATGCGGACAAATTTCAGAAACTTGGGCTTGGGATCGAAGTCCGGTCGGAGAAACTAACTCCAAACATCTTAGTCGAATCGGTGGATGCTTGCATCGAAGATCCTTCGTATATCGAAAGATCCAGAAAAGTCATGGAGATCTCCAAACGGTACGGCGGAGTCAACAGTGTGGTGCGGGTAATAGAGTCGTACCTTTAGCCAGTTTGTCTAGGCTCTCGACGTAATCTTTGGAGCAATCTCTGGCGCTGTTTCGAGCGACGTCTGTCTGATGTGCCTCGTCAGATTCATGGATTTCAGAGTAAAAATCCCGAATCCAGCCATCGACAGGGAAAGGAACCATACTCCATGCAAGAGGGCAAAAATCGCCAAGCCTATTCCGCTTATCGCTAGTACGCCTTCGACTATCGAGTTTCGGTCGTTTGCAAGGTTTCTGAAGTATTTTGTCTTGGTCATCTCCTTTTCCGAACCGGATTTTGGCGTCCTGTAGAGAAAGAACCCCAGCCTATCGAAAACGCCGTAGAAAAAGCCGATGGAGCCGAGCGTAAGCATACATCCCGTGGCGTAACCAAGCATCGGGATCAGAGAAGCATTCTCTTTCGTTAACAGACCCTGAATCCACAATGCCCAGGCTCCAGAGAGCATGGAAATCGCGATGGGAACGGTCACGATAGTCACGAAGATTGGATTATTGAAGATTGAATTAGCTGGCGTGACGATGTTCAGAAAGACCGCGAGGGCAGAAAGAAATGTCACGATGATCCAGCTCAGAGATGAAAATGGGCTCATTAGCATCAAAATTAACCCAAACCTCTTTCGGAGAGAGATATCGTCAGCGGTGAAGATCGTCTTCCAGTACTTTGCAATACACCGCCACCATCCTTGTGAGGTTCTCGCGACCTGCTTTTTCCATGCTTCCAGTGTGGAAGGATCTTCGCTCATTATGGTGACATTGCTAAGGTAGATACCACGCTTTCCTGCGAGGTAGAGCTTTATCGATACGTCAGTGTCATCCGCGATTCGTTCGTTAGACCACTGACCGACCTCTCGAAGATCTTTCGTCCTTACCATGGTAAAGCCGCCCTGGAATGAAAAGGGAGCGTCAATCCTGTACGAACCCATCTTCGAAAGAGTGTCCCCGATGTCCTGAGAAAGGGCAAACAGCTTGGTAACCTTGTTGTAGCTCCTATTGTAATGACCGTAGCGATATGAGACAAAGGATGCCCTGTCGTGAGTTTCGAGAGTATCAATTCCCTTGCTCAAAATATCTTTAGGAATGATCGAGTCCGCGTCAAGTAGCAAAACATATTCACCAACTACATAGTCCATCGCCTTGTTTAGAGCGCCACATTTGAAATTCTCCCGCGTTGGCCTTCTCGAAACAACTGCTTTTATCCCGGAGCGATTCAGCTCCCTAACTTTGTTTTCGATAATTTCAGCAGTGAGATCGTTAGAATCATCAGCGACAACAACTTGTATCTTGTGTCTGGGATAGTCGAGATGTTTCACGGCATCAAGTGACTTCTCAATTACAAATCTTTCATTGAAAGTCGCAATCAGGATCGAAACCATCGGATGGTAGTCGAGCTCGACCTTTTTCCTGCCCAGATTTCTCGGGTATTTCGTCGATGAAACCAGCAAAACCATCCAATAATATGAAAGCGCGAGAACTGGTAAGCTCAGCGCCAGCGTGACCAGCTCGACAATGAACCAAGTCTGCATTGTGAGATTTGCCAGAATTCCGATTAGTGACTTTCTATATGTTATGTAAATTTTTAGCTTCGGCCACTAGAAATCTGTTCGAGAATCATATGGAATGCCCTTTTTCCGTTCCTGAAGAAGATTTGATTTGATTGATTCCACTCGATTTTTAGTCAAAACAACGCATCCGACCAGTTATTGGACAGCTTATATTTTCGGTTTATCCGCGATTGGAGTCTAATCATTGAAGCGAAAATCCTGGGCCGTATTTCTGGATAGAGACGGAGTTCTGAATGAGCTTGTATTTTACAAAGAGCAAGGCCGAGTCGGCAGCCCTCTGTCGGCAAAGCAGCTCATAGTTACGCCCCGCGCCGCGGAGACCGTAAATGGCATTCATGACCTGGGAGCGAAAATCATCGTCATTTCCAATCAACCGGGTGTTGCCAAAAAGCAATTCAGTAACAATGAGCTTCTCAAGATGAATGAGAAAATCAAGATAGAGCTCGCAAAAAAGGGAGCGTTTCTAGATGCGGAGTACTACTGTCTACATCATCCGAGCGCATTGATTGAGAAGTACAGGAAGGTCTGCGATTGCAGGAAACCAAAGCCCGGTTTGGTTCTAAGGGCGGCAGAAGAACATAATCTAGATCTCAAACAGTCTTTTTTTGTCGGTGATTCATTGATAGATGTTAAGGCGGGACGATCAGCGGGAGTTAGGACGGTACTTGTCGGAACGATGACAGATCTCCTCAACCGAGTGATTGAGAATGAAGATGCGAGGCCAGATTACATTGTAGGCAAATTTACTGATGTTGTTGGGCTAATTAGAAAAGTTCGCGCGAACAGCTCTTGAAGCGTGCCATCCATTGCAAGTTGTAATTCTTGCCGGCGGTCTCGGCACTAGATTACGGCCTCTTACTTTTTCGGTTCCCAAGCCAATGGTGAGTGTAAACGACAGACCTTTTCTCGAATACGAGTTGCGCCTTCTGAAGAAAAACGAATTCGAAAAATTTGTCTTTTGTCTCGGGTACAAGTCAGAAGCAATCGTGAGCCATTTTGGGAACGGTGAGAGATTTGGAGTCTCGATTGCCTACAGCTATGACGGCGATAAACAGCTCGGCCCTGCGGGGGCACTGAAGAATGCTTCCAGCCTCTTGGAAAAAGAGTTCATGGTTACGTATGGAGATGCTTTCCTCCGGATGGATTATCTGAATCTCACCAAGAAGTTTCATGAGTCGGGAAAACTCGGGATGATGGTTGTTCTTGAAAACCATGACGAGTTCGGAAAAAGTGATCTCATAGTCAGGAACGGAATGGTAACGAAGTACGACAAGCGCGGGAGTGATCCAGAAATGGTGTGGATCAATTTTGGTGCCACACTGTTGAAAAGAGATTCACTCGATTTGATATCACCTGGGATCGAAGTTGGAGAAGAGCAGTTCTATGGCTCGCTAATCGCAAGAAGTGAGCTCGCTGCTTTTGTCTCAAAAGAACGGTTCTACGAAATCGGTACGATTCGGGGTTTGCAAGAGTTTGAAAATTTCCTGGCCAAGAATCTCGATTACTTTCGCGACTAGCTTTAGGCCAAATAGAATATTGCGCTTGCGGCGATACTATTGTCAAATACTTATTTAGCCTAGAAGGGGCCGCAACAGAGACATGGTCCAAGTTTTTCTTGACACTGCGTCGCTGAACGAGATTGAAGAAATTTCTAGTTGGGGAATTGTGGATGGGGTTACAACAAACCAGAAGATTTTCCTCGCCGAGGGAGGAGTGGACTTTCGGAAGAGGGTTCTCGACATTTGCCACATCGTGGATGGGCCAATAAGTGTTGAGACAACGAAAAACAACGTCAGGGACCTCCTTGACGAAGCTCGAGAGTACGCGTCCTGGCACAAGAATATTGTGATAAAGGTCGCAATGTTTGGTAACGGTGATGGCCTCAAGGTCGTGAGTCAGTTGACCCGCGAGGGTATCAAGACCAACATGACGGTAATGATGACCTTCAACCAACTTGTTCTCGCCACAAAAGCCGGTGCCACTTTTGTTTCGCTATTTTACAACCGGTCTAAGGAAGCCGGCGAGGATCCGGCCAAGATAATCAGAGATTACGCTGCTTTTACGAAGGAAGGCGGGTATGCTTCTCGGCTCATTGTCGGGAGCATCAGAACACCAGAAGACGTTGCGACCGCGATAACATGTGGGGCGCACATCATGACGATACCAACGAAGATTCTGAAGGCCATGCCGTATAACAAGCGGACGGAAGAAACAATTGCTGAATTCGATCGCGCTTGGATCGATTTTCTGGCTAAGAGCAATCCGCAGAAGATCGCTCAGTAATTTCCTTTCTTGATCGTCGAAATCTTTTCCCTCAGCTGTTCGCACATCAGGTGCGTCAGTACGAGATGCATCCCCTCGACGTGGGGAGTGGATTCAGCCGGCACGACGATGCAGGCGTCTGACGCCGTTTTGAGTACACCGCCATCGAATCCGGCGAGCCCGACAATCCTGCCGCCGTGATCCTTCGCGTATTTCACAGCTTTCAATAGATTCTGCGACCAGGGCCCTGCCTTGTCGCTGCCTGAACCGCCGTGGACGCTTATCACGACCAAGATGTCTCCCCTCCTGAAAAAATTGCGAAGCTGCTCGGAGTACACGTCTCCCCATCCGTTGTCATTTGTGAGAGCGCTGACCAGCGGGATATTGTCCACAAGCGCAAATGCGCGAAACTTTCGCTCTGCGTTGTCCGAAACCCACTTGTTCAGGTCGCACGCAAAGTGAGTCGCAGTTGAGGCCGAGCCGCCGTTTCCGATGATAAAAATCTGGTTGTCGTTCTTCCAGACATCGTAAAAGATCTCGATTGCTTTATCGATCACTTTTCTATCCAGATCTCCCGCAATGTCGGCGACCTCGAGGAGGTATCCGTCGGTCCGAGTCGTACTCAATTCGACCCAATTCATTCCATCGAATGTTATTTAGCTTTCGAGGAGAGCACGCTTGCATTTTTTAGCTCGAAATTGTCGAACAGAGCTTGAAACGAGCTCTTCGGTACGCAGAATTGCGCCCCCGTGTAGAACAGTGCAAAATTGGCATAATAAATCAATGATTATGAAACAATGACTTTGGGAAGCAAGGAGTCTACTCGGGTACACGAGATAGAGAGCAGGACCCAAAGGAACCGATGCCGAAAACCTGCGGAATCTTTTCTACTGGATTCGGCGAAACTTGAACTTAGACTGAGCTGAATTAAGTTTACGTAGATTTCCAGCCACAAGTTCTGGCTCAAATTCGTTAAATAACGTCCGAGGATCCAGTTGGTTAAACTTGATCATCTCAAGGACGCCGTTCCGCATGCCCCTCGGCGGAGGAGGGACGGACCTGCCCTGGTATTACAAGAATTACGGCGGTTTCTTCATTTCAGGCGCGATCAACAAGTACATGCACATCGTGGTAAACCGACGATTTGAACCCGGGATCAGAGTCAGCTACTCCCAAACGGAGGATGTCGAAGATCTGGAAAAGATCAAGCATCCGTCCGCGCGGGAAGCCTTGAAGATGCTAGACATCAAGGATCGGATCGAAGTTGTTTCCCTCGCGGATGCTCCGGCATCAACCGGGCTGGGTTCGTCCGGCAGTTTCACGGTCGGTCTTCTAAATGCCCTGTATGCGTTCAAGAAGATAACTAAAACTCCGGAACAGATCGCAGAAGAGGCTTGCGACATTGCGATGAACCGTCTTAAGGAGCCGTCGGGCAAACAGGACGAGTACGTCGCCGCCTTGGGCGGGATTAGGGCATACGAAATCTTGACCAATGGGGAGGTGAAAGTCACAGACCTGAAAATATCGGACGAGATCGTCGCCGAGCTGGAGAGCAGCATCATGATGTTTTACACCGGGATAAAGAGGAGTGCGAATGATGTCCTTCGAAAGCAGGCGCAGCAGGTCTCGAAAGAAGACGGAAAGGCTATCGAGAAGATGCACAGCATAAAGCGGATCGGGATTGAAAGCCGCCACGCGATCGAGATGGGCGACCTCGGCCGATTCGGCGAACTTTTGGACGAGCACTGGATTTTGAAGAGAGGAGTTACCGATACAATGTCCAACGACCGGATTGACCACTGGTATTCGATTGCAAAAGAAAATGGTGCCATCGGTGGGAAGATTATAGGTGCGGGTGGTGGAGGATTTTTGATGATCTACTGCGATGAAGGCCAGCGGAAAGTCCGCGCAGCTCTTGCAAGCGAGGGTCTGGTCGAGTACCGATTCCGGTTTGATTTCGAAGGCAGCAAGGTAGTGCACAACGTTTGATTTTAGGTTGAGCGATCTACGTGAAGGCTCTAGTCACTGGTGGTCTTGGATTTATCGGCAGTCATCTCGTGGATAGGCTACTTTCTGATGCTTGGGAGGTAGTAGTTCTCGATGATCTCCTTACCGGCCACGATATCCAACATCGCGCATCAAAAAGACAATCCGCGATTGGCGATCCTCGAGGGAGACGTTCGTGACATTGCAGAAGTTAAGAAAGCTTCGCTTGGTTGCGACGCAGTCTTCCACCTCGCGGCGCACGCACTTATGAGAGTGAGCCTAACTGACAGAAGGGCGGACCTTGATCATAATCTCATAGGAACTCTCAACGTTCTGGAGAGTATGATAGAAAATAGGATATCAGACTTTGTCTTCGCGTCTACCTCCGCACTTTACGGGGAGGCGACTGTTACTCCAACCCCCGAGGATTATTTTGGAACTCAGACTTCACTTTACGGAGCGGCGAAGCTGGCGGGTGAAGCTTTTGCGGAAGCCTACACACAACTTTCCGATATCAGAATGTGGGCCTTCCGGTTTGGAACTGTCCTGGGGGAGAGGTGCAGGAGGGGGGCAATTTGGGATTTTGTAGGAAAGCTTCGGCCAATCCCAGAGAGCTTGAGATCTTAGGGGATGGCAGACAGAAGAAAGACTACCTTTCTGTTTTGGATTGTGTCGAGGGGATAATGACTGGATATCAAAAGGGAAGGCAATCTTCAAACGTATTCAACATCGCGCTGCAAGAATTGACTTCCGTGGACAATCTAGCTGACATCGTTATCAATGAAATGCATCTTACAGGTGTGAAGAAAAAATACACCGGTGGTTCGAGAGGATGGATAGGGGACAACCCGATCGTACACTTAGATGTTTCGAAACTGAAATCATATGGATGGAAGCCAAAGTTTACCGTAGAAGAGGTCATAACGTCGACAACTCGCTGGACGATAGCCAATAGATCCTGAATCAAGTGTCGTTGATATGGAGCGAGTTGCGGTCACAGGAGGAGCCGGCTTCATCGGAAGCCACATTGCAAGAAGGCTACTGGATGAAGGCGACTTGATAAGAATAGTCGATGATTACTCCTCCGGTTCAGAGCAGAACCTTTCGGATATGCGAGTAAGAGAAAGGGTGGTTCGTGGCGATCTGCGGGAGTACTCCTTTGCCCGAGATTCTTTGAAGAATGTCGATACGGTATATCATTTTGCCGCAGAGGTCGGCAGCGTCCAATACCTGCACGGCTCAGCAGAAGGCGAACTCCACGCACTTCAGGCGAATCTGTCAATTGACACGAACGTTTTTAGGGCATGCATCGAGAACGGAATCAGAAAAATCATCTACGCCTCAAGCGTTTCTGTTTATCCAAAACACCTCCAAATGACGCAGAGTTCTTCCTTCAAAGAAGAAGATTCCGACGCTGTTGTAGAACCAGAGGGGGGCTACGGCTGGTCAAAATATGTCGCGGAAAAGCAACTCGAAATGATGGTGCATGTGAAGTCAGGAGTCGCCAGGATCTTTCATGCATATGGGAAAAACATCTATCTGAAGCCTGACAAGAGCCAAGTTATTGCCTCGCTGATCAGAAAGTCGATTGATTACCCGGAAGAAGGGTTTGTCGTCTGGGGAGATGGCAATCAGAAAAGATGTTTTGTTTACATTGATGATGTGATAGAGGCTCTCTTCTTGCTCCGTGATTATATAGAAATGAACGACAAACTCACCGTCAATATTGGTAGCATCGAGGAGACAAGCATCTCAGATCTTGCGTCAAAAATTATTGGACTCTCTGGAAAGGAAATCCCCCTCAAATTTGACCCTTCGAAACCGACCGGCGTAATCCAGAGAAAACCATCTCTTGAAAAAATAAAAAAGTCCCTGGGCTGGTCACCTAAGACAAAGCTCAATGATGGCTTGCGAGTAACTTATGACTGGGTATCGCAACGGATGAAGACTGGTCTTGCTTGATTGGACATGTCTGTGATACGCAGCCAGATGCTTTTCGCGCTTCGAAAGACCGAAATAGCCCTAAATGCTTCCAAGGTTTGGTAAAGGGAAATACTTTGGTCGAAATCATCCCTGGCGTTCATCAAATAAAGGGTGTAAATGCAAATAGTTATCTCATCATCGAGAATGATGGCTCTCTCATTCTGATCGATTCCGGGATGTCCACGGGCGGAAAGAAAATCCTCGAATACGTGAAGACAAATCTGTCAAAACAGCCCTCTGAACTAAAGACAATCCTTCTTACGCACGCCCATGTCGACCACATCAGGGGAGCGTCCGCGCTAAAGAAAGCTACTGGAGCGGAAGTGGTGATCCACGATCAGGATGCAGACTTTTTGTCAAAGAAGAAAAAATTACCTCCCCCGGGAGGTGCGATAGGGATTATTTTCAGGCTTTTTTCTGTGTTCATACAACCTCAGGCGGTTGAACCTGATATCAGGCTGAAGGAAAATGACAAGATAGGATCTTCACTTACGGTGGTTCACACGCCCGGACACACTCCAGGAAGCATCACACTTTATGATGAGGGAAGAAAATTAGTTTTTGTTGGAGATGCGATAACTAACAGGGGAGGAAAGCTCCAGGGATCAATCAAGCAATTTTCCGTTGACCTGCGACAAGCTGACAAGTCGGTTGAAAAGATCTCTTCTCTAGATTTCGAAAGCCTTCTGAGCGGTCACGGGGAACCAGTAAAATCGGGCGGGGCGCAGAAAGTCCGTGAGCTCAGCGCGACTTTGAACAAGAAATGAGGGAATTGCTTTTCATTTGAGATGAGATCAAACACCCTGAGGGTTCTAAGTTTTTTTGATCCTATTTCGTCTTGTTATGAGAAGAAATAATGAATTCCCAGACTCTCAGCTTGCTCTCTTCCCTGCGGTACAAAACCAAGAATAAATTCCAATCTTCACTCGGTTCCCGACTTATTCCGAGTCGCAAGTGCTTTCGAAATTAAGTGTGCTGTTGCTATGCAATGCTTTGCAATGGTCAACTATCATGCATGATCCTTGTTCTGTACTGGAGGTTTAAGACGGATTATTTTTCGGGTCAGATAACATGTTAAAAATAAAGTACGGCAATTATCTTGCCCTGATCCTAGTAGCGTTCTTCTTCGTCGGAGGTACCGGTTTTGCACCTGTTTCAGCAGGCGCAAGTTGCAATCTGACCAAGATACAGATAGCAGCTGGGACCATGACCGCAACGAGCGAGAAAGTATCGATAACCGCCACGCCCTCATGCTGGTCCGGAAAGGTGGAAGTCAACCGAGGTAATGTGGACTTTCGTCTCATCACGGTCACTGTAGCCAATGGCCAAGGAATCGGAAGCATCGTTAGAATAAGTGTGGCCCAGAACGTGCATCCATATGCACTGAACCCAGGGATGAGGGGAAACAACGTTATAGTGCCGGCTCTCGCTTAGAACTAGAGCAAAGCAGGCGGGCTGTGACGGCCGTCGGGGATAGTAAATGCCCCTGCTATGACTGGCCAGAGCCGGCTTACCCCGAATCCGGCGCACGGGATTGATCCTGAATAAGTTCCCACACCAGATCTCACTTGTTCCTTTTAGTATTCGAGATTTAATTTGGTGATATCGGTTCCAGTATCGAAAACCGATATTCCCAGTTTATATCATACTCTCCAAAAGATTGCCATCTCTTGCGCACTCGGTTCGTGGACCTCAAAGAGCATTGAAAATGAAGAACGCCAGAGATACCATTTGACAGGCAAGAGAAAGTGAAGAAAGAAACAATCATAATTCTAGGTATCATTACGTTGTTGCTGATGTTTGCTGCAACAGCGGTACCAGCGATCAGAACTTCAGCTGCGACTACAAGCTCCCCGATACAGCACGTCGTGATAATCATGCAGGAGAATCGAGCTTTCGATAACTACTTCTGGACTTATCCCAACGTAGCTGGAAACTACCAGACTGACGCCAGCGAGTGTATGCCCACAAGTCTTGCGACATTGATCGTTGATCCAACTGCAATTCCAAATCCAGTATTAGTTAAATCGAGCGTTTCGTTTACTGCAAATGATGTAGGTGGAAAGGGGCCTTACAAGGCAAGCTGGACATTTGGTGACGGAAGTACCTCCGCTGCTACGAATCCTAACCACACTTACCCCAAGACTGGAACCTATACAGTGAAGCTGACGGTTACAGATTCCTCCAGTCCTAAGCAGGAAGCAACTGGTTCAATAGTGGTATCGGTTGTCTCAACATTGGTGTCAAACGCTTCTCCGTCTCAATCGCTTTCATCACAATCTTGCGTAGCACCGATTTACACTACGAATGCTGTTTCATCTTCAAATCTTCCTCACACTTGGGCATCTTCATACACTTCATATGACAACGGTAAGATGGACGGTTTTCTACAAGCCTCAAATGATAACAGTGAATCTATGGATTACTACAATGCTTCTACAATCCCTTACATTTGGAATTTCTCTGAGGATTACACGCTTCAAGATATGATGTTCTCCTCAGCGAGATCTTATTCTCAACCTAATCACTGGTTTATGATAGCAGGTCAGGCTCCTCCCATCTCACTTCTGGAGAGCGGCCCTCAAGACAAGTCGCAGTGTCTTGCTTCAAACAAGACAATAACCTGGAGTACGTGTATCTATCTAGATGAAGCAAACGGTATTGTGGCAAACGGAGACAATCAAATTATTGGAAACGTAGGTGCGATTCAGACAATGCCAGATCTTCTTGCTGCTAATGGATTGACCTGGAAGTACTATGATATTCCGCTAAAGACATCTACTTCGTTTACTCAAGCCATTAAGGGAGGCACAAGTGTTTACGCCTACTGGAATCCTCTTCTCGCTCTCAACTCTAGTTATCAATCTTCTATGACCTCAAGTATAGCTCCTCGATCCCAATTTTTTTCTGATCTTTCTAGTGGCAACCTCCCCGATGTATCATGGGTTATTCCGTCTGCTCCCATTTCTGATCATCCCCCCGATAACATAACTCTAGGAGAATGGTGGATAGACGATGTAGTGAGTTCGGTAATGCAAAGTAAATATTGGAGCAGTACTGCTATCTTTGTACAATGGGATGATTATGGGGGTTTCTTCGATACAATTGTTCCTCCCGTTAATTCGTATGCGCAGACTCTCGACGGAATGCCCATAGGTGACAGCTTTAGAGTTCCATCAATAGTCATTTCGCCATATGCAAGAGCAGGTTATGTTGACAGTGCCAGTTATGACTTCGAATCAACGCTGGCTTTTATTGAATGGAACTGGCACCTTCCGGCTCTGACTCTTACAGACGAACATGCCTTGCCGATGTTAAATTCATTCAACTTTGCCCAGGCTCCTCTTCCACCCAAATTCATTCCATTGACGGCTAAACAACTGGCAACAATTACACCGTACATAGATATTGGAACGAATTCAAATCCGCCTCCTCTTGGTGTAATGATCGGATCAAGCGGTTTGACTCGTGAAACTTCACAGCAGGCTAATCATGCGCAGCAAGCATCAATCAACGCGTCGAACTCTTTCATAGGCGGAGACGATGACTGAATTTGTGCTCTCCTAAATAATGATAGAACATGCATGAATGAAAATGTAGTGATTGTTCGGTCGATCCTGACCATAGTATCAGGAGAACAATCAAATCCTGAACAATCCATTTAAGAAGCCAAAAGGAAGCGGGCCCGGTGGGATTTGAACCCACGACCTACAGCTATCTCTGCATAGCGGATAGGAGGATCGACGCTTGCCGTTACACTGCCGCGCTATCCATGCTTCGCCCGATCGGTCGCATTCCGAATCAGACTGCGCTACGAGCCCATGTCAAAATTCGCTATCTCGAATCGCGATTTATGGTCATCGCTTGAAGCTTTTCATTATCTTTTCAGAAATGTACCAATCAACTTAAAGTCGTAAATTGGAACGTTATCGGAATAATTCCCGTGTAGATTGCTTCTTTGTCAATAACTTCCCAGATTTTTAATTTCGTGATAAGTCTTGTCGAAAAATCTGGTTACACGGGTGTTTTCGTTCTCATGGTAATGGGGACCGCTACGCTACCCATTCCAAGCGAGGTAGTACTTCCCGTCGCTGGATACCTTGTCTTTCTTGGCCAACTGAACTACTGGGTCGTTCTGATTGTTTCGTCGATAGGGAGTCTGATCGGCACGATGATTGATTACTGGGTCGGTTACTATCTTGGTCGAGCCGCAATCTTGAGGTATGGCAGGTTCGTCCGACTGAATGAGAATCATCTGAAGACCACGGAAAAATGGTTTGCGAAGTATGGAGAAGCAACAGTTTTCCTGACGAGATTTGTCCCGCTTATCAGAACTCTAGTGGCTTTTCCGGCTGGTATCGCAGAAATGAAACTCTGGAAATTTGTCTCTTTTTCGATCGTAGGACTCTTCGTATATAACGCAATTTTGATTTATCTTGGTGAATTGTTCGGAGCGAACTATTCTAGCATCGTCTCTTCCCTTTCTAATGCCTTCTTCGTCATAGAAGTATTGGCGGTTGTCATCGTAGTGATAGTTCTGTTCTTGTGGCTCAGGCGGAAGGCGCCTCAGAAAGAAAAGGCGCAGCCCTAAGTGGAGTTTCCGAACTTTTCTCGATCTGCCTCACAATGTAAAAAACGTAAATTGTCACTGCGAGGACAGTAGTGCTGAGCTTGGTCGCGAATACCAGGTTCCACGGCGTTTTTTGATTCGGAAACTGATTGAGCAGAACGTCAGGATTAACACTTGCGAGCGGGAAATCCCACATGCTTTTGGTCGTGGGAGGATGTCACTAATCAGGAATGCAATCGTTTCCGCGATTTCAGCAATCGTGCAGCCGAGCGCGGTCGCGGCGAGCGCCGACGTCTTCGTGCTTTCCGGCGCAAGGACGACAATTTTTGCATCGATCCTCCGATCTCGGACGAATTCCCGCACGGCTTCAATACCGGCGTGAGAATCCAAGTAAAGTCTCTCGATGATAGTTGATTTTTGCTTTGATAAGACTTCAATTTCGGATTGATGTTTGAGAGACGCTGAGAAACTTTACACAATATTCTTTAGCTCGGCCATCTCTCTAAATCAGCAGAACTTTTTCATGACAATGGAAATAGACGATGATCAGAACACTAGGTTTGTCAGGAGACTGGCGCTAAAAGTCAAGGAAGGCCAGGCTCAGGATTTCCTTTCAGCCGTCAGAAACGAGCTGTTGCCTCGGACGAAGAACTTCCATGGATTGAGACGATTGTACGTCCTGAAATCCGATGTCTCCCCCTCCGAATACGTTATGCTTTCTTTCTGGAATGACAAGGAGGATGCTGACACGTACCGGAGTTCAGACACGTTCATCGCGAATTCAAACACGATCAGGGAATTCTTGGAATCGGATCCTATGCTCTCGCAATTTCACATCGAGGCTCATCACGTCAACTCCGATGAACTCGCTCCGCCAAAGGCAGCGTTGAAACGAATCAGGGTCAAAAAATCAAGTCCAAGGAAGCCTGCTTCTCACAAGTCTTCCCGAAAAAAAAGTAGGAGACGGTAGCTCCCTCCAGACTTCGGAATCTAGTAGAGATTTGGGAGCGTTTTCGGAAAACGGTAAATTAAGCCGGCTTGGAGATCATGCACGGATTGAAATTAAGGGTCGCCATGCGTTTTCATAGTACGCGCTATAATAGAAAAGGAAGGAATTGAGAATAACCATGAAAAAAAGAGAATCAATGAGATATCGTTTCTCCTCAAGCGGCGTAATCATGTCCACGAAGGCACTCGTCGCCGTAGTTGCGGTTGTTGCGCTTTTGCTAGCACTGACTCTGGTGGGCTTCTCCAGTTCCTCCAGTTCATCGCCAACGACCACGGTCACAACCACCCAGACCATTTCTGACGCCTTTACAAAAACTATCAGCGTTGGTGGTGGAAACCAAACAAACCTCGGAATTAATCCTGAACAGATCTACTCAAACACAAATGAGAGCCTGGTTACCCTGCAGGGCACTCAGGTAACAAACGACGGATTCGGTGCAGTTCCCGAAGTCGTGTTGGGATCAGGTTTCGTCATAAATGCTTCAAACTCTTACTATATCGTGACAAACTACCATGTCGCCGGCGCGACCTCCAACCTTACAGTGACTTTTACTGACGGTGATTCATACTCCGCAAAGGTCATCGGATCAGATCCTTACAGTGACCTCGCTGTTGTTTCAGCATCGGGCGTCCCCGCTTCGGAGTACCATCCGCTCACTTTGGTTTCCTCATCGTCTCTTGAGGTTGGTCAGTACGTGCTTGCGATTGGAAACCCCTTCGGGCTTTCCGGTTCGATGACCTTTGGAATCATCAGCCAACTAGGAAGGACAATCCAGGACCCAACGGCGGGTAATTTCAGTATCGCAGGAGCGATTCAATTCAGCGCGCCGATAAATCCGGGCAACTCCGGTGGCGTGCTTTTGGATAGCAACGGATTCGTCGTAGGAATTACTACCGCTGTCGTGAGTGGTTCGCAGGGCGTCGGCTTTGCAATTCCATCTGACACAATAATTCGAGAGCTGCCGTACCTGATATCGTCAGGGTCTTACAATCTGCATTCGTATCTCGGGATTGGCGGTGTCGACATGAGTTACCAGTTTGCGAACGCGTCGGGCACGACTTTTACCTATGGGGTACTGATTGAATCAGTTATCCCCGGGGGACCCGCTGCAAGCGCGGGCCTCAGAGCTGGGACGACGACAGTTACTGTCGACGGCACTCCTTACTCCGTCGGGGGAGACATCATCGTCTCAATTAACGGAACCAAAATCATCAACAACGATGCCCTCGCTTCATATCTGGTGGAGTACACGATTCCGGGTCAGACTATAGTCGTGGGTATCATAAGAAATGGAGTCTCGACGAGCGTGAACGTTGTGCTCGGGACTCGCCCACCGCTGAGCTAGTGGACGCCCGATAAAGAAAATCGATGAGTTACTATCGGCCTAGTAAGCAATATATCACCGGTGAGGCATCTCATCTAACCATGAAGCCAGCGAAGATTGCGGCTATAGCGGTTGGAATAGTGTTGGTTCTCCTCGGTACGGCATTTGCACTTCAGGGAGATGGAATAATCGGAGGGAGCAGTCTGATGGATAATAATTCGAACTTCATCTACATCGGTTCTTTGGTTGCTGTCGTCGGCCTTGTGATAATCGCATTTGGACTACGCATCTCTTCTCCAAAATCCGCGGCAAAAACTCCGCAGCCAGAACTGCCGCAGAAATCGCAAGGCCCCACTTAGACTGTCACTGGACGTTGAGAGTGCGCGAACCGATTTCAGATCTTCTAACTGCCGAATACGACCTTGTCTTTCTGCGACTTTGGCTTGCGCAGAAGGCTGTAAAGAAGCGCCTTCTGTGTGTGCAGTCTATTTTCGGCTTCTTGCCAGACTACGGATTGCAACCCGTCAATCACCGAGCTAGTGACTTCCTCTCCTCTGTGAGCCGGCAGACAGTGCATGAAAATAGCGTCCGGCTTTGCGAGCGCCATTAACGAGTCATTCACCTGGTACTCTGGGAGAAAGTCATCGAGCCTATGCTCTTTCTCCTGATCTTCTCCCATTGAGACGAATGTGTCAGTCACAACGACATCCGCATTTCTCGCAGCTTCCTGCGGAGACTGGATTACCTCAATTCTAGATCCACTGAACTGGGATTGATTCTTGGCTTTGTCAAGCGCCTGGGGCAAAGGACCGTATTTCTTCGGGCAGGCCACGGTCATGTTCGCGCCGGAAAGCGCGGCGCCGATCAGGAGTGAATTGCACACATTGTTTCCATCACCTATCCAGGCGATATCGAGACCCTTCAGTTTTTTCTTGATTTGCTTCATGGTGAGAAAATCCGCGAGTGCTTGGCACGGATGATAGAGATCAGAAAGAGCGTTTATGACGGGAATGTTCGAAGCGGTGGAGAACCTTTCCAGCGTCTCGTGGGAATAGACGCGGGCCGCAATCGCCTGGCAGAACCCGGAAAGCACTCTGGCCGTATCCTCGGGAGTTTCTCCGCGGGAAATCTGCATCTCTTTGGAATTCAGGACTACGGCGTGACCTCCAAGTTCAAACATCCCAACTTCAAAGGAGACACGAGTACGCGTACTCGGTTTTTCAAACAGCAGAGCCAGAGAGGTGCCGGGAATCTGGTGAACGAATTTTCTTTGCGCTCGTTCAGCCTTTAGGATTTCAGCCAGATGCAGGATAGAGCGGAATTCAGACGAGGACAGCTCATCGAGAGAGAGTAGATCCTTCGAGAAACTCGATCGAATGTCGGATGCCTGGCTCGTCATTTGGGAATTACTCCTTTTTGTCGTTTCTTTGTCTTCAATCGACACTCGGAAATCAGATCCGTCAGGGACGAAAACGTTCTCGCAACTTCGTCCATCCTGATCACGATTATCGTATCGGTGAAACAGCTTACGGTGTCCTCGATGTTAACGTGGTTTTCTGCAATCTTGGTGTAGATAGACAGCACTACTCCCGGCGTGCGCACGATTTCTGTAGGGCTGTGAACAATTATCGCAGCGAGATCGGATTGCTCGTCAAGGACGTCGTCATCGTTAAACTTTTTGTGAATCTCCTCCAGAAGCTTCTGGTCGAAAATCATTGTTATCGCGGAGTTGCTCTCGGAAACTTGGAGAAACTCCTCCTGATAGCTAGCCATCACGTTCCGCGCAGATTCAAGCGCCCTCTTACTCTTGTCCAGATTCAATTTGGCAACATCGGTTCTCACATTGACGACACTGCGGGCCAGGACGCTCTCTATGCCGCCCTCGCTTAATTGAAATCTTGGCTTTATTCTCTTGACGGAAGTAATGAGAGAATCGAAATTAACCTTGTGCCCTAAATCCTTCTCGACCTTGGGCTTTATGAGACGCGCAATCGCAGTATAATTGCCATACTTTCTGCTGAGCGCATCTTGGAGTGAAAGATCGTTTTCTATCACTCCTTTCACCACTTTAGATATCGAAATGGCATTGACCAATACGGGTCATCAATGACTATTACCGTTAATTGTGACCGGAAGTTATAAAAGCCTATTGCTAGGAATAATTCTGCGCGATTTAAGAAAAATTGGCCGATAAAGTTGTACCAGCTTATTCTGGAGGACTGGATACTTCCGTCTCAATAAAATGGATCAAAGAGAAATACGGGCTGGACGTAGTCACTTGCACTGTTGACGTTGGCCAGCAAGAAGATCTTTCCGGAATTGGCGAGCGAGCTAGGGAAATCGGCGCCGTTAATCACTATCAATTAGACGCGAAAGACGAATTCGCGAAGGATTTTGTGTTTCCGAGCATAAAGACAAACAGCCTTTACGAAGGTTCATATCCCCTCGGTACTGCGCTCGCTCGTCCACTGCTCGCAGAGAAGCTCGTCAACGTAGCGGAAAAAGAAGGAGCGGTCGCAGTTGCGCACGGATGCACCGGAAAGGGAAACGATCAGGTGCGCTTTGATGTCACAGTCAAGGCGATGAATCCTGACCTGAAGATCATCGCTCCCGTAAGGGAGTGGAACATGAATCGTCAAGATGAGATAAAGTACGCCCAGAAAAATCACATTCCAATAAAAGTTAGCAACTCCATCTTCTCAATAGACCAGAATCTCTGGGGTCGCTCCATAGAATCGGGACCATTAGAAGACCCATTCGTCGAACCGCCGGAGGAGGCGTTCGAGTGGTGCGTCTCGGCGAAAAATGCGCCTGACAGGCCAGAGTATCTAGAGATTGAATTCGAAAAGGGAGTTCCAATCGCTGTGGATGGAAAAAAGTCCCCTCCAGTAGAGCTGATTCGCTATGTAAACCAGAAGGCGGGTTTGAATGGATTCGGAATCGTTGACCACGTTGAGGATCGTCTGGTCGGAATAAAATCAAGAGAAGTGTACGAATGTCCTGCCGCTCTCACTCTGATCGGAGCACACAAAGATCTTGAAAAGCTCGTTCTCACTAGACACGAGCTTTCATTCAAATCGAAAGTGGAAGAGGAGTGGTCGTGGCTAGTTTATTCCGGGTTGTGGATGGAACCATCCCGACTTGCGCTTGATGCCTTCGTTAACACTACGCAGGAGCGAGTAAACGGAACCGTGCGGGCAAAATTCTACAAGGGAGGCATGCTGATTGTCGGGAGAAAGTCTGAAGATTCGCTCTATCAGCACAAACTTTCAACTTACGACCGCACGTCAACCTTCGACCAGAACGCCGCTGTTGGATTCATCGAACTGTGGGGCCTTCCTTCGAGGGTAGCGAGCGAGAAAATTTCAGGGATTGGCAAAAAGAAAAAAGCGCCTCTTCAGGTCGTCAAGGCTCCCGGCCCGAAGAAAAAATCGTGATGCTGAGAAATCCTCACCGTCGAATCAGTGCAAAGTTGTATCCGCCGGTAGAAGGGGAACTTGTCTATGACAAAAACATCAACTCAGGGATTGGAATTGAAATCTAAAGAAAAGAACATCCTTCACGAGGGCCGATTAGGTTCCTACTCCGCCACAGCGGCAAAATACACCTCGTCCATTGATATTGACGGTCGATTGCTTAGCTCGGTGATTCAGATCAATGAAGCCCACGTGATTATGCTCGCGGAGCAAGGAGTGATTGATCTGAAACACGCTAGGGATCTCTTAGGAGCTTTTGGAAAGATTCCAAAAGACCTTGAAATGAAAGACGATCTTGAGGACGTGCACATGAACGTCGAGCATTTAGTGATCTCGAAGATCGGGAAGGACGCCGGTGGAATGATGAATCTAGCAAAGAGCCGCAACGACCAGGTTGCCACGGCACTTAGGATGACGCTGCGGGAACAACTAATCTTCCTCGGAGAGTCGATGGTAGCTCTTGAAAATTCGCTCCTCGCACAGGCTGCAAAACACGCTGACACGATAATCCCTGGTTACACCCACCTACAAAGAGCGCAACCAATAACTCTTGGTCACCAGATGCTAGCATACTTTGATTCACTGGACCGTGACTTTGCCAGACTGGTCGATTGTTACCTCAGGACTGACCTTTCTCCGATGGGTTCGGGCGCGCTGGCCTCGACGGGTTTTCCGATCAGCAGGGAACGAATAGCCGAGCTTTTGGGATTCGAATCAATCCTTGAAAATTCCCTTGATGGCGTTTCATCCAGGGATTTTGCGAGCGAGGCGATTTATCTATGCGCTCAGACAATGGTAGATCTGAGCCGATTAGCTGAGGAAATAATCCTCTGGACGACCAAGGAATTTTCCTACGCCGAAATCTCCGACGCTTTCTCTTCTACCTCTAGCATGATGCCACAAAAGAAGAACGCTATCGTGCCAGAAATATTTAGGGCAAAGACGAGCCAGGTGCTCGGTGATTTAATGGGAGCGATGGGTCTTCTAAAGTCACTGCCGCTTAGTTACAATTTAGATCTACAAGAACTCACGAGAAATCTCTGGAGCGCAACAGACAAGACAGTCTCGTCAGTTTCGATCTTTTCAGAACTGATGGGCGAAATAGAATTCAACACCAAGAACATGCTCGAATCCACCACTTCTGATGAATTTCTTTTTGCGACCGAGCTCGCGGACTACATGGTCCATAAATTCGAGGTTCCGTTTCGCGAAGCTCATTCCAGAGTGGGAAAACTAGTCAGGTTCGCGGCAGAGAAGGGGAACGCGGGTGCTCAATTCACCAGTATTAAGCCCGATGTGTTATCTGAAATCCTGGGAGTAAATCTGAGCAGTGAAGATCTTTTGTCCATCACAAATCCCGCAAAGGTTCTCGCGAAAAGAAAAGCAATGGGCGCACCCAATCCCAAAATGGTGTCGGAAGCTGCCAGATCTCGGTTGAAGATTGTCGCAAAACATGTCGAGACCCTTGCTTCATTCAAGAGGGGAATAGAAAATGGACGAGATCTCTTGATCTCCGCGGAAAGGAAAATCCAGGGATCAGTTCGCAATGAGGAAAGAAGAAGAAATTCGTTGACGGAGGTGAAAGAGTAGAGAAATGGAAGCAAAGTGCCTAGAATGTGACGCAAACGTTCACGTCGAAGAGGACGCAGTCGTTGGAGAAATCATCACCTGTCCGGATTGCGGAGCTGATTACGAAGTTGAAGCTCTCAACGACGGGACTGTCACTATCAAAATTGCGGAGAGCGTAAAGGAGGACTGGGGAGAGTAATTGACCGAGAAAAAACCAATTGGAATATTGTATGACCGGGTAAGATGGGAGGAGAAAGAGCTCGGGCGCCAGCTCGAGATTAGAGGCATATCGTATGATATGATCGACGCAAAGTCCCAGGTCTTGCCGTTGGACAATTCCGAGTTTTCTTCGCTCCCGGAAACTGTTCTGGTTCGATGCGTCAGTTTCTACCGCGGCCTCAACGTTTCTTCCGTTTACGAAGCTCACGGAGTTCATACTGTGAATTCGAGCAAGATTCTTGATGTCTGCGGAAATAAGCTCCTCACAAGTCAGGTCCTGGCGAAGAACGGGGTTCCGACGCCTCGGACTGTCGTTGCCTTTTCTGTCGAATCCGCCATGCAGGCGGTGGATGAGATTGGATTCCCCTGCGTAATGAAACCAATAGTCGGGAGCTGGGGCAGGCAGGTAGTTCCGATACGGGATCGCGAGACCGCGGAAGCTCTGATCGAGATGCGCGAGAATCTGAACGACTCGATGCAGACTATATTCTACATTCAGGAGATGATCAAAAGGCCGCCGCGGGACATCCGCTGCGTCGCCGTCGGGGAGGAAATCGTAACATGTGTTTACAGATACGCAGCTGCCGAGAACTGGAAGACGAACGTTGCTCTGGGTGGACATTCGGAGCCATGCAAGGTTACACCAGAGCTGGAGGAGACAATTATGAAGACAGTGAAGATAGTCGGTCAAGGGGTACTGGGGATTGACCTTATGGAAAAGTCGAGTTCCGAATTTGTCGTCCATGAAGTAAACGGAACGGTCGAGTTCAAGGGAGCCCAGTCAGTGACCGATCAGAGCATCGCCGGCAGGATCGTAGACTACCTTGCTTCCGGTAGATCTAGACTGGAAAATCAAACCATTGACGCTTAACTTCGAGTGCAACTAATTGCCCTCGGGGAGAAATTTTTAATGTTTGAAAGGAATGGTTCGTTGTGATTTGTCATCCACGATCGTAAGGAGCGAGGCTGAGCTTTCCGAGCAGAAGATGGTTGGAAAGAACATCAAACCTCGAAAGGATCTTCAGCTTGTCAAGGGGGCCGGCACCTACACCGATGACATGAAACTGCCCAACATGGTGTACGCCGCTTTTTTAAGAAGTCCTTACGCTCACGCCAAAATCAGAAACATCGATGTTTCGAAAGCGCTCGAATTACCTGGAGTCGTGTACGTCCTAACTGGCCGTGAAACCGCCCGGCAACTGGTGACCTGGATGGTAAAGCCAGGATTAAGGACTCCAGAGCGACTATCTCTTGCAACGGACAAGGTAAGATTTGTCGGTGAACCCGTTGTCGCCGTCGCTGCCATATCCCGAGGAATTGCGGAAGACGCTGTCGAGCTTGTGGAAGTCGATTACGAGCCGCTGAACGTAGTTGTTGATGCGGAAAAATCCCTGCAACCTGGAGCTCCTTTGCTTTACGAGGAGTGGGGAGATAACATAATTTTCCACGACGAGATGAAAAGCCCAGGTTCAGAACAGGCCTTCGAGGAGGCCGATTATGTTTTCAAAGAGAGGTTAGTGAGCAACAGATACTCGCCCACCCCGATGGAAACACGGGCAATGCTTGCAAGTTTTGACAAAACGGAGAATAAGCTTACAATTTACGCTTCGACTCAGTTTCCCCACGCTCTACGAACCTTCCTTGCCCAGACACTTGATTTTCCCGAGAACAAGATCAGGGTGGTAGCTCCTCACGTCGGCGGTGGTTTTGGCATAAAGTCCGCTGTCTTCCAGGACGAAGTTTCCACAGTGATTCTATCGATGAAACTCGGAAGACCGGTAAAGTGGTATGAGGATCGAAAGGAGCATCTCATGATCGCCGGCCATGAAAGACAGCAGGTCCACTACGTGGAGTGCGCGGTGAAGAAAGACGGAACATTGCTGGCGGTCAGAGACCGTGTGATTGCTGATTTTGGGGTCTCTGGGACTTTTTGGACCGAAGTTCAGCCTGCAATGCTGACGGTCGCTTCATTACCGGGCCCCTACAAATTGAGGAACTATGATTTCGATCTCTGGTGTGTCGTAACTAACAAGGCCCCGTGCGGGCCTCACAGAGGATTTGGCAGGCCGGTCGCCGCATATGTCATTGAAAGAATGATGGACATTATGGCAAAGAAACTTGGTCTGTCTCCTGTTGAAATCAGGATGAAGAACATGCTCGATTCGAAGGACCTGCCCTGGACAACGCCGATCGGGGTTACGTATGATACCGGCAATTACAAAGAAGTTCTTCAAAGAACAATCAAACTCGCCGGCTACGAAAATCTCAGGAAGGAGCAAGATAAAGCAAAGCGAGATGGAAAGTTTATCGGCCTAGGGATCGCAACTTATGTTGAATATACCGCACCCTCTTCTTCAAGACTTCAGGGAGTGCTCGGTTGGGCGGTCGGGGGCTGGGAATCCTGCCACCTATCGGCCGACCCATCTGGAAAGATAACGGCGCAGCTTGGGATGGCAGGACAGGGTCAGCCTCACGAAACAATTTTCGCGCAGGTGATTTCCGATAACCTAGGGGTAAAATTCGACGATATACTTGTGGAGGAGGGCGACACTCAGCACGCGCCTTATGGATTCGGTGCATGGGCGAGCCGTGGTACCGTTACGACCGGCGGCGCTTGCATAAAGGCGTCCAGAAAACTACGGGACAAAATACTGTTGATCGGGGCCCAAATTCTAAAAGAGGTTCCTGAAGACCTGGAGATGAGGGAAAGCAAAATCTATTCCAGAGCTCATCCTGACAAGTCTGTTTCCTTCAGGGAAGTTGCGGATACTGCCCTAAGATTTTCCTCAAAACTCCCGGAAGGGATGGAACCTGGGCTGGATGTTATCTCATTTTACGAGCCTGACTCCCCAACCACTTGCAGCTACGCAACGCATCTTGTTCAGATCGATGTGGATCCGGAGACCGGACAGGTCAAACTCTTGAAATATTACATTGTAGACGATAGTGGCATTCTGATAAATCCGATGACCGCCCATGGGCAAGTTCATGGATCTTTAGCCCACGGGATTGGTGGGGCAATGTTTGAGGATCTCGTTTACGCAGATGACGGGCAGTTGCTATCCTCGACTTTCATTGACTACCTTCTTCCTACGGCAGGGGATATGCCGCAGGTGTTTGTCGACTCGATTGAGACCCCCTCCTTGACACTAGGAGGATTCAAAGGACTCGGGGAAGGTGCGGCCATTCCAACAGCGGGTGCGATTGCGAATGCAGTCGACGACGCGCTTTCAGCCTTCGGTGTCAAATTCTTGGAACTTCCGATAACGCCAGAGAAGATCAAGAACCTGATTTCGAGCAGGAAAGCCTAACGCGAAAGAATCTGTGCGCTGACAATTCCAGCAACTATCATGGCCATCCCAACTAAGTCAAAACCGTTTACTATTTCTCCAAGAATCGCGTAGGATAGCACAACCGAAACCGCCGGGAACAAGAGCTGGTTGATTGAAGCTCCGATTATTCCGATGAGCTTCATACCTTTGTTGAACACGAGGAATGCTATCCCTGAAGCGGTGATCCCAAGATAGAGCATGTAAGAAATTCCAGTAGGAGATGAATTTGCGAAATCTCTCCCGCCGGAAGTTATCAGCATCAATAGAATCGTTAGAGGGACTGCAAAGAGAAATGTATTGAAGGTTACGTACTCGGGACTAGCTAGAGATCCAGATTTTCTTTTTCTTCCAACGAGGTATCTGGTAGTTACAATATATCCCGCCCAGGAAAATGCTGAAACGACCGCGATAAGTGAACCCAAATAGGGCGAACTACCCGCAAAGCTGGCTCTTTCTCCGAGAGCAACTATGACGAAAGTTCCAGCGATACCCAATAAAATTCCTACTGCTGAGAATATCTTCATCTTCTCATGAAGGACAATCGTCGCCAAGACGATCGCAATCAGCGGATACAGAGCAGTCAGAAACGAAGTCGTGTCAGATTCCAGATATAGGACTGCGGAATTGAGCAGAGTCCAGAATCCGGACGCTCCAATAACAGAGGCCAATAATAGGTACGGCAGTATCTTCCTTTCTCGCTCGGATCTCCTTTTTCGTAAGGACCACATAAAGCAGGAGAACCATCGTTGCGAGAAGTGCCCTGTAAACGGAAATTGTGAACGAGTCGTAGTAGTGAAGAGAAAGCTGGATGATAGGATATGCACTCCCCCAGAGAATTGATGAAGACAGTGTGAGAATAATTCCCAAGGCGTACCCTTTAGGGCGTTTCGCAATGCTCTTTTGAGATGAATCAGAAGCGCTCATAACAGGTTATCCCAACATTCTTCGGACTCCTCGGCTTTCTGGAATTGGACTATTATTTGCTTCTGATGACCCGAAATTATTTTACGGATTTGTTCGCCTTTTCGTCAGAATTAAGATTTTCATGCATGGCTCACCATGATATGAACCGTCATATTTTACTATGAGAATGATAGGATTGATTGGGAAGGGACCCACTTGCAGTCGGCCGCTGATCCATCTCTCATCGACTCTTACGGGCGAGTATTGAGAAAGCTCAGACTGTCTGTGATTGACAAGTGTAACTTTCGTTGCAATTTTTGCATGCCTGATGCGCCGGAATGGCTGCCGAACGATGCAGTTCTGACCCCGGCCGAGATTTTTCGGGTAGTTGCGATACTTTCAAAGCTTGGAGTAGATCGTGTCAGGATCACGGGAGGCGAGCCACTCGTCAGAAAGGACATAGTCGAATTGGTCAGTACATTGTCGTCCTCCGGGAATCTCCAGAGGCTGGGAATGACAACGAATGGTTACTATCTCGCGGAAAAAGCACGCGCGCTGAAAGCAGCCGGTCTTTACTCTATAACAATAAGCCTGCACAGTCTGCGCTCCAGCAGATTTTTTGGCGTGACAAAACGGGACGCCCATGCGAAAGTCGTCGAAGGAATTAGAGCTGCTAAGAACGCGGGATTCGAACGGGTGAAGATCAACACGGTAGTAATTAGAGATTACAACGACGACGAGATATTGGATTTCGCCGAGATGGCCTGGAAGGAGGGCTTTAATGTTAGATTCATAGAGTACATGCCTTTTGACGGAAAAAAGATGTGGGAGGAGAAAAAGGTGGTGACAGGAGAGGAGATTTTGTCTAAGATTAGATCCAGGTTTGAGATTGTACCGCTAGAAAGGGAAGCCGGCAGCACTTCGATTAATTACAGATTTGTTGATGGCGGCGGAGAGTTTGGAATAATCACTTCAATTTCGAAACCATTCTGCGGTGACTGCGATCGGATCAGAATGACCGCAGATGGAAAGCTCGTCCCATGCTTATTCAGTAATCAAGAGTTTGATGTCAGCTGCACTCCTGAGAGGTGGCGCTACCAATGAGGAAATCTCCGAATTTTTCAAGCGGTCGCTGAAACTAAAATCTCCCGGAGTTGAGCAGTTGATAAATCAAAACCAGTCGCTTCATCATGTTCGACCGATGTACGTGACCGGCGGCTAGTCGACTGCTGAACTATTTTTCATGTTGTCAAAAGCTGGTTTGAATTATTGGCAAGAAATTTGATAGCATGCATCGTTTTAGCGGCAGGTTCTGCAGTCCGCTTTGGAGGACCGAAGCAGCTTGCTGAATTCCGCGGACAACCACTCGTAAAAAGTGCGGTAGAGACAGCAAACGAATCTTCCGCAGAATATGTGTTGCTGGTGGTTGGGAACCATTCCTCAGAGATCCTAGAAAGAGTCCAACTTGGTAGAGCTCAGTTGGTCTATAACAGGGATTTCGAGACGGGAATCTCAAGCTCGATAAAATGTGGAATCTCGAATTTGCCTGACGACTGCTCCGGCGCAATTATCATGGTAGCTGACCAGCCCTTCCTCGAATCAAAACACCTCGACCTCATGATTATCGAATTCAGGAAAGATCCGACAAGAGTTGTTGTTTTATCATTCAAAGGTGAACTCAGAAATCCAGTTCTCATCCCGAAGGCGATGTTTTCTGACCTCCAAAAGCTAACCGGTGACATGGGAGCCAAGGATCTGGTAAAAAAAAGTCCGAATATCAGCAGATTGGAGATCACAGATTCCCGGGTCTTTTT
This sequence comes from uncultured Nitrososphaerota archaeon, assembly GCA_963799845.1. Classification (GTDB taxonomy): domain Archaea; phylum Thermoproteota; class Nitrososphaeria; order Nitrososphaerales; family CADDZS01; genus DATLTL01. The sequence goes on from CAWCYI010000006.1 coordinate 405,166, forward strand.
CGACGTGGATACGAAAGATTCATTGCTTGAACTGCAAACCGAAAGCGAAAACTAACCTATTTTTAGCACGGTTGTTCAACATTGGCAAGAAGAAAGGCAGTCGCAGTCTCCCACAGGAAAGACGCCGACGGGATTTGTAGCGGCACTTTGATCAGTTACATGACTGGAGCGAAAATCTACCTCACTGATTACGGAGACATGGTAGAGACCCTGTCGGGTGTAGAGGAGGCAGACGAGTATTATATTTCGGATCTTGGTTTGAACAAAAATACCTTCGATGGATTTCTCGACCAAATAAAACGGCTCTTGACGTTTGCCAAGGTGTACTACATCGACCACCATCCCATAAGCAAGGAATTTGAGTCAAAACTTTACTCCGCTGGGCTTGATATCACACACTCAGTTGAAGAATGTGCATCAGTCCTAGTTTACCGGAGGTACGAGGACAGATTCAGAGATTCGCCGCAGATGAAAATCGCGGCTTGCTCAGGAGCGATTACCGATTACATGGACCTGCAGCCCTATGCGAAGAAGTTGATAACATCTTTCGACAGGCAGTTCCTCCTATACGAGGCAACCGTCCTTTCTTTCACCATCGCCACGATCGGCAGGGGATCTGAGGAGAGTAATAATCTGCTGGTGAAACTCGCAGAAGAACTGGCTTCGGGCAAGCTTCCACACGAAATCGAGGGCGCCTCCGAATATGCCCAGTTACATGCAGCGAGGTCCGCTGAATTGATCTCAATTGCTAAGAGAAACGGCAGGAAGGTGCATGAAAATTTTGCTTACATCGTCACGAAGGAATCCTCGACCGGCAACGTTGCAAACTTTCTGGTCGGGGCGTTCGATGTTCCAGTAGGGGTCGCAATAAGAGAAGAGGAACCTGGTTTTTACGAGATTTCGCTTCGCTCGACAGAACAGTCAAAGCACGATCTTGGGAAGATAATGGGACGGATAACGACGACTCTTGGCACATCGGGCGGAGGTCATCCGCATGCTAGCGGAGCTGAGGATTAGGCGAGACCAGCTCGACGAATTCCTGAATTTGCTCGACGAAGAACTGTCGAGGCCCGCGTAAATCTGCTAGAAGAAAATCAATGCAATCTAACAACCAGAAAAAAATTCTCGCACAAGTCTCGGGCTTTGCAATCGTCTCGCTGACGATGATCGAGATGTTCACAGTGCCAAAATCGTACTTTGTATTCGGAAGCGTAGTCTCGACGGTCGCGATGGCCTGCGTTGCCTACCTTCTTTCGGACCAGAGCGGCGAAAAGTTTCGGCCTGGTACTTGGCGGGTCGCTCTGGGAATTGCGCTTGCTTTTATCCTGTACGCAATTTTCCTCGGGGGAAATCTTGCGGTCAAGAACCTGAACCTCTTTGGAGTCTCTGGTTCGAACGAGCAGAGCATCTACGGGCTGTTTTCGGGTACTCCGACTCCTCTCTTAGTGGTAGTATTCGCGCTGGACGCGATCGGTTTTGAATCATTCTTCCGCGGAAACCTGCAGACGATATTTTCGAAGAGAATCGGCATCGGGGCAGTTTTTCTCGTTGCGGTAATTGACGCCGTCATCCATCTGTCCACGATGAATCCGCTCTTCCCGGCGACGGTAATTGTTGCAGATTCAGTCTGGGGGCTCAACTATTACATTACAAAAGATCTTTACTCCAACATCGCGAGCCACTTTCTTTGGGATCTGATGGTTTTCGTTTTGCTTCCAATTCACTAGTTTCCAGGCAAGGCCTAATAAGCTACCGAAGAGGACATCGGAATCGGGAAGTTTCTCTCCAGAATTTTTTTCTATAACCGAGACTCCTAAAAAGTCCACTTGATCGATCTAAGATGCAGAAAGATAGCGGAATCGTCGCACAGGACTATGGCACGAACTGCAAAGATTGCGAACGTTACCGAAAGCTTGGAGACGTGTGCGTCGTAGAACACGGCAAGAAGTTCCTCTGGGAATATTGTAGGGATTTTGAACCGCAAGTTGTCCTGCCGGATTACAGGGAGTTGATGCGCTCCGTCCGCGTAGACCAGGCGCTTGAGCGGAAAAAAGAGAAAGAAAAAAAGGAACGAGAACGTAAAAAGAAACTGAAAGAGCGGGCTGAGAAAGAAGAGGAGAGGAAGAAAAAACATAAAGCGAGGTTGAGAAAGCGTCGAGAGACGCTCAAGAAAAAGCTGACTGAAGGAAAAAGAAAAGAGCGCAAAAACCAAGCCCCTGGCAGAGTCAAAAAAAGTCCCCACTGTCGATACAGCCCATGAAAGCTCAAAACCTTCAAGGAAAAAGAAATCGGGAAAAAATTTGGAGATTTCCTCAGACGACGAAGAGTCTTCGATGCCGAAACCACCTGAATAAATCCTTGGGCAAAATGGTCTGCCGGAAAAGTTAGTGATTAGGGCTAGCTAAACTTAAAGGATGACAAAAGAGACTTTTATGTTCGCTTACTAACAGGATGTTTTTGAATTGCCTAAGGAATTGAGAAATGCTGAACAGTTCCAGAAATTGATGCCGAGGGCTGTAGAGCTGAGAGTTGTGAGAGAAAAAGAGTCTGTGAAACTGAAACTCCGAACGCCGGATGTTCTCTACACCTTCCGGACTAATGGAGAAGAAGCTGAAGATCTTATCAAAAGTGCGAAAGAGATCGAAGTAATCGAATATTCTCCTGCAACGGAAAAATCCGAGAAAACTGATGGGAAGAAGAAGTAATTTCGAAATCAGACAGTAATCTTCGTTCCAACTTCTGGAGCGGAGGTTTCAAATCCGTATCTTTCCGTTATTTCTTTGGCGAATACGTCGCATGAATTTCCATCGCCGTGCGTTGCATACACCTTCGGTTTCCCCTTCAACTTAGAGAGCATTTCAAACAACTCTGATCTTCCAGAATGCCCAGAAAAGTCAAAACGCCTCACTTCGGCCTTGACCGGCACGAGCTTTCCACTCATCAACGTCATCCCTCGGTCGAGGAGAGTCCTCCCGGGGCTGCCCGGAATCTGGAAAGCTACTATAGAAATCCCGTTCCGCTGATCCTGTGACAGCGCTTGGTTATAGAAAACTGATGCACCGCCCATCAACATACCGGCCGGAGAGATTATCACCGATGGGGTCCTGACGAGTTTCTTGCGCTCGCTCCATCCAGAAACTACGTGGAGGTTTTCCATAGTTTTTCTGAAGAGCTCCGGATCCCGCAAAAATTCCTGGTACCGGAAGAGGATCTCATTTGTCTTGAGGGCCATCCCGTCCATTGCAACCGTATGTTTAAAATTCTTCGTCCTAAGCAAGCAGGCAATCTCCTGCGCGCGTCCCACCGAAAATGCCGGAACGAGCAAGACTCCACCGCGCTCAACGACTTCGTTAGCAAAGGTCACAAAATCTTTCTCGATCTTGTCCCTGGGTTCGTGGTCAACCAAGGCGTAAGTACTCTCGGTTATCACGGCGTCGAGCTCGCCAAAATTCGTGTCCAGTCCAGAAATTAGCTGGCTATCCCGAAGGTTAACGTCGCTCGTGTAGAGCAGCTTTCGCCCGTCATTTTCGAGTATTATGGTAGTCCCGCCGGGGATATGGCCTGAGCTTGGAAACCTTGCTCTAAATTCTTCGGCGACCTCCCTCTCTTCTCCGATCGCGACGCGTTCCGTATTCTTCGACATTGTCAGAAGGTCGAGATATTCGAACGGAAGGTAAAATCCTGAAAGCTTGATGAAGTCTTCGAGGAGAAGAGTTGTAAGTTCAAGCGATAGACCCGTTGTTACGAGCTTGACTCCATCTCGCAGAAAAAATAAGGGGACTCCCCCCGAGTGATCAAGATGTGCGTGTGAAAGAAGAACGGAGTGAACTTCCCTGGGCTTTACGTGCATTGGAAACGAGGGCTCTTTGCCGGTGTTTGCCCCGTAATCCATCAAAACCTGATTTTTCTTGCCCTTTACAAGGACCGCCGATTTGCCGACTTCCTTCGCTCCGCCTAGAAATGTAACTTCCAAAATTAACTGAATACCTGGTTTAATGCAACAGTTTTTTTTCGAGCCAAGACAAAATCAGGGCCCGGAGAAACGATATCTCTTATGAAGATCAATTTCCCAACATAACCTTAAATTCATTGCTGTAGATTTTTGCGTTTACGACCTCGTTTTCGCGAATTATTCTTTGATGGTTTCGAGAAGAAATGACGTTTCAGGTTATTCCAAAGACCGCAAAGTTCGAAGACACTGTTTTGGTCTCCGGTTTTCACGGAATCGGCTATGCCGGCTACTGGACGATCAAGTATCTCATCCAGAAACTGGAAGCGAAGCGGATCGCCTTCGTAGATTCGGAGTCCGTTTCTCCCGTTTCCTCGACCCTCCAGGGAAAACTGGTCACTCCATACGAGTTTTTCCAGACTAAAGATCTGACGATCTTCAAGGTCGAAGTCCCGCCCTACAGGGGCGCCGAGATTGAGTTTTTCCGCAACTTTTCAGAGTGGGTAACGAACTCGAAATTCAGGGAGGTTGCCCTGATCGGTGGACTTGACGCCAGTCTGCGGACTGACGATTCCTCCTTCCGGATAGTGCACACCAGCGTCTACGAACCCAGCGGATACCTGAAAAGTGCGAAGATATTGGAGGACGAGCAGATCATCGTCGGACCCGTTGCGATAATGATGAACTACTTTGAAGCTCATGATTTTCCCGCCTACGCGATTCTCGCTTATTCCAGCACCGAGAGGATTGACCCGCGCGCAGCGGTTTCGTCGATCGAGATACTCTCCAAGACTTACGGATTTTCAGTGGACGTTGAACCCCTGCTAAAGGGTGCGGAAGCAGTCGAGACCGAGATCACCAAGCAGGACAAGAAGCTGAACAAGTCGGAATCGATCTATACCTGAGTCAGTTTTTTCTCGATAAGATGTCGAGGATAACAAGCATTAGTTCCGCTGTTTCTACTTTGTTGTGCCATGTTCCCTTTACCAATAATCTTGCAGTTTTACCTTGAACGATTTGTAGTTCTTCGAAATTTCGATTACTGTTTTCTTCTTCCTCTTTGAATAAGCTGCGAACTCTTCCTTCAGCCATCCAGCGACAGGATCGTTCGATTTGATCATGACATCAATTTTTTTCCAGGGTAGGGCGTTCAGAATTCGATCCCTCGCTGGGAACGATGTCAGGTGGTGCGTGACCTGCGAAATCGGGAAGATGTCGGATATTTCCGCGGGGACTAGACCGAATACAGGTGAAGCATAACAGATCAGAGTATTTTCAAGGTCTACGAGATCGAGAATTTCTTTGAACAGATCAGAGTTGAGAAATGGTTTTGTTTTTGTCTCCGGAGTGATTATTAGATGTTCCTTTCCAGAGAGATCAATGTCTGACAGTCTCTTCCTGTGCCTAGCTACTTCAGGCCTCAGGAGGTCGATCTCGTCAAAGAGAAAGATGCCTCTCTCCTTGAAGCGGGGTGTCCCGATTTCCACCTCGGGCATTTCTGACCGGGCCGCGGCGTGAAAAGCTTCTAGCGCCGAGGGATGATTCGAGCACTTTGCCCTAACATATTCCCACAATCTCTCCTCCCAGATCGCCTGCTTTGTCTCTTCGATGACAAGCTTCAACGCCGATAGATTGTGACGCGCGAGAGCGGGAACTCGCTCCTCCTTCTTCATCATTTTAAGCTCCTGCGCGTTCAGCGAGGAACAAGTCTTGCAACTACACGGGAGGTACTCCAGTTTTTCCAAACGGATTGTTCCGCTTGAAGAGATGTACCGGTCGTTTTTTGCGAACAACATGTAGGAAGCCGAATCGAACATATCGCAGCCCAGTGCGACCGCGAGCGGGATTATCAGCGGGTGACCGGCGCCGAATAAATGAAACGGACGATCAGAAGGCAAAAAGGACTTGCTTGCGAGTATCATCCTGACCAGAAGGGGAAAGTCATAATTTTCCATTACTTCGACGGGGGAGCCGAGGGCATAACATCCGTAATCGAGTTTCGCCGAAGCCTTTGCGCTCTTCGTTACTAGATCGAGATACTTCCCTCCCTGAATCGGCAGTGTCCAGATGATATCGTCCCGGGTCCTCGAACCGAGCGTTTTTCTCGCAGACTGGAGAGTATCCGAGACAGTTCTGGCAGCGAACTTCCTTGTGACTTCCAGGCCCGTGGGCTTGTCCAGGATGATTGCAATGTCGCTCCCGATCTTTTCCTCGAAACTGGCGATCTCCAGCGGATCCACCTCCACGGAGCCAAACTCGAGAACTTGGTATCCGCCGGAATCCGTCATCACGGTCCCGTCAAAACCTATGATATGGTGGATTCCCTCGCTTGCCCTTTCGTTTAACCGCCTGAAAGTCGTGTAGGCGTTGGTCATCACGGCTTCATACCCGAGCGCCCGGATCTCCGAGCATGGGACGAGTTGCCTGACGGGATGAATCACCGGAAGAAGGGCAGGCGTTTCAACCTTGGAAGACTTTGTTTCCAAGCGACCGATCCTGCCTGCAAGATCGGTCGATTTAATTTCAAATCTAGGAATGGAGTTCAAAAAATCACGGATTCAAGAAAAGATGATACTGGCGATCGCGCCAGCGTCACCATGTTACTGCGGCTTTTTGGCAGTTTCTCTTGAAAATTCGTCGAAGATCTGCTTGACGCGGGTAGCCGACAGCCTGTCTGATCCCTCGACTACTCCCTTCTCGGTCACCTTAATCGAGTCCATTACCATGATGGCGCCAATGTCCTCGCGTAACTTCGTCATGCCGGGGAATGCGCGAGAAAGCCTTTCGTTCAATAGCTTCAGATCAAACGGTTTTTCAAGCAGGTCAATCTCTTTCACGAACGAACCGTTCAGTACTACTCGAATTGTGGTATCGCCCGTTCCCATGACCGAGCCCAGAATGAGGTTCAGCTTCTCGTCAATACCAATCAGGTCGCCGTTGTACTGCTTCCCATCGCCAGTGTGAACACTGACCCGACGTCCAACCATCCCGACGATCTCTTCAGAAAAACGCTTGTTTCCTATGTTAGACAAATTCGTCAAATCTCCCCAGACAGTTCTTCCCAACGAGGGAGCGATTTCAGAAAGAATTCTCTCATTTCAAGAATATCGCGCTCATTTGTGTGATATTAAATCTTCTCGATAATTTTGAGAGATTCTGTCGGAAGCTGGCCTTCAAATGGCTGGAAAATACCCAAATCGCGAACTGTTCTCTCACAGAGATTTCGTTGGGATAGACCAATGATTCCCAGGACGAAAAGTAAGACTTTCAGCACTTGGCCTGGATTCTTATTACCTTGAGTATGACAAACAGTCTAGTTTGAAGTGCGAAAAATGCGGCCACGAATGGGCATACATGGGCAAGCAGAAAAGATTCGCAAAATGTCCAGAGTGCGGCAGACGGATCAAACTATCTGACCCAAGAGAATGAAACGCACAATCATCAAAGTCATTTACTTTAAGGTTCAAGCATGTTGGAAAGTTTTTAATCAATTTATTCACAGCAGACTTGGATGTCATCGCAGTTTGCCCCGGGCGAACTCCGGTCAATTCTTCTCGCGTGGATAGTCCTCTCGATCGCGATCTCAATCAGCGACATAGAGGGATTATTTACCGGTGCCGGTAACATCGAGAACATTGCGGCTGCTTTCATTGCAATAGGGACGGCCTTTGTGCTGCATGAAATGGGACACAAATTTGTAGCTATCCGCCTGGGGTACGTAGCGCACTTTCAGGTCTGGATCTGGGGAATCGCGCTGACGCTTCTGACAGCCGTGGCTTTCCAGGGGCGTTTCATATTTGGCGCTCCTGGGGCTGTCTACATCGCTCCCGCCGTTGGAGCCGGGTACTTGGGCTATGAGCAGAGAAGATCCAATCCAGATCGCGACAACATGCTTATCTCGGCCGCCGGCCCGGGAACCAACCTGGCTTTTGCGATCTTCTTTCTATTCCTGCTTCTAGTTTCGCCTGAGACTGGTTTTCTCGCGACAGTTGCTTCCTACGGTTTTAGCCTGAATGTCGGACTCGGATCCTTCAATATGCTTCCCATCCCTCCGATCGACGGGTACAAAATTTTCAAGAATAACATCCTGGTCGCGCTCTTGATCGCGCTACCGCTGTGGGGGATGTTTCTTTTCTTCTTCTTTATAGGATGACGCTGTAATGAAGAATCGACAGCTGAAATAAGAAAGTGAGTACGGATTGGAAGCTCGATCCGCAGCGGCGAAGAAATTTCTGGAACTAGCCGAAGAGACTTGAGAGCCCTTCGAGAGCTTCTTCTTCCTTTTTCTCTTCCTTCTTTTCTTCTTCCTGAGGCTTTGCCGCTGTGGGCGCAGAAGCTGCCGCAGGTGCCGCTGCCATCATTGGGGCCGCAGCCGCATTCTTTAGCGCATCATCGATGTTAATTTCGCCAAGAGCAGAAACGAGAGCCTTTACCTGAATGTCATCCGGTGTAACACCGGCCGCTGAAACTATCTTCTTCACATTGTCTTCGGTTACTGGCTGCTTCACTTTGTGAAGCAAAAGCGCAGCATAAACGTACTCCATCTAGAATCGCAACTCCACAACTTCTCCCATTGTGTATTTAAGATTACAGCTTCAGATTTTTCGACACCAGATAGTCACAACTCGAAATGCCCCAATTTCTGGTGTTAGCTTTTTCTTGATTTACAAGTGTGTAAGGCTCAGCAAGGTTAAAGTCCGGGACTTGCGAATCTAAAGCAGATGCCAAAGCCGAAGAAAGGAGAGATCTACGGTACTTTCAACAACGACATGTGTTATGAAAGAGGTCTTGAGAAACTAAGGAAAATCGACGGCATCGAAATAGACCCGCTCGACAGTCATACGATAAAAATTGTGCTGAAAAAGAAAAGCGACGAGCTCGAGGAACGGGTAAACAGTACGATTAGAAGTTCAAAGGGATACGTAGAAATTGAGCTCGACACGGTCAACGTTCTGAACGCCGGGAAAAATAAGAAGGGGTCGGATTCTGGCGTCCTCGACACGCCGTTTTACGGTTAGGATTTTTTGAATTTAGGCAGGCTAAAGTCTGCCGTAACGTCATCGAAGAAGACGCTTACAGCATCGCCGATTTCAACTTCCTTGCCAGCGATATTGCTGTAGATTCTGGGGCCCTCGTCCAGTTCGACCAGTCCGACGATGAATGGCAGGTCCGCTTGGAACGCAGGGGAGTTGTCAATGACCTGTCTGATGACAGTGTAAGAATAGACAGTACCCTTCCCTGACAATTTTCGCCACTCGATGTTCGACCTCTTGCCGCAAGACGGGCACCACGCCTTTGGATACCATATCCATTCTTCGCATGAAGTACAGAACTGCATCCTCAGCTCATGCGACTTGCAATAGTCCCAGAACGGTTTCGTAACGGAGCTAACCTCGGGAAGTGCTTTTTCGTATTTTTTCGGTTCAGCCTCTGACAAGTTACTACGCACTCCCGAAAATCATCGTCATGCTGTCAACGAGGCTGTTTCCGTATGCAATCGCTCCGATCCCGGTCGCGACCCCGATCCTCGCGTCTTTTACCTGCCTCTCTCCACCCTCTCCCCGGAGCTGTCTTACGCTTTCAACTATGTGAACCATCCCGCCGGCCATTGCAGGCTGACCTGAAGATAACTGCGCGCCGCCGGTATTCACAGGAAAATTACCGTTGTAAGACAGATCGTGATCACGGACGAACTCGCCGCCTTGTCCCTTTTTGCAAAACCCGGCATCTTCGATCTGCATCAGAACCGCGATCGTATAGTCGTCGTAAGGCTGGAAGAAACTTACATCGGATCTTTTCACGGCGCTCCTCTCGAAGGCTTTCTTGGCAGAGTCGGCGATCCCCAGATAGGTGATGTCGGGCCTTTGAACCGAGCCGTGAAAATAATTGTCAGACTCTGCGATTCCCAGAACCCTAATTGCTCCGTCTTTCTCAATTGCCTTTGCCTTTTCGTTTGATGCTACTACGAATCCCAGACCGCCGTTTACTTGAATACACGCGTCAAACATGCGGATCGGGTCTGCAATCATCCTCGAACCGAGGTATTGATCGAGCGTTAGGGGAGTCTTGAGGTAAGCGTTCGGATTCTTGATCGCGTGATTGCGCTGGGTGACGGCAATTTTTCCCAGTTCCTCGGACTTTGTGCCGTACTGGTGCATGTGCCTCCTGAGGATGAAGGCAAACTGACTGTTGGGGCCCATCATGCCGAATGGTTTTTGAAAATCGGTTTCGTACCTCCAAGTCCTAACAGCGCCGGGCGTATTGATGTTCATTGGAGTGTCTGCTCCCAGACACAGGACCATGTCAACGACACCTGAAGTCACAGCCGCCCCTGCCTGATACAGCAAGGAAGCTCCACCCATTCCGCCACCGTCTGCCCTAAGAGTTAGAGCGGGAGAAAAACCTAGATCTTGCACCACCTCTGGAGAATAAATTTCCGCATGAGGAAAAGCAGCACCGGTGATTCCTATCCCCTGACCGTCAAAGTCCTTTTTCTCCAATCCCGCGTCCTTGATTGTCAGTTCCGCCGCCCACGCGAAATATTCCTGAATCGAGACCTTGGCTTCTCCCTTGTCAACTCTCGCCCTGCTGACCGGAGTCTCGCCGTAGCCGATAATCGAAAATCCATCTCTGATCGACATTTCTGGAAAACGCCCTCGAATTCATGATCTTGAAATTTAAACCTTGGTTTGAAGAATCATCGATTGTCGATAGGAACTTTGAATAAACCAAATAGGTGATTTTCTTTTCTGTAGAAATGACTGCGACCCTCCAAGAAGTAAAGTTGCGAGCGGAGAGAAGAAATCCCGGCATCGGCTCACGGATCAAAACGAAGGAAGATTTTCGCCACATTAGGGGCGCAGGGAGTTTTGTCGACGACGTCCGTCTTCCCGATATGGCATTCGCATCAATTCTCAGGAGTCCATATCCCCATGCTAAGATCAAGAGGATCGACTACAGCGAAGCAAGCAAACTTCCTGGAGTCCTGGGTATCCTGACCTCAGAGGACGTGGTCAAGATGTCTGACCCTCTGCCACAGATGACGGTCCCGCCCGCCTCGAATCTCAAGGATTATCCGATTGCAGTTAACAAAGTGCGGTACGTTGGAGAACCGGTCGCGGTCGTCGTTGCCACGTCCAGGTATATCGCTGAAGACGCAGTAGAGTTGATCGAAGTTGAGTACGAAATCCTGGAGCCCGTACTTGACGCACAGAAAGCGTTCTCTTCCACGGAAAACCTGATCCATCCGGAAGTCGGATCAAACATAATGGCACACATCCCGTACGACTACGGAAATGTCGACAAAGCGATGAAAGAAGCTGACCAAATAATTAGGGCGAAGATTCACTTTCACCGGTTCAGCTCGACGCCGCTCGAACCGAACGCTGCTCTTGCCGATTTTAACGCAAAGGACGGATCATTGACAGTCTGGTGCAATAACCAGGAACCTTCCTTCATGCTCCCGCAGTTTAACAGCGCGCTTCGCCTCCCGTACGACAAGATGCGCTTCATCACGATGGATATCGGCGGAGGTTTCGGTTGCAAGATAGTGAATTACTCGTACGTTATTCTCACCGCACTCGCCTCGATGAAGGTCAAGCGGCCCGTCAACTGGCTAGAGTCGAGGTCGGAGCATCTTCTCGCCGGAAGTCACGGTGCTGAGAGGATATTCGACGTTGAGGTACCGATCAAGAGCGATGGCAAAGTGCTCGGCTTGAAGATATTCAGCATCGACGATGACGGAGCTTTTGCAAGGCACGAGCCCGCCGGTTTGACTGTCTGGGCGCAGGTTGTTCCCGGCGCTTACAAGATCAAGAACGTCCGAAACGACATGTACGCCGTCTTTACCAACAAATGTCCCGCGGGGCCGAACAGGGGATTTGCGCGGGCTCCGCACCTTTTCATGATAGAACGAGTGATGGATCTCGTGGCGAAGGAGCTTTCACTCGATCCCACCGAGGTGAGGATGCGCAATTTCATAACGAGAGATGATCAGCCTTATACGACCCCGAACGGTTGCGTTTACGACGATGGAGATTATCCTCGCAGTCTCCGGATGGTCTTGGATTCGCTCGATTACGAGGGGTGGAGGAAAAAGCAGACCGAGCTGAGGAAAGAGGGCAAGTTTCTGGGGATCGGGATCGCGACCACGCTCGATTCCGGCGCGCCAAATTTCGGCCAGGTGAAGATGCTGAACCCGCGCCTGCCGTTGATCGGAAACACTGAAGCCTGTATGCTGCAATTAACTCCTGATGGACGTTTTGTCGTGAAACTCGGAACTGTCCCGCAGGGACAGAGCCATGAGACTGTGTCGAGCCAAATTGTCTCCGAGGTCTTCGATGTGCCAGTTGAACTCGTTAATGTCGCAACCGGATTTGATTCGGCTTCGCATCCTTACACCATGCACTCCGGTACCTATGGCAGCAGGTACGCTGCAATGGGAGGGGGAGCAGTGTACGGAGCCGCTTCGAAATTACGGGACAAAGTACTGAAGATCGGAGCTCATCTGTTGAACACTAGCGTTGACGGCGTCGAGCTCGTCAACGGGAATGTGCAGTCCAGGGAAGATCCGTCGAAGAACATATCGATCAAACGGCTTGCCCGCACGGCTTACGGAATGCCCGCGATGCTTCCCCCGGGAATCGAGGGTGGCCTTTGGACGATCAACGTTTACTACAACGGCCTAGTAGCTCCCGACGAGAAGAAAATCGCGAACCTTGCCCTAACGTATTCCTACCAAACGCACGGAGTGGTTGGAGAGCTTGACCGGGAGACCGGCAAGTTCAAGATTTTGAAGTACGTCATCGTCGATGATGCCGGCCGTGTGATCAATCCTCTCGTAGTTGACGGACAGGTTCACGGTGCTACTTTGCACGGAATAGCGGCCGCGCTTTTCGAGGAGTACAAATACAATGATGAAGGGCAGCTCGAATCCTCCACGTTCATAGACTACCTGGCCCCCGCCGCCGTTGATGTTCCCGGTATGGAAGTTCACCATTATGAGATTCCCTCGCCGTTCGCTCCCCTAGGCGCGAAGGGAATGGGGGAGGGCGGCGGGACTGCCCACGTCGCCGTGATTAATGCGATAAACGATGCGATCTCTTATTTCGGCGCAAACCTCGAAAAATCGATCGCCCCGCCTGAGGCTGTATACAATATCATCAAGGGAAAGTGAATAATGCCCCTAACTCGGGGTATTGATTACTCTCCGGTAAACTTTGGTTCCCTCTTTTCCTTGAAGAAGGCGGTAATTCCTTCTTTGAGATCTTTGGAGTGAAACAGCTCGATTGATTCTCTCAGCTGGTATTCCATCCCGTCGTCGAGATCCATCTCCGAACCAAAATTCACGCAGGCTTTAGCAGCTCCGATCGCGAGAGGAGCCCTTTTTGCAATCTTTGCGGCCATGACCAGGCACTCATCCATCAGTTTGTCCGGCGGAACGACTTTGTTGACGATGCCAATCCTGTGGCCCTCGGCGGCTGAGATTCGGTCTCCAGTGAACAGGAGCTCCTTAGCGATGAATTTGCCCACGACTCTTGGCAGCCTTATCGTGATTCCTGCGCCAGGGGAAACACCGATCCCGGTCTCCGGCAGGGCAAAACTAGCATCCTCGGCCGCGACAACAATGTCGCATGCCTGAATTAATTCGATGTTCGCGAAGCCATTCACCGCCGCAATTATCGGTTTTCTCAATTTTTCCATGTCTCTCCAGAGTTCAAGGTTTTCTCTCTGGAATCGCTCCGTCTGCTCGATCGTGTTCGTCAAGAATTCGGAAGTATCGCCGCCCGCGCAGTAGGCTTTTCCCTTTGCAGCCATTATGACGACGCGGACCTCCCTGTCCAGCGAAATTTGCTTGTAAGCGCGACGGAATTCCTGGACCATGTTATATGTCACAGCGTTTCGCTTATCGGGTCTGTTGTAATACAGAATGGCTGTCGAATCTTTGCGCTCGAAAATTATTTCCTTGAAGTCCGTAGATTCAGAAGTGGTTTGCATTTTTCAATTCAGTACCTGGATTGTTTTCTTGAGGGTTCTCCGGGGAATATAAACGGATAGAGATCTTGTTTCTAGAACAAGAAATCAGACTGCTATCAGCTCTCTTCGGATTTGCTTCAATACTCTAGCAAACATCTGGCTCGTCAGCTTGCCGGTATTGGTATTCCTGGGACTCGGATGGTACGATGCGAAGACGACCGGAAAGTTCTCTGCAAATTTGAATTTCTGTCCATGTTGAAAGTGGAAAGTTCCTGTAGAGCCGTAGTACTTTCGGGAGAAATCTAGTACTGAATCGAAGGCAACTTTTCCCAGAGCGAGAGTAGCTTTGGAGTTCTTGAGCATCAGCAGCTCGCGATCAAAATACGAGGCGCAAGTTCGGATCTCTTCTCTGGTGGGTCTATTGTCTGGCGGCACGCACCTCACAGCTGCCGTGACATAACAATCCGTGTAAACAAGTCCGTCATCCCTCGTCTGGGAAGTGGGCTGGTTCGCAAATCCTGCCTCGTAGAGATGTTTCACCAGGAACTTCGCGCTGCTGTCGCCGGTAAACACCCTTCCAGTCCTATTCCCACCGTGAGCCGCTGGCGCTAGACCCACGACGATCAATCTTGCCTTGGGGTCTCCGTAACCAGGGATCGGTTTACCCCAGTAATCGAAATCTGCGAACTGCCTTCTTTTTTCGTTCGATATTTTCTCCCTGAATTCGACCAGCCTCGGGCACTTTCTGCACGCAATAATTTCCTGAGAAAGCCGCTGCAAGCCATTTGTCTCTGGCGAGAGTAGATTGTCCATGAGACGGTATTCCAAATGTTTGATGCCAGAAATTAGGTCAAAGCTAGTAGGACTTTGTCAGACCTAGAGATCTTTCAGCAATCGATGACAGGAGCAGCTCCTCCGAGATCGGATGGATCTTGTGGACGCGGACGTCTCTCCAATATCTTTCGACGTCATAATCCTTGTAGTAGCCGTGCCCGCCGAAAGTCTGCAGAGCTCTCTCGGTTGCGTAACTAGCCGCGTTTATCGATTCATACAACGCGAAATTAGCAGCCTGCATAAAATTCTGCCCCTGCCCAATCATCGTGGCGGCCTTGAGCATCATTGTCTCTGCAGCGATTAGCTGCGCGGCGGCATCTGCTAGAGGGAACTGGATTCCCTGGTTAGATCCAATTGGTTTCCCGAATACAACCCTCTTCTTCGCATATTCCGATGCGGTGTTGACAGCAAGCTTTCCCGTTCCTATTAGCGATGCGGAGGTTGCTACACGGTCCATGTTGAAACTCTCGACCGCATTGTACCACGCGTTGTCGAGCTCTCCAACCAGCGCGTCATTCTTCACATTCAAGTCGCGAATTTCTAGGTCAAAATTGTTGATGAAATCCATTCCCAACTTGTCGAGTTTTTTCGATCTGACGCCGATACTTTGCGCGGGCACCAAGAACATTGACACCCCGCTTGACTTTTTGCCTGATTCTACGACGGACTTTGTTCGCGCGAATACTATTAGGTAATCTACGTTGTCCACATTGTTGACGAATCTCTTTGACCCGCTTATTCGGTACCCGTTGGAGGTCTTCTCCGCCCTAGTTTCCAGAGAAGTCGCATCGAAGCCTGATTTTTCTTCGGTGAGGGCCAGCGATACTTTGATCTCTCCTTTCGAGAGCATCGGAAGGATATCCTTTTTCTGGTCCTCTGCGGATTTGGAAAATATCGTCGAGACGAGACAACCGCTAAGGAACAAGTAAGAAGCAATTCCCGAATACCTTTCTGCAGTTTCAGCGGTACCAATAGCAAGATCGACGAGTGTCTTCTCCATGCCGCCGTACTGTTTAGAAATGACCAGTCCGAACAACTCGGCTTTTGCAACACCATTCCAGTACTCATGAGGAAACTCCTGTTTTCTGTAGACCTCTCTCCAGTATTTCTCGTCGAATCTCGAGGAAACCGCCCTAACTTTTTCGACGATTGATCTGTCGTAAGTAAAGTCCATTTTCAATAGCTCCTCGGCAGTTGAAGCACCCTCTGTCCCAGGAAATTCAGGACCATCTCTTCGGGAACGGGGCCGGTTCGAAAGAGCCTCGAATCCCGCCAGTGCCTTTCGATATCGGTGGATTTTGCATAACCCAGCCCGCCAAAGGTCTGAATCGCTCTGTCTGCCGCAAAGAATGCGGCTCTGGCTCCCATGTAGGCGGCAACGTTGGCGGAGACTGCACAATCCTCGCCGTGATCAAACTCCCAAGCGGCTTTCTGGGCGACCGCCCAGGCCCCTTCCAGATCAGCCTTAGATCTGGCCAGCGGGAACTGGATTGCCTGGTTTTGTCCGATCGGGCGACCGAAGACCTGCCTTTGTTTCGCGTATTCCGTGGCTTTTCGAAGGACCAGCTGTCCCAGGCCTAGACTCATTGAAGCGGTGGAGATCCTCTCGGCGTTTAGAAGCGTCGGCAGTACTTCCCAGCCCTTGTCGAGCTGACCGAGAATGTTTTCCTCCGACACGAACACATCTTCGAGATATACCTGATTTGATCCCAAGGCGCGCATTGAGATGTCGTCAATTCTGTCGGAACGGATCTCACCTCGCTTCAGCTTGGTTTTCTCTACCAGGAAAAGGGTGAGGCCGTCCGTTCTTTTCTTTGCATTCTCTTTTGAAGTCGTCCTCGCAACCACGTTCATCAAACTCGCCTTGTGGGCGAGAGTTATCCACATTTTTTGCCCGTTTATCACGTAGCCATCTCCCTCCTTCTTGGCTGTCGTCTGGATGTCGAGAGTATTGACTCCCGCCGTCGGTTCTGTCAGCGCGAAAGACATGATATGTTTGCCATCGCCTAACTCGGGAAGTAGTCTCTCTTTCAAGGGCCCCCTTGCAAAAGTTTTGATTGTCTGTATCGCAAAAATACAGATCGCCATTATGATATCTCCAGCCGACATGCCGCAGCAGTTGGACATTTCGTGGATAGCAATCGAAGTCTCGGAGAGTCCGAGTCCTGTGCCGCCGAGTTCTTCCGGCACGTTGAGTTTGAACCATCCGTTCGAGGCCAGCGCATCAAAATATTCTTGAGGAAATTCTCCGCTTTCGTCGTACACCCTCCAGTACGAATCGGGAAACTTCATCGCGAGCGAAGAGAGAGCCTCCCTTAGAAGTTTCTGATCCTCACTTTCTTCGAAGCTGAGCAAGTAACTGGGAAATGCTCTCTATTCTCGGTTAAGAGTGTTATCACGCCGAGAGTGGCAAAAAACGATTCAATTAGACTTGACTTTGCCCGTCCCTCCGCGAGCTTGTATGAAAAGGGTGTTTTGGAATGAAATCCTTAACAAGATACAATATTCGGGAGTCTACTTTTTAATCAAGTCTATATAATCGGGCAGATGAGCGTCCGCTCATTCCCGTTACCCGAGGTCGTTCAAATGGTTGCACACAAGTGGACTGAAGGACAACTCAAACAGCAAGTGAAGAACGCGATCTACCGGGTTTTTGACGCGGCAAAGACCCGAGATTTCGGAACCCTCGCTTCCATGCACTACCCAAAAGACGAGATGTTTTCAAAGTTCGACTACTCGGCTCCTTTCAAGAGGCAGACCTACTCGCAGGCGTTGATGCATGAAGAAGTCGCATACTCGAATATCACAGATTTCAATTACAAGATCGAAGATCTGAGGATCGATCTCCCTACACAGGAAGTCGCGATTGCAACCTTTCATCTAGAAACTGGCGGACTGTTCGTCAACGATTACCGCTTCGAAGGCAGCCCTGCGCGGGCGAGTCTCCGCGCTACAATGGTATTTCTCTGGAAGGACGACCAGTGGCTCATAGTCCACGAACATTATTCGAGTTTCCCGGATGAGCCAAAGTCCGCAAAACAAAGTTCGGGGCTGAAGAGTGCAAGAACTTAAAGCCAATTTTTGGCTTCAAATTTCTGGATGTATTTTCAAATGAGTTCTGATTCTGCTCTGGGAATTATCGCTCCGCCGGTCGAAAAGTATCTGTACGGCTTGTTGCGTCAGAGGGACAAAGTCCTAACCTTTCTAGAAAAAGACGCCGAGAAAAATGACGTTCCCATCGTGGGACCTCTTGTGGGAAATTTTCTGTCGCTGGTTGCGATGAGCTGCCAAGCGAAAAATATTCTGGAGGTTGGAACTGCCACCGGATATTCTGGAATTTGGCTTGCGAAAGTTGCAAAGCAGAACAGCGGGAAACTCACCACTATCGAGGCCGATCCATCGAGAGTAAAGATTGCCTCTAAGAGCTTCCGCGATGCGGGCCTTTCAGATTACATAGAAATAGTCACTGGAGACGTTAGGGAAGAACTTCCCAAAATTACAAAATCAAAGTCTGGAAAGTTCGATGTCGTGTTCATCGATGTGGGCGACAAGGGACTCTACGTTGATTTGCTCGGCGATTGCGTGAAGGCTCTCCGAGTTGGTGGATACCTTTTGGCTGATAATACGCTCTGGAAGGGGCGGGTAGCAGGATCAGCTGACGACAGGGATACAATGACGATCAGAGAGTTCAACAAGCGAGTTTATGCGGATGGTAGGCTTTTTCCCTCGATTGTACCGCTCAGGGATGGCGTCACTGTTGCATTGAAAATCAGCGAGAAGTAGAGACAATTTCTTTAAGCGCTGGAAAGCGGAATATGCCTCTCCTCAATACTGTTGCGGGGGTCGTGGTGTAGCTTGGTTAACATGCGAGCCTCGGGTCAATTCTGAAGCGAGAACGCTCGTGACCGCCGGTTCAAATCCGGCCGACCCCATATTATTTCGGATGCAATCGTTTGAGGGGAGAGAAACTAGTACGACATCGGCAGTTTCAGACTTTACGAAACGTCAACTCGATCAGTAATTGACTTCATTGAAAAGTCGAACTGATCCTGACTAGATATCATCAGACGGAATCTTAATTGTAAAGAATTGCAAGCAGACTTTATCCAGCGATCGCGTGTAACGATTATAGATTGCCTCTTTCGTCTGTACGAAGAAATCGCTGCAACCGTCAGAAGGGAATAATCGCCAAGGTTAGATCTGGCATTTCTAGTCGTTTCTTTCGCAGCCGGAGAAGATGCTGGCCCCAGGATCCTGTCGTATTCGACCCTTACTGCTTCGGCCATTTCTGGGGTGGGCATATCCTCAAGAGAATGTCTCGATTCCCCGTAAGTATTGTATTTTGTCTTGAAGTATATTCCATCAAATTCAGCTGAATGAGGATTCTTTATCTCTTCAAGTACGGCCAAACTTCGATTCAGATTTCGAGCTTCTCCTTCGATGAAATCACAGATGACTCCCAGAATATCGCTGCGAGTACTGATTCTGGCATTGAACACATATCGTACCAGTCCTTCATTGTCGATTATCGCATTGGTATCAAAGAAGACCAACGGCGTCCCATGACAGTGCCCTAGATCTTCGGGAAAGAGTAATGTTTTGAGAATTCGACCATCACATCCCATCTGCTCTCGTGTCAGCTGCTGGAAAGTTCCTAACGCCTATTCTAAAATACTATCAGTATGCATTTTTCGATGATGGTTCTTGAAGATTGAACAGGTCATGAAAGCTAGGTCGACGATAGGGATGATGGTGACACCGTACAAGCTGAAGATCACGATCGCATTGCAAATTCTTGGCAACGCTTAAGAGCAACTTCCACTTCGCGTTCCAAACAAGAGGTAAAGTGTTTCCAGAATATGGTATTTCAGATGCCACCACTTACTCAGGGCGAATTGGATGAATTTCTCGTAAAGTCACCTGTCGCAACTCTCTGCACGCAAAATGCTGACGGCACTATACATGCAGCGCCTGTCTGGTTCAAGTACCGAAGGAGGAGAATTGCTCTTTGGAACGCAGAACGATACTCGCAGAATCAAGAATATCCAGAAAAATCCGAACGTCACTGCAGTCGTCGACAATCATCAGGAATTTCCGTACAAGGGCGTCGTAATATACGGTAAAGCACGATTGGATTACAACAACGCAATTCCTACTCGTGTCGCAATGTTTGAAAAGTACATGCCGAAAGCCAGCGCAGAAAAACTAGCCAACGGGCTCGCGGCGATGCGGAAACTCGTCGTAATCCGCGTAAAACCAAACAAGATAGTTTCCTACGATTATGGAAAAGATCCAACAGGGTTGTTCAAGTGAAGAGCTGAGTGGCCAGGATAACATCTAGAATTCATTCTCTAGATGGACTTGAGCATCCTTTCGGAATCTACATCACTCCTTACATAGTTGAAGAAGGCCCGAAGGACCTTACCCTGATTGATACCTGCTTTGCTGCGACAGCAACGAAGCTTACAAGTTGCATTCAAGACGAGGGATACGAGCTAAAACATGTGAAACGGCTGATTCTGACTCACTGTCATATTGATCATACTCAGGCCGTCGGAGAAATAGTGAGATTAACTGGAGCGCCAGTTTACTCTCATTGGTCAGAAGCAGGTTACCTGAATAATAATCCTCTTTATCATGGTCCTCCTTCGCATCAAACTATCGCGAACATTCTCGATAAACTTGGGATAAGGCTGGATGATGTAACTAAGAAGTTCGGAAGCCTAGCCCGTGACCCGATTCCTGTCGATCATTTGTTGAGCGATGGCGACAAAATGGGGCGGTTGCAAGTAATTCATACACCGGGACACACACCGGGACACATTTCACTTTACTCAGAAGAGGACCGTGCTGTGATTGGAGGTGATTTTTTGTTTAAAGGTATACTGGGTGAGCACGGTCTCTTTGTGGTACCTGAAGTTACATTAGATAGAACCGTCGCAGGAATTTCAGCGCGCAGGGTCTCGAAACTCCGCTTTGACAAGCTTCTATTGGGACATCAAGATGAGCCACTGATCGACAAATCCGCCCCAGAAGCTGTGGCAAAAGCCGCGAATCTTCTACTTCAGTAACAGAAGTAGTGTCCGCTGAAAGTCAGGCTGCTAATCCAGTTAGCTGCCAGATTCCGTGGGATAGCCGATTGTTTCCACTCCGACTTTTGGACCACCGACAACGACAAGAGTTGACCGTGTGGGTATCTCGCTTTCGAGAAATTTGTCGAGTGGAGACAGACCATGCGATTTTTACGAAACCAACTCGCTATGGCTTGATCGAAAGGCGTCATCAGTCCAAAGCCCTTCGAACCAAGGATAGATCTTGAAAAGAAATCCAGGCTCCACCTCTCCGTCGACGCGCGCCTTTTCAAGCCACAAGGAGCACTTTTCATTCATCCCCAATGCAAGGTAGATACTCGCGACCGTAGCCATCTCATAAGAATCTCTAGCGGCCTTTTCAAGCTCAGCTATCAAGTGAAGGGACTCAGTTTGAATCTTTGCTTTCGCGTATGCAAAAGCCAGGGCTGGCTTTCCGACAGGTAGGTGCCCAATGGTCGACTTGATTACCTCTATGCCTTCTTCGAACCTTGATTTTTCTACGTAGGTGAGTCCAAGCCGGAGATTTACAGGCAAGTAGTTTGGTTCAATTTCTCGATAGTTCTCGAGCTCCGCGATTACTTTATCCATCTGCCCCGCCATGTAATATACCAAGCCTAATGTAAAAAACGTCGTCGGAGAAAGCGGGTCAAGCTCCCTCGCTCTCTCGGTTTCCATGATGGCTTCGTCGTATCTGCCTAAAGTAGCAAGCATCTGGGCGTAAAAATGATGTGCCGTCGAATAGTTTCCGTTCAGCTCGATTGCGCGCTTGAATTCTCTTTCGGCTTCCACCGGTTCGTTGCATAATGCAAGACTGATCCCAAGTGAATTGTGAGCTTCTGCAAGACTCTCGTCCAATTCAACCGACTTCAAAGCGGCACTTCTATACTTTGCAAAAGTCTCTTTTTGCGTCGCATGTCCGTACACTACTGAGGCAATGTAGCAATCGGCGAGTCCTGAGTACGCAAATGCATAATTTTCGTCTCTTTGAGTTGCAAGTTTGAAAAACTCGATTGCCCTAGAAAGTCCTTCGTTGGTCCTCTGCCTCCAGAAGAATCGACCCTTGAGATACAAGTTGTGAGCTTCGCTGTCATTCGTCGCAATTCTCTGAATCTGATTTTTCTCCCCTTGCAGCAGTTGAACCCTCAAGGAATCGGCGACTCTTTGCGCAATATCACTTTGAATTGCAAAGACGTCTTCCAGTTGTCTATCATAATTCTCGGACCAAAGATGTCCATCAGTTTTCGAATCGATTAGCTGAACGGCGATTCGAACGCGATTGCCAGACTTTCGTACGCTTCCCTCTATTACAGAATCCGACCTTCAACTCTTTACCAATCTCAATTATTTTCTCCCCTGTGTTCTTGTATTGCATTGCCGACGTCCGAGAGATCACGTGCAGGCCGCTTATTCTTGAAATCGTAGAAATTAGTTCCTCGGTCATTCCATCGGTGAAATAATCATCTCCGCGATCGGAAATCATGTTTACTAAAGGAAGAACCACAACGCGATGTTTGTCTAAAACAAATCTATCAGTCTCTGTTCCAATGTTCTGCGCTTCCCTTTTCCAGGGGAGGTCGACCTTGTAGATTTCAATAGGAAGCTCGACGTTTTTCAGCTCGCGCTTTCCAATACTGCTCAAAGGTAAGTCGAATTTGTTGATGATGTGATCGTATACTTGCTCTGAAACACATATGCCTCCTGGCTCCGCAAATGGCTCAATTCTGGAGGCTACGTTGACGGCGTCTCCATAGACATCGGCTCCGAGATGAACGACATCTCCAAGATGAATGCCTATACGAAGTATGATTCTCTTTTCATCGACTCGCAGGGAGTTTAATTCGCGCAACAATTGTTGAATATCAAGAGCACTCCTTACGGCTCCGAGCGCGCTCGGGAATTCAACCAGGAATGCATCACCAATCGTTTTGATTTCTACTCCGCGATGTTTTGAAAACAGTGGACGCAGGAGGTTTCTATGTTCCTCGAGTAATTCAAGCGCCAGATTCTCATTTCTTTGGGAAAGAGAAGTGAAGCCTACAATATCGGTGAACATTATAGCCATAAGTTTTCTTCCGTCTTCGTTTTCTGTCAACTTGAGGCTATCATCTTTCTTGGAGAACAACGAGGGTAATAAGTCCTATTTTGTTAATGGAGTCATTTCATACGCATCCCGGCAAACAAAATGAAGCCTTCATTGAAACTGGTTTCTATTGCTTTCTCTTTCCGTTTTCTGATAACTATCTCTAGCCTTTAGAGTAAGGGATCGTGGCATATCTTTCTAATCGAGCAACAGAATCCTACTAATATTGCTTAGTGAAGCAGGTAGTCAGATCTTGAAAGATAAACTGTTTTCACTTTCACTTCTCGTTGGCGGATTAATTCCCCCGACCCTAATAATAATCTGGGGTGAATTGAGCGAGTTCAATGTCAACTTGTGGTTTCTTCCTACGGTCAATGTACCTGCCAGTTATTTGGTCTTCGGACAATTTCTTATTGGAACGTATTATCTAATTTCCCCAGTACTAATCCTATCGTTTCTTCGAAAAACCGTCTTCAGCAACGATAGCTCGAGGTTTCTAGTGCTAATTGTAGTAACCGTTTTTTCCTACGGTTTGCTTCGTTACGCAGAATTTCTCTATGATACCAGGGGCCCGCCAGTCTTTGATCCGTTTGGAAATTTCTTTCCATTGGCGTTTTGGAGTCTGCCACTAATTTCGACTGCCGCGGCTTCTTTGATTCTCAGTGCCAAGTCTTGATTCGAAGTTTCATTTTTCTGGGCGAAGGTAAATTCGTCACGTCACGTTTCGCATTAATTACTCACAGAAGCGCACGGAAATAGTTCATGCTAAAAGTTCGTCGAGCGCACGAGTTTCTGCTTTCAAACCCTCTTCCATCGAGCACTGTTTCGAAGTTTCAAATCCCCGCTCTCCCATTGCGCGCGTCAATTCTTCATCGTGGAGAAGGATCGACATCTTCGAGGCAAGCGTCTGGGTGTCGTCAGGATCAACCAGCATTCCGTTTTTACCATCCTCGATCAGTTCCGCGACGCCAGCCTGATTGGTGACGACGGACGCCTTTGAGTGCAGCCAGCTCTCAACCACGACGAGGCCAAAACCCTCCTTAACCGAGGGGAGAACCGTGAACCGACATCTTTCGTACATAGAGTCGAGTTCCTTCTGGCTCAGGTGTCCCGCGAAAACTACCTTGTCTTGAATACCCATGTCTTTCGCAAGAGTTTCCAAGTTCTCTCGCCAGACTGAAGATTTCGAAAGTCCCAGCCCTCGACCGGAACCCGAAAAGCTTCCGTTTCCCACGAACATCATCTTGATATTGGGAAATTCATTCGTCAGGAGTGAAATTGCCCTTATGGCTCGGTCTTGACCTTTCATGGGGTCCATTCTCCCGACCGACAGGACAACGTCATCCTGGCCTGATATCCCCAACTTGTTGCATGCCTCATTGACCTCCTGACTTGTTGGCTGCGAATATTCTGTCGGATCTATGAAGGGGTATATCTTCCTCACCCGGCCTTCGTAGCCAAAGGATTTCAGGGACGTGAGATATTTTGTACTGCTGACAATTACCATGTCGTAGTTGCTGAAATATGAAGAAAGCAGCGGTTTCCACTGACTTGGGATCATCGATTCATCAAACGGTATGTGCCATCTGAATATTTTCGGCTTCAGAGTGTTCAGCAATCTTCCCACAGGGAGCTGCTGGAAATCATGGATGTAAAAGAGATCAAAATCGAGTTTTGCGTCAAGTTTCGTAATCAGTTCAGCCGATACCCTGTTGTAATATTCGAATTCCGAAAAATCGTCGCTCCAGAAGACGTCCTGCTGGGCCCGACTGTCGGAGTCTATTCCGTGGACGGCTCCCCAGATCGCCTCCTTTGTGTTTCCGTAGCCTGCGAGCCGATCTTTTTCGAGGGACACGTGATGGAGCGTTATTCCGCCCACCTTGACAGTTGACGGCCCGTTGGGATTCAACGATATCCAGTGGGCGTCTTCCAAAGTTCCATCCTTCAACATTCTATTGATTAGAGGAAAGACCATTCGAGTCAGACCACCCACTGAAAATCTGTAGTCCAGATCCTCTTTGAGTGTCGATAAATTGGTCACTGCGGGCTCTTCGCCTGTTTCTCCAACCCGAGGAACTCTTTCCGTGAATTGGATAAGGGGCGTCTGAGTGTTAATGCAGATTTTCAGATTTCTGTTCAATCAATTTCACTCCAGAAGTTGAAAGGACGCAGATAAAATCAGGCCTTTGATACTGCCGTAGAGATTATCTAACGGTTCGAGTATATCTGAGTTTTTGTCGAATCATTTGCACTTTTCCGAAAAATCGTTCAGTTCAAAGTGCATGAGAGAGTTTTTTGTTCCAATTAGTTTTAGGGCACTTGTAAAAATACCGCACTTATTTCAGAATGGCTGGATCTTTATCCCTCCCGAAAATTATGCAGAAACGCAATTTTTTTCACCACATTATACCAAAGAATTGACGCATATTGTCAAAGATAACTCGTTGTTTGTGAGTACATGCACGCATAAGATGAGCTACATCACAAGTAAATCGGGCATGCGTAAGACCTATAATGGCAAAATTCAGGTAGCTAGAAGTTGACAAGATTATGACGAAATTACTCGCTTTTGTTCACATCTTTGTGGAATCACCGAAGATGGACGAAGTGGTGTGCGCTCTTCAAGGAATTCCAAATATCGAGGAATTGTGCGACGTAACCGGTGAATTTGATATCGTTTCTCTCGTTTCTGCGAGTGATATCGATGAATTCAGGGACATTTTGAAAAACAGGATAATGAAAATAAGTGGGGTCAGAAGCACTGTTTCCTCAGTTGTGCTTCACCGGCACATTCGACCCAATATGCCAGAACTTGCAGCAGTGATACCTGCTTAGACCTGCAGTCCCTCAATTTTCAAATGTAAGAGCTTTTCCGGATACTGTCGTAAATTTCGGTAGCTAGGATTCCCAACTGACAATTTTTTCGGGAGTTATTCTCAGGATGGGCGAGTCCGCTTCTTTCCAGGGATTTTCTCGATAATACTCCAATCTACCAGTCAGTACTTTAAGTACTCTTAGAAACTCTTTACCTCTTTCGAAAATTTCACAAGTACCGTGAATCATGACCCCCTTGTTCGGATCGATGGCGTCGATCGACATTGCAATTGCACAATTCTACACCCCATCAAAATCGCAAGAGGTGCAGACGGTAAGAGTTCGCCCATCATGGGCGCATACCATATTATCAATCATAGAAAACTATTTTTCTAACATTTCTCCACATGTTGCCGCTGGCGCTTCCATTGTATTCTCAACTGTCCGACATGGACAGGAAGGTGTTGAGATTGCTTGTTGATTCCGAGGGTAGCATCTTGACGCATGAAATATCTGAACAACTCGGTATGCCGATAAGCACCGTCCAAAGAAGAAGGAAGAGATTAGAGGAAGAATATCTCATCAAGCACTACTCTTAAGATCCAGTTAAGTTCGGATGGAGAAAAGTTGACCTTCTAATTTACACTGAAGGTGGCGAGACGATGAATGTTGGGAAGGAATTGTTGAAGCGTGAAGAGGTAACCTACGCTGCAAGAACAATCGGAGAGCACACAATCGATTTGCGCATTGAAGTATTCGTAAGGGATAATGGCGTTTTGCTTGATCTCCTTGAGGATGTAAAGGCTATGAATGGAGTGAGAGACGTAGTCTGGACCGAGGTGGTAGAGACTATAGGAAGGAAGAATCCGCCGAATCATATTGTAATTTAGGGCTCGATTGCCCTTTGACCCCTTCAGTATAATTTTAATTACACTTCAGAATCTTTCTTGCTTCTTCTTCGCTCGAAGCAACGTAGCGCGTGCATTGGGGACAGTAGAAACGGATTTCAGGATTTCTTCTGAAAACGAGAACGTTCTTTCTACCCTTGCAGGAAAATGATCCGGCTTCGCTTCGAGAGTGATCTTTTGTCTCGTAAAAGTGTAATTCGTCAATCGGCTGTCCACACTTTGGACATGACGTCACCTCGATGATACACCTTTGTTCCATTCGTTGTTATTATTGAGTTTATGGCTTTCGACTACCATCCAGAAGGAATTATGAGAATAAAAGACGCCAAAACCTCGTAACTGAGTGGAACGCAAAGGCCATGGACAGAGTTAAGGACGTAGTTTGGAGGAAGATAGTGGAGATAATTGGAAGGAAGATCCTCCAAATCATCTCATAAGAACATCTTGCAGATCATACCAGTTCTTAATTGCCAAAGAGATGACTAAATCTACCATATACGACTCTCTTTACGGTTTTTTAACTTCGATAAAGAGGTTTTCGCGTCGCTTTTCTTGAAATTAGGGCACAAATTGAGCGACGTATTTTCATAGGGACTATTTGTTTTGTTTATGGCTCATGCAAATCGTCAGGGAAGTTAATCCGCAGTCGATATGCGAGAAACTTCTTACTCTGGACTCAAAAATACTTTATTCAAGTTATCTGGACTCTGAGGGTCAAAGGGTAGGTGAGGCAACCAGTCGTCTGATAGGACTTTATGATAAGCTTACAATTATGACGTTAGCCGTTTCTTCCGGCAAGGGCGCATTGGTTTTGGCTGCTCCAATCGGGTCAAACTTGACCGAGATTGTTACGAAAGCAAAAAGTCTTAACTGCTGAATCATATATTACACAATGTCCTAAGCAGTGGACGCCTGCGATATTGATAATCGTCCTACTCGATCGCGATCTTCAGTCTAAGCTCGTATCTACATCAATTTTCTTAACCTGATAATTGCCGAAGGCATTGTCGAGCAGGTTCGAATAACGCATTCAATTTACTGTAATTGCTTTATTGCTTCTTGTATCAAAAGTTGTATCAAAAACTCTCCATCCCAGTCTAGTGAGTCTGATTGGAAGAAAGCTCGCGTTTGTCGCCATTACTTTGAGCGCAAGCAACCATTGATGCCAGAAAAATTATTGATTGTGAAACACGATTTGAACCATGAAGATAAAGTACGGTCTCTCTGAGTGGTCTGCGTTGCACAACCTGATGCTATCTCTTCAACTTTGAAGTCTGGACCGACTTTTCAACCTGCAAATCAAATGATAGTACATCCTCTTAACCCGTCCAATTAAATAAGCAGGGTCAGAAAGCAGACTTGCCTGCTCGTCGAGCTTTCGTCAAATGGAACAAAAAGAGCTTGCCAAAATAAGATGTACTGCTTGCCGGTCAGGCGAGCCGACCGTCACTTCCGAGGAAATCGCGCTGTTTCAGCCTCAAGTTATTGGTTGGTCAATAGTAGAGAGGGATGATATCAAGCGACTCGAGCGTGTTTTCAAATTCAAGGACTTCACCGAGGCCATGACTTTCACAAACAAGGTTGGTCACATTGCAGAAGAGGAAGGACATCATCCTTCGATACTAACTGAGTGGGGAAGAGTTACTGTCACCTGGTGAACGCACAGAATCAAAGGCTTGCACCGAAATGACTTCATTATGGCCGCCAAGACGGATCAACTGTTAACTGTTTGAAAATATTACGCCCTGAAGGTAAAACGGATATGCAAGGTATTCTCTTCGCCCATTATGGAGAGAGCGTCAACGCCAGGTTGTAAGCGTCGTTCGCTTCACGATGTGTATTCCATCTCGCACTCCACTTTTTTACACTTCAATCTATTACATAGGGTACTAAGAACCAAGGTAGAGTTAGGGATTACCCATAAGCAATTTTGTTGTCTTTTCATCGAAGTGGTATTTGACGCCGTACTTCTTACAAAAGTCAATGATTTCTGGTAGCTTGTGCTGGACAGCCTCCAGTGTTTCTTGAGCCAACGGATCAGTGTCAATAAATTGAGTTTTCGTGCCAGTTGATAATTTGATTTTGAAAGTTCTCCCTTGCTTCTCAGTGTTAATCATGTTCGATGTCGTGGCATCTTTCTGCGAATTTTTGTCCGTCGAATTCCTCTCTGCAGAAGCGCGCAGGACCAACCATATTTCGTAATTCATGAAGGGCGAGACATTCACTCTGGGCTCGATTAATGATTGATGAGTCTCATGAGAAATCAGAATGCGACAGCTTCCCCTTCCCTCTTTGCATACACTCTCGAAGTATTCTGGAAGAGTTCGAGGCCTTCCAAAGAGCTTGTAGCTGAGTGTCAATCTGATAATGTTACCTCGAAACTATTATCCACTACGCTGAAGTGATTTTCCCAATATCTTTCTGCGTTAATTAATGCCAGGGTGCTGATCAACTCCTCATCTCGACGAACTTTTTCACCTCTTCTCATGATGCTTCAATATTTTACCATATCTCGGATATCACTTCCGAAGAGACATGGTTTGGCTATCGAAATCTCCAGAAAAAGGAGCTTTGACAGGGGATAAATGATTCATCTGTATATAGTAGACAGAATGATGTCTTGGAGTGGGATACCGAGCGATGTAATGGTAAGTTCTGACTTTTGTGATATCTGCGGATCCGATGAAGAAATAAGTTACTGCACGTTCCACAAGAAATTTCTTTGTTTGGCTTGCGATTGGAAATTACATTCCGTCGAAATCAAGCGGGCATACGAACTCTATTGTTAGTAACAGATCAAGAATTGACTACTCAGGCTTTCCTGCTGATCAATGTGGATCCTGGGACCCAAACGACGGTAACCAAGGAGTTGAAATCAATTCAAAAAGTCAGAGAGGTTTATCTTACGTATGGAGTCTACGATTTTATCGTAAAGATAGAGGCCGAAACGCAGGAGGAGCTCAAGGAAGTTATTACCTACCAAATTAGAGCGCTGGGAAATGTTAGGACAACTCTTACAATGGTTTTTGCAGCGAAATGAAAACTAAGAACTAATCGCAATTTCAACGACTAGCAATTTCTGATTCGCTAGATTATGAAAGCTGAAATTGAATACTGCCTTCAGGCCGTATGTAAGCCCTAAGAGTGTGAGTCGCCACTCATACTCCTAGTTTTGACATACAGCTATATGACTAGTCAGTTCACATTCTTGCGAAAATGCTAGACTTTTGTCAAGAGTGCTGTCATAACATCGTCGGCTTTTGCGTATCTTCCTTCGGGTAGAGTTTTTGAAACCCACTCTTTGTCTTCCGATGGAACATCGGACATGTTGTTGCAAGCCGCTACAACTTCATTTCTTGATGCCGGATACTGTACGTGATTCTTTAGGTGTCCTAATTCTTCTGATAGATTGCTCATGATTAATCTATGTAAAGAAAGAGCCGCTTGCTTATAAGGCAGCTTTGTCGCAAATCGTGGCTTTCACTGCTAAAGATGGTACTTCGATTCAAGAACCACCAAGTTACTGTGGATTAGGATGGCAAAATTGCCATAGTTGTCTTGAAGGATTCTCAGGCTCGGTTCAATCAGTCGCAAAGCTTTGGAAGGCTTTTGAATCTCGCAGTACCTGGTCCAAATTAGTCAGCATCGTCATGGGTAGTTTCCGACATTCTTGAGAAAAACATCTAATTACGAAAGACAAATAGAAGCAGGAAAAACAAAAGGAACGAGGAGATGCATTCAGAGGAAATGCATCTGTCCCTCTCGCTTACTTGAGAGAGACCCTGGTCAATCTTTCTTCTGGCTTTGCCTCTCTCTTAGGGACCTTGATTTCCAAAATCCCGTCTTTCATTTGTCCTTCGACTTTGGATGGATTGACTTCTTCAGGAAAGCCGACTACCCTCTCGAAAGAGGAATAGGCCCGTTCCCTGTGAATGTAGTTCTTTCCCTTTTGCTCGGTCTGATTCTTCGATTCTGCTCTGATGATCAACCCTTCCTTGTTCACCTGCACATCAACGGCATCCTTGCTGAAGCCCGGAAGCTCTGCTGTGACTAGATATTCGTCTCCGTTGTCCACCAGATCTACAAAGGCGTATCTCGTTGGGAGTTCGTTCATTGACCCTGGTAACGTCGTAAGAGGAGTAAACGGCGCTAGCATTTCGTTGAAAGAATTTCGGAATTCGTCGAAAATATTGTCGAAGCCTCTTGCAAGGCCTGTTGCGGGCGCATTCGCCGCTGCGATGCCCGTCCCAGGGGTGACTGGTAAAACCGGACTCTTCTTGCTGCTTGAACTTCTGCTACTCATTAAATTTCACTGGTTGTAATAGGCATTACGTACTATATACACCTATGTCGAGCAACAATGAACCAATATGGTAATTAGAAGACTCGAGATAGATGGTTTACCCTTTTCCATGACGGAGTCCCTAAGGTCTGAGCTTTCCACTCACACCAATTTTCTTAGATTAAACTTGATAATTCTCAAAGCAGTGTGTTGATCAGGTTCGAATAATGCAATTCAATTTACCACAGTTGCTTGTTTTATTGCCTCTTGTAGCAAGAAGGCCTATTTCGTGAGAAGCGAAGAATTTCCTTTCGTTAGGATTGAGCTTGGACTTCGAAATCAAAGCGTTTACTCGAGGTTTGTCTAAAAGTAGCATCTGTTATTAGAATATTCACATAAGGGCAAGGAGCGCGGGAAATTTGGCTTTCTCTCGGCTTGATAAGTTACTTTTCATTAATGAGATACCCGTGGAGGACTAAAGCCAACAGATATATCCCAAACACGAAAAGCATGGCGCTCAGCTCAGCGTCGATTTGAGGATGCTGGTACGTCTGCCCCAGCCCGAGCACTTGATAGTAAACGAAGTATCCCCCGATTATCATGACACCAACAAAAAATGACCAAAGTATGATGATTCGTCCATTTTTGGGGTCAGACCTAAGAGTCCTCAGCAATGCGTATCTCTCGTCCTTTCGGCGGTTATCCATTACACCTAAATCTAAAGATTTAAGGAAATGGTAAAAACTCTCGGACCCGTTCTTATTCTAATAAAAGCCCGGCTGATTTTGCTTCCAAATGCCTGGCGAATTATTTGCAATCGGAGAATAAATTCCGGCTTTGAAATCTGATGTAAAAAGGAGATCAAGGAGAGGCATCCCCACTGAAATCCGACTCTCTGCCGTGGAGGGAGATCGCATATACTGTGGTGATTGTCTGAATGTTTTGTCGGGATTTCCAGCTTCATCAATAGACCTCATTTACCTTGATCCGCCCTTTTTTTCCGGGAAAGAATACGAAATTAAATCAAAAAATAGACACGATCAAGGCTTCGACGATCGCTGGAAGGGCGGGATTCACACATATCTCGCTTGGATGAAGGAAAGGCTCATTCAATGCCACCGGGTGTTGAAAGAAACCGGTTCCATGTACGTACACTGCAATTGGTATGCAAATGCCCATCTTAGGATTTTGCTGGACGAAATATTTGACCATGAAATAAGATGCGAGATTGTCTGGGACAAGGGATTCAGGGGCACAGAACGACACAGGAACTGGCAACAATCTCATGACACGATACTATTCTACACGAAGACCGACTGCTACACTTGGAATGAGCAATTCCAAGAATATGCTGACCGGGAGCTTAAACGATACAACAAGGTCGATGTCGGGAATCGGAGGTTTGCCCTAATCAAAAGGAGAAGAGGCGATGGTTCAGTATATTATGGCAAGACGTATCCGAAATCCAGAGGAAAAAGGATGAACGACATAATTCGTGTGCCCGTCCTTTCTGCAACTTCGAGAGAGCGCTTAGGCTATCCCACTCAAAAACCCGAGAGACTATTGGAAATTTTGATCGGAGCATCTACGAATGTTGGCAACATTGTTTTGGATCCTTTTTGCGGTAGCGGTACTACGATTGCTGTCGCCGAGAATTTAGATAGAAAATGGATTGGCATTGACATATCGAGATCCGCATGCGAGATCACGCTGGCAAGGTTGCAAAGATCAGCGGATTCTCTAATAATTCCAGCACATGCCTAAACCTCCCTCCAGCGCGCTTTCGTGCTCGCGATAAGGAAGAGCGCGACGCTAACGAGAATGAGTATGATCCAGTCCGTCTCAATTGTCGTTAAGGGAAGCGCAAGGTATCCACCAACGTTTTGGGCGAGCTCGGCTGCGTAGGTCGTCGGAGACAAATACGCGAGGTATCTGAACGGGAGCGGAATGTAGGAAATCGGATAGTAAACAGGCGGGATGGTCGAGAAGAGTGTTGACAAGAGTCTTGAAAATGCAAAACTCTGGACAATGTCGCTCGAAAAAGTGGCAAAAGTGTAGCCGACCGCGACGGATGCAACAAACATCAATGCCAGAATTGCCAGAAATTCAAGCGCGGCGATAATTGTAAAATGAATGTAGATTGCGGCTAGCACTCCTAGAACCGCAATTGCGGGAGTCGAGTAAACAAGTTCCGAAGTGGCCATGCCCAGCAGGTAGATCTGCCACGGGGTAGGAGAACTAACAACCATGTCCTGCAACTTGAAGTCGTTCTTCAGGTGTGATAGATCCGATTGAAGGGACATCCCGCTGGAAAACATGCTCATGATGAAACTGCCTTCAATCGCTACACCGAGAAGTTTGCCTTGACTGACAAACGTGATCAAGACTAGAAACGAGAGAGGAGACAGCACCGTGTTGATGAGCACCACAGGATAGTTCCGCATCTCGTACAGGGAATTCACGAGTACAGCTGCGAAAAATTGGCTGAACCTGCTTCTTCGGTGCCTAGGCTCGCTCTGCTTCTCTTCTTCCTTCTTCCTCTCTTCCGTTATCTCCAATTCTTTCGCCTCCTACCTTGTTAACGAAGTAGAAGAAAATATCATCCAATGTTACCGGGTTGATCGTGAACTTGAACCCGCCCCTCGACAATTCTCTCGACAAACGGAACGCCTCATCCTCGGTGGTTAGAATCCTGTAGCCGTCGGGCCCCTTCACCACTTCTCCATTCTTCACAGTTGGCGTCGATAATCTAGGATCAAGCGGGATGTTCATGCTGTAGTTGTAACTCACGCTCTGTCGAAGCTCTTCCATCGTACCTAGCTGTATCAATTTGCCCCGATCGAGTATCCCTATCTCGTCGGCGAGTGCCTCTGCCTCTTCCAGATAGTGCGTCGTCAAGAAAGTGAATCTCTCTTTTCCAACGCTTCGAAGGAAGTCCCAGAACTCTCTCCTCGAGATAGGATCCAATCCCGTTGTCGGTTCGTCCAGAAATATTATTTCGGCCTCGGAC
Source organism: uncultured Nitrososphaerota archaeon (assembly GCA_963799845.1). Lineage (GTDB taxonomy): Archaea > Thermoproteota > Nitrososphaeria > Nitrososphaerales > CADDZS01 > DATLTL01. The sequence goes on from CAWCYI010000006.1 coordinate 439,110, forward strand.
GCCATGACTGTCGCTACCAGCACTTTCCTTCTGTTTCCGCCCGACAGAGTCCTGTTGAGAGAATTGGCGTACGAAGCGATCCCGAGCTTTTCGAGCGCCCTCATTGCCCTCCGCCTTGCTTCGCCATACCCAAATCCCCGCCACATCAAGTACGATGATATGGTCTGTAAAGGCGTCATCCACGGGACCGCCCTCGCTTCTTGCGGGACCATTGCGATCTTTTCCCTTAGGATCGCAGGATCTCTCTGCACGTCTATTCCATCGATTGTGGCCGTACCCGATGTGGATTCGAGTTCAGTTGCGAGGATTCTCACGAGCGTGGTTTTTCCGGATCCATTCCTGCCAATGAGAACGAATATTCCTCTGGCCGGAACCGAAAATGTAACCGAGTCAAGAGCTTTTCTGTGTCCGTCGTGATAGACTTTTGTCAACCTATCACAGGAAAGCAGACGGTCACTTTGAGCAGTCATTATGATTTGGATTGAATATTCATAGTTCTTCCTTGTAAATAACTCGTTAGGTTGAAGTTTCCCTCATTTAGTCTGTGGAATGGAAATCAATGTCGTAATTACATACAACGACTCATGGTGATTCCTCGACTCTCTTCAAAATTCCCAATGACCTCAAGGTAATCCACTTGCTCGGTCTTCCCTCACGTTCGAGAGCAAATCTCCTCGGCCTTTTTTCTTTCAAAATGTAATCAGCACCGGGACCCAGATCGGGATGTATCGCATCAAGCCCCCACGAACCATTCGCAAGGCGCTTTTTCTTCAAGTACTTTAGGGCGTAATCGAGTCGCTTGTCGCCTGCGAAACCGAGCGAAGTAATCACGCCAAGACCGACTAGGATGTCGTAATAGTAATGATTTGGATAATGGAATCTGAACCAGGGTTCGTACCTCCTCCCCTCTTTGTAAAGGCCCCGCTCCAGGTAAAATTCTGCGCCCCTTTCGATAGATCTGGCGATGCTCTTCGTTCTTTTCGCCTTAGGTAAAGATGCAAACGCGGCCAGCGCTTCCCAGCAGTCTAGAGTTCCAGTGTCTGACTTGAAACAGTGCCAGCCCCCGTCTTCCTTCTGATCGTTAGCAAGCCATCTGAAGATTCTTTTGACTCTAGGATCGTCGCCATAGCCGAAACGAGTTAGCATCCTGGCTAGGTTTCCAGACTGACAGACCTCGCCTTCGCTCTCAAATTTATCTTCGTCCCGGAGCCAGTGTTGGAAGAAAAGCTGGCATCCATTCTCCAACCTCTTGTCATCTTGAAAATGCAATCCAAAATCGGAAAGAACAATCATCCTCCAGTTCGAAGCAGTGTACTTTGGTCTGTAGAGGTCCCTTATCGATTCCCAGTTCCCTTCGGGTTTTTGTTTAGCTAGAATGTCACGAACCCAGCCTTTCTTCAAAATATTCGAATGGGACTCGCGCACATCGGGATCGGAGTCTTTCCGGTCTAGCAGCGATCGTAAAGTAAAGTACCGGACAACAGGTTGGTTAGGCTCGAGCAGCCAGTCCTGGAGTTTTTTCTCGATTTCCAAGATTCCCTGTGAAACGTGGATTTTCCTCTGAATAAGATTTCCCATGTCTATGCGTTCGGTAATGCTTGTTAGAGTCAAGATATCTCTAATGTTTGACAATTGGCTTTGAGAACAAATATATGAGGAGAATTTTGAAAGGATCGTTGATTTGCGGTTCATAATAGCCTGGGATTAGTCGTGATATTCCTCTTGCAACGTTCAGGTTTCCTGTTAATTTCAATTTAGCATTCAATTGCATGATATCTAATTCTTTTCGAAAAACTTGGCAACCGGTTGGGAAGAAGATTTGTCCTTCGATTCAACTGTGCGCGAGATTGAGGCGCAAGTAAAAGACATCCCGGATTACCTGCAGTTTCTAGACTCAATGAGCTGGGAAAAAATCAAACCAGAGCACGCGATTTTAGTTGGCGCCGGAGATTCCCTCGCATGTACCAACTTTATCGAGCGTTTGACGAGCTTCTCGGCAAAATCTCTTGACCCTTACGACCTGCTGCAGAATTATAGTATCGCAACCGGGAAAATCGTGTACTTCATTTCAGTATCGGGTAGGACGAGGTCGAACGTCGAAGCCGCGAAGCGGATAAAGAAATTGGCAAAGACCACCATTGCAGTCACTGTGAATCCCGAGAGCCCGATAGCGAAAATCTGCTCTGGAGTACTACCCTTAAGATTCAGTAAAGATCCGGGTTTGACTCCCGGGACCAACAGTTTCACTGCATCCCTCATGGCTTGTTCTCGAATATTTGGTATGTCTCCAAGAGACTCGAATCTGGAAGAGACGATCAACCATGCTAAAGAATGGGCATCAAGGCGTTCAGAAATTTCGGGAATGATTCATTTTGTGTCAAGCGGTTGTTTTTACCCGATCGGGATGTACGGCGCGGCCAAAGTGTTCGAGTTCGCTGGCGAAAAGGCGGATTATCAGTTGACCGAAGAGTTCTCGCACATGAACCTGTTTTCAATGACCGATGATGATTCCGTCATCATAATAAAAAGTGATGAGAGCGATTCGACCGCGGGCAAATTAAACGAGGAGCTCGTCAATCAGGGCTATGACAGCCAGATTCTCGACTTCAAATCTGGAAATAATCCATTGGAGCATGCCATATCCTGTGCTATTCATCTTCAGTACCTTGCCCTAAACTTGGCAAAGAGCAAGGGTTTGAAGCAGCCAGCCTTCCTTCAAAACGACCGGCTGCTCGGAATATCAAACAAGATGATATATTGATGGACGAAAAATTCGAGTTTCCAAAGCTCTACACGGAATTTGCAAAGTATTACGATCGTCTGGAGAGCCAGTACAGAGACTATCCGCGAGAATCAGAGTGGTTGATCGCATTACTAAAGGGACACAATTGTAAGGAGGTGATCGACGTTTCCTGCGGTACCGGCAGCCATCTTGCATTGTTGCAAAAAGAGGATTTCAACCTGTATGGAATCGATGCAAGCAAGCAAATGATCCGACTTGCTAAGAGGAAAATGGCTTTCGGAAAAGAAGTGTCCATGATTCTTGCGGACTTTCTTCATGTACCATTCAGACAAGAGGAGTTCGACGCATCCTTGTGCATGTATTGGAGCCTCGCTGGACTGAATCAGAATCTGGTAAAGTCTTTGTTTTCAGAAGTTGGTTTCATTCTGAAACCCGGAGGAGTCTTCGTTTTCGACACCGAGAACTCGGAGGGAATTAAGGAATCTCTCTTGAACTCCCCATTCATCGACGCCTTCTTCGATGATCCTGAAGAAAATTTGGCGGTAATCCGAGCGAATCTCAGCACGAAGACTGAACGAGATCTGGTAGATTGGCGGGCATACTACTTGTTGGAACAGAGCGGAGTTTCAGAGCTGCGGACCGACCGCATGAATCTGCGATTTTATTCAAAGAGCCAGCTGGAACTTCTCTTGAAGGAAACTGGATTCAAGATCTTGCGAGTGTCTTCAATTCCAGATGGAGAGTACAAAGAAAACTCTCCGACCCTGTACTTTCTCGCGGAAAAGATTTGAAATCCTAACGAGATTTCTTGCGATTAGTTTCTCCAATCGCCCTTTCAAGTACAGGGAGCGCTTCGTCAATTAGAGCTCTGGTTATGGTCAGCGGTGGCACTATCCGGAGCGTCGATTTTCCACAAGTGATCATAAGGACACCGTTCTTCCACGTTTTGGAAACTATTTCATCGACCAGTTCTGGGGCAAAAGCCTTCGACTTCTTGTCCTTAACAATCTCGATTCCGATCATGAGACCCTTTCCTCTGACGTCTCCTACGATCTTGTACTTCTCCTTCCACTCTTCGAAGATCTTCATCATGTAATCTCCCTGTTTACGAGCGTTAGCCAGCAGGTCGTTTTTCTGGATAAATTCGAGTACCGCTAGGCCGGCCGCGGCGGAGACTGGATTACCTCCGAATGTGCTGGCGTGAGAACCCGGTTCCCACGTCATCAAAGACGCGTCAGCTGACGAGGGCCCCGATCGGCAAGCCGCCCGCGAGAGCCTTCGCCACGGTAACCATGTCTGGAACAACCCCGAAATGTTCTATTCCAAACCACCTGCCAGTCCGACCCATTCCTGACTGGACTTCGTCCGCGACAAAAAGTATCCCGTACTTTCTGAATCTCTTGAAAAGTTCCAAAAAATAATCCTCGGGGGGGACTACGTAGCCACCTTCTCCCTGAATCGATTCAATGAAGAAAGCCGCTACCTCCTCAGGGGGAACGAACTTGTCGAAATACTGTTCTTGAATGTAATCTATGCAGGCAAACCCACAGCTCGGGTACTCCAGCTTCAGAGGACAACGATAACAGTAGGGGTACGGCACGTGCTCAACACCAGTTAGAAGTGGAGAGAAACCCTTCACCTGAGCTGGCTTGCTCGCGGTCAAGGAGACTGTCCCCAGCGTCCTACCGTGAAACGCGCTGGTATACGCGATAAATCTGGGCCTTCTTGTCGAGTAGCGGGCAAGTTTCATCGCTGCCTCGTTCGCTTCGGCCCCGGAATTTCCGTAAAATACCTGCCTAGGTTTTCTCTCTCCACCAGGATAGATTTTCGCTAACCGCTCTGCGAGCTCGTTTATGTTCTCGTAATAAAAGTCAGTGTAAGAATAGTGAGTGAATTTATTGAGCTGATCGGTTGCGGCCTTTACGACCGCCTTGTTTGTAGAACCGACGTTCAGGACGGCGATCCCAGAGTTGAAATCAATATACTCATTTCCATCTACGTCCCTGACGACGCAGTCTTTCGCGGACTCGATGACCAGCGGATAATTTCTTGCGATTGAAGGGGATAGTATCTTTTTTGTCTCGGAGACAATTTTTCTCGCTTTCGGACCGGGTGGGACCGATTTGATCTTGATTACGCTCATTTCTTTCTTCATTGCTCCAAAAGTAGAATTCCGGCGAATGCAGCAATACTTTTACGACATCTTGACGCGATCTTAATCATAATATCAGGTCCTACTGCGAACGATTATCTATGCAGGATATATAATGAAACCAATCTGTCGGTACATAGGGTCTATTAGGGTGAAGAATTAGTTTGCAGAAATCATCCCTCTCACCTAAACCGGATTGGCTCAAAGTCAAGATGCCTTCTGGTGAGAATTATAAGAGGCTCAAGATCCTCTCGCAAGATCTGGGACTGCATACAGTGTGCGAGGAAGCTCACTGCCCGAATATCGGCGAGTGCTGGGGAGGCGGAACTGCCACGTTCATGCTCCTGGGTGACACCTGCACAAGGGGATGCAGGTTCTGCGCAGTGAAAAGTGGGAATCCAAACCTTTATGTTGACGAAATGGAACCTGTCAAAGTTGCAATTGCCCTAAAACAAATGGGCCTTTCGTACATCGTTCTTACGTCGGTAGATCGAGACGACCTTTCAGATGGAGGGGCTTCTCACTTTGCGCAGACCATCGTGGAGACCAAGAGAAGAAATCCGGAGCTTCTCATTGAGGTTCTCACACCTGATTTCAAAGGAGATCTCGAGGCGGTGAAGAAAATCGTGGCAGCTCATCCCGATGTCTTCGCCCACAACATCGAAACGGTCGAACGACTACAGCGAAAAGCTCGTGACATCCGGGCTGGTTACGCCCAATCGCTAAAAGTCTTGAAAGCAGTAAAAGAATTAGATCAGTCGATTTATACAAAATCTTCGTTGATGCTGGGGCTTGGCGAGACGGATGAGGAAGTTGTGAGATCAATGCAAGACCTCCGAGATATTGGTGTTGATGTTCTTGCAATTGGGCAATACCTTCGCCCATCCAGCTGGCATCTCGAGGTCGAACGGTATGTCCCGCCCTCTAAATTTGAAGAGTTCAGGATTAAAGGTGAATCGATGGGTTTTCGGTATATCGCAAGCGGTCCGCTCGTCAGGACATCTTACCGAGCCGGCGAATATTTTATGGAAAGCATGATTCGACGAGAGAAAAACAACTAATCTTTCTTTGGACGGATTGCCTCACAGGATGACCCAAACCGTAGAAGAAGTTCTGCCAGGAATCTTCAAGATCGTCCTACCGGTTCCAATTTCTTCCCTGAAGAGCGTCTTCGTTTACCTCTTCAGGGATCAAGATGAAAACCTGCTGATCGATACTGGCTGGAGCGGAGAAGAATCATGGGACGCTTTGAAATCTGCTTTCGCCGAGATCGGATTCAATGCAAGAGATCTGAAAAAAATTGTGATCTCTCATTTTCATCCTGATCACTTTGGACTTGCTTCGAGACTGAAAAAAGAAGCCCCAGGCTCTAAGCTAATGATCCATAAATTTGACGCTGATGTAATACGAGGTTCCAAAGCCGAGTTCGAAAAATTTCTGAACAAACTCAATGATTTCATAGCAATCAACGGTGTCCCGAAATCAGACCTGAGAAAAATGATGGAGGCGACCGCGCCTTTTGTAAAATACATCGATCCGCCCAAACCCGATATCAGGCTGAGCGGCGGCGAAAAGTTAGCTGTCGGGAAATTCAAACTCCAGGTAATCTGGACACCAGGGCATACAAAAGGAAACATCTGTGTTTACGATCTTGGACGGTCACATGCGCTTTTTTCCGGCGATCACGTGTTGCCAACTATTACTCCAAACATCTCCCTGACACCGAACTATGACGGCGATCCTCTCGGGGACTATTTAGCTTCGATCAAGGCCATCGGAAGGCTTTCACCCGTGTCGAAGGTTCTTCCTAGCCACGAGTTCGTATTTGAAAATCTAAGAAAAAGACTCGTAGAAATCAAACGACATCATAAAGAGCGACTAGAGGACGCGCTTCATGCTCTAAATTCCGGAAAGGCAATCTCGGCGTATGAAGTTGCCTCGAAGCTCCACTGGTACACCGGTTCATGGGAAAAACTGTCGGCGTGGGAAAAACGGGCCGCATTGATGGAAACCCTGGCGCACCTAGAGTACCTAGCTAGGAGGAATCAGGTTACGAAAAGTACGAGCGGAAAAAAGGTCTATTTTTCTCATGCAGAGTGACCCCGATCGAGAGTTGAAAATGGATTTCGGAAATTGCTCCCGAGGTATAGGGCAGGCTTGTAGTCTTCAAACTTCCAGTTTTCGTCAAAATCGAGAGAGGCCATTGCCCCTATTAGTCGCCCGATGAAAAGAGCATGGTCCCCGGTTTCAAACTCGGACTCCTTCTTGCAGATGACATAAGCGACAGATACATTCAGGACAGGAGATCCGAAGACGAGAAGATACGGGATATCGAGAGCCTTGAGTTTATCTTGGGACTTGTTTTCAGAAGACAATTGAGCCACGATTTTTCTGTTGCGCAAGTTTAACCAGTTAATCGAGAAATTCTTTGCCTTCTTCAATACCCCGTTGGTTTTCGAACCTTTGCGAACGGAAACCGCAATCATGGCCGGTTCGTCCGAAACTGACATGCAGCTGTTCGCGGGCATCGCAGCAACGAGCGAACGATACTTTGCGGAAAGGATTACAGGAACCTGAGGATAAAATAGACGGTATGCAAGATTCGGCTTTACTGCAAGCCTCGGAATAATTCGGTTCAATACATTGTCTTGTTCGGGGCTGCCTCAATAAGCATGCTCCCCGCTTTAGCAACCGCCGAGATGTCTTCCGAGTTCATGCTAATCGGTTGAAGGATTGGTAGATTAAGCCCCACCTTTGTGTACTCCAAAATCCTGTCGCATACTTGTTCAGCCGTGCCTGAGAGAGTAAATGACTCGAGCATTTCGTCCTTTATAGATTCAGAGGCTGCTGAGAGGTTTCCCCTGAAGTAATTCTCAGCTATCGGCTTCTTGAGTGCCGGATCAATGCCCGTGCCCTCGTAGAGGTAGTCATCCTGAACCGAAAGCATGTAAGCGACGAACGGATCTTTCCTTGCCCTCGAGAGCGCGTCTTCTTTAGAATGAGAGACTAACGCTAAGAGATAAGCGGCAACGTCGATCTCATTCATTGATCTCGGTGGCGCAGAAGACGAGATGGTAGAAACAATCTGCCCCAGAGACTTTGAGGATTCGCCTCCCTTAGCGAGATAGCCGTCGGCATATCTCGCCGTCAGCTTAAGCATCTGGGTTTTCCAGCCAGCGACGTATATCGGCAGGTTTCTGTTCATTCGACCCAGCAATGATTTCACATTTTTCAGGTTGAACACCTTGCCGGAGTAGTTGAGAGTGCCTCCACTCCAGATTCCGCGGCAGATTTCCATCGTCTCTTTCAGTACTGCGATGGGAAGTTTGTGATCAATCCCCATTAGATCGAGCCGTGCGGGAAATCCAGTACCGATCCCGAGACGGACCCTTCCAGAACTGGTTTCCTGAAGCGTGGCCGCCGTCATAGCAAGCGAAACTGGGTTTCGGACGAACGGGCTCAAGCACCCAAAGCCAAGTTTTAGTCTACTCGTGGATAAAGCAGCCGCACTCAGGTAGGAAACCGCATCGCGACCGAAGGAGTGTTCGTGCATCCACATGCCTTCGTAACCAAGAGATTCTACGATCTGTGCTTGTTTCAAAAGGACCGCCACGGGAAGATCGGCATTAAATCCAACAGCTAGTCTCAAAGCGAAATTACCACTGGCTAATGGTAATTTAAGGATTCAATTACTTCTATCCATTTTGTCAAATGCATTTTACCCTAGCCTAGAATTTGCTCCGGTTCAATGTTGTGAATGGTACGAGATTTGGCACTAGACATGGTTCTCTTCCTCGCGGGTTCCGCGCTCGCAGTCGCCGCCATAGGAATCATCGTCTACAGAGGGATTCCCGACCGTAGTGTTTTGAGAGCCGAATCAGTGCAGAAGGTGCTCGATCCGCCGGTAGCGAAGATCGAACAAGAACCCGAACCCCAGCCTATCTCAGAGGCACCACCACCGTTTTCCGATGACGGTAGTTTTTCAGGTTCGAAGAAAACGGCCATGCCAACGGACACAACGGCTCTTGGCACGACAAGCCCGTTCTTGGTGATTTCTGTCCCAAAATCTGTCCAGAAGACAAGACCAAGGACCACGAGAAAACGACGCGCCTCCAAAGTTGACAGTATTCCATCTCTCACAGGACCAACCTTAACTGGATCACCAGTTCCAAGTGTCGATAATCAGACCACGAAGGGACCTTCCGAACCCTGACCGCCTAATTAAACAATCCAACCATCGATAAGGTTCTCTGGTGTCTCTGTCTTCTTTTCCGACGAGGAATACCTGTGGAGCGGCTTTGTTAGATGCCGGTGCGCTTTCAACGGCGGAATATAGAGTTTCTTGGAAATACTTCTCTTTTCTTCGTGTGATTGCTTAGGCGCCATTGAAACGTTTCCACATTTGTAGCACTCAAATCCTTGCCCCTTTCCCATCGATTTCATCGCAATTTTGCAGCTGGGGCATTTCGGGTTCGAAAGTGTAATAATACGTTCTAGCTTTACGGGGCGAACTGCCTCAAGATTGAGCACCCTGGAATGAGTCGATGTGGGTTTACGTATCCCACCAGAAGCCTCTACTGTGTCCCCTGGTATCAAGCCAAGTACAGTCTTCCTGAAATCCGCAGTAGGTTCGTAACAGGCGCAAGTGATCTCGCCCTCTCTGTTTTCGAGATTGAAGAAGACGTGTCCTCCCATTTCGATCATGGGTTTAGACGACACCCTTCCGACAACAGTTCCCGAAGAGTATGCGCTAGAATTGGTCAAGTCAAGTGCATTCGAAAGATGTTCTCCAGTGGCCTGGTTTGAGCGGAATATCATGTAGCCCAGAAGATTGTCAATAGGCTTGAGGTCACGGAATGCATCTCTGACCGCCCTCGCGTTCTCACCGCGAATCCCACAGAGCACTGGGTCCGGTCCATGAGGCGAGATCATCACTCGATCATAATCTCTATCATAACTGCTGAAGGTCTGGGGAAATCTAGTTTCGCTCATCCTCACCACTTTGTCAAAATCGATAACTCTCCTTCGGCGTACATCTTTGCGGTAGGCAATTAGTTCGAAAGTGTGATCGCGCGCCAGACGGTTCCCAATGCTAGCGAGCGCACCGACTATGCCTTGACCGGAGCGCAACTCGAAGCTGTCCATTTTGAACATACTAACGAGGCCTCGAGCCTCTCGGAGGCTCATAACGGAAAAGAGGGCTCTCCTTGAGAATTCCTGAATCTCGTCAGGTGTCTCCAACCCCTCATGCAGTACGAGACCAGAGTTTGCACGGGGACTGGTTGCAAATTTCTCGACTATTCCTTTGAAGAAGCGGAAGACGGCATTACGCGAGAGTGTGGTCTTTATTTGTAGGGCTAAAGCGGCGTTGCCCCTCGTCTTCCACGGGATGTTGGGATTCAGCCTAATCAGGTGAGGATAGTCGACAACTTCGGTCTTTCCACTCTTGAGCAGCTGTTTTACAGCGGTATAGCATAGAAAGGTAGTGCACATCCCGTCGCTCGAATCGGTATCATCTATTCCGATTTGAAAAAATCTGAACTCTTCTTTCGACATACGTAGCCGCCGCTGGCGGAACAGACATTTACGGAAAAAACGTAAGCTAGGATTCTACAACGATCATCGTCAAGGTCGAGCGGACTTTTTCGAGCCGCCTGATCTTCCAGGTAATCGTCTCCTTGACCTTTTCCATAGTGTCCGCCTCAATTTTCGCGACGATATCGTAGACTCCGTATACAACGTATACTTCCTTAACGTGCTCTATACTCTTCAGCTCGCGAACTAGTTCTTCCTCAGCGCCGAGATCCGCGTTTATCAAAACGAAGGCCATCGGCATGTGTTGTGCGGTCACAAACCGTCTCTGTTACCGTCTCATTAAATAGGTTTTCTATCTTTCAAATGATCAAGATGGGAAACATTGGAAATAGAATCATCTCGAGTACCGAACGGGACGAGTATCCCAAAATCTTCACGGTTGAGCTTCGAGAAGATGATCCTGCTAAATGTACTTCAGCGAAAATGCGAAAGTTTCAACTGGCAAGATCGATCAGACCGAACCAGATTGATAGAACTTCGATTGTGCTGAGTCCTTTTGCAGCGGAGATTGTTTCTCGAGGCGACAGGGGGCTCGCGCTATCGGGAGGAATCGTCGTCATCGACTGCTCATGGGTCAATGCAACTTCGACCTTCAAGAGGAGAATGAATGGAATTCATCGTCGACTTCCCGTTTTGATGGCGGGTAATCCGACAAACTATTCGAAGCTCAACAGCTTGAGCTCTGTTGAGGCTTCTGCCGCTGCTCTTTACATCATGGATTTCCGGGTTCTCGCTGAACGACTCCTTTCTCTCTACAAATGGGGTGGAACTTTTCTTTCCCTGAACCTAGATGCTCTAAACGACTATGCCGTAGCAACAAGCCAGGAAGAGATCAAGAAAATTGAGCTTGATTACTTCCCAAAAATTGCGGGCTGATAATCCCTGAACCGATCGGAGATTTCAAAAATCCTGCTGTGCTTACGTTTAGCGTCGATTTGCATTGACGAGACATAGGCTTCAGCTAACCACAAGTTGGGGAATGATGATGCCTTTTCCAAAGATAGGTTTAACTCAGTCCTATAATTAGAGCAAAGTATTAGATTTTGGCTTCCACTGGCCTCTTTTCCCTCGACCAGCTTCTTGGGAGCGATGGCTATCCAGACAAGTCAACCATTCTGATCGTTGGCCCTCCCGGAATAGGCAAGGAAGCCCTTGGCTACTGGTTCACCCACTCAGGACTTCTGCAGAATGATTTCTGTCTATACACCACGAGACTATCCACGAGAGAAGTACTTCAGGATGTCAAGGCGTTCAACGTTGACTTTTCTCAAAGAGTACCATTCTGGTTTGCAAGCGAGGGAGGGCAGATCAAGTTTGATGTTAACGACCTAGCGAGCTTATCGTTCAATATCAAAGACATCCTAAAGAAAAACGCAGACAGGAGAATCAGAGTGGTGACTGATGTACTTTCTTCCCTGCTGATGTTGAACCAGCCAGATACAATTTACAAATTCTTAACGCAACTCTTTGCTGACGTAAAGCAATACGATTCTGTGGCACTTGCAACACTGGAAGAAGGGATGCATCCTCCAAACGTCCTGGCTGCTATGCAACAGCTGTTCGATGGAGTGATTGAACTGAGATTGTACGAGGAAGGCCTCCGGGTGCTTCCTCTACTTAGAATAAGGAAAATGAGAGGAGTTCCTCCGCAGCAGGGTTACTACAACTTTTCGTTCACAAAAACTGGAATGGAGGTTAGCGCGTTTGTCAGATAGCCTTGGATTCGCCCTCGCGATAATCTTTACTGAGATCTTGCCCGCGGCCATTGGTTTTTACGCCGCATACTGGGCTTTGTCTATTAGGCGTGCGCTCGTCAGCCGCGTCTATCGCAACCACGCTCTCTGGTTGGGTGTTTTAGTTATCTTTTTGGAGGTGAATTCACTTACCGTCAACCTTACGAGCAACAATGCGATTATTACGCTAGCACTCCATCTTATTCTCTACTCGGTCATCGTATTCGCATTTGCATTTATCGACTCTACCATTCCTGTTGCACGGCGCTCGGATCCGCTCCTTCGCAGCATACTGCATTGGAGCAAGGTCCGTATTGTGCTCTGGGTTGATGTTGCCCTGGCAGGAATTTATCTGGTCGTTACGGCAATCAGCCCATCCTTCAATGCGAGTGTTGCCGCAGGCTTTTTGGGATTCCCCCTCTTCTCACTCCCGCTGCTTCTTGGAGCACCGGCTCTGCTGATCGGGCCAGAAGATCCAGAGACCCAGTGCTTCGCGGGAGCTTGAAATGGTTTGGTATATTCTTATTGCTGTTCTTGGTTAACACAGTGTTGTCCATTATCGAATCGGTCGTCTTCGGCATCAGCAGCTACAATGAATCATATTCATACCCTGCAATTGTTTTCGCTCCGGCGTACGTTCTGGCAGCCTATGCTCTTTACAGGAGCGCTCGGTCTCTTGCACCAATAAACCGACTGTCGCTAGAAGTTCCACCCAAAGTAGAACCGCCACCGCCCTAGTTCGACCCTTCCACTATATTTCTTAGACAATGGTTTTTCGTTTGTCTCGAACATTTTGATCTTGTGCTCTGCTATCTAGCTGGGCCTGAACATTGCAGCAATTGTGAGAATTACAAGAATGCCCTCGACACGAGACTATGATGCAGATATTTGTACATAGGAGTACATTCGATATTATATATTGCGATAGCGCTCAGATCGTTGAGCACTAAACAAATGCCACAACCATTGCCTGGCCAAATTGTAGTGATCTTCGAAAAACTGAGGGAGAAGATTGGATCGAAGAAAACTGTTTATCTTATGCTATCGTCAGGTTCGCGCCATAGGAGGTTTCTCCAATAATGCAAAATCACCGAAGATCTTCGATTGCAGTGATCTTCTCGTGTTTTGTTCTGCTTACCATAGGACTTTTTTCAAGCTCGATCCCGCAAAGTTACGCCGCGAGTAGCACAACGCTGATTGTCCCTTCACAATATTCTACGATTCAATCCGCAATTAATGCCGCGAATTCCGGAGACACGGTCAAAGTTCTTAGGGGCACTTATACCGAGCAGCTTTTCATCAACAAGTCGATAACGCTGTTAGGCGCTGGTGCCTCCTCTACCGTAATCAATGAGCCCAAGAAACTTGCTACAGATAGCTTTGGGTATTATTGGGGCGTGCACATAGCTCACGGCGCTGAGGTAACGATCTCCGGCTTCTCTTTCACGACGCCGCCGAAGTTTTTCAAGCCCTGCACTGTGCTACCCTCTTGCGGCACGATAGGAGTGGACGGGGGCGCGAGTCTCGAGCTGTCTTCAAGCATTGTGCATCTCACTTACTTGACTGCTGGCTTGTGGGTGGGACTGGGTGATACTCCTTCGAGCGTTCCATTTTCAACTGGCCAAGCGGTTGTTAATGCCGTTGATTTTGAGGTGCCATCTACGGCTACAAAAAATCTTACGGAGCCAGGGGCAGGTTATGCTGGGATATGGCTCTCAGGTGATGGCTCCCTGCAAGTCTCGTACAGCAGAATCGTAACAATTCCAACTTTTTATGGCGATACGTTCGGCATTTTTCTAGATACTGGGACGACGGCATCAATCTTGCACAACACAATTGTCGGCGCCAGTGCAATCGTCACTGAACCTGACGCGCACGCTGATATTTCGTACAACACTCTCATGCCCACAGGTCTCTCACTGTTCGGAGCGATTCCTAGTGCTACCACGGGCATCTCAATCAGTCAGGGCTCCAATGTCAAGATTACTTACAACACGATTACCAGCGGCCCGAATGTCTTGGCCGGATCTTTCTAGTAGCAAACAATGTCTCATCAGATCCTACGATTGCAGATGTCTCCCACAACACAATAAGTAATTTCCTCTGCACAGATCTGACCGGCAGACCTGCTGGATACTGCGGGCCGAACATTTTGGAAGGGCAAGACCAGAACAACGGGATTGTTGTCTTCGGAATTTTCGGACCCCAGACGACGAAAAATGCGATATCAATCACAGACAATTATATCACAAGAACCGATAATGGGATTGGACTAGCCGATGCTCAGAATTGCTGCGTCGTTTCTGACAATGTGATACTGAAAAGCACGGACTTTGCACTTGCGGCTGTGAACGGGAACTACACTTTTTCGAATAACAAAATCATAGGTGGACTGTACGCAGTTACAGCGTTCGCCGGTGCCATAAACATGACAGTAACGATGAACGGCAATATCATTCAGGGCATATCGATTGCTCCAACCTACCTCCAGACTATTCCACCCTTCACAGCGAAAGTAGTGTTCAAGAAGTAAGATTCACTGTCGTATCGATTCGTGTGGGGATTTGGTAGTCTAGAATTATCATTTTGCTAGTACCCGCCAATATGCTTAACCGGACTTCCGTTGGTTGAAACAATCAATCTCAGATTTCTCACCCTAAATTACGTTGGGTATTACTGACTTATGCTTCTTATTCTCTTTCTCTGGCAAACATTTGTACATAATCGTACATTCGATGTGATATAGAGCAACGGTGCCTAGATCGGTGAGCACTAAACCAATGACTCTGAAAACAAGACCCTCGGTGTCGCGTAAATCGCTCGTATTTCTGGTGCCTTTCTTAGGTTTGCTTTATGACGCCATCTGCCATGTTTATGCCTTCGTATTCTATTATTTCCAGACTCCAATCTTTGCAATATTTATCATCGTGCCGCTTCTCGGTGCGCTAGCCGTCCTGCGGGGTGGTAGGATTGGCTATATCATCTCGACAGCTATCAGCTTGCTATTCTTCTTCGTGGAAGGCGGAATGGGAACTTCTGAATGGAGCTCTGTGACGGTGACAAATGTCTTCCTCATTTATATCACAGTGGTCCCTGCGCTTCTCTTAGCTCTGGTCTACTCGGTGTTGGGGTTGAAGCAAGTCTTCTCGAGGCCAACGATTCCCCAGAAACCATCTAGGATGATACCCGCTCGCAGCTTCTTGGTTCTCCTGGCTATTGGTTTCATTCTCGGCGGGGCCACGATAGGATTCATCGCTGCCCCGGTAGAATTGAGACTGGCTCAATCAAACCCCGTGACCGGAGACATATTCATTGTCCAAGGTGCAGGAAATTCGAACAACGGACAATTCTACTTGCCGAGCTCGTACAATGTGGCTGTTGGAACTACCGTAAGTTGGGTGAACCACGATACGACAACGCACACAGTGACCGAGGACAACGGACTGTTCGATTCGGGGCCTATCCCACCGGGCGGGTCCTTCAGCTATACTTTCACTAAAACGGGAACGTACCAATATGCCTGCTCATATCATCCTTGGATGACTGGGACCATCGTTGTAACTTCCAGCTGATTTGAAGATTAGCATGCGGTGAATGTAATGAGCAATTCAGAAACGTACTCTTCGGACAAGGAGATCCATTGCTGAGATAGTTTTGCTTCGAAATCAAAAACAAATATCCAAGACGGAGGTGTAAATCGTCAATTGCAATCATCATTGAATCAGGAGAAACATGTCGAAAAGTCAAACGACAGAATTGTCGCAAAAAATGGAATCCTGATTGTCGGAGCAGGGCTTGCGGGATTATCACTTGCTCTAACCCTCGCCAGAAGAGGAATCGCATGCACCGTGATCGAAAAACAAACTGAAATCGTTCCGAGTAAGTGGGCTATTCTTGTCTACCCACAGGGGATCAAGATTTTTGATGAATTAGGCGTACTCGAAGACATCAGGCGACTTGGCGTGCCCCTAAAGCCGCCTGAGATGGTTGTGGACGGAGCGACACTCCTTGTGGCTGACAGCGGATTGCTCGTTGAGCCCAAGTACAACTATCACCTGAACCTAGGACCTTCTGAAATCAGGCAGGTGTTGAAAAAACACGCCTTGTCTCAGGGCGTAGAGATTCTGGAAGGCATAGATTATACATCATTGATCCGCGACTCGAGCAACAAGATAATTGGCGTCGAGGCAAGAGGTAAAGATGCCCAATCAATCAAGATCTCGTCTCAGGTTGTGGTTGACGCAACCGGTTACAAGTCAGTGCTGCGAAATCAACTTGGAGTCCAGTCCACCGTCAAGCAGCATGACTCGCTCATCGTCTGCTTCTTCATCGACGACTGCATACATGGTCAAGATCAAATCCAGCTTTTCCTTGGTAACGGATGTGTCTCGTTGAGTCTGCCATGCACAGAAAAACGGATCCTATTGGCCTACGAGGAAAGTGGTCTGACAGTTGAAAAGCTCAGAGAAAAGGGAGGGGAATCATATGTAAGGCGCAAAATCCTAGACGCTGCTCCCAACCTCTGGCAAATTATGGAGAGATCTACTGCGAACCTATCGGACGGCAGTATGATGACGATGCAACCAACGATTTCAAGAGTTTCTCCTTTCGTCGTTGACGGTGCTGTTATGATCGGAGATTCCGCTCTTTCTGTTCACCCTGGCACCGGTTCAGGCGCGCAGCTGAGCTTTTCAAGATTCGATTACTCTCGCACCCGTGATTGAGAAGTGCATGGACAAGGGCGATTTTTCCTTGGCCGGATTGAACGAGTACGAGCTGAGGAGGAGGCCCTTCATGAAAACGGTAGACATTACGAGCAGGTCTGTCGATTCCTTGACGTTCGCAAAGGGTCGCTTCAAATTGTGGTTAAGGAGAAGACAGACTGTGGGCGATCAACAAACTAATGACGCGAAAGGAATACCAAGAGATTATCGACGGAGTCCGAGCACCCAACGGTAAGGAAATATTTGTTCTCACTATGAGAACGATCTTTTCTTAAAACTAAACGTAGTAAAGACGCATGATGGCAGAGCGAATTAGTTAAACTTCTCCGAAATTTCAAGAAGATGCTAGTAGGTATCTTCTTATTGGGTCTCGGTTCCTTTTTTGCCTTTCTTCCACTGGCCCAAGAGCTTCTTTTCAGATTCAGAGACTTTTCGCTCGCCCTGATTTGAAGCTACGGCGCCCCGCAGAAAACTCCGATACGAATTGATCACCGTGCGTTCATCGCCGGAAATGATTCCCTCTTTCTCCGCCGCATAAAGATTGTCAACCCACTCCTGCGACTGCTCAACTTCCGTAACCGGGAGCTCTTCATCGGCTGTCTTCAGGAGCTCGGCGAAGGTTTCCATTTTTGTTTCATCTGATGCAGTTGAAAGTGGATCTTCTTTAGTTCCCTTTGGAAAATATCTTCCAAAATTGTAGCCAACCCAGTAGACGATTTTAGACGGTTCGACCCTGATCAATCTATACTTGTACAACTTTCGCTCATCTGGTAGCTCCTTTCCGCTCGCGTAGAAAGTAAACATGCCCGGGTACTTTTTCGCGAAACTGGCCATTTTCGGCCCGATTGAGAGAATTGATAGCACGGTCTTCACAATACTGAACACTTTCGCCTTGCCTTGAATCATCGCGCCGCAGGAGCCCTTTGTCAGAAGGTGATTGTCAACAAGAAATGAAACAGTAGGGTTTCCTCTGATGAATTTTAGTTTGGCTGCGCTGATCGGGGTCATGAAATACACTCTGAAACCCGAGAAATAGAAGGCGACGGGGTAGCTGTACAATTCGCCCTTGCTGGACGTTACGGACAAATATCCGATACCAGAAGTTTTTAGAACATCTAGAACGTTTTCCGGAATCTCCTGCTGCTGTTGATCCTTGGCAGGCATTCGAGTTCTCAATAAATTTCTTCCGTAGCGTAAACTTGGAGACCGCTCTCGTTGATGACGTAAGGTCTTGCGTGGGTGTCAACTTTGGATCCTCTCATCTTCAAAATCTGAATAGATCTGACTCCCTTCTGAAGCGTCCTCATGATTACGACACCTTCCGCGAGATACTCTTCGGGCTGTAACAACCTTCCCTCTCCCGTTGAAAGCAGCTCACTCGTCATGAGGCATGTTGCCTTCGTAGACTGTAGAGTCTCAACTAGATCCAGAACGACTGGGCGACGTTCTTCCACTTTTGGATATCGAAAGACCAGGTCTGAAATCGAGTCCACAACAACTCGCTTCGGGGAATATTTTTCGATAGCTTCCTGAATCATGTCCATCAGATTCACCAGCCCAAGCTCTCTACCGCCGACGGGAATTCTTCCGACTTTTGCCTCTTCGGGAATGCGCCTGACTTCGGTTGCGTCGACGTATGAGAAACTTCCCGATTTTTCCAGCTTGTCAAAATCCATCCCCAGCCCGGCCATTTCCTGCATGAATCGGGACTTTGGCTCGTTCATCCCGATGAAGATGCTTTTCTCGTTTTTCTGGATCGCTCCGTGGAAAAGGTATTGAGAGCAAAGGATAGTCTTGCCGCTTCCAGGTTCTCCTAGCACCAGAACGACCCGCCCTTCATTGAAGCCGCCGTCTAGCATGGAGTCTAGTCCCGGAATTCCCGTCTCAAGCCTTGCATTTTTTTCTTGGTTTTGGGCCATCTGTGTAGACAACTTCCCTGAACAAGAGATCTCTATTTCTGCATTCCTAGGTAAAATGCATCCTTGGCTTCATGATAAACTAAGATCATTATCTGAATCCTCCAATATATGTCGCACATTTCTAGCTCTGAACTTGAGATTCCAGTATGCGTTTCACGTTGCCGACTTCGAGTCCGCCTTCTCTCCTCGCTCTTCGGGCAAGGAAAGGCCCTACCAGTCTAAACATGCCACTAAATCTTAGATCAAATGCTCGGGTCAGTCTAGTTTTCCCTTCGATGCTTTCCAAGCTGTAAGTGACCTTGTTCCCTTTATCGGCCCTGAAATAAACTCCAGAGTGAACTTCTTGCTCTGCTCGTACTCAATTGCCTTAGCATTCATTACTCTCTGTTTTGGGTGAACTGATTGGATCGTTGTACCAATTCCAACGGGACCTGCAGAAGTTTGCCGAACTTCGAGAACACCGGGGTCCCATTTTGGGGTGTTAGACAAATCAGTCATGAATGTCCATATCTGCTCGCGAGGACGGTCTACGATCACACTCGCTTCAATTTTCACATTACCAACCCTCCACTAAATCCAAAACCTGTTGCCATTCCACCTTTCCGGCGATTAATATCGAATTTGTGCAAGACTCTCCAAACCTCTTAAGGCTTGGCTATCACCGTCACAGATCCGGTCATAAATGGGTGAATTTCGCAGTGGTAGCCGTAGGTTCCGGGCGAAGCGAACGTGTAAGTCCATGAGTTACCATTGTTCAGCAGTCCGGAGTTGAAAAGACCGGTGTCACTCGTGATGGTATGTATGCTGTAATCATTGTTAGTCCAGGTGACGGTATTGTTCACCCCGACCACAAGAGTAATCGCCGAAGGGGCAAAGTGACCAGCTGCGTTGGATGGATTGAAGGCACCATTTACGATAGACACTGCGACAGCGCTCGTTGCGGCTGTCGAGACTGGAGAGTATGCTCCAATCAAAGCTCCTGCGATAGCAAGGGCCGCGATAATGAGAGTAAGAGCTCCACTAAATGATCTCGCACTTGCGAGATATGTCTTCTGATTCAAGCCCTTTTTGCGATTTGCAAAACACAATACGGTTAGAATCGCCACGATGACTAGCGCTGGTACAATCGTGTCGGCAACGATGAACGTGTTGTAGTCGTGCGGATTGGACAGGGTTGGAATCCAAGCATTGAGCCCGTTTGCTCCAATGATGAAACCCAGACTGACTAGACCGGCCAGAAGATAGCCCCACGTCTTCTGCCAAAAAGTGCCTATCGAGCCTATGACGCATAGTAAAATGAAGAGGACCATGATGTAGAGGAGCGGATCGGAAGACGAAGAAAGTTTGGGCAAATCGGGACTGATCCCGTAGAGTAGATCCAAAGCAGAAAACACAAGGCCAATAGCTATCACCCAGATTGCGAATGGCCTGCTGGAAGTTTTGCCTTTCGTCTCCTGAGCCTTGATAGACAGGCCAGAGTTTTGGTTCAACGCATCGGAATCTCCTTTATTTTGGGAGTCAGCGGTCGCTTGTGCTAGAGTCAAATACACTCTACCGATCCAAGAACAGCTGGTACTATATCACGTCGAATGTACGCTTATGTACAAATGTTTGTACAACTTCAAAAGGCAGCAGAGTGAATTTTTCGATTGGGCAGGACAAACATCGCGGTCGATTATGGTGTGGCAGACGAATTGTCTCTTGAAGCTGGAAGAGAGAACAAGACACAATACGCTCTCGCAAACGAAGCGCTCAAGGCAGTGCTCGAAGTAGCCAAGGGCGGAGGCAGCCCCAAGCAGATCTATCCTTCTTGGAAGTTTGTAAGTATGATGAAAGACGTGGGATGCATTGTTCTTCCTGAGGATCTGGTCGAGAAACTTGTTTCCAAGATTTATGCGATTGACAAGGACTGGCTTTTGAACGCCTGGTACGACGAGGGTTCAAGGCTCGGAGACTTTCTCAAGATGTCCGCCCTAAGACCAGAAGATCTAGGCGACGTGATAAAGGAGTTCCAGGTACTTCTCCCAGCACAGAAAATCGAGTTCAAGAAAGTAGCCGGAGAAGGGAAAGATTCATCCGGTTATGGCAAATCAACGTACGAGATCAGAGCAATGGGCGTAGCAAGCTCTGTAGAATCCACGACATGCGCTGAGCAGTTCATCAGAGGAATAATTTCTTCCTACTCCCTCAAAATAATAGAAAGCAGGATATCAAGGGGAATCATCAGAGTCAAGGCAGTAGAGACATACCCGCCGTCTTCATAATAAAATATGCCCTAACAAAAATACCATTGAAAGGTAGGAGTGCACATCTTGCAAAACGATTCGATGAAGGGGAGAGTATGCATCGTCACCGGGGCAAATTCTGGGATCGGGAAGGCAGCTGCAACCCAACTTGCTCGAATGGGTGCCACAACAGTAATGGTCTGTCGTGAGCTGACAAAGGGAATGGCCGCACAGGAAGAGATCAAAAGTAACACTGGTTGTCAGTCGGTAGAGCTCATGCTTGCAGATTTGTCGTCTCTGGATTCCGTTAGAAAGGTCGCGAGCGAGTTCAAAGGGAGTCACGATAGATTGCACTTGATCATAAATAATGCAGCGGTCGTCGAAGGGCACCGAGTAGTCACAAAGGATGGTCTTGAAGAAGTGTTCGTTGTGAATTACCTCTCCCAGTTTTTGCTGACCAATCTTCTACTCGACACCTTGAAGTCGTCCGCTCCAGCGCGAGTGGTGAATGTCACATCGAGCGTCCATGCGCGCATAGATTTTGATGATCTTCAAATGGAAAAAGGCTACAACGCAATCAAATCTTACGGGCAATCCAAACTAGCGCAGATTCTATTCACACATGAGCTCGCGAACCGCCTAGCGGGTTCCGGTGTGACAGTCAATTGCGTTCACCCGGGAGCCGTACGCACGCACCTCGGCGATGAGGGAGGCATTGTGGGAATTGGCATCAAGATACTCAGACCATTTTACATGACACCCGAGAAGGGGGCCGAGACACTGATTTATCTGTCAACTTCGTCCGACGTAGAAGGGATTACCGGGAAATATTTTTACAAGAAGAAGGAGAGATCGGCTCCGTTCAACAGGGATGATGCAAAGCGATTGTGGGACGTAAGCATGAAACTCTCTGGCCTCCAATCATGAATACATTTCATGGATGAGCCAGCGGTATCAGCAAACCAAGAAAAATGCCGTAGACGATATCCGAGAACAAACTTCCAACTAGTCCACGATTTGTAATTCGGATTCCTCCAGCAGATTCGATGGTCCTGCGCCCTAGAACATTGAAGAGAATCCAGAGCACGATGCCGTACACCACAGTGTCGAATATTACTGAGAATTTTGCAAAAGGAATTAACGTGAAGAAAACGGGGAGTAGAAGGCGAAATGCGATTCCCGCCACGATTCCGTGGGAGATGTGACTCGCGATCGTCCACGAGAGGATCGGCTTCTGCATGGACTTCCATTTCTGATTCAGCATGGATACCATCACCCAATTCACCTGCCACTCGACCACGGCCTCCATGCCCCATTTTTTCCAAAATGGATACTCGAGCAGTGTCATGAGTACAGCACTAACCAGACCGGCGATGCCGGCCCACTCCAAATCGACAAGAATCATCAGTCTCTAGCCTGACAATAGAGTAAGGAAGAGACCGAGGAAGATTCCATAGACTATGTGAGAAAGCAGGCTTACCAGCAAACCACGATTGGAAATTCGGATTTGACCCAATGATTCAAAGGTCGTCTTGCCCATGACCGGAAACAGAACCCATAGTACGAAACTATAGACAGTCGTGTCGTAGAGTATCGAAAGCCTTGCGTCTGGAATAAACACGTAGAAAGTTGGGAGCAGAAGACGAAACGCGACGCTCGCGATGATTCCATTCAGTAAATGAGTTCCGACGGTTTTCCACGGAAAACCGCTTTCCTCGATTAGATTCGTCCTGCGAAGAATGATTCTCGAATAAATCACGTTGTCCACCTGCCACTCGCCCACTCCTGACATTCCCCATTTTTTATAGAAGGGAAATTCCGATAGAGTCATGAAAACGGCGGCCGCTAGACCAGCTATTGACGCTTCGATTACATCTAACACTATCAATGGGGTTTCTCAACGACCAAGTTCAATGAGGGTTTTCTAGCAGTAAGATTCAAGATCTGAACATGATGTTCAAGAGCTTCTTACGATGACCGTCCCATTCATGTAGGGATGGATTGCACAATGATAAGCGTATGTTCCAGCTGTTAAGAATGTGTAACTCCATTTGTCACCGAAGTTAAGCAATCCTGAATTGAAGAGGTTGGAATTGCTAGTTACAGTATGTATGGTGTAGTCCTGGTTCACCCATATGATTGTGTTGTTCACCCCGATTACCACGATGATAGAATCAGGGAGAAAGTGCCCGGCACTATTTGATGGATTGCTCGCTCCCGGGACAATTGAGACGGTGACTGCGTCGAACGTAGACACGCTTGGGGCGAAAAAAGCGCCATACGATACTCCGCCAACGACAAGTACCAACATTGCGACCGTCAGCACTCCACCGATAGACCTGGGACTGGTAAGAAATTTTTTCTGGTTAAGTCCCTTGTTTAGATTTACTAGACATAGAATTGAGAATATCGCAACCAGCGCTAGAAGAGGAATACTGGACATCGCAATCGCGAATGTGGTAGAACCACTGGGTTTGGGATAGACTGCGAGGGACGGTACAACGAACCCCAGACTGACCACGACTGACAAGACGAAACTCCACCTTCTTTGTGTTACAAAAGCACCGAACGCAGAGAAGAGGCAGAGTACAACGAAGCCGAGAACAAGGACAAGAAACGGATCAAAGAGAGAAGGTTTTTGCAAATCGGGAATTATGCCGTAAAGAAGATCCAATCCTGAAAAGATGAGTCCAGCGAATATTACCCATACTGCGAAAGGATGCTTTCGAACCACGGACATAGTAAAACCATTTTGCACAAACATTCAGTGTCCATTTGTTAAGACTTTTCGACGCGACAATCAAAACGTCGCCTTCCTTCGAGTGAGATACTAGGTAAGACGACTATTTGATGAAAGATGTACAACTATGTACTCGTCTACATCTGGCCTAATTAGCAGGCCTAAATTTGCAGAGTTTGTTCTGGTGAATGCTGGCATTGGACCCGATCTCAGGATAACTTTATGATTGCCTAACTTAGGGGTTTGATGCTCTCGGTGTTGGTTTCCTCCGGCCTTTCCTCATTAGATTCCGTACTAGGAGGGGAGGGATATCCGGAAAAATCAGCAGTTCTCGTTGTCGGACCTCCGGGCATCGGAAAGGAAGCATTAGGGTACTGGTTTACGCATTCGGGTCTGATCCAGAATGACTTTTGCCTCTACACTACAAGATTATCCGTCCGCGAAGTACTCCAAGATGTTAAGGCATTCAATGTTGACTTTTCCCAGAGGGTTCCGTTCTGGTTTGCGAGCGAAGGTGGACAGATTAAGTTCGACATCAACGACCTATCCAGCTTATCGTACAACATCAAAGAAGTCCTGAAGAAAAATGCGGATCGCAGGATCAGGGTCGTAACCGATGTTATTTCTTCACTCCTGATGCTCAATCCTTCCGAGACCATTTACAAATTCCTTACTCAACTCTTTGCTGACGTAAAGCAGTATGACGCAGTGGTACTTGCGACGTTAGAAGAAGGGATGCACTCGCCCCAAGTTCTAGCTGCGATGCAGCAATTGTTTGACGGCGTCGTAGAGTTGAGACTGTACGAAGAGGGATTGAGAGTTCTACCTCTCTTACGAGTTAGAAAGATGCGAGGAGTACCACCGCAGCCCGGTTACTACAATTTCTCATTCACGAAAACTGGAATGGAGATTAGCGCATATGGAAAGTAGTTCTGACGTCGAGAATATTATTCGAGTGGCACTGCCTCTCGTACAGGCTGCGATGTTCGGATATGCGGCTTTTTGGGGGTTTAACATTAGGCATGCTCTGTATGTGAGACTGTATCGAAATCAGGCGCTTGGAATCGGGTTAATCGGATTAGCATTTGTATTTGTGACCATCGCGAACAACGTAATCGATTTCATTTATTCGAATAATAGTAACCTAGCCGGAAACCTTGTTGTTCCGGTTTATTATGTTGGATTTATCGTGATATTCTACTGGATAGACGCTTCGGTTCTCGCTGCGCGAAGATCCGACCCACTTCTGAGGGACACTTTTCATTGGACGCGGTTGCGAGTTCTACTTTGGTCAGTGATGATTATCCTAGTAGCCCTTGCTATGTCTGTCGACGCGTACTCATTATTGACTGGAAATCCCATCCCTACAAATCTTCAGCCTCTCCCCGGAATCAATTTCCTTCTAATTCTTGCAACTGGCGCTGCCCTATTGCCCGTTTCTGCACGGAGGTCCAAAGACATGTCTTTTCGAAAACATCTGGAGTGGTTTGGGATTTTCGCAGCCGTCTTCTTTGGTTTCATAGTCGAGACGATAGTGATAAACCTTCCAACTGTAACAAATACGACTGTCATCTCGACGCTCGAAGCAGTTGTACCACTTACTATTGCTGCGTATTTTCTGTCAAGGAGTGCAAGATCACTTGTACCGTTGAACAGGCTTTTATTAGACGAACCTGACAGACCCAATGCCTAATTCAGGACGAACGAGAAGCTAACACTGTTTGCGATATCTGTTGGTGCCTCTAAGCTTCTCAACTTCAAGCTAATCAACGGTGACACTGACTATGAGTTCGCGGTTCAAGCGTACTGCGTCTTGTTCTCCCTGCCGGCTTCAAGAGACAATTCGTCTGCTACACCATAATCGACCGCAACATTTGTCCCACCCAATCCAAGTCCTCCCTTCGCAGGCATTTGGGGTCGTACAAACATTTGTACATAATCGTACATCCGATGTGATATAGTACAACTACCCTCAGAACGCTCGAGTGGATTTGACTCCATTACAAGAGTTGAATGGATGCCTTTCTTGCGGCAAGAAAAGGAGACAAATAAAATATTCTCTAGATAAGAGCCCACAAACCATAGATCAACGGGAGGTAAATGACCTCTGTAACAAACTGGTGGATCGAGGGAGGCCTTGAAGCCTTGCCAACCGTACCGCCTAAGCAAAAAATCGAAAGGGGTCCAAAGCAATCAATTCCTATCATTCTAGATCCAAATTTATTGCTTAGCAAACTACCTCTGAATTTTACGAAGACTATGGTGAGCATCACAATAGGGTTGAGAGCGTTTACGGTCATTTCCACGTATCTAATGGTGGTACTTTATCGCGTTGCAATAGAGAATAACCCGATTCCCAATAATCTAGGAATCGTCCCATACATGTTTTCATCAGCAACTATTGTTTGCCTTGCAATTTGGGTCTTGTATAGAAGAGCCCCAAGAGACGTTACCTTTCCGCTGCTATTTGGACTATTTCTAGTGACCGTGATGGACGCAGCAATGGATGCTACTACAGCTGTCAAAATAATTCTTTGGCAATGAGATTAGGAAAATTCAAGGGATTCATTCGTACGAAGCATTTTCAAAGTGGCAGAGTCATCTCGAGTTGTCTTTTCAGAGCAACTCAGAGGAGAATCGACTTTTCTACAGCGTTGCTGAGCCGGGTTACCACGTGTAATTCTATATTCCACTATCAGCTGCTCCAAAATTCCCAGCAATCTGATTCAGCTGAATAGTAAATATACGACAGACGTTGTATTCTATCAATAGCTGCTCTGCCGTCTTACGTTTAATTCAAACAATTGGAATCTGAAGAGTTGAACCTTGATCTACAAATTTGCTTTATCAAACTAATTTTGAGTGCTTGAGATTTAGACGATAAACCTCAATCGGAATCTTAACATTCTTCAGCTTTTTCTTTCCAAGACTAGAAAACCGCATATTCAATTTGTTCCTTACCTGAGAGTAAACCTGTTCAGTGACGCATACGGATCCCGGCACGCAGAGCGGCCCAATCCTGGACGCTACGTTAACGGCATCCCCCAACACATCATTGTTCCTGTGAATCACGTCTCCAAGGTGTACTCCAATTTTTAGAAGAAGCTTCTTTTCACTTGGGTGGTCCATGTTGAAATCGTTTACTGAACCTTGAATGTCGATCGTACATTGCACTGCCTCAAGAGCACTCGCAAATTCAACGAGAAACGCATCACCCATCGTCTTTATTTCTCTTCCATTGTGCTTTCGAAAAATCGGTCGCAATAGCAATCTATGTTCTTCAAGAAGGTTTAGAGCAATGACTTCATTCTTCTGGGACAGAGCGGTATACCCGGTCATATCCGTGAACATGATTGCGGCCAGTCTTCTCTCATCGTCTTGGGTTGTTGCTGGCTCTACAAGCTTGTGCTGTTCAGTCCCGTTATTCTTAGAAGATTTCCATCTTTTGAGAAGAGTTTTCTCTTCGGCCGTAACTTTGTCTGCACTTACTGAACCATCTTTATCTGAGACACCCATCTTTGAGAAGGCCCACTTTCGATTTTCTTGAGTTTGCCCATCCTAATATCTTTCATACTTATTCGCTGATTCGAGAAGCTCATTCCAGTTTCGAAATTTCCTATCCCGAGAAATCACCAAGTTAGCCCGAGGCTGTCTCACAAGTCAGAGAATTCTTAGGCCAATCCCAAGATAGATTTATCTCAATCCTAAACTCAGAGCGGGGCAATAGCCTTTGGCTTCGACGGGTATATCATCGCTCAACAGTCTACTCGGGAGTGATGGTTATCCAGACAGGTCAACAATTCTCATTGTTGGCCCTCCTGGAATCGGGAAGGAAGCTCTCGGCTACTGGTTCACTTACACCGGCTTAGTCCAGAACGATTTCTGTTTATACAATACTAGATTATCTTCAAAGGAAGTTCTCCAGGATGTTAAGGCATTCAACGTAGATTTCTCTCAAAGAGTTCCGTTCTGGTTTTCGAGCGCTGGTGGTCAGGTTAAGTTTGATGTTAACGATCTTGCAGGACTATCATACAATATCAAAGACATTCTGAAGAAAAACTCTGACAGAAGAATCAGGATAGTAACTGATGTACTCTCGTCTCTATTGATGTTAAACCAACCCGATACAATCTACAAATTCCTAACGCAACTATTTGCCGACACAAAGCAATACGATTCAGTAGTACTCACGACTCTCGAAGAAGGAATGCATCCTCCAAACGTTCTAGCCGCAATGCAGCAGCTGTTCGATGGAGTAATAGAACTCAGACTCTACGAGGAGGGGTTGCGAGTGCTTCCCCTCTTGAGAATAAGGAAGATGAGAGGAGTTCCCCCTCAACCCGGTTACTACAACTTTGCTTTCTCGAAAACTGGAATGGAGGTAAGTGCATTTGTCAGATAGTTTGGGATTCGCACTGGCATTAATCATCGCCGAGATCGTGCCCGCTGCAATCGCACTTTATGCGGCGTACTGGGCGTTTGCAATCAGGCGAGCGCTCGCCGGCCGAATCTATCGCAACCACGCTTTTTGGCTGGGCGTTGTGTGCATCCTATACGCGGCGGCGGAATTTGTTACTTATAGCAACAATGCTATCGTCCAAGATGCTCTCGGTATCTTTTATTTGATTTTGAATCCGGTTATATTCGCGTTTATCGATTCCACGGTGCGCGTTGCCCGACGATCGGACCCGCTCCTCCGCACTGTGCTCCGCTGGGAGAAGCTTCGCATAGTGCTCTGGATTGATGAGATCGCCCTCGCAATCTTATTGGCTTCTATGTTTGACCCTTCAATCATTGCGAGTATCAATCCAGCTGTGGGAGGCCTTCTGTTCATTATCTTGATATCAATCCCATACATCGGGGGAACGCCCGCCTTGCTTATTGGAGCCAGAAGGTCCAGGGACCCTGTGCTTCGAAGAAGTCTGAAGTGGCTGGGTGTGTTCTTTCTATTCTTTCTCGGATATTTGTTGGAGTTCGGCATAATCCAACTTATCATCCCTGGTATCAGCCAATTTGAACTGTATTATTCGTACACTGCCATTCCCGGTGGGATCATCGGAATCTTGGGAGCATACGCTATCTACAAGAGCGCCCGGTCTCTCGCGCCAATAAATCGCATGTCATTAGAAGTTGAGCCCAAAGTGGAACCTCCCCGGGCCTAATTCGATCCCTCCACTGTACAGCTAGGGGATATTAATTTAGGTCAGCGAGCAGTTGGCTTCCACATAATATAAGTTGGTGAGCTTCTGGCTTCCACTGGAGTTCCATCACTTGACGCTTTACTTGGTAGCGATGGCTACCCTGACAGATCAGCTATTCTCGTAGTCGGAGCTCCTGGAATTGGAAAGGAGGCATTAGGTTACTGGTTTGTTCGCTCTGGTTTGATTCAGGGAGATTATTGTCTCTATGCCACTCACTGCCCTGTCTCCGATGTCCTGCGAGATATGAAAGGAGTTGGAATAAGTACAGAACGTGTTCCCGAATGGATCGCAGAGCTCTGGTTCACCTTTAAAGTTAGACCTCAGAGACGCAACCTCAATTTCGTTCGACATCAAGGAAGCAGTACACCGAAATAAGAATAGGCGGGTCAGAGTCGCGACAGATGTCCTGTCTCCACTCCTGGTACTGAATCCCCTCGAATCGATGTACAATTACTGGTCTCAGCTTCTCTCTGATATAAAGCAGCAAGATGCTGTCATCTTTGCGCTCGCAGAGGATGGTATGAATCCTCCAAACGTCCTAACCACAATGGAACAGATATTCGACGGAGTAATCGAAATGAGGCTCTATGAAGAAGGTCTTTCCATTACGCCGCTCTTCCGCGTGAAGAAGATGCTTGGTCTTCCACCGCTTCACGGTTACTTCAGGTTCTCAGTTTCGAGTACGGGAATGGAGGTTGTTCCATATACCCATTGATATCAGCTCCATTATCGACGTGTTACTCTTCATAGAGAGGATCATCACCGCAGGAATATTCCTCCTAAGTACTGTACAGAGCCCTAAAAATTGGAAAAGCGCTCGTGAGTTCCGTCTATCGTAATCGGGCGTACTGGTTGGCGGCCCTTACGGTCACCCTCATCATCGGTGGTTTGAATGCTTACGTGACTTATCCCAATACGCCGCTTGGCTGGTTTCTGAGTCGCAATAACTACAACTTCCCATTTCTTGTTGGACTGACTCTCGTTTTCGCCTTCTTGGACAGCGTGATCCTCGTTGCGATGGAGATGGATTTCTTTCACAGGGACACCCTGCGCTGGAGGCAGCTTCGAGCGCCCGCATACGCGGTTTTCCTTGTAGCCATTTTCATTCTATCAATACCGAATTCGCTACTGTTTAATGTCTTATCCACAGTCCTTCCGGTAATCTCCGCGGGATATGCCATTGCCGTCCTCATAGTTGCCTCGCGAAGAACCCCGGACATGACGCTGAGAAGACACACAAGGTTACTCGGATACGCATTCATTGTCTACATAGTATCTGTTCTCGTGTTCTCGATCCCGATCTGGGGTAATCTTATCTCGGATCTTTTCGTCATAATCTCCGCCTATCTGATTTATCTGGCGACCATGTCGCTATCGCCGATGAGCCGGATCGAGAAGACGATTGCCTAACGGCCTCCACCAGTCTGTCTCCCGATTTATCTTGATTGGAAGCTCAGACTGCCTAAACAATTGGGATTTTAGTCGACCTTGTGACCTGCTTTCCTAAGTAGCGCGACAAATCTCGGGTCAGAACGAACGCTGTTCCACTCCCATTCTGTGTTCAATCCTCCGAGAAAGGCAGGGTTGTGCTCCTCTATAGCTTTCTCAGCCCACAGAAAAGTTTTGTCAAGCTCGCCCAAGGCGAGATAGACCATTGCGATCGCGTCGGCGACGGGGCGCTCCCCAGAAATATTCTCAAAGGTTTCAATTATTTTTCTAGCTTCCTCCTCCTTGCCGCTCCTTGCGTAGGCCTCTCCTAGGTAACCGACATATCGGAGATCCTTTCCTCCAGTAAGCTTGATCGCTAATTGCAATTCTGAAATTGCTTCGTCAAACCTAGACGCTGCAAGATAGGTACAGCCCAAAGTCATGTGGCTTGCATGAAAATAGGGGTCCATTTCGATCGTCTTCTTGAGTTGATTTATGGCCTCATCAAATAGACCATTTTGGCAAAGCATCCATCCGAGCTCAGTGTTGGTTCTAGGTGAAAGTGGATCCAGGCCCGCAAATTTCCTCGTCTCCATCAGCGCTTCTTCACGCCTTCCCAGAACACGGAGATGAATTGCATGCTGGAAGTGGCCCCCTGCATAACTTGGATCAAGCTCAACACTTCTTCTTGATTCTGCTTCAGCACCAGCATAATCAAGATCGTTGAATTTGATCCCTGCAATTAGTATGTGGGCATCGGCTGAATCTTTGTCGAGCTCAATTGCCTTAAACGCTGCGGCATAGGCTTTGTCCATCACTTCATCAAAACGAACATATCCAAAAATCGCCTGAAGAAAATAAGATGCGTACGTCAAGACATAGGGCTGGGCATAGTTTGGATCTGCCAAGACGGCGAGGCTGAAATATTGGAGCGCCTTTCCAAATCCTTCCTCAGTGTATTCATTAAAATGTTGCAAGCCTTTCAAATAGAGAGAATGTGCTTCCTGGCTCTTTGTTGGTTCTTTCTCAATCCGTTTTTTCACACTGGCCATTAATTGAACTTGTAGCGCACCTGCGACTCGTTGGGCGACATCGCTTTGAATCGCAAACACATCCTTCAAATCCCGATCATAGGTGTCGGACCAAAGGTGCTCGCTTGTCTGCGAGTCGGTCAATTTTATCAAGATCAAGGATGATCTTCCGAGCTTCCAGCTCCGATGGCTCTATCAATGCCCCTGACTTTTCCTGCAGTTCGGAGGCCAATATTACTTTGAAACTTCACTCGAGTTTTCCTCGCTCTCCCATATTTAAGAGAATTAACTTTTTTGGAACGTCGAATCAAAACTGTAGCTTTCGTCCCTGACGAAATATTGTCCAAATAGGGGAATCCGGATCTTCGAAATGTTCGACAACTGCGATGCTCGAACCAAATGCTTATTTCAAAAGAAAAGAATCCAAAAGACTGGTACGAGCAAGCGAGCGGGTCTCGGAGAACTTCTGAGGAAACTCCTCTGTCCACGCGGAAAAATCACGGCGCCGAGAGACGCAATCAGAGATGGTTGGCTACAAAACAGAAACGATATCCAATCCAGATCATACGAGGAGGCAGAAATGCTGAGGTTCCTGGTGCGGAATGAAACGGTTGTCCCGTGCGGACAAAGGCCAAACAGGGAACGATGACTTCCGCAAGAGTCCCAGGTAGGCCGCATAGCTGAATCCCGCATAAAACAGAAAGAGGGTTACTACTTGCACGTACCTTTTCATTAATAGAGCAGGAGAAAGACTGCTCCCATTAATTTTTTTCAAGTCAGGGCGGAATAAGAGCACTGCGGAAGTCGTACTAAGACATCGACCTTTTGACTAAAATCGGAGGATACTACATGACGACGCGGGGTCAGTTGTGAAACTGCCGAGTTATCGGCGACCCCACATCTTCCCGTCGCAATGAGAAAATGCAAGTCCCAATTGTAGGGCTGGTCACTTAACGACTGTGTCAGACTCTTCGATTATAAGAGTAAACTTCACTTCATCAGGAAAGCTCAAAATCAATATCTCCAGTCGCGAAGAGAAATAATTAATCATGTGAAATTCTTAGCTTACATTCACTCCGTTTAGCAGATAGTAGAATACTGTGAATGCGATCCCGAGGGTGACTGCGAGTGCGCCTAAAACCATATCGAGTTTCCAGATGTTTTTTGTCTTTGCAAATTTGAGGAGGTACGAAATTGTCAGTAGGCCGATTAGGAGAGCAGTTACGATCGCAACGATTAATCCGAGCGGCGAAACCGTTTGGATGTCCGTATTTATTGCACCTCTGGTGAACAAAATACTGACTCCGAAGGCGCCAAGCGATGCAGGAATGTACGCCAGATACGAGAGCCTGAATGCTTGATCTTGTTTCACGCCCATAACTAGCATTGTTGAGACTGTCATTCCTGACCTGCTTACTCCGGGAAGTGCGGCAATTCCCTGGGCGATTCCGACGATGATGTAATGCTTAATTTTCATCTGCTCATGGCCAGCGATCTTTGGAAGCGCACGTGAGTACCGGATGTAGAATCCGATTCCGATCAATGACAGCCCCAAGGCGATCATCGGTACTCCAATGAAGGGAGAAGTGTGCTGGAGGTAGGTGTCCGTTATATAGTAAAGAGGCGCGCCAACAATAGCAGTGAAAATAGTAACAACGAGCAGATACATGAAGAGTTTCCTGTCATGAATTAGAGCGACAATATCTTTGCGGAAATAAATTATTGCAGACCCCAAGGAACCAATTTCCAAAAACAGCCCGAAAGCGTAAGCAGCTGCGATTGGGAGCCCAAATAAAACGTAAGAAGCGAAAAGCACCTGCGTCTTGCTGCTGATCGGTAGCCACTCAGAAACGCCCTGAACCAGGCCTAGAATAATCGAATAAAGTAAGTTCATTCTTGTGTCAATTACCTAGATTAATTGTTGGGCAGATAGTAATCCGATGAGCTCGAAGACTGTGCGCATTTGATTTTTGTTCTGTAATAACGATAACGCACAATCCAGTGGAGGTAATTCTCTGGAATTCCCTGATTCTGGAATGCATAAATAATTGCTTCCCAATCCTGTTGCTACCATGTCCAAAGTCTCGCGCTCCGTCGATATCTCCGCACCGGTCGGAAATGTGTTCCAGTACTACGCAAGGCCCGAACATATAGCGAAAACTTTTCCCGAAGATGTCAAGATGAAGGTGGTGCCGATAAACATCAAGGAGGGTTTCGGCGTAGGAACTGTTTTCAGGATTGAGGGGGAGTTCGGCGGGAGACCGCTTGCATGGGATATGGAAACTGTCGCTTACGAGAACAATAAGGTGATCCAAGTAAAGGCGATCAACGGGCCGTTCAAGAAAAACGTGATCTCCGTGTTTTTTGAATCGCTGCTGAACGGCGAGGAAACAAAGCTTACCTTCGAGGCTGATTACGAGCTCGGCTATGGAATCTTCGGCAAAGCGATCGACAAACTGAAGCTGAAGAAAGAAATCGAGATGGGGATCGAGAGGAGCTGCCAATCGGTGAAAAAGTTCATAGAATCCGGGAAATCTTCAAACGAGATGATTTCCGAGATAAAGGCTGACGCAGCCTAGCCCAAACTTGGATGAGAGCCAATCAGCGCTTTTTGGTCGAAGCTGCGGCAGTCTTTTCGCCTCTAACGTTGGAAAGGACTTTTGCAACTTCAGAGATTATTTTGAGTTTTTTCTCCCCGCTTCTTTTCTCTATTGAAACATATCCCGAAGGTATCATCATGCGTGAGGGGTACTTCGCGGTCACGACTTCAGGATTGTAGCCCAGCCTGCGAGTCGCTTCTCCCAGCTCCTCGACCGTGGGATCTTTGACCGATTTGTTTTGTGGGACCCTTCGCCCATTCTCGCGGCTGTACGTCGAGTTGAAGTAATCAATCCAGAGTACGAATCGCTTGTAATCTTTCAATTGCAAAGAGCTTCCAGTTTGAAGCCAATCACGGGTAGCGCGAAACAAAAATTACTTTGCAACCAGTAGCGCGTTGATGACACCGTCTTGAGCCGGCCTGGACGTGACCCTTGCTCTTCCCAGATCAGTGTCGATTAACGCGCCGCGAGTAATCACTCCTCTTCTTTCGTAATCCCTGTTCGCGGGGTTTTCCAGTATCCTGGTAATTCTGCTCTTCTGAGTCTTGCCGGAAGTGCTGTCGTGAACGTTCGCGGTATTGGCGAACTTCAAACTTATTTTCACGGAACCACCCCTGGTTCTCCTCTGATAATTCTCGGTCTCGCCGAGTTGTGTCTCTGCGGCATAACCGTCCTTCTCGTAAGCACGTCGGGATCGAAGACGTTTTGTCCTTCCGCCAGTCAATTTTCGCTTTTGCAGGTTCTCAATCGGTTTAACCAAATCGCGTCACGCTGTGAATATCCTAAAGGTGAAACCGTTTCTATTTTTCCCCATATAAACACTTTCAGTTTGACGGAAAAAGAAGGCGTCGCTTTGGGCAAAAAATCGTTCGAATTTTGATAGGGCTTACGCAGTTAACTAGATCACTCAATTCGAATCTTTCCTTTCGTGACATCCAAAAAAATCTCAAACGGATCTACAATGAATTCAACAGTAACACGATGAAGTAGGAATCGACGTTACTTCTTTCTCTTAGTGAGGGCGACGACCGGGATGATTCTCTTGGTCTTGCGTTGATATTCGGCGAACCCGGGGTATAACATGGCTTGGCGCGCGTAGAGGCTGTCATGTTCAAGCCCTTTGATCTCTTCCGCATGAACGTCGATCGTCTCGTCCCCGACCTCGATCTGGACGTCGGGATGGGCTTTGAGGTTGATGAACCAGTCCGGGTGAGTATCAGCGCCTCCTTTCGACGCAAACACCAGATAACGTTCCCCGTCTTTGAGGTACATTACCGGGTTGACGCGAAGTTTGCCGCTGCGTTTCCCGGAGGAATGGAGCAGCAGCAACGGCGCCCCCTCAAAGTAGCCGCCTACCTTTCCGTGGTTCTTGCGGAACTCGGCGATCGTCTGCGCGTTGTAGTCACCGGAACTACTCATTCAGCTGGCCTCCTCTGAAATTGGTGCACCTGCTCTAGCTCGAGATATGGCTATGTCCGTAACATCGACAACAGAAATCTTTTCTTCCATCCACACGTCGTCCTCATCTCCACAATTAAATGGACAGCAAAACTTGGGCGCTATTATATCTTAGCGTATTTCTTGCTACGGAGGACGGTTTTCAACAAAACAGTTTCTAGGCGACGATTATGAGATACCTCGTTGTGTCGGAACCTTATCATTCCCAAATGGCGGAACAAACATAAGCTCTCAAGCAAAAGGAACTATGCGTTTAGGCCTATCGATCTGAGCGTACTGGCGACGCTTGTACAGACAATCGTAATCACCCTCACCCTGCTCGTTTTCATCTTCCAGTTCCGGAGTCAGGAGAAAGCGATCAGGGAATCGTCTTACCAGAACGTCCTCGGGAGATACAACGATTACGTCATGTCAGGCACTCGTACAGACGATCTAATTCTGGCACGGCTGTTTTCTCCTGCCAAGGAGCTCTCAAAGGAAGAGATAGCCGGGATTCGTCGCCCCATGATAGTTACGGCATCCTAGAGGAAACCTACGAGCTTTACAAGAAGAAATGGATCAACAAGGAGACTTGGGATCAGTGGGACGCCTGGCTCAAAGCTATCTGTACGCATCCAAATTTCGCCATGCTCCATTCTGCTGCCGCGGGGATGTTCGACAAGGATTTCCAAGACCATGTATCTCAACTAATCAAGTCGAATTCATCCGAAACAAAAAGAAGCTGACTAGGCTCCCACCCGCCGCACTAACCATTACTTGTAAATTCGTATGTGTGTGATACGCTCGGCACGACCGATCTCTCGGGATTTTTGGACTTATTGGACGTTCGTTATTCAAAAAAAGGGATTCCTAGTATCATGGGTTCGAATCGTATCCAAACGTATAATGGGTTTGAATCCCCGCCTCTAAGTTATGTTGAGTCGCACATGCCGGCTTGCTATTCCTTCTCTATCGGCAATGTTTACCTTGGTTAATCCCACTGTCGAAATCTAATGGTCGAAAACATGAGAGTCTATGGTTTTACGCGCGCGCGCCAAAAAGAGGGTAGGTGATCTTCATAGTTGAAAATGATTAGTACCAAAAATATCTGACCGTACATTCTGTGGTCTCACACTAAGGAAATTAGTATCTGTTTAGTGAAGGAGGTTGACAATCTATCGTTTTCTCACGGTAATGCTGACTGTGCCCTAAAGCTATTATCAACATTGAGGATCCTGATTGCTATTTGATTAGCTAGGGTAAGATCGGACTCGTTCAATGGTAATGTGTTAGGTCGCCCTATTTAACCTGGCCGACATAAATTATTAGACTGAAAGGGCCACAGACCTAGACATTCTCATTTTTGGCCAACTTCCCTTCCTATCTCAGGTTGTATGTCTCGATTACAGGCACCGAAGGAGATTGTTGAAGAGGCTTATAGAGAGGAGAGGGACGCAAACGTAAGCAAGAGGATATTCCTCGTTCTGAAGGTCAAGTACGAGGGTGTCCCGGCGTCGCACGTAGCAAGGGAAGTTCACCGGCACAAATCATGGACGACACCGTGGCTTAGACGTTTCGAGAAAGATGGGCTAGAAGGACTCAAGACGATGGAAAGGAGCGGGAGACCTCCGAAGCTCGATCACAACAAGTTCATTGCGGTGAAGAGGAAGGTCGTGAAGAACGAATGCGGCTGGACCGTGAAGGAGGTCAGGGAGATGATCCGCAAGGAAGCAGACGTGGCATACACTGAGAGACACATCTACAGGTTGATGCAGAAGTGGGGAGTGAGAGCAATTGTCCCTGACAAGAGGTTACTTCACAAGGCTTCCCTCGAAGAGAGGCTCGAATTTAAAAAAGGACCGCAAGACTCCTCAGGAATATCCCGGAAGGCTTCACCGTAGCATCCGAAGACGAATCAATCTTCGTCCAGAACATAGAAACCAAAAGGGTGTGGGCGGTCAAAGGGATTCGACCGATTCGGATTGTGTCAGGCTCGCACGGCAACACCGTGGTGTTTGGAGCGATCAGCCTGGACGGGACACAAATCTTCAGGCAGTACGAGAAATTCAATGGCGAGACATTCCTCGACTACCTGAAGAAGGTGCACAGGAAGTTTGGATCACTCTATCTCTTCCTTGACAAAGCAAGGCAACACCACAAAACCAGGATCGTAACTGATTATTTGGGTAAGAACAGGAAGACTCTCAGAGTCAGATGGATCCCGACAGCTTCGCCAGAGTTCAACATGATGGAGGAGTGTTGGCGCGAGGGTGAGAAGGATCTCTCAAGGCTTCCAACCTTTCCGACGTCATTGAAAGAACTGAAATCAATCCTGGCAGAATACTATCGAACGCGAAGGTTTTGCTCGCATCTTGACATGAAGAAATTCCTTCTGACCAACAGGTGTCTATGAACTTATGTCGGCCAGGTTAGTTTGGTTGTTATCATTGTTGATAATCGTATTCCTCGTTTATTAAGAACAAATATCTGTTCGTTCAGTTGAAGGTACCATACAAGCGCAGGCTAAGATTGAGAAAGGAATGCTTCTAGGAAAGGCACATCTGAAGTATGTACCATATACGATTAAGGAAATCACACCTTTCGGAGTTCTAATTGAAGCGAATGGGGTTGGAGATTTCGCAGGAGTATACAACGCAACCCAGAACGAGACAACAACCGTATTTCTGAGAATCGACGGGACATACGATTGGCAATTAAAAGCATTTCAGTCAACAAACGAAGGAGACTTCATAACCGGACATGGTCACGGAACAGGTAAGGAAACTGGCAACTGGAAATCGGACGCGGGCGACGGAGAAATATTGATCATGACCCAATCTCCAAGACTTTCGTGGCTGAACAACAAGAAGTGGAGAATCGAGTACACATTAGCTGGATTAGAGTACGACGAAAAGTTCTTCGCACTCTAAGTGTGAGGCTATGATCCCTCCCTTTCCTTTTCTTTTTTGTCGAGGATTTCTTTTTGGATAAGAATCTGGCTGTTAGACGGCTAGGCTTACATCATTCTTTTTAGAGAACATTGTCTTCGCAGGCATAACATCTCCTTTGATGAACTCACGTAGGGGGCATATGTGCGGTCGTCTTGAATAAAAATGCCCAAGTTCTCCCTAGCAAATTTCCCAATCAAACCATCGGTTAAGATTCATTTCATTAATAGAGGTAAAAACCTGCAGCTATCGAATGTTTCGCTGCAGTTTTCAAATCCAAGAAAGATGATTCGATCGTTATGACGAATTTCGGAAAAAAATGCGCGGATCAAATAGTGGATTTACAAGTTTTTTTCCTGGCCGGGTGATGGGTTCCGCCCGACCGATCTCTCGGGATTTTTGAGATTATTGCGCTCCAATGAGGATTAAGTCACCTGCCCTCGTGACCCGGCTCGAAGATTGGTTCGGGCCGATTGAGGGACTCTTCTTCTGGTTTAGTTGATCAAATGTAACGAGATGTGGCGGACTGTGTACTCGTTCACTTTAGAAGTCGAGCCTTGAGCAGTTATCTCGGATGTCATGTATTCATCGAGAGTAGCTTTTCGAACCCAAAGATTAGCCAGATCAACATAGATGTCTCCCTTGTATTGATCGCCGCCAACTGTAACAGTGTCATTGCCCATCGAGTCCGGCACCAACATTTTGAGCTTACTTTCACCAGCATCATAGGAGATAAGAGCACAGACGGCTCCATCGACCAAACTTACTCCCTTCAACTCAAGACTGACCTCGCCATTTTGAAATATGGAACCGGCTTTGACCTCATTACCGAATTTGACTGAAGCCTCTATGAAGGATGCGGGATGCACAACTCTCTGGCCTATTTCTCTGAGATCCTGAATTCCCTTACCGAACTTCATTGGTTTGGTAAAAATGTCATTGAAGCTGTGGAAATCGATAAAATTAGTATATGCAGCGTAACGGGTACTGAAAGGTAACGCACTTCCTAGATTATCGTGAAGACTAGCAAATTTATCCTGAGAAATGCCCCAGAAAGGCCCGCGATCATCCGCCCCGGATAACGTGGGATTGAATACGTAAGACCAGTTATTCAGTTCGGGGATAATAACCGGAGGATCGTCATTGATTTTTAGTCGAAGTTCCGAAGTTGTGTATTGGTCTTCCGCTGGCGAAGCCTTCGGATTGTATTGGAGTCTCAGAAGATAAGTCTCTGTTCGGAATCTCTTACCGTTCATCCCAAAATGAATGTACTTCGTTTCCATCTGGAAATTTTGAACTTGTCGCTCTCTTTGAAAAGACAGATCAAAAGACCCCTTAAGATCTCTAGCAAGCTGTTCCAAGTCCAACTCTGACACCAGCATATCATTCACTCATTTAACAGTTCGATTGATAATAAGAAATAAAGATCGGGACGATCTTCAATCATGATAACAGGAGCCCATCACACATGTACTAACTTACTAGGGTGATACGCTCGGCACGACCGATCTCTAGGGATTTTGTAGGATTTTCATATCAATAGTCGCTGGGATTGGAATATGCCCTAACGTGGGTCAATATTATTGATTACTTATCGCTCTCTGTCAAAGCCCTTGCAAGGAATGTGCGCACGACTTTGGCAAACTCGGCAGGATTGTCTCGATGAATAACGTGTCCTCCGTCTAAAGTAAATAGTTGTGTGTTCGGTCGTCTGGATGCCATCTGTTCTAAATGTTCTTGGCTCGTAAGGCGACTATCACGCCCTCTAAGTATCAATGCGTGACAATCGCTTGCGAGCCAATCCTTCCAGTGATATCCATTCACAAAATTCTGCGATTCCAGCATGTCTTCAGGATCAAAAGCTAGTCGCCATCCGCCGGAAACTTCGCGGACCGAATCCCGGAGGTAAGGTGCTAGACGAGATCCGATTCTGTTTTCGAGTTCTTCGCGAGTTTGGAAGGTCCCTTTCCACTTTAGGACGAAGCTCGTATCTTCAGATATTACGACTCCAATATCCTCTATGATTAGGGCGCTAACGCGGTCGGGATAGCGCGCAGCAAACTGATAAGCATTCACGCCTCCCAAAGAGTTGCCCATGAGAACTGCTCCCTTTCGAAGTCCGAGGTGATCATACAGAGTCAAGAGATCGCCGATGTAATCTTCGCGCGCGTAGCTCGATGAATGGTCGCTGTACCCATGCCCGCGTTGGTCCAGCGCTACAACTCGAAACTCAGGATAAAGAAGATCTGCAACCTTCGAAAAGGTTGAACCTTCCATCCAGTGAGAATGCAGTGCTATGATTTCCCTCCCGTCGCCTCCGGCATCAAGGTAGGAGAGATTTAGACCGCCTGAGCGAAAATAATTCCTGTCCGTTGCTCTCACCTTCTTTTGGTATGCGTACCGAGTGATATATCTAGAAGCAAGATAGACTTCAACTTGACGGGAAGGCTCAGTGATGCGCTACGAACGACCGATCTCTCGGGATTTTGGAGATTTTTGTGCTCTAAAAAGGATTAAGTCGCCTGTGTTTCTTGATATCGATTGTCCCCCTGTCCGTGTCCCCAGGGCGACGTCACAATGCAGTGGGGCATGAACGTAACTTCCGTGCCAGGAAGCACACTTGCGCACACCTTCACGATTCCCTCTTTAGGTGTCAATATACCAGTTGTCGGTGGGGACACAGTCATGGCCTATCTCCGCTTTGATCAAACTGGCGTTTTCCAATGGTTCTGTCAGACTCCTTGCGGTCTTGGACCGACTGGCACGCTGGGAGCAATGTCACAGGCTGGCTGGATGGAAGGCCAGATAACAGTAACCTGAGACTCAATTCTGAGCCTTGATAAGAAAAGTTTCGACCTACGTAGATGACATTCGTTGAGAAGACTCTGGATGGTTGTCTCGGGCGTCGTAGTCGCTCTTGCCCTCCTTCTGATAATAATCGCAGGGTATGTTCTTGACTATCAGTCAGGGACTTCGATGTCGAACATAATAGGTCAGATGATGGGAGGCCAGTATTCTGGCCTTGTGAATCCTATGCCCACTCACGTTTGGTTAACGATGATTGCGCTAATCGCAGCGTTGGCAGCTAGTGTAATCGGAACTCTGTACTATGTTATGTATCCAGAGATAAAACAAACAGCGGAGCCCACAGACACCGAGAAGAGCCTATCAAATTCGGATGCAGTCGATAAGGCTCCTCCAACTAATTCGACTAGCGATTCCACAGCACCTTCAAAAGAAAGTTGGTCGATGCTTATGCGGACTTCCAAGCCAGAGGAAAAGAAGATCTTGGAGGTCCTTTCAGCCCACAACGGAGTCTATCTGCAAAAATTAATAGTCAAGGAATCTGGTCTGAGCAAACTGAAAACTCATCGAATAATTTCTCGCTTCGTGGAGCGTGGAATCGTGACTGCAATGAAGAGTGGTAACACCAATGAAGTGAGATTATCCCCGTGGTTGAATCAACCTTCTCAAACAGATAAACCCTCGAAAAACGAGTGATATTGAAAGTCATTTTCTCGCAACTCATCGGTACTTCTCTACTGCCTCTTGCATGACTCTTCGAAACGTGAAACGGTTTCGTTTCAGCGAACTTCCATACGCCCCTTGTTTCCATATACTAAGGCTAGGTTGAAATAAAATGAAAACAAGGACAATGATCGTATTAGGAACCGCAGTCGCCGTAGCCGTCGGATTGACTTTGCCGTTCGCCAGCGCGTATGGAACTTCTGGTGGACTACAGGGGTTGATCAGCGGAATGATGGGGAGAAACACACAGGAGTCATCATATCCATCAATGATGGGTAATGGTTACAGCTATGGAGGCGGGATGATGGACCAAGGTGGGATGATGTCGTCAGGATCGATGATGGGTAGTAATTATGGCAGCTCCTGCTATCAGTATATGCAGAACTATTACTCCACCAATGTTAGCCGAGGAAACCTGGTCATCATCTCTGGATATTCCTTCCATCCGTCTAGCTTGACAGTTACAAGGGGCACGACCGTCACTTGGATCAATATGGATTTCGCCACTCTCACGGTAACTTCTGGAACCGAGCAAAACCCTACAAATCTCTTTGATTCTCACGAACTCTCACATATGGAGAGCTTCAGCTATACTTTCACATTCCCAGGTGTCTACCAGTACTATTGCGATATTCATCCAGGAATGGTCGGAACGATAACCGTGACTTAGGGAAAAGGCGATTCTCAGATTTGGTAATCATGTGGTCGTCTTTTATTTCATCGAGGACATTGAAGTTAGGGTCTGGGAGTACTCAAGATCGGAGTGGACATTTGATTTGAGCAGAGACGGAATCTCAAAGGTCGTTGTCATCTCCCTCGCTGCGATTGTGATTGCAATCGCGATTTTCGGAGGCTACTTGGCATATTCTCTGAATAATCCTAATAGAAACGCCTCTTCCAGCTCGAAAACGAATGCTAGCATCTCGCTCGCAGGTTTTTCCATCGATCCTGTCAGTTCAAATCTTTCAGGAACTGTCTTGGTAAGAAGTAGTTCACCCCTAGTTCAGACAGACCTTTACATCAATGGGACTTTCATGGGTTCAGTGAACTACACAAAGGGAATGATGTCGAATTCAACTTATTCCCTGATGTACTCAACTAATCCGAGATTCATGCCGATGATGTCTAGAATGCAGATGGTCGCTGGGAGAAGCTACATGATCACGTTGATGGCAGTGTTCAGCGACGGAACGAGGTTCAATGCATCTTCGGCTGTCGTTGCTGGAGAGAAATATCAAATGGGGTCTTCGTCAAACGGAATGATGTCTTCAACTTAACATACGATCCCAGATTTGATAGTGAAAGAAGATAAATCTAACAATCAAATCACGTAGTTGACGTTGGAGAGTCAGTACTTTCTGAAAAAATAATCAGATGTCGATCAGGATCGCATACCACAAATTCTTTCATGCCGTATTCCTTTTGCGCCAAGTGGCCGCTGACGATATCTTTTGCAAGACATTGTTCATAGAGTTCATCAATCCCCCTCATGCCTATGTAACAAACAGATCTCTTTGGATTTTCGGACGGCTCGAAGAGATTGAAGTGAATTTCAATTCCGTCCCGCTCAATTATCAGGAAACCCTCGTCCTTGTAAGCCGGTTGGAAACCCAATTTTTGGTAGAAATCAACCGTTTCATCAAAGTTTGT
Organism: uncultured Nitrososphaerota archaeon; assembly: GCA_963799845.1. Lineage (GTDB taxonomy): Archaea > Thermoproteota > Nitrososphaeria > Nitrososphaerales > CADDZS01 > DATLTL01. The sequence goes on from CAWCYI010000006.1 coordinate 482,764, forward strand.
TGAGGCAAAACGAGGGGCTATGCTCAGTAGTTCACTCTTGGTTTTCTATTGAGTCATGATGAATTCGTTCACTCAGTTGAGATGAAACAATTACGTTTTCTGTCGCGATTTCAATAATTGGACGGGTGAGAAATCCTCGCTGGGAATACGATTCTTTGAAATATCAGCAAGGGCCAGATTTACTCCATGCACTTGCGACTTTGGCGGAGCAAGTATCATTCTGGCTCCGCGTTGCCAGTAATAAATGAGAGAAACCTGGAGCAGCCCCCTTGGTGCTATCTGCTATGGGGAGCGCCTGCGGTTCTCGCTTTTGTGACATCATACGGCTACGACCGTTATTTCTTATCCGTTACTGAGGCAGGAATTTTCTGGACTTTGTCAGTGGCCTGGATTGGAATTGGATGTTTGCTCAATGGCAGGTTTTGTGGCAGAGTACACTGTTTGATAGATGGAATCTCCTTTCCGCTTCTGGCCATCATAGGAGTGCTCAATATTCTCTCAGTAATAGCAATCAGTTGGAGCCTGTTTTGGGCATCGTTCTTTGTGATACTGGCTACAAGTTTTGGTGCAGAGCTGGTTTTGGGAAGGTACCGTCCAAGGAGTTAAGAGTGAATTTGTCTATCAAATGCGCAGACTGCAATTGTTTACCTGCCGAATGCGCTGCAAGTGAATCTGCCATATCCTGTCCTAATTGCAATCAAGAGATATGCTGTTGCTGGGAAGCAATCCATGAAACTGGAACGTTCTCTAACTTGAAATGATCAAACCCAATAAAATCGCAATAAACATCGGGACGTAATCTGGACGGAAGTTATCGCTACTATTGGAAGAAAGAACTTTCCGAATCAGGTTGCGATTTAACAAAATTCCGAGATACCCAGTGATGCGTAAGAAGCTAAATACCCTTGTTTTCAGCCTCTGTTACTAGTAAACACGTGCGCGAATCCCGTGTCTAGCCAGAGTTCATATTTCAGCAAATTATTTGAAACGGATCGGAGAATGGTAGGTTGACGGAGAAAGTCGCGATGGTTATTGGTGCTCTTCAGGTGCCATATGGTCCCCCTGAAGGTCCTAAACGGTCAATCATGTCTAGGTCGGACTTGCTGAGGCTTAGTTGAGTCGCAGCCACACTCTCTTCGAGCTGTTGTTCTGACTTCAACACAGTCAGTGATAGTGATCATTCACTCAAGTTGACCCCGAGTCCTCTTCCTGTTCGATCATTTCCCTACCAGGCGATACGCGACTGAGGGGAGCAAGTGACCTGGCGTTTCGGTAGAGACAATACGTTGCGACAACGATCAATATTTGGAAGACATTGTAGCCAATGGCATAGATTCCTTTGTAGGCAAGAAAGTAGAGGAATCCGCTTGGAAATGCTCCGCCCGACGAGCCTTGGATCACTAACGAAATCGCTATAATCGCGGCCAGAACGAACAAGACGAAAAGACCGAACCATTTTAGATTCGTCCTTCGCGCGTCGCTCCTCGTTCTCCTTGCCGTGAGCAGGAGTGCGGGAGCTCCTGCAAGAAAAGTCGGTAAGTACACCGCTATGATCAAGACTGTCGCTACCGTTGCAACGGGAACCCCGGTGGCTGTTTCTAAGACGAGCAACCCAAAATAGAATGCAATCATCGCAAGGGTCATGCCCCAAACGCCGAACCGAAGTTTGCTCCATTTGAGAGTGTCCCTGAAGAGCGGATCAGATCGGCGGGCGGTGCGGACGGTACCGTCTATCCAGGCAAGCAGTACTATCGGCAGAGCTCCGACGTAGAAAACACTGATCACAAGCTGGGTGAGCGGGTCTGTGCTCATCGGTGTCGGGAGTACGGGTATCAAAAAGATGCAGACAACGCCAAGCCAAAGAGCTTGGCTCCGCGAAAATCGATTCCTGAGCACTCGTCTCAATACGAACGCCCAGTAAGCGGCATAAGCCAGGATTGCACCTGCGACGATATCCTCCGCAAAGACCGCACCTATCATCATCAATATAATGTCACTTGGCATATGCACTAACCTCCATCCCCTTAGAAGTAAAAGATACATCATAGTATCCAGGGTGAGGGGGAACTCCCCTCATCTTCCTGATCCTCAACAACGGGAGGACTTTGAATCCTTCCTCGTAGAGTTTGAATTCGATTACGCCGTCGAAGAGTTGTCGCATCGAGCTCAGCGTCTTCGTATCGTGCATCCCTTCATCCATCGTCGCAAGCAACACAATGTCGTACTGTTTGAGATCCGACAATAGTTGAGAGAGGAAGCTGTACATCATCTCCGGGGGATTCAGGACAAGGAGCGGAGAAAGAACGTCGGTAACAATCCTTATCCTTCGTTTACTGTTGCTCCTTGCGAGCTCCTTGAGCTTCACCGATATGGCAGTCAAGTCATTTATGTCAAATTTGATCTGCCCACCTTCACTTGCAAACCACACCGGACTCGCTTGACTCAAGTCGATTTTGTATCCCCTGACGTCCTCGAGAACATCATGGACGGGCAGCCTCGTCATGTAGACGCAAAAATCTCCGAGGTCGAGGCCCGACTTCGTGAAGAAGTAGCCCAGTACTTCCTTTCCGGCGTCAGGACTCCCAAAGACTAGCACTGCGGACTTACTTGGATAGCCATCTCCACCTAAAATCGCGTCAAGGGATCCAAAGCCGGTGGAAACCAAAGTCAACAGCGACCGAAGAAGACTTTCAAGATAAACGTTTGCTCACAGCCCGGGACGATTAAGAAAACCTGTTTCCGCGGCAGGCCAATTTCGGAAAAGTATTTATCGAGTTAGGAAAGCTCCAGCGCACTCAATGCCAGATGAAAATAACGGAAAGGGTACGCTGAAAGAATTTGTTGACAGACTAAACAACGATCCGGCGACTCGTACGCAATTTCTCTCCAATCCCGTAGAAATCCTTCGAGGCTACGGGATAACGCTGTCGAAGTCAGCAGAAGAAGGACTGATGCAAATCATAGAAGAGTATCGCGAAAAGATCGCGTCGATTAGAGAATTACAAGGTAAGACAATAACAACAACTACAACAACAACGACGACAGAAAGGAATGACTCCATAGAACCAGTTGGAGGTACGATGGACTTCATCTGAGCGAGAATTGACCGAAAGCCCAATCTACTCAGAATTCGGTTCGGAGATAGGGTGGATAAGGAGGACCGTCAGCGAGCACGCCCTAATGCTGCCTTCGGTTTTCAAGCATTCCTTCATTATTATCTCAATGATAGACTAAAGATCCTTACGAATGCGGTTCCAAAGGAAGCGAAGCTTGGCAGAGTATTTCCCTACTCGATCTTCTGGTTAGCCAATGCCCTTCCCAAATCAGAGCTTGCGAATGTTCGCAAGCTCGCTCTTTCGGGAGTTTACGATTGCCTGAGTGTTACGATTGCAGATGACTTGCTGGATCGCCAAATCGAAGCGGATCGCGCAATACTAGTCGCGCTCGCCGGCGAGTATGCCAACATGCGCGCCAAACTACAAAGAGAACTTTTCGTTCCCAAATCAAGATTTTGGGATATCGTTTCATATTGCAGAGCCGACGCGGCCAAATACAACAGATGGAATTCGATCTGTACCGCATGGTCGGAGCCTTTGTCGGATAAATTCCTTCGGGATTCCTCGCGGTATGTTGTCTCTGTATTGCTGCCAGGTCTTGCTGGCGTCGCTATACTAGCTAGAAGTGAAAACAGGATAGAGGAGATCTCACGCTTCCTGAGGACTTTCTCCATGGCTTGGCGCATAGTTGACGATATCTGGGACTGGGAGGAAGACCTCCACGTGCGAAACTTGAACAATTCAACAATCCTCCATCTGATAAGGGCAAAGTCCGGAGCCGATAAAATGTCAAACGAGATTGTCCTAGCCAAGTTCCTCGATGATAATTTTGTACGAGAAATTTACCAAAGGGCGTTAGAGCTCTTGAAAAGAGCTAAGAAAAGCTCGCACCAATTGAATTGCCCATATTTAGAGGAGTTCATGGAGAGCCAGATTGATTACCACGCCAGTCAGCGCGACTCGCTGCTGGGCTCCAACAAGTCTTTCCGGAGAGAGCTGACGAGTTTGCTCCCTGCAATCTCATAGGACAGCTAGGATTCGGAGTATTCGCCACAACCAGCGCTAAGAACTTCGCTGTTACCGATCGCGATCAACTCCGTGATCCAGTTGACAAGTGAACAGCTGGAGACTTCTCTACAAAATTTAGAACGTTGAACGATGCGTGGAATGTGATTTTGCTTTCCAGTTTTTGGAGGACAGAAGGGAAATCCGTGCTTGAGAACCAGCGGTTAAGCGAAGTAACCGCGAACGAGAAGAAATTTCTCAAGAAGTGGAAGCGTTCGAAAAAGTCTGAAGATGAATCCAGACAAAAGGAGGATCGAAAATTCGAAGATGGGAGACGGCTTTGCGCCATTATGATCACTGACATTGTTGGTTACAGTGCCCTATCTCAAGAAAATGAGACGCATTCTCTTGAAGTTCTACAGAAGCACAATAGTTTGCTACGCGAGTTCTTCCGGAAGTACGGTGGTGTCGAGGTGAAGACAATGGGCGATTCTTGGTGGACGTACGGTTGGCTGGCCGGACTGGTTTGGGCATACGCTAGATCGGGCAAAGAAGGAAGAAGCCAAGAAAATTCAAGAGCAAGTCCAAGAATTTTCAAAGACACATTATGTAAGGTCGGATTGGCTGATTGTTATTCATCAGAGATTGGGCGAGAACGACGAGGCCATCCGGCTCCTAGAAAAAGCCTACGATATGCGGGAATACGATTCGTTGACCGGCATAAACGTTGAACCAATGTATGACGTCATACGTTCTGACCCGCGGTTCGTAGCGCTATTGAAGAAAATAGGACTGGACGAATACGGCAATCTCGCGATTCCTTCTGGGTAACCTGACGCGGCTGGAGAGAGCTTACGAGTAACATTCTGGTTATCTGGTTGCGATCAGCTTCTAACAAACTTTCGACGACCTTCATCATGACCCCAGATTTCAGGCTTAACTGAAGAAAATTGGTTTTCCCGACGCAGGGTGATTCGATCGAATCTACCATCTAAACGCTGGCCTAGAGACGAACAAGAGGCCAACTTGGAAGCAAGAAAAAGAGTAACATTTTGACTCAAATCTTAATGTTCTGAGCTATTGCAATCTTTACTAGTGAATACGTGTCCGAATCCCGTACCTCGCAAACCTTTTCTTTAGGGCGTGATCGCCCTAAGACAGAGTACTGAGAGTACTGAATCAGATACTTCTTCTAATAAAAGTCGGAACCAACCAAGCCGCTCGCCGCCCAGCTCCGATAGGAGTTCCAACACCAACTAGTGCTGCTCGCATCGTAAGTAAATGCGCAAAACGAAGAACTATCGAGTTCATTAAGCACTCCTAAGGAAAATTATCGTATTCTTTCTTTGGAACGAAAAGTAAAGTCGAGCTGTTCAAGGAGAACGAGGAGAGGTCGAAAGGAAAACTACTGGAGCGCATACCTCAATAGTTCACAGTATGATTCCACAGACCAGATGACTTCGATTGCATTCACATCCTCGAATCCGCAGAACGGATTCAGAGTCGGATTCATGCGGTAGAAACGCTCACCTGCCAGTTTGCGTGAATAGTCCTCTGAGACAAACAACTCCTCAAAGATTAGTTCGATAGGAAGCGCTTGTTCTTGTATCTGCATCTATTCTTTTTCACCTGGAATTTTGGGTCTGAATCCAGTGATGTTCGCTAAGATTCCTGTTGATATTAGATTAACAATATCTGACATTTCTACTAAGCCTCTTTCTCGACACTTAGACAGGGGAAAACTTCCCACATGGATGTGGACGAAAAACTAGTGATAGCAAAATAGCTATCGGCGGCAGAAAGTTAGATCTTTTGAGTGGGCGATTCATGCTTATTCAGAAACTTTTACGGGTTTTCCCAAATATGTGCGGGATGTTCAGTTATCGTAAGGATTTTGAGCAACAATTGATTTAGACTGCCCTAAAGTGACAAGAAATGTTTTGGAGGGACCTGTGTTTTGGGTAAATAATACACATCGGTGCCAGGGATGAACTCTGGATTCGGATCGGGTGCCAGGGATGAACTCTGGATTCGGATCCGAATTTCTTTCCAAGAGGAAAATTGCAGAAAAGTAAGTTTGGGATAATCTTGAAGTTCTTCTTACATGAGCAAAATGGCCCATTTATTGAAAGTCCGATTCAGAATTGAGATTTTCTGATCCGCTGCGAAAACACGCGACTCAACTTCGAGATTGAAAGAGCTAACAAACGTAATCATTCGATTTTGACCAACATCGCGAATTGGGTGCCCCAATTTGATTAAAAAACCACTTTGGGGATTTTTTTACGTGTTTGGGAGAATTCATGCTTTAGCCCAAACCCCTCATTCATCAAATTAGCGGTTTCCCCGAAGATTACGATTTATGCCAGCGGCGCGATCAATTGAAGGGATCCAACTTGTCCTAATACATTTGCATAAGTTTCTACAACTCGAGCACCTTTCTCAGTGAGCACGTAATTTTTTCTGCCCCGTACATCGCTCGGGCTCACCAACCCCAATTCTTCGAGACTCCTAATGAAATTCCTGCAGACAGCCCATGAAAGCTTTGTTCGGTACATGATGTGAGTCGGCCTACCAGCTCCATCAAAAATAGCTTGGAGAATATCAATTTTCACTTCCATGTTGGATCTTCTTGGACGTGATGTTATCATTGTTGGCAAAATTATGTCATTCTGGTCACTTTAAGAAGCTCTCGCATTCTGTACGGCTGATCACCAATTCATGTTATGAGTACGCAACACGGTTACCTCTTAGGACTCTATGTTTGATCGAAAGGGACACAACTTCCTAAATCGGAACAACAAAAGATCGCATCATATCGAATCCCGAACAAACGATAAAGATCAGTTTAAGGCTAGCTATTTTTCAGACGAACGAATGATTTTTGACCGCATTTACTTCGAGATTCTGACCTTCGGCTTTCTCGTGACTGTAATCGTTGGAACAGCTTCGATTTCTTTCTGAGGACTTTCTTAAAAGAAATTTCACTGTCCAGTTCGAGTATGCCTTAAGTCATTCAAAATCCCAGCCGCGATCCCGAACGTCTGATTGACACAAACGCAATCAAGCCGTTCGCGCAATTCTGACTCGAAAGACACATGGAATCCTTCCGAAGCCTGAGATTAGATACCTGAAGCGATATGTGAGCACATTGAGAGAGTTTCGGGTCAAGTTGGTATGAATTAAGCAAACTGAGCTAGTAGTTCCTGGTATAAAGGCGGAACAGTGAGTGCTCAAGCGCAGCTCGAGGTTATTAGAAAGATGGTTGGGCAACTAAATTCGAAACGTCCGAAGTGCAAGGAAGTTGGAGCGAGCTATGATTTCCGTGGTCGTGAAGGTGTGGTCAAGATAAAGTACAAGGGCACAACGCATTTCCCCGTAGATGACCTACGAGTATCTCGAGGGACCGTTTGCGGGTTCGAAGCTCTTTCAATACTACATCCCGAAAGGTGACAAGACGGAGGTCGTGATGGTGGGCAACCTCGTCTCTCCGAACCTACCCGATGACAAGCTCAAGGCACTCTACGATGATTATGTGCAGGTTGTCTTCGACGAAGATAACGTCTCCAGAATCGTATATGGTATACTCAGATATGTGCGAGATGTTCAGTTATCGTAAGGGTTTTGACCAACAATTGATTTCGTCTGCCCTAACATGAGGAAATGTTTTGGAGGGGCCCAGGTTTTGGGTAAATATAATATCGGTGCCAGGCATAAACTCTGGATCTAAATTTCCCTCCAAAGAGGAAAGTTAAAGAAATTTGAGTTCAAGGTAGTTTGAAGTTCGTTATACTTGAGGAAAGGTAATTCGCAGCCGATTTGACCAGTTCAGAAAGCACTTGATGACTCCAAAGGCTTACTCAGTTATCATTTTTAGCATGTCGGATCCAACCTCAAGAAGGCTTGACAATAGCGTAAGGCCGTTTATGCTATTCCATTCCTGTTTTTCTCTGATTTAATGTGATTTTTTGCGTTGCAGGGAACATGACTTTCTACACGAATGATCGGTTGAACAAATCATTCGATTTTGACCAACATTGCGAATTGGGTGCCCTAATTTGATTAAAAAACCACTTTGGGGATTACGTGTTTGGGAGAATTCATGCTTTAGCCCAAACCCCTCATTCATCAAATTAGGCGGTTTCCCCAAAGATTACGATTTATGCCAACGGTGCGATCAATTGAGGAGATTCTAGTTGCCTTCTAACATTTGCATAGGTATCTAGAACTCGGGCACCTTTCTGGGTGAGTGTGTAGTTCTTTCTGCCCTCCGCATCGCTCGAGCTGACCAGTCCCTGCTCTTCGAGAGCCTTTACGAAATTCCGCATAGGTGCCCATGAAAGGTTTGATTGGTACATGATGTGTGTTGGCCTGCTAGCTCCTTCCGAAATCGCCTGGAGGATATCGATCTTGACATCTAGCTTGGATCTTCTTGGACCCGCTGTTGTTATTGATGTAGTCATTGTATTTCATAGATATGTAATAGGTATGTCGTACTATATACATCTATGTCGAAGATTCCCTGAGGATTTCCATTTGATCCGTCCAGGGGAAGTTAACAAGATCGCAACATATCGGATTACGAGCAAACGCCTAAATTTATTTCCAAAAATCATCAGAAATCTACAAGGAAAGCAAACGACTTGTCTCATCATGTAATCCTAGGTTGCAGGATCGGCGCATTCGATTTCCTGAATTGGGGAGACATTGAACCAATTGAGAAAAATAGCGTTCTTCTCGCGGCAAAAGATCACGATTTACAGAGGAACGAACGAGGAATACTGTTCTTTCATAACCCCGTTGCCCTAGTCTCAGTCTGGATCCTCACGCTTTGCGGCTCTTACTTCTATAGTCCCATCCATCGACTCGTAAGTAATGACCTGACCCTTTGGTAATCCAAGAATCGGCTCGAATGACATACTCGTCACTTTGAGAAGATAGATCCCTTATTCTCTCTTCTAGTTGTTTTTTTGTGGCAAATGAAGGACGTGCCTCAGACACGGACAACGTTGAACGATGGATTTATTGTTGGATATTTTTCTAATGCCATATCGATCTAACGATAGGGCGTTCTACATGTCATACGTGGATGCAGCGGTGGCGCATGCACGTCAATGATATTGACGGGGTAAAGGCGCAAAAAGGCGCATCTCCCTTTACCACAATCCGAAGTATCGCAAGACGTTGATGCCATCGCCATTAACGCAAACGACTTGTCCGACGGTCTGAAACGAGGAATGTCACTTTATATAGCATAGAAAACTGTTATAGGCAGTTATTTACCTATCCCTCCCCAACTATAACTGCTGAACCTGGCGATGTATTCGCAACTGTCGGATTTGGACAGGAAGATGCTAAGGCTACTTCTGGATTCTGAGGGGAGCATGCCGACTCATGAAATGTCTATGCAGCTCGGTATTCCCTTGAGCACCGTCCAAAGAAGAAGGAAGAGATTAGAGGAAGAATATCTCATCAAGCATTATTCGTTAGATCCGATGAAATTTGGATATAGACGGATCGACCTCTTAATTTACACTCAAGGTGGCGAGACGATGAACATTGGAAAAGAATTGTTGGAGCGTGAAGAGGTAACCTACGCTGCAAGAACCATCGGAGAACATACTATAGACTTGCGCGTCGAAGTATTTGTAAAGGACAACGGTATTTTGCTCAATCTCCTTGAAGACGTAAAGGCCATGAAGGGAGTGAGAGACGTAGTCTGGACTGAAGTGATAGAGACTATCGGACGAAAGAATCCTCCAAATCACTTCGTTCTGTAATTAGTTTACTTTGAAAATTCGATCCTAAATTCTTTCACCCGAAACGCCTTCTCGTTCCTCTGATAACGAAACAGAATCCCAAATATTTATCTTGGGCATTTTTTGATTTTATGCCAAAATGCTTTCTCAGCTTTCAGAAGCTGACAGGGAGATGCTACTTCTTCTTCTGGATTCTGAGGGAGGGGTGTCCTCTATTGAATTATCCCGTCAGCTCAAAGTCTCGATAGGTTCTATCCGAGAACAACGAAAGAGATTGGAAGAAACTTGTCTCATCAAAGATTATTCGTTAGATCCAACGAAGTTTGGGTGGAGACGAATTGATCTTCTCATCTATACTGAAGGTAGAGAGACAATGAGCATAGGGAAAGCGCTACTGAAACGCAAAGAGGTTACATCTGTTACCAGAATGATTGGAGAACACACAATCGACTTGAGGGTTGAAGTATTCGTCAGAGATAATGGCGAACTGCTCAATCTCATCGAGAAAATAAAGACTATGATAGGCGTGAGAGACGTAGTCTGGACTGAAGTAGTAGAGACCGTAGGAAGGAAAAATTGGCCGAATCGCATTTTAGTTTAGGCTATACCTAGATCAGATCGAAGTTAGGGCACCAAATAGACATTTTTGGTATAAATCCAATGATTTTCTTGGCCAATGTCTTATATCAAGGTCATCTCCATTTTAACGCAAAAAACTGTACCAGTGATGAACTGGAATGGAACCCGAAAAGGAGAAGAACTAGGCAATGGCAATCTATATACCAAAATCAAACAACTGCTCAAAGATGAGACCTTGGTTGGATAATACTTCACTTTCAATTGCTCCTGATGACTAATTTAGTTGGATTAGGCACTGTTTGTTGCATTTTGTAGTAAGCTCGCTGCTGAGAAATGTCGGGTCGCGTTTTATATGAATCCTAGATACATAGACGCCCTAAGTATTCAGCAGATAAACCACATATTGGATTTACTCTTCTGCTACTGTCTCTTAATTCATAATTGATTTAATCTGCATAGTATTTCATATACTCAAGGAAAATCGAGAATTGCCATCTGATACAACTTATGATGTTGATACAGCAGCAAGAATGGACGAAATGGTGGAAAACGAAAAGATTGCAGCTGATAGTGCGATCTGCAAGACCCCAAGTCTCGGTTATCGGAGTCGGCGGCGCAGGCTGCAACATCGTCTCCTGGGTCAAGCAGAAGAAGGGCGGCATAGCCGGCACGAAATTGATTGCGGCAAATACTGATGCGACGCACCTCAGCATAATCAAAGCAGATCGGAGGATCCTGCTCGGGGAGAAGACAACTCGAGGAATGGGAGCAGGAGGATATGCGGAGAGAGGCGTAGCAGCTGCTAGAGAATCAATCGAGCAGGTCAAGAAAGACACTGCTGGATCAAACATAATTTACATCGCAGCCGGACTTGGAGGAGGAACCGGTACCGGAGCTTCGTGGGTTATTGCGGACGCTCTTCGACCAACGGGCGCTCTGATAATTGGAGTAGTTACTCTTCCCTTTGCAGTTGAAAGGTTCAGGTTCCAGAGCTCAAAGGACGGACTTCATAAGTTGAAAGGTTACTGCGACACTGTCGTTGTCATCGACAACAACCGACTAGCTAAAGTTGCAGGTGATCTTCCATTGAAGGAAGCGCTCGGAGTTGCAAACGAGCTTGTCGGCGAATTTGTCAAAGGAATCACCGAGACAATTACAACCGCGAGTTTGATCAACATCGACTTTGCGGACTTAAGGGCGATCATGGAGAAGCGAGGAATCGCAGCGATTGGAGTTGGCGAGTCTACTGGCGAATCGAGAGTAGAGAGAGCCGTTCAGATGGCGCTCGATGCTCAGCTGCTCGATATCAAGGATGCGACTAAGGCCTTTGGTGTGCTGATCCACGTTTCTGGTGGTGACGACATCACTCTGGACGAAGTTACCCAGGCAGGAGAGATGGTCACGAGATCTCTTCCAGCAAAGGCGCAAGTCGTCTGGGGAGCGAGAGTTGACCCCACGCTGCAGGGAAAGGTCAGGGTCATGGTAGTTCTCACCGGAATTGAGAGCACGTTTGATACGGAAAAAACTAACTCCATATCCCGGATGATCAGATCAAGATCCAAGTAATCTGATATCGGAAGCACGCGTCATTTCTCGGGGCGAAAAATAGAAAATCCCTTTTATTTTTCCAGAATTGGGATATTCGGCCCAAACAAAGCAAGAGAATCTAAAGTAAGAAGACGATTGGCGCATGAGCTGGGAATCTGTTCATTCTGCCTTAAGCAGAAAAACAATCGAAAGATAATATGTTGCTCTGAAGAATGCTATAGACAATTCAGAAATAACTTTTCCTTTTGGATAAAATCTCGGCAAGATTTGAGGGATAATGCATTACAGAGAGATGGATACAAATGCAAAAAGTGCGGTAAAAAAGCAACCGATATAGATCATATTATAGAAATCATAGATGGCGGCCCAGAATTTGAACTAGATAATTTACAGTCGCAATGCGAGGATTGCCATAAGAAAAAGACGCGGGAGAGCTGGAAGATAAGAGCAAATAGCGGGGCTAATCTAACCGAGCGAAACTAAGGGAAATTTCCCGTTATCGAGATGAACGAAACCGAAATTTGCTTCCGTAAATGACTCGGAACCGCAACAAATGAAACCATTCGCTCGTTCTGATTTCACTCCGATCAGTTTCAGAACTTCCCTTAGAAATGAAACCATCAGCAAAATGGGCAACTGAGAAACTTGGAAGTTTGTGAATCTCTTCGATTAGTTCTTGACGAGACTTAGCAAGGTGAGAAACGATTCGAATTAATCCTTCGTCCGAGGAGAGCTGATCGCATAGATCATGCAACGATTCTTCGTATTCGTCTAGCGGATTCTTCGATGTTTCTTTGACGGTCAATTTGCTTCAATCTCTTCAATATCTGCTTCTTTCGTCTCTGCAATTCTACTAGCTCATACTTTTGAAGCCCCATCTTCTTGGCTATTGTTTTACGGATCTTCAGATAGAACCTTCTACGGCCTGAATATTTCTACGATTGATTTCTGCATGTCGATCATCAAGAGAACGATGGACGTCGATATTGCTTCGTACCTGAATAAACCGGAGCACGCCCTCAGGGCCAGAACTTGACTCCTGTAAAGCCGACGTGAAATAGTAAGCCAAATCCATGTCTAACAAAAGCGATGGGATAAACTTCCTCCTCCGAGCGGTCCGCTCGAACTACCGGGATAGCAGATCCTCCCGATTTGAGAGATCTGTATTCACTGAAAGCTTCGCCGAGTAGATCGCATCTCCAGTACACCTCACCAGACGGATTTTGACGCAGGGTATGTATAAGAACCGGCGACCGCATCCTTCGATTGCTTCAGAGTTGAACTGACTGGGTTCTGGTTAAATTCAAAGATGGGAGGAAATCGACCAATTCGTGATTGATTTGGGTCAAATCAAACTATTCATTTTGAATCCAAGAAATGACCTCAGGTGGCTTTGAAATCCCAGAGATTTGGACTTGAATTGGCTTTTACTAGTAAATACGTGTCCGAATCCCCTACCTCGCATATTTACCTCTCAGGAAAATCTCTGGGAGCTTTCTCCTAAACTGCTCAGGATTGTCCTCCGGCATTTGAAGTGCTAGCTTTGCTACCAATGACCTAAACCTCGGCTCCCCATGAAAGGAAGCAAATCCCGGGTCTATGTTGAGAAGCGGATCCCCGATCACGGTATGCTCCTCATAAGATTTTTCCAACCAATCGAGAGCTTCAGCATTTTTGCCAATGGCAGCAAATACCTGTGCCAGGAAGAGTCCATTTATGTCCCGCTTTGCACGCATCTCCAACAATTCATCTAGGATTTTCGAAGCATCCTGGCTTCTACCGGCCTTTGCGTACGCGAACCCCAAATTCGAAAGACAGAAAGGGGAACGACCAGAAAGTTCTGTCGCTCTTTCAAGACTTCTTACTCCCTCATCAAACCTTCCCAAGAAAACTTGAGAAAGGCCAATGTCGCTGTGAATGAAAGGAAAATCAGGATCCATTTCGAGCGCTTTCTCATATTCAGATATTGCCAGCTCGTTTAGCCCACAGAGCGACAATGCAGTCCCCACATGTGCCCTTGAAGCAGGGGATAAAGGATTCAGTTCCGCACCCTTACGCGCTTCGTCAATCGCATCTTCATGATGACCAAAGTTGGCCAGAAAAAGGGCGTAATAAGTATGGGCTTCAGAATAGCTGGGGTTTAGCTCCAAAGCTCGAGTGAGTTCTGCTCTTGAAGTCTCCCAGTGAGCATCGAAAAATGCTACTCGGCCCATGGCGAAATGGGCTTCGGGGATTGTATCGTCAAGCTTCAAAGCTCTGAGGGCTAATTCCTTAGCTTTTGGATAAGCCTCTCTAGGAGGCTCGAAACCAAAGTATCCCAATCCACAGTAACAGTAAGCAAGCCGCGCAATTGCGGCGGCATACTCTGGGTCTAGGTCGATTGCCTTTTGAAAGAGTTCCTCAGCCTTTCTGTAATCTGGTCCGTTATACTTTTGTAAAAAGTACAGCCCTCGAACATAGAAGACGTAGGCTTCCGGATTCGTAGTGGACCTTTTTCCAAGCAGCTTCCTATCTGAATCCAACAGTTTGAGCTTCAGGGCGTCTGCGACATTTTCTGCCACACCCTTCTGAATCGAAAATACATCTTCCATCTCTCGGTCATAGCTCTCCGACCAGAGATGTTGATCGGTTGTTGTATCAATTAATTGGGTGGTTATTCTTAGTCTTGTTCCGGATTTTCTCACGCTCCCCTCGAGGATTTTCGCAACCCCCAGCTCTCGTCCGATCTCCCTCGCATCCTTGTTCGTATTTCTGTATTTCATCGCAGACGTACGGGAGATAACGATGAGCGAAGGAATTTTTGAAATGGTCGAGATGACTTCTTCGGTCATGCCGTCGGCGAAGTAAGCATCATTGGGATCGGGACTCATATTGACGAATGGAAGGACCGCTAGCCTGTTGGGTTCTGTTCCTCAGCTCCCGGCTCTTCTCCCAAGGCAACTGAACTTTGTAAATTTCCAATGGAGAGGCCACGTTCTTCAGCGACTTTGCTCCAAGACTTACGAGCGGGAGCTCGATCTTGTTTTGTACCTGGTCGTAGACTTGACGGGTCAAAGAAATACCGTCAATATCCGCAAGGGATTGAACTCTGGAGGCAATGTTGACAGCATCACCAAAAATATCTCCGTTGCTTGATTCGACAATGTCTCCCAGGTGGATTCCCACTCTAAGATGGATTTGTTTTTCGACCGACAAACCGATGTTAAACTCCCTGGCGGCTCTCTGAATGTCGTAGGAGCACCTCGTAGCATCCAGCGCGTTCGGAAAATCCACCAAAAATGAGTCTCCTATCATCTTTACCACGTTCCCTTTGTGTCTCTGAAAAATGGGGCGTAGCAGTTTGTCATGCTCTTCAAGCAGAACTAGCGAGAGCGACTCGTTTCTCTGCCCCATCGCCGTGAAACCGACAATATCGGTAAACATTATGGCCGCAAGCCGACGCTGTCCCTGAGACAAGATTCTCTATTCATCTCGATGCTTGATTGATAAATCCGTTGCGGGATTGTCGACAGCCCAGCTCGCCGTATTACGCTAAACCGTGTGAGGGTGTCGTCCCGATCCTTACCTACATTGAAACAACTAGGAAAGGGAGCAGAGACGGGGGTCTCACATTCTTTATTTCAATGGAGGTTCGGGAGGCCGCGATGTGGTTCTTTATGTAGGAATTCCCATTGATTCATTAAGAAAAGAATTTTCTACGTTTCTACACATGTGAGCACTTTTTGGCCGAAGAGCTGCGTCCAAGCTCTGTTCAATTGAAACAGCTTGTTTCACCTGTCCGGAGCTTAAACAGAGTTCGAAACGCCGAGTTCGATTTTTTCATTTGAAAATGATTGATTAGATCCGATTGAAGATCAGGCGATGGGCTGGGAAGCTTGCTTCTCGACTGTCTGAGCTTTCGACACGAGTCCCTGCTTTGCGACCTGCTTTCTCTGCTGATCGGGATCATGGCTGAGCCCAAAATAATCTGCGAACGCATCGGTCGTCGTGAAAACTCTCGACCTCCCTCTTCTTTCATACTTCAGAAAGCCGACTTCGCTCAGCTCCTTCAGATGGGAGTACGCCTGCGATCCCCGCCGCTGAACCAGTTCGTGCGCACTTACCGGCTGCAGGTACACTATGTAAGAAAGTGTCCTCAGCGTTGACGTGGACAGGAGAGCCTTTGTCGCAAATCGCTTAGCAATCGAGTTGTATATTGGCTTCAGCTGTAGGGAGTACATCGGCCCCTCGATCTCCTTGAGCTCGATGGAGACGAATGTGGAATTGATTTTGCCAGCCAGCTCTCGCATGATTTCATTCAGTCTTCTCTTCGAAACAATCCTTGAGACCCGGGAGAGTTCGTCGAGAGTAAGTGGCCGGCCGGACGCGTAGAGAGCCACCTCGATTCTCGCCTGGGCTTCTTTCGAGAGAACTATGGATGAATCTGGCTCGACAGTTGGACTCGACGATACCTCCTCTTCAACACGGGAAACTGAAGCCATTTTGTTACATCCCTACACCGTAGTAATCGGGACGCCCGAAATGAGAATGTCCTCGTTCTCTGTTTGCTCGAGCACAATGGTCCCCTCCATCGCAAGAAACAGGAAGAAGATGAAAAACTGGGTCTTCTCAAGAGGATCTTTTCCAGCGGAAAAATCAGAAAAGAGAAAGGAGACCTTGACGCGGATTTCGGCGAGAATCCTGATTCTGAATTCGTTCACAAGTTCGGAGATCTTGTTGAGAAACTTGTCCGGCTCAAAGGAGTACACCGGTTCGAGAAGCATGTTTGCTCTCTCCTGCTGCTTTCTCCTTCCGCGAATGATATCTTCGAGGATCGATTCTAGCGTCGAGACGAGATCCTCGATCGACGTCGAATAAATCTCCTGCCTGAATGGCATTTCGAGAATGAGCGGAACCTCGCCGGAGATGTCGATCCGCTGCATCCTCGCTTCCTTGATCTTGTCCAAGAGAAACAGGGTCTCGACCTTCAACCTGTAGATCAAAGCAGAAGAGAGCGCGGCGGAACCGCAGAGCCGAAGATCAATAAACTCGCTGCTGGAAATGATGTCCATAAACATCTTCAGCAGCCGTTCGAGATCGACCTCCCACGGCTTGTTGATCTTGTTACCGTCGGGATTCAGAAGCAGGTTGAGGGGCGGCCTGGACAGCTCGCGCTTTCTCTGTGGATCGGGCACTATTTCACTCGTTTCTCACTTCGACCTCCATTCCGCTCTTGTACCTGATCACTTTGGAGCTTCCCTGCGTCATGTAGACTCCAATGACCGAGGTAGCTTTCGAAACTACGGTGTCTTTCAGGCTGACAATGATGATCTGAGAGTGGGCGCACCGCTCTGCGAGAATTGCCGCAAGGTTGCCGGAGTAAACGCTGTCAAGATGCGCGTCAACTTCGTCGAACACGTAGAAGGGCGAGGGAAAGACTGCCTGAATCGCGAGGATGAACGCAAGCGCCGACATTGTTTTTTCGCCGCCGCTGACCGAGCTCGAATCCCTCGGGAGTTTTCCGGGAAATTGCGCCATGAGGAAGACTCCGCTGTCGAAAATCGAATCGGGCTTTTCAATTTCAAGCCATGCGCTCCCTCCCGTCACCTTCGCGAAGATCACACGTAGCTCTCGATCGATCCTCTCGAACGCGTCCATGAACACCTTTCTTTTTTCGGAATCAATCGTCTCGATGAATGTGACAATTGCGTTTCGCTCTTTTTCTAGATCGTTTTTCCTGACGGAGGAGTACTTGTAATTCTCAAAGATTTCTCGATAGTTCTTGTCGGCGTTGAAGTTGACATTCATTCGCAGGGAATCGAATTCAGCCTGGAGCTCCTTCAGGAGCTCATCGACTCCTTCAAAGACCTCAACCGGTTCCGCGTACCCAAGCATTGCGAGCTCGCTAACTAGACTCCTCTCGGATTCCAAGTATCTGGAAAGGTCGTTGTTCGCGGAAAAATATTCCCGATCTGCAATAGCCAAATTCTTTCTAACAGATTCTTCTTCCATTTTCAGCGACTTTAGACTGGAGTCAAGTGAATCAAGCAGCGGCTGGTACTTTGCGGCCCTGTCAAGGGTCTCGGCCTCTTTGATCTTCAGCTGATCAAGATCCTTAAGCAGTTGCTCTAACCTTGCCGCAGTATCTAGCAGGAACTTTGATCGGTCGGCAAATCTCGTCTCGCTCTCCAGCTTCTGAGCGCGAAGACGCTCCAGAGCGGGCTTCTGGTTGTTCTCGAGCTCGCCGCGAATCCTCGTTATCTCGGTGGTGGTTTCTCTGATGTCGGACGAAACTCTGTCCATCTTGGCGTCGAGATCATTACGCCTACGATTTAGAGCACCGGACTTCACGTCAAACGTTGTCAGATCGAAAACGGAAAGCAGCGACCCTAACTTGTCGGAGCCGAGAGACAAAGCAGAAATTCTTTTCTGAAAGGAACCAATTTCACTCAAAATTCTTGCAATTTCCTTATTGGATTGCTTTTGGCGCTCGATGAGAAGTTTGGTGTCGTCCGCATAGCGGGAGACAAACTGCCTGGTAGTTTCAAGCCGCGTCTCGATCTTGGATATTTCGAGGTCGTGCTCGTGCTCTCCACTTTCCAGATTCTGGCCCTTCGAATGCAGATTCGAGATCGAGGACCTTCTCCGCGCTATCAATTTTTGGAGCGAAGTCAGAACGTTCCTGATCCCATCGTCACTCTGTTGCTGGGCGAGAAGAGTTGCAACCTGAAGATACTTTTTCGAAT
Source organism: uncultured Nitrososphaerota archaeon (assembly GCA_963799845.1). Classification (GTDB taxonomy): domain Archaea; phylum Thermoproteota; class Nitrososphaeria; order Nitrososphaerales; family CADDZS01; genus DATLTL01. The sequence goes on from CAWCYI010000006.1 coordinate 501,436, forward strand.
AACCAGTCTGGAATGCAAGAACATCCGGCTCAAAAATATCACCTTGGAGGGTCACAGCCCTAAATCCCTTCCTCGCCAAGATGAAAGCATTCTTCGCCGAATCGACGATAACCGCATCGCCGAAGACAAAATCGACGACATCACGCAACTCGATGTCAGTATCTATGATATCTGACACGTAGGCGAGTACTCCCGGCAGCTCCAACTTCTCCTGAGTTTCTATCTTGCCTACTTCGCGAAGTGGGATCGCCGTCAAACGACTGATCTTCATCTTCCGAGCCGCTTCCGTCACTCGAAGTAAGGCCGAGAGATCGCTTACGATCACCGCGTTCAGCCAGTCCTTGCCGACGGCAGTAACGGATTGAGCATATTCCTGATCATAGCTGACCAGAGATCGCAGCGGGCCATAGTATCCTCTGAGCGCGTTCGACCGTCCAAGCTCGTCGAGCTTCATTATTGCAATGTCCTCGCCCGCGACATTTTCAATCGCGGAAAATTCCGAATCATAGTCCCTTACAGCTTCCGTTGCCTTTTCGAGAATCATTAAAGCGATGCCGAGCTGCGCCTCAACCTTCCTACCGAGCTTTTCCATTTTGACCCTCGAAGACCTGAGATCATCTAGTTCGGAGCGCTGAAAGCCCAGCAGGTCTTCCAATGACTGGATGTTTTTCTTCGCCGACGCCAGGTTTTCTTCAAAAAACTTGATCTTCTCTTGAGTCGAAGACTTTCTGTTCCGAGCAGACTGGAGCTCGGAATTCAGCTTGTTGTATCTGTCCCGGGCAGCTTGAAGCTTTTGATCCTGCAGTTCCTTGGAGCTTCGTAGCTCGCTCAGCCGCTTTCGAGATAGCTCCATTTCCTTCTCGAAATCGGTTCGATCTGTGGAGAGCTGATTTTGATGGATAACAAGATCGCGTTTTTCAGATTCAAATCCCGCAATCTTCTGCTGGAGCGAGACTACTTGCTCTTCCAGCTGGATTATCCTTGTTTGCTGAGATGAACTCATCTGGTCGAGCGTGGGTATTATCTGCCGGATCTTATCGACGTAGTCGCCGGCTTCGAGTCTTTCACGTTTCAGAGATTCGATCTCGTTTGTCAGTTTACCTACTTCGAGCTCGACCTTTGCAGCGCCGGAATCCATCGCAGATTTGATTAGCAGACTCCTCTGGAGATCGGATGAATCGATCAAAGATCTAATTTCTGTTAACCGTGATTGCATCTGCTCTAACTTCGTACCCGAGTCAGAGACCATCGCCTTTCTCTGAGCGATTGTCGCCTTGACCCGGAAAAGCCTTGAAGACAAGGAAACCGCGCGCATCCAGCTCACCTGTTCTTCCAGCTGTCTTACCCTCAGCTGATCGTTTCTCTCCGCTTCAAGCTGCTGGACCCTGTCCCTTATCTCGCCGATTTTTGCCATCGCGACCTCGAGCTTCCTGTCCGCTTCGTCTAGATTCTTCATGGCGAGGTCCTTTTTCTCGTCAAATTGCGCTACTCCGACCATCTGCTCTATGAGTTTTCGCTTTTCGTCAGGAATAAGCTCCGAAATCCGGGTGATCATGCCCTGAAGGACGATATTCAGCCCTCTGGAGGTGATCAGAGCAACTTCTAGCAGTTCTGACAGGTTGTTGCGCTGGATATGCTTCCCGTTGAGCGAGTAGATGCTTTCGCCGCTCTGCTTCAGTTCGCGAGAAATTGTGACGGAATCGCTATCCAACGGAATCCTTCGATCTGAATTGTCGAACTGCAGCGTCACTTTCGTGGAAGATGGCTTCTGCTCCTCGACAGAACCATCGTAAATCAGACCACCGAGATTCGGAACTCTGAGAGTCTTCGCGCTGTTCTCGCCAAGGCAGAATAGCGTAGCGTCCAGGAGGTTGCTCTTGCCCGAACCGTTGGGTCCTGTGATTGCGATAAAGCCCTTTTCGATGGGGATCGACATTAACTTTGATCCGAGAGACTTGAAACCTCTCGTCTCAATTTTCTTGAGATATACCAAGACGCTGAACACTCCCGAATTTTTCGAATGGCTGCCATCAAATATTCTCGTTATTTCGTATTTTGATGAATTTGCTAGACGGCCGTTTCCGTCCCTACGTTTGAGAAGATGTTAAACATTGTGCCGATTTGAAACCGGTTCTCAAACAAATCGCGGCCCGCTCTGAATCAGGTCCGATTCGAATATCGCGTGGCGAGGGATAAATTCTGAAAACCGTTTCGAGAATATTCTTCGCTGCGCTTTTTCGACCAGACAGTGTATCGCATTACCTATCATGTTCGGCGTGGCCCCCAACGCTCCTGAATCGACCGCCTTATCGGACAGCTCCAGCAACTTCTTCGAAGCTAGACCTGTTTTTTCTGAAAAGACTCTCGCTTGTTTCAGCAGATTCTCAGGAGTTGGATCATCAAGGATCTTTTCAAGAGATATTCTTCCGAACTTGTTTATCTTGTCGCGAGTACTTTCTTTCGAAAGAATGGGCGACTTTCTGATCGGACCGAAAGTGGCACAAGCAAGATAAAATTCATTGTAATCGGCTAGAATTGTTTCCGTCCTTCCAATCGAGTAACTGCCAGGCTCGGTCACTAGTCCTATGGCGCCCCCGCCCGAGGCAAGCGAAACAACGGTCCCCAAACCGGTCAAGTTTTGCACCTCTGCTGTATGGGCGAATCCGGATGCTCTAGAAAGCGTGAATTTGAGGTTAAACAGGTCGCTAATTGCAATCGAAGTAGCCAGAGCTCCGGCTCCGCTCGTTCCAAACCCCTGACCGATTGGAGGAGTAATTTCATGGTATACTTGAACTGGCGGAATCCCGAATTCTTCCCGGATTAGTTGAACTACTCGAAGAGAAGTTCTGGCACCCTTTGCTATTCGCCCTGCGAACCTTATTTCGTCCTTTTTCAAGTTAGAATTTGACGATACGAATGTAGTCGTACCTTTTTTGATTATGAATCCCCCTCCTCTGGCGCCAATTCTGAGAGGATCTCGGATTTTTGTCCCATCTTGATTGCGATCGCAGATTTCGAAAAAACTGGAAACGCCCGATGGAACGTAGCACTTCTTCGATGTTTTCGGACTAAATTCTACGGGCATTTGTTACGGACTGGTAGTTTCAAGTTATGCTGGAGATTTCTGCTCGGTACTCATCTTCGGTCGTGGAGATATCTGAGGTAGAAATGCTCCAATTACAAGGACAGCTATTGCAGAAAAAACGAACAAGACTTCCCAATTGACCGATCCTCCAAAGGCACTGACAACCGTCTTGACTCCTGTCAATCCCGAAATGAGCGCTACTGCGAGTCCGGCTAACACCAGAATTGCAACCAATATCGACCATGTCCAAACAATTTTCTTGTTCGGTTCACTAAGGTTGGGATACTCACGACCGACGGATAACTGGCTTGCGTATGGCCTCATAATTCGGATGAGTGGTGGAACGAGAATTATTACAAACGGAAACATCGTCCCAAACCAAAAAAGAAGAAGCCCAATCACCCATCCTACCGCCGATATACTACTCATTCCGGGAAACGGGTTTAAAGCGGAAAGAGGCAGGAATAACAAACCTAGAAATACAACGCCAACCGCGGCAACCAAGTTCCCAACGAACAGTCCTGTCGTGGTCCCTAGGACAAAACCCCTCCAACTTTTCATTTTTTGGTAAACCCACCCCAGAGCGAGGAATCCTAGGAAATTGCCAATTCCTCCTCCTCCGACAGCCCAGAGGAATGTGCTCTTTCCAGCTGGAACAAGCGACAACATGTCACCGATGAACGATCCAATAGCAGCTCCTAAGGCCGCAGGAAGAGGTCCAGCGGTTACGGCAAAGAAAGCTGGAATTACTACTCCGGGTCTAAATTCACCCACTCCGAAAGGAGTCTGGATGAAACTCGTTGCAATGTTAACAACTGCATAAAGTGCCGCGCAGATCGCTGCAGTAGAAACTAAAGAGGACCGACTTTTTGTTTGTGCGACCAACAATAATAGTCGATGCATAAGCAATATATTAAGACTATATCTAAAATCTCTAGAGTTATCTAGATATGCAGATGCGCAAGCTGCAGGAAATGGGAGGAGCAACTCTACTCGTATCTCTGCCCAAGGAGTGGGCTCGGAGTGCAGCCCTAAAGAAAGGCTCTCTTGTGACCATAGATCAATCATCGGACGGAGGGCTTCTAATTTACCCTACGAAGGAAGCCAACGACGAACATGTGGGGCGAGAAATTGAGATTCAGTATCCCTCGAAGTTCAGCAACGAGGGTGTTTCCAATGAAGTAACGGCCGCATACCTTCTGGGTTACGATCTTATCAAGGTCAGCGGTCAGATTAGAATCTCTCCACGGGATCGAGACAGAATAATCTCGTCGATAAAACTTCTGATAGGACTAGAAGTAGTTGAAGAAGATGCACACAGCATTACCAGCCAATTTCTGGTTGACAACACAGTCGTCGAACCCAGCAAGATATTTCGAAGAATAAGCTCCATAGTGAGAGCAATGATCTCGGACACCATTAGGCAGCTTACTTCTAGCGAATCCACTGTGTTTGAATCGGTGGCTAAAAGGGACGACGAGGTGGACAGACTCCATTTTCTGCTGGTCAGGCTAATTCGAACGGCGGTAAGAGAACCACGTTCTGCAAGCAAGTTCGGTCTGTCTGCGATTGATTGCCTGGACTATCGAGTCGCAGCAAGCTCGTTGGAGACTGCGGGAGACTATGCCGTCGAACTTTCCAATTCGATACCTAGGCTCGGTCGCATCAGTCGAGACCTTCAAGTCCAAATGGCTGAAGTGAGCAATCTCCTCGACACGATCCAGTCCAACGCGGTGAGAAGTTTTATCCAGAGAGACTTCAAACTCGCGCAGCGAGTACTTGACGATTCTCTGAGATTGGAGAGGTTGATAACGGGACTCAGGGACTTTACTGACGGTTCGCTTCCCGAAGTTCTTCACCTTGCGGATACGATTGAACGGATATCACGATGCCAGCGGGATGTCGCGGATCTCGTTTCCCCGATGGGCCCCGCATGAAATTGATCTTGGATTCGGGTCTCCAAAACTCTCTTATCAAACAATTATTTCGCTCCATAGTCAACAAGGTTAGGCTGGGGGACTATTGGAGGAGCATCTGGAAGAAGCATGGCTATGGGTCAAGAAGCTTTCAGAGGAAAAGGTGGTGTGGGTGGTCAAGGCTAGAGAGAGCGGCCTTGCAGCCAGGGATATCGCATCAACCCAGAACATCACCGTGAGAAGAGTGGAGCAGCTTTATGCCCAATACAGGGAATCCGGAGAGATACCATCTCTCAAGAAGGCAGGCAGAAAAAGAATCGAGATCCCAATTGAGGAGAGGAATGCGATCATCGAAGCTTCAAGGAAGTTTGGCGTCGGAGCCTGCTACCTCGTTTCAATCCTCAAGAGAGATTACGGCATCGATGAAACAAACCACATGCGAGTCTATAGCGTATTGAAGGAGGAAGGATTGTTGTACAATACAGCAAGGACGCGCTTCAAGCGCAAGTGGATCAGATATGAAAGGGAGCATTCCAATTCGTTGTGGCACGTCGATTGGCACGAGATGAAATCGTCAGTATACAGGGGCAAGTGGCTGGTAATCTACGAGGATGACGCATCGAGGTACATCCTGGGTTATGGCGTGTTTGACTCTCCGTCGTCTGAAAATGCAGTGAGCGTCCTGAAGGAAGCGATCAGGGAACATGGCAGACCAGCATCAATCCTCTCAGACAGAGGTACATCCTTCTATGCGGTCGAAGCTGAAACAAAAACGAAAGGTCTCACTGAATTCGAGCTCTATCTGATGAGGAATCACATCAAACATATTCTTTCAAGAGTGAGACATCCCCAAACCAATGGAAAATTGGAGAAGCTCTTTGATACGGTTGAAAGAGGACTCGCGAAGGGATTCTCTCCGATTGAGGAGTGTGTACGCTGGTACAACTGCATCAAGCCCCACGGAGCCCTTGATCTGGAGAGAGCTGAAACTCCACTGGAAGCCTACTACAGGAAGATGGAAATAAAAGAGGAACTCATAGATCCTTCAATCATGTGGGAGAGCGAAATGATTCTTTGATAGAACATCGGGTCTCCAAAACGGAAACGAATATAAGATTAAGCTGACAATCAAAATTATGCCCGCAGTCTCTGAATATTCTACGCTTTCTCCCAATTCTTCCACGCCCCGCAAGTATGTCTTTGTGACAGGAGGCGTCATGTCTGGTCTTGGTAAGGGAATCTCCTCAGCCTCGATAGCCAAGCTTCTGCAGTTGTGCGGCTTTTCTGTTAGTTGTTTGAAAATAGATCCGTATCTCAACGTCGATGCGGGTACCATGAACCCCGTGGCACACGGCGAGGTTTTCGTGACCGATGACGGTGGCGAAACCGACATGGACATCGGCAACTATGAACGATTCCTGGACGTCAATCTAACTAGAGATCACAACATGACCACCGGGTCAGTCTATCTCAAGGTCATTCAAGAAGAGAGAAGCGGCAAGTATCTCGGAAAGTGCGTCCAGATCATTCCGCACATAACCGACGCAATAAAGGAAAGAATCAGACATGTAGCTAATCAAGCAAACACCGATATTCTGCTCGTCGAGTGCGGTGGCACGGTCGGCGACATAGAGAGCCTCCCATTTCTTGAGGCATTCAGACAGATGAGACTCGAAGAGGGTGCATCCAATTCTGTTTTTGTTCATGTTACCTTAGCTCCTGTACTTGAGACTGTGGGCGAACAGAAAACAAAACCTACCCAGCACAGCGTTCAGGAACTTCGCAGAATCGGTATACAGCCAGATGTGATTGTTGTTAGATCCAAGAATAAGCTGACGAAGGAGTCCCGCGAAAAAATTTCGCTATTTACCAGTGTCGAGTTGAAGAGTGTTATCTCAAATCCCAATGCAAAGTCGATTTACCAGGTACCTGAGATTCTCCGTTCAGAGGGCATAGTCGAAACCATTTGTGAAAAATTGAGACTGACCCCGAACACGTTCAACTACGAAGCATGGCAGAAAGTGGCGGACCAGTTCGTCACTACAAAAGACGCGATAAAGATTGCGATGGTCGGGAAATACGTTTCGCTAACAGACAGCTACGCCTCGGTTAATGAGGCGCTGTCGCACGCGGGAGCGCAACAGGGATTGAGTGTAATTGTCGAAAACGTCGATTCGCAAGAGTTCGAGATAAGTCCCGACTCGATATCCAAACTGGCCGAGTACCATGGTATTTTGATCCCACAAGGATTCGGGAAAAGGGGAAGCGAAGGAAAAATACTTGCAGCTAATTACGCGAGAGAAAACGCGATCCCGTATCTCGGTTTGTGTTTTGGATTTCAAATGGCGATAGTCTCTTTCGCTAGATTTGTTTTAGGACTCGTGGACGCGAACTCGACCGAACTGAATTCTGCGACAAAAAATCCCGTAATCGACCTTCTTCCCGAACAAAAGCAGGTAAAAGACCTCGGTGGTTCGATGAGACTAGGAGGGCACGAGATAAACATCGTTGACGGGACGATGGCTTCAAGGATTTACCAAAAGCAACAAATTCGAGAGAGGCATCGGCATCGGTACGAACTGAACCAATCGTACTTGCCATTATTCGAGAAGGCTGGGATGCATTTCTCGGCTTTTAGCGACAGCGGAAAAAGAACAGAGATTCTAGAGATCAGGGAACACCCGTTCTTTTTCGCGACTCAGTACCATCCCGAATACATTAGCCGGCCTGGGAAACCGGAGCCGAGTGACTTTAGTTTCGTAAAGGCCGCCGCCTCAAGAAAGGTTACCGTACTTGCTTAGAGCAGGCCACAATTCATCCTGAACGGACTTCTCATTGATTCTCCGCCTACTTCCAGCAGACATGATCCACTCGCCTTGCTCTCGTGGCAGGAATCTTCCGATCTCGGTGCAAAGAATTTTCTCAGCTTTCAATTGATTCACAATCGAATCAACATCCGACTTTTCACATGCGATCAGCAAAGAGCCCGATCCTATAAGTTTCAACGGATCGATTTTCAACTTTGAGCAAATGACTTTTGTCGAGCTGTCCAAAGGCACACGGTCTCCGAATAACTCGAATCCAAGCTCGGATGCCAAGCTCATCTCCAGGAGACACCCAATCACTCCTCCTTCGGTTAGATCATGCATCGCGTGAACCTTTCCGGTGGCGAAAGCTTCGCTGGCATCCTTCATTATGCTCAGTTTGTCCAATAATTTTCGACCCCGTTTCAATATCTTGGGATCTACCAATCTTGCAATTGCCGGCAGTCTCGAAAGTATGGACGTTCCCTCTATTCCTGCCGTTTTCGTCAGCAAGATAGAATCGTGGACTTTTGCGTCGGCCGCCGTGACGAACTTATCGCCCGATCCAAACGCAGTGACCATGATTATTTGCCGTTTGAGATTGGGAGTAATCTCCGTGTGCCCACCTGCTACGGTAATTCCGAGAGAGGACGCGGTCTCGTTTATTTCGTCCATGACTTTGACGATTGCATCACTTCGAGTGTCCTCGGGAAAGAGAGCGATTATGTTCAAAGTATCTGGCATGATCCCGCTAGTTGCCACGTCATTCGCACTAACATTCACGGCGTGCCATCCGATCCGTTCAACAGCTCCTGTAATTGGATCAGAAGATGACACTAGATATTTTCCCTTAGATCGAGTGACGCCGACGTCGATCCCAATATTGGGAGCAACCACCAGACCTCTACTATTCATTGATCGAAGCATCGGCTCCAATATTTCGATCGGCAATTTTCCCTGAGGAAGCTTCTGACTGCTCAAAATTAAGCGGTCTTCTGAAAGTCGAGAATTAACTGTTTTGGAAGAGTTCCTGATAAATTGGAGCGCCTTGGAGGGAAGATTCAGATGACACGGCGACGAGCCGTGAAGTTCCTGCTTCGATAGCCATTATTAGCAGCCGAGAAACCATCCAATCCGTTTGTCATCTGCGCAAGTTGCTGCCAAAGCGATCAAAGACTTGGAACCTGAGGACTGGGCTGTTTTACACGCCATTGAAAAATCTATTTCAGATCATGAATCCGTTCCGATAAAATTGATCGAACGAGACAGTATGCTCCATCGCGATCAGGTAGAGTTCAGGCTGGGGCGCTTAAACTACATCGGATTCGTTATGAGGACTAGATTCGGCTATATTATGAATACGGCCGGGCTGGACGTTCTCGCCCTAAATTCATTCGTGAAGAAAAACCTTGTCTCTGGTATGGGGAGATCCATCGGCATGGGAAAGGAATCGGACGTGTATGAGGTCATTAATGAAAGCGGGAGACAGCTGGTCATCAAATTCTATAGAATAGGTCGGATTAGTTTCAGATCTACGAGACGATCCAGGTCGTACATGAATCCGCAAAATCAGCATCAGTGGCTGGCGATAAACGTAGGCGCGGCACAGATAGAGGCACTCGGCTTGAAACAAGCAAGAGACGCAGGGGTCACCGTACCCGAACTAGTTGCGAGAGACAGACACGCAGTCCTGATGTCAGAAATACCCGGTGCAATGCTGTTCAAATGTACGAGAGAAGATATCAAGAGACCAAAGCAGCTGTTAAGAAAAATCCTCGAGAATATCAGGAAGGCCTACAAGGCTGACATGATAAACGGAGACATTAGCGAATTCAACATACTGTATGATGGGGTAAAGCCGTGGATTATCGATTGGCCCCAGTTTGTACCAACAACTCACGCCAACGCAAAAGAGATGCTCAGGAGGGACGTGGAGAATTCGATCTTGTTTTTCACGAGAAAGTTTGACTTTGTGGCTTCAATTGATGATGCTGTTTCGTATGTAAGCGGTCAAATCGACAAAGTAAAGATTTCCTAAACTTGGAAACCGCTGGCGATTTTGATGAAAAGAACGTTGTTACCCCGGATCACGACTTTACCATAGTTGGCAGAAGGATTTCCGCCACTGTATTCGGTTGCGTCGACTAGAATTACATTCATGTACGGATCTACGTTAGTCATTTTGCCGCGATACTCAAGATCCATCTTCAACCGTACTGATACTTCTTTGTTGATGGCCTTTTGCAACACGTTCAGCGGCCTTTTTCCCTGCTGCGACACCGGCTAATCCTTGAGCCGGCTTTCTTCGAATTCCGAGATAAAAACCTATCCGGCTATATTTTACCTGCAGCGCCAACTTTGAAATTTAAGCGATCCTGAATGGATGCTACTTCGGCCTGAGGCAAAATCGCGTTGAACAATTCAGAAGAACCGACTGACGAATTCTCATTCACTCGTCGTTTAATCCCGAGAATTACAACCGGGTCATTGGTGTTTGATTCACTGTTAGGCGGAGGTCTCCCTGTCTGCTGTGTTGTTGATGTTTTTGGAGCAGCTGGCACTGGGAAGACTCAGTTCTGTTTTCAAAATATTGTAACTACATCTCATTTCCTCAACAGATTTGATCAGGAAGGCACGAAAGTCTGTCTTCGTTGATTGCTCTGGGTCCTTCAGACCCGAGAGGATAGTCGAGATCGCAGAGAATCGTTCATTGGGTTCTGCGAAGATTTTAGATAATATATCAACTATTTCTGCAAGGAGCTCTGCAGAACAGTTTGAGATAAGTCGAAAGATTGGGACCGAACCTTCTTTTTCGAAGTGCAGACTGGTGATAGTTGACGACATCACTACCAATTTCGTCTCGGATTATCCTAAGGAAAGTGAAATCCCCGCGAGACAGAGGGCACTGTCTCTGTACGCGCGAGGCTTGTCTTACATTGCGAACAAGAAAGGGGTGTCGGTCCTTTTGACCAATTCTGTTAGATCAAGAGGAGATCTTGGGGAGGGCGAAACGACCGGAGAGGTATTATCAGAATTCGCCCTTTACAGGCTGCACTTTTCAAGAATAGACAGGCAACGACTCGCGACTCTAGTCCAGCCGAGTCTATCAAAGCAACAAATCATTTTCGAGATTAATCAATCTGGTATTATCTAGATGTGGCAAGCACTGAATAGAACACAATAGTTGTAAGTGTTAAACAAAATCCAAGTAAAAATGAACATCATGATGTACGTTCCTATTCCCTGCGTGAAGAGTCTGTTCTTGTCTTTTGGTGCTATTCCTTTCAGGATTGTGTATTTCGCGAAATAGTATGACAGAAAGTAGATGACTATGGCAATGTAGATGCCATAGTAAGCGTTCGGATTTACAATAATTTGATTCGTGTTGTTTACGACAGATGAGGAGTTTACAATGGGCGTCACAAGTCCAAGAATTCCAGAAAGAAATCCACCTAGTGCCCCAAAACCCACTCTATACCAAGCCAACTGGCCCAGCCTTTGCCTCTGTACAGATGGGTCAAGTGAAGGAGCGGACGGAACGGCGTTTTTGGAAGGTCGAGACAACTTAATTCATCTTTTGAAAATGGATCCTATTTGATCGTATGCCCAACCGATTATCGGGATTTTCAAAAGAGAAAGTGCTCGACATCTTTTTAGGGTTTCGGTTCTTTTCTGGTAATTCTCTCTGTAAATAAGCGTGGAACGATATTTCTTATGGAAATTTCAGCGATCGAAATTCATCTACTTTGCAAAAAAATTTCCGAATCCGTATCTGACTATTTTGTAAGCGGAATTTATTCGATGGAGCAAGGTGCAATGATAAGGCTCAATCATTCGTCAAAGCCCGAGAAGTTGGTTGCAATTTCGTCTTTCGCCAATTGGATCACGACGAAGAACCTCACGATATCCCAGGCAACAAAATTTGTTTCACGGCTTCGAGTCTTGGAGAGAGTCGGACTGCATTCTGTCGAACAGGTGGGCAATGAACGAATTGCAAGATTCTCTTTCGTAAGCAGAAAGGGAGAAAAGAGAATTTTGTACGCGGAATTTTTTTCACACGGCAATCTGATTCTGACTGACCCGGAAGCTAACGATTCGATAATTGATGTTGAAAATCCGCAAACATTTCGGCACAGGAGTCTCGTTGTGGGAGAGAAATATGTTCTGCCTCCGACGAGGGGAATTTCGCTTCAAGATATTGACCTTCAAAAACTCCTCTCTGCGCATTCTACGGCTATTGGTGGCGCCGAATCTCTATCGGCCGTCCGGTGGTTTGGTCGAACTGTCGGGACTTCCAGAAAATTTGTTGAAGAAATATTCTTTAGAGCAAATGTCGATCCAGAGACTCCTGCAAAGTCGCTGCTTCTAGACGATTTGCATTCCCTCGCAGATGCTTGTGATCGACTAAGGTCCGACCTTCAAATCAGCGACACCGGTTACATCTTGGTCCCGAATGAAGACAGCGATTTGGATATTGATGTCTGTCAGATAGTTCCCAATTCTTGGAAAACACTTTCCGAGCAGGGACTCGCGACAATCCGTGCTTTTCCCAGCCTAAGTGAGGCGCTCGATGAAGTTCAGGTCCAGTCATTGGTTCTTGATAGAAAGAGATTCGTTTCCAAAAAGGCTCGCGCAAAGGCCTCCGAGCTCGCTTCCGCGATTGCAAAACAAGCCTCCCAGATTGAACTAAACAAGGCGTGGGCGAGTGAATTGAGGGAGGAGGCAAAGAGGCTCATGTCTCTCGGACTCCCAACTGTCGGTCCGGAAAGCGAAATTGCGGGAAAATTGAAGTCGTACGATTTGATCGAGGTCTCGGAGAACTCTGGAAATCAAGCGCGATTCGTGACGGAGCCAAGGTCCTTTCTCAAATCGTACTCCGGGACCGCGCTGGCATCAAGATTGTTTGACGAGGCAAAACGTATGGACTCGGAGACGCGCAGCTTGGAGAAAATTATGCTCGAGTTGGAGGACCAAAAGGGAGACCTACTCGAAAAGACGAGGACGCAAGAAGAAAAAGCAGAAAGAAAAATGGTCACCGAGCGTCGCGAGAGACAGTGGTTCGAGAGGTACAGGTGGTTTGTCACTTCAAACGGAAAGCTCGCGCTTGGAGGGAGGGACAGCACTTCAAACAGCATAGTCGTCAACAAGTACGTGACAAAGAATGACATCGTATTCCACGCTGATCTGCACGGCTCACCTTTTTTCGTTTTGCGAAATAGGGATCAGCAATCCACACCACCGTCAGACGACGTTGCTCTGGAAATGTCTCAAGCAACGGTTGGATTTAGTCGAGCTTGGAAGGACGAACTTGGCTCGGCCGATGCTTATTGGGTTTATCCCGACCAGATAAAGAAGGGAGCTCCATCCGGCGAATATCTCCCGCGCGGTTCATTTTTCATCGAGGGGAAAAAGAATTTTGTGCGTCACGTCAAAGTAGAACTTTCGGTCGGAATAATGTCAAGTTCCGACCTTCCTGAGGGCGACGGTAAAGGCCTAGAGGATTCGAACGAAGAGAAGCCGGCGGATGTCAGCGAGCTTCTGGTTGTTTGCGGGCCCGAAAAGTCAATTGCAAATTACTGCTATTCGACTGTTCGGATCGCCCCTGGAAAGGAGAAGGCGAGCTATTTTGCAAAGCGGCTGAAACAGCAACTTGTCAACAAGATAAAAGAATCTGAAGTGAAAGAGTCGAGCAAGAAACTGCAACTTGATGATATCATGAGAGCCCTACCGTCGGGGACGTACAAATTCGTCGCAGAGAAACAAAACAATTAAGAGCGCTAAGGTCAGCTGATCATTAGCTAGTCAGGCGACAAGTGCCATGCCCTCCAAATTTTCTTCATCGGTGAGGACTAGAGTTCTCGTCCGCGAAGTGATGAACAGTCCAGTCATAACAGCAGATCCCGACGAGTCGATTAAACAGGTTTCCGAAAAAATGACCGCCTCGAAAGCAGGGAGCGTAGTCATAACCAAAAACGAGCGACCCATCGGAATAGTCACCGACGGGGATATAGTAACAAAAGTGGTTAGCATGGATTCCAAGCCTAGTTCAGTCAGGGCCGAGGATGTCATGTCAAAGCCTTTGTACACAATCGAAAGCGAGAGGGAAATTATTGAAGCAGCACGGGTGATGAGAAAGTTTGGAATTAAGAGGCTGGGTGTAAACTACAAAAACAGTCTCGTCGGGATTATCTCCATTTCTGACATCCTTGCTATCACGCCCGAGCTTTTCGACATAATTTCGGAAAAGGCGATGATCATGACTGGTCAGGCCTCAAAAGAGCCCGCGTTCCTCGCCGGATACTGCGATTCCTGCAATCAGTGGTCCGATGGACTGCTCGAAATTGACGGCCGATTCATGTGCGAGGAATGTACCACAGGAAAAACCGAAGAAGAACTTCAGAACCCTATCGACGGGGCTTGAAGTACTTTCACGATTGATCAAGCTTCCGAATTTCCGGAAAAAGAGCAACCCAGATTTCTCTTGGATGGGATGCTCGGCTCTCTTGCAAGAAAGCTGCGAATCCTAGGATTTGATGCCGTGTACGATCCAAAATCTGAAGACGACGAGCTTAGAACATTGGCGATGGCAGATGGCAGAATCTTGCTTACGGGCGACTTTGAATTGTTCAAATCTGCCAAGAGATCTAACATTAACTCGATTCTGATAGATTCTCCAAACGAGCGAGACAGACTCTTTGAAGTGCTTAAAATGTCGGGAACAACCACAATTCATACTGAGCAACTGGTTTCCAGATGTTCGCAGTGCAATGGAGAACTTTATGACACGGGTAAGATGAACAGAAACAGTCCTGTATTTTCCTGCCGAACCTGCGGCAAGAATTACTGGAAGGGAAGCCACTGGAATAAACTAAACGCATTGTTCGAGGATGTGAACGAAATGCTGCTCCAAGAACAAGAAAAAAATGATGTGTAGATTGAAATTTGAAATCTCAAAATCCCTTTGACACCACGTTCGGAGAAGAGGACGGTCCATTCCTGCTCTCAGTGACCAGAAATGTCATTTCCACATATTTGGAAACCAAGAAGAGAACGATCCCCACTTCTTTGTTGTCCGATCCGCGCTTCAAGCAAAAAATGGGTTGCTTTGTGACTTTGAAATTAGACGATTCGGAAAAAACATTGCGGGGCTGCATTGGATTTCCCGAACCTGTATACGAGCTTTCAAAGGCTCTAACTCATGCGGGAATTGCTGCCGCGGCTGAAGATCCCAGATTCACTCCTGTAAAATCCGCAGAGCTGGAATATCTTTTGCTTGAGATCAGTTTATTGACAAAACCAGTCGAAATTACTGTAAGAGATCCCAGAGATCTCTTGAACAAAATCGAGGTTGGAATGGACGGACTGATGCTACGATGGGCGTACGGCTCGGGGCTATTGCTCCCTCAGGTTGCTACAGAATACAATTGGAGCGTTGAAGATTTTCTTTGCAACCTTAGCATGAAGGCGGGAGCACCGCCTGATCAGTGGCTAGTTCCCGGGACCCTAGTCTATCAGTTCAGAGCCCAAGTTTTTCAAGAGAATTCACCCGGGGGACACGTGTCGATGCATTGAGTTTGTACTCATCACTTTCCGAATTAAGCTGGAATAATGAAATTCATGATTCCGGGGACAACCCGAATTGGTTTCGGGCTCGACGCAACACCTTCTTACACCGTTTCAAGAGCGAATAATTCAAAAGCAGACTACGACTCGAGTGTTAATTAGATCCGGAAAAAGGAAAATTTCGAATGACTGTTCACGAAGCAACTAGACCCAAGAGTCGAACACATACCGTCGCCCAGGCTTTGGCCTCGCCAGCTGGGACCATGGTAACGATCATGGGATGGATCGCCACTAAAAGTTCGATCGGAGGGATCAAGTTCGCTTCAATCAGGGACGGTACGGGTTACATACAGGTTGCGTGCAAAAAGGACAAAGTGCCACCTCAATCTTTTGCTGATTTCGAATCGGCGACTCGAGAATCCGCGGTTGCCGTTGAAGGTATCATTCGTGAAGACAAACGGGCGCCTGGTGGCAAGGAAATTTCCGTCACGGGATTCTGGATAATCTCGCTGGCTGAAGACTGGCCGATCACGAAGAGCGCGGTAAAATCTCTATCGTTTCTCTACGACAAGAGGCACCTTGCCATAAGGGGAAGGAAGGCGTCTGCTGTTATTCGAATTAGAGCGGAAATCGTCTATGCCGCGTTCGACCACTTTGTCAAGAATGGCTTTACTCTGATATCGGCGCCCTCCATCGTTCAAAACGCCGTCGAAGGAGGATCCACTTTGTTTGAATTAAACTACTTTGGCAAGAAGGCATATCTGAGCCAGAGCGCACAGCTCTATGAGGAAGCCGCGCTTGGAGCGCTGGGCAAGGTCTTCATCTACCAGCCCGCATTTAGAGCGGAGAAATCCAAGACAAACAAGCATCTGACTGAGTTTTGGATGATCGAGGCGGAACAGGCATTTACGGATCAGGATGACAACATGAGACTTCAGGAGAACCTTGTCAAGTCGATGGCGGAAAGGGTACGAGTGAACCGGGCTGAGGATCTCAAGACCCTGGGTCGAAGCTTCAAATTTCCGGAAGTCCCCTTTCCGAGAATAACCTACGACGAAGCAAGAGAAATCTCAATCAAAAAAGGTGTGTTATTCGAATGGGGCGAGGATCTCCCAACAGAAGGCGAGAGATTAGTGTCAAAGGAGTTTGAAGTTCCATTCTTTGTCACCGGTTACCCTCTCACCGCTCGTTCATTTTATCACATGACAGAAGAGACCAACGACAAAGTGACGAAATCTGCCGATCTCATTGCTCCCGAAGGCTACGGCGAAATTGCGACGGGTGGCCAGAGGATTCACGATTATTCGCAGCTAATGGAGCGGATAGCAAGACAGGAGCTCCCAACCGAATCTTTCGAGTGGTATCTGGAACTGAGAAAATACGGTATGCCGGAGCACTCTGGATTTGGAATAGGGGCCGAACGAACCACGAGGTGGATCTGCGGGCTGAAACACATTCGAGCAACGAGTTTGTTCCCCAGGACGATTAGCAGAGTAAAGCCCTAATTTTGAATAAAGATTCCGAAAAGTTCTGCGTTTTGATCAGGTTGTGTTCCATAAATTGACAAAAGAGGAAACGAATGAATCCGACGCCACAGGGAGCTCGCCAGATCCGAGAAATGACAAGATAATTGCCAACCTTGAGATCGATGAACTTGATGGGATAGGTCCTGCAACAAAAGCGAAACTGAACGAAATAGGAATCTCCACCGTCTTGGATTTAGCGGTAAAGTCGCCAAGCGAGGTTGCGGATGCGATTGGCTCTGATCTTGCACGCGGTACTGAGCTTTGTAGTAAAGCGAGAGCCAAGCTGGTCGAGCTGAAGTATTTCGACGATGATTTCGTATCCGCGTCCGAAATCTACAAGCGGCGGAAAGCGATAGAACGAATTTCTACAGGTTCCAGAAACTTGGACGACTTGTTAGCCGGCGGCATCGAGACCCAGGCGGTCACGGAATTTTACGGGGAATTTGGTTCCGGCAAGACCCAGATCTGCCACACTCTGTGCGTCATGACCCAACTTCCGAAAGACCTGGGAGGATTGGGCGGGAGCGTGGTCTACGTTGATACGGAAAATACGTTTAGACCCGAACGAATCGCTGAGATTGCCCGGGCCCGCGGACAGAACTCTGACGCTATTCTGGATGGGATCATAGTCGCCAAAGCTTTCAATTCGTCTCATCAGGAATTAATACTGGGCGCGCTCGGCGCACAGATTAGAAGCCACGGAATCAGACTCGCAATCGTAGACAGCGCAGTCGCACATTACCGGGCAGAATTTCTCGGGAGAGGAACCCTTTCCGAGCGACAGCAGCGCCTGAACAGATTCATGCATACTTTAGTTAGGACAGCTGAAGTCTACAACATTGCTGTGGTTGCGACAAACCAAGTGCAATCCTCGCCGGACACTTTCTTTGGAGATCCGACAAAAGCAACCGGTGGAAATGTTGTGGCCCACACCAGCACATACAGGATCTATGCAAGAAAATCGGGAAAAAACAGAGTCGCAAGAATGGTGGACAGTCCCTATCATGCAGAAAGAGAAGTAGTATTCGTTTTGAATGAGAGAGGAATTGACGATCCTTCGGAAGAAACCACTTCCCGCAGACGAAGTTCAAACTGAGAAATTCATTGCGTGATAAAATTATTTCTGAATTACAAATTGCAAACTTTATAACGCCAATTCGGAACCTTTTTCCGAAAATGCATTGCGTGCAAGCAGCATCGTTTTTCTCGTGCTAGCCATTTCAGCCCTTTTGGTAACACCCATCGTTTTTACCTTTGGCAATGGAGTCCCAAATTCAAAGTTTCTGGCGCCTTCGACCTCATCGCCCTATTCCGAGAACCTTTCGCTTTATCTGACCTCGAGCGAGACTTTTTGGCGGGTGGATCTATTTGGCGGGAACATCACCGTTAGCTCGGTTTCACCCCCGTCATCGGTTTCAGGTTACTCGATCACTCTAACTCATTACGATACTTGGAAGTCACAGTTCGAAATATTCACGAAATACGGCTACGGTCTTCTCGGGGGCAGTGAACCTTATCCGGATGGCGCGGTTTTAGTTGTGAATACCACCTCCCAGTCTGATGCGTCCCAGCTTGCAAATTCGCTTAGCCAGCACTTCGGCTTGGCTTTTGAGCAGATTGCGTCTTCCTCCGGCAGTTTTACTTTCTTCTCCCCGATCTCATACGTAACCGAGATCCATGTGTATTTCTTTCCCCTGATTCCGCAATCAGCAAAAGGATTTGCTTCAATGTTCACTGAATCACAACTCGAATCGAACGATCTCGACTATTTCAAACTCAGCTATTCCTCCAGCTCATCAGAATACTCGCTGTCGTATGGAGGACTTGCGGCGCTCAGCTCAACATCATTCTCGCTGTACAGCCAGCTCGGGTTGATTCAGAGCGCCTACAATTATTCATCGGATGCCACAAGTTCGACGATACAAATACATGTTCTGGGCGGTCTGATCAGCGCGTCAAACGCCACCTTCGTGAATAATTTTTCCAATCTCTCTGCGTCATTGACCGCCAGCGCTGCGACCGCGACGGGAAATAGTTCCAATACAGTCCCGAACATTAACGCAACTTTGGACTTTTCATTTCCCACAATTCTGGCTTACAGACAGATCACGCCTACGCTGACTCCTTCTCACGACGCGAACGTATCCGTAACGGTTTACGTCAGAAACGTCAGTCCAACCAGCGCTCCGACAGCAAATAACGTGCAGTTCAACGATTCTTGGATTTACAATAACAAGAACGACTTCAATCTGACCGTGGGACAGACAGGGAAGGATGCTAACCTTTCCTCCGGCACCACGGAAACAGTCGCTTACGCATTTACCGTTGTTGGTTCTAACGGAACAATACATGTACCGGCAACTCCAGTCACTTATCAGTTCAGTTCTGCTGGAAACAAGACTGTGACTGCAACTGCATACCTGAACCCGGAGACTATTGTAATTGGAGGGGCAAATACCCCCCTGCTCGAAGCAACTGAGAGCCTGCCTAGCGGCACAATTCAAGCAGGGCAAACCTTTTCGGTGAACGTCTCGATTACAAACAAGGGTAGCGGCCCCGCAATCAACCTAGTTTCAGGGACTCTGAAGAAAGCAAACCTCCCCGTTGGATCAACGTGGAGCTTCCTGTCAAATGCAAGCTCGGGTGGTCTCACTTCAACAAATTCCACCGTATCGTATCCGGTTTCTTGGTTTGACGCGAGTGGAGCTGCGCACAACACTACGACGAATACTATGAGCGCCGTTTTCAGCTTCAGTTCGCCGGGAACGCCAGCCATGTACCTGATAAAGTCGGTTCAACTTTCTAACACATCTGAATCTGCGAATGTCACGCTTACGGTCTTTAACGGATCTCCGAACGAAGTGTCGAACGTTTCGATCCTGGACTCTTTTCCGACCGGATTGATGTTCTCGAAGAGCTTCAATACTACAAGCCTTCATTCCAGCGGACAGTCGGTTAACGTCAACATTTCATCACTGCCGGGAAGTTCGAACGAGTCATTCATTTATTCGATGAATGTAACGGCTCAGAACCAGAATTTCATCTTCCCTCCTGCAAATATTTCTGCCAGTTGGAATAATGAAACCATAGTCCACTACAGCGGGGGTTACGGTCTTCCTCTAGGAGTCAAAGCTACTAAAATGATTACGCCGTCGGAGGGATTTCAGGGAACCAACGTAACGATTTCCCTTGATGTTGTCAACAACGGTTCTCTGCCGGTTTATGATGCCAGCCTCGGCATAGTTCAGGATTCGTTCCTGCAAATAACTTCATCGCAAAACTCTTCCCTCCAGTCAGTTCTCGGAGCCGGACAGACGTTAGCCGAGTCGCTAAACGGATATCTTACCGGGACGCAGGGGACATACAACGCTTCATCAGCAGTCGCGAGCTTCCTCTTTGCGGGAACAAATCAAACGGCGTCGAGCAACACATTCAACGTAACGGTCTACGCCCTACCCAGCGCAAATCTCACTTTCAGCGGCCTCAAGATCGAGGAGGATCACAACATTGTCGTTTCAGAAACGGTCGAAAATCCGTCTAACGTCGTAATCAGTGATGTAACATTTAGAATTGCGGTTCCGAAGGGGTTGACAGTCGAAAGCGGTCAGAGCCCCAACTTTACTATACCGTCAATCGCTGCAAACTCCAACGCCACCCACCAGTTCACGATAATAACCAGCCAGCCCAACGCATACGAGTTCGGAAAGGGCAACCTGACATTCTACTACCAGAACCACATCGTCTTTGGAAACAGCAGCGTTGTAATAGTAAATATCAGTGACGACATCACTTTGAGGTACGGCATTCCAATAATAATCGGGCTCGTAATTGTCGTCGGAACTATACTTTACGTTCGCAGGCTGACTCCAAAGTAATTACGTTATTTCTAACTGCTATGCTAAAAAGCGGGAATTATCTACGTTGTTCTGATCTTGACTTCGCAACCCGTCGGCGAAAAGACCAGGCGAATCTTGCAGGATCTTGGTCTCACTGACTATGAGATCAAGGCATACATCAGTCTGCTTTCTAATCCAGGGGTTCAGGCAAGCGAGGTCAGCAAGGGATCGGACGTTCCAGTGTCCAAAATTTACGAAATCTTGGGAAACCTCGAACGTAAGGGATGGGTCGAGTCCCAGCACAGCCGACCAACCAGGTATTTCCCAAAGTCGCCTTCGACCGCCCTTCAAGCTCTCCGCCTGAGGATGGAGGCCGAACTGAAGCAAAATGAGGACCACCTTCTCAGCGAACTGATGCCCCTCTATGAGATGAAGGAGATACAGGAGAGGCCCGACATCTGGATAATTCGCGGCGACTACAACATCATTGCGAAGATAACTGAATCGATCGACCGCTGCAAGAAGGAACTTCTCGTCGTAATCCCGCCTGCTCTAAATTCTGTGGTCGAACTTGTTATCCCCGCTCTCACCAACGTCAAGGCTGCCGGGGTAAATGTCAGAATCTTGATGAGCGGAGAGGTTGCCGAACGATCGATGGTGAAGATAGCGTCGCTGGCGGAGCTGCGCATGAAGGAGAATATGTTCGGGGGCGGAGTCATCGTGGATGCAACCGAGGTGATCTTGTTGTTAGGGCGTAGCTCGGAGAACAGAGAAGCTCTCGCAATCTGGTCTGACCACGCTGGTCTTGCTTCTTTTGCCAAGAACTATTTTGAGTTCCTCTGGACCGAAGCTCTCCCAAAGGAAAAAGTACGTTCGTAGAGACTCTGAAGTGCACTCACTATTCGTTTTGAAAGGTCGATTATTTTTTATATGATTTGCAAACTGGAAGTTGTTTGGAACAAGACAGGGTAGAATATGATCGAGGAAACGTCGGCGGGAGCGGTTGTTTTTCGAGAAGATCCCGTTCGGTCCGCCCGTCTGTTTCTCGTGCTCCATTATCCTGCCGGACACTGGGACTTCCCAAAGGGAGCCGTCGAGAAGGGAGAAACTGAAGAGCAGGCGGCAAAGAGAGAGATATTCGAAGAAACCGGAATACGAGTTGATTCATTTATTTCGAATTTTCGAAAGCAGATCGAGTACTACTACAGGAGGCAGGATAACCTCGCCCACAAACGCGTGATATTTTTCCTCGCCAAGACTAACGAGAGCAAGGTGCGTATCTCATTCGAGCATTCCGGCTATGATTGGCTCACGTTCGAGCAACTACTGCGCAGATTGACGTTCGAAAATGCGAAGAACGTTTTACGGGAAGCTAATTCATTCCTCACGAAGGAAGCATCATCGTCTCAAAAATCTGCCTAGCCGCCGCTCGCGGATCGGGTTCTGAGATGATAGATCTCCCGAATATCAAATAATCGGCTCCTGCCTCTATCGCGGCCCTCGCATCTCCGCCCTGCGCGCCTGAGCCCGGGGAAATTATCTTGATGTCTTTCTTCAACCTAGAACGCGCGATCCTGATCTTTTCTGTCCGCGTCGTTCCCAATACGACTCCATCTGATCCCCAGGTATTTGCTCTTTCGAGCATAAGATCAAAGATAGAACTGCCGTTTTTCAGCTCAAGACCATAGCCCTCATCAGCGCCCGGGTGACTCATGTACGCGAGGCTGATCACACCTTTTCCGAGTTTGTGGGAGGTTTCGTAGACTTCATCGAGAGCTCCCTTGAAGCCGACAAACGGATTCACGATCACCGCGTCAAACCCGGAGTCCCAGAGATAATCCGTTGCAACCACATCGGTGCTGTCGATGTCGTTCAGCTTGATGTCAGCTATGGAGACCAATCCGTCGGAGTGAACGCTATCGTTCAGCGCCGAAATCTCATGAAGCGAAAGCGGAATGATCAAATGGAAATTGATCTTTACGCAGCAGACAAAATCAGAAACAAATTCGACTAATTTCAGGGAATCGCTCAGGAGATTCCCCGTTTTCTTTCTGTGGGGGATATCTAGCGCCAGAATAATTTTTGATTTTGTTTTCTTCGAACATTCATCAAGAAGTTTGTTAAAAGGCTCTGTCGCTGGTGAACCAGATTTTCTGTCATCCGACACCCGGTTCAATCAGATTCGACTAGGGGGTGCCTCTCTTTAAGCCTAATAATCTTTACATAGAAACTGCCATGTTCATCTGTTCTGTTTGTAAAGAAGGCTTGAGCTTTTGACGTGGAGTACCCTACAAAGTTTTGCTCGGGCTTCGAATCCTGCTCATAAAAAAAGAAAATTGACGCCTCTTCAAATTCTTCAATCCTCGTAAATGCCCCCACAATCCATTTTCCCTTTCCTGAGGGAAAGGCAAATATCGGCAGAGGGGGTTCCTCGAACATTATTTTGTAAGTTGCCACTTTCACCAGACTCATCAGGTCTTTGACCTGCAGGGAAAGAAATTTCGGACTTTTTCGTTTTCTAGTTTTCAAATCGTCCTCGAAGATCTTTGGGAAACGTAAGACCTCGATTATCGGAGCGTAAACCACGGAGGGGTTAACCGGCACGTCAACCAGGCTAATCTCCTCCCCGGCGGAAGTTGTTCGATAACCTAGGAAATGTTTTGAATCCACCGCCTTTGCGTAGTAGAAGACCGGTGATCCAACGAAAAAGTCGAGCTGGGTCGAGATCCGAAAATTATCCCCGTCACGGCTGATGAACGTCGGAAGTGGAGCACGCTCCAGTGCGCAGGCAAGCCGAGCGAGGTCGTTAAGAGATTCCAATTCGATGAATGTCGCGGGTCTCAGACTTTTTTCGAGACCTTCGGTTCTGGATTGGGCTCTAGGCAAACAAAAATTTCGCGTCTAATTAATTAGATAAGGTTTGCATATCCAAATCTCCGGATTTCATTTCGAGATCTTTTGTGAGCGTCGGAATTCGAATGAGTACCAAACAAGAAAGAGGAATTTCCTTGGTTTATGAAAGGATCAAGAGATCGCAAAATCGGGTGATTTCGCTAAATAATGAAAATCGACTCAGAGATTTGAACGAAATCTGGGAAGCTTACTACGATGTCGAGGAGGCCATTCTTATCTCAAAAATCATCTTCGGAGGGTTTGATAAGCCGGGCAAGTTGAGAAAATTAAACGTCCCGCCAAATTTCGACTTTTCCAAATTGACTGACCGTGAAATTAGGGCAAGGTTTGAATTCACTGGAAAAAACCTTTCCTCCGCGGAAAGCAAGCTCGGAATTAGATCGGGAGACGAGACGATCGAATACTTGCGCAAAGCTCGTGATGAACTCAAAGTTATGCTTTTGAGTCCAGAGAAGCTTTCTAGGAAAGTACCCAGAACAGGAAGCGCCAGGCGGCGAGCCCGGACCTAGATTCGCATGAACTACTCTTTCTTTTCAGGAGAAGTTTCTTTCTCCTTCTCTTCTTCATCTTCTTTTTCGAGTTTCTTCTTCACGAAAGTTAGCGAACCGCCCTCGCTGAGCAATCGAAATTGCTTTTTCAAATCTTTGGCGTGGAGGAACCGCTTAAGATAAGTCCTGACCTCTGGCGATGTTACGTGTGACCTAGGCGACTTGTCATCAAACGTAATGACGTCTCCATCCTTGTCGCTCTTTACCGGAAGTTTACTCTCTATGAATGTGACAACATCATCCTTCAAATCCGAATCCAGTGACGAAACGTCTATGCTTACCATTTCCTGCTTTCCTTTCTCCTTTCTATTATATCCTCAGCTTCCGGGCCGGTCCCGATATAAACTACAGGTGTCCCCAATTCTGCTTCAATCTTATCAATAAACGCTTTCGCATCGGGCGGGAGGCGGTCATACTCTCTCTCGTGGCTTGATTCGGGGAACAGCGCGTCCAATTTTGTTAGACCGATCTGGGTTGCTGAATTGAGGACGACGGATTCTTTGGCGAGCTTGAAGTTGAATGGAGCGGCCCTGCGAAGTCTACCCGTAACGCTGCCGTATTCCTGCCACCCCCTCTTCACTGTCTCCTCCAGAGTCAATTCACCTTCTAAAGCGCCCGAACCGACCCTAGTAAGAAACGACTTGAACACGACTAACACATCGTCGACCCGCTTTGGCCCTATTCCTACGTCGGAGCAGATCCCGGAAGCGCTGACATCCTTGCTCGTTACATAGGGATAATCGCCATGGTAAAGCGAGAGCAAAGCGCCCTGAGTTCCCTCGACCAAAACCAGCTCCTTTCTGTCTAGGGCCGAGTTCACTTCGACCGAAACGTTCTCGACGTAATCATGGAGAATCGGATCATCCAACGCTATCTTGCCAGCCCTCAGGACTCTGTCAGCATTCGCCGGCCCGGTGCCCGTCCCAGTAGTCCCGATGACTTCTTTCAAACGACCCTCCTTGTCCATCTCCAAGTGCTTTTTTTCAATTATAGCGCAGTTCCTGTCCACTTTGGTTCGTGAGTAAGAATTTGTTTCTGCAACTTCTTTCAGGAAAACCTCGGGATCTATGAGAACCCCCGCGCCCAGTAAGAGAGTTGTCTTCTCATTCACGACCGCGCACGGGAGCATGCGCAGTTTCATTATTTTTCCGTGATAGAGCACGGTGTGCCCTGCATTGGGGCCGACCCCTCCTCTAACGGCAATGGTCGGATTTTGTCTCAGGGCAAGGTACGAGATGATCTTTCCCTTCCCTTCATCCCCATAAGCTCCACCAACAACAACGCAACAACCCATTTGAAAACACTTTGACAGCATATTCTCTGAGAAAATGTATTTGTTAGACTATCGTCAGGTTAGCGACCAAAACGCCTGGATCTCCGCTGGTAGGTGCGAACGGCTCTCATCAAATCGATTTTTCGAAAATCCGGCCAGTACTCATCCATGAAGACAAGTTCAGAATAAGCACTCTGCCACAAAAGGAATCCCGAGAGCCTTTCCTCGCCGGAAGTCCTGATAACGAGATCAGGATCAGGATTGGGCAGATACGAGGTATAAAGAGAGTGCTCAATCGTTTTCTGATCAATCTCGTCCGGAGAGAGCTTACCCTCTTTGACCAATTTTGCAATAGATCTTACCGAATCAACTATCTCTGCTCGTCCTCCGTAGGCTATCGCGATATTCAAGAAATGATCTGAATAGCCCGCAGTTTGTTCTTCTATTTTTACTAGTATTTCCCTCATTCTTGGAGTAACGAGTTCAAGCCTTCCAATCGCTTTGACCCTCACTTTGAAACGAGTTATCCGCTCGTCGCTGAGTAGACGGTTCAGACGTTCCGTAAAAAGCTCAAAGAGTTCCTTCAGCTCGTCAGGAGACCGGTTGAGGTTCTCCGTCGACAAAAGGTAAAGCGTAATTGTCTTGATTCCTATCTCGTGACACCATTCCAAAAGATCCTCCGCGGTGTTTGCTCCCTCGATGTGCCCGATTACCCGTTCAATCGACTTCTTGCTGGCCCACCTTCTATTGCCGTCCAAGATAATCGCTATGTGTCTGGGGACTTCCTCCCTCCTGATACTTCTCGAAAGAATTGATCCGTATATCTGGTAAACGCCGAGATAATTCAGGATCGAAGCCATTTGCGCAACTCACTATCCAATTTGCCAGGGGCTAGTCCAGGTTTTTCTCACTGACACTGATGTCTATCTACTTTCACGATGGAAAGTTTCAATAGTTTTCAACGGCAAGCCAATGTTAGGGAACTAGGATTCTTCCTAGAAAGTCACTAAGTAAATAGGGCGTTATAACTTTTGACCCTAAACTAGTCCAACAGCGATCAAACTTCGATAGCTTGGGTTTCCCTTCTTCTTCTGCTGAAAAATCGGTACAGATATGCAGCGATAGTGAAATTCACTGCCAATGCAAACATGATTATTGCCACGAAGAAATCGCTGTTGTTTTGCGGGGAAATAAGGACGTTTGCAAAGATAGCCACTGGAAAATACAGCAATCCTAACACGAAAAGTTCGACCAGATACCTCGCAATTCTCCTGGAACCGGGACGGATTAAATTGAAGAAAATCGTCGTCGTGATATAAATTGCAAATCCCATCCAGACGAAGAGCTGTGAAGTTCGAATGAAATACCCTGCCATCTGGGGCGCATCGTTCAGGAATAACGAAGGCGTTTTCGAAACCTCTTTCGCCAGCATACACGGGGTGGAAGAACAAGTAGCTGCCGCTCCTATCGGAAAGAACGCTGCCACTCCTGTCGCAATTCCGACGAGCACGATAAGGACGCTCGCGATTACCGAGAACAGCCGCAGGTATCCGGTCGCAGAAAGTTTCCCTATCGACTCAATTCTCCTGTCAATGTCAAAACCTCTAATTATGAATACGACGCCGATGAAAACGACAAGTATCAAGGGAGTATCTGCATTGGGAAAAAAATACGAAGTCAAGACCAACGCAACGAAAATTATTCCCGGCACGCCCAGGGCGTACTTTGCGTATCTCGAATCAAAAACGAGCATCCGGAGGTATCTTCCGAGAACCTGATACGATTCCTCCACGGAGCGGCTGTGCTTGACAATTACCTTTCTAATCGAAACTATTGGCACTAGACTCTGTATGACAGGGGCGAGCTCTTCACCTTCAGCCCCATCCGAAACCAATACAGCCGAATCTGCGGGATATCCTTTGAGGACATCGGCAACCTGATTTCTAATTTTCTTGTCTCCCAACACCCCGCGCTCAAACAAGCCACTGACGATCACTACCTCGCAAAACTCGCCCTTTGAAAGAAGATTATCGTATTCCTTTATCGCGGCAAATATCGCATTTGCATCAGCTTCCTCAGGATCTGAAATAGAGAGTTTGGTCGCCGCTGAAACACACGCATCCCTACCGATTATAGGAGTCTTCATCCCTGTTTTGACGCCAATGTCGTCGTCCCGATCAATGCAGATAATTAGAGTCCGTGAAGGTTTCGTACTTCCGGATTCGGCACTGCTGGACAAAGTAGAACGACTGAAACTCGATGCACGTATTGGTGTGTCTTGTTTCATGGGCTCAAAACGGCTTGCATCACTTTAGGATCTCGTTGTCGTCTCCAAAGACTAGCTTCAGCTCGTCAAGACTGAGCTTTTCGCCTTGTTCGTATTTTTTCCTCGCATCCTCTCTAGCTCGATCGATTATCCCCCTTGTTTTCGCCTTGTTCGTCTCGTAATCCCTGGATCGCCTTCCGTCGAGCTGGCTACGTCTCTGGTTCCTGAAACCGTCCAGATCGCCGGTGGCCTTGGTAATGTTAGTGTCCAGTTCCATCAGAGTATTATTAATTCCCTCGATTTCTTGAAACAGCTGATGCCTTTGGTTGAGCATCGTGGCAACGCGCTCATGTTTTGCCTTGACTTCGGTATCGTTCTCCGCTCTAAACCGATTCATCTCATCCAATTTCGATTTTAGCGCCTTTATTTGGTCCAGGAGAACACCGCGCTCCTGCTTCGTGGAATACGCTTTCTTCCAAACCTTCAACTTCTTTTCAAGGTCTTTAATTACGCTGACAAGCTGTTTTTCCTCGTCCCGCGATAATCGTTCAGTTTGAAGCTTCCATTCTGCCTTTTTCCGTCTCTCGTCCAGAGCTTCGCCTCCCTTTGGTATGCTCTTTTCGAACCCTTTGAGGACTTTGTCGACTTCGTCAGACTTTGCCTTGATTTCACGGATTTTTGTGAGAAGCTCTCTTCTGTTTGCCTTGAACGTCCCCATTTTCTCATAATATTCGTCGAGAGACTTTCTATCCGCATTAATCTTCTCGGTAAGCTCCCTGATCTCTTTTCTTATCTCACGCCTTCTCTGATCAAGACGTCGATACTCATTGATCATATCGAGTCTTTGAGCAGCAAGAGCGTCGATCTTTTGGCTGAGAGCCTCTAGGTCAACCTCTCCTTGAGGTTGCATTATTCCCAAAATTCACCCTGTTCGCTTAATATCTATTTTTACGCGCTTTGTAATAGCAAATCTAGTTATCCTTTATGGTATGTTAAATGTATGGTATTTGCCGCGAAG
The DNA here is from genome assembly GCA_963799845.1 of uncultured Nitrososphaerota archaeon. GTDB lineage: Archaea > Thermoproteota > Nitrososphaeria > Nitrososphaerales > CADDZS01 > DATLTL01. The sequence goes on from CAWCYI010000006.1 coordinate 530,184, forward strand.
CTCTCTCATGAGAGAGGTTGCCGTCACTGTGGAAAGCCAGTCTATATTTCCGAACGACGGTTTTGACCTTCCTTTAATGATATCGAGAACTCTTCGAGCGATTGTCTCAGATTTTACCCGCGAGGTATCGAATTCCGCTATTTTCTCGTACTTGTATTCTTTGAGACACACTGAGGCAATCAACCCGATCAATTCTGCTTCCAAGTTTTCGCGAATTTTGGCCTCTGAGTACCCCCGCGCGTCGTATCTTTTTCTGAGTACTGTCGGAGAGCAGCGTAGAACTATTACGAGGTCAAGATCTCTGTCCGGAATGACATAAGGTAAGAGGTGTCCAGATATTATCCGATTTCCAGTCTTGATTTTTCCTCCCAGTCTTCGCACATCTACAACAAAGTCATCATCTGACTTCTTTCCGTACCCTTCTCTAACTGCAAAATCGTTGATTGACACGAATTCTTCCTTCAAAATTTTCGACAAATGTTTTCCAAGAGTTCTCTTTCCGGTACCGGGAGATCCGGTTATTCCTATCCTTTTTGGTTCGGAAACTCGATTAATTTCAGAGTCTGGACACAACGATTTAATCGGTTTGATTTCTTGTATCCGTTGCAATTTTCTGGATTTCATGTCCAACCTTCAACCCTCTTTGCTAAGTTCTCAATTCGGATAATTCTGTGTAATAGTATACTCGCCTCAACTTTCGTATTAATGATTGAGGGCAACCTTGGAAAGACTGTTTTTGTCATTTAGACGAATAAGCTTTCAATAAACAGAACTTCTTTCACTCACTTTCAATACCACGATGATGATGAAAATGATACGACCATCCATATAGACCTGCGCCCCACGGTATTATCGAAACGTTCATACCATCGAAACCCATCGCTATGTTTTATCCAAATGAAAAAGAAATATCATGCAAACCTAGATTATTTCGTCCTCTACCTTTTTGATTTCTCCAGCAGATTTTTTTTAGAATGAATTAGATCCAATTATCCTATAAAACAAAATTTATTGGGCGGAAAGTTGGAACATATTGAACAAAGAAACTGACATCGCGATCATCGGAGGGGGCTCCACTGGTTCGAGCATACTCTATCATCTCGCAAAACGTGGATTGACCGACGCGACACTTTTGGAACGCGGCGAGCAGATTGCGGCTGGGCAGACCTCCAGATCAACGGCGCTTTTACGGTCACATTACAGCATCCCGACGGTTGCAAAGATGGCCTGGGATAGTTACCAGTTTTTCAAGAATTTCGATGGAGAGGTTGGTACTTCTTGTGGGTTTCGAAAAACAGGGCTTCTGGTTTGTGGTGATGCGACAACGGAAAAAGGACTGCTAACGAATTCACAGATGCTTCGAGGAATTGGCATTACCTCTGAACCTGTGGATAAAGGAAAAGCAAAGCAGATCGAGCCATTCCTAGATGCCGCGATATTTTCGGTCATAGTAAATGAGCCTGAGAGCGGATACGCTGATCCTTCGATAACAGCTAGCGCATTTGCGAATAAAGCAAAAGATCTTGGTTCTAGCATTCTCACAAATACCAACGTAACGAGCGTCAAGAAGGGTTCGCATTCGAAAGGCTACGAGGTCGAAACGAATAATGGCACAATTAGAGCAAAGAAAGTCGTTGTCGCAACCGGCCCCTGGAGCAAAAATTTTTTCGGGAGTATTGGGGTCAAGATTCCCATAAAACCTGTACGACACCCGGTAGCGATTTTTCAGAGACCTGAAGAATATTCAGGGAATCATCCATTAATCTTTGATTTCCCCCGAGAGGCGTACTACAAACCTGAAGGAAACCATTTTTTCTACACAGGCACCCTCGCGAGTGAGCTCGACTTCATGGAAATTGATCCAGACAACTACAATCAGACGGTGAGCTTCGATGAAATTACAAGATTTTCAGAAAATGCGGCAACTGCTATTCCTATAATGGGAGCCGGCGGAAGATACCAGCGCGGGTACACGGGAGTGTATGACGTTACGCCGGACCAGCAGCCGATTATCGATGAATTTTCAGATGTGGGTTACGAGGATCTTTTCTGCTTAATTGGTTTGAGCGGGCACGGGTTTAAGTTGTCGCCGGCTTTTGGCAGGATCATGAGCGACTTTCTCATTGGTGAGAAGACATCGAACTACGACCGCTCCATATTCCGAAGGTCCAGGTTTGAAGAGGGCAAGCTCCTATTGAGTCGCTACAGTCTGTCCACTGTTGGATAGTTCTTCAGCCACTCTTTCAAGAAATGCTCCTCGACAGCGGTCGATTAGAGACTGATAGGAACTCCAATCCGGGCCCGTTGGAGAGAACTTTCATTGATCTCAACTTTCACTTCATCTTGAAACGCGGTCTCCCATTCCTGATTACCGATACCGATTTCAAAGCCATCTGTTATTTCTACTCCCTTCCATAGGATCTTACCGCAGCTGATATTTGTGGACACAAACTTTAGAGCTCGCGCCGTTGTTTTTGATCTATTTAGCGCAGTAGTAGACCCTGACGAATTCCGTCCAAAAGAATTCAACATCATAGCAAAGATCGCCGAGGTGTTTAATCTCGACCCAACTGTTTTCAACAAATACTGGAATGAATCAGCTCATGTTAGGAACACGAGCAGATCGAGAAAACCGCTTGACCTTATTGAAGACTATTTGGCGAGAAACAATTGCAGACGCCCATCAAAGGGTGACATGTTAATCGCTGATACACTGCTCGGCAGGTACTTCGATATGGCATTGCAAAATCCAAAGTCGGACGTCACTTTCGCTCTGCACAACCTGAAGTACCAAGGTCTGAAGCTGGGCGCTATTTCGAACACGAACTCCAGAGAGATTTCGACATGGTTTCGCTCGCCTCTTTCGGGAGTATTCGAAACGACGAGTTTTTCCTGTAACACTGGATTTGAGAATCCCTCTTTGGAGGCGCATAATTTCATCCTCAATCGTCTGGGCATAGTTTCGAGCTCCTGTGTTTATGTCAGTGGCGGAGATGCTCGTATGTTGAAGGGAGCTAAAGATGTGGGATACGGGATGATAATTTTCATGGAGGGATTCGTTGCAAAGCATCACAGTCTGCCAGATCAAGAAATTGCAGATTCTGAGGCAATGGCTGACGCAACAATTCAGAGGATTTCAGAACTCGAGGAGCTCCTAAGACCGGGGCAGACCCAGCTTGTCTAAAATTAGGCAGTAATTCGTTTCGATTAGTTACTAAGAGTCCATCTTCACTTGTGGTCAGTTTGGAGATTTACTGAACTATGAAATAGGTGCTCCGGCCGAGAATTGCACCAATAAGTGTAAATCCCCTTTTTCTAGAGAAGTCAGGGAATCAACGACTCGGCAGTCCTATTTTAGAACCTGAATTTGATACCTGGCCTACTCCTCCGCAGCACCCCCTCGTTCCCGCAGATGCCTACGGAGAGTATAGGAAGGATCTGAATTACGCTTTGCTAGGTACCCATCTAAGTCCAATTGTTCAGAAAGCTTCTTTCCGTCCTGAATAGCCTCTGCTTGTTGCCGCTCGACCTTCCAAATGGACTTGCCAGCTTCCAGCACTTCTTCGATTGTGGCCGATGGCACGAAAAGTACGCCATCTTCATCCGCAAAAACCACATCATCACCGTCAACAGTGAAACCGTCCCATTGAGCTGAAGAAAGATCCTGGGGAATCCTCTTATCGACGCGACGAGGACCCGCTGGATACGACCCATAGCTGAACACGGGAAAGCCCAACCGCACCAACTCTTTCGTGTCCCGATGATAACCCCGCACGACCAAACCCGCTACGCCCCACGCCCGGGCCTCCATAACAGTCAAATCACCCACGCAACTCTCGTCGCTTCGACCATCGTTATCCACAACCAGCACGTCTCCAGGCAGCGCCTTCCTCAAGACCTCAAGGAAAACGTCTACACTCCCTCGGTGATGAGCGGGTAGCGCCCGACCTGCAACGCGCGTGTCAGGCACTAACGGACGTATGCCAGACGGGGCGATGCGCAAGGGGACTTGAAGGCGCACACATGCATCGGCGATAAGAGGAGTAGAAAGATTGGAAAAGGCGCTTTCCAACAATTTGTTGTCCATTGCGATCGTCCATTTTTTCATGCCTGTAATTAAGCATGAATGGCAAGTTGCAGGCGAAGGAGTTACACTACCTTTGTCGTCAAAGGGACTGTCACTGCGGAGTGAAATAAATCAGAACGAGTTAAGTGATCTTACTTTCTTAATGATGGCAGAGAAGACCGCAACTCTGTGAGTAACCTATCTAGTTGAAAACGGAATAAGCCTGTCCAAAGAATAGGAGTTATCTTGAAGAAAAGAATCTGCCAGCGAAATGCGACAATTCACGAGGAAAGTATTGCTCGGTGAATTTAAGACAAGACTTATTCGTTAGCGCAATTTTCGATGGCTCGACAGCAAGACAGTTTGTAAAGAAGCCATATTATCCAAATTGTTCACCGACTCGAGAAAGACCGACAAACCTTTGGCCTTCTACCTCTCGCGTCCGTTTCGAGATACTGATAAATCAGAGATTAAGTTACGCATTGAGCAAATCTGGAGGTTTTCATGGATATGTCATTAGTTGAACAGGTTCGAAGCTTCAATCGGACCATGACAGAGCGCGTTGGTGTACTCAACGATCACTTCCTGGGCCGAAACCATCCTCTTGGTGAAGCACGGCTCTTGTGGGAGATCGGAGAAGAGGGGGCGAGAATTCGGGAACTCCGACGTCGGCTTGGGCTCGATTCTGCTAACGTCAGCCGCCTGCTGCGCTCTCTTGAGAAACAAGGCTTGATTTTGGTGAGGACGAGTGAGAATGACGGAAGAGTTCGCCTAGTCCAGCTTACCGATGCTGGCCTTCGTGAGCGAGCAGAGCTTGATCACCGAGCCGATGCTTTCGCCCGTTCTCTCGTGGAGCCACTCAGCAAGAGCCAGCGCGTCAAACTAGTCGCAGCAATGTCACAGGTAGAGCGGCTTCTGATCGCATCAATGGTCCAGGTCACAGTTGCCGATCCAACCAGTCAGGATGCCAGATGGTGCTTTGAGCAGTACTTCACCGAACTGGGGCGGCGCTTTGATAGTGGTTTCGATCCTACCCTTAGCATTTCGGCGAATGCGCACGAACTCACTTCCCCAGCTGGTCTGTTGCTCGTTGCCTATCTGCGAGAGGAGCCTGTGGGCTGTGGTGCATTAAAGTTTCACGAGAACACTGTCGGGGAACTCAAACGTATGTGGGTAGCTCCACGAGCGCGTGGTCTTGGGCTGGGACGGCGTCTGCTCGTGGCGCTGGAGCAATCAGCAAGGGAAGCGGGAATCACGATCCTTCACCTGGAAACGAACCGCACACTCATTGAAGCCATCGAGCTGTACCGAAACTCTCGATACCAGGAGGTAGAAGCCTTCAACGAAGAGCCCTATGCACATCACTGGTTTGAAAAGCGCCTTTGAACGTGCGCCACGGGGAGACCAATCGCAATCGGTTTTCCCCCCAATAACCTCTTTCTCAAAAAATACAATCCCTCTTTAGACAATCACACGATTTACTACATCGATTGAGATCACTCCTCTTACGTTGAGAGAGTCCCCTTTTTCTCATTGTGACCGAGGTGAAATCAGGGCTTTCCCACCAATTTCGTTGGATGGTTCAGGCAGTTCGTAACAAAGCATAGTGATTCATGGAAAATGATTTTCCATTCGGTGTTTAGTTTCAGTATGCTTAGCTTTGGAATTTTTCATCCCTTATCGAAACACTTCTGTCGTCAGGTACTTCAGCCCGGTGTCCACGGCAATCGTTACAATGTTCTTTTCTCCACCTAATTTCTTTGCAATCTGGAGCGCGCAGAGAACATTCGCACCCGTAGAGGTGCCTGAAAATATTCCCTCATCTCTCGCCAATCTTCTAGCAGTTTCCTGCGCCTCCTCGGTCGAAACAGTTACAATTTCATCGTAGAGATCCTGCCTAAGAAGCGGTGGGACAAATCCTACGCCTATACCTTCGATGTGGTGGGTTCCTTTGATTCCCTTAGAGACCTGCGGTGTTTCTGTAGGTTCTACAAGGAAAACACCGATTTCCTTTCTTTTAGCTTTGAGCACTTCCGCCACTCCCATGGCACAGCCAGCAGTACCAAATGCCGCCACGAATGCATCTAGATTGCCATAAAGCTGATTCAGGATCTCAGTTCCGATTGTATTGTACCCTTTCAGTTGATTTTTGTTGTAAAACTGATTTGTGCGATAAGTGTGAGGCTCCTTGTCCATTACTTCCGCTACCTCCATCATTCTAGGTATAAGATCGGGAGTCATCTTACCGTCTTCACTTGGCACAATGGTCAAGTCCGCGCCGAATGCTTTCATTGTATTCCTTTTTTCTTCCGAGAACGCGTCCGAGGTCACTATCTTGAGTCTGTAACCTTTGAATGCACAAACGAAGGCAAGTGAGGTTCCAGTGCTACCTGCAGTCTATTCTAGGACCGTATCGCCCCGCTTCAACAGCTCCTGCCTTTCCGCTCCTTCTATCATCGCGAGAGCCATTCTGTCCTTCATGCTTCCTGTAGGATTGAAGAACTCCAGTTTGACGAAAACATTCGCATCAAGCCCTCTGGTCATCTTGTTTAGCCTAACTAGCGGGGTATCTCCTATAGAGAGAAGAACACTGTTTCTGACATTCATGTTAAGTAATCCGTCTGATCACGGAGAAGAATGTCATATTTCCAACATAATGCTCCGTTTGCAATCCAAAAAAGATCCTCAATAGAAATCGACATAGCTACACGTCCAGCTTGAAAATCTTTCTGACCTGACCTTCGAACCTAGATTGGGGTAGGAGCCTCTTGAATAAGAGGGCTGTCTTCTCTCTACCGACAGCATAACGAAGTTTGGGCTTTTCAGTCTCGATTACTCTAAGTACTGTTTCTGCAACAAGTCTAGGATCCTGCGCATTCTCGGAGCGTTTCCTGATTTCCGATAGAAATCTCATGCGAACTTGATTGTAATCATCGATTCTCACCTTGACAATCTTGGCGGAGCTAGCGATGTTTGTACGGAAGAACCCAGGCTCAAGGATCGAAACGTTGATGCCAAGTCTCTTCGTCTCGTGCCTAAGCGCTTCAGTAAACCCTTCGAGCGCGAATTTGGAGACAGCGTAAAATCCATGAAAGGGGAGAGCGAATTGCCCCGCGAGCGACCCTATGTTGATGATTTGTCCACTACGTTGCTTTCGCATCGTCGGTAGGACTGCCCTAACTATTCTAAGTGCTCCGAACAGGTTCGTTTCAAGTTGCAGTTTCGCCTCCTCAATGGTTGTTTCTTCTATCCTACCGATTGACACGAATCCTGCGTTGTTCACGAGCACATCGAGATGACCTTCAGTCTTTTGTTTTAGAGCGTCAACACATGGACCTGCGGACTCGTCTGAGTTCACATCGAGTGGAAGCACCTCGAACTTACGGGTCGATTGACCGTCTCTGGAGGGATTGCGACTTGTCCCAAACACCTTATACCCGCGCTCAGCGAGAAGATTAGATGTGGCCTTGCCAAAGCCTGACGAGGCTCCCGTGACGAGAACAACTTTCGGGCGAGAGGATGTATTGTTTTTGTAAGCCAATTAGTCTTCACGCCATTTGAACAATCGAACTGCTAACGCGAAGAACGCGATGGATGCGACTGCGAGCACAGCAAGGTCTGTAAGTGCAACGCTGTAGTTTCCGTAAACCATGACGTTGATCAGCCCGTCTATCGCGCACGAACTTATCTCATTCCTCTAGGAATCCTTCTCCCACCTGCAAAGATCAATGCCATTTGTTCATGACAATTTCTCTAATTTGCAATAGTTGAAAAGTAGTATCAATTACTCTCGTTAATATAAGTTGGAGTGGCGTCGACGACCTCGGGAGATTTAATCTGAAATTATGAAACCGCTTCCAAGCTTATGAATGGATGTAACGAATTGAGAATCTTGTTCTCGGCTTTTCTCAAGTGATCGACGAAACTCGAGCGGGGAATACGCATCGCCTTTGCTACTTTGGCCGCGTTCGCCCCTCTCGGTTTCTTGTAGTATCCGATATCAAGTGCCGTTTGCAATGCGGTTTTCTGCTTCGAGGTCAGCTCGCCGAACAAACTGGATCTTGATATATTCAGATTATCGCGAACTACGTCGCCGTCCACCTTCCTCCTTGACAGCATCTCGATTTTTCCGTAGCTATCAAGGTTGGAGAATAATTTCCTGATGTCCGTCTGGGAAAATGCTATGACGCGACACAATTCCGAACCTTGCTGAAATATGTACGGCTGCAACACCAGGCAGTTGAATCGATCTATGGTCACCAGTGGAGGAGAAATGACTTTCTTGCAGATACACTGGCTGAAGACTATGCGGAGAGTGCTCTTTGTTAGAGATTTTCGTATAATCTTGGACTGGAGGTTCTTCGCTAAATCCTGGATGTCTCCCTGAATCTCCTTATCGATTGAAGACAGTCCACCGATCTCGATATAGTCCTTGTGCCAGTTGCACCACTGTGAAATCGACACGCCTTGATGAGTTGAAGTGAAACGCCCAAACGGGGAATCGTACTGTATTCTGAATGTAATCTCATAGTGGGTCATAAGATTCTGCAAACATTGAGCGCATTTATAGTAACAACTGTACCGTGACGGTAGTGTGAAACATTAGTTGATTTTGGGTAACAGGCGGGAAATATTCGGCCCATCGACTCGATTAGAGTTGGGAATGTCTTTCATGCTTTTGATCGAATCAGATACGGGGACATCCTTCATGATCTGCGAAAAGACTGAATCTGGTAGGAAGATCGCCGGCGCGCCGGGGAATTTCTTGAAAGTTGAGTTCAACAGTCGCTCGAAGACTCCAAGCTTTGAAAGATCTACTATCTTGACCGATAGACCAGCTTGTACGGCCAGATCCGTGGCGTACTGGACCATGAGCTTCTGAGTCTCTTCTAGCTGATCCTCGTATAGAACCTTGCGTTCTGGGAGAGTCGTAAGAGGGATGACCCACCGAGCTGGCATAGGGACAATGATGCAGCTGACAGCCACACGCTTTGATCTCACGAAGACCTTTACAATCCGAGGTTTATGTTTGGTCCCCAAGTCCTTTTGCACTTCTATTCCAGAATAACGTGGGAATTACACTTGGTTCTTGTGCCGTTCCCTGCCGGGTATTCTTTTAGTGGGGCAGGAAATGGGGTCCGACTTTTGGATGAGTCGCCGCGTGTCTACTGCAACTCATAGGGAAGCACGCGTAGCCGTTCAAGATAGTATCAGCACTCCATGTGTATTAAGTACCCCGCGCGCGCTAGAGAGTCGAGTACTTTTCGGTGCTTCTTCATATTTTTCTTGGCTATTTTTAGGAAGTCTCGATGGACTGCCATAATTCTGCACTTCTTTAGCAAGTAATAGAGCCGCACGACTCCCCCGGCGTCGAACTTCGAAGCCAATCTAAGATACGAACCGAAAGAGCCGTACAAAGTCCTCTTAAGCTGAAACTCGATTTAAGTAAAAGAAGAGTTCTAGCGCTCGGTGATCGAGAACTCTCGTATATCGGGTTCAGAAAGACTCGAAATAGATTAGCCGTTTCTGGCGTCTTTATTCTAGTAAATTGGGGTTCAAATCCCAAATCTCACGTTTAGGAATTATACAATGTAGAGGATTTACTACAAGGTTTGCATATGAAAGTAATGTGCCGTCATTGGCTTGAGTGGTGTTAGAGCAGAGCCATGCCCTAAACTTTAGACGGCCAAGCATGAGAAGTTCTAGCTGCACAGAATAATAGTAAAAGCATGCTCCGGCCGGGATTTGAACCCGGGTCAGTGACTCTGGAGTTCCCCTTGCAAGGGAAATATCTCCCATATTTCTACGACGAGAGGCCACTATGCTTTTCCGTTAGATTCCGACGAAACGTACTTTTCCAGCGAAATCAAGGCCGGGCTACACCACCGGAGCGCTCTTCTTCACAACTATTGCCCGCCGAGAATATTCTTTGCGGCGAGCCTTATATCTGAAGCTTTCACCGTATGTCTGCCCGCATGCAATGACAACTCGATTGCACTTTTCGCGATCTGGTTTGCAAGGTTTTGAACCACACGGCGGAGTTCCTCTGCCGCTTCATCGCTGACACGTTCGGCCCCAGATTTTTTGATTATCCGGTACACGGCAGCAAGACCGAATTCTGTTTCAGACAAGTGACTCCTCGAAATCGAAACGCATGCCGCGAGCATATTTTAACTTTGAGCGGCGCCATCTAAAAAGCAGAAATACGTCAAGGGACAGGCTTACTCTGTTAGTTTTTTTCTAGCCGAGAGTGAAATTAAATTTGCGTATCGCTGTAGTCGGCCTTGGAGTCGCGGGAAGTTATCTTCTAAACCGTCTCAGTAAGGAGCATGAAGTTACTGGATATGAAATGCAGAAGGAGGGGGAATTCCAGGCAGTATGTGCGTGGGGTACTTCCAAAAATGAATTGAAGAAGATAATGAAGCCTCTTGGGATCGATTTCGAGAAATACGTTCTGTTTAACGGGAAGGAAATGGCCGTCGATACCGGAAAGGAGGAATTTAGACGAATCCCACTGATAGGGCTCGTCACTTACGACAAGCACCAGCTCGAAGTCGATCTTACGAAGGGAAAGAATGCGAAATTCGGAGTAAAGGCAACGCCATCGCTTCTCAAAGACGAGAATTACGATATGATAATAGACTGCACCAGCATCCACCGAGCATTTTTACCAAAAGTTAAGGAAGATCTGTGGGTGCCATGTGTAGAGTACAGGGTCGACTATGGCAAGGGGAACACTCCCTATCAGGATTTCTTCATCCGACCGTTCGAGGGCTTGAGTGGATATTTTTGGTATTTCCCGCTTGAAGACGGACTCGCCTACGTCGGGGCGGGAGATTTTAACAAACACCACAACGAATTCCTGGATAAATTCAATTCGGACAACCCGGGCAAACTGATCAAGAAGATTGGCAGACCGATCAGGATTTCGCCGCCAAAGTACTGCGAGCCGTTCTACATCGGGAATGTTGTTGGCTGCGGCGAATCGATCGGCACTGTGTTTCCACTCCTGGGTGAAGGAATTATTCCCAGCCTCCAGTGCGCGGACCTGCTTTGTAAGAATCTGACCGATCTTCCGGCATACAGGAAAGCTGTCTTGGAAAAGTTCGAATACTTCAATTACGTTTACGACATTATCAAACTGAAATTCGCTGGAAAGTTCAACATGGTGAGACACCTGCCCTTAATGCTGAAGACCTACCGCGAGATGAAGAAGATGGAAGATCGGTTTGGTCTCGAAGTCAGGTTGGCTGATTTCAAAGATATCATTTCAACCTACTAGATTTTATCTTCGAGAGTTCTCTGGACACCTCCCTGAGAATAATTGATTTCTTACGAAAAAGCGCCCGACGTCGAACAGCTCGCAGCCCTCGTCATTCGGGCGCTTACTCTGGATTATATCGACACCAACAGGCTACATTTTTACAGGAGCACCGGCAGCAGGTCAAGGCGAGTCCAGGCTAGAATTCATGGCATGGGGAAAATCTGGTTTGACGCGCTGGGATTGAAACCGCATTATATCATCGAAGTGATTTCCGAAGAGTTCGACCGGCTTGAACAGATCGAAAAAGAGAGGGTTGTCATCCATGAGCTGATGCATATCCCTTCAAAATTCAGCGGCGGTTTTGTGCCCCACAAGGGAAAAATAAATCGAAGATCGGTCGAGAAAATGCACAAGGTATATTCTGAACGGAAAAATTCTCTCGACTCGTTTGTGAAGTCGCAGTGATCACTAGACAATATTACGGAACGTTTTTTTAACAGCTGAAGGATTGGGATCGGGTGGCTTAGGAGTGCATCAACCAGGCATCGAATGGGAGCCAGGCAAAACCAAAGAGGAGGAGCTCGACGTCGTCAGGCAGTTCTTGTAGACTTTGAATTTCCTCCGCCATCAATTTCCCCAATTTATGCAAAGCCGGTATCCTACCTGATGATAGCAGCGCTCGCACTCACTTTTTCCGGATTTGAGCTCGCCAGGCCACACATGGCGAAATTTACAAAGTCTCAAATGTCTTTCATTAAGCTGATCGCATTCGTTGGGATCGCTCTAGCTGCGTACGAAGTTTTCTACAACTTTGCCATCTGGACAGCAGAGATTGCGACAAATTCCCTCTTGGGTGTTCGTGACATCCTCCCACGGCTGAACAGTAGATGCGAATCAAGTATGCTTTCCTCTCATGTCAAATGACCCACTCATTATTAGACCGATGAGATAGAGTTTCATTTGGATTACTTTGATCGATACATAGTCATTCGGATGGAGTATCTCTCGATCGGCATTGTACATGACCCACGCGTTGTATACAAGACATGCAAAGAGATAGTAAAATAACCTTACAACATAGTTCCTTGATGTTGTTTTTACCAGGAACTGATTTGACATCCGGTAGCTCGTCTCTATGCCCCAACGATTCTTGAACAATCTCAATACTGTCTCAGCTTTGTAGGGAAGATTGGTTGCAAACAGGTACTTGTAATCCTTTGATTTGTCGTAGACCACGACCACATCAAATGACGTTTGTTCGGACTTTCTTCTCCTGTGTCCACTAGTCGTGTATGTGAATCTCCTGCCATTCCAGAGCCTCATTTTCTTTGTGCTGTAGGTCGGAGCCATTCGGACGATGTACTTGAGTCCAGATTCCTCAAGAAATCTCAGGAAGCCTGTGCTAAGGAATCCACCGTCAAACACCAAGTATCGAATTCTGATTTCCAGCTCTTCTCGCAGTTTTCGCACAATTTGTTCGGCAGATGAAGCAAGTTCCGCAGCTGATTCTAACCCTGTAACAGCTACGATCAGTCTTTCCCCATCTACCAGAACAGAAGCTGTAAGATACTTGAACGCATAATTGCTTCCATCTCGGTGCATGGTTCCGATGACCATCGGTGTTTCTTCATGATCGCCGTAATACATGACATCGTGCAGATCCACCGCTACGGGGACTGGAAGTCGTAATTTCCGTCGTTTTCGGAGCTTCTTTACATTCATGTCTACCAAATCATCGAAGATTCGTTTGAGCCTCTCTTCTCTTTGTGATTTGATGTACGAAAGAAGAGTTTCTGCTGTCGGTGATTCGTCTAGAGACTTTGAAACACCTTCTGCAAACCCATTCACCAAGCTTGCAGAAATAAGCAGTTTTAGGTGATCGGCTTTTGAGTAAATGGCTCTCTCCTTGAGGTCGTATGTTAGCAATCCTGAGATACTTTTCTTCACGAATTCATGCAGCTTTCTTGAATTGACCTTCAATGAATGTCGGAAAGAAGCCCTAAGGCACGCTGGCCATAATAATTACGGCCGAAAACGCTTGAATTCATTCGCATCTACTGTAAAGCATGTGGGATTTCCCGCTCGCAAGTGTTAACGATAGCTGGGAGAGAAGAAGACTATCACGAAAAAAGCCTCGGGCGGGATTCGGACCCGCGACCTCGAGAGTACTGAGCCGTCCAAGGTGGAAAAGCTCATCCTTACCAAGGTCGCGCTAAAGCCATCTGTTTGTCAGACTCTAGCTGAGGCTGAGCTACCGAGGCACTTGAAGGAATGAACCGAAACCTGCCAGATTCCGTTTAAAATCTTTCTCGGGATGATCTTTCAAATTTTCAGAAATTGTAAAGATTTATCTGAATTGCACAAACTGTCTTTGATCTTCTCAAATTGAAACTTGTCGACGCGCACATTCACTGTTCTGAGCTGCCCGATGACGAGCTGATCAATTTCGCGAGATTCAACGGTCTAGAATACAATCTCACGGAGCTCCTCAATCTGATGGAGGAGAACGAAGTGCAGCTCGGGCTGCTCCTCAGCCCTCCAATTAGCGGCGGAATTCCCGCGCCGAACTCCAGGATCATCGAGCTCTGTCAGAAGAGCAACGACAAATTATTCCCTGTTCTTACAGTTGAACCGCAGGAAGATGAAGTCTTTCTTTCGATAAAGATGGCAAAGGAGAACAAGGGTACGTCAAGGGGTTCAAGATCCGGTTGGGCTATGTTGAGGTGTTCCCCGACGATGCGGTCTATGATTCTCTCTACGATTTTGCCGAAGCTGAAAATCTTCCAGTCATGTTCCACACGGGAGACACTGCTACATCGACCGGGAGCTTGAAGCACTCTCAACCCCTGACACTTGATGCGGTTGCTAACCTGAGGCCCGAACTCAAAATCGTAATATGCCATTTCGGGAACCCATGGATATCAGACGTGGCGGAATTGATCTACAAGCATCCGAATGTATACGCCGATATTTCGGGACTAGTTGCCGGCGAGGGAGGACCATACTCCGAGAAGTACAGCGATTCTCTCGCAACCAAACTGAGTGATGCAATCTACTTCGCTGGGGGAGCCGAGAAGGTGATCTTCGGAACGGACTATCCGGTCGAGACATATTCCGCGGGGTTGAATCTCGTGCGCAAATTAAAGATTGATCCGGAAGACGTAGAGAAAATTTCCTGGAGAAATGCAATGAGGGTGTTTTTCCCTGACTCTTGATCAAAATATAGAAATTTACGAGGCCGCGGATCTCGCGGACCGAGAATCTCTTTACCCGATCCTGGAGACCAGTTTCGACGGATGGTACCTGAGCCACTCGAAGCGAACGCTCCGGGACATTGAGAAAGTTTTTGCAGCGAAGCTCGACGGGAAAAATGTCGGAGTAGTGATGCTCAAACAGATTGATCCCAAGATTGGCTATGTGTATTACATCGCGGTCTCTTCAGAATTCAGGGGGAAGAAAATTGGCAGTCAGTTGCTCGAGTACTCGCTCACTTATTTTTCTGATCTGGGAGTTGACGTTGTCTTCGCGAGCCTCACGGTTGAACACGGGGGCGAATCTAGAGCTCTCTTTGAGTCCCACGGATTTATCGAGACTAGCTTTGGTCAGGTCTCGAAGAAATACGGGAAACTGCACGCGATCAACATGTACAGAAAAATGCTCGTGGTGTCGGGCGAGCTCGTGGTCTACAAAGACCTAACAAAGCGGCTCGGATGAATTTAGGGCGTTACTGGAAACCAGATGTACCTGGCGTTGGATGGCATCGCATCGAGTTTGCAAGAGAGCGAAATATCGTCGAAAGGTCATCGAATTCATCCGCATCTCGCTGCATGCTGTATATCACGTAGTACCTTGATGACTCTGGACAGTGGAAATGGATAGACCATATGTCCCTCTGGGATACTCCGCGAGACATCATCCCCCTCTGAATCTTGGCGTTTACGTGGGAGAGCAACGCTTTGTGCCCACCGATTTGAAGCTCGTTAAGATCTGAGACCTCTATTGAACGAACGTCCGGTCCCTTCTTTACACGCTGTATACCATAGTCGCGATGAGCTTCCAGAGTCTTGAATCTCTTCAGTGCCTCGTCCAGAGGTCCCCACGATACGAAGAAACGGTTTCCTTGAGGGCTCTGGAAGACGACGTCTGCCTTTTTTCTGGTTCCCTTCGGGTTGAACTCGAATCTCCAGTCGCCTGGAATCTCCAACTCGATTCCGTACAAGGCAAACTTTTCTTTTCCTACCTTCACGATTTCCTCTTCGGGTGATTCCAAAAAGATCTCTTCGAACGGCTGGCATTCTTCTCTAGTTTGTATAAAGCGTTACCTTTTGCCGGCCTGATAGATTCACCAATTCCCGCAAATACTTAGGGATCAGCCAGTTTCTCTCGCGCGGACTTGTCCCCATAAGTATTTTCAGATTTCAAACTTGTCAGACTCTTGAAAGAGACTGATTAAAGTAATTGCGTTGGGGGACTTGAAATTGATTAAGCGCTCGCGGGTTTGTCCTTGTCCGATGGGGGTGTTCTCTCGGTCATCGACCTGGAATCGACAACCTCGATGTCCTGCTCAGGCAGCTCGTACCACTTTACCTTGTCTCCAACCCTCGCCCGCATCTTCCATCCGAAAGACTTTGGCTCGGCGTCAAGTTTCTTGCGAAGTTCGGCGATCTTCCCCTTGACGATAGCCTGCTGGTTAGGATCCAACGAATAAGTTGGGAGAGATGACTCGATCCTGTCGAGGTTGAGAGTTAGGGTTCTCTGGAGTCCCCAATCCTGAGAAGCAAGTTTAGCGATGTGCTTAGCATTGATTTTGTCTGGTTCATCCTTGTCCGCCAAGTCGTGGTCCATGAATAAGGCTATGACATCGCGATATTCTCTCTCCGTAATCTCGTAGACCTGCAGTTTCGTCAAGAGAAGGTCTGAGAGAGGAAGCGTTAATTTGTCAACCAGCAGGCGGTCGGTAAAATCGAGCTTGTGACTCATCTCGAACGTATTGAGAAATATATCGACTCTCCGGTCATTTGCAATGTCGTTGAAAATCAGCCTGCTGTAACCGTTCAGTTTGTTGAAGCGATCCCTCGGGGTGTATCCCAGTTCTTCGAAGAGCTTTTCAATTTCCTTTCGCTGCTTTCTGAAACCGACAAAATCGATGTCAACGTACCTCCTGCTCAAGTTTGCTTTAACGCTGCTTGGATTTCGAAGGCGGAACGCCAAACCGCCGAGCAGCCTAAGAGTTACTTTCCGGGACTCTGCTTCTCCGACGATTCTGTTCGCTTCGACAACAACGTCTTTTTCAGGCAGAATGATCACACTGACCGTTGGTTGCGCATTCAGGAGAAAGAAGCATATTCAACGTTTTGCCTAGTTTCGAACTTGAACACTGGGTTTACCGGAAACTCAATGATTTGGGGACCGAATCGCAGAAGTGATTATAAAAATCGGGTCATCCGTGTCGTTAGTTTTTTCAACTAACATGAAAAAATTTGCCTCCTTTCGAGAAACCGTACATGCCATTGTCAATGCATGTACCGAATCACGAATTCTCCAAAAATTTCGGCATATCTTGATAAGGGCCGTTAGAACGAAACAGAAATAGAAGAATTGAGAGAGAATACGCTTCATCGCCTACTCGAAGGAATCAGGCGATACGGGCTAGAGAATGTAAGTACTCTTTCGAAGTGGATAGACATTCCCATTGAAACTGCCAGGTACATGATCTGGGAAGAACTTCCGAAGTACTGCATCTCCGTCGGCATCACGGTGAACCTGCCACGCATAGGGCTCGGGAGATGGATGCTGCACTTCAGGCCAGTCGAAAGATCCTATACTCCCACGATCGAACAGTTTCTGAAGGAAGGAGCAGGCCTCATGTACCTCGGCCGAGTGATGCCAAACAACTCCAGTTTCGCAACCCTTGGTATACCGTTCGGTGAACACTACAAGCTCCGAGATCAACTTGAACACTTGAGGAACGCGAATATTATCGAGAGTTATACCCTTAACGAGATAGAATTCTTGCGAAATGTTTCCTTCAATCCCAGTTTCTACAATTTTAGAGCGCGAAAGTGGAATTTCAAATGGGAGGATGTAGAAAAGTCGAAGGAGTCGCTGCTCGCTCCAGAACCCGCGGAGGAGCAGGCACCAATAGTTGATTACAAGGATATTCTGATTCTGAAGGAACTTCAACAAAACGTGCCCAGGACTCTATCGAAGCTCTCCAAGATCATCGATCTCGATCAGCACAATCTACGGTACCACTACAAAACGCACGTCCGTCGCGCCATCAGCGGATACTACCTCAAACTAAATCCAAAAGAGTCGCTGGTGACCCATTCAACAATGGTTTTCATGCACGAATTTGGAAACGACAAGGCGTTCAACGAAGGGCGCTCGGTCGCGTTGAGCATCCCGTTCTCCCAGAGAGTCTGGAAAACTGAGCGATATTATTGCTGGCATGCTTCCTGTCCAGGAGAGTTTTCCAACAGTCTCCTGAAGTATGTCACGGAAAGATTTTCGAAAGTTTCGGGGAAATTGTTTGTCTTCAGCATTGACTCCGAAACGGAAAACGAAGGCATCATCCCGTACGCATTATTCAACGACCGGAACGGTGTCTGGGATTACGAGCCGAAAGTCGCGCTGTCGGTTCTGAAGAAATGAGAGCCTCGTGAGTCGGCCTATAGTGCGCTATTTATCGATTGAAAATATAGAGGCCAAGTTTAAGGTCAACGGCAAAAGGCCCCAAACTGTCCTTCGGATTTGAAACAGCGTTTTCGATCAAATAATCAAAGTCGAATCGAAAGCTTCAGCCATCGATCTTCGAGACTTCCAAGCTCCGGAATATTGATTGTTGAAGAAAATCCGATTTTCTTGAAATGGTACTATGAGTGCCTATCCCGTCTAGGTCTTCGGATCTTCGCGACCGAAAATTATCACGAAGCTGCCAATTTTTTCATCGCTTTCCGGCCGGAAATAGTCGTACTTGGGACCTGTCCGAGCGAGACTCGTCGGTTGAATTTTGCCAGCGAGATAATTCAGTTGGAGCCAGCGTGCAAACTGGTTCTCCTTTCTCCAAGAGCCGAAGATTCATGGAGAACGGAAAGAATCGGGTTCGACCTAATCCTCTCGACGAGAATTTCTCAAGAAAAATTCGTTGACGGTGTGAGAGCACTTACACACACGAAAAATTTCGTCGAGATCGTTGCTCGATAGATTTTTTCGTCAACTTTATCCCGATCGCGATTTCTTTTCTGTTTTTGGCAATTTTTTCTTTTTGAAATTACCAATTAATTTTTAACGACAGACGCCGGCCTTCATGGGAATCAATCGCGTTTTAGTCGAATTTTGAGATCGAGTCACATGGCCAGAGGAGATATTGTAGTGTTGGGGTCTGGGTTGATGGGGTCGTCCATTGCCATTGATCTCCTCGAAAGCAGCGCGGTCTCCAAAGTAGCTGTTGTGGATTCTAGCGGTGACCGATTGCGAGCTCTGGAGATGAGAGCGTCCAAGCTGTCGGGTCTGGACCAGACGACCGGTAGAAACCTGAAGCTCGGGGAGAAACTTCAGACAATTGAGCTGGACATCGTGAAGAAGAGGGAGGAGCTTCAGAGCCTTCTCTCAAAGTTCGAGTTGGGCGTCGGGGCTCTCCCCCACGGGATTGCGGAGGAAGCTGTGAAGACAGCGCTTGAATCTGGAATTAGTTTCGTAGATCTCATCTATTCCTGGCGACACGACAAATCATCTTCCGTGGACGCCAAAGCAAAACAGAAGGGTGTGACAATCGTCCCTGCGTGCGGCCTCGCTCCGGGTCTGACCAGCATTCTTGCAAAGTACGCGGCAGATCAGATGGAGGAGGTTGATTCCGTCAAGATCAAGGTGGGTGGAATTCCAGAGGTACCGAAACAGCCTCTCAATTACAAAGTCGTGTTTTCGATCGAGAGTGTACTTGAAGAGTATGTCAGAGACGCCCTAATCGTGAGGGATGGGAAAAAGATAACTGTTCCGGCCCTTTCGGAAGTCGAGGAACTGACTTTCAACGAGTTTCCTGATCAGAAATTTGAAGCATTCATCACTGACGGCCTCTCGACCCTACCGGAGACGTTGAGGCGAGTAAAGACGATGGAGGAAAAGACGATTCGCTGGAAGGGACACGCAGAGCAGATTCAGACTTTTGATGGACCTCGGATTATTCTCGGAGAGGCCGGTAAATTTGAAGACCACCGGCAATAGGGTTTCTCCCCGGGCTTTGCTCTCGACGCTTCTCGACAAGAAACTCGCAATGCACCAGGGCGACAAGGACATGACTCTGCTCCGGGTGGATGTTCAGGGCAGGAAGAAAAAGGGCGACAAATCGACCCGAATACACCGGTATGGAATGATCGACAAGTTCGATGTCACAACTCAAAGTACCTCCATGGCTAGAACTACCGCCCACCCCTGTTCGACAGTCGCTCTTATGCTCCTAGAAGGAAAGATTACCGAACGTGGCTTTATCCCTCCCGAACTGGCGATCAAAGACGACAGGTTTGACGAATTCATCTCTAGGTTGGAGAGAAAGGGCCTCAACATCAAGGAACAGGAGTTCCTCGCTGACTGAATTAAGGGATGATTGATACGCTTCAACCTGCGGAATCCTTCAACGCGGATTGGAAACCGGGAGAGATACTTACCATAGTTCGCAAGCTTTCCTTGGGAGATAAGCGAGAGAAGATTCCGACGACTTTCGTACCCATGGCACCTGAAAAACTGGTCGTCGAGAAAAACATCGATGTGCTCGCGGGCGTGTTTCACATCATGTGGGAAGATATGCCTCGCCGGAGGACCTATCGTCTCACAATGGAAGATTTAGTGTCGCCGGATGGGCACTACCTTGGCGCAGATCTGAGGTGTGGCAGCAGCAGAACCAGTCTGACTGAATCTTGATCAGATCTGTGGCTCATTTTTCATCATTCGTTTTCACTTTTCAGAATCAAAATAATTATATCGTGTGAAAAGACCGAAGTCCGCATCTTCTTCTGATTGCCTCGGTAGCTCAGCCTGGCCAGAGCGAAAAACTTCTGATAACCTTCAGTTGATTTGCTCAGTTGCCTTGTAAGCAATAGGTCGCGGGATCAAATCCCGCCCGAGGCTCCTAAACCTACAGTGTACGATTCCTCATGCAAGGAAAATCATCTTTTTGGTAAACGAGACATGATATACGCATCGAAGAAAAAATCAAGTCGACATCCGTTTTGAAACCACCTTGAGTATTCGCCAATAATGAAAGAGACCAAGTTTTAGGGGGATGAGATTACTTTCTCTTTTCCTTAAGATAAGATTTTCCATAGAATGAAATGGTAAATTTGTCTCCGACTCTGAAGACATATCCCTTTGTTATTAGTTGACTGAGTGTTGAGCTACACTCTAGTTCAGAGAATTTTGTTAATTCGCTAATTCTTGGAAGCGTAGCACTACCATAAAGATCCAAGACTTTCAAGATTTCAAGCTCGGATTCAACGTCCAATTTTCATTCTGTTACGAATTATCCAGTCAGAAGATAACTCGTTGGATTACAAAGTTTCCGAAGTGGTAGGAAGTTTACGAATCATAACAAAGTTTACGAAGTAAGCCAATCTCTTAATACTCCAGATCTTGGTTCATTCATCTGAATTGCTTCATGGTTCACAGGCGGAATTAACTAAATCTCGTGAACAAGTTCCAACCGGCGTCGCTGGATTAGATGATTTGATCGAAGGAGGTCTGCCTGCTCGTAGCATGGTTGTTCTGGGAGGACGACCGGGCACGGGAAAGACCTTGTTAGCAGCGCGGTTCTTGTATGAAGGAGCAACCCATGATGAACCATCGGTTTATGTTTCATTTGCCGAGAGCAAAGCACAATTCCTGTCAAACATGGCAAAGTTTGGTTTTGATTTTCAAAAGTTAATTAATACTGGAAAGTTCGAATTTATAGATCTCACAACTGTAGCTGGAGAAGCTGTCTCTGAAGCTCTGGACTTGATTCTAAGTCAGCTGACTGAGATGAGGGCAAAGAGGCTTGTCGTCGATTCGTTCACAGCTCTTGCTCAGGGGTTTGAAAAGGTGATAGACGCAAGGATTGCGCTTCATGTCATTCTAGGAAGGCTTGTAAGGGAAGAAGGTTGTACCACATTGCTTCTGGTAGAGATGCCATTTGGAACAGACAAAATTGGTCTTGGTATTGAAGAGTTTGTCGCAGATGGTATTATCATGCTGGATTTCGTGAACCACAAAGGAGGACCCCAACGAACGATCAACATCAAGAAGATGCGCGGCACTCAAATCAGGCTGGATACCAGCACTTATTCGATTTCTTCGAAAGATAGTTTTCTAGTGTTCCCAGCTATCGAGCTGTCCATGAAGCAAGGTTTGGGAGACAGCAGAATTCCGACACACATTCCAGGATTTGATGAACTGATAGAGGGCGGTTTTCTCGAAAGGAGTGTCTCGGCGTTGACGGGCGTCGCGGGAACTGGAAAGACAACATTTGCACTGGAGTACATTTACAATGGAGCAAAAGACGAGGACGAGAAGGGGCTTTTCATCTCTTACGGAGAGTCGAAGGATCAGCTTGAAGTGATCGCGCGGAAATTGAGCATGAATAAATTAGACGAGATGACTAAAGAGGGTCTCGTCACAATCGCCGGCATTATTCCGGAGAAAGCTTCAATCGAAGCGCATGTGGTCGAAGTGCAAAGATTAATCTCCGAAACAAATGCAAAGAGAGTTGTTCTCGATGACGTAACTGGACTGCAGGCAATTTGCACAGACGACGAGTTTTACTTTTTGATGAAAAATCTAACACAGCTAGCAAAATCGAAGGGAGCGACTGTGTTGTTAACTCTCACGACGAATGAACTTGCAGGATTTTCAATTACGGGAAAGGGTCTTTCGACTGTTATGGATAACATCATTTTGATGCGATATGTTGAGGTCGAGGGTCGTATGGATAGATCGATGATTTTGCTAAAGATGCGCGGGACAATGCATGATAACACTATCAAGAAATTCAGCATACGCACGGGAGGAATTGTAATGGAAGGAAGCTTTGTAGGATACATTGGGATACTTTCCAGTTCTGCAAGAAAAAGCATCGAAAAGTTTGAAGAATCGGAAAGAGAAATAGCAAAACAAGAAAGTGATGCTAGATCAAAAAGAAGGCAAGCCTTCGACCAGAAAATGAAAGACGAAGCCCATTAGTTACCAAACCGCAGGAACTCGAAAGCCTGTCAGCATAACGCCACTCTCGGGGGCAAAAATTATAGAGAGCGATGCTTGTACGGCAATCTAAGTGCGAGTCTAGACCGTTGGTGATTTAGCCGTTCAGGAATTTAGGGTAATGTATTCCGAGGCGTTAACGTATGGATTTTTGGCTTTGGGTAGACAACTTGCAAATGTGGTGAGTGATTATCTGGCAAGAAAATACGATCTGACTCCGGTTGAAACATACAAGAATCCAAAACTGATCTATGAAGCCCTCGAGAAAAGCTTAGGATATGGCTCCATTATTATTGAGACGAGGATAATAAAATCCCTATATTCACAACTTTCTTTGCCTATGGAAGGCCAGCCAAGGATACGAATGGGTCATCCTGAAGATTTCGAGAAATACGTCTTTGAGCTTCAAGCAAAAGTTCAAGGAAGCTCTTGAGATCTTGGCGAAGTCGCATTTCTACTCAATGAGTATCAATAGGGCGTTTCTACGATGATGTAGCGTATCAATTCCGTTTCGATCTTATAGCTATTATGGTGCAACCCAGCTGCGACACCTGCGTATCAGTCTGCATCTCCAGGAATGAAGATAGAATACCAGAGAGGTATTCTGACAAGAATATCGACCACTTCATTCCAAAAGAATGCCTAACGTTGATTTCAAGATGGCCGTCATCTTCATCGATCAGTATGTTCGTCTCGCCGATGTTGGAATTAGATGATAGAGTTTCAAGAAAATCCATAACTGTCTCGAAGTTGATTTTTTGATACCGAAATTTGAGAAAGTTATGTGCCGATACCAAAGATGAGCTTCTGGCAATTTCGATTAATCTATCTTCGCTCATCTCATCCAAAAAAGATGTGAATATTTCCCTATCAATTGTAAGAAATGATGTTCCTATGCCTATGTACTGGCCCCATTCAATGTGTCTACGAAGTATTTGGCTTACGAGGCTGCTCGGAGTAATGCCGATCTTCTTAGCTTTGGTCGCTATCGCAGCATCCAAATTCTCCTCGATCTTGTACGCTCTGGTGACCTTCTTTCGTCCTTGTTTCAGACTTCCCTCGCGAAGTACCAAATGTCCCTGGGGACATGCGAAATAATTGATATAATTTATGGCTTGCCTTTTCTTCCCTTATCATGTGTTTAGTTCGCTCTACTCCGCATTACTTTTGCATCGTCGGATGATTTCGAAATCAATTTGTTCCAGTTGCAGCCATTTTCTTGGAAAATAGTTGAAAACTTGACGGCTATGACTGAATATCTCACACGACTGCAAGTATCCAGCCAGCCGTGTTATAACTAAGGAGTGCTTTACTCTATACGATTGATGACAAATGGCGACAACAAAAACGATTTTGGCAACGTATTCCAAGAAGAGGGTTTCATGTGTGGTAATCACGTGCTACCTGCCCCGACTTGAAGAAAGCGGATTATGCGAGATCATTTTACTTGTATTGCCCGACCCATCAACTGATGTATCAAATAGATCTCTCGACTCAGGGTGCGGAATTCATAGCAGAGTTTCCAAGTGGTTGCCGCGCTACAACGTAAGTGACCCACTCTATCAGACGTGACGAGCAGGGAAGTTGATCATTCTCTAGATGATTGAATTAAACTTCCATTGCGGGCTTGACAAAATGGCCTAAAGATCACGGAAATAAGTTCAAAGAGTGTCGTAGAATTGATTCGAAATGCACTTTCGAGCATAGGCGGGAGTTCCTTCAAGAAGTTTCTCAACCAGGCCATATGCATCGACACTCGAAAATAGCGCGGAATCGACTACGTGAAGAATAAAGTATAGGGAGTGTGGAGAGATGCCACACAACCCTTTTGCCAATCATGTTAGATTGTATTACGCAACCGGCATTAGTACTCTGTCTATTGGGTAAATTACACCATTGCTGGCTTCGATGTTAGACTTTGTTACTTTTGCATCGTTTACAAACATGCTTTTCTGGATAGTTCCTTGCGTCTTGAGCGTGACTGAAGATCCTTGCATAGTCTGTACGCTTGGGGTCCTCTTGTCGCCTGTCAAATCGTGGAATTCATTCTCAGTGATCTTGTGGTCGATTATGTGGTAGGTGACGACGTTCCTCAATTTTGAGGGGTCCTTCATCCATCCGTCCACTGTTCCAGTCGGAAGACTTCTGAATGCATCATCTGTTGGAGCGAAGACTGTAAATGGTCCCTGACTGTTTAGTGTGTCTGCGAGTGCTGAAACCTCGATCGCCTGAACCAGTGTCTTAAAATCTTCATTTGATTTTGCTTGGTTTAGGATAGATCGCGACATCTGTTGCTCATTCATTGTGGTTGCTGTTGTGCTTGTCATTCGAATTTCACAGTATGTAATAGGCATTACGTACTATATACGTCTATGTAATCGATGTATCAAAAGAAGTGCAAAGGAACCAGTGGCTTACCTAATTCGGAAAAATGAACTCCTGAATTAAGGTCTGTCAAGTTCCAATTTTGGGCTTTCTTCGAACTCAAGTTAGGAAAAGACATTGAACAAGGCGGGATCGATCCAGAGATTACTTCTGTTCGTGGATTACTCCCTCAAATTTATCAATAATCGGCACAGCAAAACTTTCTAGGCAGCTAGCATGAATTTCACAACGCACGTTATGTTCGGAGTACTGTTGGCGGCCGTATTCTTTGGCAAGCCTGAGATAATCCTCCTAGTAGCGATTGGTTCGGCGATTCCAGACTTGGACAGAGAATACGGTTTTCTAAGCAAGGAAACCTTTCGCAACGCAGAGGTCCATCGAGCTCTATTCCATAACTTCTTGTTTCTCGGATTGCTCTGTCTGATCAATCCATTCCTCGCTCTTGGCGCTTTTCTGCACACATTTCTTGATGCTCTGACGACGGCCAGAGATAGAGGCGTCGAATGGCTTTTTCCGTTTTCGAGGTTTGTCAAAAGAGCTGCATATGATAACGATGGGAATCGCTTGGATCTCGATCCCAATGAGAAAATATACTTCCTTCAAAATGAGATACATATCTTGACAAAGAAGACCACAAAGGACTTGAAACCAAGTGGGCCTTTATTGCCGTGGCGCAGAACTTACGGTCCGGCATTGTCCGGACGGCTGCTTGATCTGGGTATCTTTGTGGGTTCTCTCGGACTTACGCTTTTGCTTCTTCTCTTTTCTGTTCTTGGTTTTCACCAGTTCATAGATTTGGCAATCCTTCCTTCTGGACCAGCCTTTTACCTTCCACTCTTGCTCGGCGCCGCCGGGATCATAGTGAACTTTGTCGGGGGAGAGATTGACAGAAAGAAGCTTGCTAAAAACTTCAAACCTGATCATCTTTACAAGTTCTTTTTTTACCTTTCAACCGGAGACATGATACTCGCAGTAGCCCTCGGGGCAATAATGAATCCCGAAATCGTGATCTCAACGATGAGAATGATCCCATATATTGCAGCTGGTGTTGCCCTTGTCTTTCTCGTCTCTTTCGTCATATTGAAAATTTATTCCGCAAAGCCTCTGCCACTGGACGAGACGAAGGAACCGACAATAATTTGATGTAATAAGCAAATTGAACGTCAACAAGAAGCCTCGTCCCAGATAGTGTCAAAACCAAAACTGAAAGCACATTGTATTCAAACACGGTGATACCCGGTTCACTTTAGACATGAATGGTCAAAATTGCCAGCTAGAATGAACATCATAGTTTTATGAAGAATTAGCTGGAAGTGGGGTAATTCTTTTTGAATATGCGGATCGGATGGCTGGAGCCAATGTTGAGAACGTCGACCTTCTGTCTCGCTGCCGTTGACAGGAGAGCAAGACCAAGGATAAGCGGGGCCTCCCAATGTTTCTAGAAGTCGTTAAACTGGTAGTGAATACCATCCTTAATGGTGGAGTAAAAGACTCTAATGTTTCAGACCTATCCCTAGAAGTCAAAGAAAAAATGGGTACATATACCCTCGGCATTGGCTCAACGATAGTCCTAGAATCCAAAAAGGTGCTAACGCCAAAAGAAAAAAGAAGAAAAAACCTGATCATATCGTTAATAATATCATTGATTTTCATGATTGGGCTCTCTACCATTGGTGCTTGGCTCCCGGACGCTCAGGCTGGTCTAGGGAGAACATTGATTTTACTGAGTGAAATACCAGCGTTTGCGTACAGTCTTATAAGCACGAGATTCTTGATGAAAAAAGCATCGCGCCGTAAAGCTACCAACTGACGCTATCCAAACTTCACCTCAAAGAAAATCCTTTGCAGTAAGCGTAGAGAGATTGGACTGATGCGAGGATCGATATCGGGCACGGAAATTGTTCCCTTGATTCGATCGGTCTATTTGCCCGTTGCCGGAAAAGATGCAAAGTAATTTGAAGAGCTTTTCCGTCCGATTGTCTCTATCACTTCGGTCCAGACCACGTCTCTCACGCCTCTCATGGCCTTCACATCTTCAAGCAGATTGAGCAAAACGCCGTTATCCTTTACGAAGACTTCGACACGCAAATCGATTGTGTGTTCTCCGATTGTTCTTGCCGCGTACACTACCTCGTCACGCTTCAAAAGCTCCTTTCCGAGCTCAATTGTAGCGCCCCCTGTGGTATATATGAGAAGATCCACTCTCCTATATCCGAACTTCATCGGATCAAGCGCGTAAGTTTTTATGAGATAGTCAGACTCAAGTCTTTTCCGCGCTCTCTGAACAGTGCTCAAGGGGACTCCGAGTTCCAGAGAGATTTCATGCGTTGGCATTTTTCCTTCAGAGCCAAGCAGGAGCCGTAGAATCTTGCCATCTGTTTCTGAGAATTGCGAAATCATCATGAATTCTTACCTCTTTCAAACATCTAATGCCAACGGCTCAAAATTGTCATTGAAAGTGCGTTGCATCTATTGCACTGCACAGTAAATTGAATTCCAGCGCCCATCTCCTTGAGTTCCTTAACGTTCCACTCGTGTGAGAGATAGTGATCAGCCAAGGCTTTAGGATTCTGTTGCACTTCCATCTGGACCTCTGAAAGCTTTGGAATCGAACATTGCGTTATTTTTCCGGAATTGTGATACTCTGGCGTTATCAATTTTTAGACTATCTTGATAGCAGCACGGCTTGAATGAAAGCTAGGAGTTCAATAATCGTCCGAAAAAAGAGATAATCCGCATAAATTGAATCCTAGATGAATAGAAATAGGATTAAGTCTCGGTCTATTTGGGCAATTTGTTCATTTCAATGATTCGTTTTGGCAATAGACTAATCTTCCTCTCTCGAACGGAGTTTTCCCCTGCTCCTGGTAGGGACTTACTAAACTTGCCAGAACCTAAGATAAGAAATGGATGCCATTCATATGTTACTGGTTTGCTTGAACTTGTGAAGAAGTTTCTAGAGTTCCAACAAGCGTCATCAAGTCCTCTTTGCTAGTCTTTAACGCGACTTTGTCTCCTATTCCCTGCACGTGCGTCACATCAATTGGAATATGCGTACTGCGGAAGACTTTCCTCATCTCGAACTCTTTAGCCACGTCTCCATCAAGCTGGACATCCAAAGATCCAATCTTCCAAGTCTTTTCATCGAACATTACGTTCTTTACTGTCCCTATCACCCAGCCATTTAGTCCAATCACTTCTTTGTCCATCAAGTCAAGTATGTTCATCATTTACCAAGCTCAGCCCTCAGTTGATCCTCGCTATCGGATAAGGCTTACTCTCTTCCAATTTGTTCAGGACAAGTCTAGAACTGCTAACAAGCTAAAACGGATCTCCGGATGTCTTCTTGTCGGAGTGATCTGTCAAGAGACTTCCGAGGCTGCGAGCAGACCCATTAATTCTTCCTTGCTAACCTTCAGCGTAACCTTGTCTCCGATTCCTTGCACAATATTCACGTCTAATGGAATACGATAATTTCGAAAGACCTTCTTCATTTCAAATTCCCTTGCCACATTTTCATCAAGCTGGACATCAAGTGATCCAACTTCCCATGCTTTTTCATCAAACATTACATTCTTGATGGTCCCGATCAACGAACCATTCAATTCAACAATTTCTTTGCCCAACAAATCCATCATGTCCATCATTTAGGAACTCACTTTGCGTTGAAACTTGCCGTCCGATAAGGCTTTGGAATGGGAGTCATTCGAGTGATGCGACGTCATCCAAATTAAGGGATCAAGAAATGTTTCTAATTATGTACCGCGTGCTGATGATGTTGACTAAAATCGCTGGGAATTCGCTCAAATAGACAAGCGTTCGACCAAAAACTGCATCTGGAAGTAAGGTTCCAACCACGGCCAGCGCAACCCAAATGGACAGAGAGATGAAAAATACTATAATCAAATTCCTACTTCCCGTATATCTACGTACTAGTTCCCCTTTTGTTGCAACAAGCACTGTCGAGTTAATATCGAGAACGTACTTTCCATCGGTCTCCTTGAGTTCGAGAGACAAATTTGTAATCTCAGAGTCTGTAATTATGAGATGAAGCCAGAAGTTCAAAACCATTTTTGAGAGCCTTGCGAACAAATGACCATTACCTAGATGTTCATTGCATTTTCCTTATGTCACAGATTACTAAAACTAGGCTGGTGGACGTTTTTCAAATCCTCGAGGGCCTCATGATTGACGGTCGATTCTGGCAATGCTGAAATCATTCTCCCAACTAATTCTTGATTCACGGTAGAACTACTTAATGCCATCGGCGAATACGTGCGCATGTAGCAGTTTTGAGTGGCAAGACACTGCTTAATGTGAACGATCTAGTCAAATATTATACCCCCAATGAGCCGTGATCTCACAAATCATTAGAGAGTCTTCGCAATTGAGCATTCTTGGGCTTCTCGAATGATACTACGCCAATATAGTACCTAGTGCCCATAAGAGGTGGTCTTATTTTATGACAACAACAACGCAAAAAGCAACGGAAACTATGGAGAACGTCGGCAAAAGTGTTCACCATCAGACGGAGAAACTAAACGATTCTTTGGACACTGTGAGAAAACAATTAGTTACTTATGGGGACGAGATTCAAGAGTACCTAGGGAAAGTCGACGCTAAAGTCGATGCGTGGAAGTTTTCCATCGAGAAGCAAAATGAAGGACTTATCGTGGACATCGCGTTCCGTGCGACGATACATCCGAAAAGGTAGACTGAATCATTTGCTGGGATTAACGGATAAACAAGAGAAGATAGAGTAGCATGATATTCTCATTAAGAAAGAAAAATAACAAGAGCGGGATCGGAACTCTAGGCGTCATAGTAGTTGTGGTGCTTGTAATAATCGTTCTCGCATGGTTCGGGTTCGGCGGACTGCATCTCTAAACCTTAGAGACGCTCTCTTTTTTTGCACCACCTTCGGTGGGCCTTGTGCGCGCTGACGCAAGGCGTATGTGATCCTAACGAGATTTAGAAGCTACCTCTAGTGACAACTTTTTTTCTTGGAGAATAATAATCAGAAAGACGTCAATCTAAAATCCGTTCAACTTTGACCTAACAAGTAGCGGAAAGCACTGAATCTCAAATTTTCTCGAATAAACCTGAGAATCCTCCAATTTCATATTCTTGTCTACCAGGCGAAATCTGCGAATTTACTTCCAACGGGAGAATATCGAGATTTCATAATCTTCCGATGTCTGGTGGTTAGCTGGTTCTCATTAGTCCGAATTCCTTTCGCTCGGATCACGCTCTCAAATTTGATAATCGTATCTTGGCTTTAAGAGAGGCCTTGGTCCATAGTTCTCGTTGAGTGATTAAGCATGATATTCAACGGGCTTGAACAAATGACTAAGCATTTGCAGCTTTCCGAAGAAGACAGGAAAATGTTAAAGCTTCTAGTTGATTCCGGGGGAAAAATATCATCGTTCGAAATATCTCAACAATTTGGAGTCTCATTGAGCACTGTTCAGCGGAGGCGGAAGAAACTCGAAGATACTTATTTCATAAGAACTTACTCGCTGGACCCCGTGAAGCTCGGATATCGAAGGATCGAGCTTCTGATATACACAGTAGGTGGCACTACGATCGATATCGGAATGGAACTTCTGAAGCGTGAAGAGGTGACTTCCGTATTCAGAACTTTGGGAGAGCATGCGATTGACCTACGCGTTGAAGTCTTCGTGAAGGATAATGCAGCTTTGCTCGATCTTCTTGACCAGGTAAGAGCTATGAAAGGAGTCAAGGATGTAATCTGGACTGAAATTTTCGAGCCCATGGATATGACGAGTGCTACAAATCGTGTCTCCAGGGGGAATGAGGTAGAACCACGGCCTGCCAACCTAGCTAAGAGCGAATTGAAAACGTATGAGAGATATGCGTCTATCGCCCTTCCTGAAATCCCTGCCCACTCGAACTTTGCACTAGATCTTCCTGAACGATCCACTGAGGAATTGAAAATTCTGGAAAGAATTAATGTAATCGGGCAATGAATTTTTTTGAATAGATATCTGAGAAAATAAAAGTTGGCCGGAGGGCATCAAAAACAACGGACGGGAAGAGGATTTCTCATTTCATGGATTTTCAGAAGAAAGTGATCTGGGAACTAGCGCTGGAAATGCCTCGGTTCGACTCAGGTCAGTCAAGTTGATCGCAAAAGGAATCTTACTGTCACTTTCTAGTCATATCAAACGATGGTCGGTGATTGTTTCGTCAGTTTTTAGCCATTATTTGAACAGTTCATTATTATAGATCCTACGCGGTCTGATCAACACAGGTAATGTGAAAATTTATGGCAACAATAAATCAGCAGATGTCAGATATACTAGATACAGCAAAGTCAATTGGTGACTTCAAAATGCTTATGCGAGTAGTAGAGGGAGCAGGTCTTGCAGACACTCTAAAGAGTCAGGGCCCTTTCACAGTGTTCGCTCCTACAGACGAAGCATTCAGGAATCTTCCAACTGGAGAATTGGATGAATGGTTGAGAGATCCTTCAAAGTTGAGGAGCATAGTCACCTATCACATCGTTGATCGCAAGATCGATGAGA
The DNA here is from genome assembly GCA_963799845.1 of uncultured Nitrososphaerota archaeon. GTDB lineage: Archaea > Thermoproteota > Nitrososphaeria > Nitrososphaerales > CADDZS01 > DATLTL01. Next base: position 561,673 of record CAWCYI010000006.1, read on the forward strand.
ATGAATTTCACAGGTTGACTGCAGATAGGAGAACCCCAAGTGTAATGACGATGCAAGGATCATCAGTCGTGATCAAGACCCATGGGACCCTATCAAAAACAATGTTCGTAAACGATGCGAAAGTAATCAAGTCTGACATTCTAACCACTAATGGTGTAATTTACATCATTGACAGAGTACTCGAGCCTGCGCCTGCAGCTCAAGCGCCTATGACCGCAGCTCCACAAACAAAGAGTGAAGCCACGGCTCCGACTCCAGAAACCGCCACTCCGGCTCCTCAAACCACAACTCGAAACGAGTCGACGACAACTACTACGACTACAACAACGAATCCTCCAAATCCGACCTCCTGATTTAACTCATGAGCGCGGCCTCAAAGGAGTGTATTTGCACTCCTTTGGACTAGAGGCCCAACATCACTTCACTCCTGAGATACAACTTCTGTCTGCTGGGACCCAGAATTGACGCCTGAAAAACCAAGTTCACTTTTGCAATCGTGGAAATATCAGAAAAAAGAGGGGAGGTACTTCAAACAAATACCTCCGATGGAAATCAAGTACTTTAGCCTTAGATTCTCTTTCTAGCCTTCCCGACCTCTTTCTGCACCCTACCCCTGACTTGCTCCATCTTTCCTTTTACTTGTTGGCTCTTGTTATTCGTAATTTTTCCAACCGCTTCGCGGGCCTTTCCCTTAGTATTCTCTCTTTCGCCTTCTCTGATTTGTCTCTTTTCCGACAATTATTTCGCAAGCTGGTAAACAGGAGTAGACTGGGAGAGTTTTGGAAGAGCGTAACAAAGCGTTACGAGAAACATGTGCCCGCGAAGTCTTGATAGCGACAAGATCAGTTACCTCTTCAGAGCTAGAGAAAGGGGCGAGACCTGCGCAAACATTGCTCTCCAGCTCGGGGTGTCAAAGAGGAGGGTTGAGCAGATACTTGCCCAGCATAGGAAAGGTGGGGGTGTGCCTCTCCTCCTCAAGAAACCAGGAAGGAAAAGCATTCCAATTACCGACGAGGAAACTTCACTCGTCATTGATGCTTATCAGAGATATAGGGCAAACGCCCTCTACCTTGAACGAAAGATCGAGTGCGATAGCAAGATTCACATCAACCACAACAGGATACACAGGGTGCTCCTGATGAACTCCTTTGCGTCAAACTCTAGGAAGAAGTGGATAAGGAGGAAGTGGGTCAGATACGAGAGGGAGCACTCGAATTCATTATGGCATACGGACTGGCACGAGGTAAAGGATCCGAGGTGGAAGGGCAAGTGGCTCACCTGCTATGAGGATGATGCTTCTCGTCTCATTACCGGATTTGGGGTCCATGAAACGCTGACCTCGGAGTACTCTGTTTCCTGTCTTGAGAGCGCCATGAAGGAACACGGCAAACCTGCATCGATCCTATCCGACCACGGAACCACATTTTACACGATGGAATCTGAGAGGAGGGAGAAGGGGATGACAGAATTCGAGAGGTGTCTCTTGAAGCACAAGATAAGATTCATCCTCGGAAGAGTCAACCACCCCCAGACGAACGGCAAGATCGAGAAGTTCTTCGACATATTCGAGAGTAAGATCAAGTGGTTCTCCTCGATAGATGAGTTCATGAAGTGGTACAATGAAGTGAGGCCTCATGGAGCCCTTGACCTCAAGACGCCAACCCAGGCTTACTACGAGAAGATGCCGCAGTTAGATGCTCTTGAATATCCTTTGTCTATGGAGGTCTCCTGACAGATGCGAAATGATTTCTGGAAAAAACACCTTCTCTGATTTGTTTAGACATTATGGAATCATTGAGAGTTCAGCGCAAGTGAGTATTAATGGGATTTCGCCAGCATTGTGATTCAAATGCGCTTTCTTAGTCATTCTGGAGACGCTTAATGACCTTTGCTTCAAGCTTTAGGGCATTTGCTGGGCGATTCGTTATCATAGCACGAGAGCAGTTTACACACCAAGGAAATGAAAGAGAAAGGTAAATTGACATGAGCACAGCCCCAGAAGATCTAAAGAACATACTTGGACCAAACGAGCAGGTACAGATCTATATCAAGCAGAAATTTTATCATCCAAAGATCAATATCGACTCGGTCGTCATAACAAACGAAAGAATAATTCTGAGACATCCCCATGCCCTCACACTGAAAAAAGATTATACTGATTTCAATTATCAAGATATTTCAAACGTCGTGTTGAACAAGGGAATCATTAGATCAACTGTAAATTGCACACTTCGATTCGGCGGAGATGCGTTATCGCTAGCTTCCTTGCGCAATTCGGAGGCAGAGAAGGCCTATGGTTTAATCAGAGAGAATCTCGTCCGATACCAGTCGCCACTCACTGCACGATCAGAGGGAGTCCCTTCTCTCCAGGCCGTGCCAGGAACAACTCCCCGAACGTGAAGCAACGATAGGTTCCGAAATGAGCGGTAATCCGACGATTCGCGTCATGCAGCATTTCACTGCGATTTCATTAGCACATGATTTGACGGCGAAAGAGTTCGAGACGGTGTAGAAAGATGGTCCAGATTGTAAAAGAAAAAGCAGAAGGCAATTCGAAACTAAAACCAAAAAACTTCCTGAGTTAGCCTTTGAGAGCGGTGAGAAGGGGCACGAAAACGAGGGCGGACATGAAATGCCTAGAGAAGGAAAGCCCTTTCGACAACAGGGCATATTGATTATCCTGTTCACAAAATCACTTCAATTTGAACTTCTGACCTTTATAGAAAGAAGTACTTCTACTAAATGTTGAGAAATTTATGACAACCTTGGTTACAGACAATGAAGTAGAGCCGGAAAGAAGTTCCGGCGATTCGGCGGGTCAATCAGAGGACTCTGAACCTAAGGTCGGTCTGAAGCAGCACCTCTCAAACTACAGTAATCAGGTTCAAGATTACCTAGACAAGGTTGACGCGAAAATTGACGGATTCAAGTTCACGTTAGAGAAACACGGCGAAGGACTCACGGTAGATCTTTCATTCAGGGCAACATTACACCCAAAAAATGCAAAGACCGCTGAGAAAACTGAGAAAGAAGTCTGAGTCCGACTCTAGCACAACAAAGAAACTTGCCCGGCGCAGTCCGTTACTAAGCCACGTCCACTCAATCAAATAGGAGAATCTATTCACGTACAAATTCCTGTTTCGAAAACATTGGACGTCAGTGAAAAATATTGGCCTTTTGAGTAGATCTCTCGATCTCGTTCAAGCATTCGAGAAAGAGACTACTTTCCTATCCGTCAAGTAATCTCGAACTCAGATGCGCCGTGAGTCTGTCAGACGATGAAGCCAATGATTATGCCTATTACAAGGCCGATACTAAGAGGTATGATCCCAAGGAAGATGGCCACGTAGGTCGCCGCAACCGGTCCATAAGTGGTTATTAGATTTTTTACTCCTGATTCGAGGCTGGCGAGGCTGACAAAGCCGAAGTAAGACGCCACGAGTGCGACGACGATCAGTATTATCGCGATCATTAGTGCTTTCCTGATAAAGTACCCTATGATTATTCCAATGATTAGAGGGATTGCCATCACAACAAGTGAAGGAATTCCCCCGCCAAAGGTTCCACCTATTAAGTGAAAAATGTCATTGATTAGTGTCAAAGCTATCTACTTCCACTCGATTCCCGTTGATTGCTAGTCTGCCTTCTCATCGTATAACGTTTTCTCGCGGGTCTAATCAGTGATTTCCCTAGTTGGGTTTTTGTTAATTGTTTCCTTACCATGTTACATTCACTCTTCAAGGATCAAAGGTGCAGGCCAGCGAAGCCGAAGTACGCAAGAACGATGATTACAACGACGGCAATTATTATGACTTCGAGAGACCCCATCCCAGACTTGCTATTATTTTTCTTCAATAAGAATCTCATTTGAGATCAGAATCTAACATTGTAACGGAGAGCTCAGTTGCTATGAAAACAAGCCGTTCAATTTTTGCTCAATTAGCGAAGAAATCTGAGGTCGAATCTTTCAAAGATGACCAAAACGATACATGGCCTTGTCTCAAGTGGATGAAGCAGTCTACAATTATCGATCCAATTTGAAATTGCACGAATCTGTTGTTTCGAAATGATAGAATTGCAGGCCAGATTTTAGAATTGAATCCTATCCAGATTTCAGCCTAGGAAAATTGCCGGAAAACAAATCTTAACATGAATCTCACAAGTTTAGGGCACTTTTGCTTTTCCGGAACTTTGAAGCACGAGTACCCAAGTTTGTTGTAGTATCAAGAAGGAATATGATCCATCCGAACTGCTCAAATGGTTTTTTCAGTCATTCAAAAGCGATGGACGAGTATTTTTCATCAAATGTCTGGTTTCAACTGAAATGTTACTTTTCATACTAGCTCGCTTTACTCACAAGGTAACTATTCAAGAGGAGATCATAAATGAAATCATCACGAAAAGACGCAATAACTCAAATCTTCGAGATGGAAATGCCAACTGAAGCGCGGACCAGTAAATTTGTCGAAACTGGATCTCTCGGATTACTTCTTTCAACTGATACTGTGTACCGCACATGCTTCAATTGTCAGGGTCATCCTAGCTATCCAGAGATACCTCCTTCGACGTTACACCGTGGTCAAGAATGTCTGATATGTGGAATCAGACAATAAATCTGACTCTCATTTTCGAACTAATGTGAACGAATAGGCAGTATGTTACGTTTCTAAATACGAAATCGTTATCGCTACAGTGGATGATGGTTTGTTGAATGGCCAACACACCCTGTTTTTTCATGCTATCGAACATCCTCCATGATCTCCTGACTGAGCATTTCGTCTACACGATAACTACCCGTAGACATATCAACTAGAATTACATGGTTGCGTCGGGGAAATTCTTTCCCAAATACCCGAATCAGTATTTCGATGGCATTCTTTTTTTCTGTATCCATTTTCACCTACCTTCCAACTATTTCGTCAACCCGTTTCAAATGCGCGGAATTTACGCGGACAATTCTCAACAGACTCATCGTCGTCTCCATAATTTACGGAATAATTGGCGAAACGGCTTGTTCCTCTTGTTCTTGCTTGTCTTTCGGGGGAGCAATTAACGGCGCTACATTTGGTTGGAGCGATCCGGCACCTGCGGTTGGCATATTGGTAGGGACCAACATCAAAGTTCCGCGGCCCTGCAGGCCTCAGCTCGTATAAGATATTCATCCATCGGAGCTCCATAGCTCTTGGATTCGCAGAATACAAGTTTGCAGCGTCGACCATCTTTTGCGCTGCCTGAAATTCCGCCTCAGCTAAAGTAATCCTCGCTCTTCGCTCTCTTTCTGCTTGAGCCTGTCTTGACATCGCTTCTTGAAGGGCCGCAGGAGTGGTAATGTCCCTGATTTCGACAGCAGTAACCTTAACCCCCCAGTTTTCCGTTTTCAAGTCAATAATCTCTCGAGCTGATGCGCCTATCTTTTCCCTTTCATAGAGCAGATTATTGAAGCTAACCCCACCGATTGTCTCTCGAAGTGTGGTTTGGGCTGCAAGTTGAGTTGCCATACTGTAATTTTCCACATTCAGCGTTGCCTTCTCGACATCAACAGGCTGGTAGTACATCACGGCATCTACGTTTACCGGAACGTTGTCACGGGTAAATGTTTGCTCGGTCTTGAAAGTCAACACCTGCAACCGGGTTGAAATGATGTAGGGAACCTTGCTAATGAATGGTGGAACGTAGATTATCCCAGGGCCTTTCAGACCCCTATAGCGGCCCAGAGTTAATAGCGGTGCTCTTTCCCACTCACGGAGAATCTTGATGCCTGAAAGAAAAATGCCCAAAACCAAGATGGCGATGACCCCCACTAATGCAAGACTGATAATGCTCAAGATGGATCTATTGCTATCGTTACTAGCCTGGCGTTTTAGGTCAATATCAATATGAAAGCGAATCGTTCAATTTGTTAGGCAATATTGGAGAAAGCCTTCACATGGCATGACGCATTGACCAGAATGACCTCATTTGCACAATAATTTGCCTTATTTGCTCACAAATTACTCGTTGAAGCATGATTGAGGCAAAGTTCCAATGTCACTTTGGAACACTATGAGAGACATGACAGTAATAAGATAGAATTAGAAAAGCACATATCTAATAAAACCCTTTCTGCAATCCATGCCACTTTCTCAGCTCTCGGACCTTGATAGGCAAATTTTGAGACTCCTTGTAGAATCCGAGGGAAATATTCCGACTCACGAGATCTCGCAAGAGCTACGCATTCCACTGAGTACTGTACAAAGAAGACGAAAGAGACTTGAAGAAAACTATCTGATTCGGTATTATTCGCTTAATCTCCAAATGTTTGGATGGAGACGGATCGATCTCCTCATCGCCACAGAAGGCGGCGCTACCATTACTGTCGGAAAGGAACTATTAAAGCGAGATGAGGTAATTTTCGCGGCGAGAACAATTGGAGAGCATACAATAGACCTAAGAGTCGAGACACTCGTAAAAGACAACGGGGAATTACTCGATCTCTTAGAAGAAGTGAAGGCGATGAATGGAGTAAAAGACGTTGTTTGGACGGAGATAGTGGAGACGATAGGCCGAAAGAATCCGCCAAATGATTTTTCACGCTATTGGAAGAATCCGGAATAGTAGCTTCCTAAGTTTCGAATCGATCAAAATTCAGCTTAAAGAGCAGGGTTTATTCTTCGTGTCAACAATTACCCAGAAGAAAATTTCCAACTGTCACTTCTTTCGAATTTCCTACTCAAATGGAAAGGAAAGATGGGTTGCCTTCGACCCGCTCAAGGGACCGAAGTTGGCTGTTTCAGAGATGAAAAGGCTTGTACAAAAATCAGATTCCGAAGCAGGAACAAAACAACCAGGCGTTGTTTGGTATATGGGGAAATTAGCTTTGTGGAAGGTGTAATTGCTCTCAAACAGTCTTGGTCATTGTAAAGGCGAATCCGAATTAAACCTAAGACTCCTCTAGATTTACTGATTCCAACACAGATAGTACTCAGCTAAAATTAGGTCAGAAAATGATCTTAAACTGGTAACAGGCAGTGCTAGTTCAACATAGGTGTATATAGTACGTAATGCCTATTACAACTAGTGAAAATTGCATGACAAAACAGCAACGGAATAAGCCTTCAGCAAGGCAGAATAATTTTGATAACTTTCCTAGTCGCAAACCGATTACCTATCGTGTAAAGCAGGTAGTTTGAATGATTTAGATGGATTGTGAAAGTGCATGAATCTATTTCATAGGTCTAGACAGGAGACTGCAAAAGTACAGACAAGTAATGCTGTCCAGATGGGCATCTCGCCTTTGAAGAATCTCGTCATAAGCGATCCAAAGATGTTCGCTGCATTGCAGAATTTTCTGATCGTTGATCCGGAAAGACAAATACCGCTGCTCGACAGTGTCAGCACACTCCTAGCGAAGGGGGACGCAGCCAAAGCACAAGGAAACAGAATGACTGCTCGCGCAGATTACGAGATTGCCGCAAAGATTGAGATCTACAGACAAAACAAGGACAGCGCAAGGACATTTCTGGTATTAGCTGAAGGAGTCTCTGACAAAGGACAGCCTCACCACGAATATCAAGAAACAATGCTAGCTAATATGGACAAAGTCATGCGGATTTCGAATGAGTTCCAAGATTTTGTGCCCCATCAATTAAAGTGAAAAAGCACTGACGGAATCAGCACTCGACAACATGCCCGATCCAAAGAAGAGTCGGGAACAAAAGGAAACGAAACGCGAAGAAATGAATGAAGAGGTTCACGATATTGAGGACACTGAGGAAGAGAAATTGTATGAAGAAGACTGGAACTCGGATGAGTCTGATTGAAAATAGTCCGGTCTACCCACTTGTTACGAGATCTTTGCACCTTTGACGCATAGAAACTATATTCAGTAGGGTGCAGAGATTTCATGAGATGGCAGCCGAAGTAGAAGGCAAGTCAGGTCTAATAGACAGGGTAGTAATTCGCTATCTTCGTCGCAACGAAATCGAAAAAGCTGAAACACTCGGGCGTCTGGCGTTTGGGACTTTCCTTCGCATTCCCGACCCTCTTCAGAATCCCGAAAGCAAGAAGATGATTTCTCATCGGTTTTATGAGGATCCAAAAAACATCCTGGCCGCGGAACTGGACGGCGAACTCGTCGGAACAAATATCCTCACAGAGTGGGGAAGCTTTGCCTTCTTTGGTCCTCTGGCGGTGAGACCCGATCTCTGGGATTCGGGAGTTGGCTCGGAACTTGTCGAATCGGCACTCGAAGTATTTGCAGAACATGGAATAAGCCACATGGGATTATTCACATTCGCGGATAGTCCGAAACATCTCGGTCTCTATCATAAGTTCGGTTTCTGCGCGAGATTCTTGACTCCATTAATGGAAAAGGAAATCGAAGACGCTTCCCATCAAGAAACTGTCGGCAAAAAGTTCGAGGTGTTTTCAGATTATGACGGAGCGAAAAAAGAAGAAGCCTTGCGATCTATGATAGAGCTCACAAACGAACTCTATCACGGCCTAGATCTTTCTGATGAGATCCGAATGGTTGACTCGCAGAAACTGGGCGATACCCTGCTCTTGTTCGAGAATTTTTCCCTTTCGGCTTTTGCGGTGTGTCAGAGTGGTCCGAACACGGAAGCTGGGAGAGGTAGACTTTACATCAAGTTTGGAGCGGCGAAAACCGCTCATGAGGCAGACCGAAAATTCGACGAATTGCTCTCCGCTTGTGAAGCGTTTGCCGTTCAGAAAGGTTTGAACGTCGTCGAGGCCGGGATGAATCTGTCCCACGAAAGGGCCTATGATATCATGCTAAAAAATGGATTCCGAACTTCATTCGTCGGCGTTGCAATGCAAAAACCTAACGAGCCTGCCTTCCTCCGAAAAGAGACTTTTGTAATAGAAGATTGGCGTTAGCCTGGGAAATTCTCTGCGGACCTAAAGGGCCGTCAGATACGCCCCGAAGGCGATTCCCCAGATGGTGTAAGGGTAGATCACGAGGCGCTCCATACCACCGAATCCTAAAAGAGAGTCTGTCTCCCAGAAGGGGGATTGCGAAAAGTGATATTACGCCGAGCAAGACCGAGAAATATCTGAAAGGAGATTTCGTGAATCTGTACGCATAGATCGCCGAGATAGCCCCGAAAACAAATACGATAAACGCCCCAAGGGTATGTATGGCAAGAATCGAGTTTTCCGGGAAAATCGACGCGATGATGGTTCCGACAGGCGGAAGAAAGTAAAGCAGCTTAATCGGTTTGCTTTCGAGGAATTCGGACAGGGAGCTTCTGAAAACAAGTAATACCACTGCGACCAGAGCGAGTACGCCGGAAGCGAAAAGCTGCCCGTCCCAGAGCAACGTCGTGGAATGTCCCAGCGCGCCAAGATCGCTTAGGGCATTCGTTCTGACGCTATAGTTAGGATAAACCGATTCAGCAACAGTGTTCAAGATCGTGAAAATAATTCCGCTTGAAATCAAAAGAGCTCCGGCACGTCGCGAGTCCCTTATTCTTATTAATCTCAGATCAGCCCTTGATTTCTCGGATTGACTCATCTAGGCCATTGAAATATAATCACTCAGACTATTTCAGATTTGTCAAGAAATTCGTGGTTTGTGAGCTACAGGTCATTGAGGTAGTCGCGCGGATAGAACGTGAGGTATTATGATAGATCGTGGTGCCAGTCTGTCAGCAAAAGTCCAGGAGTTGTCAATGCATACTCACGACCGAAGCAGTCTTCGAAAGGCTGAGCAAAGATGATTTTGGTCGCTTGTGATGAGGAAAAAGCTTCACTAAGCAAGAATTTCGTGCTGATCTCTTAGAAGGACAGAAAAATGAAGATTCGAGTTGCTCTCAAGATGCCTGAACTACTCTTGTCCAGTTTACCCCAGCACAGTCAACCCTGAGGTGCCTGCCGACTCCCCCACAAGTGATGCACTTTGGAGAGTAGAGTTCAGCTTGAGATTCAAGCCGTCTTCCAATTGATCTAGTTTCCCGGTCAATAAATTCGTCTAGTTCCGTCTTGACGATCTTCGCACCCTCCAGCTTTTGCCACTCGAGAAGCAGTTTTCGCTTTCTTCTCTCCTTTTCCTCCTCTGTGATAGCAGATTGAGTGGAAAGCTTGGACTCTTTGGAATGCGACTCGGTCATTCTGAAGCTAATCTAGAACTGTAGTCAAAATCGAATATTTATCTTATGGAGTGTCTATTCGATCTAATCTTTAGGTGTGTTTCGTTTTAAGTGGAGTCACTTACGCCTGAGACTCTTTCACAGGGGCACCCTCGGAAATCACGACAGACTTTTTCCGGCTTGTCATGAGTGTAAACGCTAGAGCTACTATCAGCAATCCGGCGGAAATCTCGAACGCGAAACTCTCTCCCGAAAGGTAGGAATTTGCCAGAGAAGGCGAAAGCTTTCCCGACAAGTTTCCGATGAACAGCTGGTAGACGATACTTGCAGGGATGACCGAAGTTGCTGCCGTTAGCGAAAGCGCAAAGCTCAGAATCATTCCAGTGTTTCTGAAAGTGTTCATGATACCTGATCCAACGCCGTACTTTGCCGGAGGAGTCGCCGACATTATGGCGCTCGTGTTCGAGGGCCAGAAGAGGGCGAGCCCGATTCCCGAAATTGTTTCGATGATCGCAATTTCTAGCAGAGTTGTATTGGCTGTCAACCTGCTGAAAAGTACTAGGGCAATCGTCGTCAATGCGAGACCACTGGCCGATATCCTTCTTGAGCCGAATTTGTCGGAGAGGATCCCTCCAATTGGACCAACCGTTGCCGACGCGACTGCAAATGGAATAATCAGATAAGATGCATGTAGCGCAGACAATCCGCTGATCCCCTCCAGATAGAAAATCAACAGGAAGTTTACGCTGAAGACCGAGAGGAATTGCAACAGTGCGGCGATTATCGAGAAAGTAAAATCCCTGTTTTTGAAAAACTCGAAATTCAGGATTGGATCTTTGCTGAATCGAGTTTCCCAAATTGCAAATAGAGCGAAAAACACGGGAGACAGTGCCAAGGCACCAATTGTGAACAAATCGCTCCATGAATATAGCAAACCCCAGGATATCCCGAGCAGCAGACTAAGCAGGCCAAGAGTGAACAAGACAGCGGCCGGAAGATCGAACGAACCACGCCTGCCCTGCGGTTTGCTCGCCCTCAACGTTTTGTAAGCCCAAGCTGTTGCAAAAATTCCTATCGGGACATTGATCAGGAAAATTAATCGCCAGCTAGTGTAAGTTATTATTATACCGCCGAGTATTATCCCTACAACGGATCCGATCCCCCAAACTATCGACATGAGACCGAAAGCTCTACCATTTTCGTTGCGCGGAAAAGCCTCGGAAAGAATAGCGAAGGAGTTTGCGATCAAAAGTGCGGCTCCCATACCCTGGATCACTCGAAACGCAACGAGGGAAAAGCCGTTGGGAGCGAGACCGCACAGAGCCGATCCGATCGTGAAGACAACAAATCCGATGTTGTACATGAGTTTCCTACCATACATGTCCGAAAGTCTTCCGAAGCTCAGTACGAAAGCGGTGTTTACCAGGAGATAAGCCACGATCACCCATATCATGGTTACAAAATCTGAATGGAGATCCTCCGCCATAGGGAATAGCGCGAGGAGGACAACGGTACTATCGACCGCAGACATCAGAGCTCCGATCGATGTGACGGATAGGGCCTTCCACTTGTATTCCATGCGCTGTCAGAGTCCCAGATTTTTTCTTCCCTTTGGAATTCTGTAATAGAGCCTTAGGAGAGTCTCATTTGTGATTCGTCAGAGAGCTTTTCGTCGGCTTGTTCACCTGATTTTTTTCTCTCCATCTCGCCTAATACTTCTTCCTGCTTTGCATTTGAGAGACCCAGCTTCATCAACATTTCGAGGGAATTCAATACCGCCGACCCGTGAAAATGATTGTTGAAGTATCCGTAGACTTTTTTCACTTTTTCGGAAACTTTCTCGACCCGGTCAATCCATGGATCAAGTTCATCCTCCGAATATTCGTAATTATACCAGACCCTCTTACCCTTTCCGTGCCACCTGATGAATGCGAAATTCGCGGTCACGGTCAGGTCTACAGGAAGCAAGGGTTCGTCAACAATCGTGTTTGAAACGTTATACTTTCTGAGAAGAGAATGAAGGCCCTCCGCGTCTTCCAACCATGACGTGTTCCGGAATTCCGCCGCGAACATGTAATCGTCAGGTAAGATTTCCAGAAAATTTTCAAGAAGCCGAATATCTTTGCGAGCGAAACTCGGAGGAAGCTGGATCAACAACGGCCCAAGCTTTTTGGAATCTTTGAGCGGGGCAAGGATTTCAAGAAACTTTCCGAGGTCCACCTCGACTCCCTCCGCAAGATCGAGCTTCTTATCGTGGGTAATCAATTTTGGAATCTTTGTCGAGAACTGAAAATCAGGCGGAGTGTTTCTGGCCCATCCGTAAGCAAGTCCCTTGTTGGGATACGCATAGAAAGTCGAATCGATCTCGGCCGTTGAAAATACTCCCGAGTAGTACGACAATTTTGGCGTCTTGGAATCCGGATAGAAGACCTTCTCCCACTCCTTGTAAGACCAGCCCGAAGTCCCAAGAAGTACTTTCTCGGAGTTGGCCTGCTCATCTTTCTTGTTGAAGTATTGGTTATTTTTTGTCAAAGGTCGCAGTTCTCTTGAAAGCGGCAAAGGGCAATCTCAAACTACAGAAGGGTTTTCTATAACCAAAGTTGTAATATTTGCTATAAATTAGTACTAGCTAGAGCACTATATAGAATCTGGAATATCGATAGTAAAGATATTAATCGGATTTAGACATTTTAACATCGGCCATAAGAATATGGCCGTTGTCCTAAACAGTTGCGCACGGTGCGGGAGGGAAATTTCCCAGCATGAGGTCGGGTATTTTAATTTGAACGAGAGGACCGATCGATTCGACCTCGAATGCAGAGTGTGCTATAAATTTGAAAAACTGGGACAGAACGAAATCGTCTAGCTTTCTCTTTACTAGCTAGCGATAGTCTCTTTTGTTTGGAGAAACTATTGCTCTAGTAGAGGGCCGCGTAGTATTCTGGCATTCCGCCGCCAGTAGTGTAGATAGCCGGGTTGAAGTAGAACCCATGGATATTCGATGTTATCACCGTGACAATCGCCGGATAGAACGTCCAGATGTCCATTACTTCCTGATTTGCAAGTATTGACATCGCGTTAGCGGCCTGAGCTACTTCGGTTGAGTTACCGGTCGCGGTCCCCGCTTCTGCCTGATTCCAGTAGGTCTGCATCTGAGTCAAGTTCCATCCGCCCGGTGCGGTGTAGATACCTCCCGGTGAAAGGATCGGGCCCAGAAAGTCGGTAGCCCACGGATAGTCGTCATACCATCCGAACGGCGCTTCAGCCCAAGAATAAACCTGTCCTGAGAAGGCTTCCGTAGTCATCTGACCTAAAGGAACCGGAAGGACGGTGACCGTGAGGCCCATATTGTAGGTAGAACTCACATTGTTTATCGCAGAGGCAAGAGAAGTGTAAATCGCCGAATCGACTGTATCTCCGGTTGCGTAGACCAGACTTACTGTTTGTCCAACCGGGTTCTTGCAGGTCCCTCCATTTGACTGGAGAGCGGCCGCCGAGCAACCGAAAGTGTTGTTGAAGACTCCTGAAGGCGCAACAGTCCCGTTATAGAATGTAAAGTGGGTCAGTGGCGTCTCCATCGCACTCAGTAGGAGGTCCTGAACCGCGGTAAGGTTGAAGCTGTATCTCGTAGAAACGGAGGCATTGTAAGATCCGCTCGGAGGGAATCCTGGTGGTATCAACTCGTTTGCAACCTGGCCCAGCTTGTTGTTCGTGTTGACATTGACATCTGAGATATTGACGGCATCAGCAAAAGCAAGCCGCATCCTGATGTCCGCGAAGGGCTGGAAAGAGTAGTAGGTCCCCGTCAGAGGGTTCGAGACGTTGGTTCCGAAAGGATCAAACCAAGTGGCGTACTGAGTGAAGGTTCCGTAGATCGTCACTCCGGAAACGTCAGAGACAAGTTTTCCATTATCTAGCCACTGAGTCCTGTCCGCAATATCGTATAGGTGATCGTTCGTGATGTCGATTGACATGGCCTGCCCCGACCTGGCCGCGTTTTCTATGTCAAGATCTCTGGTCGTCTGCGAAGGCACGTAATTGATGTTAATTGTTGGAATTTGCGCCTTGATGTGATTTGGCCCGCCCCAGTAGGTCGGGTTAATCTTCAAGATGATGTTGTTGGTGGATTGCCCCACGCTCTGGATCACATAAGGACCGGTCCCGGCGAGAGAACCTTCGTACGAACCGTCGAGATAAGTCTGCGCGCACCCTTTCGGCGTTATCCCGGCGTTGCAGGTCGCGACAAAATCGTCCAAGTATTGGTTAATCATCTGGGTGGCGTTTCCGCTTGGGTTTGAATATGGCAGGGTGTAGCCGTTGCTCGCCTGGCTCCAGAGGGCGAGATCTTTCTGCATCGTATAGTCGGGAGCGATGATGTTCGCCCAGAGGTTTGCAATGAGGTATGGCAGCGCCGCGTTTGGATTTTGAATGTGCAAAGTGAGCGTATAGGGGCCGGTTATCTGTACAAAATCCTGCCCTAGGACTTCGCCCGCCCAAGCCTGAGTGTAATTCTGTGGCCCGCTGAAGACCGTGCTGAGACTCTTGTTTTCAAGCTGTTGCAGGATCCAGGACGCCTGCGTCCCATGCGATGGCGGGGCGCTACCATCAAAAATCAGCAGTCTGTTGAATGCGAAATATACGGAAGTGGAATTCATCTGCTCCCCGTCGGCAAAGTTGATTCCGGTTCTTAGAGTAAAGTTGGCAGTTAGTCCGTTGGCAGCAATAGAGTAATTCTGCGCAAGCCAGGGGACTACTGCTGCTCCGTTCGTCCCGTTGAACCAGAGAAGCGGCTCGTAGACATTCTGTTGAATCGCGGCACCGTAAATGTCGTAAGAGACCTGAGGATCGATGTACTGGATTGTCGAATAAGTCTCGAACGTAAGTACCTGCGGAATTGCCGCGCTTGACGAAGAACTGGAGCTTGTCGAGGAGCTCGAAGTGGAGGAAGACGATGAACTTGTGGAGGATTGGCTAACTAGAGAAGATGTTGATGATGACGATGAAACTGAGGAGGACTGGCTGGTCGAGGACGAAGAACTCGAAGAAGCGGGCAAGGTTGTCGAAGTGGTGGAAGAAGAGCTGGCTCTGCTTAATGTCAAAGCCAGTCCACCTGCAACAATAATGATAATGATAACTACAACTATTCCAATCGTCACCGTTCGGGAAATAGCATTCAAGAACCTAGATTTACGAGATGAGAGCATTGAAGCAATCGTGAAATGATCCATTATATTAAGAATTTTCGGGATTCCCGCGCAGGAAATGAATATTTCAAGATAAGAAAAACGACCTAGGTACCTGCTTAGACAGGGCAGGCGCCCTAACTTATCATGGTTGACGCAAATACTAAGTCCGTTTCAAGTCAGGCAGAATCAACTTGCATTATTGGCTAGAGATAGCACTCAAGATATCGGTAGTTTTCAGCATTGTCGAGGAGCTGCGATCCGCACTTTGGACAGTAGAAGTACGTTGATTCCTTTGTACTCACTAGAACTGGTTACCGCAATTCGGGCAGAACTTTGCCGAAGCCTTTATACTCGCTCCGCATTTAGGACATATTTTTTGATCCTGAGCCTGCGCAACAGCTGCCCCGCAATTGGGACAGAACTTTTGTCCCGGAGATAAGGGGGTGCCGCACTGGGCGCAGAATATCTGTTTTCCATCGCCCTGAGTTTGAGCCGCAGGTGCAGCCTGCTGTTTCGGGACTGCCGCTTGGTTCTGATTTGCGCCGCAGTTGGGACAGAAAGTGTTCCCGGCGGGAATAATCGATCCGCAGTTGATGCACGCCTTTGTAGGCTGTTGCGCGCCCATCATTCCCTGAGCAAACTGGCCGCCCACCGCTCCCCCGAGACCTATTCCCGCTCCCAGGCCAACTCCTGCTGCCGCGACACCACCGCTTGGATTGCTCGCAGCTTCTGTCATCGCCTGACCCGCCTGGTACTGCATGTAGTTGACGCCGAGAACCGACATCTGCGATCTCGTGTCTATCGCCTTCTGGACTTCCTCCGGGAGGCTGATAGTCAGACCGGAGATTTTGTTGATTTCGACACCGTACTGACCAAAGTTGTCGGGAGAAGTGGCAAGGATCACCTGCTCCAGGTTAGTCAGATTTCCCGCGAGATCGGTCACCTTCATTCCCTGCGCCTTCATCTTTCCGAGGGCGTTGTAGACGAGGATGAGCATCTGCTCGCGAAGTCTCGACTCGACGTCTGCTGAAGTTTCCGCGCTGAACGTTCCGACGAACTGATTAATGAAATTCTCCGGCCCAGAGACCCGCCACCTGTACTCGCCGAAAACCCGGAGGTTTATTATACCGAAGGTTGGATCGGTGAACTGGTAAGGCTGGGTTGATCCAAACTTACCGTCCATGAACCTTTTCTGGAGATAGTATACCTCTGCCTGCTGCTGTACGCCTGTGAAAAATTTCAAGAGGCTGCCGACTATCGGGGCGTTGAAATCCGTCAGAGCGTACCTGTTGGGCTGATCGAAATAGGTGAGCACCTTGCCGTCCCTGTAGAAGACGGCGATTTCATCTTCCCTAACGACAATGTTGTCGTTCAACCTAATCAAACGCGGGACCTTCCACATCACGTTGTCCTGCTTTTGGGCATCGTCCCATGCGATCGTAGTAGAACCCATTACGCTGCCACCCGAACCTGGGTTGGCAGTGTTTGTCGTATCCGTATTCGATTTCTTTCCGAACACCAATTATTTCACTCTAACCAGAACTTTTTGCCTGCGCGCCTTGGAGAATGTTCTCGACGGCTTCGATCCTCTGTGCCCATTTCTGCTTGAAATCCAAGAGCACGCCCTGAAGCCTCTGAAGCTGGGGCTGAATCGAGGCGGCATTTGCCGGATCGTAGGAAAGATTAGGGGCAGATGTATTGTTGACGAGTGCAATTGCCGCATTTACAAACGCGTAATCGTACTCATATAGCTGATTCAACCGTGCGTCATCAAATGAGAATGTTGCGGCGAAGCCCGAGTACCCCTGCTGCGAGTGCCTGATCTCACCGCTGAACTGCTGTAACTGGGAAATCAGAGACCCAACGGTCGATAGGTTTGTAAAATCGCCCGCAAGTACCATCTGCTTTCTCAGAGATTCCATGTTTCCTTTTGCCAGATCAATCTTGTCCGCGACTTGGTTTCTCAAGAGATCGTCCGAAACACGGATGTCTTCTTTGGACCGGTATCCACGGAGGCCTGGGATTATCAACTGTAATTTCTTAAGCGTCCCTCTCCCCTGATCCACCTGCTGGCGAATATCAGGATCTGACTGATCGGACGGCGGCGAACCTGCCGATTGCGGTGAAGACATTCTAATTCAGCTCCCTAATTTTATTTCGACATCGTATATACTTATTCAACATTATACGGCAGATCGATTTCGGCCAAACGAACGATCTGTCGCAGCCTCCCAATAAACGTATTCCAAGCTAGAGACTCTGTTTCGATCGCTCGAATTTCGAGCGGATACCAAAGAGACGTTTATTCGAGTACTCAGATTCTAGATAAACGAAGGATGTTGTTCGCAAACCTCGTCAGGATTAGGGAAAGGATCGAAAATCCAAGCACGACCAGAAATGCAAACTGAAGTGCGGCAAAGTGAATCGAAAGCGGAACAAGAAATAAGATCAGAGCTAATGCAAACGAATTCTTTGGATCGCGAAATCTCAGGGCACAGGTGCTCGTTGCGGTAATCCAAAACACTCCCCTCTGAAATCGTGTATTGCGCTTTTGAATAGAATCCTTGAGATTATCAATATACTTCAGTACTCGGACGGTTCTGATTCTCAAACCGGAATTCAGAACTGTCAAATTATTCTGGCTTTTATGACGTTTTCGGAGGTACAAATTAATTCTCTTTTCCGACAATTATTTCGCAAGCTGGTAAACAGGAGTAGACTGGGAGAGTTTTGGAAGAGCGTAACAAAGCGTTACGAGAAACATGTGCCCGCGAAGCTTGATAGCGACAAGATCAGTTACCTCTTCAGAGCTAGAGAAAGGGGCGAGACCTGCGCAAACATTGCTCTCCAGCTCGGGGTGTCAAAGAGGAGGGTTGAGCAGATACTTGCCCAGCATAGGAAAGGTGGGGGTGTGCCTCTCCTCCTCAAGAAACCAGGAAGGAAAAGCATTCCAATTACCGACGAGGAAACTTCACTCGTCATTGATGCTTATCAGAGATATAGGGCAAACGCCCTCTACCTTGAACGAAAGATCGAGAGCGATAGCAAGATTCACATCAACCACAACAGGATACACAGGGTGCTCCTGATGAACTCCTTTGCGTCAAACTCTAGGAAGAAGTGGATAAGGAGGAAGTGGGTCAGATACGAGAGGGAACACTCGAATTCATTATGGCATACGGACTGGCACGAGGTAAAGGATCCGAGGTGGAAGGGCAAGTGGCTCACCTGCTATGAAGATGATGCTTCTCGTCTCATTACCGGATTTGGGGTCCATGAAACGCTGACCTCGGAGTACTCTGTTTCCTGTCTTGAGAGCGCCATGAAGGAACACGGCAAACCTGCATCGATCCTATCCGACCACGGAACCACATTTTACACGATGGAATCTGAGAGGAGGGAGAAGGGGATGACAGAATTCGAGAGGTGTCTCTTGAAGCACAAGATAAGATTCATCCTCGGAAGAGTCAACCACCCCCAGACGAACGGCAAGATCGAGAAGTTCTTCGACATATTCGAGAGTAAGATCAAGTGGTTCTCCTCGATAGATGAGTTCATGAAGTGGTACAATGAAGTGAGGCCTCATGGAGCCCTTGACCTCAAGACGCCAACCCAGGCTTACTACGAGAAGATGCCGCAGTTAGATGCTCTTGAATATCCTTTGTCTATGGAGGTCTCCTGACAGATGCGAAATGATTTCTGGAAAAAACAGAGGTACAAATTAATCCTGAAAATCCTGTCAGATCATTTTCAGAATCCATAGCTGGACTTTAGGACAGCTGGGATTTTTTCGGAGCTTTCCGCGAGTGGAACAAGCGAAATATCCTTGAAGGGCGGAGAGTAATCCTTGAACCCGCCGCCTGTCAATATTGCGAGCACCTTTTCGTCTTGCTGAACTCTCCCCTCCTTGATCGATTTCTCGACGCCAGCGAGTGCGGTCGCGGAGGAGACTTCAGTAAAGATTCCTTCTGTAGCGGCGATCTTTCTCTGCGCGGAAATAATTTCCTCATCAGATAGTGCAATGCCGAAGCCATTTGATCGTCTTACAGCAACGAGAGCATGTTCTGTTCCAAAGTTCACGCGGAGGGCCCCCGCAACAGTGTCCGCTCTTTCTGTATCCGGTACTTTGTCAGCTCCGCTATCAATCGCTGCAACGGTCGGACTGGAGTTCAGACCCTGCGCAACGACCATCCTCGGAATCTTGTCAACGGCTCCCCTCTCCTTAAGCTCCTGAAACCCCTTGAAAATCCCGTAGAGGAGGTCTCCCCCGGCTGTGGGGACAAGGACGTAATCTGGAAGCTCCGAATTCAAACAATCGGAAGCGATTTCGTATGCGATTGTCTTCAGCCCGTCGATGAGAAGAGGATTGTAAGGTGCCCATACAAAATGATTCAGCCAGTCGGGGAGCGCCTTTTGTGTAAGATCAAGTGCTCGAGCAAGCGTTTGCTGGTTACGAAAGATCTCCCTGACCCTGAGCAAGTCAGCCCCGTACATCGCTATCTGGCCGAGTTTGGAGGGAGTAGAGTCTTCCCTTATCAAAACGAGGCACCTGAGCCCTGCTCTTGCCGAATAAGCAGAAATCGCGGCGGCGGCATTTCCGGAGGAAGCAGTAAAGACCCCAGGCTTGTGCCACTCCATGGCGAGTGAAAGCCCCAGTGAAGCTGCACGGTCCTTGAAAGATCCGCTCGGATTTTGACCTTCGACCTTGCACCAGAGACTCGAACTACCGATCAAATTTCCATACCTTCTTGCTTCGATTAAAGGAGTCCACCCCTCACGCATCGAGATGATGTTTGCATCATAAACCGGCGGCATCATATCCCTGAACTGCCAGATGGATTTTCTCGGCGCATTGAGATCGAATTCCTTTCCGTCGAGGTCGTATCTCCCGCTTAAAATGCCGGAACATTTCGCGCATCGCGAATGAGTGTCAACCGGATATTCAGCTTCGCATGAAATGCACCGGAGGGATTGGAAGCGGTTTTTCACAAATTACACTTTCCTTGTGCCCTAATGATATTGTTTGCTGGGTTAGATGATCAGCTTTTCTTTCTCCAGCGAACGATTCTTGAATCGGTTAATGTCAAGCGTCGATACGTCGATGTGTGGCTTTTTTCCAACTAGAATTTCTGCCATGATTTTGCCTATGGCAGGCGAGTGCATAAAGCCGTGGCCGGCAAATCCCGCACAGCAGTAAAGTCCCTCGATTTCCGGAATTGCCGAGACTATTGGATTGGCGTCGGGCGCCATCTCGTAGAGGCCCTGATTTGCGTAGGAGATTGAAGCTTCCGCAAGGGCTGGCACTCGCTCAATAGCTCGTGACATCAACCGCTCGTCGTGGTCTGGAGGAAATTCTAACTCAAACCCGGGACGCGTATTCTGGTTGTCTCCGATCAGGATACCGTTGCCTTCTCTACCAAGAGCGAGCGTCGAGTCCACGTCGATTACCAGGGGGATACTCAAAGGAATTCCGTTCGTCAAGCTTCTAGTTACCAGAACCCGTCGAGGAACTGGAACGATCGGAATATCGATTCCTGCGAGCTTACCGACCAGTCCCGAGTAAGCGCCAGCGGCAATAACTATCTTATCGCACTGAACCAAGTTGTCAGAAGCTATCAATCCTTTGACATGACTTTCGACTCTGATTTCGGTGACATCACAGTTTTCGTTGAACTCGACACCCATCTCCTTCGCTTTTGAAACAAAACCCTGGTGTATCGCGAGAGTGGAGGCATGTCCATCCTCTCCGCAAAAAGTCCCACCGAGGATCCCCGTAAAGTCGTAGAATGGAAGACGGCTTTCCAGCTCTTCCCGGGAAACAAATTCAATAGGTACACCCAAGCTTCTCTGTAGGTCCATGTTCTTCTGAAGTTGGTGGATCGACGATTCCCGAGATGCTATGAATGTGTAGCCGTCGTGTCGAACGAGCGGATCATAACCGGCAAGTTCTTTGAAGTTGTCGATGATCCCGATGCTTTCTTGGCTCAGGCGAACGCTGAGTTCGTTTGAGAACTGGTAACGAAAACCACCGAGTGAGGCCGAGGTGCTGCCGCTTCCTGCCTTTCCCTTGTCAAATACTGCGACATCATTCGCCCCGTACAGAGCCAAGTTGTAGGCGATACTGGCGCCAATAATTCCAGCGCCTATTATCGCGATCGAAACTCTTGACTTCAAAGTGAGATACCCTGCTTATGATGTACGAGAAACTGAAACCAAAATTGGACAAGAAATACCTTGCCGTAAAAAACTATCAAGGCATTGATCGAAAGCAAGTGTCCGGTGTCCGTTCTGCCTTCCAAAACCAAAGACCAGTCATGTCAGAGAACTAAACCGCAAGTTCTCCAAGAAATAGCCGAATTATTTCGGTATCATTAAGAATCTGATCCGGGGTTCCTACGAACGCGGCCTTTCCTTGGACCAAAACCAGGCCCTTATTTGCTAGACTCAAAGCCTTTCGAGCATTTTGTTCGACCAAAATAATGGTAAGGCCCAAGTTCTCTCTAATTCCCGCAAGCTTTTGGAAAAGCTGCTCCGCGATTATTGGAGCCAGTCCCGCTGTTGGTTCATCCAGAATGAGGAGTTTTGGTTCTGCCATGAGTGCCCGGCCAACCGCAACCATCTGTCTTTCACCACCGCTTAGAAGGCCAGCCTTTTGCTTCCCTCGAGACTCAAGAATAGGAAAGAGATTGACAACGCGATCAAAAAGTTCCTTTTTCTTTGAAGAGTCTGTTATCATCGTGCCACCCATTTCGAGATTTTCGGTCACTGTCATATCGGTAAAAACGTTCGAAATTTGAGGAACGTACCCCAATGTCATTCTAGCAATCTTTTCTGGTTTTTCCTTAGTGATATCTTTGCCCTCAAAATTCACTTTTCCTTCAAAGATAGTAGTAAGACCAACGATCGATTTTACAAGGGTACTCTTGCCAGATCCGTTAGGCCCGACCAACGCCAAAAAATCTCCCGACTGAACTGATATCGAGATACCCTGGATTATCGCCATTTTCCCGTAGCCTGAGACGATATCCTGAACTTCCAGTTGAGCCAGGGCAGCTCACTTTTCCTCAAGCGCCAAGGTATGCGTCAATTACTCCCTGATCCTTGATAATGTCTGACGGTTTTCCTTCGGCGATTACTCGCCCCTCATGCATCACGAAAACCTGTTCTACATGTTTGAAGAGTACCTGAAGCCTATGCTCGATAATGAAAAAAGTAGTGCCAGTATCCTTGCATTGTTTTTCAATACTCGCAAAGATATCTTGTGCAAGTCGGGGAGCGACTCCCGCGGTTGGCTCATCAAGCAGGAGCATCTTAGGGTCCCCCGAAAGGGCGTTGGCAAGCTGCAGCAGTTTCATTTGTCCCCCTGATATTTCAGAGGAGAGCTTGTCGTAGAGATAACTGATTTCAAGAGCATCGAGTTGGCTTCGAGTTCTTTTTGCAAGCTCCATTTCTCCAGATTCCCACTTGTTGGAAACCAGAACAAACTCTGGATTTTCACCCTTCTGGTTCTTCGCCCCAAGCATCGCGTTTTCAAGCACGGTCATACCCGAAAATAGCCGTGGAGTCTGGAAAGTTCGTCCCAGACCGAGTTCAAAGATCTTGTGGGCTGGCAAGCCGTTGAGCCGCGTTCTATTGAATAATACCGAGCCTTTGAACGATCCTTGTGTTCCTGAAATTACATTAAAGAGTGTAGACTTTCCGCTACCATTGGGCCCGATCAGACCTGTTATGCTTCCTCTTCTCACTGAAAGAGTTACACCATTAACCGCCATGATGGGACCAAAAGACTTTGTGACGTCCTGAACTTCTAGGATAATTTCGTCTTGATCCACAAAATTCTACCTCGATTGATTTTCGTCTATGGGTGAAGAATCCTTCGGCATCTCCGAAGGAGTCGATGGCAAAACTCCGTTTGGACTAGTAGCAGTTTTGGAAGGAACTGCCCCCGCGAAATTGAACAGCTCGTAGGCCCTGGTTTTGACCCGAGTTTCAGGTATCAATCCCTTTGGTCTAAACATAAGCAGGAGGATGAGTATGATAGCTTCGACTGCGTACTCGACATAAATCAACACCGCTGTATTGAGATTCGGAATCAAGGGTTGGAGAATTAGGCTTAGCAAGACTGAACCTCTTTCAAGGACAGTCAACACGAGAGCACCGGCTAGAACTCCGCGATTATTCGCATATCCACCGAGGATCATCATTACCCAGATAGCGAACGTGACTGCTGGAACGTAGTCGTCAGTCGACGCGGTGCCAAGATAGTAGACGTATAATCCGCCCGCTAATCCTGCCATCACTGAACCGATGATCATGATTCGTCTTCTAACTTTCGCGACATCCTTTCCTAGAGACTCCGCCGCAATCTTGTCATCTCGTATGGACTTCAGTAATCTGCCGTAAGGAGAATTTGCGAGTTTTTGCGCCACGAGGTAGCAGATCCATACAAACGCCATAATTATGATCGCGTAAACTACGCCAGGAAGGTCTATACCCAATTGAGAAGATCCAAACGGTGAATTCGCGTATGATTGAAAGATCCAGTAAAATGGGTTCTGTATTCCATCCACTCCATTGAAACCGCAACCGATTTGCTGGGTATTTTCTACAATTATGACAAAAGCCTCCCCTGCCACAAGCAAAATCATTGAGAGGTACCATTCTTCTTTGACTCGAATCGCAGGGTAGGAGACAAGAAGTCCTATAATTCCTCCGGCTATCATCGCAAGTATTAGGGCGATTATCCAAGTCGATATTGAGATCCCCGGATCCGTGCTTCCAATAGAATACCTTACGACATAAGCGCCGGCATCACAAATATTTCCGATTGGGACTCGAGCGAAGAAAGGAAGCAAGTTTGCCGCAACAATGGCGGCAACAAATGCGCCCACACCATAGAATAAAACCTGACCAAAATTCGGTTGCCCAGCATATCCATATTCTAGGTTTAGACTGATCGCTAAAATTGCATAAATGCCATAAAACGATGCGAAGCTTGCAATCAAACTTATTGCGTCTACCATAGCATTCTCGCCCTAATTACTCAATTCTCAAGTAGAAGTTTATCGAAGTTTGTTGTCATCTTCAGTTAGGCATTTCCTATTTTTTTCCTAATATTTTCCTGAAAAACGCGATCCCCGTCTGCGAATTCGGCGCGAGACCGGTCGGCTTGACTAGCAGAACAATAACAATCATTGCAAACGGTAGTAGAGGCTGGTATCCAAAGGGTACTCCAAAGTAGTAATTTAGGGCTTCAATAATCGTGTTAGTCGAAAATCCAACGAGATAGCCACCAATGATGGTCCCAACAAAACTGGTTAGACCAGCTATAATGACAACTGCAAAAATATCAAGCAAGGTGCTGAAACCGAGAACAGGGGTGATCGAAGTATAGGTTCCCAGTACTACTCCTCCGAGCCCTCCTAGACCACCGGCGATTATCCACATTATGTTGACTGCTAACGAAACGTTGATTCCAGAAATTCTGGCAAGGTCAAAGTTATTGGCAATCGCCCTCATTGACTTGCCAAGATGCGTCAGGTTAAAGAAAAGCGCAAGAAGAACTGAAATTACAATAGCGAGAATAATTGCGAGGAGATAGATATTCGAGACTTGTGCTTGGAAAATGCTTCCAACTGTGTAGATCCTAATATCTTCCTGCGCATCAAGAAGATTTGGGGTTACAGAAGCGGCCCACGCGAAAACAACGTACCGAACAAACTGCGCCACAGCAAATGAGGCTAAAACAAGAAAATATATCGAAACCTTTCGATCCATAAGCGGCTTGTATACTACGTAATGGATTGCAACAGCCATAAGACTGCATACAAGAAAAGCGGAGACAGATACGATCAGCAAGTTGTTTGGGTAAAGTCGTGAAACTATGACTCCAACGTATGCTCCAACTGTAAGGAATTCTGCATGAGCAAAATTCGGTAATTTTACAACAGCTAGGGTCAAGGTCAGACCGATTGATGCAACAACGTAAATGCTGCCCTCAGCCACGGATTGGATGATTGAAGGGAACAGCCAGTAGGGTATCAAATTCTTGAAGACAGTTGGCGTTTTCGATCGAGGCTTTTACTTTTTCTAGAACCTTCACAAGAAGAGGTCGTAGTAGGTCGGGAGTTTTCCTTTCGCCCAGATTAAGTCTATAGCAAAAGCAAGTTCTAAATAACTTCGCTAAAGGCGCTCGTGCGAATCAACTTCAGATGACATCTATTCGAATTAAACTCGGAATTTGCAACATTGTGCACATGATGCAGCTTTGAGAAAATCTACTGCATTCAGAGATAGGTGAAACAGCAGAGATGAGAAACTCCTTTTCTTAACAAACGACGACGTTACACGAAAACCAAGAAGGAATCATACAAGATAAACCAAAATCCTGCTAAAACCGCAAACGCTTAAATGAACCGAGAAAGCGGCAAGCATTCCATGGTATCTACTCAAGCTATTGCACTTTTAGTTGTTGGTCTAGTGATAGGCGGCGCGATCGGTTACAGTGCCACCCTTTTAGCAGCTCCTTCGACATCCACTTCTTCCGCGAAAACTTACACCATAGGGTCTATTGAACCGCTGAGCGGGGCGTACGCCGTTTACGGTCAATCATTTCTACAGGCTTCGCAATTGGCTGTCAATCAAATGAATGCAAACCTTTCCGCGGCTGGAAGTAATATTCAATTCAAAGTTGTGTCGGCGGATGATGCTGGAACTCCCGCGACTGCCGAATCAGCATTGACTTCAATGTACTCCACTTATGGAATACACGCTCTGATCGGGCCATTAACTTCTGCAGAAGTTCAGGGACTCCTCCAGACTGCTGATACTGATCACATAGTTGTACTTCCACCAGCTGCAACTGCGACTTCCTTAGAGTATCCAAAGTCTTCGACGAACTACCTAGTGAGACCGGGACAGCCTGGAGATCAGTACCGAAGGTTCAGCCCTTGCTCAAACTGTGATTCAGTTAGGCGCAAAGAATGTAGTTTTCCTTTACCGCGATGATACATCAGAATACGGAACCTTCAACATCTCAAGCGCCATTATGAAGACGGCCGGACTTAATGTGATGGGCATTTCATTTCAACCTAGTCAAACTGACTATTCGGCTCAAGTAGCCACGGCCGAGTCAGATGCGCAGACATTCCTTACATCTGGTGGAACTACTGCAAACACTGTTGTAGTGCTCGCGGGAAGCGGAGTAACTGAGAATCAGAACATATTCACTCACGCCGCGTCAGACCAATACTTGAGCAGTATCAGGTGGTTCGGTGTCGAAGCGATAGATACACCAACGTTGCTTACTTCTTCTACTGGTCCGTGGATGGCGACTGTCAATTTCACAATCACCTCCCCGGCCGCGTTCGCCAGTCCTCAGCTCACTTTCTTCAATACAACATTCATCGCAGCGTACGGTTCCCCTCCTCAACCATACTCAAACTACGCATACGATAATACTTGGATAGCAATGCTCGCAATTCTTATCGCCGGAAGTAACAACGGCCCGTCTATTCTCAGCGCTACACCATTGGCCGCTGACCACTACTTTGGAGCGACGGGCACAGGAGTATGGCTCGATAACAACAACGCGCAGACCTTTGCCATATACAATATCCTGAAAGTGATACCTCAATCGTCTACGGCTTCAACGACGACGCAAATCGGATCTTACAACGGCGCGACTAACCTAGTTACCTTGACTTCGAGTTAGCATCAAAAACTAACTTTAGGACAGGATAGGGAGGGCTTCCGGGCCCTTCCATCGTCGCGCTCTAAACCGATAAACACGGCTAATTTTCCTCCGACTATTATCGATGCGTTTGAATCACCTCGACAATGTGCTTACTCCGATGACGATTCGAGTCGAAGGAAATTGCTGACAATAGATTCAGCTTGACCGGGTCCGGACAATACAGCTTGGCTAACCTGTTTGTTGGGGGGCTTAGTCAAGAGACTTGGAAACGTTAGACGATCAAGACATCGCTCACCCATTGAAAGATCACTAGAACTTCAAAAGGTAATTGTTTGAAAACAGTCTTCCCTAAAATCAAGGGAAATTGCGAACTTCGGAACTCTAACTAATTTCGTCAAATAATGACTTTGACGACAAAAGTCAGTATATACGCCGGAACTATGGAATAGATCCATTCATGGTGCCAGATCACATCGGTCCTGATCTTCGGCCAATACTTGTCGCCAATGAAATCAATCGCCAGCGTGGCGGCGACTAGAACTCCCGTGAATGCAAACTTGAGCCACAGAGAGGACCATATTGGTTGAACATAACCAAGAAAATAAAGGCCTAGGAACAAGCCGTATCCAGTAGGGACGATAAAGTAGATGCAGTTATGATGTATCCTGTGCCCTTTGATGTAGAAGGGCTTTGCAAAACCTCTCTTGAACATGGCTGTTCCAAGTTTGTCGACAACGAGGGTAGAGAACATGATAAGCCCCAGACCGGCCAAAATCCCGATGGCAAACAGCGTCGGATCGTGAATCCTCGGTGGAATTGGAGTTCCAAACGTCAGACTCATGGCCGCAATCATTCACTCCATTGCTATTTTTGTTTACTGGTCGCCTGTCTCATAAAATAGGTTGAGGCTATTCTCCTGAGAAATCTCCAATAATTCCGCCTGTTTTTCGCGGCTTTTCCTTAAAGAAATCAACCATGTGCATAAGAGCATTACAGGCGGGGAATCAGGACTCCGCCTTCGCATACACGTTGGTCAGAGATCTGAACCCCAGCTTCGTATAGAATCTCTTCGCAATTTCGTTCTGACTGGGAAATTCCGCGGTAATCAGTTCTGCCCCCTTTTTCTTCAGTCTCTCGGTCATGGCTGACAATAGATCCCTCCCAAGGCTGCCCCTTCTGAACTCAGGGAGGATGTAGAATTCGACTATCGCCCCCTCTATTCGCGGCTCATAAAATGTCCGGTCTTTGATATCTGCCTTCACCACCCCGACAAATTTCGTTCCAGAAACGGCAACTAAGACGACCGAATCGCTGTTCGAAACGGCTTTCTCCACGCTCTTTAGGGCATCCTTCTCGAGACTCTCGGTGGTCTTGAGAAGTGGATCAAACTCGCCGTTTAATCGTTTCAATCTAGCAATCAACTGAGCCGCTCTTTCTGTTTCCTCCTTCCTGAGCTCTCGAATCGCAAGCCGGACCACGGAATCGGAGTCGCGATTAGAACCATTGCTTCCAGACATCTGTACGTTTTTCTTCGCCATTTTTTTCTTAACCTTCTCCTACTTTTCTCTTTAGCAGAACTCCTTGGGGGATGGGCTTTATCAAATTAGACCTTTGCAACTGATTGATCATTTTCTTGCTATTTTCTATTATTTCCTGTGCTCGGCTGCGAATCTGTCGTTTCGAAAGTTTGATTCTAGAAATTCCTAGCTTAACGCATGATTCACCCACCGCTGATGCGACAAGAGGATAAATCTCCCAGTCCATCATCGTGGGCAGAATGTGTTCATCCGAAAGCGATCCCTGATTTTTCGCGTAATCCGACAATTCCTTCGCTGCGGCGACTATAACCTCATCTGGGATAGATCTAGATCTCACGTCCAACACTCCTCTGATTATTGAAGGGAAGATTAAGCTATTATTAACTTGGTTTGGAAAATCGGACCTCCCGGTCGCAACGATTCTAATCCCTGCCTCTCTCGCTTCCTTCGGCCATATCTCGGGTACTGGGTTAGATAACGCGAAAAGTATCGCATCCTTATTCATTTTCTTCAGAGTATTCTTGTTTAGGATGTGCGGCCCTGGCTTGGAAGCAGCTATCAATGCATCGGCGCCGCGAACCGCTTCATCAATATCTCCCTCCCTTCTTTCTGAGTTAGTCCTCAGAGCAAGCTCATACTTCCACTTGTTTTGAAGCATCATGCGGTCCATGTCTTCGCGCTCCGAATGCAAAATTCCTTTAGAGTCAACCAGAATGAGATTACCTGGAGTCGCACCTGCCGAAATCATCAGTCTGGCGGCAGCGATATTTGCAGCCCCTGCTCCCATCAAAACGATCCTGGAGTCTTTCAGATTCCTGTTCGTCAGGGCGAGTGAATTATAGAGGCCTGCCAAAATTACTCCTGCTGTTCCCTGTTGGTCATCGTGCCAAACTGGAATCGTGAGCTTCGTTTTCAGTTCGTCCAGGATCTGGAAACACTTGGGCGAAGAGATATCCTCCATGTGTATTGCGCCAAATGCTGGTTCTATCTGAACTGCAAACTCGATAATCTTCTCCGGTTCGTGCGCGCTTATCGGGATCGGAACTGCATCCACTCCACCGAGATATTTGTAAATCAGAGCCTTGCCCTCCATGACTGGAAGACTTCCCTCAGGGCCGATATCCCCTAAACCCAGGACTCGAGATCCGTCGGTCAAAATGCATAGCATATTCCATCTATTCGTATATTCGAAAGATAGATCGGGATCTTTTGCGACCGCAAGACTGACCGCAGCAACACCCGGAGTGTACCAAATCGAAAAGTCGTCCAGACTCGTCACTGGAACTTTAGGAACCACCTGCATTTTTCCATGATAATAACGCGAATACACGAGCGCTAGCTTGGAAGTATCGACAACCTTCTTTGAATTGATCTTGGTGTTCCGCATTGTGTTAACTGGCTCTTGATAAAAGAAGGTCTATCGATTTTCTTTGGTTTAGTATTCCAGGAATTGTTATAGGCGAAATATTTTTGCTATTTAACAGATATTGTTGTTCAGTCAATCGTCGAATATCAAGGAGTAAACTGCAACTTTGCGGCGACTTGGTATATCGCTCCAAATTCTGCCGAGAGTTGGGTAGATACTGC
Source organism: uncultured Nitrososphaerota archaeon (assembly GCA_963799845.1). GTDB lineage: Archaea > Thermoproteota > Nitrososphaeria > Nitrososphaerales > CADDZS01 > DATLTL01. The sequence continues at coordinate 591,767 of CAWCYI010000006.1, forward strand.
AAATCTTCATCCCGGTGAGGGATCATTTTTCAATCACGACCCCGATGTCTAGTCCAACAAATTGAATTCTCATATTTCCCGAAATTTTCTAAATATCATTATAAGCACGGACATCTATATTGAGATAAGAAGTGAAGTTGTTTGGGCTCATTTAAATTCAAAAAGGGTGATTTTGTGATAATTGACGATGGCGGGACGCCTATTGAGTTTGAGATTGTCTCACCTTTGCAGCCAGGAAGAGGGAGTCGTTTAGCCGGGGAGCTGTGTTACGACGCTAGGGAAGTTAATTCCGGAGATAGAAGGACTATTTCAGAGGATGAGATATTGAGGCTTGCTACTCCCGTTGACAATTCGGCTCAGTTATTCAGGAAAAAAGACAAATAAAGAATAGGCCTAGTCGATGCCTGAATCGTTCTTGGAACGCAAAACTCGATTTCAGACTTTTCTTTTGTACGATTCTAAATGCGGCCCCTGTACATCATTTATGAAAATAGTGACAGGACTTGACTTTCGGAAAAAGATTACTCCAATTTCAATCCATGGAATTCAAGCTGAGGATATGGTTCGAGGATTACTATCTACTTCTCGGTTGAAGAGTTCTTTCCACATTGTAGAGGTTTCAGCGGGTGCAACTCAAATCTACAGTGCTGGAGATGCTCTCGTTCGCTTAGCACGATACGCGCCGGCTGGATCATTGAATTACGCGATTATTTCGCGAGTAAAACCACTTCGACAACTTGTACGATGGTCTTATTTTCAGGTCGCTCGTTTGCGGGAGGCCTCGAAGTCCTGCTCCGTTGTAGATATTTCAAGCTAAATCGAAAAAAGCTATCCGTACGGGGATTGCATCTGTTTCTCGGGGGTATCCGATAGAGTTCTCCTCAGAACTATTTCCAGCCGAAACTGCTCATTGGCTGTAGAAGCTTCTGTCGACGCATCCGAATTTGCCACCTCTTCCACCGTGTCCTTTTCCGGTTGAGCTTTGGCTTTAACGACACCCTTTTGCCGGGCATCATCTCTTGAAAGATCTTTTGGCGCAAATACTTGTTTGCTCTCTAGTTCCGTTTTTGCAGCTATGAAAGCACTTGGGACTTTCAGGTCGATGAACTTCGGTGCGCCATCCAAAAACCTCTGTAGTTCGGTTGCGAGTCGCTTGTCGCCGGTACTAACCCTGATCCAATAAATCATTTCCTTGCCTTTCATATTAGGAGTGGGCATTGTTCGTGTTTCGAACTTCTCGGCTTCGAACTGAAAGTTATTCAACAGAACCAATACCATTCTTATTTCACATCCCTATCCGGTTATCGAGCTCATGCATTTGCTAAACGATTTTCAATGGAATTCGACGTAAAATATCTTTTCCACGATTTCTCCAATTGCCAGCGCTATCGGAAGTCCGCCGGGTGAATTGGAAAGAACAGGATAAAGAATAGGATAGCTGCCCCTAGCCAGAGTCCAGCGAGCAACCTTTGCAATTTTATCGAATCGGGAGAAATGAAGGTGATGACCATTGGTATACCCAGCGCGAGCGCCGGATCAGTATTTACGAAATAAAAAGCGTACACGACCCTATGGTACACTCCAGATAGGATGAGGTTCGGCCCGTAAGTGCCTACAATCAAGGCTAGAATAAGAGCGTCAAGCTGGGTCGCCATGCGCCTGATTGCTTTGAAAATAATTACAGGCACAATAATCCAGATGGAGTACCAAATCACAAGGTTCCCAATACCCTGCCAGTCAATTGGATGAAGCTGGATCGTGCTCAAGACAGTTCCGTTCGCAGCAGTGGTTGTCACAGTAACCGTTGTCACGTAATACTGCGAGGGGTTGACATCCAGCGGAAGGATCCAGTACCAAGCAAGATGATCCCACGGATCCTGCAGATCGCTCTGAGATATGACAAGCGAAGTATGGTAGCTGTAGTAGTATTCAAAGTTCTGCCAGAAGTAGTTAACGTAATCACTGTGTGAATTTGAGGTCGTTGTAGTCGTAACTGTTTGTCCGCTCGTCTGGTTTACGATGAGCACTGTCCCCACAGTCGAAATTGTACTTTCATAGGGATGATACACGGCGTCGTAGATTTGAAGCGGTATACCGACAACTGCAATGAGTATTATGATGAACACGATTAGCGCCTTTAGCGAGCTTGATGAAAGCAGTTTTTCCTTGGGGATACGTCTTGTTGCCCAAGCATGATAGAAGAACAACGCGGCTACGAAATAAATGCCCCATTCCTTGCTGAGTATTGAAAGCCCGAACGCGAACGCAGCAACGTAGTAGTGTTTCTTGAAGTAAGCCAAAAACCCAATCATAGCGAACAGAATCGGTGGGCCCTCGAGCAAAAGTAGTGACGTATGGATGAAAAACAGCGTCTCAAACCCGAGCATCGAGGCTGCGAGAAGAGCTTTCTCTTTCGAGAAGAAGACGAGCGCCAGCTCGTAGAGAGCCCAGACTGCCGCCACGCCGATCAGGACATAGAATATCCGCCATCCAAAGAAATCATTACCGAAGAGATAGATTCCCAAAGCGCCCCAAATTTTTCCAAAGAACGGGTGTTCCAAATTGCTTGGGACTAGGTGTAGTAGATCATTTGCTGCAGGTACATAGTATGCCTCGTCGAAAACATACTGATCGTTTCCGTTCGGGAACGACATTGCAAAGAGATGCAGACCTAGCAAGATTAGCAGCAGGTGCCCGATATTGAATGCGGAAAGAACTCTACTGAAGAACGCAGCAATTTGAATTCGAATTTGCTCGTACCAAGGGAGAGGGGACTTTTCGGGAACATGTTCAACAACATTCTCAGTATGATCGTTTTGCCCGCTGGCGGGAGCTTCTACTTTTTCAGATTCGCTCATTGTAATCCGTTCTCAATCGTTCGGGTTTTTTTTCGAAAAACCGAGTATGCCTATTATTACGGCCAAGTAAATCTGTCGCAACAGAGCAAAAGCTTGAGGTACACTGGGCAATGTATTGCTGTTCGAAAACGCGAACCAGAACAATATTATTCCTGCATTAGAGAGCTCGAAGAGATAGAAGAGCGAGAGAGGAATCATTGGGACCAGCGCGAAGAGCGGGAGCAAATCGAGGTTCATTTGTGGCGTGGCAATGTACGAGAAAAGAATGAAAACGCCGAGAACCATGAAAGCTCTAACTAAGAGTGGTTTGCCCCGGAAGAATACGTAGACGGCGAGAGCAGCGCCTCCCAGCAATACGTAGCTCGATATCCTTTGCAAACCCCCAATCGTTCTGGTTGTTGAAGATCCACACAAGAAAACTATCCTCCAGCCCCCAGTTTTTCAAGAAAGTATAACCCTGAAGCCATGTACTAAAATTCAGTATCATGAATGGTACGTTCAGAGCACCGACCACCGCTCCCATTACAGCGGAATAAGTTATCCTCCCTTTTCGCGTCGGAATTTCCTGCCAGAACAACGGGAGAAGGAGGGCGGGCGAGAGTTTGGTTGCAACGGCCAGTCCAAGCGAGAGCGCACTCAAGTTCGGCTTGGATCTCGCGATGAAGAAATATAGCGAGGCAACCACGAAAAAGGTTTGAACGATATCAAAGTTGTAAGCGCCGTACAAAAGAAGTGAGGGCGTGAAAACAGAGAATAACAGCTGCTTGTTTCTGCTTTGGCCGAGGTATCCAATGAATTGGTAAACAAAGTGAGAAATGAGAACCGTGAACAGTAGTAAAATTCCGAACTCCACTATCGCGAAAATGTCAATGTTCCCACCGCTTGCCCATCCTCCCAGCCACAAGATCAATCCGCAAACGGGCGGATATTCGAACATGTAGGTCACATACGGTATTCCAACGACAACTTCCCTGAGCCCCGTCGATGTGGTCCTGCCCCAGAATGAGCCCAGAAAATCGCTATAATATTGGGGCGAATTGTTGATCGGAAAATGTATCAGAATGCTCATCAAGAAAAATACACCAGTGGCGAGCATCACAGTAGTGTATTGGGAATCGTTCAAGAGATCTTTGAGCTTGGCCGGAACCCAATCCTTCTTCGAACTGTCGAATTCGCTTCTCATGAAAGTTAATCTCTCAGCCCGGGCAACCTCAATTGGGGAAACCTGGTACTTTTTCAGAACAGCGATTCTCGGGATATATTAAATTCTAAAGCAAAGAACAGGTCAAAAACACAGTTACATTTTTCATAATGTCGTTAGAATTATTCTGCGGTCTTTTCTTTGTGGTTTCCACAATGAACTTGTGAAATATTAGTTGATAACACAAAGCTAATTTAGTCGCTGGAAGCGTTGTGAAACTTCTAGACTCACATTTTGCAGACCCGAGTAACTATCTCTTCATCGCGGTCTATCGCGATAATCGGCCTCTTCTCAGCGCTTTACATTGTAACTTCTGGTCTGACTTCTTTCGTTACTCAGGTCGGATACCCGGAGCATTTTCTCCGCGGCATACTGATGACCGCGGTAATTTTACGAACAGGCAGAAAATGGAGCGCGACCATGATGGGAGTGGTATGTGGCCTGGTTTTCGCCTTGGTGGTACCCGCGCCCGCTCCCTATCTTCTTCCATCCACGATATTTTCTGGTCTCGTTTTCGATCTAGCGTTGATCATTGGTTCAAAGTACGCCGAAGCATCAAAGTCGCAGACTCGATTGCTGGTAGGAGCCGGTCTAAGCGGCCTTGGAGAATCAGTCGTAGCATTAACCATACTAACTGTCTACGCGCCCGGCTACCTCGGTAAATCTTTCAACGCGCTGACAATCGCATGGTCGGCCGATGTTGTGCTAAACATTGTTTTGAGTGTTATTGGGGCTTTTCTTGCTTTCAGATACCTCTCGGGAAGGCCTTTGCCAAAGCAAAATGAACTGACTAACTAGTTTACGGCCTGAATTTGAGTGGAAGACTTCTCCTAGATAACGAAAAATGCAAACTGAATAATCGAGAATACTGTCAATCCAACTAATACGACGAGCGTGAAAAATTCCGTCATCTGACTAGATTTGCTGGTCTCGGAATAATCTGCAATTTTCAGTTTCAGGCTTTGATAAAGCATGGGACCAGCAGCGAAACCACCGATCGCCCCACCCAAGTGCGCTACATAATTCACATCCGAAATCAGGAAGCTGCTTCCAACGAAAATCAAGAGAAAAAATGCCAGGGTCGAAATTTCTATCTTCCGGTCTTTTGCCCAGGAGTACGAGAATGCTGCGGCAATTAGCCCGAAAATCCCTCCGGAAGCGCCTGCGCTCGCGTAATTCGGTCCCTGTAATAATGTAAGTAAATTCCCCAAAAATGCCGTTGAAAAAAATATCAGAAAATATCTTGACTTGTTAAGAGCGTCGTCCGTCAAACGATCAAAGATCAGAACGGCAATTATGTTAAAGCCGGCATCAAGTGGGGAATCAGTCACCAGTATGGAAGTAAGAAGTTGGTAATACTGATGAAGGTATACGACGATGCTGTTGTTTTGAGCGAGAAAATACGTGGCATTATCGCAAATCGAAGGAAGTGATCGCGGACAAACCGTAAACAGATCTCCCAAGAGCCCGATCAAGAAACCGAGAAGTATCAGTCCAGCCAGCAGCCAAGCGGGTCGAATACTTTGCCCGCGCAATTTGATCCAGTCCCCCGTAGCAAAGGAGTATGCCCTAAAGGGCGACTCGGGACGGTAGCAAAAATCTATTTTCTTGCCTTTTTCGTCGGGGGTTGTTCAGCGAGCAGTTCCAAAATAGAATCGCCGAGGCTAGATGTTCCCTCAGGATCGGTTGAGACAAGTAGCACGTGTTCGTCATCGAGGTTGAACGTGTAGATATGGACGAGTTCTCTCTTGTCCAAAATGTATCTTCTTCGTCCGAGGTATTTGTTCCAGTCATTCCCTGACCTGTGCATCGTCGTCCATTGAAGATACAACTGCTCTCCCTTGGATGCCGGCTCCAAAGACTTTGTTTCTGACCTCATGCCGCCCTTGATCATCTTTCCGTCAGGGCCGATGATGGCAGCGAATCTGACGGAAGGATTCTGACGGAGAACGTCTTCGATATTCGGCATCCAGTGACAAAAGTAATTTTTCGGGTATAAAAAATAGTCCCGGCTAGTATTTATTGTCCCGTTCTTCAAATAGTAGTCCCTTAGGAGTTACGCGGTTGACCCAAGAAGATAGATTGGGTGTGCAATGTCACTCCTTATCGCATCTCTGACGATTCTCGCCTTCGCTTCGTACCAGCTTATCCCGGTCATCAATCTGCACAATTCTAGACGTATGAACGCCCTTATTGACATGTGGATGTGATTCAGAATGGATGTCGCCTTCCTGACCTGAGCCCTCTCAATGCCACAACACTGCTTGACTCCTCTGTGGTACTCCTCGATTCCCCATCCTTGGTCAGAGAGTTCATCTCTCTTTTCCTCATTCATCCCAACGTCATCGGTAGCCCAGTGTTCAATGTCTCCTTTCTTGGAGGCTGTCCTGAACACCCTGACCATTCCGAATCCCATGAGATGAACCGTGGTTCCCTCAGGCGGGATCTCCACGTCCTTGATTGGTTTGTTTCCTTTTTTTCTGCCCGTTGGATTGACGAGCCTGTTCTCCTTGAGGCGGCAGAAGAAATGCCACCCGAGCTCCCTTGCGATGAGCTTCAGATTTTCCATGCTCGAGTACCAGCTGTCAAAGAGGACGTATTTTGGTTCCATCCCTCTCTGCTTTGCAACCAACAACATGTCCTGGAAGTGATCGTTCTTGGTGAGACCGTCTTTTGACGCATTGTAGAGTCTAAAGTCACATGGAATGAGGGCGTTACCATCGCTCCATAGTGTTGTGATGAGATTTATCCCCTTCACCACACTGTGGTGTTTTCCGCTCCAGTGGTACGTGACGTAATCCATCTTCTCCGCGTACGGTTTGTCCAGAGTTGAATCATCGACTATCAGTACTCCTCCCGCAGTAACGGCGATGATCCTCTTCGCCTCATCCCAGAGCGCTTCTGTATCCGCAGGCAGTCTCTCCAGAAGGCGGGTGAAGCTATCGTGTGCTGGCGGCGTGACTCCTGCATCATCATCAGGCTGACATCTAGCAGCTTCGGTGCAAGCGAATGATTTCTGGGATGCTATCAGGAAGTCTATGTAGTCATTGTCATCGCATTTTGGAGGGTTCATGCAGCGTCTGATGAACCAGAGAAACAATCCTGGCCAAATTCTTTTCGGCCAAATGCGTAACTCCTATCCCTATTGATTCTTATATAGAATTTTTTTTCTGCGTTTCACGTGCGGGCGTAGCTTTTGACTCGTTTGAAAGCTATCATGTACAGAGGGCAATACTGAGCTTGGAAATAGCTGAACCGGTTTCGGGAGGAAGTCTGAAAACAGTACTTTGGAACTGCAAAAACAGGTCTAGAAAACGAGTTCAATAATCGGAAGGATGATAGCAGTGATAGCAAACTGCTTTTCCATCCACTAGTGTAAAACTGGGACACGTGTAGCGGGGCCCTTTTTTGAAAACATAAGGAATCACCAGTTTGCATATACCGCAAACAAGTTTATCTTGCTGGATCTTTTCTGAGAGTTCTTCTTCCATTTTTTCATCTCATGCATATTGTTACTCGAGTTGGAGCGTGACAGAATCAGATTCGACAATCGCACCGGTTTTCTTTTTTGATTGTCGATTTTCCTCGATGGACATTATTCTTGATGGCGACTTGATAACAATCTTGCCTGAGTTATCTATAGAGACTGACACACTGCGCTTGAGAAATATCGAGAAAGACGCATGGTCGAGAGTAGTTGTAAAATACGTGACTGAGCCGTCTTTATCGACCTCAATCCTACCCCCGTTGTATTTTGCCTCAAAGATCTCTCCCGACATCGGGTGGTAAATCTCAATTGTTAACCGCTGGTTATCTGTATTTGACGAATCAATCTTTCCAGATTTGATATCAAAATTCAAAACAGGCATCGTCCCGTCCGCCACGAACTGATATTTTTTCGATTCGAGATATTGCCGGCCATCCTTCTCACGGGGATCAACTTTATTCATGGTTCGGGGTGTTCTCGCACTGTCAGTATAAATCGATTCACGCGCTTCCAAGATAAATTTCCTGCTCGGACTGAACTACTTCAGAGTAAATTCTCAGTTTGAACCGAGCGTCTTCTGTTTTTGCCTCGAAGAAAGATGAACGAAACTATAAGGCCACCACGGAGACAATCGAATTTGAAAAAAACAGAAATTGGGGTGTGTTGAAAACATACTTTTGAGACCGCGTTCTTACAACAACTCTTATTATTTTTTGAGAAATAAACGTAAACAAAATGAGACTTGTCACATTTGAGGAACCACATTACAATAGAGATCGCTTAGGTCTCTGGATAGGATCGGATGATGTAGTCGATCTTAACTTCGCTTATGCAAGAATGCTCCAAGACGAGGGGGAGGATTATCCACAACCTTTTGCTGACGCCTTCACGCCTCCGAATCTTACCCGTCTTCTCGAAGGCGGAAAAAAATCAATGGACGGGGCGAGGTCGACCCTCAAATTTGTTGAAGACTTGGGAGTCTCAACGATTTCTGGTCCAAAAGGAGAGGAAGCCCAGTTCAAATTCTCCGCGATAAGAATTCTGGCTCCAATTCCGCATCCCGGAAAAATCATTCACACGGCAGGTAATTTCCGGGAACATGCCAGAGAAGGATCTGATTCTGGTTGGGAGTTTCCAATGCCACACTGGATTTCTTTCCTCAAAAGTCCCTCCACCGTGATCGGACACGAAGGAAAAGTGATTCATCCAAAATACACGAAGATGCTGGATCATGAGATCGAGCTCGCAATAATCATCGGGAAGAAATCGAAGCACCTGACGAAGGAATCCGCTTGGGATGCTATCGCCGGTTTTACGGTTTTCAACGACATTACGGCAAGGGACATTCAAAGAGAGGAAATGAAGTCCGGTCTATTGAATTTCGGGAAGAACCTGGATACCTTCGGACTCTTTGGCCCATGTTTTGTGCCAAAAGAGGACATTGGCGATGTCCACAAGCTCAAGATCGAGTGCAGAGTCAACGGCGATCCCCGTCAGGTCAGCAATACCGACCATCTATCGGTTACGGTTCCAGAGATAGTCGAGCATTATTCGTGGGTGACACTTTACCCCGGAGACATCATTACGACCGGGACTGTTTCAGGTGTCGCTGCATTTCGGAAAGACCCTGAGAAGTTCTTCCTAAAACCGGGAGATGTTCTCGAATCTGAAATTGAGAACATTGGGATACTGAGAAATTACATTGTTGAAGAAGATGGGACCTTCTAGTGCCAAACTCTCACAAGTAATTTCACTTAGACATCTCTACTTTTCAGTTTTGAAACTAGCCATCAGCCATTGCAGAATGACTTGATCTTTAAAGATCTAACACTAAAGTAGCCATTCCACTTCGAGACACCAAATCATGAAATCCAAAAAACCACTGAAGAGGGCGAGAACGTCCAAGAGCCCGGTCATTCTCGTCATTCTTGATGGCTGGGGCATTGCTCCTCCTGGCCGATTCAACGCGGTAAGTTTGGCAAAGAAGCCGAATTTCGATTTAATTTCCAGAGAATACGGGGTGGCTGAGATCTGCGCATCAGGAAAGTGCGTCGGGTTAACTGAGGGTCAAATGGGAAACTCCGAGGTCGGACATCTGACCATCGGCGCGGGCAGGATAATTTTCCAGGATCTCATGAGGGTATTCGACGAGATTAATTCTGGCCGACTGGCAAAAAATCGTAAACTAGTGGGTGCCCTGGCGAGTTTGAAGAGACGAAAAGGTACTTTGCATTTTCTCGGCCTTCTTTCTAATGGAGGGGTACACAGTCACATCGATCATCTTTTCGCTCTCCTCAAAATTGCCCGAGAAAAGGGTATCGAGAAAATTGTGGTTCATGCTTTCCTCGATGGAAGAGACACTCCTCCAAGAAGTGGAATTGACCAATTGGCTGCGTTGTCTAGTTATCTCTCCGATTTCAAGGATGCATACGTCGGATCAATCAGCGGGAGATACTACGCCATGGATCGAGATAACCGCTGGGAGAGAACGAAGCTCGCTTACGACGCCATAGTCTATGGAGATGGAGAAAAGTTTGAAGACCCAACTGATTCAGTCAGGCAGTCGTATCAAAGAGGCGAGAATGACGAATTCGTCATTCCGAAAGTGAACTCTCGCTACAAAGGCGTAAGCGATGGAGACCTGATAATTTTCTTTAACTTCAGGCCCGATCGAGCCAGGCAGCTTACCAAAGCTCTGTCGATGACCAAAACGGAGTTTGGAAATCTGTTTGAGCGAAGCGAGGCAAAACGTCCTAAAGTTGAGCTTGTCACGATGACTGTCTACGACGAGAAGCTAAAGGGACCAAAGGCGTTGCTCGGGCGCGAACTAGTTCGACATACTCTGAGCGATGTGCTCGAAAAAGAAAACTTGCGCCAACTGAGAATTGCCGAGACGGAGAAATACGCGCACGTGACTTATTTCTTCAACGGGCTGGTCGAAAAACCTAGACGTTTTGAGGAGAGAATCATGATACCATCACAGAAAGTCGAGACCTATGACAAGAGCCCCGCTATGAGCGCCAGGGAGATAGCGGATCGCGCTGTAGATGAGATCAAAACTTCGAGATATGGTTTCACTCTGGTCAATTTTGCGAATGCCGACATGGTTGGGCATTCCGGAATGGTCGAGCCGACAGTAAAGGGAGTCGAAATTGTGGACGAGTGTCTCGGCAGGTTATTGCAAGCGTGGAAGACACAGAACGATGCTTCGACGCTTTTGATAACTGCCGATCATGGCAACGCAGAAAAAATGTTTGATGAGCGAACAGGTCAGCCCCACACAGCCCACACTTCAAATCCAGTGCCATTGATAGTTGTCTCAAAAAAGTGGAAGCTACTTCCCAAAAATGATTACCAGGCGGGGTTGCGAGACATAGCGCCGTCAATTTTGAAAATCATGGGAATTCTTAGCCCCCGGGTAATGACAGGGGTCCCATTGGTGCGATATGACTAGTTTCGAAATTATCCGCGATGTATCTCAGAATTCAGCCAAAAAAAGAAGTAAGAGGTTGGTCCGAGACCAACGCTCTCATTTCTAGTTCTTAGATCTGAGTAGTCTTCCGACTTTTCCTGGTTGCTCCGCAAGGAAGGTGCTCTCAACGCCGGTCAAAACGACCATGACGCGGACTTTTCCCTGCAGGCTTGGATCAACTCTTGCCCCCCAAACCACTCGTGCTTTCGGAGGCAGTGATCTCGTTATCATTTCCCCTGCTTGTGTGACTTCGTCCAAAGTGATGTCGTCTCCTCCCGATACGTGGATCAGAACACCGAATGCCTTGGTAGAGTCTTTGATGTCCAAGAGCTGAGCGTCGAGGGCTGACTGGACTGCGCGCTCAATTCTGTCGTCTCCAGATGATTCGCCCACTCCCATGGCCGCGATTCCTCTCTTTTCCATTATAGCCCTCAAGTCTGCAAAATCGATGTTGATCAAACTTGCTGTGGTGATGGTCTCAGTAATTCCTTTGACAAACTCGCCGACGAGCTCGTTTGCAACTCCGAGTGCTTCTTTCAACGGAAGGTCTCCGGCTACCTTTGCAAGCTTGTTGTTGTCAATCACAACGACGGTGTCGCATTGGGCTTTTAATTTCTCAAGACCGGTCTTTGCGCTGTTGTAACGGAATCTTTCAACGGCGAACGGAAGTGTTACTACGCCGATCATCAACGCGCCTGATGGTCTGATTGCGTTTGCGATGACCCACGAGGCTCCAGTTCCGGTGCCCCCTCCGAGTCCAGTCGCGACATAAACGATGTTAGAACCGGTGGTGTCCTTCTTTATCTGTTCGATGGATTCCCTGGCAGCTTGCTCTCCGCGCTCTGGATAACCTCCGGCACCCATTCCTCTGGTGCTTTTTTCGCCGAGTAGGATTCTTCGATCGGCCTTCACGATGCTGAGGTGCGTCGCGTCAGTGTTCGCAGCTATTAGTTTAGCTCCCGACACTCCGCCCTTTTTCTCCTTGACCCAGGAAACAATGTTGCAGCCGGCTCCTCCAACTCCGATTACGGAGACCTGAGGCCTCGCGGCGCGCATTATTGCTTCGATTTTCTCTGATTCTAGCATTTCATCCATTTTGGACTGCGTATCATTATCGTACGACAATATGATCGAGAAGGAAACGTGTCTCCGGCATTATACCCTTTGTGAAGCTGAAAAGAAGAAGGAACAAACGAATTTTTGTGGGTGTCATCTCCATAGTGATTATGAATCCGTACTGGTGATGTATTTTCCTGGGAGTTCCGGACGGTCAACCCGATGTCAGAAGATACGATTTCAATTTTCCATCTTCGAGCTGACCGACAACGCCGCGGAGAATTCCTTCGCCGTACTCGCTACCCGGATTAAAGCAGACTGTCCTGCCGATTCGCACCAACGCCTTTGACTCATGGATATGCCCGTGCAGTCCAACGAGAGGCTGATACTTATCTATCATCCTTCGAGTTGCTACGCTGCCGGCAGAAGTCATGACGACGTGGCCCGCCGCCACTACCGGCTTCAGATCTTCGCTAACTTTGGGGGCCTGGTCTATCGGAGTGTCCCTCGGAGGAACGTGAATGTTGAAAATCGAATTTTCCGGTTTCTTCAGCTGACCTGCCATCTCTTCAATCCACGATTCCAAGACCCCCTCGTCTACTTCTCTTGGGCTATGCCACGGGGTGTGATTTGCGTAGCCGAGAGTAATCATTTCGTATTCGCCGTCAAGACTAACGATTCGCCGCTCGGGATTTATCACATATTTTGACGAATTCAAAACTTGATCGATTTCAAAGATATCGTCATTTCCAGGAGAGATGAAGCAACCTACATCCGTCCCCTTCAATCGCTCCTCGGCAAGCTCGAGCCATCTTCTCACTCCTTCGACCATGAGCTGATTGAAAACTTCCCGAAGCTTTTCTGGGTTTGAGTTAAGCTCGTCATATTCCTTCTTCCCCATAACTTTTGGATAGACCCCAGAGTCCCTCATATCTTTGACGATGGAATCGAGCTTCTCCTCCGATTTTATTACAAAGAATTCTCCGGCAAAAGAGCACTCATAAGTTTCCGTTCCAGTTTGAATTATCGGAACCATTGATTTACCAGTGATATCACCTCCGAGAATTAGTACGTTAGCCTTGTAGAATTTGGCAGCGTTCAGGAATTTGCGGAAACAGACATCTGATCCGTGAACATCTGTCACGAAGAAAAACTTTGTCTTGCTCAAAACTCGAAAAATCCCTATTTCATAATTTGAAGGTATTCTTGCCTGAGGAGAATTGAGCTCCAGTAACTTTGCAGCAATTTCAGAAAGAACTTAAGAGGGCCTGACGAATTCGCCGATCCCGGGAGAGGCAAAACCAGAACCATCTTCGAAAGCCAGGTTGCCGTTAACGATCGTGAATTTTACTTTCCCTTTGACGGCCAGACCGTCGTAAAGTACAGTCTCCCAAGCTTTGGTCATAAGATTTGCCGCTCTAATGACCCACGGCTGATTGAAATCTATGATAGCAATGTCGGCGTCCGAACCAACTTGCAGGGTCCCCTTTTTCGGGTAGAGGCCGAAGCGTTTCGCCGCTGACGAAGAAGTTATCCGAGGAATATCACTCAATATGAGCCTGTCTTGATGCACCAGATTCAGCAATAATGGAAGTCTTGTTTCAACTCCAGGTGTCCCAGACGGCGCCCTGAAGATGTCATCCCACCCTCGTTGTTTCTCGACATTTGTGTGAGGCGCATGATCAGTCGAGACCATCTCTATTTCACCTGTTCCAAGCGCATTTGTCATCCGATTCTTATCCTCCAGATTTCTCGGCGGCGGATTGAATTTTGCGTAAGGTCCCCTCTGAGGAAGGATTTCTTTCGAAAAATACATGTACTGCGGACAAGTTTCTGAAGTGGCATCCACCCCTCTGGATTTTGCCGCCGAAAGAAGCTCAACGGCTTCAGAAGTACTGACATGAACGATGTGTGTTTTTGCGCCAATTACTTCAGCAAGCAACAAGGCGTCAAACACGGCTTCAGCTTCAGTGAAATTCGGCCTAGAATCATAGTGGGCCATCGGATCTTTGCGTTTCTCCAATCTCATCTCCTCAGTCAGGCAAGACACGGTTGAATCGCACTCAGCATGAATGCAGTGCACGAGACCGCTCCTCTCCACTTCCTTCATGGTCTGGTAGAGCTGTCCCGAATTTGTGACATAAGATCCCGCGTATTCCTTCTCTCTCTCCTTCGGAGGCGAAACCATGAATGTTTTGAATGCAATCGCTCCCGTTCTTTTGAGATCCTGAATTGAAGGCAGGTTATCATGACTTGCCGCCGCCACGAGGCCAAAGTTAGAGACCGCCTTACTTTGAACGATCCGTATTTTTTCGAGAAAGATTTCCGCAGTGGTAACCACTGGCTCCGTGGTCGGCATATCAAATATGGTCGTCGTCCCGCCGGCAACCGCTCCTTTTGTTCCAGTCGCGAAATCTTCCTTGTGTGTTAGTCCCGGATCGCGAAAGTGCACGTGCGGGTCTATTAATCCAGGCAGGAGAATCATTCCCTCTGCATTGATCGTGTGACCTGACTGAATTGTCGAGCTTTTTTGGATTGAAGTGATTGTTTTCCCCGTTATGCAAATATCGGCCTCTACGAGTTCGCCATCGCGAAGTATTTTTCCGTTTTTGATAAACAGGTCACAAGTAGCCATCTGAACTTTCGGTCTCGCGAATATTCTGAGTTGAGTTTGATCGCTTTGACTAAATAATATTGCTCGATGAACTATTAGGGCGAGAACCTAGTTTCCATCTCTCGCAATGGGATTTAGAAACTTTCTGCCATCCACATCGTATAATCCTTTGTCCGTAACTCGCGCATGAGGAATCACCGAGAGGGTCAACAAGAACGGGATCGGCATGTAAAGGTGATCTATCATTCCCATCGTTTTGAAAGCCCGGCGCAATCGTTTCATCTTTCGCGCCGTTGCATCTAATCCATCTTCCGACATCAATCCCGCAATAGGAAGGTCGATCTTTGCAAGGATTTTTCCATTCATTACGGCCGCGATGCCGCCGCTTGATTTTATGACTGAATTGGCAGCCCTCAACATGTCCCCTCGGCCCTTTCCAACGACAACGAGATTGTGAGAATCGTGAGCGATTGTTGTTGCGAGTGCTCCGGAATTCAGGAGTCTTTTTGCGAACGCGACCGAGCGATTTCCATTCTTGCCGTGGCGTTCAAACACAAAAATTTCGCAGATATTCTGATCAGAAATGGCTCCATCTTCGAATTGCACTTCCACTACCGAGCGATCTGTGAGCACCATTTCCAGAAATCCCTGCGGTTGCGCTGGTGCGGAAAATTTCGAGAAATCGAGGCAGTTCAGAATAATCTTTTGCTTTCCTTTCGGTAAAGTGTAATCGAAATCTCCATCGTTGAGTGTTGGAATTTTCACGGTGTGCAGGGCTGCTCTGTCGAATCTTCGGTTTTTCACGGGTTTCAACAGTTTACCATTTTTTGCTATGATTTCGCCGTTTGAGATAACAAATACAGGATAGAATGATTGTATACTTTTCAAAAGCAGAATATCAGCGATCTTTCCTGGAGCGACAGCCCCAAGATTGAATTTTCGCATGTGGATCGCTGCCCTGATCGTCGCACTCCTGATAACTTCTACCGGGTCCATGCCTTCCTTGATAGCGGATCTGCAGACATTGTTCAAGTGCCCGTTATCGACAAGTCTATCGGGCATTACATCGTCAGTCACGAAGAGAATATTCCATGGACTCGGAATCTTCTTGATTGCACGCACAAAGGCGTTCATGTCAATTGCGTCAGGCCCCCGGAGTTTAAGATACAAGCCGGCTCTGAGTTTTTCAATGGCGGTTGCAACTTCGAAATTCTCATGATCTGCCTCGGGACCCGCAGCGACGTATGAAGCAAGCCTTGCACCAGTCAAGAGCGGACAGTGACCATCGATGACTACTTGTTTTTTTCTTCCAATTTCCAGGATTCTGATTATCTTCGGATCAGAAGAGAGTACCGCTTCAAAATCCATTACTTCACCGAGTCCGCACACCCCAGGCCAGGAGAGGGATTCCTCCACGTCATCGGGACTCATTTCTGCACCGGAGGTAACTGCATTTGATTCCGGGACGCAAGTCGGCACAAAGAAATCTATTTTCATGGGAAGATTCCTCGAGTTCTCAAGCATCATTCTCAATCCATCTTTTCCGAGAACGTTCACAATTTCATGTGGGTCGGCAAACACGCTGGTCGTTCCCAAAGGTAGAACTGCGCAAGCAAAATTTGAAGGCGTCAACATGGTACTTTCTATGTGAAGATGAGTATCGATCAATCCAGGAATGGCGATCAATCCACGGGCATCAATTGATTTCAACGCCCTAAAGTCCGAATCTTCGCCAACAGAGACAATTGTGTCTTTGAAAATCCCGATGTCGTTCTTCAGGATCTCGCCGGTATAGATATTCAGAACGCTACAATTTTTGATCAGCAGAGTTAGCGGTCTGCGCCCCAAGGCCGAGGACAAGATTTCATTTAAGCTGGAGTTCAAGAAATTCAAAGCTTTTCGTTAGACATAGGTCTCACCGACTTTTGATGAAGAGTTTTGCGATTCCCGTCCGGATAGCAGCTGAGAAGCCAACTACTCCGGAGGAATCTCTTTGTAGGCGAGCGAAATGTCAATTCCCCGCGATGCATGATATCTCTTCGAACCAAGATAGATAACGGCGCCCAGGACAAATGAAACTATCACATAGCCGTAAGCTATACTGTTTGCACCCCAGACGGATCCATTAGCTAGGAATAGGTACGTGATGTATACAAAAACCGCAGCCATCAAGATTCCTGCGACGAAGAGTATTCCTTTCGAACTACCCTTTTCCTTTCGAAAGGCGTACACCGATGCAGCGAGGCCGATGACAACAAAGTAAGCCATGGCGGCGACCACGTTCCCGAACAGAGACGACAAAGTGCCGTAAACGAAAGCAGAAGTACCGATCAAGCCAAGAGTTATCACCAGATCGATTACATGGGCGACGACCGGCGACCCGTACTTGGGGCTGATGTAAGAGAGTTGTTCAGGAAGGAACCGATCGAACGATTGAGCAAAAAGATATCTCGAGAAAACTATTACCCCGTAAGCGAGAACCCCAATGTTCCACACTATCCATCCTAGACCTATGAAGGCCTGGAGCGGATAGACTTGTTGTAGCGCCCATCGCGAACGTCCAGAAATTGAAATCGGAGAATGAAGAAAGAGTTCCTGTCAGGGCGCCGCTCACGAAGCTGAAACCGCCTGCAACGTACATAGCGCCAAAGGCACCAGTAATCAAAATCAAGGATATGACTGCAGATATTGGTACATTCCATCGAAGAGCGCTCTTGCCTTTCATTTCGGAGGCAACAGCCGGAGCTGCGTTAAGCCAAGGATAAACAAAGATGGCAAAGAACGGTATCAAGAAAAAGACTCCATTCCAGTTTATGGCGCTCGCTGTTGACGGAGCACTTACTTGCGACAGTGTAATATTAGCAGCAAAGTTAGTGTTCGCAAAATTGAGATAATTAGTAACGCCATTTGAACCGGCAGCAAATAATGTCAGCATTGCGATCGCTAGAGAGACGACCCCCACTATAATCAGAGCTGAAACTAACTTGTAGCCGGACTTTGGAGTAAAAATGTTGATAGCGATTAGGACAGTAAATATTATCGCGGCGACGACAAATTGCTGAAGAGCATTTCCCCCAAAATTAGCAGGGAGAGACAAACCGAACATACTGGAGTTACCCAGTCCAACTCCAACTCCGCCAATGGCGAAAACAGCAGACAGTGAGATTAGGGCAAGATATGCGAGCGTCTCAAGAGTATAACCCATAAAAGAAAAAGTGCTTCCGATAAATCCACCGAAAGTTCTTGAGGTCCAGACGTAATCTCCGCCGGTCCTCGGTAATCTTCTCGTCATCATCGTGTAGACTATGATTTGAGGAACAGAAAGCAAGAAAGCAATAATCGAAGTCAAAACCAAATTGAAACCAGAATTTACGATCGCAGCAGGCAGAAGCGTCGTGGTCAGGCCGATGGTCCCGAGACCTGCGCCCACGGACATGTTTCCGAGGTTTAATGTAATCGCATCAATGAAGGATACATTTTTCACGAGCCCAGTACTATCTCGAGTGAAAACTTTCTTCGAAGCTGTTCCAGCCATTTGCACGCGACCTATGCTGCCTCGTATAAATAGTTAAGCCACCACTTTAGTTTTGAATAATCGAAAGACCTAGTTTCTGCTCCAAGAAATTTGTCCTTGTGCCTTATCAAGACTTTTTTCCGCATCCCGCCTTTTTAGGAAAACGATTAGTTTGTCTGGTGCGATTCTCGATAATCGCCCTAATTACTTGAATCGTTAATCATCTTATCATAAAATCCAAATTTAAGAAGATAATCATGGTTCTGATCGCGTACAAAAGGCTCTCTGTTTCAAAGTAAGTCGATTGAATTTTTTCCTCGTATCAACATCCAACAGTATCAATTTCCGATATATTCCAGTTCTCATTTTAGGCGCTCTAACATGGCCTGCTAATATGCATCGAAAAAAGATAGAGGCGTCGTTATCAAGAAGATTTGACAGATTTAGGCATATGAGACAAGTCGGGTTGGTAGAGAGTAATTTACCTAGGCCGTATTTTTGTGTATGACTACTGTGAACGCATTTTGACAGAAAGCTAGGATTAAATCACCCTAGGCCAAGGGGCCGGCCGAATCTTTCAATGAGCATAGATAACAGCGGATATCTGAACGAAATACCGTCGTCAAATCCAATCAATACTTTCGCGCCCAGAGCGGATACTCAACAGGTGTTGGCAGTTGAGTTCGATACTGAAGTAAAGGACTGGTGGATCGAAGGTGGGAGACTCGGAATCCCAAAAGAATACAGACAATACTTTCCAAGACCAGGAGACCCAATCGTCCTTATAGACTATGAGGGCAGGATGTACAGATCCAAAATGCACAACCTGTGGCAAGGTGTGGATGTAGGCCGGATCGACGGGATCAAGCCATTCTATAAGAACCATCCAATAATTACCCCTGGCACGAAGCTCCATGTGAAAGTAACCGGAAAAAGTACTGCAGTGGTCATGCTGGCAGAAAGACCCGTCAGACCGATAATGGGTCAGATGTAACCGGTACTGGATTGCATCATAACGAGGGCAGCAGTCCGCTGACCCTCGGATAATTTTTTCATCGAGATATCATACGAGTGTATTCTCAATATTGGATCATTACTGAGTCGGGGGATAAGTGTCAGAATATGAGGAGCTGACACGACAAATCTAGGTACTTTCCGGAGTCATTCATTCTTCGATTGATACCGATCCTGAACTCGGTATCTCAAATATCTGTCATCAGGAGAAAATCTGGGAGGATGTGGACTGATCACTTCAACCGAGCCACACTTCGGGCATTTTTCGCCTAGAGTATATGTCTCGCAGACCTTGCACTTGTGTAAGAGTCTATTCAAGCTGCTTGCGAGATTCCTCTCTTGTAAAGCTGAATTTTCCCTTGTTCTTCTCTAGAGGCGTGCTGATCCGTTCTAGAGCGCTCTGTAGTGCTCTCTCAGCAACCTTGTAGTTCTCAGCTTTGACCGTAAGCCTGTATCGCGGAGTGCCGAGGTAAGTTACCTTAATTTGAACGCCTGAAGTCTTGACATCCTCGCCTGATCTCAGGGCGCTTTTGATGACTTCAATGCCGTTTGAGGTCTTCACCCTGATGTCCATTACGCCACGCACCTCGACGATGGGAATCGCAATTTTCTCCTTTACAACCTGCTCGAGAGCTTCGACCAGCGGGAGATCAAGTTCGAGCTTCTGGAGAGCTTTTGGGCCGCGGCGAGCAATATCTTCGAAACCGTCGTAGAGAGTATCGTACTGATTCAGAACTGCATCATGGATTTTCTTCAAGGCCGATTCATTGCTTCAGCTTTGATTTCAAGGCATCAAGAATGGTAGCAGCCTTTTCCGTTTTCTTAACTTCAATTATCTTCGCCTTTCGCTCCTCACCGGAGACTTGTCGAAGAGAGAGATCGATTTCCTTTCTCGTGCGATTAATCCGGATTACTTTCAGTACGATTTTTTGTCCCGGTTTTGCATATCTTTCGATATCTCTAACCCACCCAGTGGCAATTTCACTAATGTGCAAAAAGGCAGGAAGTTTTCCGTACTCATCCAGAGTAACGTAAACTCCGTGCGCAGTGATTTCCTTTACAGTTGCGAGTACCAGCTCTCCGTCTTCGGGCATGGATTGCGGGGTAGGGAGAGCGTTTTCGGTGGTCAACTGTATGAAATAATCTCCTGACTTGCTCGAAACTGAGTTCTTATTGCAAAATAGAGGTAAATAGGTTTCTCGGATTGGAAGATGATTCTAAGGTTCGAGATAGAACAGAAAGATCTCCGTTCCATTCTCCCGGAAGCGAATTATCTCAGATAACTAGGTGTAATCCAGCCTCTTGACTTCCGGACCGAGGCTTTCCGAATACTCCACTTTGCCGCCAGTGTTGTATGCGAGAACTTCCCCACACTGTTTACACTTGACTTCCTTCGTGCTGTTCGAGTAAAACACGTTTTCAGTGCCGCATTTCACGCATGTGCCAGAATTGAACTCACTCTTGGGCTGCGGGATGCTGATTCTTTCTTTTCGGACCATGTTAATTTTTCCCCGATGTTGAAACAACACGGCTATTGTTCAATCTCAAGCTTTCGGAGGCGGATGCCAAGACGAGTAACGATTTTCCCGCATTCTTTACACTTCAATCGCAAGATCTGCTTTTTCGTCGTTTTCGCAGTTCGAATCAGCTTTGGAAACTTTTGTCCCCCATAACCATGGATATCTTCCTCGTGCCTGCGGGCGCCGACCGCGGTCGCTCGCTGCTTCCCGGCCTTGTAAATACTCACGGTGTGAACCGTATGTTTGTTATCGTGAGGGCAATACGTCTTCATTTCTTTAACCATTTTCATGTTGATATTTCACTCCCAGTTTTCGGATTTAATAGACTTGCATAAACAAAAATTCATGCAAGAACAGTACCTTCGATTTATGCCCTTATTAACGTAGTGCAAACCGCCGGTCCAGAATCATGATAGTCGTCGTCAATCCTCGGGCTCTATCCAATTCTTGGCGATTATTCCAATCTTAGCCAGGCTTTTCGCATTTTCCAGCGGTAAGATTGCCACGTCTTCCGGTTCAAACGGCCCGTAAGTCGCAAGATCTGTTCCGGATAGTGCAGAGTAGGGCTGGCTGAATCTGACAATAACGTATTTTTGCTTTACAATCTCGCTGACTCGATCAAGCTCTGCGATCTGGCCATTCAAGATTGCCTGACTAATTCTTTCGAATCTTTTTCTGGACTGGACAAGGGGTTCGACAATATAGCGTTCCTCCGGGGCCAAATTAGCTATCTCAGATTCAGGATCCTGACGAAATTTTGATACTCTAAGTTCAATCAGCCGGCGAGAAATATTGGAGAGGAGTCTCCTCTCCGCCAAACTTAGTTCTGAGATCAAGTTCTTTTCTCTCTCCGAGCTCTCTGACCTTATTGTCTTGATGTGTGCGGCGACGTCTTTGTAGGTGTTGGGGTTAATCTTGAGGAGCTCCTTTGTCCTGTTTTCATCCTCAAGTAGCCGGTTCAGCTTGTCTGCAATGGACTCAATCAAATCAGCCGCCCCAATTCCGAATTAACTCGCATGAGCGACATCAGTTTTTGAAGCCTGCGCTGGGACTCCGACAAGGTCAGATTTATCGGCCTCGATTTTTGCCGCGCCCCGGGAAATCAGATAGACAGCAAGATACATAGGAACTTTTGCAGCTGTCTTCTTTTGGATGGGCCCGATGGAAGTACCCCCGAGCGTTATCCTGGGGCACATCTCGATATTGATTGATACCGGTTCGTCTTCCTCCGGGAGCGCAACAGCTTCTGAAAACGGGTCAAAGGATGCCAAATCAACGCATCTCCGCTTCACCAGGCCAGTTTTATTGTTCAGAGTTTCAGCCATTCTGAAGACCCGGTGAATGTCAGCCGTGACCATCGCATCTATTCTAACGCGATTCGAATCGATTGCTGAACCCATAAGATTCTCAATTTGTTCAGATTCGAGTTCGTTCGTCATTTCCAAGATACGCTTCTCAAACTCTGCGCTCTTGAATGGCTTTGCACCCGGCGGGAGATCCCTAATGTATCTGGCGACTCGACCACGCCAGCCAGGATCTTTTGGTGACAGGCGTGGTGTCTCAAAGACATTCGCGGTCACACCTTGAGCGGTGAGATAGTCTGAGATCTCGGATCTTCCGTGTTGGTCAAGCTCATCCAGTTGGCTACTTTCAACCTCGACGTGGAATCCGGCATTCCCCGAGAAGAATGTAGTTATTTGGGAACTCGAGATTCCAAAGTCTTGTTCCAGGAACTCCAGCAGTCTAAAGGTTTCTTTTTTGACTCCTTCAATACATTTGGAACACGCCCAGGTCATTTCGAGAATTGTCGTTCCCTTACAACTTGGGCAGTCTTCTGGTCTAAGTCCAAATTCTTTATGCCCACATTTCTTGCAAAACCAAACATCGTGTTCGTTCTTGCAAGAAAGTTTTAGAGCATCGGCATCTATGTCAAAAATCAAGTTAGCTTTGATCCAACCTTTCTTCTGCATTTCGGCGGTCGGATCTTCGTAAAGCGAATTTGAACAGTAAACTCCCGCTGGAGCCTCCTTCACTAGAAGGGCTCGGAATAAGCCGATGTCGCGAAACGACAGGTGACGGATCATGCCTCCGTTGAATGGAAAGTAGCCAAACTCTCTCGACCCGATATGCGATGGCGCTTTGATTCTATCGGAGTGCTTGAAGTAGTACTCCCTAAAATAGCGCTTGAGGGCTAGCGTCGAGTTTTCGTCCATCCTTTTCTCCCCTCTCTATTTTCTCCACCATTTTCCCTCTTTGTTTTTTCTCCCTTTGTCTTCGGTGGCTCCTTCGAAACTGGGCTCTGTCTGGAAGGATACTGAAGTGGGCTGGAAATCTCGAAGCATTTTATAGGATCTTTGAAACAAAACCCATGAGTTTGCAAGGTCTTGCACGACGGCACGCTGTACCTGGTCCTACCTCCTTTCAAACCGGCGATATGTTCCACCTGATATTTCGTGATTGATTGTTTGAAGTCGGGGGCCTTCGGGAATAACGCCATTATATCGTCTACGCTCTTACCGACAGCGAGAAGATATGTTGCCATCAGGAACCTTCCGTAGTGCGGGACGTTCTGACCTTTTTCTAGCAAATTGAGAGCCTCGCGGACGCAGGGCGGGTAGTCTTCTGGCTTTACATTGATTATCGAATAGGCACTTTTTGGTGGGGGAGGTGCCAGAGAAACGAGCTTTCGCACGATTAACTCTAAATTCTGGGGAAGCTTCGGAACTTTTGCTTCACCCAGACGTTGCATAATTCAGCTGGCGGATCTCTTCTCTGATCAGTCTGATCAAATCTTGCTGGCTTATGTAGACTTTGCCATCTTGCACTATTCGGTTCACAAGCTTCCATTCTGTCTTGTGAAAATGAACGGCCCTCTTAACGTAATCCGCGATTGTGATTCTAAACTTTGGATAATGAGCATCGTTTGATCGCTCTAAGTTTATTTTCAAAAAATCTTTGAAAATATCTTCGATTATGCGATCATTTTGTTCCTGCCTCAGGAATGATTCAACGCGAATTGCCTCGGCAAGAGCGTATCGTTCCATCAGATGATCTAATTTAGTTGATCTAACTAGTACGAGCGATACAGGGAAAGACATTATTTCTACCTCCCGGCTCTCTCCGATCTTGTCCGACACTTTTCCCGGACCCAGCGCTTCGATTACTCTTTGTTCGGCCCGATCTAACACTTTCTTGTAGTCCGGGCTTGAGAGATCAACTAGGGAGAGACCCTGCGCCCTTATGAAATCGCCAGCTTGCGGCAAGAATGTGTATCTTGCCAGATCGTCATTTCCAAATTGCAAGTTATCTAACCATCTGAGCTCGCACGATTTCCTTAACTAATTTCTGAAATTGATGTCATCTTTCTAAACCAGAATTTGGACTAGGAGATCCATGATGAACTCCCATCACGATAGATCTCCTTCTTGAATAAGGCTGGTTCTTTCTTGTATCTTTCAACTGCGTCTCGCAAGGCTGCAAATCCTCGATCTCTCCTGGGAGAAGCGACAATCACCATGACGACTGGCTCACCCGCGGAAAAGCTGCCCATCGCATGGACGATCATGATGTCCGTCAGGTCGTATTTTTTCATAATTTCTTTGCAGATCTTATTGAGCACTGTATTTGCATGTCTTTCATAGGATTCGATGACGAGGGATTTGATCTTTCTTTGTCCATCCGCACTTTCGAGTCTTGCGACTCCGAGAAAGCTTAGGACAGACCCGGTATTTTTTCCAAGGCCCTTCAGAAAATCCGCATAAATCTCGGAAAAGTCAATCTTGTTCTTGGGATAAACTCCAGAAGAAATTTTTTGAACTCTTCTTCTATTAGCCGTTATCTGGGCGCAACTCCCGCAATTATGTGCCGCGAGCGATAAACACCGCGTGGCGGATCTCCTTTTGAATTAGTTCCATCCCCAGACCCGAAGCATCTGGAGAACCAGGAAGACAGAAAACAACTTTTGTCTCAATCGTACCTGCAATAGCTCTTGACATCAACGCCGGAGATCCGATCGACTCGTAACTTCAGCTTCCGAAAGATTTCCCCAAATCCGTCCAGCGTCTTATCCAAGAGTGGTCTTATTGCTTCGACCGTAACGTCCCTGGGAGAAAGACCGGTTCCTCCAATGAAAATCGCAGCGTCGAAATTTTCGTCGAACAGAGATTTGAAAAGGGAAAGTCTGATCATCGACCTATTGTCGTCAATGACGGAGTGAGAGAATTCATGACCCTCCCTTTCGAGAACTTCCTTTGCAATCTCGCCGCTTTCGTCTCTCAGACCCTTGTCGCGAAATCTACTGGAGCTGACAGTGAAAAGCGCCACCCTGATTTTTTGCGGCGAAGCCTCCTTATGCGATGTGGCCGACTTGGATTCATTGTGAGAGTGGCGATCTGAATGCATGTCTCATTTTCCGCCCTTGATTTTCCTCACGACGTGGATATTCTCGATGCGAGAAGTGGGATACTGTCCATTTTCGTCCTTCTCATACTTTTTCACGACATCCCAGATATTCAGCAGGGCGCAGGCGACCGCGTTGAGCGCCTCCATTTCGACTCCAGTCCTGCTTTGTGCCACGACGTCGACACGCACCGTTATTGAGTCCGCGCCTTTTGAAAAATCGACCCTTGTCGCTTCTACCGGCACTTGATGACAGAGCATCAGTGAAGTTGGTGTTGACTTTACCGCCTGTATGGCCGCGACCGATGCAATTGCGAGCGGATCTCCCTTTTCCACCTTTCCATCTGCCAGTAGTTTTATCGTCGATTTTCTAAGGATTATACGGCCCTCAGCGGTGGCCTGTCTCCGAACCATCGGCTTTGCAGAAATATCTATCATCTTGGGAACGGAGTACTCCATCTTTTTGCAACCGGTTTGCAATTTCTTCGAGCGTCAAATAATTACGTTTCCCTAGGAGTTTCTTTTCAGGTCTGCGGGTACGAAACTACCTGAAGTGACCGGCACCTGCGGCCCCCGCTGTAACCTTGCTGAAAGAATGTGAAAAGGAGCTCTACCTCTATACTATAGCAATAGAATTAGCCAGAAGAGCTTGAAACGAGCTCTTCGGTACGCAGAATTGCATCCCCGTGTAGAACAGGGCAAAAATGGCATAATAAATCAATGAAACTCACACGGGCCTTCGTTATTCGAAGAAGGTACAGGAGAACAAAAGTTGAGGGAGACCTTTCCCAGTTGCCTCGCATGCTTCAACTGGACTTTGATAAACTCTCTGTTGCGATTGAAATTACTCCTAGGACCTCAACTAATTATGGAAAAGGAATATACCGGATTTGGCCGTGATGTGATCAGACTTAATGGCCGACATAACCGTTCGATATTTTGGAATGCTTCGCGAGATAGTGGGCAAGAAAAGTGAAATTGTTACGATTGAAGATTTATCGAGTGGAGCAGATCTGCTCAACTCGATATCAAACGCTCATGGGAAGAAATTCAGAGAATTTCTCTTCGATTCTGAAGGTAAAATAAGGCTAGGGCTGGCTTTTGCCGTTAATGGCTCCTCGGTTCAAAAATCTACTCTGTCGAGGACGAGATGTGAGAATATCTCAGAATTTGTAATCCTGCCTCCGATAAGTGGGGGCAGTGATTGTGTTGCCATTGTACGTTTCAATGACAGGAACTGGCAGATGTAGTCTAAATCATCCATGAATGTTTTTTTAGGTCGGAAAAGATTCTCGTTTTTCGTTCTCTTTGAGTAACAATCTGAAAGCGCAGAAGGGAGATACTGTCTCCATACATTACCTCGGAAAATATGTCGGCGGTCAGGTCTTTGACACATCGATTGAGTCTGAAGCCAAGAAGAGCGGATTGCACAGCCCGGCCAGGGATTACAAGCCATTGCAAGTCAAGCTAGGTGCTGGGCAAGTCATCCAAGGATTTGAAGAAGCCATTTTGGGAATGGGCATTAACGAAGAAAAAGAGGTAACAATCCCTCCGGAGAAGGCCTACGGCAAGACAGGAAGACACCCGATGGCCGGCAAGACTCTCGTTTTCAAACTCAGAGTTACGAATATCAAAAGATAGATCCTTTTAGAATAATGTCAACGCCCTGGCCGGATTTAAAGCAGTCCAAAATGAGACTGGACCGTCAGGAGTAGACTGTCTGGCTCTGTTCCCTTAGAAACTGCTGGAGATAGTAGGGCCCTCCAGCTCCCTTCCCGCTCGAACCACTCCTTTTCCAGCCGACAAATGACTGGTTTCCGACCATGGCGCCCGTTGTAGAACCGGAGACTCTATTCGCATAAACTACCCCGGCTTGCACTCTAGCAAAAAATTCGCCGATCTCCTTTCCATCTTCAGAAAATATCCCGGAGGTAAGCCCATAATCCACATTGTTTACTCTCTTTATTGCATCGTCTCAGCTCCGTGTATGATTCAATTGTGAGGATTGGAACAAACATCTCCGTTTTCACGAGATTGCTATTTCTTGGAATATCGACAACAATTGTTGGCTCCACGAAGTAACCCTTGGACAACTCTGCATTCTTCAGTATACGACCTCCACTGGCGATTCGAGCTTCTTTTCGGGCTTCGTCTACAAAACTCTGATAATTCTTGTAGGCGGCTTCGTTGATCAGAGGGCCGAGAAATACTGGCCGGTCGGCAGGATTTCCGATTTTGAGTTCGGCAGTTTTCAATACTAGCTGCCCAATGAATTCGTCTTTTACCTTTTCATGGACATAAACGCGCGAGCATGCACTGCATTTTTGGCCTCCGAAACCGAAGGCTCCGCGCATCACTCCTTCCACCGCCTTCCCAACATTCCCCTTGTCGCTAACGACGGTTGCATTCTTGCCGCCCATCTCTGCTATGAAGGGCCGAGGTAGTTTCGCTTCGAACTCTGCAAGGGATCTTGAGCCGACGTCCCACGATCCAGTAAAGACAACTCCCTGGACATGGGGATTTTCGATGAGCTCCTGCTCCCACGGTAGATCCGGATCCGGTTACAAAATTGTAAACTCCCACGGGGATTCCGGCTTGCCCCATTATTTTGCAGAGCTCGTATGACAGCAAAGGTGTATCTGAAGCGGGTTTCAGCACTACCGTGTTTCCGGCTATGCTCGCCCCGGCGCTCATTCCCGTCGCGATCGCAAATGGAAAATTGAAGGGAGCAATGACGCCCCAGACTCCGTAGGGCTTCAGGATCGATTTTGTACTCTCGTTCGGGAGACTGTGCCCCATTGGTATTTCAAATCCTTTGTTTTGCTCTAACTGGTCCGCGTAGTATCGAATGAAATCTATTCCCTCATCGACATCAGCCATGGCCTCGGTCCTCGTCTTTCCGTTCTCGAACGTCATCTCCGCTGCAAGCTTGAATTGTTGCCCAGATGCGAGATCCGCGGCTTTGCGATACAGCCTTACTCGTTCTAAGTACGGGGTCATTGACCACGTCTCAAACGATTTCTTCGCAGCATTAATTGCGTGCTTTGCGTGCTCTCTGGTTCCTTTTTGGAACCGCCCTAAAACGAGTTCAGTATTGCAGGGTGAAACATCGTCAAAAGTTCCCTCTATCGAGAAAACCTCTTCTCCCCCGATTATCATCGGATAGGTTTTTCCAAAATCCTTCTGGACCTCTCCTATCGCAGTCTCGTATTCTTTGTGAAACTCTTCTTCGCTTCCGGATAACTTGAATCTTGAGAATGTGTTTTCGTTTTCGAACATTTTTCGCTTCTACTTCTCCAACTAAGAAAGGATGTTGTTGAACAGATCTGATCTACAACCAGTCAAATAAGTGTTCAATAGCTTGAGTGATCAATCAATGCAAGAAATCGAGCCAATCGGACTTGAATGCACTCAGCTCACTGATAGTGAAAGTTCTAGTTGCGAAAGATACGCTGTCCAGAAGGCAAAAAGACAGCTATGCAGCTTCAAGTTTTCCTTGCAGGCAGGTGAATAAACTCTTGATTATCTTCTCCGCCTGGCCCTGAAGTAGCCTTTGTCCGACTGATGCGATCCTTCCTCCGATTTTTGCGTCAGCAGACCATTTCATCGATGTACCGCCGTCGGGCTGGTCGGAAAGATCCATGATAGTGTCCATGTCAACGGTACTTCCAATGCCAGTTCCGTGCGCAGTCAACTTCGCATGTGAGGTCGGGGTCTTTTCTACCGTCGTGAAATGGAGCGTAAAGTCCCCTTTTATGAAAGAAACTCCAGCTTTGATAACCGCAGTAAAATCATCCGGAGACTTGACGTCTAGTTTTTGAAGATCTGGCATGCATTGCGAAATCTGATTCGGATCAAGCACCATCGCCCAAACTGTGTCCCTTTTGGCCTTTACGTTGAATGTCCCATCAAAATGCAAATAATTTCTCTTCCCTAATTTTCCCCTTTGGATTTTGAGACTTTGTCGCGAATGAGTTTATGTATATGTTGCGGATTTTGATGTGAATCACTGATTTCAATGCCAAACGGCGCTAGCGCGTCTTCAACCGCGTTCGAAATCGCACCTAGCGGAGTACCTCCACCTTCTCCTACTCCCCTAATTCCCTTGGGGGCAAATAAAGAAGGGTATTCTAAGTGTCCTGTGATCAAATGGGGTATTTCTACCGCGGATGGAATCAGATAATCGATGAATGTATTGCTCTTGAGCTGCCCATTTTCGTCGTATTCAAAGTTTTCAAACATCGCCGCACCAATCCCGTGAGCGGCAGCTCCATGTACCTGTCCTTCGACTATCATGGGATTTATCTGCCTCCCGCAATCGTCCACGATCACGTATCTCAGTATTCTGAACTTGCCGGTTTCGGGATCCAGCTCTATCGCTGCAATATGAGTCTGGTACGAGTAAGTTAGCGTTTGGTTCAGCCGCCACTTTTCATCGGGTAACGAAAAGTTTGGTTTCCAATAATGAGTAGCAACCAAACCGGGCTCCATTCCCTCAGGCAGCAAAAGGTTATTCACCCAAGCGACATTCGCGATCTGCCATAATGGCATCTTCCTTCCAGACGGGCGGTCGACGACATTCCCGTCTTTGAACTCGATGTCCTCCTCTCTTGTTTTCATAAGATGGGCGCCAATGATTGCGACTTTTTCTTTCAGCTTTTTTGACGCGCCCAGGAGAGCGCCCGTTCCCATCACAGCAGAACGACTCGCATACGAACCGGACTGGTGAGAGAACGGGTTAATTGCGGAGTCAAACCCCATCAGAACCGCAATCTGATCTGGAGTTATTCCGAATTCATCGGCAACAATTTGTGCCGCGAAAGTTTCGTGGCCCTGACCCTGCGGAACCGTACCGAGTCCTACTTGGAATTGCCCCATTCCGTCAATACTGACCCTTGCCGCTTCCGAGTTACCCGAGAACGGGTTATCATCCGTGAGGATCTTCACCTGCCCAAAGTTGTTGGTTCCCGAATCGACAGCCGTAGCGATTCCTATCCCAATCATTTTGCCCAGCTTTCTTGCCCGAGCTTGCTCCTCCCTAAGTCCGTCGTAATCGATAAGCCTCATCGCCTTTCGTAAAGACTCTGCGTAGTTTCCGCCGTCGTAAATCCCGCCACTGGGGGTGACATAGGGCATCTCATCTGATCTTACGTAGTTCTTCAGCCTTACCTCCGAAGGGTCCAGTCCCAGCTCCCTGGCTACAATGTCAACCGATCTCTCGATCATCCAGAGATGTTGCATCCTCGAATACCCGCGGTTTGGTCCCACGGGGGCCTTGTTCGTCATGACCTGGAAAAAATCTACTTTCAGGTTGCTGAAATGATAAACACCAGGCGAGACCTGCGCCCAAATCGTCGCTCCCGCAGGTTCATAACGGGTATACGCGCCGCAGTCGTCGTATGCGGCAACCTTGAAGCCAAGTATCGTGCCGTCCTTCTTTACCGGGACCTCGACATCGAAGCTCCGTTCGTTCCCGTGGTTTGCAAACATGTGCTCCCGCCGGTCCTCTGTCCACTTTACGGGGCGTTTTGCCTTCATGGAAAGAAGGCTGATTAAAGCGATGTACGGATAGCTGATAATCTTCGTTCCAAAGCCTCCTCCGATGTCCCCGGTGATCATCCTTATGCGGTTGGAGGGGAATTTCAGGCCGAACGAGAGCCATGGAATACAAAACATTGGCATCTGATTGTTGCAGTATATGTTCAGAAAACCAGTTGCGCGATCGTAATTGACTACGACGCCGTTGTTCTCAATGGGTGTCGAGCTGAACCTGTGAAAGTGAAGTTTCGCCCTAACAACTTTGTCAGCCCCTTTCAGTGCGTCCTCGATGTCCCCGTAATTCCACGTCCCGTGAAAAACGAGATTCGAACCGACCTGTTCATGAACCAATGTTGCATCAGAATTTAGAGCCTCGCGCGCGTCAAGTACATGGTCTAGCGGCTCATACTCGACGTCGACAAGTTCGAGCGCGTCTTCGGCAATTCCTCTGGTCTCGGCAACAATGGCAACGACTGGTTCTCCGACAAAATGAACCTTGTCCACCGCCAGACAGTAATCTCTCACTTTGTTTGCGGGTGCCGGAGAAATCTGTAGAAACGGATCGGTCAGCTTCGCTACTTCCTGACCCGTTAGTGCATAAATGACACCGCGGAGAGCTGCAGCTTTGCTGACGTCTACATTTTTTATTCTTGCATTTGCATAAGGACTGCGCAGGATAGAGGCAAACGTCAACCCTGGGAGTTTAACATCGTCAACGAACTTTCCCAAACCGGAGACGAGTCTTGGGTCTTCCTTGCGCTTTAGTGGTTGACCCATCCACTTAGTTTGACTCTCCTTGACCAGTTCTGTGACTGTGGCCAAGGTACTGACACCTACAATCAGTTACATCTGCTGGGCGCTCTTCCCGCCCTCTGACTGCATCTTCTTGGCTGCTGCCTTGATCGATTTTACAATGTTCACGTAACCCGTGCAGCGGCAGAGATTTCCTTCAATTCCCCTTCGGATTTCATCCTCGGTAGGATCTGGATTTCTCTGCAGGAGGAAAAGACCAGAGATCAACATGCCGGGCGTGCAGTATCCACACTGCAGACCGTGGTTTTCCCAAAATGCCTCCTGGATCGGATGAAGCTTATCACCATCTGCAAGGCCTTCAACCGTTGTAATGTCTGCGCCCTGGGCCTGAATCGCGAGAACCATGCAAGACTTTACAGTCTTGCCATTCATGAAAATCGTGCAAGCCCCGCAGTGACCCGTATCGCATCCGATGTGAGTTCCGGTGAGGTTCAACTCATCTCGGATAAAATGAACCAAGAGCAGTCTTGGTTCAGCGACGCCGCTGTACTCTTTGCCGTTGATCTTGCATTTGACCTGGACCAGGTCTGACCTTGTTGCTGATTTCATCATTTCCAATCTACCTACTTTAGCCTCGTCATTGCCATCTTGATTGTTCTTCTCGTAAACACTTTCATCATGTCCAGTCTGTATTCCCTGCTTCCATGCATGTCGGACGGTGGATCAGCTCCTTCGTTAGCTCTCTCAGCGGCGTCTGCGATGGTCTTGTCATCCAGCGTCTTGCCTTTGAGATAGTTCTCGACTGCCTTTCCCCTCAAGGGTCTCGGACCGACGGCACCGAATGCGATTCGGATATCCTTGCAAACATTACCAGGATCGACTGTTAGGACAACACCGGTACCGACGATTGCAAAATCGCCTTCGCGTCTGCTGTGCTTAATGTAAGCCGAGGCAGAGTTTGGCGGAAGGTAGAGAAGCCGGATTTCAGAAAGGACTTCGTCGTGCCCGACCGCAGTCTCAAAAAGATCCTTGAAAAATTCAGTAGCCGGAACGATTCTCTGTCCCTTACCGTTGTGAATTACAAATCTAGCGTCCAGCGCCGTTAGAGCAGTAGGCAGGTCTGCCGCGGGGTCTGCGTGGCACGAACTTCCCCCAATGGTCCCCTTGTTTCGAATCTGCTGATCTCCAATCTTGCTGGCGGCATCTGTAAGAATCGGGAAAAGCCTCTTGATCGATTGATTATGCTCAATGATGTCATGTATCGTCAGGGCACCTATTCCGAGATACTCCTTGTCTTCCCTTACGTATGAAAGATCTTGAAGATTCGAAATATCAACCAAAGCCGATGGAGCGGCAAGTCTTAGTTTCATGAGAGCTAGAAGACTCTGACCACCGGCGAGCACCTTTGCATCCTCATTATCATGCAAGAGCTGTATTGCTTCGCCGATTGACGAGGCTGAATAATAATCAAATTTCTTTGGGGTCATTGAGAATGTTTTGAATCGAGGTCGCTCAAGAATATTTCAATATATCTGAGCGTATTATTCGAATATTGTCGGCTGCGACAAATCTTCACCTAAATCTTAACTGAGCTGAGTAGCCGGTTGAAGTAATTGTTTTGAATATTGTTTCTCAATCCGTTGGGAAAACCGCCACGTAGTTCGTCAATTTACACTAGCATTAGAATTTCCCAGGAGAGCTTGAAACAAGCTCTTTAGTAGACAGAATTACAACGTTGGTTGGACTCGCGAGAAATCGCGTAATAAATCACCGAAAGTGAAACAATAGCTTTGGGAAAGCAGGTCGACAGAAGAAGGTGGACCTCCGGAGGGTACTCAAACTGGTTAGACTCTATTCCCGCCTACCAGGTCTGATCGCGTGTGGCGCAGCGTTGCAAGGAGACTTCATCTATTTGTTAACGTGCGGCAAAAGTTGGTCATGCCCATCTCTACTATCACATTCTCTCAGAAGTCCTGGACGGAAGCTTGTGACTCTAGGTGCAGTTGTACTAGTCGTTGACCAGAATCCAGAATAGCTCGAACGTTTGAGAGCGCTGTTGCAAAAAAGGAACCGCTATGTAGACCTACTATGATGGAGGTAAAAACCGGTAAATACTTAAATTCTAATTTGCTATAACTAATTCCAAGGTTTGACTGATTACCAATTGAACTTTACGTTTGGTGGTTATATTGAGTCAAGAGAAAGGAATCGTAAAGTACTTAGTAAAATTAAGATTTGATGTAGAAGGAGTAGTTGAAAAGGCAGATCTAATAGGCGCAATCTTTGGACAGACGGAGGGCCTCTTCGGGCCCGAGATGAACCTACAGGAACTGCAAAAGACGTGGAAAGTCGGTCGCATAGAGATAAACCTGCAGTCGAGCAATGGCAAGACTTCTGGCGAAGTTCTAATTCCTATGAGTACTGACGTTTCGACTGCCGCGCTCATCGCTGCCGCGGTTGAAAACGTTGACAAAGTAGGGCCGTGCGCCGCGAAATTCCAACTGGTCGGGATCACCGATGTCCGAGCCGATCGAAGGAAGGTCATCGTCGATCGCGCGAAGTCCATAATGAAGGACTGGGCTTCAAAGACCGCCAGCGAGGGAGAGGAGTCCCTCAAGGATATTGTTGATTCCGCGAAAAAGGCCAGATTGATTACGTTTGGCAAGGAAGGCTTACCCGCGGGCCCGGCAGTATCTTCGTCGGAGACGGTTTACGTCGTCGAGGGACGAGCTGACATCATAAACCTTCTGAGGGCCGGAATCGAGAACACTATTGCCGTAGAGGGAACCAGCGTCCCCGATACGGTGAAAGACCTTGCCAGAAAGGGCAGGACTCTGATAGCATTTCTGGATGGAGACCGCGGCGGTGATCTTATCCTAAAGGAACTTAGCCAGGTCGCAAAGATAGACCGAGTTTACAGAGCGCCCAGAGGCCGTGAAGTCGAGGAGCTCACTCCGGTGGAGATTCTAGAGATTTTGCGCGAAAGACCTTCTGCTGAGCGGGGTGAAGACTTGTCGGAAGAAAGGGAGGAACGGCCGCGCGAACATAGAGAAAACCACGGCAGGTATGACCGGGGAGGAGGCGGAAGATATGGACGAAGAGACAGGGGCGATCGAGGAAGAGGGCCGAGAGACAGACAGGAGTATCAATACGAAGAAAGGCCTCCTGAAAGGGAGCCGGTCGAGCAGCCTCAATTACCACCGGCACCACCAATGGCTCCCGAAGTAGTGGAGAAGGTCAAAACTGAATATGCTTCTATTAACGGAACGCTGGAAGCAAAAGTATTCGACTCTTCTTGGAACGAGATTGCGAGAATGCCCGTTAACGAGATCGTTACGAAACTTGGTGAGACCTCGGGGGCAAAGCACCTCGTCTTCGACGGGATTGTAACCCAGCGGTTGATTGACGCCGGCGCCAAGGTTGGAATCGAAACAGTTGTGGGACACAGAACGGGAGAGATCCAGAACAAGCCGGAAGGGATTCTGGTTTACAGCTTTAGGGATCTCGGTCTCGAATAGTTAGTTCAATCAAAACACTAGCTCCTCAGCATTTAATCTGAGAGCCAGCGGGAGCTCGATATTGCGTGATCGTCAACAGACTGGACATCAAGCACGACCTTGTTACGTTAACTCCAGAGCAGCCGGATGATCTCTGGACTCTTCGAAGGATCATTACAAAGGGCGATCTAGTCGCGGGAGAGACTTCGAGGGTCTACAAAGACCTGGGAGAGTACTCCCGTCCGGACAAAGAAAGGATAAAGGTCACGGTAACCGTTGAGGTCGAAGAGGTTCAGCTCGACAGCACGTTTTCCCGGCTTAAAGTTTCAGGAAAAATAATGGATGTTTCAAACGAGCTTCTGAGCAAGGGTTCGTTTCACTCCTTGACAGTCTCAGAGGGCCACAGGGTCTCAATAAGAAAACCGAACGGTTTCACTGGCGTCCAGCTGAGGCTGATAGAAGGTGCAGGCGCTCCTAAAGACAGTTATGTCGTGATCGCTCTTGATCAGAGAGAGGCCGGAATAGGGGTGATAAAAGGCACACATCTCCAAATTCTTCCGACGATAGAATCTGGCGTCACCGGCAAGATGTACCAGGATTCCAAGAAAGGCGCGGGTGGAAATTACTTTGAGAAAATTGCTGATGCGCTTGCAGTAGTTTACCCGCAAAACGCCAAGGTTTTCGTTTTGGGTCCAGGCACAACCAAGGAGAAATTCGTCAACTATGTCCAGCGCGAGCGGAAGGAGTTTGATGAAGTCCAGACGATCGAGGGCTCGGATGTTGCAGGCGAGGACGGTGTCTACGTTGCACTCCGAAACCCGAATCTTCAGGAAGCACTTTCAGAGAGCCGACTCGCAAGGGTGACGAGGCTAATTCAAGAGATAATGCGCAGGATCTCTCTAGGCGACTCTCGGATCGCACTGGCGTTCAGGGACAGTCTCAAAGCCGCAAGGCAGGGCGCGGTCGAGTCGCTAATAATGGCGGACAAGATATTCTACCAGAAAGGGATCGAAGAAGACGAAATTGTAGATCTCCTGAATTCCGTGGAGGAATATCGGGGGGAGACGTTTTTGCTCGACTCTACCACTGATCTTGGTTCCCAGGTCAACACTCTGGGTGGGGTTGTGGCTCTGTTGCGTTTTGCTGTAAAGTAGCCTATACAGTGAGCAATCCCAGTATCCTCGGCAGGAAGAGGAAGCTGAGAATCAAAATCAGCATAATAATGGATATTATTGTCGTGAGGGTCTTCGCCCTTAGCTCGACGCCCTTCCTTCCAAAGTGAGAGAAAAAGTTCAGCAACGCTTGACCACCATCCAGCGGATAGAGAGGGATTGCATTGAAGAATGCGAGGTTCACATTGATGAACCATATCCAGAAGAATGTCAGCGCAAGCGGGTACCATGCGCCTCCGAGGGTAGGCGAACTGTAGAGGTTTCCGAGTTCGCTTGAGAATGGCACAACCGAATTAGCTTGGGCAAAAACTCCAGGAACGACCAGGTAGATCAGCGGATCTTTGAAGAAAGATGAGGTATAGGTGTTTTTTACGCTGTTCAGATCGCTGTCGCTGAACGACTCACCTATTCCGATAAAACCGATGCTCTTGTTGTTTGGATTCGCACCGAGAATTATGGAATAGTTGTTTATCTGACCTGAATGTTCCACCGAAATGATCAGAGTCTGATTAGGCTTTGTGAAACTCATGAAATGGGACAGGTTTGCAACCGAGTGAACCGATGTCGAATTTACGGCGACTACAACGTCTCCCGCTGCTAGCTCATTATGTTGCAACAGTCCGTAAGCAGGGCTAGGCGGACTCGATATTATCTGCTGTACCTGGACACCGTTGAACTGAGCTGGAACAAGTCCTCCGATTATCAAAAGCAACGCTCCGAGAGCGATCAGAGCTACAACGATGTTGCTACCCGGGCCTCCGGCCATGATTCGTCCCGAGTCTCTGAACCTTGCTTTCTGGATCAGTTTTTCATCGATCTCAACAAAGGCCCCGATGGGGACGATCAGAAAGAACAATAATCCCGTCGACTTTACCGGGATACCCAATCGCCTTGATATGACCCCGTGGGTGCCCTCATGAATTACAACTGCGATCACAATCCCAATAATTCCGTATATGAACGGGATCAGTGGGTTTAGTCCGGGCAACAAAAGGTATGCTTGAAGAGGCGGAGCCGGAGTCGGAACGATATTATTTGCTACGCACTGTGTAGCAGGTGCGGCACCAACAGCACACCTCAGGGCTAAGCTACCTGTAAGCAGAATCCAGTCCTGATCCAGCATCAGCCAAATCATGAAGGCGCCGGCAACGAGTGTTACAGCGAGGTAAAACCACCCTATGTCCCCGAAAATTCTATACCGGGCAAGGTCGTCGAGGAAGTGTAGCAAACGCTTGGTCTTTACCATGACAATTCCCCAGGAGAAGGTAACGGAGCGATTGTCTTCCGGTGTGGGTTCATTCGTCGGTTCCGCGCTGACCTGAGCGCTATCGCTGTCTGTCAAGTAGGAAGTTCATTTTTCCGAATAAACGCTATTAACATATCTAGTAACTTTCAGAGTCTTTTCCCAACTAGTATTCCGTCAATAAAGTCAATCAGAATTTCACTTATTAGGATTGGAAAGATACGAATTTCAAATCGGGATCGTGTATGCAGACCGCGCAATCAAGACCAAGATCAGAATGTCGTTGCGGGGGAAAGACGGTCTATTTCCGAGCGTACAATGGAGAATCCCTGTGCACCAGTTGTTTCAACGACTCCATATTTGAAAAAGTAAAGAGGACGATTTCAAAATACGAGATGCTGCGCTTCGGCGATCGAGTCGGAGTTGCCGTCTCCGGTGGTAAGGATTCTACCTCGCTGCTATACATCCTAAGCAAGATCATGAAGGGACACGGCTCAGAGTTGTTTGCGATCACCATCGATGAAGGGATAAACGAGTACCGAGACGAGTCTGTGAGAAATGCGGAAAAACTTGCAGAAGCTCTTTCGATCCCTTTGCTCGTGAGATCTTACAAAGAGCTCTTTGGTGTATCGCTCGATGAAGCGATGATAGAGAGGTCCGAAAGAAATCTGAAAATGACCTCATGTGCTTTTTGCGGACCATTGAGGAGGAGAGCAATCGACAGAGCAGCTGATGAACTCGATGTCAACGTTGTAGCGACAGCACACAACCTGGATGACGTACTGCAGACATTTTACATAAACCTGTACTCGGGAGACATTGAGAGGATCAAATGGCTCGATCCAAACTTCAGGTCGAGCTCCATTAATTTCAATTCGAGACGGATAAAGCCCGTGATGGAAATTTACGAGCAGGAACTAGCGTTCTTCGCTTATGTGAACAATCTTCCATTCCAGTCTGAATCTTGTCCGTACATGGACGAGGGAATCCGAAACGAGGTCAGGGCTAACCTGAACGAGCTTGAAGGAAAGCATCCCGGAATAAAATACAGTACACTAAAGACCGTTCTTTCGATTTCATCAGGGCTATCGGGAACCGGAAGTGAATTGAAAAAGGCAATGATCTGCAAGAAATGCGGCTCAGTTTCGAGCGGTCCAATCTGCTCAGCTTGCACTACTCTGGACCTCGTCTCCTGAGGTAAGTGTGGCATCCGGCCCGGGATAGGTTATTTCAAGCCCGTCAACTTTCGCCCAGCTCGTAAGGATATGCGGCCTCCAATGGTTCTCGTCTAGAATGTCGATTACTTCGATCCCTCTCACAACCAGAGCGTCTCCCAAAAGTGATCGATGGCATCTCCACGGAACGGCCTCCGCACACATGGTTGAAACTGTACTAGAATTAACGAGACCAAGTAGTTGCTGCAAACCCATCTCAAACTGCTTTGACTGCATGTAGTCAGCATAGCCGCGAAAAGGTTCGTTATGCCATCCCAAGTTGATTGAGTCTTTCAGTGGTTTTCGGAGACCTCCGAGTTCTCCGAGATGTTCGTACTTTATTCCCACTTCTCCTAACGACACAGGCAGGCGATCCTCATTGAACTGAGGATTTCTCTTGGATCTGGGAATTGTCCTAATGTCAACAAGCATGTTGATGCGATATTTTTCAAGAATCTGGATGAAATCCTGAATTGATCTCGTCGAATGTCCAACCGAATAAACAATATTCAATTTTGAAATATTACGAATCTTCCGGTGCCTTGATTGAATTACTTTCTGGTGTTAAGTACAGAAATAACTTTCCCTCGGTCCTTGTCGGAGTCCAACCTTTGAATCTGTGCTCGAACGACACCACTTTCGTGCCTGGCTTGCACTCTCGGAATATTTTCTTGCGGAGCTTCTCCATTATTTTAGTCTCTCGCGTAAGAAAAACAAATATCCCGTCTGCCTCTTGAAGATTCGCACTGAGAAAGTTGGAATTCGTGACCTTGACCAATCCAGCAAGTTTCTTTCTCTTAATCACACGATTCGTCCACCAGCATTTTATGGGATCAATCTCGATGCCCACCGCACTCGCTTTGTATCGCTCCGACATTGTAACTATCATTCGACCATATCCAGAACCGAGATCGTAGAACCTGAAGCCCTCATGTAGGTCAAGAAGACTTGCCACTGTTTCTATCTCTTTTTTTGAAGTTGGGTAATAGCCCGCGCCCCAAATGAATCCGCTGAGGAAGAAGTACCCGATGAACGCCGCCATCAAAAACAAGAAAATACTGACCAGCGGCAGCACAACAAAGAAGTCCTGGGTTCAATCTAAAGAGATTATTTACAGACCAACGATATTCTAATAACAGGAACGCGTCGTTTTCAAATAATTGCGGTAGGTAGGATCGGGAGGATAGTCGTCTCCCTTTGTCCTGAAACCGACTATATGCAGGGGTCAGTAACCGCCAGGTAAAGTGCGGGCCGGAATGAACTTGCTCGGCCTATTGGGATGAACTCACGCCACGGCGGGCTGTCATAGGAGCGTGCCCTTCGAAGGGAGGGTTCCGACTCTGAACCGTCGAATCGGGCGAGATCCGGGAGGGGGCAACCCTAAGATGGGATGGTTGCGCTGACGTGTCTACGCGGAGGACCTCTAAAGCCGGGAGAGAGGCACTTCGTTCGCACGAACTCTGGCGGAGCTATCGCACCTATCACTCTGGAGGGATTTCTGCGAATATCTTAGAGAACTGAACGCCCCTTCTAGCGTTGATGAGCTTGGATGCATAATATATAACGAAAAGAATCACGATCGGAATGAAAATGTACTCATATCCAAGAACTGACCCCGCTGCCCCAAATACCTCGGGGTTTGTCAGGTACTGATAGAATGTGAAAAGGCCGTATACGATTGTGAAGATTGCGGCAAACCAGTACACTCCTCCTCCCAGATATGTCTTCGCAACGGCAGATTGTTCGTAATCCATTTTGTGTCTCACTCTGAATGTTATCATAGCAATTCCTAGTACCGTAATCGGGAAGATTATGATTATGGCAACGGCTGCAGTGGATAGCGCAAAAGCGGCACTCGCTGCGCTTGGAAGTACAAAGAACGCACCAGCAATAAGACCGATAATCAGTGACACTATCATTCCCTTTGCAGGGACGTGAAATCTTGTGCTAACATCGCCCATGAATGCCGGCATAATCTTGTCGAAGGAATAAGAGAGCAATAATCTGGATCCGATGAACACAGCATTCGTCTGGTACCAGAGAAGCTGCAGTAATGAAACGATTATGATAAACGAGCCCAGGTAAGGATTACCTGAAATTGCAGCCGCGAAGAAATTGATGTACGGAACAAATGCCGCAGGAAGCGGAGATAGCGTTCCGAAGTTCACCACAGTCGTAGTATAAGCATTTGCCAAGAATCCATAGCCTAAAGCATGATAGAGAAGTAGCGTCCCGCCGGCGAACATTACAAATGTTATTAGAAGAGTTCCAAGAATCGCGAGCGGCATGTTTCGCTGAACTTGTTTCACTTCTCCGGCAACGTAGATAGCGGAAATTATGTACGAGAAACCAACTACGTAAATCCCGTTCAAGGCGAGGGTCCCCGAGAAATTTGTAACAGGAGCGGGAGCGATCGCATTAATGTTCTGGGCAAAGGTAGCGTTTCCAAAAGGCGCGGTAAGAGCGTCAAGACGCGCCCACGCAGTAGACTGGGAAGTAAAAGCTAGAATTCCGAACATCACGATCACACCCAAGATGATCAATGGAAGTATAACTCGGTTCAGAGCCTTGTACAATCTGTACCCAAAGAAAGGCAAGAGTGCAAAGAGTATAGTAGCGACAGCGCCAATCGCAAACTCGTAACCGGTATTCTGGTACAGAGTACCGGCGAGGTTGAGATAAGATTGGCTGTGGTAAGCTAGTCCCCAATAGGCGAAGAGAGAACTGAAACCAAACGTCTCTATAGTGGTAATGGTGATTCCGATAAACATCGGAACCGTCGCAACAAAATAACCCGCATTTCCAACGAAGCCGAGCGCAGGATGCAGATATCTGCTTGTGAAAACATAGTCTCCAGCCGTCCTAGGAACCAAGATTGCAACTATCGAAAAGGCAAGTCCTACGATGAACATTCCAACAAACGCAATCAACCCGCCCTGAAGCGGGTCTCCCGCGACTAGTGGGCTCTCGAATGCTACGAATGTGATCGAAAATATTATTCCTACAAGTGAAAGGTTGATCCATATTGTATCCAAGACACCGAATTCGCGTCGCAGACCGGTAGCATTTCTCAGGAATACTTTTTGATCGTCCAAAGTCGGGAGTGGGAGAAATTATACCTACATTTAAGGATTCGATCTTAGGCCAACCAAAAAGACCAATTCCGATAGTCGCCCTAAAGGTTGAGAATTAAGCTCTTAGTAGCCTGAATACGCTTCGGGGACTAATTGTGAAAGATAAGGTAATTTGGGTCTTACAGATTCCAAAAGTGAGAGATCCACTTCTGCAATCGCAACTGGGAAATTGATTGTAGTTCTGGCCAAAACTTTGCACAGTGGAGAAACTATCTGACTTCTCCCAAAGAAGTGGGTTTTGTGCTCGGTTCCACTTCTGTTAGAAAAAGCAACAAAGCAACAGTTTTCTGCGGCCCTGCTTTTTGCGTAAGTGTCGATGTGATTTTCCATGGGACTCATTTCGGCTGACGGGAAAAACAAAAGCTTCGCTCCGTTGATCGCCAGAGCTCGCGCTGCTTCTGGAAATTCTATGTCATAACAGATTCCGATTCCAATTTTCCCGAATTTTGTCTGAAATGTCGGGAAGTTGTCGCCGTGGACAAAAAATTTTCTTTCCTTGTCCCACAGATGGACCTTGCGATAGGTTCCTCGAAGTTTGCCGCTCGGCGATATCAAGATCGCGCTATCATAAATTTTTCCCGATCTCGAGTCCAGCTCGTCTATGCCACAAACGAGGTACGAACTAATCTCTGAAGCAATCTTGCAAAGTTCGTCGGTAGTCTGACCCGGCACAGTCTCTGCATACTTTATCCAGTTTCTATTTAGCGAGTAACCGGTCGGTGCAAGCTCTGGAAAACAAATAATGTCCGGATTTTGTCTTGAAACCGAATTTGCAAGTCTCTCGATCGTTCCGAGATTCGCCCTAACGTCTCCCATCTTGCAATCCATCTGCGTGACGGCAACCTTGATTTTCATCCACTTGAAGTTGGTCATACAGTCGATAATACTTTTTCTGAAGGGAAATACAGCCCAAAAGTAAAATAGGATTCCAAACTAGTCCTTGATTAACTTGGAACACGAATATGATGCGGTGGTAATCGGCGGAGGCCACAATGGGCTCGTTTCGGCTGCCTATCTCGCGAAGGAGGGCTTCAGGGTCGCCGTTTTTGAAAAGCGTGGAATCGTCGGCGGAGCCGCAATCACTGAGGAAGTGTGGAAGGGGTTCAAGGTCAGCAGGCTTTCTTACGCTTACAGCCTTTTTGACCCTCAGATCGTGAAGGATTTGAGGCTGGAACAGCATGGCCTCAAGGTCGTTTCTACAGATCCGGACCTCTTCGTTCCGTTTCCGGACGGCAAATACGCCTTCATCTGGGAAGACGCTAAAAAGACCGCCGAGGGATTTGAGAAATTTTCAAAGAAAGATGCGAAAAGATATCTCGACTATCTGGAGTTCTGGAAAGGCGTCAGCGAACTCCTGGGCCCTTTGATGTTGAGCCCGCCGCCGTCATTGGAAGATTTCGTATCTGTCTTTCAGAGTCCCGAATCTCTAGAAGGCCTGAAGATCCTGATGTTCGGAAGCGTCTCCGAGCTACTGGATGAATACTTCGAGTCTAATTACGTCAAGGCCGCGATCTGTCCCAGGGGTTTAATCGGTACGATGGTCGGGCCGAAGTCGTCGGGCAGCGCGTATGTATTAGGGCACCACGTAATAGGCGGTTCTTCCGGAGAAACGGGAATTTGGGGATACCTGAAAGGCGGGATGGGCGCCCTTAGCGATGCCATAGCCGCGAGTGCGGTTTCGTTCGGAGCTGAGGTCTTTACGCAAACTTCAGTTTCAAAGATTACCGTCGAGGATTCTGTCGCAACTGGAGTCGAACTTCAAAACGGGGCCAAGATAAAGGCGAAATACATTGTATCGGACGCGGATCCCAAACAGACATTCTTGAAATTGGTCGGGCGCGACAATCTCGATGGCTCATTCGTGAAGGAAGTTGAGAAGATCAAGGATCAGGGTTGTGTTTTGAAGGTCAACGCCGCCCTTGACGAACTACCCGATTACACGGCTCTCCCCGGCAAAACCCTGAGCATCCAGCATCGCGGCATCACGAGCATCGGGCCTTCGGTCGATTACTGCGAGCGGGCTTTTGACGATGCAAAGTACGGAAGGCCGTCGAAGGATCCATTTTTGCGCGTGGTCTATCATTCCGCGAACGATCCGGATCTCGCGCCTTCGGGTAAACACACGATGTCGATTTTCGCGCAGTATTTTCCCTACAATCTATCGAGCGGCAATTGGGACGAAATCAAAGAACAGGTTGGGGATAACGTGATTGATACCCTGACGGAATATGCCCCCAACGTCAAGAGATCGATAATCCATAGAGAGGTCATTACTCCTCTGGACATGGAAAGAGAGTTCAGCCTTCCGCGGGGGAATATCTTCCACATGGAGATCACCCCCGACCAGATGTTTTTCTTCAGGCCGGTCGCAGGCTGGTCTTCTTACCGAACGCCGATCAAAGGATTGTACCTTTGCGGATCTGGCACCCATCCGGGAGGAGGGGTAACGGGCGCGCCTGGCTACAACGCAGCGCAGGTGGTTTTGGGCGATTCGCGTCCGCAGGGCGTTTCGTAACAAGCCAACTATCTTTTATCGCTCACTATCACCCTACTTTCGCGAACATGCGCCAGATTGATGCGAGAGATTCACCGAGGTTCGCTCAGATCTCAACCTTTGGAAGGCTGCCGAATACTCAGGAACTTGGTGGGGTAAAAGCTGCATTCGTCGGAGTGCCTTTCGACGACGGGACAACTTACCGACCGGGAGCTAGGTTTGGTCCCAGTTCAATCAGACAGGGCTCCCGACTTCTTAGAGCCTACAATCCGTTCGTAGATTCGTACC
Source organism: uncultured Nitrososphaerota archaeon (assembly GCA_963799845.1). Taxonomy (GTDB): domain Archaea; phylum Thermoproteota; class Nitrososphaeria; order Nitrososphaerales; family CADDZS01; genus DATLTL01. The sequence goes on from CAWCYI010000006.1 coordinate 636,234, forward strand.
CGTTTGAGTCCCTAAACAGTTGCGACTACGGGGACATTAACGCAATACCAGGGTACATCGAGGACACGATGAAGATCGTCGAACGAGAAATGAAGAACGTGGCTTCGAAATTAGTTCCGTTTACTGCGGGAGGAGACCACTCGATTGCTCTTCCGATCCTTAGGGCAATGAACCAAATTCATGGAAAAGTCAACCTCGTCCACCTTGATTCCCACTATGACTTTTGGGACAGCTACTGGGGGAAAAAGTACACGCACGGCACTTGGCTAAGGCGCGCGAGGGAGGAAAATCTCCTGAATGAAGTCGTTCAGGTTGGAATCCGGGGCTCTCTTTACTCGAAGGACGACATCGACGACGCAAAAAAATTGGACATCGTGTACTATACTACGAACGCAACGAGAAAGGAAACCGCCCAGATACTGAGCCACGTCAAATCGTTAAAGGGAAAGACGTACGTCTCGCTCGACATCGACGTCACTGATCCCGCCTTCGCTCCGGGGACCGGCACGCCCGAAGTCGGAGGACTATCGAGCCTCGAGCTCATCGAGCTCGTCCGCGAATTAAATCTGGATCTCGCCGGGATGGAAGTGGTCGAAGTTTCCCCGCCGTACGACGTGAGTGAGCTGACGAGCATGCTCGCGGCTAATCTGATCTACGAGGGCATGAGCGTTCTCGCGAAGCGCATCTAGCCGATGGATCTTAAGGCTGCTCCATCCACCGGGAGCGCTGTGCCGCTGACGTAGGACGACATTTCGCTTCCGAGAAAGAGGAAGGAACGCGCTATTTCCTCGGTCGAACCGATGTAGCCCAGCGGAATCTGCGAAACGATCTCGTTCATCGCCTGAGCTTCTGAAATCCCCCTTCTCTTCGAACTGTCCCGGACTAGCTGGTCGATCCTCCCGGTCTTGATGTATCCGGGGAGAATTGCGTTCACCCTGATCCCCTTCGGGGCAAGTTCCCTCGCGAGCGTTCTCACAAGGCCAAGGATCGAGACGCGACAGACATCGGAGAGTGCCAGATTTGGTGACGGCTCTCGGACGACCAGAGACGCAGAGAAGATCATTTTGCCTTTAGTCTTCTTTTCTATCATAACTTCAGCCACTTTTCTCGCAAGGTAGGCGGGGCTGATCGTGAGCAGCCTCGCAGCATACTCCCACTCGTCATAGTTTTTTTCCATGACAGTCCCCGGCGATGGAGAACCAGTGACGTATGCCAGGACATCGATGCCGCCAAGCAAATCTGTGGTTGTGGACACAACTCGGTCGATGTCAGATTCTACCGACAGATCTCCGGCAATCCGGTGGACTTCTCCCAGGCCGGAAAGATCCTGCTCCGCTTTTCTCAGCCGTTCATCGTTTGATGAATTGATAACTACCCTTGCGTGTTCTTCTAGAAAGGCCTTGGCTACTCCGAAGCCGATGCCCTGGCTCGCCGCCGTTACGAGCACTCTATGATTTTCGAGTCCGGTTGAAAGAGGCAATTCATTCACGGTTCAGCGAATCCGTGTTAATTAGATTTGGGAATAAGCCCTTTAGGAACTCACTCCTAATAGTGAATACACTTGCTCTATGATTAGAACTATTGCAGTTCCAGAATCATCCTAGGCACTTTCTTCTAAAAATAATCAAACTTGTGCCGTATAGTTAGCAAGTCAGAATTCCTGACTGCCCGCACCGTCAAAGACCAGATTTTCACAAACCTTTTATATCAGTAAGTTACTATCCAATGGTTACTAACGTCTAGGTGTCAACAAGTATGAGTTGGAGATATCAGAATAGGAAAAAGGAGAACAAGGACGAAGATGGGAAGGAGAGTTTCTTTGAGGATCCTTTTCGCTTCGGTTTTGGGACTGGATTCCAAGACATTGACCAGCTGATAGACAGCATGTTCAAAACTGCCGAGTCGCTCGATTCGACATCCGATCCAAATAGCGTGTATTACGGTTATCAGGTGAATGTCGGGCCCGACGGCAAACCGAACGTGAGGGAATTTGGTAATGTAAAGCCGACGAGGCGAGGTACGTTTGAGCTCGGTTCGAGAGAGCCGTTCGTTGACGTTGTGGTGAATGAGAAAGACCAGTCTCTGAACGTCGTAGCTGAGATGCCGGGAGTTCAAAAAGAGGACATCGAGCTCCAAGCGACCGAGGATTCGCTTACGATCAAGGCTAGAAACGGCGATCGAAATTACGAGACAACTGTTCCACTGAACAATCTGGTCGTCCCTGACTCGGCAAAAGCGACTTACAGAAACGGCATATTGGAAGTTGTGCTTAAACTGAAGGAAGCTCCGAAGCCGAAAGGACTGAACATCAAGGTGGAATAAAATGGGGAAGATTGTCACCGCGCAGTTAAGTACCAGAGCTCGCGCGGAATACACATCCCTCGTACGAAAAAACTAATGGAAGTCGAAAGATAAAATGGCAAAACAAAAAGATAGTAAAGAAATAGAGGTAAGGACTGCCGAGGCCCTTACTAGAGACGTCGGCAGAGGAATCGCTAGAGTCGATCCCGATATTCTTTCAAAATTGGGATGGGAGACCGGCGATGTTATTGAGATTGAAGGTAGAAAGAAAACTTATGCCCTGCTTTGGCCGGCTCAGCCGAGCGATGCGGGCCGCGGCATAATCAGAATAGACGGCGCGACCAGGAACAACGCGGGCGTAGGCATTGATGACAAGGTCACGATCCAACGGACCGAGGCTGCTTATGCTGACAGGATAACACTTGCTCCCACTGAGCCTCTGAGGATAACCGGTGGAGAGGAGTACCTTGCGCAGATTCTGGATGGACGGGTCGTTGGAAGGGGCGACATGATTGCAATCAGCGTGATGAATAGACGCATTGATCTTGTCGTAACCAAGGTTGAACCTGATTCCCGCGCCGTAATCGTTAACGATAACACGCAAGTGGTTATCAGCGAGGAAGTTGCAAAGCCGCAGCGGAATCTTCCACGTATCACTTACGAAGATATTGGTGGGATAAGAAACGAAGTCACCAAAGTCAGAGAAATGATCGAGCTCCCGATGAAACATCCCGAGCTCTTCGAGAGGCTTGGAATCGATGCTCCTAAGGGAGTGTTGCTCCACGGTCCACCAGGAACTGGAAAGACATTGCTTGCGAAAGCGGTCGCGAACGAGACTAATGCTCACTTCATCAGCATCTCCGGACCCGAAATCATGGGCAAGTATTACGGAGAAAGCGAGGAAAGATTACGACAGATCTTCGACGAAGCCGAGAAGAATGCTCCGAGCATCATCTTCATCGATGAAATCGACAGCATTGCACCCAAGAGAGAAGAGGTTACCGGTGAAGTCGAAAAGAGAGTCGTCGCACAACTTCTCTCACTTATGGATGGGATGGAGTCCAGAGGCAAGGTTGTGGTTATCGCTGCCACAAACAGACCGAACGCTATTGATCCAGCGCTCAGAAGACCCGGGAGGTTTGACAGAGAGATTGAGATCGGTGTCCCTGATCAACAGGGAAGGCTCGAAGTCTTACAGATTCACACAAGAGGGATGCCTCTCGCCGAGGATGTTGATTTGCAGAAACTGGCAGCCTCTTCACACGGGTTCGTCGGGGCTGACCTTGAAGCGCTCGCAAAAGAAGCCGCGATCAGAGCTCTTAGGCGAATTCTTCCGGATATCGATCTAGAGAAGAAATCAATTCCAGCCGAGACACTCAACAAGATCATCGTTCGGATGAGCGATTTCCAAGAAGCCCTAGCAGAAGTCGAGCCTTCAGCTCTGAGGGAGGTTCTCGTGGAGGTCCCCAACGTGCACTGGTCTGAAGTGGGCGGGCTTGCCAGCATAAAGAGAGATCTTCAGGAGTCGGTCGAGTGGCCGATCAAGTACAGGGATGTCTTTGACTATGCAAAGACAAGGCCTCCGAAAGGAATCCTTCTGTACGGGCCGCCGGGTACAGGAAAGACTCTCCTTGCAAAGGCTGTAGCGAACGAAAGCGAGGCAAATTTCATCAGCATCAAGGGTCCTGAACTGCTCTCAAAGTGGGTCGGAGAGTCAGAGAGGGGAGTAAGAGAGGTATTCCACAAGGCTCGGCAAGCTGCTCCGTGTGTTATCTTCATGGATGAGCTCGACTCCCTGGTTCCCACGAGGGGCAGCGGGATGGGCGATAACCAAGTGACAGAGCGCGTGATAAGCCAGATCTTGACCGAACTTGACGGCCTCGAAGATTTGCGAGACGTCGTAATCATCGGAGCAACAAATCGTCCCGACATGATTGATCAAGCCCTGCTAAGACCGGGAAGGTTTGACAAGCTGCTCTACGTGCCGGTTCCCGATCTCGAATCGAGAAAAGAGATTTTCAAGATTCACATCAAGGACAGACCGCTCGCGAAGGACATCAATATTGACGAGCTGGCAAAGCGGACTGATGGCTACAGCGGAGCCGACATCCAAGCGGTAGTGGAAACAGCCTCCATGCTTGCGATAAGGGCATATGTCGACAAGTACAAGGGCAGCGACGTGCTGAAAGCGAAGCTGAAAGGAACTGGAGATAACTAAGAAGGACTTTGATGATGCGGTCGGAAAGGTAAAGCCGTACTCAAAGTCCGATCTCGGCAGGGGAAAACTTACACCCCTTGAAGCTTCCGGAATGAGCCCAATCGGTTAGGGCAAAACTAGTGAGGGGAAACCTTTTCCCTCCTATTTTTTTTACATCCCACTTTTTTAGGGCGCGGGAAATTCTTCGAAACTTACCGAAATGATTTTATCTATCTGTAAATGTCGTCGCCCTTTGGCGACCTTTTGATATCGGATATTTCACCATCCTCGTCTACCTCCAGACCTTCGATCTCGGCTTTCTGGATCGCCTCCGCAAGCTCCTTGGACTGAACTTCCAGATCGGAAGAGTCTATCTCAAGGTCAATCATTTTTGAAAGGACCGTGATTAAGGCCGATAGGGTCTTTGGATGTGGCGTTGGTTCGCCGTGATCTACCGAGAGCTTGTAAGCTCTCATGCCATGAATCTTTGCAAGCGGAACGATCAGATTGGCAAAGTAATACGCGGATTCGCTCTTGAGTATCACAACCCCTGCTTCTTTCAGATTATTCACAGCCGTTTCGTCGGTTCCAAAACCGAGTACTCTTGGCGCTTCGAGAGGAGATAACACTGGTTGCGACCATCGTGCCCCAAATGAAATCAGTTCTTTGACCCCGATACTCTTGGCGTAATCTAGCACGACCTCGCCGTACTCGTACTCGCTCTCCACAGGCGAAGAGTGTCCAGCAAAAAGAAGATAGTCCCTGATCTTTCCGGAGTGAAGATAGAAGTTGTTTGAGAGCATGCCGGCGATTCCGTTCCGGGAGATCCTGATCTCGGGAGACATCGCCGAGGAGTAGAGTGTGGCGACCTGCTTAAAGTCGAGTTTCTTCAATAGGTATTTGCCGAGCTCCCGCGCTTGCGAGTAGAGGAGCCTGAACTGGGGATTTGAAGTGGAAACCGAAACTAGAAGGACGGGATTTCGCAAGTCCTTTAGTTCATGAGTGCTTTCAAGTTTATTCCACAATTTGAACAGCTCTCAAGATCTTGCATCTATTTGATAAGCATCCTAAATGAGTTTTCTCAATGTATGATGCCTAGGTCTTGCTATCTTCAGGAATATCATATGAATATTCTTTTTATGCTCTGAATTCACTTTCTAGACGTAAATCTCGGCGACTACCTATGGAATCGGAGTATCACTGCCCTTGCTGTGGAGGATTGATGCATGAAGAGTCTCGCAGAGAGAAATCTGTGACTTTTCGCTGCTCGGTCTGTTCAGTCAGTGATGTTAAGCTAATATCTTCTGAATTGGGCTCCTAGAGTCTAATTTCTTCGATTATTTTGCTTTGAAAACGTTCTCCTATTGAGAACGATCGTTCTAACGTGCCTTATATTGAATAAATAATGTAGTTTGAAATAAACCACCCAGTCCTCTTTACAATCGACTTGATTTGAAGCTGGGATTTGTAAAGCGTCCATCTGCAAAATTGCTCTTAGTAGTCACTATCATAATTTTGATCGCGGGAGTCGCTGTCGGCCTTGCTGGGATGACTGCAACTCAAACTGGAAAGAATGCGAACGTTGGCGGGGCTGAGCCAGCCTTCAACGTTGTTAATGGTAGTGGGGCTGGTCAGGCCAACGAAGCTAATGGCGGTTACAATACTCCTGTGGGAAACGCCCCATTTACAACTGTTGTGCAAGAGGCAGGAACAACAGTGTCTGAAGTCACAGAGGTCGCATCATCTTCGTCTCAAAGTTTACCTTCCACCACGCCGATCTCAAGCAGCAGTTCCAGTTCTGGTCAACAATCTCAGCAAAACGCCCCGCCCGCACAAAATTTGAACCGGAGCGGGTTCATCGAATTCTTCAGCAACGTGACTGTCCAGGTCTCATCTGCCCAGACGGCGCTGAATAAAGCGACCGCGTTAGCTTACACCTACGGAGGTTACCTGGCCTTTTCCTCTTACACCAATGTAAGCTCAATTGCAGTCTTGAGAATTCCCGCGTCAAATTACGCTTCGGCCCTTTCGGGAATCGAAGGACTTGGGAATCTAACTGGATTGCAGTCAAACTCGAACGATGTGTCTATACAATACACGGACCTCAACGCGACACTTCAGTCCTTCCTCACGGAACAGACATCACTTCTCAAATTGGAGAATTCATCAAACTCTCTCAATGCAACGCTACTGCTCGAAGGACATATCCAAAATGTAGATACTCAGATCAATGAGATACAGAGCCAGATACTCCAGGCGCGTCTCCTAATTGATTACTCCACGATAACTGGGAATTTCAATGTCTATGTTTCCACTCCGCCACCGAAACCTCTGTCGATGAAGCTTACCGCGACTCCTACTTCCGGGTTGAATCCACTGTCGGTCACTTTTAACGCAGTGGTCACGGGCGGAGTAATGCCCTATATTGTGAATTACAATTTTGCAGACGGATCTTCTTATCAGGGTCAGACTCTGATTCACACTTTCACGCAATCCGGGACTTTTAACGTGACGGTGACGCTGACGGATGCTTCGGGCAGCGTGCTGGAGAATTACACAATAATTCGAGTCGCCAATCCCCCAGTCCAAAGTGGATTTACGAGTTTTACCAGCTATGCTCTGGGACTGCTAATCAGTGTCGTAGAAGGTATTATCGAGGTTGCCGTAGTTCTGCTTCCCGTAGCACTCGTCGTCGGTGCCGTAATACTTCCATTCAGGAACAGAATGAGAACCACCAAAAAGGAAGAGATCAAAGGATAGGCATTTGCGGATTTCTTGGCGCCGCTTGTGAACTATATCGAACTCCGATTGTTCGCAACTTGACTCTGATTACGGTTCACTTTAAATTCCAGCAAATTCAAGTCTGATTTAATATCTACCTAAGGACAATCGATATTTCACGAGAAGGTATCTCTATGCAAAAATGTCCAAAGTGTGGCAAGAAATTTGATTCTCTCACTGCTCTGAGCGACCACTTTAGAGCAGTTCATCCTAATCAGAGGTTTGTTGCACCCAAATCCAACACATCGAGAAATTTTGTCGTATATCTTGTCATCGTAATCATCGTAATGGGAAGCTTGGTTGGCTTCCTTATTTACACACAACATACGACAAGTACAACTACGACCGAGACTAATGGCCCACTTTTGACGCCCATTTCATATGCCCTCTATCAGAATCTTACCACCGTGAGCGATGCGACGCTTTCCCAAATTGGGGTCCAGTCAGACGTCGCGGCTCCGACAGTTATTTCTCCCCCTAATCCTATCACGTTCAATAACAAACCTGAGATACTGTACATCGGCGCAGAATTCTGTCCCCTCTGCGCGGCGAACAGATGGAGCATGATAGTCGCTCTTTCGAAGTTCGGAAATTTCTCGAACCTTCAGTACATGATATCTGCGGTGGATGACGGAAACTACTCGACACTTTCGTTCCGAAACGCTAGCTGACGTCAGTCAGTACATCAGTTTCGTCAGCGTCGAGAACGAGGACAGGGATCATAACATACTTCAGGTGCCGAATCAGACAGAACAAAATCTGTGGAACACTTACAATCCTAATGCCTATCCCTTCATCGACATTGGCGGATCCTTTGTTGTAAAAAGCGAAATGTACAATTCTGCAGCTCTGAATGGGTTGAGCTGGATGCAAATCGGGTCTCAGCTAAATGATCCATCCAGCTCACTTGCCAAATTAATCGACGGGGCTGCCAATTCAATAATAAGCGCCGTCTGCAAGATGGACGGAGGAAATCCCTCCAGCGTGTGTAGTAAATCGTTTGCCAATCTTTCGTTCACTTTAGGGCAACCTCCTACTTCAGCAAGCTATCTCTCAATACCAACACAGGAATCGTTGCCGCTGCTTGGAAAACGTTCTTTCTAAAACATTCATCGCAGTCGCAGTAGCTGGAGTCATCGACTCTGTTTACACCGCGTACGAGTACTCAAATGAGAGCTTTGGACGCTGTTACGTCAACAGCAAAGTGAACTGCCTCGGCGTTTTTCAGAGCGGCCACACTTCTCTGCTCGGAATTCCTTTCTACGTCATGGGACTCGTATGGTTTCCGTTGCTTCTGATCCTCAGTGTGATTATCACGAAGGGTGGAACACTTCCGCTGCGAGCTGAAATTTTGCTACCACTAGTATTGATCGGAGATATTTTCACACTCTACCTTTGGTACCTGGAACTCGGTGTCATCGGAGTTATCTGTCCGCTTTGCGTTTCCCTTTATGTTCTGAACTACATCCTTACGGGATTGCTTATTGCCGAACTGCTCTGAGCAATGTTTATACGATAGCGATATCGAATAACCGATATCGGTAATCAAAATGTTTGGATTTAGACCTTGGAAGGCAGGACGCAGGGGCTGGCTTCGGCCTTGGGTGCTCTCGATGCTAGCGAAATCTCCGAAGAATGGTGCAGAGATAATGGATGATATTGAGCAGATGAGCTGGGGCGGATGGCGACCCTCGCCGGGTTCAATTTACCCTCTGTTGGATGACATGACAAAGGAAGGACTGATTCAAAAGAGAGATGACGGGAAGTACGAAATCACCGAAAAGGGAAAAGCGGAGTCAGAATGGCCTTTTGGAATGCCATTCGGAAATCATCCCCACGGTGTAGATCAGATGCTTTCTGAGATAAACGGCTATGTCTCATACTTTGAAGATCTTTCACGGTCAGACAAAACAAAACTCGCCAAGTATCAATCTTCAATTAGAGATATCTCTTCGCGACTTTCAAAACTGAGCGAGTAGAGGATCGGATATGACGGCCCATCGCGCGCCAATCAAGGAAGGAGATACGGTGTACCTTGTTGAGAAGAAGGTCCGGGGGAAGGTGCTTGGAAGACTGAAGTACCTGGTCTTGCTTGAAATCGAAGGAACGCACCAGCTCATCAAGGAGCATCGTGGAGACCTGAAGCTGATACACCCGAAATTGAGCAAGTTCTGAGTGGGGATGGAATGAAATGAATTTTCTTTCGCCGTTCCGATGGTTCTGGCTTGCAATTGGAATAGTGTTCCTTGCTGTTCTCGTTACAATCGTTGCGTCCACCATTTACTTTGGTTTGGCTCTGGGTCGCGCGGTATTTTTCACGCCGCATGTCTTTCCTTTCTTCGGGTTCCCATTTTTCGGTCTGGGATTTATCATACTGGGCTTACTGGTCGTGGGTCTTGCGATGCGACTTGCCTTCCGCCCGTGGAGGAGAGGAACGTACTACTCGGGGCGATGGTTCAACTATGATCCAGCGATGGATTCACTGAGGCAGCGCTACGCGCGCGGCGAGATCACGCGCGAGCAATTCGATCAGATGGCCAGTGATTTGGAGAAGCACCGATAGGTGTTTCTTTCAATGTGATAATTCTACGGGATAAACTAAAATCTGCGCACCGTGAACGATTGGGTTTGTGCGAAACTCCCAAATCCTGTTTCTCGTGGCCATTCTAATCCTGGGCTGGTTCGGAGCGGAAGTCTACACCGCTCAGAATATGTGTGTAACTACTTGTATTGATCTCTCGGGCCTTACATCCTGGGAGCAGGCAATAGCGGTTGCATTTTTGCCGGTTATTCTAATCTACGGGGGCCTGAGGGTTAGAAAGACCGAGAAACAGGGTTCAACCGCAATTGCGCAGGGCGAACAGAGTTAGGCGTTGCCGAAATGGGGTAGTCGGTCCGCCATTCGACCTCAGTTTATGTAAAAGACGTGGAACGCAAAGCGACTCTCAACCTCATTCAGTCCCATTTTCATGATTGGCGAAAGGCACTAAGCTGATTTCTGTAAATGATCTGAGAATCTTCCGATCTGTTTTTAGTATTCAGACCGCTCAAGTATTCAAAGAGTGACGGCATATCTTGGAAATTGCTCGATATCAGATGTACATCGATGGTGAGTGGAGAAACTCTAGCAGTGAAGATTGGATCAAAGTCGTCGACCCTTCGACCGAAGAGGTGTTTGCCACAGTTCCAAAAGCAACGCGAGAGGAAGCAAGGGAGGCCATTGATGCGGCGAAAAGCGCTCAATCCAAATGGGAGGATCTCTCTCCACTTCAAAGAAGCGTTTACCTATTCAAGATCGCAGAGTTCATCGAACAAGATCGCGAAAGGCTTGCGAGGATCTTGACCCAAGAGCAGGGAAAGCCGCTCTACGAATCACGGTCTGAAATAGATGGCGCAGCTACCAATTTTCGTTACTACGCAGAATTCGCGAGAAGGATAGAGGGCGACATCCTCCCGAGTGACTATCCGAAGCAAACGATAATGATATTGAAGTTGCCTATCGGCGTGGTTGCTTCAATAACTCCTTGGAACTTCCCTTCTGCGACTGTCGCAAGGAAACTTGCTCCTGCACTGATAACCGGGAATACGGTCGTCACAAAGCCGTCGAGCAACACTCCTCTAAGTACGATCGAGATCGTGAAGCTGGCAGAGCGCGCTGGGCTGCCAAAAGGCGTGCTAAATGTCATCACGGGTCCTGGATCAGAAGTCGGGGAAGAACTGGTCACTAACAATGATGTCGGACTGATTACTATGACTGGCAGTACCGAAGCGGGGAGAAAGATAATGCAAAGCGCTTCCGGTCATCTCGCCAAAGTACTTCTCGAGCTTGGAGGTAAAGCTCCGCTGATCGTATGGAGGGACGCCGACCTAGAATGGTCTCTACGGTGCGCGATCTGGGCGAGGTTTTGGAACAACGGCCAGACCTGTATTGCCGCGGAAAGGATGTACGTCGATTCTGCGATAAAGGAGAAATTCGTCCCGGCATTTGTCAACGCTGCTAGGAGCCTCAAGATTGGGGATCCGATCGATGCTGAGACTGATCTTGGCCCTATGGTCAGCAGCGAGGAAAGAGAGACCAGCGAGAGTTTCATTCGAAAAGCCGTTGAAGAGAACGACAAGATCATCATCGGCGGAATTCCGCCGTCAGACCGAAAAAAGGGCTATTTTCTGGAGCCGACGGTTATCGAAGTGAGCGATCAGCGATCTCAGTTGATTCAGGAAGAGATCTTCGGCCCGATTGTTCCGATAATGGAAGTAGATGATTTCGACAGGGCGATTGAACTTGCGAATGATTCAATTTACGGATTGTCATCGTACGTATTTACGAAAGACTCGAACCGCATGATGAAGGCGATGTTCAAAATAAAATTCGGTGAATGCTACGTAAACCAAGTCGGTCCGGAGCAATTCCAAGGAGCTCATACTGGATTCAGGCAAACAGGAATTGGGGCCGAAGGATCGAAGTACGGGCTCGAGTGCTATACCCAGCTGAAAACTTGCTACATCGATTGGGATGATAAGCCGAATCTCCCGTATCTATTTCCGTACGGTCCAAAACGGTAGGGTCAAAACACACGCTTTAATATCGTATTCAGTCTTCTGAACGATAAGAGATGTTTTAGAAATGGTAGCCGAAAAAGTCATGCACTTTCAGGGGAAGAACAAAGACTTGTCCAGTCTGGCACAACAAATTGAGCAGCAGCTCAAAACCGACGGTTACAAAACCCAGTCTGCGACGAAGCCCATTGGTATAGTTGTACAGGCGCAGAAAGCAGGAATTCTTCGCGACATTATCACGGCAGATCGGGCATTCACTATCCTCGTCGCTGGTGACCCGAACGATTTTACGATTCACATCGGAATTGGAAAGTGGGTCCAAAATATTGCGGTAGCCGCAGCTGAATTTCTATTCTTGTCTGTTCTGTTTCTTGCCGTCGATGTCCCCGAAATGCTCTGGACTGTGCATGTCGAAAACGGAATTGCAAAAGAGATACAGCAAATTGTGGGCTAGAACATTATTCAAAGGGAGTAATCAAGCTTCGCTGAAGCAGGTCACCGTTTAGTTCTACTTCAAGGTAAGTGGGACCCGATTGAGGCTGGGTCCTTCCTACTTTTGCATTTGGAGGACGATTTCTCTTATCTCTGGCTCAACTTTTAGTAGAAACTAATAAGACTGACAACCCTCAGCCCGAGATTGGTTCATTGTTCGATGTCGACTAATCTGGTCTCTAATCGCGAATCTACAGGTGGTCGGGAGGAGGAAGCAAGTGTTCGCCACCACAGGTTTTCTGACTTGGATGAGGAATGGATGAATGAAAAACTGTCGCGCAAACTCGTCGTAGGAAAGAACGAAATGCTCGGTTACGTTTTCTTGAAGAAAGGCTGTCTTGTACCTTCTCACAAACACGTGAGTGAGCAGATTACAATCATACTAAAAGGAGCATTGGAATTTACAACGCAAGGGAAGAAGATAGTTGTCAATGAAGGCGAGACTCTCTTGATACCTCCGAACGTGGAACATGCAGCTGTTGCACTTGAAGATACGATAGACTTGGATTGCTTCAGCCCTCTGAGGGAGGATTGGCTCAATGGAACGGATCAATACCTTCGCTCAGGTGGTCCTGCTCCTAAGAGCGAAAAGTAAAACTTCCTGCTTGCAAATGTTGTTAATGAAAATGGGAAATATAGAAAGTCGAGAAAGGGAAAATTAAATTTGCATACCTCCAAGAGAGCTTCCAAAATATCCGAAGAACCGTTCTTTATCGCGCTGAATCTGCCGCCAGGCGTACTGCGACTTACAGGGGGAGAACCCGATTTCCCGTCAGCGCCATTCGTTCTCGAAGCCGCTTCGAGGGCAATGTTCGACGGCCAAACCCACTACACGCCTCCAGCTGGAATAATTCCGCTTCGTCTGGGCGTCGCCCGCAAACTGAAGGAGGAGAACAATCTCTCTTACGATGAGAATGAGATAGTCATGACGCCGGGAAGCTCTGGAGCAGTGGGGCTGGCGCTGCTGACGATGATCGATCCGGGAGAAGAAGTACTCCTGCCTGACCCGGCTTGGTTCCACTACGCAACGCTTGTCGAGCTTGCAGGTGGAATACCAAAGCGAGTAACTCTCAATGCAAAGGATGGCTTCACGATACACGGGTCGAAGATAGAGGAGGCGGCTTCGGAGAGATCAAAAGCGTTGATCCTGAATAGCCCATCCAACCCTATGGGCAGGGTTTTTTCACGAAACGAGTTGGAGGAAGTTGCAGGGGCTGCGGAACGTCTTTCGCTCACAGTTCTCTCGGATGAAATCTACGAGAAGATCGTGTATCCACCATACTCCCACGTGAGCATAGGATCCCTTTCCGGAATGCGTGAACGCACAATAGTCGTCAATGGGTTTTCCAAAGGATATGCGCTCATGGGATGGAGGGTCGGCTATGCTGCAGCTCCAATCGAGATTGCGAGAAAGTTGGAATCTTTGCTCGGTTATACGCTCGTATGCGCCGGAAGCGTCTCGCAGTATGCGGCTCTTGAGGCAATACAAAATCCTAGGTCGAAGGAATACACGAAGAAGATGCTCGAAGCGTGGACCAGACGAAGAGATATTGTCATGCGGTATGTGAATGAAAACTCCCCCGTTGTTTCAGCAATGCCGCCAGAGGGAACGTTCTATGCCTGGGTCGATGTATCAGGCTCGGGTTTGGATGGAAAGCAAGCCGCCCGTCTTGCCCTAGAAAAAGCCAAAGTCGGCGTTATGCCAGGAAACTTGTTTGGCGAGGTTGGTGGACGAAATCATGTTAGAATCTCATTCGCGACTTCCGATGATGTTGTAGAAGAAGGAATGAAGAGGTTATGTAATGTGCTTGCGTCTGCAAATAGAGGGAATCGAATCATAGAACCCCCAATCGCTTGAAAGTTTTGATCTCTTTTTGCCCGTAACCAATTGATTTCAGGATCTCTTCGTTGTCTTGACCAAACTTCGGAACTGAGAAGGTGGGTTCCAATTTCTTTCGGTTTCTACTCCGACGGCTAATAGGAGACCTTGCCACACGAACTTTTTTCTTGTCGCTCTCAAACAGATTGACCGCGTCTTCCAAAACCCCGAAATCCTGAAGTTCTCTGTCGTCGTAAACTTCGTCGATGGATCTGACTTTGGCACTTGGAACTGTCGTACCCAATCTTTCGAGCAATTCATCAGAGTCTAATTCCGAAACAGCTGTTTGAATCGCCTGTTCGATTTCAGTCCTGTGGCCGATGCGGTATTTCATTTCGTCATAGTTCTTGTCGAGTCTGATTTTCAATAATGATGATAATTTCTTCCATTGCACATCGCTAAGTGTCGCGATCAATACCCAATTGTTGTCCCTAGTTCTGAAAACTCTATGGGGAGAATAGCCGGGATGACCAGAGCCCAGCCGTTGCGGAATGATGCTGGTCATGCCAAAATAAGTCGACCAGTAGCCATTCCAGTAAACAGACATATCGAGCAGAGATATCTCTATGAATTTCCCCTTCTTGGATTTCCGACGTTCGAGCATAGCACCGAGCACTTCTATCGTTCCATAAGCAGCAGCTCCCAAATCTATTGACGGATTTCCTACCCTAACTGGTTCGCCGTTTGGCTCGCCTGTGAGTGACATCGTCCCACTCATAGCTTGTGCCACCGCATCAAAAGCTGGTCTTTCAAAGTACTTGCTACTTGAGGAAAACCCTTTGATTGAACAGTAGATCAAATTGGGGTTGAGTTTGCGAAGAATATCATAGGAGAAACCCAATTGATTTGATACGTGTGGACCCAAATTTTCTATGAAAATGTCTACTTTTTTCCTGGCGATTAGGCGGTGAAGAATCTCTTGCCCAACGTCGGATTTCAAGTTAAGGGACAGACTTTTCTTTCCAAGGTTATAGTTCATGAACCCCCAAGGACTAACGGTCCTAGAAGGGTCGCCGGTAATGGGTTGTTCTATTTTTATGACATCAGCGCCGAGGTCGTGTAATAATGAGCCCATGGCAGGCCCCGCAACCAAGGAAGATACTTCAACCACGATCAAACCTTTAAGCGGCAAAACCAATTTTCAAGGGACATCCTTTTCGCAAGAACACTTATTTCAAAGTCGAAATCAATTTATCATTTTATCAGTCTGAGAAACAAAAAAACGAAACACTTGATTTGAATTGAATTTTGAGATAACTGAAGAGCAAGAACTCATCAGAAAGAACGTGAGAAGTTTCTGCGATACAAGGTATCCGAATAGCTACTGGAGAGAGCTTGACAAAAAGAAGGCATACCCCGAAGAATTTGTCAAAGATCTGACAAGCGAAGGATTCTTGTCGTGTCTAATTCCTCAGGAATATGGTGGGTCGGGACTGGGGATTCTGGAAGCAAGCATCATACTCGAAGAAATAAACGCTTCAGGCGGAAATAGCGCAGCCTGTCATGCGCAAATGTACACTATGGGCACTCTCTTAAGGCACGGGACTGAAGAGCAGAAGAGGAAATACCTAACAAAGATAGCGACAGGTGAGCTTAGACTCCAGACGTTCGCAATAACCGAGCCTGAAGCTGGAATCGACACAACCAGAATCCAAACGACAGCAGTTCGAAAAAAGAGCGAAAATATCTATGTGATAAATGGTCACAAGATATTCACGTCGAGACTGCGGCATTCTGATCTCATGCTGTTGCTGGTTAGAACAACGCCTTACGAACAAGTCGGTAAGAAGACTGACGGGATCAGCATTTTCTTGATAGATCTGCGAAACTTGGTTGCTGGCTCAAATGGCGTCGCTGGCATCAGGTTCAATCAGATCGACACGATGATCAATCATGAAACCAGCGAACTCTTCTTAGAAAATTTGGAAGTTCCCCAAGAAAATATGATCGGTAAGGAAGGAGAAGGTTTCAAGTACATCTTGGACAGCATTAATGCCGAAAGAATTCTAATCGCATCAGAATGCATAGGGGATGCAATGTTTTGCTTAGAGAAAGCAGTCGAGTATGCAAATTCTAGGATTGTCTTCAATCGTCCGATAGGTCAAAATCAGGGCGTGCAATTCCCCTTGGCCTCTGCGTATGCAAAGATTCAGGCCGCGAGCCTTATGCGTTACAAAGCGGCCAGTCTGTTCGACCAGGGCAAACCATGCGGAAATGAGGCCAACTTGGCGAAGCTTCTTTCTTCGGAAGCTTCGATTGAAGCGGCAAATGTGGCAATGACGACACTCGGGGGATACGGCATGACAAAGGACGCTGATGTTGAAAGGAAGTTCAGAGAATCAAGACTATTCATAGTAGCACCCATTCCAAACTACATGATATTGAGCTACATCGCTGAACACATTTTGTCTCTCCCAAAATCCTATTGAGAAGCACCTGCTCCAAGAATCATTCTATTGCTGCAATTATCCTGCTTCGAATCGTAGACATAAGGTCTAATGGGGCACCTTTCCGGTTAGAGAATTGCCTAAGAATTCAGCTTCATTCAGAGAACAGAAGAGATATTTCTGCAAAAAAATGCCGGACTCATACAACTTTCGAAGGAGCCGGCCCAGTAAATTTCTCCAGCTGAAGATCCAAAAGCACTGGATTTCCCTTTCTCACCAGTCTGATAGCATTAGGGAGCTCCCTTTCAAATTCTTCTACAGTTTCTATTCTTCTTGAGAACACGCCAAAACCTTTTGCGATCGAACAGAAATCAATGTTCGGTTTATCCAAATCCAGAAATTCGAAATCTCCCGAATCCCTTGCCCAATGCTGAGAGGAATCCTCGATCGGATGCCACTCCGCTGCCCAGCAGGAATTGTTCAAAATCACGTAAAGGACGCCAATTCCGTAGTGGGCACACGTCCAAAGAGCAGAATCAATATTGCCGAAAATTGCATCTCCATCGCCGGTGGTGCAAATCACTATCTTTTCAGAATCCGCGATCCTCCCGACTTTGTAAGACCCCATATCCTGTACGTCAATGTATTTTCGGTTAGCCAGCGAGACACCGTACGCCATCCCAAGCGTGACGCCCAGATGACCGCTCGGATTTCCAAAGTACGCGCCCGGTCTCGTAAACGTAACTGTCCTGAGGAGAGTTTCCCACGATGAGGCCGCTCCATTAACCCAAATCGAATCATCCGTAATTTGTTTATTCAGGACGTACCCGACAGACCAATCATCCAGCTTGTTAGATTCGTAACTGAGTAGTGCTTTCTGTCTCCACGTCGTGAATATGCGGTCGTGTTCGATCTTGTACCTGGCCACCCTTTCTTCGATCATCTTTTTTTCCGGGCTGAGCAACTTTGAGCTTGCTACGCGGATGATTTTTTGAAGTGTCTCATTCGAATCACAGACCGCTCTAATTTTAGCCGGCACAAGCGAAGCCCCGTAATCGCCGCCAGCGTAGACATCCTGTCTGTGGAACGGATCGCTAGTCATGTCAATAACATCGACTTCGTGATTTTTGAAAGTCTGATGCGGTAAGAGTCCAAGTTCAAGTGCAACGACAAGATCGGTCCGAGTAGGAATCTCGGGTTGCAAATAGCGGCTCACAAATCCCAGGTGTAGTTGATCCGAAACGGGATAGTTCATGAAGAATCGACGTTCCATCACACCAACCCCGAACAGATTAGCAAAATCAATCAGGTGACTCACGGCTTCAGGATGCCGTCCTAGCTGAGAAGTGAGAAGCACGGGGTTATCATGAGTAAGTAAAGAGTCGATTATGCTTTCGATCGTTCCATCATCGGGAACCCTTGGAGAGGTGACGGGTTCTCCTCTAGTGATACCTGTCCAGCCTTTCTGCACAGTTTGTGCCATCAGATCTTGCCGCAGAGTGACGTAAACTGGTGCCCGATGTTCAGAGAGCGTTGCGTAAAATGCCTTTTCGATGTCGTCCGGCATCGTGTCAAGTGAATTTACCTGCGCCAACCATTTCACCCAGGGTAGAACCATCATCTGCTGGTAAATACTGTAGTGAAGCTCGGGTGCTCCGGTTTGTATCGGAACGCCCGGTAAGTTCGCAGAAGCAAAGATCAACGTCGGCGAGGAGTTCATAAAGGCGCCGAAAATTGCGCCTATTGCATTCTGAGTCCCGACTATTCTATCAATCAATGCGACACCCTCCCGTCCAGAAGCAAGGGCGTAGCCCATTGCGGCGCTAACGGTTGTAAACTCGTGGAGTCCTTGAATCCACTTTGGAGGTTTCTCAACCACCATTGCGTCTTGTATGTCGGGCATCCCCGCACCGGTTGTTCCAAATACGTAATCGACTCCCTTGATTTGTAGGAGTTTGATGAACCACTGGCCGCCGGTTTTCACGTCAATCACGTTATTTTCTAAGCGATCTTGAGAAGTATAGGTTGCGTGGTTGTTATCCTCATCTCTGGGCATCATTGCTAAACCTACTTTCTGCGCGACAAATACGAACACTCATTTCCATTTCTGGTTGGATTTCCTGACCATGAATGAGCGCTCAAACTCCATTATCGGGGTGTCATTTTGTTTGAATCCAGTTGTCCTTACCGTTACGATTCCCATGGAAGGATGGGAATTTGATTCTCGTTTTGCTGTAATTTCGGATTTGGCACTGATGGTGTCTCCAGCGAAAGTCGGCTTCGAAACCTTCCAGTTAGTCATCCCGAGCATGATTCCATTCTTGCTAGTGTCGCCGACACTGAGACCAAGAACTATGGAGAGGACAAGCAGGGAATTTACTACGAGTCTTCCGTCAAAAGGAGGGTCAGAGAAATTCTTTTCGACGTATTCCTTATTGTAATGTATCTGATTTGAATTGCATGTTATAAGCGTGAACCAAATGTTATCAGTGTCCGTTATTGTTCGGCCGCCAGAATGACTCAGTACTTCTCCGACTTTGAAATCCTCGTAAAATGGACCCTCTTCCTTTCCTCTTTCTTCATCTCGACTCTTGCTTGAAGTTGACATTGTTCACTCGTACTGTTGGCGAATGTGCAAAACGATGATTTCGGCCGTTATTAAAATGGATTGAGAGATTCCGTTCTCTCAAATCGCCGATGAACTTGCCATATATTAGGTCGGCCAGTTCAGCAGATAATCAAATCATCGATCTCAAAAACTATGCGAAATATTCAGAACTTCGCAGACGTGACGATCATAGTCCACGATCCGTAACGATTTAAGGAAAAGCGGAAATGGCGAAAACGGAGAACGCCTCGGGTGAGATTTGAACTCACGATCGGTGTAAACCGAAACGGATGTGTGCGCGATTTCTTCGCTTAGCAATCCGTCGCCCTACCAGGCTAGGCGACCGAGGCCCAGATGACCACACAATCTGGAATTAGCTATTTCAGCTGTTGGGTAGGCTAACTTTGGCTTTACTTTGGTTCGAAGAATTTGATGATCCCGATTCCTAATCATGCCGCTCAAATCAAAGTAGATGCCGCCATAATGCAAGAGAGAGAAGGTCTAATAAATCGCGGACTGGCAGCTCGCAGCGACGTCCAGAAGGCGGTCTTGTCCATAACCGAATACAGGTTTACAACAGTAGACGGCCAACTGATAGTTGTTGCAGCCGATGACAAATTCAAAGTCATACTGGGAAGCTATCCAAGTTACAGCCCAAGATCAGGTCTCATTTTCAAAGTTGATTCTGGAAGGGAGACCGATGAGAGTCTGGTTGTGGACGTTATTTCGAGAGAGTTAAGGACGATCTTGGGTAGGGCAACAGCCATCAGAGGAAAAAAAGTTGTAGAGTACTGTGGACAAACCTCCCTTGACTCGGACCAGATGATGACGACTATCACTGTGGCTCTGAAGCAAGAGGCGGGAATAACTCGCGAAGAGGTAAAGAAAGTATCACGGATGCGAAGGTTCATGTCAAGACTTGGATTCAAGAGTACGCCCTCTTCCGAAGCTTCCAGAATCACTGATTACAATTCGGCTGCAAAAACTGGAACAAGCATCGGTGATTTGACTCTTCAGGAAACATATCATCGGCAATTAGATGCATTATTACCCTAGTTTGTATAGGGCGACTTTCTAGTCAGAACCACGAATACCTAAGACAGAAGATTCATGCCAAGAAGGTCGGAGTCGAAAATTGGATTGTGGACTGAATCCTTAGCTAGCCCCAATTTCTAACATCCAAAGTAGTCAGTCTGAGTTGTCGATGAGTCAGTCGCTGTTGAAGTGGTTGTTGAAGCGCAGCTATTTGTAAAAGTTGTAGCTGTCACGGTAGTTGCAGTTACAGTTGTTTCGTAAGTAGTTGTGGTTCCCCCATCAACTGTCTGATAAGTGGTAACTGATCCGCCATTAATTGTAGAAGTAGTAGTTGTACTATCAGTTTCAGTCGAGGTAGTTGTTGTGGTGGTTGTCTGAGTGTAAGTTGTAGTAACAGTTGTAGAATCTGTTTCCGTTGACGTTGAACTTGTAGTCGTCGCAAATGTCTGGGTAGTAGTCGAGGTCACAGCAGTTTGATCCGTTTCTGTCGATGTTGTAGTAGCAGGAACTGTCGATGTTGAAGTTGTGGTTATGGTGGTTGGATCCGTTTCCGTAGAAGTTGTGGTCGTAGGAATCGTAGTTGTAGATATGGTCGTATCTGTTGTTGTGGTGTTGTGTATATGAGTCGACGTGGTGGTTGTAACGGTCGGAACTGTTATCGTTGTCGTCACACTTGTAAAGACATAATCAGTACCTGTCGATATAGTTGTAGTTGGAATGGTTTGGGTAGAGGTCGAAGTTATCGTGGCCTGATCCGTCTCTGTGTTTGTTATCGTAGTTTGATCTGTTTCTGTAGATGTCGTTGTAGTGGGAAATGTAGAAGTTGAAGTGATAGTCTTTGGAACGATTATCGTTGTTGTGCTAGTCGTAGAAGCCGTAGCGGTTGAAGTCGATGTCGTAATTGCTGGAATCGTCTGAGTAGAAGTCGAAGATACGGTGGTCTGAATTGTGTCCGTGGAAGTTGTCGTAGCAGGGATAGTCGTTGTAGAAGTTGTTGTAACGGGAATAGTGGTCGTAGAAGTTGTAGGAATGGTCACGGTTGACGTTATCGTAGCAGGAATTGTCGTTGTAGATGTTGTTGAAGCGGAAATCGTCGCTGTAGACGTTGTGGTTGCAGGAATAGTATCTGTAGAGGTAGTAGTTGCCGCAACGGTTTGAGTGGATGTTGTAGACACCGGGATAGTAGTCGTTGAAGTTGTGGTTGCCGGAACGGTTGATGTTGATGTTTTGGTCGTAGGAATTGTGACTGTAGAGGTTACCGTTACTGGTATTGTTGTGGTCGAAGTCGTTGGCACTACTGAAGTCGAAGTAACTGTTGTGGTTGTCGAAGTTGGAATCGTAGTAGTCGAAGTAACTGGAATTGTTGTCGTGTACGTTGTGGCTGTTGCTACAGTTGAAGTTTCCGGATCCATGGAAGTTGAAGTAACTGTTTGAGTTGCAGTGGTTGAATCGGTCACAAGAGTCGAATCAGTCACTGTTGTCGTATCTGTGTCTGTAACGTGAGAGGTAGAGGTTACAGTCGTTGGATCGGTCAGAGTAGTATCGAAGGTTGATGTACTAGTCGTTCCGGTCATACTGGTCACGGTACTCGAGAAGGTCAGCGTAGTACTCGATATGAAACAACATGCAGTCGAGGTCGAAGTCGTAGTTTCAGTTTTACAGCAAGTCGTCTTCGTCGATGTTACCGTTTTGGTTGTTGTCTTAGTGGTCGTTTTTGCGGCTGTTGTTGCCGCTGGAGCTTGGCTCTGCGAAAAGGCCGAGGAAGAAACGGCCGTGAAAGCTACAAGGATAACCAAAAAGACCAGAGCCATTAAAGCGAATTTTCGAATCAATTTTCCTATGTCACCCTATCTTTTACTACCGAATTTTGGATCTTCTTGGATAACGAAAAATTTTGGAGAAGGAAGCTTGCCGGATGAAAAGCGCACCAAAACGCTGGGTGAATAAAATAGGAAGCTTATGGGCAATTCACCTGAGTTTGTGTCGTCGTCGCACCGGTGATATCGCTTTCCGTACATGTTAGCGTGATCGTGGCGCCTGTCGTGATTCCGGTGACTGTAATTGTCTTTGTCACTTTTGTCGCTGTCGAAACCGTGGCAGTTGTTCTTTCGGTCTGCGTCGTAAGCGCAGTTTGTGTCGTGGACGCGGTTAAGGTACGAGTTGTGCGATCCGTTTGGGTTGTCTGAATAGTATCTGTGAGAGTCGTCGGAAAAGTGCTCGTTATCGTCTCGATTGTGGTCTCTGTGATCAGAACCGTGCCGGAAGTTAGTACAGTAGTTGTCTGCTCTTCAGTTTGATAAATTATTTCACTCATAACCGAGGTCGTAAATGATGTCAGGGTCTGGGTCGCCGAACCGTTAGTCACGGTCGTGTAGATAGGAATCGTGAGCGTCGAATTCACGTTTGAAGTCGTTACCGTATAAGAAGTGACTAGAGCTGTGCTGGTCCCGTTGATGAGCGTCGTTGTGAAATGATTGGTCTGCGTCACTGTTTCTGGTATCGTGGTCGTGGTGTTGACGTAGTTCGTAATGTTTGTTTCGTCGGCATTTGTCGTCTGATTACCGGGTTGCGTCGTCACAGTGTAGGCTAGTGATGAAAAAGAGGACGAATTGAACGGGAATAAGGTCCTCTGGACTCCTATCACCCCAATTGAGATGGTCAAGATGATGGCTATGGAAATCACTGTGAGTATTGCTGATCTTTGCATGATCTACGCGCTTTTTTTATTTCGACGCAGGATTATGCTGGTTACCAGTTTTGTAAGTTGTATTTTTCTGGATCGGGACTAGTACCATTTTTCCAAGGTCCGTCTCATCTCAACCAGTGGGGTAGATTTTTCATCGTGTCAAAATTCGTTTGCCACGTAGTCTAAGATTGAAAACAATAACCATAAAGGCCTCCAATCGACTAGCAACGGCCGGAAGACCCCCTCATGACGTTAGCGAAAGAGTTTAGCATTTACGGCGAAGATTACGGTACCTCGGAATTCAAGTTTGGCGTTGCTACGCTCGGGAATACGCCCGATGCCATTGACTCCCGTGGATATTTCCCTGATATGAGAAGCGCTCTGCTGAACTTGAGTTCTCGTTCAGCAAAGACCATGTCGTCAGGGAGAAACAATCAGATGTTGGTTGTTGGACCCACCGTAGCACAACACCTGGAGGCTCGGCGTGACATCGCGGAGCGGATGGTTTACCCCATGCGGAACGGCGAAATCGAGTCAGACGATGAGAGAGCTTGGTTAGTGGTCAAAGAAATTACGCGTTATGGTCTGCTGAGGCACGCACCAGAGAAGGCGGTCGCGCCCGAGTTCAACGGCTTCAAATGCGTCGGTGCACTGTCTGCGACTGCTCCACGCTACATGTACGACAGGCTCATAGGGATTCATCGGGAGATCAACAATGAAGAAAACAGAACGCTCACAAGGGTCCTGTCCATCATACCTCAGCCTCTTGCAGTAGCTATCTCTCAGAAACGACTAGCGTGCACGGTTCTGGAGGGAGGACACGGTAACACTCAGGTCGCTCCCATAAGCAGCGGAGTGATTTTCAGTGCGTTAACGACGCTCAATAGAGGGGGCAGCGACTGCGACCTGATCGCGGCCGAGATATTGAAGGATGCAGGCTATTCTGATCTCGCCCGCGAACCCAAACTCGTCAAGGTATTCAAGGAATCCACGGGTCTTATCCCGAAGAACTTGGACAAGGTGATGCAAGAAAAGCAGACCACCTTGTTTGAGACAACGTTCAAGATTCCGTCGACAAAGATCTCCATAAGTTTGGGCAAGAACAGCTGGCAGCGTTTTTTGATGGGAGAGTATTTCTTCAATCCGAACCATGAGATCTTTGCCTCTTATTACAGGAGAGGATTCCCGAGGCCGGCGGATACGTACAGCGAGGGAAGAGCTGTTCTTGGAACCACCGATCTGGCTGATGTCATCATCCAGTCCGTCCAAAAATGCAGTTTTGAAATTCAACCCGCACTCTATCAGAACATAATTCTGTCTGGCGGTAATTTTGCATGGCAGGTGCCTCCGAACCTGACGAATTACGCTGTCAACTCGCCCGCCAAGCTCAAGAAGATGCTCGAAGAAAAGGGAATCGCCGGAAGCACGGTCGAGCTCACGAAAAATCCGGTCTACAATGTGTGGCAGGGATGCATTGCTTACGGGCTCTACACTCCTGAAAATTATGAATGGGACTGGGATTCGCGGGAAGGGTGGCTACAGCTCGTTGCGAGTGCGGAGCTGGGCGAACAGAGCATCAGTGCCGAAATTTAGCGAATAAAAAAATAGAGATATCCTTGCGCTAAAGATTCTGCGGGATGTAACCGGAAACGTCATCTGATGACGAGAACGCTCCCGAAGATGGAGCAACTATCCCAAGAGGAAGCGATGACGCTCCCATTCCTGCCGAGCGAACTATCGCTTCAGAGAGGAGATGGAGTAACCTCTCCTTTCCTCTGACGATAGTATTTGGCGTCTCGTTCATCTTTTTCCTGTATACGGCGAGTTATTCATGGTATGTGGGAGGGGGGGCTATGACTCAGAGCGTGCCCTGGCTGTATTCATCGGTTGCGATCTCGGGAGCAAGCCTCTTCGCGCTGAGCAATCTCTACATTTCCAGAAAACTCCCGAAAATTACGTCTCTTCAAAGGTTTTTGCTATCATTCTTCGACCTAGGGGCATACTTTTGCCTTGTAGCGCTGGTCGTGTGGGGTTTGCTCTTTCCGATCCTGCGTCCGATCACCGATCCGAATTTTCAACTTTACTTACTTGGGCAAAAAAGTCTCGCGATGGATCTGTACACGGGGTTGGTCCTTTGCTCGATCGTGATCGTTTTCCGCATTGCGCTTCAGCTGCTAATTGCTCGTTCCAGCACAATCATGATTGTATCCCCTTCAAAGCCGCAATTCGGAAACACAATTCCGGTTAGAGATTCCTCGACGGATGGCGGTTCTCTTGAAAGCAAGATCTCATCAATCCACATGGAGATAACAAGGTTGAGAGAGGAAATCGCGTCGCTAAGTGCTCCGGGTACTGCTCTGAGGCTTACCAATCTGATGGGGGCGGTTGAATCGCCCGCGAATAACCGAGAATCGCCGGTTTCACTGGTAGACGAGATGGAAACGCTACCGTCAAGTCTAGCAGAAACCTTCGTGCAAAACCTTCCAACCAGAGATTCGGTTTCTCAAGAAACTGGAATGGAAGAAATGACAAACGGTGAGGTCATCCAATCCGAGGCAAACTTTTCTCCAGAGTATTTTGCAAGTGCTGGAGGTCCACAGATTCCCGATTCTGCCAGGGATAATCCCTGGGCCTCGGTGCTTTCTAGAAGACAGCCGACGGCCCAGTCGAAGCCCATTCAGAAAAGAAGGGCAATCAAAAAGTCAAAGAAAAGGGTGCAAAAAGAAAAGCCTGGAGAAGATTCTCCGCCCATTCCTGTAGGAGTCGTGAAACTGGAACCGGGATCATCATCCCCGGTATCCGACGACGCACGCGACAGCCTGTCCTACTTCGCAATAATTTCTTCTGACAAAGATACTAGAGCCTTAGTCCGTCGCGTCGTGTTAGTTATCTGTAATACTTGAATCATGCAAGCAACTTCGGCGACAGCGCGGCGGCTCGTGCGGTCTCCCACGTTGGAAACGTTTGATGCGATGATTAGTTGAAACTTGTTTCGTTCGAGCTACTCTGCGCGGTTTAGAACTCAGAAAGTTTAGAAACGGACGACCAGCAAGTCCTCCCAATTAGAATGCAAATTGGCCGTCGGTCAGATTTTGACAGACTTCTTTCCACAATAGATTCTATGAAAGACGAGATTGTCCAGCTCGCCTCTGACTTGGTCAAAATTCAGAGCGTCAACCCGAAGTACCCGGATGCCGATGCGGAAAAGTTCCTCGGCGGGGAGAAGGAGTGCAATCAATTTCTGGCTCGCCAACTTACCGATTTTGGCTGCGAGATAGATCTCTTTGAAAAGTTGAGAGACCGGACGAATCTAGTTGGAAAGCTCAAGGGACAGGGGAGTGGCAGGTCAATTATCCTTAATGGGCACATAGACACCGTTCCCTTTGGAAAAGTGGACGAGTGGATCGGAAAAGATCCTCTTAGCGGAAAGGTGATCGACGGAAAACTGTACGGCCGAGGAGCTTGCGACATGAAATCGGGAATCGCAGCGATGTGCAAGGCGGTGGAGGCTATTTCCAGATCTGGAATGTCTCTGAAGGGAGACGTTACAATTGAAAGCGTCGTCGGAGAGGAAACGATGGACCATCTTCTCGGAACTACGGCGACGGTGGAGAGAGGCTATCGGTCGAACGCAGCGATAGTTTGCGAGCCAACGTCACTGTGCCTCGATCCGGTTACAACTGGAGTACTGCTGTTAACCATCAGTGTGGAAGGCAAGGCAGCCCACACAACTTCGCGAGACCAGATGATTAGGCCTGGCGGGGGCGGTGATGAAATCGGTGTCAACGCGATCGAAAAAGGTGTGAAGGTGATCGAAGCCCTTCAAGAATTAGAGCGCCAGTGGGGCATTACGAAAAAGCACCCCTTGTTCAATCCTGGTCATTTTGTGATCCATCCTGGCGTGATCGACGGCGCACCAACCGGCCACAGGTATGTTGCCGTGGTTCCGGACTATTGCAAAATCGATTACGCGATACTTTACAATCCCTCGGAAACTATCGAACAGGTCAAGGAAGAAATAGAAGAATACGTGTTGAATGCATCCAAGCTGGACACCTGGCTATCAAGGCATTCCCCAAAGTTCAACTGGTGGGGAAGCTGGCCCTCGGGCGAAATCAGTCCCAGCCACCCGATATGCGAGTCGGTCAAATTAGGGCATGCAATCGTCGAGAGCGAGCCGGTATCTGGTATCGTGATCAAGGGGATGCCCGCACCGGTTGATGTGCCGTTTCTTGATGCGGCCGGAATCCCAACCGTAGCCTTTGGGCCTGGAGATTTGCCTCAAGCTCACGTAGAGAATGAATATGTTCGGGTCGATCAACTCGTGGCAGCAACCAAGGTGCTGGCGGTGGCCGTGGCGGACTGGTGTGGATATAGTTCTCAAAACAACGGAAAGTGACCAAGGTAACATTGCTTAAATAACAGCCCGTAGTTACCCAGACTTTATGCATATGAATTTTCCAAAAAATGGCAACAGGTCAATTTCGACTGTTGTGGCTGTAGTCATCGTTATAGTCATCCTGATAATCGCAGGTGCAGGCGCTTACCTTGCCCTGGGCTCCAAGAGCTCCACCACGACGACAACGAGTTCTTCGTCGACTTCTTCCACTTCTAGCTCATCCACCACCTCTTCGTCGAGTTCCAGCTCGGCGCCAGCGGTTAACTCTACAATTCAGATTGTTTTCGGCGCTAGTCTTTCGCTTACCGGAGGGGCGCAACCTTTTGGGTTGGAAGATAACTGGACGCTAAACCAAGCCGTCAATTACGTCAACAGTCTTGGCGGGATTCCTCTGCAGAACGGTACGCACGCGATGATTAAGCTAGTCGTGTTAGACGACCAGTCTAGCGACACGACATCAATCAACAACTACAACACCTTGGTCACGACGGATCATGCCGTAGTCTTGATGGGACAGCTCGGCACAATAGATGATTTGATCGCCGGGAATTTTGCACAGCAGCACCAGATTCCTCTGATCGGACCTTACTACCTGTCAGCTGCAAAGCAGTGCACGCCCGAACCAACCTGCGTTAACTCATGGGTCTTTGGAACTTTCCACAACGAAACTAACGAGGCTCATGTTTTCTTCAACTGGTTCAAGACCGTCGATCCTTCAACAAGCACTCACAACGTCACTATAGCCTTCTTTGAAGAGACTGACGACTCTGCTCAGGCAAACTATGCCGCGGGCAAGGCTTACGCTGAACAGCTGGGCTACACTGTTTGCACTTGTTCTGACACAACCTTCCAGGCTGGCAGCTCCTCAGAGATGCAGAGCTTCCTCACAGCTGCAAAAACTGCGGGAGCCGAAGCAGTCTTCGGTCTGCCTTCGCCGGGAGACGCTGCACTAATGATTAACACTGCAAAGCAGATCGGATACCAGCCATTAGCGTGGCTCCTGACAAGGGGAACGGCAGTTGCCCCGTTTGCTGTTCCGCAGATCGGCGGAATCGGTACGCTTGCAAGTGGTGTAATGTCTGCGTTCCCGTGGGCGCCGGGACTTCCCTACTCTGCGGACATCCTCGGTCACAATCTCAGCAACCCCACAATAGTCAACGAGTACATGGCCGCTAACGGCGGACAACTACCTACTCTTGAGGGCGTCTATTATTCCGGATTTGCCGTAGCTGTCGACGCGATCTCGCAGGCGAGCAATCTCTCGAATGTTGCAATCAGAGAGGCGCTGAGGACCCACACATACCAGACTTTCATGGGACCCATGAGTTTCAGTCCCGGCGGGCAGTGGGTGCAATCTGACCAGTACATGTTGCTTCAGCAGTGGCAGCTGGTTTCAGTCAACGGGGCGATGACTCCGGAGCTAAAGATACTGGAGCCGACAAATGTGAACACCACGAGCTTCATCATCTATCCGTTCACCTTCGCAAATCAGACTGAAATGCTGTGGCCTCCGAGCGGTGAATCCACCATGATCACTGCCACAAGCAGCGGCTAGCACGAAAACTTGGATGTGCCACCGGAAGCAAGCTGGTGCATCCTTCTTCCTATTTTTCCCTAGTCTGAATAAGAAGGCTTTCTCAAGTGATGATCTGTTGTTCGCTGGAATGCATCTCCGACATTGAAGACAACGTTCTCCCGCCAGTGGGATCCTATAATCTGCATTCCAACCGGCATTCCGTCGCTGAATCCCGCCGGGATCGAGAGAGCTGGCAGTCCGAGAAGATTGAACGGATATGTGTTCTCCGTGAGCACCTGGAACGCTGGATACTTTTTTCCGCCGATTCGAATTGTGTCCTGATCGATTCCAGGGGCGACCGAAGGATTTGTGGGAACGAGTAGGGCGTCTACTTCGCTCAATTTCTTCGCTACTTTTTGCATGATGATCGTCCTCGCGCGTTGAGCCTTCAGATACTGGGTGGCGAGGACTGTATGCCCTAATTGCACGTACCCGAGCAGGACTTTGCCGTACATCTCCTTTTTTGTGCGAAGCCAATCCTCGTGATATGCGGCCACCTCGGGCAGCGCTATTGCAAAGATTGTGGGCGTCACGAGTCCTACATCGGGCAGCGTGACATCCACGAGCTTGCCCGAGCTCTGAAAAAACGTTCACACTTTCTCGAAACCTCACGGTTACTCCTTCATCTGAGTCGCGAATCGGGTTGACAAAGATTCCGATTTTGAGGCCCTCAAGACTAGGTTCATCGGTGAATACGTATTTTTTTGGATGCGGTGAGCCGAGTGTCGATGAATCTCGATCGTCGAGACCCTGAGAAACTTCGAGGAGCAACGCCGCATCCCGTACAGTTCTCGTCATGAAGCCGACATGGTCTAGAGACCAGCACATCGAAATTACCCCGGACCTTCCCACGCGTCCGTAAGTGGGTTTCAGTCCAGTTAGATTGCAAAACGAAGCCGGGATTCTGACAGATCCTCCCGTGTCACTCCCCGTCGAAGCACAGGCTTCTCCGGCAGCGACCGCAGCGGCCGAACCGCCGCTCGATCCGCCCGGAATCCTCGTTAGGTCCCAGGGGTTGAGTGTCCTACCATAATGAGGATTGTTTGTGGCGATTCCGAAAGCGGCGAGCTCGTCCAGATTTGTTTTCCCAATAAAGGCCGCGCCCTCTTCTCTCATCTTTGAGATAAAGCCGGCATCTTTCTCCGAGACGTTGTCCTGAAGGATTTTCGAGCCTCCGGTACACGGCAAACGGACGACGTCGGTATTATCCTTCACGGCAAGGAAGGTGCCGGTTAGCGATCGCGCAGACCCATTCTTGATTTGGCTCGTGGAAATTCTTGCGACGTCTCGCAGACTCTTTTCATCGACCAGATGAATGTACGCATGGATTTTTTCCTCCTTTTGCCTGATGTTGTCGAGTATCGAATCCAAGAGGTCTTCCGGTTCGTAGTCTCCGGCACGAAACCCGCGGCGCAGTGACGAGATCGATTCGAATGCAAGGTCTGATTTCGTGACTACCAACTACCCACGGAGCTACTCGGTCCTTAATTTTGCGTTGCGAAGGAACCAAGGTTCAGTTTCTCTCGGGATGGGCAACTTATCAGATTCTAACAGACCCCGTGATATCAGGTCGAGAATTTCCCGATTTTCCTCTATCACTCCGGGGTCAATTTGGATTTTCTCGACCTCTAGGATGATTTTTCTTGCGGCGTCTTGGTCAACTGGCATTACTAAAAAACGAGAACCATATTCGTGTCATAAACGTATCACTTTTTCTCTAGCAGTCTGAGGAAGGTTTATGGGAAAAGGTCCCTTACGAGATCGCATAGCATTGACGTCCGACGGAGAGTTAGCAAGGCACGGAGCTGAGACCATTCTCAGCTTTTGCGCCGGTGTGAAGCTCGGCGAGAAAATCCTCGTAGCTTATGATCAATCCGACGATTCACGGTCTAGGATGCTTTCCGAAGGAGCAAGCAAGCTGGGCGCGGTACCTTCAATGGTCGAAATATCAGGACCGGTTACTCGTGAACCGCCGCCGCATATTGCAAAATCGATGCTGGAAAACTCGGCCTCGATTTTCTGCGTCAATGAACAGAGAACTCTTCTCTGGGGCCATGCGGACGCTAAGGTGAATGCGCTCAAAAATGGTGGACGAGGTACTTTTCCTGACGCAGACGCTCGAATCAACTCCTGATCCACCGTCTCTCGAAAAAATTCGCGATCGATCAGATCGTATGGCAAACATTCTAGAAAGGGCTTCGAAAGTAAAACTAGTAACTGGCAAGAAGCCGTCCATGCTTGAACTCAGGCTCGCCGGGCGAAGAGCGCTCCGCCTTTCGAGCATCCTGGACAAGCCCGGGAGCTGGGGTGCGATTCCGGACTATGCAGAGGCTGCCGTTGCACCGCTTGAGAATGAAACTCAAGGCGAGCTTGATGTGGATGGAATTATCGTCGGCCTGGGAAAAGTCAATTCTCCGATCAGCCTTCACTTTGACTCTGGAAGACTGACGAGGATTTCAGGCGGGGAAATGGGGAGCGCGTTTGACAGAATGTTGGGAGAAGAGCCCTCCGCGAGAGTCCTCTGCGAGCTCGGGTTCGGTACAAATCACCTGCGAAAGGAAATCAGGGGGGAGTTTGACGACAAGAAAGCCCTCGGATCGGTTCACGTCGCGATGGGTGACAATCACACTTTCGGCGGTGAAAACCGTTCCAGCCTGCACATTGATTGCCTCGTTGTGCGACCGGAGATCTGGATAGACGACAAACTCTTCGACGTCTCAAATGTCTAGACGGATTTATTCTGTTTAGCCGTCCTCCTCATTGAAGAGACGAACCTCTTAATCGAAGGCGCAAAACCCTTCGGAAGGAGGACTGCAACAGCCATTATCACTATCGAAAATATCAGGACCTCGATGTCGCTCGAGGGAAAGTAGGTGTTGACCTCATAGGTTATGCCACTAAACAACAGAGCTCCTATGATGGGCCCCTCAAAGGTTCCGATTCCACCAATGATTACCATAAAAATCGGATAAAGCGAGAAGGTCAAGTTCAGGAAGATCGAAGTATTCACAGCAAGTATGTAGCCAAGGTAATACGAGCCCGCAATCGCCGTGATAATGCCGCTGCCAACTAGGGCAATTGTCTTGAACAGGAAAACATTCACACCCAGCGTTGAGGAGGCGTACTCGTCGTCGCCCACCCCTCGGAGGGCCATCCCGATCCTGGATCTCATCATGAAATAAATGCCGAAAATAGTCGCGGCGGTCAAGATCACTCCGGTTTCGTAAAAAACAACGCCGTTTATCACAAATCCTGACGGCCACTGGAAGTTAGAATGCTTTGCCTCATATTCCACTATTGGTTTCAGGACTATCGGAATCACAAGAGTTGCTATCGCAAAATAGTCGGTGCGCAGTCGGAACGTCGGCGTAAGAATTAGGGCAAATATCGCGCCGGCAATGGCGGAGGCAAAAATCGCCACCGCCAGACCGTAACCCGCGGAGAGCACGATGCTCGTTACAACGCTGCCTAGTCCGAAAAACGACACGAGTCCGAGATTGATCAACCCAGCGTACCCCCCGACGAGGTTCCAGCTTTCCGCAAGGATGATCCAGATGAAGTAGATCACCAGAATTCCTAGCACTCCTTCCTCCGACGGCCCGAGAAAAAGTGGATAGATCAGAGCCGCGAAGAGCCCGATAGCAACGACAATGGGCGAAATCGTTGAGCCCGACGATGACGAGCTGAAAATTCCGATGCGCTTTGCAAAGCTTCTTGACTTGCTCTCCGCTTCTGCTCCTTTTGTCGTTGAGCTCATCCTTCTTCTCCCCGCTTACTTGCCAAACCTGCCAAACAGTCCGGTCGGCTTGACCATCAGGACCGCGAGAAAGATCAGGTATGTCAGAAGCAATCCAAAGTCTGATGGGAAGCTGTATTTCGTCAATACTTCTAGGGCGACAAAATCTGAGATGCTGATAATTAGTCCCACGATCAACCCGCCGAAGAGAGTGCCCAAGATGCTCCCGACACCCCCGAGTATTATGATTGCAAGAACTATTGGAAGCAGAGAAACGTCAGCCGCGTTTGCAGTTATAGAATTTGTAAATGCGTACATCCCGCCGCCCAGCCCGGCGAGTCCCGCCCCGATCGAAAACGAGAGAATTCTGGATCTCCTGATGTCGACGCCTGAAAACTCGGCGGCCTCCCAGTCCTGAGCGGTTGCACGAATTGAGTTTCCGTAGTATGTCCTCGAAAGGAAAAAATGAAGCATCGGAATCACGATGATTGCGATAATAAACGCTATGAGTTGAGGCTCCTGAACGTAAAGTGCTCCGAGATGAATCGAACTTCCGCTGTAGGCTTGGTTCTCCGCCTCGGCACCGTTGCCATGAGACGGATCAATTGACGGGATCAGTGTCAGAGCCCCGGAAGGGAGTGGAAGCACGAGACCACTGGAGATGACGTA
Organism: uncultured Nitrososphaerota archaeon; assembly: GCA_963799845.1. Lineage (GTDB taxonomy): Archaea > Thermoproteota > Nitrososphaeria > Nitrososphaerales > CADDZS01 > DATLTL01. Next base: position 669,537 of record CAWCYI010000006.1, read on the forward strand.
CTCTAGAAAGACTGACAATCCGAAGGTTGCTAGAAGAGGACCCTCGAACCCCTTGTTCTCGGTCTTGTAAATTAGGGCAAAGTACGCCACTACTCCGACGAGCGCCATTATGACAAAATCAAGGGGGAGGGATAGGAGCGGGTTCAGGTGCAGTCTCGGGGTCAGGACTATGGAGAACTGGATAGTTATGAACGCCGCGAGGACCATCAGAGCTCCGTGGCCGATGTTCAAGATCTTCTGAACACCGTAGATCAGAGAAAGTCCAATCGCAGCCAGGGCGAAGAACCCTCCCTGAAGCACGCCATTCAAAATTGCCTGTACGACGTCTACTAAGCCGACGGCCACTTACTCCACGACCCCCAAGTACGCCTCGCGGATCTTGGGATTATCGATCAGCTCGGAACTGATCCCGTCAAGCTCGATCCTGCCGTTCTCCATGACGTAAGAGCGATCAGAAGATTCAAGCGCCCTCTCCGAATTTTGCTCGGCCATCAAGATTGAGACACCAGATTCTCTGATAGACTCAATCGCCGCGAGAACCCTTTCAAACATAATTGGTGACAGACCAAATGAAAGTTCATCTAAGAGCAATAGCTTCGGGGATGACATCAAGGCGCGCCCGATCGCAACCATCTGTTGCTCGCCGCCGGAAAGCGTACCTGCTGCCTGCTTCTTCCGGTCTTTCAGTGCGGGAAAGAGCGAGTACACTCTCTCGAATCGTTGGTCAAGATCCGCGGATACCCTCGGGGCTCCCATGCGCAGATTTTCGGCTGTGTTCATGGTGGAGAAAAGCCTCCGGCCCTCGGGGACGTACGAGATGCCCGCTTTCACCATGCTATGGGGCCGCTTTCCAACGATGTTCTCCGACCGAAAGCGAATCTCGCCAGCCTGCGGCTTCAGCACTCCTATCACAGACTTCAAAAGAGTGGATTTTCCGGCCCCGTTGGCTCCAATCAGAGAAACGATCTCTTTGTCCTCAACTCTAAGAGAAACTCCCCAAAGGACCTGGATTCTGCCGTAGGCGGCGGACAGGTTGTTGATCTCTAGAATCATTCTGATTTCAATTTGATTTGGAAGAAGGTTGGTTCGAGCTTTCCTCACTTTCGACTTTCTTTTTCCCCATATAGGCACTGATTACCTGTTCGTTTCTCACTATTTCAGAGGGGCTCCCTTCTGCAATGAGCGAGCCGTGGTCGATGACTATTATCCGCGAGCAGAGTTTCATCACCGCGCGCATCACATGCTCTATGACAAGCAGCGTGATCTTCATTTCGGTGTTGAGTTTGAAAAGAAGTTCCAGAGTGTCGGAGATTTCCGTAAGATTTAGTCCCGCCATGACCTCGTCGAGCATCAGCAGGCGAGGCTGCGTCGCGAGCGACCTCGCCAGTTCCAATCGTCTCTGTTCCGCGAGAGTCAGATTTGAAGCCAATACATTGGCCTTCTCCTCAAGGTCGGTATAGCTAAGGACTTTGCGGGCTCTCTCGGTTGCCGCTCGAATCGAGAGCGTGTGTCCTCTTCCGAAAAGTGAACCCATCATCGTATTTTCGATGACGGTCATTCGTGGAAGCGGTCTGACAGTCTGAAAGGTCCGCGAGACGCCGAGTTGAGCGATTACGTGCGGCTTTTTGCCCGCTATGTTGATTCCTGAGAAAGTGATGCTGCCGGAATCCGGTTTGTAGACTCCCGTCACAGTGTTGAAGATGGTCGTCTTCCCGGCTCCGTTGGGTCCGATCAACCCGACAATCTCCCCCTCCCCGACGTCGAAACTTAGATCATTCACCGCCGTGAGACCTCCGAACTGTTTTGTCACTTCCCGAAGCTGGAGCAAGGGAGCCCGAGAAACTGCCGAATCCAATTTGAGTTCTCATCCTGTCTAATGAGTTATTTTAGACCTTTCATCCGAGCGCATTTAGGCCCGTTGAGTATTGGAAGCATCTCAAAATCATGAAATAGCGAAAACGCTAGGTCTTGCTTTGAAAGAGTGAAAGAATGCCGAGAATTTCGGCGGGCGATATTAAGATCTATTACGAGACTCAGGGAAGCGGTTCACCCTTGGTCTTGTTTGGTGGAGGCCTTTTGGGAAGACACAACTTCCCCCGAGTTGTTCTGGAAGAATTATCAAAACACTTCACAGTATTAAGTTATGATCAAAGAGGCTACGGAAAAAGCGATCGCCCTCTCCAGCGGTATACGATGGACCTCTGGGTGGACGATCTGGCATCATTGATGGACGCCCTGAAAATCTCCCGTGCAAATCTGGTTGGAACTTCGGTGGGAGGCGTTCTTGCCCTAAAATTTGCCGCCAAATATCCTGAGCGAACGATAGCGTGTGTTGCCGATGTTCCAATCGCGAGACCGGATGCAATGAGGAAGGTAATGTTTGCAAACTGGCGTAAGATCGCCCAGTTTAACGGCATCGGCGAGCTTTTCGCCGACACGATAATCACCTACAACGTCGGCGCAAGCTTTCTTGAAAAATCCGGTATCGAAAAGATTAGGGAGACCATGCTAAATCTGATGTCCGGAATCTCTGTCGAGACTGCAGTTCAGGTCTGTCAAGAAATGGAAAAGCTGGACATCACTTCTGACCTTCCAAAGATCAAAAGCCCAACCCTGATTATGGGTACGGAGGGGGACGTCGTAAGTCCACTAGACATGGAGGAGTCTGGAATAGGTGGCAGGAAGGTTTCGGAGATGATTCCAAATGCGAAGCTCAAGATCTGGGAAGGAATCGGGCACGCGGATATGATTGAGATTCCTGAAAAGTCCGTCACATTCATCATTGAATTTCTGAAATCGAACGACCACTGAATTGTCATGCAAGTTCAAGTGATGTAGTGAAGTTTCGTGTGCATCGACAGCTGGATGTCCGTGGGAAACCGCCTGCCGCAATTATGCACAATGGCATTGGAAATAAGGTAGGTGTTGTCCGATGTAGCCAAATTGTGGACAGCACCTGAATAATTTTCCCGAGTAATTTGGCGTATTGGAGACAAGATCTTCTCCTGAAAAAATTGTACCCTTTGGCGCTTGAGGTTAGGCTCAAGGGGATATGTTATAGAATACTTTGCTCGAAAAGAGCAACTCCGTCCCATATTAAATCCCTCACGGACTTGATGACGAATGCCAACGCTGGCCCAAACGCCTAACCTAGAATAAGCCAATTGTAGCTGTTGAGCGAGGATTTTCGAGACCGTAGAGCTGCTTCTGTAGCCCTTGCTTCTATTGGATCGTTTTGTTTGCGTATAACTATCCCCCGCTTCGTAACCTCGCAGGAATCCCTCAAGAATACTGGTATCATAATGGCACAGAATGAAATCAGGTATCCTTTTGTTAGGAGCCGTATGTCCGCACCAATTATCAAAAGCCCGAGCTAATACTCTTGAAGGGATACTGAGAAGCATTGAATTTGCTACCACAGAATGATTAACATATATCGAATATCCAAGCTCTTCAGCAATTTTGGTGACCTTGACCCTGATTTCTTCCTCATCGCTGCTGAGGGAGAAACGTGCTTCTTTCTTGGTTGCTGAGCCCTCAGCAGTATATAGCCCAAGCAGCCAAGCAGTCTCTACCGTAAGAGGAAAATCCGTTCGGTATCCTTTGTGTTGTGGTTTGTGTTTAATTATGAATGGAGAAAGACTAGCTTGGTAGCTTTCGAATGTTCCTTTTATGATAGGCATTACTACATAGTTACCATCAGTCTCGTATGTTTTCGCTACAAGATCCTTTGCCTGAACCCATAACTCCGGCGAGAGCTGAATCTGATATCGATACTGTCCAGCTCGATGCAGATTGATTGTCCGGCTATTTGATATTAGGATTGGGTGCTCCGGAGTTGTTGTTATCGGCAACATGCCATTAGCTTTTATCGTTATGACTTCTCCTTTGTAAGGTCGTGAGAATGTACCCAACACCAAGGTGAGCCCAGTTTGGCCCATGACGGTGTTCCCTTCAGTGTATTCAGCTATCGGTTTGTTGTCTCCCAAAATTAGCGTGTCAGGTAAAACGCAGTGAGGACATTCGAAGACTCCCTCGGGGACTCTGGGAGTTTCTTCGATCTGAGCCATCCACTTCGGGAGCTTCGTTCCCGGAATCCGCTCGATCTCGTATTTTGCCTTTGACCTTCTTCTTAGCCTGAAAGCCGATGTGATGTTCAGATTTTCGAAAATTATCGACATGCCGTTTTCAAAGTCCCTGATCAGCTCGTGGGCATTTCGCGGCTCAAGATCGTCGTCCATAACGACGATTTCATGCATCTTTACAAAAGCCGGCACGTCCCATCGGTTCTGGATCTCGAAGGCGATCTGCGCGAGCTGTTTTTCTGAAATATGGTCGGTTCGCAGAATGATCAGTGATAAAAATCTCCCGGACTCGATCACTGAATTGGACACGGGTTACTTTACTATTTTCCTCGAAATTTGAGGCTGCGGACAACATGCTTAAATTAGAAGATCAGACCTTTTTGCGCTACTTTCCGTTTGCCGAGGTAGCTCAGCCTGGGAGAGCACCCGAAAGAACTTCTTGGTGAAGCTGAAGACCGGGCTGTCGTGTGTTCAAGTCACACCCTCGGCACCAGTTGCCTATTTTCAATTACTCGTAAGAACTGTCAATCGCCCGGATCATCATTTCCGCTGTAATTCAATGCCTGAGACAGTGATTCATTTATCCCGACGTTCGGATTGAATACAGTCAGATTTTGCGAGCCGAAAGTAATCGGTGAAAAAGTGCAGGCGGTCGGACAGGAGCTTAGAGGATAGGTAACACCCGTACTTGACAAGAGAAGAGGAGGGAGAGGCGTCTGAGCGAAGTTTAACATGTAAAACAGGTTCGGTTCGTTGCCGTCCCGATCGGTCAAGTTCGCTAACCCCCAGTTATACTCTATTGTGCTGAGAAACGCCGAAAAATCCTCCTGGTTTATGCTCTTGAATTTCGTGCCGTAGTTGTAAGAAGGAGCCTCCACGAGTGCTCCCGATCTGGAGTATGGTGATATTGCGATGAGCGGCACCCTGAAGCCCTCGCCCGCAGTGTCGAATTGAAGCGGGACAATACCATCATAGTAACCTCCCCAATCGTCCTCGGTGAAAAATATCACAGTGGACGACCACTCGGGACTCTTCTCGATCAAATTGATTATAGACGAAACGTACTTCTGCCCGTTGGCCCAAGTCGATTGGCCGGCGTGATCACTGACCTGCGGTTCAGGGATGACCCATGAAACGGCAGGAAGAGTATTCGAGGAGATGGCGGTCTCGAGATCTTTCATGCTGAGCAGGCTCTTACATTCGGTAGGTTGCATCTGAACTTGGGTAAAGTCAGTCAGGCCTGACCAGAACGAATCGTAACCGTGAACATTGGCTCCAATAAATTTGGGTGTGTATGGAGTGCTGGGACAGTCAATGGCATCGTTCCAGTTGTACTGGTAGTACCCCCAAGAAATCTCATTCTGGGTAAGTAACTGCCCTATTTGAGGGAAGGTCAGATTGTACTGCGTCACGCAAGGATCGCAGGTGCCCAGAGGGCCGGCGCTGGCAGCGACGGTAAACAGGTGATTCGGCAGGCTCGAGTCCATCGAACTAGACATGAAATTATAGTTCAGCGTATAATACTCGGCATAGTCCCAGTAGTAGGGAAGCGTCTTTCCCGTATAGTACGCCATGGAGTAATTTTTTACGCTGGATGAAAGAGTTTCTACAAAGCCGTTCATCGCGCCATTGTTGTAGTCAGTTAAGGCAGATTTTCGGGTATGTGGAATGTCCATTCCCTGAACGGTCGTTTGCTTGGTATCTGCGTCCCAAGGCTTGATGCACGGTGTCGTCGCCGGGGGCTTGTCGGGGATGCACGTGTTCAGATTCAGCCCGAATCCGCTCGGTAGCCCGGGGTAAACTCCGAACATGTTATCGAAGGCGTGATTTTCCTGAACGATGAACACTATGTGTTGTATTGGAGTTTTAGGCGCCGGAGCCAGAGCGAAAGACGATGCATCGAACCGATTGTAGCTCGACGAAGAAAAAATTACGAGAATGACGACAAGTGAAGTAACCACGAAAAACTTCAAGCCGTTCTTGACACCAGCGTTGTCGAAATTCAACAAAGGAGTACTATTAATGCCTGTTGGCCTCAGAGACCTTCCCGAAAAAATGCTTTAAGACTGAGTAAAATGCTGTGAGATCTGAGGATTCCTAAGGATACTGGTCAGCCCTCATGACCCACGTCGCGCAAAAATAAAGAAGAGAAGGCCTAGCGGCCCTCGCATCAGTTTTGAATTTAGCTTTCCTACTTGTTACTCAGCCCTTCAACCGAGAGTTATCGTCATCGTGAAGTTCATATCGTCACTGCTTGTAGTCGTTACCATTGGTCCTCGGCCTGTAGTTCCCTTCAGCCCACCGGACGTGGGGAATACTGATTTCATTAGCCTTCATTTTGGCGCCCGATCGGCCTTCAGATTCACCTCTTTATCCCCAAGGCAAATCTGATTCGTCGTCAATCTAGAATATCCAGAAACCCTTGAATTTGGTCTCCTGGATCGCCCTTGTTAGGGCATCGACTATCCTTCCTTCTTCCGCTCCCTCGTATTCAAGAACGAGTAGGCCGGTGCTCGTCGCTGGAAACATTATTGGGAGTTTTTCCACTATTAGCTGACTCTGCTTTCGGATATTCTCCCGGAATCTATCTTTCTTGACAAGCTCCCGCGGTGTTGTTGTCAAGGTCACTCTGTATCCGCTCAAAGTGTTTGCAGAGAAATCGACAGTGCCGGCGCCCACAAGAGATTTGCCAACTTTTTCTCTCTGGACTCGCTCGACATCGAAAGAGACAGGCTTGCCATCTTTCGACAAAACTACTTGTTTTGTCATCCTGAAGAGATTGTGACTACATCCTTATTTGGATTCGCCATGTCCGTCGCAATTTTACCGTAATCTTGTGCTAATCATGGGATAGATCCCAGCAATCTAACGAATTTTAATACCCCAAAATCTTTCTGAAAAAACCCAACGAGTTCCGACAGCGCGAACCAATATATTTCATGTAATCTCTGCGGGCAGACTCTATTTGTACAGGTTTAGGAGCGAATTGGGCCAGCGCCACTAGGCCAATGAATTAGCAATTGTTCGGACTCTTTCCTTATGCTTAAATCCACGAACATAATTCATCCAGCTATTCAAATTGTTCTGTCCCAAATGCGGCCAAGAAAACGCTAATGATGCAACTTTTTGCCAGAAATGTGGAGCTGACTTGAAGATGAGTAATGCCACGACCGGAGGTCCTGCAACGGGAGGTGGAACGCCCAGTTCTACCCCGCCGCCAACATACTCTGGCGCGAACCCCATGCCGAGCTCATTCAACATAATGGCGACCTTCAAGCATGCGATTGATCTTGTGAAAAGCCCTGCTTCCGTCATGACGGCCTACAAGGATACGGACACGCCGTTAAACTCGCTCATGATTCATTACGTAGCTATCTTGGCTATTATCCCATTAGTAGGTACTTTGATCGGCGATCTTTGGTACTATGGCATTTTCGGCTATCTTGGATTTGCCGGCGCCGCTGGTTACGGTTATGCATTCTTCTCGGCAATTCTCGGCTATATCCTTGACATCATTGCAGTTTTTGTTGTCGGATTTGTTGCCTGGAAATTGGCACCTAATTTTGGAACCACGACGACTCAGGTTCGAGCAACCAGATTGGCTGCGTACGCCTTCACTCCGTACTTTCTGCTTTCAATTCTAAACATTATTCCATTCATTGGGTTTTTGTCTATCCTCGGATTGTTGTATGGATTGTACGTCCTTTACATAGGCTTGCCGATATTGCTAGGCACGCCTCAAGACAAGGCTCTCATTTACACCATAGTGGTCGTCATAGCCGTCGTTATCGTCTACGCTGTGATAGGTGCAATCATAGCCGCAGTCGCCTTCGCAATTTTCGCTCATTCATTGGGATTCGTTTTCTAGATTTCCGATAGGCTACTCGCTCGCGAACTAAGAACGAGAAGCGAGCATAAATAAGACCTCGTAGTATCTTAGTGTGGACTCTGCATGAAACTCGCTTATGGAGAAGGAGTACTAGTTGCCATTCTCGCGCCGTTCGTGGTTCTTCTGTTTGGAAAAATCAATCTGTTTGAAACATTCTTTTTGATTTTTGCCCTGCTAGGTGTTTGGACACTAGTTTCTGCGTTTACACTAGCGATCGCGCATGACAGGTTCTTCTATGTCGCCTGGGGGCTAATCCTCGCCAGCTTTTCAAGCGCTTTCATAACTCGGATTCAGTACGCGGTGGCTCTGATCATTCTTGCCATAATCGCTTCAATATTGATCAACGTCGCGACCAGAAAAAATCAGCCCAAGAAAAGTCAAGTCAAGGTAGACCAGAACAAACCTAGCCCAGCCTGAATCGCCTAAACTCGTACTTCTCGAGATTTATCTTTCCGTTTCGGATTGCAATTCCCTCCTTTCTGAGAAGCCGTGCCTTAGTGACGGTTCCCTCCTCTCCATAGCCGCCGATTGTTCCGTCCGATTTTATTACTCGGTGGCAGGGAATTTTTTCGTTTGGATAGCGGCACTGCCTCATAGCCCAACCGACAGCCCTCGAACCTCTCGGATTGCCGAGAAATCTTGCGACCGCAGAATAAGAGGTAACTTTACCGCGCGGAACTTGGGCGACTACCTTGTAGACGAGCTCGAAAAAATTCTCCGGCAACGATGCTTGTAAGATCAAGTGCGTATTCTATTTTTTCCTATTCGCCCGTTTTCCCTTGAACTTCTTGGCTCAACGGATCGACTCCGATTCAAGACCTTTCATAAGACTAGGAGTGAAAGTGCGGCTTTATCCATCCTATACTTTCATGGCGTAACCATGATCACTGTACTTCAATATTCGAGGCAGAGTAACCCAGCTTTATGAGGACTTGCTTTGCCTCTTCTCTCTTGTCGCCCTGCAATATGACCTGACCGTCCTTCGCTGACCCGCCGGTTGCAAGGCTTTTCTTCAGTTCGTGGGCGACTTTCTGCAACTCTCCTCTTTCGGTAGGCAGCCCAATTATCAAAGTGGTAGGCTTTCTGAACCTTCGCGTTTCCTCCCTGATGATTATTCTGACCTGATCGCGATCGAGTTCCCGAAGATAATCGCCGAACGCAACGTCCTCGATTTCTTTGTCTGAGTCCGATGATGATGATACCAACGGATTATTCCTTGACATAAAGCTACATTAAACGATGTCGCTTCTAATATAGTAGGCAGTTGTTAGAATCGAAGTTAGTAAAGTCGTTCTTACTTCTAGAAGCAAAGCCCCCGACTTAGATTATGGCAACTACTACTGTGACGAGTACTGCCAATAAGCCCAGGGCCTGCGCACCTTGTTTCGCATGCATGCTCGTTTCGTCCAATAGTCCAGAGAAATTGTTGAGAATCTCGCCTCCGATTGTCCTTATCATTCCGTCCGAAACCGAAGTCGAATAGATGCCGTGGCCAAGTCTTGATCGTGCCCTTTGAAATAACAGTTCAAGGGTCGAAGCGAACTCCTCAGGAGTACTGACCTCACCTAGCGCGAGATAGCCCTTCGCGTTGCTCGCTTTCGCCGCGGTTACGTGCGTGTCGGATGTGCAGATCTCCAAGATTCTTACGGAGGAATTTGTCTCGAATTTTTCAATAACTTCGGCCCGGAATCCAATTCTTGCATTATTGGCATCGACAACCACAAGACAAAATCTCGAATCTTTGATCTCGAACAATAAAAAGCCGATTCCCGCCGGGCCGACGTCTCCTCTATTTTCAGTACCTAACTCGGAACTGTGAGCAAATCCGAACTTGAAATCAGACTGATTTTCGATGGAGACTTGGTGGAGGACTTCCTTGGCAGCTTTGATCAAGTCATTAGTGTCGACTTCGTTTGGTTTTTCGCCGAGTGAATTGTGAGAATCAATAATAAGAGATGGCTCGAACCCGAGTCTCTTTGATTCGTTGTAAATTTCCTCCCGTATTCTTCCTGGAAGATCCTCCATCCCATCAGGGGCAAGAGTGAGAGTTACTAACAGGGTTTTTCCCAGTGCAAAGCCGGATGCTGTGGCTTTGTTGTTCTTTATAGTGACGGGGAGACTCATCGTCTTACCCGAATCGATTGTTATCTTATCTTGGAGGCTCGCAATGTATTTGCGCACTTCCTGCTTCGAAGGAAGGTTTAGGTCGTGGTCTGAGATTGAGTGAAATGTCAGTGGGATTGTATCGTCAGTTCTCAAGGATTCGTAAATATCCCCCGGCAGGTTACTTGATCCAACCGGAGAAAAAGGCCCAGGATGGATTCCTGGAACTACCAAGAGAGCAACCGGATTTTTCGCACCATTGTTCAGCGACTCCAAACGGATGAAAGTAGTGCTAACATTTCGTTCTTCGCTGGAAATCTGAAAATAGTGCTCAAGATCCTCGGGATCGTCAGCAGTCCAGGCATTCAAAAAGGCCTGTAAAAGCTGGAGCGCCCTAAATCCATCCAAGGGCTTGTTGATTATAGAAAGGTAGACCTCAATTCCAGCGATTAATACGAACCCGCCAACTATTGCTACAATAGTGTACGTGGAATAGAGCGAGACAGCCTTAAGCGACAATGCTACTGGAAATAGAAGAATAATAGGCTGGGCTATTGCTAGCGGCAACCCATTGAGCGGTTTTGGGTAAAAGACTGCGCCGAACACCAGCGCTCGAAATGAGATCGCAAAAAAAGCTCCTAGAAGTACTAGAGAGAAAAATCTGCCCTCACTCTTTGGCGCGGCGTAAATAATCACGCCGACAATTGAACTTATGAACCACAGCATGTTGCTGATTATCGATATTGTCGAGAGTCGGCGGAAACTTGCGATCTTGTTGCTTTTCAGCACAAGATTATCGATTTCTATTCCAAAAATGAGTGCAGCTTCAGTTGCAATCGCGTAAATTATTGTGCGCTCGATTCCCGCTCCAAGGACCCACCTAGTGACAAGTTCGATTGCGATGGTCGGTAAACTGGCGAAAAATATGGATAGACTAGTCGAAGGAAGGCGGAAGAGGTAGGCATACCGCCTTTGCAAGTTTCCAGTAGAGTTCTTCTCCAGCTCGACGGTTGACAATTCTCGTTGTGTCCGGCTTTCCTAATCAATGCAATTGGAGGGGATAAAACAAAAGCGTTCGCTGCTCTGTTGCAGCACTCGGAAGCGTAAGTAAGAGAATGAAATCTTGGCCGACAGGAACTTAGGATCGGGCGACCGGCAAAATTATTGTGATAATAATCAGCGCCGCGGCAAAGATGATGACGTATTCGGGTCTGATCTTAATCCCCTGAGTCTCATCCTCAAAGAACCTGAGAAGACCCGCGCTTGAAGCTGGCATCGGTGCCTTGTTCTTATCTTTCTTTGCACTCATGACTAAGTTCAGCTGAAGTACGTGTTATTCGATTTGACGAAGATAAATGCTTACTGGTCTTTACGAAGCTGCTTCGCTCTCGCTCTTCCGACGACTTTTTGCGAGACTCCTTCTCCCGCATACTCCATGGCAAGCGACTGCTGGCTCTGAAGACCCTTTGAGAGTAGGTAAATCACGAAATCCCCGTCCTCTCGTCGTAAAATCCCGTAATGGATTCCGACTCCCTTGACAAGCCGATCCACAAACATTCTCGTGAAAATGACTCTGTGAACTATGCTATCGACATACCTTCTCAGGGTAACGATGGTCGTCTTGGATGCTCGGGAGAGTTCGACAAGGGCATTCGTCACCTCGATCGTGTTTGAGAGTGATTCCAGCCCCTTGGAACACACGCACCTCACAAAGGCGTTTTCCTTGAATGGTAGCGATGTAATCGACGCTACAATGATTTCGCCCGAGAACCCTTCGGCCTTCCTGGTCGTTAGAGCAATGAGAGACTTGCTGATTGCGACAGATTCTAGGTTATGAACGATCAGGGAAGATTCCAGTTTGTCCGCTCCCGCATCGAGGATCAGACCTGACTCCTCATAGAGGAAATATCTCAGGACGTCTTCAAGGCTCGCAAAAGCTGGCATTGACGAAACTGCGAGATTTGGACCCGCGGCCTTTCTTGCCTGCCTCGCTTGTTCCTCAGCCTGCTCCCTCAACCAGTCTTCATAGGTGTAGTTCTTCTTGTAACTATCGGATCTTGAGCTTCCACCGGAACCGCTCTCGGATGAATTCTCCTTTCCAACCGTAGGATCAACTTCTTGACTCGTCAATTCAGATAACCTTCAAAGATTCAACTAATTTCATATACTGTGGCAAAAACGTGCACGTAGAACGATGAAAGAGCAATTGGTAAGCCTTTCCTATAAAGGCTTTTTCCACAATAGAAGAATTTCTCGTGAGAAATTGCCTAAACCGATCTTTACATGACTTCGGTAGAACAGTTAAATGGAATTTGCAAGATCGTTTTGATGCCCGCGTGATGCGTTTACGTCGCCGTTATTCTTCCTGCTTTTCATGTTCCTGACATCCGTGGCCGCGGGGGCGATCGGCTCGATTGTCGGCATCGGCGGCGGCCTACTGGTTACGCCGGTTCTCACCCTCATCTTCGGGGTAGATATCCACCTTGCGATCGGCGCAAGCATAATCGCAATTATTGCCACTTCAAGCGGCGGAGCCGTGGCGTACATCAGAGACAGAATAACAAACATCAGGATCGGCATGTTCCTTGAGATCGGAACAACCCTTGGCGCGATTACTGGAGCTGCTATCGCCGCCTACGTGAATTCCGCACTCTTGTTCGCCTTTTTTGGAGTGATCCTGTTGTTTTCTGCCATTCCCCTCTTGAGAAACAGGAACGAGGAACTCCCCCACGATGTCAGTAACGACTCTGTCGCAAACAGATTGCATCTGAACTCGAGCTATCCCGAACAAAGGACGAGCCAGGAAATCTACTACAACGTTCAGGGAAGCTTCATTGCTCTGGGAATAATGTATGTCGCTGGACTCCTTTCAGGACTGCTTGGGATAGGAAGCGGTGCATTCAAGGTGCTCGGCATGGAGAATGCCATGCGGTTGCCGATGAAAGTCTCAACTACCACCAGCAACTTCATGATTGGTGTCACGGCGGCGGCGAGCGCCGGGATTTATTTCGTTAGGGGAGACGTAAACCCGTTCATAGTCGCACCGGTGGTCCTTGGAGTATTGGGCGGGGCCTTCGTTGGGACAAAGATCCTCGTCCGGGCAAGGAATACGACGGTGAGGACCGTGTTCATCATTGTACTTTTCGGCATCGCAATTGAAATGATTGGCAAGGCAGTCGGCGTATTGCCCTAATCAGGTGACAGTCAATGAAAAATGATCCCGACGAGGACAAGTCGTTTGACAAGAAAAAGTACGCCCTCATGCAGAGCGTACTCGCAAAGACGCTACTGTACGGCGTAGTGTTGAGCACGACTATCATTTTAGTCGGTCTCGTGTATATGGCTGCGACCTCCACGACGGGCTACAACTGCGATTTTTCCGGTTCCTCTCTAAGTTGCATCTTGAATTACAATCCAGCAACAATCCCTCACGGCGAATATCCCAACACACTATTTACAATGGCCACAGGACTGGCTCAGCTAAAGCCGTTCGCGATTATACAACTCGGAGTACTGGTCCTACTTGCAACCCCGGTCCTTCGGGTATTTGCTTCACTTGTTTTGTTCGGGATAGAGAGGGATCGGGCGTTTGTCTTGATCACGCTCTTCGTATTTCTCATACTCTTGTTCAGCTTCTTCGTGGTTCCGGAAATCCCAATTTTCAAAGCCTAGTCGCCTTTTGGGGACGGAATTTTCCTTGAATAACTTTTAATCGTCACGATAAAGCATTTTTTCGAAAAAGGCCGGGGTTGAGCAATCTGGTCGCTCACCGCGCTCGAGATCCTCTTCGACAGTAAGAACTGATCGCGAGAGAAGAAAATTGGGCTTCGGTAAAACAAGACACGCGGCGCCCCTATGGGGTATGTGGGTTCAAATCCCACCTCCGGCGTCTTAATCTCCGTTTTAATGACCGTTAAGTACTACCTAAAGAGTTGGAATGATTTGATGCCAATTTGGGACAACAAAAGTCAAGTACGACCACGAGCATAATCGAGTAATTTGGCTTTCGACGATCCGATCGATTTCATCGCATTAGCGTGCATTCTACTCGTTCTCTATCTTGGATTTGTGAGGAGATCCAAAGAGGGAAACACTCGTGCGAATGGTGTTAGATCTACGGGATATATCCTTTTGGCTCTTGGACTTTTTTCATTTGTATTCTTGTCTTTGTTTACTCTGATGTTTATCATCGTCGGGTTGCTCCTAATATTCTTGAGCCGGGGTGCAAAAAGAAGCCAGTTCTTGAGGAATCCGGATCATTCCCTCGATTCAGGATAACTCCCTTTGTTCAAAACTACCTGAACAGATTTGTTTTCGCAAGATCTACAATTTCGTCCCCCTTTCCGTTCAGAACCGCACGGATCATGTAGAGAGTGAAGCCTTTCACGACTTCATAGTTGATATTTGGCGGAATCAACAGCTCCTGACGGTTTACGACTACATCTACAAGCGCAGGTCCATCAGAAGCAAGAGCTTGAGTCAACGCGGGTCTTACCTGTTCGGGCTTCTCCGCGCGAAAGCCTGCAACTCCAACGGCTTCTGCCATCTTGGAAAAATCCGGGTTCTCTAGTTCCGTCCCATAATCGACTATGCCTGCAGCTTTCATCTCCAGTTCGACAAAGTCAAGCGCTCCGTTGTTGAATACCACAACCTTCACAGGCAACTTCAGCTGCACGAGTGAAAGAAAGTCGCCCAGCATCATGGAAAAACCACCGTCGCCGGACATCGAAATCACCTGTCTTTCGGGAAAGACCTGCTGGGCGCCGATAGCTTGGGGCAACGCGTTAGCCATTGATCCGTGCGAGAACGATCCCACCAGCCTTCTCTTGCCGTTCATTTGCAAATAGCGCGCCGCCCAGATGGTCGGTGTGCCGACATCGCAGGTGAATATCGCGTTGTCGGAAGCGACCTCGTTCAACATCTTCGCGACGTATTGGGGATGAATAGGAGTGCGGTCAACCTCGCCAACTGCAAGCGAGTCGAGATCTTTCCTTGTCTTCTGATAATGCGCCAACGAAGCGTTTAGATGTTGACTTTCTTTTTTCGGAGTCAACAAGGGCTTCAGTGCTGCGAGAGTTTCGCCCACATCTCCTACCAATCCAATGTCAACTTTAGTTCTTCTGCCGATTTGTTCGCCACGAATGTCCACCTGAGCTATGAGAGCATCTTCAGGATAAAATTGCTGGTAGGGAAAATCGGTTCCGAGCATCAATAGGACTTCGGAATCCATCATCGCGTAGTATCCGGATGAGAATCCAAGCAGTCCCGTCATACCGACATCAAACGGATTGTCATATTCTACATGTTCCTTCCCCCTCATCGCATGAACAATCGGAGCTTGGAGAATACTGGCCATCTCGATAAGCTGCGAGTGTGAACCCGCGCACCCCGCACCTGCGAGTATTGTCACCTTCTTGCAAGAATTTAGGGCGTCCGCAAGTTTAGTGATGCCCCCTTTCACGGGGGACACCCTCGGATTTTCTGCCGCGAAAATCGGTATTGGCCTCTTCGACGTCGCCTCCTCAAGCGCAATATCGCCTGGGATTACAAGAACGCTCACATCACTCTTTGATATGGCAGTTCTGATCGCAATTTCCAGCAATCGAGGGATCTGCTCAGACTGGGACACCAGCTCACAGTAGCTACTGCATTCTCTGAACACCAGCTCCGGATGTGTTTCCTGAAAGTAGTTGCTACCGATTTCGCGGATGGGTATGTGTGCGGCGATAGCGATAACCGGTACCCGGCTGCGGTGGCAATCATAGAGACCGTTGATCAGGTGAAGGTTCCCGGGGCCGCAACTTCCAGCGCACGCCGCCAATTTGCCGGTCAGATGGGCTTCCGCTCCCGCGGCGAATGCAGCAGCTTCCTCGTGGCGCATGTGGACCCACGAAATGTCCTTGATGTGATTTCGAATAGAATCCGTTATTCCGTTCAACGAATCTCCGCTGATGCCGTAGATTCTTGATACTCCCGCAGAGATCAGCGTTTCCACGACGACGTCAGCCACTTTTGGCATGACGAAAATAATGGTTCGGAGACAATTAACAGTTATCGCTCCACATTTACATGGTCGCTTATTTCCATCTTCCGAGCACGATGGAGAAAGAACGGAGAAGCTGTGGAGAAGCTCAGTCATATCAAATTATTAGGGCATGTTAATTCAAGTTTGAGGACTCAAACAAATTGGTTTAGTTTGCTCTGGGCTCGATCTTAACCATGCCTAACGTTATATGGTTCACCAATCTATGAGGTAGCAAGTGAATAAAATTGGTATTCATAATCGATGAAGGGAGCACATTCAAAGCGTCGATAGATAAAGTCTAGAAGCTCAATATGTCGGAGGGGAACCACTCTCATCCCAGCCTGAAAAATACAAGCTCGGAGATGGAGGGCGAGTACCCTATTCTGAGTTACGAAACCCAGATGCCAGACGGAAGCTGGGTCAAGAACCGAGTGAAGACGACGCTTCTTCCGCCGGGGGGTATTGGATTCGAGACGCTCGGAGGACCGATGCGGGATCCACTTCTTTCCAGTTTTACACGCCGAAAGGAAGCGAGACGGCGATCACTGTTGTCGGAAATTGGACCGCAAAAGGAGTACCTGACGAAGCCATCCGCCAGGCCGTCCTTGGATTCCTTGACACCGTTTTCAATGAAAATCAAGCAAACCTTTCGAAAATGATATAATCAATCAGAATACTGCGAGTGCAGAACTTTTTCTAGTTCTGCTATTCTCTTTTTTTATCCTCCTCGCTTGATTTGCAACCCAATCGGGAAATCTTGGGAATTAATTATAAGCTGCAAGCTTGATATCCGATCGCGCTGTATCTTGACGTCTGTCACTCTGGTCGGAAAGCAATTCAATTATGTTATTGTGGGAAGTGGGGAACCAGTTGTCCATATTCACGGACTAGAACCTTCAATGGAGGGTACAGGATCAAATGCCCGGAAGACCGGCATTCCTCGGATTTCGCAATACCTCAAGAACAAATTTCAGATTATAATTTACAACAATTACCGCATAGGTGAAATGGAGTACGCAACAAAGGCGGAGGCAAGCAACGACGTAGACAGTATTGCCAATGAATGCTTTGTGCTGCTTCAGCATCTGAACATCTCCAAAGCGCACTTCTTTGCCCATCGGCAGGTAGGTTATCCTGCGATCAAACTCGCCCTAGAGCATCCCGACCTTGTTAACTCAGTTGGGCTACTGGATTTTGCGATTGTCGAACCTTTTTTGTTGAAGCCGAAGGTGCAGGCCGCAATGGCTAGATCGATGCAGAGAGCGGCGATGAATCCCCAGTACCAGCAAAGAATGGAGATGCTTCGTCAGATGGCAGAGGCCGCAAAGTCAGGCACAATGCCAAACGGTGAAGCGGTCGATCCAGAAGTTGCCGCCCAGATCAACACCATTCCAAAAGCATTCTTGGAACAGTTCGTGCCCGGAACGGATCAAAGCGATACTCTTTCCGTGCAAGTTAGAACGTGGACCACAAAGATGCTTTCCACTTCATACGAAGAGGTCGCGCCGAGGGTGAAGCAACCAATCTTTTCTGCCGTCTGGGGCGATGGAGAGGACTGGGCGAGACAGTCTTCCGACCTGTTGAAGAATTGGCTGCCGCAAACGGAAATCTTCACTGTGCCTAAGAAATCTCACTGGTACTCCGGCCAAAACGATGAGGGACTGGCTTCGGGGCTCGCCGATTTCTATTCACGGCATCCCTTAACATGATGAAGATTCCAATTTTCATCTTCAGTAAAGTTTCTTCGTATCTAGAACGTTCAAAAGAGGTCTTCCTTCGACGAATCTATTGAGGTTCTCGCAAAATAGCTTCGTAATCCTTTGGTTTTCATTCACGCCGTTGCTCGCAGAGTGAGGGCTGATTATCACCCGCGGCATGGACCAAAGCGGACTGTCAGGAGGCAACGGCTCAATCGAGAATACATCCAGCGAAGCTCCGCGCAGATGACCCGACTGAAGGGCGTGGATGAGCGCCTCTTCATCTACTACAGCTCCGCGTGAAATGTTGATCAAAACGGCGTTCTTGGGAAGCAGAGCTCAGCTCCTTCTCACTGATCAGGTTTGTGGTTTCGTCAGTGTGAGGTGTGGTCAGGCATAGAAAGTTCGACTGCTTTAGGACAAGCGGTAATTCTGACGGTGGATAGACCTCGTCCACATTGGCAAGCGTCCCTGTCGGATTGCGTCTAGTTCCAACTACCCGCATGTCGAATGTTTTTGCAATCCTCGCAATTTCACGCCCAATCTTCCCCAGCCCGACGATCCCCAAGGTGTATTCTGAAAGCTCGTTTGCGGTAAATTGTTTCCAGACCCGGGCCTCTTGCTGTTGCTGAACTAAGAAGAAATCCTTCACGAACATCAGCATCGACATTATGACGAATTCAGCAAGCGGTCGGATGTGAACTCCACTTGCGGTTGTGAAAATCCAGTCCGTTTTTTCCGCGTATCCTTTCGATCGGACGAATTGTCCGATGCCGGCGCTGGTGCACTGAATCCACTTCAGATTCTTGGCGATATCCGGCAGATCATCCAAATGAGAGCGGTCAAAGTCAAACAACACATCGGCGCTTTGCAACAACTCCTTCCACTCACTCTCCTGTTTTGGCGTTCGAGAGGGAAGAGAGGTGTGGTCCGTCGCATGTTTCGGTTTATAGAGAAGGTCAGGTCGGAATATTACATCCACTTCAGGCACTTTATTTCTAATTTCCCCAACGAGGCTAGGATCGAGATATGATGCAATAAGGACGCGGAGGCTTTCTTCTACCAGCCATTCTGATCGAATCCGAATTTTGGTCTAGTTTGATACAGAGTGGAGTTGCAAAAATATCGATGTGTTTTAGGAGACTATTTCCTAAAGTGCGGAATGATTTTCTGGCCTATGATATTGATTGAATTCTTGGGATCCGGACCGAGTGGAGATCCAATGAGAACTTGATTAACTCCTGCTCGGTCAAGTTCTTCGACGCGAGAGATGCAATCGTCGGACGACCCGTAGATCGCAAGCCTTAGCATCTTGTCAGTGACTAGCTTCGAGGCTTCGCGCATTCCTTCTTTCTTGAATGTTTCATGGACTCCCGAAAATTCCTCGTGCGTCAGTCCCACGGCAGCCAGTCCCTTCGTCCCTAAAAGCGGACCAAAGTAAGCAATCAATTCCTTGAGAGGCGTGGTGATTGACTCATCCCTAGTCTTTGCAATAGACATCCAGACACAACCCGCGATGTCAACTTGCTTTGGATCCTTTCCGGCTTTTATCGCGCCCTCTGAAATTTTTTTCACTGCGTATTCGGCGAAATCCGGCGGGTAAAGTAGAGGAAGAGCTCCGTCTCCTTCTGCCCCTGAATACTCGAGCATCTTATCACCCTGTCCCCCGATGTAGATCGGTATCTTTGAACGGAAAGGCTTGAAACGCATGTAGGCCTGCTCCGACCAAGTAAATTCCTTCCCCTCATATTTCGCAACTTTTCCCGATAGAAGCAGTCGAATCAAATCAACGGCTTCCTTTGTTCGCGTGAGAGGACGCTTTGCAGGAACCTGTAGCCAATCCATGTATTCAAGGGCCCCGGCACTTATGCCACAAACTACGCGGCCGCTGGTGAGCTCGTCCAGCGAAGCGAGGTACATCGCAAGCTCGGCGGGGTTTGTTGTATAGGGATTTAGTATCGTATTCCCGAGAATCATTTTCCGGGTGTGCTCGGCGATTGATGTCAGCGTTACAAACGAACTTCTCATGAATATGTCGTGGGAAACCCAACAATAATCGAAACCATTTTTCTCCGCAAGAACGGCGAGTTCGACCATATTCTGGGTCGTTCCGAACCAATCTGCTAGCCTCAATCCAAATTTCATAGATCTCCACGAGTTTCTGAAGGATTGTAAATCTTTCAGTTCAGAGTTTTCAATGGATTCTCACCCGACAGGTCTGGTCGTTCCTCAGAGAAAACGATCATATGCCCTCGAAAACGATGGAGACCCAATTCTTCGCCATGAACGTTCAAGATCTGATTTCCAAGCGGCGGACTAAGATAGTGTGCACGATCGGCCCCGCGAGCAGTTCCGACACGATGCTTCGCCGCTTAATCAGAACCGGCATGGATTGCGCGAGACTCAATTTCTCTCACGGGTCGCACACGGAGCATCTAGAAGTGATTAGAAATATCCGGAGGATCTCCGAAGAAATCGGTAAGCAGGTAGCCCTGATTCAGGATCTTCCCGGTCCAAAATTTCGTGTTGGTAAACTCAAGAGCGATCCAGTCCGTCTGCGGAAAGGGGCGACGATCGCTCTGGCAACTGACAAAGATGATTCGAACGAAGAACTGAAGATACCACTTCGGCAGCAAGACTTGCCAAAGTACGTAATGAAAGGATCTACCATATTCCTCTCGGACGGAACTATCCGTCTCCGCGTAATCAAGACTACCGAGAACGAAATTGAATGTAAAGTCCTGGTGGGCGGCGATCTCTACTCAGGGAAGGGCGTCAACATTCCATCGCTGGGCGAAGACTTTGAGACATTTACAGATGCAGATAGAGGGCATGTACTGTTCGGGCTGGAACACAAAGTTGACTTTATCGCCGTCTCCTTTGTTCGAAACAAGGCTGACATCAGGGCAGCGAAGGAGTTCATCGCAAAACACTCAGTCAATATTGAAAATACACCGTGGGTGATCGCGAAGATCGAAAAGAGGAAGGCTCTTCAAAATCTTTCAGAAATAATCGATGCTTCTGATGCCGTGATGGTCGCGAGGGGAGATCTAGGAGTCGAAAACCCGATAGAAGAGGTACCCATTATTCAGAAGAGAATTATTGCGCTTTGTAATTCGAGATCTGTTCCAGTAATAACGGCGACCCAAATGCTGGAGTCGATGGTCGAAAATGCAAGCCCCACGAGAGCCGAAGTGACGGATGTTGCGAACGCAATCCTTGACGGGACTGATGCGGTTATGCTTTCTGAGGAGACTGCCGTCGGGAAGTATCCTCAGGAATGCGTCCGAGTCTTGCACAGGGTTGCCCTAAACGCCGAATCAAGAATTTTGCGAAAAGAATGGACCCCAAGCTTCGAATTCGTGGGGAAAAGCGTCGACGATGTCTCGAGCTCGGGAGCGATCAGGCTTTCACAAGATGTCGGAGCGCGGTTATTCATTGCACCCACGGAAAATGGCCTGGTTGCCTCAAGACTCGCTCGATTCAAGCCGATGGCTCCGATCCTCGCGATAACCTCCCACGAGACGACTGAGAGGAAGCTCAAACTCGTCTGGGGAGTCAACTCGCTTCTTGCGAAATCTAAAGATGGAAAGGGAGCTCACAGAGCTCGATCAACTTTTGAAAACGTCGATTCACGATCTCGTAAAGAACAAGATCGTCAGCGAGGGAGACAAACTCGTAGTTTTTTGCGACAGCATAGAGTTTTTTGGACATGAAGGGAAGTTAACTTTCGTGACAGAGGCGGGGTTGGATTAGGAGTTCGAAGCTGCGAGTTACTTCGAAAGGATCGCTGCACGTACTCGACGGGCTGAGAGTCTTAGACGTTTCACGGGTCATGTCTGGTCCTTACGCGTCGATGCTGCTTGGTGACTATGGTGCGAAAATTATCAAGGTTGAAGACACTGGATTCGGGGATGAGACGAGACAGTGGTACCCGCCCACGATTGATGGCGAGAGCGCCTACTACCTTTCAGCCAACAGAAACAAGAAGGATATTGCTCTAAATCTGAAAACTCCTGAAGGTCGGAAGGTCTTTTACAAACTCGCCAAAAGATCAGATGTCCTGATAGAAAATTTCAGGCCAGGTGTTACTGCAAAACTGGGAATAGATTATGGGTCAATTTCCAAGATAAACTCAAAGATAATCTACTGTTCGATCTCCGGGTTCGGACAGACAGGCCCATACGCCAATTTACCGGGTTACGATCTGATCGTATTTGCAATGGGCGGGATCATGAGCTTTACCGGCGAAGCCGGCAGACCGCCCGTCAGAGTCAGCGTCCCGATCGCTGACATGTGCGCTGGGCTATATTCTGTAACCGCGATTCTCGCAGCTTTGAGATATCTGGATAGGACCGGAAAAGGTCAGAGCATTGACATTTCGATGTATGACGTTCAGGTTTCGCTTTTAACGCATCAGGCAATGGCGTACCTCGCGACCGGCAGGAACCCGGACAAATTGGGGTCATCTCATGCAAATCTGGCACCATATCAAGCATTCATCGGCGGTGATTGTGGATACTTCGTCCTGGCTGTCGGAAATGACAAGCTGTGGGGCGATCTTTGTGTCGCCCTCGGAAAACCAGAGATTGCCGAAGACCCTAGATTCAAAACAAATCCAAATAGGATGAAAAACAAGCAAGAGCTTGTAACAATTCTTGCTGAGATTTTCTCTCAGAAGCCTGCGAACTACTGGATAGAGCTTTCGCAAAAAGCGGGCGTCCCGGCCGCTCCAATTTCCGAAGTTTCCCACGTGCTTTCAGATCAGCACACCCTTGCGAGAGAGATGGTTGTAGAAATCGATAATCCGCGTACGGGGAAGAAGTTGAAACAGCTTGGTACCGCCGCGAAATTTTCGGTAGCAAAAACTTCGATCAGACTTCCCCCGCCGGCTCAGGGACAACATACAATTGAAATCCTGAGAGAATTAGGCTATACAAAGAGGCAGATACGAGATTTGATCCTCGCTAACGCAGTAAAAATTCACACTGGAAAGGAACCAGGAAATGAATCTAGTTTCAATCGCTAACTAATATTTGATTCTCTAATAGAATCAAATTTTGACTGTTGAGTACGCATGCTTTCAGGAAATATTAAATCGATATCACCGGTGTAAGGAAATTTGCGAAACGTGAGGACGCGACTTACTTTTCCAAGATCAAATACGGGAGTGAACAAGAGATCTCTTACGAAGTTGCTAGTGTGAGCGGTCAGCAGAAGAAAAAAGCCGCCGAACTAACTTCGTACATGCCAATTCCTGTTTCGCGATCTACAGAATTTTGGACGAAATGGAAAATAAGCCACATCCGAGCTCTTGCCCAGACAGGTCAGGCTACAGAGGAACTTTTCGTCCCGGCAGCCGAGAGAACAGGTAGAGTTCTCGACAAACTGTATCTCAAGGGTGACGGAAAGAAAGACCAGAAGAGCTCGGTTCGACCTACTAGTACGGTTGTGCCTTTTTCAAACGAGTCGGACCTGGAATTATCATCGCCGCTGTATCTCGGTGACATGTCGTTCGGAGCGCTTTCGGGAATCCCCAATATTGCTATAGCAAAAGCTGCTGATGCCACCAATATTCTAGCCGGAACTGGCGAGGGTGGACTTCAAAAAGAAGTCGCGGATTGTTCGAGAATTACCGTTCAATGGGCTTCGGCGAGATTCGGGGTCGACATCGACACATTAGTCGCCGGGCAGGCCGTAGTGATAAAAATCGGTCAGGGGGCGAAGCCAGGAATAGGTGGTCACCTTCCGGGCGTCAAGGTTACTCTGCCGATATCAGAGACGAGAAGAATACCGATCGGAAGGGACGCAATCTCGCCCGCGCCTCATCATGATATTTACTCAATTGAAGATTTAGGGCAGCGGATTCTCGCTCTCAAAGAAGCCGTGAAAAAACCAATTTTTGTCAAGGTTGGTGCTACAAACTACATCCCCTACATCGCTTCCGGAATTGCCAGGATGGGAGCATCGGGAATTATCATTGATGGGGCAGGCGCAGGTACAGGAGCGGCCCCGTCCGTTATCAAGAACAATGTCGGAATCCCCATCGAATTTGCTGTTGCGTCGGTTGACTCGATCCTTAGGCGTGAAGGCTTGAGGGACAAATTCACCGTTATTGCGGCTGGACGTGTGAGCACCCCTGAAGATTCACTGAAATTGATCGCGCTGGGTGCTAACATTACAAGTCTTGGCACGGCTGCCTTGCTCGCCTTGGGGTGTTTGATGGTTCACAAGTGTCATCTCGGATACTGCCCAGCAGTTCTGACAAACAAGATCAGCGAAAACCAAGCAAAGGTGCTGTCACTGAACCAATCAATTATTTGGTTGACGAACCTCGTCAAAGGATGGACTCAAGAAATGAAGTTGCTCATGGAACTGGTAGGAGTCTCGGAAATCAAAGATGCTGTAGGATTGAGAGATTTGTTGACCCATGATGGGTTAAGTCCTGAAACATTGGGAATACTCAATGTCAATTCTCCTAGGACTTCGAATTACGAGACTTCCCGTTTGAATGAACCAAGAACGGGTCTCCCCAAGTTATCACATAAGCCGTGGTCGACTAATCGTTTGAACATGCTTCGTGAAATGGCGGGGACAACCGGCAAATCCCCGGCAGAGGCGGAGATTTCTAGCATGGGATCAACTTCTGGGCCCTCAATAGAAGAACCTTCAAGATTAGCTGACTGGCTCGTCTCGGATGGTGCGCAAGTTACAAGACCCAGCATAGACCCCTATAGAGAAGATATCGAGATCTTCTCTCGCTTGAGTGTGGGAGATGATACACTGAGGCTGGCAGCGCCATTTTTCTTTACTCATCTTCCCGAGGATCTACCTCTTGTGGTGAAGAAGGTATTCGCCAGGGTTGCTCAATCTTTGGGGTTGCTCTTCGATGTTGGTCAGTTTTCAACTAGAGCATTTTCACCCTACACAGAACGCCTAATTTCCAATGTCGCAGAGAATGAGCGCGATGGGCTGATGGTCACCAAAATCGGATCGGCTCAAAACAGTAAATTGTTTTGGCGAATTCCTGCTTCTAAAGCTGCTCTGGGGGAAATCGAGGCGAGACTGGATCCCAGCTCGACATCGGGATTCATAATAGATGAGGACGATCCAAGATCGGATTTACCTCTGGAGATCGCAGTTTCCAAGCTTGACGAGTCACTCAAGAAGCGCGGGATTCGCTACCAAGTCGCTCTGTTGGCTGAGTCAAACATGATACGAGGAGCTGATGATATTTTCAAGATGCTTGCGCTGGGTGCAGACAGTACTGGTCTAGGAAGAGCCGGACTATTTGCGGTAGGATTTGAAGAGGGCGACAGTGAGATCGTGTTTGATGCGAAGCAGTCAATTGTCCATCTGGAGAATTTCGTCGTCGCGCTCGAAAAGGAAATCAAGCTCCTCGCTGGCGCTGCAGGTGTGAGCAGCCTTTCATCTTCTTTGGTGGGAAACAGAGAGCTCCTGCGGTCAATCGATTTGGTTGAGGATGTCAGAAAAGAACTAGGGATAAAGCCGTCGGGCGGAGCGTAATTTTCTTGATCGAACCGAATGATGAATGGCGATTTGATACTTCGTACGGCCAACCGATCGTTAAAGACGGTTGCGGCGTTTTAGGAATAATAAAGAAACCCGGCGCCCCCCAGATCTCGAGCAAGAATGTGGTAGTCGGGCTTTCTTGCATCAAATATCGGGGGAGTAACTTGGGAGCTGGTTTTGCTTGCTTTGATTCGACTCGCCTTGACAAAATCAAGATCAAAGCATTCGTAAAGGACGAGTCTGTCGGAAATTACATCGAATCGGAGCTTTCGAATCTTCTGGGCGCTCCTGCCTTTTCCCACATGGAAAGCGTCGGTGATACTTCGCTTGGTAGAAAAATTCTGGATTTGGAATTTGAATACTCTTCTGCCGGAGTATCCAATTTAGATCGCAAGGTCGATCAGATTAATTCAACATTCCTTTCGGATAGAAGAATCGATGGGAGAATCTTCTCTTTTGGAAGATCTGTGAGCGTCTTCAAAGAAGTGGGCTATCCACTGGATGTTGCGAAAATGTTTGGACTGGATGGTGAGAGCGAAAAGTTTGGTGACTTGTGGCTCGCTCACACCAGACAACCGACAAACTCCCCTGGTTCTTCACCGATCTGGTCGCATCCATTTTCATCGTTTGACTGCGCTATCGTCCACAACGGCGACATTAGCTCGTTCGGGGCGAATCTGGAGCTCCTAAATTCTCTGGGATACAGAAGTCACGTGGGTACGGATAGCGAGGTCATTGCAAATCTGTTGAATTATCTTATACGGATCGAAGGGCTATCGGTCATCGATGCCGCAACCGTGCTGACGAATCCATTTGAGGAAAAACTGCAGCCAGCAACTCTTGAACTTCTGTCCAAATACAAAGGAGCGAAGCTCGACGGCCCTTTTGCGGTTGTGGCTGGATATTCCGACGAAAACGATTCTTACCTAATCGCTCTGACGGATAGATCCAAATTCCGTCCTATTGTGTTTGGAGAAGATGAAAATTGTTTCTATGTCGCCAGCGAAGAAAACCAGATTCGAATCCTGTCGGCTCGCGCAAGGATATGGACTCCAGAACCTGGTTCATTTTTCGTTGCCTCTGCGAAAAAGGGATTGATCGAATCGGGCACGACGCGAGTTACCTCGAATTCTTTCTGGCCGGGAGTCGGAGATTTGGATCAAAATGGTGAAACCATCGATGCTACTGGAATGTCATATAGCGAAGTTAACGAGAAAATCCGAAGATCTTACGAAATTGGCTCCAGAGAAATACGATTCAGTAATCTGAGCGGACAGCGATATGTTGGCATCGGCTTTTCAAACAAGAAAAAGGATCCTTCATTCAAGATAAGGTTGAGCGGCTTTCCGGGTAATTGCCTTGCCAACCTGAACGACGGAGCAATTTTCGAGATCTTCGGGAATGTCGGGGACGATCTTGGTGACACGATGCACTCCGGCCGAGTATTGATTCACGGAAGCGCCAGAGACGTAGTCGGTCAGGCTCTGCAGGGCGGCGAAATTTTCATCCGAGGATCGGTTGGAAACAGGGCCGCGATACAGATGCGCGAGTATAAGAATTACAGACCTTATTTGATAGTTGGCGAAACGTCAGACGACTACCTCTGCGAGTACATGGCAGGGGGCGTTGTAGTTATTCTGAATCTCTCTGATGAAAAAAGTCCCGTGGGAAATTACGTCGGAACGGGAATGGTAGGAGGCACCATTTACATCAGAGGAAAGGTGAAAGAACAATGTATCGGCCTCCCACCGAAGAAAACGGACATCCTGAACTATCTTGCTGTGGAAAAAATTGATGGTGGAATCTCAACCGAGACATTCGAAATCATTTCTGGACTGGAATACCCGAGCGAAAAATCTCTTTCCGAGTTTTTGCCGGAGAGGGTTTACAAGCGTATCAGGAGTCTATTTTTCAGAGGCAAATACTCAAAACCTGTGTCAGTTGAGTACCGCAGGCTGGATAAACGGCTAGATGATTTAGAGACCTTGGTCAAAAATATGGAAAGATTTTTCGGTGCATTCGGAATTACGCAAAATCAACAGGATACTGTTCTAAACTCTGAATTCACTGTCATTCAAAGTAAAGAGGGCGAAGAAAAAGAGGCGCCAATTCCTCCACAAGAAGTGCCCGTCGAGGAGTAATCGCACTTGCCGGAAAAGACCGGGGATCTCTGGTGGCTATTCACCAGACAGACCCTCTGTGTTACTCAAAATGAGAGCATCCTGAACGCAGCTCTACTCATGCAAAAAAGGAATTTTCGGCACTTGCCGGTGATTACTGAATCAGGCAAGAGGCTCGCAGGAGTACTCTCTGCTCAGGACGTAATTGATTCCGTTTTTCTTGCGCTTGGACCCAGAACTAATTCGGAAGATGTCATCAGGTCTCTTGACATACCTCTTTACAGAATAATGTCCCTTCATCCGATAGTCGTTGAAAAAGGAGATGGTCTTGCTCAGGTGGTCAAGAAATTTGTGGCACATAATATTGGGGCTCTTCCCGTCGTAGACGAGACCGGACAAATACAAGGAATTATTACACTGAGAGATCTTGTTGGTCTGCTGGGGACTGGATCTGAGCCACTTGGCGTCAAGGTGTCCGAGTTGATGACGAAACAAGTTACGGCGATTGATTCCAGGTCGTCCGTGGCTGACGCGGTTCATTTAATGTCTGAAAACAGAGTTAGGCGTCTTCCAATCGTTTCCGACGGTACTGAAAGCTCCGATCGGCATGCTCACGAACAAGGATATCTTGAGGCTCCTAAGTAGGATTGCTTCGACTGAGGAAAGCCCGGGCTTTAGGACGAAAATCTCTGAGATGATGACGCGCGACGTCATTTCTGTGGAAGCTGATGACGATATCAGGGTCGCCGCGTCAAGGATGATGATATTCGGCATTGGCGGGCTTGCAGTCGAGGAAGATTCTGGACCCATACTTGGCCTTATTACGGAGAGGGATTTAGTGAAAAGGCTGACCGAAATCCGCTCTGTAAGTTTTCTCGTGCAATCTATGAAGTTCGAGCTTGAAGTCATGAAACATAATTAGATGGTTTTCATCGTTGGCAAAAGTTGTGACCCGAAGCGAGTTGAGAAAAGTCCGCTCGATCGCCACGATAATCGGCCAGGAACACTTGCAGTCACTGTTGAACTCCGAATACAAAGTAGTGAATAAAATGTACGTGTACTCGACGAAAAACGATGACAAGGAGTTAGTAATCAGCATATGGAGCGAGCCGAAGGAGAACAAGTCTTCACGCTGCCTGTTCTCAGATAGAATTGGAGTGGATGCGTATATGGCTGCCCTCGATTACTGGCGGCCGAGCTTTAGACCGTCCGGGAGCGAGTGAACGTGGATTTAGGAGAGAAGGAGCAGCAGCTGCTAAGTGAACTGGGGCTTGTCACCCTTGACTCCGATGAGATTGAGCAGAAAGTCGGGAACCTGAATATGCGTCAGCTTGATCGGCTAAAATTGATGTTTGAGAGGATAAGCAAGAAAGAAGATGTTTTTTCCGAAAAAACAAAGCAAGGTATCAAGAATAACGACCTAAAGGCCTTTGCCGAAGCTGTGATTAGTCTCGAACGCGCACAAATGAAAAAGCATAATTAATCTCTCGCCGCAAAGCGTCAAGGTCTTTCCCTTCAGGGGTTTCCGTTTCATGCCTAGAGCAATCGTATTGGTAAATGCAGATGTGGGCAAGGAATCGGAGGTATATGCGTCGATCAAGTCAATTCCTGAAGTTATCGAAGTGCACACGAGCTACGGGACCTACGACATTATCGCTATCGTGAACGCCGAGACAAACGAGAGATTAAAGGGTATCATCACAACCCGGATAAGATCGATTCCATCGATTCGCTCCACTCTAAGCATGCCGGTCGTAGACTAATGGATTCCGTAGTCCTTTCGGACGAAACCTTCTTCCCCGCAATTAAATCGCAACCACTTATGGTCACGGACTTTTGGGCGTCGTGGTGTGGCCCCTGTAGGATGATGGCACCAATTCTCGGGGAACTCGCAGAAAAGTATGATGGCAAAATAGTTTTTGCGAAGATCAACGTCGATGAAAACCCGCGGACTTCCCAGCAATTCGGAATAATGAGCATTCCGACATTTCTAGTTACGAACAAAGGAAAGGTACTGGATGTACTCATCGGGGCTATGCAGAAGGAACAATTCGAAAAAGAGATCATAAAGTATTTGGCTTGAATCTCAAGAGACTAGAGTTTCGAGAGAATTCTTTCACGGTTGAACAGCCTGACCCCGAGACGAAGAATAAAATAGTCAACGACGACCATTACTGCAAGAATGACGATGAGAGTGTCCATTCCCAGAAGTATCGCTCCCGTCGTTTGTCCAAAGAGAAGTATTACAATCGGAATCACAAGCAGACCGCTAATCTGTTGCGCTTCTCTCGTTCCACTTACCCGCGTAGATATTATCACCGTAAGACCTGTGGCGGCGATCGCGAAAGCGGGAGCGAGTCCCAGGAGAATCAGCACCCACAACGAATTCGGCAAGATCGCGTAGCCGAACATCGGATAGTCTAGGTAGTCGGTTATGCCGGCATAAATCGAAAACGAAAGGAATGTCACAATCATCGCAGGGACGAACGAGACGAGCGTTTTTCCAAACAGCAGCTCCATGTCTGATAACGGAGTAGCGAGTAGAGCTTCGACAGTTTTCCTCTCCTTTTCGCCAGCAAAACTGTCGGAGGAAATTATCGAGGAGACTATCAAAGGTGCAAGCATTGTAAACGGGGCGAAGAATACAGTCGACATCGAATACACAAAAGCTTGTTTTGCTGTCATGCCGGCCGTCAGCCCGGCGATCTCGAACGGGAGTGAAAACGTCGATGCGAAGCTGCCCGCGCCATTACCAGAAAGTGCGAGGACCGGTATTTGGACCGCGACCACCGGCAAGAAGACGACCATCACGATCGGAAGGACGAATATCGGAATCAGCAGCTGCTTACTCTGCCTTATCTCGAGCCAGTCCTTTCGGAATACGAGCATCGCGTTGTGAATGTTCATTTTTCTCTATTCTCATCTCGGGAAACGATCTCGAGGTACAGCTCTTCGAGAGAAGGTTTTATCTGTACTACACCTGTAATGTTCGCGCCAGCTTTAACGAGAGAGTCCACGGCCTTGGCGGTCAGTACGTCAATCTCGTTCACAGAGTACTTGGAGTCAAACGATAGCCCTATCGTCTTTCCGTCACTCCTTTTCGAGACATCTTTTACTCCTTCGACCAGTCTTAGCAGAGATTCCTCAGAGAAGTATTGTGTGTTGATCAGAGTAATTTGAACTGAATCTGACTTTGGGTTGGAGCTGTAGTTTTTCATATTTGTTGAAATCTCTTCTTCGGTTCCGGTGGCCAGAATTTTGCCGTGGCTCAGGATGGCAACTCGATCGCAAAGTCTAGAAGCGTCGTCCAGGTTGTGCGTAGAAAGAAGAACCGTGTGTCCACCAGTCCTTGCTGTGTCCGATATTTGGGACCTTATTTCCTTGGCTGACTCGGCGTCCAGCGATGCAGTTGGTTCATCCAACAAAAGTATTGACGGGCGATGCACCAACACCCTTGAAACAGCTAGTGCCGCGGCCAGATAGCTTGTTCTAGATTTTTACGCGAAGATTTAAGGCCATGTCATGTTCGTCTTCGAACATGGTAGTCCATGTTCGCAGCATAACGAATGAGGAGGGGAACAAGCTCAGACAGATAGTACGTTACGGCAAGGATCCAATAGAGATGAGAAGAGCTCAGGTCGTACTTTCTAGCGCTCAGGGATTCACTCCTCCAAAGATAGGAGAGATTGTGATGATGAGTCAGGATTATGTTAGGTCGTTGATCAAATCTTTCAATGAGGAAGGGCTGGCGATGCTGAAGCCTCACTGGAAGCCTGGAGGAAACAGGAAATTCACTCCCGAACAGAAGGCAAAGCTCGTCTCTCTTGCAACGAGTCAGCCCAAGAATCTCGGACTGCCATTCCAGCAGTGGAGCTTGCGTCGTCTAAAGACCGAGGCTGAGAAGAGGGGGCTAGTGGATTCGATCAGCAAGGAATGGCTCCGAATAATACTGGATGAGTCAGACATCAGCTTCCAGAGCGTGAAGACGTGGAAGGAATCACAAGATCCTGAATTTGAGAAAAAGAAAGCTCGCATAGAGCGATTGACGCGAAAGAAATCGAATCCTCCCGTGGTACTTAGCCTCGATGAGATGGGTCCGTTCAATCTCGTTCCTCATGGAGGAAGAGGATGGTTTGAGCAATCCGCCCCAGAAAGGATTCCAGCAAACTACAACAAGTTTGGAGGTGCGAGATACGAATACGTTTGCCTGAACGTCTACCACCAGCGCTTGAGCATAGATCAGTATGCTCACAAGGGAGGAAAACCGTGGCTAGAGTTCTTGAAAGGCGAGAGATCAAAATATCCTCTTGATGAAAGGGTGTACATGATACAGGACGGTTTTAGAGCTCACTGGACTCCTGACATTCGAAGATGGGCTCATTCCACCAATACAGCACTCGTTCCAACAGCGACGAATGCGAGCTGGATGAATCCTGTCGAGTGCCACACGGGCGACATACAGAAGCTTGCCTTGAGCGGAACCAATTACAAGAGCTGGGATGAGGTTGGAAGAGCTTTCCAAAAAGCAGTGAGCTATCGTAACATCGAAAGGAGGGCAAGAGGCAAAAGGTTCAGAGATACGCAAGCAAGAAGAAAGGGTGGGAGGAGGAAACTCAGACGACCTTTATGGACACGGCACTAGCTTTTGTTTCATTCACTTTGAGAAAGTACCGACTCTCTCCATTCTCCTTGAATCGAGACCGAACTCCTGCAGGACTTCACTCACTCGTTTGCCGATCTCTTGTTCTGGCACTCCGTA
This sequence comes from uncultured Nitrososphaerota archaeon, assembly GCA_963799845.1. Lineage (GTDB taxonomy): Archaea > Thermoproteota > Nitrososphaeria > Nitrososphaerales > CADDZS01 > DATLTL01. The sequence continues at coordinate 701,748 of CAWCYI010000006.1, forward strand.
GGATCTTGCAAAGAATACAAGATTTTGCTCCGCTGTCAATCGTTCGTAGATATTGGGGCTCTCCGTCAGGAGGCCAATCTCCCGGCTGATTTTTACCCTATTCTCGGGATCTTTGACGCTCTTTTCATTAACGAGAACGTCGCCTTCGGTCGGCGTCAGGAGGCATGAGATTATTCTCATCGTCGTAGTCTTTCCCGCCCCGTTCGGCCCCAGAAGCCCAAAGACTTCTCCACGCTTCACTTCCAGATTGACATTGTCGATCGCTCTAAAAGATGAAAAGGATTTTCCAAGGTTCTTGAGCTCGAGTGACGGCGGGCCTGATTGCAAAAAGTTCCCTTCTAACTCTTGATTAGCTCCGGAACTTTGCGCAGACTTTCAATCTCGCGAACTATCCGTTTTTCCGGTATTTTGAAATCTCTGGGAATGTGCTCGCCAGGATTCATGTATTGGGCATATTTGTGCCAAAGCCCGGTGTATAGCGCCGAGTGCATTCCGACGGAGACTGCACCAACCACGTCTGCCTTGAACAGGTCGCCGACGTGCAGTGTCTCGTGAGGCTCGACCGAGAGCTCGTTCATTGCAGCGTGAAAGATCTCCCTGGCCGGCTTTAGGTAACCGACCTCGCAGGAAATGGTGAGAGCGTCAAAGTACTCTCCAATTCCATAGGAATTCAACATCCTTCGGTATGTTCTCGAGGATCTCGCCGCGTTGGAAATGAGCCCGATCTTGATTCCCTCCTGCTTCAATTTTTTCAGGACTGGCTTTGCCTCTGTGTTGACATGAGGGTATTTTCCATAATAGCCGGAGTCAGACATTATTCTTCCGGCCTGCTTCTCGAGACTCGATGTTTCATTTCTGGGAAACTTGATTCCTAGAAGCTCGAACAAGATCCGGCCTCGATCTTCCGGGGATACATCCCTGCCGCTATCATAGATCTTGTTCACATTGACGCTCAGTTGCTCCATGGCGAGACGAATAGAATTGAAATCGATCCGCTTGTCAGCTCCTTCCTTTCGAGCTGACTCGGTTAACAAACTTGTGAAAGTTCAGGAGTCGGCGGAGCCTCCTATACTCTTCCAACTCCTTAGAGTCCCAGATTAGAGTGAGCCATAAATCAAAAGTTACGGCACGAATCAGACTGCGGCCACTTCCGCGTCGCAGTTTGATCTCTAACGATATGAACTTCTCTCTTTGAAATTAAAGAGAGGGGAATCGCTCCCCGCTCCTTTTCACTAGCTAAATGGTCGAGTTCGAGTCCGTATTGTTCAGGGCCGCGTCGGGAATATCTGGAAGAGACGAAGCCATCTTGGTCTCGGCGACGACCGATGCCTCAGCCAGGATCTTTTCTGCTTCCTCGCCATTTGACTCGAAGCTCATCGACATGCCCGGGACTGATCCGACGTCGAGCATCAATCCCTGAAGGCCGGTAGAGATCTCCGAGAGCGTGTCGTTTGCTGATGGCATCACCTTCTGGAGGCTTGTCCTGACAGTTCTAACGACCTGCCCCACTGGAGCGATCACGTTTGCGAGGTCGCCAAAGTCAGTGATTGTCTTCAATCGCATCTGGACTTGTTCCAGACAGAGTCGAGCACTCTGGACGAGCTTCATTGCCTTGCGATGCTCCGACAGCTCGTTGGCATATGCCTGAGCCATCGTCGTGTCGTGTTTTTGGAACGCGACGCTTGTCTTGTTGAATAAGACCTTCTCCTTCTCGGTCATCTTCGTTATCGTTTTGTCAAGTTTCGAAATCTGAGAGGTCAGGGATCTGTCAGTGTCAACTAGTTTCTTCCTGAGATCGCCCGGCGGATTCATTGCATCCTTGAGCTTGCTCTGAACGTTTTCCTTGTCCCTGTTCATCTGCCATCTGTCGGTGAATTCTGTCAATTTCTTATTCTCTCTCTTTGTTAGATAGCACTAAAATCCGGATTACGATGATGCTAGTTTACTCCAATTCCATTATACTCCGGAGAGTTACGGACAATAGATCTTTAGATTAATTCAAGTTGACAACCTACGTTAGGACGATTGAGAGAATGTCAACTAACCTACGACATGAAATTGTCAACTTGTACGCTGCGGCGTTTTCGTGTCGACGCTTGATTTTCGAGTCAATCTCGACATTTTCAGCACCTTGCTTCCAAACAAGGTCGGAACTATGGCAGTCGTGTTGATCGCCCCCAGCCAGATGTATGTTGACTTTAGACTCTCGACGAAAAGCTCTCTGTTGGCGGATGAAATCGTCGTCACGTTAGAGGCAATTAGCGAGCTCACAGTTTGGTACGGAAGAGTTAGCGACATCAAGACTATCGCAAGGTTAAGGCTGATCGTGTATCCTACGTTCCACGCCGTCGTCCTGATCGCTGATGCAATGCCTCTCCTATTTGCCGGCGCAGCCCCCATAACGGAGCTCATGTTTGGAGACGCAAATAATCCCACCCCCGCGCCGAACATTGACATGTAAATTACAGCGTAGAAGTACGATGTACCGGTGCCCAGTGTAGAGAAGAGAAACAGCGCCAGGCTTTGGATAACAAGGCCGGGGATAGTAAATTGAATCTGTCCAAACCTGTCGGACAATTTTCCGCTCAGGGGCCCGGTCAGGAGAAACGCAATTTCGAAGGGAAGAATGCGGATGCCGGCCTGGAACGGATCCATACCCAGACCAACTTGGAAATAGAGGCTCAGCATGAGCAAAAGTGCACCCCAGGCGATTGCATTTATCATGACTGCAATCGATCCTCCCGTAAATTCGGGAATCCGAAGAAGGCTGAGATCCAGAAGAGGATATTCTATCCTTGACTCCTGATAAACAAAAAGGGCAAGGGAGAGAGCCGAGATTACGAAAAAGAGTAAAACAATATCAATGCTCGACAATCCGTACGCGGCGTAAGTTAGGGCAATCAGGAGTCCCGAAATCGATGTCGTTATCAAGGCGAATCCGATCCAGTCCATCGGTGCTCCCAAATCGAGCTTGGCGATTTCTTTCAGCTTCCCGTGAGACCAATAGGTTCCGAAGATTCCGATCGGGACGTTTATCAGAAAAAGGAACCTCCAATCGAGGAATGAGAGGATGATGCCGCTTACCGTCAGTCCGGCAATCGATCCGGCCCTGAAAGCTATCTGATTTAGCCCGACGGCAAATCCAAGCTCGCTTCGCGGAGTTGCGTCTGTGATCAATGTCGCACTTACGATCGTCAGGAACGCAGAACCGAATCCCTGGACTCCACGGAACAATACCACCTGGTCGGGCGTCTGCGATAATCCGGTCAAGAGCGAACCAATTGTAAAGATTGCAAATCCGATGTTGTAAATGCGAACGCGGCCGATGATGTCAGCTGTTCTGCCGATCATCAGGACGGCGATGGTAGCTCCGAAAACATACGCCTGAGTAAACCAGATAGCCTGTTCAGCGTCTGCATGTAGGGCGAAGGCAACCTCGGGCAACCCAACAATGACTATTCTCGAATCGATTCCGGACATCAGGATGCCGACCGTTGTCACGAGCAATACCGTCCATTTGTACTGCAATTCTTTTCGGCGACTACCTCTTTCCCATTTCGTAAATAATTCGACGCGAGCTGCTGCTGGAAAGCTCATTCCCCGAGCTCATTGATTTTCCTCGGCTCGCAAAAATCGATTTAATTTTAGATCAAAATATTAAAGGTTTAAGCAAATCGCTTTTCATTAATTATTAGACGCGCAAAAATTATTTTCTTCTTACTAATTTTCAAATTTCGTACTTCTTATACTTTAGCAGATTTTTGGTTCACTCAAGGTAAAACATGGCAGAACCCAAAGAATGGAAAGATCTGTTCGAAGACCCTACCAGATACACTAGAATCATCAGCAGACTCGACAATCTCAATATGGTCATACTGAATTATCAACATGAGTTTCACGAGCGGGAACTCTACTACGACATTGACCATGACATTGAGAGGATGTTACTCATCCTCGTGAGTATGGAGAACAAAGTGCAAGCTCAATTCATCGACCAACTCAAATCCAAACTGGAAGCGAAACAGCCATGAGCGACGATGAATACTCACCCGATGAAACTGTCCAAAGAATGCGAATGTGGAAGGGTGCTCTAGTGGACAGCAAAAGGCTGTACTTCGAGATCGCAGATGTATTGGATGGTGCATTAGAACAGTCATCGACTCCTTACTAGATCTACTTCGCAATTCTGTCCGTAAAACAAGGTGCCGAGAAGGCATTAGAGAGACGCGGTTTTACAACAGAGCAGCCTGAAATGATGCAGAAGTTCATCAATGGAAATGGCAAGCTCATAGATGGGGAACTCATAATGTCTCTTCACGACGATGAATAACAATCATAACTGCTGAGGAAGCAAGAGTATGACCGAACTCATTCACGATCAACGTGAGAGTCTTAAGGCTCCTTCACGCGAAACACGGTTAGGCAATTCTTAACGTACAGAAAGAACTCGACGAGATTCGTACTGCTCATTTTGGACTGTCATCAACCGAAAGAGCAGCTGTCCTCGAACAAGTGTCAAGTTTCACTTGACGACTTGCCCAGCTTGAAAGGGAGTTTGAGGAAATGGCGAAGGAAAGTCACCGCTTCAGGCTCTGAAGACCTCTAGAATGTGTGTGATTACAAGTGACCTAAACACATTGATGATACTTCTGTGGCTTGCTAAACCATGGTCACTAAAAGACGAAAATCTTTCTTCGGGCATCGAACAATTATCCACTCGATTCCGAACGAAGCTTATAGAATTCGGAGTCCCTCTAGAGTGTGTTGAAAAGCTATCATCCTCGGAATTGGTTCGAGTTCCAATCTCAGAATGGGAGAGGATGATCTCGTCACACTTGCACGAATGATTAGGTTAGTTAGAGCACGTCTGCTCCCGTATTTTTTGGGACGGCAGTTAAGTCAGCCCTTATGCATACGGTCGCGTATTGAATCCAAGAGTTTACAGCTACGAATGTTCGCTCTGTTGAGTTTTATCAGGAGCTTTGCCGAAACCCTCACTCACGCCTTCGGTCTTTTCCTTGAAGTGACACGCGACGAGGTGACCCGGCGACAATTCTTCGAGCGGAGGATCGACCCGCGTGCATACTTCCTCCGCGTAGGGGCACCTCGGATTGAACCTGCACCCACTGGGCGGGTTAATCGCGCTCGGGACCTCTCCCTTGATCTCGATGTTAAGCAGATTTCTCTTCCACGGATTTGCGATCGGGGCCGCCTGCATGAGCGTAATCGTATATGGGTGTCTCGGCTTTGCCATCACGGTCTTCGTCGGTCCGTACTCGACCAGGTGGCCAGCATACATAACGGCGACAATGTCGGAAAGATACTGCGCGACAGCAATGTTGTGAGTGATCAACATGTACGAAAGCCCGAAGCGAGTCTGAAGCTCGATGAGCAGTCGGAGGATCTGAGCTTGGACGGAAGCATCCAGCGCGCTGGTCGGCTCGTCCAGTATCACCAGTTTAGGTGACGGTGCGATGGCCCTTGCTATCAGCTACTCTTTGCCTCTGACCTCCACTGAGCTGCTTGGGGATGCGATAAGCCTGCTCCTCGGACAAGCCAACGGCCTGGAGGCTCTTCATTACCATGTCGTCTACCCTGTCTCTACTTCCGCCGATAAGACCGCGAATTGGTTCGCCGACCGTGTCTGCGATAGTCCTTCGGGGGTCGAGCGACGAGTCCGGGTCCTGGAAGACTATCTGCATGTTCCTGTAGACTTCTTTTCGATTTACCTTCTGCAAATCCTGACCTTCAAACAAAACCTGCCCCGAAGTAGGCGCGAGTAGCTGCGCGACGGTGCGGGCGAGCGTGGTCTTCCCGCAACCAGATTCGCCCACAACCGCGATCGTTTTGCCACGCGGAATTCTAATCGAAACTCCGTCGACTGCTTTCACAAACCTGCGCTCGACCCTGCTGAAAGGATTTAGCGTACGACGGAGCTGAAAATACTTCTTGAGGTCCTTAGTTACCAGAAGGCCGTCGTGTTCAGTTTCCATATAGAAAACACGACACCCTGTGTCCAGGACTGACCTCAATGAGTTTTGGCGGCCTCGTTCGACAGATCTCCATGACGGACGGACACCTGTCAGCGTAGCGGCATCCTATCGGTGGATTGACCAGATCCGGGACCGACCCCGCAATAGGCTTCAGGTCAGTATCGTCCTTGGATCCGCTCGGAATGCAAGAGAGCAGCCCCTCCGTGTACGGATGGAGAGGCTTTGAGAAAAGATCGAAAACTCCTGCATCCTCTACAACATCGCCCGCGTACATTACAACGACCCTGTCCGCCACCTGACTTGCAACGGCCAGATCATGAGTTATGAGAACGATACTGGTATTGACCTCGGTGATCAGCTCTTTCATCAGTTTCAAGACCTGGGCCTGGGTGGTCACATCGAGCGCCGTTGTCGGCTCGTCCGCGACCAGAATGGCCGGTCTTTGCGAGAGCGCCATTGCGATCATAACTCTCTGACGCATTCCGCCGGAGAGCTCAAACGGATATCTCTCCAGCACCTGCTCCGGGTCCGCGATCCTTACGAGCTTTAGGGCGTTCATCGCTTCCGTCTTGAGTTCTTTGGTCAATTTTCTCCTTCTCATGCGCATTCCTCTGGACGTGGTGATACCGTCGGTTCTGTAGACCTTCTGCATGACCTCGGACTCTGTTGTAACATCAATTCCTGCGGTCCTGCTCTCCCTGATCAAGATAGCTTCGGCGATCTGGTCACCTATTCGGTGGACGGGGTTGAGGCTCGTGAGCGGCTCCTGGAAGATCATAGCGATCTCTGTACCGCGATAATTCCTAAGCTTCTTGTTGTCAAGCTTGACGAGGTCTGTACCCTTGTAGACGATCGATCCTTCAAGGACTTTTGCAGGAGGACTCGAGAGCAGTCCGATCATAGAAAGCGCGAGAGTTGACTTGCCGCAGCCTGACTCGCCGACCACGGCAAGAAACTCCCTTTCGCCGATGTCAAGATTAACTCCGTTTAGGGCGACTAATCGCCAATCGCGAAACTCGTACGCGATCCTCAGATCGTCGATCTTGATGACGCTCAGGCCGAAGCCCCCTCCAGAGCATCCCGGAATCCATCGCCGAATAAGGCGAATCCAATCGCTCCCAGCGCTATTACCAGTCCCGGTACAAGCGGAAGAAATGGCTTTGTGATCAGATAGTCTTGGTAGTTGCTCACCATGTATCCCCAGTCGGGCGCCGGAGGCGGGATGGAAAGTCCCAGATAGCTGAAGACCGGCGTAAAAGAGCACGACTGTGCCCAAATCCAGAGTAGCGTACACCACGAGCGTCAGAAAAATATTGGGTATGACATGTCTCAAGACAATTCTCGCTGTACCGAAGCCAGATGTCCTCGCTGCCTCGACGTAATTCTGATGGGCTACTTTCAGCGTTTCTCCTCGCGAAAGTCTGGCATAAGCCGGCCACCACACTATCATGAGCGCAAGCGCGATCGTCAGAATGCCCGGCCCGAGCCTTGCGACGATTGCGATAGCGAGTATCAGAGCAGGGATCGCGAAGAAGATATCTGTAGTTCTCATCAACGCTTCGTCAAATAGACCGCCACGGAATCCTGCAAAGCATCCCACAGTAATTCCGACAGTCAGAGCTACGCCGACGACCGCAAATCCTATCGAAAACCCATTGGGAGTGCCGGCAAGAATTCTGCTGAAAACGTCCCTTCCATACTGATCCGTTCCGAAGAGGTATTTCAGCGAGGGAGAGACTAGCGCGGGCCCCACGTTTTGCTGTATTGGATTGTATGGCGTAATTGGAATCTTTAGGGCGTCAGCTATTGCCACGATAACCGATACTATCACGAAGAAGACAACGATCCCGCCACCGATCATCATCTCCTTGTTCCGGTGAATTCTAAGCCCGCCGGTGATGAACCCAATCGGCCCGACACCTTTTCGGGTAGAGCGTTTATTGGACGATGGTTTTTCTTGCGAGGTCATTTGTTTAGCTGTACCTGATCTGTGGATCCACCACGACGTAAAGAACGTCCGCGACTAAATTGGTTAGGACGATCAGTAGTGCGAAGATGAGGGTGGTCGCCAGTATTCCGGGATAGTCCTGAGCCAAAAGAGCCTCAACTACATATTGTCCCATCCCTGGATATCCAAAGATAGTTTCAACGAAGACCGTTCCAGTGAGGAGATAAGTGACCACCAGAGAGGAAACCGTCACTACGGGTATCAAGGCGTTTTGTAAACCGTGATTCAAAAAAACAGTCCTCTCATCCGCGCCCTTGGCCGGGCCGTTCGAATGAAATTGGAATGCATGACGTCTAGAACGGAGCTTCTAAGAATTCTCGTTACGACCCCAAACGTGGTAAGCCCTAAAGTGAGACTAGGCAAAATCACGTGCTCCAGAGCACTTGAAAGGTACGTAAAATTCCCCCGGAGTAATGCATCTAGCATGGGTATTCCGGTGATAGCTTTGGGCGTAACGAGAGAGATGGCGGCGGCGCCGCCGCTCGGCAGGAGATGAAAAACGTAAACGAAGATTATCAAAAGCAGCAATCCGATAAAAAAAGGCGGCGAGGAATATCCTCCAAGGTAAAATGCTCTAATGCCTGCATCGATCGGTTTTTTGTGGTAGTATGAGGCGATTATCCCGAAAACGAACCCAAACAAGAGCGTTAGAATGATTGCAAAAAACGCAATCTGGAGGGTGTATGGTAAAGTCTGCTCAATTACCGTCGTTACTGGAGCGAACCCCCGGGAAGGAGAAACACCGAGATTTCCCTGAGCTAGCCCGATGACATAGTAATAGAATTGAACGTATATCGGATCGGCGAGATGAAACTTCTTCTCATAAATTAACACCAACGCAGGATGGAAAGCCGCGCCTTTTCCCAGCCACGCATAGATCGGATTACCAAAACTGTGGGATATGATGAAAGTTATAACGAGTACTCCAAGAAGGACGAATACCGCGAGCCCTAGTCTTCTCGCGATAAAAGGGCCTATCTCCAACGACGCACCGACTCTGGCAGACCGAGATTTATCGATTTACGAACTAAATCCATTACGGAATTACTCAGTTTTACGAAAATCCTATTCACACCTTTGTCTGCAGCCAATTCCCGATCGGTATTTTCACCGCTCGGATTACACAAGTCCAGTCAGGCCGTTCCCAGGGAGTAAAAAGACCGGGCGCCCTTTGAATGAAGGTTACTGTCCGTTTACGAACTGAATAGTGTTGAAGATGGCTGTCGCGGACTGGCCGCTAAAGACCGCGTCCGGAAGGAAGCTCTTGATGATGTGGTTGTTGTAGACTAAGGATCCGCTACCTAGGAAAAGTCTCACTGAGCCGAGCCAGACATATGGAACATCGTTAGCAACACGAGCTTGCATGGCGGTGCAATCGGCGGTCAACTGGGACTGAGACGCTCCATCGGTAAGGTCGTTAACGCAGGTTTGGGTAACGGGATTTGAGTAAATCGCCCAGTTACCTCCCGCCGTATCGTTTGCTATCCAGGTGAGCAACGAATCTGCCGGCGTCGGCTCATCCGGTGCGAACGTTGCCGTTCCAAACCACGTAATCTGAGCGATACTCTGCGACTGGTTCAACATCACTGGGAAGGTGGTACCGCCCCCGATGTACGGGGGTGCGTACTGCGATGGTGGCGTAACGATGATACTAACAGGAATCCCTACGTTTGAAAGATCACTTTGGACGATTGTTGAAACCGTCGAACATACTCCGCATCCCTGAATGTAACGGAATTGCAGAGGTTGCAACGTTGCAAGGTCAACGCCGCTCGCACTTAATTCCTGTTTCGCCAGCGTCGCGTTAAACTGGTATGGTGGAATGTTGCCCAAATCGTAAAGCTGCTTGAATGCCGGATAGACGGGACCCATCATAGGAGTTGCGCCTCCTCCTTGGCTTCCAAGAAGGGCCTCACTGTCGATCGCGCTGTAATTAATCGCATGGGCTATCGCCTGTCTGAAGGACGTAATGTTAGTCGGATAGCGTTGAGTGTTCAGCGCCAAGGCGATAATGTTGGCAGAGGAACTTGGCATGGTGAAATAGGAGTACTGCGAGTTGTTCACTACGTTAGACCAATCTTGAGCTAAAATCGCGGCAATATCTGCCGCTCCGGATGTTAGATCGACATATCTCGTGACATCATCGCCCTTAACGCTGATAACCACGTTCTGAACGTGGCCGGGATCCATGTACGGGTTTGTAGCAAGCTGTGCAGCAGTCCAATTTTTCGCCCAGTAATTCGGATTCTGAGTAAATTGTACTTCGGAGTTCATCACTACATTAGTTACCGTGTATGGACCCGTGCCGGGAATGGGAGCAGCGTTGAAATTCGGGTTGTAAGCAGCTGGCGTACCAAAGCCACCATTATTTAGCACGTACTGCGTGTCGAAAATCAGGCCCTGGAACTGAACCCAGACCAGAGGGAAGTATAGAAATGGAGCTTTCAGATTGAAGATAAGCGTGTAAGGTCCGCTAACGTAAATCGGCCATGAACTGTTTGTCATGATGCTCATTAACTGTGAGTTCGGATTGACGAGACCGCTCTGACTCATGAGCGCGAGGGTAGCAGGGCCAAAATCCGCATTGTTCATATTGAATACTGTGTAACCCGACGCCCAGCCAGATGCGTTGCCTGTAAGATAGTACAATCCGTACATCTGACCCCAGACCTGGTATGAATTGAAAGGATCACCATTGGAGAAATTAACGCCCTGTCGCAGATTGAAAGTCCAGGTAGTCCCGTTCGCAGCTTCAGTCCAGCTGGATGCGAGTCCGGGCTCGGGTGTGACTGTTCCGTTGGAATACATCTCATTACCGTTAACAGAAACGAGAGGCTGGTAAACCGTGAAATCAAGCCAGTTGGGATAAGGTACTTCCGAGGGCGAGGTTAATTGATTGAGGTTTTGAGCTGGCGAGATCTCGTCATCAATTGCGAGCGTGGTAATCTTTCCTGCGACACTACTCTGTGAGCTTGTACTCGTCACTGGGGACGATGAAGAGGTTGTCGCCACGGAGGACGAGGTGGTTGTGCTTGGTGGTGATGTACTCGACGTAGTTGGCGTAGTTGTACTGGTTGTGCTCGATCTAGTCGCGAGATACGCCCCCGCAGCCGCGATAACCAGAATGACAATAATTACAACAACGATAATCGCTCGTCCAATTCCCATCCTTTTCTCAGATACGGATTGCATCAAAGCTAAACCAAAAGCGTGCAGTATAAAATCTTAGTGCTTGATCGTGAATTCACAATCGCAAGTTTACTTCGTTGTCAGCGCATTGACAGGACGTTTTCAGGCCTCGTCAAAGTTAGTTTTTGAACTGGACCTTGGAACCAGTCTTGGCCTTGGCCATCTGAAAGGCCTCGTCTGCCTGATCTAGATCAAATCGGTGACTCACAATGGCTTCTGCCCTAATGAGATTATTGCTAAGAAGATTTATGGCTTCCCCGTAATGCTTCCACGCGGAGCCATAGGAACCACTCAGCGAAATCTGCCTCCTTACCAAGTCTGAAGCAGGAATCAAAATATTTTCTGGAAATATTCCAATGATCACGATCTGATCTCCCTTCGGAGCGGAATAGCTGATTTCAACGCCGCAGGCGCTCCCGCTGCAACAACCAGCGTATCGAATCCATAGCCGTCAGTCATCGAATTCATCTTTTCTAGGATGTCAATTTTCTCAGAATCTGTGGTGTCGGTTGGAAATACTTCTTCGCGTCTCGGAGATTCGACAGCCATCACGAGGTCTATCGGAATGTCATTTCTTCTGTAGAAACTCTTCATGTAGTGCGTGTATGTTTTGCAATTCTTCTGCTTCGAGAATGCGAGTAGATCTCGTTTTGCCTTGAGTGCAATCGAAGGATCGTCAGAGGATTTATTCTTCCATGCTTCCTTGATCAGTTGATCAGGCAGCCTTAATTCCTCAGCTGTCAGGACATCTTTTGTTGTCTTACCTGTTTTCCAAAGCAGGAATCTATACAAGCCATAAATGATGTTCTTTTCAGTGTCTGTCGAATCAGAGAGCTGACCTTGCCAAACCTTTACCGTTTCATTTTCCTTCAGTTTAGCACAGATCTCCTTCAGCCTCGGATGCTTTTCATCCCTTCTTTGTACCCGTTCAGAGCTAGCCATGAGCTGAGAGGCCCGGGTCTCACGCTTAATCTGTTTAAAAATTATTCTTATTTCAAAATTTCAAAGGTTTAAACATTTTTTGAATATAGTAAACAAGAAAAGACAGTATGCGAATTTCGGAATTGTCTGGACGAGCCAGGCTACCGCCGCAGTTCTGATATTCACAATCCCTGCTCTCGCCCCGCTTCTCGTTTCGAAATTCGGATTGACCGCAGTCCAGATTGGCGAACTTACTGGAATAATGTACGTAGGAATCTGCGGAGTTTCAGTTTTCATCAGTGTTTTGTCGGATTCGCTTGGCGTTAGAAAAGTTCTGTTCATCGGACACAGCGTTGAAGCGGTATCGATAATCGGGGCCTCGTTCGCGCACAACTTTGCAGGACTGGCGACCTGTATATTCGGCGTTGGCGTCGGGTACAGCTCCATTACCCCAGTGACGAGCAAGGCGATCATGGGCTGGTTCTCGAAAGAGCAGAGAAGCTCGGTTATGGGTCTGAAGCAGACCGGTACAACTGTTGGAGGGTCAATTGCTGGAGCTGTGCTGCCCTATGTAGGAATAAAATACGGAGTGTCAGCAGCTTTTGTTGCAGCCGGAATCCTCGTATTGATTGGAGTGGTGTTCCTCATGGGATACAGCGAATCGACCCCTCACGCGAACTCATCAATAACTACAGGAGCTTTTCTTAAGCAGGGACTCTCGATTTCATTCAGGAATAAGAACCTCCTTTGGGTCGGCGGTATTGGATTTTTTTATGCAACAGTCCAGTCGATTGTAGTCACTTTCATCACCTTATTCGCCAAAAATGTTCTCGGATTTGATGCAATAATTGCTGGACTTTTTCTGTCGCTGGTGAATATTTCTGGCACAATCGGAAGACCCGTGTATGGGGCAATCAGCGATCGGCTTCTCGGAGGAAGCAGGATCAAGGATCTCCTCGTGATTTCGATTACGTCTACTATAATGCTACTTCTTCTCTCATCAATACGTCCTGGCATCAGCCTCCTCCAGGTTCTACCCATAGTCGCATTACTCGGATTTGGGGCATTGGGATGGAATGGAGTCTTTCTCACTCTTGCCGGGGAATATTCGAATCTGGGCTACGAGGCCGTGGGTACTTCAGTTGCTTTTTCGATCGCGATGACCGGACAAATAGTGGGCGCACCAATTTTCGGAATTATTGTCGAGCAAACGGGAAGTTACGACATTGGCTGGCAAGTTTTTGCGATCTCACTGATTACCGCTTCAATAGTATTCTCAATTGCGAGGAGAAAACACGAGCCAAGTGCCGCCGTCAAATGATCTTCTCTAGATCTCCAACGCCTAACTGAAAAGTCATTGAACCTAAAGATTCGAAAGGTGCTCAATCACAACAGCTCCCTTTCAAAAAAAGGCAAGCTTACTAGAATTTATTCTTGACCATTCTTTATATCCAAGTTTTCATTGATTCTTATATAGAATTTTTTCTGCGTTCGCACACGGGGCGTGTTTTCTGAGTGAAGAGCTACGTTCAAGCTCTGTAAGCTCAGAAGAGCTTGAAACGAGCTGAACGGAGCTTACACAGCTCGAATCTCATTGATTCCACCCTAGTTGACAGCGGATGAACTCTCCGACTGATCCTTTCGAGAGTGATTTATTAGCCGTAGATTTTGAGAATTCTTTACCAGCGACACAATTCAGTGATCTAGAATTGCAATCGACCGACAATATTATTCCAAAGATTTCAAAAGACATTGAAAGCGAAAAATCCAGAATCCAGGACTTCTTCGTAAAGATGCTGAAGATCAACTCGGTAAATCCGAGGATGGGCGGTCCCGGCGAGGTGGAACGCGCCAATTTTATTCAGTCCTTCTTGGAATCTGAGGGGTTTGTCGTGGGAAGGGTGGATGTTCCCGAAGACGGACGATTTCGCCCAAACATCAGCGCCAAGATTGAGGGCGAAGACGAGTCAAAAAGGCTCTGGTTTCTGTCGCATATGGACACGGTTCCGGAAGGAAGCAGGGACATGTGGAATACCGATCCGTTCGACCCCGTAGTCAAAGACGGGAAGGTGTATGCCAGAGGAGCGGAAGACAACGGACAGTCGCTGGTATCAAGTTTGTTTGCATTGATGGAGTTGAAGCGCCTCGGAGAAAAGCTTCCTTTCAACGTTGGCTTCTGGGCCGTTGCTGATGAGGAGTTCGGCAGCGAATACGGAGTCAAATACCTGCTGGATCACGATTATTTCAGGCCGAGCGACCTGATTGTCGTTCCCGACGCAGGCTCCCCTGACGGTATGACGATTGAAATCGCGGAGAAGAATTTGCTCTGGTTCAGGATCGAGACCAGGGGAAAACAGGTTCATGCGAGTCTGCCGAACAAGGGGAAGAATGCGCATCGCATCGGCATGGAACTGGCACTCAACTTAGACAAGGTGTTTCACGAAAAGTACACCAGTACTAACAACATGTACGATGATCCGTCGTCAACTTTTGAGCCGACGAAAGTAGAACCAAACGTACCCAACATCAACACGGTTCCCGGGGTTGACGTATTTTATTTTGATTGTAGGGTATTGCCTGAATACTCTCTCGACAGCGTTATTTCCGACATCAACAGGGCGGTTTCAGAATCCAATGAAATACACGGCTCGGAAAGTAATCTAGAAATCATTAACAGGGAGGACGCCGGCCCGGCAACATCTGAATCAAGCGACGTTGTACGGATAATGGAGACGGCGATATTCCAAGTTACGAAAAAGCAGCCGAAACTAATCGGGATTGGAGGTCAGACCGTTGGAAATCTATTCAGAAAGAAAGGGCTCCCAACAGTAGTCTGGAGCACCGTCGATGATATTCCTCACGAACCAAACGAGTACTCCAAGCTGTCGAATCTGATCTCCGATGCGAAAGTTTTCGCGGCGATGCCGTTTGTCGCAAGAAGCTGAGTTGTATTGATCTAGGAACTCTGGGAGAAAAAGTCTCGAAGTACAGATCGTGTCCCTGAATTTTGATACGCCCGTCCGTCCTAATGACTGTCAATTATCAGATCTCCTGTTACTTCGCGAAATCAGTGATCTTCCACTTTCGACTAAATCTGGATGAACATACTCTCCATTCTTGATGATGAGCGTTCCATCACCTTCCAACGTTGGCTTTAATGTAATACCGTCGGAGTGAGAGATCGCGACAGTGTCCCGGGCCTTGAATGTGCCGCTCTGATTTCCTAGGCCCCACTCCAGAATTCCCCAAACACGCTCGTCTTCGAGTACATTTCCGGTCAATTTCGCCCCCGGATTACACCCGTAGGAGAGATGCGCAAGTACAAACATGTTGTCGTCATTGAGACTGTGGAGCCATTTTTCATAAATTCTAGCTTCTGGTCCTCCGTGAACACCCACGACCCTACCGAATTTTATTTCCAATTTCACTGGCTGCTTCAAGCGCCTCAATTCATCAGGCGGGTTCACGGAACCGTCAAAGGCTATCGTCCCTTCGATTGTTTCTTCCAGAGGCGCCCAGTCGACCTGCCCCAACAGCATATACTCCCCTGGACCCAAAACGTCTCCTTCGACAAGCACCGGTCTATTTGGATCGTTTTCGAATCTGACATCGGTTCCTCCGGGTGTAGCGTAATGCATCGACTTGGATTCTTTTGTTATGCGCTGGATCCGTCTTTGGAAGGCAAGGACTTTTTCAACGTCCACATCTCCGATGCAACGTCTCGCCATATCGACACTCATACCGACCAGACACATGTATCTGGTCCGGTTTCGCTTCATCGCTTCCTCCCAGACTTTCGAGTACAACAACCACTTCCCATTGAGCTCAATCCAGACATCGGACTCCTTGACAGCGCCAACCAGGCTGTCGAGCGGAAGGTAGGGTTCAGCCGCTCTTCCTACGTGGGGCGGTGCGTTTGTCCCTATGACGATCGGCATTGCTCCGAGAGCGGTCGCGGCCTTCTCAACGGCGAGGACGAAATTCTGGTCACTCTCGGTGTCGCACGTAATGGCGACGGATTCTCCCTTCTTGGTTTTCAGGAGATCTCCGACTAGTTTTCTCGCAGTTCTATCTGATTCCTTACCTTGAACCTTTTTCCGTTGCGAAACTGAACGTGACATTTTTGTTTCATTCTCACATCTTGAGTTTCTTAAAAATAACCTGTGGGGATACAATTCTTATTACCCTCGTCCAAAGTTTTCAATGCAAGAAAAATGAAGAGAGAGCTTTCTGTCCAAGAAATTGAGGATCTGATAGTTGGCGCGACGATACTGGGAGTCGGCGGTGGGGGAAATCCTCAGGATGGACTGAAATCGATGATGGGGCAACACGAGGCAGGAAAAAGGATCAACGTCTGGACTCTCGATGAATTCTCTGATCTGGATCGATTTGTTAGTCCGTATTTTGTGGGTTCTGTCGCTCCCGTCAATGCAAACAAGAAAAAAGCGCCCAAAACAGTGGATGATCCAATTCGAGTTGCTTTCAAAATACTGGGGGAGAAACTGGGAAAGAAAATTTCAGCTACCGTCGCTACTGAGATCGGGGGAGGGAATACCGCAGCTTCACTCGCAATAGCGGCCAAGCTGGACATACCTGCGGTAGATGGAGACTTGATGGGGCGAGCTGGGCCGAGCTTCACCAGAGCACCACTCACATCTTCGGGGTGTCAATGGTCCCGGCAGCTATCGCGAGCGAGACGGGGAACGAAATCCTGATCGAGCGATACGCAAACATCGACGATTACGAAGCTCTCGCTAGATACTCAAGCGTAATTTCGGGCGGTCACGTCGCAGTGGTTGACAGTCCAATGTCCACGGCTGAAGCGAAAAAGTGTGTAGTTCAAGGTACTATCTCGAAATGCATCGAGCTAGGAAAAGCGAGAAGAGAGGCGATCAGTTCTAAAAAAGATCCAATTAAAGAAATTACAGGTAAGCTGGACCACGGCAAAAAAATATTCGAAGGAACTATTTCCAAATATTCTTGGAAAGACGAAAGAGGGTTCCTTTTCGCAGATTCGTATGTCAAAGGCTCCGAAAATTTTTCAGGATCGACATTGAAGACCTGGATCATGAACGAGCACATCATGTGCTGGATTGACGAAAAGCCCGCAGTAATGCCGCCCGATTTGATTATTTTTCTTGAGCCGGAAACTGGGCTGGGGATTACGAATGATCGATTGAAGGAGGGAATGCAGGTTGTCGTCATCGGCGCGAGCATTGACAAAGTATGGAGAAAAGAACGAGGGCTGGAGCTCTTCGGACCGAGGCGTTTTGGACTCAATTACGATTACATTCCTTTCGAGACTCTTTCCGCATGAATGGATATGCGCTTATCCGAGTAAACTTAGAGACTACTCCTGATTTTTGGTAGAGGCCGATCAAGACCGGATGGGTTTTGTTAGTTTCCTAATCAAGCGGTCAATCTACTCCTTTATTCTAGTCATTGGAGTAGTCATCCTCACCTTTTTACTCACCCACATCATTGCGTCGAACCCTGCAAATGTCTGGGCTGGGCCCCACGCTTCAAAGATCCAGGTACAGGCGGTGATCAACGAATACCACCTGAATCAGCCTGTTACGACTCAGCTCTATTATTACCTCATTGACGTGTTTACCCTCAACCTGGGAAACTCGCCGTTCTTTCATCAACCCGTCTCTGTTCTGATCGAGACCTACTTTCCGAGGACTCTCGAGCTCACATTCGTCGCGATGGGGATCACGATAATTCTGGGAATCTTCAGCGGAGCTTTTGCTGCCGCCCATCAGGAACGTGCAGGAGACCACGCCGTCCGCGCCGCCTATCTTCTAAGTTGGAGCATGCCCCCTTTTCTTGTAGCTCTCTTGCTACAGTTTTTCCTTGCGTACAACAATCACATATTCCCACCGAGTCAGCTCGCCGATCCCGCTCTAACGCTTCCACACCAGGTCACGGGTCTTATCTCGATCGACGCCCTGATCGACGGAGATTACACTTTCTTTTATTCTTCCGTCCTGCATTTGATTCTTCCAGCTGTTGCACTCGCCCTCATCTCGTTCGGCTTGATCACCAGAATCATGCGCTCCTCGATGTTGGAGAACCTGCGCTCTGACTTTGTCCGAACGGCGATAATGAAGGGAGTGGGGGAAAGAAGGGCGACCTATGTGCATGCTCTGAAGAATTCATTGATCCCAGTTATCACGGTGATCTCGCTGACATTTGCGTACCTGATTGCCGGCTCAATTGTAATCGAAGAAATTTTCAGCTATGAAGGCATGGGATATCTCATCACTCAGTCGCTGTACAACTACGACTACCCGACTTTGATCGGGTCCGTCATCGTAATTACCATCTCGGTTATTGTCATCAATCTCATTGCGGATCTACTTTACGCCGCTGTTGATCCGCGCGTGAGGATCGATTAGAAATTCATGATCGTTCTCAACACGAAGCGAGCAATTGGCGGTCTTCGCAGACTCGCCTCAAGGCCCTCATCTCTCATAGGACTTGTGATAATCAGCGCATTTTACGGATGGTCCCTTATCGAAGGAATCTTGCAGGTGATCGCATCAACTATCAAGGCACCTTCAATCGGATGGGCACTCTTACCTTCCAACCCACTGTTGGTTTCGATTTCGAATTCGCTTCTTCCGCCTTCGGCCACACATTTGATGGGAACTGACGATCTCGGGCGGGACATTTGGAGCAGAGTGCTTTATGCTGCTCCGACTGATGCAGCAGTTTCAATTCTTGTTATCACAGGCGGGATCGCAATTGGAGCTCTCGTTGGTTACCCGGCGGGTTACTTTGGTAAGGGCGTCGAAGAGATCAATATGCGAGTTACTGATCTCTTCCTCGCTTTTCCCGCGCTAATCCTGGCCCTGACCATAGAGGCGACCTTGGGAAGAAATGTGGTCTATGCGATCATTGCACTCGTTGTTGTCTGGTGGCCCTCGTACGCGAGACTCCTTCGAGGCGAGACCCTCAAGATAAAGAACCAAAAGTTCATCGATGCAGCGCTTCTCTCGGGGTTGTCTAGTTTCGGAATTATCGTAAAGCACGTATTTCGTTCTTCGCTTAATACTCTGATCTCCTATGCCACAATAGATCTCGGGAATACGATCCTCGTCTATTCGATTTTGAGCTTTCTGGGACTTGGAGTTCCCGCTCCAGCACCCGAATGGGGAACGATGGTGGCTTCGGGACTCAATTACTTTCCGGGACAGTGGTGGTACTCCATGTTACCGGGCATCGTCATCACCGTCATTGTCATAGGGGCGGCACTTCTGGGCGACGGGTTGCGCGACATGTTCGCGGGAGAGCTGTGATCTTGCAAGATTCGGATCTCCTCAGGATCGAGGATCTCAGCGTCGACTACAGGTCCGCGAGTGGGAATGTTCCCGCGCTAAGGGACGTATCAGTTTCAGTGAAACAGGGAGAGATACTCTCTATTGTCGGTGAAAGTGGCTCTGGGAAGACGACCCTCGCCCTCGCAGTATCGCGTCTGCTGACCAAGAATTCATCTTTGATGAAGAGTGGGAAGATAATTTTCCGGGGGAAAGACATCACCAATCTAAAGACCCGCGGCATGGACTCCATTCGCGGCACCGAGATCTTCATGATTTTTCAAAATCCATTCATGAGTCTGAATCCTCTGATGAGGGTCAGAGACCAAATTCGCGAAGCGATCAAGGTTCGCGATAAAAGATCAGGACAGAAAGAGAACCGCTCTAAGATCTTGAACCAGGTGGTTGATGTCCTGAAAGCTGTCAGGATTGGAGACGCAGAGGACCTCATGGAGCGTTATCCGCATCAGCTGTCCGGCGGACAAAATCAAAGAATAATGCTCGCGATGGCCCTCGTGGAAAGACCCAGTCTCCTGATAGCGGATGAACCGACTACCGCACTTGACGTCACCACCCAGGCTCAAGTGCTCCTGCTCCTGAAAGACATAATCAAGGAAACTGGAATGTCCGTGATTTTTATCACCCACGATCTCGCTGTAGCGGGATCAATTAGCGATAGAATCGCCGTCCTCTACGGAGGAATGATACAGGAAATAGGATCTTCGAAACAGATTCTCTTTGAACCGAAGCACCCCTACACAGTGAGTCTGATCAAAAGCATCCCTTCGAAATCGAAGAACGAGGGGTATCTTGACGCAATCAAAGGTTCATTTCGGTTAAATGGAATAGAGAACATGTGCGCGTTTTATCCCAGATGTCCGCTGGCTCACGATGAATGCAAGAGGAGGGTCCCCGCGTTGATGAGCCTCGGCACGGGAACCTATGTTCGTTGCGTCAATTACGGGGAAGCGGAGGAGGATGCGACGGTTGAATAATGTCTCAGAGGAAAGTCCAACAGAAAAACTAGGCAGCTTCTTGCAGATAGACCATACTATCAAAAGATTCTCGCAGAGAAAATCTAGCTTCTGGATTAGCCTGATTGGACGGGGCAAACCGTTGCGGTTCGTGAGCGCAGTAGACGATGTTTCCCTTCAGGTGATCAGAGGCCAGACTCTCGTGATACTCGGAGAGAGTGGATCTGGCAAGACGACTCTTGGCCGAATGATAGTCGGGTTGGAAAAGATAGATTCCGGTTCGATTAGCCTCAACAATGAATCAGTAAAATTTGTCCGCGACCGCGGAGCGAAACGGGGGAGACTCCAGATGGTGTTCCAGGATCCCGGATCTTCGCTCGATCCATACATGAGCGTCTCAAGTTGCGTTTCGGAACCCATCAGCAAGTTCGGCTTGACAAAACTTCAGGTTTCCTCGAAGGTGACTGAATCCCTTCGGCTCGTCGGGCTCGAGGGTGACCTGCTCGCAAGAAGAACTTTAGAGTTGAGCGGAGGTCAGAAGCAGAGAGTTGCGATAGCTAGGGCTATCATCAGCGACCCGGAGGTCATAGTTTTGGATGAGCCGACTTCTTCTATCGATGTTTCGATTCAAGCGCAGGTTCTCAATCTCTTAATAGATCTTCAGAGAATCAAGAATCTCACCTATATTCTGATTTCTCACGACCCGAACGTCGCGAAATTCATGGCAGACAACGTCGCGATTATGCACTTGGGCAAGGTCGTTGAGTACGGCCCTTCGGCGAGCATACTTTCGCGTCCAAAACATCCCTATACTCAGGCTCTCCTTGCCTCTGCCCCAAAACTGGGTTCCACTCTTCCCGAAAGCATCGCAAGATCTGGTGATCCTCAGAGCATGATCTCACTGCCCAAGGGATGCAGGTACGAGTCGCGTTGCCAGTTCGCGATGGAAAAGTGTAGAGAAAAAGAGCCTCTCCTTCTCCCGGTGAAAGAAGAAGCAGAAACTTCGGTTTCCTGTTTTCTCTACAATGATTAGAAGCTGATCTTCTTTTCCTGAAGATCACGAACCTGTGTAACCGATGAGAGGGAAGTAGTATCCGAGGATTCCCGAGTTATCGATGACTCCCGTCACATAAGTCCTCTGAATCCAGTACGGATCGACGGCGTACAGCCAAATGTCGGGAGCCTGCTGGTACATTAGATTGTAGACCTGAGCAACTGTTGAATTGATCTGGGTAGAGTTTGTATAGAAGGGTAGATTCGCCGTCAAGTCGTTAACCTGTGTGTCGTTAAACCAAGAAACGTCACCGCTGATCCCCCCATACTCTACGTTGCTCAATAGCACAAGATCCTGATACACCGCATCCGCCCAGCTTGGGTACCGGTACCAGATTAGCAGCCCAGGGTAACTCGGGTTGCCGCCTGATTGGGATATAGCATTCTCCTCCCCCTGTGTCGTTACGCCGTTCAATGTGAACGTTACTCCAATGCTAGCTAGAGTCGCCTGCATCTCCTGCGAAATCTTTGTCTCGGCCGGATCGGACGTGACGTAAGTAATGGAGAGATTCGTGGGCAGAGCATTTCCATTTGGATTGACCACAGTCCCGTTAGGCAGGCTAAGTTTGAATCCCGCCTGGACAAAGTAGTTGATTGCCATGTTCTGATTAAACGAATAATTCGTCAGGTTGCCCGGATTGTAGTAAGGATACCCAGGTGCCATGGGACCAACGTACGTCTCCGTATAGCCGCTGCCAACAGAGCTCAAAATTTCGGAGTAGTTTATTGCGTGAACGACCCCCAGCCTGAAGTCCTGAATGTTGTATGGATACTGCTCTGTGTCCATCATACCTGTGAGAAACAAGAATTTTGGAGCGCTGGGAAGTGAAGGAACCGAAATGCCGGAGGTAGAGGAAAGAGATGGTAGATAATTTGGAGAAAGGGCGGAAATCGACAGCGGTCCGACCAGCGATGCTGAGTTGCTGGTAATGCTCTGAATAATCTGACTGCTGGCCGTCGAGTACTCAAGAATCACGACTGGAATCTTCGGAGGGGAAAGCATGATGTTGCTTGAACCCGAAGCAAGTTTCGAAGCCCAGTAGTTCGGGTTCGCAACCAAGGTAGCTACCTCACCCTGGACGTCAGCTCTGGACTTGATACGGACCTGTCCCCATCGTGTGAGTGTTGACGAAAGTGTTCTCTGTGTTCGGGACCACTCCTCCATTTGCATCGACAAATGACGGATCCACCTGACCGGCACCAGGCACGGAGAGAACTTGAAGGAAGTTCAGGTAGGGATTTACAAGATTGAACTGCACGGAATAAGTCCCGGTAGCAACGATCGCCTGATCCGGATAACTCATTATTTTCTGGATCGTGCTGTTTGACGGATTGAAGTTGCTCAAGATCGCCGCGAGATCTGTCGCCGCTTGCTTCTGTCTCAATGTAGAGTTCGTCGTTGAAAGCTGATAACCGCCGGCTACCAGT
Organism: uncultured Nitrososphaerota archaeon; assembly: GCA_963799845.1. Taxonomy (GTDB): domain Archaea; phylum Thermoproteota; class Nitrososphaeria; order Nitrososphaerales; family CADDZS01; genus DATLTL01. The sequence goes on from CAWCYI010000006.1 coordinate 724,636, forward strand.
GCGTTGTCGACTCCGTTAGAAATTGAATACCCTGTCGCGAAAGCGGTCGTTCCGTTGTAGATCAGATTTGTAAAGTAAAATGCCCCGATCTGTCCCATGAGGATTACCCGGTTGAAATTGAACCAGGTAACGGAAGAGTTGTACGGGTTACCGTTTGCAAAATAGGCGTCATTTCTCAAGTTGAGTGTATAATTCAGATAATTTGCAGATATGGTCCAGTTCTGTGCAAGTATCGGAGCGAACTCCTGAAGACTGGTATAGTTGAACATCACAAGCTCCTGGTACGTGTTGACGAGGATTTCGTCCTCTCCGGCAAAGAATCCAGATGACGGATCGTAAGAATTAGGAGGCTCATTCTCTGCAACCACGAGCTGGCTTCTGTTCTCCGGGCCGGTCAATGCTGAAGATGAGCTGGTGGCAGATGTCGATGAAGATGAAGACGAAGAAGGAGTGGAAACGGAACTGGTTGATTGGCTAGAAGCGGCAGACGTGCTAGATGCAGAGGAAAAGCTCGAAGTAGGCGACGACGAGCTGGAAGATGTGGTTGCAAGAGAAGATGAGGTTGGTACGGAAGACGTTGTGGCCCTGTTGAGATTCAGGGCTGCATACCCGCCAACGATTACTATGATAATTACAACGACGACAATTCCAATACTTGCCCCTCTACTGATTGCGTGTCGCAATCTGGATTTTCTGGACAGCACAAATTACACGAGAGAAAGACGGCACTTTTAAGAATTTAATGATCTTCTGGAATAAAGTTTCAATAATAGATCCGAAATGGCCAACAATCAGCTAGCGACCTTTATTGCCTAGTGAATTTTTACTAGTATTCATGACTTCGGCGTGCATGCTGATCAGAACGGAAAAAGGAAAGTATCAAGAGGTCGTTGATAGGTTGAAGCAGATTTCGTCCGTAAAGGACGCGTTCCCAGTACTCGGGCGATACGACGTTGTGGCTGATCTCGAATCGACCAGTAGCAAAGAACTTGGAAAAGCGACCCTCAAAGTAAACAGACTGGCTGGCGTAGTTTTCACTGAAACGATGCCAGAGGTCGAAACCTGAAAAAGAGGTCTTGAAAAATGGAATTGAACGCCTGCATCCTCGTAAAGACTACGCCGATCCAGACAGACGAAGTACTCGATGCCGTTAGAAAGTTAACCGGAGTCAAGAAGGCTTTCGTTGCTTATGGCAGGTACGACTTGATCGCGTTTGTGAAGGCGGCGGATTACTCTGGAATAACAAAACTCACAAGCCTGGTTAACTCGCTTGCCGGAGTCAGGAGCACTGAAACTCTCGTCGAAGCCTGATTAGCCAAGCTTCATTTTCAAATGTCAGATTGATTTGGCTGGTTGGGTAGGGATCGAAAGTCCGGTCATTTCCTCGCAGATCTTCCACAGCCGCTTCGCGGTTGGCTCGTCATATGAGATAGGATTTGCCTTGACCTGTTTCTGGTTTGCGAAATATTTTCCAGTTACACCTTCAACATCTGGAGAAGACGCAAGATAGATCGAAGTTCTCGCGCCCTTCTCTGGAGAGGCCATGAACAGCTTGACGAACGCGGCAATCGCTTTGAAAATCGGATTTACATCCCTGGTACCGAGTTCAGTCCTGATGACCCCGGGATGCAGAAAGTTTGCTGTGACTCCGGTGCCTTCGAGGCGCCGCGAGAACTCTACGGTTATCAAGTTCAGCGCAAGTTTTGATTGTCCGTAGATTCGAAAAGAGCTGTACTTTTTTTCTCCCTGAAGATCGTCAAAATCAATCTTGGCATTGTTTGATGCGGCCGAGCTTACGTTCACGATTCGCGACGGCGCGCTGGACTTCAATTTGTCGTTAAGCATAGTCGTCAGCAAAAATGGCGCCAGGACGTTGACCGCAAAGGTCATCTCAATCCCGTCAGGAGACAGCATGCGATGGAACTGGTTCACACCAGCGTTATTCAGCAACACATCCAGTCGGTCAAACTGGCTGTTGAATTTCTTCACGAGTTCCCCGATCGACTTTTGAGATGAAAGATCGGCCGCAAGATGCACTACCGAGTCAGCCTTTCCGCTTTGGGTCTTGATTTCTTCAAGCGCGGCCCTGCTCTTTTCTGAATCTCGCATTACCGCGACGACGGTGGCGTCGAGCCTCGCCAATCCTATCGCTGTAGCCTTTCCGATGCCGGTACTTGTCCCGGTAACTAGGCAGACCTTGCCCTTCATGCTCAATGCTGGTCACAGTGCGGATAACGATTGCTAGAAGTCACTGCTCTAAATGTTCTCAAGCAGGATTTGATTGAGCAGGCGCTTCTGCCGGAGCGGCCTCTTGATTCGCATCTGCTGATTCCTTCAATGCGACCTGTTTCGACATCCAGAGCTCGAACGTATCTGGAGCCGCTGCGGTATCGAGTTTGGGAGACACATTTTCCTTGGGCTTTTGTTTTTCCATCCAGCGATCGAATGTATCTGGAGTTACTTCTGAATCTAGCTTACGAGAGGTAGTTTCTTTGGGCTTTTGTTTTTCTATCCAGAGCTCGAATGTACCCTTTGGCAGAACGACTTCCGCATGGGCAGATGGCGTGACTGCGCCTTCTTTTTTGCTCGCTCTCACCTGTTTCGCGATCCAAGCATCAAACGTATCGGCCGGGAGCTTCGATGTAGTTTTTGCCGGAGTCTTGGAGGCTCGGGTTGCTGTCTTTTTTGCTTTTGACTTTGCTGGTTTCTTCTTTGCACTTTTTGGCTTCAAGTTCTATCAGGTGTCCTGTACTAGCGTCCGGAAGATATGCTTTGTGATACAGAAGAGATTAGGTCAAAGAGGTTGATTCCTCTTTTTCGATAGTTATCGACCAAATTGACAAAACTAAAATTCCACTCTATCAAACTAGCGAGTCATGACCAGCGACAAAAAATGCTCGAACTGCCAACATTTCATGGAAAATGCCGGTGACTTTCATTCGAAAGTTAGTGAATACACCGGATTTGGAGGTATGTTCCTGTCGGGGTGGAATCCCGATGCAAGAACCCAGGCCTTCGTCCTATTTCGGTGCCCGAATTGCGGAAAAGTAGATTTTTACGAGCCTTCGAAATAGATTGCTGCGAGTTCTAAAACCAAAATTTAGTACGGATTTTGCGGAGGAGTAGCTCCATCACCAATGACAGTGGCCCATTTTCGGACATTCCATTTCGTGACTAACCCGTTTCTAACATATGGATCGTTTCTCGCAAACTCCTCGGCAGCTCCAGGGTGAGAACCTGAAAAAACAAACACTGCCCCATCGGAGGGATCGGCTAGTGCTCCCGCAAGAACGAGTTCTCCTTTGTCGTAGGACTTTCGTGCCCTCTCTAGGTGCTCTCCCCTGAACGGTGCTCTCTTTTCCACGTAGTCTTCAACGACATCATAAAAAAGCAAATAGTGCATACCTTCCTAAACCAACGAATCTGCACTTAAAGATCAAGACCGGAGTTTTCGTGAACTACCCTTGAATTTATTCGTGGGCTTCTTGCTTCCTTGACTGAAACTTGCTGATCCGTGTGATCAGTAGAGGCTCTGTCTCCACAAGGGACTGCTCCAGTCCCAGCTTCAGGTGATTGCGAGCTGCGTTCACGTCACGGTCCAGTTCAAGACCACAACGCTCGCAATGAAACACTCTGTCCTTCAGAGTGAGTTTCGTCGGCGAGAGCTATCCGCATCTAGAGCATTTCTGCGAACTGCCAATGGGATTGACGAGTAAGACTCGCCCGCTACGCCTTTCTGCCTTGTAAGCAGTCATTACGCGTAGCTTCCCCCAGGTGGCATCCAATATTGCTGATGCGAGATTGTGGTTTCTCACCATGTTCAGAATCTTCAGGTCTTCGAATACAACCAACTTGTTCTTCCGAGCAAGGTCATTCGAAAACTTATGGCAGAAGTCTTCCCTCTGTCTCCGCACTTTTCTCCACGCCTTGGCGAGAACGATCCGTGCCTTCTCCCTGTTCTGAGAAGCCTTCTTCTTTCGTGAAAGCTTTCGCTGAAAAGACTTGATTCTCTGCACACTCCCCTTCAAGTAGCGTGGGTTTTCTATAAGGGTCCCATCGCTGAGAGCTGCTACACTCGAGATCCCAACATCCACGCCAATTTTTCCATCGGAGCATTTCACAGTCGGATTGGATTCGTCGACGAGCAGTGCCACGAACCACTGGTCGACGTCCCGGATAACGGTCACACGCTTGATGACGCCGGAGATTTTTCGGTGTAGCACAATCTTGATCTTCCCAATTTTGCTCAGGTAGATCGTGCCACCTTTCAGCTTGAAGCCGGATTGAGGATAGGTGAAGGAGTTGTAGCGACCGTATTTCCTGAACCTCGGATACTTCATCAGCCCTTTGAAGAATGCTTGGAACGCCTTGTCCAGTCTCAGGGCTACGTCCTGCAGGACTTGGGAGAATACAACCTTGAGATATTTATTGTCCCGCTTCAAAGGCACGAGCTGTCTTTTCTGTTGGTAGAATCCAGTCCGATTCTCATTCCGATCCGCAAGAAGATTGTTGTATAGACGCCTGCATGTTTCAAGAGTCTCGTTGAGGCTTCTCTCTCGTTGCGTGCTTGGATAGATCCTGAACTTGTAGGTGATCAAATCTCTTTCTGCTCTGCAATGTATTGCTTGATCGTGTCGGATGAGACGTGTCCGTGTGTTGAAACAAAGTAGCTTCGACTCCAAAGAGTAGGAAGCCGGGTTGCAAGTTCTGGGAATTCCTTTCTGAGCTCGTGGGAAGTATAACCCTTGAGAGCCGCGATGATCCGGTTTGGTGCGATCACCGGAGTAGCCTGGATGAATAGATGCATATGGTCCGGCATTATTTCGAGTGCGATAATCTTGCAGCCGAGAGCATCTGTTTTCTCTTGAAGTAAAGCTTTGAGTCGAGCTTCAACTTTTCCAACGAGAACCTTTCGCCTGTATTTGGGGCACCAGACGAAGTGATAGTTCATGAAGTGGACTGAAGTCTGGGAAGGGAGATAGCCCCGTGGCACGGGAAAAAATGGATAACATTTACTTAATTAAAATGCTCGCTTTCATCCCACGGCTGAACAGTAGTTGCGAATCAAGTATGCTTTCCTTTCATGTCAAATGACTTGTTCATGATTAGACCGATGAGAGAGAGTTTCATTTGTATTACTTCCACCGATTCGTTCGGATGGAGCAGCTCTTGGTTGGCATTGTACATGACCCACGAATTGTAGACAAGACATGCAAAGAGATAGTAGAACAATCTTACCACGTAGTTCCTTGATGTTGTTTTTATCAGGAATTGATTTGACATTCGGTAGCTTGTCTCTATGCCCCAACGGTTCTTGAATAGCCTTAGGATTGTTTCAGCTTTGTAGGGAAGATTTGTTGCAAACAGGTACTTGTAATCCTTTGTCTTGTCATATGCCACTACAACTTCAAACGAGGCTTGTTCAGATTCCCTCCTCCTGTGTCCGCTAGTAGTGTACGTGAACCTCCTACCCTGCCAGAGCCTCATTTTCTTTGTCTTGTAGGTTGGAGCCATTCGCACGATGTACTTGAGTCCAGATTCCTCAAGAAATCTGAGTAGATTTGTGTGAAAGAATCCGCCGTCAAAAACCAGATAGCGAATTCTTATTTTCAGCTCTTCTTGCAGTTTTCGCACAATTTGTGTGGTAGACGAGACAAGTTCCGAGCCTGATGCTAATCCTGTAACAGCTACGATCAGTCTTTCTCCATCTGCTAGAACAGAAGCTGTAAGGTACTTGAATGAATAATTGCTTCCGTCCCTGTGCATGGTTCCAATGACCATCGGTGTTTCTTCATGATTACCGTAGTACATGACATCATGCAGATCCAAAGCGACAGGGACTGGTACGCGTAATTTTCTTCTTTTTCTAAGATCCTTCACATTCCCGTCTATCAAATTATCGAAGATTTGTTTGACTCTCGCTTCTCTTTGTGATTTAATGTACGAAAGAAGAGTTTCTGCAGTCGGTGATTCGCCTAGAGATTTCGAAACACCTTCAGCAAATCCATTTACCAAGCTCGCCGAGATGAGCAGGTTTAGGTGTTCATTCTTGGAATAAATCGCTCTCTCCTTCAGCTCATATGTCAGCAGTCCTGAGATGTTTTTCTTTACGAATTCATACAGCTTTCTCGAATTGAACCTCAATTGGAACGTCGGAAACAAGCCCTAAGGCGGGCTGGCCATAATAATTGCGGCCGGAAATCGCCTAGATTCGTTCGCAACTACTGTGAAACCCGTGGGGTTTCCCGCTCGACTTAGTGCTAAAAATGAAGCAGGTCTAGAACGATGTTGAGTCAATTCTCCGTGAAATAGTTTCGTCGTCCCATTACGCTTATACAATTGACAACGCGAAGTTTTCCCGGAATTGAAAGCGGTAGCCAAGACAAAGAGAGAACCGGGTCTAGAGGTAATCGAGACAGATCCGGACAAGATTGGTGAAAATGATGTTCTCCTCAAAATGCGGGCTGCCTCAATTTGCGGGAGCGATCTTGGATTTTACAACTATACTGCGGCCTACCAGAAATTTGCGAAAGTTCCGACAATCATGGGCCACGAGTTTGCTGGCGAGATAGTCGAGGTCGGGAAAAAAGTTAACGATTTCGCCATCGGTGATCGGGTGTCCGTCGAATCTGTTCTTTACTGCGGGAAATGCAAGTTCTGCAGACGAGGTACGACAAACATCTGCCGAAATTTCACGGTCTTTGGAATGCATCGCAACGGTGGGTTCGCTGAATTTGTCGCAGTGGATCAAGAGTACCTCCATCGAATTCCTAGCGAAGTTTCATTTCTGGAAGCGGGAGTGGTCGAACCGCTTTCGGTCGTGGTGAACGCCCTCGAGGATGTCTCGACACAGATCGACGTGGGTGACACTGCCTGCGTCATAGGTCCCGGCCCGCTCGGACTTTTTTCAGCAGAAATCCTGCGAGCGAAAGGCGTTAGTGATCCATTGATCCTTGGGATTGGAATTGATGAGTACAGGCTAGAACTGGCCAAGACAAATCTATCTTACGAGACAATGAATACAGAGAAAATTGATCCCACGGAAAGAATGAATTCAATGACTGATGGGTATGGGTTCGATGTTGTGGTTGTAGCGGCCGGAGCTCCGGCGGCACTGAGATCCGCCGTTCCCCTGGTATCAAAGGGAGGACAGATTATTGTCATTGGAATTTTTCCGGAAGATGTTTTGCTGCCAGTATCGGATCTTGTGCGGAGGCAGATATCCATGAGGGGCTCCTACGGCTCGGCCTGGAAACACTACGAAGAAGCTATCCATCTTTTGAATAACAAATTGGTTAGAGCGGAAGCCATTGTGAGTCATCGGTTTGATCTGGATCACGCTGATGAAGCCTTCCAGATGGCGAAAGCGAAAACTGGTTCCAAGGTGCAGTTCAAAAATTAGTCGTGTCCTGTAAGTAGTCAAGTTGACGTAAGGTCGTTAAGGTGTTCCTTCCAATGACGATCCTGCGAAACTACTTCGGCGAATATCGGTAACAGCTAATCAGTTCTATTAAATGAGCATAAACCTCACGTAGATGTCGGATAATCTTACTACGTTGAATCTAAAGTTCAACGCTTTGCCACCTCATCAACTTGTGTAGGACTTGAAGTAGGGAATCACTTCCCTTCGAAACAGATCAATGAACTTTGGCTGGCTGGGACTCGAGCTCGTTATGTGGATCTGATCGAAGCCGATCTTCCTGTACTTCTCGATTGCCTTGATGAATGGCTCCGCGGAAGTGCCGACAATCCACGATCTGGACAGTTGTTCATTTCCCACCATGTCGCCGTGCGCCTCGATCTCCTTTGGATCGAACACAGCCATCTTGTAGAAAACGGGCATCGTCGATCCCGCCCAGGGGCGAGCAGCGTTCAGTGCTGCTTCCGGATCTTCGTCGTAGGTCATCCAGACTTCGAGCGATTTCGAGAAATCTTCCATCGCCCGGCCGGATGATTTCAGCCCTTTCTCCAGAGCCGGAAAGAGGACATCTCTGTAGGTTTCGTCGGTCGCCGGCGGCGTAAGGAACCCGTCTCCCAATCTTCCAGCAACCTCGGCGACCGTGGGCCCGCTCGCCGCCACGTAAATGGGAATCTTGTTTTTGCTCCGTGTGTACAGTTTTGCTTTGTTCAGCTTGAAGTACTTTCCGCGATAAGATTGAAGCTCGCCCGTCCATAGTCTGCGGATAACTTCGATCGCCTCTTCCAGTCGCTGGACCCTCTCCGAATAGGGCGGCCACTTGAACCCCAGCGGCATCTCATTCAGGGCCTCTCCTGTTGCAAGCGAAAGAAAAATTCTGTTGTTGTACATGTATTCCATGGTAGCAAAAGCCTGCGCAACAATCCCTGGATGGTACCTGAGAATGGGGCAGGTGATCCCGGTTCCGAATTTTATCCTCTTAGTCGCTTGAGCGGCAGAGGCGATGAATGTCCAGGCGAAGCTGCATGCGGCATTAGTGTGAAACCACGGAAGAAAATGATCGCTGGCCCAGATCGAATCGAATCCGGCCTGTTCCGCCAGTACGACGTGTTCCAGCGCGACATCGGGCTGAAACTGCTCCAGAGAGATCTGATAACCCAAGTCAAATTTCGGTTTCAATTGAATTACACTCGGACTCGGAACTTTCGGGCAATATAATGAATTCCTTCTTAGGAATAACTCGACTTTTCGAGCTCCGTTTCAGCTACTGATAGATGAAACAAGCTAATAGAAAGCAAATCCATTGAGTAATTCGCGCGGTTGCACAACCCCCCTTAGGGGGCCCCTCACTCCATCGTGACTTTGTGCGTCCGTTCAATTCGTTTCGAGCTCTCTAAGCTCCGTTCAGCTCGTTTCAAGCTCTTCTGAACTTACAGAGCTTGAACGGAGCTTAGCCGTCAAAACGATCGCGTGGTTGCGAAACGGCAGAATTTTTTTCTAAGAATCAATGGGAACTCGTAATTAACGTCTCGGGGGCCGACAAGAGATTCTCTAGTCCAGACTCAATGGGTACGAAGAGATTCTTTCGTTACCTTTCTTGGTGATTACGAACGCGTCTTCTAGTCTGATGCCGCCCGTCTCTTCCGTGTATATTCCCGGCTCAACGACGACCACGCTCCCTTCCTCAACCGTCTCCTCTGAATTGGGAATGAACCACGGGGGTTCCTGATCGTCCAGTCCGATCGAGTGACCGGCGTGGTGCAAAAGTTTAGGATAGCCTGCCTTTGTAATTTCGTTGTTCACGGCGGCGTAGATCTCCTTTCCCTTCGTACCCGGCTTCATTATCTCCTGCGCACGATCAAGCGCCGTTACCAGAGTCTCTGCGACCTTCTCCTGTTTTTTCGAAGGTTTCTTGCCTATGACAAAGGTCCTGCAAAGGTCCGACCAGTAGTTGTTGTAAGAGGCCTGGAGATCCAAGATGATCGTGTCTCCCTTTTTGAATTTACGACCTGTAGCCCAGCCGCCCACTTCCAGAGACCTTTCTCCTGAAGCATAGTCCCCGATTATCCAGCCGAACGGACCGAACTTCTCAAAGGCGCGAAAATTGGTCTTCCGATAAACATCGATTTCCGTTTTTCCAGGCTTCGAATTTTTCTGCGCGGTCTTGTAGGCGTAATCTATCATTTTGGTTGCTGATCTTAGATTCTCGATTTCGTCGCTGCCCTTAGTCTTACGCATCGAGAGGATGGTCCGAGAAATTCCGACCAGCTCGGGCCCACCGCCGCCACTCAATATGGCCGATCTGAAGATGTCTGGAAGATGCCACTCCTCGATCCCGAGCCTTCGGATTCCCGAGTGCTTCCTGTACCACTTTTGAAACTCGGAAGAAAGGGTGTCGGCATACGTGATCATCCGCTCATTTAGGTCATAATCAATGTAAGTTGATATTTCCCCTTCAAAGACGAGCTCCAAACCATTTTTCCCGGATTGTTTTGCAACCCAGGGATTAACGAGCTCTCCCCTTCCAATGAGAAAAGTTGCCTTTCCACTATTGTCGATTGCAAGAAAAGAAGTTGATCTCTGCCCCTTCATCAGAGTGAGGTACATGTTGAGGTTGGAAGGGAAACCGCTGAAGTAGAAAATGTGCTTCGGATTGGAAATAATCGCGAGATCGATATTCTTCTCCTTCATCTCCGAGGCGAAGAGTTCCCGTCTCTCTCTGGGACTGTTGATGCTTTTTCCTGGCAAGTTGTTACCTCGCCGTGAGGTCGAAGCGAGATAAGTGTTTTTCTCGGTATTTTCGGGCTAGTTCGAACGATCTTAAGCCTGGATTGAGCTCTCGACGGCTCGGGAACTCTTATTCTCGTTGAAGACTTGAGTCGCTTCGTGAACCGTCGCATTCTCGTGGACTACTGCTCTAATTCCCTTGATCATGGCGACGGGGTTGTCATTCTGCCAGATGTTTCTTCCCATGTCAACGCCAACCGCGCCTTCCCTAATCGCATTGTAGGCAAGCTGGAAAACGTCGATCTCGCTGTTCAGTTTCGGCCCACCTGCGACAACGATTGGAACCGGACAACCGTTCACCACTTTTGAAAAGTCCTCGCAGTAGTACGTCTTTACGACGTGAACCCCTATTTCTGCGGCAATGCGACAGGCGAGGCTAAGGTAGCGCACGTCTCTCTTCTCCAACTCTTTACCAACTGCAGTGATTGCCATTACGGGCATACCATACTCTTCTCCTTCGTCAACGAGTTTCGCAAGATTAAGTAGCGTCTGTTTTTCGTGGTCAGTTCCAATGAAAATTGAAAGCGCCACCGCACAAACATTCAGCCGGACAGCTTCGCGCATCGAAGTCGTGATTCCTTCATCGCTCAGATCTTCATGAAGAACGCTGGTTCCTCCGGAGACCCTGAGCAAAATCGGAGTGTCCCACTTCGGATCAACCGATGTTCGGAGTACTCCTCTAGTGACGGCTAAAGTGTCTGCAAAAGGCAGTAGTGGTTCGATGGTCTTCTTGGGGTTCTCCAACCTGTGGGTAGGGCCCATGAAGTAGCCGTGATCGCACGCAAGCATGACGGAATGTCCCGTTGAAGGTTTGATCATTCTCGATAACCTATTTTTTAGTCCCCAATCCATTTTCTTTTCCACCTTATCCCGATAGATTTGAGAAACGGGGCGCAGTGCCTATTAATTTATTCATGCGTAAAGAACGCTTAAAATGAGTCAGCCTTCTTGAAATAACGGACATGAAAGAAGCTCCAGTCCCGGCAGGAATGAGGATTACTCAAGTGGCAGTTGTCGTGAAAGATCTAAGGAAAACCATGGAATCTTACCACAAGATTCTGGGATGGGGGCCCTGGAGTGTGTATGAGCACAAGCCGCCGAATCTCCATCACACAACCCTGCACGGGAAGCAGGTTTCCTATTCAATGCTCGGGGCCGAAGTTCACTGCGATCCGATCGATTTTGAAATCCTGGAACCGCTGGACGGTCCCAGCATCTACAAGGAGTTTCTAGAGGAGCGGGGCGAGGGTCTGCACCACGTTTCAGTGGTCAGTCCTCGGGAAGACGTCCATGCAGCCTTGAATGATTTCAAAAAACAGGGAATCGAAGTCGCGATGAGCGGCCGTCTGGGCGATAATATCGAGTTCTATTACATGGATACAGATCCGATGTTGAAGATGGTCGCAGAGACCGTGAGCGGTCATGCGATCTCGATGAAGCCGAGCTGGACATATCCCTAGGTCCCGGCCGCGCGCCATAATGGATTCAACAATCCAGAATCCGCGATCTTCAGGTTTGCCCGATAAATATCAAGCCACTTTTCATATAGGACGGAGTATTGCTCGTGAATCTTCATTCTGGGCTTGAAGGTCTTCTCGATTCTTACCAGTTCAGCCGCGCCGTCTTGCAAGCTGTCGTAGAATCCGGCACCAACTCCCGCACATATGGCAGCTCCCAGCGCCGTTGATTCCTTGATCACTGGAATATTGACTTGCACTCCCAGAGTGTCTGAGAGGATCTGGGCCAGAGGAAGCTTTTCGATCCGCCCCCGGCAAAGGTCAATTCGTGAGGTTTTGATCGGGTTATCGACTCTATTATTTTCAGATGCCCTAACGAAACGTAGCCTGCGGCTTCCTCTATCGCTCGGATGCATTCTTTTTTACCTGATAACTTTGGGTTCGTAATATCAAATTGCAAAAACGAGGGAGACGCGTGAACCCAGTATTTTGAGTTCATTAGGTTTGAGAAGATTCCTAATACACCACTGCAACCTGGAGGGACCGAGCTTGCTTCCTTTTCCATCAGTTCGTACGCATCGACGCCGAGCCTTCTTGCCTCTTCTTTTTCCTCCTGGCAAAACGCATCCCTGAACCAGCGCATGGTCAGGCCGCAGTAAAATCCGATACCCTCGAGCATCCACTGGCCTTCGATGGTGCTGCACAGGGTTCTCAATCTTATCTTTGGATCGATGAGCGGTTTATCGAGCAAAATTGTATGTTGCCAGAAACTTCCGCCAAGGATCGTGACCTTTCCCGGCCTCGAAACCCCGATCCCGGCGAGGCCCAGCTGAGTATCGGCGCCTCCTACGACCACCGGAGTCCCTTCGGGGAGAGACGTTTCCCTCGATGCTTTTTTCGTAACTCCCCCGACGACGGTTCCCGACGAAATGACGCGGGGAAATATCTCCCTTTCCAGTCCGACCATCTCCAGTATTTCCCGAGACCACGACCTTGTCTTCAAGTCGAACATTCCGGAGCTGGAACCGATGGAGGGTTCAGTGACAAATTCGTCGGATAATCTGTAAAGAATCCAGTCAGCAAGCATCCCCATGTGCGCGATCTTACCGAACACTTCGGGCTCGTGTTTCTTAATCCAGAGAAACCTTGGCACTGAGGTAATGGAGACCCAGTCTCCCGAGATGAAGTATATCTTCTTGGCATCTCCACTCTTTACAAGTTCAGTGGCTTCATCCTTCGCCCTCGAATCTACGTTAGGGCAGGCCCAGATCTCCCGTCCCCGCTCGTCATACAAGACCATCCCCTCCCTCATGCTTGTCGCACTGACAGCATCAATTTTGGAGCCGTTGGTTCCCGCTTTTTCGATCGCGTCCCGAATGCAGACGCAAATTAGCCCCCAGTTTGTCCTTGTGTCGAAGACCTGCGATGTCGGGTAACCCTTGAGCGGTTTATGCGACCACTCCTGCTGGGAGAAGGAGACCTGATTACCAGATTTGTCGAAAATGACGGCCCGGCAGCTGCCGGTTCCAGCGTCCACCGCCATTATGAAATGGTCTGATTCTCTCTTCAAAGAAGGGACTCTTTTCTAAAAGGATGTTAATTCTTCAGAACTTCAGGATTTATCACGGTCTCAAGCGCGAGACCGGAAAGGTAACGTTGTAGCTGTTTTGCAACGATCTGAGCGCCCTTCGTCGTTGTTTCGAATGTTGCTCCCGCAATGTGGGGAGTTACAATCACGTTATCCAGAGTGATCAACGGATTAACGGGGCGATTGGGATTGTACCTCAATACATCCATCGCTGCTCCCGCAATCTTATTCTGTTTCAGCGCTTCGAACAGGGCAGTTTCGTCAACCATGCTCGGTCTCGCCGTATTGATGAAAAAAGAGTCAGGCTTCATTGACCCGAACTCCGTTTCTCCAAAGAGGTATTCGTTTTCTTTCGATTCCCTGGCGTGAAGAGAAACAAAATCGGATGCCGATATTAGATTCTGAAAGTCCGTCACCTTCACTCCAGGGGCCTCGATCTTTGATTTGTCAACGTAAGGGTCATAGACAAGAATTTCCATTCCAAACCCCAGGGCTCTCGTGCACACCTTTGAGCCTACCCTGCCGTAGCCTACCAAGCCAAGAACTTTTCCGCCAAGCTCATGTCCGAAGAACTGGTTTCCCTCATAGTTATCTGCGCCAACGATTTTTGTTGCTTTTACATGATCCAGAGCTCGCACAATGTTCCTCGATAGCATGATCATGAACGCTATCGCGAGATCTGCAACAGCGTCCGCATTCTTGCCCGGTGCAGTTACTACGGGGATCTTCGTTTCAGTTGCGGCCTGAACATCAATATTAACGGGCCCTCCGCGAGCGCAACAGATTAGTTTCAGATTGGGAGAAGCATCCAGTACCTGATCAGTTACGGGAGCTCCATGAACCACGAGGCAATCAACCGAATCTATCTCATTGATTAATTGACTTGGAGAGCCCAGGTACTCCCTAATCCTTCTTTCCGAATCGGAAATTGGATTCAGCTTCTGGTCTTCATTCATTTCGATATAGCGTACATCGCAGGTTCCTGAAATATCGGAGAATGCCTTTCTGAAATCCTCAACCGAGACAAAAGAGTCGCCTGCGACAAGAATCTTCATCGCATGCCCCTTCCGCCGCTGACAGTGAGGATCTCGCCAGTGACAAAATCAGATTCATCCGAAGCGAGGAAGACGCAAGCACTTCCGATCTCGTCCGGTCTTCCCAGCCTCTTGAGCAATGCTTCAGCTACCGCGTTTCTCCTAGCCTCTTCAGTCATGGAAGCCACCATGTCCGTCTCGATAGTACCAGGGGAAACCGCATTCACTCGAATGAAAGGTGCCAATCTGACGGCAAGAGCTCTAGTTACTCCAATCACCCCGGCTTTTGACGCCACATAGTTAGGAATCGTCAGAGCTGACGGCTGCGCGAGACCGGATATCGATGCTATGTTGATTATAGATCCTTTCTTCTGCTCGATCATTATCGGAGCTACTTCCTTGCAACAGAAAAAAGTCCCCTTCAAGTTGACATCAATGGTTCTATCAAAATCTTCCTCGGTGGACGAGAGAAAATCCTTTCGTATGATGATGCCCGCATTGTTGACCAGCACATCTATTCTTCCCATCTTCTCTTTTGCAACAGAAACCATCGTCCTAATCTCGTCAATTTTCGAGACATTCCCCTTGGCAAGAAAAGCTCTTCCGGGGCCCTGATCGTTTAGAGACTCCACCAATTCGGTCGCTTGAGTCTCCGAGCTGTTATAATTCACCAAGACATCGGCTCCTTCCATGACAAACGATCTCGCAATGGCAGCTCCAATTCCTTTGCTAGCGCCTGTGACAATTGTTTTCTTGCCTTCCAGTCTGCTGTTTCCTGCGTGGCTCATGTTACTGGTTCACCGGGCAGAGGTTATTCAGACTTTTGACGCGAGTGTCGCACACTTGAATCCTCATACTTTCTTATAAGAAAGGGAGGCCAACAGTCGATTCGATTTAATGTCAAGACAATTATCCTCAAGCGAAAGAGAGAAACTTCTTGAAGATATTTCGAACAAGTGGGAGGAAACTCTCCACTTCCTGGGAGAAGGCGGTGATGTCACTTTCGGTTTCCTTGCTCTGGCAAAACACGATCTGCTTGTTTCAGGAAATACGGTCAATTGTCAATATTGCAAACGGCATATTGAGGAAGAAGCCAAGCTAATTGATATGACCATGGATCTCGCAAAGTTGGGAAACACGTACCCACACGCTCACGGTTTGGGCGAAAAGATGCGTATTGCTTTCTCGGCAATGAAAATCACAATATTCATTACACTTGGCGGACTGAGACGCGCCGGATTTCTCCCATAAAAGTGTGTGAACGTTTGGCGGAAGCGGTGACGGTCCCTAAACTTGGTTTGACGATGAAGAAAGCCACCGTCGTCAAGTGGCACAAGCGAGAAGGGGAAGGAGTAAAAAAAGATGAAACAATCGCCGAGATAGAAACAGACAAAGTAACGTGCCAAATTCAATCCCCGCAAGACGGGATCCTTCTGAAAATCTTAGGACAAAAGGGCGCAAACGTCCCTGTAGGGGGAATTCTCGCTTACGTGGGACAGCAAGGGGAACAGGTTCCGGAGAATGTCGTGGCTCCGCCAAGTCCAACGGATAAACCAGCGCCTATTGCGGGAAAGCAATCAAGTGCTCAACCACTGATTCAAAGCCCCGCTTCTGATAAGAAGAGAGTGTCTCCGCGAGCTAAAAGACTGGTCGAAGAAAAGGGAATAGATCTCTCAAGAATTGTCGGCAGCGGACCTGAAGGAATGATCCTTGAGAGCGACATACTGGCTTACATCGAGACCAATCTCTCCCGAACGAGCAATGGACTGAAAGTTAAACAAGTGATTCCGTTCACTGCGATCCGCAAGGCCATCGCTGAAAATATGACTGCCAGCTTGCAGGGGATGGCGCAAGTAACACTGATGGCGGAAGCTGAGGTATCTCGCTTTCAGAAAATTCTAGCGGGAGCCGAGTCGTCCGATGATCATCCGACATACACAGATCTGCTGGTCCAATTAGTATCAAAGACTCTGGAAAATCACCCCATGTTAAATTCGACGATCGAGGAAGACCAGATCAAGATTATCGAAGAGATCAATATTGGTGTGGGAGTCGCCGCAGAATCCGGTCTGGTCGTCCCAGTAATCAAAAACGCAAACAAAAAAGGTCTCAGCGAAATTTCAACCGCCCTTAAGGGACTGGGCGAGAAAGCCCGTCAGCAAAAATTGATGCTGGAAGACGTTTCTGGGGGAACGTTCACAGTTACAAATCTTGGGATGTATGGAATCACTGCATTTACCCCGATAATTAATCCTCCTCAAACTTCAATCTTGGGCGTTGGCGAAGTCACCCTCAAGCCAGTCGTGGACTCGGGGAAAATAGAAGTTAGACCGATGATGATGCTCAGCCTGACTTTTGATCATCGGGCGATGGACGGACACATCGCAGCTAATTTTCTCAGGGACCTGAGAAAAGCCATCGAAAGTGGCTCTGGTTAGGCGCAGCGAAATCTTACTTTCCGAACGAGGCGTGAACTGCCTTGACGATTCTTTCGGTGCTCGGAAGGAAGACTTCTTCCAGAACCGGACTGAACGGAGCCGGAGAGTTTAGGGCAGTGACCATCTTGATCGGAGAATCCAGATAGTGGAAACCCCGATCCGCAACCAGGGCAGATACGTCGGTAGCAAAGCCGCATCGCGGGTAATCTTCGTCGACAACTACGAGTCTACCTGTTTTCTTGACCGAATTCAAAATCGCTTCCTCGTCCAGAGGTACAATTGTCCTCGGATCAAGAACTTCTGCACTGATTCCTTCTTTCGCTAGAAGCGAAGCCGCTTCCAGACTTTGATAAACTGTCCGAGCTAATCCGACGATCGTAACATCCTTGCCTTCCCGCTTGATCTCTGCTTTTCCGAAAGGTATGGTGTAGCTTTCGGTCGGAACCCTTCCTTCAATGCTGTGCAGGAACTTGTGCTCGAAGAACATCACGGGATCGTCCTGCCTCAGCGCTTGAGTGAGAAGACCTTTGGCATCGTAGGGAGTCGACGGTACCACGCACTTTATTCCAGGAATGTGCGCGAAGATGGAATAGAGGCACTGAGAATGCTGCGCGGCTGCCGACAATCCTCCGCCGATCATGGTGATTATCGTAAGCGGGATTTTCGCCTTGCCGCCGAACATGTATTTCATTTTCGCGGCTTGATTGAATATCTGGTCAGCGGTAACGCCGAAGAAATCAACGAACATCAAATCAACTACGGGCCTCAGTCCTGTCGCAGCAGCTCCTACAGCGACCCCGACAAATCCGGCTTCAGAGATCGGGGTATCGATGATCCTGCTATCGCCGAACTTTTCCTTGAAACCCTTGAATCTGCCGAAGACGCCTCCCCAGATTCGAACGTCCTCCCCCATGACGATGATGCGATCATTCCTCTCCATTTCTTGCTGGAGCGCGTTAGTTATCGCTTGCAGAAATGTGAATTTTACTTCGCTGACTTGCATGAAACATATTTCTCCTTTTAGTTGCTAGAGTAGATGTCGTCCATGACCTCATCGGGCGAGGGCCATTCGCTTTTCTCGGCGAAATCGACCGCTTCATCGACTTCTCTCAGAATGGAATCGTCGATCTCGCGATATTTGGCTGCGGTCAAGTAACCTTGTTCGATCAATGAGTTCTTGAACCTCGCTATAGGATCAACTCTCTTCCAGTCGTCAACCTCCTGTGTCGTTCGGTATTTCTGATCATCGCCTTCGAAGTGTCCCATGTACCGGTAAGTGTCACAGACAAGGTACGAAGGACCTTCTCCCCGTCTTGCTCTTGCGACCATTCCTGACGCGGTATCGAAAACTGTCATCACGTCCATACCGTCGATTCTGGACGCCGGAATGCTGTAGGACGATGCCCTGACTGTAGGGTCTTCCACACTCGTAGCATACTTGATCGAGGTTGATTCCGCGTATTGGTTATTTTCTAAAACGAAAATCACGGGTAGTTTCCATATCGAAGCGAGGTTCAGAGATTCGTGCAATACTCCTTGATTCAGCGCTCCGTCGCTGAAGAAAGCAACAGCTACCTGGTCTGTTCCTCGATATTTGGCGGAGAGGGCTGCACCCACAGCGTGAGGAACGCCCCCCGCAACAATTCCATTGGCTCCGAGCATTCCCAAAGTCAGATCTGAAATGTGCATCGATCCACCCTTGCCCTTGCAGGTGCCGGTCCTTTTTCCAAAAAGTTCAGCCATCATGGACTTGATTTCAATACCCTTAGCTATGCAATGACCGTGTCCGCGGTGAGTACTAGTCACATAATCGTCATCTCGTAAGTTGGATAAAACTCCCACCGCGACCGCTTCTTCACCGATGTAAAGGTGGACGAATCCCTTGACCCTCGAAGCTGCAAATTCCTTCTTTACTCTCTCTTCAAATCTCCTGATTGTAAGCATCCTTTGGAGCATGTCCAAGAGCTTTTCATTGCTTTGAACCGTGATTGAACTGGTCATACGACCGTAAGACTGGACGACTCACTATTGAATTTATCTCGATCATTCGAAGAGTAATTTGCGAGCAATGTCAAAATCGGTGTCTTCAGATAACTATCAGACTCGAAATACGCGGCCGTGGTCTAATCTCAAAAAACTGGGCCGCTATTCATCTGAAAGAAGATTCCTTCACTGGACAATCGAGGTTACTGATGCATTCCTCTGCCCCCTGTAACCAGCATGAGCTCGCCGGTGATGAAATCCGACATATCCGAGGCCAGAAACACTGCCGCGTTAGCAACATCTTCCACTTTTCCCAGCCTCTTCAAGGGTGTTTCATCAATCAGAGCCTTGTTCGCTTCCGAGTCTCTGAATGATGTCATATCAGTAACGATCGCGCCCGGACAGATCGCATTCACATTGACGTATGGACCAAGACGGAGTGCGAGAGCCTTTGTCAATCCATTTACGCCAGCTTTGGAAGCAACGTACTCGGCGAAGCGCATCGCAGATGGATGGTACATGCCAGAGTTTGACGATATGTTGACAATCTTGCCTTTCTTTTGGTTCAGCATGATCGGAGCAACTTCTTTCGAACAGAGGTAGGTCCCTTTCAGATTAACGTCGAGCGTTTCATTCCACATTTCTTCAGTGTGTTCAAAAAGGTCAACTGGATAATGAATGCCGGCGTTGTTCACCAAAACGTCAATGCGCCCCCAAGCATTCATCGTATCTTGCACAATCCGCTTTACTTCTTCCAATCTTGACACGTTTGCTTTCACAAGAATTCCCGTCCCGCCATCCACTTCGATATCCTTCAAGAGAGAAGCAGCCTCTTGGGATGAGTTGTTGTAGTTAATTGCGACTTTTGCACCCTCAGAGCTAAATTTTTTCGCAATCGCTCTCCCAATCCCCCGGCTGGCACCGGTGACGATGGCTGTTCTATTTTCCAATAACATGTTCTGCTAATTATTGAGGAAGGTTGATGAAAGTTTTGATGAGTATGGGTTTGAGGTCACTTTCGGTTTCTTATCTTAATCCGAGCTCCCTCATCATCTTATCAGTCGCTGAATAAGCCTCGAAAACCCAGCTCCTGACTTGAGTCGGATCATTTGGCCACTGGAGCTCGATGCTCACCGGGCAAGCGACACCAATCTCTTTCAAGACTATGAGGTATTTCTTCAACGGGACGACTCCCCTTCCGGGAGGTAAATCTCCGTGTACTTTTCCATCGCAGTCCGAGAAGTGGATGTTGATGATTTTGTTTCGGAGTCTCTCCAAAGTCTCAGGATCGTCACCCATCAAGAACAGATGCGATACATCTGCGTTCGCTTTTACCGCCGGATGATTTGCGTCTTTGATGAACGTCGCCATGTGATCTACGGAGTCGAGCAGGTAAAACATGTACGGCACATACTCTAGGGCGATCTCTATCCCAAGTGATTTTGAATAATCCGCAATTTCCCTGACTCCTTCGACTGCCCAGTTCCATTGCAATTCCGGTTTGAATTCCCTCTTCTCGTAAGAGTAATTTCCTAACACGAGGACCATTGTGGGGGAGTCGAAATCAAATCCGATCTCCAACTCTTTTTTCACGTAATCAATTGTTGCTTTCCTCATTTCAGGAACGAAATCAGTCAACCCGTTGGCAGCGACGATGAATGAAGAGCAGGGCATCTCGTTTTCCTTGAAGGCCTTGCGCTGGGCTTTTCTGACTTCAACCGAGGAATTCAATGGAAAAATGTCGTACGAATCAAATCCCATTTTCTTGGCAACTTTGATTCCTTCGATGGGGCCCACCGGAGAACTCCACCAACAATTCTCAATCAGACCCAGTTTCAATTGATGAACTTCCGAAAACGGTGTGCAATCTTTCATTTATCTTATTTTTGCAAAGAATTGTGACGGTTCAAAATAATTTGAAAACAGGGATCTGATTATGGGTGGGCCGTTTTGGAAATATGTGTTGCCTGAAAATTTAGTGAAGTTATCCAAAATTATGGCATTTCTTTAGATCAGACTTGGCCTCGCATATGCCATTAGATTGTTACTTTTTTCTCCAAAATTAGATTAATTTTATGAATCAACGACGGAGAAAGAATAAAAAAAGATATAATCTGCCAAGTCTTAAATAATCATAGACTTTCTCGGCAGATAATGGCGGGTACAAAATCAGTTTTCGTGCGCGATGCCACGGGGTTGGTTCGAGCTTTTCGTTGGTATGATGCTCTGATTCTAAGTCTTGCAGTTACCGGTCCAACATATTTTGGGATCGCCTCGCAGATCGGTTACGTCTCACCTAACGTTCCCGGCGCGGATTTCACGACTTCCGCCGCGATCGGTTTGTTGTTCATGATTCCTTTGGGGCTAGTCTACTATTTGTTTGCCGTCAGTATGCCTAGGTCCGGAGGAGATTACGTCTGGATAGGCCGATCCATTCATCCGATTTTGGGATTCGTGGGCGGCTGGGCCATGTTCATTTCATTCATCTTTCTTCTGGCGGGAGTTGGAGGTCCGACCTGGGCTGGAGTTGTAGTTCCAGTTTTTTACGTAACCATGGGATATGTCTGGCACAGCCCAGGACTGGTCACTTACGCTACTACGTTCACCAGGAATACAGTCTTTGAGTATGGATTACTCGTGATAATCTTGGGTGCTTTAATTACAGCCTTTGGTCCTAAAGTGTACAGCAGAATCATGATCTTCTTAGCGGCGATCATCCTTCTTGGCACTTTCGTTTTCATCGGTGTAGCGGCGACCACCTCTCCTACGACTTTCGCCAATGCTTTCAACACTTTCACTTCTACGAATGCGCTGAACGCGACATACAGTAGTATCATTAGTAATGCAGGAACCGCTGGCTGGGCATATCAGCCAATAACCACCGCGCTCACTTTGGCGAGCGTTCCTTTCGGGGTCCTCTTGTTTAACGGATTCAACTATTCAGTGTACGTGTCTGGGGAAATGAAAGATGTCCGAAGGAGTATGCTGTGGGGAGTTTTGCTTGCATTACTCATATGCGGAATCTTGGATATCATAGGTCTCTACTTTGGAGTAAAGATGATTGGCTACGAGTTCAATCAAGCAGCCTTCTATCTGTTCGGGCATGGATCTTCCGCCTGGCCGTTTCCAGGGATTTCTCCGTGGATCGCGCTATTCACCCCGATGGTGATCAACAATGCATACCTGTCCACATTCGTGCAACTCGGTTGGTTACTTTTCTTCATATGGTGGGCGGCCGCTCTTATCCTCGCGATTTCGCGTTACGTCTTTGCATTCTCTTTCGACAGGGTCCTGCCCACGGCTTTTGCGGACGTAAACCAGCGCTTCCACTTCCCGCTCAAAGCGACGGCCTTGACTTTGGGGATCGGGATACTCTTCCTGATCGACTTCACTTACCTCCAATCCTACCTGGTGGCTACACTCAACACTACTGCAATTTGGGCCGTGGTCTGGGTTGTCGTAGGCCTGTCGGCGATAGTCTTCGCGGTCAAAAAGAAGGAGATGGCGAAGGCTCTTCCCGGTGGTCCAGTGCTACTGATGGTCTTTGGTCTGCTGTCAATGCTCGCTATGGGCGCTACTTTCTATTACGCAGCGACAAACTCTGCAATCGGACCGTTCACCACTTCTGCGCAGGGCCTTCTCGGAGTAGTATTTGCGTCGGGCCTGGTAATCTACATCATCAGTTACTACTACCACAAAGCCCACAACATCAACCTCGACTTGGTATTGAAGGAAATACCTCCAGAGTAAACTGGCTGTTTTCCTCGGTACGAAGCTGTCAGAAAAAGCTCTAACCGAAGTAGGCTCTATTTTTGAGTCTTCTTCGGACAATCTGATTTAGCGAGATTGCATCAGACTTAAACATCAGCCGAATTCTTGCTGAGTCGATTCTAGATTGAAAATCGAAGAGCTTCCGACTCCATGCGTACTGATAGACCTTGATGCGCTGGAAAGAAATATCGAGAAGATGGCAGCGTTTACA
The DNA here is from genome assembly GCA_963799845.1 of uncultured Nitrososphaerota archaeon. Taxonomy (GTDB): domain Archaea; phylum Thermoproteota; class Nitrososphaeria; order Nitrososphaerales; family CADDZS01; genus DATLTL01. The sequence goes on from CAWCYI010000006.1 coordinate 747,322, forward strand.
AAATCGAAGAATTGCGGGGTGAGGCCACATGCAAAGTCCCACAAGAGCCCGTTCATTGCAAAGAAGCAGATGGATGCGGGAGCTGTAGGTGTCTGCTGTCAGACTCTGATCGAAGCCGAGGCAATGATTCTGAACGGGATCGACCACGTCCTGTTGACGCATAATCTAGCCTCTACTGGGATGCTCGAGAGATTTCTAAGCCTAAGAAAGAATGGTGACATAAAGATTCTTGTTGATGGACCAGAAAATACAGAAATGCTTGCAAAGGCCGCTAGACATCGCGGACTCACTGTCGATGTTTTGGTCGAGGTCAATGTTGGAAACAACAAAGCCGGACAGGAACCCGGCGAACCCGCCGCGAAATTTGCTTCGTGGGTTTCGAAAGTAGAGGGCGTCAGGTTCAAGGGTCTCCAGTGCTACGAAGGGAATCTTCAACTCACGATTCCGAGTTTTGAAACGAGAAAGGAGCAAGCCGGGCCGGTTCTTCAAAAGATCACGAAAACCTTAGGTGCTCTAAAAAACTTGGGACTCGTGCCCGAGATCGTAACCGGTGGAGGAACTGGAACTTACAACATTACAGCCGGTTATCCAGGAGTGACGGATATTCAACCAGGATCCTACATTATGATGGACAGGCGGTACTCGGAGATCGACACGGCAGGTTCCGATTTTGAGCAGGCGATGACAGTCCTTTCAACCGTTGTAAGTACTCCAAACGATACGAGAGCGGTCATAGACTTGGGGTGGAAGGCAGTTGGTATCGAGTATGAAGCCCTGGGATGGGGAGGAATGCCCAAGCCCCTGATTCATGGTGTTACCTATTCGACCGGTGGCGACGAGCACGGAGTGTTGAAAAGCGAGATCGCTTCGAAGCGGCCCAACGTTGGTGACAAGGTTCGATTCATTCCTGCCCACTGCGATACCACATTGAACCTACACGGAGTTTTTTACGGAATTCGAGGGGACAGCGTTGAAGTGGTCTGTCCAGTTGCCCGTCGCTGATTTTCGGGAGTGAATGAGATGAAATTCGGATTAGCTGTTACCGGACGGGCAAACCCGAAGATTCTGGAAAAGATGGCGATCAAAGCTGACGGCGTCGGTTACGACTCATTCCTCGTGACGGATCACTTTATGCTGCCGGATGCAAATAACCACATAGACGTCTGGTCCTTCCTCCCGTACCTAGCAGCAAAGACAGAGAACGTTCGGCTTGGGACTTGCGTGACCCCACTCCCATTTAGGCGGCCGGGTATTCTAGCGAAGATGATCTCCACCACGGACAATCTTTCCGGCGGCAGGGTGATCCTGGGTGCCGGATTCGGGTGGTTCAAACCCGAATTCGATGGATTCTCTCAGTGGCTTGAAACGAAGGAGAGAATTTCGTACAGCGAGGAAGCTATCCAACTTATGTTAAGGCTCTGGACAGAAAAGAATCCCGTGGATTATGATGGAAAATTCGTGCATTCGAAGGGAGCGGTAATCGAACCGAAGCCAATCCAGAAACCGCATCCACAGATCTGGTTCGGAGGTCATAGGTCTCAGAGTTTGCGAATGGCAGGACGGTATGGTCAGGGCTGGATGCCGATAGGGCCGAGATGGTTCAGCGACAGCTATCCCAGACCCGCCGAATACGCGGAAATGAAGGCAAAGATTGTGTCCAGATTAAAGAACAGAGGTGTCTCGGAGAAGAAATTTGTTTTTACGACTTTGATCAACAATGCAGACTTGAAGACAGTGAAAGCCGATGTGGAACAATTCATCGACGCCGGCATGAATTATTTTACTCTGGGCGAAAAGGCGCAGTCCGAGGACAGCATCAAGAGTATTGCAAAAGTTGCAAAAGATATAGGCGGATCGCTCTAAACCGGTGAGCGGTTCTCAGTTGAAAAAATCGGGCTGGAAGATTTCATTTATCCCTTACTTCATGAAGGCGAAGCTCCAGTGGAGTGCTCCGAAAAACGACGAGGCTATTCGGGTCCTTTCTGAAGAGGGATTTGACGGTGTCGAGTGGATGCTGGGACACCACTTCAACAGTACCCGAAGAGCTCCAGCGTCTCGCAGAGAAAACTAGGAAGAATGGGCTTGAAATTTCAAACCTAATGTGCTGGCAGGATCTGGTAACTAACGTTAGCAAGACGCGAAATTTGCGTATCAAAGTTCTCGAAGAATACATTGCAGCAGCCGGATCGCTGTCAATCCCGATCGTGAACGTATTTACTGGGCCGATCACGTGGGCTCCGAATTATCAGAAGATCGGGCGAGATATTTCCGAAGGCAAAGCCTGGTCTGTCGTAGTTGATTCGTTTTCGAAAATAGTAGATGCAGCTGAGAAAAACAACGTTATCCTCACCGTCGAGGCAGTCTTCGGAATGCTGGTCCACGACTATTACACGATGCGAGAGTTTCTCGGCCACTTTGACTCCAATCATCTCGGGGTCAACCTCGATCCGTCGCACTTGGCACTGTATGGAAACGATCCGGCGTGGGCAGTATCTCGGCTGGGACACAGAATTAGACATGTGCACGTTAAGGATGCCGTCGGGAAAGCCGGTACTCTGGGAGAAGATTTTGTTTTTCCTTTCTTGGGGGAAGGATCGGTCGATTGGAAAGATTTTCTCAAGGCTCTAGCGCAGGTAAACTACAGCGGTTATCTTTCTCTAGAGTTCGAGAATGATGTTTACCTGAACAACGTCTGCGATGGCGACTGGGCGATGGCGGCTAGGGAATCAAAATCCCGTCTATTGAAATTCCTCGGAGAATTGTAATTGTCTCTGAAACTCGAAACAGTCGGCATCAAGTCGTAAAGAGCATTAAGTGATGCGAGTAAATACCGAAAGACGCAAAAACTCTCCGTCTGTAGAGTGTTCCGTTTTTATCAATGGAATACGTTCGATTCGGCAACACCGGTCTCAAAATCTCCCGTTTGTGTCTCGGCTGCATGAGCTTCGGCAACGGGACAGACTACATGGTAGAGGAGGATGAGGCAAAGAAAGTCATCGCGAGAGCATGGGACCTCGGGATAAATTTCTTTGATACTGCGAATGTGTATTCCGATGGAAGGTCTGAGGAGATAGTCGGCGACTCGGTGAAGGATTATGGCCGTGAGAACCTGGTGATCGCAACCAAGGTCTACAACGACATGGGGAGCGGCCCCAATCAGCGAGGTCTGTCGAGAAAGCACGTGATGTGGCAGATGGGAGAGTCTTTAGCCCGGTTGAAGATGGACTACGTTGATCTATACCAGACTCATCGCTGGGATTACGATACCCCGATTGAGGAAACCCTGTCGGTACTTTCAGATCTGGTACACGGCGGAAGCGTCAGGTACATCGGCGCGTCAAGCATGTGGGCGTGGCAGTTTTCAAAAGCCCTCTACACAAGCGAACTCAGGGGTTTTGAAAAATTTTCCAGCATGCAAAATCTATACAATCTGCTCTATCGCGAAGAAGAGAGGGAAATGATACCACTCTGCGTGTCCGAAAATGTTGCTCTAATTCCGTGGAGTCCGACGGCAGGCGGCTTGTTGACAGGAAAGTACTTTTCTGATGGAAAGATCGCAACCTCCTCAAACGATTACAGCCGGCTGGCACCGGGTTCTTTTGGCTACAAGAGGTACGTTGGTAGAGCATCAAGTGACGAAATAATGAAGCGGTTGATCGAAATCGCGAAGAACGAGGGGGCAAAGCCAACGCAAGTAGCTATATCGTGGCTGCTCACCAAAAAGGCAGTTACTTCTCCCATAATTGGGACTTCGAAGGTCGAACATCTGGAAGAATTCGTAGGATCGCTGAGTGTCAACCTTTCAGCGGAAGATTGCCGGTACCTGGAAGAGCCGTACCAGCCGCAGACAGTCTCGGGATTCGTCTAGAGTTCGTCGATCAATCCAGCTTTCGTCGCAGCAGTCTCGTTTTCCACGTCTGCAACTCTCTTCATGAGCGCCGTGACGCCGCTTTGAAGGGTGTCCATCTTCGAGTTCCCTTCAACGATACTTTTCTCCAGCCCGTCAAGCCGCTGGATAATTTTATTCAAATCTTCAGAAATTGAGTCTGTCTTCGAGTTTATAGGGCCGTTTCCGCTAGCGAAGGCGTCAAGTTTTGGTGAAACCCTTGCAACCGTCTCGGATAGAGTTTGGATCTTCTCGCCCCAAGTGAGGAGGTTCTTGTCAAACGATTCGAGCTGAGCCGCCAATTTCGGAATGGCATCGCTTTCGATTAATTCCGCTCGTGCCCTCGCATCTAAAATTGCAACGTCATGCTGCCCTAATTGTTCGTCCAATCCCTTGCACAATGTTTTTAGCTGCGACATTGTTTCATTTACCGATGCGAGTTCAGTCCAGAATGATTCCACTTTCTGATTTGTCGCCGTGAGACTATCGGTCAGGGTTTCAATGCCGTTGGTCTTCGGATTAAAATTTCTGACTTCGTGTTCAATTCCTGCTTTGTATGTCGAGATTTCGTTGGTCAGCGCTTGGATTCTAGAGTTGCTCGTCTCCACGGTTTTTGTGAGATTTTCGGCAATCTCCTGACTAGCAGCAAGTTCTCGGCTGAACTCCTCAATCTCCCGTGAGGTCGCCGCAACTTCTTTTGCAAGCTCCTCCGCTCTGGTACTGCTCGTCGCAAATTCCTTTGTAAGTTTCTGGACCTGACGGTCCAATTCGGTAACTTTAGTCATGATGAGCTTCCAGCGCTTTTTCTTCTTGGCATCCTTCTCGACATCTGTCTTTTTTCCTTTCATTGCTGGTCTGGAGCCGCCACAAGCGATTCAATACAGGATAAACACCCGCGACGCTCCTTCAGATAAATAACTCTAACAATCTTTCTGAAGGACTTCCGATTTATTTCGAACGAAATTCGGCTTCTTGTGCGGGAAAGGTGGAATAGTAATTCTATGAAGATGACGGAATTTGTGCCTGCTCCTTCTCGAATTTTACAAGCCCAAATATGGATTTGCGAGCCCAACTAAAGTCGAGGGAAGACGTCCCGGGGCTGCATTATGGCCGAAACACTTGACTTTGAACGGCGATTATCCAATGCCGCGGTTTCCACAATCCAAGTAGGCCTTTTGAGACGATCTGATTTCGAAGCAAACGAGACGAATTTCGATCAATGGGAAAAAGTTCTTCATATCGGGAAATTATAGGGCGATCTCGACTTTACTCGAGCTGAAAAATCGATTGCGAAAAAATCGTAACCGGTAATCGTGATCCTCGGTTTCGCAATTCTGATTTCACTAAATTTGTTTTCTTTTCTTCTAGCTTATCCAAACATATCTCAGCTAAATTCGGGATGTTGTGGAACGACGCTTCTAGCAAAAGACTTTTCAGCATTTTACGTCGGTGCGTGGCGGCTCTTCAGCGATCCATCCCAAGTTTACTTTCACGGCAACCTGAACGATGGGGGATCTCAGATTTATCCTCAGCCCGAGCAGTTCAAGTATCTCCCCTCTTTCTTGTTCATAGTTGCACCATTGATCTTCGAAACATACAATCAGACAATTGTCACCTTTGACATCATCCAATTTCTTCTACTCCCCCTTGTTGCACTACTCATTTACAAGCTCGTAATCCCAAAGGGACTGTTGCTTACTTTTCTTGCAGGACTCCCCGCCCTGCTATTGCTGTCGCCCGGGATCCTCTGGGGATTTTCAGCCGCATTCTACTGGCAGTGGTCGGAGGGTCAGTCGAAGGTTCTTGAGACATTCTTGCTCTTGCTTTCTCTGTATCTTGCTTATACGAAAAAACCCAGATTTTCCGGAGTGCTTCAAGAATATCTTTTTTCGACCCGAGGTTTTCGCTTATTGCTCTGCCGCTGTTTCTCACGTTCAACAAGCAGAAGTTACGTGCTTCGTTAACGGTTCTCGTGGCGACCGTAATAATTAGCAACCTGCCGCTTTTGTATCCCGGCATGGGGCCGGGATTTCTATCGATGCTGATTTCGACCGGATTAAGAACCGAACTCTATCCTTACGCGCTCATGCTATTCGTTACCATCCTGGTGCTGAGTCTCGTCTATCACGAAGAAGTATCTAGCGCCTACAGGGAGTTTCGAGCCAAGAATCGGACCGCTGAATCCACTGAAAACGGTCAAGTCGTGGTTACTCCTTTGTCTTGATGTGGGATAATACTATTAGCCTAGAAATGTGCTAGCTGTATGCTCTTGATTATGTTTGAAAATTTTGTGGTGATATTTGATTGATCGAGTCGGTTCTGCAAATAGATTTTAGCGATCCCACGATCGCTACCGCGACTATTTTGATAATAATAATCGCGCTCGTTTTATTCTACGTCTTTATCGGCCGCGGGATATTCCTCGTACGTGACAATCAGATCGGTGTCCTGACGAAGAAATTCGGCGGTCAGAGGATGCCACAGGGTCAGATAATTGCCCGCAAAAATCAGATCGGAATCCAGGCGCACACCCTAATGCCGGGCCTGTATGTCAGGAATCCAATCATATGGCAGATAAAGAAATTTCCGATAACCGAGATTGGGGAAGAACAAGTTGGAGTGGTCGAATCAATCGATGGAGAGGCTCTCCCCAAAGCTCGCCTACTTGGCGATGCCATAGAATGCGCGCATTTCCAAGATGGTGAAACTTTCCTCGATAACCACGGGAAGAAGGGACCTCAGGTGGACATACTTCAACCTGGGAAGTACAGGATCAACCCACTTCTGTTCAAGATCACTCCCCAACCTGCGACGATGATTGGATCAAACGAGGTTGCGATCTTGATTGCGCAGGATGGCATACCACTCCCATCAGATTACATTGTCGCTCCGAAGCCTCTTGAAAAGCCGGATCCGGAGGGCAAATTCCCGAATGCGCGTCCGCATCACTATTTTCAGGACGGCCAGGCGTTCATTGATAGCGGAGGTTTCCGGGGCCCGCAACAAGACACGCTGCAGCCTGGAAAATACTACATCAATACGCTGCTATTTACGGTAACAAAGGTTCCGAAATTCGAAGTTCCGCCTGGCTTCGTTGCGGTTTTAAGATCTAACGTTGGGAAGGAGATCGTCCAGTCGCAGACTGTTCCCATGGCAGTCAGTCAGGCTTCAAGTCTCAGTTCTACTCTGGTCTCGGATGTCGAAAAAGTTCTCATCTCCGACGTGAACCAGAGGGGCATCTACGACAAACCGCTCACGCCCGGTACCTATAATTTGAACACTATCGCCTTCACCGCGTACCCCGTCCCGACAAGCGCGATTATGGTTGACTGGGCGGATACCGAAAGCCCTCTCGCAGCAACAATGTCTCGCCCCGAAGCGACACCAGCCAAGAACATCTCGGCATATCCTTACCTCTCAGACCAGACGGTCAAGGGGATCTCGTATTTTCAATTCAGCCAATTGAACGTAGTTTCAAAGGACGGGTTCCAGCTGGAGGTAAGCGTCCGAATGATCATTCGAGTAGCGCCGGAGAACGCAGCTTTTGTAATCGCGCGATTCGGCTCTGTGTTCAATTTGATCAGTCAGATAGTCCACCCGCTGATCGATTCGTCGTTCAGGAACAGTGCCGGTGAAAAGAAAGCGCTGGAATTTTTCCAGAGCAGGTCTGATCTCCAGAAGGAAGCGCTGGAACGAGCCAAGATGGAATTTGAAAAGTATCACGTCGAAGCCCAGAACCTGTTGATTTCTTACATCGACATTCTTGACAAGAGTCTCCTCGACACACAAACTCAGAAAGAAATCGCGCTTCAACAGCAGGCGCAATATCAGGAGCAGGCGAAGGCTCAGGAACAGAGAATCGACGTTGAAACAAAGAAAGCAAACGCCGACAAGCAGCCAGACGTGGTCGCATCAAAGCTGCAAATCACCATAAATCAAAACCTCGCGCAGGCCCAGATTGAGCAAGCGAAAGGAATCAGCGTTTCTACAAGTACCCAGGCTGACGGGCAGTCGGAAGCCATCAGGAAGGTGGGTCAGGCGCAGGCGGACGCATATAGGGCTCAGGTACTAGCTTTAGGGCAAAACAACGTCGCGATGGTGAACGTGATGGACAGGGTGAAGGACGGCAAGATTCAGATTACGCCGCAGACCCTCGTCGTCTCGGGCGGCAAGGACGGGGAAACTACGTCCACTCTTTTCTCGGCTTATCTCGCCACACTTATGCAGAAGGGCACGCCCCAATTCAAAGATGACAGTGGAGACTCCCAGAAGAGCGAATCAAGTCAGGTTTCGACATCGGCGACCGGTAGCGCGTCTACATACATGGTCGGCTCGGATAAAGTGAAGAAAATGTCCGGCAATAATCAACCGTAGATAGAATTGATAGCCCGCACAAAATTCCGAAGAAATGGAATAGGTCATCTGGTCTACGCTCTTGTCATAATCGGGATAGTCATAATCATCATCCTCGTGACAGTTATCCTCACGAGGAATCAACAGCTTTCAAATCAGGCGCAGGCGGAAGTTTCTTACTTCAACAACCAGCCGCCAATCCCGACCCAAAGCTGTACTGTGCTGAACATTAATTATCAGAGGGCCACTCAGGATATTTCGACGTATTCTTCGTTTGTTCCCTCCAACTATTTTCAAAATCTTTCAAATCAGTATCTTTCGGAAATAAACGCGAAGACCTGTCCTTCAAGCTAGGTGATCGAAGTTGAAAGAACATGACGCTATCGTGAACGGGATCAATATCCATTACGTCACATGGAACAGCGGTTCAACAACTGATCGACCGCCCGTTCTTCTGGTGCACGGCCTGACTTCGAGCTCTCGCGCCTGGGTGAAACTCGGGGATTTCTTGGCATCGAAGGGTATGTACGTAATCGCCCCGGATTTGAGGGGGCGAGGGCTGAGCGATAAGCCTCCTCACGGATACGGCATCGCATTTCACGCCAACGATTTAATCGCCCTTTGCGATTCGCTCGGGCTGTCTAAAGTAATTTTCGTAGGACACTCGCTAGGTGCGGCCATCGGTCTCTACTTTTGCGCGTTGTTTCCGAATCGTGTTGAGAAGTTCGTCCTGATCGATGCAGGAGTAAGGCTACCCCCGGAGATACTGCAGGCTATTGGAGCTTCACTAAACAGGTTGGGGCAGGTCTATCCGTCGATTGATTCATACCTCGCGCTCTGCAAGCAGATCCCTTTTCACAAGTGGGACTCTTTCTGGGAGGAGTACTATCGGTATGATGCTGATGTGAGAGAAGATGGCACCGTAACTTCCAGAGTACCCAAATCGGTGATTCAGGAAGAAATCGCGGCCAATTCCATCATCAACACGGAACTGCTTGTACCGCTTGTTAAGGTCCCGACTCTATTGGTCCGTGCCACAGTTGGCACCCTAGGCGCAGATCGGGGATTGTTGCTAACTCGCGAAGAAGCGGAACGGCTTCAAGGGATAATCAAGGGCAGCACAATCGTCGAAATTCCCAATACCAATCACTACACAATTATTATCTCTGAAGATTTCGAAAGAGAAGTTTCCAATTTCTTGGAAAAGTGAATCAATTATGTTCTGAAAAGGCACTCAGAACATAATTCGAATCCGAAAAAATAGAAAGGGTGCACTAAAGCGATGCAAATACGGATCGTGGCTCCAGAACTATTTTAGCAATTTGTCTATTATTGTTTCGTTATATTGACTCTCGACTCGAAAGAAAGAGGTACCTTTCTTTCATCCTCGCGTAAAAGTGATGATGCTCCAACCATGCAGATTGTAGACTGCATCGAAAGGGGTTTGAACCACTATGGCGCGACTATGACGCGAGTAGTCTTCTGGAACTTCGAGAAGAAGTTTGGGCTTCAAAAAGCAGACATTTCAAAGTATCCCGAGAAATTCGTCCTGTCAATCGAAGGGATGTTTGCGGGGGGAGCTCCAAATGTCGAGAGATCCATCATCCAAGAAATGAAATCTTCTATCACTCATTGCGAGTTGGACGATTCTAATTTAGTTACGGCTTTGAAACAAGCAAGGGCATTTTATCAGAGGAACAGAGAGGATTAAGGTAGTGAAAAATTAGATGGGTCAAAAAGAAGTAACTACATATGAGACCTCCACTAATGTCAATCGTTCAAAAGTAGGGCCGACTCCTGAAACGAATCTGACTAATAACGGCCTGCTTGATTTGTTGCTTGCACCACAGATCAGATTCATCTTACTCAAAGGAGAGCCTGGAACCGGTAAAACCACACTCGCGATAGATCTGCTTACCAAATACGGAAAGGGCATGTATATCTCGACGAGATCGTCTCTTGAGCAGGCGACGATTCAGAACCGAATGCTTCGCGAGTTAGTCCAGAAAGGATTGGTCTCCGAACCCAATTTCGCTCGGGAAAACAAAGTCAGCTTCGCCGACTACAGGCTTGGTCTCCCTGAAAATATCATTCAGGCAGTAATCGAGAACTCTCGGAAATCAAAAGATGATGAAAAGCTGGTCGTACTGGACTCCTGGGATGCGTTTGCAAAACTACTGGATCCGATAGACAGACAAAAGACGGAGCAATCCATGCTTGCAATTTCCGAAGCAAACGGTATCAGGCTTCTGTTCGTCAGCGAAACGGCAGAGCCTACTGCAATGGACTACATGGCCGATGCTGTTCTTGCAATGGAGGACAATTTATTCGAGGGTCAACGTGTCCGCAGAGTGATCTGGAAGAAATTGAGGGGATTCGAGATTCCTCACAGGAACTATCCCTACACCTTGCACGGAGGAAAGTTTTTGATGATTGACACTCCTATGACCTTCACTTACCCCGCAAATCCCACCAGAACACCGTTTGCTGGAAGGAAGCACGGAACGAATTCGTACTCCACGGGGATTGAAGCTTTGGACTCTTTCCTTGGCAGTGGCCTTGCCAAAGGAAGTCTTGTTCTCTTGGAGTTGGGCGCAAACATCGGTTCCCTTTCACATATTCCTGTGATCACTACAATAGTTGGCAACTTTATAGCAAACGGCGGGTGTAGCATTTCACTCCCCTCCGTGGGAATTACTCCGAAGAGGGCAAAGGGGATGGGGCTGAGACGTTTTTCACCCGAGGTCGTAAATTCCAGACTCCGAATCTGTCACTTCGATTCTGAAGAAAACGATCCCTGCTTTGTTCAATTGGACAGAAATTCACTCGAAAGAACCTTTGAGCTGATCAGAAATGCGGTTATTTCTCTGAAAGGTTCCGAACAGCGCAGCTGCTTCATCTATCTCGGAATGGAGATGATGGAATATCTGTTCGGATCGGAAAAATTAGGCGGGATAGGAGTCGAAATTAACCAAGAATTGAAGAAGACGGGAGATATCGCGATCTGCGGATTGAAAAGCGGATCGGCCTTGGCTTCGAAGCTTTCAAACTCGTCCGACATTCATCTCAGACTGGATCAGGTAGACGGCGCGCTGATGCTTTACTCCGTTAAACCGCCGTCTTCCATTTACCACTTCAAGGTCGAGCAAGTAGAAGGAAACATCAAGATCGAGCTCATACCGATGGTTTGATGCAGCCTAGAACCGTTACTGACAGATTCTGGCTAAAGTCCTATTAACTCCCTTAGGAGAATTCCTAAATAATACATTAGGAATGAATGTCCAGTAAAATGGAATCCGAGCGCAAGGCGTGGTCAAAAACTAAGGGTATCACTGCTATAATTATCGTGTATGCTAGTATCATTGCCATCTTGTTCGTCAATGCCAATTTTAACAAACCACAGGTCAATCTTACGGGCTTGGGACTCACTGGGAATGTCCCGTGCTCACCCTGCATCTCGTATTTCGGCTCGAGCATCCAGAATGCGAGCAAGACAGATTCAATACTGGCCGGAGACCAGTTCAACGTGACAACTATTTCTGACCATCAAGGTTCTCAAACTCACAAGATCACTAACATTTCTATTCTCAGCCCCGGCTTTACGCTGATCTCCGCTTTTCCATCGCTGCCGATCGTTTTGACTCCCAAGCATCACACAAAGATAACGATCGTGGTCGAGGCTCCCGATCAGGCTTACACTGGCCTATTGGTCTATCAAATTACGGCATCTTGAACATAAGACGTAGAATTTCTTTCAATCCTATAAGACACCCTTTGTTGGAATCTTTGTATCCTGCTCTTTCGTAATGAGGAGTAGCTCATTTGTTAGAGGAGAGTAATTCAGATTCCAATAGCTCAATTTCCTTCTGAACGGCGTCGCGTTCAACCACGATCTTCAGGTTCGAATCCGTACCGGAGTAGGTGCCCAAAATATTCAAAGTCAATGTCAGTTGAACGAGGGCTCTTCTCTTTTCAGCCAACTGCTCGACTTTATCAAATACATCCTGCGTCTTTAGCAATGCAGTCATTGCCATGCAACACCACTGCCATAAGTATTGAATATTCTCCGATTTAGGGGATTTTACGTAATTCAATGTGAAACCTTTCCGGGCGTTATTGATTATGGCAAGAAAAACTGCCCTTCTTTTCTTATCGTCTCATATTGCCGTTTTCAATAATTAGTTATGCACGGGAGTTGGGAAAGTGGCATTCAGGGTTAAATCTCAATAGGGACCCCAAATTACGGTTAGAGTTTAACCAATCATGGAAACGTATGAACTGGTTCAATGCGTGGAGAGAGGACTGAGTTTTTTCGGCGCAAATATGAAACAGGCCGCATATTCGTCATTTTCATCTCGGAAACGAATAGGCTCTGAAGATATCTTAGCTAATCCCTGTGAGTTTGTCAATGCGTTGAAAGACGTTTTCGGTCCTGGATACCCGCTCGCGGAACGCGCAATCGTGAAGGAAATAAAGAGTGAATTCGAGCTATTCTCTCCGTCCAGGTCATACAACCTTCAGGACGCCCTGGAGAACGCGAAAATCAAAATCGCCGAGATATGAGAACCCCAAGAAAATCGTAAAATGACCTTTTTGGGTTGGGAACCAAGAAAATCAGATTGTTGCTTAATGTTTATCTTGAATTTTCTGAATCGGTAGCTCCATGAATAAACCTTCAAAATCAATCTATTGCCGCACGTTGAAAGCTTCCTCTCATATTGCGGTATCAGCAGTTGCCATGATGATCTTGAGCTTTGGATGCAGTTCTTGAAAAGCTTGATAGTTTCGATTCCATTCACATTGATAAATGGCATTATCATTCTTGACATTTCAGCCAGTCGAACCTATTCAATAGCGTAGTCGAGGAGTCTTTTCCATAGTCTTCTATTGCCGTTTTCAATAATTGATCATACACCAATCTCCGGAAATATGGCATTCAGGGTTAAATCCCCCCGTTGGCCTTGGCTAGGATTAGTTTAACCTATCATGGAAATGTCTGACCTAGTTCAATGTGTGGACAGAGCGCTGAGTTCTTTCGGTATGAACATGAAGCAGGCCACATACTTCTCAATGGAATCTCGGGAAGGAATGGGCTCCGACGAGATCTTGTCGAATCCCGAAGCATTTATTCGCACGTTGAAAAATACATTCGGGTCAGGATATCAGCTTGCCGAACGCAGGATCGTAAAAGAAATAAACGTGCTATGTTCTCCGTCCAGGTCATGCAACCTTCTTGACGCCTTGGAGATGGCGAGAAGCAAAGTCACCGATTTCAGAAGCGATCGAGATTCTGCACAATTCATGAATTGGGCGGCAGCCATGGGCCCAGAGCTGGACGCCGATGCTCAAGTGGCTCCAGTCGCTAATTTTGGTTCCGGGAACCTTACTGTATCTTTGGTTCGATTGAAGAAAGCTTAGAAATGAGGGTTGCTGTTACTTCTTCAATAGTTGACTCGGGAACTCTAGTCGAAAACCGTCGACAAGGTAACAGAGCTATGTGGGAAAGAAGCTTACAACTTCACTTTTGATTACTTTTGAAAAAGGGTAAGGATTTTACACAATTCTATTTGAAAGGGAAAACAAACCACAGGATGCGTCTATGGAAATCTCTAAGATTCATTCTTAGAATCGATAGACTCTGAAGCAAATAAGGACTCAAAATTGAGTTCCCAAACTTATGCCCCTTAACTTAGCAGAATCCAAAATTAGTTTCTCATAATATGGTTAGTTGGAATTTTCCAATCTGGCTCAATCGAAAAATGAGTCGACAGAATCGCAAAGGTCGCCATTTTCATGGCATATCTTAATGTCGAGTAAGGATTAATGATCTCGTTTAACGGAAAGAAACTGTTATTCTCGCTGTGGATGCGGAATACAAGCTTACGTAATGCTTGGAAAGCAAGTAATCTTTGTAGACCCGTGGGGTACCACACAATTCTGCCACAGCTGCCTCCAATGGGTTCCAAAGAATTTAGGAGAAAGGGAACATGACTGCCCCAAATGCGGGATCAAACTATCAAGAGACCTCAATTCTGCAAAATTGATTAGAAGGCTTGGCATCCAGAAAAGAAGCCCGCCCTCGGACGGGGAGTCGTCATCCGCTGAGCTTTTGCCTCTACCATCTCTGAGGAGAATGGCAAGCATTGGTGAGGAAGCGGGAGGCCTACGAATGAAGAGACTGTGTGAGAACTATTTAAAGGCAAATACTTTGGCCGACAGGCCTATCTACGAGTACGCCCTAATGCATGAACGTGAGTAATAGCGGTCACGTGGAGGGTAGTGAGCGAAGGCAGAGGATACTCCTTCCAGACATGTTGGACGAATACGTAGACGAAGACAATCCAGTCAGGTTCATTGATGCATTTGTAGACAAGCTCAGCCTGAAGAAGCTCGGATTCAAGCATTCCGTCCCAAGCGAGACTGGAAGACCGTCGTACGACCCCGCAGATCTTCTCAAGCTATACATCTATGGATACCTGAACCAGATTCGTTCCAGCAGAAAGCTCGAGCGAGAGTGCAGGAGAAATCTTGAACTCGTCTGGCTCATGAAGAAACTCACTCCGGACTTCAAGACCATATCCGATTTTCGGAAGAACAACGTAGACTCGATCAAGCCAGTCTTCAAGGAATTCGTCTTTCTTTGCAAGAGCCTTGATCTCTTCGGGCTTGAGCTCGTCGGCATCGACGGGAGTAAGTTCAAAGCTGTCAACTCCAAAGACAAGAGCTACTTTAACGAAAGAAAACTCGAGAACAGCTTGAAACTCACGAACGAAAAGATAGAACGCTACCTGAAGGAGCTCGAGGAGAATGACAAAAATGACGTTGATGATGATAACGACAAAGAGCAGGAGACTAGGGAGCTCAAAGAGAAGATTGACAAGCTTGAGGAGAAGCGGAACGAATACATTCGAATACAGAATGAGATGAAGGAGAGCGGAAAGAAAGAGATGACGCTCAACGACCCGGAGAGCAGACTGATGAAGGCTGGCAGGGGGCTCGACGTGTGCTACAACGTAGAATCTGCCGTCGATTCAAAGTACCACATGGTTTGTGAGTATTATATCACGAATCATCCTAGTGACAAGAACGAACTTGCAAATGTTGCAATAGGAGCTATGAAGACACTGGGCGTCGGAAAGCTTGATGCAACCGCAGATAGCGGATTCTTCGACGCGGAGCATATCAGAGAATGCATCCAAAATGGGATAACTCCGTACGTCACCGAGCAGAAGTCCATCGGGAGTGCGAAGAGGAGAGGCATACCAACGCCGGAATTTTACAAGAGCGAGTTCTTCTACGACAAAGAAGCAGATGCGTACACTTGTCCCGCGGGAGAGAATCTTTGGTCCATGTACGTAATGGACAAGGGGAAGGGTAAGCGAATGAGGGTCTACGGGACAACGGCGTGCTCCAACTGCCCATTCTTCCTTACAAAATGTACAGCCGACAGAACTGGCAGGAAGATATACAGAGGACTTCACGAAGAGCTAATCGAAGAGATGAGGCAAAGAATCAAGGACGACCCTTCCAAAACAAAATTTAGGAAGGAGCTCTGCGAGCATCCGTTTGGTACGATGAAGAGGGCGTTCAACCAGGGCTACCTTCTTCTCAAAGGATTAAGGAAGGTTGGCGGTGAAGTCGGATTCACCATGCTTGCATATAACATGAGGAGAGCAATCAATGTACTCGGAACAAAGGCATTGATAGGATCGCTCGGACTGTAGTCGAGATCCACTAGCCCTCTTTATGAAGTAACATCGAATAGATCTCATCGTGGGAGCGGATCAAATGAGTTTTAACACAGTCTCTTCATTCGTAGGAGGACGTCACATGAAAACCAGAACTGATAGATGCTGCAAAACTAGATCCACGGGCAGCATAAGTAATCCAACTGTTGATTCGGGATAATTGACTGTCTAGTTTTTGGACGACTTGCTTGCTCTAAATTTGTTCTTGAATGCATTTTATTAGGTCAAAAACAGCAGAGCGGACCATATTCTAAGATTGTAGCTCGATTCCAATATAGCGTTCCTTTTTTTGGCACTTCTTTGATGCCATCTACAAAGAGAGGATTGAAGTTGGGTCGTGGGGAAAAAGGCTGGATGCCTTCCATACAATCATAGTGAGTCGCCGTGGCTGGACGCAAGCTCGAGGAAAGTTAGCTTGTCGGCCTAAGCGAATAATCTATTCAAGAAAGACTCATTTGGTTGTTTTTTCGCTCAAGGTAAGAAGAAATCCACATTGGCCTAGTTTACAATCTGACATAATTGAACGACTTGTTTTCATTCAAGGATGCAGTTACTCCTACTTGATAGAAAGGTATAGAATGAAAATGAATAGAACTCTTTTGATTCCGATTTCCGTAACTGTTGTCATAGCACTTATGCTAGGTGGGATGACTATATTGAGCTCAGCGTCAACAACCGCTGCAAATCTGATGCCGGTGAATCTTGGAACAGCCGGTAATTTCGTAATTTTAGCGAAATCAGGAATCTCAACTACTGGAACTACCAAAATTACAGGTAACATTGGTGTGAGCCCAATTGCTGCCACCGCCATAACTGGGTTCGCCTTGAAATTGGATTCGTCGGGTACGTTTGCGACTTCATCGCTGGTAGTTGGAAAAGTATACGCGGCCAACTATGCGCCTCCTACTCCGGCTATGATGACGACTGCCATTAATAATATGCAGACAGCTTACACCAATGCCGCTGGACGAGTTAATCCAAAGTCTACTAATTTATACGCGGGAGATATTAGCGGGAGAACTCTCACTCCTGGCCTCTACAAATGGACAACCGGGGTTATAATAAACACTGGAGTTACTCTCGCCTGCAGTGGCAGTGCAAACGCTGTCTTCATCTTCCAGATAGCAGGAACTCTAACCGTGGGCAGCGGTGCTATCGTTACTCTTAGTGGTGGTTGCAAAGCTACCAACATTTTCTGGCAGGTCGCAATGAAAACAATTCTTGGAACAACCTCGAACTTTAAGGGGATAATCTTGGATGAAACTGCGATTGTCGTGCAGACCGGGGCAACTCTGACAGGTAGAGCACTAGCGCAGACCGCAGTTACATTAGACGCCAACACTGTTGGGCCATAGACCAGTCCCATTGCGCAGTACGATTGGCTAGGTTTTGATCTACCCTTAGATACGTTTGAAAATCAGAAATATTATCGAACATAAGTACAGCAGTATGTCGATCATATTTGTCGGTTCTGATCACGTATTCACGAGACGTATCCGTAGGTGGTAAAGAAGTGGGGTTGTCAGGATTCGGACCTGAGACCTCCAATGGGTTAGCCTTTGTTATTTGGCTATCCGCCCAAGGGTGGAATGCTAACCAAGCTACACCACAACCCCAATTGTGGATATTTCCTTTCAAGCGATGGAAAAAGGGAATATTAGTCTTGTCAGAGGTCCGAATTTCTTTCTGAGAAATCTTCCGAGTATCAAATCAGAGTTCTGTCTTTAATCCATCTTCGGCGACTATGACATTCGCAAATTCTGACAATGCTTCTTTCATCATCAGGCTGGGAGTTTCACGATCATCGTTAACATGAGTCAGGACTAGGTTCTTCGCATCTGCCGACCTTGCTGATTGGGCAGCTTCCAGCGCGGTAGAGTGTTTCGGCGGTCTAGCTCGCTCAACGTCCTTTTGAAGAAAAGTCGCTTCGTGAATGAAAACGTCGGCCTCTCTTCCCAGAGCCTTCAAGGGCAGACAGGGCATGGTGTCGCCCGTGTACGACAAGATCTTCTGATCGGGACAGGTTAACCTGTAGCCCAAGCAGGGAATCGTGTGATCCATCTCGAAAGTGTCTGCCGAATAACCGGCAAAACTGATTGTCTGATTCGGTACAAGCTCGACAAGTTCGATCTGAAATTCCCGCTTCGAAGCGACCTTTGTTATCCTCTGGACCATCCCGAAATATTCTGCTAGTCCGGCAGGCCCATAAACTCTGAGATTCGTCTTCCTTTTCCTTATTCCCATCGTTTCAATTATCTGCGTAATCCCTGTAACGTGGTCGGAGTGATAATGGGAGACCAGAATGTCGGAAATTGAATTAACGTCCGCGCCAAACTTCAGCAGGTTTCTTATCGCTCCGTCGCCGCAGTCGAGCAACACGAGTTCCTTAGTCTGGCTTTCAGAGAGACCAATGCACGCAAAGCCCCTCTCACGGCTCGGGACTGCCGATGATGTCCCGTAGAAGGTAACAGACGAGACCAAAGTTTTCCGGGATCACATTCGAAATTAGCACGTAAAAAAGGAACTGCCGGGAATCTACTTTTTCGGTTTCTCTTTGCTCCGATTTTCAATCAGCCCGTCGTTGGTCAGGGAATATTTGTTCGCCTTCGCCCAGAGCCGGATGAGATCTATCGAAAGTAACGCATCTTCGCCAATAAGCACGCGATCCTGCTTTTGGAGCTCCTCGTCAAATCTCGCCTCCATGAAGGTCGTGCCGTTGATCTCCTCGGTTGTTATCGGGCGGTTCAACGTTTTTGAAAACATAGCAAAATCGATCATTTTCTTGGATTTGCTGACCAAGATTTTCAGCGAAATTATGTCTCCCGCCTCAATGCTGATTTCGTTTTCAGTCACAGGAACGACGATCAGGGAGCTGCCGAGCAGCCTTCTTCGTAAGTAGTCGAAGAGGCCGACGCTGTTGGGATCGATAACCTCATCGGGGCTCGCCAAAGGAAAACATACTCCCCAACAAAACTGACGCCAGATAGCAACTTTGACTGCGTTATAATAGTGTCTGAGAGCGGTTTTCGAAAATTGTGAACGGCGGAGGTGCTTGTTACAGCAGTAGAGTTTAGTAAGATACCCTAGTTCTTCCCGTTCATGGAAGCGATTTTGGCGGGAAGGCTCTGCTTCTCTTCAGGAGAATGATTGTGATTTTCCTGTTTTGTTTCCGGCTTTGTCTGGGCCTGAAGGACAGTAACAGGGGCAAAGTCCTTTTTCCACAAAGTATCTGGAACGCCCTGCGCCTTGTTTGCAAACCTCGCCAGGGTGAAAAGAAAATCGGAGAGCCTGTTTGTGTACGCCAGAATATTAGCATCAACTGGTTCTTCGGCGGACAAAGCGACTATGCTTCTCTCGGCACGTCTCGCAACCGTTCTTGCGAGGTGCAACCTGGCTGCAAGATCCGTCCCGTACGGAAGAATGAACGCCTTTATCGGCTGGACGTGCTCGTCCATGTGATCGATGCATTTCTCTAGATATTCGAGATCGGAATCCTTTATCGAATAATTCTGGTCTTCGGTACCAGCGAGCGTCGCGCCCAGGGAAAAGAGCTTGTTTTGGACCGTCTCCAAGACTTGGTCGATGTAACTCAAAATCTCTCTGGAGCCAGATGATCCTTCGACTATGTACGACCTGGCGATCCCTATCGCTGCATTTGTCTCATCGATATCTCCGTAAGCACGGACTCGAACATTATCCTTCCGTACTCTCTTGCCTCCATAGAGGCCTGTTTCACCCTTGTCTCCAGTTTTTGTGTAGATTTTCAATACATTATCAGTTCTTTCTTGGAAAGACAAACGACCTGTCATTCGAAGATGCATATTGGCTTTGTGTAGCGCGAATCAATAGACGATGGAACTTTTTCTGTAAAAACATCTTCTGGTGGAGTCATCTGCGCTTTTTTGGTAAGATCGATTCGAATTTTACCAGTATCTAAATTTTTTTCAGTATACGGAGTAAGAGCTTTCATCTGAAAATAAATAGCTCGGGAATATCACGGATGTTGTGAGGTTCAATTTTGAGCAGTGAGAGCTGGGGGTTAGACTCCCAGAATCGTCTGAAGATAAAGAGAGCTTTGCTTTCCGTCTACGACAAGACCGGGCTGGCAGAGTTCGGAACCGCCCTGAAAAATCACGGCGTCGAGATCGTTGCAACCGGGGGTACGCAGGCATCCCTTGAAAAGTCTGGTATCAAGACCGTTCCGCTGGAAAAAATCGGGCACTTTCCCGAAATGCTCGACGGCAGAGTAAAAACTCTCCAACCCGAGATTTTTGCGGGCATCCTTGCGAGAAAATCCAGTTCCGACCACATGAAACATATCTCATCTCACGGGATCTCTCCGCTTGACATGGTCGTTTGCAACTTCTACGCCTTCGAGTCTGCGGCGGAGAAGGCAAATTCCACCGAGCAGGAGCTGATCGAGTTGATCGATATCGGCGGTCCGTCTCTTGTCAGGGCATCGGCGAAGAACTTCGAATCGGTCTGCGTTGTGCCCTCGGCCAAATACTACGGGGAGATTCAATCCGAGCTCGATTCCTCCAGCGGATCAATCTCCTACGAGACTAGACGAAAGATGGCGCTCGCTTCTTTTGAGATTGTCTCGGCTTACGACTGCGCAATTTACACTACTTTGAGCAAGCGGATGTATCCCCAAAAGTCGTTCTCCGACTCTTTCTTCGTCTCTGCGAGAGGTTTCGAGGTGCCGAAGTACGGAGAGAACCCTGATCAAAAAGCGATGATCTACGCGATCAACGGTGCGAAGGGAGGAATTCCCGAATGGAATCAAGTTTTTGGAGATACCCGTTCGTACAACAACCAGCTCGACGTCGCCTCTTCCTTCGAGATTCTGGAGGGATTCGAGGACTTTCCGGCTGCCGCGACCGTGAAACACGGTCAAATCTCGGGGTTTGCGTACTCTACCACGCTGTCAGACGCATACCGTCTTGCGCATGCATGCGACCCAGAGGCGGATTTTGGTAACACTACAGTATTCAATAGACGCATCGATGTAGAAACGGCAAAGCTCGTCGGAAAGAACGAAGGTACTGACGATGATTCCGTTTACACGGAGATCGTGCTGGCCCCCGGCTTCGAGGAGGAAGCCCTCGAGATTCTAAAAGCCAAGCAGAAAAAGAAGATGCGCCTAATTCAAACAACCGTCGGTTCATCGTATCCGTACGACGTCAAGATAATTCAGGGTCTGACTCTTGTTCAGGAAGCTCCCGATTATCGAAAGAAACTAGATCCGACCAAAGTCACAACGGAGACGAAAGCAAAACCAACCGAAAAAGATGTAGCTGTATTGCTCGGATTGTGGGAGTTAGCGAGAAGAGTCGAATCCAACGCCATCGTCATTGGAAGCGGAGAAGTCTCACCAGAAAACGGCAGCCTCAGAAAACTCTGGACACTTGGCGTCGGGAGTTTCAGGAAGCGCAACGGGGCGACGAAAATTGCCCTCGATAATGCCGGCGACAGAGCCCGGGGAGCGTACTGCGCTTCAGATGGGTTCTTCCCATTTCCGGACAGCGTCGAGATGCTGGGAAACTCCAGTGTGCGCGCCATAATTCAGCCCGGTGGATCCATCAGCGACAGGAAAGTAATCGAAATGTCGGACAAGTTTTCCATCCCGATGCTGTTCACGCATGAAAGAGCATTCAAGCATTGAAACTTTCGAAAGAGCAGGCCGAATATCTTCGCAAGGGAAGGGTGGGAAGGCTCGCCACCATTGACGAAACCAATTCGGCTCATCTTGTCCCAATAGTCTATACCTGCATCGGAGACAGGATCTACTTTGTGGTTGACAGAAAAAAGAAACAATCGGGAAAGGCACTCAAGCGAATCCGAAACATTTCTGAAAATGAAAAAGCGACTCTGTTAATCGACAATTACTCCGAGGACTGGGACGAGCTCTCATACATGATGATTTACTGCCGGGCTGCAATAATCGGGCCGGGAGAGAGATATCGGGAAAAGCAGGCTGCCGCGAGAAAATTGAAGGAGAAGTACGTCCAGTATGTAAAAGATGATTATTTTCCAGATGATATTGACAAAGCAGTTTTTGTCAAGCTGGAGCCTCAGAAAGCGATATTTTGGCGGAATTTGCGTCATTCTGTAGCCTAATATAACATACCAGAATCAACCCACCCTGAGAACTATGAGCGTTGCTCAGACAAAGAGTTATGCGCATCCAGAAGTCCTAGTCGACACAACCTGGGTAAGAGATCACCATAACGATCCGAACGTGCGGATTGCCGAGGTTGACTACGATCCGACCGCAAATTACAATCAGGGCCACATTCCAAATGCCATACTGTTTGATTGGAAGAAAGACATCAACGAGCCTGTAAGGAGAGACATTTTGAGCCAGTCTCAGCTCGAAGACTTGTTCAGCCGAAACGGAATTTCCAATAGCACCACACTGATTCTCTATGGAGATTTCAACAACTGGTTTGCTGCGTTTGCCTTCTGGGTCTTCAAGTATTACGGCGTGAAAGACGTCAGGTTGATGAACGGCGGCCGAAAAAAGTGGATTG
Source organism: uncultured Nitrososphaerota archaeon (assembly GCA_963799845.1). Classification (GTDB taxonomy): domain Archaea; phylum Thermoproteota; class Nitrososphaeria; order Nitrososphaerales; family CADDZS01; genus DATLTL01. Next base: position 769,842 of record CAWCYI010000006.1, read on the forward strand.
AGGAAGACAAGGAGCTGACAAAGGATGTACCTTTAACTCAAAGATCTGACTACAAAGTTTCAAGGCCCGATGAATCCGTCCGAGTCTATCTCGATGACGTCAGAAAGGCGATCTCGGCTGGCAATGTCGCTCTGGTTGACGTTCGCAGTCCCAAAGAATATTCCGGCGAAATACTAGCTCCACCCGAGTACCCTACCGAGCACGCCCAGAGAGGCGGGCATATCCCCGGTGCTAAGAACATCCCCTGGGCGCAGGCAGTGAAAGACGATGGAACGTTCAAGACTGTCGAAGAACTCGAAAACCTCTACAAGCCAAAGGGCGTCACTCCGGACAAGGAGGTCATCGCATACTGCAGGATTGGCGAGAGGTCTTCGCACTCGTGGTTTGTATTGAAGTACCTTCTAGGATACCCTGACGTCAGAAACTACGATGGTTCCTGGACTGAATGGGGAAATCTGGTTCGCTCGCCTATCGAAAAATAGATTTTCCGAATTGCTCAAATCACATTTACCTCCTCCAAGGTTATGAGTCCCCTGTCCCCAACAATCTCTTTTACGTTCGTGAGAATCGGCAGAATCTTCTCTGGTTAACACTGTAACAATTATTGAAAACTGACTATTGGAGAGATATCCAAGTTGGTTTCCGAGCGTTGCGACAATTGTTCCCACAGTTAGTCCTGTGCTGAAAAGCATCGTTGAAAATATCGGAGCCTCTGGAATCCACTTTTTGCAAAGTGCATAAACTCCGACGAATTTTGAGCCTAGTTTAGTCCCCAACAAGCCCAAGACTAGCAGGATATTTGCAATAACTACAGGAAGAGCAATTAACATTCCAGCCCGTATGAAAAAGGCTGGGGCAAGAAGAGTGAATGTGACTGTCCTCATTTTCGAGAGAATTTCCTGATGTTCCTGAATTGAATTTGCAAAAATCAAACCCAGCACAAAGGCACCAAAAACTGAATGCAGGTCTGCTTGGTCTGCAAAGAAGGAAATCGCAAGCAATATTGCGAGGACGAATCTGAGTTCTAATTCGACTGCTCTTTTTCCGAAATTACGAATAACATTTCTCAGTAATCTTGGAACTATTGGAATGAGAGCAATCAGCACAACGAAGAAAGCAATTGTATAAAGGTCGAATGTCGTCTGGATGAAATTTATTCCAATCAGAGTAAGGATATCGTTTACAAAAGTTACGGCGATTATCGTTTTTTGCGGTTGGGGTCTTGATAATTTCGTATTCTGACAAGACAGCATATACTACGGCAACGGACGTAGTAGTTAGAGCTAGACCACCTGCTAGTCTTGCATCCCAAGTCCAATTTGTGAAAACTGTAAGAAATCCAATTATTCCTATAAGGGGAGCGACAAACGCCATCGTCCCGATTCCGAAGCTTTGCTTCGCCTGCTTACGCAGAAGGATGAACTCGACTTCTGAACCTGCAAGAAATGTAAGAACCAGTCCGCCAAACGTCCCAAGAAAATCGAGCCACGGAGCAATAGATAATCCTAGGAGGTTTGCGAGGATTACACCCGCCGCAACTTCAAAGATTGAGGAGGAAATTCTTGACCTTATTCCGATTATTCCTGCAACGACTACTGCTATCGCAACTAGTGCTGGTAAATACAGGCTTACTGTCATACGGTTTTCTCATGCTCGCCATTTTCGAATTACCTTGGTAGAGACTATTGGCTCATCTTTTTCGATGAGCGGTTAACGGCGAGCCTCACCGCCTGACAATTAAATGGGTTCAAAAACATCTATATGATTTTGCCGGTGCATTCGGTCAAAAAACTCTGGGTCGAACGAAACTAGTATCTATGACTTTGGCCCATTTTTCATAATTTTAGAGGACTGCCCGGACCTAAACTTTCTTGACGATAAAGTGGTAAAGATTTTCCTCCCGTCTAGTCTCGACCAGCTCGTTTCCGGTCTGCATCGACCAGCGGACCATTTCAATGTCAGCGGTAGGATCGTCTGTCACCAAATGAACCACGTAGCCCCTCGGCTTGTCCGAGAGGAGTTCGCTCAGATTTGCCAGAGTGGTCGTACATTCTGTTCCAATCGAATACATGTCTTCATCGGGAAGAAGTTTGAAGCATCTTATCCTGAGTTCTCTAATTCTTGAAAGCAGCTTTTCCCTCGCATCCGATCCAAGGGAAAGACCGTTGAGAGATCCTTCTTCAAAATCCTGATATTCGGCCATCCAATTCTCGTACGGAGACTCTGAGACCAGGGCAGGATTGGATAGGAGAACCTCGTTAAACCTCGAAATCTTTCCCTGGATTGGAGACCGAACCGCGCCGAAGTACCTTATTGATTCAATCGTCGCAATGCTCTGCCCTCTTTTTGTTTCGCCGATAATCGGGCGATATTTTATCCCTGAGATCTTTCCTGCGAGAAACACAAGAACGCTGGAGATTCCCATCCGACCAATTTTCCTTTGAGATCCGGTCTCAATCTTCTGGAACCAAACATCGTTTTCGACATCGTAGAAAAGCTTGTCCGGGAACTCGCAATGATCAATATTCACGCCGAAAATAATCCTCGCTTCTTATTGAATGACGATATGATAGCTCCCGCCTAATTAATGAAGGGATAGATGCAACTCTGCATCGCGTTGATAGACAGAAATTAGGATAAGAAACTACGGGTGTGCGATAGTTTTGGAGAAACGACGCCTTAGAATCCTTAATAGCTAATTCAGCAGGCAAAAACGACATGAAAGACGAAACCAGAGATTATCTAGTTCAAGAGATGGGGAGGGTTCACGAAGTGTTCCAGACGCTGGATAGATATGATCCGGAGCTTGTTGATTCACTCGCCTCTCTGAGACGAAGCGCGATCCCCGGCCTGAATGATACCAAGGCTGTGCTGCCCGCAAAGTACCGGGAGCTGATCATGGTTGGAGTTGAGGCGGCCACGGGGCGGGGCGAGAAGGGTAAGAGCCACGCGCGAAAGGCGATTAGGGCCGGCGCTTCCCCAAAAGAAGTCCAGGAGGCGCTCGCCCTCTGCATCTACCTCGTTGGAATGAGCAGCTGGGTCGATGGCGGAATGGAATGCGTTCTCGCAGCTGAAGAAGAAGACGCCAAGATAAAGCGTGGGGAGAAATTCAACTGGACGGCGGAAGTTCCCTCGGCTCATTCGAAAAAGGAATGAAGCGTCATCTTCGACAGTAATCATTGCGGTCGGTTAGGGCATACCATTGAAATTCGGAGTAAGGCTTCCCAATTCGGGACCGCTTGCAAACCGGATAAACATCGTGGAGGTCGCCGAAGAAGCAGAGAATCTGGAATTTCACTCGGTCTGGGTTCACGATCACATCCTCTGGGGTACGGAACAGCACAGAACCCATCTCTCCGCGGGTTCCGCCGAAGCGCTTGAGGAGTCCCAGAGGCCGAATTTCTACGAGTCGGTCACCACGCTTTCTTACATCGCCGGAAGAACGAAATCGGTGAAGCTCGGCGTAGCGGTACTCGTCTTGCCCCTCAGAAACCCGCTTGTTCTGGGAAAGCAGCTCGCCAACCTGGACGTTCTTTCCGAAGGCAGGTTGATCGTCGGGGTCGCGCCGGGTGCTCCCAATATTACAAAACACGAATTTGAGGCCGTCGGAGTGGATTACGAGCAACGCGGGAAAATCACCGATGAATACATCTCTGCTCTGAAAAAAATCTGGAACGAGAACCTCCCAACTTTCTCAGGGGCATTCTTGAATTTCAGTGATGCCCAGATATTTCCAAAGCCTCTGCAGAAGAATCTGAAAATCTTGATCGGAGGAGGCGAGAGAGGAATCAGCCCACGGGCGCTGAGAAGAGTGGTCGAGCTCGGCGACGGTTGGATACCGGCCTATCTGACTCCAGTCGAGATTAGGGACGGTGTTGCGAAGATCAATGAGGAGTTTCGGTCTCGGGGAAGGGATCCTTCCGGCTTGACAATCGTGCACGAGATGTTCACAGCAGTGGATAGTGATTCTTCACACGCAGCGGCATTAGCAGCAAAGAGCCTTTCGACCAATTTTGTCTCAGTCGAAGAAGGCATGAAGAGGAGCCTCGTTGGAAGTCCATCAGAACTTGTAAGGAAGCTTGAGCTTTATTCTTCTGCTGGAGTGAATGTTACTGAACTGAAATTTATTTATTCGGAAATTCTATCTTTGCTCAAGATGATGAAACTTTTCGCAGAGGAAATCCTGCCCTCGTTCAGCTAATCAAGTAAATCTCGACACGGCGCGAAGCACCGTAAAAAGCGCGCTGTGATTCTCCTGAGTTATCTCGGCAGCGTGCCTGAACCTTACCGAATCAAAGATCGATCCCTTGACATCGACCAGGCCGTTGCTGAAAGCCTCGTCCTGATCAATCTTTCCCGTCAGCATCCCGTAAAACAGGTCAGCGTTGGAGTAGAAGACAACGTCCGCATTCTCCAACTTGTGATCTATAAAATTGATTGAAGAATCTTTTGAGAAGACTACTCCGAACGGCTTTTCTCCGATCAGGTCAAACTCGATTCTGCTTTCCCACCCGAAGGTAAACTCCTTGACCTCCTTCGTCTTGCTCATGTAATCGACGAGAAGAGTTACCGCTCTTGCACATTTGCCGACCAATTTATTCACCAGCTATTTCGGAATTGGAGCTCCAGCTTTTTCTTGCCGCAAACTTTTCGCGGCTGCAAATATAGATTCCAATATTCTTCCGTAACCTGTGCAACGGCAGATGTTCCCCGCAAGAGCCTCCTGAATATCGACGAGTGAAGGGTCTGGATTTTTGTCGAGAAGGCACTTTGTCGAAATCATAATTCCACTCGTGCAGTAGCCGCACTGCAACCCGCCGTTAACAAGAAAGCTTTCCTGAATCATCGAGAGCGCGTCTCCTCCGATGCCATTGTTTGCGGCCAGCCCTTCAACGGTCAGTATCTCTTTCCCTTCCGCATACTGGGCCGGAAACATGCAGGAGTAAATGGCTTTCCCGTCGATAGAAACGGTGCAGGCTCCGCAGCCGCCGTAATCGCAGCCTCTCTTCGTCCCTATCATTCCTAACTCTTCCCGCAAAACACGCGACAGAGTATCGTACGGTTTCAGCCGTACGCTTTCCTCTCTGCCGTTAACTTTCAGGACAACTGAATCTGTCATGCTATCCTCGGATCCTCTCGTATGCTTTCAAAACGCAATCGCGAAGAACGATCGGAAGGATCGCCATCTTGTACTCGCTCGACCCGTGAACGGACGGGAAGAGTTTTTCCTTTTCGAAAGCGTCCTCGGCAGCTTCCATGATCGCCTTTTCGTCAACCTGTTTCCCCAGAAGCTTCTTCTCAAATGCCGAGGCGCGAAGCGGTACTCTCTTTATTCCGCCGAGAAAGACCTTGATGGAGGATAGCTTACCGTCACCCTTGGTGGAGAGAGATACCGCCGCATTGATCAGGTTAAAGTCGTAAGCGGTCCTCCCGATTTTTACGAAGGCAGATTTCTCCTCAGATTTTTTCGGAAGCAGTACTTCCTTTACGATTTCACCGTACTTTAATTTCGTCAAGAACGCGTCGATGTAAAAATTCTCAAGATTGGTTGAATACTCGGTGCCTTCCGGATTTAACACCCTGAGCGAAGCCCCGCACGCAAGAAGTGCGGTCGGAAGATCGACGATCGGAACGGAGATGCAGACCTCTCCTCCAATTGTTGCCACATTTCTGATCTGGATCGGACGTATCTCTCTGAGAGCATCGCCTATAGCCTCCAGCCCCATCCTCTCACCAACTCCTGATTCGAGCAAGTTCTGAAGTCTGGTTGTTGCGCCGATCGTCACGCTAGCCTTCTCGTCTTTGATGTAATCAAGGCCGAGCTTCATTATCGAAACGACATGCTTTACTTCCGGAATGTATCCCCTCCTCGCCAGTTCATAAAAACCGGTTCCGCCGGCTATGATGTGGGCGTGTTTTCCCTCGCTCTTCAGCTTGCCAAGCGCTTCCTCCTTTTTGTCGGTCAGGAGAAAGTCCCTGGTTCGAAATACCGCCAAGCTCAGATTCAAGTCCAGTCGAGTGACTTATTTTCAAACCATCTAGAATGGTCTACTTTTCGAAGATCCATTCTCCATCTCTTATGATCGTCTTTCCGTCAATTTCCACAGTTGGATATCTCACGGTCGCGTCGAGATGCCACTTTGAAACATTCTTTCCGCCCGGGTATGCGTGATGGTTATCACCGAGGGCGAAATGGACAGTGCCTAGTTTTCCCTTCTCAGACAGAGTTCCAAATTTCACGAGATGCCCTGAACCAAGAGAAAATTCAGCAACGACGTTCGAGCCTTCGTCAGCCGCAGCTAGGACGCTCTTCAATTTTTCAGCTTCCTCTCCGCCCGTCACTTCGTAGGCCCTGCCGTTTTTTGCCTTTACAGTTATGTAGTTCTTGACTCCGTTTGGAGCAACGACGTTCATCACGCCGTCCATGACGATCTGGCCGTTTGCGCTGTCTTCGATCGCGGCGTAGGCAACCTCGCCCCAGAGAGGCATCGGCCCCATCATCACCCCTTTCTGCCTGACCGGCGTTACCTTGAGCGGCGGCCTGCCTTTTATTGAAAGAGCGATGTCGGTCCCCTGTTTTGAAGTAACGTGAATTTTATCCGCACCTTTGAAAATATCAATCAACGTGTCCGTTCTTTTCTCCACTTTGTCGATGTCTCCGTCAGTCAGACCCCAAGACCCCAGACCTTCTTCAACCGAAGCAATCCTCGCCTGGTTATCAACTGTCTCGCGAACAGTCGTCGTATGGGCAAATCTATGCGCATAGTCGATCTCTGTTTTGATTATGATTACATCTGAATTTTTCACCGCCGCACTCACGTGTTTCGGAGGCTCCGGTATTCCGGGAATCAGCAGTCCCTCAGCCACAATTGAGGAGATGTCCATCAGCGCGACATCCGCTCCGACCGAGTTTGCCGCTGCCGCGAGAGCCTGGGCTTCTATCTCGTGATTACCATCGGCAAGCACCAGAACGCTTTCCCCCGGCTGTACCCGGTATCCCTTTCTAACGCATATCAGCGCCTCCTTCTCGGCGGTAATGAAAGAATGCATATTGATTTTGATCTATGAGGAATTTTAGAAAAATCTTTGTGTCATACCTCTTTTACTTTCAAAGAAAGAGTTCGGACAGTTCACGTGACGCTGGCAAAGCACCTATATTCGAATTGAAAGCAGGCGAAATGTAGGTTCAAAAGTCCTGATTTACGTTCATGCAATTCTTTTTTATCCAAAACTGATTCTAATCGAAACTCGGAATGACGATCACATCCGCAAAGCTTTACCCGGGAAAGAAAATCGATCTTCACGCGCACATCGGTAATTTTGGCGGATGGGCGAATGTTTCTTGCACAGACGACCAATTAGTTCAATCAATGTTAGACTATAACGTCGAAAAATCTGCAGTTTACTTTACCGACAACGAGCTCGTTAGAAAGGCTGTTCAGAAGTACCCTGACAAACTGCTCGGGTGTGTCTGGCCGAATCCGCATGAGGAGACCGCGGCGGAAAAAGTAAGGATTGCACTTTCAGAATGGGGTTTCAAAGGAATAAAACTGCACCCGTTATTCCAAGCTTTTCTTCCAAATGACGACATTGTGCATCCAATCATGGAAGAAGCGCGCAGAGCTAACGTCCCGGTTTTGATTCACACCGGTCACTCTCCCTTTTCGCTTCCCTGGAGCGTTGGCGAACTGGCGGAGAAATTTCCTGATGTGAAGATTGTAATGCTGCACATGGGGGATGGCCACGGTCTTTACATCCAAGCTGCAATCAACACTGCCAAGCGTTTGGACAACATCTACCTCGAAACTAGCGCGATGCCCATGGCTACGAAAATCAAGGAGGCGATGGACGTTGTCGGAAAGGATCGGGTTATGTACGGATCAGATATCCCGTTCGGCAACCCACCGGTTGATATCGCGAAAGCTGACAGCTCTTGAGCTAAGTGACGAAGATTTTGAACTGTACTTTTACCGGAACGCGAAAAATCTGTTGAATGTCTAACAGACTACTCTGGGGGAATCTCGGCGAAAGAGAGGGAGAGGTCTATCTTCTGACTTCTCCTGATTCCGTATGCGATCCAGTATACCAAGAAGCATGCAACGAAGATTCCGACGACAAATTCAAGGGATGTCGAAGTATAGAACGAGAGGAATCCCAGAGCTGGCCCGTTGATAAAGATGTAGGCGATGAACAGGTTTACGATCAGAGCCAGAATTCCAGCTATTGTAAGAATAGGGAATCCCCCGATTTTATATTTGGCCGCAGGTGATGCTTCATAAATTTGCTTTTTCCTAAATGGAAATAGAATCGCGGTTACGCTGATCAGAATGTAAGCTATTTGCGTTGCAAGTCCAGCGGTATCGAAGTAGCTAGTTGATGTATACTGGTAAATGATCAAGTACAGAAATGCCTCGCATCCAATCGCGGAAACTATGAGGGCAACTATGGGCGAGTGAGTTCTCGAGCTCACGTATGCCAGTTTGTCAGGCAGAACACGGTCAAGGGAAGAGGCGAGCATTATTCTCGTCGACGCGAAGTAAACTATGAGTATGACCTGGAATATACCAAATGTCGCACCAACCAAAATCAGCGTCCAGACTGTCGCACTGCTGCTGATAGACGCAACTAATGCCGGATAGTAAGGCGTGTAGAGGAATGCCAGTGGGTTGGTCGAAGGATCGAATGTAGAATACAGGTTGAAGAATGAGTGCAAGAACGGCAGCCCAATCACCGCTTCGAGAAGATACCATAGTGCGAGCAAAAATACGGCGAAAGTTAGAGCAGATCCGATTTGCATTGTCACTTGAGCTCTAAGATTTCCCGCCCTCTTTATTTCACCCAGATTGTAGATGCTCCAGAAGGCGTATCCGAAGGACAACCAAATAATGCCGAAGAGAAAAAGAGTATTTTCCAAACTGAAGGATGAGCTATGAAGATTCGCTGTATTGATTATGTACTGGTAATAACCTCCAGCGGCATTTACGTTCGCCGTACTGATCTGGCTTTGATTTCCCGCGGCGATAAGTGGTGCAGTAAATGAATTCAGGCTTGATACGAATGCAGCGTGCGAGGTAGTTGCCAAAACTCCTAGGAGTGTCAGCGCAGAAATTGCACTGCCAGCAAAGAGCAAATACTGCAGTCTGACATAGAACCGAATTCCCAAAGCTGCAACGGCAAAACCAAGAATTATGATAAGAGTTGTGATCTCAAACACGAGAGTATTGTCGTACTGCCCAAAGCCAGCTGCAAGCTGACCGGCAAAATTGGCATCACCTGCATTTGTCAATCCCAGAAGAGCAAATAGTGGCTGATATCCAATCGTTGTCATCACCACACCAAGAAAGCTCGCAAAATACCACTGCCAAACCGTCCAAGCGGAAAATGTCGAAGCAAATCCGATGGAAGGATGTAGCACCCTGCTCTGCCACACGTAATCGCCTCCAGCTCTAGGCATTGCCGATGATAGCATTGAAGTGGAAACATAGAATGGAATCGCCGAGACCGCCATCAGCAAAATTGCGAGTCCGATATTCGCTCCAAGGAAGGAAGAAGTATAGCCCACGGAAAATAGGGTAGCCCACGTAAACCCGTAAAATCCGATTGCCATGAAATTATAGATGAACGCTTGACTGGTCGAAATCTCGCGGACGAGGCCGGACGAGTTTCTCGAAAAAATCTTTTGGGGGGGCTGACTGGGCGGTTGGTTAGATCCCATTTGACGGCTGGGAAGCGCCTAATCTATAAATGCGTTCTTACATGTTTCACCGATTCATAAGGCAGGCCTAACCGGCCACGAACTGGTATGATTTATACCCGGAATCATCGATGTTGACCAACACTCCCCTGAGCACACCTTCGCCGTATTCGCTACCGGGATTGATACACACTGACTTTCCGATCTTTGTGATGTTTTTAGATTCGTGAATGTGGCCATGCAACCCGAGCATCGGCTGATACTTTTCTATGGCGGCCCTCACAGCAGTCGAACCCGCTCCAAAAAGTACAATGCCACCGGCATCCATCATGGGCTTCGGCGGATAAACTGAAGCGTCGAGTTTAGGGCAGGTATCGAGGCCGGAGTTGACCGGCGGACAGTGAAGATTGAATATTGCAGATTTTGGATTTTCCAATAGGGCGATCTTATTCTCAAGCCGTCTCGCTATTTCTTCTTCTGGGAGGTCCCTTGGACAGTGCCACGGCGTGAGATTTGCAAACCCCCCGGAAATCATCTCGTGCTTCGAATCGATCTTGACGACCTTGTCCTCCGGCTGAACTATTTTCTTGCTTGCGCGAAGAACATCATCCACACCTTGTTCATCGTCATTTCCAGCGTTGACGTATAGAGGGGTAGTTGCATTCATGTCTGCAAAGTCGACCCATTCCGAAAGCCTCTGGAGGACTAGCTCGCTGAATATTTTCTCAGCTCTGAGATGATCCAGTGCGAGTTCGGAAAGCCGAGAGGCAGATCCAACATACATGTAAGTGCCATTAGTCCTCAGGGTATCTTCGAATCGTTTCAGCTCATCCTTATTTTTCATTACGTGTTTTTGTTCCTGAAACTCCGCCCAGTAGGTTCCGTCTGGATTCTCCGTCACGGGAACCACGTTCTTGCCAGTGACATCTCCTCCGATTATCAAAACGTCGGCCTTGTACCGTTCAGCTCCGCGAATGAATTTTTTCCAGACAGGATCGCTTCCGTGGACGTCGGTCGCAAACAAGATTCTGGTGAAACCGGATCCCATTTCTCAGATCTACTGATTGAGCTCGGAATTAAAAAAGCAAATTGCCGGAAAAACGGTGGGGAGCTAACACTCCATGTCCACGGACTATCTTTGATTTATTCTAGAATAAGAAAAAGCGTAACCATTTAGCGTTTTGAAGTAATCGGCCGAAAGCTATTTGGCCAAGATTCTCCATTGAACTTTCCGTAAGCCTTTGTCTTCGATTGACGATGAACCAAGTAATCTTCCCGAATACTACCAAAGTCAAATCGATGAACTTGAAGAACAAAACAGACTCCTGAAGGAGGAGAATAAACAGCTCAAGGAGGAGCTTGCCTCCCTCAAGACAACGCTTGGGGCAGTTGTTGCAAGGAGCATAAACGCAAAGAAGGACACTCCCGCGACCTTTACTACAACCACCTCCGATAACAGAAAGTACCACAAGAAATCTGGGAGAAGAAAAGGTCACGAAGGCGGGACGAGAAGAAAGCCAGACCACGTTGATCATACGATGGAACTGGATCAAACTGTATGCCCCAAATGCGGAGGAGTCCTCTCAGAAAAACCTACAGACAAATACGAAAGATTTGTCGAAGATGTCGTTCCCGCAAGATTGGTTGTAACAAGATACGTAATTAAGAGGAGATATTGCTGCGGATGCAGGAGACAGATCTCTCCTGAAGTGCCCAATGTCCTCAGCAACGAGCGATTCGGGCTCAGACTGATGCTCCTTATAGTTTCGCTCAAATTGCTGGGGCTGTCGTACGCAAAAATCACCTCACTATTCAAGCTCATCTTCAATCTTGAGATGAGTGAGGCTTCGGTGGAGCACTCTGTGATGAAGGTTGCAGAAGCATTCGGTCCGCGTTACAGTGATCTCATCTCAGAAGTGAGAAATGAAAAGAGTCTGCATGGCGATGAAACAAGCTGGAGGATCAAGGGAAAGAACCACTGGCTCTGGACGTTTGTGGGCAAATGGTCGGTTATCTACGAGGTGGCAAGATCTCGAGGCAGCGAGGTTCCCATAAAGGTACTTGGTAGAGACTACGCTGGGACCGTGATAAGCGATTCATGGCCGGCATGGAACTACGTTGGAACAAAACATCAGAGATGCCTTCTGCACTACCTCCGTGATATAGAAGACACCCAGATCTATAAGAGACCGGGAAAAGAATTCACACCGTTTTCAAAGAAACTCAAACGCATACTGAATGACGCGATAAAAGTTGGAAAGAGCGTGAATGGAAAGAGGGATCGCCTAAGAGCCAAGAAGAGGTTTGAAGCGAGGGTCGAGAAAATTAACGCATCGTATTCGACCGTGGATGAGACAAACTGCATGCGGTTTGTCAAGCGTCTGAGAAGAGAGAAGGGAATGCTGTTCACGTTCCTTGAAGAGCTTGGAGTTGACTGGAACAACAATACAGCGGAGAGAGCAATAAGACCAAGCGTTGTCATTAGAAAGATAACCTACGGCAACCAATCGATGGAAGGAGCAGATGCACACAAAGTGTTGATGAGCGTGAAAGAGACGTGCAGGCTGAGAGGATTGAACTTTTACGATTATGCCATGAACTATCTAAATCCAGCTTCAAAAAGCTAAACGGTTACGAAAAAGCTAATTTCCAGTTGTATCTCTGCCCATTCTCTCTGGTGCTTTTAATAGCAGTTCCCATTGATTCATAAAGAAAAAAATTTTCTGCGTTTCTACACACGTGAGCGCTTTTTGGCCGAAGAGCTACGTTCAAGCTCTGTTCAATTCGGACAGCTCGTTTCAAGCTCTTCCGGCAATACAGAGCTCGAAACGCCGAGTTTCGATCTTGCCTTCATTGCGATCTTCCAATAGAAATTGAGTCAGTTATAGCGCCATTATCGCAGTTGAATCGCTATTGTAAAATTGTTATTTTACAATGAGATCATTCAATCTTAAATAAACTGGAAAAAAACAAGGATGCAAAGAGCAGTCATAGAATGGGCGTTTCAAGAAAAGGTCGTGGCGGTTTGCCCAAGCATGATGAAAAAATTGCTGTTGTTGGCTCCGGCTTGATGGGAAGGGGAATCGGCCAGTCGTTTGCTTCTGCCGGATATCGCGTTACGCTGATTGATCTCAACCAAAAGATTCTCGATTTTGCGTTACAGCAGATCAGTGCATCCCTGAAAGTGATGGAAAAAGCCGGATTACTGAACGAAACTAGGGAGACTGTTCTTTCTCGTATTTCCACGGAACCAGTCTTGTCAAATGGTGTTTCTGATTCTACCTTCGTCATCGAAGCAGTCTTTGAGAATATCGACACAAAGAAAGACGTCTTCAAGAGGGTCGAGGCTTCAGTTAGCCCGGAAACGGTAATTTCAAGCAACACGACCGCCATTCCGATTACTTCTCTTGCGAGTGTTACGTCCCGTCCCGAACGCGTTGTTGGTGCTCATTTCTGGAATCCTCCGCAGCTGATGCGTGCAGTCGAAGTCACGAAGGGAGAAAAAACGAGCCCCGAAACTGTAGAAAAGATGGTATCGATCCTCAAGAATGCCGGAAAGAAACCGGCTGTAGTGAACAAAGATGTCCCGGGGCAGATCGGAATAAGAATACTTTACGCGATGATCAGGGAGGCGACGTGGCTTGTTGAAAACGGGGTAGCTTCGGCTGAGGATGTTGACAACGTCATCAAAGAGGCGCTGGGAACGAGACTTGAAGTCGTCGGCCCTCTGGAACTTTCAGATCTTTCTGGAATCGATCTTGTTGAGAAAGTTGCAAAGATCCTCTACAAGTCGCTGGACTCTTCTCAGGGACCACAGGAACTCGTGAAGGACATGGTAAAGCGGGGGAGCTTGGCGTAAAATCCGGAAAGGGATTTTACGACTGGAAGAAAGACCGCAACGTGCAGGAAACGATCAAGTTACGCGACGAACACCTTATCAAAATCTTAAAGGAAAAAAGCGCCAGCAAAGACTCTTCCTGAGTAACGGTAGAATTCTTCCCGATGTCCCAGCAGACTGTTCTTGAAGAAAACCAGGCTGATCTGGCCGTCATCGGCAAATCCGTTCCGCGCGTTGATGGGCGGGAGAAGGTTACAGGTATCGCAGTTTTCGCGTACGATATGGAACTGCCGAGGATGCTTTACGGCAAGATTCACAGGTCACGGATTGCTCACGCAGAAATCCTCTCTATTAACAAGGAGAAGGCCCTGCGGGTACCTGGAGTCCGCGCAGTTGTTACAGGTCAGGAAGTATCCCAGGGTCTTCGAGGGAGGGGCCTGCTGGATACGCCGATTCTTGCCCACGGCAAAGTAAGGTATGTCGGCGAGCCGATAGCTGCTGTCGCGGCGGAGACTCTCGAAGCCGCCGAAGAGGCGTGCGACCTGATTGAAGTGGAGTACAGGGAGCTCCAATCTATTTTCGATCCCGAAAAATCGATGGAGCAAAACCCGGAGGTTGTGATCCACCCGGACATCGGCAAGTACCAGCGCCTCAAGGCTCAGATATACAAGGCGGTTTCAGATCCCGCGAGGCCGAACATTACAAACTACTTCAAGGTCAGGCATGGAAACATCGACGAAGCATTCGCGCGAGCAGATCTTATCGTCGAAAATCGCTACTCGACCCACATGGTTCAGCACGCTCACATAGAGCCAATTGCGGTCCTCGCCAGGTTTGAGACCGACGGATCATACACGATTTGGACGTCAGGTCAAAATACCTACAGGACGAGGAGGGAGCTGAGCGACGCCCTAAAGGTTCCGGAGACCAAAATCAGGGTCATAGCGCTTCGTCACGTTGGCGGGGGTTTTGGCAACAAGGGAGCGGGTCACATCGAGCCGATAGTCGCCTCGCTGGCAGAGAAGACTAGGAGGCCGGTGAAAATCGCGCTTACGAGAGACGAAGTGTTCACCGCGACGAGCGTGCGGCACCCTTCCGTGACCTACGTGAAAGATGCGGTCAAGAAGGATGGCACAATCCTCGGCAGGCAGATAAAGCTGATCTACAACGGCGGAGCGTACTCACTTGCAGGGAATGTCGCGGTGGGAAACTCCATACACGGCATGACCAGTGTATACAGACTGCCCGCCCTGAGGGCCGATATTTACAGGGTCTACACGAATCAGGTCCAGGGGGGAGCGTTCCGAGGCTTCGGTGCGCCGCAGATCTATTTTGCCATTGAATCGCAGATGGATCTGGTAGCAGAAAAGCTCGGGATGGATCCGCTGGAATTCCGGAGGATAAACCTGCTCCACGATGGCGAAAAAACTGCAATCGGGCACAAGACGACTAACAGCACGATTGAGGAGTGTATGGAAAAAGTCGCAGAGTCTGTCAGGTCAAAGCCACTACCAGAAGTGGATGGAAAGTGGCACTACGGCACTGGCTACGCGATTTCAAAGGAACAGTGCGACGTCTCGTTTCCGAGCATGGCGTACGTCAGGTTGATCGAGGACGGCTCGATAGAAGTCTGGACGGCCGCGACAGATCCAGGAGAAGGAATTCACACCGTGCTTTCCCAGATCGCAGCGGAGGAAATGCAGATTCCCGTTGACAAGGTGCGGATGGTTCTCTCCGATACAGGGCTGACGCCGGTCGGAACCGGAGCGTCCGGTAGCAGGCAGACGTCCCAGATGGGAATGGCCGTCAAACTTGCTGCCCAGGATCTTAAGAAAAAAATGATTTCTTCCGCCGCGAGGAGGCTCACCATCCGTGAGGACTCGTTATCTTTCGTGAAAGGAGAAATCGTTGTCATTGGGGGAGTAGATGGTGCAAGAAAATCTCTTCCCTATAGCGAGATTTTCCGTCCCGGTCCGATGGGCGGTGCCTTCGTCCCTGAGGAAGGGACCCTGATGGGCAAGGCTTTCTGGATGCCGAAGACTGGAGAGCTGGATCCGGAGACGGGTCAGTCATCAACCGATAGAGCCGTAGCATATTACACACCGGTAGCGCAGGCTGCTCGCGTCGCAATAAACATAGAGACCGGCGCTCTGAAAATAGTCGAATTCATCGGCTCGATCGACGTGGGAAAGGCGCTGAATCCGCTGAACGTGATCGGGCAGAATGAGGGCGCGATTGCGATGGGACTGAACGGGGCGATAAACGAAGAGATGGTTCTCGTGAACGGAAGAGTACTAAATCCGGATCTTAAGGACTACAAATTGCAGAGCATTATGGAGTACTATCCAATCAACTCGATCATACTGGAGAACTTCAATCCGGACGGTCCTTACGGGGCAAGGGGATGTGGGGAGGCCCCGATTAGTCCGGTCGCTCCGGCCCTTGCCAATGCAGTCTACAATGCGATTGGAATCCGCTTTTTTGATCTTCCGATTACTCCTGAAAAAATACTCTTGGCGCTAAAGTCTCGCGGGAACGGAAAGCGTTAATTCTCAAAATCGAAAACTTTCCGTACGACCATCGGGTAAGGTGCGATTTTATTTTGACTTACAAGCAGTTCATCAACGGCGAGTTTGTGGATTCTTCGAGCGGCGAAAGCTACGAAGTAACGAATCCCGCCAACGGAAAAATCGTAGATCGGGTCGCGAGGGGGACCGTCGAAGATGCAAAGGCGGCTATAGATTACGCCCACGATGCACTGAAACGCGAAAAAGCTTCGAAATCAAACATCTCCAAAATATTGCAAACCGTCTCGGGATTGATCAGAGAACACGAGACCGAGCTTGCGACTATAATGACTCTGGAGCAAGGCAAAACGCTTGCAGAGTCTCGCGGGGAGATAAGATTCTTCGCGCATACGATGGAGTACTACGCTGGTTTGAAGGCGCGTGGTTCGCAGGTGCAGATTTCCGATCCGACGAAGCTCGCCGTGGTTGAAAAAGAGCCGGTCGGCGTCGTCGGCGCAATTGTGCCCTGGAACAATCCGATACTTTTGATGGGCGCGAAAGTCGCAGCTTCCCTCAGCTGCCGGCAGCGCGATTGTCGTGAAACCTGCTAGTACAACGCCCCTATCCACGCTGAAATCGATGGAATTATTCGAGGAAGCCGGTGTCCCCAAAGGGTTGCTGAACGTAGTGACCGGCTCCGGCGAAACCGTCGGGGAAGAATTGGTCAAAAATCCAAAGACAAGGAAAATTTCCTTCACGGGAGAAACTGCGACTGGCAAGAGGATCATGGAGCTAGCGGCCTCGCAGTTGAAGAGAGTGACTCTCGAGCTCGGCGGCAGTAACCCGCTGATCGTTTGCGATGATGCAGATTTGGATGCGGCCGTAAATGCGACTCTCAACGGCCGTTTTAGAAATGCTGGGCAGGGCTGCATGTGCGTCAAGAGGACTTTTGTTTTCGAGACTGTCGCGCCTAAATTTCTCGCGAAATTGAAAGAGAGAGCGCTAGCGATCAAAGTTGGCGATGGAATGAAGAGCGACACAACGATGGGACCCGTTCACAGCAGGTCGCAGAGAAACAAGGTTGAAGCTCAGGTTAACGCGACGGTGAGTGGAGGAGCGACGCTTGTGCTTGGAGGAAAAGAGCCGGACGACCCCGATCTCGGCTCTGGCTATTTTTACATGCCGACCCTGGTCACGAACGTTGACGAAAATTCAAAGCTGCTCGCAGAAGAGTGTTTCGGACCGGCGCTCCCCGTCGTTGCAGTCAAAGGACTGGACGATGCGATCGAAAAAGCGAACGCATCTATCTACGGGCTCGGTGCCTCCATCTGGACAAAAGATCTCGGAACGGCGAAGAAAGCGGCTTCAGATCTCGAGGCGGGCACCGTCCTGGTGAACTCCCTCTATGGAGCAGGTGGGTGGGAGATCGAAGTTCCGATGGGCGGGTACAAGCAGAGCGGAATTGGACGGGAGTACGGGATTGAAGGTTTGGAGTCGTACACCGAAACGAAAACGATAATTTTCGGTTAGATCGGCCAAGATAATGGAATGATCGTTGATGGTTTCGAAAAAAGAAACCCAAAAGATCAAGATAATTCCTCACCAGGAAGGCGACAAAGTGGATCTTGGCAAAGGAAGCTTTTCCAACCTGATTCTTACCGGGTCGAAACTTGAAAAGTCAAACAGGAACATGCTCGGGTATTCCGTGTTCAAACCTGGGATAGATACGAAACAGAAGATCCATGTTGAGGCAGAAGAGCTCGCGTATGTGGTCTCTGGCTCCGGAAAAATTACCGTTGGAAACGAATTGATTTCCTTCTCCGCGGGCGATTCGATTTTCATTCCACCGGGTGTCCCCCACGGAGTGAGAAACGACGGATCAGTGGACGTCGCGATGGTTTTCTTCTTCTCCTCTCCAGAGTACCCGAAGACGGTCGACGCCTAAACGTCGCGGAACGCGGCGACCGCGACCCTGTCTTTTCAATCTTCTACGACACAAAAGTCAGCGTGTTGAATATCGGAGCTGTGCTCTGACCGTCCCACACGGGATCAACGAGGAATCCTCTAACCACTGATTTTTGCCAAACGAGCGATCCCGCGGCGTACCACAGTGTGACCAGTCCGAGCCAGGCGTAGGGCGCGTCATTGTAGATCTGCTGCTGTGCAGTTTTGCACGTTGCCTGGATGTAAGAGGTGTTTGTGGTAGAAGTGAACGCATTGGCGCAGGCAACCGCAGACGCGCTTGAATATACGGCCCAGTTACCGTAAAGAGACTCGTTGCTTACGAATGTGAACCAGTAATCGGCTGGAGTCAAAGTTCCAGGGCCCCACTCTTCTGCGCCCAGAAGCGATAGAGAACCGATCTGGTTTGCACTAGAAACTTCGGAAGTGTAGGAACTATACGGTGCGTAGTAATTGGAAGTTTGTTGCACTATGATGTTGACTGAAATTCCGATCTGCGAGAGATCGCCCTGGACGATCTCGGCGGTGTTTATGCAAAACTCGCATCCAGAAATTACGGTGAAGTTTAGAACAGGGAAGTTCTGAATATTTGCAGCTTTCAGGTCGGCTTGGGCAAGAGTAACATTGTATTCGTACGGGGTGAAGTTGCCCAGGTCGTAGAACTGCTTCCAAGCCGGGTATTCGGGTCCGACAAACTGGGACAACTGTCCAAAGAATACTTTCTGGGTAATGTCTGAGTAGTTGATCGCATGAACGATTGCCTGTCTCACTAGGGTAATGTTGGTGGGAAATGCAGCGCTGTTGATTGCAACTGCCGCGACCTCTCCGTTCCACGGAGGCAATGAAAAGTAAGCGAGCTTCGTTGGATTCTGCTGGACGAGATTCCAGTCGGCGGATTCGATCATCGAAACCTGTGAGGCCCCAGTCGAAAGATCGGTATACCTCGCCAGATCGTCCGGCTTGTAATTTATTACTACATTCTTTGCGTGCCCCGGATCAAAAATTGGCTGTTGAGCGATATCTGCGGAAGAGAGGTTCTTGCCCCAGTAGTTTGGATTCTGCGCGAACTGGACGTAGCTGTTTTCCGAGACCTGGGTGACAGTGTATGGCCCGCTGCCTGGTATCGGTTTCTGGTTGAAATTTGAGTTGAACTGGGTAGGCGTTCCAAAGCCTCCGTTGTCCAAGACGTACTGGGCGTCAAACATGAGGCCTTCGTACGCAACTAGCGTTCCGGGGAAATAAGAGAACGGAGCCTGAAGCTGGAACACGATCGTATAAGGTCCCGTGACATAAATCGGCCACGACGAGTTCTCCATTAGAGCAAGCGTACTTTGAGACGGATTTACAACTCCGCTTTGATTAATCTGGGCGATTGTCCCTGGGCCGAAGTTTACATTGGTCATGTTGAACAGCGCGTAAGACTCCAGCCAGGTAGAACTATTGCCAGAGAGGTAGTAAAATCCGTACATTTCAAGCCAGACTTGGTATGCGTTGAACGCATTTCCGCTTGAGAACTTCACATCCTGTCGCAGATTCATCGTGTACTTCGAACCATCGGAAGAAACCGTCCAGTTGCTGACAAGCGCCGGGACATATTGAATTACTCCGGTGCCAAATTGCGCTGTCTGGTTAACTCCAATCAGGGGTTGGTAAACGGTGTCTATCACCCAGTTGGGCCAGGGTAGTGAGAACACCGCGTAAAGCTGGTTCAGGTCGTCCTCGGGCCAGTTTGCATCGTCTATTACTAGAGTATTGTGAAACGGGGAAGTGGAAGTAGCGGACGCCGATGAGCTCGTCGAAGATAGTGTTGATGTACTGGAAACAGTAGAAGAAACCGAGCTTAACGAGCTCGTCGTCGAAGGTGTCGCGGAGCTTGACAGCGATGTGCTGAGACTGGACAAAGAAGATGAGGAAATTGAGGATAGAGGGCTGGTGGTTTGACTGGAGCTGGTGGTACTCGTAACCGAAGCAAAGTACAGTCCCACTCCCGCTATGATCAAGATTACGACGATTATGACAACGACTACCGCCCTCGATACCGCTTCAATATCACTTCTACCAGTCATTGAAAGCCTATGGCCAGGAAAAACGGGATAAAAGCATACTGCAAGAAGCTCATTTCAGCGAGCTACGTTTTTGCTTTTTAGCGAATCCCCCAGTGCGTCCATCGTCGCGGCCATGAAGCTTCTCTGGGCCTGGTATCCCATGTGCCCTATTCTAAGAACTCGACCCTTCAACTCTTTGTAGCCGCCTCCGATCAAGATCCCGCTCGTTTTAGCAACTTCCCGAATCAGCGCCGCGTCGTCTATTGATTCCGGCAGAGTTATCGCCGTCACTGTAGGGGAGCAATATTCGTCTCTTAGCGGCCATACTTTCAGCCCCATCTCTCTGACCCTTTGTCTGCAGAATCTCGCAACTTCAATGTGTCTAGAGAGGACGTTATCCAGGCCCTCTTCGAGAATCTCGTCCAGCGCTGCAGATACGGCATTTACTTCCGACGTGAAAGGAGTAAAGGGAAACCTCTTCTGCGCAATCCAAGTGTCCTTCCAATCCAGCAACGAGACGTAGGATGTGCGAATCGGGGATTTCTTCTTCTCGATTTTCTCCCAGGCAAATTTGCTGATAGTCATTGGAGTTAGTGCACTCGGTGCTGAGATGCATTTCTGGGAGGCGCTTACTGCCATATCGATTCCCCATTCCTCAGGCAAAAATTCAGCGCCCGCAAGCGAGGCGACGCAATCGACAATCGTAAGCATGCCGAGACTTTTTGCCATTTTGCAAAGCTCTTCTGGGGGATTGAGCAATCCAGCCGGGGTCTCGCAGTGAACCATAGTCATCGCTACCGCATCTTTGTTTTCTTCTAGGAAAGCCTTGGCAAGATCAGTATCGAAGCACTTGTTTGGTTCCTCATGAAAATACACTGGAACTCCGCCGGCATTCTTTACAAATTCGCCAAACCACTTTCCGAAGGGGCCGTTTTCAAAAACAAGAACTTTTTCCGCGGGGTTTATCGAACAGACGATGGCAGCTTCGAGTCCGAGAACTCCTTCTCCCTGAAGAATCAAGACATCGGTGCCGCTGGAGACCTTGAATACTCGCGTCATTTTTTTGACAGTTTCATCAAAGAATTCGATAAAGCCGGGATAGTAGTGGTAAATTACCGGCTGAGCCAGCGCGGATAGCACTCTCGGCGATACCTCGACCGGCCCTGGAGTCATCAGCAATTTTATTCCGTCTCTAGCCTTGTTCCAATTTTCCAAGTCTCTCACTTCACATTACGATTTCGTCTTTCTTATCTTCCTCAAGACAAATTCGGGTTTCAGTGGTGTCTCCGTAATGAAATCGCCACTCATGTGCATTACTGCATCATCGATCGCGTTGGCAACGGCGGCGGGAGCAACTACTGTTCCGCCCTCGCCCAAGCCCTTTGTATGAGAAGGATTTTGCTCGGACAAGGTTTCAATGTGATTTACTTCGATGTTCGGAGATTCGACGGCTGATGGCAAAAGATAGTCGAGGAAACTGCCTCCGTTTAACTGGCCGTCCTCGGTGTAAGAAATCTCCTCGAAAATCGCTCCTCCCAGTCCTTCAACGATCCCTCCATGAACCTGACCGTCAACGACCATAGGGTTGATCATCTTTCCGCAATCTTCGACGACTAGGAACCGGATAATCTTGAATTTGCCTGTTTCTTTATCGAGCTCGACCTCGCAGAACGTCATAGCATTGCTCCATGTTGCTGGAATCTCAGGTTCAAAGAAAGTCGTAGCTTCAAGCCCCGGCTGCACTCCCTTTGGAAGCTTGTCGGGTCTTCTGAGAGCTATCTGGGCAATCTCGGCAAGAGACACGCTTTTCCCCCGTCTACCTTCTGCGCCCTGTCTCACATCTCTCGGCGCGCCCTTGACAGAAAATGCGCCGTCCTCAAACATCTCGATATCCTCCGGCCTCGCTTCGATCATCCCCGCGGCAATTTTCATGGCTTTCTCTCTGACTTTGGACGCGGATAATATAGCCGCGCTCGTTCCCAGAGGGGCGCCCCTGCTTCCCCACGTGCCCATTCCGTACGGAACGGTATCGGTGTCGCCCCAGATTACCTGAATTTTTTCTATCGGCACGCCGAGCTCATCCGATACAGCTTGGGCGAGAGTGGTCTCGGAGCTCTGTCCGTGAGGGGCAAGACCGGTTAACACCTTGATCGAGCCATTTGGTTCGACTCTGACGGTCGCGACTTCGTATCCCAGCCCAACAGATCCGGCGGGGCCGAGAATTGCAGAGCCTATGCCGCCAATTTCAAGTAGAGTCGCGATTCCAATTCCCCTGTAGATTCCCTTCTTGCGCAGTTCCTCGTGCTCTTTGCGGAGGTTTCGATAATTCACAGCAAGGGCTCCGCTTGTAAGCGATTCAATCAGGCTGCACTTATCGTATACCAGACCGGTGGATGAGGTAAATGGGAACTCGTCGTCTCTGACGAGATTTTTCATCCTTACTTCGTAGGGATCTAGCCCTAGCTTGTGAGCAAGGATGTCAAGTATACGCTCCATCACGAAGTTCGCCGATAACATTCCAGGGCCGCGAATGGAACCAATCGGAGTCTTATTTGTCAGGACGGCAATGTGATCGAAAAAATAGTTTTTGAAACGGTACGGCCCTGGCAAGAATAATCCGGTGGTGACCATGGTAAACGTCAGTCCTCCCCAGGGAGACGCGCCATAAGCTCCCATATCCGCAATCATCTTGTCTCGCAAGCCAAGGATGGTTCCATCCTTTTTCGCGGCTACCTCGATGTAGTGAATCTGCTCGTGCGCATGAATCGCGAATGAGATATCCTCTGTTCGTTTTTCTATCCACTTTATCGCACGTCCGGGAAGTAGAGTAGCCGCTAGGCACACGGAAACATCCTCTGTAAATATGTGACCCTTGAGACCAAAGGAGCCTCCAACATCTGGCATCCGGAAGTGCACCTTGTCCTCGGGCATCTTCAAAATAGCGGCAAAAAGTGTCCGCGCTACATGAGGAAACTGGACTTGGCTCCAGACATCGATCCTCCCGCTCAACCTATCGTATTGTGCGATGATACCGCGGTTTTCGATCGGTGCCCCAGTATGGCGGTGGGTCTTGATTTTTTCTTTAACTATAATGTCTGCTTCGGAAAACGCCCGTTCAGTATCCCCTCCCTTGATCTCTGCTCGCTTTAGCAGGTTGTTATTCCAGTCGTCGTAAATTAGAGGAGTATCGGCATCCAGCGCTTTTTCCGGATCTACATTGCTTTCGAGCGGCTCGTACTCGACGCGAACCAATGAAACGAGATCTTCCGCAAGATATCCTTCAGTTGCAATAATCATGGCGACAGGTTCCCCGACCCACCTTACCTTGCCATCCGCGAGCGGTCTGATTTTCGGGATGGGTGCATCGTGCTCCTTCGGAATGTAAAATGGTTCGACTTTATCATGAAAATCTTCGAAGGTGAAGCAAGCAACGAAACCCTCTTTGTCTCTCACTTCGGAAAAATCGATCTCGGTAATCTTTGCGTGAGCATAAGTGCTCCTGACGAACTCGACAAACAAGACGTTGGGAGTGGAAATGTCGTCAAGGTATTTTCCTGAACCTGTGAGAAGACGGGATCTTCGACGCGCTTGACCGACTGTCCGACAAGTTTCATTGACAATTTGATGTTTCCCTGATCTGTCCACTAATCTAAATTTTGTCGATGACGAATGAATAAGCCGTTATGATACAGGCCTAGTGAGCAGTTTCGAACCGTAACTCGCATTGCAGTTATTAACCTTCGTCGGGTAAAACTTGGCTGTCTGAGGCGTTTCTCATGAGCCAAAAAACCAGCGCAGTCATAGTTGGGGGAGGTCACAATGGACTCGTATGCGCTGCATATCTCGCGAAGGCGGGGCTATCGGTAGTCTTGCTCGAACAAAAATACATCGTTGGAGGTTGCGTGGTCACCGAAGAGATCACCCCTGGCTGGAGAGTGAATACCTACAGCTTCGAACACTATGTGATACAGAACACACCTATTATTTCCGATCTCTCGCTGGAGAGGTTCGGTCTCCGGTACTATTCGGTTGATCCGGCAGTTTTTTGCCCGTTCCCAGACCGTAGATACATGCTGCTATACCGCGAACTGAGCCGCACCCTCAAGCACATAGAGACGCTTTCAAAGAAAGACGCGCGAGCCTATGAAAAATTTCACATCAAATGGTCAAAGGTCTTGAGGGCAATCGGACTGGGCGCTCTTGCCGGTCCCTCTTCGTTCGAAGCTATCTTGACGAATTCTGGACTTTTCAATAGCAGCGCAGAAATTAATGAAATTGTCCAGGAATGCAGTCTTCCAGCTTCAAACATTCTATCCGAAAATTTTGAAACCGAATACGTTCCTGCCCTTATTGCATTTTTGGGGCCCGCTGCGGTGGGGCAATCCCCGTCCGCTGCAAACACTGGCTGGTTGTGCGCGTGGCATCTCGGAGCTGAGCGACTCGCAAGGCCCGTGGGAGGATCCGGAGAACTTTCTCAATCTCTCGCAAACTCGGCAAAAGCAAACGGGGCTCAGATCCTGACCGGAGAAATGGTTTCCGAAATAATTGTCAAGAACGGGAAGGCGGTTGGCGTTAAGACGGTGAGCGGCAAGCAGTTTGATTCGGAGATCGTTGTTTCCAACGCAGATCCCAAACAGACATTGCTCAAGCTTGCAAAAGGCGCAGACTTTCTTGAGTTCGACGAGGTAAAGAAAATCGAATCAATCGTTGTTAGTACGGGCTTTACCTTCAAGGCCGACTACTTACTATCGGGGTTGCCGAATTATCTGTGCAGGCCTACGGAAAGGGGGTTGCCGAACGAATGCCACAAGGCTGCTACTTTCATTGCGCCGTCGGTTGAATTTCTCTCCGAAGCATTTGCAGAATATTCGAACGGGAAGAATCCGAAGGCCCCTGGCCTGATGGTCGCGCTGCACTCCACGACCGATAGCTCCCTTGCTCCTTCCGGAAAGCACAGCCTGGTTCTCGAAACTCGCTACACGCCGTACAAACTATACGGATTGAGCTGGACCGAATCCGACAAGGAAGCTGAAGCTGCGAGATTGCTCTCCATGTATTCGAAATACTGTCCTGAAGTTGACGACCTCGTTGAAAATTCAAGGGCAATGGCTCCACAGGATATGGAAGCCGATGTGAAGATCCCACAGGGAAATTTCGTGCACGTCGACATGTCGTATAACCAGATGTTCGAGAATCGCCCCGCACCCGGATTGCTTAATGGCTATGAAGTCGATTCAATTTCAAACTTGTATCTCTGTGGTGCAGGGGCGTTTCCGGGCGGCGCTGTCAGCGGAATACCGGGACGCAATACGGCAAATCAGATTCTTAGGAAGCTCAGTTCTTCGTCCTGACAAATTATCTTGCGTTCGGTTTTGGATATAGGAAGACTCGTTCTTTTTTCTCCAGTATTGGAAACAAACAGTTTCCATTTACCGCATACTGGAAAGTTCAGGAACTGAATCCCTGAATAGCAGCTTTGAGTACCTACTTCCAACACAGATCAATTCACAGTGAAAGAGTTATGGAAGCTAAAACACTACTACAGCAACAACCGAAAGATGGCGTATTCGTGAGAGCAATCAAAGCAAAAGAAGCGAATCGGAAAAATCTCGTACTGGTCAAGAAAAAACCAGACATCCAAACTTACGTGGACATTCTGCGCGCCATACAGATGGGAGCCGGCTATCCAGGAATGATCGTCCTGAGTACGAAGATTCAGTGGATCACCGTTATGCAGTGCCTTAGAACTCTGGAGCAGAAGGGACTGATATCGACTGGATTCGATGCCGAGACCGGAAAAGTAATTTCGCGACTAACCGATACCGGAAGCCAACTTCTGGACAAGAACTCCTAAGAGGATTTTACAGCTGCTTCGTAGATCGACAATCCTCTTTGAAGCAGCTCGTCGGGTATCACGAGGGGAGCCATGAACCTCAGCACGTTCCCATAATGCCCGCTCGTGTGCATCAAGAGTCCATTTTCGAACATTTGCTTCCTCATATTCACCGCCTTCTGTTTCGACGGAGACTTGATCCCCTTGTCGCTCACAATCTCGTTTCCGATCATGAATCCAACACCCCGGACATCTCCAACGGTGCTGCTCGAATTCCCAATTCTTTCGAATTCGGGCAGTAATTTCTTGCCAGTAGTTTCAACTCGTTCAAGCAGGTTATTCCTCGCGATATAGTCGATGGTCGCAGAGCCTGCGGCGAGAGCCAGTGGATTTCCGCGGTAAGTACCAAGATGGAAACCCTCTGGGATAGATTCGTCGTACTCGCTTTTGTAGGCGATCAGAGATAGCGGTATTCCCTCGCCGACCGACTTTGAAATACAAAGGATGTCGGGGGTGGTGCCAGTCACCTCGCAACCCCAGAACTTTCCGGTTCTGCCGAAACCGCACTGAACTTCGTCAGAGATCAGAGGAATTTGATATCTGTCTGCAATTTCCCGCAGTCCCGGGAGGAAATCCGACGGCGGAACGATATATCCGCCTTCGCCCTGTATGGGCTCGACGATGATTCCGGCGGGATCATCGACTCCCGAATATTCGTCTGAAATGACGTGCTCTAAATATCTGAGCACAACCTTACCTTCATCGCCCTTTTTTTCAACGGGGAATGGAAACCGGTAACTGTATGGATACGGAACGTGAAACACACCAGATCTCATAGTGCCAGAATATTCCACGTAATGCCTGCTCGAAGTTGCTCCGACGATTCCCTGGTGAATCCCGTGGTATGAACCGCTGAACGCGATTATTGTCTTCTTTTTGGTCACGTGCTTAGCCAGGCTTATCGCAGCCTCGCATGCGTCTCCTCCCGTTACGGTGAATAGCACTTTGGCGTGCCCCTTCAACGATCCCGGTAGAATATTGTGAATTTTTTCAAGAAAATTGATCCTCACCTCTGTCGGAATCTCCATCGTATGCCAAATTTTTCGCATTTGGTTTTGGACGGCTTCTGAAACGAATGGATTATTGTGTCCGAGATTTAAGACGCAAACCCCACTGAACCAATCTATGTAGAGGTTACCGTCAACATCTTTTACAGTAGATCCGGTCGCCGAATCGATTGCAAAGGGAAATGCCTTAGGATATACTGTAGCTCGAGTCTCAAGCAACCTTTGCTTTGCTAGCAATTCTCGCGACTTTGGTCCGGGTGGAGTAACCGTAATTAGCGGGGCTTCTTCATAGCTGACTTTTTGCAAGAACTTTTTCCTCCAATGATTCGTTTGAATAATCTTGAACCATTTAACTTTACAGGCCAGCTAAAAAGTTGGTCCCGGACAACGGCGAGGAAAATTCCGAGCAAATATCTGTCCGCTGCTTATAAGCAAAAGAGGCCGCTGGAACCCCAAACTCCGGCAGGTATTGTCGGCTGACGATTCCGTTCAGCTGAGGGCGCGATTTGCAGTTTTTGTGAAAAGCCTAGATTCGTTATTCCCACACCTTAGATTAGATGAGAGAAAAAGAGAGACTTCAGGAATCACTCTAAAACTATACCCAGAACCATAATCAAGAATCCAATAGCGGAAATCGCCAATTCCTGATACAGGCCGAGGCCGACTTTCGTTGCTCCGATGTCGCCTACGATAATAACTACCAGCCCGAGCAGGAATAACGGATACTTGAAATCGTGTGGAAGAATTCGTTTCCCGTGGTTTTGATGGCTCATTGCAAGCGACGCCTAAAACTTGAAGATTGTAAAGTCAATGTGTAAACCAGCGCTCAAACCCCTGAGATAAAGATCTACAAAAACAATTGTCATAAGACTGATCCAGGCGAGGGCTTCATGGTGAGAATTCCACCAACTCTGAACCCTCCAAAGAGAATTCCGGGCTGCGCCTCCACGAGTGCAGCTGTAGCAATCAATGTTCCCCCCAATCAGATGACGAAAAGCGTGGCAGGAAAGCGTCCATCCTGTGAGAGTCAGAGCGTTTGCTAATAGGATGAGGCTGCCAAGCCTGAGTGAATCGGAGAAGACAACGGACTCGTAAAAATCATAATAAAAGAATGGCAAGAGCAGGATTCCGGCGTACAGAAAATACCTGTGCAAATTCTCAAACAGAAAGACCGCGTTTTTCTCTCCGGTATACTTTCTCGTCGCCTTGTCAAGGCGTTCTGGATTGTCGCAGGACAAAGGGTGGTGAAAGATATGCCTGTGATAGTCCTTTCTGTACGCATAGCATGTCAACCGGAATAAGCCGGGAATCGGGACGATCAGAACCGTAGGACTGTAGAAAGGATCAATATATCCTGTAATCGCGGCAACCGGATAAGTTATCAGGGCATAGCTACCGACAGCCAGAATCAGAATAAAGGTCCAAAGCCGCCAGTTTGCTTCGACAAGCTCGTACGGGAAGAAGTATTGACTGGCAGATTTCTCCAATTCCTATCGACGAGTCCGAAAGAAAATTTCCGGTATCAATTATTATGCATTGTCCCGAAGGACTTCTGATCTATTTGGCGTCGCAAAGATCAACATTGCTTAAATAGAATTATCCACGACTTGCAATTTTATCTTAAGAAAAAAGAATCGTGAGAGGAGTTTGGTTTCAATTTGAGTTGGGGTACACTTGCCGGGGAAAAGAAAGTCGACACCGAGATAGAGGCACATCCGCGACCGCACAGGAGTTGTATGCGTCTTGAAGGTCTCAACGCTCTGGTCACAGGAGCTGGACGTGGATTTGGATCGTTGATTGCAAGAGCTCTAGCCGAAGAGGGAGCAAACGTAGTGGTCGCATACAATACATCCAAAGAAGGTGCGGAAAATTTGAGCGCCGAGATAGAGAAAATGGGACGCAAGTCAATGACAGCGAAGGTGGACATTACAAATTGGTCGGAGGTAAAATCGATGACTGATAAGGTTTGGAAAGAGTTCGGACCACTGGATCTCTTGGTGAACAACTCGGGAGACGTGTCAAGCAAACAGATGTCCTGGAGGCAGATAACCGAGGAAGCTATTGATCAGACGCTGGCTGTCGATATCAAAGGCACGCTTTTCATGCTGCACGAAGTAGGTTCGAGGATGCTCGATAGGAAGCAGGGCACGATAGTAAACGTTGCTTCGAACGTGATTGTAACTGGTAGTCCCCGGGCTCCTCAATACGCCGCGTCTAAGTACGGCGTGATTGGATTGACTAAATCCTACGCGCTAGCCTTTGCACCTTGGGTCCGTGTTAACGCGGCGTGTCCCGGTTACATGGATACTGAAGCTACAACGAGGCGACCAGACTGGACTCCAGAACGGAGAAAGTACATTGTCGATCACACGGCTTTGAAGAGGATTGGCAAACCAGAGCATATAGTGCCGGTAGTACTGTTTCTGGCGTCCGATGATTCGATCCATATGACCGGGAACATTGTAATATGTGACGGCGGCTTCTCGATGCCTGGAGCCTGATTCAGAAACCATCGAAACTTTTTCCGCTGCCATACCAGCAGGTAGATAACCTACTTTTTGCGTCTAGGATGGAACAATGAATATGGTTCAAGAAGAATCTAACTTGCCGCCAGATGGCAGCGGTGAATCTCACATGGAGATCATTGTCGAGCCCTGGAAGAAGCTCGTCATCCACGAACTGCTTGAATACAAATTTGAAGATCTGGCAAAGCTGGTAGCAACTCAATCTGTACAGCAGGGCGGGACTGCGATTCCAACCATCAGCTGGGCAGAGGGAGTGGCGTTCTTGATCAGCCCATTTCCGGATGAGAGCGAAGTTATCATTGAAGAGAAGCTGAAGGGAATCATTCATTATAACACGGTGCTATTCGCGCTAAAGCCCGGTTTCGAAGCGGAGATATTCATGAGAGGATCTCAGATCAGGATCAATCTTATTGATGTCGGAACAAACGAGATATTCAAACTTCTCGCTGGAACCCTTAAAGACCACGCGAAAATCCCAGCCGTAGTAGGTAACGCCGCGTCGAAAGTACCACAATCGATGACGGCCGGTCTGCAGTAGTAAACCTCCAGATTATAAGAAAGGAGAGAAACCACCTCTTTCGGTGGGTCTCTCCTGAAGAATTCTCCCGTAGCTAAGATCCTACTCGAGCTTGCCGACTATACTGAAGTCGAGGACGACCAGCCATACCGTGCAAGAGCTTACAGGCGAGCTGCCCAAACCGTAGAATCTTATCCTGATCCGATCGAGAATTTGTGGGAAGAGAAGAAGCTACAGGATCTTCCCGGAATCGGCGAGAACATCGAGAAGAAGATAGACGAAATCCTGCGAACGGGGAAACTTCAGGCCCTCGAAAAAGCGAAATCTCGCATCCCGGTCGATGTGCCTTCTCTCATAAAGATAGAAGGCGTCGGTCCGAAAACAGTGAAGCTGCTTTACTCCCAGCTCAAGATAAGGAGCATTGACGACCTGGAGGCTGCGATCAGAGCCGGAAAGCTTCGCGATTTCAAAGGCCTTGGAGTAAAGTCCGATGAAATCCTGCTTGAGCGGGTGAGCGCGACAAGGCTGCAATCAAACAGGATATTGCTTGCCCAGGCGGTTCCGCTGGCCGAAAGGGTCGAGAAAACTCTGAAGGAGATTCCAGACGTGAGTCGGATCGCGTTTGCAGGATCATTCCGTCGCATGAAGGAAACCATCGGTGACTTTGACATTATTCTTGAGACCGACGAACCTAAGCAAGCCATTGATTTTTTCACCAAGAATGAAGACGAAATCAAAGAGGTCATCTCAGCCGGCGATACGAAGGCGTCCGTCAAACTACAGAATAACAACTTCCAAGTTGACGTCAGAGTAATCCCTGAAAGATCATGGGGTGCCGCCCTGCTTTACTTCACAGGCTCGAAGACTCACAACATCGAGCTCAGAACAATTGCGATAAAGAAGGGGCTTCGTTTGAACGAGTACGGTCTGTTCAAGACTTCGGATGAGACGGTTATGGTAGCCGGAAGAACAGAACAGGAGATCTATTCCGTTTTGGGGATGGACTATATTGAACCAGAGCTCAGGGAAAACAGGGGCGAGATCCAGGCTGCGATTTCACACAACCTGCCCAAGCTCGTAACACTCAAGGAAATTCGAGGCGACCTTCAAATACACACGACTTACAGTGACGGAAGGGAATCGATTGGGGCGATGGCCGACAAGGCGAGAAGCCTCGGCTACGAGTATATCGCAATTACAGACCACGTTGGTTCTCTCAAAATTGCCAACGCGATGGATGAAGCTGAGAATAAATGAGCAGAAGAAGGAAATCGATAAGCTGAACGATTCGTTCGAAAAATCTGGAGACAACTTTCACATCTTTCAAGGAGCCGAAGTCAACATAAAATCTGATGGCAAACTCGACATGCCTGATTCAGTCCTGAAGCAGATTGAACTAGTACTCGCATCAATTCACGGTGGATTCACTGACAATTCTGAAAAAATCACAATGCGGCTGGTCTCGGCAATGGAAAATGAAAACGTCGATATTATCGCTCACCCAACGGGACGACTGATCTTCGAACGGAGCGGCTACACATTCGACTTGCGAAAGATCATCGATACAGCCAAAAACACCGAGACCATTTTGGAAATCGACGCGCACGCCAATCGGCTCGACCTAAATGATGAGAACGCGAGGGAAGCAGTGAAGGCCGGCGTTTTGATGAGCGTTGACACCGATTCCCACGAATCGTCAGAAATGGACTATATGGCGCTAGGAATTGGACAGGCGAGGAGAGCCTGGGCAAAGAAGGAAGATATTCTCAACACCTCCAGTAGAGACGAGATTGAGAAGTATCTTCAGATCTGACGCTAGTGCATATCTCGAGTTCTTCTAAACTCCACCTTCATGCACCGGTCATACACGATCTTAATCCCGACTGCAGCAATTTTCTCTTCTGCTTCCGGGTTATGGATTCCGAGCTGCTCCCAGAACACTTTGGGTTTTTTTTCTATTACATCCTCAACGTAGTTAGAAACGTCTTCACTGGGTCTGAATACATCGACAATGTCAACGGAGCCTGGGACGTCTGAAAGCCTCTTGTAGGCCCTCTGCCCCAAGATCTCATCAGCGGTCGGATTCACGGGAATCACTTTGAACCCATTCTTGATCAAATATTCAGGAATCTTGTAGGCGTCCTTCTCGGGATTCTTTGACATCCCGATAACGGCAACCGTCTTGTTCGTTTTCAAAATGTCCGAAATCTCGTCTTGAGTAGCATTCTGGACCGGCAAATTTTCCACACTTTTCAAGTGCGAGTCCGGGAGATTTAATCGTAATGATGAATTCATCTGCGTTACCTTTATTTCAGAATTTTTTTAGGTTAATCTTACGTTTCCACCGCTCTAGCAAAGATTAGAAAATAATTCCAGCTCCGTTCAATTTGGTGAAGCATTATGAAATACACAGAGAGGATTGTCGGCCCTGATCGAGAAAAAGAGTTCATCGTTCTTTCAAACATGGAAGAAAAGTACGAGAAAAAAGATGCTTCGTTTTTCAATCAGATCCTGAAGAAGGAACCATCTCTGGTCGTGAGGGTACATGCCGTGACGGTCCTGTCCGAGATCGGAGACGAGAGTTCCGTTCCGGTACTCGCCGATGTTATGAAGAAAGATCCCAGTCCGCTTATTCGACATGAAGCGGCGTTTTCCCTCGGACAGATGGGACTAAAGAGTGCAGTTCCATATCTAATTGACGCTGCTCTAAATGATCCCTCCGAGATTGTAAGGCATGAGTCGGCCGCCGCATTGGGTGCCATCGGGGATGAAAGAGGGAGGGATGCGCTTGAGAAAGCAAGCAAGGACACCAGCGATGAAGTCCGAGGCTCAGCGATTGCCTCTCTTTTCAATCTGGATTTTGTCAAATACTCGAGCTCAAGACAAAAAGTGGATGCCGAAAAATTGGCTGTCGAGATAGAAGAGAAAAGAAAAAGGGCGTCGAAATACCCCAAGAAGAAAATGCCGCATCCTTGATCGTAAATGGATAATGAAATATAGTGGAGTTCGCCCTAGTAATCTATGGAAAATAGTTCATCGGTTCATCCAGCCGTTTGCAACCGACATAACATAAGACTGCGGACTGACGAGCACGGTAAAATGTCCTGTCCAGTTTGTGAACAGATTAGTACCCAGCAGGCTGCTCGGAGAGGCAGACGCCGGTAGGTTTTGCTGAATATCTTCCTCCATAGCCCTTTCGAAATGGAGGATAGACAAGTATTTCGTATCTTATTCGCTCAGACCTGTTCGACCATCGAATCAGAGTCTGATTGTGAATCGCCGGAATCCGATTCTTCCTGTTCTTCAGAACTTTCGTCGCCGGATTCTTCGACAATCTCGCCTCCACCTTCGACCAAGGAGGCGTTTGCAAATCTTGCACTAACTCTCTCGATCTTTATCTTGACCTTGGCCTCGGCATCTGCTTTTGCCCCGGGTACGAAAATAACAAATCCAGACACCTTGGCAACGCCCTCGCCCCTCCGGGAGAGCTCGCCGATCGTAACTGTGTACTCTTTTCCAACTTCCACAGGTGCGTCAGCTGGTGCAAACCGGCTCCCCCCGCTACCGCCGCCACCTCCGCCGTAAGATGGTCTGTATCCGCCGTAACCGCCGCTTCGTCTGCCGCGTCCATCCCTGCTACCTCCGCTTCCGGAGCTCGTCCGTCGTCCTCGGTTCTTCCCGCGATTGTCGCTATATCCCATGATACATTCCGTTGCCCTGATAACTTCTAGTAGTCCATTCCGCCCATGCCGCCAGGTCCTCCCGGCGGAGGTCCCGGAGGAGCTTTCATCTTTCCAGAGGCAATCATGTCATCAACACGCAGGATCATCTCGGCGGCTTCCGAGGCGGCCCTAATAATCTGCTCCTTTACGGCCGCCGGTTCGATTACATTGTCTCCCCACATGTCTGAGACTTTGCCCGTCCTGACATTGATTCCAAACCACTTTTTGCCCTGACCGTGCTTTGCCCTCATGTCAACTTCAGTATCGATTGGGTCCATGCCGGCGTTGTGAGCGAGTGTTTGAGGAATTGACTCGAGCGCGTCTGCAAATTTTGCGACCGCCAGTTGTTCTCTCCCAGAAAGTTTATTGGACCATTCCCTCAGCTTACCGGCGATCTCCTGCTCTGGAGCTCCCCCACCCGCAACGATGAGTGGTTTTTCCATGACATCCTTCACGACCATTATTGCATCGTGCATGGATCGCTCGACCTCATCCACGACCCTTTGAGAGCCGCCGCGGATTAGTATGGTAACCGCCTTTGGATTCTTGGACCCCTCGACGAAGACCCATTTATCCTGCTCCACTTTTCTTTCCTCCACTAGCTGAGCTCGACCAAGGTCCTTTTCAGTCAAATCATCAAGGTTGCTGACAATTCTTCCGCCGGTAGCCTTTGCCAACTTTGTCAGATCAGACTCCTTCGCTCTCCTTACTGCCAGGATCTTTTTCTTAGAAAGATAATGCTGTGCGATGTCATCTATCCCTTTTTGGCATATGAGGACGTTAGCGCCGGCAGACGCAATCTTGTCAACCATGGCAGAAAGCATCGAATTTTCTTCTTCCAGAAATCTTTTCATTTGGGATGGATCGTTGATTCTGATCTCAGCGGAGAATTCCGTCTTTTCAATTTCCAAAGGAGAATTCACAAGAGCAATCTTTGCGTCTTCAATTCTCTTAGGCATCCCGGGATGAACGACTTCCTTGTCTAAAACGATTCCTTTGATCAGCCGTGTATCACTTGTAGATCCCCCAGGTTTTTTCTCGACCTTTACATTATCAATGTCCACTTTGAATTTGCCTTCATCCGTCTTGTCGGCTATTTGGAGCAGGGCAGTTACCACAATCTCGCCAAGCTCAGCGCTGTCATTCGATACAAGCTTTGATTGCATGCTTGTCTCAGCAACTTGTTTGAGGGCAACTTTGTCCCCCGGTTTAACGCTGACTGCAATCTCATTCAGAAATTCGATAGCCTTGTCCGAGGCCTTGGAGTACCCGTCAACAATAATCGTTGGATGGACTCCCTTGTCGATCAAATCCTCAGCCTGCTCTAAAAGAGCACCAGCAAAGACGACTGCAGAAGTAGTGCCATCGCCAACCTCGTTATCGGTAGTTTTCGAAATTTCGATTATCATTTTGGCTGCCGGGTGCTGAACGTCAATCTCTTTTAGAATGGTCGCGCCGTCGTTGGTTATCGTAACGTCCCCCATGCTGTCAACCAGCATCTTGTCCATACCCCTGGGACCTAAACTGGTCTTTACAATCTCTGCGATCAACTTGGCTGCAAAGATGTTGTTTCGCTGGGCGTCATTGCCCTTGGTCTGAGAAGACCCTTCCTTCAGAATGAGAACCTGTTGACCTGTCGAGGTCGTCGCGGGAATCGCTGTTGCTGACATTTTATTCTATTCTCTGAACTTGACCTTCGGTTGCGCTCATAAGTCTAGCGTTCAGATAGGTTACTGGCTCAACCCGATAGTATTCTTCGTTCAGCGGGTAATCTCGGCCCCAGGAGGCGAAGACGGATTTAGAGTG
Source organism: uncultured Nitrososphaerota archaeon (assembly GCA_963799845.1). Taxonomy (GTDB): domain Archaea; phylum Thermoproteota; class Nitrososphaeria; order Nitrososphaerales; family CADDZS01; genus DATLTL01. Next base: position 805,358 of record CAWCYI010000006.1, read on the forward strand.
TCAAGATGTTGATGCGAGGATTAAATATGCCCCTAGATTATTGAATTTCAGATGTCCTTCAAGGATGAGGTCAACGATGCTATCATGCATGTGGTTAGTCTAAGACAAATAATCCAGTTGAGCCGGCCCCGTCGCTTAGGAGAAAAATTCGACGCTGAGAAGGAGAAAAAGAAGGCGGAGACCATTGCCGATTCGAAAAAGAAACTTGAAGATATACCTGCTGAAAAGGTCGAGAATGTCATCGCGCTTGCCTCACAAAGCACTCCTATAGAAAGTGATGAGATTGTTCACAAGCTGGAGAGGTTGGAATTCCTGCTTGAAGATATGAGCAAAGGCAAAGACAAAAGGAGCAACTTGTCGTTCTTGATTGAATCTCTCAGAGTAAATACGATCATTTACAGCACGCTGTCCTCGGTAAAGAGTCTTCAGAAAATCATCACCGGTACCTAACAGTCCGCTGCTCCAATCGCATTCGATGCGGCAGTTTCTACATCAACTTCAACTTCTCCCGCCTGAAGGCAGGGAGATTGTGACTGTCGAAAAAAGAGGCGCTACAATAGGCTTGTTGAATCGAGCCCTCGAAGCTATGTTTCTTGCAGCGATATAATCTGCCATAGCCTCCAAACCGCAGGAGATACAACGGAAGATATCTCTTGACGGTCTATTCTTTTTGTCTATGAAGTGGCATTCTGGACATTCTCTTGAAGTGTTTCTGGGGTCCACGATTGCGATAGGAACCCCTTCGCGTTTTGCTTTGTACTCGAGGAAGAAACGCAGTTCTCCAAATGCCCACTTTGAGTGCCTGTCTCGATGTGAGTGCCTAACTGTTGCCCTCGACCGAAGGCCCTTCAAGTCTTCGAGGGCTATTCGTCGATTTGTGCCTTTGGCTTTCAAGACCATCCGTTTTGCAATCACGTGGTTCGTATCCCTCTTGAAGCGGCGTTCCCTGCCTGAAATAATCTTGAGCTTCCTCTGCGCAGATCTATGCGTCGATGTTGCCTTGGCTCTTTGGAGGGAAGCTCTCAGCTTGCTGTATCTTTGCCTAGTTTGCTCCACCTGTTTTCCTGAAAAGACCTCACCATCGCTATCCGTTGCCAGATTGTGTACGCCCAGATCCACGCCGAGGGTTTCCTTTGCTTGGTACTGCGATGCTTCAGGAGCTTCCACGACGGCAATCAGGTAGAATACGCGATTTCGATAAATTAGGTCGGCCTGCCCACGCAATCCAGAGAGTGCCCTTGCCCTTTGATACTCGCCTACTCTAGTTTTGAGTTTGATTCTCCCGTTCAGGGTCAGCAGGGATACGAAGTCTATTCCCTTCCATGAGAGATTGCGCTGGTCGTACTGGATTGCACCGATCATTCTGAAGCGAAGCTGTCTTGACCTGTCTCGTTTGTAGGCCTCGACTGCCTTGCTTATCACTCGGACTGTAAACTGAGCACTGAGGTGGAAGCATTCACGAATTTCAGGGTAGAGTAGCTTTTGGAGTGCGTACTTGTTTGCGAGTTTTAACTCAAATGCTTTTTCAGCGATGAAATTTGCAGCCGAGTTGTAGCGCCTCATAGTCTCCAGCAATAGCTCTTTCTCTTGCCTGTTGGTTTCGAGTCTTATCTGGAGAGACTGAAGCACTGACTCCCACGTTCCCAAAATCAATTATTAAAAGCCTATAGCGTGTTCTATAGCGCAATTCCTCCCCGACCTAAAGTTCGGGGCTTCCGTTGCGCGGTTATTGTGAAACCATTAAGCAGATATGGCGGTTTGACGCAAGAGCTCCTGTATGTCAGAAGTTAAGCAAACGAAGGAGGAGTACAATTCACTTCTCGCACGGTTGAGGGCCGCTAGACCCGAAGGTATTTCGCGTTCTGAAGATCGTCTAAGGCTTCCTGATCCGAGGACGATGGTCTCCGGGAAGAAGACTTACTGGATCAATTTCATCGATTTTCCAAATATGCTTAGACGAGATCCGAACGAGTTTCTCAATTACTTCAGGAGCCAGCTTGCAATTAATGCTTCCATTGAAAACGGCAGGGCAATATTCATGGGTCGGCCGGACAAACACTCTTTCTCCGCTCTCTTGCAGAGGTACTTGAAAGAGCGGGTTATATGTCCGGTATGCAACAGCCCGGATACCCACCTCGAGAAAGAAAAACAGCTCACGACCATAGTCTGCGAAGCTTGCGGCGCCCGTTCGGCGGCCAAATAAGACACGTCTAAGCATAGGATTTTATCCTAGTGATCTTGCCTTAGTTGGCCATGGTAGCCAAAGCATTCGTTCTCATAAATGCCGAACTCGGATCCGAGATGGACACTGTTCACTCGATAAAAAGTATTCCGAACGTGATGGAGGCATATCTGGTTTATGGAACGTATGATATCATCGTGAAGGTGGAAGGAGAATCGCTGGATAAAGTCAAGGATACGATAACTCACAAGTTACGAACGCTTCCAAATGTGAGATCGACTCTGTCGATGGTAGTCGTAGAGGAACAGTGAACACGCATCACAGGGTAGTTTTCTACCTTGTGATTAGATTCTTCGGCACTTTAGTTGAAGTACAACGGATTCGAGAGTCTAGAGATTCTCGATCGTGGAGGAGGGACGCCAAGCCTTGCGCTAGTTCTTCTTCTCGCAGCAGTTCCACTGCATCTCTCTGAGCAGTACTTCCTTCTTCCCACGAGTCCTGACATATTGTCCATGGGTGTACCGCAGAATTCACAGTATTGCTGAACCACTTCTTGTTTTGTCTTTCTTTGAGGCATCTTGTAAATGCAGTGAGGGATTATCTTCCGAGCATACATAGGATTGAGGGTACAAACTCGTTAATTGGAAGGTCTATTTTTCTTGAAAATGGCAAAGCGGCTCCTCTCATGAGAGGTTAATTAACCTCCTGGGCTCTTGGCGAGAAAAAGTGCTTGAAGTACCAGAGAAGATAAGAAGCCCACAGCCACAATACCGTTAGAGTCCCGTAAAGAGCCAGAAAATCGATCGGCGCATAAAGAATGTACCCGACGACCCCGTGGCTGTAGAATTTCAATGGAAGCAGATTCGCCTCGTTGAATTGATTTACAACTCGTTGAAGATAGAACGACTGGACCGTGTCGATTCCAGTCAAAAAAGCGGAGATCATTCCCAGAAGGATCATATTGTGGCGATTAATCGTTTCCGAAAACCATGCATTCGCAACCGCGACCTTGCCGACTCCTAACTGAGTTTTCAGCATCCTTTTTCCGCCAGGCGCAGAAACAACAGCCTCATCGGAGGAATTCGTCATGGATCGCTGATACGGAGTACCGCTCCACTTGTTTTTAAGTTTGATATGATGAAGGCCGATGTACTTTCCGGATTCCGCGTTGCCCTAAAAGATAGCGAGATCCGATATCTCGACGCATATACTTCCCCTGATCATTGTTTTTTCTTCGGCCGTTAGCGTCGGGCTATATTTTCACCCGCGGATTACGCATGGCGATAAGGTCAAAGAGTAGGACACCCTTTAACGATCAAAGTCCAGAAGGCTGATTTGCATTGGCAAATCAAAGAGTGGCTATCCGAAGACAATCGAAAAAAACGAGAGTGTGAAACTAATCGGTAATCGAATAACCTCTGACACGAATCAAAGCTATCAAGTCTTCTAGCCCCGTGTAGTTCCAGTTTGATAGTTTGAACCGATTTTTCAACTCCTCAATTATCGTGGTTTCGATGATTCTTGATCCATTTTTGAAAATATCTCTGATTGCGTTGCAGAAAAGATCTGGCCGCTCGATGAGATCTTCTTTCTTTAGTTTAGTTTCTAGGCTGAATTTCCAGTAGACCACTATCGCCACTGCCTGTCCAAACTTAGAAAACGCTCTGTCGATGCAGATCAATATTTCCGAATTCAAGTCTAGAATTTCAGCTTGTTCAGCCACGGATTTCACCTAAAGTCATTGAGCCATTCAGTCAGAAACATTAACCGGAATATATCCAAATTGGATGTTTTCCATACATATCGAAGTACGATACAAATACTCAAAATTAACTGATTCGATTATTCGCGAGAATCTGAAAGGTAAACCGTGTAACTCTCGTTACAATTAGAGCATTTGATCGTTTTTTCCTCGAAGTCGTCGGAACCAGGTTTCTTCAAAGTCGTCTTGAGGGAACCCGACGATGGCATGCTGACTTCATTGGGAACCATACATTCGGGACATGAAACTAGGAGATCTTCCATGAATCCGCCCTGGGTTATACAGCGTAATTAAACGCTTGGCCCTCCCGGTTGATCAAATTCCTTGTTTCGATTCTAACTTTGAAACTATATCGGGAATTCACAACCCTTTTTCTAGGAACTCTCATGATTGAACCAGCGACGATTTTTTGTTGTTTCCTAGCCGCGACAGTCGAAATTCGAACATGCTTGTCGGAATTTCGCTTGCGTTCTTGTTCTTGTTAGTCAGTTTGCCGTTTCAAAACGCGGCAATTAACACGCGTAGCCAAGGCTCCTCGATCAGTAATTCTAAGGGAGTACAGGCGCAAAGAGGAGCAATTTTCGCCGCCCCCAAGAATTTCCGCGCGACGGAGGAAGCGTCGAGCTCGGCGTCTCAGCTTTCAAGTGTGCCCCCGGTTTCTTGGGATGAACAGCTGGCAATGACAATCTCGCAAGATTCACCTTCGCTCTCATACAATGTAACCGCGGTGCAACAGTCAGATGTCGACGGTTATGGACCGGCGTACCTTCTGAGCGGTCTCACAGACCAAGGATATTGGTATCAGGTGGGGATAGCGTGGAACTGGCCGATAAATGGAGGAGGCTATTTGCCAGGATTCCAATTTCTTTACGAAGCATGGAACCCCTCTGGATCTTCTGTTTATCCAGCTGACGGCGGAGGGGGGTTGCAAAATTACTCTGCTAAAATCAATGCGGGCGACATCGTCCTGCTGAATCTGTATTTTTCAAACAATCAAGTTATGATGTACTCTAAGGATTGGAATACTAGCGCGATAGCTTCCGCCAACTATACTGCAGCGGGCGGCGCGGTCTTTGTGGGTCTTCCGGAGCAGTGTAATTCGAACTGCTATTTTTCAGGGCTTATGACCGAACAGTATCATGCTTCTGAATATCTTGGCACGGAAGCTAAGGTGACCTACAGCGATCCCTACCTTGGACTGGATGCTGCGACGATGTGGATCGATGAATACAATGTAAACACAAATCAAACTTTGTTCAGTCTTTCATCTGCAGATATTTCTTACACCGATCCCAATCAATTACAGTACTTCTCACTGAACGGAACTTCGGAAGCTTCAAACGCCTACGAATTCACCACTGGGTCAAGCAGTCTAATTGGAATAACCCTCAGCTATTCAATAGTTGGTGGAGGTTCGGGATACCAAGCTCCAATACTCGACTATACTTCAAACGGGACTCCCCTAAATGCAACACTGACAACTTCACCGACAGAATATTTCATGGACCAAGGGACTAGTTGGAATGCCACGAGCCTGCTGATCGGGTCCTCGTCGAACCAAAGATGGATAACAAATCAGCCCGCTGGCAATGTTTCGGTTACCCAGACGTTAGTTCTGGCATACACGCATGAATACGTGTTATTTTTCGGATCTAGCCAAAATGGAACTGGAACCGTTCAACCATCGGGATCAGGATGGTACGAGGCGGGAATTGCTCTGAGCATTTCTGCTATGCCACAGAGCCCATATCTTTTCTCAAACTGGTCGTCAAACTCCAGTAAAATCGTATTTGCAAATGCTGAATCGGCCAATACAACCACGACCATCAGTGGCCCGGGAAGCATAACCGCCAAGTTCACTCTGTTAACTATTTCACTTTCTTCGAATTCGGGATCTTTGACGGAAGGATCGAGCGTATCCACTAACGCAAAAATTATCGGGATCAACATCTCCGTCACCCTTTCCGTTTCAGGACTTCCCAGCGAGGCCACAGTTACTTGGAGCAAGAATCCTATCACGGACGATCTTGCGGGAGTGACTGACATGCTGAACATCTCAACCTCATTCTCAAGTCCACCCGGAATTTACAACGTAACCGTGACCGCTTCCTCAACTAACGGGAGCGATTCGACCCAGTTCACGCTCAAGATCAATGCGGCCGATGCTCTGACGGTCAGCTTTTCCACCAGCGACAATAGTTCTCCCAACCCCCCGACCATAAGCTACGTATACGATGGTACCGACTACCAGCTCTCGCTGACAAATTCTTCCCAGGTGATCTACGTTGACAACAGTTCTAGCTGGGAGGTAACGTCCGTTTTGAGTAACTCGTCTTCCACACAAAGGTGGATATTGAACGGAACTAATCAACGCATTTCAAACGCCCCGTCCACTATCAATCTCGTCTACTATCATCAGTACTCGGTTGGTTTCACATTTCGTACCTTCGACAACAGTAGCTCTTCAGAATTTCCAACCGTGTCCATTGTCTCATCGGGAGTAATTTCAAGCGTATACGCAAACGGCACCGGGATATGGGCCGATTCCGGAACGGAATACAGCTTTGCTTCCTCGATTACGAAGTCCCCTACGGAGAGGTGGGAGCTGGCAGGAAACCAGACCGGCACCGTCACCCAAGAGGCGATGGTTAGCGCAATATATTATCATCAATATTTTGTCAATTCCTCGTTTGGACTGTTGGAACGAGCTATCGTCCCGACTGCGCCCATGCTGAGTTTTGTAAGTAACGGAACAACAAATTCTATCAGATTGGGACAGAATTTGAACGCGTATTGGATTGATTCAGGCTCAACGTGGTCGGCCTCTGCGAATCTTAGTGGAACTTCAGTTGAAAGATTTTTGGGATCAAATACGTCCGGGATCACGAATTCCCAGAGCACGATTCATCCTGAATACACGCCGCAGTTTTACGTCGTAATCAGGCAGAACTCCCCAATTGCAGGCTCGACCTCTCTGCAGCAGGGCTGGTATACTTCCAACTCCTCTCTTTCAGTTTCGGCAAAGGCTAACCAGGGATGGAAGTTCGCAATGTGGAATGGCGCTGGAAGTCAAACCAATTCGAGTTCTACAACTGTTCTTGTTACCGAACCCATGAATATCACCGCTGAATTTTATGCTGGGTTGTCTCTGAGCGCTGGAGCTAACGGACATGTGACTTACACTTATGGATCGAACTCTGGTACAATATCGGCGGGATCAGCAGAAATACTCTATGTAGCCCCGGGAACTAATATCTCTCTGAGCGCTTCATCCGATTCGCCATTTTACTCGGAGGGTTCATGGAACACTGGTAACGACACGGCGGGATCATCCTCTCCGTTCGTTTTGACGGTGTCTTCTCCGATGACTATAGGAGCATCCTTTGGTCTGAACGTGACGATGATTGCCCTAATCGGAGCAGTCGTCGCAGGAATTGTTGTGGCGGTGGCATTTGTTGCGGTAAGAAGAAGCGGTGGAAAGCAGTTCGGCGATAGTTCGAGCCACACATGGAAATGGTAAGTGGATTTGACTCTGTAGCCAAAACCATTTCTAGAATTCTTCAGAGTTGTACTCAAAAAAAGTGCACTTATCCTGCTCAGTGAACGTTTGCCGCAACCAAAGTCTTAAGGCGAGCAGCTGAGATCTCCCTGAGCGCATAATGAAAATCTGCATCAATAGTCAAACTCCTTTCATAAAATTCAAGCTTAGCTACAGGGAGCTGCTCGAAAAATACGGTTGGCTTTCCGATCCCCTGGATATTTCCGAACTCGCCGAGGGGGAAGATTATGATTTTTCTCCCGGAGGGGTTACCGCCATGGTATATCCTCTGCTAAAGAGAATGCTGAAACTTGGGTACCTATCTGGGGCGACGTGGGTAAGTCTAGGGGTCGAATACCCGCCCCGGTTGAAAGTGGGTAACATTTTTGTTTCCCATATCGAGATTCCAGAGCAGGTCCTTAGAGAGTACACAATATTCAAAGAGGAACTATGGGCGCAGATACACGGGCTTTCAAGCTCTGACATTTTTGAGAAAGGATACGATGCATACGCGTGGTTCAATTGGGTCAACTCGGAGGCCATGTTGCAGCATTGGAGAGAGACCGACATTTTCTATATCCAAGATTTTCAGCTCCTGATGACCGGAGGACTAATCGGACCTCCGGCCCCTGCCGTCTTTAGGTGGCACGTGCCTTTTGCACCGGAGCGGTTGCCCTATCTAACACACAGGGCAGTTTTGAAATGGGTGGAAGCCTTCGACGCCATAGTGGTCAGCACTCGTCGAGATCTGGAAGGACTCATCAAATCATCCTATCGGGGTCGGGCCCACCAGGTCTATCCATTCCTTGATCCTGAAAGTTGGGAGACACCAGCATCGACGAGTGCGATAAATAGAGCTGCGGAGAGAATCGGTTTGAAACCTGACGAAAAGCTCCTTCTCATGGTTGCAAGGATGGATCGAATAAAGTCCCACGATGTTGCAATCAGGGCGATGTCTCACCTGAAGAATAAAGGGAAATTTCGCTTGGCTTTGATAGGGAATGGAAGTTTCTCTTCCTCAAAAAAAGGCGGCCTGGGTCATGGCAAAGGTGGTATGTGGAGAGCAGAACTCGAGAAGCTCGTCGGAGATTTGCAATTGCAGGATTCCGTGACTTTTCTCGGTCACGTGCCGTCAGAGGAGCTGAAAGCCTTCTATTCTTTATCGTCGTCCGTCCTACTGACCTCAATTTCAGAGGGATTTGGAATAAGCGTCCTGGAGGGCTGGATCAACAAAAAGCCCGTCGTAGTCAGCACCGGTGCAGGTTCGTCTGAGCTTGTGGTAGATGGTTCAAATGGATATACGTTTCCTGCGGGTGACGATTTCAAAGCCGCCGAATGTATCCTAAAGTCTGTTGGAAGTGGAACTGATAAGCTGAGGAGAAAATGGGTTTGAAACATCGAAGCAGTGTCACATCAGCGTCGCGGCTGAAAGGGAGAAGGCGATTTTCGAAGAAGCGATGTCGATTTATGCCTGAAATTTCATGAAGACGACCATATCCTAACTTGCCCGTCCTCATTTTTGACCTTTTTCACGTCGGTCTGAGTGGGTGGAATGGAAGGATCGGGCCCGTTAAGTTCCGCCTCCAGCTTGTTGATTTTTTCTTGCAGTGCTGAGCGGCTAGTCATCAGGTCTTCGGAAAGTTTCGAAGATGGCACCACTTTGCTGAGGTCCTGATTCAAGACCATCAGGTCGTACTTCAGGTCATTCAAACGTCTCTGTTTCGATTTTTGGCTCTCCACTTTCTCAACATTTTCTGTAGATATTTGCAGACCACCAGGGTGGGAAGGCCGATGACCTTGGATAATAGTTTCTAGGATTCGTGGTATGGATTGCCCTGATCTAAAAATTTCCAATGCGGTAGTAGATCGAACGAGCCTTGTCTTTCTTTGGATTGTGATCGACTTCTGTAGCCACATTACTTGAAGCACTTGTGGTACGTGAATCACAAACTCGTCAACCAAACCTTTCTTCAAGCCTAGTCCCCGACTGGATGGCCGGGCGAGCGATCCAAGCTTCAACCGTGCCTTGGGCCAGCTTATACAACGAGCGATTCTCCTTCTTTACGCCAAAACTTTACTCAGAGTTCATAATTTTCTTTATGAAATACTGACCGAAAAAATAGGGAATTGCGATTTTCGAGCGAGCTTACGCTCTACTCTACGGTGGCGAATGAATAATGAACCTCTTTTGGAGGCCCAAGGAGCAGATATTCTACCGTAGTTGGATCGGCGACGCCGGTCACAGTGTCGCAGTTGATGCTCAGATAGAAGGGACGGGATACTCAGCTGCCTTCAAAGTTTTCGGGAATTTTTGCGAGCTTTGGCTATTTCCGGTCAGCGTGAAAGTTCGGCGCAAGGGCGATACTTTCTCAGACAGTGTGACACGGCGCGCCCTAATTCTAAATCTCCCGAAAAGAGACGTGGACATTTCAAAGCAAATTCGTCACGAGCTCTTGCAGGCAGGTGAAATCCATGAAGATCGAGTCGATTTCAAATGGGTGAGATATTCCGTGAAGGTAAAAAGGATCAGCGCGGACGACGAACTCAGAATCCTTCAGTGGCAAAAGTCATCGTCCCTCGTTCCGGAGAGACAAATAGTGCGAAGAAGGGGAACTGCTATCGTAGATTCTTCGCTCGGCATACTTCTTGTTTCGAGCAAAGGTCATCTGTACCTGCTGCCTGGAGGTGGTGCCAAGAAAGATGAAAGCAGGATGGACGCGGCGCTCCGCGGGTTGAAAGATGAGACCGGACTCACGGCGAAGAGCTGTCGGTATCTATTTTCATTCGATGATCCCGAAGACAAGAAACTCAGGAATCTACACAAAGTCTTTTTGGTCGAGACCGATGGAACCCCTAAAAACAATCTGCAGGAGTCGAGACGCTCAGAGTTCTGGCACGAGGGTTCGAAGTTGAACATAAGCAACTCGACAAGTTTGATCATTGAAAGGTATATGCGGGAATTCAAGCCCTCCTATGCAGAAAATAGATCCTGAAATCATGGACAGAATGCTGGGTCGCTTTGAGAGGGCTAGGAGGTTAAAATGCTAGTTTCGTATTTTAGGGCATCCAGAATTTTGAAATGTCTGTTTCTGGATATTGTTTGTCTTTTTCAGATGTAATTGACAAAGTTATAGATCCCCAATCCATGAGGGATTTGGAGACCTTAGTCCAAATTCACAAACTATTTTGTAACTTTCGCAGACTCTTGATTGGGTAGCGATTTCTGAACTTAATAGGTGCCTTCACAGGAGCTGATTTTCTTCCACTCATTTAGTTTATCGAGGAGATTCATTATGGTATTCGCAGTAGGTTTAATTCTTGCGACAAGCACGATGGGCACATTTGCGTCTCGTTCGAGCGAGTGCCCGGCGAATCATTGTGGTATAGTGAATCATCCGACCGAAATTTCTGGTGATTCGAAAAGTACCGAGACTTACTCCGGACCTTCATTTTCTCCCAATAATTACAGCAATCAATCCTTTCATGCGCACGCATCGATAATGCCTTCCAACCTCAGATCGAATCCCGGAAACCTTGCACCTCCACCACCCGCCGTAATCGACGAACAGATGGGAATTACTTTCGGACAGAATTTCGCCGCTCTTTCTTACAACGTGACAGCGGTTCAGCAAAATGATAGCGATGGTTATGGCCCCGCATACCTCCTGAACGGGCTTTCCAATCAGGGATACTGGTACCAGGTTGGAATTTCATGGGATTGGCCTTTTCCAAGTGGTGGCTACACGAGCGGATTTTATTTCAACTATGAGGTTTTCAACTCAACAGGGCAGTCGGTATTTCCAGCGGGTGGAAGTGGCGGGGTAACTGCTTTTACAGGACTGGTGAATCAGGGCGACATTGTACTGCTAAACTTGTACATCTCTGGAGGTGTCGTTTTCATGTCGGCTCGAGATTTGAACACCAGTGTTGGTGCAACGCAAGACTACACTGCCGAGGGTGCTTCGACATTCATCGGCATGTCCTCTCCTGAAAACAGCTTCGGCTTTTTCACAGGTCTAATGACGGAGCAGTACCACGCATCGCCTTACTACGGCCCCTTCTCAGAAGTTACCTACAGCGATTTCTCCACTGCTATTGTATCCGCGACAATGTGGATCGACGAGTGGGATCCGAGCTCAAACCAGACAGTGTTTTCCGGGGCTTCTTCGCAGCTACAGGTACACAAATCCGAATTTGTTCCAGTTTTATTCCTTGCACGACGCTGTAGAAGGCTCGAACGCATTTGAGTTCATCACTGGAGCGACAGGTCTGATACCAATCACATTGAGCTATAGCGTAGAATCCGGAGGAACAGGATACTACCCGCCGCTACTGACGTATTATTCAAACCAGGTGAAACACATTGTCACGCTGAATACGCAGCCGACGACATATTACATGGACAACGGTTCGCAGTGGTCGTCCGCCAATGAACTTGCAGGGTCTACCATGACGGAGAGATGGATCGCGACCCAAGCGACTAACGGAATCGCAAATTACAGTCAGACGATCAATTTAGGTTACATCAATCAGTACAACGTGACGATCGGAGATTCTCCTGCAAACGGCGGAACAGTAAACCCGTCCGGAGCAAATTGGTTCAACGCGTATTCCAAAGTCCAGCTCTCAGCTTCCTCCTCCAATCCTTTCGTCTTTGCGGAATGGAGTTCGTCCACACCAAACATCACATTCGACGACAGTAAAGCTATCTCAACTCAGGCGAGTATTTCCGGGCCTGGTAATATAGAGGCAGATTTTAACAAGGTGGCGATTTATCTTTCTGCCGAATCAGGGAGCGTTACGCAAGGAGCATCGACTTCCTTCGTTGCCACGGTAGTGGGAATCAGTGGATCGGCTTACATTACGATTTCTGGTCTGCCGGAGGGAGCACGATCAAGCTTCGGAGCTAATCCGGTTCCCCTGGAGTTTATGGGCACGCCAGACAACGTGAGTCTATCATTTTCGATGTCAACTCCTCCAGGCTTCTACAATATCACCCTGACCGCGAATGCGAGCGACGCAATCGACACTGCGAATTACGAGTTGCACGTCCAGAAGGCGGTTGTTCTCACAGTAGAATTTTCTACGAGCGACGGCACTTACGGTTCCTCCCCTTCATTTAACTATACTTACAATGGCGCAGACGAATCAATATCCCTCACACAAACACCCCAAATGGTTTACGCCGATAATGGTTCGAAATGGAGCGTTGAAAACGAATTCAATGAATCCAATCCCGGAGAGAGATGGATAACAAATCAGACTACCGACGGGATCGTCAATAATTCGCAGACAATCGATTTTAGCTTCTACCACCAATATCAAGTTACATTTGGTTATAGCGTGGTTGGCGATACTACTCCTGATACCGCACCTGTAGTGAACTACTCTTCGTTTGGCACCACCGCGAACATTGGATTGAATAGTACCGGCTCAACCTTATGGGTAGATTCTCTTTCAACTTACTCTTATACACCATCAATTTTTAGCAATGAATCACTTCTCGCGCGGTGGGCTGCTGGCTCAAACCAGACCGGCGAGATCACGAATTCTACTTCCGTAGTAGCTCAGTACTACTTGCAATATCTTGTCATGGCGGGATATGGAGTCCTCGGCGGAGGATCTGGATTTTCGGCACCCAACGCTACTTTCCAGAACCTCGGTTCAAACGTTAATACCACGCTGCAATCGCAGCCAAAAGCCTACTGGGTTGATACCAACTCGACATGGTCCTATCCGAAAATACTATCCGGATCAACCACGAAAGAAAGGTGGATATCGACGAATTCTACGGTGTCAGTTAGCGTGGACTCTCCTCTTTCGATTTCTCTGAATTATCAAAATCAGTACTTTGTCTCAGTTAGCTCTATTTCTCCATCAGCCGGTCAGGTAGATCCACGGAGCGGTTGGTTTAACTCTGGTGAAACTATTGCGTTTTCAGCGTCTGCTAACTCTGGCTGGAAGTTTACCGGTTGGACAAGCAGCGGCACGGTCGCCTCCAACGGGACGGTAGTGGTCGACAGCCCAATAAATGAAACTGCGCAATTCGACGCCGGCCTGGTGCTCAGTGCTTCTCCAGGAGGTCAACTGATTTACAACGTCGGATCGGCTCAAGGGACAATAAGCGGCGGTTCATCACAAACAATGTACGTCGTCCCCGGCACCATGGTGTTCCTAAGCGCTTCCCCGTCCTCGACTCTGTATTCGTTCGGCAAATGGAGTATTGGAAGCGATACCGCTTCCTCAAGCGCATCCTATTCGGTCTCGGTATCAACTCCAACTAGCATAACAGCCTATTTTGGTCCCAACTACCTGATTTTTGTTTTATTGGGAATAGTAACGTTCGTAGGGGTCGCCTTCGCGATGTTTTTCATCGCCAAAAGAAGAAAACCAAAAGTAGACAGTCCAGTGGAAAGAGAAGAAACAGACGATTTCTAGTTAGACTCGGATCCACCCTTCCGGAAACTATTTCGAGACGAATTTGAAAATGAGCTGCAGACCGGTTTTTGGAATCCTTGGAACATCGTGAAAAATCCAGTGATCTTTGCATAAGCGTATTCGGCCTCGGATTTGTAGGCAGCTCAATTGCAGCGGCCTGGCTTCGGGCCGGCGCGATCGTAGAGGGGTTTGATGTGTCAGCGGGACGAATTGAGGACCTTAAGAATCCCAAGACGCTTGGATTCGAGGAAGCGGTCGAGGAGGCTTTTGATGAAGGTCTGAAAAGGGGGAAGCTACGACTCTATACCACGGACTTAGTTTCAAAGACCAGATCCAGTGTAAAGCTTGTCTGTGTGCCTGTCTACCTCGGCAAAGACAAACGCGCGGATCTTTCATCTCTGAAAAGTGCGACCGCTACTGTCGGCTCGACTCTCAAGAGGGGTGATGCCGTGATCATCTGTCCATCGGTTCCGCCTGGCACTACGCGCAAAGTTGTTGTCCCGATTCTTGAGAAACAGAGCGGACTTGCCGCTGGAAAAGATTTTGATCTCATCTACAGCCCGGAGAGGATACTTGTCGGAAGAGCTGTTGAAGATATCGAGAAACATTATCCCGCAGTTATATCCGGGATCGACGAGAAGAGCCTCAACAGAGCGGAATCCATCTTCCGAATAGTTGCCCAGAAGGGAGTTCTCAAAATGCCTAACATTGAGAGCGCCGAGTTTGAGAAATTGGCAGAGGGTGTCTACCGAGACGTGAATATTTCGCTCGCTAACGAGCTCGCGATGGTTTGTGACGAACTTGGGGTCGATTTCTGGGCCGTCCGCGAAGCCGCAAATTCGCAGCCCTTCTCTCAGATTCACGTCCCGGGACTGGGTGTTGGCGGTGCCTGCATTCCAGTTTATCCGTGGTTTGTTGTGCAGTCCGTTGAAAATACCGATACGAGATTGATCGAAGACGGAAGAGAAATCAACGATTCGATGGTGGATTATCTCGTTGAGTCTCTCAAGAAGAATTTTCATTTGAATGCAAAATCGAAAATTGCGATACTTGGTCTGGCGTTTCGTGGAGGCGTCGCAGATTCGCGACTCTCAGTCACGTATCGATTGGTCGAAAGTTTGCGAAAAAGCGGCTTTGACCAGCTTAAGATTCATGATCCGCTCATATCGAAGGATTCGAAGGTCGGAGACATCTTGACATCCAATTTGGATGAAGCACTTTCCCTTGCTGATGTAGCAGTAATTGCTACCGATCACAAAATGTACAAAGACTACGACTGGAAATCGTACAAACGTGAGTCGAAATTGAAGATCATAGATGCGAAAGGAATCCTCAGGGACAAGCCGCTTTCATCCTCTGTCGAGGTTTACGGCCTGGGTTACGGATTAAACAATCCAAAGATGGTTGAAAGGCCGTCAAAAGATGAGTCTGAAAACTAGAGTATTCAGGAAAAATAACATAACTCATTCGCTATGTGGAAAGAGGAAGTTCCTTCGAACGGATTCGAGTTAATGTTTCGTTTCAACTTTATCATCTGACCGTTCAAGCAAGATGGTGAAAAAAAATCTCTGATGGTCTTGCAATTGCTCCTCTTGAAACATGGATTCAGTTACCATAAAGTTCTCATTTACAAGAGTGCCTTCTTTGGTCACGAACTTTGCACGTTCAAGCCGTCCCCTTCTTATCGGGCCCACACGGTGAAGAATCTCCAGTTTGTCTACTTCATTGTCAACATGGCCCTTAATGCAATAGCCTGTACCCACCTGTTCAATATCGACTACACCCAATCGAGGAATTATGAAATCTCCGATCAAAGCACTGAAGTTTGAAAGCACGGTGGAACGAGATCTTCAAAGACGGAAGATTAAGCATTTTGACGGTTGCTTATTTTCGCAAATGACCTCAGAAATTTATTTCCAGCACTGGTCGCTATTTGTCCTGAAGAATTGGCCCGAGGGTCACTACTATCCGAGCAGCAAAAAATCTGTGTTTGCCAGTTATACCATTAATCCTGTAACCTTGAGCGTAAAGTTAATGCTCGTTGTCTTACCGTTGCTCGTTGATGTGCCCACGAAATTCAAGTAAGTAACGATAGGCACGCTTGCTCCGGAAGGCGTCCCACTTGACATTGCGAATTTCGTGAGAGTTTCACTTCCACCGCAGTATGTGAATGAAACTGGATACGAACTGGCAACGTAATTCGTCACAGTTATCGAGACCGTCCCAATTGTCACGTCCGACGTTCCAGTGGACTGGAATTGAGAACTGCTGAATACTTGAAGCGATTGAGCATTCTCGATTTCTATAATGAATCCAGAAAATAGGCCGATTACTTCGTCGTACCCGAATGAAACCGGGATGCTCGTTCCATTTACTTCTATGAACAAGACTGTGCCGTTCGTTGCTATCGTAGCCGTTGTAGTTTCCGAAATGTTGATCGTCTTGTAGGTCAGGTTAACCACGATCTGCGAAGAACTCGAAGAGACTACGTTGTAAGATGCAGTGTAATTGATGGGAGTCGGGCCATTAGTCCCATTGTAGATGCCCGAGTAGGATATCGTCATTGCTGAGTAGGACGTAAGCAGAGGTATGAGGTTTGAAAGCTCGTTAGTAGTATTGGAACAGGTCACGGTTTCCCCCGTACCAGTGACAGTGTTTGACGAGATTCCTGAGGATGAATTAGTTGTCGTAGATATGGCAGTTGATGTGGAAGTTGAGCTGCTGATTGTAGTTGAAACAATAGATGGACTCGAACTTGTTGAAGGAGTCGACGAAGTGGTCGTGCTCGAGGCAGACAGAGATGAAGAACCAGCTGAAGTAACCGAACTAGCCGGACTAGAGGAAGTTGAGGAAGCCGAAGATGAGGAAGTACCAGTTGTAGACGACTTGCTTGAGAGGGCAACATATGCAGTCGCCCCTGCCACAGCAATTATCACGATCAAGACGATGGCTATTACCGCCGGTGCAATGGCGCTTCTGGTACGTATTATCAAGCCAAGTCTCGGGTGCTTTCGGAAAATCGGAATTTAATTTAATTCATAGTAGCATTCGGAACATTTCGATCTAGTTTGAACAATTTGAGAAACTTACAGAGAAGGTCAGTCAATTAGGCTTAGTTGAAAGTGATAATCGGGCGCGAACATTTCGGTGATTCGCAAGAAAGGGGAATTACTCAGGCCAGGAATCAATTTCAATAACGCCCTAATTTTCCTAGATTGGAATTTTGGCTCTCTACGGGTATGAGCGTCCCTTAGTCAGAATCTAGAACTGGGCGTAGAGTGTTTGCGATCTTAATGATTGCGAGCGCATTAAATCTCAACGTGTTCGCGCCCAGAGGTGTCAGACCGTATACTTTCTTTCTTTTACGATGTGCACCGTTCGCGTCCTGCGAAATGAATTTCGATCTTTCCAGATTTCTAAGATGCGGGTAGAGGGTTCCAAAACTGACCATAATCCCAAACTCTGTTGACAATTCTTTCCTTAGCTCGTATCCCCCCATCGGTCTGGACCAAAGCTGAGAAAGAAGCAGGATGTCAAGTAGGTCTGCCACTTTGTTTTGGTCACGAGAAGTTGAACCAGGAGTCTGACCCTTCGGATCATCCTGCAGCAGTGTCAAATCTGTCTTGAATTAGCAAACTCGAATTAAGATAGTTGTGAAACAATGATTCTGATCAGAGCTTCTTGTCCGCTTCTATAGCGGGATCCGATATACTAAACGCTTGCGTACTATTGCACTGAAGAGCCGGGTTTGCTTCCCTAGTTTTTAGGCTCGTTCTCGGTCGGACCGACGATGGATGCCAACCCAAATCTGGGGCCCAAACTATCTATCCTGATCCTCACCTTGTCTCCGATCTTCGAGCCTCTAACGAACACGATAAATCCTTTGACTTTCGCTAAGCCGTCACCCTTTTTCGAAAGTTCGAGAATTTCGACACTGTATTCCTTGCCAACTTCAATTGGAGGGGGCGGAGTGAATCCGGGACCGTTGCTATACCTAGAATCGTTGGACCGCGGCCTCCCGCCGTGCCTTTCTTCGTTTCCTCTACGATCTCGCCGACTCAATTTCTCAAAAAAACCTTAGAGCCAGCTTTCCGATTGCCCCTTTAAGTGATTGTCCCGCTTTTGCGAGGCTGCCGGTACCTGGGCAGTATTTCGAAGGACAATGCCTAATAGCGTGAACGACTGCTTTTATCTGTGAGCTCTATCAATTCTTTAGGCCAAGCCGAGGTTTGCACAAAACACGGCATCAGGTTCCGAGCCGACGAACACGGGAATTTGCGTTGCCCGGTCTGTGAACAGATTTCCCTTCAACAGTCCTTGCGCAGAGGACGCCGAAGGCGTTAGCACGTTTACAATAACACGTGGAAGTCATGTGATGGCATTATGAGCGGTCTGATCAAGATTGCGCAAAGGGATCTTACACTTTACGACGGAAACCGCGCCCGCTGCCCAAGATGCGCCAAGGGTCCTATGGTGACCGATTCTTCAGGATCCGAGCTCTTTTGCAGCAACTGCGGGTTCGTTCTAAAGGATCAGATCGTCGATACCGGACGAGAGTGGAGGGCTTTCTCAAGTGAGGAGGCAAGTCAGCGCGCCCATTCGGGGCCACCCTCCAGCCTTGCTATCCATGACATGGGTCTGTCTACCATTATTGGATTTGAGAATAAGGACGCGCACGGCAATTTTCTTCCAACCGCGATGAGGACGACAATTGAAAGGCTACGCACTTGGGACGGAAGATCACAAGTACATGCGACCGCAGACAGGAATAGACGCCAAGCGTTCAGCCAGCTCAACCTGCTCGTCGACAAATTGAACGTCAATTCACTGGTTGTCGAAAAAGCTGCTTACATTTACAGGCGGGCTCTCGACAGAGGAATGATAAGGGGGAGGTCGATCTCTGGCATGATTGCAGCAGCTCTCTATGCGGCTTGTCGAGATACGGAAACTCCGCGCACTCTGAAGGACCTTTCGCTGATCAGCAACATCAAGAAAAAGGAGCTCGCACGGTGCTATCGACTGCTTTTCAACGAACTCGATCTAAGAGTGCCTGTTGCCGACCCGATAAAGTGCATCGCAAGGATCGCAAGCAAAGCGGGAATCCACGAAAAGACAAAACGCAAGGCACTGGAGATACTCAGGCACACGATCGAAACCAATGATTCTGCTGGCAAGGATCCGATGGGACTCGCGGCTTCAGCTCTGTATATTGCTTGCATTATGGAGAACGAGAATATTACTCAGAAGGACATCGCCGAAGCTGCAGGTGTTACCGAAGTTACCATAAGGAACAGGTACAAGGGACTCAAAGCTGCGATAATGGCTGAAAATTCGGCGAAGGCAATTTAGCGATAGCCAATCCGTACGAAGCCTAACTTACATCATCGCTTGGGCGCGCGACATCAAGGCACCGTTCAGGATCATAAGAGCCCCAACCGCAAGCATTCCAGCACTCGAAAGAAATGCTCCTTCCATCATTGGGGCAATTCCTGAATACATGGATCCCCCGATCAGCAGCATCATCACGCCGTAAACTATCATCAGAGTTCCGAAAAGACCCATCCTAGTCTTTCCTATTGAAGATACGCTTGCAATTGCGGTAATTATCAAAACTGCTCCAAGCACTGAAACTCCTATTCCCCATGCGAGCGCAGAAGAATTGTGCACGGTCATAATCACTCCCATGTCGTTTGATGTAGTCGTCGATTGTGCGAGAAATAAATAGCCGGAGGTAAAGTCGACAAGAGCGCCGGCAAAACAAAGAATTAATCCGGCTAGTGTTGTCTGGTTCAAATTAGATTACCTGTTAGAACCTGAACGAATAGAGTCTGGAACCATCAATATTCTTTGTGTAGTTAATACTCTAGGCAAGAAAACCGTTGGATTGAATCGAGATTTATCAAAACAAACGCTTTAAGCGCAATTTGAATTCTGACTTGCCAGATTTTCTTTGGAGTATGTTCGGCTCGGATCTGCCGGGGTAAAGGTATCGCGAATCTGTCTGGGAACGATGTCATTCGGTAACTCTGCTGAATGGATGATTGAAATCGAAGCGGCAAAACCAATCGTGAAGCGGGCGCTCGATCTCGGGATCAACTTCTTTGATACAGCCGATGTCTACTCGGGTGGCAGATCTGAAGAGATCGTGGGTGAATTGTTGAAGGGGGTTCGAGACGAAGTAGTCTTGGCGACAAAGGTCAGGTCGAAGGTCGGACCCGGGGTAAATGATTCCGGTCTATCACGACTTCACATAATGATGGAAACAGACAGGTCATTGAAGAGGCTCCAGACCGACAGAATCGATCTCTACCAGATCCACCGATGGGATTATGATACGCCGATAGAGGAAACTCTAATCGCCTTGGATGATCTCGTAAGCGCGGGCAAGGTCAGATATATCGGGGCGTCGAGCATGTTCGCCTGGCAGTTTGCAAAGGCCCTCTATACGAGTGATCTGCTCAAGATATCCAGATTCGTTTCCATGCAAAACCACTACAATCTAGCCTACAGGGAAGAGGAACGGGAAATGATGCCTCTTTGCAAGGATCAGAATATCGGGACAATTCCATTCAGCCCTCTTGCAAGAGGATTCCTTAGCGGGAAATACAGACGCGGTGATTCTCCAAACACCCCTAGATCGAGATCGGATCAATTATTGCCGGAACGATTCTTCAAGCCGGAGGATTTCGATGTCGCCGAAAGATTGCAGGAAATCGCGAAGGAAAAGGGAGTAACTCCCTCGCAGTTGGCACTCGCTTGGCTTCTCCACAGAGGAGTCACTTCTCCGATAATAGGTGAGACGAAGATTCAACATATAGAAGAAGCTGTTTCAGCCGTGGAATTGAAGCTTTCAAACGATGATATGAAGAGGCTCGAGGAACCGTACAAGCTACATCCAATTTTAGGACATAGTTGAGAAAGGCAAACTCGTACGATCGATCCGGTTCTCGTGAGAATTCTCGGTTTTGAAATTCATAAAATTTCAAAACTTAGTTTTTCCGAATGATCCATTGATTGACTGAAGTTCCTTCTCGGTCTCTCCAAAAGAGCTTGGGAAAGCGAAAAAAGGCGATTCCAACGAAGTTGGCTAGTTACACGAATAGTTGCGATCCTCTTCTCTCAGGATTATCAAGATTCGAACAGGTAGGCATATCAGAATTCGAATGCCAATTTTCCTGACTTGAAAATCGATAAAATCATCGGGAAGAAACCAGAAAACTCCATACACGGCTAAACTTCGAGTAAGAGTGTCTTATTGCCGTAATCACTAAAGGACGAGAGGCTCAGCATGGAATTGTGAAAAATCTCCTAAATTGGTGCAGATGAATACTGAGAACGCGTGTAAAATTTCATGCCAATGGTCGCGACGCCGAAGTCATTAGATGTAATCGGCAAAGTTGAACAGCTCTCTGAAAAAAGGAGAGACCTCTTACGGCAAACCTTGACTTTGAACCATTGGGAGTCTTATTTCGCCTTCGTTCCATGCCGAAAAACAGACCGTGCCACTCCTTCTAGGGAAATTGAACTGCTCGAATTTGAGTTAAACACTTCACGAAAACGAACCCAAGTGCCCCTCCAAGAAGACCTGATGCAAAGTAGGAGACTGAAAGAGTTGGCAGACGTCATGAGCTTGCACTCATTTCAGTCTGGTACCAATTTCACAACTTGTGATATCAGTCAGAAACCGCTTGATCATGCTGTTCAAAAAGATATGCGAAATGTGGATCTTATTCCCACGATTCAAAATTCGATGCGACTGGTAAAGGGAGAGATGTCTGGCACCAAGAAAATAATTTATGATTTTAGACTCATCTCGCCACCGGTTGAAACAACGCCGTCAAATATTGGTGAACTAAAAACATCGACTGATGAATATCGCTTCCTCCAGGAGAAGAGTCGTCAAAAAATTCGTCTAATGAATCCGCAGGTCCTTGCGGATAACCTGCTAGAAGACATTTTCGTAATCATCTATTCTGACGCAGCCCAGTGCACCAGTGCTAGTGAAGTTTTTGTCAGCACATCTATAGAGCAATTAGGCGGTTACTGGAAGATTTCGATAACCGACAAATCAAAGGGTGTACCATCCGAGCAGCACGCAAATCAGATAGCAAAGAGTAAGCCCGGGGCGATTGGAATATCGATCTTGCGCTCGCTGATTGAGGATCGCTACCACGGACATATGAACGTCAAATATAGGGTTCCATCCACGACTTTCGAGTTGTGGCTTCCAAAAATTCCATCACAACTCGAAAAACGCGCAGCTGCTAAACGTCCACAGATCAAGGAAAGCGCCGGTGTTACTTCCCTACGAAGCAAGTACAGGGTTGCGGCAACCAGCTAGATACTAATTCCATCCGTTTGGCATTCTTTGAAACGAGCAGTCGTCCAATGAAGCGCTCGCAAAATACGCTGAAGAGAATAATCACCATAATCACGATTTTGATCGAGTGAAAGGAATCAAGAAGATCGCTCTCAGAGCACATTATCCGAATTGCCTTTTAGGGTAGATGCGTAGAGCTAGATCGAGCCGATTCTCCCGATGCCAGCACTGATGGATCTCTCCCTGCTTCAGATCGGAAGTACTGAAGCGATCGCAATTGCAGTGCTAATCATTCTGGTCGTGGTAATCGTCGTATGGGGTATCTGGTCAGTCGTATGGGCACTCAAGAAGAAGCCAGTGACCGGGCCGGAAGCGCTCATCGGAAAAAGCGGAGTCGCAGTCCAGGATTTCAAGCCCGATAATACGGGAGAGGTAACGATTGATGGAATCATATGGAAGGCGAGGGTCTCCGACGGCTCGAAGACATCAAAGGGAGATTCGGTGACGGTGGTCGGATATTCTGAGCTTACTGTTTATGTGAAAAAAGTATAGCTCAGCAAAGCATTTGACCCAATCCCTTCGTGTCCTGGCATCCATCGTTCGCGCCGCTAGATTCCAATGCTAATCGGAATCTTCTAGCATCGTACAATGCAAATCTTATCTATGTGCGCATACCCATACACATACACGATGGCCACGAAGAACATCTCTATAACCGAGGAAGCTTACGAGGCGCTCCAACGACAGAGAAGAAACAACGAGAGCTTCACCCAAATAATATTACGACTCACGCAGAGTAGAGGCAAGATCTCGGATTTGTACGGTGCTTGGAAAATGACGGACGAGGAAGAATCTAGAATAGTCGGGGAGCTTTCGAAAGGATGGAAACGAGCAAGGAAGCGGATAACAAATGAAGTGCGTTGACACCGACCTGTTGATCGGTGTGCTTAGGGGGAAAGGAGACGCAGAAAAGAAGATGCGAGAGCTAGACGAAGAAGGGAGGCAGGCTACGACATCTGTCAACGCTTTCGAGCTTTTCTTTGGAGCCTGTAAATCTCGCGAAAAGGGCATCAATGTACAGGCAACGATGAGCCTGCTCGATCGATTCGACGTTCTTTCGTTGGACCTGGAATCTTCTCAGAAGGCTGGGGAAGTCCTGGCCGCTTTAGCCGCCGCCGGTGAAGTGATTGATTTTAGGGATGCTCTGATCGGAGGGATTGCCTTGGTCAATAGTTTGTCGCTCGTTACTCGAAACAAAGAGCATTTCGCACGAGTTAATGGGCTCAAACTGGAACAGTGGTAGGCGGACATTACTTCTGGTCAGTAGGCAATGAGATTTGTTTGATGCGCACAGCGGGGCCGACTGCTGTTAAAGCCCTTATTATGACCACATTTAGTATTCGATTTCTAGTCATCATATTTGCAGAAGCCGAAGAGTGATTCAACAAGGAGTCTTCTCGGCACCTCTATCGGTCATTTCTTGAACGATGGAGCAAACAATCTCTTCCCGGTCGTTTACCCGGTCCTGCTCAGCTCCTATCACGTGTCGCTACAGGTCATAGGAGTGCTCGCTGCGCTTTACAGCATCTCCTCTATGGTTTCAAGCCCGTTCATCGGAAGGAGGTCCGATTACAACCGGAGTTATCTCCGATTGATCCCGCTCGGACTCATCGTCATCGCGTTCGGAATCCTGGGATTTGCACTCTCGATTGCATTTTTCCCCGGGAATCTCCTGTATTTTGGACTGGTCTTGTTCACGCTCGTTGCTGGTTTCGGGAGTTCGTTTTACCATCCGCTGGCTGCGGCCATTCTTAATGAAACGTGGTCGTTGGATAGCAGGGGACGCGCAATGGGGATCAACGGGTCGATGGGGGGTGTGGGAACGCTCGTTTTCCCAATCATTACGGTCGGCTTGATCGTCCTGTACGGAGTGAAATCATTGAGCCTGATTGCGATCGCGTTCATCCTAGTTGCAATCGTGATCTACTCGATAATGCGGAGGATGACCGTGGCTCCCGATTATGAGAAGAGGATGGAAGCCACCGAGAAGAGGATATCTTCGAGCGTACCACTTCGAGTTGTTTTGCCTTCAATACTTGCGCTTACCCTTGCAGGTTTTTTCAGGAGCACGATGACACAAGGGGTGATCAATTTTCTGCCGACCTATCTTACGACCGTGAGCAAGATTCAATATCAGTACGTCGGTTCCGTGCAGGTCGCCTATTCTTTTTTTGCGATAGTCGGTCAGCCGCTGTTCGGCTCGCTTGCGGACCGTTTCGGCCGCCGGCCGATGATAGGAGTTACTTGCCTTGGTTGCGTTGGCGCAGTGCTCTTGCTCTCTTTCAGCTCTACCAATTTTTGGCTGACTGAAGTGAGCCTCGGACTGTTAGGGCTTTTTTCTTACACCAGCTTTCCTCTGTTTTTGGGTCTCACCGGTCTGATTGCGCCCAAGGGCGGTGTTACTCTGGCTAATTCTTTTGTGTGGGGGTTTGGCATGATAGGCGGCGGGATCCTGGGTCCCATTTTAGTGGGTGTTCTTTCGGGCCCGTCCTTTCTTGGATCTTTGCATTTATCTTTCCTTCTTCTCGCTGGAGTCGGTGCAATTTCGCTCGCCTTCTTGCCGTTCATTCCAAAGCCGAGAAAGACATAGCTCATTTGCTTTCACAGATCAGCCATCTCTATCGAATTCTGTACCAGTTAATGGAGATGAATTTTCTCCCCCGTATTTCCAAACTCATTTATTAGGAAGGGTGGACACGATGGTTCGATTTGAAATCCAGAGCCAGTACGAGTACATCAACACTTAGCGATCTTGAAGCGAAGGTGGCGAAAAAGATAATCTCCGAGTCTCTCCGCCTGAAGAAAGGTGAATCCGTCACGGTTGAAACGTGGAACAATGGGTTTGACCTTGCCCGGAGGTTTGTAATCGAGGCAAGGAAGGTCGGCGCTCATCCTATCATGTTATTCGAGGACGAAGACGCCTATGTGGAGAGCGTAAAGAATACTCCCAAGGATTCGATCGGAAAAATGGGGAGGCACGAATACGAACTTCTTTCAGCTACTGATGCTTACTTCTTCATCCCAAATGAACTCCTTGAAGGCTACACCAAGAGGCTCACCCCAGCGGAAGTAGACCAATCTACTGGTTACGGCACATCCTGGTACGAGGCGGCAGAGAAGGCAAAGCTCAGAGGCGCTAGGATGAGTTTCGGATTCGCTGGAAAGGAGCTGGCAAAGATGCTCGGGAAGGGACTCGATGACGTGGTGACTCATCAACTGAAAGCTACCCTTGTTGATTTTGATTCTCTAAAGAAGACAGGGAAGGAGCTCGAATCGCATTTGCCCAACAACGGTGCTGGTGTACTCACCTCCGGCGGCTCGAAGTTAGAGTTCGAATTTGATGATGGGATAAGGATTGAAGATGGGATTGTAGACGAGGATGATATTTCACAGGGACATAACGTAGCCTACTTGCCTCCAGGAATGCTGACAAAGAGTCTGAAAGTCGATTCAGTGAACGGCAACGTAAAGCTCTCGCCGACGCTGACGTGGCTTGGGGTCGTAAACGACGTCGTTCTTGAATTTGAGAAAGGCAGACTAGTCAAATGGAGTAGCAAGTCCTCGAAGGAGAGGCTGGATTCTTTGATTAACGATCAACCGGAAAGCAAGAGGAAGATCAGCGAAGTGGTGATAGGACTTAACCCTCTGGTGCGTTACGGCTATGGCCAGGATAGATTCGTAGCCGGGTCTTTAGGCATCGGCGGTTTGGAATTCACCGGGATGGTAAAGAATGGCACCCTTCGGGCAGATCAGACAATTCTGGTTGATAAGGGGAAGCTCTTGCATTAATGACGAATCTCATTCGAAAGCACTGATCCATACTTGGAACATCCGAAAGAATTTCGTTCGAGTCCTCAGATTTTTGCCGAAGCCTTGAGTCCCTTGTGTCTTTTTCTTATCTTAATCTGAGGCAACACTCGCAGACTCGCTGAGGTCCTTCTGGGCTACGACATAGACCTATATAGTGCGACACACCTATTACATATTTGAGAAATACATTGCAAACAAGAACATCATTACCAACACCTGTGTCAACAGCAACAAGACCGATAACCACCATAAAGCAGCGAGTATCTCAGATGTTCTCAAGCTCGGTGAATGATGTTTCAGAGTTTTTGTCCGTTATAGGATTTTAGTTGAGAACTCATGAACAATCCATTTCACCATAGTCAGAGTCTAGAGCCATTTAAGCTCCTAGTTCAGTCTAATTCCTCGCGATTGAAAGATATCGTCATGGACAATCAGAGGTTGTACTTTGCGATGCAAAGCTTTCTGATTCTGTCTCCAGCGAGACAAATACCCCAACTAGGCGGAGTTGGTTTACTCGTTGCAAAGGGAGACGCAGCAAAGGCTATCGGGAAGAATCTGGAGGCACGTGTAGATTACGAAACTGCAGCGAGGATCGAGATATTCGAGCAGCACAAAGAAAGCGCGAGAAACTGTCTGGAACTAGCTGATGGGGTTTCAGAGAATGTATCACAGCATCACGAGTTCCATGAAACGATGCTGGCTGATATGGACGAGGTACTGCGGGTTTCCAAAGCCTTCCAAAGCTCTGCGACTAATTGAACTTCAACTTTGAAAATAAAGTAAGTACTTCTCAATAGTTATTTAACTATCTCATTATTTCAGGAATTCCTGAATTGAGCATCGAATATCCACCGAAATTTGTTGGCCTTCTCATAAGGGATTTCAGTGGGAAGATCATTGCTGGCACAATTACCTCTATCGACCACAGGCAGAAAATTGTCAGAGTTTCCGACGTTTCAATTCTGGAAATAGTCGGATTGAAACATGGGTTAGAGCCGATTTACGACAAAAGAAAAATCGGGCGGTTTCACTTATCTCTCACTGGAAACGATAGTCCATTGGGAGAATTTGCCGGATTATCTGGAAAGAAAAGATTAGCCGATGACAGTTAACAGCAACAAAAACCGATGATTAGTTACCAGAACCTCTTTTACACACATAATAACGGATTCAGAAACTCTAAACACAAAAGACTTCAGGACTGGAAAAAATCGCATTTTGGAAGGAGTAGAGTTTGGTTCATACAGAGGACACTGAATCCCACATCAGGGCGGTCCTCGAGGATGCTGAATACTGGAGGACAAAGCGGCTAGAGCCTATCATGTTTCAACTGATCAGGAAGGGCAAACTAGGATTCTACGATTTGTTTACGGCCTCGCCAAAGCCCAGAGCGGTTCCCTCGCTTGCTCGTGGGCAGCCTCAAGCCGGTCTGGAAGAGCGTGTTGAAACTCTGGAATTGAACCTAGGAAGATACATCAACGGAATTGAAATCGCCGCTCAGATTGCCAGAGATTCGTACTTCATAGATGAACAGAGGAAAGATTCGGGGGTGTACGACGACGAACTGAAATTTGTTCACAGAGAATTAACAGCGGGATCTAGCCAGGGAGAAAAACTTTCTGAGGTTGAGTAGATGTTAGACGAATATTACGATGTCCTGCTGGTGTATCTCAACGCCCTGGTTGGAAGGGGCTTCATTAAACCCGATAAATTGGAGGAAATGCTCGAGGCGCCCGTTCCACCCAAATTTGAAAACGGAGCGAGAAATGTTGCATTAGCTTGGACGGACGCGCAGTTCAAATCTAAACTTCTGCAAGACGCAAAGCAGACCCTCCGCGAGATGGGTATCGCAGTTTACAGGTCGCCGCGTCTTTGAAGGAGTCAACCCGCAGGGTGTGCGGGTGGCACACTTTGGGGTCCCCACTCCGGAGGAACTCAATCACGATTTTCTATGGCGAGTTCACAAGGAGGTACCCGGCAACGGTGAAATTGTCATCTTCAACCGAAGTCACTACGAGGGCGTACTTGTCGTCCGTGTCCACAAGCTAGTTCCAGGGGAAGTCTGGAAAAATAGGTATCAAGAGATTGTGGACTTTGAGCGATCGCTTTTCGATGAGGGTACGACGATCATAAAGTTCTATTTGCATATTGATGCGGATGAGCAAAAGAAACGACTGCAAGATCGTCTTGACGATCCAACCAAGAGGTGGAAATTCAGCTACAACGATCAGCCGGAGAGAGAGCATTGGTCAGAATATATGAGGGCCTACGAAGATGTTTTGGAAAAGACTAGCACGAAATGGGCTCCGTGGTACATAATACCAGCTAATCACAACTGGTTCCGAGACGTATTAGTTTCCACAATCGTTGTGAAGACACTAGAACATATGCACATGCAATATCCTGAATTGACAACGGAGACCCAGCAATCAAACATAAGGTAAGAATTAGAACAGAAGCGTTCCCAGTAGACAATGCTCGATTATTTCGCTGTCACTGAAAGCTGTCTTTGAAAAATGATAAATTATGAGGTTAGAGAGTACTATGTTACTATCGGCGATCAGATTTCGCATAACGAAATCTTAAGAGCTAAAGTATTCGACTTCCGTATTCGATGTCTGAACTTACCAGGTCTCACATTAGTATTGCGGGTGCACATTTTGTAGCCGGAGAGCTTTCACAGAGAGGGCACGTGGCGACACTGACCCCTCGAAACACGAGGGGAATCGATGTCCTAGTTTCAAAGCTTGACGGGTCAAAATCCGTAAGCATTCAAGTGAAGACTAGTAGCGCTAAACTAAGAGAAAACTACACCAGGAGTTGGTCGATGGGAAAGAAGGATGAGAATATTTTTTCCGACTACCTGTTCTACGTTTTCGTTGACATCAAAAGTGGCAACGAAAAACCCGACTATTATGTCGTAAAAAGCAAGATTGTAGCCGAATACGTAAAGACGACCCACAAGGAATACCTCGCCAAATCTGGCGGAGAAGGAAAACCGCACCCGGACGCCGAAATGAGAGCTTTCGTGATTGAAGATTCTGATGTCGACAAATTCCTTAACAGATGGGACACGCTAGGCCTAGATTAGCGCTTAAGCTAGGCCCAGTTATGAGCTTGGCATCTGTTATTCGCATAATTGCTTTCCGGATCGTAGTTGAAAGCCATAAACTCAGCAACGTTTTCCCGTTCTTCCTAGGTTGCTCTGGTCTATCCGTTAAGGAAGGTCAGCGGCACCTAGGGAGGACATTTATCTCAATCAATCAATTTTCGTCTCCACGATGCGAATATCGAAAGCCTGTTGAAACGCGGCAGAGAGATTACTATGAAGCGTTGTCGAAATCGAACTGATCGGCGGGAGCCGTCCAACCGCGAAGGTGTGCAAGATATAGATGACGTGCGTACAAATCATAGCCAAGTCCCGCAGTTGCCTGACAATCTGGGCACACTCCCATGAGGTCTTTCAAGTCTGCCCAAGCATCTTCGGCTAGTGACTCCGTTATCGATGACATACTCATCGGAGAGCCAAAAAGTACTATGAAAACTAGTCTTCCAAATGTAAGTCTAGTTCCAAGAAATATTGTCAAATATCTGTTCAAAAATGAACAGATAAATCTAGGTTGTTAGTCTTTTTTTTGTGCCGATCATGTTTAGGGCATTCGCTTAAGAAACATCCTCTTGCGTATTTGTATCAGGATCTGGTATAGCAGATGCGTATTTGTATCAGGATCTGGTATAGCAGATGACGAAACAGATAATTTGGTTCCTGACAATACTAGATGAATCTAATTGCGATTTCAATAACTGTCACAAGAACCATAACGAAAACTGTTCACGAACTTGTTCTTCGGTCTTGCGACCTTAGGCAAAAAGAGTCGATTGGAAAAGATGCTGAAGTAATCGATGCTCCCGTCAATTGACCTATTGTTAGGTATGAGGTTGAAAAGTCGTCAGCCTCGGAGATGAATAAATGGGCTCGTTTCGTATTCTTGCGATGCTAAGCGCTCACTATGCAGCAAAGGGGAGTAACTCGGTATAACGCCACACCTTCGGAGGGAACGCTAGCACTGATTGTGCCGGCGTGTGAGATTGTCCAGACCTGCCCCGTCCAGAGGTTTTCGACCAAGTAACCGAACGAATCGCTAGGTAGTCCCATAGCGGACGCCGTTGTCGAGATGGTTTCATTTGCCGCGTGCAAGTTGGTGCTCGTGTCGAACAGCCCCACGATGCCATCACCCCGAGGCTCCACTTTGGCAAAAACTTGCGCAGTCCCAACTTTCAAGATCCGGGACGCGTCAATCGAGTCCTGGTCGACCTCGATAACTTGGCGGTTCATCAAGAGGCTGAGGTCGGCCAGGTGTAGACCACTGCTTGCGCCGTACGCATTCGTCACTTTGCTTGTCAAGTCGACGCCGAGAATCAGCGGAGAGGAGCCTAGCGCCCACAAGCTCAACTGGCTCTCCTCGGCAGCATAAGACATGCCGCTATTGGCGGGACCGTTGCCGACCTCGATCGAGTCGTAATCATTGAACCCGCCGGGGCCACCGTAAGGCTGCCAGTTGGTGACCCCATTGAACCGATCTTCCCAGTGAGAAAAGCTGGTCAGGGGGAAGACGCTCAGGCAACCAGTAAATGGAGGAATGCTGCAGCTATTCGCGCTGCCTTCATCCGGTCCATTGATTTCAATGTCGGGGAGGAATTCCCATTGGTTGGAATACCTCTTCAACTCTGGAGCGATTTTGATCGTGAAACTGCCCTGAGTTGTGTCAAGTATCATCGGGCGGCCTGACTGTGCTATAGCAGTTGACCATGCCCTAACGTCAGGCACGTTCCTGTTCGTGATGCCGTCGAGCTTGATGTAATCGACTCCCCATGACGCGAGCTCGTCCACAATGGAGTTGACGTAAGTCTTGGGCTCCCGGTTTGCCGTAGTTCAAATCGACCATTCCACCGCAGTTGTAGTTGTTC
Source organism: uncultured Nitrososphaerota archaeon (assembly GCA_963799845.1). Classification (GTDB taxonomy): domain Archaea; phylum Thermoproteota; class Nitrososphaeria; order Nitrososphaerales; family CADDZS01; genus DATLTL01. Next base: position 836,436 of record CAWCYI010000006.1, read on the forward strand.
TGCGAGGCCTTGGTGGCGATCTGGTCGGCAGTATAAAGAGTGCCCAAGACTGGCGTGTTCTCCGCCACCGCCTGCTCGGAGATACCGGCCGTTTCATAGACGCCGAATTTCAATCCGAGGCTGTGCACATACGCGGCCAAGGCCATGATTCCATTTTGCGAGCCAACACTCGGGTAATTCGTCGAATTGATAACCCACCGGCCGTAGTGGTCCACGTTGGGCCCCTGAGGTCCCGGGCACTGGTACCAGCCGTCGTCGATATTGATGTACTCGTATCCGACCGACGCGAGGCCGGTCGAGATCATCGCTTGGGCCTCCCCCTCTACCTGGGAGGTATCCGCGCCAATTCTTAGGAAGCTCCAGCTACTCCAACCCATCACAGGAGTCTGGTCGACACTCAACTTTTGCGGACTGGAGAAATTGTACGAAGCTGTATCCATCTGTGAGACGCTTATTGCGCCGATGCCCTGTTGAACCTCATTATTGCTCGTTGGAGCTTTTAGTGAATCCGCGCCTGCAACGACAAAGATTACAACGACTATGATAGCCAGCCCAATTCTAGTAGGAGTGACCGCTTTATTTTTGGTAAATTTCATACTCCCGCATCTACACCATAATGAGGTGGAGACATTTCTCATACGGATAAACACTTCGAAACAATGTTCCTTGATGGTTTGTGAGCTGGTTCCACATTAGAAGAACCTAATCGTCTAGTTTGCGCATTTCCGATTATGTTTGGTTTGGCTGAATTGCACGTCTATTGGCTCGGCAGATAACCGCCACTTTTGGAGTTTGAGTGCGGAAGATCTCTCAAATTCAGAAGGGATAGAATTTGGGCAGACTCACTCCGAGTGTTGCTATCAGAATCGCGTCCAAAATGACCAAAACTAGCCATGCGACCACAACAATGCCTAGCGCGCCAAACCAGCTTGTATCAAATGAAGCACGATAAACGGCCAACCAAGCGAGCAACGCTAGTACAAATGCAAATATTACGGCGGACTGACCTAGGAGTGCTCCCAAAAAGAAATCCAGGCCATAAAATACCAGGAAGTAGACCAACCCACCCCCAAGAGTTGCAACCATTGCATCTCCGAAAGTAGATTCACCCGTTGTAACTAGTTTTCCGGCAAAGTAAACTGGAATCGAGACGATAACCCACAAGATAATTAGGGCAAGTACGAAGATTATCACACCCGTAAGAGTTCCAGGAATCGGGAGAGAAAATGAGGCCATGGTACTCATCCCATAAAAGTCTCCCTTATTTAATTCCTGAGGTACTTCGGCACTCAAAAATAATGCGTGGAGCTTGGAAAGTCTTCCAAGAACAGCGGCTTGACATCAAAGGGCCTCCTTTGGAGCTCATTTTCAAGATCTTCCTCCCGCCTTGCGAAAACTGCAGGAACGTTCTGAATCTTCGCAACTGCCAGAACATAACAATCCACCAGAGAGATCGATCTTGCGCACTTGTAGCATCCAGCCTGCATGTCAATTTCATCCGAAGAAACCAGAGAGATAACTGGTTTTAAGTAACGTCTCGATTGCTTCGCTAGCGTATTCGTCCCCCCTTTCTTCTGCACATCATATAGAATAATTCCGATATTGTTTGTCCGCTCCAAAAGATTCTGTCAATTCTAGGAGTAGCCAGCCATCTAGATGAAGCCGATAAAGTTCAAACCTCCAGTCATGGTCGCTGCGAAATTCTTTCGACAAACATAGAGGAAGTAAGAGCGAGCTATTTTTCAAATCATCTGCGAGAGCTTTTGAATGCCTCTTGGAATCAAAGAAAATGGGGAGTGATCAAATTGTATAGGTCAGATCGGAATCTCCTCCTCGATCGGAGTTTTCTGAAGTATAACTCAACGGCTGCCCTCGCCAATTTTGTCCAACCCATCTTCACCCTCTTCCTTCCTCTTCTAGCCCTCGAGCACGGCGCCAGCGTCTTCGAGATAGGACTGGTCGGGGGCGCCCCCAGTCTTGTCTACTCATTCATGCCACTCGTAATGGGAAGATTTTCTGACAAGGGACAAGCTCGCAGCTTGTTGATCATTCTCGCACTCGCTCTACTTTCCGCTATCTCGATCCTGTACCACTTTGCAGAAAATCCAGTTGACTTGATTCTCCTCAGGATATTAGAAGGACTGGGCTGGGTTGCCTTTTGGCCTTCGATTGATTCCGCGGTAAGCCACGATACCAAGATAGATCCGAGCAAGGCTCTAGCGATTTTTAATCTATCCTGGTCATCGACTTCAGCTCTTGGACCACTCGTCGGTGCCTTCGTCGTCGTAATTTTCTCCATCAATCAGGTCTTCATATTCAACGCGATTTTTCTTATAGCGGCACTTTTACTTAATTTGATCACTTTCTCCGGGTTCAGGAGATCCAATGTCTCCGAAAATCCAGATATCGAAGAGGTCGATATTGCTGAGAGAAAAACGTCACAAATTGTAGATACCTCTAGCCACGCCGAAAAGCCCACTCAAGCGATCCCGAAGATCCTGAAAGTCAGTCCACTGTTTTACGTGCTTTCTCTTGTATTATGCACTATCTCATCCAATACATTGGCCTCGTTCTTCTCTCCTTACTCCCACTCTCAGGGTGTTCCGACTCTGATTATCGGTGCAATCGCATTCACCTACGGCTTTGCGAGATTCATTGGTTATCTCGTCACTTCGGGGACACGACTCAGGAATTTCCTGCTCGTTGAGCGCACTCGGATCAGAAACATCTTCGTGTTGCTATTCTTGGTGTCGTTATCCCCTCTGATCATGCTCGTTCACACCAGTTCGGGCACCATCTATTTTCTTTCGTTCGGCATCTTGGGCTTTAGCTACTCGTTCATCTATTACATTGCAATGGTGGCGTTTTTGGCCGAGACAGACAGGGAGAGGATGGGAGCCGGTGCAGGGATATTCGAAACCTCGATTGGTGTCGGAAGCCTTGTTGGACCGGTCATAGCAGGACTTGTCTCGGGCAACTCGCTCTCGATTCCGTTCATCGTTCCATCCGTCATCTCAATTCCAATCCTGACAGTACTATTCTTCTTGTCCAGGTCAAGGAGATAGGTAGACGACTAACGCGACCTTCGGAAAGATTGCGAGGAGTGACCCCGATCATTACGAAATCATATACTATTCTTGATATATCGTCCTCGCTCAATTTTTTTCGAAAGCCGACTGGCATTCTAAACCGGATTAACCTGGGGGATTCCAGAAGTGAGTCCTACCTGTAAACCTTGTCGTGATGTTCATAATCTTCCAAGACAACGCTCTTTCTTGGTTCATCTATGGAATACGTCAGGACATAATTTCCAAAATGAACTCTTCTCATCCCCACCAAAGGATAATGGAGGGGTTTGAACCTATGCGGGTCTTCGAGTATCTCATTGATTTTTTCCGTAATCGTTTTCATTTGGTCGGGATTTCGCTTGGCCAATTTCTTGAAGATTCTGTCAACGTGCTCTCTTACTTCCAAAACATACATTTAATTCAAACCGTATCTTTTCTTGAAGTCTTTGACGCTGCCCACTCTGATTATTGGTTCCTTCCGAATCTTCTTTAGTTTCTTCACGTATTCGGGCCTAATATTTGACTCGAGGATAATTTCCTTGTACAGTTTTGCCATTTTGTTTATCGCATGTGACTTGTCCTTCAAGTCGTATTGAGCCTTGAGGATATTGAGGACGGTGTTTGCTTCCTTCTCTATATCGACGATGGCTTTGACCATGTTAATACTATATTAATATTGGAATATAATCTAATCGCAATTCGTTTAGCCTCGGAACGACCACCGAGAGCATGACCGAAAAAAGTAGATAAAACAGCAATAAAACCGTCGGCACGTTGAGTTTTGTATTCAAGACTTTATTTCGTGTCCGACACTCGTTCATCTGTCGCTCTTTGCGGAGTACATCGTTATTACTTCTTGCCTTGTTGTTCTTTGCTCGTCAAACAGAAGTGTGTTTTAGGGTCGGGTCCAGTCAGTCTAGGGAAACAAAAGGCAAACACTATTGGCGAAGTTGAGCTTTTAGCTTGTAATCTTCCCTTTGAAGGAAGTAGAATCTGTGAAGGGGGAAAAGCTGTAGACCGTAAAGCAAGCGCCTTTACGCTAGGTCCAGTCATCCCGCTGTGCCTTTAGTATCTGCTCTCCAATTCCTCAAACTATCTGAAACCCGATTTCCCTCCACACTCCATCAGATGGAAATCTCTAGCTCCACAGACTGATTTGCCTGTTGAATCAGCGCGTCCAGCCCGTTTTTACGACTCTGATAGTCTTCAAGCATTGAAAGGAGCGTCAAGGTATCTTTTTGCTTGAGCATTTTGACATCTTCCTTGGAGCGCCTTTCGCGATCAAAAAATCCTCTACGCTCTATATGCATCATGTCTTTGAGCTGATCTACCGTGGATCGAAGATTGGCGAGCTCGACAATGTTTTCAAAGAGTGTTTTCCCGTTTGGTAGAGTTGCATTCATGTTTGCTTTTGCGATTCCAACTTTTATCTTTGTCAATTTGTTGACGACTTCCTTGATTTTGACAGTCAGTGAGTCGAAGTCGAACTCTGGCTTTTCGTCTTCTGGATACTCTAGGTTTCGGTTTCTGAGTCCTATCAGCTGGACGAGCTGAGACTGCAGCGATTTCTTCAACGCTAGCGCTTCGTATAATTTCATGACCTCGTTTTCGCCTTGGGAAATTGCAGTACTATTACTGTAATCATAAGCGTTGTCGTCTGTAAAAGCTGACCAGCGGTCTGAGATTCTTGTCTGAGGTGCCGGCGGATAATTCATCTGGCAGAGCTACAATTCATGTCCCTCGGCATGCTTATATGTAAGACTACTTATTTTACTTATTTTGCGGACATGCCGAACGTCACTTTGGCAGTGCCAGACGAACTGCACAGGATCATGAAGAATCATCCCGAGATCAAGTGGAGTGAAATCGCCCGTCACGCTATGAAAGAGTACGCCGCTCACTTGGAGGTCATCGACGAGATCACCAACAAAAGCAAGTTCACCGAGAACGATGCGCTGGAAGTTGGTTCGGCGGTGAACAAGATCTCGCTGCGAGGTACAAACGGGCCATGAGAAAGAGAAGGTCAAACCCCGTTGAAACTCGTGGTCGACACTAATGTTTTGCTCGGCTCGTTGATAAGGAACTCCACAACCAGATTGTTGCTCATGAATCCCGATCATGAGTTTTCCATCCCAGAATTTGCTCTGCAGGAAGTGGCAAAATATTCAGACGTGATAAGCTCCAAATCTGGGCTGGCGAAGAAAGAAATCAAACTGTTGATAGACACGCTAGCAACGAACTTGAAGCTGGTCCCGCTGGAAGAATTCGTGGAAGGTTTTGGTCAAGCGGAGGAGGCACTGAATAATATCGACGAAAAGGATATCCCATTCCTCGCACTTGCACTGAGCATCAAATGCGACGGCATCTGGAGCAACGACAAACACTTGAAGGAACAGAGACTCGTAAAAGTTTGGAACACTCTTGAAATCGTTTCCCTCTTCCGGGATGATAAGTGACGGGTCTTCAAGTACTAATCCATTGATTCTTAAGGAAAAAGATTCTGTCGTTTTGCAACCGCGCGTGTTTTCCGATTGATGAGCTCAAAACGAGCTCTGCAAGCTCAGGAGAGCTACGAACGCGCTCTCCTGACAATACAGAGCTCGGAAAACTAGTTCTCACGCTGTGCTGGAAAGAATCTTGACTTCAAGTGGTTTCACTCTTCCATGGTTACAATCGGTGACATCGACAGGCAAGCGCTGTTCATAAAATTCCAACACAAAGACCACGAACGAAGTTGGATCGAAAGAGTTACGAATTTTCATTCACTCGATGAAGCCGGAAAACAAAAAGAAAAAAATGATCGCTCGAAAAAAAGAGCGACCAAAAAGAGTACGGACTACTTAATCCCTTTGATCTCAGCTCACGTCTATCGTGAATGTGCCAGTCCACGAGACATCGAGCTTTGTTCGTATAGTTGAATTTGAATGTATGCAATCCGGGCGAAGTAGTAGTGCCAATACTTACGCTCAATGTTCCAAGCAATGTCTGACCGGCCTTAACAGTAAAGGAACTTGTGAGCGAACAAGTAAACTTACCGCCATTGACGGAGAGTTTACAGCCTGTGAAAGTGTACGATTTCGTTCCCGTGTTATGAACAGTAAGGTCGGCAGATACCGTTGAGCCAGGCGCACCACTATATGATTTTGGGCTAAATTTCACTGTGACCGGTACTTTGGTAAGCGCTGGGCTCAAGACAAGCGAGTGAGCTGGTGAGGACATTGTTGCCGTGGCGTAAGGTGCACTTGCTGTAGATGCGAAGACTAACGGTGCACTTCCAACCGCAAGTAGGAACGCGATCGAGGCAATTAGGCTTGAAGTTACTAAGATGGATTTCATGCGTGAACGACCTTCTGTCATTGATATTAATGTATCTGTAATGGAACAGATAATTTGTGAACTATATCGGATGCCGATAGACGCTTAAAGGTTGCTTCTTTTGCTAGGCTGGAATATTTGGCACTCCGGAAATTCCCAGCTGACGAATTTTACACCGAGAATTAGTTCTCAGACTTGCACTGGAACGCTATCAGCTTTAAGCATAGCTCCGTGATAAATGGCATCCCGCCTAAATTAAAAACAAAGCTCAGAAGCAAAGAGCTCTTCGATACGTCCGTGAATAGTTTGCAGAACACCTACCCGGAGAGAAGGCGAATGACGCGGTTGAATTACAGCTTGCTATAGGTCTATTCTGAGGCCAATAACGTAAAGCCACAAGCCGTCTTGGTCAACTCGCTCTCGATTCCCTTCATCGTTCCAACCGTCATCGAAATTCCAATTCTGACCGTACGATTCTTTTTGTCCAGGCAGATAGGGTGACGAGCAACGTGATCTTTGTGAAGATCGCAAGGAGTGCCCCCCATCACCACGAAATCATGTTCTATTCTTGATATATCGTTCTAGATCTCAATTTTTTTCGAAAGCCGACTCGTGCGAATAAATAGCGCACTCGATAGGATTTGGGATCCATGTCCCAGATCCAGATTTCAGCTCCACGTGATAGAGAGAATAGGGAATACGATCCACTGGTATGCAAAACCTGTCAGAAAATAGCATCTGACGATCCCCAGCCTGCGAGAACTCCGTACAGCGACTGCGAGGAACATTTCCATCAGAGGGTAACGAACCTGCTCCTTAACGGCGGCCTCCAGATAATCTGAGTACGCGGTTCAGACCCTGGAACCGCCTTTTTTGCTGCCCTTGAAGTACTCGATCCAAGCGAAGGTGTCAATTACGTGAACTACCCACGACTGAACAGTAGATGCGAATCAAGTATGCTTTTCTCGTATGTTAAATGACCCACTCATAATCAGACCGATGAGAGAGAGTTTCATTTGTATTACTTCCACCGATTCGTTCGGATGGAGCAGCTCTTGGTTGGCATTGTACATGACCCACGAATTGTAGACAAGACATGCAAAGAGATAGTAGAACAATCTTACCACGTAGTTCCTTGATGTTGTTTTTATCAGGAATTGATTTGACATTCGGTAGCTTGTCTCTATGCCCCAGCGGTTCTTGAATAGCCTTAGGATTGTTTCAGCTTTGTAGGGAAGATTTGTTGCAAACAGGTACTTGTAATCCTTTGTCTTGTCATATGCCACTACAACTTCAAACGAGGCTTGTTCAGATTCCCTCCTCCTGTGTCCGCTAGTAGTGTACGTGAACCTCCTACCCTGCCAGAGCCTCATTTTCTTTGTCTTGTAGGTTGGAGCCATTCGCACGATGTACTTGAGTCCAGATTCCTCAAGAAATCTGAGTAGGTTTGTGTGAAAGAATCCGCCGTCAAAAACCAGATAGCGAATTCTTATTTTCAGCTCTTCTTGCAGTTTTCGCACAATTTGTGTGGTAGACGAGACAAGTTCCGAGCCTGATGCTAATCCTGTAACAGCTACGATCAGTCTTTCTCCATCTGCTAGAACAGAAGCTGTAAGGTACTTGAATGAATAATTGCTTCCGTCCCTGTGCATGGTTCCAATGACCATCGGTGTTTCTTCATGATTACCGTAGTACATGACATCATGCAGATCCAAAGCGACAGGGACTGGTACGCGTAATTTTCTTCTTTTTCTAAGATCCTTCACATTCCCGTCTATCAAATTATCGAAGATTTGTTTGACTCTCGCTTCTCTTTGTGATTTAATGTACGAAAGAAGAGTTTCTGCAGTCGGTGATTCGCCTAGAGATTTCGAAACACCTTCAGCAAATCCATTTACCAAGCTCGCCGAGATGAGCAGGTTTAGGTGTTCATTCTTGGAATAAATCGCTCTCTCCTTCAGCTCATATGTCAGCAGTCCTGAGATGTTTTTCTTTACGAATTCATACAGCTTTCTCGAATTGAACCTCAATTGGAACGTCGGAAACAAGCCCTAAGGCGGGCTGGCCATAATAATTGCGGCCGGAAATCGCCTAGATTCGTTCGCATCTACTGTGAAGATCGTGGGCTTCTCCACGACCATAGCAGGGCTTCCTGTTTCAACCACCATGCTTGCTCTGATGTGTGGAATGCTGTTGAAGTATTCCAAGAGAGTATAGGCAAGAGTGTCCGCAGGCGTTAATTCCCTATGCACCATAGGTACTCCTCCTTCCTTTTCGATGTTTATCGCGGAGTTCAAGTCTCTGTCCATTACGAGACCACAGTATGTGCATTCATAGATTCGATCCGCAAGAGTGACCTGATTCCTTGCGTTGCAACGCGAGCATTTCTGGGTCGTGGGAATGAAGCTATCCACTTTCCTCGGCGTTTGTGCCTTCTTTTCAAGCGCACTGATTATTCCGCCGAGCGAGGTGTTCAAGATTCTTCTTCCCCAGATCCGCTGCCAGGCTTTGATTGTATCATCCTGATAGCAAATCGTTGTGAACTGTTTTGTGAGTCCGCGCACAAGCTTGTTCTGGATATCCTTTTTGACGCTCGTCGTCCCGTCATAGGCTTTATCCAGTTTCGTTTTTGCCTTCCACCAGTTGTGGCTGTGGTATTTCTTTCTGCTTAGCTTCCTGCACAGCTTCTTCATATGGTCTGTTATTGGCACTTCGTAGTTGATTCTGATCCCGCTTGATAGCGTGAGCTGGTTTTTGATTCCCAAGTCTATGCCTACGCTTTTTGATGGCTGTTCTTCTTCCCGATGCTTCGGAACTACTTTAGTCTGGTATGTCGTCACATGTAGATAGTAGTCTCCATGCTTTCGGACCAGAAGAGCGGATGCAAGATCGGCACTCGCAGGAAGCTGAAAAATCCCTCTTGTTTTGAGTCCCTGCTTGATTCCCTGAATGTGGACGTAGTGCTTATCGAAGATCCAATACGTCATCCCTTGCTGCTTGAGTGGGATGGAACAGATTTCACTTTTGAATTTGAGCGCACCAACTTTGTGTCCGCTCTTCTTCAGCCTGGAAAGTGATCTGATGTTGTCTCTCATCCTGTCGATGAGTTCCTGTTTCATCTGGGATGATAGGCATCGGATTTCTCTTGTTTCGAAACCATTCTTTGCCTTGACACGGACCGCGCCCAACCTGTAGTCGGCCTCGAATATGTTTCCGTTTGCAAGCACATGATTGTAGAACCACTTGGCTTCGAGAAATAATCTGTCGAGATGTTTGTGTGTCTTGTCGCTGAGATGGGAAGTATCTATTTTCAGCTCGTATTGCTTACAGGTTTGAGTCCTCCGTCTCTCCTTAGTTTTCTTGAGCGAGCCGCGTATGGCGTCATTCTTGAGAGACATCCGACTCTCTCAAGCGCAATTCATCCCATGTTTTAAAACATGGGCTTTCTTGCACAATCTGGTAAATCCGATCGGCCTCTCTTACAAAAAGCATGTCACTTGCTCTTCCTATCCCGGAACCAGATCCTGTAACTATTGCAACTTAACCTGGCCGACATAAGTTCATAGACACCTGTTGGTCAGAAGGAATTTCTTCATGTCAAGATGCGAGCAAAACCTTCGCGTTCGATAGTATTCTGCCAGGATTGATTTCAGTTCTTTCAATGACGTCGGAAAGGTTGGAAGCCTTGAGAGATCCTTCTCACCCTCGCGCCAACACTCCTCCATCATGTTGAACTCTGGCGAAGCTGTCGGGATCCATCTGACTCTGAGAGTCTTCCTGTTCTTACCCAAATAATCAGTTACGATCCTGGTTTTGTGGTGTTGCCTTGCTTTGTCAAGGAAGAGATAGAGTGATCCAAACTTCCTGTGCACCTTCTTCAGGTAGTCGAGGAATGTCTCGCCATTGAATTTCTCGTACTGCCTGAAGATTTGTGTCCCGTCCAGGCTGATCGCTCCAAACACCACGGTGTTGCCGTGCGAGCCTGACACAATCCGAATCGGTCGAATCCCTTTGACCGCCCACACCCTTTTGGTTTCTATGTTCTGGACGAAGATTGATTCGTCTTCGGATGCTACGGTGAAGCCTTCCGGGATATTCCTGAGGAGTCTTGCGGTCCTTTTTTAAATTCGAGCCTCTCTTCGAGGGAAGCCTTGTGAAGTAACCTCTTGTCAGGGACAATTGCTCTCACTCCCCACTTCTGCATCAACCTGTAGATGTGTCTCTCAGTGTATGCCACGTCTGCTTCCTTGCGGATCATCTCCCTGACCTCCTTCACGGTCCAGCCGCATTCGTTCTTCACGACCTTCCTCTTCACCGCAATGAACTTGTTGTGATCGAGCTTCGGAGGTCTCCCGCTCCTTTCCATCGTCTTGAGTCCTTCTAGCCCATCTTTCTCGAAACGTCTAAGCCACGGTGTCGTCCATGATTTGTGCCGGTGAACTTCCCTTGCTACGTGCGACGCCGGGACACCCTCGTACTTGACCTTCAGAACGAGGAATATCCTCTTGCTTACGTTTGCGTCCCTCTCCTCTCTATAAGCCTCTTCAACAATCTCCTTCGGTGCCTGTAATCGAGACATACAACCTGAGATAGGAAGGGAAGTTGGCCAAAAATGAGAATGTCTAGGTCTGTGGCCCTTTCAGTCTAATAATTTATGTCGGCCAGGTTAGTTTCCCAATCTCAGACGAATTTCACCTGAAGTATATTCCAACCGAAAACAATTTCTTAAATAATATTTGTGCGATTCTCGGGAAGACCTAGCAGGCTCTCCAGTTAGTTAGTGACTTCCAATGGCGCAGATAGAAATCTCTGCAAATCTTGGAGAAAACGATTTTGATCCGAAAGAGTTCGTCGATGCCGCGGGTTATGCGGAAGAGGCGGGTTTCTCGACTGTCTGGTTTGGTGACCACATCTTTCCTTGGTACCATTCAGGCAAGAGGTCCTCTTTCGTCTGGTCGATGATGCCGACAGCATTGGAGAAAACTGATCGAATCAAAGTCGGACCTTGGGTCACTGTGCCAACTGGAGCACGGTATCATCCGGCGATCATAGCACGGGCTGCTGCCACCTTGGACAACATGTACCCGGGTAGACTCTTGCTCGGTGTCGGCACTGGAGAGGCTTTGAACGAACGCCCCTTCTGGAATGATCGGTGGCCAAAATGGGAAGAAAGAATGGACAGGATGACGGAAGGCATCCGGTTGATACGCCAAATGTGGGACTCCAAGGAACCCTTCAAGTTTGAAGGCAAATACTTCTCGTCTGGTTTTTACTGCCTCTACACCAAACCAAGGAGGAAGATCCCGATTTATGCTTCAGCGATAGGAAGGAAAGCCGCTTATGCTGCCGGCGCGAATACTGAGGGATTGATCACATTGAGTCCGAGGAATGATGTCCAGAGGCTCAAGGATGTGATCCTTCCTGCCTACATGCAGGGTAGACGCGAGACTAACAAGAAAGGATTAGGAAAGGTTGCCATTGAACTGATCCACAGCTTCGAGACGCCCGAATATCTTCTCAAGAACGCGTGGAGAACACTTGGCATTTGGAGAAAAGATTCCTGGAGTACGCCTAACCCCATAGAAGTCGAGAATGAAGGGAGGAAAGTTACCCGGGAGCAACTTCAAAGTAACGTGCACTTCTGCAAAAGCTGGAAAGGCATGGTGAAACTGATCGAGACGTATCAAGAGGTTGGTGTCAACGAAGTGAACATCTCCACTGGTTGTACTAAGAAAATGATCCGAGCGGTTGCAAAGAACGTCCACGACGTCTTCTAATTCGATTCATGATCCAGATCAAAATGAAAGATTTCGAGGCTTTGTAAAATGGAGTACAAGCAGCTGGGCAAGTCTGGGGTGAAAGTGTCCAACCTTTGTATGGACACGATGGATTTTGGATCTAAAATAAATGGAGCCGCAGCAATCAAGCTTGTCAAGCGTGCCGTGGATTTAGACGCCAACTTCTTTGACACAGCTGATGTTTACAAAAACGGCAAGTCAGAAGAGATCCTGGGTAAAGTCATCAAAGCCATGAGAGATGAACTGCGAAGAAAAGTGGAGCCCTAAAAGTGGTGAACATTGATGCCCTGAGATCTCTTGCAGAAGAGATCATGCCATTTTGAGACACTTGATTCTAGTTGCCATAATCTAACATGAAGAAAACGCGGCTCTCAAGAATTTCCAGCCGATTTCATGAGATCTAGAATGTAATCCGGCGCCAAGGGCATTTTGTCCACGAAAACGCCGAGCGGAGAAAGGGCGTCGTCGACCGCGTTAACGACAACTGTCGCAGCAGCTATCGTGGGACCCTCTCCAATTCCCTTTATTCCCAGCGGATTACGGCTTGTGGGAGTTTCGGTCCTCCCGCACTCAATATGTGGAAGCGTTTCAGCCACGGGCAAGAGGTAATCTGCGAGCGTGGCGGTAAGAAGTTGGCCTGATTCGTTGTATACTATCTGTTCTAAAAGTGCCTGACCGATTCCCTGAAGCACTCCGCCGTGAACCTGACCTTCCACTATCAGCGGGTTGATCACTTTGCCGCAGTCGTCCACTGCAAAATATTTTAAGAGCTTGACCACTCCGGTCTCTTTGTCTACCTCTACTGCAGCGACATGAGCTCCGAAGGGATAAATGAAATCTGTCGGGGCAAATGCGGTGTATTCGAATAGAGTAGCTTCCATCCTTTCGGAAGTTTGTCCGGTCGATACGCCGTTCTAGCGACATCGAGAAAAGTAACGACTTTTTTAGGAGTCTTTGAAACGAAGATCTTGCCATCCTGGAATGATAACTCGTCTTCAGCGGTATTCAGCATGCCTACGGCTATTTTGCTCATCTTCTTTTTGACCTTGTTTGCACACACGAATACAGCACTACCGGTTCCCGACGATCCCGACTGCCCCCGGTAACAAAACCGAATACCAGGGAGTTTGTGTCTCCGTACTTTACGTCCATATCCGCCGGGTCAATTCCCAGAACCTGCGCTGCGATCTGCACTGCGGACGTCGCGTGGCCCTGCCCCTGCGGCTCGCCGCCGATCGCGATGGTAACTTTTCCGGTACTCGTTACAGAAATTGCTGCCGTCTGCGGTGCCTGTGCACCTGTGCCGGTAATGTCGACCCAAGACGCAAGGCCGATTCCAACAAGTCTTCCATCCTCTCTCGCCCTGCGTTGCATCGTTCTTAGTGTTTCATATTCTGAAACTTTGAGAGCCTCCATAAGATTTCTTTCATAATCGCCGGAATCGTAAGACAGTCCGGTCATCGTTTTGTAGGGAAACTTGTCGCGTCTTACGTAATTTGAAGTACGCAGCCTTACCGGATCGAACTTCAGCTTTCGAGCAATTGTGTTAATAGTCCTCTCGATCAGATAATTTGCTTCAGGACGACCCGCGCCCCTGTAAGAATCCTGCGGAACCTTGTTGGTGAAAACGTGAAGCACTTCCGATCTGAAGGCAGATAAATCATATTGACCTGGAGCCAATTGCATGGTAGAAGATGGATTGGACCAGCCAGTTGAAGTGTTGTAAGCTCCGCAGTCCGAAACAATCTTTATCTTCAAGCCACGCACCAATCCGTCCCGCGAAACAGCAGCCTCAACATACTGCTTTTGGCCCCTTCCATGCGTCATCGAAAGTAAATTCTCGCTCCTTGTTTCTACCCATTTAATCGAACGACCAAGCCTCATGGAAGCATACGCGACTGCGATCTCCTCTGGGTAGAGAGCGGCCTTTGCCCCAAAACCGCCGCCAACATCCGGAGCAATGACGCGGACCTTGTTCTCTGGCAGTTCAAGAGTATCTGCAATTAATGATCTAGCACCGTGCGGGTCCTGAGTAGACAGCCAGACGGTGAGCGATCTAGCACCAACATCATAACTAGCCACGACTCCTCTTGGTTCCATGGGGAGCGGCGCGACTCGCTGGTTTGTGATTTCAAGTGCGATCTTCTCATCTGCTTCTTCAAAGACCTTGTCGACATCGCCAGACTCATATTTCGAATGGTAGGCGATATTATTGGAGAGATAGTCGTGCGTTCTCGCAGCATTAGGCTTGAGTGCCTTTTCTAGATCTTCCACGGCCTCTAGCGGTTCATAGTCTACCAGTACGAGTTCAGCAGCATCTTCCGCTGCATACGAGTCTTTCGCAACAACTAGGGCGATCGCTTCACCAAGATAATTTACTTCATCTATTGCCAAGACGGGCCTGGGACTGTCTGTCTTTTCACTATCGTTGCCAGTGGTCGGCATGTTCTTGACATGTTTGAGATCTCTAGCTGTCAGGACGAGCGCTACGTCATGGTGTACCGCAGACAAGTCGATTCCCTTGATTTTGGCGTGGGCGTACGCAGCTCTTACAAACACGCCGTAAAGCGTGTCAGGTAGCCTGATGTCATCGAGGTACCTTCCCTCGCCCGTGACTAGCCTAGGATCCTCGACACGTTTCATCGGGTACCCTACAATATCTTTGCTTTTGGTGATAGCTTCTTGTAACGTAGACAAAGTAATAGTTTTCGAGTCAGTGGTTTCGATAATAAGTGTAACTTTTCTTGTAGTCAGAAAAATGAATGTGATCCATTCGATTCGATTTAGAAAATACGTTTCGGGAAGCTTGAACGGGACGGTTGCAGCTCTTCGTTCTCTTACTTCCTGCTATGATCTTAATGGAAAAATAAACTGGGATAAGATCAATCTTCCTGAGGAAGGGGAGAAGAAAAGACTAACCTCCCGCGTCAAAACAGCTCCGAGAAATATGGGCTCTTGGGCACATATTGCTCCTTTTGCCTATTGCCTAGAGATTAACTAATTTAGGGCGAGTGGGGAGATCTCGTGAAAGAACTGTAAGAAAACTTCTGAGATCATTGATAAGTTGGTTTATGCCTAATAGTCAGGAAGCCACTGCGGAACAAAAAGTAAACAAGAAAAGCGAGAATTGGAACCAGGGTCGCAACTATGGTCCCCAATGGGAACACCGGCGCGGGCAGCGTTGAGCTATACGTCACGCTCAGACCTCTATAATCGACTTTCGCTAGGAAACAGTTTGTCACTCTGAAAGACCTCCGATAGTCGTCGAGTCTTACCCGGTATGCATTGCGTCATAGTCTTCCGATTTCATAAGCGATTTTTCCAAATACAAGGAACACTATGACCGAACCAATGGGGTAGATTGCTTCCATTGCAAACCAGTAATTCGCGACGAGAATCAGATGGAGGTTCAATACTTTCGAAATGTCGTCGAGATCATCCAGTCCGAGAAGTGAGAGATAGATCAGCAGGGCTATTACAGCGAGGAATGAAGGAAAGCAGTTTTTTATCGGTGCAAAATGGACACATCGGCTCAGCGAATCGCTACGCGAAGATTAGCAGCAACGAGATTTCTGTGAGGTCCTATCCAGCCCGTCCTATTGGGTTTTCATTGCTGATACTTGAAAGATAATGTTAGATCCTAAAAAATTCCCTTCAACTCGACGATCCCGTTCAATGCGTTTCGAGCTCTCTAAGCTCCGTTCAGCTCGTTTCAAGCTCTTCTGAGCTTACAGAGCTTGATTTGAGCTCTTCACTCGGAAAACACGCCCCGTGTGCGAACGCAAGAGAAAATCGTGATCTGTAACCTACAGCTCTCTAGTAAAGGAATGAAATATGCTACGAAATTTTCAGAACATCCTCGAAAACTCGAAAATCCAGTACGAAACGATCAACTCGACGATTGTCGAGTGTGTCCGCTCAAATGCATTTCAGAACCAGAAAAGGTGCCTCTCAGTCTCAAATTGAATTCTGACACTCGATTTCCGAGCGTACGCCAACTTCCCAATAATCTTTGACGATTGAATGAATCGGAATCCGCTATAATTGAGGAAATGCTTTTACACCAGATTCCCGCTGGCGCGCTAAATACAAGAGATGCGAGTGCTGTGTTTCGAAAAATTTCTTCTATCATGGGATTAAGTTTTATTTTCATCCTGTTTGCAGCCTCACCCTTTCTATCCGTCTCAGCCTTTTTCAGCCCGTCAGGCGCAGCTCCGATGACACCGGTAATCCAACCGTCTATCACCGGAAGTAGCGTATCGAGCTTCAACTGGGCTGGTTATGCAATAAAGGAGGCGAAGGATACCGTGACTTCAGTACGCGGCTCTTGGACGCAACAAGCGATTACCTGTCCGTCGGCAACAACATTAGAAGCCGCAGCCTTCTGGGTTGGAATTGACGGATTTTCTTCCAAGACAGTGGAACAAACTGGAACGCTCGCTCTTTGTACAGGAAGTGGTACAACTCCTGAATACTATGCTTGGTACGAATTTTATCCGAAACAACCCTCCATAGTAGATATAACAACAGTCACCGTGTCGCCTGGAGATGCATTTACAGCGAGCGTTACTTATTCTACAAGTACAAGCAAATTCACAGTTACAATAGCGGACACGACAACAGGCAAGTCGTTCACGCACACCCAGGGAGGAAAAGCAGTTCGTAGTTCTGCCGAGTGGATAGTCGAGGCGCCCGGCGGTGACGCACAAACTGCATCGGGATTGTATCCATTGCCCAACTTTGGCACTGCTTCGTTTACTAGCGCTTCCGCAACCACAACTGCGAGCTCCGGCAACATTCGAAGCTTTGGAAGTGCTGACCAGAAAATAACGATGGTAGCTGATCCGTCGTTAGTTACGATGGCATCTCCGTCTGCATTGAGCTCTGGTGGGTCAAGCTTCTCCGTTACTTGGGACAATTCAGGCCCTTAGGTTGGAGAGTTATTTGCCTCGGTGGGGAAGCGCGATAGCTTCCAGAAATCAAGCAGTCTGACTTCTTTACATACATATCCCGCAATATCTTTACTCTCGTTCCTTACATTCTTCTCGCGGTTCTGCTGTACACGGTAAGTCTGAAGATCCTGAAAGTTTTGAGCGACGAAGATCGTCGATTTCTATCGCACGTTATTCCAGGGCCGCTTCAATGGATACTGCGTTATGTTTAGGGTCTTGCAAGACGAATCACCTATTAGATAATTGTTTACGAAAAGGTGTACCTCTTTTACTATTAAGATGGCTGTATCTCTAAATTTTGTCGGTTTCTGGGCTCGAATCTGTTCTGAATCTTTATTTCGGGGAGGATACGCCGAGTCTATGGCGGATATATTTGAAAAATATTGCGGAGAAACACGCGCTGGCGATTAGCCGTATAATTCTGGTCGTGATCCTCGTCATCATCATAGTTGCTGCCGGCGCCGGGTACATCTTTCTGAACCAGCATCAGACCACGACAAGCTCTCAAACTAGTACCTCTTCATCTTCCCAGTCAGCTTCCACTTCTTCCGTCTCATCCACCACTACTGTGTCTTCGAGCCCTGTTAACTCAAGTTCATCTGCTTCCAGTACTTCATCTTCCTCATCAGGTTCTTCTATCACTTCATCGTCTACGACTTCGAGCTCATCAAGTCTTAAAATACCCTCGGTTCTAACTTACGAAAGTTCATCTTCGCCACAATTTCTGGATCCAGAAGTTTCGTTTACCGCTTACGACTTTAACATAATGCAGAACGTATACCAAAGCTTACTTTACATCAATCAAACAAGCAGCGGTGGTGCGGTAAACGTACCGTGGCTCGCTCAAAACTATACAGTTTCTTCTGATGGTATGACGGCTAATTTCACTCTGAAGAGTGGGATTACTTTCGCGGATGGCGAACAAATGAATTCGACGGCTGTTTACTTTGATGTCAATCGCTACTTAATCGAAGATGGTAGTTCTCCATACGGGCACGGAACGCAGGCATCGTACATCATTCAACAGTTGTTCAATACCAGTCTAAGCTCTGTTCTAAGCGGCCAGCCCCAGCCATACAATCAAACGTGGGTCAATGAAGTCTTAGCGGAGGATGCTGTCCAGATTACCGGCCCTCTGACGTTCACTTTTCACATCCAAAATCCCAATGCAGCCTTCCCCTATCTGATGCTCTTCACGACAATGTTGCTTGCTCCTAACTATGTGACGCAACATGACGTAGCTCTTTGGAACCAGTCGAGTAACGGCTATACTTTGCCCTATCCAACTCTCAGCGGCAATCTCACCAACAGGATCTACCAATATTTCGTCGATGAAGTTTCTACTTGCAATGCGGGTGCAACACCAAAAGGCTGCGGCACGACATACCTCGATGGCTCTTATAACGGCTCGCTCGCAGGTACCGGACCGTATGAGATTCAGAGCGCGAGCCAAACCACGGGCGATGTCGTTCTAGCTGCAAACCCTCACTACTGGGGCTGGACTCCAATGCCCAAGACGTTAAGTGGACCAGTTCCCGCGTTTCAAACAGTGGACATCAATTACGTTCCAACGATAACCACCAGAGAGGTTGACCTTCAGGCCGCGGCCGCCTCGGGAAGAGCGATGACTATTGACCTAACTGGTGATCATCTATACGACGTCGCGGATCGAAGCGCGTGGCTCGCAAACGGAACTCTCCAATCAATTCTACCGGGAGTGAGCCTTTACGGGCCTTACACTACACACGCGACTCTCTACGAGCCGTTCGACATGAACGTGACTAATCCCTTGACGGGCAGCTATTACACATTTCAGCCGTTTGCTGATAGGCGGCTCAGGCTTGCTTTCGCCGACTCTGTAAACATGACCGAGATCAATACGGATTCCAACAATAATCTGGGAAAAGTAGCAAATGAAGCAATCCCGCCCGGTTTGCCGCCCGTCGGATCGTACAATAGTTCCATCACGCCTCTGTACTCCTTTAACACAACAGCAGTGCAGGATCTACTTTTGGCTGCGATGCAGCATCCTCTCACTCAATTCAATTTCTTCAATGGCACTGCCGCGCCTCTGGGATTCTTCAACAACACGTTTGGGTGTTCTACTCTGGACTCTAGCGGACAGTGCGCGCATCCTGTAACGCAATCGATCACTCTGGCTTACTACGTCGGAGCTCCGGTAGATCCTGCGGTTTTCGAGCAAATGGCTACAGTGATCAATAATGTAAGCGATACCTACAACATGGGATTGTCTGTAAGCGTAGAACCGTTGCCTCTTGGCCCCTTGTTTGGTCAGGGACTTTCCGATGAGCTCTACCTTTATTCTAGCGGTTACTACGGAGCATACCCTTGGGTGACGGATTTTCTTACTGTCGCATTTAATCCGTTTAGCGCAGCGGATGGCTTCAATATTGCCACCGTTAATTCTCTGCTAGCGCAGTCCCAGAAAGCAACAGCTTCAAACAACGTGACCGGACTAATAGCCGTCACAAACGCGATCAACGAATGGGCAAACCAGGCAATCATGTATGTGTGGACAATCAATCCTGTGTCGTTCGCCGTCTATACATCAAACGTCCAAGGATACTTCAACAATCCGTACTTTATCTCCACCTATTTTGCGACTCTCTACTAGCGGAGCATCGCCGTATTTTCCTTGAAGACCAAGGCTCCGAGCCGAAAGAGAGTCCGGCTCGGAAATGACTCGGGAAGAAAATATCTGTGCATACGAGCTGGAACGCTGATCGATGGTCGCATTAAAGGCCCGGTCAAGAATGTCACCATCATCATAGCGGGAAAAAAAATCAAATCAGTAGTGGCGGGTGAATCGGTTCCGAAGAATGCAGTAGTAATCGATGCTTCGGAAGGAACCGTGCTTCCCGGGCTGATCGACATGCACGTTCATGTCGGAAACAAACGGCAGTTGGAGCTGTTTTTGGAGTACGGAGTGACGTCCGTCCGGGACGTAGGAAATAATCTCGGAAAAATAAAAAATTTTAGAGATTCTGTTGCGAAAGGCAAGTTGATCGGCCCCAGGATCTTCTTTGCGGGACCGCTCATCGACCATCTTCCTGCTAAAGTGCGAAAGAACGAATTTTTTCCTGATATGAACGTTGCAGTCAATAACGAAAAGGAGGCGGCCAGGGTAGCAAACCGACTCATGAATCAGGGAGTAGACTGTCTCAAAGTCTATCAAAACATGTCCTCAAATCTGATCGGTGCTGTCGTCAACGAAGCGAAAAAGAGAGGCATTCCAGTGGCTGCGCATTCCGGGATCGGTTCGACGATCGGGGAAGCTGTGAAGGCCGGAATCACCACCGTCGAGCATGTTCACAGGATGGCTACTGAACTCGCACCGACGGTTCCAAAAAAACCTCTGATTACGGGGCCATTTTCGATGATGCGTCCTTGGGCTGGAGTCGACTTGGGCTCGTCAGAAGTTAGTAATCTGATCAAACTCATGCTAGACAAGAAAGTGTATTTTGATCCCACGCTTACCGTTGTCGACAAGTTGGCAAAGTCAAACGATCCGCATTTACTGAAGGATTCTGATTATAGAAAGCTCGATCCGAGTGAGAGAAAGAAATGGGACAAAGAAAACGAGGCGTTCCTCGAAAACGTGAACGATGAAGATTTTCTCGAAGCCGGGAAGGCTCTGGGGGTAGCCGAAGGCTTTGTCGCTATGGCGTTTAAGTCCGGTGTGAAGATCCTCGCAGGTTCTGACAACGGAATGCCGTATGCTGTCGCCGGAAAATCATTACATGAAGAACTGCATCTTTTAGCGGAATCAGGTATTCCAAAGATCGAAGTTCTCCGCGCTGCCACGATCAACGGAGCTTTTGCGCTTGGGCAGGAAAAAGATCTAGGGTCGGTTGAACCTGGAAAACTTGCCGATCTCTTAATCCTCAAAGCTAACCCGCTAGATGATATCGCGAATACGCTAGAGATTTCGCATGTCATCAAAGATGGCGAGCTTGTCGAATAGTAGTTACCCGGCTCATGTCCTCGATTTTTTTGCGCTCTAACTCTCGAATGTTACCACGATCTAATCAATCGATGATTAACGCTGTAGAACATTGATGGACCCATTAAGAAAACCGGTACGCGCTTTTCGTTCACTATTATTTTTCCATCATAGGTTGCATTTTTTCTCTTGTCGAAAAGAGAATATTCCTGTCCAGCGGAGGGAAAGGCTAGATCTCCTCGATCCTCTTCATTGCGAGACCTGATCTCAAGAATAGACTCACTGAATTGAAGGCCGAGTTCCACATTTACAGCGATGAGATCTGAGTTTCTTACTTCATTGCTCAGGCCATTCATGTCATTCCCGAGCTGGAAGTAAGTCCCGGCAAACCAGGGACATCCTACGAGTAATGGTCTTTGGCCCACATGCCAAGAGAGTGTTGGTTCCGCCGGAAGTCCTGCTATTGACTCGTGAATGTGCAACGTCGTTCCATCTTCCTTATCTTTCGTTATTTGGAGCTCGCTCCTCCCTTCCGACCGGTCGGCTCGAAACTGAAAACACCGCAATCCAAGATGGTCTTCGGCAGGTTCAATTACCATCTCAAAATAATCTGTGAAGGGTGGAGCATTCAGAGACACTCGGGATTTGATCATAGTGGGCCTTCCATCTGATCCATGCACTACGCTCACTTCTTCTTGCCCTAATTCAATGTCGCCAATCTTAATCTCGTACAGAAAATGAGCTTCTCCCTGTTTACTGGGTACTCCGAAATCAGAGGGCGATAGGTGAGCTCCTGTTACATAGGATTTGGTTAGAGCATCTAGTTTCTGCTCCAGCACCGACTTTTCTAACCATTCGCCCCTTACCATAACACCTCGAAGTTTCGTCGAAAGCACCGACACGTCATCCAGTGGGTTTGCATCAAGAAGGATGAGATCCGCCCTTTTACCAGTCTCGATCGTCCCGAACTCTTTCTCGGCATTAAGAAACTTTGCAGCGTCCGCAGTACCTGCTTTGAGAGCTTCGCATGGGGAAAATCCCGCAGAAACAAGATTGCGAAGTTCTTTGTGAATTGAAAAGCCGGGAACAACAAAGGGATTGGGCGTGTCGGTGCCAAGCAGGAATTGGGCCCCCTGTCTGTGAAGAGAAGTCGTGAGCTCAATCAATAAGGCGTTACGTTTTTCATAAAGTTCCATCTCGACTTCTTCCGAAATTTTACTACTCGTAGAAGCTTGTAGGGAAGCTTTCCAATCTTCCATCCAGATCGGAGGAACATACCGCATTTCATCTTCTTGGACGAGGTCTTGTCTGATTTGTTTCGGTGCAAGAGCTGTCTGGTAGACGACGAGGGTCGGGCAATTCCAAGTGCCTGAACGCGTTGTAAGTTCAGTTAATGATGGTATTGCCGACTTGTCCACGAATTCTACAGACCTGAGACGAGCTTCAGGGTCGTGCTCGTTCCTGACAGGAGAATCTTCAAGCTGAAGAGCCTCGAGATACCCACTCAAATGTTCGATAGAAGATTGGCCCAACTCAATCGCCCCTTTCAATCCGACAGAATAAGGAATGTGACCGACGAACCGGATGCCATCCGTCTCCGCCTCTTTAGCGATCGCTTCGTAAACTTCAGCTGAAAGTCTGTTGTATACTTTCAGAAAATCGTATCCAATTGACTTTTGGTAGGAAACCTCTTCCTTTACCTCGCCGACATCATCAATTACTCTGCATGAGCTCCAAATTGGCGGCGATCCGTCGATCAGAGGCCCGGTAGTGTAAATTGTCGGTCCGAGCATTTCACCTCGGGAGATCATCTTACGCCATGCTAGATGCCGAGGGCTGCCCCACATGTTCCTAATGGTGGTTACTCCATTTGCAAGAAAGAGAGTAAATTCCGATTCCGACCAGTTGTGAACGTGCATGTCGCAGAGTCCAGGCATGAGAAACTTGCCTCGGCAGTTTTTTACCTGAATAGCGTCAGAGGGGAGAGAAATCTCGTCCGCGGGTACTATTGCGCTGATTGTTTGACCTTCCACGATGACGGTTTGATCCTGAAGCACCACGTCCCGGTCCATGGGGACTACGTTTACTCCAACGAAGGCAATATGCCCGATTGACAAGCTAGAAAATCGACTTCACAAAAATTAACGTTGCAGCTAAAATCCAGATTTGGGAAATGATCAGAGATCGCGTGGAGCACGACAGTTTGAACTATTAAGGAAATCTACAAAGCAGGAGAGCGTATGCCTGATGTTATCTTAATTTTCTCTGCTGGTCACGGGTATTTGCGTGATGCACAATGGAAAAAAGTAATCGACATTCTTCAGCCAAAAAGTGCTCACGTGTGTAGAAACGCAGAAAAAAATGGTTTCGTTATCATTATCGGACCCGTTGCCCAAAATTATGTCACATTCAATAGACTCACCGTCAGCTAAAATAATTTCCCCATGTCAAATTCGCTTCGGTTTAGGCGAAGCATGCGACCTCATTTTGGTGCGCATTTGACCGTGCGAGAAAGTGTAGTTTCGGTATACTAATTTCCGGAAAACAGAGACCGTGCGAGAAAACGAAATATTAATATTGGCGGGGTTTTTTGCACGAGGCAATGCCGGAAGAAAAAACGCTTTTTCTCAGGAATGCATCTGGGCTTGTTCGTAGTTGGCGTATATGGGACGGTTTCATCTACGCGGTCTACGCCGACAGCATTATCGTCGCCGCAGCTTTGACATATGCGATTGCTTATCCTTGGCCCGAAGGAAACATTCCTCTTGCAATTGTTCTTACTACGATCTCGATCATTCCGTTGACGATTGTTTATGCAATGCTGGCATCAGCGATGCCGAGAGTTGCTGGGGATTACGTATGGCAAAGTCGCGCGATAGGTGGATTTGTTGGCTTTACTCTTTCGCTCGCTGGTCTCGCATTTTGGCCGTGGTTTTATGGAGCTGACTAACGTTTATCCGGGAACAGTATCGGCTATTGCTCCCGCGTTTTCGCTTTTGGGCGGCTGGCTCAACAACGTCAGCTTGTCAAATCTCGCGACCTATCTTACAACTTCCTCGGGAATCTGGTGGGGCTTTGTCGTATTCGTTGCCTGGGCCACGTTCATAATGATTGCAGGAATGAAGTGGTATGCTCGCGTCCAGAGGATATCGTTCTACATTGGCATGGCTGCTGTTGTCGTCTGGGTCGCCGTCTTTCTGACTACGTCAAACTCGCAGTTTATTTCGAATTTCAATTCTTTCGTGACTTCCCATTTTCCGGGGTGGGGAGGAGCTGACCCATACCATTACATCCTCAACCAGTCGGCAGCGGGCGGGTACACCGGCGTTTCATTGAGTCAAACAAACCTGACCCAGACCTATATGCTCGTTCCGGTTATGGCATATGTCTATCTATGGGTTGTCTGGGCTGGTGGACTTTCTGGTGAGATTTCTGGTATTCAACAGTTGAAAAAATCGCTTACAATGTATGTGGGATCGGCAATATTCGCGATGGTAGTCGGCGGGGGCGTCATACTCCTGACACTGCTAATGGTTGGCAACGGGTGGTTTTCTTCGGCGAATTTTCTGTATTATAATCCAGGACACACACCTGCCATGCCTTTCGCGCCTTTCTTGGGCTTCCTTTACATCGCGATGACAAAAAACCCCATACTATGGACAGTGACCATAATCGGGTTCAACGCGTGGTTCTGGATATGGCCGACCAACAACTGGGTCTGGTCAATTAGAGCGTTCTTCGCAATGAGTTTTGACAGGGCGCTACCCAGTTGGTTCGGTCAGATTAATAATAAGACGGGAGTTCCCCTCAACGCAATCATACTCGTATCGGCCGGGTCGCTCGTGATGGGTTATCTATACAGCTTCACTGTAGTAGCCTCGTACACTCTTGATGCTACTTTGGGGACTGCTCTTGCAATTGTGGGTACGACGTTCGCTGCGATAATATTGCCGTATCGGAAGAAGACGAAAGCGCTTTGGGAACAGTCGCCCGCCGCAAAATACAAGATTGGAGGCGTACCGGTGATAACCATCTGCGGCATTCTGACGTTTGTGATTCTCTGGATCCCACTGTACTTCCTGTGGGCGACTAATCCATTATACGGGGTGAACAATCCGACTTCGGGCTTATTCGTCGTAAGTCTGTTCGCCATTGCGGCAGCCATCTATTTGATAATGAAATTCTATCGGAAACGTCAAAACATAGACCTGAATCTAGTCTTCGGCGAAATTCCTGGCGAGTAGACAATCTTCATTTTTGCTGTGATCGTGGGAAAGGGGGACTTTCTGCCCCTGTTGAGCAGTGAATCTTTTTAGAACAAAGCAGGAAACTGGATATACCATAGAATGAAGACTAGAATCTTCTTCGCAACCGACATCCACGGTTCAGACAAGTGCTGGATCAAATTCATCAACGCTGCAGAATATTACAAAGCGAACATCCTCGTGTTGGGAGGCGATCTAACTTCGAAGGGTTTCATCGCGTTGTTGAAACAACCGGATGGATCTTACAGGACAAACTTTCGGGGAATAGACTACCAAATGAAAAGCGAGGAAGAAGTAGTTGAAACAGAGAAAAAGATCAGGACAGGTGGATTCTATCCGTTCAGGACTACCTCTCAAGAGGTCGTTGAATACGAGTCGGCGGAGAAGACAAGGCAACTCATGATAGAGTTGGCAAAGGAGTCTCTTAGGCGATGGATGAATATTGCAGAAAAGAAACTCTCTGGCAAAAACATTCCGTTCTATTTAACCGGCGGGAATGATGATGAGTTCGAAATAGATGATATCCTTCGTAGTTCAAAGATAGTGCAGTATGTGGAAGGGAAAGTGGTTAACATCGATGGTGAACATGAGATGATAAGCACCGGGTTGGGCAACAAGACACCATGGAGTTGCCCGAGAGATGTTACGGAAGAAGAACTCGAGTCTGTTATAGTGAAGATGGCTGACCAGGTGAAAAACATGCGTACCTGTATATTCAACATTCACGTTCCGCCGTATGGTACACGCCTTGATGATGCACCGGAGCTTGACAAAACCATGAGAATGTCATCAGCGAACATGGTCCCGGTGGGAAGTACGGGAGTTAGACGGACCATAGAAAGATACCAGCCGATGCTCACGCTGCACGGCCACATACACGAATCTAAGGGAAGTTACAAGCTTGGAAAGACACTCTGCATTAATCCCGGGAGTGCGTATGCGGACGGAGTGCTCCAGGGTGTATTGGTTGATATCGATGGGCCGACGGTAAAGAGGTTCATTCCTGTCAGCGGTTAGTTTGAATGTCTAAGGCAAATTTCAAAAGCATTAGTGCAATTTCGCAAAGCTGTTAGACAATGATTCGGTCGAGTAAGATATCAAACAAAGAAATTGATGTTGCGGTTGCAGCTTGTAAAAAGAAGTCGACGGAAATCGGAATGCCGATGGATATTGCAGTCTGTGACGACGGAGGGAACCTTCTACATTTCGAAAGGATGGATGGAGCGATCGTCGGCGGGATAAACCTCGCGATTGACAAAGCGTACACCGCAGCAATTTTTGGAATAAGGACTGAAGAATTAGGTCGTACTGCGGTTCCAGGAGGTCCGGATTTTGGAATAAGCTCATCGGATCGCGGCAGAATAATAATCTACGGAGGGGGCGTACCGATCATCATCGAAAATAATATCCTGGGCGCAGTCGGATGCAGCTCTGGCGGAACATCGGATCAAGATTCGGCAGTTGCGAGTACGGGAGTGGACGCCCTCAAAAAGAATCTATAGATCTAATGCATGACTAGTCCGCCAGTGGGACAAATATTCTGGCCCGTGATGAACGAAGATTGATCTGAAACAAGGAAAAGAGCAACATTCGCAATGTCTTCCGGTTCGGCGATTCGCCCCAGTGGAGTCTTGCTGACCAGTCCATCAATATACTCACGGGATAGACGTTCGAAAACCCGAGTTCTTACAATGCCAGGCGAAATAGAGTTCACGTTGATGCCAAAGGATCCAACCTCTCTCGCGATGGCTTTCGTAAAGGCTATCACCCCTGCCTTGCACGCGGCGTAAACTGCCAGCTTATCTCCGCCATCCGCTGAATCTCCCATTCCGGTCGTTGAACCAAGATTGATGATCCTCCCGTACTTTCTATCCATCATTAGAGGAAGTGTATGCTTAACGCAATTGAACATCGAGTACAAATTGCCATTTACCGTAATATCCCATGATTTCTTTTCAGTTCTTGCGAATTCAACGCCTCCCACTCCATAACTTCCTCCGGCATTGTTAACCAGGATATCGATCTTACCGAATTCCTTCTCTGTTTTCTGGATCAACTCTCCTGCAAAATCATAGTCTGATACATCGCCGCGAAAGGTCAAGATTTTAGATTCTTCCAACTTCATCGACTTTGCTCCCTCCTTGAAGGAAAGTAATCTGTCTTCGTAAAGATCGGCTAGTGAGACACTCGCACCAGCGTGGAGATACTTCCGGGCAATCTCCCGCCCGATACCACTCCCGCCTCCGGTAATCACCGCTACTTTTCCGCTGAGAATTAGGTCACGTTCTGCCATTGTAGATTCACTGTCATAATCACATTTTTATGTTCTCGGCCGAGACAAAAACAGGCGCGATGACAATTCACAGTTACATTCCTAACAGCGACCCAGAGATCAAGCGTGAAATGCTCGAATTCATTGGGGTCAGTGACATAGATGAGCTCTTTGACGTGATTCCTGACCGAATAAAGCCAAAAAAATCTTTGGCACTTCCACCTGCTCTCCCAGAATCAGAGGTCAAGAGAAAAGTGGAGGCGTTGCTTGCGAGGAATGCATCATGCAACGAGCTGGTCAATTTTCGTGGGGCGGGTTGCTGGCAGCATTATGTTCCTGCGGTATGCGACGAAATTAATTCTCGTTCCGAGTTTTTGACCGGGTACACTGGCGAGCCTTATTCAGATCTCGGACGGTATCAATCCCTTTTCGAATTTCAAAGTATGATGGCAGACCTTGTTGACATGGACGCGGTACTCTATCCGTTGTATGATTGGCCGACTTCTGCGGGTGACGCCCTTCGAATGGCTGGCATGGTGACAGAGCGAAAGGAGATACTGGTTCCAAGAACGATAAGTCCCGAGAGGTTGAAAGTGATCAGAAATTACACGGGTGATTCCATCAGGATTGGTTTTGTCGAACATGATACGAATGGTCTGCTGAATCTGAAAGACCTGAAGAATAAAATTTCCCCAGCGACGGCTGCCATCTATTTCGAGAATCCGACCTATCTTGGTTTCATAGAAACAAATGGTGATGAAATCGGTGAGATAGCTCACAACAATGGATCGTTGTTAGTTGTAGGCGTTGAGCCCCTGTCCCTGGGCATCTTGACGCCTCCCGGAGAGTATGGAGCCGACATTGTTTGTGGTGAATGTCAGCCGCTCGGACTACACATGGGCTATGGAGGTGTCTCTCTGGGTTTCCTGGCTTGTAGGGATGACATCCGATTTCTATCATCCACAGGACATCGATTGATTACGATAGCTGAAACAGAACGGGCCGGAGAACGGGGATTTTCCTATCTGCTCCCCCACCGGTCGATGTTCGCTGAAAGGGAAAAAGCGGCATCAATCACCGGCACGACAACAGTAATCTGGGCGATCACGGCTGCCGTTTACCTATCATTATTGGGTCCAATCGGCATTGCAGAACTCGCCACCGTCATCATGCAAAAAACCAATCATGCAATGAAACTCATTTCAGAGATCGAGGGTGTAGAGGCGCCGCTATTCGAATCTCCTCACTTTGAAGAATTCACCGTGAATTTTGACGGAACAGGGAAAAGAGTGCGCGACATAAATCACTCTTTGCTCGACCGTGGAATAATTGGAGGCAAGGACATCTCCAGCGAGTTTCCAGGAATCGGAGAAACTGCGTTATTCTGCATTAATGAGCTTCATCGGAAAGAAGACATTGATAGACTAAAACAAGAAATTGAGGAGGTTGTCTCATGACTGAGACAGGTTATAGATCGGTTTCATGGCACGAACCCATTGTTTATGAGTTGAGTAAAAAGGGGCGGCGAGGATTCATTCCTACAAAAGCGGAGGAGGAAGTGTTAGCAACTTCGGGTGATGTAATTTCACTATTACCAACTAAGATGCGCAGAAAGAATCTGCCTTCTCTACCGGAAATGTCAGAACCGCAGGTGGTACGGCATTATATCCATCTATCGCAAGAGAATTTTGGGGTCGATTCGGGCATCAATGTTGGAGTCGGCACTTGCACAATGAAGTACAATCCGTGGTTGGACGAGATATTATCACGAGGTCCAAAAATCGCCGATTTACATCCACTCCAAGACGAAAGTACAGTGCAGGGGATTCTGGAAGTAATGTATACGATGGGGCAATGGCTCTGCGACATTTCTGGAATGGAGGAATGCTCCCTGCAACCGAGGGCAGGGGCTAGCGCGATATTTACGAATGCTCTAATGATAAAGGCTCATCATAGATCGAATGGGGAGCTTGAGCAGCGTCGAGAAATCATAACCACAGTGCTTTCACATCCTTCCGATGGCGCAGCTCCAGCAATGGCAGGATTCAAGGTCATCTCTCTTCATCCGAACGCAGATACAGGTACCCTGAATGCGGAGGCGCTCAAAGCAGTTGTCTCGAAACACACTGCAGGATTAATCATGACTGATCCGTACGATACGGGCATATTCGATCCGGACATTGACGAGTACGTAAAAATTATCCATGATTCTGGAGGACTGGTGGCTATAGACCAGGCTAACGCGAACTCGATTTTGGGCAAATTGAGGATAGGGGACACCGATGCGGACATGTGCCACTTCAATCTTCACAAATCCTTTGCCGTACCGCATGCTTCTGGAGGTCCCGGTAGTGCGCCTGTTTGCGTCAAGAAAGAATTCTCAAAGTTTCTCCCAGTACCTATCGTGCGATTTGACGGTACAAAATATGACCTTGACTACGAACGTCCCCAGAGCATAGGCAAAGTTGGTGGTTTTTTTGGGGTTGCGCCAAATGTGTTGCGAGCCTATGTTTGGATACTGAGCATGGGCAGTGAAGGCCTGAAGGAAGTGTCTGATGTTGCCGTGATTAACAACAATTATTTGATTAAGATACTCCAGAATGTGAAAGGGATCAGCCTCCCTTGGAGCAAAGCCCAACCGATTAGACTTCAAGAGGCGAGATTCAGTTTGGAAAATATGAAGAAAGAAACCGGTGTTGGCATCGACGATGTAAATCGAAGGATAGTAGATTTTGGTGTTCAGAGATGCTTTACCAGTCATGAGCCCTGGCTTGTCCCCGAACCATTTACCCCTGAACCCGCTGAATCTGCGACGAAGGAGGACCTAGATAGATTTGCCGAGATTTTCAACGAGATTTCATATGAGGCATACACAAATCCAGAAGTGTTTACGCACTCACCGCATAACTGCGCAATCGGCAGGATCGATTCAACATATAGTACAGATCCGAAAAAATGGGCCACGACGTGGAGGGTCCATCTGAGAAAAAGATTGAAAAACGGAAATTAGAACTGATGGGAGCCAAAAAAGGGACTACGTTTTGGAAAGATCCTTTCTTCTATTTAGGTAATGGAACTACGGCAAAATTTGAATGAGCACTCCTGGTCCATTCCCAAATAATGATAGATTAATAGGAGAGGATTTTACGGAACGACGACAAGAATTGATTCGCGATAAAGCTCCGAGATCAGACCAGCATTCAGAACTCCTTCTAAGAGGGTTTAGGTGAAATATATGGAAGAACATCTCTTTTCAAAAGAAGCATACGAAAAACCTCTCAAGATTGGTGAGAAGCCGTCTGATGATCTTGCGTTAGACAACTATCTTACTTTCGCGTGCAGGCACAAGTTTTGTCGAGAAATATGTCCCGTTAATCAAGTCACTCGGAACGAATCCCATACGCCCTATGGATTCAATACCGCACTTCTCTCAGTTCATCAGGGAATGAGTGAATTCAAGGAGCTTGCAGATACTTTTACTCACTGTCTTCAGTGCGGGGCCTGTGAGGTCAGGTGCCCCAATACATTGTTCATGGCCGATTTTTACAAAACAGCCCTGACCACGGTCGAGCTTGTTAGAAAAGTTAGAAGCGATCTTGTAAGGGGAGGAGTTGGCTATCCCAATTCTACACAAGTTCAAATGGAACTGGAAACGCACTTGGCTACTATCGAAAAATCCCAAGAGATGCTATCTTGGACAACTGGCTTGGATGTCCAGGTAGGTGGACAGAGCACCGCCGTTCTATACATAAGCAGGTTCACCGCTACGCAAGTAAGTGAAACTGCAAGGGCCGCGGCAAGGCTCCTGAAAGTAGCTGGAATTGACTTCGCTATTATGGAGAAGGTCAATGCCGGGATCGGCGAAGCTCTAGACGTTGCAAAGGAAGATATTTTTGTCGAACTAGCGCGCAGGGATATTGACGCATTACGTAAGATGGGAGCTGAAGTTGTAATTGTTGTCGACCCGCACGATTACTTCTTCTTCAAACGAGATTACGAAAGAATGCTGGGAAAACTTCCCTTCAGGGTCGTATTTGTTACCGATATTCTTTCGGAGCTAATCGAGGAAGGCAAGATCCTCCCAAAAAATTCAGTTCATAAGAAAATAACTTTCCACGATCCTTGCACGTTAAACAAGCTGACGAACCTCTGGGAATCGCCAAGAAAGATTCTTCGCGCAATCCCCGGAGTAGATTTTCTTGACGAAGATCACGTCGACCAAT
The DNA here is from genome assembly GCA_963799845.1 of uncultured Nitrososphaerota archaeon. GTDB lineage: Archaea > Thermoproteota > Nitrososphaeria > Nitrososphaerales > CADDZS01 > DATLTL01. The sequence continues at coordinate 868,293 of CAWCYI010000006.1, forward strand.
GGTACTATTGCTGCGGAAACGGTGTATCTACCTTCAAGAAGGTGAAACCCGAGATTGCGGCCGAGATTGGACAGCGAAGATTGAGGAAGGCAAAGGATACTGGAGCTGAAAGCCTGGCATTGGCTTGTCCTCATTGCTGGGATCACTTCACAGAAGTAAAGTCGAGTTCGCGTCTCGATATCGAGTTACTAAATGTTGTTGACCTCCTAGCTCAATCTGTAGGTGTTTAAGATGCCAGAAGATTTCGTGGAACGCGACGGGCATTATGAAATAGACCAGGCTAGAATGAAAAAGGTCAGCAAGTCAGTCATCAAAGGCATGACTGAGGAAGAGGTCATGAAGATAACTGAAATGCGAAAGGAGTACATCAGATGGATGCACAATAATTTCGCAAAGAAGGTCTTGAAACCTCCAAACGATCCTTAGATAGAATTGTTGTTCGTAGCATTCAGATGCTCATTTCTGGTCTGGCAATATTCTCCTTTTCGTGTAATTGAATTATGAAAATCGCCTGTTTTGCAAAGTACGGCTTCGATCCGGCTAATCTGGTATTCAATAGCGCCAAGACTGCAGTAGATTTCGAACGATCGCCAAAGAAAATCAGTGAGGCTGATATCAACGGAGTTGAACAGGCCGTCAGAATAAAATCAACTTTGAAAGCGACTGTGAATATATTCACGCTTGGGCCCAACGAGGCCCTCAAATCGCTCAAAGAACTTGTAGCCATGGGTGCGGACAAAGCCTACTTGATTTCTGATCAATTGTTCTCAATTCAAGATTCATTTACAACTGCGACAATCTTGTGTGAAGCTCTTAGAAAATTTGGTCCGTATGATCTGATGCTCGCGGGTCATGCATCTGAGGATAGTTACTCTGGGTCTGTCGCCTTGATGGTAGCTGAGATGTTGGGGATACCCCACATCGCCTACGCTTCGAAGATTACTGTATCCCCGGATTCGATTGTCACCGAAAGGTCGATGGATGGAAGAATCGAAGTCGTGAAAGGAACCTACCCAGTTCTCGTAACGGTGACTCGGGAACTGAATTCGCCGAGGTATGTCACGACGCTCCAATTGCTCCGGGTTTCCAGAGACTCTGTCATCATGCTAAAGTTGTCAGACGTCGTAACGACTCCCGAAAAGATTACACTCGAAGAGCTTCAACGTAGAGTCGCTATAGTACCATTAGTCACTAGTCGGAAGAACGTGGTTATCGACGGCTCAGACCCGGTATCCGCAAGCAAGAAGCTTATCTCATTTCTGAAACAAGAACAAGTGATATGATGGAAAAATTATTACTATTTGCTGAAGATGACTTGCAGCTTTCTGACTTGCTTAACTTTGCAGAATCAGTTGGGGCGGATGCGGCGGATTATACGATCTTAAGTGAAGGCGGAATCGTTGATCAAAATGAGTCCACTTCGAACCAGATCCATCGCGCTGTTTTTTATGAGCCCGAAAATCTAGCAAAGGATCTATTCACCGTTGCGAAAGACAATCAATACGAAATCATAGCGCTACCCGCTACAAAGCTTGGACGGGAAATTGCGCCGAGGCTTGCCATACTTCTTCATGCTGGATATGTCGAAGGCGTTGTCAACTTTGAAAGAGTTGGCCAGGATATTCTCTTTAGAAGACTAACCTTGGGAGGAACCTGTTTGGAGACGATTAATGTAAAGACCCAAACAAAGATAGTTACTCTCAAAATCGGGAGAGATTTGAATTTGCGAGCAACACAAATCAAGAAAAATGAAATAAGAATTTTCGATAATTCTAGAAAACATGCCAAAGAGGTAATAGAAGAACGAACTCATCAAACTGTTGAAAATATCCAAAGCGCTGATCGGATAGTTGCAATTGGAAGAGGGATTAAGAAAAAAGAAGACATCAGTATGGTCGAAGAATTTGCAAGGGCATTGGATGCAAAGATTGGTGTCACTAGACCTCTCGTTGAGGACCATAACTGGTACCCGAAGGAGAATCAAATCGGTCTTTCCGGGAATTCCGTGAGACCTAGTTTGTACATAGGGCTTGGTATATCGGGACAAATCCAGCACATAGTTGGAATGAGGGAGTCGAAAGTTGTCGTTGCTATCAACAAAGACAAGTCTGCTCCGATTTTTGCATTTGCAGATTATTGTGTCGTCGGCGATTTGTACGCAATAGTTCCCGAAATGACGAAGCTATTGAAAGAAGAAAAATTCGGCAAAGCTGCTTGATTGCTACCGAAGCAAAAGACTGGTTCATCAGATCTCTTCGCAAAAACTTTAAGCGCAAACGCATGTTCGAGTTAGCATGGCCACACTCACGTTTGAACAGATATCTCGGGTCTGTTCAAGCATATTGGAAGGATTTGGAACACCGCCATCTGAAGCAAAAATTGTGGGTGATCACTTGGCGCGAGCGAATCTATTCGGACATGATTCCCATGGTCTCCAAAGCATAACCTACTACGCATTCCTCATCCGTAGTGGTCTGATGAAATCAGTAACAGAGTGGCGCGTGGTCCGAGACACCCCAAGTGTGGCCCTGATCGATGGAGGCGCGGGGCTTGGTCAGGTCGTATGCACAAATGCGACGAAGCTGGCGGTTATGAAAGCAAGAAATTCGGGCATTGGGTCAGTCGGTATATTCAACTGCGGTCACATAGGTCGTCTCGGCGAGTACACATCAATGATTGCAGACGAGAAGATGATTGGAATGGTTTTTGCAAACACCGATCCGACGATGGCGCCTTGGGGCGGAATGGGAAGGGTCCTTGGCACTAATCCAATGAGCTTTGCGTTTCCCGCCGGGGTAGAAAATCCTGTGATGGTGGATTTTGCATCCGCTGCAGTGGCTGAAGGAAAAATTAAGGCGGCTCTATACAAAGGGGAGTCAATTCCGCAGGGATGGATATTGGACAAGAATGGAATGCCTACTACAAATCCCGCCGATTTGTACAGCCCACCACTTCCTCCTGATGGCCAGAATCTTGCCGGTACGCAACTCCCTGCGGCTGGGCACAAGGGATTTGGATTGGCGGTTGCCGTCGACATAATAGCGGGTGCTTTGACCGGATCAGGGTGTGGGTATGATGTCAAAGCCGGGAATGGAGTCTTCATTCAGGCAATCAACATAGAGTGCTTCGGATCGGTTGACAAATATGGAGAGCGAGTGGACAAGTTGATCAACGAAATCAAAACTTCTCCAAAAGCTCCTGGAGTTTCCGAAATACTGATGCCGGGAGAACCCGAGTCTAGAAGTGCTCAAAACCGCAAGAAACATGGAATCTCCATTTCCGAAAAGACTTGGGCAGATGTCGTGAAGTTAGGTAGGGAATTAGGAATAGATGTTGAAGATATTGTTGCGCGATAGTATTTGAGATCCAAATTATTTTATATTTCACTCAATTGAAAACGAAACCAATCTTTGTTTCCACGGAGTCAGTAAAAAATGTCTAATGTACCACGTCGACTTGAAGGTAAATCTGCTCTTGTCACGGGATCTAGCTCGGGTATCGGAAGAGGAATAGCTATCCGATTTGCCAGGGAGGGTGCCAATGTCGCGATAAACTATTCAAAATCAAAGGAATCAGCTGACAATACTTTGAGTGAAGTCAAGGCAACGGGTGCGAAAGGTATTGCGATCAGAGCAGATGTTTCGAGAACCGAGCAGGTTGATAGGATGGTTTCTGAAACCATCCATGAATTCGGAAGACTAGATATTCTTGTAAATAACGCCGGAGTCTTCATCGAGAAATCTCTGGAAGAAACGACGGATGAAATTTGGGACACCATCCTCGGCGTGAATCTTAAGGGAGCTTTTCTTTGCGCAAGGCGATGCGTCCCAGAAATGGTAAAGCTCGGCAAAGGCAAGATAATCAACACCGCCTCTATGGACGGTCTCATTGCTGAGCCGAATATACCAGCTTACTGTTCATCCAAGGCTGGAATAATTGGGCTTACGACCTCTCTCGCGCTTGATCTTGCGAGCAAGAAGATCAATGTAAATGCGATTGCGCCCGGACAGATTCAAACGCCAATGATAGCGGAATGGCTGAAAAATCCAGAGCTTGTCAAAGGTCTCACTTCGAAGACGCCGCTAGGTAGGCTTGGACAGCCAGAAGATGTTGCGGCAACTGCAGCATTCCTTGCGGCGGATGAAAGTGATTTTATCACCGGTAACGTGATTCTCGTCGATGGCGGCTGGATTATTCAGTAATCAAGTCGTTACAGAATTTCTTCCAACCCTATTTCGACTTCACGGCTAATTAGATAATTTTGTCCACTTCACAAGAATTTCCGGAATCTCTCATAAAGAGCCTTAGCTCATTGCTTGGATCTAGGAACGTATTAACCGAGCCTCATCAACGAGCAATGCGATCGGTAACACCAGCTCCCTTTCCTCTTCACAGGTGGAAGGAACACATGCCGGATGTCGTCGTATTACCAGGAAGCACTGAAGATGTTTCGGAAATTTTGAAACTGGCAAATCAATTCAGGGTTCCTGTTGTTCCGAGAGCTGGGGGAACAGGACTAAATGATGGCGCCGTTCCGCTGAGAAAAGGGATTGTTGTCGACATCAAACGACTCGATCAGATTCTTGAAGTCGATGAAGACAACATGACTGTCACGACTCAGACAGGAATCAACAACCAAGAACTCAGCAGGTCGCTCAAAAAATTTGATCTTTGGTGGCCCTTCGATCCGGCTTCCTTTCCAGTTTCGATCATAGGAGGAAACATTGGGACTGGAGCATGGTCTCTGATTAGTGGCATATCTGGACACATTCCCGATCTGGTGTTGAGCATGACGTTTGTATTGCCGACTGGCAAAATCGTCGAAATAGGTGAAGGTGGAGGGAGAAAAATAAGAAAATCCTCAACCGGTTACCGACTAAAAGACCTCTTTATTGGGCATCAGGGGACTCTGGGGATTGCAACTGAGGCTACACTGGACGTATTCCCTCGGCCTGAAGCAGAGTTTTCTGCATTCTTCGGATTTGGAAGCTTCGAAGAAGGCTACGCGTGCCTGGGAAAAATGAGCAAATCATTTTTGCGGACGATGGCCGCCGTTGCATTGTTTGACGAAGACAAGCTAAATTTTCTTCGTCGCGATGATGAAGCGTACATTACACTTTCCACCAAAATAAAATCGGTCATCGCAACGGCGTTTTACGGAACGGAGGGTGAAGTCAAGGCTTCATCCAAGAAGATCTTTGAAATCGCCAAACTAAACGGAGGCGAGTACCTTGGCGAGGAACTGTCCGAGGGGGACTGGGCGTCGAGACACGACAGGTACCATCTTGCCTTGCACGGAAGAGATTTGAAGGGCAATGTGATGCCGAGTACCTGGCATGATGAAGATGCTGCCATAATTTACACCGAACTTCCATCAGTGCGGACCGAATGGAAAAATGTTGTCAAGGAATACAACGACAAGTACGGAATATTCGATTATGGAGGGGCATTCTTTTACAACAATTCCCCGTTTCGTCCATGGGGCGACTATCTGGCGGAGATGGACATTTTCATACCTGAAATGGAACTTGATGATGAAAAGTGGAATGCGTGGGTTGAGCTCACGAAGAAGATAAGTGAAATCAGCATAAACCACCAGGGGAGTATTTCAGCGGCCCACGGAGCGACGAGACCCGGGCAGGATGAAATGATCAAAATGGAACTTCAGAACGGGATGTACGATATAATGAAGATGATAAAAAAATCGATCGATCCTAACAACATAATGAACCCTGGCAAGTTTGGTCTGGATTCGGCATACTCTGAATAGTCTTGGATTTCAAAGACGAATGTTCCCAGTAGGTAACTAATTTTCTGCAACCTCTGTTTACTTTACAATCCGTATATCGGTATTATGATGGTTGTCCCTTCGTAAGGTTAGCTGAGCGATCTAGAACGAGGGAGAAAAGATGTACGGCAGGGGGACCCTGACATGAAGTTCGGTGTAGCCTCCGCTGCGGCAGCACTCAAAGTCGATCAAGGACTTTAGGGTTGAGCTCGAAGGAGACCTGATATTTCCAGGAGTTGCTGATGAAGAATCCTTCGAGCCTGCTGGGACAAAGTATCTCCTCGAAAGAGGGATAAAGCTGACAATGCAATTGTCGCTGAACCTACAGACCTTCAGATCAAACTTGCTCAGCGCGGATGCTCTGGCTAGAAGTAACAACAGAAGGAAGAGCTGCTCACGGCGGTAGACTGGCAGCAGAGGTGGAGACTAGCGATCTGATAGTCTATTAGCGAGTGATGAGTTAATTCCATAGCGCGCGCGCGCTATGACAGGACTACCGCACAGCCCTTTATTGCAAAAGGCGTAGTTTAATACGCATTTACTCGGAAATCTGTCCAAATGCCTTCACTACATCATGATTGGTCGTCCTTGTTTTAGACTATAACCTAGAGAGAGCGAACAGGCCCGATTGCCAGAGCTGTGGCAACTACTGGGTTGCCTATGTGAACGTTAAGGTTCCTGAGGAGTTAGCCGAGGGCATTGACGCGGTGATAAGGGAGCGTAAGTTGGGTTACAGAAGTAGGGCGGAATTCGTGGGAGAGGCTAGCAGACAGAGGCTCATCGAATCAAGAAGATCAAATGAAGCTTTTTTGCTATTTCGTTCCCGACTTTTCTTAGATAATAGCCAAAAACGTAGAATCTACTTGGAGCAACAGTAATCCCTTCGAACAGTGCATGGAAAGGGTAGTAATGCATATAGACCTCTTATTTGCGGCGTCGATAGGTGTCGTCTACGAGACCATTCAAAAAGGGTATTTCGGGTCAATTTTTCAGGGGAGTTAGACAAGAGAAAGTCATCGTAACAATTTTAGCTGCTTTATTGATAGTGCTTGGAGCATTACAAATGTTTAGCACAATCAGCGTCGCAAAAAGCGGAGCCACTCAAAGTAAAGTCGTCTCGAATCAATTCAATCCCTCAACGTTGCAGATTCCATTAACAGATCCCACTATTGAGTTGAGCACGGCTAATGGTGCGACGGTCTGCCCCGTGACTTTGAATGGCATCTGGACAGCTCAAGTGACACTTGTACGGTAAGTGGGGGCGATATTCCGCTGGGAACGACGCTACAAATAGACTCGGGTGTAACGCTTGTCAATTCCTGTTGCATGTCCTTCTCCGATGAAGGGACGATTGACAACTACGGGACGATTGTTAACTCAGGAGGATTTTTCATCAACGCGGGTATCGTCAACAACTATGGAACTATTGACAACTCAGGTGGAGGTGGCGTCACAATCGGTGGCGTGTTTACCAATTACGGAACCTTCGCAGATTCAACCCAAATCTTCGACGTGGACGTTGGTGGTGCAGGTAGTGCACTCGTCAACTATGGATCCATAGATGTCTTCGGCGGCATCCTCGTTGAAGCTGGCGGCGGCGCTATCACCAACGAGAACAGCGGGGTGCTGACAGTCGAGAGCAGTGGGACTATCGGAACTGGTGGTTGCTCCCATGGAATCATCCCCCCTTCGATCAACAACTATGGCACAATCATAGTCTTGAGCACTATTAGACATGGGGGTTTCGGAATCGGAAACTGCTTCTCTGTTACACTCAATAACTATGGATTCATCAACATAGCTGGTACTGATGGACTTGGCATCAATTTCAACGGTGTTCTCAACAATGAGAATGGGGGCAGTATCACAATCACCAGTAATCTTGACGATGAAGGGATACTCACAAACTATGGTGTTATTAACAACGAAGGGGGTGCACCAGGGGGTCTCACTATCGACAATGGTGGCCCTGGTACACCCGAAGGAATTCTTAGTAACTATGGGATCATCGATAACGAGAACGGTGCATTTCTCGGAAGCTCAGGATTCATCACTAATGGAGGCATTATCATTTTTGAATGTGGTGCAACATTCGTTAACACGGGTACATTTACAGGCAATCCTGTGTTGATGAATGCATGTCTCTCATGTCCTCAAGTTCCAAACACTGGTGGCGTCAACCTACAATGGGCTGACCTCCAAGACTGTAATCTTGCTGGATAAAACATGGCAGGCGATAATCTGCAACATGCAGATCTCTCTGGTGCAGATCTCTCTGGTGCGAACTTTGCAGGAGCCAACATGCAACACGCAGATCTTTCTGGAGCATTCATCCAGGGTGTTTCTGGCCTAAACCCTACTAACTTCAATGGAGCAAACATGCAACAAGCCAATCTTGAAAATGCGTTTTGCGGCAGTCCTAACTATATCGTGGCATCAGGAGCAAATACACAACATATAGACTTGACAGGATCTATAGGTGTCTGTGACCCCCCGCTATAATCACTCGGTACCTGCATAATAGTCTGAGATTCCATACTCGCCTATTTTTTTGGTGGGGAGCCTGGCGGTCTCTTCTCAGATTATCATCAAAATATTATGACAACCTCAGGATCAGTCATCTTTACTTTCACGACTCGGATTCTTTATAGCCAGCTCTAGGAGCGTCAATCTACTTGTTCAAGTCTTTGATCTGACTGAAACTACGGCCCTAATCCCGTCTTCTCCACATTTTAGGAGACTTTGTACTCTGTCTTTCTCCTAGTCTCATCTCTTCCTAGCTGAAAAGTCCGCAAAAATTGCTGAAAAGTTCCATGATAATCAGTAACTCATTCTAATCAGTTTCTATCACGATTCTCTTTTCCGACAATTATTTCGCAAGCTGGTAAACAGGAGTAGACTGGGAGAGTTTTGGAAGAGCGTAACAAAGCGTTACGAGAAACATGTGCCCGCGAAGCTTGATAGCGACAAGATCAGTTACCTCTTCAGAGCTGAGAGAAAGGGGCGAGAGCTGCGCAAACATTGCTCTCCAGCTCGGGGTGTCAAAGAGGAGGGTTGAGCAGATACTTGCCCAGCATAGGAAAGGTGGGGGTGTGCCTCTCCTCCTCAAGAAACCAGGAAGGAAAAGCATTCCAATTACCGACGAGGAAACTTCACTCGTCATTGATGCTTATCAGAGATATAGGGCAAACGCCCTCTACCTTGAACGAAAGATCGAGTGCGATAGCAAGATTCACATCAACCACAACAGGATACACAGGGTGCTCCTGATGAACTCCTTTGCGTCAAACTCTAGGAAGAAGTGGATAAGGAGGAAGTGGGTCAGATACGAGAGGGAACACTCGAATTCATTATGGCATACGGACTGGCACGAGGTAAAGGATCCGAGGTGGAAGGGCAAGTGGCTCACCTGCTATGAGGATGATGCTTCTCGTCTCATTACCGGATTTGGGGTCCATGAAACGCTGACCTCGGAGTACTCTGTTTCCTGTCTTGAGAGTGCCATGAAGGAACACGGCAAACCTGCATCGATCCTATCCGACCACGGAACCACATTTTACACGATGGAATCTGAGAGGAGGGAGAAGGGGATGACAGAATTCGAGAGGTGTCTCTTGAAGCACAAGATAAGATTCATCCTCGGAAGAGTCAACCACCCCCAGACGAACGGCAAGATCGAGAAGTTCTTCGACATATTCGAGAGCAAGATCAAGTGGTTCTCCTCGATAGATGAGTTCATGAAGTGGTACAATGAAGTGAGGCCTCATGGAGCCCTTGACCTCAAGACGCCAACCCCGGCTTACTACGAGAAGATGCCGCAGTTAGATGCTCTTGAATATCCTTTGTCTATGGAGGTCTCCTGACAGATGCGAAATGATTTCTGGAAAAAACAGTTTCTATCACGATAGTAATGCTTATAGTCCACTATACTGCCGCTTTGATGAGCTTTATTGTTAGATATCCACAAAGCTGCATCTGGTCAGAGTCGCTTGATGAAATTGTCAGGGTTGAAATCCAAAACATCCGGCTTTAGAATGGCGCCTTTCATCGTCTTGATTATGCTCACACTCATCTTGTTCTCATTTACCAGTGCCCTCTATTTTCGGCCCGCGAGCGGAGAATCCATCAATCCGTGGGGAAGTACCACAAGCTATCCCACGAGCATAACCTCACCATCATGCGCGATATACCAGAGCTACATCTATTGCGTGGCAGGAGCTACCTCGGGCGGCGGTGTCGCCACTAACGCCGTCTACTACGCCACAATATCTTCATCGGGTGTAGGCACGTGGATAAGCACCACGAACTATCCCGCTAACCTGTACGCCCCGTCATGCGCGATATACTCGGGCTACATCTACTGCGTTGGAGGAAATGCCAACTCTGGAACGCAGGAGACCAACGCCGTATACTTCGCCTCAGTATCTTCCTCCGGTGTGGGCACCTGGACTAGCACTACGAGTCTATCCAACCACGATATACTCCCAATCATGCGCTATATTTTCGGGCTACATATATTGTGTTGGAGGGGACAATACAGAGTCTAGCCAAACGAACGCTGTCTACTATGCCACAGTATCATCCTCCGGTGTGGGCACCTGGGCTAGCACCTCAAGTTATCCAACTACGATAACTTCATTTCCGTGTGCGGTAGACTCGGGCTACATCTACTGCGTCGGGGGATATACCGGTTCTAGCGTCACCGACGCCGTCTACTACGCCACAGTAGGGTCTTCCGGCGTGGGCACCTGGACTAGCACCTCAAGTTATCCCTCAGACGTATACTATCAATCATGTGCGACATACTCGGGCTACCTCTACTGCGTGGGAGGAGCTACCACCTCTGTCCTCACCGACGCCGTCTACTACGCCACAGTAGGGTCTTCCGGCGTGGGCACCTGGACTAGCGCCTCCAGTTATCCCACTGACATATTCACTCAATCATGTGCGACATACTCGGGCTACCTCTACTGCGTGGGAGGAATAATTACCGGCTCTGGCCTTACAAACACAGTTTACTATGCCGAAATAACATCTCCCTGTCCACAGGTGCCAAACACTGGTGGCGTCAACCTACAATGGGCTAACCTACAAAACTGCAATCTTGCTGGATACAACATGGCAGGCGATAATCTACAACATGCAGATCTCTCAGGTGCAGATCTCTCTGGTGCGAACTTTGCTGGAGCTAACATGCAACATGCAGATCTTTCTGGAGCATTCATCCAGGGTGTTTCGGACTTGAATCCCACTAACTTCAACGGAGCAAACATGCAACAAGCCAATCTTGAAAATGCGTTTTGCGGAAGTCCCAACTATATCGTGGCATCGGGTGCGAATACACAACACATAGACTTGACAGGATCTATAGGTGTCTGTGACCCCCCGCTATAATCACTCGGTACCTGCATAATAGTCTGAGATTCCATACTCGCCTATTTTTTGGTGGGGCGCCTGGCGGTCTCTTCTCAGATTATCATCAGAATATTATGGCGACCATCACCCGCAACTAATTGGAATGAGTGAGTTATCGACGCTCGTTCCTGCTCACTTCTGAAGTGATTTGGAGCATACTTATTGAGGCTCTTATCCTGTGGCTTGATGAATGGTTCTGTTTCGTTATTGGGCGATTTCTAATGGGTTTCATGTTGGGTAGCAACAATAAAGAGTCAGGCTATGGAGCAATGACCTTATCCGTTTTGAGTCAATATGAGGTGTAATGCTATATGCGAACATGGACTCTCCGCCGATCATGAGTGAAAGAAACTCATCAACGAAACACGAGGGTGCCCCTGGTCAAGTCTTCAGAGGAAATAGACTAATATCAAGTTCCCTTTTTCATGTTCATCCGAATATTAAGTTAGGACGTATTGCCGCCCTAATTTTATTATTCATTCTGGTTTCAGCAGCCATAGGTGTTCAAATCCCTTCAAGCTTCTTTCGTTCGGCGCAGGCTACCTCGGTCATCGAGTTGAGCATTTCAGACGGCCCGACGGTCTGTCCCGCAGCACCTTTGAACGGCATATGGGCACCGTTCGGTGAGAATGTATGCTTAGTAAGTAGCGTCGTTATTCAGTCAGGAACGACCCTACAGATTGACTCTGGTGTAAACCTTACAATTGGTCAAAGCCCTACCACGGGCGACCCTGGAACTTTCACCAACCAAGGGACGATCGATAACTACGGGAGTCTAACGAGTTTTGGAGGCTCTCTCCAAAGTTCAGGTGTGATTACCAACGAGAATGGCGGCATAATCTCAGTCATCGATAACCCTCTGGATATCGACATCACGGTCACTGGTACCTTCAACAACTACGGCACTATTGACATCTCACTCCCTGATGACTTCGGTGGAATACTCGACATCTCAGGCGGTACAATCATCAACGAGAACAGCGGCACAATCGACAATATCGGTACTATTGACAACCAAGGTACGGTCATAAACTATGGTACTATTGACAAGGTAGGTTCGTTATCGACAGGTTTCGGACAGACAATCCTCAACAACTACGGCTTTATTGACAACTATGGAACCATCATTAATGAGAACGGAGAACTCATCAATAACGTCGGTACGATCGTCGACGAATGCGGAGCGATCTTCATCAACTCCGGTACGCTGGAGGGCAATCCTGTGCTGAATGTATGCGATCCAGCCCAAGCTATCTCTGGTCTGATTAGCTTGAAAGATAGCATGAATCTTCCCAATGGTATTACTAACAGCCTGGATGCCAAGCTGAACGCGGCACTAGACTCAGTAAACCGGGGGAATGATAATGCAGCCGTGAATCAGCTCAACGCGTTCATCAATGAGGTGAATGCTCAAACAGGAAATAAGATAACCGAGGCTCAGTCCCAATTATTGATTACAGACGCGCAAGCCATCATAAACGCGCTTGGTTAGCATCAAAATCTCCTTACCCACTAATCTCGCCCTTTTCTCTTAGCCTCAAGTAAATCTATTTCTCTCTGCTGAATGACGAGTAGAGACATGAAGAACGCCTCAGTCTGATATTTCTCAGGCATTGCCTCTATTGCTTCCTTGAAACGCAAGACTGGGCCATAGAGATTCTTTTTCAGGAGGGTTAGATCTTCAATGCGGAGTGCATTTTCAAAAACCGTGTCAAGATGCTAGTTCGATGTCTAGAGAAGACATTGTAGGAGTTACTGTAGCGCAGTAACTTAACTATTTTGAATTCCTGTTGTGTTCGGGGAGAAAGGGGTCTCCAAACGTGTTTCTGATACTCAAAGAACTGCCCTTAGTCCTTTCAGACAATTAGAGCAATGGAAAGAGCTAAATATTGTCTAAAGAAATTGGGATGACCGCGCAGTTGTTCTCCGCGCGGCGAAGTTATCGATCATGAGGTGGGGGTTATGTTGACGAATGATGGTATATCCAATGGTGCCAATAATCCGGAGGTGACCGTCTCCGTGAATCCGGTTAGTGTCACCGTGGCGGGTTCTACATTGGTCCCTGCAAATGAATTTCCACTAGGAGCATCGTTGTAAGCCGTCACTTGTATCGGCGCTGTTGAAAATGAACCCTTGAAATTGTTGCCCAAGAGGGTAGCAGAGGTTGGATTCGCAACGAAACCGTCCGAGACTATGGCTATCCCTACCAGGCTGCCTGAGATTCTGTTGTTAGAAGCTGTATAGGTTCCATCATTCAAATACATTCCTTCGTACCTGTTGTTTTGAACAACATTGTTCGTGGACATCACTGCGTCACTGGAAGTAAGGATTCCAATATCGTTGCCGCTGACCGTGTTGCCACTCACCCTAGTGCCGGCACCCGACTCGTAGGTGAGAATCCCCGCGCTTTGCGTTTGAGTAACATAATCCGAGCCGCATGTTGTAGGTACATTGCATTCGTTGCCGCTGACTGTGTTGTCCGACACGGTGCCCACCGCTCCGAAGCCAATCTGGATGCCATTAGGGGCGATATAATCGGTATAGGCCGAATAAAACGACACTGTATTCTTGGTGATAGTGCAAGTGGTTCCCACATCATTGCAGGTAATCCCATTCTTGTTGTAGTTCAGCACTTGGTTATTCGATATTACAACAGTCGAGGATAAACTAACACCTGTCTGGACTTCGACGGCATTACCAGGTTGACAACCAGCAGAGCCTAATGGAAGGTAGACGTTCTGTACAGTATTGCCAGTAATTGTACCACCTGCGTTGAGAAATAGAACTCCCTCATAGTCAAAGGGATCGCCTGTTATGGGTAAACCACAACTGAAACCAGCTGAGGTAAAGAAAGCAGGAAGAAGGGAACCATCAACTACTAGATTAGTGATTGTTACTCCCGTTATTGAAGAGCCCCCTGCAAGTATGATGTTGTATTCAGGAGTGGTGGTATCAGGGTCTGCTGAATTTTGAACAACAGACGTTGGCTCTATGGTCGCTTGCTGGTGCCCACCGGTACTCTCCAAAGTAACGGAGCTGAGATGTGATCGTAATCTGTGTGTTGTAGGTCGCGCCCGCGGTGAAGCAGTAGGTTCCTGGGCTGGTTATTGAGATGGGAACCATTGGATTTGCCTCCAAATAACTGCTGGATAAATAAGTGGTAGTGCAGTGAGGGTCAGCTGAGCTCGAGCTCGCGCTCACGAAAATCGTTGGGATGAAAAGAAAGGATGCCGTTGCTAACAAAGCAATTCCTATTGTCGCGAATAACATTGTTCTGTGGACTACGATTTGATTGGTGAATCTCATATCCGAGTGGTTCGGGTAGGTATTATAAGAACGAGACGCTCACTCAAATGGCTCAATAACGAAGAAAAGTCCATGATCTTTCATCATAGAGACCCAGAATGTCATTTCGGCTATGACACCAAAATACAGAGTTTTTGATTGGGCTGGCGATGGGAGTGGATAGATGTATGAAAGAGAAACAAAAGGACGATGACGGAAATATTTTGGTAGCATAAAGGAGTGTCTATGAATGTTGCTTCGAAATGCGCGCGAGCTCGCTCAGGTATGAATGTCTATCTACACAAGACAATATTTCCGCTCGGTAGGACGACGTCAATCGCCTAATCTTCATCAAAGTATTCAAGTAAGTGATCTTCCGCCGTTAGGTTGGAAAACTTTATTCCAGAACGCCTCAAAGCACGAGATGTGTTCACTGTCGGAGTCTGACTCTGATAAAGTGAAAGTTCAAGTTCCCGATATTGGTCAGAGACCCCCCGAAGATCGAGGAATAGCCGACGTTTCTTGACTACACAACTAGAAAATATTACCATGTAATGATGTCTGTAACTGTAAAAAAGGAGCCTCTGGGAGGGGAGACCCCTTTACTCCCAGAGTAGGTGACTGGCAAGCTGACGCAGATTAGACTATGTCGACCGTAGAATCTCCAGAAACGGTGTAGGTGTGTCCAGGGGAGAAATGATAGATTTTTGAAAATAGAAGTTGCGTGCGTTCTAGCCTCAAACCAAAACGCACTCCTGATCGCCGTCAGTTCGCTATTTTCAGGTGATACAGAAGTACGATAGACCGAGTTAAAAATCCTCTCTCGACTGAGAGCGGAGGACAATCAAGTTCCGTAAATCAAGACAGTTTATCGTCGGCTAGCAACCAATTGACCAGTTCTTGGCCGGATACAAAGCAAATCGATTT
This sequence comes from uncultured Nitrososphaerota archaeon, assembly GCA_963799845.1. GTDB lineage: Archaea > Thermoproteota > Nitrososphaeria > Nitrososphaerales > CADDZS01 > DATLTL01. The sequence goes on from CAWCYI010000006.1 coordinate 883,708, forward strand.
CAGTGATGCACCGAGTTTTCGAATAAACGAATCTTGGTACTGTATTCACATCGACTATCCCTTTGTCGACGGGCAGGCAATCGATACTTTCCGCATCAATGCCGGCGATACCTGCGAGATAGGATTAGAAGCTCGGTACTGGTTTTCCAAAAATATGTCGAATGATAATAGAATATCGCGTATGCCGAGTAAAGAATCCGACCTTGAACGAGGATAGTTATCGCTTCTTTACCTACTAGGACTAGATCCCTGTTTTTCTCTTCTCGTCATCGATTCGTCTTAGCATTTCCCGTACTTTCATTTCGACCAGCTCCTCGATATTCTCACCGTGTTTTATTCTGGAGCTCCTGAACGCTTCAAGACCTTGGCTGATTTTATCGCCCAATTCTTCCGACGGTAGCCCTTCATTCCGGTCTATTATACCATCAATCAAGTTTCTTTCTTCCTGATCACTCGCGCTCAGTTTCGACATCGAGCGAACAAGCTCGATCTGATTTTCTCCCAGCTCTTGATTTTTCAGCTTCAACTGCTTAGAAAGTAAATTAAGTAATCCAGATTAACAGCTTCTAGTATAGCAGCAATAATCTCGATAATTTTACGGTCGATAACATTCTCCCAAATCATTGGATGGCGCTGGAAGTACATAAAGCCCGGATTACGGATTACCGCGCTCTGTTACTTCACTCTCTTTGTAGGCTTTATCGGAATGAGCAACGCGCCGTTCGGTCTCACGTACGGCATTCGAAAAAGAATGGATTAGACAGCTTGGCTTGGGATATTGACTTCCTGCTTTCCAGGTTCCTACACGTCAATCCGAGAGCACAACACTAGTCGCACTTGAGACTTGTAAAAAGAAGAAAGAACGCTGAGCTTCTCACTCAGCGTTCTCATTGCGATTGGATGTAGTGACTTGCTGGGACACTGCTAAATCTCGGTGGTTTCCTACGATCAGAGGCTTGTTATATCCACGGTGGTTAGGTAGGGTGACACTCCGGAGACCGTTTGAGACAACCCATTTATCGTCAACACCACTGCGGGCGTGGGATTGTTAGGTCCTCCATAGGTCCCGCCTGACAGGGCAATCACCTGAACGATGGCCGTAGAGAAGTGTCCGTTAAAGTCGTTTCCGTTGAGAGTGGAATAAGTTGCAGTAAGGATGAAACCGTCCGATACTACCGCTACGCCTATTGGACTGCTGGATATCTGATTTTTCGAAGCAATGTAGTTACCGTCGTATTGCAATATGCCTTCATACGTGCTGTCTTGAATAGTGTTTGATGTAGCTGTGACCGGGGCTGTATCGTCGTATGAGGAAACTCCGATATCATCCTGTTGGAGCTTATTGCCCGTCACTGTGGCACCGCCCGACCAATAAGTGCCAATTCCTGTCGCGGTGGCTTCACCGTTATACAAATTGGAACCGCATGCAGGGAAGTAAGTGCATAGGTTTTCAGTGACTGTGTTACCGGATACGGTCCCCTTGGCACCATCTGCTATCAGGATACCGTTGGTCGCGACTCCAGCGCCAGCTGTTGAGAGAGGTGAAACTTTGTTTTTATCAATGGTACAAATAGTCCCCTCATCATTGCAGCTGATGCCGTTTTTGGTGTACCCCGTCACAGTGTTGCCACTAATCGATACTACAGATCCAGCGGAGGCGGTGCTCTGGACCCAAATTGCCTCGCCACAATTGTCCAATGATGATCCAGCGATGTTCACTACCTGCGTGTTTGTAACAGCTCCGGAAGCACCTGAGAAGAGTATTCCCATGAAATCTGGAGGAGGTTGTGTTGGACTATTGCAGTTTGTAGGATCGTTAATACCATTAACCACCAGATTCTGAATTTTGACTGATGATGATCCCGCGACAAGAATTATTGCGACCTGGGTTGGAAAGGCCCACACCTCGTCGCATATGTTCAGGGTGCTACTGGTACACCCACTCGGGTACGTAGGAGTGTACGTGGTAAGCGAAGCAATAGAACTAGGCTCTATTATAGCCTGCCCTAGCTTTGTCCCTGGCGCAGTCGTTAACACCACGTTGCTTGCAGTGACAGTTATTTGTGTGTTGTAGGTTCCCGCTTCGAAACAGTACGTTCCCGAGCTACTAATTGAGATAGGCGTGAAGCTAACGTAAGAGCCTGGTAAGTAGGTAGTGGTACATGGATCGCTGGCGGAAGCTGGCGACAGGGAATACATTGACAGAGCCGATAGCAAAAATAATGCAGCTATCGAGACTGCCATTATTGAGTATGTTAGATTCTTCATAGGATTTCGTCGAGAATGGTGCATCATAATAAGATATCGACGATTCTCAATGATGAGAACTGCCTTCACTTTCGAGCCACAAGTTTTGCCCGAGCTCGATTCCAAGTCTATTGGAAGGAATCTTTGAAAAAGGCTATTTTTAGCATCTGACATTCTCAAACTCTAAGCTTTTCTCTGTGTGCGGCGAAGCTTCGGACGGTTTCTTTTTCGAATCTTATCCTAATACTCCTAACTTCTCCGCTTCGCCCTCATTCTCCAGAAAATATCCTTGTTTCGATGAGCCCGGATTTCGCCCAAGATGACTCTAATTTGTACAGCCAGATATAGCGGAATCCGATATACCGGAATTCGCTATATTTCTGGGATAAAAGGCGACAGATGATTAATTTTATTACAATTCTGGCCCAAATGTAAATTCTACACTAATTCTCTCAAAATGATGTGAGGCCAGTAAGTGCCGGAAAATCAAGCTTTCCTTAGCCTTGAATGGACGACATCCCCCAAGGCTACTGCCCTAAATTGTCGGTGGTTGCCGCGATGAGCAGGTCGTGACCACTGAAGGATTTGAAGCAGCGAGTGATATGGGACTGGGTGATGGCAGATCTGACAGTTGTTGAACCTTGTTTGAATTTGTACATTTGTTCGTCTCCTATGGTGGACAGATTGCCGTCAGACTGTAGAAAACATCTACGATGCCAGATGCGACGGAAATATCTAGATAGAATAAGTTTCCTGAGTAAGTCATTGTGTATCCATTCAAATCAGGAGGAGCGATTTGTGCATCCTCGACAATAGAACCACTACTGGTCAGAAAATCCAGAAGGAGTGTATTACTTCCTTCAAAAAATTCTTCGCTCCAGCTCAGACCTCACGAGTGCGAACGAAGCGGACCCCACAATCTGGAATCAGCTGCTAATGAAGAAGCATTGAATTAGGGCAGGGCTGGTGAGATTATTGTTAATGAAGGTTAACACCTCCCACTCGCCAAGGTCGCTTGCTGCAGGATATCCGTTTATGTCTATAGTCGCAGCGGCATTGAAAGCTGGAACCGGGCCTGTGATGTTGCCTGCATTGACAGTAGCATAGCCAGCTCCCTGTGGTGTAATGATGTTAAAAGTAACGTTGTAGCTACCCGAACCCACATTTGTAAATAAAACATAGAGATTAGCTTCCGTGCTGTTCGAAGTGTAATATAGTGTGCTGTTTATCGGGTAACCGTTAGAGTCGAATGAAGGCACCACCTCATTCTCCGAAATTGTCAGTGGTGAGATATAAGTGCCGACACGAAATGGCACAGTCAAGAAATTAGCACCACCGACATAGACCAGTACATACCATGCCCCTGTTACGTTCGCAACTGATGTGCCTGCTAGAGGCATGTTGGCATATCCAGCATCCCACGGGTACCCGGTCGGAAGGCTGCCTCCTGTCGATTGATAATATTCTGAACCGTTTGGAAGGTACCAGTAGAAATCTATGCTCTCAGAAATTTGAACATTAGTAAAGTTCACCCATATGTAAACATCTGGGGTTTGAGCAGTGAAAGACGATGTCTCGTTGATAGGCGCAAGCGATGTCGAATTAACGCCCAGCGCGGTTGCCTCACCACTTATTCCCAACACGAAAGTTAAGCTAGATGAAGAGGAATTAGATGTCGAAGAGCTTGACGTAGATGAAACGTTCGAGCTTGATGATGAACTCGAGCTTGATGATGATGAACTCGAGCTAGTCAAAATAAGCGATGATGAGGAAGAGGAAGTGACAACAGATGAACTGACCCCGACCGAAGAACTTGATGCGGATGAGGACGAGATTGTAGAAGGTGAACTGGAACTAGACGAAGATGAGCTTGAAGAAAGGGAGGAGCTAGAGGAGGAAGAACTTGATGAGGAAGTAGACGTAGAGGGCCTCGTCGCAAAGTAAATACCGGCACTAGCGATTAGAATTACTATAATGACAACTACCGCGACAATACTTGTGGCGATTGCTGTTTTCTTCCTTGAAATTTCCATCGATACCGGCGGCAAATTTTGCCCCAGAAGTATGATTATTAAGGATTTCCACAGGTGTACCTGCGGTGACCGGTTCCACACTCGCCGTACTTATGCCAGATAGTAAACTCAATGCAGCAATCATTCATCTTAGTCTTACTTAGTGCTAAATTTGGAAAAGTAGTAAAGAATGAGTATCGACTATTGGAGATATTCTGTTTTCGTACTCTCTCGGAGAAGATCAATTCCCCAAGCGTCCGGTGCATCACGATTTGTGGGACATGTCACTCATCATGGTGGGATGATTCACAATAGTTATTACCCACTTGATATCCTATGTAGGTGGGAAAGGAAACAATGTCTATTACAGTGACTGAAAGACAGTTGGACGAAAAGCATCGGATCACCGTACCTGCTAACTTTGCTTCAAATCTGAAGGAGGGAGGCAAGGTAATCATTGTTAGTTATGAAGATCAGGCGGTCATAATTACACAAGATAAACGGGTCGCTGACGAACTTTTCGCTCAGCTTCGCCAGAATGAAGTCAAGCGCAAGATGGGAGCGCTAGACGAGTGGGAGAACTTGATTGACAAGGCCGGACTCTCAAAACTAACAGCGCGGAATATAGACCGGGCCGTGGAAAAGGCCATCAGGAGACCGAAGAAGCTCTAGATGTCGAGCAACGATGGTATGCGCGAGATCGTCGTTGACACATCTGCTTTTTTCGCAAAGATCACTGACTTGAGAAATATTATCATCGAAGGAAAGACCAAGCTTTCCACGGTAGACCTGGTCGTTTTCGAGTTTGCAAAATTAATGCAAGCAGAGCTGAGGGAAGCCGCGAAAACGAAAAGAGGTGAGAGGAAGAAGATGCTGGTTGCAGTAAGAGATCGCTTTCCTGGGCTACTCGCTGATCTTGGAATCGAAATCAAATCCCCGGTTTTTGCTTGGGACGACCTGTCAATGCTCTACGATGAAATTGCAAAAGGACAAGATGCCGGGGACTGCATGATTTGGCTGAAGATGCAGAAAATAGGATTAAAATCGATACTGACTCAGAACACTGCCGACTGGAAAAAGCTCGGTGCTGCAGTGATGTCTCTGTCACCATAGAAATTTAATTCCGTACCCGTCCTACGAATGCGATTGGATGCCAGCTGATGGAAATCTACATCGTCATGAATGGAAACTAGACTCTCTACGAGAATCCGCGAAGAGAATCCGAGAGAGAATAGTCAATCTTCGTCGAATAGTTGGCTCACCCAACCAAATCGCTTACGCGCGCGCGCGCTGAAAATAAAGCACTACTACGAAGAGTTCGACGACGGACACATGAATATCCAGTATAGGTACGACACCTCTCTTCCCATGATTTACAAAGCTTTGACCTATCCAACGTAATAATCAGAGCATCCTCCCAAAGTCGTCATACACCTTGCTTCTGTGTCCAACAAAAAGCACTATGACCAAGTTGTCCTTTCTTTCAATCGAGTATATTGCCCTGTAATCGCCGATTCTAATTTTCCAGTATTCGGATGGATGCAGAGGTTCTCCCTTAGTTTCTGGGGAGTCCTCCAGTTCATTCAGAGCGGACTTTATTCGCCCCCGAATGATGCTGTCGATCTTGTTAAGGGACTTTGCCGCCCGCGGATCGAGCATGACCTTGAATTTCAAGGAATCTTTTTGAGCGGTACTAGTCTTTCCGGCTTTTCTCTCGCTTCCTTGCTCCGAGCTTCGAGCATTTCATAGAATTTTCTCGTTTTCTCTCTCTCTGTGTACAGAGAGACAATAGCCTTGATAGCTTCACTCCTGTTCACAAACTTCCCCTCGCCCACCCACTTGTCCAATTGTCGTGCCAGCTCTTCCGGGAGTCTTACCTGAACCTGGACAGTAGTCATACGGCGTAAACATAGCTGTTTACAGGCTAAAAAGATTTCCCGGGATTCTGAAGTAAGTGATTTGATCTCATTTTAATTGGAAACGAGCTTTTCCAAGCTCTTCTGAGCTTACAGAGCTCGGTTTCTCGAAGAATTTACGCGTATCTGGGCGACATACCTTGGGGATTCTACTCACGATCAATGTCTGGGAACTTTCAAACTCAAGATCACTTGAGAATTCTTACGAAACCACTAACCTAAAAAGAATCGCGTAAGATACATCTTACGACTCGATCATCATGGCACTTGACTTTACTAGGTTGTCGGAGAAGGGCCAGGTTGTAATTCCAAGCGAGATGAGGAAGAGAATGAAGCTGAAGGAAGGCACGCGGTTCGTCATTCTAGGTCTTGAGGATACGATAGTGTTGAGGCGTGTGCAGTTATCGGCAGAGAAGAGCGCCTTAAGAAAAACCTTGACGAGATTTCGAACAGTTGCGCAAAAATCGGGATTTAGCGGACTTGAAATTGCGCGAATCATCGAAGCTTCCAGAAAGAGCGTTCACTGTATCTAGTATACTTGGTGGAGAAAGTGTCCGAAACAATAAAGGTTTCAAAGCAAACGAAGCAGTCGCTTATCAAAATTGCAGCCAGACTGCAAGAGGATACTGGAAAGAGGGTTGACTTCGACGAGGCAATCCAACACTTCATGTCTCTCACCGAGAAGAGACCTGACCTATTGAACAAGGTATTCGGTTCTGTTCCAAAATTGAATATTCAAGACCTGTACAAGGAGAGGCAAATCGATGAGCTCAGAGCCAAGCGGAAATATCCATTTCTTCTTGACTCGCAGGGAATGGATCGGGGATACCCCCCTAAACTGCCAGAACGACCTCGAGCATTTCTTTGACGGGAAGAATCTTGATTCCTCTGAACTGTTTGAAATCAAGTAGATGTTGGTCTCCGGATACTATGTAATCTGCCTTTCCTTCATGGGCTGAAGCGAGGACTACGTTGTCATCAGGATCTTCCTTGATAATGCCGAGTGGTTCGTTAATGGTCACGATCAAAGATTTGCTCGCGACAATTGAGACAAACAAGTTCATCTGATCTTTCTCTATTTCCCGGAACTTTTCTCTTGACAGTACGTCAAGTAGTTCGGCTAGCATTTCCCACGAGGATATCACTATATGATTCTTGAGTAATTCTAATACCAAACGGCGTGGATTACCGTGACCGACGATCGCTGAGACGAGCACATTCGTATCCAGTACGACTCTTAGCATTCAGCGCGCCTTGGCCATTCGTGCTTCTTTCCTGAAGGCCTGAATCTCTTTTAGTATCTCCTTTTCTGTAGGCTTCTTCTTTCCTCTGTACTGTTCATCAATTTGAACGAATGTGGCATTCAGTTTCTCATCGAGGGACGGTACGTCTAGTTTTGTTAATACCAATTTGTTTCCCCTCCTGTAGATTGCGATCCGATTATTCGGCTTAATGTTCAACTTGGTTCTCAGACGCTGCGGGATTACAATCTGACCCTTTGTTCCCACTACTGCTATTTCTGGTTCTGACAATTTCGCGCAAGTATGATTTTCATACTTCCTCCATAAAATAGTTTCCTAACTATTGAAGCTCGTTTTCATCCCACGAATTCATTAGTGGGAGGACGCAACCAAACGACCGATCCTTCAATTTCAGCTTGATGGCGTGAACCAACGCCATAAAGGCGAAGGTGTTTATCCTCGGGAGAAAAACGAGGAGTGAAACCTTGACACGTCCCGCGAAGACACCCGAAGAAGTGGCTATTCACAATGAGACAAAGAAAACCACGGAATTCCTCAAGAGAATCAAGCAAGTGAAACTCGATCCGGCAATCAGGAGTTACTCTGACCTGGTATCCGGGCTTTTCGAGAACTCTCAGTGGATGTTCGTTCGCAGTCAGCATGTCTCGGCGCGTTTCTCAGATGAGGAGGAATTGAAGAAGCATTTCAAGAACGAAGCACACAGTCTTTCGAAGTTTGGTCGATCTCAGTCTATGTACGATTAGGATTACCTTGTTTGGAAGGATATCTCGGGATCGGAATCCTAGGATGGGTCCTAACTGAAAAGTACGCTGTGGGTGTCATGCACATCGGCTGGGCTATTGCCGGCTCGATCATGTTTACTGTTTTCTGCTACAGTGATTTCTTTCGGAACGATCTCCCTTTATGAAAAGGAATTGAATCTAGAATCTCGAAGAGAATCCACGAAAGAGAATAGATTCTGTCTGCGTTTCGGTTGAATAGATAACAATCGAATACAAGATTTTCCGAAATCGCAAACCGGCATGAGCTCTGGCCGCAACTGATACAGACACGACCGTTACGGGATCTACGATCTCAACTTCTCGTATTCGTTCTACATCGACTACGACAACCGCCACGACGGGCCTCTCGTAGCCATCGCTCAAACGCTGGGCATCATATTTCCGCACAGATTGCTGAAATATTAGTTAACAGGATTAACCTTTGAGATCAGATTTGCAAAGCACCTGCAATATCTTAATTGATTGACTCTACGAAAAATTGGCAACGATTTGTCTACTAATCTCCCCTTGACTACAACGCTTTACTTCGACAAGGGTAGCATAGTTGTGAGAGGACAGTTTGGAGTTCCCAACGCTGTGTGGGATGAAAGAATCAGAGCCTTCCGGACCCAAGCTTTTCACTACAAAGAAATACTCAATTATCTGGACCAAAGCCGCCTCCAATTTCAGGACAACGTGCAGGATTTAGTGCCGTGCCCGCACCTGAGTTGTGACGCGCTCCTCCTTAGAGGTTACCAGAAAAAGGCTCTGAAATCTTGGGAAAGTGCCGGCGGGCGAGGGGTGATAGTTCTTCCAACTGGAGCGGGCAAGACCGTAGTCGCCCTAAAGGCAATCGAGCTCGTAAACAAGCCAACCATAGTGATCGTTCCCACGCTAGACCTCTTAGAGCAGTGGAGGAAGAGGATCAGCAAGGAGTTCAACATCGAGACTGGAGTCCTCGGCGGAGGTGAAAATATCATCAGGGCTGTTACCGTTTCAACCTATGACTCGGCATATCTCAGGGCGGGAGAGATCGGCAACAAGTTCAGCCTGCTTGTCGCGGATGAAGTCCACCATATCGCATCCGAAGGATATAGACAGATCGCTGAGATGTTCAGCGCTCCATTCAGGATGGGTCTCACCGCGACACTCGAGCGAGAGGACCTTCTTCACAACGATATTCCAAGGCTCATGGGAGGGACAGTCTTCAGGCTTGAACCAGAAGACCTTGCCGGCCGATATCTATCGGATTACTCTCTTGAAAAAATAAATGTGGATCTCTCAGACGAAGAGAGGGAAACGTACACAAGACACCACAAGATATTCACTGACTTTCTTGCCTCAAGAAAGATTCGGATTTCGAGTCCCCTTGAGTTCCAGCGCTTCATAATGAGAAGCGCTTCGGATAGAGAGGCTAGAAAAGCTCTACTTGCAAGAAACAAAGCGCTTGAGATTTCACTCAACTCTGACGCAAAAATAGAGGCCCTTGAAAAGATCTTGCAGTCGAATCCAAATGAAAGAATACTGATTTTCACCCAGCACAATCAATTGGTGTACAAGATTTCAAGGAGATTTCTTCTCCCGTACATCACTTACAGGACAGACAAAGATGAGAGGCACAAAATCCTTGACGGCTTCAGAGACGGTAGCTACAGGGCGATTGTGACCTCCAAAGTCCTGGATGAAGGAATAGACGTCCCGGAAGCTTCCCTAGGGATAATACTGAGCGGGTCGGGTAGCTCGCGGGAGTTCGTCCAAAGGCTCGGAAGATTGCTCAGGAAGAAGGAAGGAAAGGGTAAAGCTGAAGCTTATCGAGTTGGTCTCGAGAGAGACTTCCGAGGTTTCCACGAGTTCAAGAAGGAAAACAAAGAGGTCGAGAGAAAGTAAATGAGGAAAAAATCGAAGTTTCAGAAAGAGAAATGGCGTCGACTCAACTCTAATGAAGCAATGATATTCAGTTAGAAACCGGTTCTTGAACGATGCTTCCATCTCCTCTTCTACGAGCCCGCGTATCGAAGGGAAGGCTGAGCCCTAAATATGTGACATTAAACGATGAAACAAACGCGCTGTCTAAGAGCGTCATCAACTCATACGAAGCCAGCACCGGGAAGAAGAAAGAGCACCTCCTTCGGATGCTCAAGGAGCTCGAAGAAAAGGAGCCTGATTACAAGCTTGTCAGGGGATTGGCGGAGCTTTTGGAGAGACGATGCAACTATCTTATCGAGAGCCCGATAGATCCAAAACATGCTAGGGACCTAACTTTCAGAGAAGCGAGCAAAAGAAGAGCCGTCAGCTTTCCAGAACGGAGCCAGGTCATTCAAGATGTTAGCGATAAGCTAAAGGTAGATCCGAATGACATTGAGAATTCTTTGTGGAAGGATCTAGAGGAAGAACAGATACTGGAAGGATTTTTGACTATCGACTCCAAGACGCTCATCAAACAGTACAACTTTGCCCTAGCTCAGACAGCTCTTTTCAAAAGCACGAAGATGGAGTTCACGGCCAGCGGCAACTGGAAGAACATTTTCAGAGACCTAAAATATCTTGGTCTCATGTACGCCGTAGAAAGGAAGAAGGGTAATGACGATGGAAAGATAAATGAGGAGGGATACACCGTCTCGATTGAGGGTCCACTATCTCTTTTCAAACTAACCGATAGGTATGGCACTTCATACGCCAAACTCTTGAATCAAATTATCCTCAGTGATTCGTGGAGCTTCAAAGCAGAGCTCTTTGACAGAATCAGGAATAGAATCCTTTACTTTGAAGAGGATAGCGGAAGTGTTTTTGGGTTGTTCGAATCGAACTGGACACCTACCGAACCAACCAAGTATGACGGTGCGGCGATTGTGTCATCGCCAAAGAAATCGCCATTCATGTTTCAGCGGCAAAACATTCATCTTTATGACAGCAAGGTCGAAGAAAAATTTGCATCCGGATTCAACGCCCTGAGAACAGGATGGGCGCTCAAAAGAGAGCCGGAGCCATTGGTTGCGGGAAGCCATGTACTTATTCCGGATTTTAGTTTTGAGAAGGAAGGCCTGAAGGTCTATCTCGAAATTGTCGGATTCTGGACAACAGATTACCTTGAACGCAAGCTTGCAAAGCTTTCCTCCCTTTCGCCAGATATTGAAATGATCGTCGCGGCAGACGAAAGTCTCGCCTGCTCAACGAAATTTGAAAGAATTAAACAAAATAGTAAAAGGCTGTTGTTATTTTATTCCAAGGTGGTTCCAATCTCCCCTATACTAGGCTATCTAAATGGGTTGGACGCGGTAGCGAGAAAAAGACGGGTTGAGATCCTTCGCAAGGAGAGGTTCGAGTTCCATGAAGATATCATCACTATCAAGCGTCTTGCAGACGAACGTCAAGTTTCTCTGGAAAGTATGAACGAGACATTCTCTCAAATCCGGATAGATGGATACGCAAAAATTGGAGATTATTTGGTGAGTCTATCTAAAATTTCCAAATTGAAAAGAGAGCTGAGAGCTCTTGGAGATGACTCCAGTCTAGCCCGTGCGGTAGAGATGATCGAATCTGAAGGGCTGCAGAATCCTCAACAAGTGCTCAGCACTCTCGGTTACACCATAGACTGGCAAGGATTAGACTACGAAAAAAGTAAGATAAGGTTGGCTAATTGAAAGTGTTTGACATTTGAAGAAAATATATCCTCGTGAACTTGAGAACGATTGAACTAAGGGTCAACATAGCGGACGAAACTGAATGCCCAAATACCTCTGTAGAACTTGTGGCGTGCAAATTGAGGAAGCAAGAGAACCGCCAGATAGCTGCCAGATTTGCACGGACGATAGACAGTACGTGGGGCGGGATGGTCAGCAATGGACTACTCTTGAGAAGTTGAGACAGAGTGGATTCAAAAACAGAATCGAAGCGGTAGACGACGAACTCTATAAAATAATCACCGACCCCTCCTTCGGAATCGGCCAGAGAGCTTTTCTAGTTAGAACGAGATCAGGCAATCTCCTTTGGGATTGCATCTCATACTTAGACGATGAAACCGTAACATCGGTTAAGAAACTCGGTGGAATAGATGCCATCGCGATATCCCATCCGCACTACTATTCGTCCATGATTGAATGGAGTGAAGCATTTGGAGGCGCGCCAGTTTACGTCCACAGTCTTGACAGAAAGTGGGTGCAGAGGAAGAGTCCAAAGATCACCTTCTGGAAGGGGGAAAAAACTTCACCGCTGGGTGGGCTCGAGATCGTCAATCTGGGTGGACATTTTGACGGCAGCAGTGTACTTTACCTCCGTGAAGGTGCACATGGAACGGGCGTTCTATTATCAGGGGACACCATCAGCTGTTGTCACGGACCGTCGTTGGACAACCTTCATGTACAGCTACCCAAACGAGATTCCACTTCCAGCCCGCGAGGTGAGGAAAATTGCATCGCGAATCAAACCGTACAAGTTCGCAAATCTGTACGGCGCGTTTGAAGGAGGAGAAATCGTCGGGAACGCTGATCGCAGGGTACAACTCTCGGCGGAGAGATACGTCAATCATTTGAGATAGAAGTGATCGGGCCGGTGGAAGCGCTCTAAAATTACGCAAGTGATTGGAATAACTAGTACAAAGTAAATCTGATCGGTATGCCGATCTCCCACTGATCAATGAACAAGATTAGATCGATGGTGGCAATTCCCTCACCCCGTCAATTGTCATTGTCGAACTCAGAAAATGGTACCTAGGGGAGATTGAATCTGGTCGTAGAGACGAACGAGAAATGCAAAAGCACTTTGCGTTTATCGAGTCGAGGTCGCGAGTTGTCCCACTTGATATGGCTTTGAGCTTGGAAGCTGGTCAGACTGACTTTATGATGAAGAAGAGGATCAAGAACTGGCCTATAGCAGATTCGATCGTCTATGCTACCGGGCGCTCTCGCGGAGCGCAAGTCATCAGTGGGGACCCGCACTTTCGAGGACTCGAGGGAGTCACATTCATCGAGTAAGCAGCCCATGAACACTTTTTATTTAGCGCCTTCCGGCCCAAGCCTAGTCTGAATTATTCCGGTAGAAAGAGGGTGGACTTGCAAGAATTCGTTAGCCTAATCGAGTCCAGGATGCGGTGCGTATACGTGACTGAGCGGCCCATAGACCTGAAGAAACTCGACGAGCCGAACACCATCTTCGTGCTCCAGCTCCCCGAAGGATTCTCCACCGCCACGGGAAGCAGTGGAGGTGGCTCGGGCGATAGGCACATCCTCAAAGTCTATCAGTACATGTGCGGTCAGGGAGACTGCAGGAAGGTCAACGAGTTCGAAGACAAGGAAGTAACCGAGATGTTGGACCTTCCCTATCACGCAGCGGCGTTTCCGATCATACTACCCGACGGCAAAGAGAAGCTTGTATCCGGGGTCGCTGACCTTGAGCTTGTCGCTGCATACCTGCGAGCTCTCACTTAGGGACTGAAGGAATTCGGGTCATCCTTTACAATCCCAATCGCTGCAATACTCGATGCACAATAACGAGGCCATCGCGAAGTGCGCACTTTCCAGCATTGGCATCGAGATTTCTAGAGTCTGATACCGACAGGCTTAATTTAGCCATAGTCCATAGTTCATAACAATGTCGACCACGGTTGAAGTGAAGCGGACGACGGCGAAGCTTCTGGAAGAGATCAAAGAGAAGTACAAGGCAAAGAGTCTGGACGAGACGATACGAAAACTGGTGGAGAAGGCGGAGAACGTCCCTGAAACAATGTTCGGCGCGCATCCAAAGATGAGATCATTCAAAAAGTCAGATGAGTCCAATGTCCATGAATTATGAGACCGTAATTGATTCGTATGCATGGATAGAGTACTTCAAGGGTTCTTCCTCTGGAGTGAAGGCCAGAGGTTTCATCGAGAAAGGTTCAGCAGCCACTTCGTCAATATCACTGGCAGAACTGCAGGAGAAATATCTTCGGGAAAAATGGGACTCATTCGATACTGATGTCAAGTTCATCACGACCAAGACGACTCTGGTCTCGCTTGATCGCAAGATCTCGATTCTCGCCGGTCAGATAAACTTCCAGAGCAAGAAGAGAAAGAAAGACTGGGGAATGGCTGATTCTATTATCCTATCCACCGCTCGGATAGGATCGGCAAAAGTAGTAACGGGCGATTCTCATTTCAAAGATGTCCCTGAAGCAATCATGATCTAGGAATATCGAAACTTATAGCGCGTCGATTGAAGACTCCAAGTCTGTGAGTGCAACAGACGGATGGAAACTAGGTTCTCGAAGAGAATCCGCGAGAGAGAATAGTTCGTCCTAGTTGTCTTCTAATCCGTTTTCTGCAAACAATCCTTTTCAACAAGTCTGACCAACTGATCATTGAGCCAGCTTGACTGTTGTCACTCTGCGGAAAGTTTCGAGCGGGAAGTGGCACATTCGGAACCCTGAAAGAAAACTGGAAGGCTGGAAATCATATTGTAACCGCGAGATGTTTGGAGAGAATAAGGAAGTAACGCTGGATCAAGCCGCGAAGCAAAGTCAGTCTGGAACGGTCTGTCGAACCTGCGTCAGAAGAGCTGAATGGAAACTTGCAGCAAATTCACCCGATTAGCTCAAAGTTGGGAAGCGCTTTGAAATTTTGATAATCTTACCTTTGTGGCAATCGCGGTCATAGTTTCTCAGATTGTAGGCTCAAAGCTAAGGAAAAAATAATAAAAATCAATGATTAAGCTCGATTCAAGCCGTCGATTTATTTGAGAAGATATCTTTTCACAAGTCTAGAGAGAAAGATCCTGCATTCTTATTTGAAGAATGGCCGTAAAGAGAAGAATTTCGGTGTGTTATTGAGCCTTATCCGCAGAAATCAAAACAATCTGACGAGCGACTTTGCTCTCTTGCTCAAAGTTTCAAATAAGGCTGGACCCGTGACTGGAAACAAAAAGTCCAAGTCTCGTTCTCTGAAGAAATAATAGTTTGCGGAAAATGATAATCATTACTAATGAACTCTTCAACGCCTAAAATCGCAAGAATCAGTTTCAAATGTTCGAGAGAAACAAGGTTCTTACAATGAGGTAACATGCCTCGACGGAACGACTGTGACTGACGGGAGTGAGAGATTTTCGCTCTTTTCTGAGAAAAATGGTCTGGTCTCGATCAGATAAAGCCGTCACCATGCACTTCGGTGTGCTAACAACATCGTCTCTGATAGCAAAAATTAGGGCATAATTTTTAGATTAAGAGAACAAGAAGATTGTCAACCGTTAGCCAGTCGCTTAGTACGAACATGAAAGCTGCTATTGGCTTGCTCGAAGTGTTTGTCGTTGCCATTATCATCGCACTCTTAGTTACAATCTCAAGCGTCTCATCTGGAGTCCAGCTATTCGCAACTATTGTAGTATCTCCAATCATCATTCTAAGTATCGTTTTCATTTACTATTGCAGAAAGAGGAAGATTTGGAGTTACGCTGGGGCTTCGATCTTAGGTGCCATTGGAGCCATTCTAAGAGTGATCGTAAGCACTAAACCAAGTCTTGAGGTTGGAGGTGGCCTGCCAGTAGGAGTAACTGTGCTGTACATAGTCATAGGAGCACTCGTATCACTAAAAAATTACGAATCTGTGTTAGAGTTGAGGATTCCCCACTGAATGACGAACATAGGTGGGGGAGGTGGGATTTGAACCCCAATTTACTGCATCTTCAACTTGAGTCAATTCTTGAATAGACCATACAGTAGCTGAAAGTGATTATCGAAAGTGAACTAACATTATACTCTTCCCGAGCCAAATGCCTAATGGTAAATAACTGAATGTCTAGAGAAACAGTTGATGCCCGAGGTCCAGTTTCACCGCCCGAGAACAGAAAAGGGTACAAGGGCGTCGCAATGGAAGGATTCATTGCAAGATGGTATACGAAAACCACTCGAAACAACACTGAGCAATACAAATCTTGGGCGAAGATTGCGAGTGGTCATATTTTTGAAAATGGTCATTTCCTTGAGCTTGCCCCTGGCCCCGGATATCTATCCATAGAAATAGCGAAACTAGGAAAGTATGAAATTGTTGGGTTGGACATAAGTAAGACATTTGTGAACATTGCTAGCGAGCATGCAAGAGCTGCTAATGTCAAGATAGAATTTCGACAGGGCGATGCCGCTTACACACCATTCCCAAGCGATACTTTTGATTTTGTCATCTGCACGTCAGCGTTCAAGAATTTTCCCGAGCCCGTAAGAGTAATTGACGAAATTTTCAGAGTCTTGAAGAGGGGTGGTGAAGCTTTGATAATAGATCTGCGCAAGGATGCTTCGAAAGCTGGAATCAACGATTATGTGGACAGCTTGAAATTGAGCAGAATCAACTCGTTCTGGACTAGGTTTACTTTCAATCATATGTTACTAAGAAGCGCCTACACGAAACTCCAATTCCAAGATTTCGCTGCCAGATCGCTCTTTGGAACATGCAAGACTGTGGATGAAGGAATAGGTCTTGAAGTATGGTTCCAAAAACCATGATCAGTAAGTCAATGTCTCTTTCCTCTGGCTCCTACGTAACACGATCGCTGAGTATTTGAAGAGCGACCAACTATAACTGACAGCATCGAATCAAAAAATTGAACTGCTCTTTACTAGTAAATCCCGAGTGCGAGATTTGGGATTTGAACCCCAATTTACTAGTAAAAATAATACGAGGGAAACAAGAAATGGACTTCACGCTCCATATCGGTTAGGAAGCAAAATTCCTCCTGGTAGGGACAAGGCGTACGTTTCAAATTCTTGGATCTGTTTCGGTTACCGTCGAGACGTTTCTCCCGAGCTGGAATAACTTTCGGGCAATCAGGATCCACCAGATGAACATCAAAATCGTGGCACAACCGACGAGAATTGTTGACACGATGGATGTAGCTGACACAAAGACGGAGCCGATGTAATTGATCAAAAATAATCCATTCGCGAGGATTCCCACCCAAGCGGTTGCTGTGCCGAAGAGCTTGCCTGTGCGCATAACTGCTGCGACGATCAGTCCCGCAACCGCCACGAAAATGAACCCTGTACTCCAAAACAAGATAAAAGGAAATAGAAAGAAAAAGAAATATTCTGTCATGATGAAAGATGGATTTGTGCATGAATTTGATTACATCGTCTTTAGTCTTGCTGAACTCAAGAAAGTAATTGAGAAAGCACCAAAAGGATCTGCGATTTTATGGAATGATACTACTCGATCGTCATTTAATAAAATTCCAGATTTAGATCAAAGTGATTCTAAATTTCATTTTGTTCAATCAATATCATTATCTCATAATGATAAGGAAACATATCCTCAGAAATGGTGGAAGATTGAGTGAAATCATTAATTTACCTGATCATGGAATCAAGAAATGGGCCTCTAGGCAGGGCTTGCTGGGCTTCCCAAACTTCATCGCTTTTCATCATCAATCTTTTCTACGTAATCGTAGCGGAAGCCGATATGCTGGATTTAAATTATCGATTATTTGGTGATAAATTCATTGGTTCGTAGCAATTTCGACAAAGGATTATCGCACCTGATCATTTTATGTTCCGTTTTCATACTGGTCATCTTTTCAACTTCTTCGTATCAAACGTATAATTTTGCGTCTAGCAGGGTAGTATTTTCACCACCATCCAATACTCCGATCAAACACATCGTCATCATCATGCAAGAGAATCATGCTTTCGACAACATGTTTGGTACTTACCCAGGATTGCCCGCTGGATACGGATTGAGCTTGTCAACCTGTATGCCAAACAGTTTGACGCAGAAAAAGAAAACACCATGCACCAAGCCTTGGAATGCGGACAGTAAGCAACTGACAATTCAGGGCCTTGATATTTCGCACACCAGATCTTCGGCGCTGAAAGCTTATGATGACGGAAAGATGAATGGCTTCATCGCAAACGATCCACTTGATTGTAAAAACTGTTCCATGGCATACTTCACCAATGCGACGATTCCGGCGTACTGGGATTACGCTCAGTACTACACCCTGAACGATCTGATGATGTCAAGCGCACTGTCATTCAGTTTACCGAATCATCTCTATGCGGTAGCAGCGCAAGCGGGTTTTGCAGGGACTTGTCTAAATGCATGTACCACAGAATACAACTTAACTTTTCCACAGATAGGCGAATCACTGACAAACGCCGGGGTTAGCTGGGGTTACTACCAGCAAAACTGGAATGACTTGAAGGACTGCACGGGGCCGATCAATGCGAGCGCGATCAGCTCTTATTACAATAAGGGCGGATATGATGGCTTCTGGTCCGGGCTCACCGATTTTACACAAGTCCAAACAACGGCGGTTGAATGTTCAAGTTTATTGAATCTCAAGGATCTGCAACATAATATCTCGACGGATACTCTACCAGCTGTGTCGTGGGTAGAGCCGCAACCCAAGAACAGTGATCATCCAAACCAGGGAACGTGGGATGCAGGGCAGAATTACGTCACTTCGATAATTAATTCAATCGAAGAAACTCGGCCTGGAATTCACGGTCATCTTCCTGACCTGGGATGATTGGGGCGGATATTATGATAACATCACGCCGATTCAGCTTGACCCGGCTGGAGAGGGTTTCAGAGTACCATTTATCGCAATTTCGCCGTATTCAATTCAAGGCGCAATCGTTCAGGCTCCAGCGTACAACTATACTACAAAATTCACGAATATCCATCAGGAAGACTTTAGCTCACTTCTCTCAACAATAGAATACAACTGGAATCTGACAGGAACATCCAGTCTGGGAAACCTCACTGACCGAGACGGGTACGAACCAAATCTTTTCTACATGCTAAATTTCAGTCAACCTCTCTTAAAGCCGCTGATACTTGGAACAGTTCCCGGCGTAGTCTATCCCTACCAGACTTGCATAGTTAAAGGAGAATGCAGCATCGCTCCCTTCGCTACGAATACCATAACTCATCCTCAATTCAATATTCCATTGACTTCGCCTTACAATGAATCATCAACGGAGGCTCTAAGTTATTCTGGAGATGGAGACGCAGGAGATTGAAAGCCGAGGAATCGACTGAAAGAGGTAAATGGCATCGATATCGTATTGTTTCTTACGTATCTCATAATTTTCAGCTGACAATGAGAGAAACAAGAATTGATGTTTGGCTGGTTGAAGGAGAAATGTTTGAAGTTTTAGCTGGAGAAAAACAAATATGAAGAGAAAATGTCCTTTGATTGTAGATTGTAAAGATGCAACAGATTATCTCACCTTACAAGGAATAGCTGAACATATTAGATTAGTTCATCCTCATGAAGCGAGAGTTGCAATTAAGAAAGCATTAATTGATGCAGAAAAAGCATGTCGAGGAGTCGTGCCCTTGTGGGCAATAGGTGGCTCAAGACATTTGGAACGTTTCTAGTCATGGGCATAATCATCGCAATTGCTGCTGCGATCGTGAGTTTGATCAGCGCAGCATTTGGAGCTGCAGACTCGGTGGTTAGCGGGCTTCTTTCGGCATTCTATCAACCCCTCATTCCGATTCTGCTTGCTGTCTACTATTACTCTAACCGGGCCAGACTTGCACCAATCGCTCAAAACCAAATTCCACCTCCGCCGCCTCCTGGAAAGGCAACCGGACCGAGGTTCTGTCCTAACTGTGGTACCCAACTTGCGGCCAATCCTACTTTCTGTCCGAGTTGCGGGGCAAGAGTAACCACTTAGGATGTTGGCTCATCATTGTGCACGGTGGAGGACTTGCTTTCACGAACGCGCTGTTCGCGATTCTCGACGAAATCGTTACGAAGTTGCTTGAGCGATAATTTGTCACTCTAGAATATACTAAAATGGGACTCGCACCCTTGGGCCTCATCTTTTACTAGGTGACATGATCGACCGTATTAAAGGAACGTAAAGCCACAGCCAAGCACATGTACGCAGCAATAGACTTGCACCAAAAAACTGTACAGCTAGTACTCAAGGATGAAGGGGGAAGGATAGAAAACGAGCTGAAGATCAACAAGGATGCAAAAAGCATACTCGAATTTCTTGATGGTACTGATGCTGAAATAGTCATGGAGTCTGGTTACAACCACGAACACATCTATGATCTTCTAAAGGAGGAAGGATACGATGTCAAGGTAGCTCATCCATTGATGGTTAAGGCGATCGCATACGCAAAAGTGAAAAATGACAAGGTAGACGCAAGGACACTTGCAGATCTACTGAGACTGGACATGATACCGGAGTGCTACATCCCCAGCCAAGAGATAAGAGAAGTAAGAGACCTGGCAAGGAGGAGACATTATTTCGTCTCGACAAGAACGATGTTCAAAAACAAAATCCATGCAGAGCTCAGCAGGAGATGGATTGATTACAGTAAAGATCTCTTCACGCAGACTGGGATGGACCATCTAAAATCGCTTCATATCGCAGCGGTAAATGACTACCTCGACTCAATTCAGTTCCTCGATGAGAAGATACGAGAGCTTGACGGCCAAATCAAGGAAAAGCTCTTGGCGACAAATATGCGAAGCTCCTTGTGACGGTGCCAGGAATATCCTACTACGGTGCGCTGCTGATTTCAAGCGAGATTGCAGACATCAACAGATTCCCAGACCCAGAACACCTGTGCTCCTATGCAAAACTGGCACCCGGAACTCATCAATCGGGAGAGACACAATACCAGAAAGCAGATCGTAACAAGGGCAATCACATGCTCAACTGGATATTGATCCAGTGTGCTCACATACACGTCCTAAACTGCAACTCGTCGATTACTGGGCATTACAACAGGATCAAGGAAACGAGGGGAAACAAGATCGCCATCGTCGCAGCAGCAAGAAAACTGACGTGCGCAATCTACATGATGCTGAAGGAAGAAAGAGCCTTCAGGCTGGACGGCTAAAACCATAAACTGGGCTCGAGAATTTACTGCATCTTCAGGATGCGTTTACTAGGATGAGCCAAAGGCAATAAGCGAAAGCCACAATGCTCTTTTGGAGCGAATGGGAGTATGCTCGTCCAGCATGACAAAAGAGATATTAAGAAATGTAGCCCAGTCGACATGGGAGTAAAATCTACTTGCGAAGAAAATCCGTGGCGGAATGTGGGACCCCCGCACGAATTTACTAGTAAAAGATCGCCTCAAAAAAATCCGAAATTCACAATGGTCACAGTAGTCGTTCTAGCTCGCTCTGACTCTGGCCTAGAAGATACCCTTCATCTTTGTCCAATTCCAAGGCTGGTTACAAGAAGATTCGATTATTGAATACTAGAATCTTGGACGTTCTTTGGGAACAAGAATCAGAGGATCTGCTGCGCCTGAGTTTGGCTGTGACCTCTGATCGCTCTATCAAAACCAATTTTGCTGAGAACCACCAGCCACCGGGGATCCTGCCAGAGATTCTCAAATGCGAAATCGACCGCTACTGAAAATAGATATCCAGATCGTTCTTCGATCGCCCTGAAGAGCCACTCGAACGCCCTGTCATTGTCCCCGGTATTGGCGTAGACTCCTGCAATGGCAATCGGAGATCCCTTTCCGTTTTCCCAAAGGTCTAGCAGCTTGGAAAGGATCCTGATTGCCTCCTCGTTTTTTCCAGCTTTTGAATACGCGTAGGCGAGATCATTTAGGTGGAAGGGGACGCCTTCACCAGCCAAATCAATCGCCTTCTTTATCTCGGAAATTCCTTGATCGAACTCACCGGTGCGCACGTGGCAACAGCCTAGCGCGTCGAATGCAAATGCTGAGTTAGGATCCAGATAAATGGCATTCATCAAAAACGCCTTGGCCTCTTCGACGTGGCCATTGTAGAGATGGACGACCCCGGCGATTGTAAAGGTCTCGGCGGAAAGTGGGTCGAGATCTATTGCGCGTTTTGCTTCCCTTATCGCCTCATCGGATCTTCCGAATTGTCCTAAGAATAACGAAAACAGTGTGTGGACGTAGGAAAGACTCGGATTCAGTTGGATGGCTCGCTGGAATTCCAGTTCCGCTTCAGCGAATTTCCAATCCTGTAGATTCAACACTGTAGCAAGTGCGGCGTGGGCTTCAGCGATGGAGTCATCAATTTCCAATGCTCTTTGCGCGTAGGCTCTCGCCTTGGGGAGCACTCCTCTGGTCGGAATTATTTCCCATGCGCCTAGACCTGCGTAGCAATCGGCTATCGCGGCATATGCCCGGGCGTAGCCCGGGTCCCTCTCTATCGCCTGCTCGAAAAGTTTGATTGCATCACCGTAAGATTTCTCCGTAACGTGGAGAGAATAAAATCGTCCGCGCAGATATAGCGAGTGCGCCTCAACACTCATCGTTCCCAAATTCTCGATTCTTTCCCTGTCCCTATCCAGAAGCTTCAGTTCAAGGGAGCTCGCGACATGCTGGGCTATCTCGCTTTGTATCGAAAACACGTCTTCAAGTGTCCTGTCATAGACCTCAGACCAGACTTGGCGGTCGGCGGCGACGTCGATCAGCTGCACCGACGTGCGCACGCGGCTCCCTGCACGGCGAATACTGCCCTCTAAGATACTTCCTACTTTGAGTTCTTCGCCAATCTCAGTTAGGCGCTTGATTTGACCCTTGTACCGCATCACAGATGTTCGAGATACAACGCTGAGCTGAGTAATTTTCGAAACCGAGGAAATTAGCTCCTCCGTTATCCCGTCCGCGAAGAATTCGCTTTCCGGATCAGTACTCACTTTAGCGAATGGTAGAATGGCGATTCTATTTTTATCGAGTCGGGGAGTTCCGCGTTTGCTCCAGACCGCCCTCTCCCAGGGGAGAAGGATCTTGTAGATCGTGATAGGGACATTGACATTTTTTAGCTGCGTAAACTCAAGTTGGACAATTGGAAGTCCGAGTTTGTTCCTTATCTGATCAAAAACCTGACCTGAAATGCAGATTCCCTCAGGGTCTGCGAGAGGCTGGATCCGAGAAGTGATGTTAACAGTATCACCGAATACGTCACCCTCTCGATGGACTACATCTCCATAGTGAATCCCTATCCGTAGTTTAGTTTTCCAAGGATCAGGAACAGACCTATTGGATTCGTGAAAGGACTTTTGAATTTCTACCGAGCACTTGCAAGCCTCCAGCACGTCTTCGAATTCGATTAGAAAAGAATCCCCGATGGTCTTGACTTCCCGCGCGTGGAATTTATGAATTAACTCTCGAACCTTTCGATTGTGCATTTCCAGAGATTCAAGAGCGCGCGATTCATCCAACTGCGTCAGCGAGGTGTATCCTACCAGATCAGTGAACATGATTGCTGAGAGGTTTCGCATATCGCAGTCGCGCCTGACAACCACTTGCTTGGCCATTGATGATTTTTGTAGGGAATAAATTGATTGGGGAAAAACGCTCGTCTTCTCACTCTTGTGGGGGCGACCCCCGCACGAATTTACTAGTAAAAATCCATCCCGGTGCGTAACTCCACAGTCGATGAGTTTAGGCTAGAAACGGGATTCGGACGCGAATTTACTAGCAAAGAAACGATTCCAAAGTCTGAGTGTCTGGGTGCTCCCAAGCAGGCGCGAGTACCAAAAGTTAGAATTTCGGATCATGAATTGAATCGTTTGACTTGGATTACTACCCAGCTATCGAAAGTCGGAATTAGGCCAGGGAACAGCTTGTCAGGATGATCGAACTCCACATCTATTGAAAGTATCCTGCGAGATCTTTCGAATCTTTCGAATTTGACATTGTGAAATCCATCAGATTCGATTAACTTCTCTTTGGCCGAATTCAAGAATTCCTCTTCAAAACTATTGGCCTGCTCACCTTCGCTATCGCTGAGCAACCTTTCATAGCTCGCAAGCCATTTTCTCATCGGACCGCCCATTGTAAATCTCCAAAATTTGCTACGATCCGATCAGAAACCACTCAATAGGTCTATTGATTCTATTTATGGCACGAATAAAAGAATAGTCCCACTTGTCTTTTAGACGTACCTACAATATAATTACTAAATTTCCCAGATTGACTTTCCAGGGTGAGTATTTGGCATGGGTTTCTGAGAAATTCTGATTCCGCAAGACAAGATATTTTTTGAGTCGTTCACGCACCAGGCGAAGAATATCCTTCTCGCCTCGCAAAAGCTGAATGCAGCGTTTGATACGAAAGAACTTTCCATTGATGAAGCGAGAAATGCGATTCGAGAGATCGAGCATGAAAGCGACCAGCTCGTTCACTCCATTTATGATCGATTGAACGAGTCCTTTGTGACTCCGATTGACAGCGATGATATTCTGAAACTGTCGTCAGATTATGATACCATAGTCGATTTCATCTGGGCGACCATTAATCGGTACTATCTCTACAAGATTTCCTCACCCGACGAAACGATGAAGAGGTTCTCGCAAATAGTGGTAAAATGTGGTGAAGAGATCGTGAAGCTCACTTCAGCAATGACTACGAAATCAAAACTGAAACAACAGAATGGGAGTGCTGAAGAGATCGACAGGCTCGAGAACGAGGGAGACGAATTATTGAACGGCGCGGTCGCCAAGTTGTTCGATGAGAAAAAAGATGCGCTCGAGGTAATGAAACTGAAGGAGATTTACGAGCACCTTGAGGAAATCACCGATAGGTACGAAGACGCTGCTCTACTCATAAGGGATATCGCCCTGCGGTATTCCTAAAATCTGATTTTACAAACTCCCATACAATCGTTGAAGACGAACAGAGAATTTGGACCGCAAGCCTTGGCTATGCGAAATTTGTTTAATCTCCTCGTGGTAGGGTAAGAAATTGGTGATCGATCAGACACTTCTCATTGTTGTTGGTCTCATCTTTCTCGCATTAGCATTCGATTTTGTGAACGGTTTTCATGATACTGCGAATTCCATTTCCACAGTCGTTTCAACAAGGGTACTTTCTCCCAGACTCGCAGTGTTGGTCGCGGCAACCTTCAATTTTGTCGCGTTTTTTGTGGTGGGAGCACCCGTCGCGAAATTCATAGGAGGAAGTATCATTTCTTCACCGTTGTTTGTCGGTAACCTGATTCTAGAGCTGGTATTTGCAGCGCTTATCGGAGGAATAACCTGGGACCTGATAACATGGTATCTAGGTCTTCCTTCCTCTTCTTCCCATGCGCTTATTGGCGGCTTGGTAGGTGCTGGCGTCGCTGCGGCTGGAACCAGCGTCGTAAAACTTGCTGGACTCGAAGTCGTTCTCGAATACATGGTGCTTTCTCCCATCATCGGAATGATCGTGGCTTTTGGTATAATGATTGGACTGCTCAATCTTCTGAAAAAACTGGCTCCAGCCACCGTGAACAAATATTTTCGTAGATTACAGATCGTTTCTTCAAGTGCAGTTTCATTCAGTCACGGATCCAATGACGCTCAGAAAACCATGGGAGTCATAACATTCCTTCTTATCGGGACAAATTACCTCTCTTCTGGCGGTAATGCGTCTACTGCTTTCCAAGTTCCAGTCTGGGTTGCTCTTGTATGTTTACAACAATTGCATTGGGCACGTTTACAGGAGGTTGGAGAATCATAAGAACGATGGGCATGCGTATTACTCATCTCGATCCTATTCATGGCTTTGCTGCTGAGACGGCTTCAGCGGCTGTGATTCTTGGTGCGAGCTTTTCTGGGATTCCTGTCAGCACTACTCATGTTGTTTCGGGTTCGATTATGGGAGTTGGATCAACAAAGAGATTTTCGGCGGTTAGATGGGGGATAGCAAGGAGAATTGTTTGGGCGTGGATCATTACCATTCCAATGTCAGCTCTTGTAGCTGGAGGAGTCTTCATACTGACGAAATTTTTGGTGGGATAAATCAAACAGTTTTGTTAAATAGATAGTCGTGAAGGCCCTAAATCCCGCAGACTAGATGACTAGAGAAATCAAGATAGCTGAACCTGTCTGGGAATCAATCAAAGAAGTATCTGAACTGACTGGAATCAGGAAACAATCCCTGGCAAATGTAGCTTAGCAACTATATTTCTGAAATCAAGACAACCGACTTAGTCTCGTCAATTTCATCCAAAGGAATAATTTGACAGAAAAGAGAGCAAAGGATTTAGAAGAGATGACTTGGTAGGAATTCTGGCGTTTAAAGAAAATTCCTCTTTTTTTTGCGACCAATTCCTGCAATGATAATGGGTTCGAATAGTACGGGGTTGGACACGAATCCCAAAGCAGCACACTTCTAGCGAACAGTTCGCGAAAATATGCGGAGTGACTCAGAACTCGCAAAAGTTACGGTGAAACTATGGGATAAATCGGCTATCAATACGAACATGACTTCTGACTCACCTATGACCGATCCAAAAAAAGTCGTCGCTGCAAAAGCTAAATATGTCATACGTCATGCTTGTTTAGCTGACCCCTGTGAAGGAGATTGATCAACTACGTGGAGCTCTCGGTGCCGTAGTTGGCTTCACGATCTCTCTCGGTTTGCCTTGGCCGCAGTTCAGAACATGGGTTCCAAGAAGGGAGTACTTTTCCAAGACTTCTGGGATGGGATCTTGGTTTCCCTGACAGTCGACTATTCAGGCCGGACTATGTGACAGATCTGCAAATACAAATCGCACTGCTTCGTGTGAGCAGTGATTCGAGGAAGCAGTGACATGAAGGAATCGCAGTCTTCCGTCGTTGATCGGCTGAAGAACTTGGGTCCGGCCTGGCTTGTCATGATTGCAGATATCGACGTAGCATCCATTGTCACTGGGTTGCAGGCAGGATCAGTATGGGGCAATAGGATGATCTTCATCATGCTTGCGCTCACCGTACCATTATTCTTCATCCAAGACGCAGCAGGTCGTCTGGGGATAGCTTCAGGCGTCGGACTAGGCGAAGCGATACGGAAGTACATGGGGAGAAGGATAGCTATACTTGCAGCCCTTCCAATGGGAATAAGCGACTTTCTTGAGTATGTCGCGGAATACGCGGGGATCGCCGTCGGCCTCTACCTTCTCAAACTTCCGGTGTTGCCGGGGCTACTCATAGTCTACGCTGTGCACACGATTATAGTGATTGGACGGCAGTACAGGCAGGCGGAGATAATCCTGCTTCCACTCAGCTTCCTCGTCGTGGCAGGAATCGCACTTTCTGTGTTTGCATTCCACTTCGATGTGAGGGAAGTATTTTACGTAGGTCTTTCACCATTCCAGCCTTACGGGAACCCCTCATTCGATTATCTCTTGGCTGCAAGCACCGGAGCGGTGGTCATGCCCTGGATGCTCTACTTCCACTCCGGCGCAGTCTCCAGGAAGGGAAAGAAACCCCAGGCAATGAAGGACGAGCGCATCGAAACGTTCCTTGGAGCGGTTGTGTCCGAAGTGCTCATGGCCGTGATTGTCATTGACGGATCGCATCTTCCCAGCGCAGGGAATTTCATTGGCATAACTGAGTTGTCTAACGCACTTTCCTTATTTGGTGAAAATGCTTCGCTCCTAATGGGAATAGGTTTCATCTCTGCGGGCTTTCTGGCGCTAGTTGTTGTTTCGCTGGGCTCGGCGTGGGGTGTGCTGGAAGCAATCAATGCAAAGTCCAGGAAATCATTCCTGATGGTCTATGCACTGGAGAGCGTCCCTGCTCTCTTGCTAGTCGCAATCTCCACGAGCTACCTGCAACTGATACTCGACCTTATGGTGATCTACACCATAATCATTTTGCCCTCTCTCTTTTTCCTCGGCATGCTTGTCTCACGACGAGATGTAATGAATGGGCATCAGCACGGTCCCTATTGGATGGGAATGTTTTGGATCATGTCTGTGCTGATTGCGATTGGAGGCTTGTTCGGGATTGCGTCGCTAATCTAATCTCGCGATTCACGTTAAGGCAGAAATGAAATGTGCAGAGGACGCTTGTAGGCCTTTGGAGTGTAAGTAAAGCAGTTCTCCGAGAGATTATCCAAATTGTTAATTGAAAGAATGCTCCCGGCTTATCGAGAATTGTGGGTTTGGGCTTACTAGTAAATCCCGAGTGCGAAATGTGGGACCCCCGCACATGGAAATAAGCACTCTTCTTATTTCTCTTCCGAGATCCAGGGGAAGGCCAGTGGAGTTTGGAGAGCTCCCTTCGTCTCCTCTGATAGGGATGCCAGTATCTCATCGTAGAGAGTTGCGATCTGCCTTGTGTTCCGCGTCTTTCCCGTGGCGCCCTTTGCACTATTGATTTTCGAGAGTTTGCTGATGATGTGTTGGGGGGTGCTCGACCCGATATGGTTGAACTTGGGCTGTCTGTTTACGAGAAGATCGCCCCCTTTCGCGTCGATTCCAATCGCTTCGATTCCGTCAACCCTGATCGGGAGCTTCACGTGAGGTAAAATCTCGGCTGCTAGGTGTGTCACGAGGAGAACTAGACTACTCCCTGTTGCGATGTGATTCATTATCGATGCGACTATCCTGCCCGCGGCACCAGGTTCGGTCAATGCCTCGAATTCATCGATCAAGATCAGTTTTGCCTGCTTATCTGCGAAAACTGGAATCAGCGCCTTCAGCGCTTGCTCCAAGCTGCCCACTCGCTTCGTTGTTCGTCTTCTAAACAGAAATATTGGAACGGGGTTGACTTCAGCATCTTCCGCAGGAACTGGTAACCCCAAGAGTGAAAGAATGTGAATCGTCGCAACAGTGGTCAGCAGTGTCGTCTTCCCTCCGCTGTTTGCCCCCGTTAACATTACGACGTTACGGGGCCGTGCGTCCAGTTTAATCGAGATCGTTTTTCCTACGCTGTAACTGATGGGAATAACCTTGCTCTCGTTGCCCTCCATTTGCTCGTGCGATAGCAAGATGTTTTGTCCGTTTACAAATCCAATCCCGTCCGTCCCGATAATGGGGACAGACAAGGAATATTTTCTCGTGACGATCGCAACTGCAAGCATCTGATCAAATAGGACTACCTTCTCTACAGCCGCGGATACTGCCGCCCAATATTTCTTTAGGGCGCTCTCGGTTTTCAAAACTTTTCCCTCTAGTTCTGAAAAGAGCCTAGTGCGCCAGGTTTCAATCACGCTCCTGACGGATCGGGAGTTTAGCTCTATCGGGATGGTTAGGTTATCAAGTACCGCTTTCCTGAATTTGTTTTCCTCATCCAGGTTCATTTTCAAGCTGGCCGCGATCTCGCTAACCTGGCTCTCAATGATGCTTTTTGCGGCATATTGATCCGCTCCTCTTCCACCTCTTCGGAATCTCTCGTTGATCGCTAGTTCTACGTCAGAGATTATGGCATTAGCGTCTGGTACTTCGAGCCTGGCAAGTCCGTCCAAGAGGCGAATGACTTCTCTTAACGCAATTAGGTCGATGCCTCCGAGCAGAGATGTTATCGAGTTCGAATTCCCGAACTCAGCCAGGATAGTTAGGACGATATCAATCGCTTTTCGACGAGAGACAAAATAACTGATCGTGTCCGAGTAATTAGAAGGACCAGAAGTAGATCTACTAGTTTTCCTGCTTGCAGATTTCTCGGATAGTGACGATGCCTTTGAAGCCAGCTGTATGCCCGAGAGCAGAGATTTCAGCCGATCGAGAAGACCCAGAGCCTCAGCTTCTTCCAGCATGCTCTTGCCGAGTTTCCAATTGTCCAGTCTTTTCCGAAGCAGGTCCCTCGGGAGCATCTGCCTCTGGTCAAGTAGGAGTATTCCGTCGCGCGCTACGGCAGAAGAAGCTTCGCTAGCGAAAATTGTCAGTATCTCCTTCGCAAGCCTCCGGGAGTCAGGAGTCCTCAACATTTTTCGGACCGTCTGGCCCGATGAGGATTTCTCATGGAATGCTTTCATTGCCCGAAGAGCGTGGTTCCTCGAGGTCTTTGAGTAAGCGCTTAAGCCTTCAACGTCGCTGAGCTTTATTCTCTCTATAATATCCTGAATTTTTTCTTCGCTGAAGACCGATACATCAATCCTCAGATCTTTTCCGAGACTGTTTTGAAGTTCGTTTTTGCTCAGAGAACCTTTCTCTACGCTGATAGTAGCCAAAGCCAGCTTTAAACGCATTGAAACCTCGCATAAAGAAGCTTCGTTTAGAAAAACTCTAAGAGTGTGAAAAATCATCCGAGCGTAATATCAAATGCCTGGCAAAACGAAAACGCAAACATATCATCTCTCAAAGATAATCGAAGCCCCTATGCCGTTCGTGTACGAATGGTGCACCGACTTTAGGGAGGATGATGGAAAACTTACAGGTTCCACGCGGGAACGGAAAATCCTCGAAAAAACAAAAACTAGAGTAATCAGTTCTCAGTCGTATATGGAAAATGGAAAGGAATCGGGTCAAGTTTCCATTATTACTCTAAAGGCCCCCAACGCTTGGCATCTGGACACCGCGGGAAATACTCGTGAACAGGAAACCGGAGACTATAAGCTGACTAGGCTCGGCAAGAGCAGAACTCGTCTTGACATGGTGTTCGAAGTTAGGTACTGCGGAGGCGCTCGAATCCCCTCTAAAAAGTGGTGGGAGGACGACTCGAACAAGTTCTGGGATAAGCTGATAGTTGCTCTAATCAGCGATTACTCAAAATCAAAGTAAGAGACCTTGGATTACGAGACGACATCTGAGAAAGTAAGAAAGATATTGATGACATGAACTTTAAATCAGAGGGAATCCAAGCTTGTGTTGATAGTTGAAGAAACTACATCCTCGTGAACTAGAGAAGGACGGGACTATGAACAGCGAGGGCATACTTGCCCGACACGAAACGGAATCAAGGAGCGCCATGATCTCCTATGCGTTCAAGAGTTTCTCTCCTGTTCCGAGCGACACGGGCACTCAGGGAAAGAAGCCACTCAGATTCTACGCAGCGAACTTCTTCAAGCGATTTGAGGAGCTCCAGCGAAAGAGAGGCCAGGTTTCCTAAGCTAAGACTAATTCCTCATGACCACCGTTTTTTTCTCCACTTGATTTTTGACCGTCACCACTTACGGTCTCCCGCTGGCCTTGCTTATCGTCTTGAGACTGAGCAATCTTTTGGTTTTCGTCTATCTCCCCTAACAGAAAGGGAAACAAGTCTTTGTCTTCTTCCTCCTTGAGGTAGAGTAGGAGAACTCTTTCAAACTTCTCGAAAGCCGAAAGCTTCTCCTCCCGAGTCAAAACTGCTGCCAATCCATAGATCTCTCTGAATGAATCAGACATTGCCTTGTGTTTTTGGATTGTGGATTCAACAACGTCGCTTTTGCTGAAAGCGGTATTGTTGTCAGAGATAGAGGAGAAAGAAACACTTTGAGAACCCGCAAGAACGTCACGTGTCCTAGACTCTTCTTTTGCGAAATGCGCTCCGAGTAGAGTTCCAAGTTCGACGGTCCGTTTCTCAACGATGTCAAAATCGGCATCAGTGCCACTAGAAACAAGCGTTTGCAGAATCCAGATGCGTCGTCGGATTTCCTCGTGATCATTTTTCAAAGCCGCAATGAGATCTTTCAGCCGTAATTCGCGTTCGAGTTGCATCATTCCCACAGCCAAGCACCTCCCAATTTCTTAATTCATCAAAAAAGATACTTTTCCCGCGACAGAGTATAAGAATTACTAGTATATACACGTTCTGCCCTAACAAAGACAGTTTCGAGACATTTCAGATCAAGACTCCGTAAGATCTCAAGAGACGGCTTGAACTGCGGGAATTTGTTGGAACGAGATGCAGCTTTCGAAAGAATCTCATTGACGGGAGACAATACAGAAGGGGAAAGAAGAAGACTACCATGATGCATCGCAGCTCGAAAGACTCGAAAAAGAAGGTTGGTTGCAGACAGTTGAACTCTCAGCAAAATCTATCCGGCTTGCAATAGATCTTTCTGACGTGTTGGGTGAAGGGGAGGCGCAAGCTATCGCATTGGCCTTGGAAAGGAAAGATAGGTTGTTCATTGACGACCTGAAGGGAAGACGCCTCGCGACGATGTATAAAATAGAAAATTCGACGACGCTTGCTATCATCTTCGAGCTGCTGGTAACTGGCGCCCTTTCAAAGTCAGATTACTTGAAGAATGTGAAAAACTACTGAGCGCAGGGATGGATAAGCGGGGAGATAATTCAAGAATTCATCCAGAAAGGTCAAGAACTTTGAGCGAGAGAATATCCTTTGTTATACCAAAGCAAATGAAGAAATCGCTAAAGGAGCTACAGAAGCTGACTGGAGAGGATCAATCAACACTTTTGAGAAAACTGGTGAATAAGGGCCTGAGCGAGACCAAGATGGACATCGCCGTGGATCAGTATGAAAAAGAAAAATCATCTCTGGAGCAATCTTCGGCCATTGCGGGCGTGTCTCTCTGGAAATTTCTCGATGAGCTTCACCGAAGAAACGTAGGGCTAAAATATTCTATCGCCGACGCTGAATCTGAAATCAACGAGGGGTTGAAGAGAAGGCATTAATTTTTTTTAAACGTATCCTCACTGGCCACGTAAAATCCATACCGATGGTAAGAATCGTTTTCTCGCACTTCTGGGACTTGCCCTTGCGCGGTTTCTTGAATCGACGCACGAAACGACTGTAACGAGCCTGGCTAAAGAGCGATGGATGAAGGCAGGTTTCTTTAGGCGCGGGTCTTGGTTCCTCCCATGTCCCAACGAATAATCATGACTCAACGCGCCACGGGAGGCTCCCAATGTATGTCCAAAATAGTCAAGTCGTCGGAAACTGCGTGACAAACTGCTCTGCTGTGAGAAAGTCCCCCCTTTGGGAGTGGTCGAGTCTGCAGATCAGTGAAATTGATACATAATATATCTTATATTATGTAAATCGTGACAACCGTAGCCGTAAGCAATCAACGCTGGAGAAGCTGAAGCGTATCATGAAACAGGAAGGGGCGAGCAGTTTGGATCAGACAATAAACGATCTGATAGAGAAAAGCGAGGGTGTCCCAAAAACCATGTTTGGGGTTGACCGAGAAACGAAACTGAAACTAACCAGAAAGGAGTACGAAGAATTCCAGCGATCTCATTTCTCTTAAACGGAGGCGCGCCCTGCATTTACCAGATTGTGCAAGAAAGCCCATGTTTTAAAACATGGGATGAATTGCGCTTGAGAGAGTCGGATGTCTCTCAAGAATGACGCCATACGCGGCTCGCTCAAGAAAACTAAGGAGAGACGGAGGACTCAAACCTGTAAGCAATACGAGCTGAAAATAGATACTTCCCATCTCAGCGACAAGACACACAAACATCTCGACAGATTATTTCTCGAAGCCAAGTGGTTCTACAATCATGTGCTTGCAAACGGAAACATATTCGAGGCCGACTACAGGTTGGGCGCGGTCCGTGTCAAGGCAAAGAATGGTTTCGAAACAAGAGAAATCCGATGCCTATCATCCCAGATGAAACAGGAACTCATCGACAGGATGAGAGACAACATCAGATCACTTTCCAGGCTGAAGAAGAGCGGACACAAAGTTGGTGCGCTCAAATTCAAAAGTGAAATCTGTTCCATCCCACTCAAGCAGCAAGGGATGACGTACAAGATCATCGATAAGCACTACGTCCACATTCAGGGAATCAAGCAGGGACTCAAAACAAGAGGGATTTTTCAGCTTCCTGCGAGTGCCGATCTTGCATCCGCTCTTCTGGTCCGAAAGCATGGAGACTACTATCTACATGTGACGACATACCAGACTAAAGTAGTTCCGAAGCATCGGGAAGAAGAACAGCCATCAAAAAGCGTAGGCATAGACTTGGGAATCAAAAACCAGCTCACGCTATCAAGCGGGATCAGAATCAACTACGAAGTGCCAATAACAGACCATATGAAGAAGCTGTGCAGGAAGCTAAGCAGAAAGAAATACCACAGCCACAACTGGTGGAAGGCAAAAACGAAACTGGATAAAGCCTATGACGAGACGACGAGCGTCAAAAAGGATATCCAGAACAAGCTTGTGCGCGGACTCACAAAACAGTTCACAACGATTTGCTATCAGGATGATACAATCAAAGCCTGGCAGCGGATCTGGGGAAGAAGAATCTTGAACACCTCGCTCGGCGGAATAATCAGTGCGCTTGAAAAGAAGGCACAAACGCCGAGGAAAGTGGATAGCTTCATTCCCACGACCCAGAAATGCTCGCGTTGCAACGCAAGGAATCAGGTCACTCTTGCGGATCGAATCTATGAATGCACATACTGTGGTCTCGTAATGGACAGAGACTTGAACTCCGCGATAAACATCGAAAAGGAAGGAGGAGTACCTATGGTGCATAGGGAATTAACGCCTGCGGACACTCTTGCCTATACTCTCTTGGAATACTTCAACAGCATTCCACACATCAGAGCAAGCATGGTGGTTGAAACAGGAAGCCCTGCTATGGTCGTGGAGAAGCCCACGATCTTCACAGTAGTTGCGAATCAAGTATGCTTTCCTTTCATGTCAAATGACTTGTTCATGATTAGACCGATGAGAAGGAGTTTCATTTGTATTACTTCCACCGATTCGTTCGGATGGAGCAGCTCTTGGTTGGCATTGTACATGACCCACGAATTGTAGACAAGACATGCAAAGAGATAGTAGAACAATCTTACCACGTAGTTCCTTGATGTTGTTTTTATCAGGAATTGATTTGACATTCGGTAGCTTGTCTCTATGCCCCAGCGGTTCTTGAATAGCCTTAGGATTGTTTCAGCTTTGTAGGGAAGATTTGTTGCAAACAGGTACTTGTAATCCTTTGTCTTGTCATATGCCACTACAACTTCAAACGAGGCTTGTTCAGATTCCCTCCTCCTGTGTCCGCTAGTAGTGTACGTGAACCTCCTACCCTGCCAGAGCCTCATTTTCTTTGTCTTGTAGGTTGGAGCCATTCGCACGATGTACTTGAGTCCAGATTCCTCAAGAAATCTGAGTAGGTTTGTGTGAAAGAATCCGCCGTCAAAAACCAGATAGCGAATTCTTATTTTCAGCTCTTCTTGCAGTTTTCGGACAATTTGTGTGGTAGACGAGACAAGTTCCGAGCCTGATGCTAATCCTGTAACAGCTACGATCAGTCTTTCTCCATCTGCTAGAACAGAAGCTGTAAGGTACTTGAATGAATAATTGCTTCCGTCCCTGTGCATGGTTCCAATGACCATCGGTGTTTCTTCATGATTACCGTAGTACATGACATCATGCAGATCCAAAGCGACAGGGACTGGTAGGCGTAATTTTCTTCTTTTTCTAAGATCCTTCACATTCCCGTCTATCAAATTATCGAAGATTTGTTTGACTCTCGCTTCTCTTTGTGATTTAATGTACGAAAGAAGAGTTTCTGCAGTCGGTGATTCGCCTAGAGATTTCGAAACACCTTCAGCAAATCCATTTACCAAGCTCGCCGAGATGAGCAGGTTTAGGTGTTCATTCTTGGAATAAATCGCTCTCTCCTTCAGCTCATATGTCAGCAGTCCTGAGATGTTTTTCTTTACGAATTCATACAGCTTTCTCGAATTGAACCTCAATTGGAACGT
Source organism: uncultured Nitrososphaerota archaeon (assembly GCA_963799845.1). Taxonomy (GTDB): domain Archaea; phylum Thermoproteota; class Nitrososphaeria; order Nitrososphaerales; family CADDZS01; genus DATLTL01. The sequence goes on from CAWCYI010000006.1 coordinate 919,183, forward strand.
CGGAAACAAGCCCTAAGGCGGGCTGGCCATAATAATTGCGGCCGGAAATCGCCTAGATTCGTTCGCATCTACTGTTCAGTCGTGGGTAGTTCACTTTCGCAACCGTATACTTCGCCATTAAGCGAATCATATGCGGTCGCAAATGGAGTCGCGGTAATACTAGTTTGGTTGAGGTTTCCCGGAACGAGTTTATCATTCTGAAGTAGTAGAGTGCTGCAATCGTCCAAGCATTAAACGAGGGATTCGCACTCGAATTTACTGATAAAACTGCGGAGTCTCCAAAGATCCGGTTTTATTTTTTCTCCTCAAGTAGGATACCTGAGGACTCTATTGTTGGCAGAATCCGCGACCCAGAGGGCCCCCACCGGTCCGATCGTGACATCGGCTGGACCGCGCAACCCGGTAGGGGTCGTAGCGGCTATCTTAGTGGTCAAGCTCGTCTGCCCCAGTACGATGGAAGCTGCCTCACCTTCGACAAGCCCGCTTTTGACGGGATTGAGAAACTCCAAGACTCTGTTGTTAAAATAATCCGACGCCCAGACGTTCCCCGACGAGTCGATCGCGAGTCCCTCGGGAAGATTCATTCCCGTCGCGCTCGTAGCAGCTGTATTTGAAAAGAAGCTCGGCTGACCTAGCACTATGGAAGCGGCTTCGCCATCAGTGAAGCCAGGTCCCTTCGTGAACTGGAGGACTCTGTTGTTAACCTCATCCGAAACCCAGAGATTCCCGGCTGGGCCGAATGAGAGAGCATCGGGGTAATACATGCCGGTCGGGGTCGTAGCGGCTGTATTGGTGGTCATGCTCAACTGACCTAAAACAATGGATGCTGCCTCATCGCTCTTGAAGCCTGCCCCCTTTACGAACTCTAAAACTCTGTTGTTAAAATAATCCGCTACCCAGAGGTTACCAGACGAGTCGAAAGTGATGTCAGAAGGACCATACATGCCCGTCGCGCTCGTTGCGGGTGCATTGGAGGTGTAACTTGACTGACCCAACACAAGGGATGCAGCTTGACCATTCTTGAAACCCGTTCCCTTTACGAACTCTAGGACTCTGTTGTTGCCGGCATCTGCGACCCATACATTTCCTGATGAATCGAGCGCTATCCCGCTTGCATCCGACAATCCTGTCTTGCTAGTAGCCATTGTCCTAGTAGTAAATGAAGATTGCCCTAAAACGAGAGAAGCTGCCTGGCCAGTTTTGACGGGGTGAACGAACTCTAGAACCCTGGCATTAGTATTATCTGCAACCCACACATTTCCGGACGAGTCGACTACAACATCCGAGGGATCGGACATCCCGGTCCTGGTCGTGTGGACTGTCCCAGTAGTGAGGTTCGGTTGACCTAAAACAAGAGTGGCTGCCTCACCGTCGCGAAAGGCGAAGATCATCAGGGGGCTCAAACTAAGCAGGGCACACACGGCAAAAACAGCAACTATGACGAAGCTTCTATTCATTTGCGGATTCGGGTGCCCCTGGATTTGATAAACCTTACCAAAGTGCTCAGGGTAATTATCCTCATCGAATCCGGAATAATCCTGTTCGGGGACTTATGCGCGCGCGCGGTAGACTGGTTTCTAGCATCGAGGTAAATCTCTCGGAAGCATTGCCCATACTTCCTCTGCGGTTTGGGAGCCCTGCCTTTCATAGTTCGCAATCTACATAAGAAATGAGAGCTTAACTAGAATTCTTACTTTCATCGGTTCCAAGGGGTCAGAGCTTTCTTCGACACCGGCAATGGCGTTGCTTCCAGCTGAATACCATTCTATACTATTCAACCTCATTTAGAAAATGTGGTCTTACTCTATCGCTCTCGGCGTTGGCTTTCTTCTGTTGACGAAAGCAACTCCCGTGATTACGACTATAACGAGAACAGCTACCGCGATATAGACTAGCGCGCCTGATGACAGGCTTGTCGCAGATGAAGAGGGAGAAGTCGTGGAAGATGCTACGCTGGTGGAAACAGAATGGGATGTCGTAGTTATTGTCGAGACCTGCGCGGAAGAGGAAGACAAGTGTATCGTGCTTTGCGAAATTGAGCTAACCTGGCCGACATAAGTTCATAGACACCTGTTGGTCAGAAGGAATTTCTTCATGTCAAGATGCGAGCAAAACCTTCGCGTTCGATAGTATTCTGCCAGGATTGATTTCAGTTCTTTCAATGACGTCGGAAAGGTTGGAAGCCTTGAGAGATCCTTCTCACCCTCGCGCCAACACTCCTCCATCATGTTGAACTCTGGCGAAGCTGTCGGGATCCATCTGACTCTGAGAGTCTTCCTGTTCTTACCCAAATAATCAGTTACGATCCTGGTTTTGTGGTGTTGCCTTGCTTTGTCAAGGAAGAGATAGAGTGATCCAAACTTCCTGTGCACCTTCTTCAGGTAGTCGAGGAATGTCTCGCCATTGAATTTCTCGTACTGCCTGAAGATTTGTGTCCCGTCCAGGCTGATCGCTCCAAACACCACGGTGTTGCCGTGCGAGCCTGACACAATCCGAATCGGTCGAATCCCTTTGACCGCCCACACCCTTTTGGTTTCTATGTTCTGGACGAAGATTGATTCGTCTTCGGATGCTACGGTGAAGCCTTCCGGGATATTCCTGAGGAGTCTTGCGGTCCTTTTTTAAATTCGAGCCTCTCTTCGAGGGAAGCCTTGTGAAGTAACCTCTTGTCAGGGACAATTGCTCTCACTCCCCACTTCTGCATCAACCTGTAGATGTGTCTCTCAGTGTATGCCACGTCTGCTTCCTTGCGGATCATCTCCCTGACCTCCTTCACGGTCCAGCCGCATTCGTTCTTCACGACCTTCCTCTTCACCGCAATGAACTTGTTGTGATCGAGCTTCGGAGGTCTCCCGCTCCTTTCCATCGTCTTGAGTCCTTCTAGCCCATCTTTCTCGAAACGTCTAAGCCACGGTGTCGTCCATGATTTGTGCCGGTGAACTTCCCTTGCTACGTGCGACGCCGGGACACCCTCGTACTTGACCTTCAGAACGAGGAATATCCTCTTGCTTACGTTTGCGTCCCTCTCCTCTCTATAAGCCTCTTCAACAATCTCCTTCGGTGCCTGTAATCGAGACATACAACCTGAGATAGGAAGGGAAGTTGGCCAAAAATGAGAATGTCTAGGTCTGTGGCCCTTTCAGTCTAATAATTTATGTCGGCCAGGTTAGATTGAACGGCTGCGGTTGAAGTTGCGGAGCTCGTAGCTACCAGGTTCTGGAATTCTAACACCCTGTCGTTTAGAGCGTCCGCCACCCACAAGCTACCGGAGGAGTCGAACGCCAGTCCCGTGGGAGAAGAAAGACCAATCTGACTTTCATTGTTATAGGCATACGATGTCAGGTTAAACGCGCCGATTGCCAGAGATGCATTCTCGTCGTTCTTGAAGGGAGGCAGGTATTCAACTACCCTGTTTGCCTGCGTATCCGAGACCCAGAGATTTCCTGATTTGTCGAAGGTTAGATCCTTCGGCCCATCGAGACTGCTCGCGTTGGGCTTAAGCGGGCTTTGTGCTGAGAAGAAACCAGCCTGCCCTAAAACTAGACTAGCGTTTTCGCCATTTGAGAAAGGAGGTTTGAACTCCAAGATCCGGTGTTCATACTGGGCGGCTATCCACAGATTGCCTGATTGGTCGACTGCGATCCCTTCCGGGTTCGCGATTGAAGATTGTGTCACATTGCTTGCGGTTGATCCTGCGGAAGTAAAGTTCGGTTGACCAAGTACCAGGCTTGCGTTCATTCCGTCGGAAAAGGGCGGCTTGAATTCAAGAACCCTTTCAGCTCCAATATCGCCAGCCCATAGATCCCCGCTGTGGTCGAAAGCAAGGCCCGTCGGGGCTTCAACGCTGAACTGGGTCGTGTTGTATGTAAAATCCAGAGACGCTGTGAAATTAGGCTGGCCGATCACCAGACTCGCGTTCTCCGAATTCGTGAACGGCGGTTTGAATTCTAATATTCTCGCATTCCCGAGGTCTGAGATCCATAAATTACCGGAAGGATCGAACGCCATCCCTGAAGGGTTCGAGAGACTGGCCGCGGTCGGAGAGGCGAGGCAGCAAATCTGGGTAAAATTGAACTGACCTATTACGATGCTGGCATTTTCTCCGTTGCTAAACGGGGGCTGAAACTCTAGAGCCCTGCCGTTGTTGCTGTCCAGCACCCAGAGATTACCCGAGGAATCGAAAGCCACTCTTTGGGGACTAAATAATCCGGCCTGAGTGGACGGAGCAGGAGTAGAGTTTGCAAAAATGGGAGTAATGTCTGTAGTAAAATTTGGCTGACCAATAACCAATAAAGCGTTCTCCCCATTCCGAAAAGCAATCGAGCGAAAAGGAACGAAACTGATTGTGAGAGTTAGAACAAGCAAGGAGAATATCAATATTGGAGGAAGGAGCTTCCTCTTGTATTCCATACCGATGACCGGGAAAACGGCTCTTCTTAAAGATTTGAGTCTTGTAGAGCTTGTCAAGTAAGGGAGTTATGTTGAAACGGAGAGAAAGACTCAGAGTTTGATAAACTTCACGTTTTACTGTCAGCTGCTAGAAGAACCTTTTCTCAAAAATCCCTCCATCTTCTCGATAAATTCCCTGGACTGAACATCCTTCGTCAAAACTATTGATCGATCCTTGACCGTTACCTTGAGCTTGGAACCTGATCTTATTCCGGATCGCCGCCAGACAGTCTGAGGTAAAACCACTCTGTGTTTGAATCGAATTTGACTGTCTCTCCCAAGATTCCCACTTCAGTTCCCACTGCAATTGATATATGCTCTATTCAGTTTATTCACTTGAGCTGGGAGGACGGACAGACTATCATTGATGGCTGTCTCAAAGAATCCCGTTACTTTCAGAGGCTTTTTGATCGGATAATTTCTACTGATTCAAACACTAGTTCCCATTGATTCTTATATTGAAAAAATTCTGCCGTTTCGCAACCGCGCGTGTTTCCTGAGTGGTGAGCCACGTTCAAGCTCTGTAAGCTCAGAATCAGCTTGGAAAAACTCGTTTCCCAGCACAAGATTAGACAAAACTAAGTTCAGTATCGAGGCATTCGCGCAAGTTTTCTCAGGAGTTGAGCCAGTCCTTTTGTCGCTCCTGAACTGAAGGTCTCACGTTCATGAGTTTCCTTGAAGGGATGAAATACGATTGACAACCATTAAATTAATGCAAATGGAATCCTTCGACACATGGCTCACAAGACCCTGAAGGTGCCCGGAGGTAGGCGTTTTACAGTCGTCTTACAAAAAGAAAGTGTCGGCGGGTATTCTGTGAGATGCGTCGAGCTTCCCCAGGCGATTAGCCAGGGTGAAACGAGGGAAGAAGCGCTCAAAAACATAAAGGAAGCTATCGAGCTTGTTTTAGAGCATCTGGAAGAGAAGGCGAGAGCCCAGAAGGGTAAACTCGAATTCGCAGAGATCGTGGTATGAGGCCAGTCGCTTGTCCCTACCGGTATTAAGCTGGAGGGACGTTCTGAAGGCTCTTTCGAAGAAAGGCTTCAAGCCAGTCAGGCAAAAAGGCAGTCACATCATTGTGGAGAACGCAGAAGGCGAATTCACAGTCGTTCCAAGAAAGAACGAGATCAAACCAGGTACTTTGCTTTCAATAATTGAACAGGCGGGTCTAAGTAAAGCGGAATTCCTTAAGCTGATTTAGAGATTGAGATAATCGAGAACACAGGGTTAGGGGTCTGCTCATCCTTTTGATGCTAAATGCCGTAAATGTCTCCGCATATACCGAGGAATGAGCCTGTTGCATAACTAGCCTCAACACAAATGTATGTCCCCTGGGCTCCACTTACGTATGTACGAGCGGTGCCTGAAACAGTTGCTCCTGCTTTGATTGGAGTTGGCACTGTCACGGACATGGGAATCAAGCCGACTTGGTGTTCGGTGGCACTAAAAGATGTGATTGTCTGAGTACCAGTATTCTTGACTGTCATCTTCCCACTTTGTGTTCCCCAATAAGGGAGTGAACGACGTACTCCATACAAAATGGATTCCAGAAGAACTGTAAGATACGGGCTTAGCATTGTCAAGGACAGAACGGCACAAGTCCATAAGCCAATAGCCACTGTTGGAATATACCCCATCTACCTGTATTGCTGTTTGATTTGCTGGAAACTCTGTAGATATGCAAATCTTGTACTACTGGTCTGTTTGAAGAATTTGATCGGATGAAGTAGAGACGGAACTACCACTTGTGATGTTGTAGCCCATGTCTTGGGAATAGGAAATACCACCTTGGCTATCAGTCGTATTGGTCAACTCGGCTGAGTTCAGGTAAGCCCATTTTGCTCCTGAATCAACTATTGTGGTTGTCCACGCATACTGTGTCAGGGTGATTGTGACTGTTATCTGTGAAGTCTTGTCATTGTATGCACTTTCGGAAGGAAGGAGCGGGGTAAGAGCCGATGCAAGAAACAAAACGATTAGTATTCCTGTTGTGTATTTTTTCATCGTTCTACTCGCATTCTTATCTCCGAAGGCCACGTAGGCTAATGAAAAGGTTGATGTTCAAGGCTATTTGCTCGTAGTAGTTTTACTGAAGCGTTGCGATCGGAGACCTAATCATATCTCTAAGCGAAGTTCAGAGATACATTACTTGGAGCGGAAGGATGATTATAATGGTGGGCTACAAACGCCTACTGATCCTGTCAAATCAATGTCTTGTATGTTCGCGCCTGATGCTACGATATAGTTAGGACTCCCGCATACCGCATTTTCAAGATTGGCATGCTGCATGTTTGCTCGATCTGGATGAGGAACCGTTTGAGCCAAAATTTATCCGAATCCCCAGAGACTAGATGCACGTCTCGTGAGCGAGGACGTTGCGAAAAAAGAGCGTGCACCGCAAGAGGCCTGGCGTCGCAACACTGGTAAGCGAGTGGCTCGATAGAGTCGTAGAGTGGATGCGAAATCGTCGCTGAGAATTGGAATTTCAAAATGTTTAGTTTAGTGATAGTGTTGGAGTCGTCAAAAAAGACTCCGAGCGATGATTCAATTTATCGTCAGAGGCTTAGCTTTCAACAGTTTTCCGTGACTGACGAAGAGAAGCCTCACGGCGCCCATCGCAATATTGTTCTCCAAGACTTCGAGCCCGTAGGCAGAAAGGAGACCGCGCCAGTACTCTACAAGACAAGTTAGGAGTTCGACAGAAAACGATGCAACGACGTTGACCGCAAAAACCTGATCTTCTTGCCGAGAGGTCGGTGCTCTTTCCACCATTTCGATCCTCCCTATATTGAAAGATTGCTTGAGTTGCGCTGCGAGGCTCACGACGTCTTCGATGGCCGGGAAACAGATTTGCAGATACACTCCAAAGTTGTACCCCGCCTCTCTCCACATCTGTGAAAACTTTTCAGGCTGGAGCATCCCAAACTGTCGAACGAGTTGCTCCATCAAGTTTCGTCCGACCCACTGGAAAGCACCGACATCTTTTCCTATGCGGTTCATCTCCCAAGCTCCATAGATTTCTTCTGGTTGTCCACCCTTCTCACAGATTTTCAAAGCTGCCCCCAGACACTCGTTTGCGAAAGCGTACGAAGTCTTGTCGTCTCGTGCTGCCAACCTGCTCAATTCTTCTGCGATTTCTTCACTAACTGCTATGTTGGATCTTCCCATTGACCCTCGAAATCAGGTAAGCTAGACTCTGATTTAGGCTTTCATCTGATCGTAGATGTTTGTAGACATTCATCTACGTTTCAACAGTCCGGGAGAAATACCCGTTGCAAGGAACTTTGCAGATTGCTGAGTTTTCTGATTGAATAGGATCGATGAAGCGTTCAAGAACGCGGTCTCCAGATACATCAATGTGGTTTTGGGTACTTCAGGCGAGAAGGTGTTGTTTTCGATTCTCAAAAAGGACTATGGTGCAAACATAGAGGAAGTTGCTGAAAATCCAGAATTGTTGGTAACGGCAATCGAGAGATTGTTGGGCCCGGCCGGGCGAGATTTGTTGGTAAGATTGGTCTCGGACGAACTCGTCAAGGAATTCGATTTACCCAAATCCCCAGGAGAAGGCAACAAAAAGCTATCCGAAATCTTGAGAGAAGCACACCAGAAAGATTCTCCAACTAAAAGCTAGATGTTATTCAGAACAATATTGTCCTGGCCACAGCATGGGAAAAGTGCGACGAATTAGAAGACCACCCCAAATCGATCGCATCTGGCGATTGTTTAGGCTCGTCCTAAAAAAGAGGTTCCGAACCTATTTCAGTCCGAATCCCCAGCGGGCATGAAAATCTTAGATTAGCCTCTCCCCTCCAGCAAGAGACAGCTGGAGTTGTGGTCATGGATCCCCGCAGCCTTCGAATCTCTTGTGCCTTGTGCATGTTCCCCAGCATGGCTGCACAGTCATCGTCACAATTGACGATGATCGAAACGACCGGCCCGCTTGTCCATAATGGACGTACGGGAGATTGTCGGTCTGGGATCCATGACGCAAACAACCAGTCAAACAATAGGAGTATGAATCGAAACCAATGACGAGAGTCGGAATAGACGCACATAAGAAGAGCTGCACCACGCAGGTCTTCGCGGACGGAGAAGAGTCACCCATACAATCCTTCGTCTTCAAGACGAGCAGGGCAGGAGTCTCTGAGATGCTAGCAAAGATTCCGGACAAATCTGTATTTGTCATCGAATCTAGCACAACTGGAAAGGCGGTCACGAGAATGATTTCTTCTTTCGCATCAAACCAGCACGTGATTCACATGGTTGCGCCACCAGAGAAGAAAGCATCTGTGAAAACCGATAAGAGAGACTGCGAGCGTATCGTCAAGGAGGATGCACTGGGCTACTTGAGAAGGTGCTACGTTCCCTCACAGTACATAGAAGACATGCGCTTTCTTGTGACCCAACAGATAGAGATTGGCGCAAAGATATCGAGAGTAAAGAACCAGATCCAAGCTCTACTGGAGAGAAACATGGTCCAGAGCGAGTTCTCAGAATTCTCTGACGTGTTCAGTAACGGAGGTCTTCAAAAGCTCGGAGAGATAGAGCTTCCAAAGCAAGACAGGCTGGCTCTCGCATTGCATCTTTCGGAGCTCAAGTTCTATGCAACCCAGCATACGGAGGTTGAGACCGAGATTGCAAAGATGGCAGCCTCAGACGAAGACTGCCAGCTTCTGTTCAGTCACCCTGGCATCAATGCTTTCACCGCAGTAGCCATCAAGGCAAGAATAGGAGACGCTTCAAGGTTCCCCACAAAGAAACATCTCTGCTCGTATGCCGGAGTCGTTCCAGGTGCTGACAACAGTGGAGAGCGTGAGTCCCACCACGAACACGTAAAGCACGGCGACGTCATATTGAAGTACGCTCTAACATGCGCAGTGAGTGGAGCCGTGAAAGCCAAGACGGATTCTGCTGTCAAAAGAGTCTACCTGAAGCACATCAAGAGGGGGAAAGCTCCTCAGGAGGCTCAGGTTGATGCTGCAAGGAAACTCGCCTGCATTGTCTGGAAGATGCTTACATTCAAGCAGAGGTACGTCGAGGAGGACAAGTATCTGACAGCGAAGAAGATGAGGCAAACATCCTTCAATGCTCAAAGAGTCATCAAAGACGCGATACTACCAGAGAGCGTTCCAGAGCTAGCCAAAAGCCTTTCATCGGACGTTAGCGTACTGGAGCAGTACTCAACGAATCTTGATCGCATGCTTGGCCGTCACAATCGGAGAAAAAAGGAAAATAGCAGGCAGACAGGAGTGACTTGATGATGTTTAATATTCCTTCTTCAATAGAAGATTTTCACGGGAGCGATTCGGACCCCTCCGGCTAAGAAATCTTTGCAATTTCGCTAGTAAATTCGTGCGGAAATCATCTTGCACAAGTGTTCTTCATTCCGCCAGGATCGACTTTTGCGGACTAATCAGTATCGAATCCTATCGGGACGTTGCAATTAGAGCAATTTGTATGCGATTTGAACGAAAAACGCCTATTTTTACGGTCTCATCATAAATTCGATTCGAACACCACTCAATTCAAACCTCCATCCACCTTGTTTCCTTTCCGCAATAAGGTCCGCGTTCTGATGAGACTAGGAGCATTTGGTCAAGAATTGAAGTCGTAACGAGCAACAGACTGGTGGTCTGGAAGTGCAGACAACACTCCTAATGTAACCCCTCAGTTCTGACGCATGGTTTGAAAAAGTATGATGGAAGTTAAGCTGAGATGAAAAAAGGTGGATCCAGGATAATGAGAATCAAAAGTCACCGAAACGCAGGCAGGCCAGACCGATCAGAGAAATCAGGCAATTAAGAGTACGAGCACCTTCGTGCGCGAGTTGCGAGCTACCGATCCTATCGACGCTTTCAGCGGGTCCGGATAGTGGATTGCCAACCAAGGAAGTAATTCAAGAAGTAATCATGAATTGGTTTAGCGATCTATCTGAAGATGATTGTCAAGCGAAATATCCCAGTTCTCGGAAAAAGATAATTCAGACGATTATCAAATTTTCAAAAAAGAATCTTGCGCTGAAAGATCAGGTCTGCTCAGCGCCCATCGGAACTTGGAGAATTACGCCAAAGGGGGCGGAGAGAGTGATTAAGGGCATGGGCGAGTGGGTGCCAAGATATTCCTTTCACGATGCTATCATCGAAGAGGTTAAGAAATGACGGATGTCCATAACTTTCGGGCGTGCGCCAAATACAATACTCTTGGAATAGGTGATAGCAGTGCCTCAACCCCACCTGGACCGTTCCGGTTAATTTTAGGGCACAGGATAGATCTGTTCTGGACGCAGCCCTGAATATAGCGAAGAACGAAGGTCGCGATGTCACTTCAGTTTTTCGCACCGCCCTGACAGAATTCGTGGGAAGAAAAAATCTTCAACACGAGGGTCCAAAAATGGATGAATTCATTCGTGATTCGATGATATCGGAACCAATTTACAGTAAGATGCTAACTCCTAAAGTTCTAGGACTGTGGTCGGAAAGCGACCTGCTGAGCGCTGCCAAGAAAGTACGCTCGCGAAAATGGGAACTAGACTGCGAACTTCGCTTGCGGGGATTTCACTTTGACTGGTAGCATAAGGGAAAGAGGAAAGCAAGCCGACGTTCTAAGCTTAGGCTGGAAATATTTCGATTAATTCCTGCGGAGTCACGACCTTACCCTTTAGCTTGGGGATTCTCGCGAAATGGTCTTCGTTTTCGGTCAGCAGAAAGTCGCAACCCTCGGCAAGACAAGAAGCCGCAATTGCGACATCTTGGTATTCGATCGGTAGGCCCTTGGATATTAGGTATGCGTTGAGCTGACCGACGAGCTTAGCGACCTCACCGTCCAGAAGGACCCAGCTAAATTGACCGAGCACCTTTTCCGCTTTATCGACCGCCGTCTTGTAGTCTTTCCTCAGGTAAGCTCCCGTCAAGATCTCCGAAACGCTAACCGTACCTATGAATGCACGATTTGCGCGGGTAAGCCGCTTGCATAGATCTATTGTGTTTTGCCTTCCCCTATCGACATCTACTATTATTGAGGTGTCGACGAGAACTGATATTTCCTCTAGTGTTTTCTTTCTGTTGCTCAAAAATCAAGGAACCAGCCCGAGACGCTTGAATCTGTCTCTAGAGTCGGCGCGGAGCGATTTCATCAACTTTTCAAAATCTTCAGGCAAAAAGTCAGTGCAGTCTTTCCATACGTCCTCGCTCGATTTCTCGACTAGAATCTTGTTACCTTCCACGATCATCATCCTCACGGTGTCTCCCTCTCTTATTCCCGCAGCTTCTCGTATCTTCTTGGGTATGGTAACCTGAGAGTGCCTCGTAACTGTAGCAGATGCCATCGGTTTTCTTCGTCACCAGAATTACTACACAGATATACTACTTAATAATTACTATATTTCTGTAGTAAATCTCTTCTTTGCATTCGTGGGCTAGGAAGTTGAGGTTCCTATCAATTATCGTTGTTATCTTACTCTCCAGACTACCGACACTGCATTTGTTGATAACTTAGCGGGGTCTTCAAGGAAAGAGGACATATCGGTGGGAGGTAGATCGGGGCGCAGCATCGAGTCCCATTCGGAGTTTCAGCGTATTTTCATAGATCTCTTGAAGGGTTGGATTGGTGCTTTCACCGCAACGATCACAAGTAAAGGTGAAGCTATCCGAATTGAACAGAGCTTGAATGTAACTCTCCATCTCTAATTGAAGTACAGCGGATCCGACAGTCTTGAAACTCTTTTTCGTGGAGGAGGAATACCAAGTCTAGCGCTGGCCCTTCGTCTGGCCGCGGTTGCGCTGCATCTTTCTGAACAGTACTTCCTTCTAGCCGGGAGTCCTTCCATATCCTCCATAGGCGTGCCGCAGAATTCACGGTCCTGCTGAACCACTACTTGTTTTGTCTTTCTTTGAGGCATGATCTGAAGGCAATGAAGTATTATCTTGCTGCGATACATATGATTCAGAGTGCAAACTCGCAAGCCATAACGATTTTTTTATTGAAAACGGCAATGCGGTTACACGCGCGGTTGCGAAACGACAGAATTTTTTCTTTAAGAAGTGCTTACAATCTGTCGGTGTTTTTCAACGCTTTCTATTACACATATCAGTTGCAGCCGGGTAATGCGATAGCGATTCTTCAAACATTAGTAGATACTAATGGAATTATGTTAGGATTTTCTGCCGTTGCATTCACAACTCTCTTACCGACAGGGGCGATAAAGAAGCATTGGGGCAATATTCTTGGGGCGATAGCCTATACTATCACATTATACCTATTTTCAATATTCATATGCTTCTTGACAATGGTCAGACTACCAAATATTACAGAAGACATTCTTAGTCGATCTTTCGCCGTATCATTAATTCTCATGACACTTGCAACGACTATGAAATATTTAGGTCCTCGCTTGCGTTTACTATTTCTTCGATAGTTGCTTAGGTCACATTAAAGATGATGATATTAGAAACTGCTTGATTTCCAGCCGTGTTTGCAGAAGCAAAAAAAGTAAAGTTGCCGGCCCTAACCAGTTCCTTCCGATCAGTAAAGGTCCACGTCCCTTGGGCGGTCGTGGTAACTTTGTGGACATTCTCGATATGGCCCTTCCTGTTAATATCGGTGACAAGTACGTAGATCAGCACTTTGGAAGCAGGTTTTCCATTGCTCAAGGTGGCTGTACCGGAAACGGTAGCTATGCACGTGAAAGTGCAGGTAAGAGTGTGAGGCGAATAATTAGTAATCTTAGTCGATGAAACACTTGTAGCACTGAGAGAGCTTGGTACAGATGAGCTAGTTTGTGCAAAAACCGATGGAGTCCAAAAAGCCATCAAAAGCAAACTTACGGCGATAAATGTAAACAGGATTGACACTCCATTGTTTTTCGATTCGAAATCAATTAACGTCATACTCACAAAACAGTAACTATGAAAAATAAGGATGTTGTGGAGGGATGATCAGAATTGAAGACATGCACGGATGAAACTTTAGTTCTTGAATTGATTACACTCCTTGAACTATCGTCTGAGCTGCAATGGGGTCGATCCACTTAAAGTCCGCGGTGATACAAAAGTTCAGGTTGGCTCGAGGCTTTACAATGTTCTTTGCCGTGGGCGCGATTGGCACTGCACATAGCACCTCAGAAGAATGGCGACACTTTAGCTTTGCTCAGTTCGTAATTTTTGTCAGATCCAAAGAAGACAAACTGGCTCTTCGCCTTCAAGAGCGGACCTGTTCATCCAAAGATACGATTAAACATTTAACTAGACTACGCAGAACGTCTTAGAAATAAACCTATTAGGGCAACCACGGTAATTCTTGCATAAATACTCCCCGCCATGAGAAAACTAGACACCGGAATCTGCATGATACCGAATTGCGCGGTCCACGTCGTGACGTTTCCCGCGAAGCCCAGATTGAACGTATACATCCACCTATAGTTCAATTGGGTGGCCCCAAAACTATACCAAGAGAGACCTAGACCCAAATCGTTGCACAGTGTCACAAAGAGACCAAAACCCAGCACGATGAGAATGCGCTTGTAACGGGTTCTTATCTGGTGTCGGGTCGCCCAAATACTTAGAGGTAAAAAGGGCAAACCACAAAGCGCAACAAAGAAAAAGGAATACCATCCGTTGGGTGCCCAATTCCGGATTAGATACTGATTCAGATCAATGTAGTTTATCAAGGCAAGGCCGTAGAGAACGGCAAAGATACTCACCGCTAACAGTCTCTTGTTCATATTTCCTTCGTCTAGGACTGGGGATTCGTTCCTTGTTGTCCTATCCGACGAATATTGACTTTAAGCGCAGTGAATTTCGGATATAGAGCCGGGCGGTGTTTCTTGCTAGTTGCACTATCCAATACGTTCCGAGTGATTGCGTCCCACCCCTGTAGGACACAGACGATTTCACCGAAAATCCATCCAAATAGCTTATTCCTTCATGTTGATCCCATGGTGAGGACCCACGCACATTAGACACACCCCAATATGGAGAACCTTTTACTGCAAGCAGTGGAGGTCCAAGATAGAAGCATGCCAAGAAACTCGAGGTGGAGTCCTGATGACAAGATCAGGATAGTCCTTGAATCTTTGAACACCAACATCTCCATGTCCGAGCTCTGCAGGAAGTACAACCTCACTCCAGGGACATTCTACCAGTGGAGGGAGAAATTCATTCACGGTGGAAAGCTTGCCCTCACTGGAGGTCTGAAGGATCCGGGGAAGGAGAAGGAGGCAGAGGTGGAGCGATTGAAGAAGCTCATTGGAGAACTAACAATCGCAAACGACGCAATGAAGCAGGTACTGCAGGGATCGGGGAAAAAATGAGCGTCGCAATAATGGTTAACAAAGGATTGAGCTTGAGGAAAGCTCTCCGGTCCGTTGGGTCTTCGCAGGGAGCGTATTACTACAAGCGTCACACAAGGCAGGATAAAGGAGCTCTCCGCGATCCGTCCATCATCTCGACAGTCAGGGACATTGCTCTAAAGAAGCCTATGTACGGAACTAGGATGATGGCAGCTCTTCTATCAAAAGAACTTCGAAGACCCATCAATAGAAAGCAAGTGCAGCACGCCTACCGCATGATGGGCTGGATCACACCTCGATTGACGAGGAATGAGGTACTGAAATCTGTCTCGGATAAGATCCCGAAACCCAATGGAATAAATCAGTCATGGCAGACCGATCTCACATACATCCGCTGCGGAATAGATGGCTTTGGATATCTCTTCAACGTCATCGACGTGTTTTCAAGAGAATGGCTTGCGTATGTCTTTGATGGTTTTGCACGTAAGGAGAATGCAGTACAGGCTGTCGTAAAAGCTCTCGAGAAGCATCCCGAAGCTTCTGGAAAAGTGACTCTCTACAGCGACAACGGATCCCAGTACATCAGCGAGACATTCAAGCAGTCGATGAAAGCTTTAGGCATTAAGCAAAGATACATCGCCTACAACACTCCCGAGCAGAATGGATCAATTGAATCGTTCCACGGACGATTCAAGCGTGAATATGTTTGGCCGTACGATTTTAGATCCTTCCAGGAAGCTGATTCACACATAGCAGAAGCCTTCATAGATTACAACGAGAGGAGACCTCACTCGGCACTCGGTTACATGAGTCCGTACGAATTCGTCTCCCAGATAGTAGTGAAATAGAAGATGACACAAAATAATATGCAGTCAAACGAGTCAAAAGTGTGTCTAAAAGATGGGGTCCAGATCACCCAAAAGCTATATCATAGTCCGATCCGAGTACGAAATGATCGTTGTTGTTTGTTATTCAGTGAAAGATCTCTTCGTTAAAAAATAAAAAAGGAATAATAGCTAATTCATAAAGGAATAAATAGGCCGGTACGACCGGAACGAACCTACGGATCGAAGAAATTGCGAAGTATCTATAGTTTTTCCGCGAGATCGGGAAGATAGTAAAATAAAACTGTGAGATTGTACATTTTCAAATATGGGTTTCATATGGATTGGTGAGACAGTCATATGGTTGTGAGATTTCAGGATGAGACCTTATGCTAGAAAGCATTTGGTTGGTTATAGATCTTATTTTTTATCTCTTCTTGCTTGCTTTTGTAGTTCTGATAATTAGCTATCTTTCTAGTCCTGGATTGAATCTGGCTTGCAAGATTAGTCATAAGAAAAAGGATTTCTTTTTGGGGAATTCAATAAATGGAATGACGTTTTCGTGTGATGATTATGAAACAGTTTGCGAGAGATGCTTTGCCAGATTTGGGTTCAAGAGTATTTGTTATCCTCTCTCGGATGATTTGTTGAATAAATAGTGAAGCTTCTGTCATCAATGTGATGTCTTAACAAAGTGAAAAGAAAATGAAACGAATAAGAAGTTCTACCAGTCGGCAATTCGGTCTTTATTTGTGCAGAGCTTCTTATTTTACCGGAATCCTAGACTGCGAACAGACTTCTCTTGGAGAATGTCAAAACGTATCAGTCACAGCAGAGTGATTTCGTTTGGTGAATATGGATGATAGTAGATGAGTGATGAGGAAAGGTCAACCCTCAAAAGGCCTTTTCGAGAGCGAAGAGGGATATATAGAATCTCGAATTTTCTAACGTGCCAGTAAACGCATCGCAATTCGCCACCGCAAGACCGCTATTGGATTGACCAACGATCCCGTTCCGTCCGAAGCTTGATCAGTGCATTCCATTGGTGCCTGAAGGATAGGAGTTTCTGTGTTAGCACTACAAAACTCAGAAGCTTCACGTGCTTTTGGAGCTCTCAGGTGGGCTAAGGGATTTAACTCTCCCCCGCTGCCAGTTTGATGGAGCAGTCCTAGATGTCAGAGAATTCGACCCGAAAACTGGCTGCTATAATGTTCACTGACATCGTCGGATATCGTACTCTAACCCAATCGGACGAATCTTTAGCATTACAAGTACTCGAAAGGCATCACCGACTTCTAAGACCATTCTTCGTAAGATACACCGGAAAAGAGATCAATACTATGGGCGACTCTTTCCTCGTTGAGTTTGAAAGCGCACTGGATGCCACAAATTGCGCCGTAAAGATTCAGGAATACCTTCACGACTATAATTTATCCTCTCATGAGGATTGGAAGATACAGTTGAGAATCGGAATACACCTTGGTGATGTAGTACATCGAGATGACGATACCCTCGGAGATGCCGTTAATATTGCTTCAAGAATTCAGCCGCTAGCAGAACCAGAAGGAGTCTGTATCTCGGAACAGGTCTACTATCAAGTTAGAAACAAGACCGGTTATACTTTCGAAAAATTAGAGCAGCCTCAGCTGAAGAATATCAAATTTTCTCCAGCATCTTCAAGGTCGTCATGCCTTGGCAGATTAAGGAAGTGAACAAATCAACTTTAACAAATAATGCATCTGTTCTGGATAAGAGAAGAATTGCGGTACTTCCATTTTCAAACATAAGCCCTGATCCCAAAGACGAATACTTTGCAGACGGGATGACTGAGGAATTGATTTCGACGTTATCTAGAATTCGAGGGATGAAAGTCATCTCCCGCACTTCGGTATTGAGGTACAAGCAGACTAACAAGAGTCTTTCGGAAATCGCCAGGGAACTGAACGTTGGTGCAATACTGGAAGGGAGTGTGAGGAAGGCGGCAGACGATCTGCGGATTACGGCGCAGTTAATAGACGTGGTAAATGACGAGCATCTGTGGTCTCGAGATTACGATAGGAAATTCGAGAATGTATTTTCATTGCAGAAAGAGATCGCTCAAAAGGTCGCTGATTCTCTTCAGATCACTATACTAGCAAATGAAAGCAAAGAATTAGGAAAGAAACCGGCTCAGAACTTGGAAGCTTATACACTGTATCTGAAGGGTCGATCTTACAGGCACCGAGTGACACTTGATTCATTCAAGAAAACAATAGATTATTGCGAGCAGGCTATTCGAAAGGATCCAAATTATGCGCAAGCTTACGCCGAGATCGCCAGATCTTACGCTTACCTTGGTACTCATGAGTTGCTTCCTTCGAATGAAGCTTATCCACAGGCCGAGAGGTTTGCTGAAAGGGCAATCCAATTGGATCCTTCCGTTCCTGAATCCCATCTCGCACTCGGCCAGGTTCTGCTTGTTGATAAATGGAATTTCGGAGCTGCCGAAATAGAAATCAGACGAGCCCTTGAACTTAGTCCCAATCTAGTGGAAGGTCATTTATCACTCGCCGATTTGCTCGTGTTAGTAAGAAGATTCGATGAATCGGTTTTGGAATGCAAAAGTGCTCTCGAACTGGATCCATTGTCGGCTTATACTTGCACATTGGCAGGTACGTCGCTTTGTTATTCTCATCGAGTAGACGATGCAATAGAACAGCTCAGAAATGCCATTGAACTAGATCCAAATTCAGCTTGGGCGCATAACAATCTGGGCATTGCATATGCCATGAAAGGAATCTTTGAGAAAGGGATTTCTGAAATCAAAAAAGCCCTAGAAATTTCTGGCGGGAATAATATGATGCAAAGGAGTGATCTCGCCTTCGTGTATGCTAGAGAAGGAAAAATGGATGAAGTGAGAAACATTCTTTCCGACTTGCTTAGAATGAGGGAACAAGGCCAGAGTTCACAAACAGAAATTGCAGCAGTTTATGCGAGTTTGGGTGAAAAGGACAAGGCGGTAGAGGCGCTAGAGATTGCTTACGAGCAGCATGCGGGTTATATTGTAGCGATCAACAGCGATTTTGCTTTCGACGCACTTCGGGCAGATCCCAGGTTCCAGGCTTTGTTGAAGAAAATTGGTTTCCGAAATTGATAAAGTTATGAGTCGAAACCTTGCAAACTTTTCAACCTGAAGCGTTTGCTACTTACCCAGTCAGATATATTACAAACTGCAATCTTATCTTTGACGCAGATGAAGACGCTTCCAGATTCTGTCAAGAAGCTTATCGAGGCAAAGACTTTCGCAAACGTTGCCACATTGATGGCAGATGGCTCTCCTCACGTCACGCCGACGTGGGTCGATCACGACGGGGATATTGTCCTAATCAATACTTTTGAAGGTAGCCAACAATACACAAACGCTATCAAGGATGCCAGGATCGCGCTCGATATCTTCGACACAACGAATCCCTACGACAGGGCAGTAATCCGTGGGCGTGTCAGGGATGTGACCTTCGATGGAGCAGAGGAGCACTTGGACGGAATGGCAAAGAAATACCTCGGGCTGGACAAATACCAATTTACTAGTAAAATGATGTCTTGTTCGACCACATTACGGACACGCCTATTGACAATATTTCTGACTTTTTTGGTCCTTTCTTACTCAACGGTATCGCAGCAGCATAATGATGCCTCCATCTTAAATAATTCGTAGTTGTGTGTCGTTCCGATCAAAAGTTGTCGACGGAAGGACAGTCAACTAAAAATTTTAAGACCCCAATGAATGCCGCACAACTCCTAGTGCGATGTTTGGAAAATGAGGGTGTCAAGTACGTCTTTGGAATACCCGGTGAGGAAAATATTCACATGGTCGATGCTTTCAATGGTTCGTCCATTCGTTTTATTCTAGTTCGTCACGAGCAAGCCGCTTCTTTCATGGCTGATATTTACGGCAGACTCACGGGACATGCTGCAGTGTGCATTGCAACGTTAGGACCTGGAGCGCTCAATCTAGTGCTCGGCACGGCAGATGCGAACACTGACAGTGTTCCGCTCGTTGCAATAAGCGCGCAGGTAGGACTGAATCGTATCTACAAAGAATCTCACCAAAGCGTTGACTTGGTAAGCCTGTTCAAACCGCTCACAAAGTGGTCTGACCTGATCCGATCAGCAGAGGCTATTCCAGAGATGGTGCGCAGTGCCTTCAAGCAGGCCCAGACAGAACGACCTGGAGCTGTGTATCTGTCTCTCCCTGAGGATGTCGAAGCCCTCCCAGCCCCTGAAGGATCCCACCCGCTCGAGATCAATGTCGTTCGCGACTCCTCCCCATCGGCTTCCCAAATAGAGAGAGCCGCCAAGGTTCTAGGAGGTGCAAAAAGACCAATCGTACTGGCTGGACATGGGGCTGTCCGTGATCATGCAAGTGAAGCACTTACACGCTTCTCTGAGCGTCTTGGAATACCTGTGGCAACGACCTTTATGGGAAAGGGCGTTTTTCCAGACAATCAGCCAAATTCTCTGGGGGCCGCAGGATTCATGCGCCATGATTACGTGAATTTTGCATTCGATCAGGCTGACGTGATTCTATGCGTCGGCTACGATCTGCAGGAATTCGATCCCGAGAGCATCAATCCAAAAGGGGACAAAGAAATTCTTCACATACATCGTTATCCAGCGGGAGTCGACGCTCATTATCATGTCGCCGTCGGTATACAAGGCAGCATTTCAGAGTCACTTGACATTCTTTCTCAACAAGTTAGGGCAACGACTGGATTGAATACAACAGATATCAAGATTCGCAGCCTCCTTCGTGAAGAGCTAGACAAAGGAAGAAAAGACGACTCTTATCCGGTCAAGCCCCAACGAATCGTAGCAGACATCAGAGCAGCAATGGGCGAAGAAGATATCGTACTTGTTGATACGGGGGCTATCAAGATGTGGATGGCTCGTCTTTACCCCACTTACCGGCCGAACACATGTCTTATTTCCAATGGTCTCGCAACCATGGCCTTTTCGTTCCCAGGCGCAATTAGTGCGAAGCTTGCATTCCCTGATCGTAAAGTCCTGGCGGCGTCTGGTGACGCTGGATTCCTCATGAACTCGCAGGAACTCGAGACAGCGATACGCGAAAAAATTCCTGTTGTAGTGTTGGTATGGGAAGACAGGAGCTATGGGCTGATCAAGTGGAAAATGGATCTTGAGTTAGGCCATCATTCGCTAGTTGACTTTGGTAACCCAGACTTCGTAAAGTTAGCCGAAAGCTACGGCGCCAATGGATACGCAATAAAACGAACAGAAGATTTGCTCCCCACTCTGCAAACAGCCCTTGTGGATAACACCGTCTCCGTAATCGCTTGTCCCGTTGATTATTCAGAAAATCTGGAGCTGACTGAGACGCTGGGAAAACTGGCGCCTCACTCTCTAGACATCGAGGGTTATTGCGAAAATGCGAGAAGTGGGATTTGAACCCCAATTTACTAGTAAAAATCACTTCGAGATGTATAGCGATGTTGGGCTAGGAACTTTTCACTTCGTAAAGTCTCCATCTTTAGGGCATTCCTTTCAAGGCGTGCACTCCTAAGTCCTTGAATTCCAGGCCGGACTCGCAAAAAAAAAGAATGAACCCACTTACTGTTACATATTTGCGCGATTCCCGCCAAAGGGGTCGTCGATTACAAAGCGCCAAGTTCCGTCAGGCTGCTTTCTAACCACTTCTAGAGTATTGATTAAGTTGCGCACTTCTTTCCCGGTTTTGGGATCCATATCGATGGATGTAATTTTCATTCGAGTTGTGGCTATCGTACCATCTCCACTCATCACGGTTTTGATATCGTGAATGATGAATTTTGATTTCGAAGCGATGCCCTTCTCATTTTGTTTGCGAATTGCATCCTTTCCTTTGAGGAGCTCATCTGGTCCCGCGAAAAGCACGGCATCGGGCTCGTAAAGAGCCACAGACGTTTCAATGTCACCCTTCTCTATTGCTTCAACAATCAGACGATCACAGTCCTCTGGTTTGTTTGCCGGGATAAATTTCATGGCTTTCCTTCGATTTCGGCTTCGCTAAAAGAGTTAGCAAAAGCCCTTTAATTGTCCAGAACCGTCCCCGACGAAAACATCCCAATTAGGGATATCCGACCACTCGATTGCTAAAAATATTCGAGTGGCAGGACCCAACGGTTTTCTCAGTTTACCGGAGCTGCTGTCTGCACCTGCGGAGTTGTGGCTCTCGCTTTTGATTGCGGGGCAGAGGCTACTCGGGCGGAATCTCAGAGAATATCGTCCTAAGTGTGGTACCTGCCTTGTGAGCATTGTACCTGCCCCAGGCGAGTATCAGCAGGGCGATGAGGATGATTACCCCAACCTCCGCGTATGCATCACCGAGGCTCGCTCCGAGGTAGGTTCCGCTCACCAGGGGCGATGTCTCGGAGATGACGTATATCGCAAATCCCGCCGCTCCCACGAAGCCAGCTACCGACATCAACCAAGCGCCCTTCATTGATCCGTAGAGTCTTTTGTAGAGGCTGGGCCTTATGATCGGAAACAGGCCAGCAGCGAGGAGTGGCATGCCGAGCCCTATGGGGATCATGGTGGATGAATTCAGGATAGATGCAATCGCACCATATTCCCAGTATACTGTCAAGTACGCCCCAGAGAGCACACCGATGAGAATCGTCGCGACGTGCGGCGAATGGAACCTGTCGCTCACATTCGCGAAGCTCTTCGGGAGAATCCTGTCCATGGAGGCCGCAAAGACCATTCGCGAGGAGAAAATAACGAGTCCCGTTGAGTTGATCATCCATCCCAGGAACAAGCCTATTCCAACTATCGCGCCGATGGCAGGGTCTTGCAGTGACAGAAGGAAATTGGGGAAAGGATCAACGGGGAACGCGGTAGGGTGGACCCCCGCAACGTAGGCGAGAGAATTGAGAAATTGCGTAGTGAAACTGCTATAGACGAGGAAGGTCAGGATTTCAAGCGCGACTATCGTGGTTACCCAGGACAGTATGTATGCTCTATAGATGCTCGTCTTGACGTTCCTCGTCTCCCCCGCAGCGTATGAGCTGAAGTTGAAACCGACGTAGGTAAGGAATCCCCACGGAATAGCGGCCAGGAGTGTGTTGGGCAGGCTGAACGCGGTCGCGGAATAGCCACCTGCGGTTGTGGTGGATAACACACTCTGATATGTGGTGTTGGAGCCCACGAAGGACATCGCGCTGTTGAAGCTCGTCGCGACGTCGGGTCTTGATAGGATGCCGACGCCGATAGCGAACAAGGTCACAACGAGAAGGTACATGGGCACACTGATTCTGCAGAAGATGGAGTACGCCCGTATCCCTAGCAGGGCAATCAGTATTATCACAATAAGCACGACGAAGGAGAGCGGAAAGCCCCAGGCGGTTGAGGCGAGGTTCGTGGCCAGGCTCGTGAGACTGGCGCTCTTGATTGCCGCTCCCACGCCAAAGAACGACGGCCCAAGCCCTATGACGAACTGGTCCCAGAGGTTAAAGACATTGTAATAGACCAGAGCACCGATGAGGAACACGACCTGAATCGTGCCATAAATCGGACCCACGATACGCGTCGACCAAACATAGTCTCCACCGCTTCGGGACATCCCTGCGCTGAGCTTCCCGTAGACATACGCCATGCACAGCGGAGGTATCCCACCCAAGGCGAAAACGGCGTACAGATTGGCGCCCGGGAAGAAGTAGGGCGCGAAGAGGACGGTCGTTACGAATCCGTTGATGATTAGGACGATCCCCTGCGAGATGAGTAAATGGTCTCTAAAACCGAGTTCCCGCACCAGGCCCGTGGCATCCCTGGCGAAGACCTTCGTCTGAGTTGGTTGTGCCAACTGGATAGCTCGAGTAGCGCGAAAGAGCCAGCTCGATAAAAGCCTTGTGGCCGATTGTAATTGTTAACTGGCCCGACCCTAAGTGTGCACTCCGTAAAAGCACCAATATCATACTAGAAATCTTTTCTAGCTTTCCGCGGCCTTAGAAGTGGTTTCTCTTTTGACTAGTTACTATGCGGCTTGAGCTGGGCTTCTGCTTCGCATTGATTAACACTTGCTGTCACCGATATCTTGGCAACACATTGACGACACACTGAAATTCTAGCAAAGAACAGTGAAAGAGTCGGAACACTACGTCTGGTCGGTCTGAAATCGACCACGCGGCAATACAACATTGACGCCCTGCTTATTTCACGGTCATAGGAACGTCTATTTCCGCACCTTGATCATCTACTGCTCATCAGTCCGCGATGTTGCATGAGTCAGCGAGGATCCTCCTCAAGCCCTGATAGTTGGATCTGACCAAAAGTGCTAGTCTTCCACGTATTCAATAATAAGACTGCACCAATGGAAAATTCTCATTTATAGGGGCGAAACAGTCCCTTTGACGATAATAATCAGGCGTGATTAACAAGATGAAGATCAGCGATGTCAGAACAATTCTTGCAGGAGGAACAGCTGGACGAAACTGGCTTTTCGTCAAAGTTGAAACCTCTGACGGATTGGTTGGATACGGGGAATCTACACTTGAGAGTAGAGAACAAACAACTGAGACAGCTATTTTGGAATTAAAGCGATATCTTATTGGCAAAGATGCCACTGAAATCGAAAGACACTGGCAGGCCATGTATAGGGGGTCCTTTTGGCGCGGGGGCCTGTTCTATGCAGCGCAATTTCGGGAGTGGACCAATGCCTATGGGATCTCTTGGGCAAAAGCTTAGGATGCCCCGTTTTCAAATTACTCGGGGGCCCTTGTCGTGACAAGGTCAAAACATACACTCATGTCGCAGGACTTACTCCCGAAGATCTGGCGGAAAATGCAAAACGGATGGTGAATAAAGGATTCAAGGCCCTGAAACTTCTGACAGACGGAGCCAACAGCTACGACATCATCTCAATCCCCAACAAAGTTGAGGTCATGGAACGCAGGCCTATCAAGCAAACTTTAGCTCGAGTGGAAGCAGTAAGAAATGCTGTTGGCGAGGGAGTTGATATAATGCTCGATGCACATGGAAGACTGGATCCGGCTACTGCCTCCATTCTCGCTTCTGAACTTGAGCCGTATGATTTGCTATTCTTGGAAGAACCCGTTCCTCCTGACAGCCTTGGTGCTCTTCAACGCGTTGCGGAAAAAAGTAAAGTGCCTATCGCTGCTGGGGAAAGGTCCTACACCAAATTTGGATTCTGGGACCTCATCCAAAGTAGAGCTGTGGACGTCATCCAACCTGATTTATGCCACGCAGGTGGAATTACCGAATGCAAGAAAATTGCCTCTGTCGCTGAATGCAACTATATTTCAGTCTCACCCCACAACCCTAATAGCCCATTAGCAACTGCCGTTTCGCTTCATCTGGACTTTAGTACGCCTAATTTTCTTATTCAAGAAATGATTCCGAACGAAATTGGCGCTCGAAAGGGCGTGCTAAAGAAACAACTGGAATTTGAGGATGGTTACTTGAAATTACCAATGGGACCAGGATTCGGGGTAGAGCTAGATGAAGACTCTCTCTGGAATTATCCGTTTAAAGGGGAAGATCTTCCTCATGTATCTTATGATGATGGCTCGGTTGCCGATTGGTGATTATGACTTGAGTTCAATCAACAATACACGATTGAACTTGACTTAAGAGCTCGCTAGCCTGGCACCGCTGAAATTGAGTCTCAGAGTGACACTAACTGACAACTTAGAAACGAGTCCACTCGTAAGTGGAACAATGATTCTCATATCCTTGGTGATAAGGTACTTTTTGAAATAATTCCAAAGGAGGAGAATATATCGCCATCGACTTCACTAGTAAAATCCACTTGCAGAATAATTCAGTGCGCGGAAAGTGGGATTTGAACTGCATTTTACTAGCGAGCCCTAACCACAACTTCCTCCCCCCCACTCATCCATCCGTACATACGTCCGAGCTCATCTGAGCGACAACTATCCCCTGAGCGACTGTAAGTGAGAACTCTCGGTCTTTTCTTGTTAAATGAAAATAGTTTTCTTTTCGTTGGGAATGTATGGACTCGCGATGAGAATAAAAGTGGTATACGATTTCGTGTGGACTGATCGCGTTAAGAAAAATATGAAGTCAGAGCTCGATTCTATCCGCGAATGGTACGAATACAATTCGTTTGTGAGAAAGAAATACTTGCGACTTATTTTCAGCGAAAAAGTCCCCGAGGCAGAGAGGTACAGGAATAGGGGAGCTTCATATCCCTCCATTGTGGACATATTCGTTCATGTATTGGATGCTTACAGATGGTGGTTTGTCTATGTCTACAATAACCGGACGTCGGACGCGACGACGATGAGCGAGCAAAAGAAGTATACCGAGCTCGAGGTGGTCGACGACGAACGAAAGATCGACTCTTTGGTCATAGATATTGTGAGATCGATGACACCGACGGATCTGGAAAGAGTCCTCTCGGTTCATGAGGCACCTGATCAAACCTGGAGCATCAAGCTTCGGGAAATTCTCATGCACATGGTCGAGGAAGGACTACAGCACAGGGGGGAAATGAACGCGTTGCTGTGGCAGATAAACGTCGAGCCTCCTATCACTGAATTGCAAGATTATCTGAGGCAGCGCTAACAGATACGCGACCACAGTTTTGGAGGCTGACGGGCGAAATGCGGTGAGCTGAGCTTCATGGGTTTGGGCTCGCTAGTAAATCCCGAGTGCGAGATCAATTCTTTGTGGGACGATCTTTAGCCATAGCCGAGAACTCCAATACTGGCTCTACGTCACAGGTTCAGTGACTTGCTAAAGAACTATCGCTTTGACTTTTGCTGAAGCTGATTGAAAGTAATCGAAGTTTGCGTTAAGAGAATTCCTTGAATATCAGTATGAGTATGATCCTTACTATGAAGGAACGAGCTCGGAGAAGCAATTCTGGTTCGGCACTTCCAATAGTTCACACCAGAAATCTGGAGCAACCTCCATGGTGTTACTTGCTTTGGGGAGTACCTGCGCTTCTTGTGTTTGTCAGTTCATACGCATACGGTCACGCTTTTCTCACGGTAACTGAGGCAGGTATATTCTGGACTATCTCCGTAACATGGATTGGAATAGGGTGTTTTCTCAATGGTAGGTCTTGCGGCAGAGTCCATTGTCTGATCGATGGGATCGGATTTCCTGCGCTTGCTGTTATTGGTGCGTTTGGAGTTCTTTCAGTGCTAGCAATAAATTGGAGTCTGTTCTGGCTTGCATTCCTTGCGATCCTCGCTGCAAGTTTTGGCGCAGAGTTTGTCTGGGGAAGATATTCTACTAAGGTCTGGAATCAACATGCAGATCAAATGCGCTGATTGTAACTGTCTTCCCACCGAGTGCGGGATGTGGGACCCCCGCACGAATTTACTAGTAAAAATGCAAACCCTCTGTAATCCTGCAAAACCAGAAGTCGGGCAGGAAACGGGATTTGTGCGCGAAGTTTACGAGCAAATCACGAGTACGTGAATGTGGGATTTGGGCACGAATTTACTGGTAAAAAGTGATAGCAAAAATGTTGGGATCTTTCGGGATTCATCGAAGCGCTTATGACGATGAACATGGGGATTAGGTCCTTGTTGCTCTGCCTGCCTATATGGCTCTAGGCTTTCAACGCTTTTGTTTATTTTCTACCCTTTCGTTGAATAGGGTTTAACCATCAGAACCCCGTCCTCCAGAATTGCAGATGGCTTCCAAATTAGGCGCAGATTGCCCCTGTGGCTTCTCCTTCGCAACTCCACACGGCGAAGACGAAGCGATAGCCGTGGTACAGGAACATGTTCGGCGTATCCATTCGAAGGACTACCCCAACGGCCTCAGCAGGGACGAAGCAAAGAGCGAACTAAAGAGCAAGTAGCACAGGGGCCCACTGGCGGCAGGAGAAATCTGTCTCATTTTCCTGTCGCGGTCCCCCTACCCCCTTTTTTTTCTCTTCAGGGCAATAATGCTCGCAACATGAAATAATGTCCTCTCGAAAATTGGCAGACCGCCGCTCAGTCAGCTTCAATTATTCCCACTCCAGAGTTTTCTCTAGGGAGCGTAATGGCCATGGTCCCACGCCTTTTTGCTCTCATCGCGTTTCTCACAATCATGTCAAGGATTGCCCGAAGAAGTTCAATCTGAAACAATATGCAAGGGAGTCCAAGGCCCCAGCTTGAGTGTTCGGAGCCGAGATTTGATTCTTTTCAATAGCTTAGTCG
The DNA here is from genome assembly GCA_963799845.1 of uncultured Nitrososphaerota archaeon. Taxonomy (GTDB): domain Archaea; phylum Thermoproteota; class Nitrososphaeria; order Nitrososphaerales; family CADDZS01; genus DATLTL01. Next base: position 946,917 of record CAWCYI010000006.1, read on the forward strand.
CATTAGTGAATTCCATCTGCGGGATGGGGGGATTCGAACACGAATTTACTTGACGCGCATCAGTTGTTTGTAAAGTACCGTCGCCTAGACTGTATAGTGAAAGAAATTATCCTTTCCAATGAAGTAGTGGCGAGAGCGAAGTGCCTTATCCCTTACTAGTAAAATCAACTTTCAGAATGATCCCACGCGCGGAATGTGGGACCCCCGCACGAATTTATTAGTAAAAATACATGTCAATTCACAGGATTTTTGAAAGATGAAACGTACAGATCAGGCGAGGTACGGGATTCGCGCACGTATTTACTAGTAACACTAAGAAAAGCTCGGGGTTCTTTACTCGTGATGGTGCGAAAGAGATATTATCTGAGACACCATCGACCACAATGAAAGAATTATGGCAAAGTACGAGTGCTGCGGACTGATGTACGACAATTCGGAAATTCTGACGTCTCACATGAGAAAAGATCACAACGTTCCTGCTTTTGACGTCTCGCTGGCTTGCTGTGAGATGACCTTCGTCAATTCAAAGCAGTTGAGCGACCACATGAAGGGCACTCATCACATAGACATGGCCGTGGAGATATAATCTCCGCTTCTATTACCGGTGGGAAAGTTCTTCCTCTAATTTCGGCGGCCAGCGCGGAGAGGCCGCTTGCCACATCGAATTGAAAAGATCCAAGCACCACTTTTGAAAGATCTGGTCATAACCAATAAAACCGGATCTCAAGTCCATCCGTCCTTCGGTATCCGGAAAAACCACTCCCGCCAGGCGTTCGTTTAAGGCAATTCCTACTTTCACTTCTTCGGCGAAGCGAAATTCCGGCCGGCCTCCCACAATTTCCCTGGCTCTTTGAACAGCTTCTGCGGTTGTAGATGCCGGCAAGAGGATTTTAACGAAGGTCTCCGAAGGTAGTTTCTTTGTATTGAACCAGGGAAGTGGTTCGTCGATGCTCCAGCAGAAATACTTCTCTGCAATGCCGAGCAGGTGCTGGCACTCCACAAGAACGTTTGTTACATGATCTTGAAATTTGCTTTCCGACAGCTGGCCGATCTGCATCAGGAGATCTTTGGGAAGAAATGAGATGTCGTGGGTGAGGAAATACTTTCTGTATCGGGAAACGAAGCTAATAGAGGGCAATATATCGCTCGTCAGTTTTCCAAACGGGGTGAGACTGTAGGTTCCCCCAGAAGTCTTCTCGATGAGTTTGCAATCGGTCAAGCGAGTCAGATGCTTGGAAGTTTCCTGTACAGAAGAGCTCAAACGTGCGGCCAGGTCGGTGAGGCGTAAATCTTGCGATTTTATCTCGGAGAAGAGTTTCATTCGATCTTCGCTGGAAAGCGCGAAAAGCACCTCCTCCATTTCTTCCATTGATTGGATCTACCGGAATGAATTGGGAATTTTGTCTTTCAACGTTTTGGTTTAATTTCCCCTTTTTCGTTGAGGACAGTTTAACGTCACACCCGGAGCCTGTGCTATTGAAACAAAATGGACTTGGATCAAGTCAAATTGAATGAATTCGTAGGAAAGTTCGTAGCCGACTTTGGTGCAGCGCTTCATGCGCCCACCATAATTCTCGGAGAAAAGTTGGGCCTCTACAAGGCAATGGCGGGAGCGGGAGAGCTCGAGTGCCCAAGAGCTGGCCTCTAAAACAGGCACCAGGGAGAGATACGTACAGGAGTGGCTCGCTTCTCAGGCGGCCGCAGGTTATGCAATGTACAACCCGAAGACGGGAAAATATTGGCTCACGCCAGAACAGGCATTTACTCTGGCAGATGACTCCAGCCCTGCGTATCTTCCGGGTGCCTTTTACATTGCTTCCGCCATTTTCCGGGACGAGCCCAAGGTTGTCGATGCGTTTAGGACAGGAAGAGGCCTAGGATGGCATGAGCATGACGGATACCTGTTCCGTGGTACGGAGATGTTCTTCCGACCGGGATACGCTGCAAACTTGGTTCCGTCCTGGCTTCCCTCGCTCGAGGGCGTGGTAGCCAAGCTTGAGCGAGGCGCAAATGTAGCAGATATCGGTTGCGGGCACGGTGCATCGACGATCATCATGGCGCAAGCCTATCCTAATTCCTCATTTGTGGGCTACGATTATCACGAGCTCTCTATTCAAACCGCGAGGAAAATTGCAGAGAGGAAAGGGCTAGCGGACCGGATAAAGTTCGTGGTCGCAGACGCAAAAGCCTACCCTGGAGAGAATTTCGATCTTGTGACCGTTTTCGACGCGCTTCACGATATGGGAGACCCCACAGGAGCGGCAAGACATGTTTGCCAATCCTTGAACCCGGACGGAACGTGGATGATCGTGGAACCGATGGCGAACGAGTTGACTGCGGATAATCTGAATCCGGTGGGAAGGATCTTTTACAGCGCATCCACGATGCTCTGCACTCCGGCCTCAATATCCCAAGAGGTAGGTCTCGCGTTGGGAGCTCAGGCGGGTGATTCTCAAATAGAGAAGGCAGTCAAAGCTGGCGGCTTTACCAGATTTAGGCGGGCCACTCAGACGCCGTTCAACCGGATCTTCGAGGCGCGCCCATAGAAAAGAGGATGATCGGCTTGATCATCATCTGGAAAGCGGATTATGAAGGAGAGCACTTCGAGGAGGACCTCCGGAAACTGCAGGCGCTTCAAAAGCACATTCAGGAGGAGATCGGCGGAACAGCAGAGGGACCGTTTCTGCCGCAAGACGCTTCCGTCGTGTACATCTTCCATGTGAAGGAATATGAATGGCTCAACAAGGCCGGCCGAATCTACTTTTCCGAAGTCGCAAAGCAAAATCTCGCCTTGTTCCAAAATCGTACGAGGTCGCAGTGACTCCGGAAGAATTTTTCGGAAAGTAGCATTTTGAAATAGAATAGGGGCTCTCAACGCCTTTTTCCTTTTCTTTTTTTCAGTAGCTTATTGTAAATAGGAGTTACGCGGTTGACCCAAGAAGATAGATTGGGTGTGCAATGTAGCTCCTTATCGCATCTCTGACGATTCTCGCCTTCGCTTCGTACCAGCTTATCCCGGTCATCAATCTGCACAATTCTAGACGTATGAACGCCCTTATTGACATGTGGATGTGATTCAGAATGGATGTCGCCTTCCTGACCTGAGCCCTCTCAATGCCACAACACTGCTTGACTCCTCTGTGGTACTCCTCGATTCCCCATCCTTGGTCAGAGAGTTCATCTCTCTTTTCCTCATTCATCCCAACGTCATCGGTAGCCCAGTGTTCAATGTCTCCTTTCTTGGAGGCTGTCCTGAACACCCTGACCATTCCGAATCCCATGAGATGAACCGTGGTTCCCTCAGGCGGGATCTCCACGTCCTTGATTGGTTTGTTTCCTTTTTTTCTGCCCGTTGGATTGACGAGCCTGTTCTCCTTGAGGCGGCAGAAGAAATGCCACCCGAGCTCCCTTGCGATGAGCTTCAGATTTTCCATGCTCGAGTACCAGCTGTCAAAGAGGACGTATTTTGGTTCCATCCCTCTCTGCTTTGCAACCAACAACATGTCCTGGAAGTGATCGTTCTTGGTGAGACCGTCTTTTGACGCATTGTAGAGTCTAAAGTCACATGGAATGAGGGCGTTACCATCGCTCCATAGTGTTGTGATGAGATTTATCCCCTTCACCACACTGTGGTGTTTTCCGCTCCAGTGGTACGTGACGTAATCCATCTTCTCCGCGTACGGTTTGTCCAGAGTTGAATCATCGACTATCAGTACTCCTCCCGCAGTAACGGCGATGATCCTCTTCGCCTCATCCCAGAGCGCTTCTGTATCCGCAGGCAGTCTCTCCAGAAGGCGGGTGAAGCTATCGTGTGCTGGCGGCGTGACTCCTGCATCATCATCAGGCTGACATCTAGCAGCTTCGGTGCAAGCGAATGATTTCTGGGATGCTATCAGGAAGTCTATGTAGTCATTGTCATCGCATTTTGGAGGGTTCATGCAGCGTCTGATGAACCAGAGAAACAATCCTGGCCAAATTCTTTTCGGCCAAATGCGTAACTCCTAGTAAAGATAACGTAATAAAACAGTGCGCCGTATTCTGCCCGCTCCCACAGGCAATCCAGATAAGAGTAGGAAGGAGTTCCTTGCGTATAAATGCCAAGCAAAGTCAGCTAGCTGACTGACTAGCTAGGTAGTTAGCTAAGAGACTAGACTAAATAAGAAAGACATAGAAGCATAAGCAAGAAGAGAGGCTACCCAACACACGCAACACACACACACACACACACTCAATAGTAATCTGAATAGTAAATGCTCGAAGGGGTCTTATTATTCAAAACCTTCATTGTCCTTTCATTATTCCAAAATTTGATGTAAGTATCTAGGTTCTTTTGAGTTAGATCGTCTCGAAACTCGTATTGTAATCTCCCGAAAAATGCTTCGAGTGTTGAACTTAGAAACTTACTCTCGCTAGTAATTGGAAAGGTATCTATCCATTTACCCAAAACACTCTTTGAATATTTTCTCTGAATCATTGAATCTAAAGCGAAATGAAGTTTATGAGAATAGTTAGGCAGAGTTTGAAGAGATTGTTTAAGGCATTCGTCTAATTTGAACCAGTGAGGATACTGATAAGACCGTGAAACAATTTCTTTTGGTGCATGTTTTAGACAAGCATGCACTATCAGACGAGATGCCACATCTTGAATAGCGAATAGAACCACTGGAGAATCATAGACTTTGATTCTATCTTTAGGTTTGAATTCTCGTCTAGTCCATTTATTGAACTGAGAACTATCGTAATTCCAACGCAACCATTTAGGCAGAAAGACTACATTTTCCCCGATATTGATTCGTGTATTTCCTCTAGGTCTAGGAGTGTGCGGTTTATTGTATAGACGGTAATCGTGAAACTTCTTAGGCATTCTTCGAGTGAGAAAACAGAAATCTGCAACCCAAAGAGAATTCGGCTTTGTGATAACTTCGAGCATACTAACCTGGCCGACATAAGTTCATAGACACCTGTTGGTCAGAAGGAATTTCTTCATGTCAAGATGCGAGCAAAACCTTCGCGTTCGATAGTATTCTGCCAGGATTGATTTCAGTTCTTTCAATGACGTCGGAAAGGTTGGAAGCCTTGAGAGATCCTTCTCACCCTCGCGCCAACACTCCTCCATCATGTTGAACTCTGGCGAAGCTGTCGGGATCCATCTGACTCTGAGAGTCTTCCTGTTCTTACCCAAATAATCAGTTACGATCCTGGTTTTGTGGTGTTGCCTTGCTTTGTCAAGGAAGAGATAGAGTGATCCAAACTTCCTGTGCACCTTCTTCAGGTAGTCGAGGAATGTCTCGCCATTGAATTTCTCGTACTGCCTGAAGATTTGTGTCCCGTCCAGGCTGATCGCTCCAAACACCACGGTGTTGCCGTGCGAGCCTGACACAATCCGAATCGGTCGAATCCCTTTGACCGCCCACACCCTTTTGGTTTCTATGTTCTGGACGAAGATTGATTCGTCTTCGGATGCTACGGTGAAGCCTTCCGGGATATTCCTGAGGAGTCTTGCGGTCCTTTTTTAAATTCGAGCCTCTCTTCGAGGGAAGCCTTGTGAAGTAACCTCTTGTCAGGGACAATTGCTCTCACTCCCCACTTCTGCATCAACCTGTAGATGTGTCTCTCAGTGTATGCCACGTCTGCTTCCTTGCGGATCATCTCCCTGACCTCCTTCACGGTCCAGCCGCATTCGTTCTTCACGACCTTCCTCTTCACCGCAATGAACTTGTTGTGATCGAGCTTCGGAGGTCTCCCGCTCCTTTCCATCGTCTTGAGTCCTTCTAGCCCATCTTTCTCGAAACGTCTAAGCCACGGTGTCGTCCATGATTTGTGCCGGTGAACTTCCCTTGCTACGTGCGACGCCGGGACACCCTCGTACTTGACCTTCAGAACGAGGAATATCCTCTTGCTTACGTTTGCGTCCCTCTCCTCTCTATAAGCCTCTTCAACAATCTCCTTCGGTGCCTGTAATCGAGACATACAACCTGAGATAGGAAGGGAAGTTGGCCAAAAATGAGAATGTCTAGGTCTGTGGCCCTTTCAGTCTAATAATTTATGTCGGCCAGGTTAAATTCTCCCCTTAAGATAAATCTCGAAATATCTCTCTGTAGCACGCAGATATTTCGGTTCAAATTGTTGAACGAGTTTTTGTATTGGCAAAGTGCGAGCGTTTTTTATTTTCCAATAATATTCGGCAACATACCTAAGAAAGAATTCGTAATTGGGTTCAGAATCAAATTGCTGAATGGTTTTCATCAATTCTAAAATTGTTTCTTCCGTCTTGAATTCATTCTCATTAAGGTTAGGATTATGTTTCACAATTTTCTTTGAAAGCGAGTCTGCTCTTTCTCTAAGGGTATTTTCCTCAGTTATCGTATTACTGATTGGAGAATCTCCGAGTTTTGAAAATCTCTTCCTTCGTTGTCTCATTCGCATTCTAGACGCAATTTTATCTTCAAATTGATAATCAGGATTCCTCTTACGGTATTTTTTCATGTAGTCTTTCATTCGTTCCTTACTAAGTGGCATGAGGTTAGTTTTACTTTAAGGCGATAGTTAAGGGTTTACGAACCCTATCTTTTGGGAAAGAAATAATGTTAGAGACTCAGTATGAAGAAAATCACCTGACTTATTACAAATGCGGATACTGCAAGAATCAAGTGAGGGATTTAGAACTATGTTGGATTGTCTCTCAACGTATCGGAATATGCTATAGTTGTGCTGAACGTGTAGGTTTACGAACAGTATATAGTGAGAACTGAAAATGGTTTTTGGCACTATAGACCCGATGGATGATAATAAGAAAAGTAGGCAGTTTGCCTTCAAAGTTTTGAAAACGATTGTTCCATGTGCGAAGCGAAAGGCAATCGCGGTTCTTGCTCTAAAATCAGGACATACGAGCCGTTATGTAAAAGATGAAGTTATTAAACTACTAATTGACTCTGGAGAATTAATCGAAGATGAAAACGAAAATATTTCTTTTGCTCCGCTAGAAACTGGAGAACTTTCCACTGATTCAAACGGGAATCATATTCCTGAAAAAAAGAAGTGAATGAATTATGCTCTCGAAGATAGAAAGCGTAAACAGTGATCGTTCCTCAAAGAATTTTGAGGATTTAGTCTACAACTCGCCAGTTTCCAATAATGGAAGCGTTAGAGTGAGAGATGGGAGTCTACGCGATACCTTCGATATTTCCTTATCTCGAAGTCGTCGATTTTGCTCAGAATGTAACATACGAAAAACAGTATGGTTATTTTGCTCTAACTATGAGAGCGTTATCAATATGCCGTTTAGGCTTTGTTTCTTTTGCATTCAAAGACACTCGATTATTCTAGCACAATTTAGAAGTGAATATTAGTTTTGGTGCATAGACGTTCTGAACATTCTCACTATAAGGATGCACTCGATTTTCTAAAACGCATTGTTAGAGAAGAGGGTAGAAAGGATGAATCACAACTTGTTAATCTCTTCAATGGAAACGATAGACTAGTTCAAGCACAATTAGACCAATGGAAAGAAAAGGGACTAGTAAAACCAGAACGTCTAAGCGTTAAAGAAAGAAAAATCGTAGAAAGACCTAGACCTAGAATTTCCCCATTTTACAGATTAGACACTGTTAATCGAAATGGTAGAAAGATACTCGTTGCTAGGGCGAAGAACGGCAGATTTGTAAAATTAACATCAAGTTGAGACTATGGACAGAATAAAGCAATTAGAAAATAAAGTGTATAGACTTGAACGTTTGGTCTACCAAACAAAGTATTACTACACGCATAGAAGAGAACGCATAGAATATCAGTTACAGCGCTATTATGCCCTAAAGGCTAAACGGAAAACTGCGAAGTGAATTTAAGAAAATACATTTTGGAAGTGTTTGAAACGACAAAAGTTCACGGAGAAAGGGCAGAGAAAATGAAACAAGAAATTAGAGCAAAACGATTACAAAGAGAAAAGGAAGCAATTCAGAGAGAAGAGGAAATCAGTTATGATGAACGGTATAAAGACAGAGTTTGATTAAATTGTTAGGACTACATAGAAAACAGAAAACTTACTACTGCACTTATCCAACATGCAGAGGGTATCTCAATTCGAAAAAAGACGCAATTGCTCATACAAAACAGCAACATCAAGTATTCGAAGTGAAAAATTTAGAGGAATTTCAGAAAAAGTATGGCGATAAATCTAGAGGTAAAGTTGAGAAATTATGAATGATAAAGCAAAGTATGAAGAAACAGAAAACGAAATAGACGCACAGAAATTAAGAAAAATGAAACTCGAAGAGGAAGAGAGAAAGAGAAAACAGCGTTTGAATATGGTTCAAAGTGCTAGAACCGCATTAGAGAGAATGTGAGAAAATGGTAGACAGAGAAATCAAGAAAGCATTCAGGAATATTCGAAAAGAACTTTCTAAACAAGAAAGAGAGATTTTGAAAGCAGACCTGAAGGCAGACAGAGAGCGCTCTAAACTAAAGAGAAATACAGAAAGAATGTAGATGCAAACTCTGGAAACATGCGCAGATTGTAATAGAGCATTATCAGTTTATTTCAGATATTGCCCTTTTCACAATTCTAAAGTTTGTGAGTATTGTTTCAAGAATCATAGAGCACTTTGTTTCAATAAGAAATGAGTGTGTGTGTGTGTTGCGTGTGTTGGGTAGCCTCTCTTCTTGCTTATGCTTCTATGTCTTTCTTATTTAGTCTAGTCTGTTAGCTAAGTAAATTTGGCTCCTGTAACTCAGCTCCGAATCGCTTGGATTGTCTGATTAGGGCGGAAGCCCAATGCATCAAGTTCGAAGTGTTTATGGGCGGACAAAAAGTTCTGATCTACGGTGCTTCTGGAAGCGATATAACGCCCATCAACTCCAAAATACCGCCTACTTTCTTTGCGGTAGACCTGACTTCTTAACTGGTCCTTTGTAATGTTCGTTTCTAGGGCAGTGAACGCTACATTTCTCACTAACGGAATGATTGTGCCCCTTCACTTCTTCTAAGAGCTTCTCTTTTAGTTCCTCTCTTTTGCGATAAGCCGACAATTTACGAGATCTAACCAAAGTACAGTTTTGATTCCTAATAAAAAAAGATGTCAAAATATAAGATAGTAGCAGTAAGTTGGTATCAAGTAGAGAATTCACTATAGAATAATTGACAATAAGCAGATCGGTGTGATCCACGCTTTTGACCGTTAATTCGAGAACGTAGCAAATTCCATGTCGAGTTCAATTGAGTAATTGCCCACTTCCGAGATGTGAATAGCTGAAAGACCTAAAAGAAGCTCGACTCGTCCCCGAAACCAAACATTTTCAAGAGCTCGGTGACGACCTTGTGAAATGATCCATTAGCTATCCTTGATCTCCTTCTTCGCGTCCGGGTGGTCTGAGAAGTAGAATTTGATTGAGTTCTTAGACGTCCACAAGAGCTACAAGGCCTTCCAGGCCGTAAGGGGTGTAACTTTCACCATAGAAGACAAAGAGGTCTTCGGCCTGCTCGGACCAAACGGGGCAGGCAAGTCGACCCTGATAATGACGATGGCAACAGTCTATCGGCCGACATCCGGCGATATCCGGGTCGACGGCCACAGCGTCTTGGAGGAGCCGGGAAAGGTGAAGGAGCTGATCGGCATCAGCTTCCAGGATCCAAAGTATGACAGAATCCTTTCGGCTAGGGAGATCCTGGAATGGCACGCCAGAGTGACCGGCGTAGAAAGACAGGAAGCCAGAAGGCGCATCGACGAGGTTCTCGGTAAATTTGGCATACTGGAAGAAGCCAACAAGCGGACATGGATGCTGAGCGGGGGCACGAAGAAAAAGATCGAGAACGCCAAAGTGTTTGTCCAGCGGCCGAAGGTCGCGGTGTTTGACGAGCCTACCGCGTACCTCGACGTTCCTTCGCGTCTCATGGTCTGGAACATGATCGATGAATTGCGACAGGAGGGCACGACAGTCCTTCTTGCGACCAACATGATGGATGAGGCCGACCGAATGTCCGACAGGGTGGGAATAGTCAATAGAGGGCAGATGGCAAAGGTTGGAACCCCGTCCGAGCTCAAGGCAAGCCTGAAGGGCAAGGATATCATCGAAATGAAACTCTCAAAGAACGCGTCCCTGTTTGTCAATGAGCTAGAGCAAATCGACGAAGTCGAGCGCGTGGCACTTTTGGACGAAGAAGATGACGCGCTCTCGATCTACCTCAGCAATGGCCGCACCCTGCTCCCGCTGATAATCAACAAGATATCATCGAAGGGTGGGATCATCCAGAGCGTCAGCCTGAACGAACCGACTCTCGAGGACGTGTTCCTGAACTATACCGGGAGCAAGCTCGCTTGACCGTAAGATCTCAACTCTTTATACTCTGGGCGATTGTCGCAAGGGATCTCCGAATCCTGGTAAAGTCCCCGTGGATCCTCATCCAGCGATCGGTCTTCTTCCTTATCTCGCTGTTTGTATTTGCAAATATAATCAACAAACTTGTTTCATTCCCCGGCTTCAACTACTTTGACTTCTACTCCGTCGGCGCAGTTGTTTCCACCATTACGTCAATAGCATTCATCATCGGCGCCGATCTTTTCGAGGAAGAGGAGCTCGGCATGCTGGACTACCTCCTGAGCCTCCCATTTGGTCACACTCTCTTCGTGGTGGGAAGATCTCTCGGCGGTGCCCTAAGAGGACTTATCTACACAGCTCCTATGCTTCTTTTGGTCGCGGTCATTGACGGTTACTATTCTCCCGTGGGTATCCTCGAATCCTACGTCGTCATGTTCATTCTCGCTACCGGCATATCCGGGCTCTCAATTACAGTGGCGATGAATATCAGAAGCGAGAATCGGTTCGATGTCGTCATAGCGACCGCGGAGCTCGTAACCGTCCGCGTCAGCGCGGCGATATACCCGCTCATCTATATTCCGCGGGCACTGCAACCAATCGCTTCCGTCTCGCCGGTTTCATCGACCGCAGACATCCTGAGAGCAATCATACTGGGTAATCCTTCGGGCCCGACGGACATTATTCTCCTTCTCGCGTTTGTAGCCGTCTTCTTCGGACTCGGATCGGCACTGCTATTTCGAAAACTGGAGGGCGGCCGCTTTGGGTAGCGAGAGAAACATGGTGGAACTCATAATCGAGCGTGACTTTCGTACATTCTTTACCGACCGCTTCCTTCTCGTTGTGATGTTCGTGAACTTTACGATAGACCTGGGAGTCACCGGCTTGAGCCTCGCGGCAATGGTAAAGGGGTTCAACTATTTCCTGTATGTCGCGCCGGGAGCGAACCTGGTAACGGCGACGGTCGCCGCATTCCAGTCCGGCAGGGACATATGGCGGGAACGGATCCTCCACAATACGCAGGACTATTTGCTGACACTGCCATTCTCCAGAAGAAAGTTTGCCTTCTCAAGGCTCCTCTCCGGCATGCTCAGGACGACCGTCACGACGCTTCCGGGAACAATCGTGGTATCTCTACTTTACCGCCTCTCGTTTCCACTGTTTTTGGTGGGACTCACGATAATGTTCATTTTTTCAGCAAGCGTGATAGGTTTGTCCGTCGTCGCGGCCGCACTAGCCAATGGGCTAGAACTTTTCACGACAGCTAGGAGCACCGTAACTGTGTATCTTTCGTTCTTCAGTACGCAATTTTATCCAGCATCCATTCTTCCGGCGCCGATTGTGATTGTTGCACAGTTCAATCCGATGACTTGGGCGGTTGATGCGTTCCGGAGTTTGCAGGTTGGTACAGTTGACCTTTCCCAGCTCAGCTGCGCTCTCAGCTCTTTCACTTGTTCTTCTACTGACGGGATACGCATGCTACAGAAAAGTGATGATCTTCTAACGTTACCAACGAGCCTCCTGACCTTTCACAAGGCAGGCTTCTCCACGATTAATAGCTCAGTCATTCCAGTCTAGGCTTAGCTTCTATTCCAGCTTGGCAAGAGCCCTTTAGCGGAACCCCGGCTTGAACAAATACTCTCTGCTTGGTATGATATCTGCTACATTTCGGTTTCTAGTAGCCGCCGGATTTTTCGCGATAACCAAACATGATAATAATATGGGAGTCTCGGATTATCATGATAAATCGGTATGAAGGGTAAAAATACGAGTGGACGTGCTGGAAAAAGGAAACTGAAGACGGGTTTCGCTGCAATGTCAAAGGAAAAGCGGATAGAAGCAGCAAGAAAGGGAGGGAGGGCGACAGCTGAGAGCAAGGGCGAGGCGTCATTAACCGTCCTAGTGTTCCCTCAAATGTCTTGATCCTGTAGTTCTATATTATAAGACTCCGGCAGACTGGGTCGTCTGCACTAACAGACGACAAGTTTAATGAAACCCCTCGGTCCTGGCGCGGCTCTTGAAGCTCATGAAGGAAATCCAGCCAATTAAAATAAAGTGGATTCAAGGAAACGAGAATCAAAAGTGGCCGAAACACGGGCGATCCAAATCAATCAAGGTGGTCACGCAAATAAGAGCACGAGCACCTTCGTGCGCGAGTTGCGAGCTACCAATCTTATTCACGCTGTCAAAGGCTCCTGATGGAATGCGAGCCAAGGCAATAATTCAAGAAGTAATCGCAAACTGGTTTAGCGACTTCTCAGAGGACGACCGTCGGGCGAGGTATGCAGAGTCTAGGAAAAAGGTAACTCAGACGATCATAAAATTTTCAAAGAAGAATCTTGCACTGAAGGATCAAGTCTTCTCAGAGCCCATCGGAACTTGGAGAATTAAGCCAAAGGGGGCGCGTCCGAGTGTCTCCCGTGAAAATCTTCTATTGAAGAAGGAATATTAAACATCATCAAGTCACTCCTGTCTGCCTGCTATTTTCCTTTTTTCTCCGATTGTGACGGCCAAGCATGCGATCAAGATTCGTTGAGTACTGCTCCAGTACGCTAACGTCCGATGAAAGGCTTTTGGCTAGCTCTGGAACGCTCTCTGGTAGTATCGCGTCTTTGATGACTCTTTGAGCATTGAAGGATGTTTGCCTCATCTTCTTCGCTGTCAGATACTTGTCCTCCTCGACGTACCTCTGCTTGAATGTAAGCATCTTCCAGACAATGCAGGCGAGTTTCCTTGCAGCATCAACCTGAGCCTCCTGAGGAGCTTTCCCCCTCTTGATGTGCTTCAGGTAGACTCTTTTGACAGCAGAATCCGTCTTGGCTTTCACGGCTCCACTCACTGCGCATGTTAGAGCGTACTTCAATATGACGTCGCCGTGCTTTACGTGTTCGTGGTGGGACTCACGCTCTCCACTGTTGTCAGCACCTGGAACGACTCCGGCATACGAGCAGAGATGTTTCTTTGTGGGGAACCTTGAAGCGTCTCCTATTCTTGCCTTGATGGCTACTGCGGTGAAAGCATTGATGCCAGGGTGACTGAACAGAAGCTGGCAGTCTTCGTCTGAGGCTGCCATCTTTGCAATCTCGGTCTCAACCTCCGTATGCTGGGTTGCATAGAACTTGAGCTCCGAAAGATGCAATGCGAGAGCCAGCCTGTCTTGCTTTGGAAGCTCTATCTCTCCGAGCTTTTGAAGACCTCCGTTACTGAACACGTCAGAGAATTCTGAGAACTCGCTCTGGACCATGTTTCTCTCCAGTAGAGCTTGGATCTGGTTCTTTACTCTCGATATCTTTGCGCCAATCTCTATCTGTTGGGTCACAAGAAAGCGCATGTCTTCTATGTACTGTGAGGGAACGTAGCACCTTCTCAAGTAGCCCAGTGCATCCTCCTTGACGATACGCTCGCAGTCTCTCTTATCGGTTTTCACAGATGCTTTCTTCTCTGGTGGCGCAACCATGTGAATCACGTGCTGGTTTGATGCGAAAGAAGAAATCATTCTCGTGACCGCCTTTCCAGTTGTGCTAGATTCGATGACAAATACAGATTTGTCCGGAATCTTTGCTAGCATCTCAGAGACTCCTGCCCTGCTCGTCTTGAAGACGAAGGATTGTATGGGTGACTCTTCTCCGTCCGCGAAGACCTGCGTGGTGCAGCTCTTCTTATGTGCGTCTATTCCGACTCTCGTCATTGGTTTCGATTCATACTCCTATTGTTTGACTGGTTGTTTGCGTCATGGATCCCAGACCGACAATCTCCCGTACGTCCATTATGGACAAGCGGGCCGGTCGTTTCGATCATCGTCAATTGTGACGATGACTGTGCAGCCATGCTGGGGAACATGCACAAGGCACAAGAGATTCGAAGGCTGCGGGGATCCATGACCACAACTCCAGCTGTCTCTTGCTGGAGGGGAGAGGCTAATCTAAGATTTTCATGCCCGCTGGGGATTCGCACCTAATTAGGTACCAGTACCAAAGAATCGTTTTATGGCAAGGAAATAGCCGAAATGGTAAAAATAATATGAGGTTCCACGTGGGGATTTGACTCGGATAACTTAGCTTAGTGAATCGATGTATATTTGTCGTTACTTATCTGAAACCTCACGTGCGGGGGTCCCACATTCCGCGCCCGGAATCTTATCCTTTTGTGATTATTTACTAGGTGACATGATCGACAGAGTTAACGGAAGGTAAAGCCACAGCCAAGCACATGTACGCAGCTATAGATCTTCATCAAAGAACCGTCCAGCTGAGTACTCAAGGACGAAAGAGGACAGATTGCAGGTGAGACGAAAATTGGCAAGGATGCAAGGAGCATACTCGAGTTTCTCGATGGCACTGACGCCAGAGTAGTCATGGAATCGGGCTACAACCATGAACACATCTACGATCTCCTCAAAGAAGAGGGATACGATGTTAAGGTAGCTCATCCGCTGTTGGTTAAGGCGATCGCCTACGCAAAGGTGAAAAATGACAAGGTGGACGCAAGGATGCTCGCAGATTTATTGAGACTAGACATGATTCCAGAGTGCTACATTCCAAGGAAAGAGACGAGAGAACTAAGAGACCTCGCAAGGAGGAGGCACTATTTCGTCTCGACAAGAACCACGTTCAAAAACAAAATCCATGCTGAGCTCAGCAGGAGATGGATTGATTACAGCAAAACAGATCTCTTCACGCAGGTCGGAAGAGACCATCTAAAATCCCTTCATATTGCAGCAGTAGATGACTATCTCGACTCGATAGAGTTCCTAGATGCGAAAATAAAGGAGCTTGACAGCCAAATCAAGGAACAGGCTCTTCAAGACAAGTACGCAAAACTACTTGTGACGGTGCCTGGAATATCTTACTACGGAGCTCTGCTAATCTCGAGCGAGATTGCAGGACATCAATAGATTCCCAGATGCCGAACACTTGTGCTCGTACGCAAAATTAGCTCCTGGAACACACCAATCGGGAGAGACTCAATTCCAGAAACCAGATCGAAAAGGAAATCGCATGCTCAACTGGATAATGATCCAGTGCGCACACATCCACGTCCTAAACTGCAATTCATCTATAACCAGGCATTACAACAAAATCAAGGAGACAAAAGGAGCAAAGATCGCTATCGTCGCAGCGGCGAGAAAGCTCGACGTGCGCAATCTACATGATGCTGAAGGAAGAAAGAGCCTTCAGGCTGGACGGCTAAACCATAGACTGGGCTCGAGAATTTACTGCATCGCCAGGATGCGTTTACTAGGATGAGCCAAAGGCAATAAGCGAAAGCCACAATGTTCCATTTGGGAACGAATGGGAGTATGCTCGTCCAGCATAGGAATGGATATTAGGTGATAGAGCCCAGCCGACATGGGAGTAAATTCGTGCGGGGGTCCCACATTGGGCACACGGAATTATCCGTTCTTTGGAATTTACTAGTAAAATTGTGTGTGACAATCCCATCGACCGACCTTCCCTGGCCCTTATCAATTAGAGCTGGAAAAGCTAATCATATTCAGACAAAGTCACCAACGTATTGGAGTCTGCGAAGGACTCGGCTGAGGTAATCCTAACCGCCTGATGAACGAATCCCATCTTCGATCCTCCCGCACGGGAGCAAACAACGGTAATAATCTAAGGTCCAAAAGGTAGCTTCCATGCTGCGTAAAAAGGGAGTGATCTTCCCGCGCCTCTTCGAGAAGACGGAAGCCTTCGTCTTTCTTTCCTAGCGAAAAGTATACCTGCGCTATCTTCATTTTAGAGATATATTCGCCCTTGGAGCTCTCTTCGAGCTCTCTGAGAATTTTACTAGCTTCCTCTCTTTGACCCACAAACCCTAGTGCAATAGCCAGATCGGCCTTCCATATCGGATCACCCCCAGACATTGTCACCGCCTTTCGAAATTCACTGATCCCTTCCTCCGTTCTGGAATCACAATAGTACGCCCAGCCAAGAGCGCTGTGATTAGGTGGATATTCAGGATCTACCTTTAGTGCAGTTTCAAGCTGTTCCACGGCCTCGCCAGGTCTACCAGCGTAAAAAGGAACTGCGGCCAGATTCAAGTTTCCAGGGCGAAGGAGCGGATCAAGTTCGACTGCCAACTTTATCTGTTCTCGGGCCTCTTCAAATCTTGTAAGAAAACCGAGCAACAGTCCATACCACATATGGGCTTTAGCGTAGCTTGGCTTGAGTTCGAGAGCGATTTTGTATTCAGCTTCAGATTCCTTCCACTTGCCTTCGTAATCGTTGAATACATCTGCGAGTGTAGTATGCGGCTCAGCCAGCCTTGGATCTATTTCTATGGATTTTAGCGCGTATTGTTTAGCCTTCGGAAATGAATCTTCCGGTTTCATCCAGGTGCGAGAACCATAAAGTATGTAGCAATCTGCTAGTCCGGAATAAGCTAGTGCATATTTGGAGTCCAACTTGGCTGCCTCCTCGAAGTATCTTACCCCTTTATCCGTACTTTCTCTTGTTCTCTCCTCCCAGAAGTAACGTCCTCTTAGGTAGAGCATGTAGGCTTGTGTGTTTCCAGTTGCCCTCATTTCTAGATCCCTTTTTTCGACTGATAGCAACTGGACCGTCAAAGCCTGGGAGACGTTCATGGCAATCTCTTTCTGTACTCCGAAGACGCTATCCAGCTTCCTATCATAGTCCTGGGACCACAGATGTTCATCGCTACGGGTGTCAATCAGTTGCACAGTTATTCTTAAGTTGTCGGAGTCTTTTCTCACAGTGCCTTCAAGAATACTTCCAACGTGCAGCTCCTCAGAAATTTCTTCGATATTCTTGCTGGTAGTCTTGTAGCGCATTATGGAAGTCCGAGAGATCACTTTGAGCCCTCGGATCTTGGACAGATTGGATATTATTTCATCAGTCATACCATCAGCAAAATACTCATCCCCAGAATCCGGACTGATGTTTGCAAATGGCAGGACTGCAACACGGTGAATATCAAGCTGGTCGCCGGGTTTCTTCGAATCCGGTCTGCTCTCTTCCACGGGGAGCTCTATCTTGTAAACATTTTCTTGGGCTTGGAGCCCAATTTTCTTCATGAACGCGACAAATCTCGGGTCTTTTTTCATGCCACTAAACCATGGCCACCAGTTGAGATAGGGAATCGTGTTTGACCTTTCCTGGTAGGCTTTCTCAAGGTAAGTGAACCCTTCATCGATTCTTCCGGCACCGAAGAGAGCATAGGCTATTAGCCCACTGTCAACATAAGAGGTGTTGGAAAGCGCAATTAGCTCTTGTACTACTTCACTTGCTTCGTCGTGCTTCCCAGAGAATCCAAGCAAACAAGCGAGATGAGCCCTGCAATTTGGATCTTCATGGGATATTTCGACAGACTTGCGAACTGCTCTGATGGCTTCGTCTATCCGTGATGCCATGTAATATGCCCAGCCAAGCCAAACATATGCAAAGGCATAATCTTGATTTTCTTCGATGACCTTTTCGAATTGCCTAATGGCCTCGCTGATTTTGCCATTCGCATATAATACCTCACCCACGTTAACCCCGATTACACGTGACAGCGGGTCAAGCTCATGAGCACGCGCGATATTCGTGTATGCTTCGTCTAGTCTGCCTTGTGAACGAAGGATGAGTGATAGCCAGTGGTAAGCTGTCGCGTAGCTGGGATTAAGCTCGATAGCCCGTTTCAACTCTATCTCCCCCTCGTTCCACTTGAAATCATAATTTGAGAGCGCTATTCCGAAGGAAGCGTGTGGTTCGGCTAATCGAGGATCCAACGAAATAGCCTGCAACGAAAACTCCTTGACTCGCAGAAACGCTTCTTTGGGAGCCAGCCATAGATAGTCGGCATAGATGATGTAGCAATCTGCCAGCGCTCCATACGCTAGCCCAAATCTAGCGTCAAGCCCAATCGCTTTTTCGAAGTATTTTACGGCCTTGTCGACTGCTTCTCTGCTTCTCTCGTTGAGGTAGTATCTTCCCTTCAGGAACAATGTGTAAGCTTCATCACTCTTCGTGGGAAGGTTATTTTCGATTTCCTTTTTTTCTTTTGAAAAGAGGTTGATCTCAAGAGCGGCAGCTACTCGCTGGGCAATCTCGCTCTGAATAGCGAAAATGTCTTCGAGCTCTTTGTCGTAGCTTTGATTCCAAAGATGTACGTCACTAATCGAATCAATGAGCTGTGTTGTAATTCTTAATTTGTTGCCCGATTTCCTCACACTCCCTTCCAGGATTTTTCCCACGTTGAGCTCTTTTCCTATTTCCGTTGCAGTTTTCTTCGAATTTTTGAACTTCATCGCAGAAGTTCTGGAAATTACGATCAGGTTTGGAATTTTTGACACCGAGGAGATCATTTCCTCGGTCATGCCGTCAGCGAAGTACTCGTCATTGGGATCCTGACTCATGTTCGCGAAGGGGAGGACTGCGATCCTATTGCTGTCGATTTTTCCCTTTGGCTCTAATCCTCTTTCATCCCAAGGGAGATCGATCTTGTACACCTCAATCGGGAGAATCTACATTCTTGAGTAATTTTTCTCCCAAGCTGGTAAATGTCAAATCAATCTTATTTCGCACTTGATCGTAAACCTGTCGCGTCAAACAGACACCACCACTATCTGCAAGAGGTTCAATCCTGGAAGCTACATTGACTGCATCACCAAAAATGTCCCCACCGTATTCGACGACGTCTCCAAGATGGATCCCAATCCTTAAACTGAACCTTTTATCGACGGGCAGAACAATATTGAATTCCCTCACAGCTCTCTGAATATCATACCCACACCTCACGCCATTTAGGGCATCTGGGAACTGTACTAAAAATGCATCCCCGATCATTTTCACTATCGTTCCTCCATGCCTTTGGAATATGGGTCGGAGCAGTTTACTGCTTTCTTGAAGTAGAGCAAGTGAAATCGACTCATCTTTTTGTCCCAGCGCCGTGAAGCCCACCATATCGGTAAACATTATTGTAGCAAGATGACGGTGACCTTGTTCTAAGATCTGTTTTTCCTGGTTCGATACTTCATGGACTTGGGGAACTATGGCTGCTTCGATTTCTTGATCTGTGCGCTGCGATTGTATTCTTTTTTGTATCGCAGCTCTGGGATCAGAAATTCTGAACCGCATCACTTCACCATCGCGGCCGCGCTCGCCCTCGATGTACCTCATCTCAATCAGACCATTCGTTATGAGATCTTGAAGATCCGTGCCGACCTGTCCTGGTCTTTTGCCATACAGGGTGTTGGGGACAGATCCAGTCCCCTCCGCGATCTGAACCAGACTCCTCCACCCGCATCGATCCAGCGGGATTCTCAATACCTCGTCATCTTTCACATAGGCATCTTTCAGAAATTCAAATAGCCGCTTTGACTTTGAATCTCTGAATTCTTCCAAACCGTGTTCTCTTGAAAATCACGTGTAAGGCATAAAAAAAGTTAAGCAGAATTATCGACAGAAAAGCCCCCTTTTGATGCCGCTGCTTGAGAGAAGAGACCAGGTCGAGAACATTCTCGAAAAACTGAAGCGGTATTTCACAAAAGGCAGTTACATTTAGTTGAATTCCACAGGTTTTCGGCACAGAGCAACTCGCTGGGGATCGAATTACTTACTGCGTTGCTGAGTCTGGATACGAACAGAGGGGTCCTGGGAGTCAGAGTTGAACGAGTTAACCTGGCCGACATAAATTATTAGACTGAAAGGGCCACAGACCTAGACATTCTCATTTTTGGCCAACTTCCCTTCCTATCTCAGGTTGTATGTCTCGATTACAGGCACCGAAGGAGATTGTTGAAGAGGCTTATAGAGAGGAGAGGGACGCAAACGTAAGCAAGAGGATATTCCTCGTTCTGAAGGTCAAGTACGAGGGTGTCCCGGCGTCGCACGTAGCAAGGGAAGTTCACCGGCACAAATCATGGACGACACCGTGGCTTAGACGTTTCGAGAAAGATGGGCTAGAAGGACTCAAGACGATGGAAAGGAGCGGGAGACCTCCGAAGCTCGATCACAACAAGTTCATTGCGGTGAAGAGGAAGGTCGTGAAGAACGAATGCGGCTGGACCGTGAAGGAGGTCAGGGAGATGATCCGCAAGGAAGCAGACGTGGCATACACTGAGAGACACATCTACAGGTTGATGCAGAAGTGGGGAGTGAGAGCAATTGTCCCTGACAAGAGGTTACTTCACAAGGCTTCCCTCGAAGAGAGGCTCGAATTTAAAAAAGGACCGCAAGACTCCTCAGGAATATCCCGGAAGGCTTCACCGTAGCATCCGAAGACGAATCAATCTTCGTCCAGAACATAGAAACCAAAAGGGTGTGGGCGGTCAAAGGGATTCGACCGATTCGGATTGTGTCAGGCTCGCACGGCAACACCGTGGTGTTTGGAGCGATCAGCCTGGACGGGACACAAATCTTCAGGCAGTACGAGAAATTCAATGGCGAGACATTCCTCGACTACCTGAAGAAGGTGCACAGGAAGTTTGGATCACTCTATCTCTTCCTTGACAAAGCAAGGCAACACCACAAAACCAGGATCGTAACTGATTATTTGGGTAAGAACAGGAAGACTCTCAGAGTCAGATGGATCCCGACAGCTTCGCCAGAGTTCAACATGATGGAGGAGTGTTGGCGCGAGGGTGAGAAGGATCTCTCAAGGCTTCCAACCTTTCCGACGTCATTGAAAGAACTGAAATCAATCCTGGCAGAATACTATCGAACGCGAAGGTTTTGCTCGCATCTTGACATGAAGAAATTCCTTCTGACCAACAGGTGTCTATGAACTTATGTCGGCCAGGTTAGTTCGGAATCCCATCGTAATTTGGCAATTTTTACTAGTAAATCCGTGCGGGGGTCCCACATCTCGCATTCATGATTTACTAGGAAAACTCATGTACGAATCCCGTACCTCGCAAACCCCTTTACCAACAAAGTCTAACTTGTATCATCTAAGAATATCCGACGATCGTAACAACAAATCATTGACGGCCTTCGCAACTAATCAGACTGAGTCAGGAAAACCAATTTTTTTCAGCAAAGCCTGAAACCTGGGATCTGTTTGAAGAGCTTCTAAAGTAAGACGGCTTTTGATCACAGTAATCATACCCTGATGCTGATCATAAGCTCGCTCGAGCCACTCCATTGCCTTGTCCTTTTCACCTAAACTCAAGTAAACTGAGGCAATCGCTATATCTGACCTGTGACTTTGTTCACTCATTCTGAGCAAGTCGGCGAGTATGTCTCTAACCTGATCCATTTTTCCAGCTCTTGCGTAAGCATAGGCAAGATCACCCTTTGGCATCGCGTTATCACCAAAGATTTCTATGGCTATTTTGATTTCAGAAATTCCTTCCTCGATAATTCCCTTCTCAACGTATGCAATACCCAGATTTTGGTGAGCCAGAGGTGAATTAGGATCTAGTTCAATAGCGTTTCTCAACAATTTTATAGCCTCGTCATAATGGCGCGACCCATTAAGCGCAGTTCCTGCCCAGGTGCAGGTAAAAGCTGACAACGGATCTAATTCCAAAGCACGTTTACATTCCAAAACAGATTCCTGAAATCTACTCAAAAACATAAACGCAACTGCGAGGTCTAAATGACCATCCGCAAGGTTGGGATTTAGTTCGAGGGCTCGCCTGAATTCGATTTCCGCACTTCGAAAATCCCATTTATGCATAAACAGAACGAGCCCGAGTGCAAGATGAGATTGAGGAACGGAATAATCCAATTGGATTGCTCTTTCGGCAAACCGCTCGGCCTGAGGGTAGACTTCTTTCGACGGAAGAAGTTCGAAAAAGCCAATGTAAGCATAACTTCGGGCAATCTCGGCGTAGGCTTGCGCGTAATTCGGATCCTTTTGAATTGCCTGCTCGTAATAATCTATAGCTCTTCTGTAGGAATCAAGAACCGTTCGATGCCTGTAAGTACGGCCCTTCAGGTACAAAGTGTAAGCTTCCAAGTTATCGGTTGGTCTCTTTGCTAACTCCTTGCTTTCCTTCGCTAGAATGGTGATCTGGAGTGAGTCAGCGACCTTTTGAGCGATCTCTTTCTGTATTGAAAACACATTCTCGAATTTTCTATCATAATCCTGAGACCACAGATGCTCGTCATTTTCGACATCGATTAGCTGTGCCGTAATCCGCAGATCGTCTGCCGCCTTCCTGACACTTCCTTCTAGTACCGCACCGACCTTCAATTCCTTCGCGATTTCTGAAAGACTCTTTTTCGTTTGTTTGTACCTCATGACTGAAGTACGGGAGATGACTTTCAGCCCACTAATTTTAGAAAGTGTCGAAATAAGTTCTTCAGTCATGCCATCGGCGAAGTACTCATCGTTCGGGTGGGACTTATATTTGCAAATGGAATGATAGCAATTCGATTTTTGTCCAGAGTCATTGCTTTCGTTGGTTTCGTCGCCGCATTGATTGACACTGCTATTACTGGCTTTCCTAGTGAGGGGATCGCGAATAATTCGCTTCGGGATTCGTCAACGGGGAACGCAATTACATCAGATTTAATCTTGATTCCTCTCATCTTGATTACGTGAAGCTCTCTTCGCCCTTCTTCGGTTTGTCCGAACGATACAACGCCCGCAAAGAGCTGCTCCAATGCCGCAAGCACTCTAGGCTCATGCATCCCTTCTTCCAATGTAGCTAGTAAGACTGTGTCATATTTTTTCACTTCAAGAAAGAGTTGATCCAGAAATTTGTAAATTGTGTCGGGTGGGTTCAACATCAGAAGTGGGGAACAAACGTCTAGAACGATTCTAGTTTTGCGTTCGCTATTCTTCTTCAAGAGTTCCTTTATGCCGAACGACAGTTTAGTTAGGTCATTCCCGTCGTACTTCATCTGTCCTCCTTCAGCGGATATCCAATTAACTAACCCGTTCCCCTTTAATTGGAACCCAAGAGAACTAGCATCTTGGAGTACTTCTCGGACAGATAATCTCGTCACATACAGACAGAAATCGCCCTGATGAAGTCCTGTTTGGATAAATTTGTAACCGAGAACCTCTTTTCCAATTCCTGTGGATCCCGTTACAAGAATGACTGACTTGTTAGGGTATCCATCCCCCAAGAGCTGATCGAGAGAAGCAAGCCCAGTCGAGAACAAGATTACTGCGGTTTCTCAGCGATGAGTCAGATAAACCTATCCTGCGATCGTTAATTCTTTGTAAGAAACTAAAAAGAAATGGTTCCTTGAAGATTTCGTTAAGTGAATTTCTCTCGGTTAAGCGTCTGATCGTTAAGAAGACGACAGACTTCATTAGTTAAGCCATAATCTTCAGGTTTTTTTCGTTGTATTCTTTGCGATTTACTTCCATTCCCAGACCTTGGTACTGAACTCGTTTGTGGCAAGATTTAACTCGCCCTCCCAAATGCCCACAACCTTGTTCAGTCTTTCAAATCTCTTCGAAGTTGTCCAAAAGCAGCTAGCTCCGCGAATGTGCCTACCATCTTTGTCAGTCCATGAAACTCCAGTGTGCTCAGCTGTCACCACTTCACCATCCTTTGACGTAAGAATGCCGCTTCCCTCGACTGAGGATGTTCCATCGGGTCTTGGTTCCGAAGTGAGAGTGAGAAGATGCGTTGTCTCTATGCCGAGCAGTTTACCCATCCCCTGGGCATTGCTCTCGGTCCTCCCTGCTGAAAGTACTCTTATTCCCATCCCTTTTCCCTTTTCTTCGCGTATGAGTTCGCCTAACATGTTAGGGATTCTACTCTCCTTCGCACTAGAACCAGATCGGAGCCGCGTGAATCTTTCCATCCTCATTGTGGATGCAAAGAGTTGCGATCGGCGCTTGTCTAAGAAAAGTTTCCAATTCCGCTTGAGTGAGAGGGGGCTCTTGAAATACCAAATTATTTTTCCCCAATCTCATTATTTTATGATGACGGTCGTATTCCCAGAGACTACGTGTGCATGCCCCTGAAAGTTGACGATTGCCTCTCCCGGAATGTAAGTGATTATTTCGACCTTTATCGGGACATGGTTGAAAGAGTTTGAAACTATGTTGGTCGTGAAAGGAGTACTGTCCGAAAGGAAGACCCCGGCATTAACGACCGCTGTTCCAATCGGGCTTCCGGAGAAGCTATTACCGGCCACCTTGTAGGTTCCAGCTCCGTCTTCTGTGGACACTGCTACAAAAGTAGAATCGGTGATCTTGTTGTTCAATACAGAAGTTGTGTCCGCAAAGACACTGATGCCGAGGTCATTATCCGCTAGTGTGTTATCCCTCAAGATTGTCCCTGCCGCTGACGCGGAAGTGAGGATTCCCGATGCTTGAAACTCCGTAACGAGATTGGGGCCGCAAATGGCATTAGTGCATATATTGCCGCTGGCAGAATTATAGGCAACGTTAGCTGACGGCCCCTCCAAGAATAGCAATCCCCGCGGGCGCTGTAGTGGGCGAGTACGGAGAGTAGAATGACACTTTGTTGTTGCTTATCATGCAAGTTTGCAGAGGACCCCAGCAACCGATCCCGAACTCTCCGTAATTAGGAATGAAATTATTGGATAAAGTGACAGTCTCGGCAGGCGAGAGGTTGTTGTTAATGTCGACGTCAATGCCTCCGCCATCTCCGCAACCATCCTGGGCAAGCGGCATATACATATTCTTGATCGTGTTGTCTGTGATCGAGCCGGATGCACCGTCAAAGTTTATTCCGGCAAAATCTGCATAGCAAAGCGGATAATTATTGATAGAAGAACGAGCTCCATCGCCATCGATTACTAGGTTTCTAATGTTGATGTTCTTCAGCGTTGCACCGGTGCCATTGTTGCCCGCTAGGATTATGGCCGCTTGAGCAAAAGTGCAACAATTGAGAATAGTATCATAGTTATTTACAACGACCGACGAGGGATCAATTACTGTAGGATTTGCCAATGTACCCCTTCCCATCAACGAAATTCCTCCCCTGGAAGTAATGTTTAGCTGCTCAGGAAAAATTCCCGAACCAACACAAACTGTAATCGATGAGATTTTGCTCTTCAGCTGCTGCATTTAGGGCAAGCTGTATCGCATCATTCTTAGGATTTTCATGACTCACAGTAATCCCACAAGAACTACTCGAAGTGGAGAGGGTACTCGAAGAGACGTTTTCAGAAGAAACACCGTTTGAAAAAGCGAAGGAGATTAGTGAAATCGACGACGATGCAAATAGTAGGAAGAGAAGAGCCATTGTTACGAGAACGCCTGTTTTTTTGATTTCTTGACGATTACCATTCATGGATTGACGTCGACTCCACGGATAAGAAAGATACGATTGCCCTACCACGGCGACTCTAAAGTCCCTTGCATTATCCAACAGGCTTTGCCAGTGAGGTCTCCCGAAGGTGGAGCGATCAAATCCGCGTTCTGCGGTAAAATTCCCGTGGAACCCGGAAAATCTTCGGAGCCCGGAGCCGTGGCGATCGGGGCGAACCCTTGAAGCACCGTATGGCCCTTCGCACCGGCTAGTTGGCCAGTGCCGCCCGTAAATTTCAACTCGTAATGGATTCCAAGGAAAGTGGCATTTGCCGGATTGGAGCTGAGATAGCCATTGACCGAGGAGGTCACGGTGCTAGCCCCGTTGGCAGTAGTGATGGTCTGCGCTCCGGCCACCGTGTAGGGCCGAGTGGATGAACCCGTCGAGGTTACTACAAGATCGAAATGGACTGTGCAGTCGCCCAGGGAAGACACCTGCACGACGCCGTCCACAGTATGCGTAAATTCCTGAGGACTCGTACTAGGGACCGGGACCAGGATGAAAGTCGTGCCCGCATGCGCGAAAAATATCTGCGTGCTTAAAGTGGAGGATAATTTACTACTGCTCGTTTGTGTTCCTTGAGTGGCTGCAGCAGCCCTCAAAGGAGAGAGTATGTTGGCGCCACTTGCTACAACCGCCACGCCAGCAGCTCCCAGTGCAGCGTATTCCAGAAATTTTCTGCGTGTCGAATTAGAAATAGTTTCAGAGTCTTCTTTCGTATTTTCCGTCATACTAATCTTCAGCATCCCCTTTCTTTTGATTTCTTAGATCTCATTGCTGCAGCTCTAATAGTAGTTAGACCAGCCCGACCGCCAATTCTGCACTGACGCCGGTGGGGCATGATGCGACTTCAAAATACTCGGCACAATTGAAGATGAGTGCATGACCCGGGATACCGGTGTCGAAGGTAAAGTGACTGCGAGTAGTCGTCGCATGATTTCCGGCAACGACGGTTGTGGTGTTAAGTCCCGATAGTACAAAGTTACCGTCTGCTCCGACCACCCAACTTCCTACCCAGTTGGTTGTGTATGTGTATGCAACCTGTCCCTTCGCATTCCATTGCTCGCCAAACCAGACAACTGTCTGATGGCCGTCCTTGTACAGTGCAGCTCCGATATTTGCAGTCCAACTCGGTCCTGGAGTGGCGGGAGGAATGGTGTATCCGTGCTCCCCAAATGGTCCGCAAAAGGTTGGATTGAAGCATGCTATGTTGATCGAGATCAGATACTCTGGTCGTTGCTGAGTCGATGCGCTCGCGAAAGAGAGTGCCACGAAAGAGAGAGCGAAGATGGACGTGATTGATATTAGTCCTATTTTTCTTGCCGTAACTTTCAGATTAATCATGACCCAAGATAGAAGTGGACAAATACTTGGGTATTTTTCCACCTCATCGAGCTAATTTTTCACGGGTCACACAAATGACAATTCAAAGCTGACAGTTTAAGTTCTCAAATTGGAAGACCCTTCGTTCCTGAGCTAAATACTGGTTTCGCAGAGACCGCGAGACCTACAAAAAGGAAGATAATTAATATCGCGGCGTAGCCAACATGTGAAAAATTCGTGTCACCTATCGAAACATGGGCAATTAGTGCAGAGACAAACAGACCAATCGACCAGAGAGCGGTCAAGCCCCAAGCAAGCTTGGAACCCTTTGAGATTTCAAACCAAGCCAATATGGCTACCATCGCGGGAACGAGGAATATCGCAGAGCCGTACAATACTGAGTCGTGCCAGAAGAGATTTGCTAATTTTGGTTGAGTCAACAACAACTGGGTATACGTTGTCCCCGCATACGATGCTTCTCCCCACAGGGGGATGAGCGTGTCGATAACACCGTAAACCATGAACGCCACGCTTGCGAAGAACGTTATCATCCATCCAGCTTTGAGGTATCTGTCGAGTGATCGTTGGTCTTTGACACCAGCTAGATCCTCCTACATATCTTGCCAAAGATCGGGTGGACAAATACTTGGGTATTTTTCCACGCACACTAAATTCGATTAATTTTTGCCCTCTTTACTTCACATGAATTTGTCACGAGCATTGATCACAGAGAGATCGTGGAGGTGGGCAAATCAAGATCATAAAGAACCTTGTGAGATGAAACTTGCGCACATCGTCGCAATCCTATTTTAGGACTCGGGCCTTCATATCGGAAAGCTCTTGCACATAGTTTCTCACTTCGTCGCGGTCGTAATTAATTCTGAATCGTGTTACTTCGCCTCCCCTCCCCCGCTCGCCTGGAAAAGACTTTGCAATGACGAGATGACTCGAAACAAGCTCCCGGATCGCTGGAGTGGAGCCCACTTGTCCACCAATCTTGCCGTACAATGTGGACCTGGCCAATCCGACGTTTTTGGCAAGGTCTCCCAGAGTCCGCCAGCCTGACGAACCAGGATTGAGATCCTTGACTCCATGATCTTGAATGTACGAATCGACCAAAAAGTCAAAGATGGTTCTAGTTTTTACCTCTGCAAATTCTGGCACTCGAATAGTCGCTTTCATCGTCTTCCGCCACCGGTCGCACCCTTCTTGGTCCAACCTTGCCCCAAGTCGGGAAAAGATCTCTTTCGCGTTACCGCTGTATCTTTTTGCATTAATCGGATCGTGGATTTTATGATAAACTACCGCCAACTCTAACGCAGTCCTTGCTTCCTCGTACGGCCAACCGAGCTCTTGCCAACACTCCATGCTCTTTTCCAGCGATTGGATGGCCTTTTCAAAATCCATCTGATTTGACGCAAGAATGCCTTCAGCTCTAAATGAGTAGGCGAAAGCCCAATTCTCGTCGATTATTTTTGCGCTCTCTTTCATCTCGCTAAGATGGGTTAATGCTTGCTCCAGTGAGCTCCTCTTTTGAGATCTAATTCAACCATGGCCGAGAGCAATTCGATAAAGTGTAACCCAACCTCCACAACAAGGCCGCACCTTTTGGCTAGCTCATAGCCCTGATCCAAATATTTTCCTGCTTCTTCGAAATTATTTTTCGCGGTGTACAGACGCCCAAGATAGAGGTAGGGAGCGATTCTTAATACAAGAGCCCCAAAACCCTTCGTGATGGCTACGACGCTCTTGAGATGAGTCTCAGCTGAGATCAAGATCTCCTCGATTAACGAGCAAACAACCCAGTGTAACTGTGCCAATTAATCTGACCAGAGAAGGAGCAGCTGGCATACTTGTTACGGATTCATAGAGTTTTGTTGCTATTTCGTTTGCTTTGTCCCAGTATCCAAGCCTTGAATAAACTTCGGACACAAGCATAGAGGTCAGCCATAATTCAATTGGCGAAAACCCCACTTTCGATGCATATTCGAGACCTTCAACGAATAGACGTTCGGCGTCTTTGGATGCTCCCCTTACGAGGACGTTAAAGACTGCCCTGTGAAAATATCCATACGATGCTATTTGGAAGTAGTCGTGTTCCAACGCTAGTTGCAGACCTTTATCGATTGATTCCAGTGCTTGATTTTTCATTGAGAAGGGGAAACCAGCAACTAGTTGATACCCCATGGACTCGGTCTCGAAAACCTTCGATTTCTTGGAAAGGATCATCGCTTCTTCTAACAATTCACTTCCTCCACCCACATCCCCATCCCAAAATTTGATCACGGATAGGTTCATGAGTACATCCGAGAGCGATCCATCTGAAGTTCCGTTGTCCAAGAGACTCTTCGCCCTCTCGTAAGAGGCGAGGGCATTCACCTTGTCATAAGCGCCCAGATGGTACATCAACCCCAACTTACTCCAGAAAGAACCCGCCCTAATTTTATCTCCAAGATCCTCGTAAAGCTTGGCCGTTTCAGTCCAGTACTTCACGGTGTCGCCGGACTGACCTAGATACCACTTCTGGATGGCCAGCTGTTCGAGAACTTCGCCCTTCTTTACCAGTTCGTCGTGCAATAGTACCGTCCCAGATAGTATTTTCAATGCTTCCTCAAAGTGCCTACAGGCTACATGATGTGCGTAAAGTTCAGACGCATTCTTCCCTGCGATAATGTACTGTTCCAAAGCTTTGGCAGCAGAGCCCCCGAGCTGAAAATGAAAAGCTAAATTTGCCGAATGCTGCCCTAGTGCTTCACTCCCCATTTGGGAAAAAGTTTGCTCAAGAATTTGAGCTACTCGCAAATGATAATCTTGTCGCTTTATCGGATTGAGTTCGCCATACAATACTTCTCTTACTGATTCGTCCGAAAAGAAATATCTCGATCCTACAACACTTTTACTATCAGTTTTCAGTCTGAACACTAGTCTGGATTTCAGAGCCTTCTCCGTTTGAGCATGCAACTCTTCCGGTTTGATTTCATGTAATACCTTTTCTAAAAAATCAAAATCAAAGCTTTCACCGATAACCGAAGCGGTTCTTAGTACTTCACGGGTCTCTCGGTCTAATCGTTGCAACCGCTGTCGGATAACTTCGACTATATTCTGCGGAATTTCAATTTTCGAGATGGGCCTCCTCTCCCATTGACCCTTGTCGTTGGTAAAAATGTCTCTTTTTTCGAAAAGGGATTTTAATACCTCTTCAATGAATAGAGGGTTACCCTGCCGGAGTCGTGCCACCAGCCATTACATTTGCTTGGATCAATATTAGCAAAGGTCAAATTTTCGTGTGCGGGGGGTGGGACCCGTTGCACGTACTGCTCCCCAAAGACGTATCTCCAAAACGCAGTTCAATTTTCTAGTCCGAAAAGTAGCAATTGGGGAGCCGTTCGTTGTGGAAAATATTTCCTGCAAACCCAACAATTGGATCGGATGGGAATCAGAAATCTTCTACCATAGAGTTTTTGAGAGCCTAGATCGGCTTCGCTGGCTGGAATTCTGATCGGTAAGGAAACAATGCTGGAACGCCACCCGTGTGCATGAAGCATACTGTCTCGTCTTTCTTGAATTCCCCACCTTTTACAGAATCTATTATGAACGCCAATGTCTTTGCCGTGTAAACTGGATCGATGATCAGGCCTTCCTTCCTTGCAACGAGCCGCAGTGCATTGTTTGAAGACTTTGTCGGAAATCCGTAACCCTTTCCGGCATATTCGTCTCTTACGTCCACATCCTTTTTTTGAAGTTCTACATTAGTTCCGAATAGCCTGGAAGCTCCTGATGCAGTCTCGAGGATGGTTTCGGTGACCTTGCTTGTCTCGTAAGCGCCGATGTTGATCCCTATTACTCTAGTCTTCAGGCCCAGCATCTTGGCACCCAGAGCGAGACCCGCGTGGGTCGGCCCGGAACCATTGGCAACTACGATCGCATCAATTTGTATTCCAGCTTTGTTCACTTGCTTTTGCATTTCGAAAACACATTCTGCATAGGCGGCAGCTGCAGGTGGAGAGGAGGACATCTTTGGCCCTAACACGATGGGGTTGAACCCCTTTTTTCGCAGCTTCTTTGCCTCCTCCTGGAGGTATACCTCGGGGTCTTCGTCGATTCCCATGTCAACTATTCTAATGTCTGCGCCCATTATGTGGTCCAGGAGGATATTGCCATCCAAGACTTTTGGCTTCTTTTTGAATTGGGCGGTTCGAAGAACGAGAGACGGTTTCATTCCAAGTTTGATCGCAGCTGCGACGGTTTGCCTCGACCAATTGGATTGAATACCGCAGGTCGTGATCACAGCGTCAGCTTTCTTTTTCTTTGCCTCAACAAGAAGATAGTCTAGAACTCTCGTCTTATTTCCTCCCATCGCGAGTCCAGTCATATCTTCCCTTTTCACATACAATCTTCCCCCACCCAATTCATCCGATAACCTTGGCATCGACTCGAGCGGAGTTGGGAAGTTTCCAATTCCTAATCGTTCTAATTGTCGGTACTCCAAATCTTCTTTCGGGACGATACCTGTTATCGTACAGTATTTAGGCATTAGAGTAATATCTAGATCTGAACTAAATTTCTTTAAATAAATCCCGATAAACTTCTGATGTTCAAGCTTGTCATCCCAATTCAAACATCTGTTTACTCCAATCGATGTCGGTCCCGTTCGTCTCAGAAACAGAATCTCTGTTACTCCACATGCAACCATGTTTACATCTGACGCAAGAGACAACCTCCCTGGAGAGATGCTAGCTAACTACTGCGCTGAAAGGGCAAAGGGGGGAGTAGCTCTTGTTGAGATCTCGATGGCAATTGTCAGTAAGGAAGTTGGTCAGACCGCTCCGGATACCGATGCACACTTTAGTCATTTGAGCGGCGGCCACCCGATGATCCTCACCGGACGGTGGCCCCTTCGCGCTACCGACCCGCGGATTGTCTACGGATACTCGAAGCTCGCAAGGAAAGTGCATGAATACGGAGCAAAGTGTTTCATCGAGCTCGCTTCCGGCGGCACAAACGTCGGTAACGACAAGGGAGTTTCTAGGTTCCCGTGGCCCTCTCGCCCAATTCACGTCTTACCAATTACTCCACGCGAGATGAACGAAGAAGACATCGAGTCACAGATCGAGGCATATGGTTACGGAGCAAAGCTCGTAAAAGACTCCGGTCTGGATGGAGTCGACCTACACGGCACGCACGGTGCCCTAATTTCCGAATTTCTTTCTCCGCTGATGAACCGGAGAAACGACCGGTGGGGCGGCTCACTGGATAATCGCATGCGCTTCCTGGAACTTGTGATCAAAAGGATCAGGGAAAACGTGGGCAGCGACATCGCGCTGGGCATGCGGCTTATCGGGTACGAGCGGTTCGAGGGTGGAAATTCCCCGAAAGACGCCGCTGAAATTGCGAGAAGACTAGACGGCAAGATCGACTGGATCACCGCGGACCAGGGCTACTCGCCACAACAGGAAGCGTGGCAGGCAGTCCCGATGTACGTCGAGAGCGGTTACAATCTGGGGATCACAGATGCCGTGAAATCTTCTGTCCAGAAAACAAAGGTCTGCATCGTCGGCAAGTACGTGGACGTGACGTATGCGGAGAGCCTCATTGCAAGCGGCAAAGCGGATATTGTTGCGATGACAAGGGCCCTGATCGCTGATCCGGAGCTCCCGAACAAGGCGATGGAGGGCAGGATTGACGAGATCCGACCGTGCATAGGAGTGCTCCAGGATTGCTGGGGGAGGATGATCCGCGGACTGCCGATCTCCTGCACCGTCAACCCGGTCGTCAGCAGGGAAAAGGAGTGGGGCATCGGGACGATCAAAGAGGCACCGGTCAGGAAAAAAATCTTGGTGATCGGCGGGGGAATCGCTGGACTGGAATTTGCAAGGCTAGCTGCTGAAAGGGGACACGAAGTCGTGATCTACGAAAAGTCAACAAGCAGTGGCGGGCTCGCCATGACAGCCGCCAAGCTCCCGGGCCGCGAGAACATTCGCGCGATAGTAAGCTGGTTATCAGATCAGGTAAAGCGAGCCGGCGTGGAAGTAAAGTACGGTCTGGAGGTGACGCAGGACCCAGATGTCATCGAATACGTCCTCGGTGAAGAAAAAGCTGACGCGGTCGTCATCGCAACAGGATCAAATCCTATTCGCTCCGGCTTCCAGCCGTATACCATGAACGAAATCCGCGGCTGGGATCAACCGATCGTCTGCACTGATCAGGACGTTATCGAGCGAAAAACAGTTTTAGGGCATAGAGTAATCGTCGCCGATACACTCAGTTTCATTGAAGCTCCCGGAGTCGCCGAGTACATCGCAAAGCAGGGGCGGGAGGTCGAAGTGGTCACTCCGCTTGAGAACATCGCCCTGGAGCTAGATCTCTACAACCATCTCGAGCACGTGCTTCCTCGAATATTTGCTGCCGGTGTCAAGATATCTCCCTACACATGGGTCAGGAGAGTCGAGGGAAGAAAGGTTACTCTTTACAACATCTACTACGAGCGAGAGGAGAGAGTCGAGGAAGTCGATAACCTCGTCCTGATCACCGGGCGAATGCAGAACGATTCACTGTACACCGCTTTCGTCCGAAAAGCGAAAGAAGTTTACCTGATCGGCGATGCGAGAATTGGCGGAGCGCGTATCGGAAACGCGATGTACGACGCGGGGAAACTGGCGAGAGAAATTTAGCCTAGAATATCCCCTATTTTTCCACGGCATCGAAAACACTCGCGTTGCCCACCACCATAGAACCCACCTTGTTTTCTATCGAGTACCTCTTTTCGCAACGCGAAATTATCTCCGAGGCATGTCTTTCCGGAAGCACGACCACTCCGTCACCGTCGCCCAGGACAAGATCACCTGGATTCACTTTTACTCCGCCACAGTTTATCTCCAGGTCGTACTTTACGTACTCCAGTCGTCCCTTCGCATCCAGCGGCGTGATATTTCGCGCGAACACCTGAAACGGCGGTTTGATATTCAGTATTCTCGGTGTGTCTCTTACAGCGCCGTCCGTAACCACTCCACGCGCGCCCCGGGTGCGTGCAGTCTTGCTCATTATCTCTCCCCACGTCGCGATCGAATCAGATCCCTCGCTGTGTACCAAATAGATCGTTTGAGGCCCGCCGGTCTCGAGAAATTCCAGCATGACCTTCGCCCAGTCAATGAACTCTTTTTTTGTGTACCGCGCGTACTTGACAGCAAGTGCGGTGACGGCCTCGCCGGCGATCTTGACCGATGGATGGAGCGGGCGTATGGAAAGGTCGAGTACGTACCCCCGAAGATCCATCTCGTCCATAATATCGGAGACCAGCGTGCTGTACAGTCTTTCCAGTCTGTCGACCAGAGTGCTACCTTTTCTCGGCATGAGCTTAGCCGAAAGTTACTGTATTGATTATCGGTGTCGTCGTCATTCCGTTCCAGACTGGATCAAGAAGAAGCTCTTGATCACGCCGGTCTGCCATACGAACGATCCGCTCTCGTACCACAGCCCTGGAAAACCGATCCACGCATACGGCGCATCGTTATAGATCTGTCCCTGTGCTGTCGTGCAGACAGACTGTATGTATGATGCATTTGCGCTGCTCGTAAATGCGTTCACACACGCCTGAACCGTTGGGTTGGCATAGCCGGCCCAGTTGCCCCACAACGAGGCGTTGTTGACAAAGCCGATCCAGTAGTCAGCTGGAGTAAGCGCGGCCGGTGCCCAGACCGATCCTCCGAGGATTGACATCTGTCCCATCTCATTGCCGTTCTTCACGTTAGTTGCATACGTGCCGTACGGAGCGTAGTACGAGCTTGACTCCTGCTCTTCGACGTTGACCGTTATCCCGAGCTGGGCGAGGTCACCCTGAACGATCTGACCGATCTCCGAGCAATAGACGCAGGTCGAGATGGCAGTAAAGGTGAGCGTAGGCATGTTTGTGATATTTGCCTTGGCAAGATCTGCCTTCGCAAGCGTCATATTGAACTGATAAGGTGTGTAATTACCCAGATCGTCGTACTGCGACCACGCGGGATATTCCGGTCCCATTCCCGGCGTCATCTTGCCGAAAAACACCTTCTGGTCAATGTCCGAGTAATTGATCGCGTGGACGATCGCCTGTCTGACGAGAGTAATGTTAGTTGGATATTCATTCACGTCAAGTGGAATAGCCAGGATCTGAGCGGTATACGGTGGATTTGTCACGTATGAGTACTTTGACGCACTTGCAAGGACAAGACTCCAATCCTGCGACTGGATGGCGACCAGCTGTGCGGCTCCCGTTGAAAGATCAGTATATCTCGAAAGATCGTCAGTCTTGTACAGAATGGTGATGGTCTTCGCGTGTCCCGGATCCAGTTCACCGTTCGCGGCAATTTCGGAAGCACTTAGACTGTTTCCCCAATAATTCGGATTCTGGGCAAACGTCATGTACGCGTCCTCAGAGTACCCCGACACCGTGTAAGGCCCGGTTCCCGGAATGGAGTGCTGGTTGAAGTACGAATTGTACGAAGTTGGTGTTCCGAATCCGCCGTGATCCATTACCCACTGGGTGTCAAACACCATACCAGAGTACACGACCATGATCCCCAAAAAGTAGATGAATGGGGATTGAAGGTGGAATACAATCGTA
Source organism: uncultured Nitrososphaerota archaeon (assembly GCA_963799845.1). Classification (GTDB taxonomy): domain Archaea; phylum Thermoproteota; class Nitrososphaeria; order Nitrososphaerales; family CADDZS01; genus DATLTL01. The sequence goes on from CAWCYI010000006.1 coordinate 982,337, forward strand.
TTCGGTCCGGTCACGTAAATCGGCCATGATGAATTTTCCATGATCGCGAGTGCCTGCGGCGATGGATTGATCAAACCCGACTGGTTGATTAGGGCAATCGTGTCAGGACCGAAATGTACGCCCGTCATGTTGAAGATATCATAAGATTCCATCCACGCGCTGCTGTTGCCGGACAGGTAGTAAAATCCATACATCTCCATCCAGTACCTGGTACGCGTTGAATGGATCGCCGTTTGAAAAGTTCACGTTCTGCCTCAGTGTAAAGTTGTAGTAAGTGCTCGCAGAATTGATTGTCCAGTTGGACGCCAGTCCCGGCAGGTATTGAATGACTCCCTGCCCATACTCCGCGCCGAGGTTAACGTCAACCATCGTCTGGTAGACTGCGAACGCGTACCACTGCGGCCACGGCAGCTCTGTCGGTTCGTAAAGGACGTTCATGTCATCGATCGGCCAGTTAAAGTCCTCCAGGGTTAGCGACTGCGCGAGCTGACCTGAAGACGAGGTGGAAGTTGAAGATGAGCTCGATGAGGACGAGCTGGAAACTGAAGAACTGCTAGAACTACTAGAGCTGCTCGACGAGCTCGTGCTGGGGGCGGCGCTTGATGAAGAACCGGACGTCGTCGGAGGGGCCTGGGTTGTGCTCGACGTAGTGGAAGTCGTCGACGTGGTTGAGGTCGCCTTATTTGCAAGCGCGAGGAACCCGCCTGCAGCAATTATTATGATTACAATTACAACAATACCGATCGTCGCCGCCCTGCTCAGTGCATGCTTTACTCTAGATCTAGTAGAGAGCATGAACGAAAAAATTGCTGACGATACTTAAAGAGTTTGTTACCATCAGCATGCATTAAAAATTCAGGAGCAGCGGCGCACTTGGGACATGTAAGAAGATCATAATTCATGTTCACAAACACAAGATAAGGAAGTTTGAGCAGGAAAATAATGGCCTGTATATGTTCACAAGAAATACCAGAATCGGTAAAACTCGTGCAGCTGCACCTCCAGTTCGGTTTCTGCCAGCTGACTTCATGCCAGATAGAGTCGCCTGGTCGGGCCCGGACTCACCTCAAGTAAATAATAATAGATGGCCTCTGGAGCAGAGTCCTCGGGAGTTGCCCTAATTAGCATCAAGGAAATTGAGGATCGGTCTCATTGGATCGGGTTTTGTAATTGACAGCTTTCACGTTCCTGCCCTGAAATCACTTTCGGACGTTGAAGTGGTAGCCGTCGCCGGTAATGACCCTAATCGGTCTTCCAAGTTCGCTGCAAAGTGGGGAATAAAGGAAGTCTATAGTGGCGAAGGTGCAATCGAGAAACTTTGCAAGAGCAAATCAGTCGATGCTGTTGACATCGCAATCCCAAACAACCTTCATCTCATAGCGATCGAAGCTGCGGCCGAGAATCACAAGGCCGTGATATGCGAAAAGCCTCTTGGGAGAAACTCGGAGGAAGCAAAAAAGGCTCTGAGGGCAGTTGAAAAAAACGGGGTGATCCACTGCTATGCTGAAAATGAGGTGTTCGCTCCTCAGATCACGCGAGCAAAAGTGTTTGTAGATAGCGGAGCGGTAGGAAGGTTGACCTGGGTCAGGGCGAGAGAGGCGCACTCGGGCCCTCACAGCAAGTGGTTCTATGATCCCGCCCGCTCCGGTGGCGGGACCATCATCGATATGGGTTGCCACTCAATCGAAACCGGTCGCTACTTCCTTGGTAAGAAGCCGCAAAGCGTGTTTGCTTGGACGGCAACTCTATTTCACAAGACTAGTGCCGAGGACAATAGCCTCGTCTTGATCAAGTATGACGGAGGCTCGCTCAGCCAGAACGAGAACAGCTGGACGGCCAAAGGAGGGGTAGACGGCCGGTTCGAAGTATACGGGACGGAGGGATCCATCTTTGTCGATACTGCAAGGGAGACCGGGATCAGAGCTTTCACAACTGGTCATGAAGGCAAAGCGGGGTATATCGTCGAAAAGGCCGATGCAAGCGTTGGATGGATGTATCCGGTGTGGGGCGAGTACATAACTGGCGGCTTCCTTGACGAGATGAAACACTTTACTCGTTGCATCCGGAATGACGAGCTTCCGCGTGAAACTTTCAAAGATGGTGTGATCGTCAACGAGCTAATGGACGCTGCTTACCGATCCGCAAAGAACTCATGCTGGGTTCCAATATCTTCGAAGTGACGTCCTCCTACGAATGAAGAGACTGTGTTAAAACTCATTTGATCCGCTCCCACGATGAGATCTATTCGATGTTACTTCATAAAGAGGGCTAGTGGATCTCGACTACAGTCCGAGCGATCCTATCAATGCCTTTGTTCCGAGTACATTGATTGCTCTCCTCATGTTATATGCAAGCATGGTGAATCCGACTTCACCGCCAACCTTCCTTAATCCTTTGAGAAGAAGGTAGCCCTGGTTGAACGCCCTCTTCATCGTACCAAACGGATGCTCGCAGAGCTCCTTCCTAAATTTTGTTTTGGAAGGGTCGTCCTTGATTCTTTGCCTCATCTCTTCGATTAGCTCTTCGTGAAGTCCTCTGTATATCTTCCTGCCAGTTCTGTCGGCTGTACATTTTGTAAGGAAGAATGGGCAGTTGGAGCACGCCGTTGTCCCGTAGACCCTCATTCGCTTACCCTTCCCCTTGTCCATTACGTACATGGACCAAAGATTCTCTCCCGCGGGACAAGTGTACGCATCTGCTTCTTTGTCGTAGAAGAACTCGCTCTTGTAAAATTCCGGCGTTGGTATGCCTCTCCTCTTCGCACTCCCGATGGACTTCTGCTCGGTGACGTACGGAGTTATCCCATTTTGGATGCATTCTCTGATATGCTCCGCGTCGAAGAATCCGCTATCTGCGGTTGCATCAAGCTTTCCGACGCCCAGTGTCTTCATAGCTCCTATTGCAACATTTGCAAGTTCGTTCTTGTCACTAGGATGATTCGTGATATAATACTCACAAACCATGTGGTACTTTGAATCGACGGCAGATTCTACGTTGTAGCACACGTCGAGCCCCCTGCCAGCCTTCATCAGTCTGCTCTCCGGGTCGTTGAGCGTCATCTCTTTCTTTCCGCTCTCCTTCATCTCATTCTGTATTCGAATGTATTCGTTCCGCTTCTCCTCAAGCTTGCCAATCTTCTCTTTGAGCTCCCTAGTCTCCTGCTCTTTGTCGTTATCATCGTCAACGTCATTTTTGTCATTCTCCTCGATCTCCTTCAGGTATCGTTCTATCTTTTCGTTCGTGAGTTTCAAGCTGTTCTCGAGTTTTCTTTCGTTAAAGTAGCTCTTGTCTTTGGAGTTGACAGCTTTGAACTTACTCCCGTCGATGCCGACGAGCTCAAGCCCGAAGAGATCAAGGCTCTTGCAAAGAAAGACGAATTCCTTGAAGACTGGCTTGATCGAGTCTACGTTGTTCTTCCGAAAATCGGATATGGTCTTGAAGTCCGGAGTGAGTTTCTTCATGAGCCAGACGAGTTCAAGATTTCTCCTGCACTCTCGCTCGAGCTTTCTGCTGGAACGAATCTGGTTCAGGTATCCATAGATGTATAGCTTGAGAAGATCTGCGGGGTCGTACGACGGTCTTCCAGTCTCGCTTGGGACGGAATGCTTGAATCCGAGCTTCTTCAGGCTGAGCTTGTCTACAAATGCATCAATGAACCTGACTGGATTGTCTTCGTCTACGTATTCGTCCAACATGTCTGGAAGGAGTATCCTCTGCCTTCGCTCACTACCCTCCACGTGACCGCTATTACTCACGTTCATGCATTAGGGCGTACTCGTAGATAGGCCTGTCGGCCAAAGTATTTGCCTTTAAATAGTTCTCACACAGTCTCTAAATTCGTGGGTTTTCCCGCTCGCAAGTGATAAACTGCAATCCTCTGGAGATTCGATCCTATTACTATAACTGAGATTAATTCGGTAGCCGCGATGAGGCTTTCCTATTCCAATATCGTGTATGTCGATAAGTGTAATTTGTTGATCGCTGAGATCTAGATCAGCAGACGGGTGGACCGCAAGGGTAAGGGTACCACAACGTGATAAATCCGAGCAATTTTGATCGCAGAGTCGGCAACCTCAGAACCTCCGGTTGTAAAAAAACCTCTTTCATTCGCCTGGCAAAATGCTCGAATCCCTCAATTTTATTTCAACAAAAGCGTTTATCTACGCACGTGGCAGGGTTTGATCGCGCCGATGATGTAGCGGTGTATTTTCCATACACCATTTTCCCGCCGATGGGATATGGAGTTGGCTGCTGGTTGCCTAGTTTTCCTTACCTGAAGTTAGATCTTTGCATATTTGCACGTGGAAACTGCGCTTGCCCAAGCTATTTTGCCCATTGTGCCAGCAGCTCTCGACAGTTGAGCTCATTCTTGGTCAAGAGAGAGGGGGGCGGGTTGCTAGACTAACCTGCCAATTCGCTGTCCATCGTACATTGCAAAGCCGATCCTAGCGCCTGCAATGTTTCCATCACCCACAAGATAGACTTCTCGATGCTTTTTCCTGAACGTTTGATACAGGGTGTCATTTTGTATTCTGCCGGTTATCAGAATTATGTTGTCAACCTCACGAAGCATCTCAGTTTGCTTTTCGTAAAAATTGTACAATATTACGCTGTACTTCTCTATCTTCTTGATCCATGTGAAAGGCGTAATCTTTATTCCGGACACTACGAGCCTCGGGAATAGGTGCTCCCAGTGGTTCATCAAATTAAGCTCAAGAGCTATATTTTCGAGCGGAGTTACAATCTCGACTTTCTTTCCCTGGTTTGCCAGATGCTCGGCAAGAGCCGGAGCCTCGATGAAACTCAGAGTATCTGCGATAAGGATCGTTTGTCCTAGATGCGATCTTCCCTCCCAAACATCCTCGTCCGTACAAACATTCGGTTGATTCCAGCCTTCTATTTCGTTAAATGTATAGGGCTGGAATCCATTCTTTATGGGGGTTGAGCCAGTGGCTATCACAACGGCGTCAGGTTTTTCTTCGTTTAGAACATAGTCGACAACTTCTTGATCGTCAGTAACTTCCAAGCCATATTTGATATCTACGCCGAGTACCTTAACTTGATCAATAAGCCAGCTGACAATTGCCCTTAGATTGGCTCTGCCGGGCAGTTTTCCTGCAATCAGTGCTTGGCCACCCGCTAGTGTCGACTTTTCATAGATTCTTACTCTGTGACCCCTTAAAGCTGCGATCCTCGCAGCTTCCAGACCTGCCACACCTCCACCGATTATCAATACGTTTTTCTTGGTTATGGCTGACGTTAGCGTATCCATTCCCCACGTCTCCTCTCTTCCAGCTGCTGGATTCACAGTGCACGAAATCGGAAGACCGCGAAGCATTCTTCCCCAACAGTCCTGAAGAGCACCGATACACGGACGAATTTCCATCAATCTTCCGTCTCTCGCTTTATTGGGAAGCTCAGGGTCAGCTATTAGGGCGCGCGTCATCGCTACCATGTCTGCCTGACCATTGGCAATCAAGCTTTCCGCATATCCCGGATCGGCATATTTTCCGACCACGCCCACCTTGGTCTTTCTTAGCACTGCCTTAATTGGATTAGTTATTCTGAGATTGTAACCGCTTTCCACATACATTGGGACAGCTTGCCAATCCTCTTGATGAGGAGAGTAACCTCTGTCTGGCGTAATCCAGTCAACCTGTCCATCAAGAGAAGATGCAATCCGTGACGCGATCTCGGGCGTGTTTCCGCCCTCGTACCGCTCATCTCCCATCAATCTCATCCCAACAGCAATTTCGCCATTTGTATATTCCTTTACGCGTTTTATGACTTCTTTGAGGAATCTCATTCTATTTTCCAAGGTGCCGCCCCACTTGTCCTTGCGCTTGTTCATCACCCCGGATAGGAACTGAGAAATTAACGCACCATGAGTGCCATGCAAATCTATTCCGTCCAGTCCTGAATCTCTAACGAATTTCGCCCCGTTTCCAAAAGCCTCAATTTCGGCTTCTATGGTAGTCTCATCCATTTCCCTTTTTGTGAAGGGCAAGGCATGAATGGGATGAGAGGGTACTGGATAGGACGACACTCCCATTCCACTCGCCACCGCAGAAGAGAGTTCAATGAAACACTTCGCGCCATACTTGTGTACTTGTTTTGTAAGCTTTGAGTATCCCTCTACTACTCTTGGATCCGAAGCCTGAATAGGAAATCTTCCTGTCAGATCCATGGGATGACCCAGGTTCAAGGGGCTAAAATGAGAGTCCGTAAAAATCGCTGTCTCTCCCGGGCCGGCAACAACCCTTCCCATCGAAACTTCGATTAGCCCCACTCCCCCTTTCGCTCTCTCAGCGCAATAGTAGGATAGCCTGTCTCCTGGCAGATTATCGCGATTATCGGAAGCGAACATCGTTGCATGTGGGGTAATGTATATTCTATTTTTGATAGTCATTGGTCCTAATTCGATAGGAGAAAAAAGATGCTCGAAAGCTTGGGACATAGGCAATTTGGTTTTTTGAATAATATTTAGCACTTTTATTCTTTGAGCAAGTAGTTGCTACGATTTTCAGAGTTTTTTGTTGGCCGGGTGTCTTCAATGAAATGCCCTAACATTTCATTCTCGAACAGAAAAAACCATCGATGACAAACCCCTCATTTCATACGTCATAGAAGCCGTGCAGGACTCATGTCACAAATGGGTGGTTATGGCCGAGAGAATACCCGTTGAAAGCTTCCAAGCAATCTTTGGAAGAGACGATCCGCGTATTGCAGTTATCATCGACGAGTTCCCATGGAAAGTCCTTCCTCATAAGCAGTTTTTGAGCAAGTGGGATCATGGAATAAATATTCGCTGTTTTACCAGAAAATTCGTGCTCAAATCCCAAATCACCCACTCGGGATTTACTGGTAAAATCTCAAGCGATCAAGATTCGCTCTTTCATAATGTTGAATAGGTAATCATACTTTAGAAGCAACTCGCGAGTCTGACATGATGAAAGCTACTGCAAAAGGTGTCTCCGATACAAAAGCCCGAGGATATTAGACTGCGAGTAATTCCGAAACCCACGGGAAGTGAGAGGTCAGTGATCGTTGCTAGTCAGATTCAGGCTTTCAGAGGAAAGAACTGCGGTTTCACGGTTCACCCTTCTTTTTAGACAAGGTGTAGAAACAGAATTTTGAATTCTCCGAAGGAATGGGCGCTTTCCATTGGTCCTGCGGTAGCTGGAATCATTTCAGGAAACTACCTTCAGTTAGCATTTACCGTTCCTGCAGTTGTATTCGTCTACCAAGTATCTTGTTAACTTTCTATGGCACGGGAGAAGATTCGAAATCACTTCACGAAGCGAGAGAATGATTCTCTCCCACAATACTTTGCGCTGCCGCCCAATTTCTCTTCAAGCCTTAGCAGCTGATTGTACTTGGCGGTTCGCTCTGATCTTGCGATCGAGCCGATTTTAATTTGCCCAGCTGCCGAGCCAACAGCCAAATCAGCAATGAATGTGTCTTCGGTCTCCCCAGATCTCGCCGAAATTACAGGAGCATAACCAATCTCTCTACAAAGTTTGATAGCAGCTACTGTCTCTGATAGAGTGCCTATTTGATTGAGCTTGATCAAGACGGCATTTGCGACACCGAGCATTTTTCCCTTTCTAATCTGGTCAACACTTGTGGTGAACAAATCGTCTCCGATAAGCTGTACTTCCGAACCAAGTTTTTCAGTGAGCATTTTCCATCCTTCCCAGTCCTCCTCGGCGCATCCATCCTCAATTGAAAGGATCGGATATCTTGAGCACCAGTTCGCGAGCTCATGAATCATATCTTTGGGGTGGAGAGTGAGGCCTTCTGTAGTGAGATTGTAGATTCCATTTTTGTAGAAATGAGATGAAGCAACATCAATCGCGATTGAAATCTCTTCCTTCGGAACGAGGCCTGACACCTGTATGGCTTGATTCAGAATATCAAGTGCCTCGGAGTGACTTTTCAATTTTGGACTGAATCCACCCTCGTCCGCCAGTAATGTCGAGTATCCATTATTGTTCAGAATTTGCTTGGTAGAGTGATAGATCTTTCCTACCCAGTCCAGCGCTTCACGAAATGAGGAAGCTCCAACAGGAATAACTAGAAAGTCCTGAATATCGAGATTTCCTTGCGCGTGAAGACCACCGCTTATTATGTTCACCATCGGAGTGGGAATTGATAGTTCATCAGTATCGGAAATTTCCCTTACCAGTTCGTAAAGCGGTATCTTTCTACTCTCAGAGATGGCTCTAGCATTTGCAAGGGAGACGGCAAGAATCGCATTCGCCCCTAATCTTTTCTTGTTTGGAGTCCCGTCTAAATCGCGGAGTAGATCATCGACTTGATTTACATCCGCATCTTTTCCCCGGAGGGCATCATTAATTTCGAAATTAATATTCGAGACAGCCTTTCTCACTCCTTTTCCGATCCAACGGTCTGGCTCTGAATCCCTCAGTTCGAACGCCTCGCTTTTTCCCGTCGAAGCACCGGATGGAACAATCGCGCTTCCAACTATGTCATTGTCGAGCAATACTTCAGCCTCAACGGTGGGGAATGCACGTGAATCTAGAAGCTCTCTGCCCGTAATTTTCGAGATTTTCATTGTTTAGATCACGATGTTCTATCGTAGATGGTTGGAAACCGAAGCCGAGACCACTTGGAAATCATCAATACGATCATAAATCAGTTTTGTCGAAAGCGCTCTTACCATTTCCTTATCGGGGATTGTCAGATACTCTGCCGGGGATTTACCATCGACCCGGGCAAGCATAAGGACTGCAAGTGTCCTTGTCGCATTTTCCTCCTGTTTTAGAGACTTTGCCAATTTCCAGTATTCAGTCCACAATATTTCTGCCTGTTCCAGATGATCTGGTGATTTCAGATGAATTGCTTTGAGAAGTAGATGATTCGTGCAAAATGCGATGTCAAATGCCGGATTTCCCCAGTGGGCAACCTCGCAGTCCACAATCCAGATTCTGCCGTCTGACAGCAGCAGGATGTTCTTGGGCGAGAAATCCCCATGAACAAGACAGATTCTTTCTTGAAGCAATGATCGAATTATCTCCTCGATCTTATCCTTCATATCGGGATGCCGTGTTTCGAGCGTCTTAAAATACGGATCAATCCTGAGCTCCACAAAATTCGAAACATCATCGAATTTTTCTTGAATTACTCGGTCGTGAGCAGTTTCCAGGTGAAATTTGGCCAGAATTTTGGAGACTTCATATGTTATTCTTCTGTCTGCTATATCCGAAAGCAGATCTTGCTTCCAGGTTCTATTTAGAGCGTACTCTAGTGCACAAGCATACTGTTCGCGATCCTCTGCGATGACTTCGGGCGCGTATTCTTTTCCTACTACATCCCTTATTACATTCAGACAAGAAGTCTCTTTGAAAATCCTGGACCTGTCTGCGAACCATTCGTCCTGCACTCGTAGTTGTTTCAGGGCTTGCTTCACAACCCAGGTGCCCCGCTTGGTCTCAATCTTCACCACGAGATTAGAAATCCCGCCTCCCAAGATGGTGATCGTTGGCTTCTCGCCCTGTTGAGCAAGGCCCCACTTGTGCGCGAGCTCTTCGAGTTGAAGAAGATCGTCTTCCAATTCTGACGAAACACTTCAACAACAATTCCAAATACGGTTATAAAAGGGGCGGTAATATCGATACGCTATTGAAGATACGAAAATTACGAGAAACAGATCGAGCTAGAGGTTAGAAGGGAATTGACAAAACAAGAACCCTACAAGGCAAACCTGGTTTTTTCCTTCTAGCGAGAAGATCAACCTTCATTTTTCTCACCCTAATCCTTCTTGCTTAGCGTCCTTCAAACTTTCTAACTTCATCTTAATCAGGGGAAACTTTCTGTGATACTCTTCATGCAATCCAGCTGCTTCTTGGCTTGGTAGCGTACCATTCAGCAAAAGAAACAACGTAGGGATTGGCTTTCTGTAGCTAGGACTATATGCGTAGGTACCGTAAGTTTTCGGTTGTTCTCTGAATGAATCTTTATACATCAGTGACAAGATCCTGCACTGAGTCTTGACTGTAACAAAATTCGGTGCTCTCATGGTTGTCTCAATTATCTTTGCAGGCCTCGCTGGAGCAACCATTCAATATTATCGTGATATTCAGGTTCCTATATCTAAGGGGAATACTTTGACCGTCTATCGGACGGTAACCACTAGCTCGGTTGTCACTCTTGTCCAGCTTGCAACGACCACTGATGTAAACACAGCAACCTATTCGTCCAGCGTCGAGGTAAAGGGTTTCGTATATTCTGAGGTCTATCCTTCACTATTCGTGTATTTCATACACTGCCTTCCTGTTGCATATGTTGCCTGCGACACCTATCCCGCCAGAGTGACGAGCACGAGTAATTTTACGGAGAGCATTGGAAATTCAACCTACGTATCCTACAATGGAAGCTATGTCGTTGATGTGCCAAACAACGAATCCTACGGTATCTCAGTCCGTCTTGCATCCTACAACACCGGCTCGTCTGTTACTGCCCTAGCTGTGCTTCCACTTTACGCACTCACGCCGATCATAGGCGATTACAACATAGATTGCTTCTTTCCGAATTCGAACCACAGCTTCTCCAACATTAACTGTGTGAGCGAATGAACACTCAGATTTCGAAGTTCTCAGACAAACGAATGAAGATCCTTTACGTCAATCCAGTGGGCACCTTACTCTTTGATAAATCGATGAAGCAGATCCTCAAGGAAGCAAGGAACCCGGGAACCGAAGTGGATGTCGTCTCCCTCAAGAGAGGGCCGTGGCATGTTGAGTATCGTTACTACGAGTCGCTCGTTATGACAGACGTGTTGCACGTGGTCAAGAAGGCGGAGAATGACGGCTACGACGCGGTTGTGCTCGGCTGTTTCTACGACCTTGGCCTGCAGGAGGCGCGAGAGATAAGTAGCAAAATGGTTGTCACCGCGCCTGCGGAGTCTTGCATGCTCCTTGCATGCAGTCTAGGAAGCACATTCTCGATAATAGTCGGACGAAAGAAGTGGATTCCTCAGATGATGGGTAACGTCGTCCAATACGGACTCGGGGACAGACTCGCCTCCTTCAAGACTCTGGACCTAGGAGTTCTCGATTTTCAGGAAGACAAGACGAAAACCGAGAAGCGACAAATCGAAGCCTCCAGAGAAGCGATTGAGAAAGACGGAGCTGAAGTGATTATACTTGGCTGCACAGCCGAATTCGGCTTCTGGAAAGTGCTCCAAGAAAAGTTCAAGGTTCCCGTCTTAGATCCGATCATCACACCCTTCAAGCATGCAGAATACCTTGTCACGTTGAAAGACATGTTCGGCTGGACGACGAGCAAGATAGGTGGTTACGAATCTCCCCCAATAAGCGAAATAAAGAAGTGGAATCTCGGAAGGGATTTCAAGACGAAGGTTTGGGATGCCCCAATGAGAATAAAAAAAACCGAAGTGATTTGAAAAACATTGGAACTGGTGGAACTTCTAAGACGTAGACGCATGTGTAGAGAGTTTGATTCTGTTCCAGTTGAGCATGAAAAACTCGAAGAGCTTGTGAAAGCAGGTAACAGAGCGCCTCAGGGAGGGAACATGTCCGTGAGGGAGTACTTAATAGTCAGCAACCCAAACTACGTAAATCTCGCAAGGGGTATCACACCGAGCTTCCTTGCAAATGCACCCGCGGTCATAGTTATCGTAACAGACCTCCCAAAAGCTCTTGAGGTCATGGGCATTCATGGAAGGGATGTGCTCTCACTCTTGGATGCAGGGGCTGCTGCTGAGAACATCGCACTTAGGGCAATGGAGCTTGGGCTTGCAGTTTCATTCGTAAGGTCTGCGACGACCGGAGCCCTCATGCATGTCTTGAAGATTCCGGAGAGATTTAGGATCGATCTTTTGATTGGAGTAGGTTATGCAAGTAAGATGGGTCTTTCTGCACCTATGAAAGGTCAACCGCCTATCATTCATCAGAACACGTACGGAGGGAATTAGCGATGGAGAACAAAAATGATGCGCTCTTTGAACTAGCGACATACCTGATAGCAAGCGCACGAGACTGCCTTGAGGAACCGCAGATCTACGGCCCACTGAGGATGATTGTGGGTGTAGAGAAAATCATCGAGATGGGTAAGCTAGATCCTTCTCTTCGTGATGAGTTTCTCGAAGCAAAGCGTGGAACGATCGCGAAAGAGACTCTTGCAGTAATGAGCGACAGGAAGGCGTTTTCGAGGACGCTGGACGAAATACTTCTGGCTTTCTCAGACGAGATGAGTAGAAGGAAGATCAAAACCTAAGCTATGTTTGGCAATATAGCTTCTGGCTTACTCGCTGGGTAGAGGTGGCAGCAAGTAAGATGGGCCCTTTCAACCTCGATCAGCGGAGGATCCACGGTTTTACAGACGGGCATTACGAAAGGACACCTCGGGTGAAAACTGCATCCAGGCGGGAGATTTAGAGCCCCTGCTATCTCTCCAGTGCTTATGATTTTCTCCGGCTTGGCTTTTTCCTCTGCATCAGTGACCACCGGTATTGACGAAAGCAGCATCTTCGTGTAAGGGTGCAGTGGATTCTTGAAGAATTCATCGGTGGCCGCAATCTCTCTCACCTTTCCCAGATACATGATCATCACTTTGTCAGAAACGTTCCGCATGAGACTCAGATTGTGGGTGATGAACATGTATGAGAGATTAAACTTTGTTCTCAACCTCAAAAGAACATTGATGATCTTCGCCTGAATCGAAACGTCAAGCGCCGAAGTTGGCTCGTCGAGGACTATGAAAGAAGGACTAGTGGCGAGAGCTCTAGCAATCGCAACCAACTGCTTTTCTCCACCTCCCAACTCCGCAGGATACCTTTCCGCAAACTCGGGAGGGAGGTCAACCATTTCTAGGAGCTCCTCTACCTTCTCGCTGACTGACTCCCCTTGTATCTTGTGAACGTTGAGTGGAACTTCAAGCGCTTGCTTTACCGTTCGTTTTGGATTCAGAGAAGAAGCAGGGTTTTGGAAAACTATCTGGATGTCCCTCTTCGTCTCTTTCGATCTGTGCTTTGCGCTCTTTGAAATATCCATTCCCCTGTACGTAATCTTCCCTAATGTTGGCGGATAAATCCCTATGATCATGTTGCCGAGAGTGGTTTTCCCTGAGCCGGATTCCCCAACGACTCCGAGCACTTCTCCTTCCTTCATCTCAAAGCTCAGTTCATCGACTGCCTTTACTATGCCCCGGGAAGTCTTGAAGTATTTCCTGAGGTTTTCGACTTGAATGATGGTTTCAGAACTCTCCAAGTAATTTCTCAAATCTACTTGTTGTAAAGATAACACGCGACTCTGTGACCGCTTTCCACCTCATACATCGGCGGCGGCTGATTGTTGCAAATCTGCATCGCAAACGGACACCTCGTGACGAACCGGCATCCCTGAGGAGGATTCATGTAACTGGGCACCTGCCCGAGGATACCTTCGGGTACCCCTCCTCCGGTGAGCTTAGGAACGGAATCAAGGAGCATTCTTGTGTAGGGGTGCTTTGCGTTGTTGAATACAACATCGGTCGGACCCTCCTCAGCCACTGTCCCCGCGTACATCACGTATACTCTGTCGACAAAATGCTTCACCGTCCCGAGGGCGTGCGCGATCAAGATTACAGAAATTTGCTTGTCCTCGACTATTTTCTTCAAAAGCCTCATGATCTGGTCTTCAATTGTCACGTCAAGCGAGGTGCCCGGCTCGTCCGCGATAAGTATCTCGCGAGCAGAGACAAGCGCCATCGCGATATTGACCCGTTGTTTCATCCCTCCGCTGAGTTGGAAGGGGTAGCTGTCGAGAATCCTTTCGGGTTCTGGCAGCGCCGCCTGCTTCAGATAGCTGACCGCCGCTTCGTGGATTTCCTTTCTCGAAAGGTGGGTAGCCGAAGAGTACTTTACGACGTCATAGAGCTGTTGGCGTATTGTGAAGACGGGATTTAGAGCGGCTGAAGGATCCTGAAAGATCATTGACATGCTCCTCCTTCTCAGAGCAAACAACTTTCCGCGAGGCATCGAGAGGATGTCCTGTCCCAAATAATTGATCTTGCCTCCAGTTATCGTTGCGTTGTCGGCAAGCAGGCGCATGACGGCCTTCATCGTTGAGGTTTTCCCGCAAGCTGATTCACCGATAATTCCTATTTTCTCCCCTTTTGCAAGAAGGAGATTCACGCCGTTGAGAACTTTGAGCATACCCCCGTAGACTTTGTATTCGAGCTTAAGGTTCTCGACTTCAAGTAGCGGAGCGGAGCCCTTACCCTCCTCCAGTTGTTGACTTTCCATCATGGTGCATCAAGTGATCCCGGAGGAGAACATGTCATTGACCCCATCGCCTAGGAGATTGAAACCAAGTATAACCACGACAATGGCAAGAGCAGGAAAAATGCTGATCCACCAAGCTGTATCTAGATAAGAAGAGCCGTTTGAAATCATCGTGCCAAGGTCTGCAGTGGGCGCCTGCGCACCGAGACCCACATAACTTAAGGCTGCCCCGATAAGGATCACCCACCCGCCGTCCAAGCTAACCTTGGTAAGAATTGAACCGAGCACATTTGGAAGTATCTCCTTAAACATTATGTGGAAGGGGCCCGCGCCGACCAGCTCCGCCGCCTTCACAAAATCCTCGTTCCTGATTGATGATGCGGAGCTGTAAACAAGCCTAGTGTACCATGGCCACCATGCGAGAGAAACTGCCATCATAGCGTTTATGGCGCTGGGAGTGAGCAACGACGCAACCGCCAGAGCCAACAGAAGGGCCGGCACTGCGACGAAAATATCAGCTAGCCTCATGATTGCATTGCTCAGTTTTGTGTTTACGTAATATCCTGCAACGAGACCAAGGAAAACTCCGGGTATCACCGTGATTCCAAGTACTACAACCACGAGCATCAGTGAGTATCTGAAACCAAACATTACTCTTGTGAGAACATCTCTTCCAAACTGGTCTGTTCCGAAGAGATGCGTTGCAGAAGGAGGAAGTAGTTGCGCAGGAAAGTTGACGTAAAAGCCCACCGTTTGAAACGGATACGGCGCGAGAAATGGCGCAAAAATCGCAATTATAACGACTGCGACTATTACTCCCAGTCCTACAACTGAAAGCTTGTTTCTACGGAATTTGTACCAGTATTTTCCGTACTTCGAAGTGATTCTCTTGGCGAACGTCGTCGTAGCGATTATCGTCATGCTCTCATTCCTCACTTGACACTTGAAGACGAATTCTCGGGTCGAGGTATCCGACCAGAATATCAACCAAGATGTTCGCGACGACGAAGATAATTCCAGCGACCATTACTACCGCAACTATAGCGTTCAGATCCTTGCTCAGCATCGCGTTAAGCCCGTATCTCGAAAAGCCCGGCCAGTTGAAAATCAACTCTACGAGAAATGCATTCCCTATCTGTGCAGAAATGTCAAGGGCGTAGATTGTTATTGTGGGAATTAGAGACGGCTTTAGCAGATACTTTAGGATAATCAATCTTTCCGGAATCCCATGCGATACTTCTGCAAGAGTGTAATCCTTTCCAAGATTTTCAACAACACTTGAGCGCATTATTCTTGCTTCCTGTGCAATCGGACCAAGGGCTAGTGCAAACGCCGGAAGTATCAAGTGCCACAACGCGTTAGTAACCGCATTGAAATTCAGGGTCAACAAACCATCGAGAACATACATTCCCGTTATCCTAGGAGGAGGAGCGACGTTCTGACTGAGTCTTCCAATTATTGGGAAGAGATGCAGGCCGTAACCGAGCGTCAGTTGGAGAATGATTGCAACGACGAAGGATGGGACAGCTATTCCAACGTACGAGATGATTCTGACCGTGTTGTCTACCGCGGAGTTTGCTCTCCTTCCTGCGAGGACACCCAGAGGAATCGACAACATGAGGTCAATAATCGCGGCAGTCAGGATCAGTTCAATAGTGGCGGGGAGATACTCCTCAACGTCTAACAGAACATTTCTGTGTGTGAAAAGTGACAGTCCCCAGTTTCCGGTGAAAATCCCTCCAAGCCAGTACACGTATTGGACATATAATGGCTGATTGAAATGGAGCGAGATCTTGCACGCATTAACAGCTGACTGAGGTGCGTTCGGCCCCAGCGCGACTCGACACGGGTCTCCTGGCAACACCCGAGCTATGACAAAAATAAGTATCGAAAGACCAAGTAGCGAGATCCCAGAATAAGCTAATCGCTTCGCTATGAAGGTCCAGGATCTTGCCATTAATGGTCAAACACTGTCCCACACCCAGGGTATTAGCTCAGGTGTGTTAAGATGCTTTTGTGTAGTTACATAAATCCGCGATGATGCGGAGGCCCCCGACCATAACTACCTAAAGGGCGGCCAGCGCGGAGGGATTGAATCCGATGTCTCTGAAGTAGAAGTCGTATCCCAAGTCTGCGATTGGGTGACCGTTCGCGGCGTACCAATTAACAACGCTGGGATAGTAGGCCCTAATCTCGTAGACATCGAACGCGTAGATAGATGGGTACAGGTTGTATATCTCCTGCTGTAATGTGTAGTATGCCTGGAAGCGCTGAGTCTGGTTCACTACGGAGAGCGATGAGAGGATTTGGTTGTTGAGCGTCTGGTTGTTCATCCACTCGTCCTGCTCCCAAGTTCCCTGAGACGCGATTGTGTATCTTGACTGCAGAATAGAACCAGCCTCAAAGTAGCTTGCGCCATCCTCAATCGAGACAACGTTCGGAGAGCTACTCTCGTTCCCAAGGTCGGCGACCACCGTCAACCAAGGAGTACCAACCACATTCACGGTGATGCCAATCTTCGCCATATCTGACGCAAACTCCAGCGCTAGCGCCTGTTCAGCTGGGACGGCGGTCACCCAGTAGTATTGGACCGTGCCAGAGACCTTTCCAGGTACTGCTATCGTAGTACTTTGATTGCTTGATAATTTGCTCCGCGAGCGTGAGGTTTTGTGCAGACACTGATATGTTGGGATCGTGTCCAGGCAGTACCGATGCAACAGGGCCAGACGAAGGCTTGCTTCCCGCGAATGGACCGCTGGGGGCTATGATCGCAGAGTAATTCAGGGCATATGACATGGCTTCCCTGACGTAGACGTCATCCGTCGGAGCCTTCGCAGTATTCAGCATGAGGTACATCTCGTCGACAGTAGGAATCGATACCATCTGAGCTCCCTTCAGCGCCGCTAGAGACTGGATGGTTGTGTAGGGCTGCCACTGGTCTGTAATCTGTGTTTGGTGGCTGCTGAATAGTGCTGTGACGGTGGTCGTGGCGCTAGTGCCGTAAAATTGCACATAGGCCGGCTGGCTTGGATTCGTGCCATTCCAGTAATTAGTGTATTCTCCTAAGACCATGTTCAGCTTCTGGGTTGAGCGAGACCATGTAGTAAGGACCTGAACCTGCGTCGTGCGTGAGAAGCCAAGTCGAACCGTAATCAGTGCCATTTGCGTAGGTCCCGGAGACTTCATGCGCAATTACCTGAGACTCGTCAAGCACGTACAATCTGACTAGGGCAGAAGTGAACGGGCCAAATGTCGACTTTAAGTTGATAACAACCTGTGTGGGAGAGGGTGCCGATATGTTTGCAACATACGGAGAAAACAGATAGGAGTAACCTTGGGCCATGCTCAGCAGACGGTTCATCGAGAACACTACATCCTGAGCTGTCAGTGGATCTCCGTTGTGGAATGTAACACCTGATCTCAGATTGAATGTGTAGGTCAGACCGCTTGAAGAAATGCTCCATGTAGTTGCCAAGTCAGGTTGAATTCCTCCCGACGCAGTTGGGAATACTAGAGTATCGTAAAGATTTGCTAGCGCGGCTGAACCCGCTTCATCTGAACCTATTGCAGGATCTGTAGTAGGCACGTTTGCAAAAGTCAGACTGAGAGCGGTAGAATTAGAAAAGGGCTGAGTTGTTGACGTAGATGTCGACTGCGATGTAGTGGTTGACACCGCGGCCGACGAGGTTGTTGTCGAAACAGTCGTCGGTGTTGTTGTCACAGTCGTGCTTGTGTTCACATAGAAAGCATAGTAGGCTCCGCCTGCAATGATCAGGATTACGACAATTATTATTGCAGCAATGATAGTCGTACTGATACCCTGACGATGATTATTAGCAATTAGCTTGCGGGTATTCATTCGTCTATAAACCTAAGAAGCTGGCTCATAGCGAACTATTTATTCATTGCTTAATGTTTCGAATTGAAAATCCACTCTAACTATAAGGGCACTCCGGCGCCGACTGAGGATTTTGATTTATCTTGCATGCTTAAAACCAACTAAGATCTATATTCTCGGTCGGCCGTGCCTCTCAATGGGTCTACAACTACGCCGTAGTCCATTCTGGCGGATTCAATGGTAATATACTCATTTATCACATCGTTCAGGACATTTTCTGGATCGCGTTGAAGGGGATCTCCATACCCTCCCCCACCACCGGTCTTGAGTCTTACCATGTCGCCCTTTTTCATCGATTCTGCGGCGATCTTTCGAAGTCGTCTTGGCTCTTTGTTGCTTTCGTAAAGAATGAAATAGTTGGACGTCCCATTACTTCCTCCTTTTGTACCCCAACACGGATAGAGTGATCTTCCCATTGAAGAAGTGAAGCTCACATTCGAGTTGTTAATCCTGTAATCCTTGATTATGCCAAAGCCGCCTCTGAATTTGCCCTTCCCGCTACCATCTTCAATATTTAGAGCATACTGCTCGACTACTATTGGGTACCTTACCTCCATCACTTCGTTTGACATTATGTACGTCTCTCCGTCTCCCGAGCAGACGAGGCCGCTTTCGCCATCCTTCGACATGCTCCCTCCCCAGCCTCCAGGTTGCGGCTCCACGATTGCGAAAGGTTCATTAGTTCTATCGTCTACTCCGCCAACGATTGTTCCGCAAACGCTAAGGAAGTGACCGGCGGGAAGTCTTTCGGGCATTTGCGGCGCAAGTGCCTTCCACACCAAATCGGTGATGAAACCCATCGACTCCCAGTATGTCGACGTCGGAGCGGGCGGGAGAGGATTGAATATAGTCCCGGGATCCGCGATGACCTTTAGGAGTCTGAAGTTGCCTTCGTTTGCTGGACCGTGAGGGTCGGTCACCGCTTTGAATATCGCTCGTGCAGCGGAAACGGTCGCACACCATGGGCAGTTGATTGAACCCCTTACTTGCTTACCTGATCCTCTCAAGTCCACGACGAACTCATTCTTGCTGATGGTGACCTTGACTTCGACGTGGACGGGATTGTCGGTAATCCCATCATCGTCAACTGTATCTTGCGCGGTGAAGACACCTTGAGGAAGATCCTTCAACTTAAGCCTCATCAACTTCTCACCTTTCTCTTGGATGCGGTCGATTGCGTCAAGAACGGTATCGACCCCGTACTTGTTGCACAATTCCTCGATTCTTTTCCCACCGACACGTAGCGAAGCGGCGTGAGCCTCCATATCTCCAAGCGTCATGGCCGGTGTGCGCACATTTGCCCTAATAATATCGACTACCTGTGGAATGACCTTGCCTCTTTCGAAGAGTTTGATCGGCGTGAAGATCAGTCCCTCCTGATAGATTTCTGTAGAGTCTGAAGTCCAGCTCCCGAAGTGCATTCCGCCAACTTCGCTCCAGTGTCCCTTGATTGTCGAAAACGCAATCAATTCGCCCTTCACGAATACTGGCATGACCAGCGTGACGTCGTTGAGGTGAGTTCCGCTCGTGTAGGGTATATTGACCATGCAAATGTCGCCGGGTTCGAACCCGTTGCGCCCGAACTTTTTGATGCAGTCCTGCGTGGCTGATATCCAAAGTACCAAGGAATCCAGGGACGCCGTTTGCCTGAGCAACGAGTTTCCCTTTGCTGTCCGTGAGACCGGCGGCATAGTCAAGCACTTCGTATATCACAGGACTCTTGCTCGCCCTTCCAAAAGCGGCAAAAGACTCTTCGGCCGACGCGATTAGGCTGTTCTCTATGATGTCTAAAGTAAATTCGGATATCTTCTTAACCAACTTCTCTATACCTCGATCACAAGATTCCTGAATCTGTCATTGGTCAACACATTCCCCTCCCGGAGAATAGTCGTCGCGGTCTGCTCCTCGATTATGGCGGGCCCATTGATCTTGGCGCCGACCCGAAGTGCGTCTCTTTCATAGATTGGGACTCTCTTGAATCCGCTCTCGTCGAAGTAAACACGCCTGAATGTCTTCGGAATGATCTTCTTTCCCTTGGCTACGATCCTTTCCGGTTTCAGGGGCGCCTTCTTCACGCGCCCGAATGCGGTTAGTCTCAAGTTAACGACCTCCATCGGATCTTTCAACGAAAAGTCGTACTGCTTTTCGTGCAGCTGATTGAAGCGTTTTTGTACCGGCCCTATGTTTCCCGACGTTGAGATCTCGGGAGCTGGAGTTGCGACCGTATGTTCCTGGCCCGAATACCTGATATCCAGAACTGGTTCGAATCGCATGTCGGCTTCAGTCACGTCTTCCGATTCCAACTGCTCGATGGCGCTCGACTTCATCCGGTCGAGTGTGGCTCGAATTTCGTTCAGGGTCTCCATCTCGAATTTCATAACCTTCGTTTGTATGTAGTCATGACGAATATCCGTCATCAACATTCCCCAAGCCGAGAAGACTCCTGGCACCCTACCAATGACCACTTTTCTCAAATTCAGTTCTTCGGCGATTGAGGTGGAGAACATCGGACCTCCTCCACCGAAGGCTATGAGAGTAAAGTCGCGCGGATCGTAACCTCGTCTCACCGAGACAAGTTTGATTGAGTTAACCATGTTTGCAGTCGCAATCTCAATCGCGCCAATGGCGACCTCAAGAGGAGTCATGTGCAGTTTCTCTGCAACTTTTCTATAGGCCCTCTCCGAGAGCTCGGGTTTCAGTTTGATCTCACCCCCCAGAAAGTAGTTCGGGTCGATCACCCCCGTCAGGACGAAGGCGTCCGTAAGCGTCGGCTCCTGGCCACCCTTATCCTGACAAGCTGGTCCGGGATCTGCTCCAGCGCTGATTGGTCCAACTTTCAAAGAACCCAGCTCGTCCACCCAAGCTATGCTTCCGCCTCCCGCACCAATCTCCACAATATCGACGACCGGAACTTTTACCGGGTAACCACCGAAGAACTGGCTCCTTTCTATGAAGTACTCGCTGCTTATTTTGAATCTACCGGAATCTATTAGAGCAGTCTTCGCGGTCGTGCCGCCCACGTCCAGAGTGATTATGTTGTTCGTTCCGACTTCCTTTCCGACAACCTGCGCGCCTATAACGCCGCCTATCGGACCAGATTCTACTTGGTAGATGGGTGTCTTTCTTCCTTCTTCGAATGTTGCAACGCCCCCGTTGCTCTGCATAACGTGGAGAGAAATCTTGGCACCCATTTCTCTAAGCTCGCTTTCGAGCGCCGTCAGGTAAGCGTGGACTTTGGGCTGGACGTACGCATTGAGTACAGCGGTGTTAAACCGCTCGTACTCTCTCCATTCCTTGGTCAGAGCATGCGATACGGTGATGTGGGGCGTATTCACCTTTTCCTTAAGAATCTTGTAGGCTTCAAGCTCGTGCTTGGGGTTCGCGTATGAATTGTAAAATGCTATCGCGACTGCTTCGATGTTTTCCTTTTCGCAAAGTTCAGCGGCTCTATGGACATCCTCTTCCAACAACGGCCTGAGTTCCTCGCCCGAATACCCGATCCTTTCATCCACCTCGAGTCTGAACCGCCTTGGGACGAACGGTTTCGGCTTTCTGTAAAGAAAATTGTAAAGATCGGTTCTGTTCGACCTTTGGATCTCCAAAACGTCCCTGAATCCCTTAGTTGTCAGTAGTAGAGTCTTCGCTCCCTTCCTTTCGGTTAGAGCATTAATCACCATCGTTGAGCCAGTGCCGATGAATCGATCCAATTTCTTTCCTGGAATCTTACTTTTTCGGATTACATTGATCACGCCTTCAGCATAGTTTGAAGGTGTTGTGGAATCTTTTACAAACGTGTACAGTCCAGTCCGCTCGTCAACGGCACAAAAATCTGTAAACGTGCCTCCGACATCGATTGAAGCTCGAATCGGCATGATTAACGATACTTGGCTACGAGTTATTTAAGATCTGTTTTGTCATTGGAAATCTTACGGTTCAGTTGTGCCAGACTCTCTATGGGCCTTTGTTACAGCCTTACGCACTGCGGCCGTGGCGTACTTGTGCTCTGGAAATCTTTCATCGAGCCAGTAGATCCAATAGTTTGAATCTACATACATCATTTAGTCCAGATATCCTTCAACTTTAGCGGATCGGATAGCTGAACTGGAGTTCCATTTTTCAAGACCCCCTCCATCTTCTGAATAAACTCATCAGGCTGAACATTCTTTGTCAAAACAATTGTTCGATTCTTCACTGTTACCTTGAGTTTTGATCCAGACCTAATCCCAGATCTCCGTCTGACGACTTCCGGTAAAAGTACCCTGTGTTTGGAATCGACCTTCGCTGTTTCTCCCAAGATTCCCACTTTCGTTCCCACCTCGTCTGAAATAACCCTCCTCTTACTTAAAATGTCCAGTTTCTCTTCTCCTTTACATCCATCGGAAGAAGTAGCCCCTGCGACGCAACTCGGAGTCTAGTTCTTCCAATCTTGCCCTGACAACCTTTGCAATCTCAAGTAAATTTTCATCGGACCAATTCCTCAATTCTGCAGGTTTCAATATTTGATTGCAAATCCGGTCGGACATCGCTCTTTTGTCCAAGAACTCGTCTATTTTCCTTGTATCAGCTGATCCAGCCCTCCTTCCAACAAACTCAGACAGGGCTGTACGAAAAATTTTAGTGATATCCGTCCTCTCCTCCTTAGCTATATTTAGGGCAGCGTCCAAAACAGGTTTGTCTTCGAGCCGCATGTTGACAGGTATGGTCCAGTGTTCCCTGACCACTATGTTCTACACCAGAGATTATGCACTGCGAGCAGCACTGCAAAAGTTCTAATCATTTTACGTCAACTCTCCCTCTCCTCGATTAGAACGGCTTCGCGATTTGTGTAGCGAGGTCTCCAAAGTTCTCTCTCCTTGAGTGCTCGCTCAATCCCCTTGATGGTTATTCGCCAGACTCCGATCGGCGCACCCTCGCCGGCAGGAAAGATTTCACCCTTGATTGTGAGATTTTTTCTACCGAACTTGATGACGCTGTTCGTAATTTCTTTTCTTGACAAGGGATACCTCGCATCGAGGTCATCCTCGCTGAGCTGAAACCATTTCGCACCTCTCACTTCTTGAAGGACGATCTTTGTTGGCACTCCCGCTTCTGGCGCCCTCGACAACACGCACAAGATGGGAATTTCGGTGCTAGCGCAGGCGGACGCGCACGCTCTTATCCGCGTGATTACTTTAATTGATTTGTTTTGCACTCGTTTCGGCGAATTTTGATTCTCGTTTCCTTGGATCCACTTTCTTTCAACTGACTGGAGTTCCTTCATGCCGGAACGGCGTCAGAACTGAGGGGTTTCAAAAAACTTGTCGTCTGCTAGTGCAGACGACCCCAGTCTGGCTTGTATCTTGCGGTAATATACAGCTACAGCATTAAGACATTTGAGGGAATACTAGGGCGGTTAATGATGCCTCGCCCTAACTCTCAGCTGTCGCCCTCCCTCCCTTTCTTGCTACTTCTATCCGCTTTTTTTTGACATTGCTGCGAAACCCGTCTTCAGTTTCCTCTTCCCAGTACGTACACTCGTATTTTTACCCTTCATGTCGATTTATCATGATAATCCGAGACTTCCCATATTTTTATCATGTTCGGTTATAGCGAAAAGTCAAGCCAGGACTAATGCCTGAGACTCAGCCTTCATTTCCGCATGTAGCATTTCATCGAAGTTCAACTCAGTTGATTCGCAGGCTCTCTTTTAGAAATCGAATTAAAGAAAAAAATCTCTTCGAAGAGGATAAGAAAAATTACAGGTAGAGTGCAAAAACCCTTTACATACCTAGGCCGTTTCTGACAGCCTACTAGAGGCCGCTCCCGAGCCAGAACTACGCCGAATTCAACTTTCCGAATTTGGTTTTGACCTTGACAAAGCCAGAATCAAAGGCGACCCGCTCACCAAAGCCAACTCATATGAAATTACCGCCGCAGCAGAGGGAGTTGAGGTAATTGACAGTGGAAGGCCGAATAATCCTGACGATATTTTATTGTCAGAAGTCCCAGTAGGCGTAGCAGGAATCTGAGTACGATCGCTAAACGAAGATTGCGATACAGTCACGCTTACTACACCTGTTCTGGAAGATGAACCGCTGGTGATGGTCGCTGAATTTGTAGCCAAAGCTTGGTCCGAACTGTTGCTGACTGATATGGAAGTAACCGGAGCAGACGATGTTGATTCGAAAGATGAAGTCGAAATGACGCTCTGTGACGAGCTATCAGTTTGTGTTGATGAAGTAAAGGAGGTCTCTGTATTTGCACTCAAGGTCGATGTTGCACTTTTACTGGCTGATAAAGTCTCAGTGCTCACTCCACTGGTTTTGACAGTTGACGAGCTCGAACTCACACTTGTCGAAGTTGCCGAATCTGTCGTAATGGTTGAAGTTGCCGAATCTGTCGTACTTGTCGAAGTTGCCGAAGCTGTCGTAATGGTTGAAGTTGCCGAATCTGTCGTAATGGTTGAGGAGGTCTTTGTTGTTGAGGTCGAAGGCAATGTGGAGGTGGAACTGGTCGTGCTAGTTCGAGTCGAAGTCGACGACTTGGATGTCGAATCTGTCGTAATGGTTGAGGAGGTCTTTGTTGTTGAGGTCGAAGGCAATGTGGAGGTGGAACTGGTCGTGCTAGTTCGAGTCGAATCTGTCGTAATGGTTGAGGAGCTCTTTGTTGTTGAGGTCGAAGGCAATGTGGAGGTGGAACTGGTCGTGCTAGTTCGAGTCGAAGTCGACGACTTTGTCGTGGTTAATCCCATCGACTGCAAGTACAAGTTGACAAACTGATCCCCTCTCACAGCGACGTAGTTCGGCCCCAGCTGATTCATCACTTGCTGAATAAATGGAAAGCCAGGGTTTTGCGCATTCATGACGAGGTAGACAAAGTGGCTATTCTGAGCGACACTCTGAACTTTGGAAACTGTGGAACTGACACTGCTTGATCCGCCGGTGGATGGAACTGAATAGCTCTCATACATCACCGGGACTCCATCTACCATCTGCGGCGATCTTCCTACTGCTTGCCAGTTGAAGATTGCAGTCGCTCCAGAACCTTGAACGTAATTAGTTATGTCCGTCGAAGTAAAGTTGAACCTGTCTCCGAAAATTACGAACCGAATGTTCTCCTGTGCATTGGTGTCGAGCTGCCCCACCATTCCGAGCAATCCATTTTCGTTGGGGAGCATGTCAGGATGTACGTACGGTCCGCCGCTGGGGCCCGTCACAAAATCGGTCAGGGGCGACGCGGTCGAATACCATTCGTTCATTATTGGTGGGGCTAATTCCGCAAGCATCGGATTGAACTGCCAGTCTGTTGCGACCTCGTCGCGGTAAGGCTGATTCGTCGCAGGATCAATTGTATTCCACGTATCCCAATTCGTGTACATCAAATATTGCGCGACCGCATCTCCCTGAGTGAATTGCCACATCACATACGTCTTGGACGAACTGTAAGTTACGGGGGCAGCAGTCGTTTGTTGCAAATTCATTGCATTAGGGAAACCGCTGTAAAATGAGAGGTCTGCGGCATCGTCAGAAACCGTCATCATCATCTCTCTCTGAGAAAGGTTGGAGATCGTGTTTCCCTCGCCGCCCAAACCAAAGAAACCCATTACGGGAGTCATGGGAGGATAGTTTGACAAAATCGAATCCGCAACGGACATGTCCGATTGATTTACGCCTTCGGTGTCGGCGAACGAAAATATGAATGCCTTCGATTCAACTGCGTAGTCAGTGAGCCCCGTCCTGGCAGAAGGAGAAATCACGAGCAAATTCTTGGTAACCATGCTTCCCACCTGGTTCCACGCCCACTGGTACGCAACCGCACTATTCGTGAACATCCCTTCTAGATTATACAGAGTATCGATCTTCGACCCAAAGATGCTCTGTATCGTGGAAAGCGCGTCAGAAGGAACCGGAAGTGCGGAATAGACTCCCGCTAGCGTTCTGGCGATATTGACCTGAGTCGGAAAGATAGGATCATTGGAATCGTAAAGGACTATCTTTACATTCCCGTTGCTATCCTCCACGTAACTCGCGAATTGTTGAAGAATTTGGGTGGTGGACTCATTTTGATAGGACAGTCCGTAATATTTCGCGGTATACTGAAGCCATGATTGATCGTCAGAAGTTGTGATTGCGAATATCTTCGGCTGCGTCCGAGCCACAATTCCCTCAAGTGCGATAAGAGTGTACGAAAGAGGCCCCTGGGCATTGACAACGTCTATGGAAGTCGCCGGAAGTGGGCTTTTCATTATCGGGTAGGAGAGCGAATTAGTCGATGCCTGCGTCTCCGTTGTAGTTGATTCCGAGATATAGGCATGTGAAAAAAACGGACCAGCAAAAGAGGAAGATAATACAATCATGATTCCGAAAATGCCTGCAATCGTTCCGAAAACTGCCTTGTTGGACGAGAGACCTCTCTTGGAAGATAGAACTCGAATGAGACCGTTTCTTCTCAAAATTTTATTATCCCTTGACTGATTAGCGGTGGAGAATATGCTTCTTGCGAAGCGATAGCATCGATCAACGAGATGGATTCATATGCTGCATCGGGATTTGATGTACGTCACGTGACCTGCATTCTTGCAAATCTTCAGAATTTTCAGAACAAAGGAATCCCGTTTTAAAGTCCCATGATTTTGGAAATTTTTCTCAGATCGAAACTACTGAACGTCTTTTCGCAAATCGAGATGGTGATTAATGATGCCAATGAATTCAAATTCACGAACCTGATCATTTTATTTCGCAAAATTGAATATGTTTAATTCACGTACGTTCGAATGCACTTGATTTGTCGATCACTCTGAGAAAAAGGGATCTGAATTCTTTAGGCCGAAACAGATCTGCCTAACAATTCGGCCTTGATGTTCCCAGAGCACGTGTTACTCAAACCTTCCTGACCGATTTTCTTACAGTCGAATTACCTCATTCTCGTTGGGCGATTCACCGATTAACATTAAAGCAATAGCTATTAGAGCAATTTTTCAATGCCCAGCCTAGGCGAAGAATGGTTGGTCTCTTCTGGAACGGATTTCTACAATGCCTCAAAGAGAACAAGAACCTGAATCAGAACCAAGGCGTTTCTTCATCAGCCGATATGATTTACCAGACAGAATCAACTAGCTGATGAGGCTTAAGATCATTCTGGCATAGCGGATTGGTCCCATCTTCTTCATGAGTTGGTAGTATTCCTGCGAAGGTTTGGTTCGCTGTTCCTGTATGAACTAATCTCTAATCAAGCAAGCTAGGAAACGTTATTACCACCATGTAACCTGAGGAACCGAGTTTCGTTATGAAACAGAAACGCGCCATTGGCACTATCATTGTCGTCGTGATTATCGTAATTATCGTTCTCGTTGCATCCGTGGGGGCTATCTTATTTCTAGGATCAAAGCCATCCACGATCACATCTTCTACGGCGGTCACCTCTTCTACTTCCAGTTCGAGTTCAAGCTCGTCGTCCTCATCTCTTTCTAGTTCGAGTTCAACTTCAAGTTCACTAGCTTCCTCTTCCTCCTCTTCCTCCTCTTCCTCCTCTTCGTCCTCCTCGCTGGCTAGTTCGAGTTCAAGCTCAAGCTCATTCAGCTTCGTCCACATCAACCTCTACATCCACAGTCGCACCCTCATCGTCGACCACACTCTCCTCAAACACGACGACCTCCGTTTCCGTGACAGTAAACGCCACGACCGCTCTCGGATTCGACAGCAATTCGAGTCTCCCCCAGTATCAGACGACCGCATTTTGGGCGAACGACACTGAAATGATATCCTGGGAGAACATTACGAACATCCAGCCCCAGGGCGGACCCATTAGTTGGGAGTGGTTCTCTCCGCAGGGAGTCAGCTTCGCGAACGCTTCGGCAACCATACCCTCCTCTTCTGGAGGGTACCTTTGGCAGGTCGTTTACGGGACTCTTTACATTAGAAATCATCCAGCCTCGTCCATGCCTGGGACCTGGCAGGTTATCGTGGACTATAATGGAGCAAAAATAGCGACTCAAAATTTCACAATCCAGTCCACTCAACTACCCCCACCTTTGACCATTGGGAACGTCTCTCTAGCGATGGGTGTCAACACGACCACTAACGCCCCGATAAATGCAACCACATCTTTTTCCAATACTAGTCCGGCGGTCTACAGCTGGTTGAATTTTACCAATGTGCCCAGACCGTCGCATAATGTGACTTGGACTTTTCTCATGCCCAACGGAAGCCTATACGAGAATCAAGTCACGTACATGACCACCGATCCTGGAGCCAACGGTCAATGGTCGTGGGATACCGCATATGCGTACGCCTCCATAAACGGATACCCCGCGGCGAGCGTGACGGGTACGTGGAAAATTGACGTCTACATCGACGGGCGGCCCTCCCTCGTTCAGAATTTCACCATCAGCTAATTCCAAAGGCGGCTCCTAGGGAACCCCGTATGCTCGTGGATTTCGAAGTGCCGAGTGATGTCCCTCCGCTGACTGCTTTAGGCGCCCAGGCATCCCATCCAACAATGGTTATTTAGTAAAAAAAAGTAGGCGGGAAGCTGCGCAAAAAATTTCGCGCAGCTTTATGGAAGTGGTCCCCCCAAAAGGAGAACGTTTTTTCGCTCTGAAGGTTCATGCTTTTTCCTCCCTCATCTCCCAGTAAGATAAGAATTCGTACGGCGTTTTGTATCCGAGTGATGAGTGCGGTCTGTCTTCATTGTAATCTTTGAATGCCTCGGCGATCGCGATTTCTGCTTCCTAGTAGTTTTTGAAATCCTGCGACCACAGATACTCCTTCTTCAGTGTCTTGTGAAAAGATTCGATGTGTCCATTCTGTTCCGGCGTGTTGTAGTAGATGAATTCAAGTTTGACACCGAGAGCTCTCATCGACTCCCTGAACGCGCTGCTTCGATCGCCTTCGCGCATTGAAGTATTGATTCGTTCATTATTCGGAGAATTACGCGATCCTCGAGCCTGAGAGCCTTTTCAAAATACGGCCAGGATTCCAGCTCTTCTTTCAGTTTGGAGCCTTCAGGGAGATCGTACATCTAAGAGATAGATAGCACATCTTCGAGTAATAAATGGCATAAAGGCAGTTTTCCCCGGGGTCTTTCAGCTGTGAAAAATGGTATCTGATTCGAAATTCTTCGTTGATGGTGCCCCGGGATCCAACTTGATCGTTGTCTTCTAGACCGCTCTCGCCATTGGGACTGATCGAAATTTTCATTTACATTTAGGTTGTTATCTGGAAACTTGATCCTGAATCAGTCAATGGACTAATAGAAGTTCCAGCAGCTTCCAAAGTAACTAACGCATATCCTTTCTTGCTGGCAGTAGTCCCGAAAGTTGAGTGAACGCGCCATGGTCCAGCGACAGCAGAGTTTCCGACTTTGGTATATTGAGCACCGAGACTTATCACTGGATTCTTGAAAGCGGTTAGAGTATGCCCATCTGAACTTAGAATCAATGCAGCTGAGTTATCAACTGGTTTGAATCCTGACGGCGAATGAGCATTCGTATCGGTCATCTGTCCAGTAGTCTTGTCCTCAATATTCGTATTCCAATTAACCGGAGTGTCTCCGATTGGTCGCCATGTTCCCTGAGCTTCGATGATGTCACCCGGTTTTATGATCATTCCAGAGACATCTCCATGACCATAGAAAGATGTCATTGGATAGATGTTGACAAATGCTCCATAGGAAGCTACTCCATTAGTACAATCCTGATACGTTCCGATTTCCATAGCATCACCTTCTCCATTTATCCCATCGATGATTGTCGAGATATTCGATACTGAGTTTGGAGTCGCAGCACAATTTGCTGTCGGGACTATCCAAGATCCTTCAGCTCTAAGAGTCGAGAATGGTCCAGTCACTTCATATCCAGAATAAAGACTAGTTACTTGAGTTTTCGCAGCTACTAATGGGAATGCTGTTGCACTAAACAATAGCAGCATTGCCATCGTCAGTAAGACTTTAGGAATGCTTTCCATGTAGGTTTTGTCGAGTTGAATCTTAATAAATAGACTCGACTAGTTATTTCTTTGTTTAGTATGGATAATCCTCTAGCACCTGCAAACAATTCTCCATTATCGGTTAATTTTCTACTTTTTCTATCGGCCCTTAGTTGTCCTGTTGGTCTGGCCAACATCGTTTTGTTTGGATATTGATAAGATCTAAAGCATCTAATACACTTTGGATCCGGCCAGCTCATTTCTTTCCGTTGCCTTTCTCTATCCAGTCCCGGATAGCTTCCTCGATTGCGATCTGGAGCCGCGATCGGCAGCCCAGGCAGCGATTAGCCAAAGCTTTCTTTCGCAATCAGTATTAAGCTGACAAAGCGATCGATGAAAAAAGTAGAACTCTTAATGGAGAAAGTTGTTTGCTACATCCAATTCGTATTTCCGGTGACAAGAAAGACATTCGTAATTGCGATATCTTGGATGTTTTACTCCATTGATATCTTTGTAGTATCCTTTCGATATTGTTGGTCGTCCTCTCAATTTCATTCTAGTGTGACAATTCGGGCAACTTTGATACGATCTAGTCATATTCTCAGAACCTACTTCTCTTCTTCTTCCCTTTCTCTTTCTTCTTCTCTTTCTCCACTTGATCATGCCAGCTCAGATGAGTTCGATAGACTTCGGAATCTAGCAGGACGACTTGACAGAACGGACAGATCCATCCGGGGGGTCAGAGCTCATTTCTTGCCCTTCCCCCTTCTCCATATTTCTGAAGCGAAAATAAAAATCTGACCGTTTCAGGAATATTGAAAAGCTTCCTTTTCTTTCGTTCTACCTCAAGAGCTTTGTACATCTTATCTGTGACAGAGAGCATGATCTTTTTCATCGGCATGTCATATTCGTCCGGTGACAGTTTTTTTCACTTTCCTTACTCTGACTTTGACTGCTTTGTCAGATACTGTCCAAATGTAGAGGTTATTTTGAAACTACGGATTCCAGCGTGTTTCTCTGCCCTCAGCACAAAGAACAGGTACGATTGCAACGTGAAAGAAGGGAATTAGAGAAAACTTGCCCGGTATGCAATACCAATCTTGGATCTAAGTTAGCGCTGAATGAATACAAATGGAACGTCCACGCGTATTAGTCCCTTATGAAACTTGAAGTTCAAAGGAAAGAAGTGCAAGATAGATGGCTCAATAGAAAGGCTTCAGATCTTCATGGTTATTGCGGCCCATGTTATTACGATATTCAGTTTGACTCTTGCGGGTAGAGACCTGTCGACAACCGTAATGTAAGGTTGATTTACTCGTGTATATCTTCTCTCGTCCATTAGATGGTTAACCTTGAATCACAAAGTTACAGTAATAACTGCGATAGCCCTGTGCATGCTTTTTTCAGTAATGCCTTCTCTGTTTGCAAGCGTCTCTGCCTTTAGTGCGACCACGGCAATTAATCTCAGCAATGACTCATTCAACGCAACATACCCAAATGTTCAGAATGTCGGAAGCGCAGTCTATGTAACTTGGTCTGAACATAGTCACGGCGTTTGGTTTAGGACGAGCCCCGATGGAGGAGTAACTTGGTCAACAGCAATTCGGTTAAGTTCTAGTGGTACTACTTCTTTCCCTTGGATGGCTGCACTTGGAACTGACGTGTATGTTACTTGGGCACAAGCTGGAAAGATCTACATTGCTATTAGTACTAACAGTGGCTCTTCGTTTTCAACAGCAGTCGTGATTAGCGGAGCTGTTCTGTCCTGCGAGACGCCATCGATTGCAGCTTATGGAAATGACGTTTATGTTGCATTCGACGGCGGAGGACACGCCTACGTAACCGCTAGCTCTAACAATGGAGCAGCTTGGACCACACCTTTCCAATATTCATCTGGTGGCGAACCGCAGATAGCAGCTTGGGGTACGAACGCTTACGCGATCGCTGACACTTCTAGCAGAGCCACTACAACCATTGCAGTATCTACGAACAATGGTATGACTTGGACTAAATCTGGATCAGGAGGCGGTTCTGAACCAATGATTGCGGCATACGGTACAAACGTTATTGCGGCTTGGGAGTCTAAAGGCACGGCAAGCACTGTGCACGTGATCACAGGTACTGATTCTGGCAAGACATTTACAAAGCCATTTCTACTTTCGTCTACTGTCCCTAACTCATGGGCTCCAATGCCTACTATCTTTGGCAACACTGAATATGTAGCGTGGCGATCTCACCCTGGTTCTTCACTCTCACAGGAATATGTTTCTGTCTCGCTCGACGCTGGAAAGACCTGGAGTTTAGCAACAGCGATTGGTGTCGCTGGAAGAGACAACTCGTGGCCAGTTACAGTTGCAGCTACCAGCAATACAGCATTCATCGCGTGGTATCAAAAGACAGGTACGACTTCTACTGCTTCATGGCAAGCCGATATAGTCGAGGGAACAAATGGAAACTCATGGACAATTTCACCAACACGTCTTGGTGGTTCTATTGCTGAGAGTGACATAGCGACTGCTTCTATCTCGTCTTTCGGGTCCACAGTCTTTGCCGTATGGACTAACACGACAACATCAGGAAACACTCAAGTCTATTTCTCATCAGGATCCTAAAGACCCTCTCTTCTTCAGAGAAAGCAGGAGTGAAAGTCGAGGGTCAAAATAAGTCATGACTTCCACTAGCTCATGTTCTTGAAGACACATCTTCTCGGCGATCGTCTTAGGGTTATTCAGATAGAATCCTCTCGTAACAAGCTTGTCATATTTTCTTGAACGGCTCTTGGTATGTATTAGGGGTACGGTTAGAGTAATTTTCAGCTCTGGTTCAGATACTTGAGACATTCTAGTACGCTATCTTATCGAGACGCTTCGGCCTTAACTGTTTCGCTCGCATGAGCCATGCTTTCAAAAGGCATGATTTAGTGAAGAAGGTCTAAATCTCTCTATTCTTGAGAGTTCTGAAGATGCCAAAGGACGATCACGAAATCAAAAGAATGCTTCAAGATGGAATTAACGTCTCTGTTTCTGCACGAGATTATGATTATTACACTCTAAAGCGCCTAGCTCGGGAAGCAAGGGAAGGGAGGGCTTCTCTTAGTATCTCCGACTGTGATAAACTCGAAAGAAGTGAAATGAGAAGAATATCCGAAGAGGGAGAGGATTCTGTTACCTTTGACTTTCCTCACCGAGCGCCCGAAGAGAATGAAGATGAGGAAGCCGAGAAGGATGAGGAAGAGAGTCAATAGGGAGCTTTGGAGAAAAAGATCCCAAACTCTGATCTTTAAGCGAAATCCGAAATCAGAACCCTTCCTGGAGTTAATCCCACCGGAGATTCGGATTCAAGTTCTGGGCCAAGTCGAGTAATTCTCTGGAAGGAATTTCTTCTCAGCGGCAGAGATTGTTCAAGGCTCACCATCGGACTATCAACCCTCGACTACTATCATGGTCAGTGTCGAACGTACTTTCTCAAGCGTTCGGAGCCTGTGCGTAACAGTATCCTTCACCTTGTCCAAGGATTCAGCCTCGACTTTGACGACAATGTCATAGACTCCGTAAACGACGTGAACCTCGGCCACGTTGGGAACGCTCTTTATCTGATTGAGTATGTCTTGCTCGGCTCCGAGGTCCGCATTTATCAAAACAAAGGCTTTGGCGGTCAATGCGCTCTTCGTGGAGAAAGGCTTGCCACCATAAAAGTCATCCGTCGCATTATTTGCCGCTTGTAGGCTGTGGAGAAACAAGCAAACAAAAATCTTGATTCTCCGCATTCGAATGCAACAAGAAATATAACTTGAAGGAGTTTGCCCTCGATATTTTCTGCGTTTCGGTGACTTTTGATTCTCGTTGCTTTGAATCCACTCTCTTTCAACTTGAAGTTCATTCATGCCTTAATTTCAAGAACCGCGTCAGAACCGAGGGGTTTCAAAAAACCTGTCGTCTGAAATGACCGACGATTGGTCTGCGGTGGGTTACGACTTCATTTCCAGACCGAACGTTTCTAGTTTCATCAGAACGAGTACATTAGAGTCCTCAGGCTAAATGGTGCCTTGTAAACTTGTGAATATCTATCTTTTATAGACCCAATAAACTCCAAGCTTCATCGACGACGAATGAAGAGCGAAAAAATATCTGACTTCGAATCGTACACTGTTTCTGTTCCTATAGAGGCTCCGATCAGACATAGCAACGGTGTGCATCCTGGCTGGTTTACGATGACCCTTGTCAAAATTCAAACCTCCTCTGGATATGAGGCTTGGGGCGAAGTGGGAGGCGGTGGGTTCAGTCTCCAATCATTTCTTCGGTCGATCGGTACAAGAATTATTGGAGAGGATATCTTCAACATTCAAAGAATACAGTGGAAATACACCTCGCCAATAACAGCAACATACTATAATCAGCTTTTGCCGCAAATTTGGTTTCCGCTTGAGACTGCTCTTCTTGATGCTCAAGGTAAAGTTCTTGATCTTCCAGTCCATTCTATTTTAGGCGGCAAGCTCAGAGATGAAATTGAGGTCTCTGCTTATTTCTTTCCTCGTTATGAGCGCAATGGTGAAGGTGGCGAAGCTACTCCCGAAGAGGCGCTGAACCTACTAAAAAGATGGAAACAAAAATTCGGATTCAGAGTACACAAGATCAAGGGAGGGGTTTTCATTCCTCGGCATGACTTGGACTTGATGATGTTTCTAAATGAGAACCTACCGGGAGATACCTTTCGATTGGATCCAAATGGCGCATGGAACGTGGCTGATGCTGCTTTAGTAGCGCGAGAATTGGAGCACAACCGCGTCCGAATGGAGTATCTTGAAGATCCGGTGTGGGACCTTGGAGCGCTCGCTAAAATGAGAAGTCATACTAGCATACCTCTGGCAACTAACACCTCTATTACAGGATTTGAAGACATCCTAGCCGCTCAGAAACTAAATGCAGTCGACATAATCTTGGGAGACCCCCATTGGTGGTGGGGTGCACGCGGATTCCAACAATTAGGGAAGGTCTGTCAAACTAATGGGTTCGGGCTAGGTATGCATAGCCCTGGAGAACTTGGGGTCGGACTAACAGCAATGGTTCATGCCGCCGCCGCAACAGTTCAACTCGGCACAGCTATTGATACTCACTATTGCCATCTTGTCGATGACGTCATAAAGGGCCGTGTTAAGATAGAGAATGGAAGAATACGTGTTCCGGACAATGCTGGTTTAGGTGTCGAAGTTGATTACGAAAAAGTCCAGGAATATTAGAATCTCTACGAGGAAAGAAAAGAATATTCGTACTCGGTCGATCCTGAAAGACCGAATTGGTATCCAATGATACCGGAGCATTCGTATGCCAATTGCACTTGTCATCATGACTGAAACAACGAGCAGGTTTAATGCATGGTTAGTTGGTTATAGCGAAAAGTCAAGCCAGGACTAATGCCTGAGACTCGGCCTTCATTTCGGCATCTAGCATTTCATCGAAATTCAACTCAGTTGATGCGCAGGCTCTCTTTTAGGAATCGAATTGAAGAAAAAATCTTCCTCGAAGAGGGTAAGAATAATTACAGGTAGAGTGCAAAAACCAAGACTAGTGCAAATAACGCTCCTGCAGGCCACGCTACACTGTACCCAGCACTTGTCACGATGGCTGAAAATAGGACAGGAGCAACAAACCCTCCGAGAAGGGATATGCTATCAGTCCAGGCGACCGTGATCGATTCGTACTCGTTCCTGATCGATTTCCCAATTTGTCTCGCCTTCGTAAGCCCTATAGTATACCCGGTACTTGCACCGATTGCGACCAGAACAGACGACAAGATTGCCGCGTCAGCGGTCCCAAATGTTGTAACCGCTACTCCGCCAGCTACAACGAATGAAGAGAATAGCATCCACATTTTTAGCCTCCCGGTCCGATCGTAGTATCTCCCAATGACTGGGGCTGTGAAAGCAAATAGTGGTCCTACACCTCCTATCAAACCGGCCTCGCCCGGCGGAAGCCTAGCTTCAGTTTCAAGAAAGTAAACTAGAAAATTGGCAGTAATATTTGAGCTCGCACCAATTCCAAAGAGTGAAATTGTCAGCAACGAAATTTGTCTGTTTGAGAAGGCTAACCTCAGATCGCCGATCGACAGTTTAAAGTTCTGCAGTCCGGTTTCGAGCTTCGGAAGCGAAATGACCATCAATATCCCGAGTCCGGCAGAAAGAAGTCCTCCCAACAGAAGGCTCAGCCTCCATCCCAGTATTGAGCCAAGGATCGCCCAACCAGCTAAACCAATAACACTGCCCAAGTTATACGAAAGGCTGTTCCAACCGATCGCGGCTCCTTCGGATCCGCTCTTGAAGTAGCGCGTTAGAATAACGATTACCGGGGGAAACGCGGCCCCGATCCCAACTCCTACTGCAAATCTCGTTACGAGAAAAATCGAGAAGTTTGTAGTTAGCGAGCCCAGGATGGATGAAGCTGCGCAAAGAAACATCATGTAAGCGATCGCATTTCTCGCTCCAATCCTTGCTTCCAGTATTCCCCCTGGAATTTCTGCAATACAAATGCCGAGAAACATCAGAGAACTGGCAAGCCCGAGTCCGGCGACTCCCTGTCCAAAGTCCGGACCGACGAGGGAGAAAAGCGACGCTAAATTGGATTGTAAAACGGAAATCAAAAGATTGGAAGCAAGGATTATCACGATGCGGGAGCGGTTTGTCAAGAATATCCACTCAGGGCAGGATCCTTCTCCCGCGGAGGAGGGACGGGATTATTGCCACCGCGTTGACTACAGCGAGGACAAGGTAGACTAGATGGAGACCCCCGGCGAAGGTTGTCCTCTCCGAGAGGCTGAGGGCGGTGGGGTTTATCGAAGATATCATGTTAGTAATGAGGGAATAAGGTACATTGACCACCATCAGGAGGATGGCAACGTTGAAGCTTACCGTGTATCCAACGTTGAAGAAAGTCGCCCTTAGTGCCGACGCAACCCCGCGACTCTGAGCCGGGACCGAGCCCATGATGGAACTAATGTTCGGCGAAGAGAAGAGCCCTGTCCCCAGGCCGCCTAGAACCAGGAGCAAGAGGATGTTGAAGTACGGTGTGTTGACAGATGCCTCCGAGAAGAGAAAGAGGGACGCACTGATGACCACCAGGCCCGAGGTGGTGAAAGGCAAAACGCCATACTTGTCGGAGAATCGGCCGCTGAGCGGGCCTGCTACTAGGAACCCGAAGTCGAACGGGAGCAGTGCCAGCCCCGCGCGGAGCGGCGAAAACCCCTCGACGAGTTGCAGGTATAGGCTGACAACCAGGATGAATGCGCCCCAGGCGATGCTGCTGATCATCTGAGCTACAGAGCCACCGGTGAACTCCCTTATGCGTAATAGACTCAGGTCGAGAAGCGGATGCTCGATACGGTGCTCGAGGTACACGAATGCAGCCAATGAGACGGCCGCGAGGACAATCAGCCCTATGACCAACGGGAACTCAACAAACCCGTAAGCCGCGAACGTCAGAGATAGCAGCAGAGAAGTGATGAAAACTGTGAAACTGATGAAGCCGGGCCAGTCCCACGGCGCTGTCCGCTCCATCTTGCCTACCTCGTGCAGGCGCCTGAAGGCCCAGACGGTGCCGAAGATGCCCACTGGAATGTTGATGTAGAAGAGGTACCTCCAGTCGAGGACCGCCAGGATTAGTCCGCTCAATGTGAGGCCGGCAATCGAGCCCGCCCTAAATGCGATCTGGTTGATCCCGAGCGCCGTACCGAGCTGGTTGTGCGGGAACGCGTCGGTGATGATGGCCGCGCTGTTCGTGAAGAGGGCGGCCGACCCGAGGCCCTGAAAGATCCTGGCCGCGATGAAAGCGTTCGGGTCACCGGAAGAGGCCGTGAGGAGAGAGCCGATGGTGAATATTGTGAACCCCAGAGAGTAGACCTTGACACGGCCGAACATATCGCTGACCCTTCCGATGAAAAGGAGCGCGATCGTGCTTCCTATCGTGTATGCCTGGGTAAACCAGATTGCCTGTTCGGCGTCGGCATGGAGAGCAGCGGCTACGACTGGGAGGCCAATTACCACTATCCTCCCGTCGATTCCACTCATCAGAACCCCGACGGTTGTGACTGTGAGCACAGTCCACTTGTACTGCATTTGAGTCAGCCGAGAGCTGTCCCGAAGTCTGTTATTCCTCTTCCGTAGAACAAATTGTTGAAACGGAACTAACTGACTAGCTTAAGCACCAAAGTAGCTTCTTTTCTTCTCCCACTTTATCGCTGTTCAACGTCGAAGTACTTTCTCGAATCTTCGTTGAATACGCTATCAAATTTCCCGGTTCCGAAAGAGAAAGGCGACGGAGTGGTTGAGAAATCTGTTTTCTCTGCTCATCAAAATTCTGTCGAAAAGTACATGCCTTTCCGGTGTCAACTTCAATTTTGTAGTGCGCCGAATTTCTCCGCCTCATACTCTTTTCATGAAATTTTGCTTTTCAATGGTATTTACAATATGTGATATACTCATCAGGATTGTTCTCGGCGAAGTAATTTTTTGTGATACGAGTGTCGGCAAAGGCGGAAGGATAGCTGATCTCAACGATTCTCGACCTCCCTTTTCATACGGCTGACCTATGTGCACGAATTTTCAAGTTTGGGCTTACTAGTAAAGGCTCAATTCAGAAAGAATCACAAAATTAGTACTAGTCAAGAAGCTGCTAGTCTTCAATTGAAAGAAGTTATTAATTTGGACTAGTAGTCAGAGGATGACCATCTAAATGCCTGAAGATATGATTGAACTTGAAAATGATCCTGACAACCCATGTTTCGGTTGTGGCCCGAACAATCCCGTTGGTCTGCACCTCCATTTCTTCAAAAAAGGGAATGAAGTTTTCGCGGAGAAAACCTTTGGAAAAGGATTCGATTGCTGGCCAGGTCAGCTTCACGGAGGAATCATTTTCGGGATACTTGAGTGCACCTTGCAGTGGACATTCTACTCAGAGACAGGGCATGTGGGGCCGACTAGAAAATTCACATTTGACCCTTCAGGTCAAGTGTTTATCGGAAGACCGGTCAAACTTCTGGGCTGGGTGACCAAGCGTAGTCCTGATAGCATTTTTCTCAGGGCAGAAGTTATCCAAGACGGCACCGTTAGAGCATCTATCGACAGCGAGATAGCAATGATCTCATCGATAGAGGAATTCAAACGGCTTCGACCCACAGTTGAAATTGATGATGTCATGAGACGAAATCTTGCGAACTTTTCGACCTGAAAATTTTCCGAATCAGGCTGAGGAAACTGGTCCTTTCTCATCGGTACTCTGTTAGCACTTGCCTTCAGCTGGAGCCACCGAAAGTCTCTAAGTTACACACAGGAGAATAAACAGGAACTCCTTACGAGGCACTTTTTAAATAGACTGAAGTATCTCACTTTATCTCTCCAGGGCAACTCGCTGTAGAATCGACTTTACCGAAATGCTGAGCCAAGATACGAACAGAGGGGTCCTGGGAGTTAGAATTGAACCAAGTTAGGTCGGAATCCCATCCTAATTTGGCAATTTTTACTAGTAAGCCCAAACCCAAACCTCTGACGTAGATCTCGTTGTTTCTTGGAGTTCACGTTTTGCGTCCTTGCAATTTACTTGCGAAAGCTCAGTAGGGGGTCAGAGGCCCGAACGAAGCTAAGGGCAGTACGTTGTTCGGCGGAAATATCCTGATTCGTGTCCACCCTGCAGAAATAGACGCGGAGTTTCCTATCCACACCAGTAGTGTCCATGGCAAAGCAATCTTGGGGATATCAGAGGAAGTGGTAAGCTGGCTACCGTAGTTCAGTTGTTGATACGCTCGGGATGTTGTCCATGAATCAGTCCAGATTGCGTAACCACTCGGTTCTGATTGAGATAATGTATATTGTTGTGTTCCGCCTCTCTGAGTAATCAAAAGAACCAGGCCAGAATCGGCATATCCCGTAACAACTCCATTCTGATTTATCGTGCTTGTTTGTTCGGGCCCGATATTCATGTAATAACTTCCGACTGCTGCGCGCGTTAGAGAATCAAACGTAACATTCGGCGAATAAGTCGTCTTTGTCTGGATTCCGCATCCGTAGCAGTTTGAAGTGGATACAGTTAATCCATTATTAACGGTGAATGCTGGTTTTCCAAATGTACTCATACAACTGCATAAGGAAGTTCCATTGAAGTTGTTATAAAATGTAAATACCCGCGGGCCGTTATCGTACTGCCCATACGTGGAAGTGAAAGTTGGATATGCTCCCCAAAATCCTAGAGAGCTGTACTCATTTGTCGACGTTGGAAAGATCCACAAGTAAATCTTCTGTGTTCCGAAAGCGGCAATCGAATGATCGTCTTTGATCCAAACTTTTGAGTAAATCTGCGAACTGCCGCAGTTAGATTCGCACCAAGCAAAAAGCGGTTTT
Organism: uncultured Nitrososphaerota archaeon; assembly: GCA_963799845.1. GTDB lineage: Archaea > Thermoproteota > Nitrososphaeria > Nitrososphaerales > CADDZS01 > DATLTL01. The sequence continues at coordinate 1,022,767 of CAWCYI010000006.1, forward strand.
CCCAAGCGATCCGTGAATTCAACGTTCCTAACATTTGGGGCAAGATGACTCATGTATCTGTTCCAATCAACACTCAAGAGAATTTGAAGGTTTGATCCAGTAGGTGCAGATTGATCATTTGATAGTGTTATTCGGACGCAATACGAAGGGGTTCCCAAACCTTGGAAAGTCGGACAAGTTTGTTTCGCAGCTGGAAGCGCACTTACGCTATCGCGAGTGCTGGATTGCGCAGCTGAAGATGATGCAAAAAGTAGAGGAAACGAAAAACCCACCAACGTCGAGACAACAAAAATTGAAACAGCGATTCCCGAAACGAGAGCAACGGACAATTTTTTTTCCATTCTAGATAACTACGGCAATCCTTGAAAGGTAATTATCTCATATATCAAAATAGTATATCGATTTTCGATGTGCGAAGCTAGCCCCTGCCTAAGCTGAGTTTTCCACTCATCAACTGAAAGTCTCCTTTATCACTTGTTACCACCAGTTAGCAACTGGTTATCTAGGGTAGTTCAAGAAAACGTGGGGGAAATAAAACATGACAGATGAGATTCTTTTGAAGCCCATAGGAGTCGTGCATACAAAAGCAGGGCCTGACGAGATAAGAAAGAGAACTCCGGGGATCGAGTCAGTCGTGGAGATTTTTCCGGAGTATCAGGACGGATTGGAAGGAGTGGAAGAATTCTCCCATATTTTTGTACTGGGGTACTTTCACAGTCTTAGACCCGAGCAGGTCGGACCACTTAGGGTGAAGCCGAGAGGGCTGCTCAGACTGGGACTGAGGCTAGAGGATCTCCCAACAGTGGGTGTCTTCTCACTTGATTCTCCCACCCGCCCTAACTCTATCGGTCTTTCACTAGTCCCTCTCATCAGGAGGCAGGAGAACAAACTCACAGTCTCAGGGCTAGATTATTTTGATGGCACCCCAGTGCTCGATCTCAAACCCTATCAGTCAAGCTATCGAGTTGAAGACTACAAAATCCCGGAGTGGCATACGAAGTTGCTGCAAAAGGCACGCCGCATCTGAGAGCAAAAGCTATCAATCGACCAGGTCGATCGGCGCTCAGATGTTTAACAGATTCGAGCCCTGATGAAAAAGATAGGTATTCCGTGGTAAATTAGCTAAAAGAGGGTACTCATCGAAATCGGAAAATATTCTTTCCCTCTAAGAATCTCGGCTGTATTTAGCATTCTACCAAAAGCGATAGCCGTCAGACGAACGTAACTGTATTGAATATCGGCGCAGTGGTTTTTCCCGTAAACAACGGAAGCTTACTCGAGGAACTGCGACATAGAAGAGGCGAGAAAAATAATTGAGAGCTTGGAGAAAAGCTCGAAGGAGTGCCCCATCGCTGGCGCGATAACAGCAGTCTACCTGGCTTTGGGAGACCTCGAAAATACTTTTCTCTAAGCCGAAAAAGCCTTCGAGGAGCACAACCCGGGCTTTCTCAGTGCCCTAAACACAGTATATGAGTGGACAGCGTCCGTTCCGACCCAAGATTTATCGCACTGCTTGAGAAAGCAGGTCGGAAGGTCGATTAAGATCATGTTCCCTTGATTCGGTTATCTGAAATTATCTCTAGTTACCTCTCCAGAGCAACTCTATGTAGAATCGAATATTCTACTTTGTTGCTGAGCCTGGATACGAACAGAGGGGTCCTGGGAGTTAGAATTGAACCAAGTTAGGTCGAATCCCAACCTAATTTGACAATTTTTTACTAGTAAATTCGTGCGGGGGCCACATTCCGCACTCATGATTTACTAGTAAAAGTTTTCTGACTTTGTTTTGGACTCGATTTTGATTCCCGTTATCAATTAAAACTTGCATTTTCCAGTTACCGGCTGGAAATCCGAGTAAGGAGCAAATGGCGAGAATACTTTTCCCGTTGGAGTAGTTGTTCCAGTTACAGTTGCAGTGAACTTTGCACTGCAAGCAGATGCGAGACCACGACAAATCATATTTCCTGTACCATCCCAGGGGCACGGACTACTGTTGAATAAATAACCTCTGCAGGCCACCATTCTACTTGAGCCGCGATTCCCAGGATTGATAATCGTCTGCATTGTTTATTTCATTCTAACATTGTGAAGGTAAATGAATTGCAATGCCCAAAATGAGAGTGAATGACATCGAAATCTACTATGAAGTGCATGGCGAAGGCTTTCCATTAGTGATGGTTCACGGGTTAGGTGCAAACTTAGATTGGTGGGATCCGAGCATGGTCCAAGAACTTTCCAAGAGATTCATGACGGTCACGTTTGATAACAGGGGGGCTGGACGCACCGACGTATCTGACAGAAAATATACCATCAGACTGTTTGCCGATGACACAGCAGGTCTGATGGATGGCTTGGGGATTTCCAGGGCTCACGTGCTTGGGCTTTCAATGGGTGGAATGATAGCGCAAGAGCTGGTGCTCAACTACCCCCAGAAAGTCGAAAAGCTTGTTCTCTGCTCCACCAACTGCGGAGGCGTAGAGTCAATTCGAGCATCTAATGATGTGTTGAGAATGCTCGTGGTCGATAGAAGCACTTTGTCCCAGAAAGAAATATCCAAAATGATGATTTCAGTTACTCTGACCGAAGATTTCGTCGAGAAGAGCCCTGACCTGGTGGAGCTTATCATACAACGGGGCCTCAAGGCTCCGATTTCAGACGAAGCCTACAAGCGTCAATTGAGCGCGATCTCGGGATTCAACACCCGTGATAGGCTACTTCAGATTAAGGCCCCCACTCTGATATTAGTTGGCAAGAAGGATATTCTCATTCCTCCTGAGAATGGTTCAATCTTGGCTGAAGTCATTCCCAACGCTAAGCTTGTCTATCTTGAAAGGTCAGCCCACGCTCTTACAGAAGATATGGATGAAGTAATCAACTCTGTAAGAGGTTTCCTTGGCTAACTTTTGCACTATCGTAAATGAGTACGTGGAAGTTCCTCTTTCTTTGTGTAATTAGTCTGAGCTTGGACTGTTTGCATAGCGAAGACGATTCCGTGACAATCTTTAGGGCATCCAGAACATAATCACTACGGTGCCAGTTAACAAGTGAAAGGCGTTTACATTTTGCTCTTCAGAATCACAAACGATTTCTCAAGATCTGTTGGATTACTCGGACGAGTGCATTTCGAAAAGGGGAATTATGCTTATGTGGGCTCGGCCCAGTCTTCTCTCTTTCCCAGATTGGAAAGACATTATGCAAAGAAGAAGCGAGTGCATTGGCATATCGATTATTTGACGACTTCAAAAAACACGAACATTAAGAGCGCTATCTATTCTGCCGCAGATACGAAAGAGATCGAGTGCCGATTGAGTGCGATGCTCTCAACATTGAGCTTTTCGAAGCTGTTCCATCTCTTGGCGTAACCGACTGCGAACATGGGTGCAAGTCGCACCTCTTCGTTATGAACGTACCTTGGAAATGCATTACATCTTCGATAATTGAGATTTACGAGAAGCTGGGTCTTCGGGCAGTGCTATACAAACATAGAATGCGAACCGTATGCGCGGCAACGGAAACTAACTAAATCGAATTCGTCAGTACATGAGGTTATCACATGTAAGAATCGTGTTGATACTTTATAGGCTGATTCGACCCAGTAACTAGATGTTTTACGAATGATAACGTGCCCGTCTTGCGGAAAAGAAAACAGTGATGCGGATGCAAGCTATTGCACTTACTGCGGAGTGAGCTTGCAAGTCGAGCAAGAGCTTGGTCTGACCGGCGCGACTCGATCGATTGGGCTTTTGGCACACTCAAATTATTCATCAGGAGGAAGGTTATCATTGCCCCCGTCAATCCGAAGAATTGTTTATGGTTAGGCGAACAAGGAAATGCCCGTCCCAGAAGAGAGTTCATCAAAGCCTTTCCTAACCGGACAAGGAATGTTTGTTGACGACCTTCATCTTGAAGGAATGTTGCACCTCAAGATTGTCAGGAGCCCTTTTGCACGCGCCCGAATTCTCAAGGTGGAAGGTGGTATAAATGGATCTGAACTCAAGGCAAATTTGGCCTCAGTGGGAGAAGGATCTTGGGGTGGTGGAGCCGTTTCCGTCCCGTATCCTGTGCTTGCGTCTGATTATGTAAGCTATGTCGGCCAGCCAGTGGCTGCAGTTCTTGCGGATGATCGGTACAAGGCCGAAGACCTGATGGAAGAGATCAACGTCGATTACGATGCCATGAGATCACTTGTAAATCCGGAGGATGCCTTTGACTTCGAACCGATACATCCCGGCTCAAAGTCAAACATCATTAGTAAGGTGGAATTGGGTGAGGATTTTCAGATCGACGCTCCAGTTGTCTTGGAAGATACACTTGTGAACTCGAGGATTTCTCCAAATCCCATCGAGCCGCGAGGACTCGTCGCAAGCTACGACGGATCGAAGCTAACTGTCTGGGCTTCAACGCAATCTATTCACAGTTGGAAGGACGGAATAACTGGCGTTACGAAACTCCCTCCGGAATCCGTTAGGATAATACAAATGGATACGGGAGGTGCCTTCGGGACAAAGAGTGGGCTCTATCCAGAATACGCAATCGCCTGTTACGCAACTATGAAGATGAAGAGGCCGGTAAAGTGGATAGAAACAAGGTCAGAGCATTTGCTTGCGACTTCACACGGAAGAGGTGCAAGAGGCAGAATCAAAGTCTACGCCGATACACAAGGTCACGTGAGTGGTCTCAAAGCAGATCTGCTCATTGACAATGGTGCGTTTGCTACTGGAATTGGAGGTTTTATGTCTAGTTGGATTGGTTTCCAGCTTACTGGTCCTTACGCAATCGACAAAATATTCGTGACTGGCGCTTCAGTGTTCACCAACAAAGTGCCACTCGGACCATACAGAGGAGCAGGAAGACCAGAGGCTGCCTTTTTCTATGAAAGAACGATGGATCATCTTGCCGATGAGCTGCATATTGACCCCGTAGAAGTGAGGTTGAGGAATGTGAGTGCAAAGCCGTTTACCTCATCACTTGGTTTGAGCATTGAGCCATTCGAACCTTTTCTGAGATCCGCGATAAAGGAACTTGGGTATTCGAACGCAAGCAAATCAGAGACTAACAGTGGTTTCTCATGTTTCATACTTGTTTCATCCATCGCACCTGGAGAGTCCGCCAGGATTTCTGTCGGCGAGGGAACCGTTAGAGTCTGGATGGGCGGAAGCCAAGGCGGGCAGGATCATGAGACCATTGCTCGCGACCTTGTCAGTCAAGAATTAGGAATCCCGCCTTCGGTAATCAGGCTTGAACGTGGCGACACCGAGCAATTGGACCAGGGAGCAGGTACCTGGGGGAGCAGATCAGCGGTTGTCGGCGGAGCTGCTCTAATCGAAGCTTCAAAGAAGATAAGGGAGCAGGCGAGGGCCGAACTGGGTAACTTCACGACCGAAGAATTGTTGAAGCACAACTTCGATGTCACCGTATTTCATGACGACTCTGAGCCAGTAGTGTCGTTCGGAGCAAATTTGGCGAAAGTTTCAGTTGACAGAGAAACCGGAATGGCAAGCCTAAATGAATGCGTTGCATATTACGATGCCGGCAGAGTCCTGAACCCGTTCATGGCAGAGGGTCAATCTACGGGTGGGACGGTACAGGGAATAGGCCAGGTGCTGTGGGAAGAAGCCATGTACGATAAAGATGGTCAGTTGATTGTGGGCACGATGGAGGATGCAGGTATTCCCAGCGCATCACTGATTGGCAGGATAACAATTCAGCTCGTAGAACACGCCTCCGAGCTTGGCTACCCTATCAAGGGAATCGGTGAAGCAGCGACCACGGGTGTGCCCCCTGCAGTTATTAGAGCACTTGAGAAAAATCTCGGCAGTAGGTTATGCAGGACGCCTGTCCGCGCAGAAGAGATTCTTGCACTCTTACTCCGTCGATTCTCTTAAATCTCGATTGGTCGGTCCCAACTGGCGAGGACAGTCAAGAACACAACGATCAAGTTGGATCCCCGGGGCATCGAAACGTCTATTCCGTATATGCTTCACAAAAAGACCCCGGGGCAATTATCCTATCCAACGTAGCCTAGCGCTTCTCAATAGATATTTATCGGCCTCAATATTTCAGTAATTTTTGTTTGAGTACAGATTCCCCGCCGAAGAATGTTCCGATTATGATCAGGGAGCTTAGCGGTAGAATGCTATCAGGTATAATCAGCGGAATGTACACACGCCGAGATGGTACTTTTGTGGCTCAATTATCGAAAGTCTCAATCCTCGAAATAAGGGGATTGGGAAAAGGACTAGAACCGATTTACGATAAGAAAAGCAAGATCAATGGAATTGTCAATGTTCCACTTGACAAGATAGTTTTTTGGGAAAAGCTACCCGACTATCTGAAACTTGATCCCTGAAAGGTTCTTTTCCTGAAGAGGAGCTACCAAAACGCGAAATTAAAACTTTGTACATTAAATCAAATAATGAGAATTAGAACAAAAATCATAGTCATTGCTACCATTTCGATTGTTAGATTATTTCTATTTGCGCCGATTATTCCGATGAATCCACTTTTTTTCTACGGTTCTGGTAGCTACTATCTCAATGGAATCTGTGGACAATGGTTCTTCAACCGTGAGCTTGCTCATGCCACGTACTCATTTTCGTTCTAATCCAATTTTCTTGATATACCAAAATGCAAGCTCAGAGAGCAGACGCGAGTTAACAGGAGGCCATGTCGTCGTAGCCGTCGGTTTGATGATTCTAATCAATGGTTTATTCTGAGAAATTCCTGGGGAAGTGTATGGGGATTGCAAGGATACTTTACACTTCCGTACACTTACCTCCTCAACCAGAATCTTGTAAGCGATTTCTGGACAATTCGCCTAGTCAGTGGCAAATGATTATGTTAACCGAGGTCCAGTGAAAAATCCTTGAAATACCGTAACCATGAAGTTTGATAGATAAAAGATTTGATTGCCCTTGATTCTTCTAGAATTGCTTGGATATTCCAATGTGCATACGTCAGATTACAACAATTCTTCTACCGATTCAGACAGAAGGTCTCTCCATGTCCCAGTCTTTAACTATTCAGTTTATCCTTTGCGAGAACAGAAGGTTCCAAGAAACATGATGAACAATGAAAAAGTCTGATGTGGCCGTTTTGAAAGGGCCTACTAGATAAGGCGAGAAAGGTTCTGAAATCACCAAGAATTGATCACTGAAATTTATCACTGGTAGATTAAACAGAATGGAAATTATGCTACATTCTCGCAAATTTCTCCCCAGTAACTATGAACACCACAGATTCACCTATGTAGGAGGAGTGATCTGCGATCCTCTCTAGATACCGGAGGATCAGCATCGCCGATATGTCACACTTTTTGGGAGAAGGATCGCTGATGATCTTCGCGATGTGCATGCGGTATTTTTCATCAACGTAATCATCGAGTTTCTTTACGTTCTTCCCAAGCTCGGCGTCCCTGTTTGTGAAAGCGTCGATGCTCATACGTATCATCTCCTTCGTGGTCTTGCCAGTCAGTTCGACGGTGGTATGATCGCATTTTGATTGGTCACCAAACATATCCAAAACTTCCGCGATGTCCAGGGCATATCTTCCAAAGCGTGAGAAACCATATGCTATCTCGATACTCGCCTTGATGAAACGTAGATCCGAAGCAACGGGTTGGTATCGTGCGATCAATTCCAGAGCGACTTCGCTGACCTCTTCCTCGTCTCTCCTGAGTTCGTCCGACCAAGCACGGATCTCGCCCGTAACGTTCTTGCCGGATACGTAAGCGTCAATTGATGTTGCAACTGATTTTTCAGAAAGAGCTGCCATGCTTAGTAACGTGTTAGACAGCCTTTCCAGTCCTACGTCCATGAGTCTTGGCAAATTTCTGATCACCAGATAGTTGATTCACAAATGTACAGGATAAGTTACTCCAGTTGAATATGCAAGCACGAATCCAAATACAAACTTTGAATCAAAATCCCATGGTTATATCAAGACACCTACACTTGTCCTCTTCAGGCAAATTCGGGAAATGACAGCGCTCTTGACGATTTGTATGCCTAAATGCTCCATTAGCTTAGGCTGGGACTGTTGTCTTTCGAGCTTCCCCACTAGGATCTTACCTGGGCGTGCTTTGTAGTCGGGAATCCCAACTCCAATTGCGATCATAGCGCTTTTTGCAGAGGCATGTGGAGAAAAGAATTCTGTAATCGCGTCGTCGTAAAACGTCGAGCCCGAAGCTCCTAAGTTGAGCGAGTATGAAGATAAGTAGACATTACCAGCGATCACTCCTGCTTCAAGCTGTGCAACTCTGTAGCCTCGATTTCCCATTGCTCGAAAGAGAAATGACAAGTCGGCCATTGTAAAGAGGACGGCACTTGCATCGCCAAACAGAGGTTGCTCTAAGCACAAGTAACTAGACATATTTCGAAAGTTCCCAAGCTTCAGTAGCTCGAGAGATTGATTAGCATGATTGTGAAAGTAAGATCCTGAAGAAAGCCCGTCTACAGCGTTGGCAATCATGTATATGTCATTAAACTGGGTCATGGAATTACCAGAAAGCGGAACTCCTCTAGTTGAAGAATGCAAAATCCACGATAGCTTTGCAAATGGAATTGGTCTCCTTGCAAATCTGCGGGTGGAACCTCTGCGAAGTATCGTCTCTGATAAAGGGAGGCCTTTCAATCTAGTCTCTTCCTGCAATTGAAGGGCGACTATCTTGTCATGAGGATTACTTTTTGGTTCTCTGTTTTGTAAAGAAACTTCAGCTAGTTTCTCGTTCCAAGACGTAACTTGCTTTTTCTCAAAAAGGGAGGAAGCTTCGTTCATTTCCCAAATCAATGGATAACTGTGCTCTTCGCTTGAAAGCGGAACCGTCTCAAGCACCAGAGGAACTGATGTTTCGTTTCTTGACAGATTGTCAGGAGGAGAGAAAGATTCTGGTCCAGCCCCAACGGGTACGAGAGCAATCACCGCTTCTTTTCTATCCTCTAGTCCGAGAAGCTTCTCAATCTCACGATCCACAAATCCCGTAACGACGCACGCTCTGAGCTTTTCGGAACTACAGATCGCGAGGAGGTTGGCGGCTATTACACCTGAATCCCAGAACCAGTGACGATACGACCGAGCCTCATATTTCCAGGCATTCCTCCATGCATGTGAAGTAAAAATGACAGTAAGGGGAGACGAAATGATATCCGCATTGTTGCCTGCAATTGAAGAAAGCTCACCTCTGTTATCTCCACTGCGTAGTTGTGTGAGAGCGAAATCCGCGGGAGCAAAATGATACACCCCGGCCTTCAACCCAAGCAAGTCCTTGCAAATTAGATACAACTCTATCGGATAGAGCGCACCCGTCGCCGAGGCAGCTCGCATGTAGTAAACTTCCCCGCCGATGTGCATCTTCCGCGTGAGGCCTGCGCAAAAGAAAAGGAGCTCGGCAACTTTCTTGAGATCAATACTCTCTCCAGAAGCGCCATTTAACGCAGAAGCAAGAGCATCCAGCGAGTTAGTCTTAGGTTGAGGAAACTCATGCGGAAGAGGAATTGAAGATAAATTGCTCTGATAGATCTTGAAGGGGATCGGTTTGTTTGCAAAGTCCAATCTGTGGCTGTTAATTCTTATGCTAAACTCTGAGTGCTTCGTCGCCTCATGGTATTGCGAGGCGATTTCAATCTCATTGTTGTCGGACAGGTGACCTGACAATGTAAGACCAACACAACCTTTGACTCTCACTTGAATATTTAGTCAAAAGGTTATTCTCTACCAGTCTATAATCCTAGGATTTATGCTGGTGAGCCCAGAATATAAATCGGAGGCGCGAGGTGATTTTTAATTCGTCCCTTATGGAGAGAGTCAACCCCGGATTGTAATCATCGTTCGCGGAGTGCTTACAATTAATGTAGACTTAGAAATTACCCATAAGCAATTTTGTTGTCTTTTCATCGAAGTGGTAATTGGCACGATACTTCCTGCAAAGGTCAATGATTTCTGGTAGTTTGCGCTGAACGGCCTCCAGCGTCTCTTGGGCAAGTGGATCAGTGTCAGCAAATTGAGTTTTTGTGCCTGTCGATAATTCGATTTTGAAAGTTCTCCCTTGCTTCTTAGTTTTACTGTTAATCACTTTCGACCTTTCGTCTTCTTTCTGCGAATTTTTCTCCGTCGAATCTCTCTCTGCCGAGGTCCGCAGGACTAACCATATTTCATAATTCATGAAAGGTGAAACATTCGCTCTAGGCTCGACCAGGGATTGATGGGTCTCATAAGAAATCAGAATGCGATAGCTCCCTCTTCCTTCTTTGCATACACTCTCGAAGTATTCTGGAAGCGTTCGAGGCAGTCCAAAGAGCTTGTAGCCGAGTGTCAACCTGATGATATTACCTCGAAGCTATTCTCCGACAATGAAGTGATTTTCCCAATATTTTTCTACGTTAATTGAAGCCAAGGGCGCTGATCAACTCCTCCTTCCGAAGAACTTTTTCACCTCTTTCTCATGATGCTCCAATATTTTACTATACGTCGGTTATCCACTTCCGAAGAGACATTTGTTTGGCTATGGAAATCTCCAGAAAAAGGAGCTTTGACAGGGGATAAATGATTCAACTGTATATAGTAGAAAGTATGATGTCTAGGAGTGGGAACCGAGCGATGTAATGGTAAGTTCTGACTTTTGCGATATCTGCGGATCTGACGAAGAAATAAGTTACTGCACGTTCCACAAGAAGTTTCTCTGTCTGGCTTGCGATTGGAAATTGCATTCGGTTGAAATTAAACGGGCATACGAACTTTATAGTTAGTTGCAGATCAAAAATTTGACCACTTAGACGTTCCTGCTAGTCAATGTGGATCCTCAGACCCAAACGGAGATGTTCAAGGAGTTGAAATCAACTCAAAAAGTCAGGGAGGTTTATCTGATATGTGGAGTCTAGGTTCTGGTAACTATTCGGGACATAGAACCAAATTCTAAAGGTGTTAACTAGAGGGACATGACGAATTTTAGATCTATGAGGAGTTTTGAGCATTCAACACAAACTCTTACGAATTTTCCTTCATATTGAATGGATTCCATGTCTCTAACTCTGGTTGTTTTGTCGCACCTATGGCACTTCGTTATACGATTCAAAGTGATCTCACTCAACTTGAGAGATGAAAGAGAGGTCTATTTCAACATGAAATAGCCAAGTTCTGGTAACCTATGGGGTGACATGAAAAGGGCTGTTAACCAGATAAACATGAGGATCCGACACGTTACAGTAGTCCAGCATTATATAACAGTACGGCGATGATCACTATTATCACAAATATCAAAGGCAAAATATACAGCCAAGGCAATCCTTTCTCTTGCTTCTTTCGACGCCTTGCGCTGATATCTTTAGTCATGGTTCGTGATCAAGTCTCTTTATCGAACGTCAATTAGCATACCATTTTCAAAAACAATTACCCTTGCGTTTTAGTGCGATGGCTTTTGATTTTCCATTCAGTCCTCTGAATCCAAGTGATGAACTTCTGTTCATCTTCCTCTAAAGTGTAAAGAAATCTGAACGTTTATTGGTAATCATTTCGCAACACTTCTTGCAAGTTCCCGAAATGTCTTAATGAGAAAAACAGGAAACAAGTATTTCTTGTTTTCCCAAAAAACGAGCATGGCAACGTTTTTCTCAAACGACAATTACAACTGGTTTGATCTCGATAACCGCTTTCAGCCTCTCGCACAACCAATACTTCTCGTGAGCCAGAAGACCGTGAATCTCCAGCTCTATCGGCTATCGAAAATAAGTTTGCAATCAGGACGCTTGACCAATTTCATGTTCTTACCTCCTGCCAATTCGAGAGATCAACTCTGTGATTATGAACGTTTGAGTAATATGATTTTGCCTATTTTTCTCACTTTCCAGGTAATCGTCTCTTTTACCATTTTCTGGGTTTCAGCTTCAATTTTACTCCTCCAAATATCCGAGAAATTGGAATTCGGATATCCGTCGCCGAGCATATGACTTTAAGTTCAGTGCGGTAATTTCACAGTTTTCGACATCTTTTCGGAATAAATTTCTTCTTCATCAAGCGAAGGGGATGGATTTAATCCCATAATGGGTTCGAATCCCGTACATCGGCTCCACAAATTCTGCCAAAAACAAGTGAGGGGTGAATGTCCCTTACTCCAAACCCATGAACGTGTGAGCTTTGCTCTCGGACATTCCATTCCTTAATGTTACAATAGCATCGTTAGCTGGCATCGGAGCCCTCGGTCTTTCATCATCTAAGTTTCTGAGTAAGTAGCCATGGTCGCTTCTCAGGATGCCAATTTTCTTTTTAGTTTCTGGCAATTGGAATTTCGCTTCGAACAATGGAATGTCCAGAAGCATTGGCGTTATGCTGACCACTATCTTGACTCTGTCATTCACTATTGTCACAGCTTCGACTTTCCCTACAACTTCCTGCCACTCATTCAGATGTATTGGATTGACTTGCATCTTGGTCAAACTGATCTTTGCACGGATTCAATATTAGTAAAGGTCAATTTCATGTGCGGGGGTCCCACATCTCGCACTCGGGATTTACTTGTAAGTCCAAACCCAAACTATAACCAAAGCTGCAATGAGAAAGGAATCAGGAAATTAGTAACCACCATATAGGTAACCGCATAGAAGGTACTTATGATGAAGTCGAGTTAGTGTACGTGCAAACGCCCCAATCGGAAAATGAAGTTGAGTACCCCAGTGTCTCCGAAGTTGAAACATTAGTATCTGCGATTCATATGTGATCTGAATACAATATGTGTAAACAAATATTATAAACATGCAAATGTGGTATCTATCCATGTCGAGTGTCTACAGTATCAGAGTGCCTAAGAAGCTCAAGAAAGACATCGAAAGCTTGGATAATATTGACTGGCAAAATGAGACTAGGACCTTTCTAGAGGAGAGAGTGAGAAAGGAGCGTATCGGTCGTCAACTCGAAGCAGCAAGAAAGAACAAGGAACGTATGAAGGTCACGCTCAATGTCGCCCAACTAATAAGAGAAGATCGGGAACGCGTTCGCTAAGTGTAAGAGGAGGAGAACCACCTGGAAGGCCTCCCTCCTAGTGCTTTGCAATCTTCAGTTATCGTCCTTGATTCATCCGCAATTGCATCGATTTTCTTCAAAGACAAGTCTGAACAGCGTGTTGCCCAAGTTATCAAAGGATATGACAAATTCTCAACTGTAGACGTGGCCTATGCTGGGGTTGGAAGTGTTGCTTGGAAAAGTGTGGTACTATTCAAGGAAAAGATTGAACTAAGTCATTTAGCTCCCAAGCAAGCACTAGATTTCATTCAGGATAACTGTGAGGTGGTGTCAAGCAGGGAACTCTTGAACCAAGCATTTGAACTGGGAACAAAATGCAACTTACAGATCTACGATTCCTTGTTCCTCGTTCTAGCGAAGCAATTGAGAACCAATGTTCTTACGACCGATGAGAAGTTGTGCAATAAAATAAACTCGATCAAGGAACTGCGCGGAATTACGGTTTTACCTTGAAAGAGTTGACTAGATAGAAAGCAAGGGGGCAAATTCGGTTTCTCAGTAGATGTGATGATTTTTTGGATTTTAAACTAGACCGTTTGTCCTTTCGTGACTTGCTGCCGAACTAGTCCGTGCGGCGGTGAAATATTGGCTAGCCAGAATCAGCGTAATAACTGTGAAGATTAAGAGCGAGCAATTTTCAAACTGGGATGGCTGCGGGAATTTTCTGGTTAAGCTTTCCAAATTTCCATATCGAAAATCGGGATTTAAGTGGTTCGTGCGTGAGCACACTCAAAAATTGATGATCTAGAAATATACGAGCTCCAACTGCTAAGAACGCGGAAATTACAAACGTGTCCCCACGCCAAGACTTGGACAGGGGGTAGCACTATACAAGTTAGATCGACTACACTTGGCCCAGAAAAAATCACAAAATCATGAAATAGCCAAGTCTCATTAAATTCACAAAAATGGAACCATACATCGCAGTCTGCGTCCAGAGTCGGATCGCAGACGCAAGGAACAAAGCTGACGTCATCGTCAACGCGAAGCACATCTCAGAATGGATCGACGCTGCAAATTATGTCAACTCGATGGAAGGCACCGTCAAGATTGTCGCATTCCCAGAAGGAGCTCTCCAGGGTTTTCCAGATGAAGGTCTGGGAGCAATGAATCCTGACGATTACTACGAGAAAGTAGCGATTGATGTTCCTGGAGAGATCACCGACCTGGTCGGAGAAGCGGCGAAGAAGAACAACACGTTTGTCCTGGTTCAAGCGAGAGTAAAGCTTCCTGAATTCACGGGAGATTATTTCAACGCCGCCCTTATGATCTCTCCAGCTGGAAGGGTAATCTATTCTACCTACAAACACGCTGTTTACGTTTCGGAACCCTCGACGACTCCGCATGATGTCTATGAAAAATGGGTGAGCACCTTTGGAGAAGATTCATTCTTTCCGGTTGCGAAGACCGAAGAAATTGGAAATTATGGAGGAGTAATCTGCTTTGAGAGAGACTTTCCCGAAAGCGCGAGGGGATATGCTCTAAACGGAGCGGAGGTGCTCTACATGCCGAGCGGCCTTGAGCCTAGAGTAGCTCGCGGAATCTGGGATCTCCAGAGCAGGAGTCGAGCCTTGGATAACACGTGCTTTGTTTTGGCTCCAAACTGCGGCCCCTTTTACTCTGACGTCCAAAAGAAGAGCTGGAAGCCTGGATTTATTTGCGGAGGAAGATCAATGATAGTCGGCTATCTTGGTGAGGTTCTCGCTCAGGCGGTCGATTCGCAGGAGGCGTTTGTCGCCGCTCCGATCAATATCGATGCTCTAAGATATCACAGGAAGACCTCAACCAGGTTTAACCCGCTGATAAACCTCAAAACCGAGATCTATTCTGGAATATACAAAAAGTCAATTTATCCACCCAACACCCGACCCAGGTCACGCTCAGAAAGAGAGCAAGCTCTTAGGCTTTCAAAGGAAAGACTTGAGAAAATGAAAGTCATTTAGGACAGCCGCGAGTTTCTGTCTAAGAATCGACAATCCGGTCAGCTCAGATCCACTTTACGTGGGGGAGACCCCTGAAGTGCTCATCGCTAGTACATAGCTGTATTTCGAAACGACGGGCCGTTGCATAGATCAATGCGTCTGAGAAATGAAGCCCGTACTCCAAGCTATAATCAGCCGCTTCCAGCGAAAGTGTGTCGTCAACGGGCACTACGTGAGTCTGCGTAAGTGCTGCGACATTTTCCAATGCGATTTGCTCGCCTTTTATCTTCTTTACCTTCCTGTACACATCGTACAGCACGACTACCGATGTAACTATCTCGGCCGGTCGAGTTTGGTCTATTATCTCATTATACTTATTGGCCTTTGGGCCGTTTGTAAATCGCTCGATCCAGCCGTAACTATCGATAGCAATCATTCAGGATCAGTTTCATCACGGAGCTCTTTTGTATCCAATCCAGGAGTCATGCCCTTGGTTTCTTTGAGAGACCGCACTGGAATGTAGTGAAGGATTTTGTGTTTTGAAATCGCGATCATTTTGTCCCCGGGCTTGATTCCGGCCTCTTTGCGCAGCTTCTCTGGAATTACTACTTGATACTTTTTTGATACCTTCACTGTCTCCATGGTTCGCCCTATCGTAATACGTTGGATGTATCGATTAATACGTTGGATGTATCGATTAATACGTATTGCGATCGTTGCTCTCTTCGATAGCCGATTTCCGAAAGAGTCTTGGTGACTTCAGAAGTGATCGACATTCTTACGAGCTACCGATAACAGGAATTCAATAGATTCCCCATGTATGATACTGCCTCACCAGCAGAAAAGTCCTCGAAACCAATGGAAAATTTCCGCTCTCGGCGTCTTGCGACCCACGTTGGATGAATGTACTTAAACAAACGATGCAAATATCACGAAAATCAATCCATAAATATCCTCACACACATATATACACAGACTAGCTTTTGGGAACGAGGAATATCTCAATATCCGACGAGGCTTATTCTAGACTCGCCGCACAAAAGAAAGAAAACGAGAGCTTCACTGATGTAGTTAACCGATTGACTGGCAAGCGATCGATCCTGGAGCTTGCGGGAATCCTCACAAAAGCTGAGGGCAAGGAGATTGCTTCCCGTATCGAAAAAGTGAGAAGGGAAAGCCGACGGAGAATTTCTTGACGGGGATTGTGAATTTTACGCTAGCAGATACTACATTTCTAATAGATCTCATGGTAAATGATCCGAATGCTCTGGAAAAGGCGACCCAGCTTGAACAAGCTGGCATATCTATTTCCGTGGGGACGCCAACGGTCTTTGAACTGTATGTCGGCGTATCGTTGAGCAAAAAGGCCCAGAAAGAAAAATCAAAAATAATTTCGACACTTTCTGCGATGGCACAGGTCCCACTCGATCGCGAGTCAGCAATTGCCGCCGGTTCTATCTATGGAGACAAAAAGAGGATCGGCGCCACGATCGATCCCGAAGATGCAATGCTGGCGGGCATTTCAAAGGCAAGGGGCGAGCCGGTCATTACTCGAAACCTTAAGCATTTTTCCAACATCGACGGAGTCAAGGTCGAAACTTACTGACAGCTCACTTATTCTCTTTAGATTCTCACGTGGACGCGTAAAAGGCGAGCTAGGGAAAACTGGTGAACACTTGGGCTAAAAGTAACACTTGAGAGCTTCACTCCTTTTCGATGATAACCGTCGGTACACGTACTCTACGGGTGAAATTTGTTTCGACCTTTTGAAATCCAATTTATTTTTTTAATCCTCAAAACTGATATTCCAAATTTTCATTGTATTTGCCAAAGCCAGAGATGTTGGGATGAGTCTTTGAACTTCAAACCGTTGATCTCTTCTGGCATCTAGTGTTTGTGTCATCCCCTTAACTTAACTACTGAAAGTAGCCTTCAAAATCAACATCGGAGTTTGTGCTTTGTCCGCAGATGATTCACGAATCGCTCTATTCGAAGCGATACCGCTCTTCAGGGGTCTGAGTAAAGATGAATTGAAGGAAGTTTCGGACGGCTCTAAGGAAATGAGCTTTCAAACTGGAAACGCGATAGTCAAAGAGGGAGATTCGGGCCTGGGATTCTACATCATGGTAGACGGAGAGGCCGTTGTGAAGCGCAAGGGCAAGACGCTGTCCAAATTGAAAAGGGGAAGTTTCTTCGGCGAAATGGCGCTCATCGATGATCAGCCGAGATCGGCCGATGTTGTCGCGACGGAGCCAACAAAGTGCTTCGTTTTGATGAGATGGAATTTTTGGTCAATTGTCTCGAAGAAGCCCATGATAGACTCGCGGACTGCTTCAAGAGATGGCGCGACGCGTGCGAGCAACGAACAAAGCATTGACTGACTAGCGCCGGAAGCTCCGAATTACAAAGAGATAGCTCTGAAAAAAGTTAAGACACCCAGAGCTTCGTTCCTGATCGCAGCAGATGTCCGTTCGTTCGGTTGACTTGAGTTCATTTTATGAGCTTCTATACAATCCCGGCTATGCACCCGAGCGATCGCCAAAAGGGCATATTGAGAACCTGACCGTGGACGGGAAACCCGCCTTCATTTTGATGAATGAGGGAACCGGGCAGTACTTCGAAGTGGATGAGACAACCAACGCCATCTGGAACCTGATGAATGGCAAGAACACACTAAACCAGATCTACGAAGAAGCAGTAAAATTGGACGATTCCCTCACCGAAAAGGAAGTCAAGGATATCGTTGTTTCTTTTGCTGAAGAAGGTCTGGTAGAGTCAACCGAGCCTGAAGTCGAAGAAAAAAGGGTCAGAATAGTATCGGCGTTTCAGCTCGACATCAGTCTCTTGAAAGACTGCTCGAAGACACTTTCCGGATTTTTCAAAGTGACTCGCAAGTTGATCAAAAAACCGGAACTCTGGATCGCCATCGGAATCGTTATCGTGGGCTCCGTGCTTTTTGTTGGGAGCTTTTTACAGATTTTCTCAAACCCGAGCGATTTCGCTGTCCTCGGTTCGATCCTGCTCGGCTTGTTTTTTTATGATTCGATAATACTTTTGCCTGTATATCTGATTCACGAGCTTGCGCATGCTGTGGCGTGCGATTATTACGGCGGAAAGCCTCGCGAAATTGGAACTGGTCTGTACTATCTCACTCCATTCTTTTACTGCGACACCTCCGACTCCTGGAGACTGGGAAGAAGGGCTAGGATAATGATATCCATCGCTGGACCTCTATCGACGTTGGTTATAGGATCGCTTTTCGTCTTTGCCACATATTTCCTCCCTCCCGGGTTTAGCAGAAACGTGCTTCAGATTTCGGCCTTTTTCTGTTTCTACGGGACCCTCATCAACTTCTCACCCTTTATCGAAACAGATGGCTACTACATAATTTCAGACATTTTGAATATTCCTAACTTAAGAGACGAATCTTTCAGATATCTGAAAACAAAATTGTTAGGCCTTCTTGGTAGACCCGTAACTCAAGCGAGGTACAGCAAAGCTAAGAAGCGGATTTTTCTGATTTTTGCCCTCATCAGCTTCGGTTGGCTCTTATTCTTCGGCTATACCACGATCCGCTTGACATATCTCTATGGTCAAGACGCCTACCGTGCGTTGTTAAATCTGCTCGAGACTTTGTTTAGACTACACCCCTTCAGCCTGACCGCGGTCGTTGTAAGTGCGGCAGCGGTGACTTACTTTGCACTCCTAGTGTCTGGATATTTCGTGATGGGAGTCGTAGGTTACAAGAAATTGCAAATGGGAAAGGTGAAGCTAGAGACAATCCATGACAAAAGGGTAGCGATTTTCCTTCCACTTCCGGCCTTTCTTCAACGTGATCAGGTTGCGGAACTTCTCAGCAACGCCAAGAAGATATCTCGCAAGTTCTCTCGCTCTTTTTCAGTCATATGGGAGCCGCCGCTTAGCGTTGTCAGCATGAAACTTGGTAAAGTGGATCAAAGCCTGGACGATCTACGAAAGGATATGCTCACCGTAGAGCAATCATTCAAATCAGCACACAATAGTTTTCTTTCAAAAAAATTGAACAACTTCTTGACGGAAGGAGCTGATAGCAAGAAAATAGTTCGCGAGTATCTTAACGAGCTGGCAGATCAATTTCCCCCCTTTGAGCGGAGTGTCACTGTCCGGCAAGTTCCAAGGTTTCTCAAAGAGCAAAATGCACAGATTAGTTATCTTGTCCGGTCGGCGTTTGGGACTGTCTGGACACTGGAGCTGCCACCAAAAGATTACTCCAGATTAAGGCGCGATCTGTTCCCAAGCTTAATTGCCGAAGACCTTGCAGTGATCGAGTCTGAAAGTGGACTCGAACACTTCAAAATTCATACCGTTTTCGGCTTGGATGCGTTAGCCAAGCTCTCTTTTGAAATCGAGAAAGATGTGAGTCAGGTTTACAGGCGGCCCGAGGTCTATCAAGCTACAGCCTTTATCGAACCGATCAGGAGCAGCCTAGTCTTCGTCGGAAGAACTGAAGGAGTGGAAGGCTCGACAGTTTGGCTGGGCGGCCTGTTTCTGTATCAGGCCTGGGTCGGATATATCAGCGAGATTTTGTATGAATCCACGCTCGGATTAAGGTCAATCAGGCAAGCCCAATCTCACTCGTTCACGAAATCCCAAATGGCGAAACTCCTGGATCTGGAGATTGAAAAGCTGAGAAAAGACATGGATCAACTAAAGGGTCTGAAGAGAGCAGTCGACGCGTCCGTTGACAGGATAAGGAGCACTTTTCAGAGCGCAAGAAATTTTCACGATTCTCTCGTTTCCCTGCTCACCCAACAGAACTTCGACGTTGGATTGTACAGGCCCATTCTTACGACAAATGAAGACCGCCTGGCTAACGTCAAAGAGAAGATCCAGATGTTTCAAGATGAGTTCAACGGGGTGCTCGACCTACTAGGCAAGATTACCGAAACGATTGACGAACTGTATGTGAAAAGGCAAGCTAATCTGCAAGATTCTACCGCGAAGAAAACTGGATATAGTGATTCTATTTTCTCAAAGCTTCATATCGGCAACAAACCAGAGTCGTACCAACATACACCACCGTACGATTCCGCTGTCAAAGTATTATTCGCCACAGCTCGCTTGACGTACAATGTCGTCCTTGTCAGTGATATTGTAATATGACAAGCGGGCGGGCTCAGCACTTTATTTCGGGATATCTTCCTGTGAGAATGGGGCGTTCTTGAAAGTAACCAATCTTTGGGGAAGGGTAAAAACTTCGATACGGAGTTTTAACTTTCTTCAATGAACCAGACTTTCCTTGAGACAAGCCAAGATGAGTAAGATTTTTGCGCAGGTTACAAGAAACGCGAAAAAGAAAAAGAAACGGAGAGACGTACGTCGTCCCTCCGTGATACGCCGAGCGATTGCTAACGTAGGCCTTTTACGGACTTGTTCTGTCTTTTCTTTCAGCTTCTTGATTCTTTTTTCAGCCATTTCTTAATTCAGCGAGCTTACAAGATACACCCGTGAAATATATCTGCTCCTACCACTGGCGAAACTGAGCAGTAGTAAAAATTTGGCTCTGCCAATCTGGCCAGAATTAGAATGCATATATTCGATGCGTTATTTCACAAACGAGTAGCCGGACATTCTTTATCCATTGGCGCTAGGAGATTGATCTACAGCTGTTGTCCTCATTCGCATCGGCGGAAGATCTGGTACCTCTCTTTCATCAACTAGGGCTTAATCTCTACGAATCCAAGGCGTACGCCACCCTACTTGCAAAAGGGCATGTCTCTCCGAGGGAGCTTGGCGGGTTGACATCCATCCCCCAAAGCAGAACTTACGACACTCTCTTGAGCCTGAAGGGGAAGGGTTTTGCCCTAACCACTCCTTCATCGTCGATGGCGGTCTACACAGCCGCTGATCCTTCGAAGCTCCTCTCAAGCCTATACTCAAAGAAAAGGAAAGAGATCCAGGAACAAATGATAAAGCTCCACGAGGAAACGGAACGTAAGCTCGAGACTCTCTACGATGTCTATTCACAGGCATTGGAGAAGGTCGCTTCACTTTCTGAACAACGGCCAGCCCAGATTGCAACCGAGCCCGTCTTTGTAATCGAGGGCAACGACAACATCGAGAATGCCATGCTGACAATGATAGGCAAGGCGGAGAAGGAGTTTCTTCGAATCACAAGGCCTCCATCGATCGGGAAGTGGATGTTTGACCCTTTTTACTTCACGAAAGGACGAACATCTGGCCGTCTGAACGAAGCGCGAGAGCGGGGAGTAGCAATTCGAACGCTCAGTTTACCGAGCGAGATTCCCTCGCTGCTAGGATTACATATCGAAGTCGAAGAATTCAAGGAAAGGAGGTATCTTGACAAGGCCGACGACATTTACGAAAAATTTATTCTCGTGGACGAACGGATTGCACTTCTCAATCTCAGAGATCCTGTATCGAAGACTTTCGGCTCTATTGCGCTCATGATTGAATCAAAGCCGACATGCTCGATTCTTAAGCAACACTTCGAGGTAATGTGGAAAAAGGGGAACAACGTTTCAAACATAGTGAAAAGAATGAATGAAGCAACAATAGAAGCGTGTCTCGCGATGAGGGAGACAGATTTTCCCAAACTAGAATGCGCGATATACAAAATCCTTGCAAATGAAGGCGCGATGGATGAAGACTCCCTTGCAACTCGGCTCGCGGTAAGGGGTCGAACCTTGACGGAAGTTCATCAAGTCTATCAAAAAACTCGACAAGCGAGGTTTCCTACTTGGAAGCGATTCGCCAAAGCTTGTAATGGCAGAGAACCCTCTGAAGCTCCTTTCGGATCTTGGTCGCAAGAGGACTCGAAGCACAGCGAGTTCAAAGAAGGTGAGAGGTTAGACAGAAAAGTCGATTCTACTGATAGATGCTCTGAAAAGATAACTCGAGTTAATTCAGCTAAGAATTATTCTTTGAAAGCTCAGCAGTAATTCCCGCGGCGGTCATTTCAATGCCCTCGGCAGGGTGATCGCCAACTACTCATGCATCATGTCCCGGTGGCACAGAACACACGTCCCCTGGTCCGCTTTCAAATTCGGTTCCGTCTTTCAGCTTCCAGTGTAACCTACCCGAAATCTGATATTGAAGGTGGGAAACCTCGCACCACTCTGTCTTGACTATCGGCTTAATATCACTCGACCATCTCCACCCCTTTTGAGCTACAAACCTGGCTACTTTCATGCGTCCGACGTTAACCAGTTCTATCTTTGCGCGCTCCATTTCTCTATCTCTTTCGAGTCTGAAACATTCTTCTGCTCATAGCTAGGCATGGCGCATCTCTCTCAATGCCATTTTTGTTTTTGTCTTGTTGTTCGTCATTCATCAAACAACAGCGTGTATTAGGGGTCGGGTCCAGTTAGTCTAAGAAAAGCATGAGGCAGAGATTGGCAAGGTCCCCAAGGGAGCAGGTATTTATGGAAGGTTGATGCCAGAAAATGGTAGAACGCGCTTGACAACCTTCCGATCGGAAACCGGGTTTTTTGTTTTCTACTCCGTACTCGGCTTTTGTTTTGTCTGCGTTCCCGTTGAAGCAATCGGGAAAGCTGTGGGCATGAGCATTGAAACTCTTCTCATCACGTTGCTGGCATTCACAATCGGATCAGCAACGTTGCTCAGCATGAATTCGCACGCTGCAGCGAAAGAAGAACCATAACGCCAAATGAAAGTTATACCATTAGAAGGATCCTTTGCGAAGTCTTCCGTGATGAAAATTGCTTCTCGTCGAGAAAGTCGATCACCGAAGCACTGTGTATGAGTAACTACTCAGCGACTAACATCGATTCGAGCGACAGATGCATAAATAGGTAGAGCAAATTCTCTAAACTTTTTTCAGTCCTTTTAATACCAGTTCCCATTGATTCATAAAGAAAAAAATTTTCTGCGTTTCTACACACGTGAGCACATTTTAGCCGAAGAGCTGACGTTCAAGCTCTGTTCAATTGAAGCAGCTCAGAACTAGCACTGTAAGCTCAGAAGAGCTGACGGACAAGCTCGAAGACCTGATGAACGCTTCAGATGAAAGAGCTGAACCTAGTTCGGGGAAAGACCGCTTTCAAACCAAGCTATGACCCTTTACAGGAACATTGCGATATTGATGAATACAGGGCTAGTGCAACAAAATGCTGGAGGAACGCAGGAGAGGTTAGTGTCCCCTCGCCCTGGCTCTTGCCGCGGCCCTCCCGCCCTTTCTTGCTACTTCTATCCGCTTTTCTTTTGACATTGCTGCGAAACCCGTCTTCAGTTTCTTACTCCCCGTCTGTCCACTCGCTTTCTTACTCTTCATGGAGATTTATCGTGTGTAGCACAAACCGCCCTATTATTATCATATTTGGTTAGTACAGATTTGTTACACGAAGTTTTCTGAGCAGTAGTCTGGAAGGTCGATCCGGCTAGATTATCAATTTCTGAATGACCAGCGCGGCTCTCACGGAAAGAATCAAAGAGGAAACTACGAAAGCAAGCTCATTCGTAATCAGATTTCCCAGGCCAATGAGGGCTATCCAATCGGCTGCCTGTCTCGTCCACCAATAATTTGGATAGGGATTGAAGTAAAGAGAGATCTCGAACAGAAAGATATTCAGACTCAGGAATAGAAAAACTGAATCCAATACAGTTCTCAGATTGAGGTTCTTATCGATTTTGAGAAGAACAAAACCAAGGGTAGCGAACATCAGAGCAATCGTAATGACGATTCCATCGATGAGCCCGTTGGGAATGAGGTGATGCATCCCAAATGCCGCAGCCGACCAGAAAACGGTCAATCCCGAAACGACAAGCGCGAGACCAATCTGCTTTTCCGCAGTGAAATCCATGTCGAGTTTTAGCATGCAGAAATTGAGAGAGACGCAGTACCCGAGTTTTTTTAAGAATTCGCTTTCCTTGCCCGGAATTGAGTTCAAAACATATTTTTGGAGAATTCAGGGAAAGCTGACTCATCTCGTGACTAGAACTGAACTGTTCGCATAGTGGACAACGCCGTTAGCCACGCTTCCGAGGAGCACCTTCCTGAGGCCCCCAATCCCGCGCGTGCCAACTACGATTAGGTCGAACTTTCCCTCGTCGGCAAACTTGGTAATTGCCAAAACGGGGCTGCGATTGTTGTCAATCACCTTCGTGGTTGCGATAACACCACTCTCCGTTGCTACCTTGCTCGCTTCGGAAACGATCCGCTCGCCATACTCTCTGAGATCGTCATAGATTTTGTCTATCGTTGGCACCCATCCCATATACGCGACCGGCTGCATGTAGACGACATACGCGATTGTAAGATCTGCCCCCACGCTCTTTGCAATACCGACCGCAAATTCGACGGCTTTGTTTGCGCTCTTAGATCCATCTGTTGCGACAAGTATTCGTCGCAGCTCTATCTGAATTTTGTAAACTCTCTTTCTAACCACCAGAACGGGACAGGATGCGTGATTCAAGAGGTTTGTAGAGACGCTACCTAGGACCATTCTTCGAAACCCTCCCACACCTCTTGTTCCAGCAACCATGAGATCGACTTTCTCGTCGGTTGAGAAATCAATTAACGAGCCAGCGATTGAGTCCTTGGAGCGGAGAATCCTGGTCTTCGCCTCGATTCCCTGCTTGTTCAGCTGTGACTCCATCTTCAGGGCTTCGATGTTGGCCTTGTTTTCAATACTCGCTTCGTACTCCTCCCTAACGGGGGCCGTCAGGATAGTGATTGATGGCAGGACGTGTGCTATGATGACTTTGGACTTGTAACCTTTGGCTAGTATCGTCGCAAACGCGCAGGCTTCTTTCGAATTTGGAGATCCGTCAAAAGCAACCAGAATCTTATGAAAATCTGTGAGCCCCATATTCTCTTCTCGCACCGAACAGCTGCAAACTATTCTTCAAATAAGTACTTAAGCAGATGATATGGTTCTCGAAATCGAGAATAGTCAACTGGAATTGGAACGAGAGCATTATCACAGTTGAGAATCGTATCGCCTTGTTATATAACTCGCATTCGCTAAGATCAGTAAGCGAAAAGGAGAGTTGGATTCAATGGAAAAGACAGAGGTATATGAGGTTCCCAACGAAGAAGAGATCGAGAAGGATATGGAGGCGCTCGAGCAGGCACTTCCCTTCGAGGATTACGAAAAAGACCAGGAAAAACTGAGAAAGATCATTGGGCAACTTGAGAAACAGTACGATCAAAGAGAGAAGTGCATAGACCACATCATGAAATATGGCACCGGTATCGAAAGCGAGAAGGCTCTGAGAATGTTTTCAATTCCCGTTCTGGAAAAATGGGAAGATAGCTTGGAGAGCTTCCGCGCAGAGAAACTGATGAAAAAGTAGGCCCCTATTCCAATCTTTCTCTCAGTTTGAAATCAGAAGGGTAAGTGGAAATTCGGCTGAAATTTAGATCTTGCCGAAGACCAAGTTGTTTATTCTGGACCAGATCTTCTGACCGGGCCCCTTCTTTGGTTTCGGCTTCTTTTCTTTCTTCGCCGCGCGCACGACCCACGTACTTCGCTCACCCCTGGATTTCGAGCGGCTGATCCTTTGCGACTCCAGGATGACGCTCGTCATCCCCAATACAACAGAAATCAGAAGCGCAAACCCGTAGTACAGAACAAATTCAAAGTCCGGCTTCAGCCCAGTCGCGCTCCACAATTCCAAGTGAACGAAAGCCATTACCGCGCATGCGCTCAGCATTCCCACAGAAGGAATGCCAAAGAAAATAACCGGGTATTTCAGAGCAATCAGACTCGTAATTCGATCTAGCATCGGTTCCGCGCTTTTTTCCCTCACAGTTACTTGCGGAGACTCAAGGGCGTCGATCCTCGGATATTCTTTGACCCTGAGCCCCTGCTGGTCCGCGAATTCGAGAACATCGCTTTCTCCTACCACGCTCGTCGTACCGGGAGGTGCGATCATCGCAAGCGCTCTCTTTCCATATACCCTCAGGAGCGATTCGGGATCGCTCAGACCGGCAGCCGCTCCGGAATCTCTAACGGAATCAATGACTCTGGAACCAATAGCGATGTCACAATCTCCGCTGCGTACAGCTTTAAGCAGAGTTTCCAAATCTTCAATCTTATAACAGGCACCGGTCTCGAGGGTTATCATCTCGCCTGCCCTCAGCCTTCTTGCCGCAAGAAAAAGTGAGGTGATGCAATCCGATCTGCCGAGCATCCTCGGATGTTTTATTACCTTGCACCCAAGTGCCCTTGCAATATCTTCGGTCGAATCCGTAGATCCATCATCGCAGATCACAACATCTCCGAGCCCTGAGAGCTTGACTATCGTCTTGGCAATCGAATCCTCCTCGTTGTGGGTCGGTATCCCGATGATTATTCTCGATTCCTGAATTCCAGGCTTTGAATCATGCCGTGCGCTATTTCTGAAAGCCGGATCCTGTTCTCAGCTGCTGTTGCGAAAGAATGGCAGTCTTCTGAGGCCCGTCCTCCGAATCCGTGCTACTTGATTCTTTCCGCCAAAAGAATTTGCCCGATGGAGATTCCGACAAAATGCTAAATCTTAGATTAAACGGCCCATTCCGAAAATATCTACTTGCCGGAATAACAATTATTCTTGGCATCGGAACGCGTTCGAGAGATAGATTAGTGATCTGATTTGGTAGGAAGGATTGGGAAATCAGATAACGACAGTTGCTTTTGCTAAAATCTGATGGAAGAAACTTCCAAGAGAATCGGATCTTCAGTCGAACAGAAATGATCTTCATTGCAAAAGCTATTTCCAGGCCAGCAATGCATAATTAAATCGGATATACCGTCTTTGGATACATTGCCGTCCCCAAAGGCCATGGGCCTTGTCCTGGCATTGATCATCGTTGGTATCACGGCAGGTGCTCTTCTTGTGAGTTCTGGCGTCGCAACGCCGGGATCTTCCACGGGATTGAGTTCCGAACCACAAGCAGAAACTTCTGTCGTTATTCAGACGGTCGACCTAACTCAGACATATTCGGTGACCACAACAATACCAGATGTCGGCAGCTCCACGGTCACGGTTACCACTTCATCCACTGCTCTAAATTATTCTCAAACGACTGTTCGAGTGTACCTCTCGAATTTTTCGACTGACGTCGTCACCGCTAGCTCCGTCTCGTATGTAACAAGCACGATCTATTCCATCGGCCAACAATATTCGTACGTGACAAAAACTGTAGGGACAACCAGTCTTACAACGACTATCACCGTCAACTCCGGCTCTGCTCTAACGACCGTAACTGCGACAACCACCCCTACGGTAACATCGACAGAATTTTCGACGGTCACTGTCTCCACCGGTACGTTGACTGGAAGCACCACTGTGTTTTCTACGACTACAGTACCTGGTGCAACATCCACGACTACCATTGTGATTCCTGGGACTACGGTAACTCAAACTACGGATATCCCCGGTACTTCCACTACTGTTACTCATTTTGTTACCTCGACCATCTCCGGTCCAACGAGCACTGTAAGCGAGACGATAACTAGCAGTCTACCGGGAATTTCGACGACCATCGTCGAGACAATTACCACAACTATTCCAAGCAGCACGACGATCACCGAAACCCTTCCCGGTACGACCGAAACAACAACTTCGATTGGCTCGACGACTCTGACCTTCACGACTACGCTCCCTGGAACAGACTCGACGGAAACTACCACGATCACGGTTCCCATAACCACCACCGAAACTGATACCGTAACAACGACGGAAACTTGCACGACTTCATGTTAATAGGCCTGGCTTTCGTCTAGAGCATATCGTTGATTCAGTCTCTTATTGGTGCGAACACAAGGCGACTGGAAACGGTCTAGATCCAATTAAACGAGGGCCGCGCTAGGAATTCATCTCGGTCAGGTAATAGAACAAAAATCAGTTCTATCTTAAATAACTGAAAAGACCCGCAAGTTCCCGAATAGTGATGTCCGAGAACGACGAGGAAAAAGCCGAGGACGAGTGGGAAGAAAAAATCGCGAAAAAGCCACCACTTCCGAAGAAGCTCGGGAAAGCGAAAAAGGACGATTCCAACGAAGAAGTTGGCTAGTTTTCATTCCCTCTCAAGGAATCAAAGGGAGCATGGAATATTTCGTCTAACTCAGAAAAAAATCGAATAACTTTGACCGTCAAATGCCCTGTCAAAGAATGCACTCAAAGCTATCCCGTATATTCCTACTCTTTAGCGTACCACATTCATCAAGATCACAAGCTGGCAAACGCGAAAATAAAAATCCGCTTTAATTCCAAAAACGAAGCCTACGCCGAATTACACCAACAACCGAATTTTGACAGTGAGAAATTTGACTGAAACGACGAAGATTTGACTGAACCATAAATTTCCGTCGTCTTGCGGTCGCGCAGGTCTTTTTAGCGTGCCCGTGAACCAGCTTTACTTCCTAAAGCCATTGATTTATTTTCATTGATATATTATGCGATTTTCTCCTTTTTCTACACGGAGGCGCAATTCTGCGTACCGAAGAGCTCGTTTCAAGCTCTGTTGGCCGCTAACAGCTTGATTTTGGGACTTCTAACCTGGCCGACATAAGTTCATAGACACCTGTTGGTCAGAAGGAATTTCTTCATGTCAAGATGCGAGCAAAACCTTCGCGTTCGATAGTATTCTGCCAGGATTGATTTCAGTTCTTTCAATGACGTCGGAAAGGTTGGAAGCCTTGAGAGATCCTTCTCACCCTCGCGCCAACACTCCTCCATCATGTTGAACTCTGGCGAAGCTGTCGGGATCCATCTGACTCTGAGAGTCTTCCTGTTCTTACCCAAATAATCAGTTACGATCCTGGTTTTGTGGTGTTGCCTTGCTTTGTCAAGGAAGAGATAGAGTGATCCAAACTTCCTGTGCACCTTCTTCAGGTAGTCGAGGAATGTCTCGCCATTGAATTTCTCGTACTGCCTGAAGATTTGTGTCCCGTCCAGGCTGATCGCTCCAAACACCACGGTGTTGCCGTGCGAGCCTGACACAATCCGAATCGGTCGAATCCCTTTGACCGCCCACACCCTTTTGGTTTCTATGTTCTGGACGAAGATTGATTCGTCTTCGGATGCTACGGTGAAGCCTTCCGGGATATTCCTGAGGAGTCTTGCGGTCCTTTTTTAAATTCGAGCCTCTCTTCGAGGGAAGCCTTGTGAAGTAACCTCTTGTCAGGGACAATTGCTCTCACTCCCCACTTCTGCATCAACCTGTAGATGTGTCTCTCAGTGTATGCCACGTCTGCTTCCTTGCGGATCATCTCCCTGACCTCCTTCACGGTCCAGCCGCATTCGTTCTTCACGACCTTCCTCTTCACCGCAATGAACTTGTTGTGATCGAGCTTCGGAGGTCTCCCGCTCCTTTCCATCGTCTTGAGTCCTTCTAGCCCATCTTTCTCGAAACGTCTAAGCCACGGTGTCGTCCATGATTTGTGCCGGTGAACTTCCCTTGCTACGTGCGACGCCGGGACACCCTCGTACTTGACCTTCAGAACGAGGAATATCCTCTTGCTTACGTTTGCGTCCCTCTCCTCTCTATAAGCCTCTTCAACAATCTCCTTCGGTGCCTGTAATCGAGACATACAACCTGAGATAGGAAGGGAAGTTGGCCAAAAATGAGAATGTCTAGGTCTGTGGCCCTTTCAGTCTAATAATTTATGTCGGCCAGGTTAGCAAGAGGTCATGAGTTTGAAAGTTACTTTTGAAAATCACTGGGCTACGCAGGTCTCTTGTTTGCACCTAAAAATCCATGGAGAGGAAGTCCGCCTACACCCTAGTAATTGAGGAGATCCAAGCGCGCCCTCCATCCTTATGGAAGTTGGTTTCGAAGCGAGCATCTTTGATGTAATTTATCGACCAACCCCCGGAAAAGCTCTCTTCAATTTCTAGTCTAGTGACCCGCCTTGGTCCTCCCCAGCTTAAAGGTTCAAGATCGCTGAAACAAAGCATGAAGTATTTTCCATTCACAGTAAGGACGGATCGAATGCTCCTTACGAATTTTCGACGCTGGATATCCGTGAATGTGTGAAACAGCCCGCAGTCGATCGCGTTGTCAAAACTCCTCCTCAATTCTGAAAGATCAAGTGCGTCCGCAGTTTCGAAGGTCACGTGCTTGATTTCGCGCTCTCTTGCTTTCTCCTTGGCTTTCTGTATCGCCCTCGTCGATGAATCCACACCGACGACGTCGTGCCCACGAGATGCGAAAAAAAGCGAATTCTCTCCGGTTCCGCAGCCAACATCCAGCACCGAGCCTTTGACTTCGCCATTCCGTTCCAGCAGCACAAATTCCCTTTGAGGGCGGCCGATGTCCCAGGGAGGAGTGCCTCTGTAGGACTCGTCAAATTCGTTCGTTGCTTGAATCTCCCGAGATCGTTATGAGGGCTTCATCATGAAAATGTTTGGGCGAGAACTTGAAACGAAAAAAGAAGCCAAAACTAGTTAGGAATGAGCCAAATCTGGAGACTTCTGTTTCTCATTTTCCAGAATCGGAAACTGCTTTGCTGAATTTTTTGCACTCTTGCAATTTTAACTGATCGAAACAGCATTTCAATTTTCGAAACATGCCGGAGCTCGATACTATTTTTGGCGATCAGTTAAAATCGTTGAGAAAAGAGTTAATTTGTGTGATCTTGAATTGTGCATGAACCCGTCAGCGGTCAATCCCCGAAACGTGTCAGAAATCAGCTCAGCGCTTGAATCTCATCAGTGGGAAACCAAGAGTGCAGACAAGAGTCCGCTGGGAATAATATCAAGGTTCGCGTGCGCAAATTGCGGCGACGAGTATGTAGCTGATGCTAACTTCAAGAAGAAACCTCGAAGATAAGACTGCCCAACTCGAAGTGAGCGCCGAGAATGTTGTCTTGAGTTAGGTTCTCGAACGTCTCATTTGCTTCGCGGAGCGAAAAATACTTTTTATCCTAGTTGTTTTTGCTCTAACGACGAATTGAATTCTATAACTCTCGCAAGGATAAGCGGAATACTGTTACTGGGCGTTTTCTTGGTAAACATCTATCTTGGATTTTACGATTCAAACCTTCGGACGTTCAATCCGACTCACTACGACTTGAACTGGCTGATCGCAATCGTCTCGCTGGTAGCCGCTTTAATTCTAATCCTGAGACCCAGGTCTAAGACATGGCTGACTCTCGGAGGAATAATCTGGCCGGTCGTCTACGTACTCTCCCTGGGCGTCGATGTCGAAACGAAACTCTGTTCGGGCGCCCCTTCAAGTTCCTGCTGGCCCAGCCACACGGCGGCGTTCGACTACTTGGTACTGAATTATTCGAGCATCCCAAACGCCGCAGGCTATGGTTGGAAGCTGGCCCCAGTCATGCCAGTCGCAATCGCGTTGCTAGCTCTCGTCTTCATACTCTCGTTGATAGCGGTCAACTCGATGAGAAAGCCGGCTCGTAAGCTCCCCTTTCAGCCGAGCGGATCGGAAACGTCTTCCGGCAGTGATCAAGCTCCGAGCAATTCCCAACCATGAAAGAGAATAGACTTCCTTAAGATTTTTATTGCGAGTGCGTTACCTTGTTCATCTCGAAATGCTCGATACCAAAATTTCGATCAAGTGGAGATGCCCCGCGTGCGAACGAAGCTTTGTAGACGACGATCCGTTGAGGCTTCATTTCCGGGCAAAACTCCACATCGAGGTGCACGCCGCGATGGAAGATCTGATCTAATTTCTGAAATAAAAAATGACAGCTCTTGTCTGGGCTAGCGAAGAATTGTAGATTTTTTGGATTCCGCGGAGCTTGGAAAGTACAATAAAGCTCTCCAGATAATATGCTAGCTCTCAATTGATTCTCATATAGAATTTTTTTTCTGTGTTTCACACGCGGGCATGCTTTTTGGCCGAAGAGCTGACGTTCAAGCTCTGTTCAATGCGTTCAGCTCGTTTCAAGCTCTTCTGAGCTTACAGAGCTCGAAACGTCGAGTTCAATTCTTAGCTCTTTAGTTTTTCTGGAGCGACCTAAGATCTAATCAATCCAGTACAGGGCGGATGCGTCGTGTTTGAAAGTAGTGTTGCATTTTGGGCATGTTTCCTCCATTTCGCCACCGATTATCGGATTCGTTCTAAACATCTGCTCGGTCTTCGATTGTATCGACGTCGATTGAAAGCTCATTTTGCAATTTGGGCAATCAATCATTACTGGCAAAAACTACTTACACCAAGGAATTTGAAAATTAATCATTGCAGTTGATTTTTCTGTTCAGAAGCGGATGAAACTTCAACTTCGTAATCCTTGCCCTCCCACGAATTGCGTGATTTCCAGAAGAAAGTGAATCTGATCGAGCTGACATAGATCATTTATTTCGGAAGTTGGAATATCTACGTAGTCGACTCCCAACCTGGTCGATTGGGAATCGGAATCGAAGATAGTTGTCCAGTCATCTGGAGACCAGTGGAGTCGGAAGACTTCCGATGCCTGAACCCTCAATATCGTTCCCCCTTTGACGGAAGCCGGTTGCCGTCTATGTTTCCATATCTCAATTTGAGGTCCAAGCCCTCTGGATGTTATGTACCTCTCGGCAACTTCGGGGATAAGGTCGAAGACCGCTCCGTCGCTTGCGGACCTCAGAAGCTTGATGTATTCCGCATGCGCCCACACCAGCGGCTTTACCGAACCCGTTGATCGCCCAAATCTCATATGAGTTTCCCGGATATCTTCAGAGTCCCACACCTGCTCCGGCAGATGAGCTGTCGCTGAGGCAAACTTTTCCATCGTTTCAACGTATGGTTTGGCATCGTTTCCCGCCGCCAGCTCGTAATGTCCTCTTTCTCCAGTCAGTAGTGGCCATAACCTTCCCCGTCCCCATCCGTCAAATGGAGACCCGTCGTCCTTCTGGCCGTACCCGTCGAAATTATACCTGTGCCAGCAGGGGCCGAATGGGGTGTCGGTCTTCAGAACGGCGTCCACCACCTTGAGGGAGTCGACTATCAGTTTGTCATTCGGCGATCGAATTCCGTATCTTACTAGCTCGAGAAACCCTGGATCCACGATGTCCCTCGCGGGGTACTCATGCCTTCCCCACGCCGGCTGATTGGCGAGTGTCAGGACTCCTTCATTCGGATCTTCGTTTGGCGTAGGATCGTTGACATCAATTGGATTTATCCGGATGTAGTGGTTTGTTATCCCTGGCACGAGCGACCCCATCGTCGTACAAGTCCATGCTTCAATGTGAGATTCTAGAAAATCCGCGTATTCCTCCAGATACTTTCCGGTCTCATCGTCTCCGCGACCGCGGGCAAACTGGGCCGCGCAGATCAGCGCAGCGATGTTCGTCGCCAGTGTAGACGGAGAATAACCGCTTGCCTCTTCCCATCTGTCCTGTTGGGTTACGGGACCCATCTTTACCAGGAAGCTTGCTGCCCTAATGACTCCCTCATACGGATCGCAAGATTGGAGGACTTGGGCTTTGTGCATCCGCCATGCGAGTATTATTGGGAAGGCAACCTCATCCAATTGGATCCCGCCCCAGTATGTTTGTCCATCTATCCAAAAGTTCTGAGGGTACCCGCCGTCCTCAAGCTGACTGGTAGATAGGTAGATCAGAGATCGCAGAGGAGTGTCAATATTTCCCGCCGCAAGCAGAGCGCTTGCGCTGTTGACCATGTCTCTTGTCCAGACGAGGTGGTAGCCGCCCTTGTCCTCGTCACCCTTTGACTCCCCCCAAGGGATGGACATAGAGGCAATGATAGCACCAGGGTACGTCTTGTCTTCATGAGCTGAGGATCACACTGTAGCTCGTTCGGTACAGATTCCCAGAGTCTCCTGATGCCCTATTCAAATCGAGCAAACGCTGGTATGGACGATCCCATTGTTCAAGGAATCGCATTCGATGATCTGTGAATGGGAGACCTAGGGACTGGAGAAGAGTTGTAACCGCACTGTGGAGGCTGTCTCCCAGAGCGATCCCTAGAGTAAATTCTCCATCGTTTTTCTCAAAATCCACCTCGCCCATAAGAGCGACGTTTCCATTGAGGGCAGTATCAAACTCCCAATCCATCTTGAAATTTTCATTGAGGTCAGTCCATCCATCGCTCGCCCCAACATAACCGCAGGATAATCGCTTGAATGAAACTGTAGCGCACATGGCGAGCCACGTTCCATTTTTCTCCGCGACAAAAAGCTCTCGACCTGCTACTCTTGCAACGTAAGCATTGTTTCCTGATCCCCCTCCATCCAAGTGTGGAGCGCAGAGTGCGTAGAGATGTAAATCGGAGCTAAAGTCCTCTGAAATTTCAAATCTAGTATTCTGAAGAATACAAGGGAGATGTGGATCGGCTATTATCTCCTTTCTGATCCTATATCGTCCCCGCGGATCTGAATTGGTTATCCTGTAGCCGAGATCTCGACGCTCCAATCTTTCGATTTCGGTTGTCAGGACTCGCTTTTCCTCGTCAAAAAAAGTGGATTCGTCGCTCACGAGATACTCCATATCTCGAAGTTGCGGTCGATCAACTGTGGGATAATATGCCTCAGTCAGTGTTCCGCGCCAAACCGTAAACCAGATCCTGCTATCCGCCGAATAAGCGGTTCCCACACCGTCCTTGTTCCCCCGGGTCCACTTGGGTGGTATTCCAGGAGTTCCAAACGCGTTCACGTCCCCGCGAAAACTTGTCATCCAACTATCGACTCGGTTTTTTCAGCTAATCAGATTTCGCATTACCGGTTTCTGTTTTATTGGTCAAGAACACTCGATTTGGATTTCATTACGGGTTTAATGCAATCTGTCTCCAACTGACCAACTCTGCGACGGCCTCGACAACTTTAATTGATCATCTGTACCCTGAATCCATGAATTCGCGAAAGGATCCTGATAACTCTTGAAGATTTCTGGGATTGATATATACCAACTGGGGGAACAGTCTGCCGGCGGTGCGACATGGGCTGGAAACTCGATAATTCTAAAACTGACAACTTCCGACGGCGAGGTAGGTTTTGGCGAAGCCGTCCCTACTCTCAGAGTTGAGCCGGTAATTGGTTCCCTCCGCGAAGTCGCCAGAGTCTATCAGGGAAAAAATCCTCTAGACGTCGAGGCCAATCTTCACGAGTGGCACAAGCATGATTTTTACATGCCAATGTCTTTCGAATCAACAACTGCAGCCAGCGCGTTTGACATCGCGTGCTGGGACATTATAGGAAAACACTACGGTGCCCCAATCCGCGATTTGATGGGCGGGTCTTTCAGGGACAGAGTCAGACTCTATGCGAACGGCTGGTACGATAATTGCGTGACGCCCGAAGAGTTCGGAGAAAGAGCGGCCAAGTGGGCAAAGATGGGTTATACTGGACTGAAGTTTGACGTTTTTGGCGCTTACTATGATTACATTGATGAAGCAGGGCTGCAGCTCGCGTACGACAGAGTCAAGGCGGTGCGAGATGCAACGGATGGAAAAGTGTCGATGATGATCGAGCATCACGGCAGGTTTAATCCGACCTCGGCCATCATGATTGCGAAAAAATTATCCGATTTGGATCCTCTCTTCATGGAGGAGCCGATTCATCCGGACAATTTAGAGGGGCTAGAGAAATACAGGAAATCTACCGACGTGCGAGTCGCGCTGGGGGAAAGACTACTTACGAAGGAGCAGGTTGTCTATGTTTTGAAAAACAATCTGACGGACTTTCTTCAAGCTGACATTACCAATATTGGAGGAGTGACAGTTGCGAAGAAAATTTGTTCAATTGCTGAGGCGTTTGGCGTCGAGATGGCGTTCCACAATGCTTTCGGCCCGATCCAAAATGCCGTTACTCTACAGCTTGACTCCTCGATTCCAAACTTTCTTATCCAGGAATCTTTCTGGGACGCCTTCCCTGCCTGGAAGAAGGAGCTAGTGAGAAATCAAACGCCGGTCGAAAGAGGCCATAGTACAGTTTCAACGAGGCCCGGGATTGGAGTGGAAGTGGACGAAAAAATAATCGAGAAGTACATTGCATCGGGCCAGGAGTACTTTAATCCGGATGAACCAGTCTGGGTCGTAAAGAATACCTGGAAGAACGAGGGGGTTTGAGAAAACGCTCAGTTGTTTTGAATGACACTACTTTCTAGTTGTTTTTCTTTTCTCTGAGTAAGAAATCTGATCACAGTGTAAATAACAGTAATCAGCATTCCAATTATGAATGCTATTTCGTGGACTCTCCAGTTGTATTGATCCGAAGCTATGAATATAGGTTCTAGGAACAAGATAAACCAGAGAGTGGTTGCAATCAAAGTTGCGTAGATTATCGCAAATGAATTTCGAATGTACCTGTCCGAATGAGGATTTCGATAAAGTGTATCGAACAAACCGAAGATAGAAAAAGTGAAAATGATCGCTTGCGCGGCGATGTCTATTGACGACGCACCGAAAGGAAAAGTTTTGGCCAGATTAAAGACAGAATTCCATATTAGATTCGAGACCACTCCAATCGTGATACTCGCCGAAACGAAATATATGGACAGAGACTTTCTTTCTTTACTTGGAGCCCCAAGAAGAATTGGCGCGAATAGGATCGTTACTCCCAAAAGACCGCCAATCGTTCCCCAAGAATCGAATACGAAGGGTGCCACGATGACGCCCCAATAATGATGGTCTAGTACACCGAGTATAACGTTTGAGCCAAAGAAATAGGTCCCCAGATTCAAAACAACTAGAGCGAGGAATCCTATGATTACTAGATGAATGTAAGAACCAGTAAAAAAAGTCCAGAATTCATTGATTGCTGAGATTCTATGTTCTTGTCCTTTTAACATCCGACCGAATGTGCCGAATCAGACCAATATGAACTTGCCCAATCGTACAATTACTTGGTATCGAAGGATTGCTGAATTTGTTAAATACGAATACGTTTGTTTTGCGAAACGCAGTCCGTCGTGGACTAAAATACAAGGTAGAATTTGAAAATGGCATAAATCGATACGATCCACTTCCAGATTACCCGATAAAATAAGAGAGAGTGAGTGGTGATCATTCACTCTGAGATTCGGTGACAACCATTGGGGTAGCTAGGTTGTGTGAAGACTGATTGAGTTCCCAATTCGCGACTGCATCTCTCGTTCGCCCACAAGTCCCCAGACTGCTTATGAACGCGTGATCGCTACAATCTGGATATTCGATGTAGTTTGAGGCGAAGTATATCCCTCCTCCAAGAGCATATATTGCCCAATTTTAATCACCCCATCGCGGTCTGATCAGGCCCGGAAAGACCTGATATTGGCTGAAACCGTCTTTTTCCATGTCATAACGCACAAGAAAAGACTACACGTAAAATATCTTCATTCGTAACCATTTAGCGTTTTGAAGTAATCGGCCGAAAGCTATTTGGCCAAGATTCTCCATTGAACTTTCCGTAAGCCTTTGTCTTCGATTGACGATGAACCAAGTAATCTTCCCGAATACTACCAAAGTCAAATCGATGAACTTGAAGAACAAAACAGACTCCTGAAGGAGGAGAATAAACAGCTCAAGGAGGAGCTTGCCTCCCTCAAGACAACGCTTGGGGCAGTTGTTGCAAGGAGCATAAACGCAAAGAAGGACACTCCCGCGACCTTTACTACAACCACCTCCGATAACAGAAAGTACCACAAGAAATCTGGGAGAAGAAAAGGTCACGAAGGCGGGACGAGAAGAAAGCCAGACCACGTTGATCATACAATGGAACTGGATCAAACTGTATGCCCCAAATGCGGAGGAGTCCTCTCAGAAAAACCTACAGACAAATACGAAAGATTTGTCGAAGATGTCGTTCCCGCAAGATTGGTTGTAACAAGATACGTAATTAAGAGGAGATATTGCTGCGGATGCAGGAGACAGATCTCTCCTGAAGTGCCCAATGTCCTCAGCAACGAGCGATTCGGGCTCAGACTGATGCTCCTTATAGTTTCGCTCAAATTGCTGGGGCTGTCGTACGCAAAAATCACCTCACTATTCAAGCTCATCTTCAATCTTGAGATGAGTGAGGCTTCGGTGGAGCACTCTGTGATGAAGGTTGCAGAAGCATTCGGTCCGCGTTACAGTGATCTCATCTCAGAAGTGAGAAATGAAAAGAGTCTGCATGGCGATGAAACAAGCTGGAGGATCAAGGGAAAGAACCACTGGCTCTGGACGTTTGTGGGCAAATGGTCGGTTATCTACGAGGTGGCAAGATCTCGAGGCAGCGAGGTTCCCATAAAGGTACTTGGTAGAGACTACGCTGGGACCGTGATAAGCGATTCATGGCCGGCATGGAACTACGTTGGAACAAAACACCAGAGATGCCTTCTGCACTACCTCCGTGATATAGAAGACACCCAGATCTATAAGAGACCGGGAAAAGAATTCACACCGTTTTCAAAGAAACTCAAACGCATACTGAATGACGCGATAAAAGTTGGAAAGAGCGTGAATGGAAAGAGGGATCGCCTAAGAGCCAAGAAGAGGTTTGAAGCGAGGGTCGAGAAAATTAACGCATCGTATTCGACCGTGGATGAGACAAACTGCATGCGGTTTGTCAAGCGTCTGAGAAGAGAGAAGGGAATGCTGTTCACGTTCCTTGAAGAGCTTGGAGTTGACTGGAACAACAATACAGCGGAGAGAGCAATAAGACCAAGCGTTGTCATTAGAAAGATAACCTACGGCAACCAATCGATGGAAGGAGCAGATGCACACAAAGTGTTGATGAGCGTGAAAGAGACGTGCAGGCTGAGAGGATTGAACTTTTACGATTATGCCATGAACTATCTAAATCCAGCTTCAAAAAGCTAAACGGTTACCTTCATTCTTATTTCGAATCTAAGATCAAATCAGAAAAAAGAACGTGAACGGGTGAGATTTTCTCACCCGATGAGTACGTTGATCGGGACTATTTCGGCCTTAATTCATCTGAGAACGTTGACTGAACTTCCCCAGTTCGCGAATGTATTCCTGGTACCTCCACAAACTCCCGCAGCCGGAAGGCCGTTCACAAGGATTTGGTTGCAGTTAGGTGACTGGATGTAGTTTGTAGCGAAGAATATTCCACCGTGAGTTCCTGGAACGAATATAGCCCAGCTATAATCACCCCACCTTGGTCTGTAGAGGTAGAGTTGCGCATATCCTGTGGCGAAGAATTGATATTCGGTGAAGCCGTCTTGTGGAGATTTTCCGAGTGCTGTGATGTGAATCGTGGCTTGATTTGAGGTCAACCATGCATAGGCAGTGCTTGGATAGTAGTCTGGACCGGATAATGTGAAAGTCATCAGGGCACTACCGGAGTTTGTGGCTGCTATCGCGGGAAATTCGAGATCTTCGTGGGATGCACTGACATATCCCTCCCTACTGATGGTGAATGATGGTCCCGCACCTGTACTGATATCCCAGTAGGCCGCACCCATATGGTTCTCTGAGGATTTTCCAAATGTCTGTATTATCTGGGTACTCACACCTGCCCAGAGCTGTCCATCTGAGTACGAAACCTGGGTGACTCCATCGCCATTCGTCTGTATTCCGCTCTCCGGGCATGACAAGGAGGTTGACAGACCTTGAGCACCACACATGTCGCCGAGTGGTATCGGACCTGATTTCTGAACACCCAGACCACAACTTCCACCAAATTGCGCGAGGCAGTTGATTCCTTCGTTCATGTACACAACTGGAGTGTTAATAATTGATCCTCCGAATTTGATGTTAGTACATGCGCTGCAAGCCGGGGTGTTTAGGCTAGACAATCCCGTCCAGTAGAAGGTTGCCGTACGATTATCGCCCAGCCCGGAGTTGCTAAAGAATGACAGGAAGTCACCTGTGCCCATCATGAATCCGGTTCCCCCGTTATTGTTGTCATACTGCGAGGGATCTGGCGTTTGAGCTGGAATTACCTGATACCAGCAATAGACACCGACTCCCGATCCTGTGAAACAACTTTCGGCTGCGGGCTGGAAGATTCCGTCAGCAGGAATAGGATAAAGGTTTGGTGCATTACCCATGTTTTCGTATGCGACCGTGACTTTGCTTGACGCCCATCCCATTTCCAGGGAATTCTTGTTGAAGGCGAATTCCTGAGCTCCGTTGAATCCATGGCATCCGAAGGCAGGGCACGCCGGATACTGAGATCCAACCAGGATGAACTCATCATAGAACATAGTGAAGGCGTCCTGAGTTGATCCGATCTTTGCAAAGTCATTCAATAGGACACCGGCGCTTGCCCCGGGATCATTGTTCACTTTGTTTGGATCGACAAAGTACACGTTGTAAGATCCCATTGGATTATTGGTTGTGCTGACTGCTAATCCCTCCCTGCATGTATCAGAGACTCCAACGAAGCAACCAGTGAACGCGCTCTCTGGTTCTGGGGTTGTCGACACAATTTCTGTAAAGAACCAGTGGCCGCCATTGGCATAGTCATACATGCAAGATATGTCTCCAGCGCTACCCCACTTCAGGGCTGTCAGGCCCATTAACCCGTCCAACGTCGCGTAACCGTTTGCAACGGGTTGGAGATTGGATGCAGAGTAGACCTGAGCCTCTCCGAGATTCAGTACGTCAATAGCGTACTGACTGTTGGCACACAAACCTTGATCGGGGGGTTCAATGTCGAATCCATAGGAAAGTCCACTGTCGACTGCATTCAGCCCCTGGAGTTGGGTCGTGGCGCCGCCGGAAGCACCGCTAACACTATCGCAACCAGAACCGGGGCAATTAATTACCGGAGGATCAGGCAAGGCACCGGGACTTGCTGATTGAGATCCAGCATTTGGGGCAGGAAGAGATCGCGCCTGAAAACTAGCTACGGAGTTACTAGTTCCATTAGCAGGGCCGCCTAAAATCGTGGTAGGGGGGCTGCCGAAGGCTGACGGGACTAGAATTGGACCGCTTAGAAATTTATCCGCGCTTCCTACAAACGAGGGAGCAGCAGCAGCTAAGGTTGTACTTGTGGAAGGAATTACATTTGTGGGAGATAGTACACTGGAGGTTTCGCCAAAGGTTCCCAGCGTAGACGCAAGCGCTCCACTAGCTAGTAGCATTGCCAGAAGAGTCTATCGAAATTAGACCAATCTTCTTTCGTTTTGAAAATACTTTCAAGAAGGACATTGAGATGAGGCGCGTGTAAGTCTCTGATTTAAGACTTCTTCTAATTCTTACTCATGGTATCGAGACTCACATGAGAATCGAAATAGACAGAAAATTGATGTTAAGATGTATCGGATTCCGCTATATGGTGGTCGAAGAGTTATGAAGTTCCGGCCCAGATGACGTAACTCATATCTTGAGTCAGATTCGATAGGTCGTCCGTCGTACCGTTGTAACTGAGCAGCATTCCGCCCTTGTTAGCGTATCCTCCAATTATCCACAAATCTAACCACGAGCTCAGGGCGATTGAAAGGACGCTGGAATCCGCATTGACGTTAGTTGCATAACTTGGTAGAGCCGAACTCAAATTCGAGAAATCTTTCGAGTTGAAGCCTGCGAGCCAAGCGTGGCTGGCAAAGGACGTTAGAGCAACCGCCTCTCCTCCTCCGATCAACCATGACGAGCCATTCCAATCAAGCGCATTCACGGAGTATTGCGACTGATCGACCTGCAAGGGAAGAACGGCCTCTAATTTCTGGGTCAGGTCTGTAAAAACAGAATTATTGTACATCGCAAAAAATCCCGTTCCACCGATCAGCCAATATTGTCCGTTCCACGCAATGCTCTGAATCGAGGAGAATTCAGGAATTGAAGATGCGATATCGGCTGTAAGGTCTGAAAAAGTTGCGCCGTTGAACGAGAAAAGCACGCCCTCTCCCAGGTACCCGCCTCCGACTAACCACTGATTATCACCAAATGCATTCGCGTAAAGAATCCCATCCATCTGCTGAGGCAATTCTGATGAGAGATCGGTGAAGGTTGTCCCGTTGAATAGACCAGCAGATAGGTGGTTGGTAGCATCAGGCGACACTGTCCCCAATATCCCAGAACCCATCCCGGAGAGGAACCACTCGCTGGCATTGGAGCTGATAGAAAAAACATCTCCACCATTCCATTCAGCCTCGGCAGCATCTTCCACGCTGTCGCTTAGAGCGTTCGTTCCGTTGAAGACAAACAGGTACGGATTTGGCGCATCAGTTGCGTCGTCCCCACCCCAGCCGGAAATGAGCCAGTCGGATCCGTTCGAATCACCACTCCAAACTGTTCCTTGGCCATCCACAGGATTCAGCCTTCTAACGAAGTGATTGGAAAGTGAGATTTGCAACAGTCTCGGAAACTGCGAGTCCGTAAACCAACTTCCATTTTGGCCGCCAACAAGAAGGTAGCCGTATTGTTGGTCGGCGACTTGCTGGATTATTTGTGATTCAGTTACGGTTGTCGTTAGGGTCGACGTGATTGTGTATTGAGGAGCTGAGTACAGTGGAAGTCGACAAAGAAGGCGTGACAAAGACTGTGGTGGTTGCATCATTATCGATAGTCGTCGTAAGGTACACAGTATTAGTGTCAATACTTGTCACAAAACGCGTTGTGACCTCGTTTCTTTGAGAAAATGAATGGGAATTGAATATTACTACCGATCCAATTAGAAGAAACATTATCGAAACAACGATTGATGCTTGAGTTTTCATGTTCAAGAAAGGATTCCTCGAAAAATTTTGTTAACCGCAAGAATTAATGCTGGAAAAAAGTTGGACTGCCACATTTTCTGAAGGAGTTAACTCTTTTCCTAGATTGTTCCATGATTCATTGATTGACGGGAATCAAGTCCGGAACTTGTGGATTTCAAGATCTGACGAAAAATTCGAGAGCAATCCCCCAAGTGGGAAGGAGCTGTATTCTTCCTACTAGTTCGGCATCGCGCGTTAGATACAATTGATCTGCCGTCCCTTTTGGAAGGCAGATTATAATTTTCTTATTTCTGCCACTACATCGGTAAGATCGGAATACATTCGATCTGGAATCGAGAATGATTGCTTGAGTTGGACGATTATGTCCCTTTCCACGTAAGAAGAACCGAATCGGAAAATGTTCTTGATCGTTTTTGAAAATAATTCGGGATTTCGAAAGATGTCTCCTTTTGCGAGATTGTAATCCATTTCGAACTTTTGAAAAACCAGACGAGAACTATTATCGTCGAACCGAGAGAAGCCCCTCTCGATTGACCTTAGGAAATCACGCTCAATCGAACTGGACTGGAATTGAGAGAGAGAAAGGATCTTCAAATTTTATTGCTTGAAAAATAAAGCCCAAAACCGTATATGATTTGTATGGAGTTCAGTGATGTAACGGATTCCAGAAGTTGCAGATTTCGATTAGCATCTTGGATCGCCAATTATTCACCAGTTTTGGAAACCGACTTCACTTTCCTCAGAATTATCCTGGTTCCCCTCATTTTCAGGTCCGCGGGTTCAAGACTGCCTGATGTAAGCATAGCCGCAGTACTTTACCGCTGGACGTGGGAAATTGGCCCTCTTAATTTGCGATAGCATTAGAACTTGCCAACAGAGCTGAGAAACGAGCTCTTCGGTACGCAGAATTGCGCCCCCATGTAGAAAAGGGCAAAATTGGCATAATAAATCAATGAAGTTGAGAGGATGACTTCGATTGATAAAGAGGGTACGGGTACAGGAGAGAGAGACCTGCGGGAGATATTCAAGCTCAACTGATTATTTCCACTTTTAGAAAACAGGATGTCACTTGCGGGCAAAATTTTATTTCTCTAAAGGTGTTGCTCAAAGTCGTATTGCACAAAGGTAGTCCGTTTCTGTCTCAGCTTCAATGTCGAATCCTGTCTTCCATGTATCTCTCCAAAATAGAGTATCTGAATTCTGAGACGATCCTGAAACAAACAGGAATTGCTCAGTCGACATGGTCGGAAGAGCAAAACCGATTGACCGAGATGGGACTATTGGAAAAGAAGCAGTCGCGAATGATGACTTCGAACATTATTACCAGGGTCATGAACTATAAACTCACGGACAAGGGGAGGCTAGTGGCCTTGAATTTGACGAATATTTCGAGAATTTTGGCACCAGACCTGTTCTCGCCAGATTCAAGTGAATTACGAGGACTTCGTTCTTCACTCAAACCTGCTCCCAATGATGAAATTGATCTTGACGTTAAAATTCTAGAGTGCATTGAAATCGGTTTGGACAGTTTCGGTATGAATTTGGACAAGCTGGTAAGGTCGGAAATCGAAAAATCAGATAAGATTCAGTGGATGCAAATTGCAAGGTTTCCGGAAAAGCTAGAATTCCACTTGAGAGAACTATTTGGCGCCGGTGGATCGTCGACGATCGAGAGCATGATTGCCGCAAACATTCGATCCCGTTTCGGTCTCAGATCGATCCGGTCTAATAGTATTCCCGCGCTCATTGGCGAAATTCGACTTTCTGATAGAAAATCGGCAAATAGCTTCTCTGAGAAAAGTACTCTTAGTGTGGTTGAATAAGAGTTGTTTCACTCGTGAATATTTTTGATATTCCTGCACAACTAGTAATTCTGGATATGGTCTCGATTGTAGCAGCCTTGGGTGTGGGCTACTATGCTGCAAG
Source organism: uncultured Nitrososphaerota archaeon (assembly GCA_963799845.1). GTDB lineage: Archaea > Thermoproteota > Nitrososphaeria > Nitrososphaerales > CADDZS01 > DATLTL01. Next base: position 1,067,121 of record CAWCYI010000006.1, read on the forward strand.
AATGTTCAATCACATGAGACGGGGGCGATTGGAGAAAGGATGGAACTGGATGATATTCGGCGCGCTGGTGACTGCAATCGGATATTTTTTTCTAACTATCGAGGACTTTTTTCTAGCTTATTCCTTTTATTATTCGAGCTTGGACTATGTTGGGACTGCGATTTGCACGGTGGGTCTGGTCTTCCTCATGTTTGGAATCCGCTCGCACTATTCAGCATGGTCTCCAAACAGATTAAAGGTCCATATTGCTTCGAGAGCTGAAAAACGGGAAAACAGCGAGGCCATATCAGATTCTAGTTAGGGTACACGTTGATCGATGACCTGAAACTTTTTCACCGGATTTGAAAGCTGCAACATCCACCAAAGGGCGATTTTGTAATTTTCGAAAATGAAGCAGGTGTATCTCGTCTCCGTTTGTCTTTCATACTAGGCAGATGGATTAACTAATGTCGCGACAGCTCATGGAAGAAAATGATCGTGTTTGCCGAAGGCACCGGCCGTACTGTTATCCGGAGCCTACCCAGTCAACGTAGCCCATATTTCCGATGGGGCTACTCATGTTAGTGGTAACTCCAGTAGAGTTGTCAAAGAAAAGAAGCATCCCTCTATTTGTTGATGGGGTATCGTATCCTCCGATTACGAGCGTTGTGCCACTGTAATTTAGAGATAAGACGGAAGAAGCTCCAGTGGCGAGGACATTCGCGGGAATCGCGTCGATCTCTTTGAATTTCTCATTGTCGATCGGCTTATACGATGCCACCAACTCTGCCCGGAGCCCGTGATCGATATGGGAAGGCCCCCACCTAACAACCAGAGGCTACTTTGAGTGTTCCAAATAATCTTGTTTACTGAGTTTGGGTAATTCAACTGCTGAGAAGAACTCAAAACAGAATTCAAATTGTTGGTTAAGGAAATAAACGACTTTCCTGTGTATTCAGCAAGAAATCCCATTCCTCCAATCAGCCAATCCTTCCCGTTCCACGCGATGCTTGTCACAGCTCCCTGAACTTTTGTCGCAGATTGAAGCAGAGTAGTGAGAAACGAGAACGCTCCCGTAATCGGAGTGTACTTGAACAGTATTCCCGAACTCAAATAGCCTCCGCCGACAAGCCAATAATGGCCATTCCATGCGCTGGCATATATGATGAAATCGGCCTGATGCTTCTCAAATCCCTTTGCTCCAGAGAGATCTATAAAGTTCGATCCATTGAACAGGCCAAGGGCCATGTGATTATCGCATACTTGATTTCCGCAACCGGTTGCTCCTCCCTGATTAGAACTACAACCGGGCTGAAAGGAAGGGAGACATCCTGAACCCAAACCACCAACTAGCCAGTTTCCCTTTCCCCCGAAACTTGCAGTAAAGATATCTCCTCCCCACCAGCTTGACATCTTGCTTTCGATCAGGGAATTGTTGAACGAGACTGAATTGAGAGACTGGTCATATAGGTTGATCTGAGGGCTGTGCAAATTTCCAGATGAACAGCAGAATCCTGATACCAACCACTGTGAGCTGTTACTTGCGCCGGTCCAAATCGAACCAGAAGATGGCGTCGGCAATCCGGTCGTCAAATTCGCAACTTCATTTCCTGAGCTCATCGACATTTGAAGAAAAATTGGACTCTGATTTGGTGTAAACCAAGTGCCAGTTTCACCGCCAATAAGTATGTAGGGAGGAGTGATGGAAGTGGCGGAAGTCGCAATGGATGAAGAACTAAAACCCAAAAGTAAAATTGTGATCAAAATCAAGGAACTTTTTTTGAGATCTAGTTCCATCTAAAATTGCCAAACAGAAAAAATTTCTGAGATTATTTAAAAGAGAATGATTGGTTCCATTCATTGGATAGTTGTGACTCACAAGAATGAATGATTGTCTTTCGAATCCCATGATTCACGCGAAAATAGAATATAGCCTACCGCCCTAAGCGCAATTATGTTTTATTTACGAGATTGTGTCTCTCGATATTACGAGTTCCGATATCCTAGACGAAATGAACTAGCCACCGATCTGGAGTCGAACGTCGTCTGAATCGCAGATCTGCGCGTCGTACCAATACTTTTCATATACTAGGGCCTTTTCGTGCGACAGTCCCATTATTCCTCCGGGATCATCGAAGGCTGCAACACAATCGCTAACCATGACTGGGACGAATCCACGGAAGAAAGCATCAGCAGCTGTGTGTTTGTTGCAACAGTTCGTGTGCAGGCCCGTGATATACAATTTGTCCCCAGGCTTAAAGCCGAGTTTCTTTAACAAAGCATCCATTGCAGTGGATCGTCCTCCATTGTCGGAAAAACCGCTGTAAGTCCCCTTTTCGACTTCAAACAAGAGCTCGTTTCTCTTGATTTTTGACACGTCTGATGGCGTCCAATTTCTCTCCAAAATGCGGACCTTGGGTTTTTCTGGGAGCAAACCGTTGATGATCTTCGAACCTTCAGTTCCCTTCATCGAATGAGGTCCCCATCTCTTAAGCTCGAAATCTGACTGCAGGTGGCGATCGGTTGAATAAATTACAGGGTGATTCGAATTGAGAAAATCATCTTCTAAATCGCGGATACGGGGAACCAGTCCCAGACCTCGCTCGAGGGCTAAACCTTCGTTGTAACTTTTAAGTAGAAAATCATTTGTCATATCCACGATGATTAGAGCAGATTCCGGACTCCGGGCTTTCGTACTCGGCATACTTTCGTTAGATAGATTTTCTCAGCATCCTTATTTCATTTTCTTTGAAACTATGCGATAGATTAGAAGTAGTTCCCAAGCTTAGTTTGATAATACGTAAAATGATTCATTTGTGATATCAGAAAAAAGTGAACTCGTACAATCCGGAGCTGAGGCGGGACCTACGGAATCATTCGCGTTAAGGAAGTTTCCCAGATTTGATCTATTATTCAGTTAGTAGAATTCAGGTACCGAGTCGATCTTATCTAGCATAAAAATAGCATTTCCAAGTGCTTTCTTAAAGCTCAGACCGAGTCAGGCCAAGAGAGAAAATTCTCCGAGAATGGCAAATCTCTATTGGAGCACAATAGCCAAAGTTTTTAAATTCGTACAAACCGTTCAAACGCTAATCGTTCTTTGTTTTAGGGAGTAGAGTAGTTAAATGTCTGCTGAAATTTCAAGTAACCTGCCAACTTTTCGGGAAACGATTGTTCTTTACATAATCAAGGAAAACTATGCTGTAACCGGCTATCGGATTAGAAAGATGTACGTTCAGGCCACCGGGAAGGAAATGAGCTTCGGAACGCTAGTTCCAATGCTACACAGATTTGAAAAAGAAGGTTTGGCGATAAAAGAAAGAGAAAGTGAAGATGCTCCACTTGCATATAATTGGCATGTTACTCCGCTTGGAATGGAGAAGTTGGACGAATTGCTCAACATACTTGACAAGATGTTGAGAAAACAAAGCCAACAAGAACAACAACTTCCGCAGATCCCCATTCAAGATTAGGGATCAAATCCCCCCTTTACTCTTGAAGGGATTTCATTCAGCACTAAGTGTATAATTCAAAAGCGTGCTTCAGCTCGGCCGAGTGTAATTCCCAATCACAGGAGAGACATAGGAACTTTTTATGCACTGAGCAGTACGTCACATCTTCGTCCTTGCCGCAAATTTCGCAAAAACCATAATCCACCATATGCCCTCGCCTTTCCGTGACTGCCTAGCTATAGGTTAGAGCATGATTTAACCGTTTGATGAAAAGTATGGATAATTTAGGTCAAAGAGGTGATATTCGCCCTTTTTGGAGCAAAGATGTTAGCTGCTCTGCGTGCCAATGTATCCTCAATTTGATCAAATACTAGTTGAGAAAAGTTATAACTCAAACAGGATGTCTTTGTGGAGATACAAGCCGATCGCTTGCTGATTGACATCTTCCGGAGAACAACTTAATGATATTCGGTTTTCATCCACTCACAGATTTCTTTTCGCCTAAAAGAATGCTCGAGGAAACGGTGGCGGCAGAAAGGTTTGGCTTCAGCGAGATTTTCTACGCTGATCACTTCCATCCTTGGACTGTTGCAGAAGGGACAACTTTTGCTTGGACGTTAATCGCCTCGGCAGCTGAAAGAACATCAAAGGTCAAGATCGGAACCGCGGTAACATGCCCGATGTTACGATACAACCCGGCGATCGTTGCGCAGGCTTTTGCAACTCTGGCTTCGACCTACGAAGAAAGAGTATTTCTCGGTGTGGGGACAGGAGAGGCATTGAATGAAGTTCCTGTCGGGTATGAATGGCCAAGTGGGAAGATCAGAATCGAGATGCTCGAAGAGGCCGTACAGATAATCAGATTGCTCTGGGCGAATGATTACGTGACATTCAAGGGAAATCATTACTCAATCAAAGATGCAAATCTTTTTACGAAGCCCTCAAGACCAATCCCTCTTTACATCTCTGCCCTGGGCCCAAAGTCCGCCTACCTTGCGGGAAAGCTGGGCGACGGCTGGATCACGCTAAACCTGCCCGAAGATCGAATAAAGCATACTTTGTTACCCAAATTCGAGCAAGGGTTCCAAGATAGATCAGATAATAAAGAATATCAAACAGGACAACGCCCACGAAAAATCGCTGAGATTGTTGTTTCCTATGATGACGATATCGACAAGGCGATCGAAGCTTGCAGACCTTTTGCTGGAACCTTTTCACCGAAGGTATTCCAAAATGAGTTGATAGATCCTCGCGAGATAAAGGCACTTGGAGATCAGGTCGACAAAAGAGCTATTGAAGAAAGAATGCTCGCGACTGATGGCGTCGAAAAAATAATCGCGACTGTTGAAAAATTCGAAAGACTCGGTTTTGACTGCGTCGAGGTGGCGAGCCTCAGCCCCGATCAGAACAGATTCATGAGCGTATTCAGAGAAAGAGTTGCATCACATTTCAATTGAAGTGCGGTACGAATTTAGTTCGCTGCAAAACTAGCTCATTAGCTTCTGCAAGCGCATCAGATCATCCATCGGCCCCTTAACTTTCAGCTTGCCGGTCATGTAAGCAGTCATTGGATTGGACGTTTTGTTCATGATACCTTCCATCAGGGAATTTGCGACAGTAATCACAATGTTCGCGTTTGGAAGACTCTTCTTCTCAACATTCGCGAGTTTTCCATCGTCAACAGTAAACACATAGTCCTCCTTGAGATCGGTGAATGAAAACTGCATCGTCTTGCTGAAACCTTTGAGTGATTCTTGAACTGAAGGATCAGCGAACCTTTCTTTCAATTTTGCCACTGATCCAGGCGCACTTCCGCTACTGGGGGTGGGAGATGTGGTTGACATGGCTCTATCTGGTTCGCTATTCATGTTTAAGCTTATACCGAGACTAACTATCTGAGTTCGTACGTAACTATGGCAAATATCGAAAAGGATACATCTGGCAGTACACGAGATAGTTGTCAACATGTCGAATGTACGAGATAGTTGGCGGTTTGTGATTATTTGTTAGTTAAAGCGTGTTCCGTACGAAACGTGACATTTTGATGATTCATTTCAATCCAGAGATCCTTATCGTTTCTGAAGATAGGTGAAATCCGATCAATTTCGAATCTAGGATTGACAACTTCCTCTTAGTCGTAGTTAGCGCCATTGGTCTACTAAGTTGACACAAATAGAGAAAAGCTGAGCGTGCGTCTAAACGTTTGGTGCAAATCTCTCCCGTGAAAATCTTCTATTGAAGAAGGAATATTAAACATCATCAAGTCACTCCTGTCTGCCTGCTATTTTCCTTTTTTCTCCGATTGTGACGGCCAAGCATGCGATCAAGATTCGTTGAGTACCTGCTCCAGTACGCTAACGTCCGATGAAAGGCTTTTGGCTAGCTCTGGAACGCTCTCTGGTAGTATCGCGTCTTTGATGACTCTTTGAGCATTGAAGGATGTTTGCCTCATCTTCTTCGCTGTCAGATACTTGTCCTCCTCGACGTACCTCTGCTTGAATGTAAGCATCTTCCAGACAATGCAGGCGAGTTTCCTTGCAGCATCAACCTGAGCCTCCTGAGGAGCTTTCCCCCTCTTGATGTGCTTCAGGTAGACTCTTTTGACAGCAGAATCCGTCTTGGCTTTCACGGCTCCACTCACTGCGCATGTTAGAGCGTACTTCAATATGACGTCGCCGTGCTTTACGTGTTCGTGGTGGGACTCACGCTCTCCACTGTTGTCAGCACCTGGAACGACTCCGGCATACGAGCAGAGATGTTTCTTTGTGGGGAACCTTGAAGCGTCTCCTATTCTTGCCTTGATGGCTACTGCGGTGAAAGCATTGATGCCAGGGTGACTGAACAGAAGCTGGCAGTCTTCGTCTGAGGCTGCCATCTTTGCAATCTCGGTCTCAACCTCCGTATGCTGGGTTGCATAGAACTTGAGCTCCGAAAGATGCAATGCGAGAGCCAGCCTGTCTTGCTTTGGAAGCTCTATCTCTCCGAGCTTTTGAAGACCTCCGTTACTGAACACGTCAGAGAATTCTGAGAACTCGCTCTGGACCATGTTTCTCTCCAGTAGAGTCTGGATCTGGTTCTTTACTCTCGATATCTTTGCGCCAATCTCTATCTGTTGGGTCACAAGAAAGCGCATGTCTTCTATGTACTGTGAGGGAACGTAGCACCTTCTCAAGTAGCCCAGTGCATCCTCCTTGACGATACGCTCGCAGTCTCTCTTATCGGTTTTCACAGATGCTTTCTTCTCTGGTGGCGCAACCATGTGAATCACGTGCTGGTTTGATGCGAAAGAAGAAATCATTCTCGTGACCGCCTTTCCAGTTGTGCTAGATTCGATGACAAATACAGATTTGTCCGGAATCTTTGCTAGCATCTCAGAGACTCCTGCCCTGCTCGTCTTGAAGACGAAGGATTGTATGGGTGACTCTTCTCCGTCCGCGAAGACCTGCGTGGTGCAGCTCTTCTTATGTGCGTCTATTCCGACTCTCGTCATTGGTTTCGATTCATACTCCTATTGTTTGACTGGTTGTTTGCGTCATGGATCCCAGACCGACAATCTCCCGTACGTCCATTATGGACAAGCGGGCCGGTCGTTTCGATCATCGTCAATTGTGACGATGACTGTGCAGCCATGCTGGGGAACATGCACAAGGCACAAGAGATTCGAAGGCTGCGGGGATCCATGACCACAACTCCAGCTGTCTCTTGCTGGAGGGGAGAGGCTAATCTAAGATTTTCATGCCCGCTGGGAATTCGGCGCACATCCCACGATTTACGCTCGAAAAAGTGGATTCTATGAACTCGTGATGGGTGCGAAGGGGATGGGATTTGCTCCTACTGTAGATTAGGATGGTAAATAACTATCAACGCTCTAAATGCAAAGAAGGAAGAACACCGGGCTAAAGTTTCTCGGAATTGAAGCCAAGGATCCTCGGTCCATGGTGTATCCAGACCTCAAACTTTGAGCGACCTTAATAATAGGAACCAGAAAATTGGTTCTTCTCATCTATTTCTGTCTTGTTGCACTCGCTGGTTCTAGTCTTCAGAACAGCGTATGTGGAGAGAAGGAACGAATCCTCAGTGTTCTTGAGCCTAGAACTAAATAGTCAATTCAGAATTATTCCAAAACAAAGAAACCATGCAAATCGCTAGAAGCTTGTTTATCGGAGTCGTGCTGACGGTTTTCGTAGCAGCATTCTTGGTCGGCATTGGGTTCACAGATAGTACCGTCCAGCAACAGACTACCTCTTTTACTACAACTACAACCACGACTATGTTTGTGTCGGAAAAGCTCGATAATTCTAACATCTCGATAGTAAAGGAGATTCTAATAGAGCACGTGTTGACCAATGAAATTTGTGTGGCTAACCTCGAAAATACAACCGTTACCACTACGCTATTTTCGGCAACTGGCAACTCAGAAAATAGTCTCTACGTTACGTTGTCAACGATAACCATTTCCTATGACTCCACAAGCACAATCTACGAGAATGCCACCATCATCTCCAATGGCAGTACTTGCACGGAAATCAATCCCTACTACAACGTGTCAACGACCAATTCAAATTGCGAGTGTGTTTGATCGTTCAATTACAAGCGATATCAATCAAGGGATATTGATCAGCTGGATTAACAACCGAAACAAGACAGTTGTTGGAACAGCATCGCAACAAAGTTAATGAAATATGAAGAACCGCCTAGCAAATTTTGGAAATAGATCCTGGAAAGAGGCCATTTTCATCACTATTTTTTGGGGCAGTTCACTTTTGGAACTCTCGTTATTCGGCAAAGTCCGCCTGGTTCCAGCACGATCGATAACAATCGCTGAGTGAGGGACTAGGGAAATGCTGATACTTGTTGCCGTTTCCAGTCTGAACGGCTGACTTGGAATATCTATAGCAGTATCTTCCCGAGCGAAATGATTGATGTGAAGTAGAGTCCCACGAGCATACATAAGATGCCCAAAATCACGACCCCGAGCCCTCTGTTCCTTTTTCCGGCCTCTCTTCTCCACAAGTAGGCCCCCATGATTATGGCCAATGAGCATAACAGTTCGGGAAAGACGAAGAGACCGAAAGCCGCGCTCGCGATTCCCAGAATGAAGTAGTATTCATTCCGGTCCGATTCCACCTTAAAGGCCTCTGGGTGTTCGGAAGAGGTACCCTTCCGCTGATTGGACACAGTGAGTCATCTGCATCTTGACTGATCTCCTTCTCTATTTATGGTTCTTACAGTGTTTACATATACATGTCATAGACATTTTTTCATCACTTCGCCATGGAGTTCGGCTCGCTTGTCTTTTTCTCGAGCCGCCCTAATCAGGATAGCCTCCGCAATCTGATCCCTCAACTTTGAAGACAGGATTAAGACTCATCAACGAGATCTTGGAATATCCTGGCAGTCTCCGTTCTCATGTATTCTCTTCTCTTCCGTTCCTCGAGAGAGCCCGAGTTCATACCTTTGTAGTAAGAGCGAGAGTGGTTCTTTAACAGATGGATTTGCCCACGATGCATACGAATCTGTTCTTTTCATGGACAACGACTTCGTCGAGCGCGCCGACGTTACCCCGCTGAGTCTCATACGTCACTGTCAGGTCTCCACGTTAATTAGTTCCACCAGCTTATTTCACATCCAAAGCGTCTCTCAGACCGTCTCCCAGAAGACTGAAACCAACCACGCTTATCGCAATCATAAGACTGGGGAATAAGGGTAACCACGGCGCTGAGATTAGGTCGTCCTGATAGAGATCCACCATTTGTCCCCAGTCAACGTGGGGCGGAGTGACGGCTAAACCCAAGTAGCTGAGTCCCGCATATACCAGAACTATGGTCCCCACGTCAAGAGTGGCATAGACGAGCAGAATGAAGATCACGTTATGATATATGTGTCTGAAGATAATCCGAACACGGCTGATCCCGCTCATCCGTGCTGCTTCAATGAAACTTTGCTGAACAACTTTCAGTGTTTCACCTCTCGCCAGCCTAGCATAGGTTGGCCACCAGACTATCATCAGGACAATCGTCATATTTCTTATTCCAGGCCCCAGTATCACCGCAATTACTATGGCAAGAACCAAGACGGGAAGAGCGAAGAAGACATCCGTGACTCTCATTAGCGCCTCGTCGAAGATCCCACCGAAGTAAGCCGCGAAGGACCCAATCAATAAACCAGCAGCTAACCCGATCGCCACCACAGTTATGCTTACCCCCATATCCGTGGGCATCACTGAGATTACCTCGCTGAAGAGATCCCTTCCGAGGCTGTCGGTCCCAAACAGATGACTCCATGACGGGGGCGACAGACGGGGTCCGACGAGCAATTGTATCGGGTCATATGGTGTGATTCTCGCACCGAAGAGGCCGAAGATAAAGACGGCAAGCGAGATAACCATGTAAACGGAGACGATAATGGAGCCGGCTAGCAAGCCCGGGTGGTCCCGCATGCGCTGTAAAATTGATCGGAGTCTCGTACCTGTTTTCATTTCTGTGGAGTTACTGTTGCTCAAAGCTCTTCGTTATCCTAGCCTTATCTGCGGATCCACCACCACGTAGAGCACGTCGACAACGAGGTTTGCGACGACGATGACCACGGCGTAGATCAACGTAGTTGCGAGTATGCCCGCATAATCCTCAGCAGCTATTGCGCCCACGACGTACTGGCCCAATCCTGGATACGCGAAGATGTTCTCTACAAAAAGCGTTCCTGAGACTAGCCCGTATAATATCAGAGATGAAAGAGTCAAGACTGGTATCAACGCGTTCCTCAATGCATGGTTAAAGAACACCGTGTCCTCGCCAACGCCCTTCGCCCTTGCAGTTCGAATGTAGTTTGACTGGAGGACCTGGAGTGTGGAAGCCCTCAGAATCCTTACAACTATACCAAAGGCGCCCACCGCAAGAGCCGCAGCTGGCAGAATAACATGGTACAGTGAGCTTGAGAGATACGTCCAGTTAAGTTCGAGCGCCGCGTCGAGCATGGGTATCCCAGTTATGGAAGTCGGTGGTGCTATGCCAGTAGCAACGGCCCCTCCTGCCGGTAATATTCGGAAAAAGTACGTAAAGACGATAAGGAGGAGAAGAGCCACGAAGAAGGCGGGGCTCGATACACCGGCCAGGTAGAATGCCCTGATACCATGATCTATCGGTTTGTGGGAATATCTCGCCGCCAACACTCCGAGTGGGATCCCAAGTCCCATTGCAATCAGAAACGCGAAGAACGCGATCTGAAGCGAGAATGGGAGAGTCCCTGCGATTACCTGGACGACAGGGAGGAAGCCCCTAGAAGTTGCGTATCCGAGGTTACCATGAAAGACATTTTCGAAGTAGTAAAAGTATTGAATGTAGATTGGGTTGTTGTAATGGTATTGTGCTGAGAGCTTTGCCACAAGCTCGGGGTGCGACGTCAGCTGTTCGTCCGAGCAGAGCATCGATTGGGTTGCCCGGAATAAGGTGAGAGAGGACAAAAGTTATCGTCATGACACCCCAGAGAACAAAAATTGCAAGCGTAAGTCTTCTAATGATGTAAGGAACGAGATTCAACTGTTTTGTCCAACTGACTCTGTTAAGGCAAGTTACGCTCAATCAAGCTCAAGGGATGATCTCTCGACTTTTCGATTCTCGCGTGTACTATTCTCATCTCCTCAAGGGAGGGAACCGAACAAAAGAGATTGTTCGAAGCTTGACACTTTACTCTGAAATGCACTGCACCTGCGACTTACATCGTATTACTCTGAACTGAAAAGAAAGGGATTAACCTATGGTTGGCAGTCAACAGGCTGGCCAGGAGGAGTGACAGTGTTGAAGATGGGCGCGGTGTCAGCTCCGCTCCACATGGCGTCGAAGCAGAACCCGCCGACGGTACTTTTCTGGAATGCCACAGAGCCGTCTCCCGTCACCAACTTCAGTACTCCAATCCATATGAATGGAGCCTGATCGTAGACGCTTTGCTGGGCCGCCATTCCGAGCTGGGCTAAAGTCTGATTACCAGTACTACCTCCGAGTAGAGCATTTACGTATGCCACAGTCGCGTTGCTCTGCCAGCCCGAAAATTCATTGGGGCAATATGCCGAGCTTTTGCACACTGTGAATTCCGCCCAATTGTCTATCGGTGTATTTTGGACTTGCCCATAGCTGGGTATACCATTGAACGCGATGTTAGCGACCTCGGATGAGTTTGAGACTATGTCCACAGAATTGTAGAAGTTCATGTACGTCGGGTACGAGTAGACTTGAAGGTTGAGAGTTATGCCCAGATTCGTAGCCAGCTGCGACTGGATGAAGCTCGCTATATTGGTCAATACGGTATAACCTGAGACCAAGGACACCGTTATAGTAGGGAAGGGGTTGCTGGAATTGAAGCCGGCGTTTGTCAGCAGTTGCTGCGCGAGCGTCGTGTTGAAGGAGTATTGAGAATAGTTCCCGGGGTCATAGGCGCCGTTGCTGCTGAACCCAGGCGTCGAAGGTCCGACATATGGAGTAATTGCTCCCTGAGGAAAGACCACCTGGTCCAACAGCGTGTAATTGATCGCATGTTCGATTGCAAGTCTCACGTCCGTGATGTTAGTTGGATACCAATTAACGTTGAATGCAAGAAATGAAACGATGTTCGCCCAAGGCGGGAACTGAACCCAACCGTAGGTATTCGTGTTGCTCGTTATCAGGTTCCAGTCCGCAGACTCGATAGAAGCAATCTGTACTGCCCCTTTCGAGAGATCTGTGTATCTGGCGAGGTCATCCGCCTTATAGTACATTATCACTTGCTTATAGTGACCCGGATCGAGAAGTGGGTTCACAGCCACCTGTCCCGCAGTAAGACTATTGCCCCAATAGTCCGGGTTCTGTGTGAACGTTACGTAGGCGTTCTGGACATAGGTGGTGATGTCGTAGGGACCCGTTCCCGGTACCGCGTTGTTTGAATAGTAACCAAATGCGGGAGTCCCATAAGCCGGGGGACCACCGTGATTCATCACATATTGTGCGTCATAGACTTCGCCATCCAACCCGCTGAGTACTCCCAGTAAATACTGAAAAGCCAAGGTAGTGTGGAAGACCAGCGTGTACGGACCAATCACGTAGATGGGGAGGCTCCTGTTCGACATGTACGCCAATGCTGCCGCTGAAGGATCCGCGAGGCTAGACTGATTGAACATCTGGATTGTGGCGGGACCGAAGGGGGCCATGGTAGAGAAGTTGAAGATGCCGGGATATGAATATGCAAACGCGAAAGTGACGTTATCAAACACAAAGTATGAAGTGTAGAATTGGAACCAAGCCGTGTACGCGTTGAAAGGATCACCATTCGAGAAAGTCACGTTCTGTCTGAGGTTGAACGTGTAGTTCAGACCAGCACCCTCTGGCGATACCGTCCAATTCAATGCAAGGCCGGGAAGGTCAGCTGTACGCACCGTTCTGATATTCCGCGTTTATGTTTGGGTCAACGAGCGGCTGATAGACGTCGGACTCCCCCCAATTGGGATAGGTGAGACCGGGGAACAAGACGTTTAGGTTGTAGCTCGGCCAGAACGCGTCGTCAATATTTAACGTGCCTGAGGGTGCCGAGGTAGTTGACGAAGAGAGTGTTGAGGAAGATGTTGTTAAAGTTGTTAAGGAAGCGGGTGCCGAGGTAGTTGACGAAGAGAGTGTTGAGGAAGATGTTGTTAAAGTTGTTAAGGAAGCGGGTGCCGAGGTAGTTGACGAAGAGAGTGTTGAGGAAGATGTTGTTAAAGTTGTTAAGGAAGCGGGTGTTGACTTGGGGGTTACAGCAAAATATGCCACAGCACCAGCGAGAACGATAATCACGATAACAATTAGTGCCGTTACCGTTCGCGATATGGCTCGTGACGAGCTGCCGCTCAAGCTTTTGACGCGCAAGATTTACGACAACACACGGTGCTCTATTATTTGTATGTTGCTAATGAGTTGGCTTCTCCCGTTTTAAGTCAGCATTGTGTTTGCCCGGGCAACTTACAAGGCGGCAACCGAAAGAAGGACCGTAAGAATAGACGAAGTAAGGTAACACATCAGTCATGATACTGGCGCATAATCGCATTAGCTAAATAGTTGAAGCATCATTATTGGAAAGGGTAACAATTTTGAGTATACGACTCTGTTAGAGGTCTTTCTTACGCAGGGATTTGTTATTCATAACTTCGCGAATTGAAGGATAACAATGCTTTTCCTTAGTTTAGTGCTGACATCTTGGAGAAAAATCCATTCCAAAGATGCTCCCGAGCCACGATAATGAATTTGGGAATACATCATGACTTCGGAAATATTGTCGGACCCACTAAATTCAGATTCTAATCGGCTTGTCGCTATTTCTGATGCAGCTAGATTGTCATATGATGTTCTGATTGTAGGTGGTGGAATAGTTGGAACAGGAATAGCCCGAGACGCCAGCATGCGCGGGATGTCAGTCGTCCTCTTTGATGGTCAGGACCTTTCATCGGGAACAAGCAGTAAGTCAAGTCGACTGATTCACGGAGGTTTGAGATACTTGGACACCTACGACTTTGGTCTGGTGTACAAAGATCTTCACGAAAGAGAAAAGTTACTCCATATCGCTCCTCATCTAATCCATCCGTTGAGGTTCGTTGTTCCAAATTACGATCAGAGTACATCCCACAGGCTTCGCTTGAGGATCGGCATGACCCTTTACGACCTTCTTTCGATGGGGAAGACACTACCTTCCCATCAGATGCTTTCCTCAGATCAAGTAATTCAAATCGAGCGAAGCCTAAGAAAAGAAGAATTGCAGAATGGTGCCCTCTTTTACGATTGCCAGGCACCATTTGTTGAACGGCTATCAATCGAGAATGCCCTCTCGGCGACCGAAAATGGAGCAAAGATTTTCACTTACGCTCAGGTCATCGGCTTTGATTCAGGAAAAAGTGGTTCGAGCATTGTGCAGGTGGAAGACGGCCTCTCTGGAGAGAAATTTAGCTTTCGCGCTCGATGCGTAGTTAACGCGACTGGACCCTGGGCTGACTTGACACTTCATGCCTTTGAGGAAAAAAATAGCCTGAACAGACTTAGGACTACAAAGGGAATTCATGTTGTCGTTCCACGATTGAATGAGAATGCCGTAGTTCTCTACTCCAAGTCAGACGACAGACTTCTCTTCGTGATTCCATGGCTAAATTACTCTCTGATTGGAACGACCGACACAGATTATTCCGACGATCCCGCTAAAGTCTGTCCTGATTCAAATGACATAGAATACCTAGTGAAGGAAACCGCCAAGGCGATACCGGGCGTCTCTGCTGACAAAATTCTCTTTACATATGCAGGAGTTAGGCCCCTCGTTCGCTCCGGTCGGGGTAAAAAAGAATCTTCTGTTTCTAGAAACTACAGAATAATTGATCATTACTCGAAAAACAGGAGCGGTGGACTTATTTCACTCCTCGGCGTCAAGATAACTTCGTATCGAAGAGCATCAGAAGATGCGACTGATCTTATCTCTAGAAAGCTAAAAAACGTTAGGAAGTGTTCAACAGATATTGAACCATTGCCGGGAGGAAAGGGCATCGCTGATTACGAAGAATTTGTGAGCATCTATTCTACTAAATTGAGAAAATATGGACTGGATGAAAAACAGATTCCTCATCTTTTGGGACTTTACGGAAGCCGCATGTCAGAGGTCACGGATATTATAGATAAGGATAAACCTCTCGTGAACAGGATCTGCCCTAACAACCCTGATGTGGAAGCACAAATAGTCTTGTCCGTAAAAAGTGAATTTGCGATCTCAGTCTCGGATTTTATGATGAGAAGAGCCCCGATTGCTTTCGGTGCCTGTCGAGGTCTAGATTGTGCAGAAACCGTTGCCCGTTGTATGGGTCGATTATTGAATTGGAGCGAAGAATCAACTCGATTTCAAGTTGAATCGTACAAGATGGAAGTAGATTCAAGAATTCCGCTCAGTTTTGGGCCCAAGAGAGCGAGCGGCTAACCGCATCTTTCCACTTATCGTAAAGGCGATTACTTACTGCCTTAGTCATTCTCGGGGTAAACTCCTTATCCAGCTTCCATGATTTTGAGATTTCGTCCAAGCTTTTCCAGATTCCCGTCGACAATCCGGCGAGCAATGCAGCTCCGGAGGCAGTAGTCTCCGTCAAAAGAGGACGCTGAATTTTCACTCCCAAAATGTCCGACTGGAACTGCATTAAGAAATCATTGGATGAGCCGCCGCCATCCGCCCTCAATACCTTAATTTCAAAATTAATGGCGTGCTTCAAACTCTCAAACACGTCTCTTGTTTGATAACAAATTGCTTCAATCGCGGATCTATACAGATGCTCTCTTGTAGTACCCCGCGTAATTCCGATAATGAGCCCCCGAGCCGTAGAATCCCAATACGGAGCACCCAATCCTGTCAAGGCGGGGACAAAGTAAACTCCTTCATTAGAATCCAATTTTCTGGAAATTTTGAGGAAATCAGAGGATTTCCAAGAAATTTTGAGCCCCTCCCGAAGCCATTGGAGCCCCGCGCCGGCGACCAGAACGCTTCCCTCCACGGCGTACGTCACATCGTTTCTACTCAGGCCCCATGCGATCGTGCTCAACAAACCGTTCGGTGGATTCGAAATTCGCTGGCCAGTATTAGCGAGCAGAAAGCATCCAGTCCCGTAAGTGTTTTTCGCGAGCCCACGCCAAAACGCCGCCTGTCCGAAAAGAGATGCCTGCTGATCACCGATTACTGCTTCGATCGGAAGCCTTCTTCCAAAATATTTCTCGTTGCTTTCCCCGAAGGCATGACTGGAGGGATGCGCCTCGGGCAAAATTTCGGGAGGAATTTTGAATAGCCTTAGTAATTCATCGTCCCAACAGAGTTTGTTTACGTCAAAAACCATAGTCCTCGACGCATTGGTATAGTCTGTTGCGTGAACAGAACCATTGGTGAGCCTAGAGAGCAAGAAGGAATCAACTGTTCCAAAATGAATTTCCCCTTTTTCCGCTCTCTTTCTTAACTTGGGAGACCTGTCAAGCAACCAACAAATCTTTGCGGCCGAAAAGTATGGATCTATTACTAGTCCAGTTTTTTTCCGGACGAGATCAGAATATCCGGCCTCTCGGAATTCTTCACAAATTCTGTCAGCTCGTCGATCTTGCCATACGATAGCTTTGCTGACCGGCTCTAAAGTTCGTTTGTCCCAGAAGAGAGTCGTCTCCCGCTGGTTTGTTATTGCAATCGCTGTAATATTCTGTAGAGGGGCTTTCGAAATTGCGTCCCTGGCTGCGCGAATCTCCGTCTTCCAAATTTTCTCAGGATCCTGCTCCACCCAGCCAGGCTTTGGATACTCTTGTTCCAGTTCTCGCCTTGCTATCGACACAACCGATCCGGAGCCCGAAAAAAGAACAGCTTTAGAGTTGGTGGTACCCTGATCTAGCGATAGAAGCAAGTTGACGGGACCACGCGCGCTCAAAAGTGGCTGACCTAAACTTTCCTGAAGGATTTCTGGCAAGAATAAATAATCCAATCGAAATTTGTGAGTTCGATATGGATAAGGTAAGAATCGGACTGATCGGTGCTGGAATCATGGGCTCGTACGGCCATTTCCCTGGATACATGGAAATTCCAACGAAAGCAAAGGTTGTTGCGATCTGCGACAAAAATCCCAAGGCAGTCGCAAACCTGGTTGAAAAGTCTGGGGCGAAGGGCTATTCGAGTTTTGAAGTTCTACTGAACGATTCGAATGTGGACGCGGTCGACATTTGCTTGCCTCATAATCTACATGGTCCGGTCGCGCTCTCTGCTTTGAAGGCGGGAAAGCACGTTATTGTAGAAAAGCCGTTTACAATTAACCTTGCGGAGGCTGATCAAATAATCAATGAGGCAAAATCGAGGGGGCTCAAGCTGATGGTTGCTGAAAACATGCGGTTCATAAAGGCTTACGACATCGCAAAGCGACTTGTTGACTCAAAAGTGATCGGCGAAATCTGCTACGTGCGAGGTTACACTGGAGGCCCAAATGAAGAATCTAATGACCCCTCCAACTGGAGAATTAGGGCATCGGAAGCCGGAGGAGGAACGATTATGGATGATGGAATCCATTGTTTTTACCTGTTCAGATGGTTCGTCGGCGAAGTGAAAAGTATCTATGCCGTTACGACCAAGTATAGGAAAAGTGGTATCAGCGAAGTCGAGGATAATGCTGTGGGAACCCTCAGATTTGCGAATGGCGCTCTCGGCATCTTTGGATTTTCGACTACGACCGATTCTCCATGGACTGAAGAATTACAACTGTTCGGTACGAAAGGGTCTATCTTCGTTGATTTCCTCGCATCAAATCCCCTCCGGGTATTTTCCACTGTTGAGAGATCTACTAACACTTCAGACTGGTGGAGTAGATATGGAGATGTATCGTGGGAATACCCTTTTGTCGAGCATTCTACAACCGAATGGGTGACCTCGTCGATGCGGCGAGAAGTTCAGCATTTCGTGGATTGCATTCTGAACAACAAGGAACCGCTAGTAACGGGTGAAGATGGCAGAAAAGCGGTCGAGCTTTGCCTTAAAGCATACGAATCAGCGCGGATTGGAAAGGAAGTTTCAATCTAGCTCGATTTATCTCAAGGAATTCTAACTTGATGTATCATTCCTTCTAACTTTCTGGGAGTAAAATCATCCACGATGCGGCTTGCTTTTGATACTAGCCTTCTAAGATCCATCCCGCTTGAAAGAGCCTTCGAGGAAATCTCAAAGGCAGGGTACACTCATATAGAGATTGGGCTCGCCCACTTCAGTGCCTCTGAATCAACCGACGAAGATGCCGCATCTTTGAGGGATGCACTTTCTAGAAACCACCTCAATTTAGCGGCACTCTGCGGCATCTACCCGCTTTCGTACCCCGAAGAGGAGGTCAGAGCGGCCGGAGTACAGCTCTATCTTAGGGCAATAGACAGAGCGCAGAGTTTAGGTTGCAAATTACTCGTTTCGGAACTAAATGGCGATATGGATCATAGATCTGAGAGCCAGCTTGCTTTTTTGAAGTCGTTCGATGAAATTCGTCCACATTTGGAAAAAACCGATGTAATACTTTGCTTTGAAGCACATCCAGGAGATTTTGTCGAATCCAATACTCTTGCCGTTGACCTGATCAAGAAGGTAAACTCAAACCAGTTACGATATCTTTTCTGCGCTCCGCATAGCTTCATTCTCGGTCGAAACATTTCCGAAATGGTGGAATATTCCAAGGAATTCATTGGATATGTCCACTTTGCCGATTCGCTTCGTCCAGAGAAAACGTTCTTTTCGGGGCGCTACTTTCCGAAAGTATTACCACACCAGCATCTTCTTCCGGGACTAGGCGATGTCGATCTTAAGAGCCTAGTTACGGTTCTGGAAGAGCTGAATTATGGCGGATTCATCACGGTCAATCCGTTTTCGCATTTCGATCATCCAATCGAGTCGATGAAGGATTCAAAGTCGAAGACTGACGCTCTTCTAATCTAAAACTTTCCCTCTACTAGGTATTTTGAAGCACTGAATCCACCATCAACAGGCAGCGTGACTCCCGCGATGAACGACGCATCCTCAGAAGCAAGAAAAGCGACGGCTTTTGCGATATCTTCTGGAGTCCCAGACCTTTTTACAGGAGTGTTCGCCACCATCCACGAGGAGCTCCGGGAATCCTTGTCGATCTCCTTCATCATTCCTGTGCCAGGGACAAAACCCGGGGCGACAGCATTAACATTGATCTCAGGCCCAAGCTCGACCGCGAGAGATCGAGTCAACTGGATAATACCACCCTTCGACGCGCCGTAAGCGGCTCGCCTATTCTGCCCCAAAAGTCCGCTGATTGAGGCGATATTGACTACCTTGCCTCTCCCCTTTTCGAGCATCATCGGAGCTACAGCCTTTACCATGTAGAACATTCCGGTCAAATTTACTCCAATAGTTCGATTCCACTCTTCATTGGGTATTTCGAGAACTTTCCTTACATATCTAATGCCAGCGTTGTTTACAAGAATATCTACCATGCCCAGATCCTTTCTGACAAGCGAAACGTTTTGCGTCACACTTTCGTAGCTTGCGACGTCGGTTTTGTACGACTTTGATATTCCTCCCGCCTTTGTTATGATTTCTTCGGTATCCTTGGCCGTTAATTCATCAAGGTCAAAAATGGCAACTTTTGCTCCACATTTTGCAAAGTGCTCCGCTATGCCTCGCCCGATTCCGAATCCGGCACCAGTAACTAAGACGGTTTGATTTTCAAACTTATTCAAGGGATTTCTGAAATCCGATCGTCTGCGAAGATAAAAACTTTGGATGTGAAATACAATTCTAATTTTTAGTCGAAACGGTTCAGATTATCAATAGATTGTAAGCAAGAGCTAGTTGGCAATGGCTACTTTTCATTCTAAGATCGCTTCAATTTCATCATACCCAAAGTGTTGGCGGCAAATGCTTGATAAAGGCAAGAGTTTCTTGCGTCATCGCCTTACATGGCCTTGATCAAACCTCTCGGATACAGTCCTGACCGATGCCGTAGACTTTTGGAGGAGCGAGCGCTTTCGGGAATCATTCTTACTTCTAACGACAACGTGTTCTATTCGACAGGGCTTCCTGTAACGAGAGGACACCAGAATCCAATTCTCTTTGCACTGTCCAACAAGTTCCCACCGTACTCGGTTATTAATTCTGATGGTATGCCGGCATCAATTGTCTGGGCTGGGGCAATTGGGCATCACGAGCTTTGGACAAAGGTGGTCTTGACTTCTTTCTTCCCTAACGGGACAACAGAAGAACTAGTTCAATATGTCGAACAGATTTTTCCGCGAGGATCTAGAATTGGAATCGAGTCTACAATGCCTTATCCCCTCGCCCAGGTGATCGAGAAGAAGATCGATGGAGTCGAGTTCATAGTTGTCGATGAGCTAATGGATGAACTTAGGTTAATCAAAAGCCCCGAGGAGATATCGAAGTTGAAAGATTCTCTTGAGATCGCCGAGGCGGTAGAGGAGACCATTTTTTCTGAAATGACTTCGGCTTGGAGTGTTTTCAAACTTGTTTCCAGATCGAAGCAATTGATCTATGAGTTAGGCGGAACCGGAGTCGACCACGCGACGATAGCGATTGGGAAGAGCAATCCCGAGATACTCGAGGATTACGTAGGAGTCGCAGGAGACCTCGTAGTCCTTGATGTCGGAAGTATTCTGGATGGTTATGTGTCCGACACTAGGAGACTGGCGCATCTCGGCGAGATTCCAGTAGAACTAGCAGATCTTAACAAGACCATAGCCGACATTGTCATGGAAACTGGCAAGTCTCTTCGGCCCGGACGTACTTTTTCAGAAATCTGTGCCGAAGTAGAAGCAAGATATCTGGAGCACGGGCGAGATCCTCTTTTCCTTAGCGCCGGGCACACTATTGGAATCCAGACAGAGGAAGTCTGGTTGACGAGGGAGTCGACCAGGAAAGTCCAAGAAAATATGATCTTTAACGTCGAACTGTACTCTTCATTAAAGCCTGGAGTGTATGTCGGAACGGAAGATACATTCTTGATTAATAGTTCTGGAGGAGAGAGGTTAACTCGTATCTCCCATGACTTAGTAAGAATTCGCTAATCTAGATCATAACTTCTTTTCCTTGATTCGCAGATTCGTAGCACTTCAAAGAGATCTCGACGTCTCTCCGGCCGTCTTCACCTGTAACAAGGGGTTGTTTGTCCTCGAGGACACACTCGACAAAGTGTTGCACTTCTCTTCTCATTGAAGTTGGTTTCCATTCAAAGGCTGAATGAGAGATGTATGGCTCCATCCACCCGACATCCCCATAGTACGACCACCACTCAGCCATGTCTTCAGACCTATTTTTCGTCGAAAACACCTGGATCGGTCTCTCCGAAAGCATGTCGACTATGATAGAGCCTTTGGTACCGAATATTTCTAGTCGCTCCGTCCACGGAGCTTCTGTCGTATTCGAAACCGAAAAGTTTGCTATGGCGCCATCGACAAAGCGGATTGTCCCCATCGCATTGTCCTCCACATCCTGATAGAGATCTTTGAAAAAAGTCATTGTCGTCGCTTGAACGCTCTTCATCTCTCCGATCATCCAACGTAGCAAGTAGAACGAATGAACACCGGCGTCAAACATCACTCCACCTCCCGCGGTGTTTTTCTTACCTATCCAGTTGTCCGGATCTGACAGACGGATCCGTTCGGAGCCTCCCAGATATGTTCTCGCAAAACAAATCTCCCCGATAGACTCTTTTTCTACGAACTCGTGCGCCACCTGATAGGCACGGACAAATCTCGTATTCTCTGCAACCATCAGCTTCACGCCTTTGTCCTTCGCCGCGCTAATGACAGCGTCAGCCTGTTCGAGAGTCGTCGTAAACGGTTTTTCGCAGATAACGTTTTTTCCTGCTTTGACCGCAGCGAGCGCTATGCGTCCGTGCAAAAAGTGTGGGACGCATATATCGATGATGTCGATATCCGGGTCCGCAATTATTTGATTGTAATCACTGTAGGTTTTTGCCCCGTGGAGCTTCGCCGGCTCATTTATCACGCCGGGATTGGTGTCACAAAAAGCCACCAGTTTTGCCTGTTCAGGTATCTCTTCGTATCCATGAAGATGCCCCCAAGTTCCAACTCCACCTAGTCCAATCATACCGACGCGTGCTTTATCCAACAAGAATCAGCCTTTGTCGGCAAAAAAAAAGTCGTGGCTTATTTATGTTGAACTCAGCATATCATTCATTTTTTCTCTGGGGCACATTCAGATTTTTATGCCACCTGATAGAATCTGAATTTCATTTAGGGGAAGTTGAATATTGGAAAGTACTAGTGAAGAAGCCCTTCGAAGGGAAATCATTGATTTTGGCCTTCGTTGTTATCGCAGCGGATTTGTTACTGAAACTGAGGGCAACCTGAGCGTTCGAGTTTCAGAGGACAGATTTCTCGTGACCCCAAGCCATGTTCCGTACGAAAGCCGGCAACTTGAGGATGTAGTGTTGCTTGACGGCGAGGGTGAAGTCATACTGGGAGAGCGACGGCCTACCTCGGAGACAAGGATGCATTTGGGAGTGTTCAAGGCACGCTCAGACGTCAATGCCATAGTTCACGCCCATCCGCTGTACTGCACGATGCTGGCCGTGATGGGAGAACCGCTCAGACCCATTCTAGACGAAATGCTCCCCTACCTCGGAGGTGTAATTGAAGTAACAAACTTCGCTCCATCAGGAAGTGCAGAAATTGCGGCAGAATGTGTGAAATCTCTAGGTAACAGAGCCGCTGTTCTTCTAGCAAATCACGGCAATCTGTGCGTTGGAAAGAATATGAGCAGGGCGTTTCAGACGGCGAAGTATGTCGAAAAGTACGCACGGATCTACCTTCAGGCGCTCAACCTAAATCGCGTTAGGCTCGTGCCGGAAGAGCGGCAAAAACAGCTTACACCGTTCTATGAGTATTTGAAAACCATGGATTGGTGACGGATTACTTTGATCGAGCCACGAGCTGTGGCGTCTGGAGTCCGTATATCTTCATAGTAGCGCGCGCTAGTGCGATATCATTCGCTAGAACGCTTGATAATTTCTTTGATTCCGTATGGTTTATTGCAGCTCCTGCTCAGCCAACCATCAGATCAATTGAATCTGATTGAACCCAATTCCCAAGAATGCTTAAATTGCAAAACGGGAGTCAAACGATCTCGAAGATGATGCAAGGACCAAAACAAGAAAAACTGGTCATCACAGTTACGGCAAATCCTTCATGGATTTATCCTGAAACTAAAAATCACCCCTTGACGGCGGACCAAATTGCTGACGCGGTGTACGATTCTTACAAGGCTGGTGCAAGTATTGCTCATATTCACGCCGATGGAATCCAGAAAGAAACAAGCAAAAAGATTCGGGACAAGTGTGACATTCTTGTTCAGTACGGGCTATCGGGCCAGTCGCTTGAGGTCCGTAGGCCGCTATTTGAACAGCAGCCAGATATGATTTCGATAATATTGACTCATCACGACGAACAGTTTACGAACGAGGCATTCAATGTTCTTCATCTGAAATCGGAGCTTGAAGAATACTGTCGTCTCTGTCTGAAATACAAAGTAAAACCAGAATTCGAGGTTTGGCATACCGGCGCTTATTGGAACCTGATGTATCTCGAAAGAAAAAATCTGGTCAAGAAGCCATACCTGCTAACTATTTTCTTTGGATGGCCCGGAGGCAGCTGGTCACCTGTCGAGGCTGATGAGTTCTTCCAGAGGGTGAAATACATGCCTGCCGGAAGCGTTTACTCGACTAGCGTGTTGGATCCTGACCAGACAAAGATCCTTATGCTCGCGATTGCAAATAGCGGCAATGTGAGAGTCGGAACTGAGGATTATCCTTTCATATCGGAAGGAGTTCTTGCAAAAGACAACGCTGCCCTCGTTTCCAGGATAGCTGGAATCGCCAAATCAATGGGGAGAGAAATTGCAACCCCTAAGGAAGCTAGAATGATGATCGGGCTGGATCGTTCCTAGAGCGGCCCCATCTTAGTAGTCCCTACTAATTTTCAAGTTTTTCTCGATTCTTGGTTACTCTCCGTAAGAATCGCCGCGGGGATCAATTCGGAAAGTAAAACTGATTGCGATATCTCATTCAATGGCTAAGCCCGAGAATTATCATTAGGAAATAGTCAAGTATGCGAATCCCCGTCGGTCTCGAACAAACTAGGCGGTCTTATTCACAAAGTGGCATGCAACGTAATGTCCCGGTGAAACTGGTTCTAATGGAGGATTGACCTCGGAGCAGATCTTTTCCGCATATGGACATCTTGGGTGAAACCTGCATCCACTTGGCGGATTTATTGCACTTGGGACTTCTCCTTTTATCTCAGCAGTAAGCAGATTTCTTTTCCAAGGATTTGGAATTGGAGCAGAAGAGATTAGAGTGATGGTGTACGGATGTCTCGGCTTTTCAATTACGGATCTAGTCGGGCCATATTCCACCAGACTCCCAGTATACATCACTGCAATATTGTCAGAGAGGTATTGCGCAACGGCAATGTTATGGGTGACGAGCATGTAGGACAGTGAGTACTCCTTTTGGAGATTCAGAAGCAACTTGAGAATCTGCGCCTGAACTGAGGCGTCTAGAGCGCTCGTCGGTTCGTCAAGGACGACTAGCTTCGGCGTAGTCGCAATCGCTCTTGCAATAGCGACTCTTTGCTTTTGACCGCCGCTTAGCTGACCCGGTAATCGGTCGGCGTGTTCTGATGATAGGCCCACCGCGGCCAGACTTACGTCGACTTGTTGCTTTACGGCCTCGCTGTTTGCGCCAAGCAATCCACGAAGCGGTTCTCCGACAGAATCCTTAACCTTGAATCGCGGATCTAAAGAAGAGTCAGGATCCTGAAACACCATCTGGATGTTTCGATAGAGCTCTTTCCAGTTCTGGTGTTTGACATTTGTGATCTCCCTCCCCTCAAAGAAGATCTTTCCACTCGTTGGTGGAATGAGCATTGTAACCGTACGCGCAAGGGTCGTTTTTCCGCAACCGGATTCACCGACGACGGCGGTTGTCTTCTTCCTCCCGAGCTGGATCGAAACTTTGTCAACTGCCCTCACATATTTCTTCGATGATCGAGATAGGAGGCCTCCGCGGATGGGGTAGTACTTAGAGAGATCGTCGGTTGAAAGGATCGTACTCTCGGGAGATTCGCTAGCTTCCGTAAAGAAAACACTCCACCATATGGCCAGGCTTTGCTTCCAAGAGCTTTGGTCTCTTTTCCTTGCAAACTTTTATCGCAAACGGGCACCTCGGTTCAAATCGACACCCCGTCGGCGGATAGAGCAAGTTTGGAACATTGCCGGGTATGGGTTCCAAATTCGTGTCATCTTTGAATCCTGATGGAATGCAGGAGAGAAGACCCTTGCTGTATGGGTGAAGAGGATCGGAAAAGAGATCATAAACGTTAGCTATTTCCACGATCTCGCCGGAATACATCACTATCACTTGATCAGCCACCTGACTTGCCACTGCAAGGTCGTGGGTCACAAGAAAGATGCTCGTACTGACTTCGTTCATCAGTTCCTTCATGAGCTTCAGAACTTGGGCTTGAGTCGTGACATCAAGTGCAGTGGTGGGTTCATCCGCAATCAGAAGGGACGGCTTTTGAGAAATCGCCATCGCGATCATCACTCTCTGTCTCATCCCCCCGGATAGCTCGAACGGATAACGCTCGATCACCTGCTCCGGGTCTGCAATTCTAACAAGTTTAAGCGCTTCGATTATTTCATCTCTGAGGTCGGAGCTCAAGTGCCTCCTGAATCTCGGGATCCTCGATATTCGAATTGTTTTCGAGCTGTAAGTCTTTTGCATCACATCGCTGTTCGAAAGATCTGATTTCTTTGCTCGTCGAACTTCCCTGACGAGGATCGCCTCTGCTATCTGATCTCCAACCTTGTAGACAGGATTCAGACTGGTAAGCGGCTCTTGGAATATCATTGCAATCTCCGTTCCACGGAATTCTCTGCGTTGCCGTTCATTCAGCGGAACCAGATCTGCATCTTTGTAATTGATAGAACCACCAGTAATTTTCGCGGGGGGCATCGGCAGCAGACCAATAATCGAGAGGCCTAGGGTGGACTTGCCGCAGCCTGACTCCCCCACTACAGCGATTCAGCTTGTTCTTCGGGACCTCAAGGCTGACGGCGTCCACGGCCTTGAGCTTTCCCCCGGATGCTGAGTATTCTATCGTAAGATCTTTAACCGATAGCAGTTTTTCTTCTGACAATCGTTTTTCACAATCAGTTTAAGAATGTCTCAGAGCTCGTGGGACAAAAGTTAGATTGTCGAGCTCGGATTGATCACACCTTCAAGTTTTTCGCCGTTTATGAAATTTTGCACCTGTTTTGCGACAATCTCAGCGCCCCGAAGCGGAACTTCCCGCGACGCACCTGCGATGTGCGGAGTGATGAACACATTGTCCATCGAAACAAGTGGATTATCTGGCGATACAGGCTCCTTCTTCATGACATCCAAGCAGGCTCCGGCTATTCTACCGTTCGTCAATGCCTCCAGCAGTGCGGATTCGTCGAGCAAGCTGCCGCGGGCAGAATTGATAAAGTACGCACTCTTCTTCATTAACTCGAATTGTTTCTTTCCAAACATATTCTCGTTTTCTTTCGACTCACGCGCGTGCAGGGAGACGAAATCCGATGAGGCTATCAGAGTATCGAGATCGGCGGATTTGATACCGGGAGCTTCGATCTTTGATTTGTCGATGAACGGGTCGTATACCAGAATGGACATTCCGAACGGGAGAGCTCTCTTAGCCACCCGCGATCCCACGTTTCCATAACCAACAAGTCCTAGTGTTTTTCCACCCAGTTCATGACCGAAAAAACTGTCGAAGGTCGAGCGATCGAACTTTCTCTTTTCCCTAAGGAAGATGTTAGCTCTTGATAGATTTCTCGCAAGAACTAACATTACGCCCAAAACATAGTCAGCAACAGCTTCAGCGTTTCTGCCGGGCGCGGACACCACAGGAATGCCCATGGCAATAGCGGCATTGACGTCGATATTCACCGGCCCTCCTCGCGCGCAACAGATGAGTTTCAAATTCGGCGAGGCGTTCATCACCTCGTCTGTAACTGGTGCGGCATGTACCACCAGAATATCTTCGTCCTTGAGCTCTCGAGCAATCTGCTTTGGATTTCCCGAAAACTCTCGAATGGATTTCTCCGACTCAGTAGAGGGGTTTAGGCGATCGGCTTCATCCATCTGAATGTATCGTATCCGGTTGTCCGGAACCAAAAATGAAAAGGCTGTTCGAAACGTATCAACCGGCACGTAGAGATCTGCTGCAATCAAGATTCTTTTCAAGAACTAGGCCTCACTAATACTTGGCTGACAACGGTGGTTTATATAATGAATTGGTGTGCACGAAGCCGTGATGCGAACAGCTGGTAAGCCAGCGTTCTGTGTTATCGATGTCGGAACCGGCGGAATAAAATGCCTCGTATTTGACTCGAAAGGTTCGCTGGCTTTCAAGGAAAGTTCCCCGATTGACTTCTTGCTGGATGGCTATGCGATCAGTTTCGATCCATCGTCAGTCTGGACAGATATCTGCAGAATGACGAGAAAAGCCTCGAGGGAGTGCACAAAGAAAAAACTTCAGATCGTCACTGTAAGTTCCACGAGCATGCGTGAGGGGAACGTCTTCTACGACGCCGAGGGAAACGAGCTGATTAGCGGTACCGAATTTGGACGCCAGGGCATTCATGGAAGCAGCAGAAATTCAGGGATCACCAGGAGATGCAATATATCTTTCATCAGGACATTGGCCTTCACCGATATTCGTCGCTAGCCGGCTAAAATTTCTAGCGAAGAACAATCCCAACCTTTTCAAAAAAATTCTCAAAATCTCCATGATCAATGATTGGGTCTTGTTCAAATTCTCAGGAAAGATCGTTTCTGAACCAACTAATGGTTGCGAGACAGCCCTCTTTGATTTGAAGAAGCGAGACTGGAGCGATGAGTTGATCCGCGAGTGCTCTTTCGATCGCTCTTTGTTTCCCGAGATTAGAGAATGTGGTTCACTCATAGGTTCTGTTGTGAAGGATGCGAGCAGGAAGAGTGGTCTGAACGAACATACATCGGTAGTAGTTGGAGCTGCTGACACTGAATCGGCCGTTGCAGGTTGTGGGTTATTCGACGAAGGAAATGTAGCCGCCGTCGCAGGGACAACCACACCTGTCCAAGCAGTAACAGAAAATCCTGTGTTGGATCCCGAGAAAAGAACTTGGACCTGCTGTCACGTTCTTCCGAATCGGTGGACGCTGGAGAGCAACGCAGGCGCTACGGGACTCGTATTCAACTGGTGGGCCAAAATGACGGGGGAGGATTTTTCGGTTCTTGACCTTGAAGTGAAAAAGGAGAATCCGGCTCCGGGAAAGGTGATAGTGAACATCGGGACGAGCCTGATGAACGCGCGATATCCCCACCCAATCGTTGGCACGATCCGGGGCGTGAACCCGTGGACTCCGCGGGCTGAAGTTACACTGGGCATCCTTGAAACAAATTGCTTCAGCGTCAGGGCAAATCTCGAACAGATTGAAAAGGTGCTTGACAAGAGATTCGTCGAAGTGTACTTCTGCGGAGGTGCGTCAAAAAGCGAGATCTGGAGGAAACTCCAGTCGAACATTTTGGGTAGGACTATCCTAACGTTCGGCGAAGGCGAAGCAAGTGGAAGAGGTGCCGCGATGCTTTCGGCCGTTGCCATCAAAGAATTCACAGACATGAGTGAAGCGTCAAAATCATTTCTGAGGCGAAAGACATCAACCAAACCGGATGGAAAGATTTTCGAAAGCTACGAAGTCTTATATCAGAACTGGCTAAACGGCATAAACAAATAGGCGTCTCAATTTCTTTAATCTGAGTGCGGTTGGAGTATGTTTCGCTGGGCAAGAATGGTCCGAATCTACCGAAGATCAGTAGGGCGGATGTAGACGATTAAGCAAAATTGAACTATTTTCAGTAACACAGTGATAGTATTAATCTTGAATCAATCTAAATGGAAGTTCGCATATCTGCCATACTTTGGTTTCAAATCGATGGATGAAGCTCTCAAGTCAATTTCGGCGCTCGGTTACGAAGGAGTGGAGCTGCCTTCATTGATACCGTACAAGACGGCGAAGGATCTCTCCGGAGTCGTCGCTCAAGCAAAGTCGTACAACCTAGAGATCTCCGAGGTTGGGTTCTCGCAAGATTTCATAGTTCTAGACGAAGAAAAAAGAAAGGAGAAGGTCAGGGAGACGAAGGAGAAGATCCGAATTGCCTCTGAGTGTTCGATTTCGATCGTCAAAGGTCTGACGGGCCCTTACCCGTGGGACAAGAACGCCCTGCGACTCGGAGTGGATCTAACCGAGGGAAAAGCCTGGAAACTCGTTCTAGATAGCTTCAACGATTTTATCGGGGCTTGTGAAAAATACAACGTCTACTTTGCGCTGGAAGCTTGCTTCGGCACGCTGACTCGAGATTACTACACGACGAAGGAATTGCTGGATTCAGTTAATTCGAAGTACTTGGCGATAAACATGGACCCATCGCACTACAACCTTTATGGAAACGATGTAGCGTGGGTGGTTAGAAGATTCGGGAAGGATAGAATCAAGCACGTCCACTTGAAGGATTCCGTTGGGGTGCCGCGAGACGAAGGTAGGGATTTTATTTTCCCGCTTTTGGGCGAAGGAACAATCGACTGGAAAGCATTCTTTCAGGCATTGCGGGATATCGGTTACGAAGGTTATTTCTCGGCCGAATACGAATCAATGAACTACTTCAAAAATATCCTCGACAGTGACCCGACAAAAACTGCCGAGCTCAGCTTGCAACTCATGAAGAAACTTGCATCGCTTTGAGTTACTGTTTTTTCGGTCTTTCATTCATTTCTGACAAGCATAGATGCCATTTCGCTTATTAGCTGAGCCGATTTCGAGATTTGGATAGTGCTATAGAATGTCAGAAGAGTCGACGAAAAGAATTGGAATCGGGATGATTGGTACCGGTAACATTTCAGATCTTCACTCCGTAGGTTATAGAAAGAATGAAAGGGCGAAAATAGTAGCTGTTGCAGACATTCAAGCTTCAGTCGCGGAGGAAAAGCGAATCGCCTTTGGAGGAGATCGGAGTTATTCGGACTACAATCAGTTGTTGAAGGACAAGTCGGTTGACGCGGTTGACATTTGCGTCCCGAATTTCTTGCATTCTCAGATAGCAATAGCCGCGGCAGAAGCTGGGAAGCACGTGCTTGTCGAAAAGCCCA
The DNA here is from genome assembly GCA_963799845.1 of uncultured Nitrososphaerota archaeon. Lineage (GTDB taxonomy): Archaea > Thermoproteota > Nitrososphaeria > Nitrososphaerales > CADDZS01 > DATLTL01. The sequence goes on from CAWCYI010000006.1 coordinate 1,097,305, forward strand.
TGGCCATCACGGTAAAGGAGTGCGACGAGATGATATCGGCCGCCCGAAAAAATGGAGTGAAGCTGATGGTCGGACACAACCAGGTATTTTACCCGCCGCACCAGGAAACCAAGAGATTGATTCAGGAAGAATTGGGAAGACCAATTCTGCTTCTAACGCGATTGCACAATGGGTTCCGCCAGAACATGGGCTGGAGGGCAGACCCGAAAGCTGTGGGCGGCGGTTTCTTTATGGAAGCCTGCGTTCACCGGTTGTATCTTTCGAGGTATCTAGTTGGTGAACCTACGAAGATCATGTGCCGAATGACGAAGATATTTCCAGATACCGTCGCGGAGGACATTGTGCAGGTGGCGATTGATTTTGAAAATGGAATCGAAGGATCGTTAATTGCAAACCAGGGTGGTCCTATGCCTCTATGGGATGACCGAACCGAGGTCATCGGCAGCGAAGGTTTGATTATCGTCAATGGATTTGAAGAGCAGGCAATTCCTGGCTCTCCTCTAATGTTCTACAAGAACGGCAGGTGGACTCACTACGTCAAAGCTGGTCACCCCGCTACAGTTGGAGATTGGCCTTTAGGTAACCTCGAAATTGAGGCAGATTTTCCCAAGACCTATGCACACGTGACAAGCCACTTTGTTGACTCTATCTTCGAAGACAAACAACCAATGGTGACCGGAGAAGATGGAAGGAGAGCCATACAGATGGTTCAAGCTTGTTATGATTCGGCGAAGCTGGAAAAACCTGTGTCCGTGTGAGGAGCTCCTAGATTGAAAGCCGCTGTCATGCATGAGATAAACAAGTCTCTTACGATTGAGGAGGTTCCGGAGCCGAAGCTGGATTATGGAGAAGTCCTCGTAGAGACGAAGGCCTGCGGCATCTGTGGCACGGATTTGCACATCGTAGAGGGCACGGGATACAAGCCTAGACTCCCACACATTTTAGGGCATGAGCCGGCCGGGGTCGTTGCAAAGCTTGGAGAGGGTGCAACAAAGTTCAAGGTTGGAGACAGGGTCGTGCCAAATATCTTCTTCACCTGCGGTGAGTGCTTCTTTTGCAGAACGAACAGGGAGACGATGTGTACTAACTTCAAGGGGGCGCTTGGAGTAGGGATAAACGGCGGGTACGCAGAATACTTCAAGGCTCCGGCGAAGAACCTGTTTATTCTGCCTACTAAGATAGGATTCAAGGAGGGTTCGGTAATTGCGGATGCGGTTGTAACTTCCGTCCATGCTGTCAGACGAAGGGCTCAGGTAAAGGCAGACGACGTGGTTGTCGTGATCGGCGTGGGCGGAGTCGGACAGAGTGTGATCCAGATTGCAAAACATGCCGGAGCAAGGGTGTTTGGAGTTGCTCGAAGGGCGCAGAGGGCAGAAGTGGGTTCAAGGTTCGGAGCTGATGTGGTGATAAATTCCTCGAAAGAAGACGTTGGTCTGGCTGTCAACAAATTGACAAACGGGAATGGCGCGGACATCGCGATAGACAACGTGGGGACGAAGGAAACTTTGCTGCAGGCACTAGGCGCAGTTCACCGCGGAGGGAGGATCGTCCTTGTCGGCGAGACTGATGATACCATCCCATTATCCACATTCAAGCTTTGCGTCAACGAGCTGGATATTATGGGATCGCGATCAGGCGGCAGGCAGGATACGGTTGAAGCGATAGAACTTGTTGAAAGTGGTGTGGTCACTCCGTTTGCAAGCGACGCGTTTCCTCTCGAAAGAATAAACGAGGCGTTCGAGGCGATAAAGCAGGGAAGGGTCATGGGCAGAGCGGTGATTTCGTTTGAAAATTAGTTCCAGCCAATTTCCTTTAGGATTCTAACCAGTTCTTTCCTATTTTTTGCTGCGGCTTCGAATGGAGCCGGGTGCTCCCATGTATCGATCTGCAACCACTCCAGTCTTGGACACTCCGACTTCATCGCTGCGAAAAGTTTCGGCATGTCGACGTTTCCATCGCCGAACGTTTGATGCTTTCCCGTGCCGAAGGGGCTCAGTGAAAAGTCGTTGTCCGCGACGTGAACCCAGCTGACGCGGCCGTTGAGCGATTTCAGAAAGCCCACCGGATCACCGTGCGAGATAATGTTCACGTGAGAAATGTCGTAGAGAATCGCAAGGTTCTTCGATTTCACAGTGTTCAATACATGCAGCACGTCTTCGAGCGAGTCCCGCAGCCCTCCACCGTTAAGAATCAAGTTGGGTTCGGGTTCGATTGCCATCACCACGTTTCTCTTTTCTGCCTTTTCGACGACCTGCGAGACCACGCTGACGTACCTGTCCAGAAGTACGTCGTATTCTTTCGTCATTTCGCTGGTGAAGATCGGCGGTGTCAGAGTCGAGTGATGGGCGTCCAATTCCTCGGCAAACTTTAGGGCATCGTCTACGGCGTTTACATAGTTTGCCCTGTCAGTTTCGTCCTCGCTTATCGGCGGATAGAAAAATCCGATGTGCCCCGTCTGGATTCCGGGGATCTCCTGGTCGTAAGACGCGTAGTATTCCTTCGTAGCCTTTGCTACCCCAGGAGTGTACATCTCGAATTGCGCGTGGAGCTCAATGCCCTGAAACCCTTCTTTCTTTGCGAACGTAAGGACCTCGTCTCTGCGGATTATAGGGCCTGCGCTGATCCTGACGAACCCGTCCTCGCCGAGACAAATCTTGGGCAACGCAAATCATTCCAGATGAGTGATCTTGTCGAGCTGTTGTTTGGAGGCTTCGGCGGCTTTCGCCCATTCTCCTCCCCAAACATTCCTCAGGTAGTTATCGGATTCGAACTCGACGGAAAGAAAGCCGTCGTAACCGACTTCGCTAAGCGCGTCGAAAAATCCCTTCCAATCAGTCACTCCCTCGCCGAGCATAGGGAACATGAAATTCTCGTTTTGAGTACCGGGCTTTCCAACCGCGTCCTTTACATGGACGTGCTTGATTCTTTTACCTAGCCGTCTTACGGCGTACGCGACATCGTTTCCGTACAGAACCATGTGACTGGGATCAAGGTTTACGGCTAGATTTTTCGAACCAAAGTAACTCAGAAATTCCTGAAGTGTGTAAAAATCGTGAACGAGCATTCCGAAAGCTGCCTCAAACGTTATCGTGATGTCGTTTTTCTCAGCGGCATCCACGATTGTGCTGAATGATTCTACGAGATTTTTCCACGCGACTTCTTCCCGGAAATCTTTTCCGATTTTTTGGGCGGATGGATCCCACTCCGCAGGGCCGCTGAACAAATTCACCTTGTCGATTGACGCGTACCGCGCAGCCTCGATCTTGTCAACGGTATATTTTACTCGCTCGGCACGCTTTGCATCGTCTGGCACAACAAGATCAGATGAGCACATGATGTTTGCAACTTCCATCCCGTTCTTGCGGGTCAACTCGGCGAGGTTTTTCAGCTCGTCGCGAGTATTGAAGTGAATGTAGCCTATCCACTCGACGCCCTGGTAGCCGCAGCGGGAGAGGACATCGAGTGCTTCCTGCGCGTTGTTGGTGTAGTTCGGAATGAACGAGGCTTTCCAGTCCGGCATGAAGTATTCACTTTACTTCGAGCTGACGCCGACTTTCTTGAAGACCTGTTCGAGGTATTCGCGCGAATCCCGCATAACTGAATCTACGTCGTTTGGAAGTTCAGACCAAGATTGAGTGCAGATGTAGCCGTTGAAATCGATCTCGACGAGAGCCCGCACGATTCCTTCCCAGTCAACCGATCCCTTACCAAGGGCTTCGTGAGTCCACTTTACACCGTCGTTGTCCGCGCCGTGGACGTAGCAGAGGTGCTTTCCGGCCCGTCTGATATCGTCCATGAAATTGCGGTAGCTGATGTTTTGCTGGGCGGTATCGTAAATTATCTTGACGCAAGACGAATCCAATTCCTTGATCATATCCAGTGCGTCGTCTACTGTTATCATTAGAGGGCTCTCTGCAATGTACTGGGGGTGGAGACCGAGGATAAACTTGGTTTTCTCAGCTTCTGCGACGAGTTCGTGGAGGGCATCCATCGTCCACTTCAATCCCTGCTCCTTGGAGGTGCCGTAGAGGACGTGACCAGTTAGGACATTCATCAGTGGGCACCCGAGTTCATCGGCGAGTTTGATGTTGTCGATGTAGTACTGGACCGTCCGGTTGCGGATGCTTTGCCTCGGACTGCTAAAGTTATACTGCAGTCCCAGCCCACCGCCGGCAACCGCAAATCCCGTCAGCTTCAATCCTAGATCGGAGATCAGTTTTTTCAGGGAATCCCGTTCGTGCTTTGTGTAATCCTCCGGCCATGCGTGCGGCGCGCCAGTGTAGAGATCTACTCCCTTGTAACCCGCGTTCGCAATTCTTCTTACTGCTTCTTCAACAGTGGTCTGTCTGTTGTATCCGAGAGTGCAAGACTGAAAGTTTTATCGACATGATTTCTTTTCACCGAGGTGCTCCGTATGACCGTTGAGGCGCGGCCCCCGGTATTTATCTTATTTATTTCTCTACGCAGTCTGAGCTCTTCCAAGAGAAAACGCCTTGAATCAAGCTGTTTCAGTTGTCTGGAGTTGGAAACTAACCCCGCAGTGAACTGGAACGGGCGGGCTGCGATCGTTTCCCAATCCCGTAGAAAAATCGTGACGGTGCATCTTCATAGATTGGAAGAAGCTTTTTGGAGGATATTTACAAGTCCTGTCTTCAGGAACAGATAAGAGCCCGCAAAAATCCATGTAAATCTCTGAAAAGAAGACAAAAATGTTCATGACCGAATCGACACTTTCTGATTCCACACGTAATACAAAGAGTATTGTAGAAGAATTTTCGGATCGTTTCGTAAAACAGGCAGGAGTGATTTACACTGTGAAAAATCTAGACGAAGCAGTTTCAATAATTAATGATCTGATCAAGCGTAAGGGGAAAGGCGAAAGTTGTTGCGCTCAAAAACTTGAATTGATTGATGGTGGCTTGGTCACGGATATCGCTCCGAGAATACAACCTTCAATTCGATTTGAAGATCTCCAAAAAAAGTCAAAAGAACTCGCAAACCTTCTAGACGTGGGAATCACGAAAGCTGACTATGGAATTGCAGAAACCGGATCGATTGTGGATATTTCTTATACCGACGACAACCGGCTTTTGTCGTCCTTTTCACGAGTACATATTGCTGTATTAGAAAAATCTAAGATATTGTTGAAACTCGAACAATTGTCTCCCCAGATGAAGGAGTTATTGTTGCCAGGCAACGGCAAAAAGCCAACTATCACATTTATCGGCGGCCCATCCAGAACATCTGACATCGAGCTAAAGTCGGTCCTAGGTGTTCACGGTCCCCACGAAGTTCACGTCGTTCTCATCTAAACGGAGTGACGGTTTCTGCCAAAAGACTATACAAACCTGAAGAAAAAAATTACCGCCGCCCTCGCGAGTCCTGAGAGAGGGAAAACCCTTCTCGTCGCTGTGAAAAGGGGACGTGATGCGAGAAAAGACCAGCTCGCAACTCTTGAAAATCCGGAAGAATTTCGCCACGACATCAAACGGATCAAAACCGAGTCGATCGAAAATCTTGACGCCCTTCTAAAGACGTTCATCACAAACTGCCAGCTTAACGGTAACAGGGCCTTCGTTGCAAAGAACGGCACCGAAGTTGTAGACTACATACTTGATCTCGCGAACAAGTACAACGTTACGCTGATTGAAAAGTCAAAGTCGCTAACGACGGAAGAAATTGAGCTGAATCACCATCTCCGAGAGGGAAAGAAAGATCTTCAGGTCGTTGAAACCGATCTCGGAGAGCGGATCATTCAGCTCGTGGATGAAAAGCCCTACCATCTTGTGTTTCCCGCGATTCACAAAACCCAGGCTGAGGTAGCCGAGATATTCTCGAAGGAAACGAAAAGTGAAATCCCTAACGACCTGCCTGCTATTATGGATGCGGTCAGGAAGCTTCTCAGACCCATTTTTCTGAATTCGCAGATCGGCATAACGGGTGCCAACATTGCTGTTGCCGAGACCGGTTCCATCGTTGTCGAGACAAATGAAGGAAATGCTAGGCTTGTCAGCGCCATTCCAGACATTCACATTGTCGTAGTCGGAATGGAGAAGATCATAGCTAACTGGGACGAAGCCTTGAAGCTCGTGATGGCGCATCCGATTAGTGCAACTGGGACGAGACTAACGAATTACGTTTCAATAGTCACGGAGAGGCTGCCGCTTGGAACTAATTCGCCCAGAGAGATGCACGTGATAATTTTAGACAACGGCCGATCCAAGATGAGGCAAGATCCGTGGCTGAAAGAAGGGTTGAACTGCATCAGGTGCGGTGCGTGTATGAATGCGTGTCCCACGTACGGAGTGGTTGGCGGTCACGTTTTTGGCTACATCTACCCGGGTCCGATAGGCATCCCTTGGACGGAGGAGATTCACGGACTCGACAAAGCCGAGTTCGCTCATCTCTGCATCTCCTGCGGACTCTGCAAAGAGATTTGCCCGGCCGACATCGACATCCCAATGATGATCGCGAAGGTGAAAGAGAAGGATGTGGATGAGAATGGACAGTTAACACCCAACAAAGTTCTTTCAAGATCTGATGATTTCGCGCGGATGGCGAGCGCGACTGCGCCGGTTTCAAACTGGGTGATCCAGAGCAGGATCTCTCGCAGTTTCATGAGTCGTTTCCTCGGCATTGAGAAGAAGCGGAAGCTACCGAGATTCACGAATCGGACCTTTGAAAAACGCTTCCCTTCAATGAAGCAAGCAATTGCAAATCCAAAAGCGCGGATAGTCTATTTTGTTGATCTCGTTGCGAACTATAACGAACCGGAGATAGGGATAAGGGCAGTCGAGCTGAATGCAGCAATCTGGAATCGAGACAGTCGTGCTGCCGAAGTTGAAGCCGAGTGGCATGCCATACGTTTCATACGGTGAGCTGCGGAAAGCAAAGAAGATCGCAGATTGGAACGTGAGCCTGCTCGCAGATTATGTAGAAAAAGGGTATGATGTCGTGGCAACCGAACCGACAGCTACCTACTGTCTGAAGGAGGTTTACCCAAAGCTTCTGGATAATTCAGAGAAAAGTCTCGCAGTGTCGGCAAGGTCTTTCGAATATTTTGAATACTTGGCTAAACATCGAGATCCGCTCAACCTAGGTAGAAGAAACTCCACAGCTGAAAGTAATACCATCGGCTTTCACATCCCATGTCATCAGCGCGCTCTCAGCTCCGGTAAATTCACAATCTCCGCACTTGAGACGGCCGGATACAGAGTGAAGGTGATAGAGACAGGAACCTGCTGCGGAATGGCTGGAACGTTCGGACTGAAAAAAGGGCCACTAGGGTACGACCTGTCCATGGCGGTGGGCAAACCGCTCTTTGACCTGTTCAATAATGAAAGCTCGATCAAGATCATTGCGACCGAAAGCAGCGTATGCAGCACACAGCTCACGGACGGCACAAATTGCTCTCTCATTCATCCCTTGAACTTGATTTCATATTAATCCAAATATTTTGAGCTGGGCGAAAGCTTGCATTTAAACTAAGAACTATTGAAACGAGAATGTTTTTTCCAGAAATCATTTCGCATCTGTCAGGAGACCTCCATAGACAAAGGATATTCAAGAGCATCTAACTGCGGCATCTTCTCGTAGTAAGCCTGGGTTGGCGTCTTGAGGTCAAGGGCTCCATGAGGCCTCACTTCATTGTACCACTTCATGAACTCATCTATCGAGGAGAACCACTTGATCTTACTCTCGAATATGTCGAAGAACTTCTCGATCTTGCCGTTCGTCTGGGGGTGGTTGACTCTTCCGAGGATGAATCTTATCTTGTGCTTCAAGAGACACCTCTCGAATTCTGTCATCCCCTTCTCCCTCCTCTCAGATTCCATCGTGTAAAATGTGGTTCCGTGGTCGGATAGGATCGATGCAGGTTTGCCGTGTTCCTTCATGGCGCTCTCAAGACAGGAAACAGAGTACTCCGAGGTCAGCGTTTCATGGACCCCAAATCCGGTAATGAGACGAGAAGCATCATCTTCATAGCAGGTGAGCCACTTGCCCTTCCACCTCGGATCCTTTACCTCGTGCCAGTCCGTATGCCATAATGAATTCGAGTGTTCCCTCTCGTATCTGACCCACTTCCTCCTTATCCACTTCTTCCTAGAGTTTGACGCAAAGGAGTTCATCAGGAGCACCCTGTGTATCCTGTTGTGGTTGATGTGAATCTTGCTATCGCTCTCGATCTTTCGTTCAAGGTAGAGGGCGTTTGCCCTATATCTCTGATAAGCATCAATGACGAGTGAAGTTTCCTCGTCGGTAATTGGAATGCTTTTCCTTCCTGGTTTCTTGAGGAGGAGAGGCACACCCCCACCTTTCCTGTGCTGGGCAAGTATCTGCTCAACCCTCCTCTTTGACACTCCGAGCTGGAGAGCAATGTTTGCGCAGCTCTCACCCCTTTCTCTAGCCCTGAAGAGGTAACTGATCTTGTCGCTATCAAGCTTCGCGGGCACATGTTTCCCGTAACGTTTTGTTACGCTCTTCCAAAACTCTCCCAGTCTACTCCTGTTTACCAGCTTGCGAAATAATTGTCGGAAAAGAGACTATTGAAACGAGAAAGAAAGACACTATATTGGCATGCTGGGACGGGGAATGGCCGGAATCTAGGCCGAAAAAAAGGTGGTTTGGATTATAGAAACAATCACTTAATCAAAACTAAGGGATTGGGTCTCGAATAACCGATAAAGTGCAAGGATTGTTTTCACCCTACCTGCTGCAGAATAACGGAAGCCACTCAGTTGGGAGCACATGAGAACCAGTATCTACTAGGGTGGTTATGCTAGTCTAAAGCCGAGAATTCGTTCGAGCAGATCGGTTATTGTTATGACGCCGCCAATCTTTCCGTCCCGATAGACGAAGGCTATCGTAACTCCAGCATTACTCATGCTATCCATAACGGATGCTATCGAGGCATCAGCTTCCACCTTCGCCGGTTGCACGAGATAGTTCACAGTATTACTGTTGACGCCATTCTCAGAGATAGCTCGGGCGAGCGAGGGGAAAGTCACGACTCCGACAAACTCATCCTTGCTTTTGTCGTAGACCGGGATTCTAGGATGTCGAGATGACCCCATCACTTTCAGAGCTTCAATTACCGTTGCGTTCGAGTCAACCGAAATTATTCTTTCGGCTGGCGTGGCAATGTCCATCACATCATATTGCGAGGAGGCAAGGGTTGACCTTATCATCCTGACTGCATCGGGCCCGAATCTCTCGTCAGCTTCGAGCATGTCGATCATGTTTTCAAGTTCCTCGGAAATTTCGTCCTCACGGTAGGCCCGTTTGTTTCCGGTTAGAGCAGCAATCCTTCTTGCTAGGCTCGCAAGAGGTCCAGCAATAGGGGACAAAGCGTTGATGACACCTAGAGCCGATGGTGAAAGTGCTGCTGCCATCCTCACTGGGTTCTCCACTGCTATTGTTTTCGGAATGAGATAAAGGAAAATCATTATCAACAGCGAGCCGACCACGACGCTCAAAATCCACCCGATTGGTCCAAACAGCTCCGACAGTACGATTCCCATCGTCGTGACGACGACGACGTTTGCAACAGTATCGATAAAGGTAGTAACGCACACTAGTTTCGCCTTTTCCTCTGTGATTTCAAGAGCCTTCGTAGCGTTTGAAGAGCCTTCTTTCTGCATCGAGAATAATGATGGACGCTTGACGGTGAGGTAAGTTGCCTCCACTAACGAGATATAGAAGGCGACAGTCGCGCTGGCAAATAGTGCTAGATAAATGACTAGACCGATCACAATATTGAGACATCTAAGATGCCTAATTAACTAACATGGAATGACGCTAGTGCGGTCAAATAGATTGTAGGTGACGAAGGAAAGCCAAGATGAAAAGATTTTCGAAACCGAATAAGTCTCGTCGTGATCTGAGTACTAATCCACCGGCCTCCGTCCTTGCTTGACTGACGAGTTAGATCGCCAGAGTATGTCGATGTGACGATCGTGTTTCCTGATCTTTGGAAAGACGGAGATGACAGTTGCAAGAAAGTGTGGAATGGTTAGAGAGAGCTTACGAGCAATATCAAGTTATTTTCCAAGAATCAATTCGGAACATTATTTCGAAGATCTTCACCCAGATCCCAGATTTTGCCTCGTGTGTGTGATACGCTCCGAACGACCGATCACTCGGGATTTTGGAGATTTTTGCGTTCCAAATGGGATTAGGTCACCTGCACCCGAAACCCGGCTTAACCGAATCCCTAGGGATTCGAGACTCATGAATCCACAAATGTGGATTCCTGTGAAATAGGTCAGAGCCTCTGGAGATTCGGACTGAAACTGGTCCGGAACATCTTTTTTGGACAAGCTCGAAGAATCAAAGATGCGATGGGTTCGAATCGGATGGTCTTCGAACCCTATTTAGATGCCAATGGTAAAATCACCGAGTTTTTCTGATATCTTATCAAGAATCGATGGGTAAAGGGATTGTATCAGTTGGCCGATGAAAAAAATTCCAAAGAAACAACACCTCGTCTGAAGATTCAGACTCTTTCCGACCTGATATTCGGACTAGCTCTTTCCATAGGCGCTCTGACCCTGATTTCCCAGAAGCCTACCAACCTTCTTGAAATCGAGCTGTCTCTTCTCTATTTCGGTTTCGCTTTCTATGTGTTATCAAGCGTCTGGGTTAGATACTCCAGGATAATGTCTGTCCTCCCAGCAGAAACGGGGCCAGTAATTACCATCAACATAGTCCTTCTTTTCCTCGTGTCGATCGAGCCCTATCTCTACAATCTCATGATCGGCTCCTCAAATGCTCCACCTCCAGGCCAGCTGTACTTGGGAACTACGACAAGCCTGTTTGCCGCTGATATGGGCCTAATTCAGCTCCTTCTAGCCTATCTTAGTTTTCAACTCACGGTAGAAGAAAGAAAGCTGATTCCAAAAGAACTGCTCAGAAACTACAGACTGTACACATATTCCAATGTTATTATTGCCGCATTGTTCTTAGTTTCCATACTTCCTATATTTTGGAGTTTCACTATCTTCGGTATCCAGGCGAGGTTCTTGCTTTGGACGGGTTTTGCCGTGGTGGTGAATGTTAGAAGATTAGTAGAATTGAGATCCAAAAAATCGGTCGACAAACGATGAAAGGCAAAATAGCCGCCGAGAAGCACCCCCACGCAAACCTCCTTTCCAACGCGGGCTGGCAGCTGCTACGAGTGACCTGTGGCTGATCATCGTGGCTGTATTTACATACATCATCTCTAAATTTTACTCACGGCATTATTATCAAGATTGGTAATCGTCTAGTATCAATAATTAGCGCGTTTCTCAACCAGCTCTGTAAAGCTGGAGGTGAATAAGTGGAATGGCTGAATCAAAAAGTTATTGTGGCAAGTGCGGAGCTCCAATCCCAGCTGGCGATTCATTCTGTCCCAAATGTGGCACTGCTGTTGCAATGTCTCCTCAATCAAGTGCTCGAACATCATCTACTCCTCAGCAATTAGACTGGCGAGAACAAAGGCGCCAGATGAGAGCAGAAAGAAGGACAGAAAGATACAATCGTCCGGGCCCACATATAGGCGGACTCATAATTGCGACGATATTGATAGTGGCTGGTCTGGGCATCTTCTTCCCTCAACTCCCCTGGCAAGTGTTCTGGGGCTCTCTCTTGATTATCTTAGGACTTTGGATCGTCTACCTCTGGGCTACTAGAAGCAGAAGATACACATCCCCGACAAAATCCCAGTAATTCCTTGCCAATCGGTGGCAATACGTTAGGTGGGCGATCCCCTAACCTTGATTGCCCGTCTCATCTTTTTTGCAAACTGAACCGAAGACAATTTTGCCTCCTTGAATAGGTGGAGCATTATCAGTTTTGATAAACGTCTCCATCGTTTATTTCCTATCTTCCTCATTGGATTAGCGCCCATCCACTTTTGAAAGGCGGAAAAATCCCTCAGAACCCTCGAATATTATGCAGAACTTGAATTAGGGTTCTGGTAACTTATAGGGACATAGAACCAAATTCTAAAGGTGTTAACTAGATGGACATGACGAATTTTAGATCTGTGAGGAGTTTTGAGCATTCAACACAAACTCTTACGAATTTTCCTTCATATTGAATGGATTCCATGTCTCTAACTCTGGTTGTTTTGTCGCACCTATGGCACTTCGTTATACGATTCAATGTGATCTCACTCAACTTGAGAGATGAAAGAGAGGTCTATTTTAACATGAAATAGGGGGAATTTTGAGGTTATTAACTGTCGGGACGCGGCACGAGAATCTTAGCTTAGGATGGCTTGTAACTTGTTAGGAAACGAACTATATCGACTTGCAGGGCATTATTAGAATTATTCCGAAGTCTTACAGTGTACTGCTGATTACCAATCGTAATCGGAAATGAGCTTCTGAATGTAGCGATTCGAGTGAAAATAACAGTGGCAAAATGGATTCGACCTTCAAGATTTTCCTTGACTGTTCCTTCTGTTGCAGCCATTGGAATAGCAAGAAAAGCGATACCCTCTATCCAATTTATTGTAGGCTCAACTGGACTTTGCTGAGTTAATTGCATTCGTATTATATCTTCGAAAAATGTAGAGTTCTCCTGTTCCACAATTTCATGAATTATTATTTCGGAAAAGGGGACGAATTTTACTATTGTCATAATAGTTTTTGAAGTATAATGCCAGTATATAGGTTCATTTTATTTGGATTCTCTTACCTCTCTGAGGAATTGACTGGATTTTTCTCGGTGTTAACGTTCGAGGAATGAAGGATTCGGCGGTCGAAACATAGGCACTAGTCGTAATAAGAGAAACTGTTGCTAGGCAAGTGCATCAAGAACTTCCTGATTGTACGTTGATCTGACAGAAATTAGACATTTATGGTCTAACGGATGCAGAGCGCAGAGAAATGATCCACAAAGGCAGTAGAATCCAGCCATCTCTTTGCAGCTAAAACAGAAAATAGTTCCGCCGATGACCTTGACCCGCTGCTATCAGCCGTTAAGTAGCCGATATCGGAGACTATTATAGAAAACTATTTTTCTGAGCGTTCCCTTACTATTAATGCTGGCGCTGCCAATGTATTCCCAACTGTCCGACATGGATAGGAAGATGTTGAGGTTGCTTCTCGATTCTGAGGGGAGCATACCGACACACGAAATATCTCAAAAGCTCAATGTGCCGATTAGCACAGTTCAGAGAAGGAGGAAGAGATTGGAGGAAGAATATCTCATTAAACATTATTCGTTAGATCCTATGAAATTTGGATATAGACGGATTGACCTCTTAATTTACACTCAAGGTGGGGAGACGATGAACATTGGAAAGGAATTATTGGAGCGTGAAGAGGTAGTGTACGCGGCGAGAACAATCGGAGAGCATACAATAGACTTACGCATTGAAGTATTCGTAAAGGATAACGGCGTCTTACTAGATCTCCTAGAACATGTCAAGGCCATGAAAGGAGTTAGAGACGTAATCTGGACCGAAGTGATTGAGACTATCGGGAGAAAGAATCCTCCGAATCACATCATTTTGTAGCTTTGTCCGCTTCCAGAACTCGCTTACACCTGTAACAGTATCATGTGACGATTTCTAGAGTCCTGACTATATCCCCCCACCAGTCTCACCCCCAAACCAAAAAAAACTAGGTAGAGAGATTACTTTGACGGTCAAAGATGCGCTATTCTTAGGTAGTAAAGTGATCGTATTCTTTGTTGGTATGTATATTGGATATGTCCTTAGAGGTTAGAATACATGACTAGTCATAGATCATTATCTAAGAATAAGCCGTTCTATTGTGAAAATTGCAAGCAATATTTTGAAAGTAATTATACAGAATTAGCATTATTGGAGTTTAGATGTAAAAAATGCGGTGTAGAAATGCTCAATGAGAGATCGAAATTAAGGGAATTAATGAGAGAAACTATGCACTGACAACTTCTTTTGTATGATGAATCTTTCCAATTCCCTTTTTCAAATAACACAATTCATGATAAATCGTATGTCAGTCTAGTTAACAGCCTTCAAAACCAAGGCTCATGTTCCTTTAAGTTACCTGAACCAAAATTTGCTCACTTCAAACATCAAATCATAATGATTCCGATTAGGCATTAACTCAGACTTACACCTGTAACTGTATCATGCGGCAATTTCTAGAATCCTGAGAGAGAGGCTAAAATGGTGGGCTCTCTCTCTCACATGTGAACGCACACGTCTAAGGGGTGCCTGGCAATTTTTTCTCACCCGGCAGGGCTATTTGATGAAGTATTAGCAATTTCGGAGCGTACCACACTCGAATGTTCAGGAGGCTAATCTTTCTGCTCATTTCCTCGTCCTTCTAATCGCTTGATTTATCGCCTTTGCGACTGACTGCTTATCCTCTACTTCGAAAATGATTTTCCTATACTTTTCGTCATCCAAGGTTACGGTGATGCATTTGTCTGGGTGATGCATCTCGAAAAACATCATCCCATCGCTAGTCAGATAATCACCGACTTTGACCAGGCCAGGGAATAAGTGTGTCGAAAGATTGACTTTCGCACTTGTAAATGGCTTCCAAGCAACCCTCTGCGTTGAAACTGAGACGACGTGCTTTAGCGGGACTGTGATTGTTCTCTTAATCGTAAGAATCTTGTCGATACCGTGAAGCTCGAAAATCAGGTTGTTCCCCTCGATTTTCGCGGTCGCCGACATTTACGCCAACTCTTTCTTGTATGGAAAGAAGTATTTGAATGCGAGGAGGAGGTAAACTAATGGGGCTCTCTCTCCGTACATGAGTGGTAACTTTTCCTCAGACGCCATTTGCTTTGGTCAATTCTCCCAGGGGGTCACTTGCCCTTGGCGGGCATCCCCTTCCGGTAATCCTCTTCCAGGGCAGCCACTAGATTATCCCAGTACTTGTTCGCGTTGCGGACCCACTGACTCCGAGTGGGATGCTTTCGTGTCATCCACCGTTCCGTGAGAGATAGGGTCACTCGCGTTCGTCCAGAACCGAGGCGTGCAAGCTTGTAATCCACCGCGTCAAGGTCCGTCACGCCTATCTGATCCTTGTGCCAGGCGTCAGGTGGAATCAATCGGACGAGTTCCACGGCTACCTTGGGGCTCTCGATAGGAGTGACCCTCTCAATGATTCGGACCACGCGATCCGACCCGACATGAATCACCTTGTGACGCGTCTTCGAGAATTTCCCGTCGTCACTCCGAAAGTCGGTGCACCATTCGTACACGTATTTGATCGGCGCCTTGATGGTCTTCGTGACCTGGGCATGATGTGAAGCAAAAACGCGTCGGCTGGATTCCGGCATGTGACCCATTAGAGTGACGGATTCCTCGCTATCAAGGTTTTCCTCGTCGGTGCTGTTAAGTTGATGGGCCCTCCTTCAAGTTCCTCTTCCTGTTAACCATCGGGCCCTGAGCCGCGTTCTGGATGATCTTCAGCCACTTAACTTAACAGCTATGTTCCTCAATATGAAATCAGAAATCGATCTTTTTTATCAATCCTTGAAATCTTGGATCTTTTCTTATTTCGTCAAATGAATGATCGACATTTGTCGCGAGAGTATAGCTTCTTTGTGATCTGGCCAGTGGGCATCCCTAAATCCAAGAGTTCATTCCTCGACCGCGCCCCCACGCTCACGCAGGTGTCGACGGAGACTGTAGGAGGGATCCATCTCGCGTTTTGCTAGATAATCGTCAAAATCGAGCTGATCCCAGAGCCTCTTTCCGGCTTTGATCTTCTCCGCCTGGCTGCGCTCAACATTGTGAATTGACTTTGCGACTTTCAAAATTTCCTCAAGCTTACTTAACGAAACGAAAATGACTCCATCGTCATCCGCGAAAACAATGTCGCTGCTGTCAACTGCAAAACTCTCCCAATCCGCGGATACAAGGTCGAGGGGGCCTCGCTCGTCCAAGCGACGAGGGCCCGCAGAAAGTGATCCGTAGCTGAACACGGGGAAACCAATTGGCACGAGTTCACTCGTGTCCCGAATTAGACCTCTCACGACGAAGCCTGACAAGCCCCAGGTCCTAGCTTCGAGCACTGTAAGATCGCCGATGCAGCTTTCGTCGGTTCTTCCTTGATTATCGATAACTAACACGTCCCCTGGAATTGATTTCTTCATGGCTTCGATGAAAACATCGACGCTCCCCCTGTGACGGGCTGGCAGAACCCTTCCTGCAACGCGCATTCCACGGACAAGTGGATGTATTCCTGAGGGCGCCATTCGTAGAGGAATGTGCAGCCGAACGCAGGCGTCCGCTATAAGCGGAGTTGTTAGGTCAGCAAAAATATCTTCCATGGGACCACAACCAATTGAAATCTTGGGTGATAAATCTATGATCCAGCGTCTAACTCCGCAGAATTCCGGAGCTTTACCTCTTACGAAAGCTGCCTCACTTTGCGAATGCTCAGGCGCGACAAACCGCTCGATTAGTCTAGTATCTCATATGAAACATTCAGATATCGGGTTGGAGGTAACAAATTGAACCCACCTATAAATAGGATAGTTCCGAATCCCATCCCCTCCGCGCCGATTCTTGCAATATAGAAGCTACAGAACCAAAGAATCGACTGTTTCTCTCGCTGACAGATATTTTGAGAATCAGTGACAGGTATTTTGAGACGAATGACAGGAACTTTGAGAAGCGACAACTTTCAGAGAGAGAGCTGAAATGGTGGGGTCGGCCTTGAACCGGCGATTTGTGGCGAAGATTTTCGACCGTCAGTGAGAAGAAATCTCATTAGTCCTCGCTAAACGTCAAATTCTAATTCCATCCATTTGTTGTGATCGGTTGCTTGATCTTACCATAAAGCGTAAAGCAAAATTTTCAAATTGAGCCATGAAGAGCAGGCTGCAAATTGAAAGTCGCAATAATTGGAGCCGGCAGTGCCGTCTTTTGGTTGTCATTGACCAGAGATTTCTGTACCATGAATAGTGCTTCCGGGAGTACTTTCACGCTTGTCGATATCAACAAGGAACGATTGGATGCGGTCTATGATTTGGGAAGCCGCTACATCAAAGACCTTGGAACGGACATCAAACTCGAAAAGACGCTCGACCGTCGAAAGGCGATGGAGGGAGCAGACTTTGTTGTCAATACGGCAATGCCAGGCGGGCACGAGCATCAGGAAGCGATGAGAAGTGTCGGAATGAAGCATGGGTATTACATGGGAGTTGACAACGCCGAGCACAATTTTGTCTGGGATTATTTCACCATCTTGGGATACAAGCAGTACAATCTAGCCCTCGAAATTGCGAGGGACATCGAAGAGATCTGCCCGGACGCATGGATGATGCAAACAGCTAATCCAATTTTTGAAGTCGCGACATTACTCCGGCGCAACAGCAAGATCAAGGTGGCCGGGTTTTGTCCCGGATACCACGCCGTTCACCACCTCATGTTTGCAGTTGGCTTGAGCCCAGCTGAGGTCGATTTCCAGGTTGCAGGGTTCAATCATTGCATCTATCTAACCAAATTCAAGAACAAAGAAACGGGAGAGGATGCCTATCCCCTACTAGATGGATGGACGAAAACAGGGGCTCCCGAGCTTTGGAAAAATCATGACCTTGGTCTTTGGACCGAGACAGTTAGCCCTGCTGCTGTTGACATGTACGAACTCTACGGGATGTATCCAATTGGCGACACAGCGAGGTGTTTCTCATGGAAGTACCACTACGATCTGGAGACCGCGAAAAAATGGTACGGCGAAATCGGCGGTACCGATTCAGAGCTTGGTCTCCAGTTGTGCTTAGATCGATTTCAAGGCAATGTCGACAGGATGTTCAGGCTCCTAAAGAACCCCAATCTGAATCTCACCAAAGAAATTCGTCCCTCGAAAGGAAATGACGAATTCTCCGATTTCATAGATGCTATTTCATTGGGAGAGGAAAAGCGCCTCGTGTTGAATATTCCAAACGAGGGCATACTTACTCAATTTCCAAATGACCTTTCGATAGAGGTTCCTGTCAGCATCGTCAATGGAAAGTTGTACCCAGAACACGTGGAACCTTTTCCAAGCCGTTTGCTCAACTTTGTGATGAGGCCGAGGATGCTGAGGATGGAGTGGGCTCTTGAGGCTTATGACAGTGGAGACAAAGAGATGCTGGTTGAAAACCTAATTCGTGATCCCAGGACAAAGTCCGAGGCGCAGGCGAGAGAGACGATCGACGATCTGCTCAATATGCCCCTCAATGCTGACATGAAGGCGCATTACAAGTGAGTTCAAGGAGTTTGTATTTGAAATGAGTGCAGCAAGTCAATCACAGGGTCCGGACATTGGCGCATCGAGCGGAGGAACGTGCAATACAGAGTTGAAATTGGGAGATTCGTGCGATTCATGCTGGAGGGGAATCATGATGCCTCCGGGCGGTATCAGTTATTACGTTCAAGAGATCGCGAAATATGGAAACATTCGACATTCTAGAGGTCAATACAAGATCAAGTGTCCAAGGTGTGGTCACTGGCATACTTCAATCGGACTCGATCTCAAAACCGGGTTCGATCCGATCGAAACGCCCTAAGAATTCAAGGTTATTGAAAAACATGCCTTCTTCAGAATCTGAGTCATCTTACTCTCTAGAAAGGCTCTCCCAAGAGCTTGAATCGGGAAAGCTAACCGTGAATGAAGTTGTTCGGGACGAAATCTCGAATATCCAAACTTACAGCGATCTCAACGCCTTCGTCACGACGTTCGATTTTGATTCCCAAATAATTTCGGAAGCTATCAAAAATGCAGGATCATATCTCAAGCGGAAGTCAAAAAATCTACCATCTCTGGCCGGGATTCCATTCGCGATCAAAGACAACGTTTTCGTTTCTGGTTACAGAGCGACGAATGGATGCGTTGCATTCAAGGATTTCATCCCAAACGTGAACGGGGATGTATTCGATCTGTTCTATTCAAGGGGCGCGATCCCTCTAGGGAAGACAAATCTTCACGAACTATGTCTGGGACCCACTTGTTCAGCATCCTTTTTTGGTCCCGTAAGGAATCCAATTGATTCATCGCGGGTAACGGGGGGATCGAGCGGCGGTTCGGCTGTCTCCGTCGCACGGGCAAAATACGCGCTTGCAAGCATTGGTTCTGATACTGGGGGGTCAGTAAGAATTCCGGCGGCATTATGCGGAATCTGCGGATTCAAGCCTACTATTAACACGATCAGCTCGTTCGGAGTCTTCCCGCTGAGCGCGACGTTGGATACCGTCGGCGTGCTAGCGAGAACTATGGAGGATCTGATTTTCTCCCTTTGTGGCATTATGCCGGAAAAATTCCAACTTGAAACCTCTATGAAATCGAGAAAAAGAAAAGTGAAAATTGGAATACCGGGGAAGAGGTATTTTGACGGAGCCGACAGATCTGTGCTCAAAGCTTTTTGGAACGCTATTGAAAAAATCCGTGGAGAGTTCGAAATAATTGAAGGAATCTCGATCCCTGACGAAGATAGGATTGCCCGCGTAAGAAGATCAATCATGTTGAGGGAGGGTGCGTGGTTTTACTCTGAAGTTCTAGGGAATGAAGAGTACAGGAAAAGAATGGACCCTGACGTGCTTACACCCCTTGATGCCGGACTGAAGATGGGAATGGTAGAAGCGATGCAAGCAGAAGCCTTCAGAGTCGCATTTACATCCAAAATGTTTGCAGTTTTCAATGATGTCAACTACGTCGCGATGCCTACATGCCTCATCGAGCCGCCCAAACTTGAGGACATGCTTGATAGATCGAAATACGCGCTCGCGAGGCCCCTTTTGATCAGGAACCCCGAGGTCTGGAATCTGTGCGGGTTTCCAGCGCTTTCTCTCCCGAGCAACCGGCTAGACGGTCACTCTCTTCCGACCGGTTTGCAATTAGCTGGAAAATACGGTGATGATATCGGTGTCTTAGAAGTCGGAAGTAGAATCTGGCAGTTAATCCATCCACTTTCAAATGTGTGAGAGCATTCGCTGTAAAAATGGAACATGAAGCGGCGAGAGCCGAGACAAAGCACGAAACCAGATTAAGGAGTTTTCGAAGCTCCTTCCCGCTTGCGAAATTTTATCGATAAACGGGCGTGGCACGAGGTTTCAACCAAAAGAAACCCTCCGCGTGACATCCTTTGAGGGCTGTTGTTTTCCTAGGAAATCAACTTGATATTGGGAGCCGAGGGAACGCAGTGATCGTTTTCTGCTATCCCTTCTAACTGGGCGAGCAAAGTCGGGGCACAGATTTTCCACCCAGAAAAAGGGTAGATTCTTCCCCCTTCCTGTTCCTACCATCGAAAGTAGTATCCTCTACGACGAAGATCGGATTCGAGTTCCTCCTTCCTCGCTCTTATCAGTCTAGCCATGTGAAGAACGCTTTCATCCGTCAATTCCTCGAGTTCTTTTGGACTGAGCTGCCGCTTGTAGTCATAACTCGAATTGAGAGAACCTTCAATGAAATCATCGATCTTTAGCAGTGGCGTCTGCCCATTTTTTGAAGAGACGTATTCTTTCAGCGCCGATCTTATCACACCTGTTAGGCTACTACCTTCATCTTTCCCAATCAAAATTGCGGCATCAAGAACCGCCTTGTCTTCCTGCCTGAAGTTCAACGGGTGCACCCATCTCGGCTTTAACGTCAAGGTATGAACTATCCTCAATCTGTGATGTTGTACTGCGTGCATGTACTGCAGCGCTCAGGGTAGATACGTTTCCAATGCCTCCGGATGTCCCTTCCCCTGGCTTTACAACTCTATCATTGACTGAATCTCGACATACTTCGGCTCCCAGTTTCCTGCTTCCTTCTGTGCCCTCGCTATCCCTGTGACTGTGGGTTTCCAAATTCCAATGCTGTCCTCGGTAGCCGGATAGAGTTGTCCCTTCTCGACCAGGTTTTTTCGTGAGAATTTTATTACCGTTTCAACGACGTTCTTTTTAGATTCGGAGTAAACAGACTCGTAAATCGGTAGCGGTAAGTTCACGATACCACTTGCTTTTCACTTCCTCCAAAACAAATTTCGTCCGAACTCCGGACAAATGAGATTCAGATAAGACGCAAAGTATTGGAATTTCTGGACTGCTTCGCGCCGGTGATCTCGTGGTGGCTGAGACGAAATTCCTGTAGTTCCTCCGTCGTCCCCGGAACGATTCGTTTTCTTGTAGATCAGAATCCTCCGAGATTCCTCTTGGATCCTCTCCAGTCGCTAATTTTGCTTCAGGTTTCATGAGTTGTTTCGAAATACGCGACAGAAAAGAGCCTCGTAATAAGCGTCCTTCTCTGCTAGTTCAGACGAGCACTCTGCAATGTTTCCCTAAAGTCCGGAGATTCCGAGATCTATCTACTGGTTCCTGATGCCGCTCTGTCTTCTACGGACAACGGTAGAGGAGGGAGTCGCTCTGTTTGTATCAGCTTGCAATTACCGCTAGGCACTTCTTCCCGATTTAGCGGTGGTTACTGCTGTTAGTTCCGGCTGCTTCGGCGCTACTATTTGCCGCTGCCTAGCGCTCGTTTAGATTTATTCGCCGTCACCAGCTTGTAAAGATGGGGCGCCGCTAGATGCGCTTTCGAAGCCAGAGTTCACCTCTGGAATTCATCATTTCCACATACCATTCGCGCGTTGTCGCTTCTTGTTCGGTTTGTCCGGCGAACGCTACAGACTGACCGGCGAGCAGGGCAGGCACCAGCTTGCCAGCGAGCTGCCCAAAATACTATTGGATGTCATCCCAGGATTTGCCGACGATCTACTATGATGTCTTCGAGAGCACGTCCCCGGAACGTCTTGCAATCATTATGTCTTTCAATGTGTAGTATCATGGTGCAAACATCATTGTTAACTTGGTGCAAACATCATTGTTAACTTGAATGCAACATTGCGTGCACGTTCTGAATTACTCTTTGCAGATCTTTCTTCCCAGTTTTTTTGGGTCATGCCGGACATTCAGCCCATCCGATGATTAACAAATCGACTCGAGATGCCTATGCGAGTGCGTTAACGCTTCGCTCAAATGCACCTATGCTTATTTTGGATGGAGCAACTGAGCCGCTGCATAGCCCTCTGGAGATTTACACGGAGGTTAGCTCTCCAAATCGGATCACGGAACCCAGTCCTGCCAAAGCTGTTAATGGTCAAGGGAACTAATAACTCTTGAAGGCGTATTCCGAAGTCGCCGTCAAAATTTTCGAGCGGGAAGGGAGTCCATTCAAAGATGTTCTTGAGACCTTTATCCGCTCATATCCACTATCGTCACCTAGAAAGATTAATTTCTAGATCCCAAGGCAGGGTGGCTTGGCCACACAATGGCAAGAAAAAGATCAGGCAAACCGTTAGAGATTGCACTCGATATCGGGGAGAATGAAAAAGATCCTAACGAGTTCAAGGAGTGCGTAATACTTGCAGAGAAACTCGGTTTCGACGTCGCGTGGCTCGGAGATCACTTCATGCCGTGGGTCCACAGCAGCGACAGATCTTCGTTTGTCTGGTCCCTCATGGGTGCGTGTCTTGAAGCTTCAAAGAAAGTAAGGCTCGGTCCTTATGTCACTACCCCGATAGGCGCCAGATATCATCCGCTGATAATTGCTCAAGCCTCAGCAACCCTTGACAACATGTATCCTGGTCGGTTCCTTCTGACAGTAGGAACCGGTGAAGCCATGAACGAAGCCCCGTTCTTTCAGGGATGGCCGCCCTGGAAGGAGCGCATGGAAAGGCTTGTCGAGGGAATTCAGCTGATCAAGAAGTTCTGGACAAGCAAATCATACTTTGATTTTGACGGGAAATACTTCAAAGCAAATCAAATTTATATGTACACGAGACCCCGAACTAATCTGAAAGTTTACTTCTCAGGGGTCGGTCCCAAGGCTGCTAGGAATGCTGGTGAGTTCGGAGACGCCTTGATTACCCTTTCCCACGCCAACCCGTTCGAGCGATGCAGAGACTTGATTTTCCCTGCTTTTGAGGAAGGCGCGAGGAGCGCGGGCAAAGATCCGTCAAAAATGGAAAAGATAGTCTCGCTTAGTTTCACTCTGAAAGATCCCACAACCTTTTCGAAAACTGAAAGGGTGTATGCTGGAATCGCAGCGAAGAATTCCACGGACGTGGCCGATCCGAGGGTGATTGAAAAGATGGGATACGACATGTCAGACGAGGAGCTGTTCCATTCAACGACATTTTGTCAAAAGTGGTCCGATGTCATTGATCTGATTTCAAAGTACCAGGAGTTGGGAGTAACCCAGATTGCCCTCAATTCCGGCGCTGACAAGAAAATGATCAGAACTTTTGCCGCCAAGGTTCTTCCGCACTTCAAGAAAAAGTAGTAATACGATTCATTCTAACTACAAAAGGCCGCATTTGAGAGCCGGTCACGTAGAGAGCTGGTAAGATGGGCGAGCCTTCGAAGCCTGACCTAGGAATATATTATGAGATGCTTCGGAGTCTCCCGCCGAAGGAGCCGTCGCTGTCACTTCTCTCGAAAGAATGGCCTGACGTAGATGAGTGGCGAAGGCAGGCGAGAGAAAGAACAATCGAACTAATGGATTTCTCCCCCAAAAGCATCCCCTTGAACCCGTCGGTTGATTCGACGCGATCCGAAGACGGAATCGTGCTCGAAGAGATTTCATACGACATGCCATACGGTCCGAGGACGCGAGGCTTTTTCCTTTATCCGAAGGATGGAAAGAAGTTGCCTGCAGTGGTCGCGCTGCATGATCATGGTGGCTTCTTCTACTACGGGAAGGAGAAGATCGTAGATTCTGGAATACAAAGTAGATCGCTCGAAGAGCACAAGAGGCAGTGCTATGGAGGCAGGAGCTGGGCTAGCGAGCTTGCAAAGCGGGGATACGCCGTTCTCGCGATTGACTCGTTCATGTGGGGCAGCAGGAAGATACCGATGGACTCAATGAACGAAGAGCTGCTTGCACCTCTCGAAGGCCCCGAACCAGGTTCAGAGGATTTCATCCAGGCCTTCAATATTTTCTGGGACACGATCGAGTCCCCGATAACTTTGAGCACCGTGCTAGCCGCTGGCACGTCTTGGCCGGGAATACTCTTCTATGAAGACATGAGGAGCATTGACTTTCTGCTTACCCGGCCAAAAATAGATCCCGAGAGAATTGCGTGCGGTGGTCTTTCCGGAGGCGGCCTCCGTACCGTGTTCCTCGCCGGGCTTGATCCCAGGATAAAAGCGGCGTTTTGTGTCGGATGGATGAGCACGATGGGGGATTTGCTCCGAAATCACGTTCACGGGCATGGGTTGGCGATGTACGTCCCTCGCCTTCTTAGGTTTCTAGACATACCTGACGTGATCGCACTGCGCTCACCATCACCGCTCCTCGTTCAGTACGATATAGACGACGGGCTCTTCTCTTTGGAAGGTCAGAAGGAGGCCGATCGAAAGATATCGAGCATCTACGAAAAGATGGGCCATCCAAAAGAATACGTTGGCAAGTTCTACCCAGGACGACACAAATTCGATGTTGAAATGCAAGAGGACGCGTTTAAGTGGCTTAATGAGACACTCTAAGTGGCGCCTAACCCTTATACATGATCTTTGCCCTAAAACGGCCGACATCTATTTCAAAATAATCCTTAGAAGTTCGGAATATCTGGTAAATCTATTCTCATACAGATAAAACAGAATCTGAGTCGCCGAACTCGGGGAGTGCTCCTCTGTCAGTCGAACAAAGTGATGCAAATTCTTCACCTAACCTAACTCGACTGATAACGTGAAAATGTAATTGGCATAAAGCTCGCTCGTTTCAAATATAGATAAATAATCCAATTCGGTGTCGAGAAAGAAATCTCTCAGCGCTGTCGATCGCCACATGGACAAACAGGGAAAAATCGCATTCATGGATGGGGAAGAGTATCTACTCTGGGAGTCGGGGGTGGGGCGCGCGATCCGGGCGAATGCACCTCAGTTGACTTTGCAGGAACCGAAGGACTTGGTGAAGTTGCCGATTACGGTCGCGCTAACAAAGCACTCGAGCCGGCGCGGGGACGCCATGTTGGAATATCGGCTGGGCCTGAACGCAAATAGCGTCAAGATCACCGGCACAGCTATGGTGAGCTTCACTCTGCCTCATCAGGATGAGGGTGACGCGCTGTTGTGCCAAGTGGAATTGGCGTTTCGCGAGCTGGTCAGGTCGAATGTGACGGCGGAGTTCTCGTTTGACTTGCAGTGTCGAGCACCGGAAAAGGTAGTTATTCCACAACGTGACGGAATTCTACAGACGGTGGCGTTCCCGGCTGGGTGCTGTTTTAAGCTGGGGCAGGCGGCGAATGACGGTTCTCCGTTGGGGATGCCGGTCGTCGGATATGTTTGGGACGACCTGCAGTTAGCGGTGTCAGCTGACCCGTATTGCGGGTGTGCCATAAACGGAACTACCGGCAATGATGGTATCCAGATTTCGGTGGCGACGAATTATCCAGGATCGGTTGTGCCTGTGCAATCGGAACGACGAACGTTTGTGCTGGAGTTTCACCGCAAGGGAGCCGACGGAACATTACGGAGCTTTTACCGGACGATACCGGAGATCGAGCCGGACGCGCCCTGGACACAAGCGATCCATTTGGTTTATTTCGATTACCTGTCGCAGGGGGGCGAAGGATGGTTCAAGGATCTCAAGGTGTTGGCGGAACGAATACCCTCGCAGAATCGCGGCCACGTCGCGGTCTGTTTGCATGGCTGGTACGACTATTTTCAGCAATACGGTTACGATCATCCGCACAGGGTGTTGCTCAAGGAGTGGACAGCGTTCCCTAGCACGTACAAAGTGCCGATGAGCCTTGCAGAGATGCACCGGCGTTTGAAGTTCGCGAAGGACCTCGGCTTCCGGGTGCTGCTCTACTTTGCTGACGGGACGAACAGTGATTCGGGTGCACCGAATTTTCGCAAGGAGTATTTGCTGAAAGATAAAAACGGCGAGACGTTTTCGGGTTTTAAGGGACCGGATTCCGTGGGACAGCCGTTGATGATGGATCCGAGCGTTCCGGGACTGCGAGAGTGGTATAGGGGCTACCTGCGAGCACTACTGGATGAATACGCACGGGTCGTCGATGGGTTCGTGTGGGATGAAACGTTTTACATTCCGGCGGATTTTATTTCTTATTCACAGGCAGAACCGGCCCATGCAGATCGCGCGATGATGAGCCTGGTGTCGGAGTTGACGCAGATGGCACAGTCGTATCACCAGCAGAATCCGGACCTTGTGTTCCTCGCCTCCGATTGTGGGCAGACCAGCTATGCATTGGTCGCAAACGGCACGTTTCAGGACAGCACCATGGAGGAGGAGGCCTGGGGGCCGAGCATGTTCGCCAACTACCGGAATTGCCTTTGGAGTTGCAACTGGTTTCCGTTGCGGTACGCGGAACGAAACAAAATTGCCGCGGAGAAGTATGGTCTACCGCAAGGAGTATCCAATGGCTGGCAAGACAACTGCGGCCCGAGTCAAATGCCACCGGAGCTTCTCGAAGCGGTTTTGAGGCGATTCACCAAGAACGTGGAGTCCAGCCGGCAAAGGTTGCGGTACCTGATTTCGTAATTAATGTAACACAAGTTTTGCGCGAATAGAAAATGCCTGTGGACTATTATTGACGTAACGATTTATGGTCGACGAAGACTCACACTAAGCTATCTAGTTCAAACGCACTAAAATCTCAGGATAGCTGGCAACGCGCATGGAATGTCTAGTTGTTAGAATTTGACACGCACGGATCGGAGGACTCCTTTGTGAAGCAGGGGCAGGGACTCGATAGTCGCAATCTTCTCCATGCCCGAGAACTCGGACATGGCTGAACACTGCAAGTGATAGTAGGGAAAAAGTAGCAGGAAAGCAACCGGTTTCCAGAAAAACCGGAGACCGGCTTGAGCTATCTGTGCCTATTGACTAGGCTTGGGTGGAGTGGATGGAGAGGGTGGAGCAGGCGCACTCGCTCCTCCTCGTCCTCTTCTCATCATTGCCACGACGGCTGCTATGACGACTAAAATCACGACAACTGCCGCCGCGATGTAGAGGGTTGTATTGTTTGATGTACTCGAGCTTGTGGAGGTTACGACCGTCGAGGTGCTCGGAGGTACAACCGTTGTGCTTGAGGAAACCACAGCCGTTGAGGTGGTCGATGAGCTCGATGCCGGAGCAGTGGAGCTAGTCACCACCGTGGGTGAAGACGATGTGGTTACAGTAGTAGCTGTTGTTGTGGTCGAGACGGAGGTCGTCGTGCTAGATATCGGTGCTACGACATCAAGAGCAAGATCATAATACTCCAGCCCCGTGGTCGATTGTGGATAGTAGACCCCGGTTAGGTTAGCCGGATTGCCCCAGTAGAAATCATTGCTGACCGCCTCCCAGTTATAGACGTTGAATAACGGAATTTCTGGGACTCCTTGAGTGTAAAGCGTAGCCGCAGCTCGGGCGTCAGCGTTGAATTGCGAAGAGTTCGCAGGTTCGTTGATCATCCGTTGAACAATGGCGTAGAAGCTGGAATTCCATGACACATGCATACTATTCATGGTAACGTAGTAGTCGCCAATGTCCGATAGGATTCCAGGGCCGGGTGTGACTCCGTTGTCAGTCTGCGGGCCGAGGACACCAGTAGCAATCACCTGCCAGCCCGTAGCATTGTTGGCACCCGCGCGTAGGGTAGAAGATGGAACTGAGACTGGGCTCACCGTTATTCCCAGCTGACCCCATTCAGTAGTAAGCAATGTAGCGACGCTGGCCGAGTAGGGCTCAGTTGTTCTGTACTTTATTGTAAGCGAAACCGTCGTGCCGTTAGGATACTCTAAGGTATTGCCTGAATATTTGAAGCCAATTGATTGCAGTATCTGCTTACCCTGTGTGACATTGTAAGTGTACCCGATCGGACCCGTTCCGTTGCCAAAACCGATCTGCTGGTTGTATGAAGGTAACAAGAAGTCTTGATTGCTTGAGCTCTCGTTGGCGTACGGGCCGCTCAGTTCACTGTTGATCAATGTGGCATTGGTAGCGAACGCGAGGGCACGCCTGAATCCTGTTATGTTAGTGGGATACACCCAGTCGTTCAAAAGTGCAGCGACGGTCAAACCTGGAGTCGCGTAGGGAGGGCCAATCAATGAGTGTCCTGTCAGGTTGGCGATGGCTTCCAGTCCGGAGTAAGCTCCAGTGTAAGAGACCCCATCTATTTGGCCGGCAACGTAGGCGTTGAACTCGCTGGACTGGCTACTAAACAAATAGAAGTCCATGCTCTGTAACTTTGGAGGACCGTTCCAGTAGTATGGGTTTGCCTGGTATACTATCGGATTCTGTGCAGAGTAGCTTGTTATTACAAACGGACCATCTGCCACGATATTGTTCAGGTTCTGAAATGATGAAAGATTGCTCAAAGAAACTTGGCTGAATGTCTGGTACGGCAGGACAGCAAATCCGTTGTAAATAAAGCCCGTGAGTATGAACTGCAAATTCTCGCTAGCAAGATTTACCTGTACGGATGTCGAGTTGAGGATTGACATGTTTGTTATATCCGGTGAAAAATATCCAGATTCGTTGTAGAGTTTCAACGTGTACCAGAGATCCGTCGAGTTCAGAGGAGAGCCGTTATCCCACTTTAGGTCGGGCCTTAAACTGATAACATATTGGGTGCCATTAGCGTTTGAACTATAGCCCCCAGCCATGACATTAGTGATAATCGGGAGAGGAGGCCAATTAAAAGAGAACATATAGTCATACAGAATTCCAATCGTCGTGAAATCTGAGGATGGATTGAATGGATTGATAGCGGGAAGTGGCGGTACGCCCAACTCACCGATAGAAAGTGTAGTGGTGGCAGAGGAAGCAGCTTGTACGTGTTCTCGGGTACTGGCTCCTGAGAAAAGGGCCGGACTGACGAGCACAGCCAGCATCAATAATGCGATTAGTTTGAAGTGTACTGCGTGAGATCTAATAACCTTCACAATCATTTTTAATCTTGGCTTGAGAAGAATTCTCTCAATTTAAATCTTTAGCGATGATCTATTCGTATTTGTCCTAAATTCGAAACCTGCTAAGATTCTGTTAGATCCCTGGTCTGATTGATCAGGCTTCGACAACAACCGCAACTCTAGCAGACTTCACAGAGATCTTGCGTGACGAAAGTTGTGTGATCGGGTTTGTGAATGGTTCGTATACTTTGAAGCGCTTAGAATTTCCGCCGTCGAGAAGGACATTTACTCGCTTATTCACATCGCTAGTATTCATCAAGACAACTGCTTTCTTGTTAGCCTCCTTGTTGATGTGGACACCGTAGAGAATCCCCTCGGTCTCACCCTCAACAGTAGCGCCGACAGTATCTCTGAATTGTCCATTCCACAGATAATCACCCAGCTCCCTCCGGATTCTCACGATCTCTTTGATATAATTTCCCAATTTCGGCGCTGAGGCGATCGTTTCATGCGCGTTATGAATTTCCACATTGATGACGTACCCGACTCTCAGACAATTGTTTATCGAGTGATAATCAAACTGATCTACACATGCAGTGAGCATGATCTCGGGAAAAGTGTATCTGCAAATGGGTGACCGATCCCAGTCTCTCAACCTGAAGAAACCTATGTTTGCGTACGGCCACAGGTAAGGAGGAGAGGCTTCGACTGATATCAGAAATTCCGGGTTGTACTTGCGACATACCTCGCTTATTCTCCTGAGCGTCTCAACTATGCCCTTGGAAAAGGCCTCGGCAGGCTTGTGACCATGGGTCTCATCGTAGCATAATCCGTAATCCGTGACTTTGTCTATTTCCAAACCGTTGAATCCCAGTTCCGCGACTTGCTCGAACCGTTCAACTATCAGATCCTGGTACGGCTTTGCATACGGACACATCAAAGCAAGCTGTCGGTACCCCCACTTGTTCTTCTCCGCGAAGGTGTGCATCCCGTATCCGATGCGCACCTGATTTCCGAATCTGTCTTTAGCAGCATATTTGTAGAGTTCTTTTTTGAATTCTCCGGTATTCACGTCCGCGACTTGGATGTTGACGAAGGGAAGCACCTTGACATCCAGCTTGTTTGCTTCCCTTATTCCTTCGGAGAGTTCCTCCCTAGTACCAAGTCTAGGGTCCGGGGAATAGTCTGGGTATCCCCTATCCATTCCTCCGCGGTGGAAGCCGGTTAAGTTGATAACATTCACTCCGTATTTTATAGCGTCTCTTGCCAACTTGGGGATGTCCGAGAATCTGAAAAGAAGTAAATCGTCGGGATAACCAAAGACAACAGTCTCCCAGGTCATTCCTCCCGCCACCCAGTTTGGCCTCTCGGCAATCTTCATCCATGTGTCAACCCATCGGCGGTATCTGTCAGCACCACTATGCCAGTCGCCCTTGTGAAAGTTGATGCAGGCAGGCGCCGAGGCCCAGCTTTCACCCGGTTTGATGAACGGGAGCTTCGCTATGCTGCAGTTCACGCCTATCGGAGTATTCGGGCCTGCTTCTTCTCGTGTGGGCCATCGATCGAGCTTCCCCGCTGAACCATTCCGGGCTGGAGCTCAAAGTGGAAGAAAGTGACTTGAGGAGAAAGATCGTGGCTGGCAAGATAGATGCCTTCGTGCGTTTCGCCGTTACTGAAATCAACCCATTGCATCGTCAATTCCCATGGATAGGCTAGCTCGAAATAATCATAATACTCGTTCCAATATGGAAAATAGCTCGGGAACCTGTCCAAAACCTTTCTTCCGAAGCTTGGAGTACCGGAGCCGTCCCATAGTGCGGCGGAAAACTCCGTTTTCTTTCTGTCTCTGATCCCGTGGAAACCGCCTAGCATTGGGGACCAAACCTCCTCGATTGTGTACTTGCTTCCATTGCTTACAGATGTTGTCACCTGAATCTCGTTTTCCTCTGGCCCTAATTCGAAAGACTGTTTCAGACCTATCTCGAATGTACCGTTCTTATTCTGGAGATTGTCCCAAGACAGAGTGCATGAATTCTTTGCGCTTTCGAATCGAACGAGCTTCTGCTGTGAACCAACCAGATAGTTGTGCCTTAGTTCTGGAAGCGGTACGAGAAGTTTGAAGTTCGAAGCGAGTCTCGGCTCACCGATCGCTTCAAAATGCGATTTTTTGTGGAACACGCTCTTGAGCGCCCCCGTTGCTATCTCAAACTTCAGCTTGAAGGTGTCGTTCTCAAGTTTGTATTGCATAATGACACAAGAAACCTTCTCATTATTAAGAATCATTTACGTAAGATATGACGAAAGGAACACCATTGATTGAGTGGGAAATACCCCACCTTCAATATAGTCGTATACAGACATTTTTACTCATTCTAATGGCGAAAAATTAGAAGGTTCAAAACAGAGTGAAAACATGGTTAGCTTTTTCACGACTTTCTTTAATTATGGCGTTGTAAACAGGATTACGAACAAGGGGACAACAGATGACTACAGAGATTTTGAATTTCATTTCAGGCCAGTGGGTAAAATCGGAAACCGGCGAGACGTTTCAAAACGTTAACCCGGCTCACACGTCAATCCCGA
Organism: uncultured Nitrososphaerota archaeon; assembly: GCA_963799845.1. Taxonomy (GTDB): domain Archaea; phylum Thermoproteota; class Nitrososphaeria; order Nitrososphaerales; family CADDZS01; genus DATLTL01. The sequence continues at coordinate 1,128,707 of CAWCYI010000006.1, forward strand.
CGGGTGCTTTTCAGGCCTCAAGTAAGGAGGATTCGCGGAGGGCCATTCACTCCGCAGCAGAAGCTTTTCCGATATGGAGAAACACGCCTGCCCCTCAGAGGGGAAAAATTCTGTATGCCGCATCCAATATACTGGAAAGCCAGGCGGACGAGCTCTCAAAGATTCTGACGCAAGAAGAGGGGAAAACTATCGCGGAAAGCAAAGGAGAAGTCCAAAGATCGATAGATATTTTCCGATACTATGCCGGTATCGGCAGTCGCCTCGCCGGTAAAACCTTCCAGTCTGGAATCAAGAGAACTCTGCTCTACTCGGTCCGAGAGCCGCTTGGGGTAATCGCTATTATGACGCCATGGAATTTTCCGATAGCGATACCGACGTGGAAGATCGCGCCTGCCCTAATTTCTGGGAATACGATAGTTTTCAAGCCTGCGTCTCTTACGCCGCTGATTGCCCAAAAGATGACTTTATCTCTTGAAAAAGCAGGCCTGCCAAAAGGAGTCCTGAATTATGTTACCGGAGCTGGCTCGGTTGTAGGAGCCGAGTGAAGTGTCAATCCGGATGTAGATGCAATCTCATTCACCGGTTCGTACGAGGTTGGGTATGGCATTCAGAAAGCCCGTGCAAACTCAAGCAAAATAGCAAGGATTCAGCTTGAGATGGGCGGCAAGAACCCAACTATAGTCCTGCCAGATGCGAACTTGGATGAAGCAGTCTCGCTTGTCGCGAAGAGTGCATTTGGACTGACAGGTCAGGCATGTACTGCCACCAGTCGCGTAATAGTTCATGAGGAGGTGAAGCAGCGGTTCGTTGAGAAGCTGAAAGCCGAAGCCAATCAGACAAAAATCGGAGATGGACTGCAACCTGCTACGATGATGGGTCCGGCGGTTTCTGATCCTGAACTCCAGAAAGATCTTCGATATGTTGGCATCGGCATAGAAGAGGGTGCCAAACTCGTAGCCGGTGGTGAACGAATTAGGGGCGAAGGACTGGAGGACGGATATTTTATCCGGCCGACGATATTCGACGAAGTTTCTTCAGATATGACAATTGCGAAAGACGAGATATTCGGCCCTGTTATCTCGGTGATGAATGCGAAAAATCTGGATGAAGCAATCCAAATCGCAAATAATGCCGAGTTTGGTCTGACTGCAGGATTATGCACCTCGAATCTCTCAAGCGCGCTCAGTTTCGCGGACAAAGTTGATGCCGGAGTTATCAAGATAAACAAGATGACGACCGGTCTTGAGCTGCACGTGCCATTCGGGGGCTTCAAGAAATCGAGCGCGAACACGTTCAAAGAACAGGGAGAGGAAGCTATCGACTTTTACACCAGAACTAAGGCTGTCTACATCGGATATTGATCGCAAACAAGCATTCACCTGTCTCTTGGCCAACGAATTTCGGAGATAGTTTCTTGAAGTAAATTTGGCGAAGTGTTAAATATCAAAAACTCGAAATATGCCGGTACTCTTTTTCATGATCGCTAGCCCTAAAGATGTCCTTTGCGAAAATGATTTCATCGGGGCAATTGTTTGAGGAGGCAATTCCTAAGTCCTTATTCTTTCGGGAACAAATAGGAGAGAAAGCCCATTCGCCTTAGAAGCAGGTTCTCGAAAAAATACCTAATCGGTAGATTCGTATCCCTATTCATTGTGCTCCTCGCGGTACTCGTTCTGAATTTTCTCTTACCCCATCTGCTGCCAGGGGACTTTGTCGAGACCTACGCTTCGATAATTTCCGGTGCTCATCACCTTCCTTACGCTAATGTCCTTGCTAGACTCGAGAAAGTTTTTGGGAAACCTGAGCCGCTCCCGATTGCATTTGCAAACTACATGAAGCAGGTTTTATTTTCTTTTCCGCCTAACTTCGGCCCATCGTTCCAGTACTACCCGCTGTCCGCTTGGACAATAGTTCTCTTCGCTCTCCCTTGGACGCTTTTATTGCTCGGCGTCTCTCAAGCAATTGCTTGGATTGCATCCATTTTCGTAGGTGTGTACCTTGCTCTACACAAAAACAAATTCATCGATCGAACCCTGCAGCCCGCACTCTACTTTCTGAACTCTATTCCGGGTTTCTGGCTCGCTCTTATGTTTATTTTTATATTTGCTCTCGAGCTGAAGTGGCTTCCTCCGGGGCAGGCTTATTCAGTCCTTCCAACTCTTTACACCGTGCTTGTACACTTGATTCTTCCATTATCTGTGATCATAATCATATCACTGCCGAGCCACGTATTGGTCATACGGAGTGCCGCAATTGATATCGTTGGCAGTGATTTTGTTGCCGCTACGAAGGCCCAGGGTCTTAGTAATAGGATGATCATAAATAGAGTGTTGAGGAATTCCCTCATTCCTTCGCTAACACAGATGTTCCTCTCCGTAGGCTATTTAATCGGGGGAATAATCACTATTGAGTACGCATTCTCATATCCCGGAATGGGGACGATTATCGCTCAATCAGTTGCAATTGAAGATTTTCCAGTGATGCAGGCGGCCTTCTACGTAATTACGATTGTAGTGCTCATCTCGAACCTCGCTGCCGACTTGGTATACCCACTGATCGACCCAAGGGTGTCGTATGCAGAATAAATGACAGCGACCCAGACAACCTCGCGCAGCTTTATCGGTCGGCTAAGATCCGGTAACGGATTTGCAAGCTTACTTTTCAAGTCAGTATTAAAGAGAAGAGATGTTAAAGTAGGACTAGGTATTCTCGGTTTTTTCGTCATTCTTGACTTTGTGAGCGTTGTCTACCTCCCGTACAATCCGTTAGCTCCAGTATCAGTCTCGATACACAATCCAGCGCCTCCATCTTGGAAATTTCTGTTCGGAACGACAAATTTAGGCCAGGATGTGTTCAGCGAATGGATGTTTGGTACTCAGGCGACGCTTTTCGTAGGTTTTCTTGCTGCTCTAGTTACTGCTTTACTTGGCGTTACTACCGGGATAATTGCAGGATACATGAAGATGTGGGACGAACCGCTTATGAGGGCTGCGGATGTGATACTTACACTGCCATCGCTTCCTCTGTTGATTGTCGCGGCGGCATTTTTGAAGCCAAGTGATTTTAATGTCGCGATTTTGATTGCCGTACTGGCTTGGGCTGGTATGTCCAGAACCTTAAGGTCCTCAGTCCTTTCCCTGAAGCGTCTGCCCTTTGTTGAAGTCGCGGAGTTGAGCAACGTCCCGGCGTGGAAAATAATGTTTGTAGACATGCTAAAGCACACCTTGCCGCTTATACTCACCTATTCCCTCTTTGCAGTCGGTGGCGCGATTCTCACGGTCGCCTCTCTCGACTTCATTGGTGTAGGTCCCGTAACTGACTACAGTTGGGGTTCAATGATTTCATTATCAAACGACAACAACGCATTGCTCCAAGGGGCATGGTGGTGGCCGGTGCCGCCGGGCTTGAGCATCGCGATTTTGGTTACGTCCCTCGCTCTAATCGCATATGGACTCGAGTCCGCCTTCAAGAACATGTAGAAGGAAATCGAAGAAAGTTGGCGAGCAACCAAGCTTTGCAAACTGGCACTGCTCTAAGTATCAAAGATCTCAATGTATCCTATTTCATAGGGTCGAAAAATAATCTGATGGCATGCAGGGACGTCCAGTTTGACACGAAAGTTGGAGAGAGTGTGGGTCTCCTCGGCGAAAGCGGTGCGGGGAAAAGCACTGTTGCCTACGCGGTGATGGGACTGATAGAGCCGCCAAACAAAGCGACAGGCGAAATAATCTATGGTGGAAAAAATGTTCTAACAATGTCTCAAGACGAGCTACGCAGCTTTAGGTGGAATGAGGTCGCAATGATATTCCAGGCCGCAATGAACTCGCTCGATCCGATTGTGACGGTAGGGAAAAACATGGACGAGCTTATCTTGGATAAGGGCGTCGTCCACAATAAGCAGGAAGCAAGAGAGTTGTCCAAGAAGCTTTTGGCGACAGTTGATCTCTCGGAGGATGTCTACAAGATGTATCCATTCGAGCTTTCCGGTGGGATGAAGCAGAGAGTTATCATTTCGATGGCGCTCGTTACCAATCCAAAGATCCTCATTCTCGACGAACCAACTACTGCTCTGGACACGATAACTCAGTACTCTGTCCTGTCTACAATCAAGACTTTGAAAAACGAGGGACGAGTCGGAGGTCTGCTTTTGATCTCTCACGACATTTCGGTTCAGTCGTTCATGGTCGATCGAATTCTAATAATGCTCAAGGGGCTGGTCGTTGAAGATGCGCCGATAAAGACTGTGATGGAGGACGCGAAACACCCTTACACGCAGGTCTTGACAGAGAAATTGAAGATCGACACGTCAAAAAGATCTGGTGCATCAAATGTATCTTCGACGAACGGATGCCCGTTTGCGAACTATTGCCCGTACGTGATGAGCCGCTGCCAAGAAGAAGTACCGAGATTAATCCAGATCGCTGACGGACACCGCGTCGCATGTTTTCTCTTTGGGGGTTAGGGCAGTGCAAGAATCTGAACAATCCTTTGAATTAAGGAAGACATCTTCTCCTGTGTTAGAATTCAAGAATGTCTGCCAGTACTTCAACGATAAAAATGGTGGGATTGTTACCGCAGCGGAAGATGTCAATCTCTCCATAATGTACGGGGAAGTAATGGCTTTGGTGGGTGAAAGCGGATCCGGAAAAACTACTCTCGGTAGGCTTTCAGTCGGCCTGGGAAAGCCGAGCAAGGGAGAGATACTGCTTAACGGAGAAAACGTCTCAAGTTACACGAAGCTGCAGCTGAGAGGAAAGGCTCAGTATATTCACCAAGATCCATACAGCGCGCTTGACCCTTACCTTAGTGTTCGCGAAGTGTTGGAGAGACCCCTGATCCATGTTCGCAGAATAAAGGATCCCGCGAGGAGGGAGGATATAATGACAACAATTCTCGACGGCATGGGACTCGAAAGTTTCTACCTTTCCAAGAGCGTTCGCGAACTCAGCGGAGGTCAGAAGCAAAGGATTCTTGTAGCCAGGGCATTTGTGGTCGAACCGGAGTACGTGGTCGCTGACGAGCCGACTACCATGGTAGATTTCGTCAGGCGAAATGAAATCATTGCACTTCTAACGAACCTTAGACAGAAAATGGGTACCGCCGTGTTATTGATCACACATGATGTCTCTGTTGCCTCAAAGCTGTCGGATAGAGTGGCTGTGATGTACAAAGGTGAAATCGTCGAATCAGGAGTTACTTCCGAGGTCCTAAAGGATCCGTTGCACCCATACACACTGGCTCTCCTATCTGTTACTCCAGAGAAGCTCATGAAGCAAGAAGGACCGCTGCTTGCCGCGACAAGAAAAGGAAATGTCACAATTCCGTTGAAATTCGAGGGATGCAGATATTCTTTCGTTTGCCCTTTTGCTTTTGACCGCTGTCGGGCAGAACGACCCAAACTCGTCGAAGTGAGTTCCGGACACAAAGTCGCCTGCTTCAAAGTTACGGGCTAGCCCGGCAGACATTATTAGCTCGCCATAAATCGAGTGTCCACGAAAATGTCCGAAAATCAGATCAACGTCGCCGTTGTCGGCGCAGGGATGATTAGTATGATCTACCTGGCGAACCTTACGGGGTTCAAAGCAATCAAAGTACGAGCGATCGCTGATATCATTCCTGAAAAGGCTCAGAAGATGGCACGGGACTTCAACATTGAGAAAGCCTGCTCCGTGGGCGAAGTTCTGGAGGATCCTTCGATTGAGATCATCGTGAATCTCACGGTTCCAAAGGCTCACGCCGAAGTTACGGTGAAGGGCATAGCTGCTGGAAAGCACGTCTACGGGGAAAAACCACTGGCGACTAATCGAGAAGATGGAAAGAAAATTCTTGAGGCAGCAAGGTCAAAGGCCGTCAGGGTCGGATCCGCCCCGGATACATTCCTCGGCGGAGGCTTTCAAACGGCAAGAAAGATTTTGGACGATGGTTGGATCGGAAAGCCAGTTGCTGCCGCTGCATTTAGGGCAGACCACGGACCAGATGAACACCCCAACGCGGCGTTCTTTTATCAAAAGGGTGGCGGGCCACTATTTGACATGGGTCCATATTATCTCACCGATCTGGTAAATTTACTTGGGCCTGCAAAGAAGGTAGTCGCATTGATACAAGTGCCGTTTGCGGAGAGAACGGAACTGTCAAAAGCGCCCTGGGGCAGGACTGTAAAGGTCGAAGTGCCCACACTGGTGACGGGCGCGATCGAGTTTCAATCCGGCGTTTTATGCTCAACTGTGAACACATTTGACGTTTGGGCGACCCATCTTCCGCACATTGAAATTTACTGCACTAACGGCTCGCTTTCGGTTCCTAATCCTAACAGATTTGGAGGGAACGTCAAGATAAAGAAGCCTGATCAAGAGGAATGGACAGAGATCCCTCCGATGGGAGGATTCATGAACGACATGGCGGACTACAGGGGCATCGGTACTCTGGATATGGCTCTCGCGATTCTCAACGGCAGAGAGCACCGTGCAAACCTGGAGCTCGCTTATCATGTCTTGGACATCATGCAGAGCTACTACGATTCCGCTCAAACTGAAAAGACTGTCTACGTCGAAAGCTCATGCAAGAAACCTGCCCCTCTTCCACTAGACCCGGTGAATGGAGAAATCTCCCCAGCCACGGCGTACGATTGATGGTAGCTAGAGCGACTACGGAACTACGATATTCCTAGCTTTTCCAAATAGTTCTTGCTCATTCTCAGGCTTTCAACCGTGTCTATGAGCGAGTCGTCTTGCTCGACGATGTACCACTCCACGCCGGAATATTTGCACGCATCAAGTATGTAGGGCATGTTCATGTTTCCTTCGCCGACCTCCATCGTCACTGGTTTTCCTTCCACTATTCCGAGGTCCTTGATATGAGTCAGCGGTACGCGGCCCTGAAACTTTCTTATCCATTCCGCAGGATCTCCTCCGCCATATTGCACCCAGCAGACATCGATTTCGGCGAGATAGTTTTTCCAGTTTGATTCGTTGAAGATAATCTCCATTGCAGTTTTTCCCCTGAATTTCTCGAATTCCTTTGAATGGTTGTGATAAGCGAATTTTATCCCATTGTTGTTTAGTTTCTTACCAAATGAGGCGAGCATGCTCGTCCCCGTCAGATATCCCTGTTCGTCCTTACAGAATCGATCTCTCGGGAGATTCGGGACCACTACGTATTCAAGTCCAATAGCTTTGATGTTCTCGATGGCGTCGTCGATCCCATACTCTAAACGCTCAAACTCTGTGTGCGCTGAAAAAGCCCTCATTCCCACCCGATTGAGAAGGTCCTTCAATTCTTCTACTTCGAATTGAAGAAGAAGGCCGTCTAGGTCTAGCTCGACTGCCGAGTAGCCTAGCTCGCGAATTTGTCTGAATGTTTTTTCAACGTTTTCGGGATTGTTTAGCTTATCACGTACAGTATAGGAATTGAATGCCAGCTTCGTTGACATGATGCTTTATTCTTGGTCGATTTTTTAGTTATCCATTTCTTAAGAGATGTGGTCATGATAGAAGATTGCTGCTTCGACATGACTGATTATTCTTGCTTCAACACAGGCCTGCGAATTAGAATGATTCCACTAGAAGATTGAGCGGCAGTCCAATATTTTTCTAGGCCAAAAGATGAGTCAGTCGCGCTTGATTCCGACGATTGAATCTTAGAAAATGAAAAAGAAAACGCAACGAATTTCGGAATGCTGCCGAATGATTTGCGTAAGAAGCTTTTTATTTCTGCTCCCTATTCGATGCACGCATGCGGATTGGATCCAGCCTCGGGAAATCCACGAAACTCGTTATAGTTCTCCTCATGTTCGCTTTGCTAGCCCTTTCGTCGACAAGCCTTTCCTTCGGAGTAAAAGAGGTGCATGCTGCTTCAAGCGCATCCTCGACTGTACTATCCCTCGGCGAGGTAGACACTCCTCCCATAGCCGCATTGAATCCTTTGAATCCCTCTTGTAATACTCACCTCTGCTCGCTCCTTTACGATTACGCGTACTCGATTAATTTTCCACCGTTAGCCTTCATCAGCCCGAGGATGGCCTCGGGATGGACGCAAAATGCGAATAACACAATATGGATCCTAAATCTGCGGCCGAACCTGAAGTGGAGCGATGGCAGTCCGTTGAATGCTACAGATTTGGCATTCACGTTAAACATTTACAACGAATCAGGTTACTACACGGCTCCGTATGTTAACGGTATTACGATCTTAAACTCAACAGCTGTTCAGGTGAATACTCAACCAGGCAATTTCATGCTCTATGATATTATTTTCAACGGATTTGAAATATTGCCAAAAGAGACGTTCGGGCAGTATAACGGTACAACGGTATCCTCATTTCAAGACTTGACTAACATCGTATCCGATGGAGCTTTCTACTTAACAAACTACACCATTGGTGAAAATCCAGTAATACTGAAGGCGAATCCCTACTACTGGCAGGGGACTCCAAAATACCAAACACTAGATTACTATCAGTATTCCTCAAATTCGGCTCTGCTGAGTGCACTGGAAGCTGGGCAAATTGGCATGGCTAGTTGCGGACCAGGGTCTTGCCTCACCATTCCGGGATTCTCAATCGTCAATCCTCCTCAAGCAATTCCGGGCCATACGCTTGGCATAGAGTTCAATGACTGGACGTATCCCTTCAATAATACGCTTGTGAGACAGGCGTTAGCCTATGCAACCAACATAACCCAGATTAACTACGCGGTGAATGGAGCATCCGCGCCGAATGCCTCTGAAAATCAAGACCTGCTTCTACCCGCGTATAATCAGGCAATCGGATATTCGAATGGCACAGGACCTGTGGGCTATACTTACAACACGACGGAGGCTGAACAATTGTTTGTGCAGGCCGGATTCAAATACGCCGGTACAACTCTTGAATATCCCAACGGAACTGCTGTCGCCTTCACATTGCAATACGAGTCCATCAGACCCTGGCAGGCGAGTACTGCAACAATAGTATCAGCCCAGTGGGCCGATGTTGGTATCAGAGTACAGGACATTGCGGAGGAGCTTACAACGTTCAACAACTTGGCAACACAAGCCAATCCGGTTGGATGGCAGGTCGTTGTCGGTGAAGTAACTCCCGCCTATATGAATAACTGGGGAGTGACTCCCGGTCCCGGAATAACGCTAGAGCTTGGCACATATGAAGTTCCTGTTAACAATACCTTCACATTCTGGAACGCGACTTATGCACAGGTGTATGCTAGATTACAGAATGATGTCGTAAATTCGTCGCAATACTATTCTGACGCTATGGAGTGCGCCTGGATCAACGCTCACGAGGTTCCCGTGATACCGCTTTACAATATCTTCGGAAACCTGATCATTTCGAACAACATCTATTGGGGCAGTGAATCCCAGTATACTGGAATCTATAACACGCAAGCTGAGACTAGCCCGGTGTTCTGGGATGAGACATTGTTCGAGGCCGCCCCGGTCAATTCCTCCTCAAGTTCGGTTGCAGTTTCGACAGTGACCGCGACGGTGAGCACGGTCTCGACACTTTCCTCAACGGTGCTCTCAACTGTCACCTCAGGAGGTTCTACAGTTGTGTCTACAGTAACTAGCGCGGTTCCAACTACCATAGTCTCTACCGCAGCTACAACGACAACTTCATCTTCTTCCCCAACTCTATTGTACGCTGGAATCGGTGTTGTGATCATTATCATCGTAGCCGCCGCGGCGGCAATGATGATGAGACGCAAACCGGAAGCCCAACAACCATCTGGGGGAAAATCCTGAGTTTTCCCTCAAACGACTTTTTATTCATGCAGCTTGAATTCGTAAAATCCTGAGCCGATTTCGCATTCGATGTATCCATCAATGTTCTTGATCGATATTATTCCTTCTCTTTCGACTGTTCTTGAAATGCCATCCTCAAAAATAACTGTAGACCCTTCATCAAGCTTGAACCGCTCAAGCCCGAGTTTTGGGAAACAAACAGTAGCCCAGCTGTTAGGAGGAACCTCAACGAATAATAGTAAGGATTCTCTTCCATTTTCTCTGTTCTTCCTCCACTCCGACCTCAATGTTCCCCGAGCAGTTTCGAGCGATGTAGAAGCAAATCTGAGATCGTTTGGAATTAGAGGTCTTATCAAAAAGTGTCCGTAATCTGTTGAAGATGGGTCGTGTTGGAAGCCACCCAGGGTATTGAAAAACCATCCATCGATTGCGCCAAACATTATGTGATTATGGGAGTTCATCCCCACACCTCCCAAGTACTCCCACCTCTCCCACAGAGTAGTCGCACCTTCTCGTATCATGTAGCCGTAACTCGGATACGTCGTCTGTGTCGCAACCCTAAATGCGAGCTCGCCGAAACCGTACTTCGTAAGAACATGGAAGAAAAATCTAGTCCCTATGATTCCCGTATTAAGATGCCCATCATGGGTTATCTCGATATCCTGAATCAATCCTTCGATAACCTGCCCTAACTTGTCCTCTGGAACGATTGCGGCTTGTAAGGGTAGTAAATTACAGGTCTGGCTCAGACCATATCCCCAGAATTTCGAATACCGCTCGGCGTGGGCATAGTTGCGATCTTCCCTTTCAGCAAGAAATTTTCGATTGAACGAATTCTTGATTTCGTCTGACAACCGAGAATATTTTTCGGAATCTTCGAGGTTACCCAGTACCCGAGCGATTTCCGACAATCTCGAACAGTTTTGATGGAACCAAAAAGTCGATATCAACTCGCCGGGAGTTTCGATAGGTTTTACGTGGCTTGGGGAGCACCAATCCCAATACTTGCTCAAGTTGAGAGTGAGATCATTGGATTTTGAGATTTCGAATTCAACCCACTTCTTCATTCCTTGATAGTGTTTCTCAAGAGCTCTTTTGTCTCCATAAAGTTCGTAAACGTTCCATGCAATCGCTATGTATGTCGCACCGCAGCTAGAATCCGCAGGATATCTTTCCCCAAAAGATGGAACGACGTCCGGAATTGTACCGTCCTCATGTTGGGAGTCGAGTATGTCATCCAGGAGTTTCTCAAAAAATCCTAGCATCCAGAAATTCATCGTCGCCTCTTCTGCGGAAAGCATGGTGTCCTGAAGCCAGCCAAGTCGCTCGTTTCTCTGCGGGCTGTCGGTCGGGATCCCCATGAGGTTGCTGAGCTGAGACCAGATCGTGTTCCGATGAATCGAATTCAATAGGTCATCAGAGCACGCAAAAGAGCCGGAACTTTCAACGTCAGAGTGCACGAAACGGCCCTCAAGAGTTTCCAGTGTCGGAATGCCCGTGAACCCACTCAATTCGACGAATCGAAAACCATGGTACGTAAACCGGGGTTCGTATTCTTCGACTTTTCCGGCCCCTTTGAGGATGTAGACGTCAGTCGCCTTTGCTGCTCGGTTTGTCCCTCGGTTTAGAGTCCCGTCCGGATTCAGAAGCTCCGCAAACTTCATTGTAACTTCGGTTCCTCTAGGGCCTTCAACCCTTAGCTTCGTCCAGCCGCTAAAGTTCTGACCAAGGTCAAAGAGATAGACTCCTGGAATTGGTTCCGAAATTCGGGAGGGTTTTAACGACTTGACAACTCTGATCGGGGGAAAGAAAGCGGAGGAAACGAGCCCACCGATTCCATTAACATCGGCAAGTTTGCACTTATTCCACTTCTCCTGGAAATTGGGGCAGTCCCAGCCTTTCTTTTCCAATCTCGCGTCATACGTTTCTCCGTTGTAAAGATCACTGGAAACAATCGGGCCTTGGTCGGTTGTCTCCCAAACTTCGTTGGTGCCGACTGAATTTTTGACCCCTTTCTCATCTTCTATCACGAGCTGGACGATCGCGTTGTTCGAACCCTCTCGCCTCGCCCCGAGCATCAGGCCTACTGCGTTTCTTCCCGATCGAAGGACCGAAGTGATATCGAAAACTGCGTAGTAGACTCGCTTGCTTGCATCTGAAGGAGCCGGATCGAGGACCCGGTCACCTATTTTCTCTCCGTTGATCCTTAGTTCATAGTAACAAAGGCTTGAGACATATGCACGGGCTCTTGTCGGAGGAGCAGTGAGATCAAATTCAGTTCTCACAAGGTTATCGCCCTCGATCCATTTTGCTTTCCAGTCGTCCTCATACAGCAGGCCCATTTCCCACGAGGCGACCTGGCTGAAATCTGAAGGACTGTCATTTTCGTCCCAAACCCTAACCTTCCAATAACAGCAGTTTTCAGAATTCAGCTTTTTTCCGTCATACTCAACAGAAATTGATTTGTCCGAGATCATCTTCCCCGTGTCCCAAAAATTACCTCGATCATTTATGAGCTCGTCAAGATTGTCAGAAACTATGACCTGGTATGCCGTTTGCCTTTTTCCTCGACCGCCAGCAGATTTCAATATCCAGCTTAATCTGGGTCTGCCTTCTTGCAGTCCGATCGGGTCGCTCACGTACTCACACCTTAAATTAGAAACCTCAACACCGCTTTGCAATGCATTGAAAAACCAAGAATTCTTTTTTTATCAACATTATCTTGAATGAGAACTTTGGTCGATAGGTACTAGGGGCGAATGTGTGATGGTTTCTACTACTAATACTCCCGAAGTCGTTTTTCCCAGATTGAAGATTCTGCTAGATGGGGAATGGAGATTTAGGGAAGATGCCGACAGTTCAGGTGAGTCTCTCGGATGGTTTGGAAAGTCTCCTTGGACGGAAGAAACCAGAAAGTGTTTGATTTCCTCTCCATTTCAATCGCAGTTTGCCGATCTTCGAGAGTTCTGTGGATTTGTCTGGTACCAAAAAGAGGTTCACGTGCCAGATGAATTTATTGGGTCATCTGCGATCCTTAGATTCGGGGCGATCAACTACGACCCAACGATTTGGATAAACGGAGTTCCCATTCCCGGAGATTTTGGCGGAGGATATCGTCCTGTCGTCGCCGATCTCGGCGACGTATTAGAATCTGGAAAAACTAACACTTTCACTGTTAGAACCTACTTTCCTCATCCAAGAATTTTGCCGTGCTACCCTCATGGAAAACAAAAGTGGTACGGACATGCCGGAGGGATCTGGCAGGGCGGGTATTTGGAATTGCTGTCTAACGTACACATCGATGATTGCTTCGTCCGCTCAAATTCTTCTTTAAGGTCTGTCACATTATCAGTCAAACTAAGTGGCAATATTTCTAGTGACTATTCACTTAATACTCGAGTTTTTTCTTTGAAGAAGGTTTCCGATCCAGGAAGTAAAAGTGAACAGGTTGCCGAACGAGATGTTGATCTTGCCCGTTCTCCTCAGAAAGGAAAAATCGAATTCACCATCCCGATAAACGGTGCAAAGCTTTGGAGCCCCGCGAACGCGCATCTTTACGAGGCACGAGTGCGTCTCTTCCGTGGGTCAAAACCGATCGATGAAATCTCTGTCGAATTCGGAATCAGGAAAATCCAAGCCGTCGACAGCAAATTGTTTTTGAACAACGAACCGTTGCTGATTAAAGGTGCCCTGAACCAAGGATTCTATCCGGGAACATTGTACACGCCGCCAAGCGAGGCGTTCATTCGCCGCGAGCTCGAGCTAGCGAAACAAATGGGTCTCAATCTTCTGAGGCTCCATGTGAAAATCGAAGACGACAGGTACCTCAAATGGGCTGACAGGTTGGGAATTCTTATCTGGGAAGACCTCCCCAACGTCGAAATCTTGAACGACGATGCAAGAAACCGACTCGAACAGATATTCAAGGGCAATCTAATGCGGGATCGGAATCATCCGTCCGTCATCGTTTGGTGCATCGCAAATGAAGCCTGGGGTCCGGATCCCTCCAACCCGGATCATGCCAGATGGCTAAACAAGATGTATGCGATGGGAAAGTCCCTCTCCCCTGACACACTGGTCATCGATAATTCGCCGTGCTATCCGAATTACCATACTTCAAAGACCGACATTGCCGACTTTCACTTCTACACCGCTATCCCTGCCGGGTACAAGCGGTGGATTGAGTTTCTAGATTCATTATCTTCTCCTAAGAGAAGAAAGAAGCTGCTTTTTGGCCCCAACACACCCAATGAAGATAAGCCAATTGTTATTTCGGAGTTTGGCGCGTGGGGATTGCCAACTATTTCTCAGCGAGGAGAAGTTCCATGGTGGTTTTCTCAGGGATGGGAATCCGGGGTGCCAGCAGGATTCGAGAGAAGATTCGAGAATTCGGGACTCTCATCGGTGTGGAAAAATCTAGAGAACATGGAGGTAGCGACCCAGAGGCACGAATACAAATCCCTCAAATTCATGATCGAATCTATGCGGAAAATGCCGGAGCTTTGCGGATACGTAATTACTCAGTTTTACGATCTGCATTGGGAAGCCAACGGTTTGCTTGATTTTCAGAGAGCAAGAAAGGAAGGCTTTGGAGATATACAGAAACTGAACGCCGACGCGATGTTGATTGTAGACCGGACAAGCACCAAAACCAACGTTTGGTCCGGCCAGACACTTTCGGTCCCGGTGCTTTTTTCAAATATGCGTTCCGGGGAAATGGCCAACTGCACTCTAGATTGGCGCTTCGGGAAAGAGAGTGGGGAGGAGAGAATAAAATTGATAAAGTCTTGTGGCCTATCCACCATTTCCAAAATTAGGCTCAAAGCGCCTCGAGTTACAAGACCTACAATGTTTGCTCTTGATCTAAATTTGAGAACCGAAGATCAAATCGTTTCAGAATCGATTGATTTTCTAGTCTCGCCGAAATTGAAAGCAAGATCGTCACCATCTTCACTCTATTTTCACGAGCCAGCAGGGCATTTAGATCGTTTTGGCACCTTGAACCTGCTCAAAAAGAAGATTCAATCTAGTTCTTCTCAAATGAATATCGCATCGGATCCCAAACACATCATGATATCTTCAACTTGCGATGAAACGGTGAACCATCATCTCTCGATCGGTGGAAGGGCTCTGATCCTTCCTGATGAGAGTGGAGTTTTGAAAGTTGGAGAAAGGAGTTATACTGTGGAACCGCGAGAGGACGATGGAGTTCAGGGTTACAATGTCATAATGAGAAATGAAATGTTCTCGCAACTGCCAATCGAGAACCCCATGAGTTGGTCGTACTCTGAAGTTTCCCCCAAGTACATAATTAGAAACATTCTTCCGGAGGATAGCGAGAAAATACATGCAGCTTACTTTCAGGGGTGGGTGCATAATTTCGGCGCAACAATCCTGAAAGCGAGGACGGACCAAGGCGGTCTTGCGCTCGTCTCTACTCTAAATTTCGGGGGCTATGGCAAAGATCCCGTGGCGACATTACTTTTTGAAAACCTCTTAGCCTCCCTCGAAGGGCCCCAATCCAACTAGGATGGGATCCGCGCACACGATCCCGAAAATATGCGAGGGTTCAGGAATTTCGTCGGCTAGCATCTTGTCATCATTAATATTTAATTCGCCACTCGAGATTGAATTGTGAGAACATTTGAAAATAACCATAATTGGCGCGGGAAGCGCCGTCTTCTGGATGTCGATGATTCGCGACCTTTGTCTGATGGAAAGTGCGCCAGGATCGACCATTTCTCTAGTTGACATCAACAAGGGAAGGCTGGATGCCGTCCACGATCTGGGGACGAGGTACGCGAAGGAAGTCGGAGTAGACGTTACCTTCGAAAAGGGTGATGATCGGAGGAGCGCTTTACGTGGTACGGATTTTGTTCTTAATACTGCTCTCGTCGGAGGTCACGATTATACTGAGAAGGTGCGAAAGATCGGAGAAAAGCATGGTTACTACAGAGGGATCGATCACAGGCACGTCCGGTTCATCGGCGGATTCGACCAAATGAAACTCGCCCTCGAGATTGCAAAAGACATGGAGGAGATCTGTCCGGACGCATGGCTCCTGCAGATCGCCAACCCAGTTTTCGAGATCACCACGCTTCTTCACCGCGAGAGGAAGATCAAGGTCGCAGGGTTTTGCGATGGTTTCAGGAGCGGCTACCTGCAACTTCTACTAGCTCTAGGTCTGAGTCCAGCCGAAGTTGACTTCCAAGTCGCAGGATTCAACCACTGCATCTGGCTGACCAAATTCTTCTACTCTGAGACCGGCAAGAATGCCTATCCTGTCATCGACGATTTTGCGCGAAACAGAGCCGAGGATTTCTGGAAAGAGCATAAGCTCGGTTTGTGGGAAGAGACACTCAGTCCTGCTTCGGTTGACGCTTACAAGCACTTTGGCCTCTACCCGGTCGGAGACTCTGGTCGCGAGTTCCTCTGGAAGTATTATTATGACCTAGACACTTTGAAGAAGTGGTTTGGACCAATCGGCGGGACCGATTCCGAGATCGGAAATCCACTTCGTCTCGAAGATTTCCAGAAAAACGTGGACAAGCTTTTCCGACTGAGCAACGACCCGAAAGCTTCGCTGAAAGCTGAGATTCCTCCTGAGAAAGGCCTCGACCAGTTCTCCGACTTTATCGATGCAATCCATCTTGGGCGAGAAAAGCGACTGGTAATCAACGTTCTGAACAAGGGCGCAATCTCTCAGGTTCCGGATGACGTGGCTGTCGAGGTGCCTGTAGTGATGAAGGATGGAAGGCTTTACCCAGAAAAGATACCGCCCTTCCCCAACAGACTCCTGAATTTTGTTCTCATCCCCAGGATGCTCCGAATGGAGTGGGGTCTGGAAGCTTTCCTCTCAGGGGAAAGAGAGATGCTAGTAGAGATTTTGATCAGAGATCCGAGGACGAAATCGGAAAAACAGGCAAGAGATGCACTTGACGAGATTCTAGCCCTACCGGAGCACAGTGGTCTTGCATCGTACTACAAATAGGCTCGATGCCCTAATTCAAAACATTGGACAAGAGACCGATAAAAAATGGATAAGCCCTCCGGGATAATACCTGCCCTCAGTACTCTTACCGACACCAAGGGGATGTTTGACGAAGATAGCGAGCGCTCTCTGGTCAGAACGAGCATAGAGTGGGGAGTCAGCGGTGTTGCTGTATCGATCATCGCAGGAGAATTTTACAAATTTACCGATAATGAAAGGAAACGGACGTTTGAGGTCGCTGTCGATGAGGCAAACGGGAAGGTTCCCGTCTGGGCCGGCATCAGCCACCTCGGAACGGCCTCCTCAATTGAACTTGCGAAATATGCGAAGGATGCCGGAGCGGACGGAATCATCGCCCAGCC
Source organism: uncultured Nitrososphaerota archaeon (assembly GCA_963799845.1). Taxonomy (GTDB): domain Archaea; phylum Thermoproteota; class Nitrososphaeria; order Nitrososphaerales; family CADDZS01; genus DATLTL01. The sequence continues at coordinate 1,145,795 of CAWCYI010000006.1, forward strand.
CGCATTGGTAGGAAAGGAAGCTGCACTCGCGCTTCACGAGCATTTCAGCACCATTTTTTCCAAGGTTGATCTCCCGGTAATGATTCAGGACGCCGAGGATTTCAACGGAATCAAGATGGAACCGGGCCTCTACGCCAGACTCGCAAACGAATTTCCACAGTTCCTCTGCGTGAAGATAGAGGGCGGAAAGACCCTGGATAAGATCAGGGATACGAAAATCACGATTGGAAACAGGCTGTCTATCCTCGGTGGGATGGGAGGGCGGTTGCTCCTGGAGGAGCTTGCGCTCGGAGCCGTCGGGAGCATTCCGAACCCGTGCATGGCCGACATCATTGTCCAATCGTACAACGATTTTAGGGCAGGAGATCTTGAAAAAGCCCAGAGAACCTTTTCAAAATACAAACCGTGGCTGGAGTTTCAGTCACAGCACTCCCAATCAGCTTTCGAAATCGTGAAGGAGACCCTTCGTTTGCGTGGTGTGGTGAAATCGTCGTTCACCAGGAGTCCACACGTTCCTCTGGCCGATGAAACGAAACTCGAGCTGAAAAAACTGATCGAAAATATGGGACTGCTGAAAATCTGACTTATTTGTAGTATGCGGCCATTTCCCTGTTCTCCGGCTGCGATAAAATATCGTCCAGAGCTTCCCTTGCCTGTTTCTCTGAGTGCGTCCTTGGATCACGGATTAGAATCTCGGCCAGCATCTCTCTTTCTCCCGAAAGATAAGCTTCCAGCCCCCACTCCATGCGCAAAAGTCTTGGAATTATCATAAAATTCAGCAGGCGGCTCGGGAACGGATCGACGTGCTCTGGGTAAAGCTTCCTATTCTTGATATTGACTGGGACTTCAACGGCCGCATCGGAAGGAAGCTGTGGCAGCGCACCGTTGTTTGGTATGTTGAGGACCAGCCTCTTTTCCTCTCCGAGGTGGATTGCGTCGATAAAGTCGGAGAACTCGTCCAGCCCCTTTTGAGGTGGCAGGAAGGCTTTGACCGAAGCGTTAGGATCGTTACTCAGTTTGAATAACTCATCTACGTTCGCCTGAAACCTCTTGAGGCGCATGGGGTTCCCGATTGAAGAATCAGTCCCGCCGATCGAGCCGAACCATCGCTTCAAAGTATCGAGGTCGTAGTAGTACTTCCAGATGAATTCCCTTCCGGTATCACCGATTGGATAGAGGCCGAAGTGCTTGTAAACGTCCACAGCCGCGGGGCTGATCGTCTCCTGCCAAAGACCAATCTCGTTATTTTTCCAGAACTCTCCTGCCTCATTCTTTATCCAGTTGTCGATCATCGGGTAAAGATTGCTGCCGTCCTCTTTGTTCTGGAACTTTGTCAGGTAGATGCAATGATTTAGTCCAGCGACCTGAAAGTATACGTCAGCGGGACTCAAGCCGAGTGCCATCATCAGGCGGTAAATCCCGACGAAGCCATCGCAGAAACCAGCGACCTTGACTTTGCGCTGTCTGTGAATCAATGTCGTGATGTCAAATACCGGGTTCGAGATCTGCATCATCCAAGCGTCCGGGCAGATGTCCTCTACATCTCTTGCGATTTCAAGGGCGAGCTTGAACTGGGAGTAGCTTACGATGAACCTTACCTGGCGGTGGTCGATCCCCATGTAGTAGCCATGCTTCTCGCCGATAGCTTTCATCTTCTCCGCGTACTCATGTCCTCCGACCCATGCGGTGTTCAGGACAAAGTCTGCGTTTTTTAAGGCCTGGCGTCTGTTCTCGGCTTTTTCAAATCTAATGTCAACTCCAACCTCTTTCACGTACCTCCTCGCAAGATCGTAAACGGCGTCCAATCGCTCATTGTTTACGTCAACCAGTGATATTGTGCAGCCGGGCGCGCTTTTCATTACCGTGAAGTCTCTAAGCGTCGAGACCCAAAAAGCAGCACTTCCCGCTCCTACGATCGCTATTTTCATGATAATCCCATAATTGCAAAACACGATTTGAAATTATTTTCGCAGACAGACAAAATCTAGATGGAAGGTAGTTACTAGAACGGAACGTCGGCAAGAAGAATAAGAAGCGTGCCGGAAATTTTTCAAGGAAAAGGGTCCGGTCACTTGTAGTGCCTAGCCATATCAGAATTTTCCGGCATGGTCATTATCGCCTCGATCGCATCGCGCGCCTGCTTCTCCGATTTTGTCCGCGGATCCCGAATGAGTATCTCGACCAAGACCTCCCTGCTTCCCGTTCTGAAAGCCTCTAGCCCCCACTCCATCCTCATCATCCTGGGAATCAAGACGAAATTAACGAGCCGTTTTGGAAACGGATCTACGTGCTCCGGCTTCATCTTTCCATCCTTTGATACCATGACAGGCAGTTCAACCGCAAGATCTTGTGGAAACTGCGTCAGTAGGCCGTTGTTTGGAATGTTCAGAAAGAGCCTCTTTTCTTCTCCAGTGATCGTAGCATCGATGAAATCGGAAAATTCCGAGTGCCCCTTTTCAGGAGGAACTTCGACGGTGAGCTTGGCGTTTGGATCGTTGGTGAGCCGGAACAACTTGTCCACTCCGGCCTGGAACCTCTTGAGCCTCAGCTCAAGTCCGACCTCGGAATCGGTACCGCCCAGGTGTCCGAACCATTTCTTTGCGGTTTCGAGATTGTAATGGTACTTCCATGTGAAGCTCCGTGTAGTGTCCCCAATGGGGTACAGCCCGTACATCTTGTACATATCAGCCGAAGCAGGGCTGAGTGTTTCCTGCCACAGACCAATCTCGGTGGTCCGCCAGAACTCCGTCGCTTTGTTCGCGATCCAATCGTCAATCACCGGGTACAGGTTGGCACGGGTACTCGCATCTCTGAACTTTGTCAGCCAGATACAGTGGTTGAAACCCGAGACTTGAAACTCAACGTCTGCCGGGCTCAGTCCTAGCGTCATCATCAATGGGTAGATTCCGATGTACTCGTCGCAGAATCCGACCGTTTTGATCTTACTTTTTTCCTTCCGCAAAAGCGACGTCACTTCGAAAATGGGATTTGCAACCTGAAGGAGCCAAGCATCCGGGCAGGTTTCTTCCATGTCCGAAGCAATGTCCAGAGCTAACTGGTACTGCTTGTAGCCGAGAATCGTGTAGTAGTCGGATACAAAGTTGAACTCGACGCTGTCTATGCCCCGGTAGTAACCGTGTTCTTCACCAATCGCACGCATCTTCTCCGTATAATCGTGGCCGCTCGGGAAGGCGGTGTTCAATACAAAATTCGCGTCCCGAAGAGCCCTACGTCTATCCAGGGATTTCTCGAATTTTATTTCAACGCCTAACTCCTTTGCATACCTCTTCGCAAGTCCGTAGGCCGCGTCAAGGCGCTGCTCGTTTACATCGACGAGAGAAAACGTGCTCCCTGGAGCACTTTTCATTATGCAAAGGTCCCTGATCCATGCTATTGAAAATGCGGCGCTCCCGGCTCCGATAATTGCAACCTTCATCGCTCTAACTTCCTTGCTTATCAAAAGAGACTATTCAGGTCGGTAACTTTTACTTCATTTTGCCTCTGGCGGCGACCTTCCAGACGTTTTCTACATTCCCTTTTCGGAGAGCAATCATCTCGTCGTGCTGATTTATAAGCGTGCAACAGTGCTGTGGAATAGCTTGAACCCGGTCTCCCACCTTGAGGGATCTGCTCGGTCCCTTCAACGAAACATGACCGTGCTCTTCGGAGAATCCGTAAATTTGAGCGCCTTCAAGCCCAACGAGCCAAGGATAAGCACAGTGGTCGAAGTGAAACGCCTTGCTCCCCGCATCCAGTATGGCTCGATCCTCTGTCGGTTTGCTCATGACAGTTGATAGTAATGTTAGGGCACAATCGTCGATCGTGGCTACGTCTGCCTCTATCAAATTTATCGCGTTGAAAAGGTACATTCCAGGTTGAACCTCGGTAACCTCTGGTCGCTTGGCATCTGTCCATGTACTGACCGAAGATCCTACGCTCGTGACTTTGATCTCGTGGCCTCGCCGTTTGATTTCTTTCTGGGCGATTGCAATCTGATCCATCGCCTCGTTTGGGATTTTTTCTCGCTCCTCTTTTGTTTTTCCACCCTTTGCGTGTCCATCATAGCCCATGATTCCGGTAAAGACAAGATTCTTCAGGCGTGCAACCTTATCCGCCAAGTCTCCGGCTTCGATTGGGAGAACTCCACAGCGGTGAAGACCAACGTCAACATCCACTAACACTTTGATTTCTGTTCCAATTTCCGAACAGGCTTTGGAAATTTCAACCGCGTTGTCGTAATTGTCAACAGCAACCTTGAGATCAATTCTGTCAGCGAGGCGAGCTAGTTTTGGGTACTTGTGATTCCCGACGACTTCATTTGTTATGAAAATGTCCGTGATCCCGTGATCGGCAAACACCTCCGCCTCGCTCAGCTTCTGGAGGCAGACTCCTTTTGCGCCCCCGTCGAGCTGCAACTTTGCAATCTCCGGAATCTTGTGAGTCTTTACGTGCGGTCTGAGATCAACATGGCATTCTCTTGTAAAGTTCGCCATCCTGCGCAGATTTCGTTCCATAATATCCATGTCTACGATCAGGGATGGAGTATCAAGGTCGTCTATGGTCTGGGTCGGCATTCATCAAGACTGTTCTTGCGGATGCTAATATTCTGATTGGATTACTCAAGAGAAAAGTAGAGCGGAGATATCTTCCGGAGACTGCTTACCCACTAATGGAGAATTTACTTAAAATTCGGAAGGATTTTCTTCGCGAATGTTCTGATTCTTTTCTTGTCGGGGCCTGATGGGAGCACGATCTGGTCCACACCTATCTCTTTGTACCTGTGGATGAGTTCGACGACATCCGACCAGTCGGAGCAAAAGTTCGTACTCTTCAGGATGACATCGTCCGGCAGGTCGGCGCCCATGTGTCCGATCTTTCTCGGATCGGGCTCGGAGAGGGCGTTCTTTTTCAGATTGCCTGCGTACTGCTTGTGCGTTTTCAAATAAGTGTCAGGGTCTTCCAATGTAAAACTTACTGTCAGGATTTTTTCCATTTTATCTGGATCTTTGCCGACACTTCTCGCACCCCGATCAAAACTAGGAAATAATACGTCTCGACATTTCTCCAGAGGGTTTCGGGAACCGACAGTAATCAGACCGTCGCCATATCTGCCAGAGATCTCAGCAAATTTTTCGCCAACTGCTGAAAAGTAGATCTTCAGATCAGTTCTCGGTTTCGTGTATAGGAAAATCTGCTTCTCCCTGAAAAATGAGCCGTCGAAATCAAAGTAAGAAGCACTTGTCCATAATTTTCGCATTAGCAGGGTCCCTTCAACTAACCTTTGGGCCCTTTCCTTCCACGGCGGCCAACCCCCCGGAAGAAACATCGCTTCATTGACCGCTTCTCCTGTTCCCACCCCCAAGAGAAATCTTCCGGGATACATGTTGTCAAGGGTAGCGGAGGCCTGCGCAATTATGGCAGGATGATACCTGGCACCTATTGGAGTGGTCACGTAAGGTCCAATCTTAATTTTTCTTGATGCTTCGAGAGAGGACGCGATGAGCGACCAAACGTAAGCAGAGCGGTTGCCACTATCCATCCAAGGCATGAAGTGGTCGCCCAGCCAAGCGACGTCGAACCCCAATCTTTCCGCGAGAACCATAGCATCTCGGAATTCCGTTGGATCTTTCTCGTTTTCTCCAATGTCCAGTGAAATCTTCAATCCTGTTTTGGATTTCCTCGTCATAAGAGGCTGCCAATAACTCGTAGTTTAAAACCAGATAAAATTGTTCCGAGTGTGTCTTGTGTGAACTGAAAAATTGACTTTTTGATTCCAAAAACTGTTTTTAGCCGATCGATTCTCTGCGGAGTTAATGGTACAAGAAAATTCAGAAAATTTGCTAGAACAGATTGAAAATTCTACGAGCGTCGGTAGAGCAAGGATCTGGGGTCTAAGCGGGGCAGGATTTGTTTTGCGCTATCGAGGTGATGTAGTTTACATCGATCCCTGGCTAGTTCCCCCTGACGCAAAGAGAACAACTCATCGGGCGTACCCCATCCCTTTCCCGCCGGAAAAAGTTCGGAAAGCCAATGCTGTGATTTCGACCCATGAGCACGCAGATCACTGTGATGTCCCAACCATCGCAGGAATCGTAAGGTCAACGGGTGCCGTTTTTATTGGACCAAAATCTGCGACGGACAAAGCAATCAACGGGGGACTATCATCTTCGAAAGCGATCACAGTTTCTCCCGGAATGAAACTCGAGATTTCGCCATCCTTCAACGTTCGAGTCTTTAGCTCGAGTGACCCGTACGAGCCACAGGCGGTGATGATACTCTTGGAAACACCCACCGGAAATATTTTGCACAGCGGAGACACGTCCTACTTCGGGGGATTCAAGGAAATTGGTGACAGCTACAGCGTCGATGTCGCTCTTCTGAATTTCGGGAAGCAAATTCCGAACCCAGAGAAACCGTACTACATGAACGCTCAGAAGCTGGCAATGGCTGCCAGAGACCTTCGAGCGAAGATTGTAGTTCCGATGCACTGGAACCTCTGGGAGGAAACAAAGGAAGACCCCAGCTCGATCGAGCCGATTCTAAGAATAGAAAGTCCGGGCTCACAATTCAGGGTCGTAAATTTCGGGGAACTTCTTCAGGTCTGAATGCGATTGTGACGAACTAATTGTGGTGAATTAATGTTTGGAATCCAGATGGTTCACTAAGACATAAAACTGTCCTGTAATGCTGTCATTTCAGTTTGGCCCAGCAGCAAATTTTCGAGACAGTGGAAAAACAGGTTGAAGTCGCAGAGTCCGCTCTCATCGTTGGTAAATCGCTGAAAAGGAGCGAGGATCCCAGGCTTGTCACCGGACAGGGCAGGTATGTTGATGACCTAAAGCTTCCGAATTTGCATAGCGCGATCGTGGTTCGCAGTCCGTACGCGCACGCGGCCATTAGAAAAATCGATGCTTCGGATGCTCTCTCAGCTCCTGGCGTAAAACTGGTCATCACATCCAAAGATCTACCGGAAAACGTAGTCCTCCCCGTACTCGCGATGCCGGACGGGCGGAAGATCCCGAGGCCCGTACTTGCAAGCAGGGAAGCCTGTTACTTCGGAGAAGCTGTTGCATTCGTTGTTGCGGATACCAAAGACCACGCTCTGGATGCAGCTGAACTCGTCAAAGTTGAGTATCAACCACTCGGAGCCGCCGTCGACATGGAAAAAGCGATCGAAAAAGAAAGCCCGATCGCTCAGAGCTCACTTCAGAGCAATGTAGCACTTGTTGATCGTTTATCCTACGGCGACGTAGACCTCGCCTTCAAAAATGCATTCAAAACGGCGAAGGTCAAACAACTGAATCAGAGGCTAGCGCCGGCGCCCCTGGAACCGCGTGCCTGCCTTGCGGATTATTCGTCCGCTTCGGGGTTTCTGAATTTCTGGATTTCGACGCAATCCCCTTTCAGCGTGAGGTCCGGTCTATCTAACATCCTGCAGATTCCCGAAAACAAGATTCGGGTGATCGGACCCGAAGTGGGCGGCGGCTTTGGTGCGAAACTCGCGCTCTATCCCGAAGACCTACTTGTATGCATCGCTTCCATGAAACTGGGTCAACCGGTGAAGTGGATCGAAAGCAGGACCGAAAACTTTCAAACTATGACGCACGGCAGGGGACAGATCCAGAACGTCGAGCTCGCGGCCGATGAAAAGGGAAAGATCCTTGGGCTGCGGGTAAAACTGATTGGTGATGCCGGCGCCTACCTCACCGGCGACTCTTCCGACGTCACATTCACGATACGCATGATTGGCGGTTCGTACGTCATCCCAGCCTATGAAGGGGAGGCGACTGTCGTATTCACCAACAAAGTACTTCACGACTCCTATCGGGGCGCGGCGAGGCCGGAAGCAACCTTTGGCATTGAGAGGGCAATTGATGAACTGGCAAGGGTCATGGGAATGGATCCTGCGGAGATTAGGCTGATCAATTTCGTACCGAAAGATGCTTACCCATACGACATACGGACCGGTTTTAATTACGACAGCGGGGATTACGCCATGACTCTCCAGAAAGCTCTCGATCTGTCCGAATACGAAAAGTGGAGGGAGATGCAGCGTCAGGCAAGAAAGGATGGGAGGTTGATTGGAATCGGCCTAGTCAGCTACGTTGAGATCTGCGGCTTCGACCCCGACAGTCCGCAGACTGCCTCGATAACCGTAAGCGCTAGCGGAAGAGTGATGATCACAACTGGAACGTTTCCCCACGGTCAGGGTCATGAGACACCGTTTGCCCAGATCGTCTGCGACGTAATTGGTGCCCCGAGGGATAGCATCAGTGTCAGCTACGGCGATACCTCGCAGCTAGCCTGGGGGACGTTTACCGCGGGCAGTCGGTCGGCCTCTCTCGGAGGGACGGCCGTACTAATGTGTGCAAACAAAATCAGGGAGAAGATGGCACTCGTTGCGGCAAATAACCTCGGGACCAGCGCGGATGATCTCGTTTTCGAGTCGCAACTAGTACGTTCGAAAACAAATCCTGAGAAGAAACTAACCTTTCAGGAAGTCGCGTCTCTCTCGTACAAGCCTGCGAAACTACCCGAAGGAGTCGAGCCAGTCCTGTTCGCGTTCAGCGCGTTTGCACCGAAGAATTTCACATTCCCGTTCGGAACGCACGTCGTCGTCGCCGAGATCGACAGGGACACGGGCAATCCGAAGATCCTGGAGTATACCTGCGTGGACGACTGCGGCAAGGTAATCAATCCGATGATAGTTGAAGGGCAGATCCACGGCGGCATCGTCCAGGGTTTAGGGCAGGCAATGCTGGAGGGGATATCGTACGATGACAACGGGCAACTAATCACCAGCTCCTTCCTGGACTACCAGATTCCCCTGGCAGAAGACATACCCCTTTTCCATAATTACAGGACGGTGACGGCTTCGCCCTCCAATCCGCTCGGAGTAAAGGGAATAGGTGAGGCGGGAGCTATCGCTTCAACCGCGGCGATCGCAAATGCTGTCTGTGATGCGCTGTCGAGCATTGGCACCACGGCGAGCGAGATGCCGTTCACGCCGGGCTATCTATTCGAACTCATAAAGAAGGCCAGTTAATTCGGTCCCGAGAGAACCCTAATTTCTCCTCGTGACTTTCATCCTTATCCCGTTCTTCGGTCGCAGTGTAATTCTCGGCAGCATCTCTACTTTCTGAGCTTGGACGAGTGAAAGGTTCCAGCTCTGCGCCATTCGCGCGATTATCATGGCGCCCTCCATCCAAGCAAACGGCTCGCCCACACAGCCTCTGGGACCTCCGCCAAAGGGAAAGTATGCGAATTTCGGCAGCTCCACTCTGAAATCCTTCGTCCAGCGGTCGGGATCGAATTTCTCGGGATCTTTGAAGAATCGTCCATCGTGGTGAACAACGTACTGGCTCATGAGAACGTCTGTCCCCGCAGGAATTGAATATCCCCCGATGATGCAGTCGTTCAACGCCTGTCTCGTGAGAATCCACGCAGGTGGATAGATTCGCATTCCTTCAGTCAGGACGTTTGTCGTGTAGGCAAGTTTAGGCACATCTTCAAATGTCGGGACCTTATTCCCGAGAACAGCATCGACTTCCACCCGCAGTTTTCTCTCCACATCAGGATGTTGGGAGACCAAATACCACGTCCAGCTGAGAGCGTTGGCTGTCGTCTCGTGTCCAGCTGCGAAGAGTATGAGCGCTTCATCACGGATCTGCTTGTCCGACATTGCTTTACCGTCCGCGTCCCGCGCGCTCATCAGCATTGAGAGTAGATCGCCATAATCGTGTGGGTTTTTTTGCCTCTCTTCGATCATGCCGTAGACCATCCTGTCGACGGTTTCTACTGCCCGGCTGTACTTGCGATTGCTCGGTAGCTTTTCCAATAGCCACGCGAACGGACTGGAAAGTCGATTGAAGTATTCGATTATGTCGGTCAGGGATCCACTTATGGACCTGGACTTTTCCTCCACGTCCTCGTTGAAAAGGCATTTTGCCACTATCGCCATCGTCAACTTGGTCATTTCTGCGTGGATATCCAGAACTTCTCCGCTGTGCCACGAGCTCAGGACTCGATCCGTGTATGCGGTCATGGTCTCGGCGTAAGCGGCGATTCTAGAGTGGTTGAAGGCCGGCTGCACGAGCCGCCGTTGTCGGTGGTGAAAATCTCCCTCGCTGGTCAAGAGGCCCTCGCCGAAGACTTTCTTTGTCCTCTGGAGGAAATCTCCCTTTACAAAATTCTTGTGCTGGTTTACAAGTATTTCCTGGATGAGATCAGGCTCGCTCACCAGATAAAAGTCAAACAGGGGAGACTTGAGCTGCGCCATCTCGCGGTGTTTCTTTGCAATTTTGCTAACGGTAGAGGTAACGCTGGTGCTTGGAACCACAACCGATCTCGGAGGTTTTTTCCCAACCACATCCGGTTTCTTGATCTGCTCTTCGTGTACGGTTCCCAATTCAACTCAGATCCGCGAAATTAGATAGAGACTAAATCGGCATTTAGCTATTAATGAAGATTGGATGTATTCTCATGCCGTCCAGGTCGCAAAACTTTTTGCTTCTGGCTTCATCCTTGCTGTACTTTTTTCCGCATTTTGAGCAGCAGTAGATAACTTCCCTCGTCTTGGATTTGTGACGCAGTTCCGCTTTTAGATCAGACACGGTCTTTACCATGAGGCAGGTTACGTACATCGACTTGAGCTGCGATAATTTCGACTTGAATAATTGCTCGTCATTCCTAGCAATGGTTGCGAATGCTACGTCAATTACTGGGGTGACTGGATTGTATGGTTTGTCCTCATCTTTCATCCTGTTGATTCCCTCGGCGCGGATTTGCTTCGCCCTCTCGAACATTAGATCGATTGAGGTCTCGTCAATTTTGTTTGTCTGCATTTGAAACTGGGGATCGTAAATTGCTCGCTCGGACCAATTATGTTCTTTTATCTTCGCGTAAACTACTGTCTCGAAATCGTCGTCGATCCGTTTCATCGCTTCCAGAAGGGCGTCCTTTTCCCGTGAGTGATATTCCGTCAGAATGTTCTGCAACTTTTCGACACTTGAGACCGTGTTGCAACGGAGGCCGATTCTCATTGTCGCGCCGTTTAGCCTCAGGTCGATGTGCGGGTCAGGTCGATTCTCGATTTCTTCCTTGCTTGTTTCGCCAGGCAGAGGGAGAGCGACCCAGTTCGAGTTCGACACGAGCGATACAATTTCCTCGTCTGGAATTTTCGGCAGTAAGTCTTGAAGTACGACCTCGGACAACCTGAAAAAAGGGATATAGTCGGATTTTCCGATCTGGATTTCCAAGTCGGAATTCTGCAATTCCTGTGTGCATAAATCTTTTAGTGGAATTAGTCGAGCCGGGTCTAAGCAGTAAGAGTGGTATTAAACCTGAAATCACGTGACCTCTTCGATCTCTCTGGCAAGTCTGCGCTTGTGACCGGGGGTGGAAGAGGAATAGGCAAGACGATGGCCACCGCGTTAGCTGAAGCCGGGGCCGATGTTGCAATCGCCTCGCGAAATCTAGAATCTTGCATTGAGGTCGCAGGAGAAATATCGAAGGCGACGGGAAAGACGGTTCTCCCGGGAAAGCTTAACGTGACAGACAGAGACAGTGTCCATGAGCTCGTAACTTCCGTAGAAAAAAAATTTGGGAAGATCGACATCCTCGTGAACAACAGCGGGTCGACCTGGGGAGCCCCATTTGAAGAGATGCCGTTTGACAAGTGGGAGCAGGTCATCAAAACAAACCTCACTGGAACTTTTCTCGTGTCCCAAGCGGTCGTCCCGATAATGAAACGCGTCGGATGGGGGAGGATAATCAATGTGTCTTCGATCGTAGGACTGGTTGCGCCGCCGGATTTCATGAGCACCATTGGTTACACAGCGAGTAAAGGAGGCATCATTTCACTTACCAGGGAGCTCGCGGTGAAGCTGGCTAAAGACAATATTATTGTAAACGCGATCGCGCCGAGCTTCTTCCCGTCCAAGATGACGAGTGCCTTCGTGCAGAAGTTCGGAGACAAGATCAGGGATTCAAATCCCATGAAAAGGATGGGCGAGGAGGACGATCTCAAGGGTGTAGTAGTCTTCCTCGCGTCGCAGGCAGCGAGTTACATCACCGGTCAGGTAATCGCGGTCGACGGTGGCTATACCGCAACCTGAATCGACTTTATGCGAAACCCTGCGAAAGCTCAATTCACTCTGTGCTTATCGACGTACGAATCATCGATTTCAATCCCGAGACCCGGCCCGTCGGGAATTTTCACGTACCCGTCCTTTGGTACTTCGATCGGTTTCTTCAACATCTTGTCATGTCCCCAGTTTAGGGCAGGAAGATCTATTCCATACTCGACGAACGGCGCATTTGGAACAGATCCTATTAATTGCAGTGCCGCAGCGAGAGTGATCGCCGCGTCGAAGGAATGCGGAACAAACAGCTTGTTTGCTGCTTCGGCGAGAGCGGCGACCTTCTTCAACTGCAGGATTCCGCCCGACGCGCATACATCAGCCTGGATGATGTCAAAGCAGTCTCCGTCAATCAGTTCTTTGAACCGGAAGAATCCGTTTTCGTCTTCTCCGCCTGCAATCTGGACGTCCACTTCTCTCGAAAGCCTCGCCAGATCTTCATGGGCTGCGTGATAAAGCGGCTCTTCCAGCCAGTAGACGTTCAGCTTTCCGAGTTCTCTCGCAGTTTCCAGAGCTCTTCTGTATGTCCAGAAGGGGCCGGAGAATGTCGCCGCCTGGTTTGCATCAACCATGATCTTCATCTCGTCCTGCACAGCATTCCTGACGGCCCTTATGGGCGCGACGTCTTTTTCCAGGTCTTCGCTGTGAATCCTGATTTTGATCGCTCTAAATCCCATCTCCAGATATTTCAGAGCGTCTGCGGCATGTTCCTCCGGAGTTTTCAGCATGCCCGTGCTTGCATACGCCATTACACGATCCTGGGCACCGCCAAGCAGTTTGTGAATCGGCTTGTTACAGGCTTTTCCAATGGCGTCCCACATCGCCACCTCGACGCCCCAAAGATCTACCGTGTTCATGCTGTAGGTGATGCCGTTGAGAATACGGATGATTTTTTCAGTGCTGAAGAGATCGGTTCCCAGCACGAGATCTTTGAAGACTCGAGACTCTCCAACAATTTTGATTTCTGATCCGAATGAATTCTGCCAGCCGTAGCCTGTAATTCCTTCGTCGGCGTGGACTTTGATTAGAGTACCGTCGGCAGTTCTCTGCGTGACGTTAGGAAACCACGCGGGATGGAACGGAGCGTCCAGTGGTAGGGAGACGGGAATGAATTCGACGGAGGAGATTTTCAAATTTTTTTTCGAAGTCAGATCAGGTGATTTTGAATTTAATGCTTACAAGCCATCAGGGAAAGATGCGAATGCACGGCCTCGTGAAAAGCTGCCAGTTTCCCGTAGACTTGTCATACTTTGAATTTACGAATACATGCCAGTTCTCATCATCAAGTTTTGGAAAGTCAGCCCTGTAACAGTATCCCGGCCATCGCGTCTCCTTCCGGAATATGGTGTGTCTCAAAACAGACTCGGCGGTCATTACTCTGTGGTGAAGCTCCCAAGCCCTTTGAAGCTGGTGCAAATCCTCAGCCGCGATGTGCGCCAGATCCTCCCTCAGCATCGTCATGAGTTCCAATCCCCGATTGAGGAGCATTTCGTTCGTCGTGTACATCGGCCCCCAGCCGCCGGCGTACTCATCCATTAACTTCTCCAGTCTAACGACGAACTGGTCAGCGTACAGGTAAGACGGGGAGATGGTTCCCTTCGTTATCAAGTTCCTCCCTAAGGAAAAATTCTTCAGCGGTTGGAATATCTCTTCCTTGAGTTTCGCCACTGCCTTCTCCGAAACTTCAGGCAAGTCTGAATGATCCATCGCGTATGCGACCGCCGCCTTACCCGCCAGCCTGCCCTCGGTGAAAGAACCGGAAGAAAACTTGTGGGCGGACCCGCCTATAGTATCGCCGGCACCGAACAGTCCTTCGATAGTGGTCATTCGATTGTATCCCCAGAAGTATTCCTTCGGGGAGACGTCCTGAGGGCCGCTGGCCCACGCTCCGGAGCATGTGGCGTGCGACCCCATGATGTACGGCTCTGACGTCTGTAGTTCAGACGGTCTTTTCTTCGGATCAATGTTTTGCGAAGCCCAAACTATAGTCTGGCTCATAGTCATGTCGAGGAAATCTTCGTGCCCGAGCTCCTCCTTCTCCCTCGTATCAAGAACTCTCTCGGTGTGTATGTAGATTGGCTGTCTGCCCGCCTTTATCTCTCTGAGCATGGCGTCATTTCGAAGACACGTGGGAAACGGTTTGGAATCCACGTAGTTGCCGTACAGCGCTCTCTGATCTTCAAGATACCTCAACTCATAATCCTCGCCGTACGCGTTTGTCGCTACGGCCTTCAAAGCGAGGAACCACGCACCTACGGGCCCGTACCCATCCTTGAACCTAGTGACAACAAGCTTGTTTTCCATCTGCGTCATCTCGGCTCCCACTCCGATAATTAGGGCGTACGCAGAACCCGTGCTCCAGGGTGCATACCATGTTCTCCCCGCCCCCTCTCCCACCGATCTCGGTCGGAAGATGTGTGTCCCTCCTCCCGAGGCGACGATTACTGCATTGGCACGGAAAATGTAGAATGCTCCATCCCTTACGTGAAATCCGACTGCACCGGCGACGCGATTCGGATTTGTCTCGTCGACCAGGAGATGGGTGATCATTATTCTGTTGTAGATCTTGGTTGCAGCTTTGGTTGCAGCTTCGGCAACAATCGGTTTGTACGACTCACCGTGAATCAGGATCTGCCACCTTCCCTCCCGCTTGTAGCGCCCCGTCTGGCTGTCGTAGATTATGGGTAGGCCCCACTCTTCAAAGAGGTGCACGGTAGAATCGACGTGCCTTGCGATATCAAATTCTAGATCCTCCCTGACGAGGCCCATCAGATCGTTCCTAGTGTACCGTACAAAGTCCTCGGGGGTGTTTTCGTTCCACCGCATTCCCATGTAGCAATTGATTGCGGAGAGGCCCATCGCCACGGCCCCGCTCCGCTCAATGTGGGCCTTCTCGACGACGACCACGTTCAGATTGCGTCCCCAGTACCTCAGCTTCGTACGCGGCTCCGCATCCAGCCATCCCCCCTCCAATCACCAGGATGTCACAGTTCACGGTCCTCGTCTTCAAGATCTATCACTTTTTCAGAGAAGGCAGCATGAAGTTACTTTTTGATTTGCGCAAGTGTCGGCAGCCCGCGTTCTATCTTTAGATATTCAGGTTCATGTGAAAGAAGCTGCGAGCGAATATCCTCGGGCTTTGGTTGGTCGTAGTTTTGAGGTGCCTTTATCGAGCCCCACTTTGTCGTCCGAATCGGAAACGTAAATTGATTCTTTGAGTTATCCCTGTATTTTATTTTCCAGTGAATCTCATTCTTCTCTTCGTCGCGAAGAACAGTGAGCTTGTGGTCCAAGGGAGCAAAATCTGCATAACCACGAATGTCAATTGCGTGTTGAGGGCACTCCTTCACGCAGGAGTAGCACTCCCAGCAGTAACTCGGTTCGATGTTGTAGGCCTTCCTTCCATTGAAGATGCTGTGAGTTAGGTGCATGATATCACTGGGGCAGATGTCGACGCACTTGCCGCACCCGTCACATAATGATGCATACACGAATGTTGGCAATTTTACTCACTTGTTTCTTTCGGAATTTTCTTTATTCATCGTGTCGGTTGATGCCTCCGCAGCTGGGAGAAGTGGCTCTACACCTGTTCTTTTGTCGATCTCTTCGTAAAGGAGAGAAATTGGTTTTGAGATCGCATGGAAGAATTTGGTAAATGGAGCTGTCGCGAGCAGTGTTATCACAAATGCCATGTGAACCCAGAACGAGCTCGAAACCCACTCCGATCCCATGGAAGAGTATATCGTTTGTTGCGCGATGAAACCGGTCACAACGGCCAGGAACAACGTCATGAGAAATACATCTGAGCGAGTCAAACGCCAGATCGGGGCGCCCTCGCGGTACCTGACATAGAACATTCCTAGAAAACCAATAACGACGAGCACTCCGCCCACGTTGCCGAATAGCTTGACCGGATTGTAGAGCGGTAAAACGAGGTCAGTTGGATTTGTGAGGAACGCAAGAGTAGTGGATATTCCGAGGAAGACAAAGCCCCAGAAAATGGCGAGATGCGATACGCGTTTTGTCTTGCTGCAAGTTTCGAGAACGCGGAAGGCAAAGACTTCGCGTAACAAAATAGTAAAGAAACTTGGAACGATTTGTGACGATGAATTGGGTTCAGCGGTCTTCCCTTTCGTTCCCCCAGAGAAAATCTGCCACTGAAAGAAGTGATGCAGCGCACCCCCTTTCAACCTGTAAACTATGCCCAGAATAACAAGCAGAAGTACGATCAGACTTCCCGCGTCGATAACCAAATTGGGGATGGGCAGATTCATGAATGGCATTTGCTAGAACCTCAGCAATAAATCCGGGAAAATTCTACTCCGTAACTCTGACCCACTTTTCACTTCGGTTGGATTCAGCAATCGCGTCCATGATTAACATCGCTTTGTACCCGTCGTGAAATGTTGCGCCAATTGGTCCGAGCGGCTTGTCCGCAGCCAAGCACTCGATGAAGTGATTCAGCTCATTTGTAAACGAGTACTGCCAGGCAAAGCCCACTCCCTGATTTGTCCAGAACTTTTTCATGTGAGGATGATCCTTCATAACAGTCGGAACGCGTTTGAATCCATCCAATCCTTTCTGCCCGTCCTTGATGAAAACTTCGAGCTCGTTCAGGTTTTCGAGGTTGAAACGGATCGTTCCCATCGTTCCGTACACTTCAAATCGCAGGTAATCGATTCTTCCGGAAGTTAGCCAGCTGGTCTCGAAGAGGCCTAGCGCGCCATTTTGAAATCTCATGCATGCGATAGTTGTATCGTCCACATCCACTTTGGTTTTCTCAGAAGACCCTTCCTGAACGGGTCTTTCTTTGATGAAGGTCTCTGAAGCTCCAGAGACAGATGAAACCTCACCTACGAGAAATCTAGCCAGATCGATAGCATGTGTACCCAGATCGGCGAGTGCACCGTACCCGGCAGTTTCGGATTGATGAAGCCATCTGATTGGAAAATTTGGATCGTCAAATCCCCCATCAAAATTCAGATATGCACTTTTGAAGTAGTGTATTTTACCTAGAGTTCCGTTTTTGATCAGGTCACGAGCGAAGGTCACTGCCGGGAGAAATCGATAGTTGAATCCAGTCATGTGCTTGACGTGCGCTCTTTCTGCCACATCGAGCATCCTCTTTGCATCCGGTGCATTTTTTGCAAGAGGTTTTTCGCAAACGAGTTGCTTGCCTGCTTCCGCCGCTGCAATTGTTGGTTCTGGGTGCATGGATGGCGGCGCGCAATTGTCAAAAATTTCTACGCCTTTGTCTTTGACGAGGTCCTCCCAATTGGAATAGGTTCTTCCAATACCGAACCTGTCAGCTTCAAATTCTACATTATCTTTCGATCTCCCTGCGAGAGCAACCAGCTTCGGTTTGAGTTTAGGAGGATAAAAATAACGTGAAAGATCCTGCCACCCGTACGCATGAGCCTTTCCGATGGAGTAGCCCAGAATTCCTACTCCAATTTCTCTTTCCGACATGAATTCGGGAAGCGACCCTGATTCAAACTATAGAAATCTATCGGTCAAGGTAGAAATTAACAGATGGGTACAAGAACGACGAGTAGGACAAACGTCCTAACTCTGCGGAGAGCTCGACAAGAATTATGAAATTGAGCTAAGTCTTGGAAAGGAGTGGAATAATCTCCTTGCCAATTCGGCGATAGTTCTCTCGGCTTGATACGAAATTGGCGAAGAAAATTTGGGTCGCTCCCTCACGAATGAATTTTTCGATTGTTGAAAGGCAGTCGTCGACTGTTCCTACAGCAATTATTTTGTCTATCACCTTTTGCAAGACCTCATCAGAGATATTGAGCCTCTCAACCGCCGCGGCGAGAGCATTGTCATATTCAGGTCCCGGTGTTGCAAACTGATAGTCAAGCTCTTTTGGAAGTGGCTGTCCTAGATCCTCTTCGCTGATGCCAAGGACTCCCAGCAGGTACTGGCTCAGAATCAAGTTGACCTTGAGGGCGTGTTTTATCTCTCCCATCATCTCGGCCTTCTTTTTGTCGTCGTCGCAAATGATAGTGGGGATGCTCGCGATCAAATCAATTTCATCAATGGATCGGTTCGATTTTGATGCCTCTGCCATAATCATCCGAACCTTCTGTCCGAAAACTTCGGGCGTGTTTTGAGATCCAGGATACCATCCGTCAGCCAGCTCCCCAACGAGGCGCAGCATCCCCTTTGATGAAAAAGCCCCGATGTAAATGGGGGGACTCGGTTTCTGCACCGGTGACAAACTCAGGTGCGCAGCGTTCAGCGAATAAAATTCCCCCGCGAAATTTGCCGGTCGGTCGTAGGCGGCGGCCCAAAGCAGTTTGATAACCTGGAGATTTTCCCTGAGACGCCTAATTCGGACACTTTTTTCTTCCCACGGAATCCCGTAGGGTTTGGTGTTCATTATTTCCCCCGCTCCTATTCCGAGGACGGCCCGCCCCTTGGTGAGGTTGTCCAGCGTTGCGACCGTGTTTGCGATCTTTGCGGGATGCATTCTCTGAATGTCGGTGACGCCCGAACCCAGTTTGATTTTCTGAGTCTTCGCTCCGATGAATGCGAGGGTGGTCCACGTGTCGGTAACTGCCTGGACTGGTCGGATGTCAACGAGGTGGTCAGGTACCCAGACGACGTCGAAACCCAGCCGCTCTGCCTCAATTCCGTCCGCAACAATGTCATCGACATTGTCACCTACCAGTTCGCGAGAAAATGTCAGAGCTCTTCTTGTCAAGTAACTAAAACCTGATTTCCTTTGAATCTGTTACTCGACGTCGACCCATTTCTGCGATATACTCGATTTCTGGATCGCTTCAACGACCTGTGATACCTTCCATCCGTCGTAGAAATCAGGTTTCACCTGAGATGAATTAACGACGGCGTTCAACACTTCGTAGATTTCGTTATTCAGAGAATCCTGGAAACCAGCACCCGAGCCCGTTGCCGGAAACGAAAAAGCAGACCCGTACGGATGAACGGGGCCCATCATGATCGCGCGATGGCCCTGCAGATCCTTTGGATCTGAATTTGAATAGTAGCTCAACTCATTCGGCTTCTCGAAGTTGAAATAGACCGATCCCTCCGTTCCGTTCACCTCGAAATCCAGGTAGACTTTCCTGCCCAGCGAAGCCCAGCTCGTCTCGAGCCGCCCAGGCACGCCGTTGTCGAAATGCAGCAGTGCGCAAGTGTAATCGTCTACATCGACTGCGGCGGATTCGGATGAAGTGTTGAGAAGTTTCCGCTCTTTGATGAAAGTGTCTTGCAATCCGCATACGGATCGAATATCGCCGATCAGAAATCTCGAAATGTCAATGATGTGCGAACCCAGATCTGCCAGCGCTCCGCCTCCGGCCCTTTTCGAGTCGTACCGCCAAGTAAAAGGCATGTCTGGATTTGCGCCCCAGTCTTCCAGAAAACTCGTTCGGAATTGAGTGATTTTACCCAGAGCTTGGTCGTTGATGAGTTTCTTTGTAAGCAGGACAGCCGGGAGCCTGCGGTAGTTGAACCCCATAGCGTTCACAACTCCGGCTCGCGTCGCCGCTTCGTACATCCTCCTAGCGTCGGAAGAAGACGCTGCAATTGGCTTTTCGCACAGTATGTGTTTATGGTGTTCTGCTGCCTCTACTGCCACGTCTGCGTGCAGGTAGGTCGGGGCAACTATATCGACCAGGTCGACTTCAAGAGATGAAGTGAGCGATTTCCAGTCCGAGAAATAACTTCCAAATCCCAGCCTTGACGCAGCTTGTGATGCTAGTTCTTCGGTGGCATCGGCAATTACAGAGAATACCGGCTTTGCAGTTTCGAACGAATGAAGCAGAGGCACGGACTCGTATGCCAAAACGTGGGCTTTCGCGATCGCACCGCCACCGACCATACCAATTTTGATTTGTTTTTCCATTTTCTCGAAAGCGAAAAATGCGGAATTCGTTCTGAACTTTTAAGTCTGTAGATAGTGGTTAGGATCTTTGGCTGAGCCACAGAGTTACAGTGGCACCCTTTAGCTTATTTGCAAAGCGTTTTCGAGCATAGCCGAACTAATTTGGAACTGAAGATAACTGGCGTAAAGACTGCTACGGTTGTGGGCAATTATTACTGGACTTTTGTCAGAGTTTATGCGGGTGACCTTTACGGGACGGGAGAAGGCTACACCGCGCCTCAGCTTGAAAACATAATTCTTGAACTGTCTCCGCTTATCATCGGAGAGAACGCGCTTGACCTGAATTATGTGTACGACAAACTGCGTTGGGCAGCCGTTCCCTCAGGAGTTTCTGGGATTACATACCATGCGATATCTGCTATAGAAATCGCAATTCTAGACCTCGTCGGGAAGTATCTGAACGTTCCAGTCTACACTCTGCTCGGCGGAAAATTCCGAGACAAGATAAGGATGTATGTTGACACTCACGCCGGAGAATCCCTGCACGCCCGCGACAGAGCACTGCGTCCGGCCTACACCAAGTGGATGAAGGAACTCAAACCTAATTCGGAAGATGCCGACATGAGTCCCAACGACCCGATGTTCGGCAGATCTACGATTCAAAAATTCACTGAGGCGTACACGCCGAAGGCTTACTCGGATCGCGCCATCAAGATGAAGAATGAAGGTTTCACGGCTATCAAATTTGACCTCGATATCCCGACACCGTATTCGACGAATTTAGGGCAAAAGTCAGGATCTCTGAACAATCGAGAGATTGATTATCTCGCAGAGCTCGTCGGGGCCGTAAGGGAGGGTGTAGGCGAGGAACATGACATCATGTTCGACCTGCACTGGAAGTACGACCTGGGAAGCTCAATCCGTCTCTTGCGGGCGATGGAGCCGTTCGGAGTCATGTGGATCGAAGACCCGTTGCCTCCTGAAGATCTGTCGCTACTGGGGCGGTTAACGAGAATTACGACGACCCCGATAGCAAGCGGAGAAAACGTCTACACGCGATATGGCTTCGCTCGATTGCTAGAGACCGGCATCCCGATAATAACTCCAGATTCGATAAAAGCTGGAGGATTGACCGAGACAAGGATGGCGGCCGCTCTAGCGGCGATGGCCGAAGTTGTTGTTTCTCCGCACAACGTCAGCAGTCCGATAGGTACAATCGCGCAGTCTCATCTTGCTGCGTCCATTCCAAATTTTGGAGTCCTCGAGTTTCACGGCAGGGACGTTCCAATCTGGTACAAGCTGACAAAACACCAGTTGATCAAGGATGGATTCATTACTCTAAAGGACGAGCCGGGCCTGGGAATCGAATTGGAAGAATCTGTGGCAAAGAATTATGCCCTCGACGATAAATTTGATTTATGATTTAGATCAGACAAGCATCATCGAATTAGCAAGCGTTATCGGGGCAGTCAAAGGATATGTCTATCCGTAAATGGCGCCCAAAAAATCTCGTTAAGGCTGGAAATCTACAAGAAGCTTTGCGAAGCAAAGAGGGAGAAGGAGAGTTTCAGCGACGCAATCGAACGGGTGTTGGACAAGAAACCGAGCATACTTGTTTTTTCAGGCTCTCTGAAACCAGACGACGCGGAACTAATGTTCATTGAAAGGGAAGCAAAGAAACTACGAAAAAGTACCAAATTCATCTAGCCAAGTTTCCCTTTTTTCGTCGCAAATGCGCAGATCGCGCCTATTAGTATGAAAAGCCCGCCCATCATTATGAAGGAATACTGGTAGCCCCAAAATCCCCAGATGAAACTTCCGAGCGAAGACCCTATTAGAATGCCCACGTCCTCGGCAGCACCGTATAGTCCCATGATTCTGCCCCAGTATCCTCTTGATACTGAAGCCGTCAGAAGCGAAAGAGTGAGTGGGGTAATTGTCGAATATGTGACGCCAAGAATCAGCGTTACTAAATCCACCTGAGCAACAGTTTGAGTCAGAGTTAGGGCAAGGTAACAAACACCGGTAGCAGCGAGGCTGCCGACGATCCAGCTTCTGGGTTTCCGGGAGCCCATCGACCCCAAGAATGGCTGGAAGATACCGGAAGACAAACTGTATATGAAGAGGACGCCTCCGACCTCGACGGGGCTTGCCAAGAATTTGGGTTCTTTTGCAAGAATGTTGGGAAATAGAAGGCTGAAGAAGCCGTTACCGGATGCAGCCGTAAGGCCGACCAATCCTAGCACGATTATACCGATCAGCTTTAGTTGCTGTTCGGCTTGAAATTTGCCTGAAACCCCCGAAGGCTGTTCACCGATGTCATCCGCAACCACATCATTCTTCGAAGACCTGCTCCCCAGCCAGACCGGAATTGTGGACGCCAGTGTAATTGCACCTGCTATGATGAAGGATGGAGACGGTCCGAGAAGGGCACCCGACACTCCTCCAATGAGTGAACCGCTGGATGCGCCAATAGAATAAGTCAAGCCAAGCATGCCGAAAGCTCGTCCGCGGTCGGCATATTTCGAAAAGTGCGCGACTGCCAACCTTGGGAAAACACCCGCTCCTCCCAGACCATTTCCCCACAGGATTTCGATCCCGACCACTTCGGCGAGGTTCGCCGGTCGGGAGAAAAGAAAAATTGCCGACGATGTCAAAATAATTGCAATTAATGGAACTGAACCTTTGATTCCAAACTTGTCGAATATGAAGCCCCATAGAGCCTCGAACACTAGAAAGCTGAGCCCATATGCGGCGTACACCAATCCGATATCAATTGCCGATAGATTGTTTGAAAGAAAATACAACGGGAAGAGGGGAAGCGTCATTCCCCTAGCGAATTGGTACAGGAACAAGAACGAGAGTAGCGGGACAAATATTCGTAAGCCAGAAATCTTCCCAATCAAGGTCAGTTACACAGTTTGCTACTTGCTGAAATGTTTTCGAATCCGAGGAAATAACAAGCTATAGATCAGTACCTGCAGAATCGACAAGTACCTGTGTACGTACTCGAACGTCATTCATGAAATCATGAGACAAGTCTTCTGGGTTTTCGTCTCAAGCCGAGGCTCATAGCGGAGTTCTGGGTCGGGTAGACTTCACTGTGGATATTTGCCCAACCCAAGAAAAATAAGGAGAGGTTAAGCTCTCGTAAAAGAGCCTAACTCGCCGGGACTACTGTGTTCAGTATTGCTGTCGTAGATTCTCCGGTGAACGTGGGGTCCAAAAGGAAGCTTTTGATTGCGCTCTTGTCATATGCGATTGAACCCGAGGCGAATGCCAGCTTTGGCGAAGCCAACCAGATGTACGGAGCATCGTTGTAGACTTGCTTGTATGCTGCGGTGCAGAGATTGGTTAGCAGGGTCTGATTCGTGGTGGTAAAGAATCCGTTAACACACGCTGTGACAGTAGGGTTGCCATAGTTAGCATAATCTCCCCCCACACCATTCGGATTAACAAACGCAAGCCATGCATCAGCCGGAGTTGGCTCATTAGGTGCGAAGCTTGGATAACCCATCCAAGTCATTTGGGCCTCTACTTTCGAATAATTTGATATGGATAATGCATTGGAACCATATCCCGAAACATATGGAAATGCTAGTTCTGTAGTGGGAATCACGCCAATGCTTATTGGGATGCCAATGACGCCAAGATCCGCTTGAATAACCTGCGCTCCTGATATACAGACACCACAGCCTGCTGCGACGTCGAAGGTAAGCGGTTGAAGGCTTGCCGTATTCACGCCAGATGCCTTCATGTCGGCCATCAGCTTCAGTAAGATTGTAGTTATAGGGCGGCAGGTTTCCTAGATCGTAATACTGGCTGAATGCCGCATACTCCGGTCCCAACAAGGGTGCGTAATCCCCAAAGAAAACAGATTGTCCAAAGCTCGTGTAATTTATTGCATGAACAATTGCTTGCCTGACGAGTGTGATATTCGTCGGATAACGTAGCGTGTTCATGCCTACACCCTCAATTATCATTGATTGGTTTGGTATGCTTGCGGCACCGTATTTTGCCGGATTCTGTTGTATTAAAGGCCAGTCCTGCGCGAAAATAGTAGCTATTTGGGCCTGTCCCGTCGAAAGATCAGTGTATCTGACGAGGTCATCCGTCTTACCATAAACGAATATTGTCTTGTAGTGTCCTGGGTCGATGTATGGATCAGTTGCTATTTGAGCCGAAGTTAAATTACGACCCCAATAGTTTGGATTCTGCTGGAATTCTTCGTAACCGTTCTGGACATATTGCGTCATAATATATGGACCGGTGCCTGGGACATAGAGTGCAGAGGAGGACGGATCACTGAAGTCTGGATTGAAGCCACTGGAAGGAGTGCCAAATCCTCCGTTATTTATGATAAATTGGGAATCAACAATCATTCCAGGATACTGAACCAGCACTAAGGGCACATACGCAAATGGTACCACACGAAGAACCAGAGTGTTTGCATCAGAGCATGAAATCGGCCAGGCTGAATTCTGCATTACAGAAAGCAATTGCGAGGAGGGATTGACTATTCCAGTCCCATTCATCATGTCATCTGTGGAGACACCAAAGTTAACGCCTGTGAAATTGAAGAGTGGATAACTTTGCATAAAGTTCGAAGCATTTCCTGACACCCAGTAGACATTGTACCATTCGGCCCAGACCTGATAACAATTGAACGGATCACCGTTTGAAAAAGTGACGCCCTGTCTCAAATGAAAAGTGTAAATTGTCCCGCTTGCAGAAACGGTCCAATTCGCAGCAAGATCAGGTTCTGGCGTTACTGTCCCATTTTGATACAATGAATTCCCGTTGTCTGTTACAATACTTTGAAAGACAGACTCTAACCACCAATTACTTCCTGTAACATCGAAAAGCGCGGCGAATGGACTCGCCCCCAGTGTTGGCAAGAAAGCTTCGTCAACTGTTAGAGTGCTGGAAGGGGCAACGGAGCTGCTGCTTGATGATGTAACCGAGCTTGATGAGCTGATGGAAGAAATGGAACTGCTTGACGTTGACGATGAAGAAGTCGAAGAGGAGCTAGTCGTGGTAGATGTGGTCGTGGATGTCGAAGCTGTCAGCAAAACTGCCGCCGCACCCGCGACTACAATAATTACAACAATCACGACAATGATAGCTATTCTACTGATCGCGTTTAAAGTCAGAGTTTTTTTATGAATGCTCGATGAAGACAACAGGTTTGCTCTTTGTGTGTCGTTATTTAGGATTTGCTACCATCCGGGAGAACAGTGCTCGATAACGAAAATCTTAATTGATTCTTCGCAGGCCAGAAATTTTTCTGGATTACTCGTAAATCGGATCAGAATATCGACAATTAATGCCCTTACCAGAGCAATAGCTTCTCAATCGACTCTTTCGCTCTCTTCACGACGCTGTCTTCGTTCATCAACCAGTATTTTTGGTTAAACAACTCTACAGAAACCGGCCCCTCGAATTTTCTCTCGCGCAGTTCTCGCATGTACTTCTGGAGGTCGATGACTCCCTCGAAGGGAAATACCCTGTCCGTATCCACGAGATTTTCTATCTTAATAGCCGGAGCGTCATTGACGTGGAAAGCCAGCAGTTGGTCGGCGAATCTTTGCGGGAGAGAATTGAAAGTTTCCCCGCTTCTATACATGTGAAACACGTCCAGCACGAGATCGATTTTTCCGTTCCACTTCTTTAGACTGGCAACTGTTTTTCTCAACGTGTTCGTGACCTTATTGTCGTAGCTCACAAATTCGTAGCCTAGTCTTAGGCGATGTTTCTCGGCGATCACGGAGACGTTCTCGATGAACTGATCAAATCTCTTCTCCGTGTCAGCCTCCCATCCCGGATTAAAGTTGGCTGGGTTGACCACGATAATGTCAGAGCCGACATCATTACACAGTGCGATAACAGTCTCCGCGCGTTTCAGAGACTCCTCCATTTCGCCTTCGGCCATGATCGGATAGTTATCAATCGCGTTCAAACTCACGACATTGATGTCATTGTCTTGGAGTGTTGCCCTAAGTCTTGGCAATCCTTCCTTCTTTATGGTTGCTTCGGTCTTGTCGATGTCGAGTTCGATGTCAGCAAAATCGTGTTTTCGAGCGCTCTCAATGAATCTAATTGTATCAGTCGTCATGACCGTAGCCTGATT
Organism: uncultured Nitrososphaerota archaeon; assembly: GCA_963799845.1. Taxonomy (GTDB): domain Archaea; phylum Thermoproteota; class Nitrososphaeria; order Nitrososphaerales; family CADDZS01; genus DATLTL01. Next base: position 1,171,923 of record CAWCYI010000006.1, read on the forward strand.
TATGCACTGTATCAATTGAAATGAAACCTACCCGATCGTATCCGATAAAAATAATGTTGCTGGGCTTACTTGTGAACCGGAAGATCTCTCCGGCTTCCTCGGAGGAATGCCACGATCGGGATTGCAACGATCGCTTTGACCGCATCTACTGGAATGAATGGAATCGCGCCGACGATGATAGCCTGTGAAAGACTAATTTTTGTAAACTCGCCAAGCCATACGACTCCAATTCCGTAAATCAAAAGAAGGGCGGCTGCTGAAGCAAGTGAAACTTTGATGAGATCAGTAATTTTCGATGTTGAGACCTTTCCAGAAATTCTGCCCCCCAAAAGTGTCGCGACCGGGAAAGCGATGAGGTAACCACCCAGCGGGCCAAAGAGAACTCCGGGTCCGGCGCTCCCACCCGCGAAAACCGGGATACCGGAAACGCCCAGTAGAAGATACACAAGACACGATAGGGTGCCATAATAGGAGCCAAGCAAGTTGATGATTAGAAAGACCACGAACACTTGAAGCGTAATCGGGACCGGCGAGAACGGAAGAGGGATGCTGATCAGCGAAAAAATTGCGAGCAAGACAGCGAAAAGTGCCGTAAGTGTGATCCCTCTGGTTCGTGAATAGCTATTTCGCGTTTGCAGCATGAGAATCGGGTTCTGATCTGAGACGTCCGGACTAAATTTTCCGGAGTACTAAAAAATTAGGTTGCCATTGGAATAATTCACTCTTGAAGAATGCAGGTTAGGCTACATTAGCACTCTAATCGCAACCGTCTAAACCACTTCTGGTTATCATAAATGATAATCGCATTGCAAGTTAAGTAGCGGAACCCGGTCCTTCCTCTTTAGTGGCACATATGAATCAAAAAGGAGCTTCTGTTCCGGCTTACCGGAAATCGAGCTGGGTAATATTACACGTCGCGAATCCGTTGACCCGCTTTTTCGTGGGAAGGCTTGGCATGGGAGCTTCTAGCGGAGTGCGAATTCTCGAAGTCAAGGGAAGGAAAAGCGGCGTCTGGCATGCCACCCCAATCAGATTGCTTGAGCTCGACAGCAAAAGATATCTTGTTGCACTGCAGGGAGAAACATACTGGGTTAGAAATCTAAGGGTCCAGGGGAGTGGGCAACTCAAAATTGGTGGTAAAGTGACGGACTTTAGGGCGATTGAACTCCCGAACGAAGAAAAATCGCCAATCCTTAGGGCATATTTGAAACGATGGTGGCCTGTATGCAAAGGGCTCACTACAATAAAGTCTCCGGATGCTCCCGACGAAGAATTCGCGAGCGCAGCCCCGTTGCACCCAGTGTTTGAGCTAAAGTAGGAACTTCGGGATTCATCGAGGAATCTCATATCTGATGATCGTCTACGGACCTTAAATGAGGCGTGAGCTGTTATCCATTATTGGTGGCTATTCGAATGCAAGCTGAATCTCGAGCCCAAACTCAAAGGCGAGGGAGGAATAACGAAATACTGAGCATTCCTCAGCGGTTTGGAGAGATGGTATCAGTCGCAGTTGTCTTACTTATACTCGGCTTCTACCTTTACCATCAATTTGCTAATACCGGCTTCTTCACTACCAAATTTGGAGGATGGGAAATGTTCGCATTTTACGGCTCAGTGGTCCTATCGTTTCTTCCACCGCTTGCGAGAGCTTTCATAGGTCGTAGAAATCCTGTCCGGCCATTGGAGGTATTCTGCAACATCTTTTTCGCGTTCGCATCACTTGGGCTTTTGATAGTCTTTCCATTCAACTTCGGGCATTTCACGGCTGCATTGCCTGACGGGCTTCGTTTCTTGTTATCCTGGGTAACAAACGATATGGCCAGGGCAGTACTTCTGCTAGCGTTTTTTGGTGGGCTTGCCTCGGCAGCTTACAACATTGTCAGATACCAGTCTTTTCGTCGCAGTTAGTTTAATGAATTAATTCGACTGACGTGCAGATCCCTCTTCAAGTATACTGCTGAGCTCACCTATCAGTTGGCACTTCATTGTTAATCATATTCCTTCTTCACCGAGTCAAAGCAGGACCACGTTCCGCGGTGGCAGGCGACGCCAATTTGATCAACCAGATACAGAATCGTATCTTTGTCGCAATCGGTGTCGATTTTCTTGATCGTTTGCAGATTTCCCGATGTTTCGCCCTTCTTCCACAAGGACGAACGTGACCTGCTCCAGTAGTGCGCCATTCCGGTCGAGAAAGAAAGTGAGAGAGCTTCTTTGTTTGCATACGCAAGCATCAGGACATCCTTGGTCTCGCTGTCCTGTACTATGACTGGCACGATCCCTCCTCCTTTCGCGAAATCGATCCCCTCGATGAGCTCGGCTGTACTTTTTTGTTGTTTTTCCATTTCTGACATGTTCAAAACCTAACCCTAACTCCTACGCCCCTGAGATACTCTTTCACCTCACCTACGGTCGATTCCCCGTAGTGAAAAATCGAAGCCGCAAGAGCTGCATCCGCCGCATTTGGCCCCTTCAGGATTTTTGCAAAGTCGGAAATTTTCCCACAGCCGCCACTTGCTATGACGGGCACTGTGGTCTTCGAAACAACTGCCCTCGTCATTTCAGTATCGTAACCAAGCTTCGTTCCGTCCCTGTCAATTGAAGTAAGTAAAATCTCACCCGCTCCCTTCTGCTCCGCCTCCCTTGCCCACCAAATTGCATCAATGCCGGTGTCCAATTTTCCTCCATACGTGCATACGGTAAGACCTGAATCTGTGGCGTTACTTCTTTTCGCATCTATCGCGACCACCACGCATTGCGCGCCGAAAATATCTGAAAGCTCGCTCACAAGCGATGGATTTTCAACCGCGCTCGTGTTGACGCTCACCTTGTCCGCGCCATTCGATAGAACGGTTCGCGCATCTTCGATTGAAGATATCCCGCCACCGATAGTAAAGGGGATGTCGAGCTCTTTGGCGACCTTTCTGACAAGATCTACTCTTGTCTTTCGTTTCTCCTCTGAAGCCGAGATGTCCAGAAACAGCAGCTCGTCGGCACCGTCGTCGCGATATTTTCCTGCAAGCTCTACAGGGTCGCCCGCAAGTTTCAGGGATACAAAGTTCGTCCCCTTTACCACTTTGCCTTCCTTGACGTCCAGGCAGGGAATGATCCTCTTTGCGAGCGGCATCTATGGTTTCGCCCATTGCATTTGTCCAAGAATCGATATGGGGATTGTTTCTTCGTAGAATCCCTTGCCGATTATCGCCTCATCGATTCCTATGTTCGATAGTTTCGAAATGTCTTCAATGGTCGTTACTCCGCCGCTTGCGATGATCTTACCTTCATCGCCCATTGCGCTTCTGAAATTCTCTAGATTCTCAATGTCAGGGCCTTTCATCATTCCGTCTCGATCAATCGAGGTCATCAGGAAATTTGTAAAGCCGAGTCTCGAAAACCTTGAGATTGCCCTTAGGGCAGACTCTCTTTCCGCTTTAGTCCAGCCCGATGTCTTGATATTGCCGACACTATCGTAATCAAGTGCGAGTACTAACTTGTTTTCGCCTAGCGACTTTAGAATTTCAATCGCAATTTCCGGCGCCGAATATGCGATGGAGCCGACGACGATTTTCGCCGCTCCTCGATCGATTAGGGATCTTGCATTGGTGATGCTCCTTATTCCTCCGGCGATTTGAAACTTGACTGAATCTCCCAGATCTGTTAGCAATCTATCTATCGTTTTTTCATTCCTTTTTGGATCGGATTTCACAGCCGCGTCCAGATCAACAACATGTATTATCGCCGCACCGCTTGCAACGAACTTTTTGGCAGTTTCAACTGGGTTGTCGGAATAAACATGCACGCGATTCAGATCTCCTTGTTGTACTCTTACAACTTGCCCGTCAAGCAGATCTATTGCTGGCACCAAGATCATTTAGAGATCAGCACTTTGAATATGACAGGACGGACTTTGCAAAGTTGGAAATCAACTGAAGCCCAAACTCTCCCGACTTTTCTGGATGGTACTGAGTCCCGCATACATTCCCCTCCTGCACGATCGAAGGGAATGTGCAATTCCCGTACGAAGTTTCCCCCAATACAATCCCTTTGTCATCAAGTCGAGGATAGTACGAATGAGCAAAGTATGCCCAATCTTTCGACTTCAAGTCAGCGACAAGTCCTGCTTTCGAAGACGGGAGAACCAGATTTACCTTATTCCAGCCCATGTGCGGAACTTTCACTCCGTGTCCTTTGTTGAAACGGACAACCTCCCCTGAGAATAGTCGCAGACCTTTTCCCTCGCCTTCTTCGCTTTTCTCAAACATCAGCTGCATTCCAAGACAAATTCCGAGAATCGGCATTTTCTCCTTCTGGACATCGTTGAGAATATCATCCCGGCATTCGCCCAAGACCTCCTGGGCGGATGTGAAACTGCCCACTCCCGGAAGAATCAATCCGTCAGCCCTACCCGCCTCATACTTTGGGGAAATTCTTACGGTACTTCGACCAGAAACCTTCGCAAGGGAATTGCGTATGCTAAATAAATTACCAGAACCATAGTCCAGAATCTGAATCAGGGCGCGCATGTCACATCGAACCTTTCGAGCTTGGTATCGTTTCCCGTCGAGGGTCTTTCTCCGCCGCGGATCGAAGCGCGAGTGCGAGAGCCTTGAAGCATGCCTCGATCTTGTGATGGTCGTTGGTGCCGTATTCAACTCTGATGTGCATCGTGCACTGGATCGAATCGCAGAGCGAGGCAAAAAAATGGGCCGCGTCTTCCCTCGGTAAATCTTCTACGGAGTTTCTCCTGATTTCGAAATTGGAGAGGACAAAGTATCGGCGCTTCACGAGGTCCACTGAGGCGAATGCGAGCGTCTCATCCATCGGGACGAACGCGCTTCCGAATCTCCTTATTCCCATCCTGTCGCCGAGAGCACCTGAGATGCACTTTCCCAGTGCGAGCGCGGAATCCTCGACGATGTGGTGCTTCAGGTCTCCGACTGCTCGAATCTCGATGTCAAATAGACTGTGAGTGGAAAAAGCCGAAATCATGTGATCGAGGAACTTTGTTCCTGTCGAAATATCGTTTTTCCCGGTTCCATCCAGATTTACGTAAACTTGGATCTGAGTTTCTTTCGTCTTGGTCTCGATGCGGGCTGATCTCTTCAAATCAAAGTATCCTCCTCAGTGCGTAGAGAAGTTTTCGATTAGCTTCCATAGATCCAACAGTTATCCGGAGAAATCCCTTCTCCCGTCCCAGCTCTGGAAAATATTTTAGTGCGATGGCGTACTTTGATAACAACTCTTCCGCGATCTCTTTCGCGTTGTTCGCCTGAACAAGAATGAAATTTGTGTCCGACTTTGGAATGACTCTAATTGAATCAAGTTTCTGCAGGGAAGCTATCAGCTCCTCGCGAAATTTCTTTGTCTTTTGCGCCCATTCCAGTACGACATCCTTTCGCCTCAGCAGTTCTATCGCCATTGCGATCGATAGCCCGGTGACAGGATACGGATACTGAACGTCATTGTTGAATCTCTTGATGAATTCAGCGTCGGAAGACAGGATATACCCGAGCCGCAGAGAAGCAAGGCCGAAAGCCTTTGAGAAAGTCCGCAGGATCACTAGGTTCTTGTGCGATTTCATTAGGCGTTTTGTGGCGTCGTACTTGGCGTACTCAACGTAGGCTTCGTCCAGCATGACGGTCTTGTTCGGCGAAGTATCAAGAATATCTTCAACCGTCTCGATTGGAAACTGGTTTCCCGTGGGGTTGTTTGGCGAAACGAGGGCCAGCAACTTCGCGTTGCTTTTGTGCCACGCATCCTTGACATCACCAATAGGAAGCGAAAACGGTTCTTCTGCAGTTGAGAGATTTAGCCAGAGTTCCCTGAATTTGGAGCCCTGTCTTCTCGCGAAGATCGAGTACATCGAGAAGGTCGGTGATACTATCAGGAGTACGTCGGAGGGCTTTGGAAGTTTCATCCTGAACAAGAGGTCGATGAGCTGATCTCCTCCCACGCCTATTGCAACCGAGCTTGACGAACAACCGCAGTACTTCGCGATCTCCTGGTTAAGGACAAGAGAATCTCCTTCATCGATTGCAGGCGGGTATATCCGAGGATCGTACTCGTCTACGCATTTGGCGAGTATCGACCGCATCAGGTTCTTGGGGAACACGATATTCTCGTTTAGATTCATTCGTTGAAGGTTCTGCTGGAAATAATTGATATTGAAAAGGGACTGCGTATATCCGAGATCTGATGTGTTCATTGATTTTTTCTCCCACTCTTACTGAATCTCGATAGAGGGGCAGATGCGTGGTTGGGAAATCCCTCCAGATTTGCTAACCTTGAGACAAACTTCGAGCCGGCGTATAGAGAATTTTTGCTCCCAGCAACCGTAGTACATCTTTTCAGGAATCTTTCGACGCCCAGGCCCGGATAAAATCTGGCAGTGCCCCCCGTGGGCAGGATGTGGTTTGTCCCCACGATGTAATCTGAAGATGCACACGGTGCGTAATCCCCGAGGAGGATGAGTCCGGCATTCGACAATTTTTCGGCACTGCGTTTCGGATTCTTCATCATAACTTCGAGATGTTCCGGCGCAAGTTTCTGCGAGAATTCTATCAAAAGATCTTTAGATCGCGCATAGACGCAGAATAAAATTGATCGAGAAATGTGTTCCTGTCTAGGTCGTTTAACCTCGTTGGATAGAATCTGTCTGACCGAATTGATCGTTTCTCTGGAATTGCTGGCAAGGCCGCAGATGGTGCGGTTTCCGTGTTCGGCCTGCGAGATCAGATCCTCGGCGATGTACTCAGGCTTGGCAGACTCATCGGCGACGATTAGAAGCTCGGTGGGACCTGCGAGGCTGTCGATGAGGACGTTCTCGGATGAGCTGATCTGTTTTTTCGCCTCCGCGACGTATTCGTTTCCGGGCCCGACTATCAAGTGAACTTTTCTGACCTGCGAAGTACCCACTGCCATGGCAGCTATAGCCTGAGCGCCGCCTAACTTGAATATCTCGGTCGCTCCGCCTAAAGATGCTGCAACAAGCACGGAATCTGGCAGATTTCCATCACTCTTGGGAGGAGTCGCGAGGACGATCTCTTTCACCCCCGCTTCTTTGGCGGGCACGCATATCATCAAGACGGTGCTCGGATACGCCGCGAGCCCACCTGGAACGTATCCTCCGATCCGATTGAAGGGCGAATATTTTTCAGTTATCAAAAATCCAAGTGGAGACCGAAATTTGGTTTCCCGGAAACGCGACATTTGATTTTTTGAAAATATCCCAATCTGCTGGGCCGCCATCTTTAGGGCGCTAAGAGACGGAGGATCTATTCTCGAGAATGCTCTTTGAATTTCCTCTCTAGTAACTACAAGATCTTTAGTTCGGGAAACGTTAGCAGAGTCGAATTTCCTTGTCAGCCTGAGGAGCTCTTCATCGCCCTTCTCTCTGACCAGACTTATGATCTCGGAGACCCGGGATGATATTTCGCTGGAATCCTTGCTGCTTCTGAGATCAGATACAACCCTACTGACGCCCTCTATGTTCTCTACTTCGTACTCCCGAACGTTCAAACCGACACCCCTGCCAGCCCTTGCTAAAAGCTTCTATCGAGATTCGTTACCGAACGATTCAATTTCTTCAAGCGGCAGTATCTGACGTGGCTCGTGCACGACCAATCCCTGGGACAGTTTCCTCAGAGTAGGCACCGCCTTGATCAAGTACTCCTTGTCGATTATCGTATTGACCGAGTACCAGTTTTCGTCTGACAGCTTGCTGATGGTCGGATTCTTCAGGGCAGGCAGCGTCTTTAGTAATTTTTCGAGATTGTTTTTGTGGACGTTCACGAAAATGTGGAGCTTCTTGGAACCTTCAACAGCCCCCCTCAGCATTGACATTATGTCCAGAATCTTTTCTCGCTTTTGGGGATCCTCGAGCGCTTCGGGCGACCCAACCAGATGCGCGGTTGAATGCAGTAGGGTCTCGATCGGCACCAGACCGTTCTGTTCAAGAGTAGTTCCAGTTTCGACGACGTCCATTATCGCATCCGCGTCCTCGGGCGGCTTCGCCTCGGTCGCCCCGAATGACAAGTAAATACACGCTAGATCGTTGTCGCCCTTCGTCCACCAGGGAGTAATTTGCTTGGGAGTCTTCTTTCCAAAGAATTCGGAATAGAAGGGAAGGGACGTGAGATAGTTAGAAGCGATGTTCAGGTACTCCGTTGAAATCCTCAGTTTCTTGGAATTATTCCAGTAGCTCTTGCAAATTTCCGGGAAGCTTTTGACAGCCATAGGCTTCGGGACAGCCATGACAAGATTGACCGCGCCGTATTCAAGGTCAAGCAGGTTTACGATGTTTGCCCCTGTTTCTTTGATCCAGTCAGAACCCGTGATTCCAAGGTCCTGATCGTCCTCGGCTACAAACTGGGATATTTCCTGAGGACGAAGTATTTTGACCTCTATTTCCGAATCGTTGATCTTCGGGCGGTAAGTCCTGTCCTGGCCCCTGATTTTGTACCCGGCTCTTTCAAAGAAGGCAAAAGTTGCTTTCTCCAGCGAACCCTTTGGTAGGGCGAGTTTGATCAGCTTTCCGTCTGAACTCATTTACTTTTCCCTCCCATGTTTCGAATGAGATTTTTGGAAGGACAGAAAAGATTCTGGTACGCGATTGAGCTATTCAGGAGGACGAAGGTTAGGAGTGAGGATTTGGTTCGCTTTTTACTCAAGCGATTGATGAAGGCAAACACCGTCGATGAAGACAGTCACCTTTGGACAACATTTTCCACCAAAACTCTTCGTAGAAAATACACTATTAAACATTGTTTCGGCGTTGTAGTAAAAGTTCCGCGATTCCCGCGAACTAGCTTGAAAAATCAATGCCAAATTCATAGACATTCATTGTAGTTTCTTCGTTTGTGATTGTGAAATACATTGACCCACCCGATGCAATGTTTCCGGTGTAATTTATTCTTGTTCCAGATTCGGTGAAAACTGTTGTGCCGTTTTCCACGATTACTATGGAAACGCTCTGACTTGCGTTAATGGAGACCACATATTGACCCACCAGCTGGGGCGAACTGAATGCTGAACCCAATACGTTTTGCTTTATCGATTGATTTGGTTGAAGGTTGGCAGAGCATTCGAAGTAGATTGAATTGATGAAGGTGATATTGTCATCATAATTATTGACAAAACAAAGGTTGCTAACGGATGATTTCGAAACGGTCGTTTCTGTTGAAGTAGACATAGATGAAGTAGATGTCGCGGTTGTAACAGTAGCCGAACTAGTAGCTGAGCCCGTAGCCGAACTCGATGTCAAACTGCTAGCCGAACTTGATGTTGAACCACTCAGACTGGATGAAGTCGCAGGAAGTGTAGTCGTTGAGCTAATGCTCGTTTGACCACCGACGTGAGAATTTTGAAGAGCAAGATAAGTGCCCACTGTCGCGATAACTATGATCACTACCACAATAATTGTCTTTGTTTTAGTTATCAGGGCGACCATTTCCTACGTATACTGTCGGCTTGTATTTTTGATTCAGCCCCTACAAGCGCTGGCTGGAGCCTTGAACTTTTTCCGATGAAGTCTCATTGTTCTTTAAAGTGCGAGCTAAGGTACTCTAGGTCGTCCTCAAGTCGCCTGTGATTCTCTTTATGGCTCTTGTTCATCACAACCAAAGCGTTGATCTTCTCCACAACCTCTGCATATCCGTATTCATGGACTGCCTTGTTCAGCGCATCCCTTCTCTTAAGCTGCCCCTCTTCGACCCTGTAGCCCTGTTGTATAAGCGATCCTGCGTGCTTGATTCCAGAGCTAGGATAATCATGATGGCGGTCTTCCTTCCTCTTCGATCTTTCAGCCTGCCTCTTCTCTCAGCTCCGTCCTGGAATCTCTCTCCTCTTTGCTCATGGATAGCTACTCTCCGGTTGTGAGTCTCTTGCCAAAAGCCTGTCTGACGTTATTGTTTGGAGCCTCAACTTCTCCACTGGGAAGATGAAGATGGGAACCGTATTTAGACCTTCATTTAGGCAGTGTCCTGTTTCGTCACCGGTTGGTGGTTACTCTACGGCTCAAGGACGATCTACCAATCAGGGAGTCAAATTTTGGCTATGCAGCTACGGCGTACCATACGACACCATGAGAATACCATCTGCAGTTATATCCTCGTATTTCCAACTTACTCTGCCGTTATCTAATTTCGTTTCATTCACTTTAAGATTCATATAGCTCCCGCTGCTTCGCTGCTTTAGATCAGTTCACATTGAAGCGTTCTTGATTCGACACTATTTCTTTTGCAGCCCGTCATCAAACTTGATGCTTGCATGGCTTCCGTTGCAAAAAGGTTTGTTAACGGAGACGCCGCACCGACACAGGGTCACTCTGTTTCTCCTTTCGTACGGGACGCCATCATGCGACTCGAGGGTTATTCCTCCACGAACCCAGAGGGGCCCGCTGCAACCAAGCGCAGGATCTTCAACGATGCCAATAGATGGGTTAAGGGGATTTTCGATTGCCTTGTCAGTCTTCTTGTCGTAAACGACCAAGCGTCCGGCTGGGCAGTGATTTGCTTCTCGTATTGCGAGTTCGCGTGCTTCGGAACCGTCCTGCTCGATTACATTCCAGATCTTGCCTTGAGGATCGCAGAACCGAGCAAATGCGCAAAGATCTTCTACATCGCTCAACTCCAATGTCGGTCCATCAAAAGTTTCGGCCTGTCTGGCATAGGGGACGCGGCTCGCAGTTTCCTTTCCATTGAAACCAATCTCAGAGTGAGTGCCATCACAGAAAGGAATGTTTTTTGAATGACCGCAGCGGCAAAGTTTGTAAGTACCTTTTGTCTCGAACTTTCTGCCTTCAATCCAGTCCCAGGAAAAACCCTCCTTGTTGGGCGTTATGACCTGGATGCTTAGAGGCACATCACCAGAGACGACGTAGGGCCCATTCTTGCTTACTACAATTTTCATTTTTCCATTAGGTTCAGGCATGCCAGGAGCAGAGGTTACAGATCGCAAATAAAGTAAATGTTAGCTGGATACACATGCTTGCATTCGAATTGAAGACGTTTCCAGAGCTACTTCCACAGTAAGATCTTCAAAAATTATCTTTTGAACTATTGTTTCTGCAGTCCAACATTGAACAGCAGTTCGTAAGTCCCATCATTCTTCCTTTCTTTTTTCCAGTTTAGTTCATTTATTTTGTAAAGTCCTTTCAGTGCGGTTCCATCATCCGTCAAAATTTCAATTTCCTCCGTGTGACCTTCTCTCAGCTTGTACAAATCTTCTTCAGTCTGCTTGAGATCTTTCTCGGATTGTATGCGACCCCTGATCCGATCGAGCCGCCAGCGTAAGATGTGATCGTATACTGAGCCTGCTCGCTCCTTGCAAACACGACGTTACCGATTTTGACAAACATTCCCGATCGAACTGGATGAAATTTGCACGAATAGAGTGCAGCGATCTACCTTGTGATTACGGCAATTATCTTTCCATTGGCATTGTCCCTTACGTTGATCTGTTGCGGATGAACCGCAAACACAACGAAACCCAGACAATCGACGAGCTCTTGCGTTACTCCAGAAGCCGACTTTCCCGCGCTACCCGCCGAAATCATCGCATCCATCGCTTTCCTTGTCTTCGGTACTCCGTTCTTCGATATTTCCCGCACTACATCTGGCTCGTTGTAGAATCTTGCTCTTTGAGCAATGTCCGCTTCTTTGTTGTTTGACATAATACTTGACTAACCGTTTTCTGGATATCGCGAGATATAAACCACAATGGCGACGTGACGAGTGATAGCTCTGCTTTCTCTAGAAGGCCTTGCGAATTGCAAAAGTGGAACGGCGCGAACGGTAGGGCTAACGATAGTATGAAACCGCAACCCTTTCCGGCGGTTTGCCATCTCGCGATGACCGAACTTTCCTTATTGCATCCTCGAAGTGTTTCATGTTCACGATTGCTTCCGAGACGTGTTTTTTGGCGTCCTCAGGCTTTGGATAAGCCGAGATGAATTCCTGGAGAACGAGCGATACAGCAGTATTGACCACGGTAGTAATGTCTGCACCGCTCAATCCATCTGTCAGCTCGGCAAGCCTATCTCAGCTCCATGCCTGCTACGATCTGCTTACCTTGCGTGTGGATTTCTAGAATCTGCCGTCTGGCATTCCTGTCTGGTTGTGGGATGAACAGTAGTTTGTCAAACCGGCCAGCTCTCAAAAGCGCTGGATCGACCATGTCCATTCTGTTTGTTGCCGCGAGGACAACGACTCCAGCGAGTGATTGGATCCCGTCGAGCTCCGTAAGCAGCTGACTCACGACCCTTTCGCTGACCTGGCTGTCCCCGCCGAGACCTCTGATTGGTGCCAGTGAATCAATTTCATCAAAGAAAATTACGCACGGGGATGCCTGTCTGGCGCGTCTGAAAACTTCTCTTATCCCTCTTTCAGATTCGCCAACCCACTTAGAAAGAAGCTCGGGTCCACGGATGCTGATGAAATTTGCTTCGCTTTCAGTCGCTACAGCTTTCGCGAGCAGCGTCTTGCCGGTACCCGAGGGGCCATAGAGAAGTATGCCCTTTGGCATGCTGTACCCGATGGTGTTGTAGAGATCGGGATACTTTAGGGGCCATTCGACAGCTTCCTGCAACTCTTTTTTCGTGCTGGTCAGCCCACCGATGTTTGCCCAGCGAACATCGGGAGTTTCTATGTACACCTCTCTCATCGCGGAGGGCATGATATCCTTCAGGGCGAGTTGAAAATCATCGTTGGTTACCTGGAGCTTGTTCAGGAATTCCGGCGTCAATTTGTCCTCTTGCAGCTTTAACTCGGGCAGAACGCGCCTCAGCGTTTTCATCGCAGCTTCCTTGCAGAGTCCTTCCAGATCTGCACCCACAAATCCATGTGTGATCGAGGACAATCTTTCCAGATCAACGTCCGGAGTGAGCGGCATGTGTCTCGTATGAATCTGAAGAATCTCGGACCTTCCCTTCTTATTCGGTACTTTGATTTCGATTTCTCTGTCGAACCTACCCGGTCTTCTGAGGGCAGGGTCGATGGCGTTGGGGCGATTAGTCGCAGCGATCACGATAACCTTTCCGCGCGCTTCCAGACCGTCCATGAGTGCCAAAAGTTGCGAGACGACTCTCCTCTCCACCTCGCCGGTTACTTCTTCCCTCTTTGGCGCGATGCTGTCGATCTCGTCTATGAAAACGATTGAAGGAGCTTTTTCTCTCGCTTCCTTGAAGATCTCTCTGACGCGCGCCTCGCTTTCTCCGTAAAACTTGCTCATGATCTCGGGCCCGGAGATGCTGATAAAGTGCGCGCTGCTCTCGTTAGCCACGGCTTTTGCAATCAGCGTTTTTCCAGTTCCCGGAGTTCCGTACAGCAACACTCCCTTCGGCGCTTCAACGCCTAGCTTTTCGAAGATCTCGGGGTGACGAAGCGGGAGCTCTATCATTTCCCTTACTTTCTGGATCTCATCTTTCATTCCACCAATGTCCTCGTACGTGACCTGTGGAACTCCACGCATCGCCTCGCTCTTTTCAGAAATAACGAAAATCGTTCTCTGGGTGATCAAAACAGCCTCGACAGGGGGGCTTACGCTCTGGACCTGGAAGGTCAACCGACCGCCAAAATATGGAATCATGATATTGTCACCCTTCGTGACCGGAACGCTCTCCAGAGCGTCAGCCAGATATCTTTCGTCGATCGGCGGAATTGCTTCAAGCGGCGAGACCATCACTTTTTCCGCCGGCGGGGCTTTGATTTTTCTTACAGTTACAGAATCGCCGATTGCGACCCCTGAATTGTTCCGCAGGAGACCATCGATTCTAACGACTCCCCTACCTTCATCCGACGGATAGAGCGGCAGGCATTTGCCTACGGTCCTTCGTTTTCCTTTGATCTCGACAACATCACCGGTGGACGCCTCAAGTGAGTCCATTGCATCGTAATCCAGTCTTATTACTCCCCTGCCTACGTCTCGAGTATAGGCCTCGAGAACCTTCAGTGCAACTCCTTGAGTATCCAAATTAAACAGAGTTCCTTGTTAGTAGTATTCTATTCTCCACTATTACTGTCTTTCATTCGATCCTAAGGTATTTCCACACCGGATTCAGCATTCTATGCATACAATCGAACTATATCAAGAAGAGATTATCTGGACGATCCGCACCAACTAGCGCATTTACCGGGAGTGGAGAACGGGATTTGGATTACTGACATCAGGTCACCTGATCCTCGATATCAATGTCCTCTTCGACGTCTCCCTGCTCGTATGAAACAACATTCGGAAAAATTATTGAAACATGAGCGCCGCTTTTGAAAGCCAGATACTTCTTTACTCCGTCAAGCCTGACGATACGAAGTTCCGAGTCCTCCCCCACGGCAGTATAATGCCCCTCCGAGTCTGATTGCCAAGTTCCCTTAAACCGAGACTCTAGACACGCTATGTAATTGTGATCAATGCTGGGTTGCGTTGGCGTCTCTTTCATCGACGTTGTTGGTTGGTTTGCTTCTTCCGCTGAGGTGATCATATGATTTAGAACACTTGAGTCCAAGATAAACACCTTCCCCATCAATAGTGCAAGACGATTAGTTTGTCGCTGAAATAAAACTTACAGAATCGCAATTAATTCGTATAAGGTCTTTCGCGTGTGAGCGCTGAGCTTTTCCTTGTATTGTTGAACGCTCGATCTCTCGGCTTTGGTAAGTTGTTCCGAATTCAGGGCCTCGATGATCTTGTCAATTCGCTCAACCGTTTCTTGAATGTAGGCTTTCGGATTAGTACCTAGTTCCTTTCGCAGCGCTTCTTGCAGCGGCATCAGTACTTTTTCCTCTTCGAGTTCTCTTTTGTAATGATCTCGATTCGTCTGGATGTCCGTTTCAACTCTATAGATTTGTCGGAAGATTCTACGTCGTTACCTAGCTCAGACTTCAGATCATCGAAGTTCTCCAATTGAGTTGCTAACTCACCTGCGAGTCTCCAACCCTTCATCTTGGAAACCTTGACCGCGTAAGAATCAAAATGAGCTTCTTCTTGTCCTGACGCGGTTAGGTTGGTGGATGAATCTGAAGAATCAGAAAGCAATTGATTTCTTCCTGTCGGATACTATTTTTTCATCGATTGAGCAGAGGACGCATTTCCCGTTGTTGACCAGCTGGGATGCTATTCCGATCTTACCGGCGTGGGAAAGCTTCGTCCAGTATTGCCACTCGTCCGCTTTCGCGTTGAAGTGGCGATACTGATCTCTCGTTCTTGGAATTCCATGCTTTACCGCGTTGTCACAGTCGAGACTGAACTCTCCGCTTAAGGCTACGATGATCGGCATCTTGTACAGCTACTTCCTTTTCTGCTACATTCCTGGCATTCCAGGTGGGCCTCCAGCTGGAGGCATTGAGGACTTACTGCTGGCAATCATGTCGTCGATCCTTAGTATCATGCACGTGCATTCTGTCGCCGATTTGATCATCTGTTCCTTGACAGATACTGGCTCTATTACATCCCTCTTGAACAGATCAACCACACCGCTCCCAAGCACGTTTACTCCAAACCACATGTTGTTGGAATCCCCGTGCTTTTCCCTGAGCTCAACTCTGATGTCGAGAGGGTCAAACCCTGCGTTTTCTGCCAGCGCTATCGGGATCGATTCGAGTGCCTCTGCGAATTTTTCTACGGCGAGCTGCTCTCTTCCCTGGAGCGTGCTGCTCCATTTCATGAGCCTATGGGAAATCTCCTCTTCAACCGCTCCGCCACCGCCGACGATTCCCGGCTTCTCAAGGACGTCCTTGATCACCATGATCGCATCGTGCAGATCGCGATCAGCTTCGTCGATGACTCGTTGGCTCCCTCCCCTGATTAGGATGGTTACTGCCTTCGGATTCTTGCAATCTTCGACATAGGTCCATTTGTCGTTCTCGATCTTTCGTTCTTCAACCAGACCAGCTTCTCCGAGGTCTGACTTGCTCAAGGTGTCGAGACCGGTTACTACCGTGGCGCCTGTTGCCTTTGCGAGCTTTGTCATGTCAGACTCTTTGACTCGCCTTATGCTGAGAATTCCAAACTTTGCCAGGTAGTGCTGTGCAACGTCGTCTATTCCCTTCTGACAGACAAGTACGTTCGCTCCTGCATCCCTAACCTTTTCGACCATTTCTTTGAGCATTCTAGTTTCTTCGTCGAGGTACTGCTGGATTTGCGATGGATCTTTGATCTCGATCTTTGCATCGAACTCTGTTTTCTCTATTTCAATAGGAGAATTAACCAGTGCGATCTTTGCATTTTCGATCCGCTTCGGCATGCCCGGATGAACTACTTCCTTGTCCAAGATGATGCCCTTGACGAAGCTCGTATCTTTGATTGAACCTCCGGCCTTCTTTTCGACTTTGATATTGTCAATGTCGACCACGTAGTTCCCTTCAGAGGTCTTTTCTGCAACCTGCAGAAGAGCGTCCACAAGCAAGTTGGCCAGTTCCTCGCTGTCATTTGAGACAAGCTTGGATGCCATGCTCGTCCTGGCAACTTTCACGAGTGTTTCTTTGTCGTCGGGACTTACTTTGACCGCCAACTTGTCCAGAATCTTTTGAGCCTGAATTGCAGCTTTTCTATACCCATCGACTATAACGGTTGGATGAACTCCTTTGTCGATCAGTTCTTCAGCGTTCTCAAGCAGAGCACCTGCAAGAACTACTGCGGAGGTCGTTCCGTCTCCCACTTCGTTGTCGATCGTCTTGGAAATCTCTACAATCATCTTCGCACCGGGGTGCTGAACGTCTATTTCCTTGAGTATAGTAGCTCCATCGTTCGTTATTGTAACGTCTCCCATGCCGTCTACGAGCATTTTATCCATGCCACGTGGACCCAAAGTCGACTTTACCAGCCGGGCAATCTCCTTACCAGCCCAGATGTTATTCCTCTGAGCATCTCTACCCCTGTTTTCAGAGGTTCCTTCTTTCAAAATTAGAACGCGCTGTCCGCCTTCGGTTGTCGCATGCGAAGCCTGTTGTGCCATTTGTTAACTCAACTACTTTGATCGGTTAACCACTGACTTAGTATTCAAAGACCTGCTTTTCTTGCTAGAAGTAGTACTCTTCTTCGCTGTAGTGGTCTTCCTTGGCTGGATAGTTTTCATATAAATTTCGACTAGCATGTAATAGGCATTACTTAGTATATACGTCTATACACAACAATGCTTACATATTACGGAGGACTATAGATACGAAGTATCGCTACACATTGGCTCACAACAACAACACTGTTCCAGTTGCAGTAGAATCAATTGTCACACATAATCAAGCAATTTACACCTGCCTGAAGCTGAAGATAGTCAATTATCACGCACTCGCCGCTGTCATCAAACTGGAGGTCGAAAAATTAACGGGCAGGATCACGACGATAAATACGCTAGTCGTCGCCATAAAGCGCTATTCGGACACTTTGAAAGAGGAGAAGAGACTGCCTCCGTCCGACATTCTAAGAGATGCCACGATAACGCTCACCAGCAACGTTGCAGACATTACGATCAGGCCGACAAAGGCTGAGTTTACAAGTGTTCTGAAAAAAATCGTAGAGATTTCTTCCCAGCTCGACGAACCACTCGATCTTTTCAAATCCTCGAACCTCATCAAACTGGTGGCGGAGGAAAAAGAGTACAAATCCGTTATACGCGCGGAGTTGGGGAAATCGCGAATTTCGAGTGAACTGATGGGATTATCAAAATTAACTCTTCATCTCTCACCTCTAGCAGTTAAAGAACCGGGATTTGCCGTTTTCATTTCTGAACTGCTGTATCGGAAGGGGATCAACGTCGTCCAGTCTTACATCGACGAGGATGCGATCTTCCTTGTCAACAAGGCAGATGCCCCGAGGGCTTACGAAATACTGGACCAAGAAATCATGAGGAGCAAGGAATCGCAGCCGACTCTGAAAATCCGGCGCAAGCGTTAATGTGTACCCAAGTAAGTTCAATGCTCTCTTCTATCTGGCAGTGCCTGGTCTGAGAACCTTTGAAGAATGTTTGTAAGAGTCACCACTGCGTCAGCTGCTGTTATGACACCCAGATGCTGCTCTTGGAGGAGGATGTCAAGAGAATAGCTGGACTGGGCTTCAAAGAGCAGTTTTTCGCCTGGGGCTCCGATGGCTACAAAGTTCTCAAGAATAGCAGCGCCGGCAGATGCGTCTTTCATGATGGAAAGCAGTGCACGATCTACGAGAATCGACCGGAGGGGTGCAAGCTTTACCCGGTTGTCTACGACGAAGGTCTGATGTTACCTCTGAAGGATGAACTGTGTCCCTACCGGGATGAATTTGCCATGCCTTGGAAGACCAAAGTTGAACTACGGAATACATTCCAGAAGCTGGTCAGCGAGAGACTTTCAAGAATTGAGAAAACTGAGGACAAAGCCTAGAGCTGGCATCTGTTAATCTGCAATGCGTGCGAATTTTGGATCGCAACTGAACAAAGCACGAGAATCCTCGAAAACCAATGCAATAAATCTTGGAATTAACCCAATTCTTCGAAGGGTACACCTTTCTCGGAAATATAACAACTAATTTTTGAATAATCCTATGAGGGATGTTCCTTCACTCGGATTCAGGCGTTCACGATGCCTTATATGCTAGGACAACTAAAGATACAGATTACGGTAGCGTAATAAAATAATGAGTTACGGAAGCGGAAACAGAAACAGATACGGCGGAGGAAGTTATGGCGGTAGCCGAGATCAATTCGGCGGATCTTCAATGGGTCAAGGCCCTAAACCTGTAGAAGCAGGTAAGGAATACGAAGTAGAAGTAACCGAACTTTCAAGGCGAGGCGACGGAGTCGCGAAGATTCAAGGTTTCGTCATCTTCGTAAAGGGAGCTAAGATTGGGGACAAAGTAAAGATCAAAGTTGAAACGGTGGGGCCACGGTTTGCAACAGCGACGGCGTTACAACCCGCTGGGAAGACTGAGCCTTCAACTACTGGTTCAAGTTCGTCGGTAACCGAACCCGTTCAATAGTTAACAAAACTAATATTTTGACGAAGAGTCTCTCCGTTTTTTTGGAGACTCTTTCGCCATCACTTTTTTTGCCCATTGGGATAATCATAATAAATTTACATCGTCGTTTTTCTTCAGTTGTCCACGTTTGCCTTTAGTCATAATATGCAAGAATAGGAAATGTGGATTCCGGCATCCCTCAGAATTACAGATGGATAAGAAGGCCTTCAGGATTGCCGTGATTGAAAATAATCCGGAGAAATGCCCTAAGTGCGGGAAGCACACCCTATACAACAAGGAAGATTATTTCTTTAGCAATTAAATGCTGATGAAATTTCAGTTCGGTATTTTACTTAATGCACTTTGAAATGATATTTTTTCTGTTAAAAGGCCCCCTGACGAATTAAAGTCGATATTCTTTCATGTTTTAATAGCTGGGAGTAATATCTACAGCCATGGAAACCGGATCGAAATCTGAGGTAGAGCTGGTGCGAGCAAAGAGATGGGCCGGAACTGCGCGTGATTGGGATCTTGCTCGAGAACTCGACACATGCAAACAAACTCGCGATTCGTGCCAGAGACAGATCGGTTTGCTCCCCATAAAAACGGATCAGAGCGACTATAATTCCCTGATATCACGAAGTACGCTCAATCAGCAGCGCATAGATGTAATCGAAGAAGAAATAGTCAGACGAAAGGGAAGACTCTAGCAAAAAGTGCTTCGATACTTCACTTTCAGCGGAGGCCGCGATATAATTTCCGCGATAAAGTTGAATTGGCCCGCTTATCGAGTTCCTAGATTCCATCTTGGAACTTCAATTCAAAATATTGCTATAACTATCGATTTTCCAACTGGAATTATGGAATTTCACGTAGAGACAGCTAATTCTTGGCAGTTTTTCGGCGCATTTTCTAGTTTGTAGCGCAATTTTACAGTGGGCGCTTTATATATCCTGCTTTTAATATAATACAGTGATGTCAGCTCTCCTTCCGCAGACAAAGGCGCTAATCAGTATAGAGAATGTCGTTGCATCTGCAAGCGTAGATCAAAGAATTGATCTCAACGAAATTACTCGTTCCTTTGCAGATGTCGAGTACCACCCGGATCAATTTCCAGGCCTGGTGTTCAGATTAAAGTTTCCAAAAACAGCCACTCTGATTTTCAGCTCAGGCAAGATGGTCTGCACTGGCGCTAAATCCTCTGAACAGTCTGTAAAGGCTGTGAAGGCTGTCGTTCAAAAGTTGCGGAAAGGCGGCATTCAGATCAAAAATGATGCGACCGTCGTCATCCAGAATATCGTCGCTTCAGCTTCTCTTGGTGGCAAGGTTCACCTTGAAGATGCGGCCAGACAACTTCCAAAATCGATGTACGAACCCGAGCAGTTCCCGGGTTTGATCCACCGTATGGCGGAACCGAAAACTGTGATCCTGCTATTTGCTTCCGGGAAACTCGTGTGCACCGGTGCAAAGACCGAGGCCGACGTTTACAACGCCGTGAATAACCTTCACATGACTCTGGAACAGAAAGGGCTCATCAGTTACGCTTGAATGAACGCACCTCTTGCGTAAGTTGCCTCTCCCTTACTTTCAGAGTTTCAAGCTATTCGCTATTTCCGAAATGTCCTCAGGGAGAATTCTGAATACCCAACTTCAATTGTTTTTGAAGCTGGCGAAATAATCTTCAGTATTCTGTACCAAATACCTGAGATGTGATCTCATCTAACATCTGAGCAACAAATCGTAGATTAAGATCCGGGCGTTTGACCCGCGGAGAATCGAAATATCACATTTTTGATGGCCCTTCCTACTTATCACTCAACGAAGGGAGCGTCAGGCGGGATCATGAGCCCTCGGAGTACAATCTACTCACGTTTCAACTTCTAACAATAACGCAATTAAGTTTTGTAAGTTTGTAAGTTTGTAGGGCTTTCGCGATCGTCTCGCTACGAAGATAAAGAACATTGGATACAAAGGATTCCTAGGAAATCTTTTTCATTCATTTTTCATTTTAGTAAGATTCTTGAGAATCAAAGATATTTCTTTTTGCTAATGCCAAGTCTTCATTGATTTAAGAAATAAGAGAATGCAGGATCCCCTGAAGCTTGTTGTAAAAAGGTGGGACAGGCAAGTCAACCGCCTTACTTGCCCTAATTGCAGATTGATAGGCGCTCTTTGACCTAACCAGAGCCGCCGCCGCCTATGACATCCAACAGAGGATGTTTTGCGGTTTCTAGATGTCCGAAGTGCGCCGCAACGGCGATTGCGGAAACTATGGAGAGTGCGATTAGTCCTTGTTTGATTCTTTCGTCGATGGACATGAGCCAGTTGGTTTGGCACCTTTTAGAAATATGTTTCGGTTTTAGCGGAAAAAGTGTTTATATTCAGTGATATATAGCATTACTATCTTTTAAAAGAGCCAGATTAGACCTTGAATGAGAAAGTTTTGGCTGCGCTCTTCGGACTCAAAGGGCAGAAATAATAGCTGGAAACGTGACCAAACCAGAAGAACCTGTGTCGCTCCGCTTCACTTATCATAAATACGGCAAACGAGTGTAGAACTGGGTTGGGAGACCATAATTGAGAATTCCAGCCGATGATGTTTCCGAGTTTCTTACAAGACTCTCCCCCTTCGTGGACGACGATGGCGCGCGTAATCTTAACAAGATCTCGGAGGAACTCTCGATACCTTATCAGACTCTGAGATTTAGGATGCAGCGCCTAAAAGACCAAGGTATTACTATAACTGCATTGGTAGATCCGGAGAAATTTGGACTTTCAAGGTTCAGAGTCAGTCTAGACGTTTCGTCCGACCTTACCGATGTCATTTCTTTCTTCGGAAGCCTTCATCAGAATGCTGGTCTGCATTACTTTGCGCGTTCCCTATCCTCTCACTCGTTTGATTGCGAATTCATGATACCGGGGCGCAAGGTGGGAGAGCTATCGAAGCTTCTGAAGTCACTCGAGGAGATGAAACTTGTCGAAAATTTCAATTTGCGCAAGATCGTCTGGAAGGAGATAATTGGGATGAAGACCAAGTATTACGATTACGTAAACGGCGTATGGGACATTGACTTTTCTCGCCTGTCGGGCAATCCATCAGACTTCAAGGCTCACCCGACGACAGATTCCTCGTCACTCTCTTCGATTAAGAACAAGTTCGACAGCATTGATTTGCAGATAATCAAAACGTTGCAGTTGGATCCGTGGACAAAATCCGTTGACATTGCTAGAAGACTGAATCTGACCGACAGCGATATTTCATACCACATGAGAAACCACGTCTTTGGATCGAAGATGATTCGTGGCTTCAAGTTTACGTGGATAGGCAGCAAAGATGCGCGGGCGAAACACACAGTTCTTCTAATTACTTATGACTTCAGATCATTATCGGAGGACCTCGCCAGGCATGCGATGTCTATATTCACTGCATGCCCTTTTACCTGGAATCACGTGTTGATCGAAAATGGCGAGTACATGGCAGAGTTGATGATCCCCGTTTCGCAGATGCCAGATACATTGCAATATATTGCGAACAGACTGAGACCGCTCAAGCTCAAACCCGACGAGATGGGATATGTTGATTGGTCCTGCTCGCTGAACTATACAATCCCTTACTTTATGTACGATGTCGAGGCTGGCTGGCAGTTTGACAGTGAAAGAAGCCTAGGCCACATCATCCAGATGATAAAGAAAGAACAGACGTAGAAGGGTCAGACCCGGTTATTGAGGCGATCAAGAGAATGCCTGTCCCCCATCAACAATAATCGTCTGACCTGTGATCAAGTCGCTTTCGTCTGAACAAAGAAATACCAGCGTTCCCAGAAGATCCTTTGGAAAGATGTCCTTTCTAATGCTTCTCTGGCTCCTGTAAAAATCGATTTTTTCCTGGCTACGAAGTTTTCCTGCCTCGCTCAGGACAAATCCAGGGGCAATCGCGTTAACATTGATTGAGAATTCCCCGAGCTCCCTGGCAAGGGCCCTTGTCATCGAAATCAGCCCGCCCTTTGAAGTGACATAGTGCAGCATGTATGGGACACCAACGTGAAATACACCCGATGCCTGGTTGACTATCTTTCCCTTGCCGCGCCTTTTCATGAACGGAACCACAGCCCTTGAACAAAGAAAAGGTCCTTTCAAGTTTACAGCTTGGATTTTATCCCATTCCTCAACCGAGATCTCAAGAATGCTCTTGTAATTCAATCCATAGTATATTGCTGCATTATTGACAAGAATGTCGACGCTCCCAAATTCTTCAGCGGTTCGGTTTGCCATAGAGTTTACGCTCAATTCTGAAGAAACGTCAGTTTTTATCGCCAAGGCTCTATCACCAAGAGCTCGAATCTCACCTGCCACTTTTTCGGCCTTTTCTTCGTTTATCTCCGCAACAGTGATACTCGCTCCTTCATCCGCAAGTCTGATTGCGTATTCTCTGCCTATGCCCTGACCCGATCCTGTTACTATGGCAGATTTGCCTTCGAGCCTACGTTTCTTCAATGAAAAAACCAACGCCCTAATTTTTATCCTGATTGCGGGCTGGCATTATCTATCAAAGCTTCACATATCTCGGGTCATTCGATGCCCGAATGCCGCAACATAGACTGCAACGCCTTTGGCGTTGTTTGCAAGTCCTATCTGAACTCCTAGCTCCGCTTTTCTTTGGTTCTCTTCGGTTGAGCAGTATCTTTCAAGGACCCGACTCCCAAGCGGAGCGTGCTTTCCCTCATCTTCTATCTGCGGGAGAACAACCTCGTCCTTGAATTTCTCGTCTAGTCCGGGTAATTCAGCGACCCTCCTCATCCAATAATCGCCCACCGTCTCACCGGCAAAATTCCTAGCCGCAAAATAGAGGACGGGGTCGTTTGGGTTGTAATCGTATATCGCGCGCCACTCCGGCGCCTTCATCACGACTTCATTGTACCACTCGTCGATGTCAAATATGTCACCGCGTGCCCGAACAAACTGAGCGAGTAACTGAAAGTGGTTAGCTTCTTCCCAGCTCTGCTCGAATAAGGCGACTTTGATGTCGTCCTCAACCTTGAATCTCAGGGCTTGCAATGCCGCGTCCTCCGCGTGCCAGAGCTCTCCCATCGCCCAGTCCTTCGTTAGAATATTGAATGATTTTGTTTCGATACCGGGGTAGGTCGCCTTGATTGAACCTAGTTTTTCGAAGTTGTTGCCGAAATATTTCTCTTTCAGGTTCTGAACGAATTCGATCGAATTCATGGATCTCGACAGGATTAATGTTCTTGCTATATTTCTTTGCTCATGTTGAACTCCCACATCAGGATCGTAATTCTGTGTGGAGGAGATTTGGATTGCTCTAATGTTCTTGACTTTTAAAAATCAGTTCAGTTGCGAACAGTAAGTTACAAGTTTCAAGCGATATCCAGAAAACTGAATAACAGAGTCGGCTGAAGCCACTGGTCGATCGAAATTATTCAGAAATTTTTTGACTAATTGATGGAGCCAACCTTTAAGAGAAGTATTATCAAACTTGGTCGACAACCGCATCGACGACAGCGGATATCTTCTCGTTTCTAATTGTCTCAAAACCTGACAAAATTGCTTCCTTTAGTTCGGCAGCGTTTTTGACTTTCCAACCAGTTGCGCCACAGGCCTTTGCTGCTTCAACGTAATCCGGCTGAGGACCAATTCTTACTCCCGCGTAATGATCTTTTGACTTGGAATAGCCGTTAGGATAACCGCGATCGACAACTCCCTTCATCGCGTTGTATCCACCGTTATCTATTATCACAGTCAAGATTGGAAGTCTGATATCTGCGAGAGACCCAAAACACCGACGTAGGGTTTGAGTAAACGTACCCTCCATCACCAACTATGCACAAAACATCACTTCCGGTATTGGCGAGCTTTAAGCCAAGTGCGTTTCCGAGACCATCGCCTAGGCTACTGCCACCTAAGGAGAAGTAAGTTCCAGGCTCATTTGAATCAATGTAGGAAGCGACAACCATTTCATTGGAAACTCCCTCCGACATCACTATCGTATTTGAGTTCTTAAGATCATTTAGAATAGAAATAACCGAGCCAATCTTCATAGGTGTTTTGTCTTTACCGGACTCGGCAGTTTTCTTCAAACTGTTGCGAATCGCTTGACTGGCATCGTGAATTTTGCTCGTTCTTTCATCTAATTTACTTGCATGACCATTTTGTGCCTTGGTTTTGAGAATCTTGACTAGACTGTGAAGGGCTAATTGGGAAGAAGCGCAGACTGATAGATGAACGGGAAACCCCCATAACGGCATTCCTGACTTTAGTGGGTCAACATCGATTTGAATGATCTTGACGTCCTGTCTAATTCGATGAATCGCTGGAGCCCACGGCACATCTACGTCCACAAGCAGGATAACATCGGCACTTTCTATCCATTCTTTTGGAAAGCCTCTCAGGCTTAGAGGATTGCTTGAAGGAAAATTCATTCTTTTTCTCTGGGGCTCTATGACGGGTGCGCCCAGAATCTCCGCCAGTTCGACAAGCTCTGGAACGGCCTTGGGATTTCGCCCCAGAGTACTCTGTGAGGATAATCGGTGCGTCCGCTCCTTCAAGAATACTTGCTATTCTAACAAGATTTTCCTCACTGGCTTGTGAAGGCTCAGGCGAAATGTACACATCAGTTCGAGGTATATTCACCTCCGTCTGCTTTTCTGCCAATAATTCCCTTGGTAAGATTAGATAGGCGGGACCTTTTGGTTCCGAATTCGCTACCTGGAGAGCTCGTCCAAGAACTTGGGGCAAGTTAGAATTGGTTTTCAGTTCGTAGGTCCACTTTGAAAATTGCCTAGCAACACCCAGTTGATCGAAAATTTCTTGATCCCAGTGGTACGGTCTGTCACGCCCACCGAGAAGCTCTCCTTCAAACGTGTAAGGTGCTCTACCTGCGACGATCAGAACTGGCTCTCTTCCACGGTAGATGTTGTGAAGGGCCCCACCGATCTCCATCGTTCCAAGGCCAACATGGACCATGATAGTTTGAGCCTTCCCAACAGTCATGGAGTAACCATGAGACATGGAGAGAGCTAGATGCTCGGTAAGGCACATTATCGGTTTTGGATTTTTTCGACCTTCGATCTCAAATCTTGACATTTGCTCAAGAACCGGATAAAAATCTGAACCGGGATTGTAAAACAAAAAATCCACTTTGTACGCTGAAAGGAGCTCAAGAAAAGAGCTCCCACCGTCGCTACTTGGAATCGTATGTTCGTTCCTAGGATTCAATATATACCAGACTGTTACCAATGCATCAAAATTTCGAATGTAATAAAATCGGTTCGACTCCGAAATGCTGGAGCGAACCTAGATGCTCGCCCAGACTTATCGTTTTGATTTCGCTACAATCGCAGGGGAGATGTACAGCACTCCAGTGGAACCGAAGGAAGATCCGACGAATGAGAGCGGCTGATCAGTCTGAAATGGCCCAGAAGGTTCAGGGACAGTCCCGATTTGTTGCAGTGCCTTCTGAAGAACTGAAAAATTGTATATCTGATTTACATTCCCGGTTGAATTGATCAAGCCTCCGTAAAACATGTACGTGTCAGAGGCGTTCATTAGGGCTGGAGTGAATGTAATCATGTTCGGGCTGAAGTAGTCCGCTGCTTGAAGAATGTATTGAGTCGAGTTATAGACAGATTTGTCCAGTGACGTAAAGTTCGCATTGTACGTACTTTGAATCCAAGCAGGCAAGTTATTCGTTGCATTTCTAGCGCTCCGTAGTACAGCGATCATGAAGTCAACAGCGATCTGGAAATGAGAATTTAGCCAAGTTTTATTTGCAAAGTAGAGTCCTCCTCCGATCCCAGGCAGAGCTTGAGCCGTAGTTGCAAGAATATGGAACTTTCCAGGATCAGCTTTGAATACGGTAGCAGCATCTTCTGGATCTAGGAAAGCTCCGACATATCTACCAGCAATAAGCGCCTGCGCTTTTACACTTGAATCTCCAATCACGACCAAATTGATGTTGTAATTCGAGTAATTCTGATTGTTAGCAGCAAATACAGCCGGGAACAATACGGGCCCGTCGAGTGAGAAAGCCGCAAGAGTTGTACCGTTAAGCTGAGGGAACGAAGTTATACTGTTTGAAACAACAAAATCCTGAAGAAAGGCGGTAGATTCTTCGCCGATAGCAACGAGATTTGCGCCTTGTTCGATAGCGTTTATCGTGGTCGTAGCAAATTGAAACGCGAACATGTTGACTTGATTATTGGAACCCGCAGAAGTCAGGGTAGCCGGGTCAGAGATTGTTTGTACAGTAGCTTGCAAATTGTATTGTGACATATGATTCAGCGCATCTATGGTGTCGGCGTGGGTTGCATCGGAGGCTTCCAAACCAAATGTGAAAGTTTGTGTGGATGCTTTACTCGGAGTCAAATAATAGTACGCACCGGCGGCGGCGGCGATAACAATTATGACAACAATAACAACCACTAGTGTTGTGCTAATGCCAGATAGCTGTCGTCCTTTCAGCCGAACAAAATTCACCCTTTGCACAATCTCCTCGAAGGACGATTCTGATATAAGTGTTTAGGGATTTTTGTTATCAATCAGAATATGGCTTCATGTTAATTCTATTTTGGGCCAACCATATACTGTGGTCGTCATTTTTAGGGCGCTACATTCCAGCAAATGTATTCAACCGGTTTCCGCGAGTCACTCTGCGTTCAACGATTCTGAGAAATTCTGACAGCATATATCCCACGATTGCAAGTACGATCAAAATCGCAAGAATCTGATCAGTTCGGTAGAATTCTTGACCAAGGAGTAGCAAGTTTCCTACCCCAGTAACAACCAGCTCAAGCTGAGCTATGACCACCCCGATAAGAGCGATGCTTAGTCCGAGCCTCAAAGAAGCAAAGATGTATGGCGCGCTTGATGGGATTATTACTTTTGTAAATATCTGACCTTCTGAGGCGCAACCCACTCTGGCGACTTCTATGAATAGTTTGTCGGTGTTCTTGACCCCCTGAGAAACTATTAATATGATAGGGAAGAAAGAGAACGTATAAACGAAAAGAACACTTGTCAAGAGACCGAATCCAAACCAAATTATGAAAAGTGGAATTAGGGCAACTCTGGGCAGAACATAAAACGCGGTCATGTATGGTTCGACTACTTCGTCTACTATCTTCACCCTGCCCATGGTCAGGCCAATTGGGATTCCCGTGATAACAGAGAGTCCAAATCCCAAAAGCAACAACCAGAGCATGCTTAGAATTGCTCCCCAGAAGTTGTGTTTCTCAAAGAGATTAACGAGTGCGTTAAGTACGGTGGTTGGAGACGAGAAGATTAACTGGTTTGACCGAGAGGCAATCAGTTGCCAAATTATCAGAATGATAATGAGAGATATAACAAATATTACAGCCCTTCGAGCAAGCTCTCGGATACGTGTTTTCGGTAACTCAGAGCTCAACTAATCACCTGATCCTCGACAAGAGAGGACCTCACAGTGGCACAATATCCAGTAAATTTCGGGTCGGTTCTGATCCCTTTTTCACTAGTTCTTCCGCTACCTAGATCAATCGAAAGTGTATCCTTGATCCTTCCTGGTCTAGGAGTGAATACAACTACTGTATTGCTCACGAAGACGGCTTCATCAATACTATGGGTAACAAATAGAACCGAGCGTTCTCGATCATTACTCAGGACATTGAGCAAGTCTTGCTGAGCTTTCTCTCTACTGAGGGCGTCGAGCGCACCAAACGGTTCATCCATCAATAGAATACTTGGTTCGACGCTCAAAGCTCTTGCTATCGCAACTCTCTGTTGCATTCCACCAGAAAGTTGAACTGGAGAATAGTTAGCGAATTCTAAGAGTCCGACGAGATTTAATTTTTCCAAGGCAATTTTCCTTCTTTCAGCCTTCGGGATTCCTCTAAGCTCCAAGAAGAATTCGACATTCTGAAGGGTATTCCTCCATGGATAGAGCCCGACCGCTTGGAATATGAAACCCTTGTCTTTTTCCGGTCCTTCTACCTTCTTATCATCGATCAATACTTGTCCCGTTGTAGGTTTCTCGAGTCCCGCGATGATCCTTAACAGAGTGCTCTTGCCGCATCCAGAAGGACCTACTACGCTCACAAATTCTCCTTTTGCAATCTGGAAACTCACATTCTGTAATGCGTCAAGATAGACTGGCTTGGATTGTCTGAAAGTACCTTGGCGCGTTTCACTCCTTGATACGAATCTCTTTGAGACATCTTGAATATCGCACTTGACAGCCATCGTCATCTCAGTCCATATATTTTAGTCTCGAGTAATTGCTGGGAGAATTTCCTTCGAGATTAGCTCAATCGCCTCATCAGGCTTTGGCCCTATTAGATCGAAAGCAATCGGCATCTGAACTCCTAGGTCGCCCAACTTACGCAATTTCTTAATACAATCTTCGGGAGTTCCAGCTATGGAGAATTCCTCTATCATCTCGTCGGTTACTAGCTCTGCAGAATTGCGAATTCCGCCCCTCTTCATTCCTTCCTTGACTCTGTCCAAATCTTCGGGCTTTACTTTGCTGTGTTGCAGCATGAGTTCGCTAGCAGTCAAGGTAGGATCAGCGACATAAAGAGCGACAACCTCCCGCACAAAGTTCTTTGCCTCTTCAGAGTCTTTCCCAACCGAAAAAGTAAGATTAGAAGCTACCACGATGTCTTCTTTTTTCCTACCGGCGCGCCTCGCACCTTCGAAGACATGGTTCAAGCTTTCAATCACGTAGGAGCCAGAGGCGCTCAGCGATCTCGAAAGTATCACGCCGTCTGCAACACCGCCGCAGAGCTCGAGAATCTTGGGGCTCCGACTTCCCAAATATATGGGAATATTTTTTCTGACTGGAACGAACCCATGGAAATCGAGCGTACTCCCGGGTTCGGAAATACTGAAGACTTCGCCGTGATAGGTAACGTTTTCCCCTCTTAACAATCTCCTGATTATTTCTACCGAGTCTTTCATTGCAGCATACGGCTTTTGATCTCTCGCGGTGTTCGCGCTCCTCGTGAGGCCATGTTTGACCAATGAAGTGACGTTAACACCTAGACCTAGATTGAACCTACCTCCAGAGAGCTCATCTATCGTTGCCGCTTCCATCGCAATCAGACCTGGGTGTCTTGTGTACACTCCGATTATTGCAGTGCCCAACTGTATTTTCTTGGTGTTCACAGCTACCGCAGACAGAAGAGAGATTGCACTCCTGCCGTGAAAGCCTTCGCCTAACCAGAAACCCTGCAATCCATACCTCTCTGCCAAGATTGCGTAGCGAATCGTTTCTTCCGCCGTAGCGAAAGGCGCAATTGCGAACCCGTTGATATCGGTCACATTGTTTTCTCGAGTGAATATGTGTAATTAATCTTGATGCCGAATTGCAACAGAAAAAACTAACTAAGGACTATCCACAATTTGCTCGAATATTGCGATATAATATTGGAATCGATATCGGCGGAACTTTTACCGATTTTGTCGGCTTCGATTCAAAGAGCTCTCGGCTATTCTCAGAAAAAATCTTGACGACTCCCAGTCGCCCTGCCGACGCAGTTATACAAGGTCTGGAGAAACTGGCTCTCTCCCGCGGAATCAAAATTGAGGAAATTGACAGAATCTTTCACGCGACAACCCTCGCAACGAACGCCGTTATCGAAAGGAAGGGCGCGAAGGCTGGACTCATAACCACGGCCGGGTTCGAGGATGTTCTAGACATCAGAAAAG
Source organism: uncultured Nitrososphaerota archaeon (assembly GCA_963799845.1). GTDB lineage: Archaea > Thermoproteota > Nitrososphaeria > Nitrososphaerales > CADDZS01 > DATLTL01. The sequence goes on from CAWCYI010000006.1 coordinate 1,202,538, forward strand.
GACTCCGATACAATCAGTACGACCTAAACATCCAGATTCCTAAGCCGTATGTTCCAAGACATCTGCGCAGGGGAGTTTCCGAAAGAATGTTTGCTTCCGGTGAAATTCGAAACAAATTAGATCCGGTCGAACTCGAAAAATGTGTTTCGGAACTTGTTGATGAGAGAATTGAATCTCTTGCAATCTGCTTTCTTCATTCGTATGCGAATCCCCTTCATGAAAAAAGAGCGAAAGAACTTGTTTCTACCAAATTCCCAAATCTAACTGTCTCGTGCTCTCATGAGATTACTTCTCAAGCAAGAGAATACGAGCGAACTTCTACAACTGTCATTGATGCGTACATCAAACCGATAATTCACGAGTATATTGATGACTTGTCTATGCGGCTATCTGAATTGGGTTTCTCTGGAAAACTACTTCTCATGACGTGTACGGGAGGCGTAGTTGAGGTCGAGCTAGCGAAAAATATTCCGGTACTACTTCTAGAGTCTGGTCCTGTTGCTGGTGTTTCGATGGGTCTGAATATTGCCAAGAGACTAGACCTTCAGGGGATGTTTTCATTTGATATGGGAGGAACTACAGCCAAAGGCTGTCTTGTAAGGAATCGGAGAATAGAAAAATCGTATGAATTTGAAGCAGCGCGTTTCGATAAATTCAGACGTGGAAGCGGAGTCCCCGTTAGCATTCCGGTTGTAAGGCTAATTGAAACGGGCTCTGGAGGAGGGAGCATCGCTAGAATTGATCAATTGGGAATGGTGAGAGTTGGCCCCGATAGTTCCGGATCGTCTCCTGGACCTGCCTGCTACGGACTAGGTGGGACCGAAGCCACCGTAACAGACTCGGATTTGGTCTTAGGATATCTTGATGAAAGCTACTTCGTAGGAGGCACTTTGAGTCTTCGACCTGATCTTGCGAAGAGCGCTATCCAAGAAAAGATAGCTGAACCATTAGACATCCCGGTGGAGAACGCAGCTTGGCTAATTCACGAACGGGTAAATGAAGATGTGGCTTCAGCATTTCGGCTTTATTCATCGGAAGTCGGAGTCGACTATAGAAAATTCGCGTTCTTACCTTTTGGCGGAGCGGGTCCGGTACACTCCTCGAGGATCGCGAGGAAGTTGGGTCTAAGAACCCTAGTGATTCCTCCAAGGGCCGGCGTACTTTCAGCCGAAGGCCTCCTGGTGACTCCCATTTCCATAGATCTAGCATTGTCAAAACGCGTCGAATTGTCCGATTTGAGTTACGAAGAGGTACTCAGATACCTTCGAGAAATTGATCGACAACGCAACGTCCCTTCTTTCATCGGCAGAAGGACGGTCAAAGCCGTTTGACGTAACAAGGTCCCTTGACCTGTGCTATCATGGACAAGGATACGAAGTCCCATTGGCATTGACTGGAAAGGGAGTAACAAGAAAGGAGTACTCAAACTTGATCGTGAGTTTCGAGAACGCGTACAAGGAAAAATATTCGATTACAAAGATTTCCAATCACGTCGACGTCACTTCATTCAAAGTGAATGTATCTTCTAAGAGTTCAGCATTGCCCCGAAGAATTCTCTATACAGTTCCGTCGAGACCGAAATCCTCCAGGCAAGCATTTGATCCAGATTCAATGAAATTTCGGACCTTCAAATTACTTAACCGGTATTCAATGAAAGCAGGAGACTCCGTCAGGGGGCCTGCATTGATTCAAGAGGTCGAGTCGACTACAGTTCTGCTATCGAATTCATCCGCGACTATCGACAAGTTCGGAAACATTCTGGTGAGTCTTCATGGCTAAGACGCAACTCGATGCGGGCTCATTAGGATTCATCTGGGATCGTTTGATATCGATAACTGATGAAGCATTCAGCGCCCTTATTCGTAGTTCATTCTCTCCGATCGTAAGGGAGGCGCTTGATGCCACTTGTCAGCTTTTTGACTCACAGGGGAGGTCAATTGCACAGGCCTGGGCGGGGCCCCCGTCGTTCATCGGGACATTGCCAACCACGCTCAACGAGATCCTCAAAGTCATTCCGGAAGAGGATTTGAATCCCGGTGACGTTCTGGCAACTAACAATCCATGGATCGGGACTGGACAGATCAATGATATCTCGATCATTTTTCCGGTCTTTGGAAAATATGGAAAGAAAATAATTGCATATGCGGGGGCAGTAAGTCATCTCCCGGATATTGGAGGGCAGTTGTGGTCGGCGACTTCCACAGAGGTGTTTGAAGAGGGATTGCAAATTCCTCCTGTTAAGATTGCCAAGAGGGGCGTTCTGGACCCTCTACTCAAAGAGGTAATTAGCGCAAACGTACGTTTGCCAGCTCAGGTGATTGCAGATGTACTTTCTGACATATCATGCGTCCAAACCATGGGGCGATTATTACAATCCGTCCTTGAGGAATATGGACTAAAGGACCTCGTCTCAATTTCGGATCAAATAATCGAAATGTCCTCTCGAGCAATAAGGAAAGACTTGGAATCCCTGCCCCATGAAAAATGCAGATCAGAAGTAATGGTCGAGGGTATTGATCTCGACCATAAGATTTGTTGCGAGGTCAGCATAAGAAATAATTCAGTCGACATAGACTTCGACGGTACCTCGCGAAAGTCGAACTTTGGAATTAACTCGCCCTTGGTTTACACCCGGGCGTACACCATATATGCAGCAAAGTGTGTTGTTTCGCCTTACATTCCAAACAATCAAGGAGTCATGGACGTTTTCAATGTCTCGGCTCCCGACGATTCCATCTTAAACCCCAGGCCCCCGCAGCTTGCGGAGCTAGGCACATCATGGGATGGCACGCCCCCATCGCCGTATGGAGGGCGATGTCTCAAATTGTTCCTGAGAAGGTGATAGCTGATCCAGGCCTTGCTTCCAGCTGTACAATCAAAGGAACCGACAACAAAGGTAGAACTTTTGTTGCCATTACTGTGATCGGAGTCGGAGGAATGGGAGCAAGACCCGGACTGGATGGACTAGACACTACCGGAATTCCAACAGTCACTTCACTAATCTCAGCGGAAGTAATGGAAAGTACTACGCCTCTTCTAGTTGAAGAGCTTCGGTTGATCCCTGATTCCGGTGGCGCGGGAAGATATCGAGGAGGTCTCGGTGCATCTTACACCATTAGAAACATTTCTGGGAAGCCTGCAAGGGTCGCGTTTATTGCAAACAAATACAAATTCGCTCCTGAGGGGATGGCTGGCGGTCTTTCAGGATCTCGGAGGAAGACTTTCGTGGACGGTAAAGAAGTAAGTCCGATGGGCATGTACATGTTGGCTGAAAACGGGACCATCAAGATGGAAAATGCCGGGAGCGGAGGATTTTTCGATCCAAAACTGCGCGACCGAGCGAAGGTCGAGGAGGACCTGAAAAATGGATTTATCGGTAAGGTGTCCGCCAAGGAGGCATACGGGTATTCATTCTGACGAAGGCAAGTACTCACTCTCCAAGAGACTTGAATCAGTACCAACATCGGTAATGTTCGAGTTTGCAGACAAGATTCGGCGGCTTCAGCAGCAGGGAATGAACGTTACCGATCTTTCACTAGGACAGCCCGACGTCCCAGCGCCGGATCATATCTCACGCGCCCTAAGAGAATCAACGGAAAAGCCAATTACATCCTACACTTCTGCTGCCGGATCGTTGGAACTCCGGAACTTGATCTCGGAGTCCTACTCTAATGGGAGCGGCATTGAGACAAATCCGGATAATGTTGTGGTAACCTGTGGTTCGAAACACGCCCTATTCATCTCGCTGCTTTCTTTGATTGATCAGGGAGATGAGATTCTGGTTCCCGAACCTTTCTTTCCACCGTATGCTGAAATTGCCGGTTTGATTGGCGCGAGGCTCAAAACGATACGAATCAGAGAAGACGAGCGGAGTTTCAATCTTGATGTGGAAAAACTTCTGTCGGCCGTTTCTGCCCGAACTAAAGTAGTTCTTCTAAATTATCCCAACAATCCTGCAGGATGGACTTTGGATGGTTCCAAGGTCAAGAGAATCGTGGAATTTTGTATTTCCAAGCAGATTTGTCTTGTTTCTGATGAAATCTACGACAAGATTGCTTTTGACAATCGAACCCATTCTCATGCATGGTCTTATGCGCAAGACTCCAATTACATCGTTGGACTCGGGAGCTTTTCCAAAACATACAGCATGGTTCCCTACAGACTCGGATTCATTATCGCGCAGAAGAAAGTCTGTTCGGGAATTCTAAAGTCACAACGGGCCACCATAACAATGGTCAGTCCTTTTGTTCAAGCTGCCGGGTGCGCTGCGCTCAGGGGGCCGCAGAATTTCGTTTCGGAGCGATTACGAAAATACGAAGAAAGACGAGACAAATGTATCGAGATTTTGAGGAGGCTTAGCATTCCAGTCGTAAGTCCAGAAGGCGCATTCTATCTTTTCATAAAAATGCCGGAGAGAACGAACGTGATGAAATTTTCAACAAGACTTCTGGAGCGTGATAGCATCGCTGTACTCCCGGGAGAGATTTTCGGAGCCGATTGGAGCCAATATGTGCGATTATCCTTCGCAACGCCGGATGCGCTACTTTATCCTGCGATTGAAAAGTTCGGAGAAACTTTCAACAATTCTGTCGGTACCGACTAATCCAGCCAGACCCTCTTCTTGCCCTTCGAGTTCACGACCACCGCCTTTGTTTCAAGGTAGTTCTCCAAACCTTCGATCGACATTTCTTTCCCCAATCCGCTCTCCTTCAGCCCACCGAACGGGAGATCTATCTGAGGTTCATGGTATGAGTTAATCCATGTTGTTCCTGCGACTATCTTGTTTGCTGCTCTCATCGCGGCGTCCAAGTCTCTTGTCCATATCGAGGAGCCAAGTCCGTAAGGCGAATCATTGGCAAGATCGATCGCTTCGTTGACGGTGGAGAATTTGAAAATTGGGAGAACAGGGCCGAAAGTTTCTTCGGTGACCAACTTGGAATTTCGTTGAACATCTTTGACGAGGGTTGGATAGAAGAAATATCCATTGGATAAACTAGGTTCGTCAGGCTCTTTCCCACCTGAAATGACGCTCGCACCTTTTTCGACTGCGTCGTCCAATTGCTCCTCGATTTTTTCTCTCTGGCTGCGAGAATGCAAGGGCCCCATCTTTGATTCATTTCGGAGTCCGTTACCAATCTTGATTTTCTGGATTCGTTCAGATATCTTCCTTACAAACAATTCAAACTTTCCATCCTGTACGTATAGCCTCTTGACGCTCATGCAGACCTGACCACAGTTGCGAAACCTGCTAATCAATGCCCCGTCGATCGCCAGATCTAAATCGGCGTCATCGCAGATAATCATAGGATCGCTGCCGCCCAATTCTAGACTCACTCGCTTGATCCCTCTTGCCGCGACACTCATGACTTTCTTGCCCGTCTCGGTTTCACCGGTAAATGCAATCTTCGACACTTTCTTGTTCGAAACCAGTTCCTCACCAACAACGCTGCCTTTCCCTGTGACGAAATTCAGAGCCCCCGGCGGTAGTCCAGCTTTATTGACAAGTTCGCACATGACAGAATCGGCTAAGGGAGTGCTGCTCGCCGGCTTCGCGACAACTGTATTGCCGGCTGCAAGTGCCGGGGCGAGCTTAACGGCCATTAAAATTACTGGAGAGTTCCACGGAGCTATTGCCACTGTTACTCCGACAGGTTGCTTGAAGACGAGGCCGAATTCTGAAGGATCAGAAAGCTCAACTTTCCTTCCAGAGATAGTTGGAGCGAGCCCAGCATAATACCGAAAAACCGACGCGGTAAGTCGAACTTCGTTCAGAGATTCGGGGTATGTCTTACCCTGTTCTCTCGTGAGTAACCCTGCGATCTGCTCCTCAGATTGAGTAATGAGATCGGCTGCCCTAAATAAGATCTGCGACCGTGCCCTCGGGGTCGTTTCACTCCACTTTTCGAAAGACGTGTAAGCGGCATCGATTGCATTTTTCGCGTCATCAATGGAGCCCATTGAAAAGTCGGCCACCGTCTCACAAATATCCGCAGGATTCTTGATATGACCCACTTCACCGCTCGCTGAATCTGTCTCCTTGCCATCTATCAACAGCTTGCGCACCTGAGACAAGGAAAGATCTACTCCGGGTTTGGAACTATTCCCAATCACAAATCGAAGACAATCTTACGTATTTGTGAAAGTGCTTCTTCGACATGGGTATGTCCAGCAATTACTCGGGTCGCATCCTTTTGATCCACGATTGTGCCAAGTTCTTTCAATGATTCCTTCAAGTGGTTAGCTGCTTTCGATGCCGACTCCTCCCAGTTCGTATTTTCCGAGATCTTCTTCATGAGATCGATTCTGAGTTTCATCTGCCTCAAATCCCACGCCTGCCAATCGAAACGTTCACGGGTGAACGCGTTCTCTAGAAGTAACAACGAGTTCTCTGGGGATATGCCTTTTGAGACCAAGACGAATTTCACCTATCAAACGTAAGATGTGATATCAATGTTCTTCCAGTACTCCAACGGTACATCAGCAGATTCCTGAAAAGGCTGTTCGATCGGTTTTGTCGCGTCTATCGCCCATTTTGTATTCAGTGCGCCCCTGTCGGCTCTTGACCTTATCGAGTAAGCAGACGGGTCTAGCTCGGCGACGTAGGCTTCGGGAACGATGGTGAGCGCCCTGTCTGCCTGAGTCCTAGTGGCAACCGCCCACCAGACCTGCTGCTCATCATGAACGTTGATGTCTTGGTCAACAATAACAGCCATCTTGATCATTGGGTCGGCGGCCAGTGCAGATAGTGAAGTCATTTTCCCTTGGCCGTCGTAGTCTTTCTTCATCGAAACGTATGCGATGTGCCGACATGTTCCCGACAGAGGTAATTCTACATCCACAATTGACGGGACCGCGAGCTTGATTCTTTTGTAAACTACCGCTTCTCTCTGAACTTTTGCCGCCATGTTGTGATCGGCATGCGCGCTGAAAATATCGTGATATATCGGATTATTTCTGAAAGTCACTGCAGTTATCTCCAGAACATGGGACATTCTCTCCAGTCCGTAATACCAAGTGTATTCACCAAACGGAGCCTCGGGTTCCCGAACGTCGGCAATCACCTTACCTTCTAACACGATTTCTGCGAACGCGGGCACGCGAAGATCGACAGTCTCACACGGGACGAGGTCAACAGGTTCTCCAAGCAGTCCTCCCATTACTGAAAATTCGTCCATCCCGAGAGGAACTTTAGTTTGAGATGTTAGGGTACTGGCAGGATGATGGCCGATAAAGAAAGCCATCTCTGTCGGCTTTCCTTTGGATTCGAATTTTCTGATTACATGCATTGCCTTTGAATAGTCGCCGTAAAGAACTCCGAATCGATTTCTTTCCTTGTACATGAGTCGGAAAATTCCTGTGTCATAAGCTCCCGTGTCTGGATCTTTGAATACACTAACTCCAGAAGTTATGTAGGGACCGGCGTCTTTTTCACAGTGAGTGATGTGGGGCAAGAAATTCAGATCTAAGTTGTCGCCCTTGATTACGTTCTCTTTGACTGGACCGTCCGACACTACCTTTGAAGGGATTCTCTTGTCTTCATTTGCCATGTAGTCCTTGAGCAAAGTGGACTCGCTCGCTCCAAATCCGAGTGCTAAACGAGACTTCGACGCAAACAAATTAGATACTACAGGCATCTCTGAGTTCTTTACTTTCTCAAAATATACGAGTGGATACCTTCCTTTTTCCTGAAATTTTCGAATCACTCCGCAGAGTTCGAATTTCGGATCGACTTGTTTCTTAATTCTGACAAAATCTTCCGGCTGTTTAGATTCAACTTCTTTTAGAAAATAACGAAGGTCCTTCGGCATTGTTTTCGGCGATGATTAGTCGTTGACGCTTAAAGGGTTTAAGCATCCAGAGGTGTGGGAGGTTTGATCATGTTATTCATCGTAGCATACAAGCTGAAATTGATTGCGCGTAACCTCATACATAATAATCACTATCCGAACCCAATTCATGAATGTTGTTAAGTGATAAGATAGTCCAGCTGCTCGAAGAGCTAGGGGTGCACTACGTATTCGGAGTGCCTGGTTCGACCACGGTTTCTCTAATAACATCGATTTCAGGTTCGGATCAAATCAAATTCATCTCTTCACTGAACGAGAACGTTTCCCTTGCAATGGCTGACGGTTATGCGAGAACGAGTGGAAAAATAGGGGTGGTACTTTTGCATACTACGCCCGGACTTGCAACTGCTTTGCCGAACCTATACAACGCGTACGTTGACCGCGTTCCTCTGTTGATTTTGGTTGGCGATGTGAACTCAAAGTTCCTAATCAAGGAGCCAGGTCTGTCACTCGATGGAATCGAAAATCTGGCAAAACCACTTACTGAATGGTCGTACTATGCAAAATCAACTTCAGATGTTCTTATTGCGATGAAAAGAACTGCAGGCATATTCAACTCTCCGGGAGTAGGCCCGTGCTGCATCGTAATTCCCGAAGACATTATGGAAGAGAACGTCTCCGATCGAAACGGATCAAGCTCGAGTTTTTCGAAAGCACCGATTATCATGAATCCAGACCGGCAGCAAATTCGTCTCCTCGCTTCTGCAATAGATATGGCAAAATGGCCAGGTCCTCATTGTCGGGAGACAGATCAAGAGCGATTCTGCTGTAAAAGTACTCGTTGAATTTTGCAATCGTTTCGCCGTTCCTGTACTTTTGGAGAGTCCCTATCCATCGGCTTACACGGTAGGTTTCCCGCAGGATGATCCGTGCTACATGGGTCTGTTCAGGAGGGAGGCAGAATCATTGAAGCAAACTGATCTAGTAATCGGATTAGGGGGACAGCTAATTACCGAAAGAAAGTATTATGAGGAAGATCCTTTCAACTCAACAACGAAAATTATTCACATTAGTTCGGATATTTGGCAGCTTGGAAAAAACGTGAGGACCGATTCTTCGATCGCCGCTGACCCGGAAATAACGGCGCAGATGCTCTGTGCCATTTCAAAAGAGATCGAACCAAACCGAATCAACCGAGACTCAAGGAGATCTAAGATGGCAAGCCTGCAGCTGAATGCGGAAAAAAGAGATGGATAATTTGCTTTCGAAACGAGGGGATGAGAACGGGATAAAACCGTGGAGGCTGGTTCACGCGATGAAAGAGTCGCTCCGGGATGAAGATTACATTATTGTTGATGAGGGAGTTGTTGCTTCGTCATATCTTTCGGAGCTCTTTGTGTTTACAATTCCAGGTTCCCTCGTCGGAAGGAGTGCGGGTTGTTTGGGGTGGGGAGTCGGGGCGGCGATTGGGGCGAAACTGGCCTCTCCCGAAAAGAAAGTGATAGCTTTTGTCGGAGACGGCGCGCTGATGTTTAGTCCACAAGGGATATGGTCTGCGGCACACTACAAAATACCTGTCTTGATCATTGTCTGTAATAATTCTGGATATTCCTCGGTCGGCCTTTCTCTGGACAGCTATTCGCGAAGAGCAAATAAGAAAGTGAATAACAACAGCATTATGATAAAAGATCCAAGATTAGAGATCTCAAAATTAGGTCAGTCACTAGGGGCAAACTCTGTTTTGATTAATTCTGAAAAGGAGCTACTGTCGGCAATTAAGAAAGCTGTTTCCTCGAAGACTGTATCTCTCTTAGATGTCAAAATCGACCCCAGCGAAAGAGGATACGAAAACTCGACCGGGAATAATTCCTCATGGACTTGAAGCCGCCCAGTTCCTCTAATTACTCAGTTCCGACTCGGCTATCCGGATTTTGATGCCAATTAGGCGATCTACAATCCCGTGAAGAGCGTATCTTTCCTGCATAAAAGATGATTTGGTTTGGGACGATCTGAGTCTCGATATAACTGAGTCCAACCTCACGAGGGCCACTCTCATACTCAAAATAGCGTCGTCGACCGATCTCATATCAGGAGACACCTTCGAAACCCTGCTTCTGGTGTCTCGCATTTCCAAAAGGCCCGTGCCTTTCTGTCCTGACGCATACATTTGGCGTTTCATTTTTCTTAATTCGGTTATACTGAGTTTGTCCCTTTCAGCAATATTGGCCAATACTGTTCTATCCTCCTGGTTCTTTATCCAGACAATTTCCTGAGCTTGACTCGTGCTAATTTTCCTAGAATCGATCTTTGCAAGGATGTCGTCAGACAGTTCTAGAAGAGACATTCGATGTGAGATGTATTCCTGACTCTTTCCAATTCTTTTCCCCAAATCTGAGACTCCTCCCCAGCCGAACTCAACAACATATTGTTTGTACGCCCTCGCTTCTTCCACAGAAGAAAGAGTATTGCGCTGAACATTTTCGATAATCGAAAACTCAAACGCATCGATATCGGTGAGGTCTCTTACGATACAATCAATGTGCCGCTTCATCAACTTACGGCACGCTTCGAACCTTCTGTGGCCGCAAACGATCTCGAATTTGTCACCAATCGGTCTAACCAGAACCGGTTGAAGCAACCCGTGAACCCTGATCGAGTCGGCCAACTCAGAAAGATCTCCTAACTGAATTCTAACCTGCTTCTGAGAAGGTATGATCAGCGAAGTCTCTATTGGTTCTATTTGCTGACTGGATTCGAGGTAAGTCCTAAGATGTCTGGACATTGTTGTGCGTGGGGAACAACGATGAAATATTAGAATCAGGTTAGGGTTTCATATGCAACCCATATGTTGAGGTTCTACCACATTCTGAAATAGTATCTCAAATTTCGTGACTCGAGAGATTTTTTTGCAGCACTTTCATCCTTTCTGAAAATGTGATTGATTTCAACCAAAGTTCTTCGAAGTAGCTTATGCATCCTTTCACAAGGACACTGTTCCTTGTCGAAAGGATCGTCCTGTCGGGCTCGTCAATAGAAATTATTGTTCCTGCAAGAACAAGTTCCGCACCATCAATTACTAGATATCTCAAAGAATTCTCAAGATTCGCAACGTGGTTGAGGTGGACGCAGTCCGAGTAGCTCTTGGCGACCCTGTAGTTCAGTGGCTGGACTTCGGTAAGAACTCGAACAGTCAGCCCTCTTGATGTGGCAAGTTTTTCGTATTCAGAGAAATCGATGTAGTGCCTTCGAAGGGCGTTTGCAGAGACCACCTTAATGATCTCCGATTTTGCAGATTGTATGCTGTCGATTACTCTTGGAATAACAGCGCTTCCCCGCACAAGCCGAAAGGCGGAATCAGGTTCAGCATAATCTCGTTCGTCCGAGCCTCTATCGCTCTTATTTTTCTGATTATCCAGCCACTCAGTCAAAACGTCGGTCTTCGATTCGAGCGCAATAATTTCGTCTCTCCTACTGTCAAGCAAAAGCCTGACCGCCCTCGTCGGATCAATGGCATAATGTCGCGACGGATTTCCGACGCCAAGCTCGACCAATCCAAGCTGAGTCAACCGCTTTAGTGCTCGATAAGTGTCCGACCTATGGACACTCATCTTTTTCGAAATCTCAGTGGTCGATAGACCGTCCGACCCCACGAGAACTACAAAGACTTTTGCCTGGAGCGGAGTTAATCCAAATTCCGCCAAGGAAGGAATTATTCTGGTGTCCTCGTCGATAGACATCTAATCGATAGTTAATTCTAGTTGCGTAAAAAAATACCTCAATGCAGCCAAATAATACGATCTTTAGTGCTGACTCGCTCTCAATGACTTCCAAACATTCTCAGGTGACAGAGGTTGAAGAAGTGCGTTTGCCCTCAGCGGAGTAAGTGCATCCTCCACCGCATTTGATATTCCATACGGCGGGGTGATGCAACCCCCCTCGGCGGCGCCCTTGAACCCTCCCAACGTTACCGGAGATGGGGTTACCATGTGAATGATTTCAAGATCTGGAATCTCCATCGCGGTGGGAAGCAAATAATCTAGAAAAGTAGAAGACAAAAGTTGACCCTCTGAATTGTATACCAAGTCCTCAAACATAGCTCCGCCGATCCCGTGGGCTACTCCCCCCTGGATTTGCCCATCCAGAGTCATTGGGTTGATGATGTTCCCACAATCAGAAACGAAAACTTGTTTTTCGACTTTCACCTTTCCAGAGTTGGTATCAACCTGCACGATTACTCCGTAGGCACCTGCGGTTTCCGATGGATACAAATTCATCCTTCCCTTCTCATCAGGAATATATCGAATGTTAGGAGTTACGTATCGCGCCGTCTCGTCGATTCCGGGTTCTACACCAGACGGAAGCAAATAGATCTTTGTGTAAGCTATTGCAGCGATTTCTGAAATAGAAATTGTCTTGCTCGTATCCTTGATGCTTGTAAGATGGCCTCCCTCGAGAATAATCTCTCTTTCTTCGACGCCCAGTCTTGCGGAAGCGATCTTGATCAATTTTCTCTTCACTTTGTCGCAAGCCATCATCACCGATCCAACACCTGCTATTGCAAACCTAGAGGCCCATGCACCCAAACCGTAGGGAGAGATCGATGTATCACCTTCCGACACGCTGACGTCCCCCGGATCAACGCCCAGCTCATCCGCCACGATCTGCGAAAGAGCCGTTTCGTGTCCTTGGCCTTGAGCCGCTACTCCCGCCATGACGGTGATTTTTCCTGAAGGGTCTATCCTGATGGTTGACGAGTCGTATCCAGTGTGAAGGGAATCCGGGACTGCGTTGGCAGATGGCTCGATCATGAAGCTAACGGAAACGCCCTTGTAGATTCCTTTGCTCCAGAGATCCCTTTGCTCTTTCTTGAATTTGGTGTAACCAATTGCGTCTGCCGCCTTGCGCAGATTAGACGGGTAATTCCCACTATCGTAAACCGCACCAGTGCAAGTATGATACGGAAACTCGTTCGGGAGGATAAAGTTCTTGATTCTCAATTCAATGGGATCTAGACCCGATCTCCTAGCCGCAATGTCCAGAATTCTTTCGATAACAAAATTTGCGTCCGCTTTGCCGAATCCTCTCAAGGCCCCAAACGGTGCTTTGTTTGTGTTCGCGACATGCAAATCAATTTCATAATTCTGAATTTTGTATCCGCTGGGAAGGAAAAGAGTAGTAGCTAACACGGAAGCGAGACCCGACTGGGGCATAAACGCCCCAAGATCAGCTATCATCTTATCTCTAAGAGCAGTGATGGTTCCGTCTTTCTTCAGTCCCAACTCCACATAGTGAACCTGCTGACGTGAATGGCATCCTGCTTTCAAGTTCTCAGATCTTGATTCGATCCACTTTACAGGCCGCCCCGTCTTGTAAGAAAGATAGGCAATCAAAGGTTCCTCCTGGTAAAGCGGAATCTTCTGGCCGAAACCGCCTCCGACATGGGGAGCAATTACTCTGATCTTGTCTTCAGGAATACTGATGGACTGCGAAATGAGAGTTCTAAGGATGTGTGGGGTCTGGGTGGAGGCGTAATAGGTCATGGTCTTTGAGAATACATCGTAGTTCGCAACATAGCCTCTGGTCTCAATTGGGGCGGCAGCATACCGGTGCCGTGTGATTTTTTCTTTGATTACAAAATCCGCCTGCTCAAGAGCATCTTCGACCTCCCCGATTTTGAAATTGTAAGCAATCAATTCATTAGTGTCCCAGCCGTCATAGAGCTTAGGCGCGGAAGATTCAAGAGACCGTTCAGCATCGTTGATAGCCTCTAGCGGTTCATAATCTACGACTATTTTTTCGAGGGCGTCTTCAGCCAGATATCTGTCGGTCGCAAGAACAACTGCAACCGCTTCTCCGGTAAAGTACACCTTGTCAACTGCAAGCATAAATACGTCTTTTTTCTTCATCCAAGGGAGAGTCACAGACAGCGGAAGCGGTTTCGTTGCTCCGGCAATGTCCCGACCACTAAGGGCAAGAACCACACCGGGACTTTCCAAAGCCCTCGATAGATCTACTTTCCTGATTCTCGCGTGGGCATAATCGCTTCTAAGTATTGCCGCATGCAACATCCCTGAAAATTTTATGTCGTCCACGAAGACTCCGTGTCCAGACACCAGAACCGCATCCTCTCGCCTCTTCAGCGGCTTACCGACGAACTTCTTCCCCCTAGTGATTTCAAGAGGTCTTTCAAGAACCGTACTGCTCAAAATCGATTCAGCTCACTCTGAAATCGAATTTCAATCCTAGGTTAAGACGATATAGAGACTCAGAGATGGCCTTTGCCAAAATTCCAGCTGAGGATTTCAAAGTCATTGTAAGGTTTGACCCTGACGAATTTCCGGTTGGAAAAATCTTGAACCGGGGGCCTATTCGTCAGCATCTTGTATTTGTCTGTCATCGAAGTTATGATTTGGTCCATCGTTTCTCTTTCTTCGACAAAACTCGCATCTCCTTGAATAATCGTCCCGACCAGGTCGTCGTAGGAGTAACCAGTGTCAACAACTCCGCATACGTTAGGATTCCGCTCAATGTGCTGGAGTATCACGGATTCTGGATTCTCGTCAAAAAATATGGAGTCACCCAACCTAACAAACTGAGTCGGCAGATTCCAAATCTGCTCCTTCGAATCCAGAGTTGCGAGTCTGAGCCAAATCTGAGAGTCTAGGAAATCTCTTGCTTGTTCGGGACTTAGCGCAATTTTGGAATAGTTCCTTCTTCTCTTGATAACTTCTGACACGATTAAACTGACCCCTAATTATTGTATTTAGATGTTAAGACGCGTTAATGAAGTGACACATAGCTTGGATCGCCCGGAGAGCTCTCCTTGGACTAGAATAAACCGGTACTCGAGAACCTTCCAGCTCAGCTAGCCATTTCTCCTTCACACTCCCTCCCTGAAGTACGAGGAAAACCGGTTTTCCGTTCGAGACTAGCTCGTCATAGATATTCCGTATCTCCGGAAAATCAGAGTTGGCGACAGCCAAATCTATCATTAAGAGAGAGTCAACATTGGGATCGTCAATCACGGCCTGCATCGTTTTCCTTCTAATCTCTTTCCCCGAAGTAAGGGCAAATCCGATATCGAGTGGATTTCCTATTCTTTGATCTGGAGGAATCTGTTTTTTCAAAAACTCGATAGTTTCGCGTGTGAACGTGGGGAATTCTAGTTTGAATTCGTCTGCTGCATCAGCGGAAAGGGTTCCGTTTGCACCGCTCATAGTCACGACACCGATCTTTCTTCCCCTCGGAAAAGGCTGGAATGATATTGCTTTTGAGATGTCGAAGAATTCTTCGATGTCAATAACAGGAATGATGCCCATTTGTATTAGGTAATTATCGTCGAATCTTGGGTCCTGTCCAAATGACCCGGTATGGGCACGAGTCGACAGCCTGCCCATTTCTGTTTTGCCGCCCCGCAAAAACACTATAGGTTTTTGTTCTTTCTGAAGACGCCGAGCCAGCTCGAATAACTCCTGTGGTCTCTTTATCGATTCTAGATAAATTTGGATCGCCTTAACATGTGAAAGTGACCCGGCATATTCTATGAAGTCGACTTCGTCATAATCGGCCTTGTTTCCAAGACTAACGCTCAGATCGTAGCCGAGGCGCTGGTATTTTCGCGACATTATCTCGTCCATGTACGCACCTGCGAAGATGCCAGTTTGACCCCCGATAGCAAGATCTCCTCCAGTCCAGCTGTCAAAGTGGTTTATGCTTGCAACTAGGCTCTTCGGGAATGAAACAAATCCCGTAGTGTTCGGACCCAAGAGTCTGATTCCCAACGAGCGACACTTTTCGAGGATTTCTTGTTCGAGTTCAGCCCCTTTATCCGATGCTTCAGAGAATCCTGCTGATATGATCACGATCGCTTTCACACCTTTCCGCCTACAATCGTCCAGCATCGGAAGAACGAGGCTTCCCGCGATCGCGAAAAATACGACATCGACATCAGATGGAATACTGCTGATCGAATCGTAACATTCTAGGTCGAGAATCTCTTTGTATTTTGGATTGACGGAGAAGATGCCGCCTTTGTACCCATGAGATTTCATCGAGTCAATCAGAGTGAAACCAGGCCGGTCAGGATTTGGACTCGCACCGACGACTGCGACAGAATTCGCTTCGAAGATTTCCTTCAATTCGATTTCACTTCGTGTAGCCTGTCCCAAGTACCGTCTGTGTTGGTCGTGTACTCGCTGCGCACAATTTTCTTGGTTTGTTCTGTTTTTTTCAGTTCATCTACAAACTGGATAAATCTGGGAATCATAAATTTTGGAAATCTGGATTCACACCAGTTGATCAAATCCCCGGGAGAAAGCTCCGCGCCGGACTTTCGCGAAACAACTAACTTAATGTCATCGCCACCCATTTCAGGGTTCGATATTCCCACTGCTATGCATTCTTCAACTAGTGGATGTGTAGACAAAACGGTCTCGATCTGAAGGGGAGAAATATTTTCTCCGCGATATCGAATGAAAGTCTCCACTTTCCCCACATAATGAAAGTAGCCTTCCTCATCAACTCGAACAATGTCACCGCTCTTGAACCAGCCATCTTCCGTGAATCTGGCAAGACTCTTGGGAACGTCATTATAGTACAGGTCCTCAGGTTGCTTCTTTGCAAACTCGGACTTTAGGCGTGAAACCAGCTGGCCAGGTTTTCCGGGTTCAGTCTCGACCCCATTATCATCCAGGATTCTGACCCTCAGCTGAAGGATACTTTAATCCAATTGTTCCTGCACGATTCGTTGGCATTGTGCCCGCTCCAAAAAAAGCTCCCTCTGTCTGCGCGTAGTGCTCGTAGATCTTGACTCCAAACCGCGCTTCAAAATTTAGCCACGCCTCTTCGCTTGGAACTCCCGCTCCAACAGACAAACGTGCATTGTGAGCTTTATCGTTCTCTGACACAGGCTGCTTCAAAAGCAGTGGAATTGAAGCACCCTGATGAACGAGGACTGTTGCATCGTAGCGCCTCACATCATTCCAGAATTGGCTTACACTGAATCTATCCGTTATTGCGATCTTGCCACCGTTTCTCAAAGCTCCAATCACATGGACCTGTCCAAGAATATGATAAAGTGCGAAAGGGAGGTAGGTCGTATCTCCTGGGCCGAGGCCGATCGCATCCATCATCTGCTGAACGTAGGTCTCTTGATGCAATGGAAGGATTCCATAATTTTCATACACTACTCCCTTTGGTGCTCCGGTTGTGCCACTCGTGTAAATGATGCAGCACGGATCGGAATAGCTGAGTTCTATTGTCGGTATAGAATCATGCCCCTCAGAGATCAGAGAAAGAATCGAGCTATCCGCTTCATTCTCCTCGTGGTCTAGTAAGTAATGTTGAATTCTCTTGACACTGGCAGTTTGCGAGGCCAAGAATTCCCTTTCGTAGTTATTGTGAACGAATGCCAGTACGGTTTCGCTCTGAGAAAGCAGATAAGATAACTCGTGGGCTTTTAGCTGACAGTTGATTGGGACGCAAATCCCACCAGCCTTCCAAATCCCGAATTCGCATATCAGATACTCTAAATTTGAGTGGGAAATGATAGCCACCTTATCGCCTTTCTTTATTCCCATCTTTGCGAGTGAACTTGAAAGGCGATTAGACTTGCTCTCCAGTTCGGCGAGACTGATAGCGCCATCTTTGTAAAAGGCAAATGACTGGGACCCGTTTTCCTCGGCTCGGATCCGAAGGAGCGAGCCGGGAGAAGTACATTCTTCTTCGGATTTCAATTTCGAATCTAGACTGAGCTTAGCAACTGACGGAGAATGAATTTTGATGAGCTGGTTGATTCTCGTTTTATTTCGTATTTATTCCCCTTATTGACTTGCCCTTTTCAAAATGAAATGCAAACATTTCGAGCGGTTCAACTTCTATCTTCACTCGCGGAAAGGGCTGCCGATGATAGTAAGTGTAGGACGATCTTAATCCGGCAAAGCTCTTTTCATTGATTGCATCGTACACCTTCCACTCTAGATCCTTATCCTGAATGACCTTGGCTTTTCCCTTCATCATGACACCCCTGGAATCAAAAAACGGTTTTCCACTGTTCCAGACCAGTGTTATCTTTCCATTTCGTTGAATATTCTTGATTTTAACTGAAGCGGCATCAGCATCAAAATAGATTCTATCGCCGAGCCTGATGAAGTTAGAAGGAATATTGTGTAGTTTTCCATTGAGTGAAATCGTTGCTGCTCTCATGAAAAACTGGTTGTCAATGTAGCGAAAGACCTGTTCCATCTTGACTGGTTCAAGTGCATCCTCTGTCCAATTCATGACCTTGTATGCCTCGCAGATGGCTTTATCTGTTTTTTTCAAAGGAATCAAATTTTCAAACTATCGTAATATACTCCTCTCTCACTTTGAAATCGGATTCCAATGCACACGCGCAATCTCAGATCCTACCTAAAGATTCTAGATTCTTAGGGTTTGCTACTTCATATAGAAAAGAGAGTTGACCCAAAATTTGAACTCTCTGCTGTCGTAAAGGCGGTTGAAAACCTAGACAAGGTGATTATCTTTCACAATTTGAAAAGAAGTGAGTTTGATGTTGCGGCAAACATCGTAGTTTCGAAAAAAATGTTTTCATTGCTACTCAATACCTCCGAGGCTGATACAGTTCAAGAATATGTAAGGCGGGCAGAGAAGCTGATCAAACCAACGATGGTTTCGACCGGTCCGGCAAAAGATCACATTTCCCGCTAACGCAGAAATAATCCTAGAAGTGAAGTCCCTAGCCAATGTCAGAGAAGAAGAGAGACATTATGGAGACATGGTCCAATTTTACACCCCTCAATCAAAGAATCACGTATTTTGGCTCAAGGGTATCTGTCAGCTCCTTTTGGGAGAGAAGAGCCTGTCATGAATAGACGACAACACTATCCCGGTGGAACTAACGGTTCTTCAAAAAATGCAAAACGTGGAACTGTTCAATAAAGTGTACAAGGCGTACATCAAAGAGCCCAGATCCTGGACGAAGCCTTGTCAGCGCGAAAGAACACCTTCACACACCTCTTGCGGGATGACTGTGACCGCACTGGTAATTTGAATCCTACAAGTCGAGTATTTTTATGCATGAATATAGGCCGCAACAAGTATCATAGGTCAAAGAAACCGGTGTTGCCGGTACTGTTACATCTTCGGTTGATGATGAATGGTAAGTCATCGCCAATAACAGATAAAGTGACAGATCCGCGTAAACACACTTCCTGACCTACTTAAAGGCGGGAATTATTTCTCTGCCGAATTGTTCTACGACTCCTTTGACTTCTTGACCTACTCCATGTTCTCCTGTGAGTATAGCTATTTGATGAACTCCCGTTTTTGAAAGATCTTTCAGTTGTTCTATGCATTGGTCCGTCGTACCTGCAATTCCGAACTTTAGGATAAATTCCTCCGAAAGCATCTTCGTTATTTGTGTCATTTTAACAAAGTCGTGTTTGTTCAATGACGCCTCTTTGATGAGTTTGAGATCTTTTGTGCTGCTGTCGGCTATTTCTGCCAAGAAAGGATAGAGCGCGGGACTCCACATTGCAAGAGGCCTAACGGAGTCAACCGCGGCCTTCCTATCCTTGGCAAGACCGCAGAATGTCCAATTGACAAGTTTGATCTTTTGTGGATCACGTTTAGATTTTTTTGCACCTTCCTCGATCTTTTTCTTGGCGAACTCGATACACTTTGAATTAACACCCGTTGAAACTATTACACCGTCAGCAATTTCGCCCGAAATCTCGAGCATTTTTGGACCTGTCGCTGCAACATACAATGGTACCCGTCTTATTCTTCCAAATGAGAGTTTGGCAGGCCCTTTTGCTCCCGAAAACGTAACTGTTTCCCCTTCTAGCAGTTTCTTAATTTGAAGCGCCTTCTCCAAGAAGAAACCCGAAGGAACCGGAGCTCTGAGGCCAAGCTCAGCGAGATTCCATGGGCCTCCTGCTGAAATCCCGAGGATAGCTCTTCCGTTTGACAACTCATCTATCGAATTGATAGCATTTGACGTGATTCCGACATGCCTACTGAGGAGATTCGTCACGCCAGTTCCGATTATTAATTTGTGAGAATTTAGGGCGCACAGAGTAAGATAGGGATAGCAGTCTCTTCCCTGCAGTCCTGAATCCGTAATCCAAACGGAATCAAACCCCGCCCTTTCAGTCGTCTTAATTAGGTCGATGAACTCAGCGGGTGGCCTCTCGGTACTATGCGACATTGCGAATTCGACGGTCATTAGATATTCTAATCCTTGTGTAGGAACATGTTTTCCGTCAACTTTTCGCTATCACTCGATTGAACTCTGTGAGATTCACAATATTGTTGTCAGGATCAAGATATGCGGCGCTGTATCCCCATGGTTGATTCGTAGGCCTTTCGAGAACTTCTACTCGCTCAGCGATCAAGCGCTTATTATCTTCATCTAGGTTCTGCGAGGAAAATCCAAATTCTGAATGAGAAGGGGATTCTCCGTCTTTCAATCTAAAAATAATGAAATGTGTATAGGGGTTGTCCCACGAAAATTCATAATGGGATGGTTCATCACTCCGAAGAGGGATTCCTAGAATATCTCGATAAAAGTGCACTGATTTTTCAAGTTCGGCAACATGAATTGCGATGTAGTTGATTCTCTTGCTGCTCAACTTTTGGATTCTACTGCCAATTCGGAAAAATAACCATATAATTAGAATGTTGATAGAAGTTAGATTTTTTATGGTTGTCAGATGTTATTGCTTGCTTTCCGTTTCCCCACTCACTCGACTCATCGTGGCTTTTAAGGGACTCGCACGGTTAGCAAAAAGGTAAACGAAAAGTGCGAATAAGAAGAAAAGTGGAACTAAGATAAGATCATTCAGAGAAATCAGGATTTCGCTAAACCAGAACGCTGAGAAAGATAGTAATAAAGCTGACACGACAACCTTCATGTTTGCTTGCTTTACCTTCCTCACTTGATTCCGTAAAACAAAAGTTGAGACAATAACAATCACTACGCCTGTGATTATTCCGATTATTGTGGAAGAGAAATTATTCGGAATTAGGCCTACCAACACAATTGCCGCCTCAAAGGCTTCTATGGCACCAACAGAAAATCCTGTGTACATCAATCCTTTTTCAAACTCTTCCGCCTTAAAGCCTCCAGAGCGCGACTTGAGTACTGATCGTCTCGCACTGCGGGCTAATCTAATTCCGAAGTAGAGGAGCAGTAGGCCACCGATGAACTTTACATAAAAAAAAGGAAGGAGCGAAATCGCAGATCCTATCAGTATTGTGGGCACAAGGACAACGACAACGCCGAGGGCAACGTAGAAGAAGGCTAATCTGTTTCCTGATTCGCCATATAGGGCCAAACCGACTGCTGCAGCTTCTACCATCTCCAAAGTAGTGATTCCTGTAGCAGCCAAGAAAATGGCAGAATCGAAAACCAGAGGCCTCATCTCCTGACATTAATCTAATTTCGTATGAATCCAATCATAATTCTTGACTAGGCTTAGCGTGCGATATTTCTCTCATCGGCCGACCTTTCCAAGTTAAATTGAGAATATCGCGGCATGCACTGACTACATAGTCTAGATTCGTTCTTAGAGTCTCACATTTTCCAATGAAGAATAGGACTCTTCCCTCACACCGTTCCGGTGAGCCACAGCAATACAATTGTCCAATAGATCAGAAGAAACGCTCAGTATGTCCTGCACAGATAAACTCGATCCGAGTTTAGTCATCAAATTTGCGTAGTTTTCCGGAAGGATGTTGAACATCTTTGCCTCTCCGAGTGAGTCGTATGAGAGGTAATACTTTCGATTGAGAAGAGCAACGAGTTGGGCCGCCAACGACTGGAATTCAATGCTGAAGAGAAGCGAGTCTGCTAACTTACCGTAACTTAATACCGCTTTCATATGATTCACATACTCACGTAACAGAACAATAATTACCCCGGACTGCTTTGCATACGCCTCATTGGGTATGGAAGAGTCGAACTTCTGGAATTCTTTTAGAGCATTCTGATCACCATAGATCACTTTAGCGGTGTGAATGTGCATCATCCAGCTGAACCATTCACTGTTCGACGGATCTTTGAAGATATTTTGAGCCTCTCCTTCAGTTATGAAAAAAGGTTCCGCAATTATGTCTTTGTAAACGAATTTTCGAGATTCGCCAATTTTGTCCTTGCTTGCAATAAGCATATCCAGATCAGCAAAATCACCATCTTTGTTGTTAGCAGTCATCCCTGCAACTGCTACAAATAGAATCTGATTATGATACTGTTCGACGGCTCTCTTGGCAATACTTTCAGCGAGCGCCCATCTTTCATCATGCTTCAATTCAAAAATTCCTTCGCCGTTCGCAAATTCAATAGAGTATATAAATTTCAAATATTGTGAAACGGAATATTTTCTCCAGTTTGGCGACTTACGCAATTCGACTTTCAGAATGCGATCAAGAATCCTTGGAATGTTGATTGTTGATCTGATGTTTTTCGGATGTCTCAACCAGGATCCCTCCAACTGCCATAGCTAAAATTGATATTCCCGTCAATCCCAAAAAAAGTTCCAAATTTTCGCTCGCGGATGCCAAAAAGTAAATTGATGCGGCGAATCCTAATAGCATGACTACTTTACCAATTAGGAAAGTACTTGGCCACAAAACTCGCTTAATCACCTGATTTAGTCGCAAAAGCTACTAAAATTAATCACAGAAAGCTCGTTGCTGCTATCGACAGAATCATATTCACCCTTATGCGCGTCCCAAGTAATAGATAGCAGTCAATGCATAGCCTTCGGTAATAGTGATTAGGTCCTCAATTTTCACCCATTCATTCGGCCCATGAATGTTTGCGGTTGAATCTCCAGGAGACCAAGTAATGGCTGGTATATGTGCGATGTTATTCAGATAACTGGATGGGCCAATAGGAGGTATCCCTTCAATTGAAGCTGGATGTCCCAATACATCTGTCGCAGCTTTCTGGACAGCAGTTACAACTGGAGAGTCATCAGAAACATCGTCCCCCTCTACCCATCTTGTTTCCTTGAATTCCACCCGAAAAGTTGGATCGTTTTTCCTGAGATCTTCTACCGTGGTATCAATTGCTTTCAGGAGAGTGTCTTTCTTCTGGGTGGGCAGTAGTCTGAAATCTAATGTCGCAGTACAAGATTCGGCAGTCGCCGTGGGAGAGAAACCCCCCTTTATCATTGTTCCGAGGCACATCGAAGGACCTTGCGGATGAAGCCTATGGGGTACAAAATCTATTTTTAAATGCTTTAGGGCAACTATCAGATCCGCCATTTTTTCAACCGCGTTGACTCCATTCCAAGGGAAGGCACTGGGAACGGCCTTTCCTATTGTAGTGGCCTCGAGCTGAAGGAAGGATTTGTGAGAAGTAGTGAGGCTTAAAGGGCCCTTTAGTGTCGGGCAACCAAGGATTATTGATTCAGCTTCAAGGTAACCGTTTTCCCATAGATATTTGGTTCCAGCATCCCAATTGACCTCCTCCCCCACGGGTACTGTAATTTGTATGTTACCTGAGAGTTTTATGCCCAAACTAATTAGCAATTTCGCGGCCATGACGGCTGATACGATTCCGGCTTTGCAATCTGACGCTCCTCTCGCATAGATCTTGCCGTTTTCAATTTCTGCGCCCCATGGATCGAATTTCCAGAGATCTCTCTTCCCCTCGGCCACGACGTCGTTGTGAGTGTGAAAACCGAGGGTCTTGTCCCCATTTGTACCTCTCAACCAACTAACAACGTTGGGCCTTCCTTTTTCTCCTTCTACAACGATAGTTTTTTCCATTCCAATTGATTGAAGTTCGTCTGCAATGAATTCGGAGCACCGCTTCTCATCTCCGCTTATGCTAGGAATTTTCATTATTCCTTGGGCAAAAGAAATAATTTCGTCCCTCATTTTGGCAACTTTGGATTTCACTTCGTATAAATCGTCGGAATGTGTCATGGTTCATTTCGCATGTCTTGCTAGTATTTATCGTCACATTTGGAGACACAGAACCCTAAGAAATTCTGATGTCGAGACTTCAGCAGACTAGAGCTAAAAAGAAAGAGAAAACCGAGTGAAAGCTTAGACTCGGTTTCCGTAAATCACGGTCCAAAAATACCCGTAAATATGTTCGTCCACATTTGAGGATCTGAATATATGGTAGGAGGTCCAGCCGCTACGATTGACGCGTTTGCAGGGTATGGCCAAAACGAAAGATATTGGCCATTAACAAGAGGAAGGCCACTAGGTGTACCAGATGATGTGAGCGCCAACGCACCCGCATAAGAAGTCATGAATAATTCAAACAGCTCCGATGAGTACGGGTGCGGCGCATCCTTGAGGACACCTATTGATGCAGGATCACCATAGGTCGGATCGATGTATTTGTAACCAACTGGAGGGTGACTGGAAAGACCCCCTGCCACGTCATCAATAAGCGCAATCCCGATTGACACTTGACCAGTAGACACATCTGTGTACGTGTCGCTTGTTCCCTGCGTAATCATGGGCTGATTTGCTTCTATATTTTTCATTAAAGTAGTCCAGGAAGCGTTGCCCATAGATGGCTCTAGACTAGAGAAAATCGGACCTGCGGTGTTAAGAGTCGAAGGATCGTCGAACGCTAATTGTCCCTTCCACTGAGGATCAGCGAGCTGTTGCCAACTTGTAGGCAAAGTAGAGTTGTCAGTGATCTTGTTGGTATTCCAGATCAAAAGCGCTGGATCGTAATAGAAACTCGTCTGATATTGATCGGAACCAGTCCAATTCATAATAGCGATATTGGGGTTATCAAAGGCTTGGAGTGCACCATTCTGCTCGAGAATTTGCAAGTCGCTTCTAGTGTCTACAATGGAGTCAGCAACGACGTGTCCAGCATCAAATTCGGTGAGGGCTCTTGAAGCAACATCGCCGAAGCCTAACTGAACATAATTAATAGTGAACCAAGGGAAAGAGGCAAGCATGGCAGCCTCAATTTTCGGAAATACCTGATTTGGACTGAAGAATGAATAAAGTGTGATTGTTCCGCCTTCGGCTTTAGCTTCGTCCACTAGAGAACCACTGATGTTCACGTTAACGGTTCCCATTGCGGACACTGTTGTCATAACAGTAGTTGTTCCGCTAGAACCTGGCGCTGTTACTGTTGTTACGCCGCCACCAGACCCCGTCACTGTGAACGTTGAAGTTATGGTCGAAGTCGATGAAGGCCCCTTAAGGGTAACAGCATACGCCGACACACCGGCAAGCGCGAGTATTAATACTACAATTAGGGCTAATGCTGATCTGGCTACTGCCATAAGTCGGCAAGAAGATTAGAGACTTTTATACTTTTAGTGCGCAGAAAGCAAAAACATCGCAGTGATTGTGATTCAGACTAAACTAATTTGTGAAATGTCTGTCGGTACCGACTAAAATCTATGCATAAAATCTTTTTTTAGGCAATGAAGTTCTAGCTTACGTCTTTGCGAACGAGAATTGCTTCAATCATATTAGAACGACCTTTCTCTTTGACAACACCCGTATGACTGTGATCGCGCCCATCAGCATCAAACACATGAGAACAGACATCGCGGCAACAACGGGCAATGTTCCTCCACTACTTGAGTAAGTTGTCAGGATTAGTGTACTGAGAAGAAGAGAAGAGGGCGTTGAAAGCAGGATAACGACTCCGATCTCCTTGAAAGAGTCGACGAACATGTATAGAAACGAATTGACAACAGCGGGCCTAAGAAGCGGAAAGAGCACACGCACCATGGTCCCACTCCACCGCGATCCAGCAACACTTGCAGATTCTTCTAACTCGTCAGCGAGTTGAACAAGGTTGTTCGCAGCAAACCGAATCGTGTACGGCAACCATACAACTATTAGGGCTAGTAACATGACCCAGATGGTTCCATAAAGTTCATTGAGACCAGGTAAAACTAGGAACATCCAAATCAATCCAATAGAATATACAATCCCAGGAAAAGCAAGGGGGAGGTTGCTAAGGTAATTCAGGATCGCTTTTCCTCTATTCTTTCCTTTTATTAGGGCATATGCCATTATCGTTCCGAGCAATGTCGAAAGAGCAGCAGCGACGGTGGAGATTTCAAAACTGTTGAAGACGGCTTCTCGAAATGAGATAGTCTCCAGTGCATTTACAAAATTTGTCAGTGTCAATCCACTAGACAATGGTCCGATTCCAGGTGCTATTGTGTAGAATCGAACCAGTGAGACTAAGACCAACGTACCGAACGGAAAGAAAAATACAATTGTTATAATCGCAACACAAATAGCGAATGCAACCCATTTCCATTTTCCCAAGTCGAACAATGTCGCAGTGCTTGCCTTCCCCGTCACAGTGACGAAACGATAAGACCTTCGGACAGCGAAGAGGTAGAGGCTAATGAGAATTAACGTCAGAATAAGATAAATGAGTCCGTAAGCCGCGGCTAGGCTGTACTGAGCCGTTACATCCATCAAGAGATACACTTGAGTCGCTAAGTTTGCAACGTGAACGCTGGCTCCGAGGATGAATGGGTATTCAAAGAGACCCACAACAAATAACATGCTAAGGAGTGAAACAGCTAGAATAGTAGGCGTTATTAGAGGGAGGGTTATATGACGCAATGTTCTTAGAGCACCGCCACCGCAAACTTGGCAAGCCTCTTCGAGCGAGGGGTCGATGGACTGTAGAGCCGACTCCATCATTAGAAACGCGAAGGGAATTGCCCCAGCTGCGGTGGCGAATATAAGACCCGCCATACTGAAAATATCGAAGGGTGCAGTGGAAGATCTTGTAATTGACTCCAGACCTAAATTCAACAGACCTATTTGTGGACTAAGTAAGAATATCCATGCTATTGCAGCCACAAAGTTTGGCAAGATCAAAGGAAAGATGGGAAGCAATCTCAGGAATCTTTTCCCAGGGAGAGATGTCCTAACGACTAGCCAAGCATAGGGGGCAGACAGGCCAATTGCAAGAACAACAGTGCCGACTGCATATTCTAGGGTTCCTTCCAGAAGAACTGGAGTTCTAGGAGACGAAAAGACCTGAATCAAGAATGAGAGAGTATAATGCGTTGACCTGAAATTTGGTACAAGGCTTCCGTAGACTAAGAAGATTAAGGGAGTCACAAAGAAAACAGAGATCGCGAGGAAAATTGATGTTGGGATCTTGGTTCCCATTATCCCATTCCCCGCTTTGCTCGCCCGTAATATTACGCCATAATAACCTTTTTTGAGACTTTCAATACCATCCGAAGATTTCCCCTTGACTGGTTAGGTGTATTTGATAAAATTAGTGACAATCTCATTGAATTCATCAGGGTGCTCCCTAAATGAATAATGACCCGCGCAATTAAAAACGTGGAACTGGCATCGAGAAGCATGCCGACTGACGTTATCGAACAATTCCCACCCGCGTCTCACAGGGGCAGAAGGATCGTTCATTCCCCATAAAATGAGGGTAGGAACTTTGAGTTCGCCATTCTTGATTGCTCTAGTAATCTCAATCTTGCTCCTCTCCAGTTCGGGGAAGAACACGCGATCATAAAGCGACTCCATCTTTAGTTTAATAGTCCTCGTCTTCGGGAGTGTTGCGATTTCGTACATCTCGTCAACAAAATCGTCAGTGATGTGAACAGTAGAATACGAATTTGCGATAGCCTCCCGTTTCACAGTTTCACGGGTTTCGCCCTCACCATCTTTGAGTCCAACCTTACTGTAAAAAGTTCTTCCAGCATCAAAATTGGGATCGTAGGGGGAAAGCGTATTAGTGTCAATGACTATCAAGCTCTTAATTGACTTAGGGCGTCTAAGAGCCAAACTTGCAGCGACAAAAGCCCCGCGTGAATGTCCAATTAAACTAACTTCGCCCAAATCTAATCTATCCAAAAATCTCTCGGCGTGACTAATTGTAGCTGACATTGTATGGTCTTCATTTGAGACGGGATTGTCTGTGTATCCCATTCCTAGTCGATCGAAGGCATAAACATGGAAGGACTTACTCAAAAAAGGCCAGTTGAGATTCCAGGAATAAGCGCTGTAATAGAGGCCGAAGTGTCCACCATGAATCAACACAATTGGTTCTCCCTCGCCCTTTTCAAAAAACCTAGTCTCTAATCCTCCCACGTTAACGAAATTTCCATCCACTGACCAATTGCATCGCCTCCTTTCTAGAATTTGTAACATCCATTCAAATTCGGATTTTTTTTAGCTTGCTAATATGTGGTCATAAAATAATTTTACTGTTCAAAAAATACAATTTTAAGATGAATATTCCTACAAAAAATATATCAAGAGTCGACAGATGCGTACGCTCATTTGATAGTCGATATTCATGCTCATCATATTAATCCTCAGCTAGACACGTCTCCTCCGCTCTGTAGGCAGCCTGCTCTAATTATTCAATCTCGGTCTGAATCGAAGACTGATGTCATTGTTCTGAGCGACCCCTTCATATTGAAGCAAGCGGACGACGCAAATCTACATAGGCTAAAGGCGATACAGATGTCACATAGCTATTTCGCGGAATTTTGTAAATTAAATGATGAATATTTTCGCTACTTTGCATACGCTTATCCTCATACGAAAAGTGATTATTCAAAAGAACTGATCCGAGCTTTAGACAATCGATATTGTGTTGGTCTATTAATGAACTCAAACGTAGACGGAAAATATCCAGACTCGAAGAATTTTCGTGAAATCTTTGAAATCGCATCAGATAAGAGGTTGCCCATTTTCATTCATCCAAACTTTAAGAGTATAGGTTATGAGAATCTTCTCGAGTACCACTTACTCTCCATACTTGGACGCCCTACCGACGTCTCACTGGCAGCATTTAGGATGATTCTCTCAGGGGTTCTCGAAGAGTTTAGGCGACTCAAAATAATCTGTAGCTGATGGTGGAGGTGCGTTGACAATGCTAAAATTAAGACTTGATAACCAGTGCGATACACCAAGGCATAAGTCAGAACAAAAGTACAATTTCAGTTTGACCAAGCCTCCGAGTGAATATTTCAAATCATTTTATGTCGACACTACAACTATGTCATCTGAGGCAATCCTCAATACTCTGAATGTGTTAGGGGAAGACCATGTTTTGCTGGGAACTGATTTTCCTCCTGGATCAATTTCGCCCAAACAATACCTTCACTTAATAGACGGCCTTCCCGTTTCCAAAGAGATCAAATCAGGAATTAAAGGCAAGAATGCAGAAAAACTACTCAGAATTTGATATGCGGAGCTGCGTTAGACTCTAGCACGCCAGTCAAACAATTAGAGTACTATTTTTGACTCTTAGCGATTCCACTCAAAATCGAAAGGCATGACCCCGTGTACTCTAAAGGTATTCCATCCGTCATGAGTTCGTCCACGTCTGAAAGGTTGGAAGTCTTTGCAAATGAACTCATTATTTGAATCATTTCGCTCGGCTTAGGAACCAAAGAAAAATCGGAGAAAGTGATCGCGAGATATGTAAGTATCCCGTACACACCCCAGTCACACATTGTGCTGACAACCAAATGATCGCATGATATTGATGTGATTATTCCTGATTTGCAAGGACAAGCGCAAACCATTTCTGATGGAATGACGCTGCCTATGACATCCTGGATGTTTCCCATGCCTACATCATTTCCAAGATCGGCGACCGCGACTGTGGGGGTACGCATTTCCCTTGCAACTTCGAAGAGGGAATCGCTCCATGAGACGAATGATGTCAACCTTTTTCCAAACGCAGTGTGATATTCACCGACAGAATTTCTTCCAGGTTTTTCGCTTGCTATGATTATCCCGGGCGAGTGCAAAGAAAGAATGTCAGAACATTGGTCTTTCACATCGCGATCTTTTGGCAGTTCGAGAATTGTTATCCTACTTTCATCGAAATCACCTGCCATCCCTCCGACGATGCTCGATTTCATGATTGGACCGAGTCCGAGATCGGTTACAACTATTGCCTCGAGACCAAACTTTCCGGTGAGTCTGCGTATCATAGAAGCAATTCCGACCGGTCCATCAGAGTGAACTGCAGGCTTTTCTTTTGAAAAAGGGGAAGGAACTGGGAATCCTGTCAATAAGAGAACCGGGGCCTTTCTTCTCACCACTTCCTCTATCGCCTTCCCTGCTGAATAACACAATGGGAGTTCGTCTTGGTTCCTTGCCATTGAATAGAGCTTAGGGATAATTCCGTAAGAAGGCAAGTCAACGGTCGTGACCCTGTCGATAGCCTCACAGGCGTTCAATGCATTTGGTTGGAACAACTAGCTAGCGCAAGCTCCTAGAGAAGCGTATCTGGATTCAGCGTATTTTTCATTTTATTCAGTTTAAGAATTTCAGCGAAGCTTTCTCTTATCCTTATTCTTATATTGCCTCGGGATATTCAGCTTCGAGATAAGTGGTTGAGGGTTCATTGAGTGCGGTAACGGGAGGTTATCCTGGATTTCAAACACAAAGTCCGTACGTACTTCCACTATTGCTTGAATCCACAAGGAACTGTGTAGAAAATTTTTGCAAAGTGAAAGAAGGGGAAAACGTCCTAATTATAAGTGAATTCGATTCAGATCCTCTTGTTGTTTCTGCCTTCGCTGCTTCAGCTCAACAGATGAAAGCAAATGTAGCTATAGTCTCGACAACTCCATTCAGTGCTGGAGGTTGGATGAAGGGAGGACCCAACAAAATGGTTGTTGGCGCCTTCGAAAATTCGGATGTAGTCATTTCCTGCTCATACTTTGAATTTGCCCACAATGAATTCACCTTCTTCAACAAGATCTTCAGTGGCAAGTACAGAGTCTGTTCTGTATTGACTGCTGCTAGCTCCGGATGTCTAATTTCAGCTGGAAGGTTCCCGATACCACTTTTCACTGAAATCGGGGAGAGAGCACGTAAATTGATAGAGAATGCGCAGAAGATCAGAATTCTAACGGATTCAGGTTCCGATCTTACATTCGAAGGACCGAAAGGAGTTAGATACAGCATGCCGCTGCAACCCGGGACGTGGGATAATTTCCCTCCGATGGGAATAAACCAATATCCCACGAAAGCAAATGGCGTTATAGTATTTGATGAATCGACTATCACAGGTAAACCGTCTTCTCCAATGAAGATTGACATAGAGGACAACTTCGCTACAGGCATTGAAGGTGGATCAGGTGCGGAAAGAAATGCGATAGAGTCTTTTGCAAATGGGAAATTGGCTGTAAGACACCTCATGATTGGTCTGAACCCAAAGGTGAGGATGGTGAATGCACCTCAATTCGAAAGAGCTAGGGCAGCAGGGACAGCCCACCTAGGCCTTGATGGGACAGGTTCTTCGACAACTCTTGATCGCAGCAAACCAGGGTTTTCTCACCTCGACATGATTATGGATACACCTACGATATGGGTTGACGAGAAATTATTTGTGAAGGATAGAAGATTGCTGATTTTGGACGATCCGGAGCTCATCGCCATTGCTAAACAGTATGGCGATCCTAAGAAAGTGCTGGCGCAAAATCCATTTCTGTGGTAGACAAGAGCTATTTCGAAAGTGGACGGAATTTTGCAATAGAAACCCCGTTTATCGGCTCAAAATAAGCCTCTACTTTCAAACCGATCTGAATCTTATCTAATGGCAAATCCATTACTTGAGCGACCATCCTGACACCTTCGTCGAGATCTAGGATTGCCAAGGCGTATGGAATCTCCTTTTCGAAAGCAGGACTGTTCATAACTACCTCTTTGATAATAGTGAAAGAGTGTATCACTCCCTTACCCGAACATTTCAGCCAAGTAAGATCTCTTTTGCCACACTCTTCACAAGCTGTTCTCGGGTACCATTGCTTATGGTGACAGATAGAGCACTCCTGAATC
Source organism: uncultured Nitrososphaerota archaeon (assembly GCA_963799845.1). GTDB lineage: Archaea > Thermoproteota > Nitrososphaeria > Nitrososphaerales > CADDZS01 > DATLTL01. The sequence goes on from CAWCYI010000006.1 coordinate 1,234,130, forward strand.
ATAAGATCACCTCTTTTCGTAGCATCCCAAAAAGCGGCAGTGAAGGGGAAAATAGTGGGGAGTGGCTTCGAGGGAGCACGCTTCGAATCAGAATTATGTGGCTGGCTCAAGGTTCATTCCCCAAAATTGCAACATTCGTGTAGGCTAGGTTCTTTGCATATTGCAAATTGCCCAAGCCTGTGACCATTCCATATTTTGCATTCTTAACCTGTCTCTCCTCCCCTTCTCCGCGGAGCTGTCTGATTGTCTCGATCAAGTTAACAAATCCCCCTGCCAAGCCCGGCTGTCCTGCTGAAATCTGCCCTCCGCCGGTGTTCACTGGCAGATCTCCTCCAAATGAGAGATCAGTTTTTTCGACAAATTTACCACCTTCTCCTTTCTTACAAAATCCTGCATCTTCAATTTGCATAAGTACAGCAATGGTGTAGTCATCATATGGCTCGAACAGATCAATGTCATCAATTCGAAGTCCAGAAGAGTCGAGTGCCGTCTTTGATGATGCCGTTATTCCGGTGTATGTAATGTCCGGGAGGTTTTTGGAACCATGATGGTAATTGTCGCACTCGCCCAATCCTAGCACATACACGGGCCTTTCTACCGTAATCAAAGACTTCTCTGCTCTGGTAACAATGAATCCAGCACCTCCATTTACAGGCATGACAGTGTCAAACATCCGTATAGGATCCGCAATAATCCTTGAATTTAGATAATCATCAATTGATAATGAAGTCTTGAAAATGGCATTCGGGTTCAAAACCGCATGATTCCTTTGAGTCACGGCGATTTTTCCCGTTTGTTCCGGTGTGGTGCCATAAAGCTGCATATGTCGTCTCATTACCATCGCAAACGAGGAGTTCGGCCCCATAACCCCGAAAGGATTTTCGAAATCATTCCTATGTTGGCTAAGGGTCATTGGCCTAAAACTCATTGGTGAGTCGCCGCCTAAGCAAAGGACCCTGTCTACGATTCCAGACGCAACCGCACTGACAGCCTGTGACAACGCCGCGATACCACTCGCCCCGCCATGGGAAGGAGTAATGATACATCTGGGAGTTATTCCCAAATGCTCAGCAACTTCACAGCCGAAACAGATTGGATGATCTACGATTGGATGAAGAACAGCTAGGCCCTGACCGTCAAAATCTTTCATGTCCATGTGAGCGTTTTGCAACGTTAGGTCGGCGGCCCACGCCAAGTATTCCCAGAATGAAAGGACGGGCTCTCCTCTCTCGCGCTTCGCCCTTGTTACAGGAGTTTCTGCGTACCCCGTTATCACGGCTTTACCGCGAATTGGCATAGTTGAATTCTTCTACGATGGCCTTCAGAACCTAGATAATAAATCATAACCTTCTGAGATGAATCGGGTCTCAGATTTCGAGTGTTCATTGCTGACTCTGGTTTCTTATCCCGAATCCAACATACAATTCTTTTTGCTGACTGAATGATTCAGGGGGTGCCAAAAGATGAGAAAAAGCCTGTCCAAGAAAAGTTGAGGAAGAAGACCAGCTTTTATTCATCAGATTTATTTAGGTTCAGCTCACGCGGCTTTTCCTAGTGAATCCAATATAGTGAACAATCAACGCTCGCTTTTGATATCATGTTCTTGTAAATAGGTCGCACTTTAGTTTGATGAGGAGATCGAAGGGTTGATTGATCTTGTTGGCGAGTCCGAAAAGCTAGATACTACCCGCTCGTCGCCTTACGTCATTGAAGTAAGAAATCTAACCAAGACTTTCATTAAAGGAAGCAACTACGCAGCTGTTAATGAAGTTTCATTCGAAGTTGGAAAGGAAGTTGTCAGTCTATTCGGTCCTTCGGGTTGTGGTAAAACTACAACCCTGAGGTGTATCGCAGGGCTGGAAAAACCTACTTCAGGTGAGATATTGATTGACGGAAAATTAGTGAGCTCGCCTTCCAAGAGAATATTCGTTCCACCCGAGAAGAGAAACGTGGGTTTAGTCTTTCAAAGCTATGCTTTGTGGCCTCATATGAAGGTCTTTGATAATGTTGCTTTTCCTCTAAAAATTAGGCACATTTCGAAAGCTGAGACGAAGGAACGCGTCCGCAGAGTTCTAGCTCTAGTTGACTTGGAAATATTTGAAAGTAGATATCCGGCTCAGCTCAGCGGCGGACAGCAACAGAGAGTCGCGTTAGCTCGGAGTCTTGTTTACGAGCCTAAAATCCTTCTCTTGGACGAACCGCTTTCGAATCTTGACGCCAAAGTGAGGGAAAGAACTCGAATTGAGCTCAAGAATTTATTGACAAAAATAGGTATCTCATCGGTCTATGTAACTCACGATCAGGAAGAAGCGTTTGTTATCTCTGATAGAATTTTGGTTATGAAAGATGGCCGAATCGTTCAGGCTGATAAGCCATACAATATTTATCGCCAACCTGCAGACGAATTTGTAGCCGCGTTTGTTGGAAGATCAAATATTTTGCACGGTACAATAGTGGCAATAAACGAAGGAAATTGCGAAGTGGTTATATTTGGAAATCGAAGGGTAACTTGTAAACTTCCATCAGAAATGGTCGTGGGTGACGAATGTCTCGTGATTATCCGCTCCAACCAAGTCAAGTTCGCAAATGCGGAGATCGGTCTAGAAGGCGCGATCCCTTGTGAGATTCAAGCAAAGGAGTACAAGGGTGCCGTGACAGACTACGTCGTGAATGTGGGAAACGAAACTCTGACAGTAACTGTGAATGATGAAATCGGTATGGATCAGCAGGGGTATCCGGAAAGACATCAAGTCTTTCTTAAGCTTGCCGAAGATTCAGTAACGATAATTCCGAAAAAGAAATAAGCGCCAGGCGAATTTTCGTGATGAAATTTCTAAATCAGACTCATTTGTGCAGATTTAAATAATCCTCAGCAAACTCATTTCGAAAAAAAAATTGGACTTTTCTCTTTCTGAAGAACAACAGATTCTAATCGAGACGGTCAAAGATTTTACGTCGAAGGAGGTTCAACCATGGATTCGATATATCGAGGAGAACCAGACAACCGATTTAGGGCATAAGAAATCAAGGGAAATTTTCAAGAAAGCATCCAAGCTAGGGCTGACAGCCATGGGATACCCTGAGGAGGTTGGCGGGATTAGTTCTGACCCAGTAACAATCGGATTAATTCTTGAAGTGCTGGGGATGTATGGCGGTTTACCGCAACTTGAGTCTGGTCAGCCTCTTTGTGGTCCTTCCGGACCAGGATCGGTGATTGCCGTTGCGGGATCTAAAGAGCAAAAGGAAGAGTGGGTGCCGGGCATTATTGCGGGAGACAAGGTTGTATCAATTGGTTCGACTGAACCACACTGCGGATCTGATGTTTCCCAGATCAAGACGACTGCGAGAAAGGAAGGAGACGATTATGTCATTAACGGGGAGAAACAAATGGTCGGGGGAACTAGATGGTCTGACGCTCATCTCGTATACTGTAGGACGTCGGACGAACCGGGGGCAAAGGGAATCAGCGCGATTCTCGTCGAAAATGATCTCGATGGAATAGAAAAGTACCAATTTAAGACACTAGGAGGATCTTTTTGGGAAATAGGTGGTATCCGATACAAGGACGTCCATGTCCCCGTAACAAACCTACTCGGGCAGGAAGGCAGAGGTTTTTACCTTGCAATGGGTATGTTTGACTGGATGCGAGCATTAGCCGGCCCTTTTACGATAGGTCTCGCCCAACGAGCTCTTGACGAATCGGTTGAGTATGCAAAGCAGCGTCAAGCTTTCGGCCAGCCAATCGGGAAGTGGGAGGCCCTCCAATTTCGTATTGCCGAGGGTGCTACTCTGCTCGAGGCAGCCAGATGGCTCTCGTTCAGGGCGCTTTGGCTCGCAACTGCTCATAAGCCATACACCAAGGAGGCATCGATGGTGAAATGGTGGGTACCCATGATAGCGTTTAACGTGGTGAACGATTGCATGCAGAATCTCGGAGCGACCGGCTATACGACCAACAGCTATGACGAATTAAGGCTCAGATATATTCGAGCACTTTGGATTGCTGACGGAACAATGGACATTCAGAAGATTGTGATAGGAAGAGAAATATTGGGACGAGAATTTGTGCCCTATAAGAAATAGGAATTAGGAACTAGGTAGAAATAAGATTTGGTTGAGTTTATAGAAGTCCAGCAAAACCAATCCTATACAATCATAACACTGAACCGTCCGGAAGTACTCAACGCAATAAATAATGCAATGAGAGCTGAAATGGTCTCTCTGCTAAACGAACTAACAGAGAAAGATGATTGCAGAGCAATCATTTTGACAGGAAGGGGGAGATCCTTCTCTGTGGGTGCAGACTTGAAGGAGATGAGTCAGATGACTCCGACAGAATACAGGAAAAAGGCTGGGTTCGGAGCAAACGAGCCCTACAACACACTTTCTCGTTTTCCAAAACCCACGATAGCTGCAATAAACGGTTTTGCATTAGGCGGTGGTTGTGAACTTGCATTAGCCTGCGACATACGAATTGCCTCAAGTGATGCAATGTTAGGACTGCCTGAAGTCTCTAGAGCACTAATTCCTGGTTCTGGAGGCACACAACGATTGCCAAGGTTAATTGGACCTGGACGAGCAAAAGAGCTCATCTTCACTGGCAAGAGAATCAGTGCAGCTGAGGCTGAGAAAATCGGCCTTGTGAATCATGTCTGTCCTCCCGAGGAACTTCTAAAGTCAGCATCCGATCTGGCATCAGCCATAGCTGAAAACGCTCCAGTTTCGGTGATGCTTGTGAAAGCTGCTATAGACAGGGGACTCGACATTGACTTGCGCTCGGGTTTAGCTTACGAGGCGGAGCTTGGTACAATTGCTCTTGGAACCGAAGATAGGCTAGAGGGCGGAAGGGCGTTCCAAGAAAAGCGTCAACCGAAATATTTGGGTAAGTAATGTTAGGTTTCTCTTTCTTTTTTTGTATTTTTTCTTGCTGCTTTCAATGAATGTGGTGCAAGAGACCTTGATTGAGACTACTCTCCTAGATCAAATTTCGGCAGAGCGACTATTGTCGAAGTATGAATTGAAGATGCCGAGGCAAGGAATCGTGTACTCGGAGGAAGAAGCCGTCAACCTTGCAAAAGAATTCGGAAGCACAGTCGTGCTGAAAATTGCAGATAATAAGGTCCTTCACAAAACAGATGTCGGCGGAGTCAAACTCAATCTTGCAAAAGAGATTGACGTACGGGCAGCATATTATGAGCTCGTCAGGAATTTTGGTATCGACTCATCGGAGCATTTCCATAGCTCAGTATTAGTTCAAGAGATGTTGCATGGAGATCCTCCAATTGAACTAATTTTTGGAGCAAAGAAAGACGAAACTTTCGGAATGATTCTTCTCTTCGGAGTAGGTGGTGTCCAGACTGAGATGTACAAGGATACTGCGATGTGCGTAGATCCATGGGAAGATCAAGATCTGAAGAACATGATCGGATCTATTAAGGCCCAGCAGTTACTAGATGGGTATCGTGGATCTAAATCCATTGAAAGGGAAAAATTGTTTCAATTCGCGAAACAATTAGAGCTGCTAGTAAAGGAAAACCCACAGATTGTTGAGATAGATCTCAATCCAATCATCCAAACGCAAGGCAAGCTTGTGATCCTAGACGCGAAAATAAACACTTCCGGCAACGGATTTTCTGTAACCAAACAAAGAAGACCTACTTCATTAGAAGAGGTCAGTTTGCTTCTCAAGCCTAGAAGCATAGCCGTAATAGGTGCGTCCAATGACCCCCAGAAAATAGGTGGTATGATAATTCCTAGACTCGTAAAATTTGGATTCAACAGCAGCCTCATATTTCCCGTGAATCCAAATCAGGACAAAGTATCGGGACTAACTTGCTACAAGAGTGTAGACCTGATTCCTGAACCCGTTGACCTCGCTTGTATTCTGGTTCCTGCTATAGCTGTGGCAGGCGTGGTCGAGCAATTAGGCAGGAAAGGAGTCAGATCCGCCCTTGTTTTCTCCTCGGGATTTTCAGAATCTGGGAAGGAAACCTTGCAGAAAGATCTGCAATCTAAAGCGGCGGAGTACGGAATAAGATTATGTGGACCAAACAGCGAAGGTATCGTTTCAACGTCACACAAGACCTTTGTAAGTTTCAGCCAAAGGTTCGACTATCTTCAATCGCTTGAAAGCGGCTCGTCTTCTATTGTTAGTCAAAGCGGTGGAATATCGACATATGTAGCTCTCTCGTTAGCTGAACAAAATGCAGGATTTAGCAGTTTAGTTTCTACGGGAAATGAAGTAGATCTCGAGCTATCAGACTTTCTAAAATTCTTTGCATTAGACTCTGAAACCAAGGCCGTTGGTGCTTTTGTCGAAGGGATAAGGAACGGGCCTCAGTTCGTTGATGCGGTGAAGGCACTAAACAAGGCCGGTAAGCCCTTGGTAGTTTACAAGAGCGGGAAGGCTTCTAAAGGCGCAATAGCGGCCGGCCTTCATACAGGGGCCCTTGCCGGATCATATAGTGTATTCCAAACTCTGATGCGTCAATTAGGAGTTATCGAGGCTCAAATGATTGGAGAACTCGGGGACATTCTCGGCGCCCTTTTTTTTCAACCTTTACCACGGGGTGATCGGCTTGTTGTCGCATCTGCTTCAGGTGGCGTCAACACAATAATTGCTGACTGGTGCGAAACTAGATCAATTAAACTTCAGGTGTTCGATGAGAACAAAAAAGCCCAGCTTGCAAAAATACTTCCCGATTTTGGGGCTGGAAGTAATCCATTGGATTTCACAGCTCAGGCGATGAGCAATCCGAGTATCATGAGCGATACTTTAGAGCTGCTAGCTGACGAGGGGGACATCTTCGTCGTCGTGATGATAGGTGGAATAAGATTTGCAAAAGCCTATCTCGACATTTGTTCGCCGTTAACTTCTCGAAATAAGACCGTAATCACATGCTGGCTTTCACCTAGAGGAGTCAATGAGGATACACGGCGCATTTTACTCGAGCAGAAGTTACCCGTGTATTCGGAGCCTACACAGGCACTCAGAGTCGTCGAGGCTTTACTCAACTATTCAAAATATTGTCGTGAAAGAGCCCCTAAATTATGAAATATGGGTCATTTCAGATTCTGTTTTTTGCATGTTAACATAACTTGCTTTGTATTGGAGGTTTTCAGGTCATTTAGAATAGAAATAAGCTAGCCAATCTTCATCGGTGCTTTGTCTTTACCGGACTCGGCAGTTTTTTTCAAATTATTGCAGATCGCTTGGCTGGCATTCGCGAATTTTACTCGTTCATTCATCTGGTTCATCTGCCCGGCCATTTTGCGCATTGGTTTTGAGTATCTTGACCGGGCCGCGAAAGGCCAGTTGAAAGGAAGCGCAGACAAATAGATGAAACCCCCATAACGGCATTCCTGATTTTAGTCGGTCGACATCAATTGATAGAATATCGCGAAGTGTACTAACGGTTAAATAGTATCTCAAGTTTTTAGGCGTTTATGAATTCTCGCGTAAAGCATGCGATTTCTACAACTGTTGTTATAGGTATAATCGTCATCTTAGTGATTGCCGCTGGGGTCGGCGTTTATCTTGCAACTAGTTCCAAAACTACTACGAGCACGTCTACGACTCCCACTACGAGTTCAACTCCATCCACAACTTCGACATCGACTACCACTACACCTACTTCATGCACTCCGTACAACATTGGTATTATGGAAGATGAAGAAGGAGCGGTCGCATCCTTTGCAAATGAATCAATTCATATGGCTCAGATAGCAGTAAACCAAATAGATGCCCAGGGCGGTGTGAATTGTCACCCACTAAAGCTCTTTGTGGCGGATGAAACTACATCCGCTTCAGCTGCTGCTAACACTCTCGTCTTGCAAGACAACATTAGCGCACTGGTCGGCATCACATACGCAGGCGATGCGGAAGCCATCTTTCCATTCCTTTCTGCTCATCATATAATTACGATAATGAATACTGCGAGCAACAATGCTCTTCTTGAGAATCTAACAACCGATTATACTGACTACCAATACTTCTTCAGAATAACACCCACTGATGCTGAGATGGCTCAAAGTGCGATAAACTTCACTGCGTCTGTGATAAAACCTTCCTCGGTTTACTTTGTGGCTGAAGATCTGTCTTTTGCGCACGAGTTGTTCCAGAACCTCTCAAACTTTGCAACTGCAGCAGGAATTAGTGTCGCTGGATCTACTTTTGTCCCGCTCAGCCAGACAGATTTTAGCACTACCGCAACTACAGTCGCGGCAGCAAATCCTGGGTTGGTCATCGATTGTCAGACTGGATCTGGAGCTGGTTCATTCATCCAAGATCTAAGGGCGACTCCTGCAGGTGCCAACATGAAGGTTCTTTACATGTGCAACGGAGCATTGGCTGATCCTGGATTTCAGGGTTACTTAGAGTCGTCCGACGCGACATTGCTCAATGGAGTGGTCTTTCAAGTCGAACCAAGTACTGCCTCAGTGGCGCTGAACAACGTCAGCACTTATGTGGCTACCCAGTACACCAAAGTCATGGGAAGCTTCTATCCATATTATTCATTCGTGTCTAATGACTATTCGTCAGTAGTCGTTCTTGCTGCTGCCCTCAAGCAGGCTGGAACAATTTCAAATGTGACCGCTATTGTTTCCGCGCTACAAACTGTAAGTGCAGTGGGACCAACTGGTACAATTCAATTCAATTCTCAGCACATATGGAACCCTGGCTTTTGGTATACCCAAATCCAAGCACCCTACACGGAGAAAGTAATCTATCCAAGCGCCAATGCAAATGGGTCTTACAACGCTACCCTTTCGTAGCAGTAAACAAGAAGATTCCAAGAACGAGGGGGAATATTCGGGGTTCTCCCCCCTTCAATTTTTCTACTCAATTTTTGAAGAGCCTACTTAGTAGTCTAAGCTGAATAGGATTCTATGTTTAATTATTTGTAGTCGAAGAAAACGGATGATTGTAAGAAGGCAGTAATTTGATCCCTCTGACACCAACGTTTGTCGAGCAGATATCAGTTAACGCAATACTCCTTGGCCTTGTTTACGGTATGGTTGGTCTCGGACTTTCTCTCGTCTTGGGAATAATGAACGTCCTAAATATATCTCATGGATCCATGTACATCCTAGGCGGTTACCTAACGTATTACATATCGGAGCAGCTTCACTATGCCCCTATTCTAGGCTTAGCTTTTGCAGCAGTTGTAACTTTTGGCCTCGGGGTTGTCTTCGAACTCATATTTGTGGACAGGGTTTCAAATGATCCTACTAGGGTCATGCTAATCACCTTCGGAATAGCTATCATAATAGAACAAGTTACGTTGCTAATCTGGGGTGGGACTGCCATACCGACACCTGCTCTCGTAAAGGGCTTTACGACAGTCGGCCGAGTCATCGACTTTCAGAATGAGCAACTGCTGGCGGCTCTAACCGGCATCGGTGTCGCTGTGATTACATCACTGTTTCTTCGTTTTACTGAGTTTGGAAGAGCAATGCGAATGGTTTCGCAGAATAGCGAGGCCGCCCTTTCAATAGGCGTAAATTCCCGTTGGGTATTCGCAGTTGCGTTGGGAATAGGCTCTCTCTACGCTGGCTTGGCTGGCTCTCTTCTCTCGCCAATAACATTTGTTCAGCCGAATTACCAGTGGTTACCACTGCTCTTTGCATTCGTTGTAGTAGCAGTTGGTGGCCTCGGAAGCGTAATCGGCAGTATCATTGGGGGGCTTATTTTCGGAATCCTCGAGACTATTGGCGAAGTAGTCTTCCCATCGAGCGCGGATATCCTAGTCTTTGTTTTGATAATCGTGATTATTCTTGTACGCCCACGGGGACTGTTTGGAGCAAAGGAAAGAATTTGATTAGATTCTCAAGAACAATCCTCTTCGTGGGAATTATTTTCTACGTGGCATTAGGCGTGGTCCCTCTAATTACAAGAAATCAATTCTTTCTATCGTCGATGATCTTCGTCTTTGTATTCGCATTGTTTGCCGCAGCTTGGGATCTTAGCTATGGAGTTGCTGGAATCATAAACTTGGGGCCCGGCGCGGCATACGGGATAGGATCTTACCTTTTTGTATATTTTGCTCTGGCGCACTACCCTCCATTGTTAGCCTTCATTGCGGCAGCGGCGATTTCGTCACTCGTCGGATTTGTTTACTGGATACCAAGTATCCGGACGTCAGGCTCCTATCTTGCTATCGTCACGTTGATCTTGCTCCTTCTCGCCGGAGAAATAGCTCTGGGTTATACGGGTGAAGAAGGAATCTCTGCGCAAATTAATTATTACGCTCCTACGCTGATCCAATCGTACTACATTACCCTAGCGATTGCTTTTGTTGGAAGCCTTGCACTCTTCCTTCTATCATTTTCAAAGTTTGGTTTAAGGCTAAAAGCGATGAGAGACGATGAGATCGCTGCGAAAGCTGTTGGGATAAATGTCTACTTCTACAAGTTAGTTACTTTGGTAGTCAGTTCTTTTCTCTTGGGCGTTTCAGGAGCTTCCACAGCATTCTTGATCAATCATTCGCACTTCGACTACACAATTTTCGCGATTACTCCAAATTTTCTTGGAGTTGTGATTAGCGTCATCGGCGGGCCAGCTACAATTTTTGGCTCAATCATAGGATCGTTGATAGTAGAGCTACCTGCAAACTATCTGACATCGTACAGTACATATGCAGTAATAACATATGGTGCAACCCTAGTTTTAGTTGTCTTGTTCCTGAGAAGTGGAATACTCAATGCTATTGTCACACTCACAAGGCGCCTCGCCAAGATAAATGCAAAGGAGTTTGATTCAAATGGTACTGCTTTGGAAGAAAAGAGATTGGAAACTACACCTGCCAAATAGATCAAGTCAAGCAAGATTTGTATAAGAAAAAAGGAGTCTTAAGAGAAAAGATGAGACTTGCAATTAACAACGTCGTAAAAAAATTTGGAAACCTCGCCGCGGTGAACGACTGCAGTATAGAGCTCGACAAAGATGGAATCTATGGGCTCGTGGGCCCTAATGGCTCTGGGAAGACTACTCTATTCAACTTGATATCTGGTTTCCTCAGACCTGATGAGGGGGGGATATTTTTTGAAGAAAAGAGGATCGGTGGAAAGAATCCCATAAGTATAGTGAGGCTTGGGATCGCGAGAACTTTTCAGTTGCCCAGAGTATTTTCTAATCTTACTGTTCAGGAGAACCTCGAAGCGTCTATGTTTGGTCAGGGGAATAAAATACAAGAATTGATAGATGTCTTCAATTTGAAAGATGTAAGAAACTCTATGGCCTCCACAATTTCTTTCGGGCAAAAGAAGCAACTTGAGCTCGCTAGGGTTCTATCAATGAATCCCACCCTACTACTTCTTGACGAGCCAACTTCCGGGCTCGAGCCATCTTTGATTAGAATCACAGTGGATCAAATAAAGTACGTTAGGGAGCTCGGAAAATCGATATTCATAATCGAACACAACATGAATGTGATAATGAATCTAGCGGAGAAGATATTTGTGCTTCACAATGGCAGGAAAATTGCTGAGGGGATGCCAAGCGAACTCAAAGCAAATACTCTCGTAATTGATGCCTACCTCGGGGAATCAGCGAAAGAGGAAGAGCAAACTCAGCAGTAAAAAATGATCGAGAGAGAGTCAATGATTGATAAAACAGGAAAATTCTGCTTCCATTACACTGAGCCAATCTGGTCCGCCTGCGGAGCTGCAGATCAACAATGTGGATGCCGGTTATGGTGAATTCATAGCGATTAGAAATGTATCGATCTCAATAAACAAAGCCGAGATTGTCTCGGTTATCGGCCCGAATGGTGCAGGTAAAACCACATTACTTAAGACGATAATCGGTTTGCTGAAGCCAAAGAAAGGAGACATCTATTTCGAAGGAAAGAAAATCTCCGGCGCTAGTCCTCGCCAAATAGCTAAATCTGGAATAGGATACGTTCCTCAGGGCCCAACGATCTTTCCACAGATGACTGTTAAGGAGAACATCCGCGCTGGAGCGTACGTGCTAAAAAATTCGAGTGTAGTTTCCGAACGGTTGGAGAAGGTCTTGAACCTCTTCCCGAGACTCAGGGAAAGAATTGATTACAAAGCGTTCTCGCTCAGCGGAGGAGAACGTCAAATGCTCCTTCTGGGGAGAGCGCTTATGCTCGACCCAAAACTCATTCTCTTGGACGAACCCTCAACGGGACTCGAACCTAAGTTACAAGTTGTACTTTATAATACAATTAAGGAACTGAATTCTGCAGGAAAAGCAATTTTTCTTGTGGAGCAGAACGTTCACAAAGCCCTCGATCTGTCAAATCGATGCTATGTTCTCGAAGCGGGGAGAGTAGTTGAAACAGGTCTTTCAAAGGAGCTCAAGAGATCTGGCCGCGTTAGAGAGGCCTATTTAGGGCTTCCAGCGGAAGTAGGAACAGACTCAGTTTGATTTCGTCTCTCTTTTTTATCTCCACTAGACTCGCACCTCACGGGTTTGCCTCTGCCAGCTCTTGCATTCACTTCTCCATTCACCATTGTCAACTCTCCAGATGAAATTGTCATAACAGGCCATCCTTTGAATGTCCTCCCTTCGAAGAGTGAGTAGTCCGACCCATCGTGCATCATTGATTGAGTGACTCTCACTTCTTTTGAAGGATCAAAGAGACAAAAATCAGCATCCATTCCAATCTCGATTCGGCCCTTCCTCTCTAGCCCGTGGATTGCGGCGGTATTCGAAGAGGTTACCTCTGCTATCGTCTCGAGGGGTATTCCTCTTCGATGAAAGCCTTCGTTCAACATCACTGGAAGCATCATTTCTAATCCATGCAATCCCGGAATTGCAGTCCAGATGTCTCCTCCGCCAAGCCTAGTTTTCTTGTCGCAAGCGATATGATCTGAACCGACGCAGACGATTTGACCGTTTCTAATTCCTTCCCAGAGGGCCTCTCTATGTTCCTTTCCCCTAATTGGCGGATTGACCTTGCCAAGGACTCCAAGTTCGTCATCATCCTTTGTGAAATACAAATACGCCGGGTTTGTTTCAAGACGTAGCGAAACTCCTTTGCTCCTTGCGAATTTCATCACCTCTGGGAATGAACTAATGCTGACATGCACCAAGTAGAGAGGAACTTTTGCAATAGAAGCAAGCAAGACGGCCGTAATCATATGGTCATATTCGCAGTACCACGGTCTGGCCTCTTCCCAAGCACTCAGATCATTCTTTCCCGAGGATTTCACCTCCTCAATTTTTCTTGCGATAATCTCATAGTTTTCTGCATGGATCATTGCTTGACCACCTAGCTTTGCGATCTTCCTGAAGGACTCAAGGATTTGTCCCTCATCAGGATAATTCCAACCAAGAAATTTCTCAAATTCAGGCTTACTCATGTAGTGCTTGAAAGAGACGACCCCTAGTCTGTAGCAGGTTTCAAGCTCGTCGATATGCCGTTGATTCATCACAACACCGATCAAACCGACATCTGTGAACGATCTCTCGGAGACGACTTTTTGCTGTCTTTCAATCTCCTTAGACAAGCTTTCTTTGATTGTGACGAAGTTCATTATCGTCGTTATTCCCCCTCCTAAGGCACTCCTCGTTTCTGTTTCCATATCAGCTTCTAGACCGTTGAAAGGACCAAGATGGACATGCGGTTCGATTAGTCCGGACATGAGGTAAAGGCCTTCTCCTTCAACCGTCTTTTCCGCAGAGAATTTGTTTGAAACAGAGCTGAATGCAGCTATCTTTCCATTCGAGCAATAGACGTTTGTGGGAGGAAGGATTCCTTCGGGCTTGACTATTCGGGCATTGTTTATCGCAATGTCGTAGTTCAAATTGAAAAAGGCACGTTAGGTAATGTATTTACATTTCACTCTTTTCAAATAAAGTTGTAAAGAATTGGACTACAGCACTGTCATCCCTGAAAGTGACCTTGAAGCTTACCGGAAAGGTGGCTTCGGGAAGCGCATGGGCTTTGGAAGAAAACCATGCGTTTTAGTTATCGATATGACTTACGGATTCGTTGATCCAAAGAATCCTTTAGCTCATGGGAGCATGGGGTTTGAAGCTGTAAAGAACTTGAAACCACTTCTCGAGAGAGCTAGAGCGTACGACATTCCGATCATCTATACAACCGGGCTAAACAGCATCTCAAACGGACAGCCTGTTGGGATTAGCAGAAAAGTCATCGTCAATCCGGAGCGTTGGGAGAATGAGATAGTCGAGATAATCAAACCCGAGTCTCGCGATATTGTAATTCCAAAGGGAAAGGCTAGCGTTTTCTTTGGTACAACTATCTTGACGTTTTTGACTCATAATAATATTGACACTTTGATCGTGACTGGAGCGACTACAAGCGGATGTGTCAGGGCTACAGTTGTAGAGGCTGCATCCTATGATTACTATGTTGTAATCCCGGAAGAATGCGTTGCCGATAGAGCGGAAGTACCGCATAAAGTAAATCTCTTTGACATGGAAATGAAATATGCGGACGTGATTCCTACAAAGGAAGTCATGGATTATTTTGATACATTGAGCAAGAGTGAAACTTCACTCGTCAAGGGCTCTTAGACTCGCTTCAACACTTTGTCGCATCGAGGTCACAAATCTTTCTATAGACGGTCATACACTCCGAATCGGAGTGTATGATCCGAAACAGCTTATTTGATCGACTTTGCTCTATCGCCGGTGAGGATAACGTGAGCATTGATCCTCGAAACTTGCAGGCACATTCCCGCGACCCAAGCCCATTTCCACCAATAACACCTGGAATTATTGTGACCCCGACCAGGACTGAGATCGTTTCTCAGATAATCGAAATGTGCAATGAGACAAAGTCGCCAATCCTACCCTTCGGAGCGGGTTACTCATTCACTGGCTTGTCGAATAGAAGAGGTAGCTCCACGATAGTCATGGACATGAAGAAGATGAATAGGATAATCAGGATCGACGAGTCTAATCAAACCGTTAGAGCGGAAAGTGGAGTCATAGTGGGAAATCTTTCAGATCAGGTCAAGCAAAGAGGGTATTATCTGAATACTGTTGCTGTTCCATACTACAAAGACACTCTTGGAGGGATGATTAGCGGCGTAGTAGCAGGAGGTCATCCCCTTTACTCTTCTTCTGCTGGTCTAAATAACATGGACATAATTGGCCTAAAAGTTGTGCTCCCAAAAGGGGCGATTATCGAAACGAACGGGTTTGGAATCAGTGCTTTAGCAGGTACACAGAATCAGTTTATGAGGGGAACAAATTCGCCAGACATGACTGGGATGTTTGTGGGAGATGGAGGGATTTTTGGGATAAAGACAGAAGCGATGATGGCCATGCATCCGATGCCACCTTTTTGGAAATCTGGTGCTAACCTCTTTGCAAAATTCGATGACGCGTACACCGCGATCTGCGAAGCTTCCTATTTCTCAAAGGGGCTTTTGTGCGATTATCTTACAATTCTGAGTCCTGAAATCACAGAGATATACACTCCGAATATTAGTGGTCATGCGAATAATTGGGCGCTGATCTACTACGTACATGGGTTCACCGAAAATGACATAGATGTTAGAATTCGAAATGTTGAATCAATCTTCCAAAGGCAAGGAGGAAAAGAGGGAACAGATGCCTTGCAGGAGTTCTCAGAGGGAATAAGAACGGGTGAAGTTTACTGGAAGACAAATGAGTACACCGAGACCATGATAAGACGCGCATCTTGCGCGTTTTTCTCGAG
The DNA here is from genome assembly GCA_963799845.1 of uncultured Nitrososphaerota archaeon. Lineage (GTDB taxonomy): Archaea > Thermoproteota > Nitrososphaeria > Nitrososphaerales > CADDZS01 > DATLTL01. Next base: position 1,249,795 of record CAWCYI010000006.1, read on the forward strand.
TAGTAGCTCATTCAAAAACATATTCTTGAGGCTTTATTCTAATTTGCAGAATAGGCTTCAAAGCTCGAAGTCAACCAAAGAACTAGGATTGACAACTGCTTATGTGATACATTCGGTTCTCCAAAATTGCTTGTGGGCAAATATCATACTGAATTATGATTCACTGGAAGCGGAGCCGATCGCTTATGAGATAATTCGAGATTTGCATAAATTAGCCGCACAACTAGGGGCGACTTTCGAAACCCATGGGGGTTATGCGGCCGACTTAATGGGAGCTGCTTGGTCGAAGGAGTTTCGGGAAATGATGATAACCCTCAAAAAGACGTTAGACCCAAACGGGGTGCTGAATCCGGGATTGTGGTTCACAGAGTTTGATTCTTAGAGGGACAATTCAAATTCCGCGATTGTCCAACCATTATTTTAGTAAAACCAGACATTGACACCTTCCAGATCGAATTCTTGATCAGATTTCGACCGAAGGACTATTATCCAAATACGATCTTAGGGTTCCGAAGCAACGGATCTCAAGTTCCGAAGATGCTACAGAGGGTATCGCCGTAGATATCGGTAGTCCGGCAGTTCTGAAAAAAGTGGTGACGGTGTTGCTCAACAAAGTAGAACTTCGAGGAGTGAAACTCAGTCTTACAACTTATTTCGACCTTCGCAAATCATTCCACGAACTTGCCGGGAATTTTCCTTGTCTAAAGCTATTGGTAATAGATAGGGGGAACAATTAGTTCAGGAGATGGTCCAAGGTTCTCCCCAGTCGAGATCACCTTAGGCACTGAGAAAGAGACTTTGCTGGCAAAAAGTCATTAACTTTGAAGAAGTGAGAGACGAATGGGGGACGGACTAGTGTTTTGGTAAAAGACATGAGAGATTGGATAGCCACTCTTGAAGCAAAAGGTCTGCTGAATAGACATCGAGAATCCATTGATGTTCGCAATTGTTCAGAGATAATTTCCCGAAATTACAAGAACGCAACATTTTTTGAACATGTCGAAGATTATGAAAATCCCGTTCTCGCGAATTCAATCTCCTCTAGACGAATGATGGCTTTAGCGCTTGAAACAAGTGAGTACGAAATTCTCTCTGAATATCTTCTTCGAATTTCACATCCAATTTCGCCGTTGTTTGTCAACTCGGGATCTGCAAGGTGCCAAGAAAAAGTATGTTCCAAAGAATCTGAAGTGGACCTGACATCCTTACCGATCCTGCTTCAACATGAATATGATGGTGCGCCGTACATTACCGCAGGTGTCATAGTAGCAAAAGATCCGGAAACTTCTGCGTATAATATCGGAATCTATCGGTTAATGTTTAGGACCAGAAATGAGCTTGGTATTAACATCACTGCGCCGCACAAACTTCGATGGTTTTACCAGAAGGCATTCGAAAGAAAAGAGCCTCTCAACGTTGCAGTGTGTCTTGGACTTCATTCGCTTGATCTTTTAGCAGCTGTCACATCCTCACCAGAAGGCGTAGACGAGCTGGCTCTTTGGGGTGGCTTGCAAAGAGATGCAATTAGATTGGTGAAGTGTAAGACTAGTGACTTGTTTGTACCAGAACATACGGAAATTGTGCTAGAAGCAACAATGGATCCAACTGGTTGGGTGGAACCTGAAGGAATGTACGGTGAATTCCCTGGAACTTATAGCGGAATGAGAAAGAACCCGTTTCTTAAGATTCAGGCGATTACCTCGCGGAAAAATCCCATCTATCAAAGTGCGACGCATGGGGGAAAACATCTAGCTTATACTGACTTTTTCGTGATCATTCCACAAATCGAACTGAGTATCCTACAGGCACTCAAGAGTGCTGGCGTTAATGCGAGGCAGGTCAGAATAGTTGAAGAAAGTGCAGGCATGATTTGTTATGTATCGATTCAAGCTAGAGCAGTTGGAGATTCTATGAATGCCCTCAACATAGCACTCACGGGTTCAAGACAAAACTTTCCAAAATACTGCGTTGTGGTGGATTCAGACATTGACGTGTTTGATAATGAAGCGTTAACGTGGGCTATTGCGACGCGCTCTCAGCCTAAAGAAGACTCAATAATACTGGATGGGTTGCGCATACCTTCGTCATCTGATCCGTCGCTCAGGACCGGAGTGCGTACGATGTCAAAACTGGGAATTGATGCTACTGTGCCGTTTGAAGCGGAGCGAGCAAGATTTGTTCATTCAAAGCCGCCACTTCTGAAAGAGTATTCAGTGGATAATAAGGGAAACGAGGCTGAGAATGCTGAGCAGAGGATAATAGATTTCTTAAGTGAAATGGGTCCTTCTTTTTTCTACGAAATATCGTCTAATCTTCAAGAGTTTAGCTTTCGAACGATTTTGATTTCGTGGGGAAAACTAAGAGGAAAAAAAGAGATAGAGCAAGGTATGGATGGGAAATATGCGATTGGAATTCGAGAACATTCTGTGTCGAAATAGGCGAAGAAATAGGGCATGTCAAAACCAAGGGTAGCTGATTTTTTCCGGGCCAAATGCTACGGTTGCTAACTCTCCACCCCTCGTAACAAGTAACAAAGCTAGACTTCCTGGAGAGAGATTAATTCCTGGTCGTTTCGATCATCTTGTTCCTCAGATACTTTATGAAAAAGTTAAGGTAAAAATTAAGAAATTTAGCGCGCATCCACTTGAGCAGGACGCGGCATCTGTTTATGCCGATGATAGAAAGGACTACTACGAGGTCGAACTCTCTCCCGACGATGGTCCCTACCTCCTTCCGTATATGGCAAGAAGATCGGATGGTACGAAGAACGGTACTCCCTTTGAGGCTGTCGACATGTGGAATCCATTATTGGGGTTTGGCGGAAGGCAATTCTTCTATCCCGACGCTTCGCGAATTTTTGACGATATCAATAGGACGATTTCTGGAAGGGACGCAAATGGGGAGGCTAATGTTCTAGACCGACTGGCCGATTACGAATTCATCAGAGTTCTTCCTCCAGGTGGATTCACTGCCCGAGGTGAGATCTCGGGAGTACACTATTTCCCGTACAGACCAGAACCTATCGCAAAAATAATTAGAGCGGGAGACTTGGCGACCGCTGCAAATATAGTTCAAAGATCGATCTCGACCAAAGAATTCGAGGGCGGAATCTGGCTAGATGGAAGCCCGCAACTTGAGGAATCTCTCTACTGGCTATCGCTAATGATAGACACCGAGCTTCCTTTGGTAGGCGTTGCTGCCCAAAGGCCCCACGGCGAGCTAGCAAACGATGGCGATCGAAACATTGTCGATGCGGTAGAATACGTCGTGTCTGGCAAGGGAAAAGGCCTTGGAGGAGTTGGCGTCCAAGATCAAGTAATTTACGCAGCTCGGGAATTCAAAAAGGCAGATGCGCGGCCGGGAAATTACAAGGCAACTGGCGGCCACGGTGGAATACTGGGGTCGGTGAAGGCAGGGATAACAATCTGGTATCGCCCTAACTATAAACACACTTCAACGTCCGAGGTGAATTTGACGAGACTGCCAGACAAAGTGGTTTTTCAAGATAAATTTGAAAGTTCTGACATGGTTTCGATTCAGATAAAAGACTCAGAAGGGTACCTTTTGAATTCAACTATTCCACGCGTCAGTATAATCAAGTATGCCAGCTATTCCCAAGATGATGAAAAGGGAGACCCGGATCAGGAGATAGAAATCATGGCGAGAATCTCGAAGATCGAGTCTGATAGATCAAATCCTCAGGCATCGAAACTTCACGGCATTGTCTACGAAGGTCTATCTCCCTATGCGGTTGGTTCTGTCTCACAATTAAGAGCGCTGTGGATCGCCGCGTTCTCCGGGATCCCTGTAGTCAGAGTAGGCAGAAGTGATCCAGGAGGCCGAGTAATCACGGATCCTAATGATCCAACAATCGAAGGAAGTAACCTAGACTCGAACAAGGCACGATTGCTCTTGATATCTTCCATGCTTAAGCTCGGCCGACTGCCGAGAGCAAGAGATCCGAGGAATCCTACAAATGAAGAGAGGAGAGCTGTGTCTGAGAAAGTCGCTGAATTCCAAGAAATATTTGAAACGCATTGACTAGATGCAAGACTTATTTCCAAAAAAGCTCTGGCCCTCATTTGCTCCTCTTTTGTTAGGGCATTATTGTCGAAAAAATTTTCCCAAATTGATAGGAGTTACGCGGTTGACCCAAGAAGATAGATTGGGTGTGCAATGTAACTCCTTATCGCATCTCTGACGATTCTCGCCTTCGCTTCGTACCAGCTTATCCCGGTCATCAATCTGCACAATTCTAGACGTATGAACGCCCTTATTGACATGTGGATGTGATTCAGAATGGATGTCGCCTTCCTGACCTGAGCCCTCTCAATGCCACAACACTGCTTGACTCCTCTGTGGTACTCCTCGATTCCCCATCCTTGGTCAGAGAGTTCATCTCTCTTTTCCTCATTCATCCCAACGTCATCGGTAGCCCAGTGTTCAATGTCTCCTTTCTTGGAGGCTGTCCTGAACACCCTGACCATTCCGAATCCCATGAGATGAACCGTGGTTCCCTCAGGCGGGATCTCCACGTCCTTGATTGGTTTGTTTCCTTTTTTTCTGCCCGTTGGATTGACGAGCCTGTTCTCCTTGAGGCGGCAGAAGAAATGCCACCCGAGCTCCCTTGCGATGAGCTTCAGATTTTCCATGCTCGAGTACCAGCTGTCAAAGAGGACGTATTTTGGTTCCATCCCTCTCTGCTTTGCAACCAACAACATGTCCTGGAAGTGATCGTTCTTGGTGAGACCGTCTTTTGACGCATTGTAGAGTCTAAAGTCACATGGAATGAGGGCGTTACCATCGCTCCATAGTGTTGTGATGAGATTTATCCCCTTCACCACACTGTGGTGTTTTCCGCTCCAGTGGTACGTGACGTAATCCATCTTCTCCGCGTACGGTTTGTCCAGAGTTGAATCATCGACTATCGGTACTCCTCCCGCAGTAACGGCGATGATCCTCTTCGCCTCATCCCAGAGCGCTTCTGTATCCGCAGGCAGTCTCTCCAGAAGGCGGGTGAAGCTATCGTGTGCTGGCGGCGTGACTCCTGCATCATCATCAGGCTGACATCTAGCAGCTTCGGTGCAAGCGAATGATTTCTGGGATGCTATCAGGAAGTCTATGTAGTCATTGTCATCGCATTTTGGAGGGTTCATGCAGCGTCTGATGAACCAGAGAAACAATCCTGGCCAAATTCTTTTCGGCCAAATGCGTAACTCCTAATTGATTTAGATTTCTAAATATCAAGAAATGCGTTCTGTCAACTCGCACAGAGGACGATGATTCGATTGGCTCTGTCCACGAACCGAGTATACTCTTATATCGATGGTACTGGCTGGTTCTCAGCGAATTTTGAATATGAGCGGAGTAATCGGAGGTTACCCTGGGCATCATACATCCAGTCCATTCATCTTGCCTCTGGTGCTTGAGGCGACTAGAAATTGTACCATGAATTTCTGCCAAGTAAAACGCGGTGAAAGAGTGTTGATTGTATCAGAATACGATACCGATCCGCTCGTCACATCTGCCTTTGCTGCATCCGCCGCAGAAAGCGGAGCAGAAGTTGCAATGATCACTATTCCTCCTCTCGCCGTCGGCGGATGGGTGAGAAATAGCCCGAACGATATGCTCGTGGGAGCTTTCGAAAATTCCGACGTTGTGATCGCCTGTACGTACTTTGAATTTGCCCACAACGAGAGAACTTTCTTCAGCAAGATATTCGGAGGAAAAAGCAGAGTCTGTTCTGTCCTGATGGGTTCAACGCCTGGCTCGCTGATCTCAGCGGGTCGATTTCCTATAGCACTTTATTGTGAGATTGGAGAAAGAGCCATGAAGGTTTTGAACACTGCAAGCACCATTCGGTACACTACAGCGTCAGGGACCGATGTTACTTTTGAGGGTCCTCAGGGAATCTCCTATGGAAAGCCCCTCGAGCCGGGAAACTGGGCAATTTTCCCGCCGATGGGGATAAACCTCTATCCGAAGAATTCAAACGGAGTGCTAGTGCCTGATGAGACAGCACTGACCGGAAAGCTTTCTTCCCCGATCAAGTTTGTGATTGAAAACAACTTTGTTGTGAAGATAGAGGGGGCATCTGGGGCAGAGCGGGCCGCTATAGAGGCTTTCTGCAATGGGAAATACTACGTCAGGCACACCGTCATCGGGTTAAATCCCAAAGTGAGAATGGTTAACGCACCCGAGTTTGAAAGGGAAAGGGCAGCGGGAACAACTTACTTGGGATTGGACGGAACCGGCCTATCAGGACAAATTGACAGAACAAAGCCGGGGTTCTCTCACCTCGACATGATCTTTGATACTCCAACAGTATACGTCGACGGAGAGCTTTTCGTCAAAGACCGAAGATTGCTGTTACTAGAAGATCGGGAGCTCTTAGAGATAGCGAAAAAATACGGAGACCCGAAGAAGGTGTTAGCGCAGAATCCTCTTCTCTTCTAGATGGATCGCTATTTGGCATAGATTCCCCATTTGTCGGTTCAGTAACAATACCTTAATTTGACGTTCCGGCACGACAGAATTCGGCCTTGGAATGCTGAACCAAGATTCACTAAATCTATCAGAAATAATTGATCATCTCATTACAGTCCCAGTTTTTTCCGGGTCGTCCCTCGCCTCCCGACCTGTTGTATTGGACTTGTATGAAGCTGCCAGAGGAAAATTTGGAAGACCGCTTTGCTTTGATGCAACGGAAAAAATCCTGCTCTCTTCAGAAAAGGAAGCGGTCAAGACTGTCATAATCACAACCGGGTTTATCGTTCCTCCATGGTTGGAGGCAGAGACTGACGGCCCCGTCGGTGCTGTAACGCTCGCCAGATCGTTGAATCTTGCTTTCGATGCGGTTCCAGTTCTAGTTACCGAGAAACATGCAGTTCAGAAAACAAAATCGCTGCTCGAAGCGACGGGATTCAGAGTTGGTGATATCGAAAATGCGAAGAAACCACTTGGTAAACGTACTGGACTCGTTGTTGGCTTCACAACCGATGTTGGACAAGCTGTTAGAGAGTCAGAAGATCTGATATCGAAAACATCTCCGTTTAGCATAATTTCAATTGAGAAAGCATCTCCGAACAGGGTTGGAGTTTTCCATAGCGGCGTCGGAGTGGATGTTTCAAAGCTTTCCGCGAAGGTCGACAAGCTCGTTGAACATGCAAAGAATACTGGCATTCTGACAGTGGGGATCGGGGATGCTGGGAACGAAATAGGAATGGGTTGCATTGAGAAAACCGTCAGAGAAATCCTCCCCACGGGGTCTGATTGTGGTTGTCCTTGTCACCAAGGGGTGGCATCTGCTGTAGCGACGGACGGATTGATGGTAACCGGAACGTCGAATTGGGGGGCGTCGGCAATCGAGGCCCTATTGGCATTTCATTATAAGGTTCCAGAGCTTCTGCATGATGGCGCCACTGAAGTGAACTTGATCAGAAGGTCCGCCGAGCTCGGGTTCATCGACCCAGCTTCGGGATTTGCAGATCCGGGCGTGGACGCGATACCAGCGAAAATGCACGGTGCTCTGATCGAGTTACTGAATTTCATCACAAACTCTAGGATGAAAGATTCCTACTATATCAAAAAGTACAGGGAATATACGAGAGACAAAAAGAAACTGGCCGAGGAAATTGAGAAAGCTGGCGAAAGTCAAGCAATCTAGTATCTTGCGAGAAGAGTGCCGAGTCCGCTTACACTTCCCTTTCTCTTCAAAGCCTTAAGCGATCGCCACAGACTCGCCGCGTTGCTCGTGACGACCGGCTTCCCCAGTTCTTCCTCAATTCTTTGAATTACTGTCATCGTCTTTAGGTCTGTACAACTCAAAAAAATTCCCTCCGCTTCCGGGCTATCTACAGCCCGTGCTAGTTTCACCGTCGTCTCTGGCGGTTCTGCATGAAGCGGCGCTCCCTTTGTGTACCCAAGGCCTTTGATTTTTGTAACTTCCAATCCATTTTCTTCTAGAAACCGTACTTCCGCGTCGTTGAGCTCCTTCGAGTAGGGTGTTCCAACCGCTATCTTTCGAAGCCCGAGCGTACTGAATGCATCGAGAACCGCCCCCGCAGTAGTAATCACTGGAACAGATGTCGCTTCCTTCATTCGATGCTCTAATTTTTCCTCCCATTTCTTTCCTCCTATCAAACTCCCCGTAGTGCAGGCATAGAGAACAGCGCTAACATCCGCGGAGTCGAGCATTCTGCAAGCATTTTCAGTAGCGTCTGCCATGTCAACCAGATCTTTTCTCGTTCCGCTTCTGAGTAAGAGTCTTGTCGCGTGTATGGACACGTCTTCGGGAGCGACCGCATTGAATTCTGGTTCTATCGTTACGTTAAGAGAAGGGACTATGATGCCAAGTCGGTACTTGGTGTTGTATTTTGGATTTTCCAATTATTTCCCCGAAGTTTTCGCTTTTGCTTCTGAAACGTATTCTTTTAGATCGATTTCGTCTTGTCCTGGAACAAACTTTCGAACCTTTTCTTCCGAAGCATCCAGAGGTGCTGTTGCGTCGATCCCTACTTTAGACTGGTGTAAGTGATGGAGGTCCCTCGGGAATCCTTGAGCTTCTGCCACGATGAAGATTCCCTTGTCGGGCCTGCTTCTTGTTACCATTGCCCACCAGACATCGTTTACGTCGTAGACATCCACATCCTCATCCACGACGACGCAATATTTTAGCCAAGAATAGGCACCAAATGCGCACATGGCGGCATTCTTCGGTTCGCCCTCGAACCTCTTCTTGATAGAAACAACGCACGACAATAACGAAGGCGTGTTGGAAACTGATCTGACGTCGTAACCCGCATAATTCAAAGCTCGGTAGACCTTTGCCTCCCTAGATATGGCAAGGAGGTGAATGTCTTCCTTGCTTCCAGCTTGAATTGTGTGATAGATTGCGTTGTTTCGGTGGGTTATCGCCTTCAGCCGGAAGACATGATTTTTCGTTTGGGGGATGTAGAATTGAAAAACGTCGCCATACGGCCCCTCTTCCTCTCTGACGTTTGCCAAGACCTCGCCCTCAAGAACGATCTCTGCATTGGCCGGGACGTTGACATCAATCGTCTCGCACTTTACTGTCTCCACCGCTTCACCGGCCAGAGCGCCAGCGAGCTCAAAGTGATCAGTTCCATAGGGAAGGGTCGTGGAAGCTGCTATCATTTCAAAGGGATGAGACCCAATCACCACAGCAACTTCGAGATTACGTCCTAATTTTTCTGCTTTGGACTGTATCACCCCTAGATGTTGAGGCGGCATCATTCTTATACCGAATTTCTTCGGTTCCTTGAATTGCATCCTGTTAAACGACATGTTTGTGTATCCAGTTTCTGGGTCTTTGGCGATGGCCATCCCCGCCGTGATGAACGGTGCCACATCTCCGACCGCGTGTGTAACATGGGGGAGGACCCCTTCATCGGCATCGTCGCCAACGAATATCCTTTCCTTGACGGGGCCTGAGGATACCATTCTGGGCTTTACCAAATTTTCCGATCTTTTCACGAAATACGGAACTGTCTCGGCCTCGGATGTTCCCAAAAGGAGTGCGAGCATCTTCCTCGAAATAACAAGGTTAGCGGTGACCTCAAAGTTCCCTCCCCTGACTTCGTGAAACAAAACAGCCTTTCCTTCCTTTTCCGTCTGCTTTACCACGGCGGAAAGCTCGAACTTTGGATCAACTTCCTTTTCAATATGAAAGAGTAGGTCGTGCTTTTCGAGTAGATCCAGGTAGCTTCTAAGATCTCTTTTCAACATGACGACTGGCTAATTTAGAGTTTGATTCCCGTATTATCTGTTTTCGGGTGCGTCTATTCTTCTGGGATCCAAAAATCTTAGCATGTCGCACCACGTTCGAAGGAGATACGATCTAAACTCGTTACGGGTTTAAATCCCATCCATGTTAGAGAGTAGAATGATGAAAATCGACTGAAAGTATGTGAAGTGTCGCTGGTGGGATTTGAACCCACGATCGAGAGGTGTCTGCTCTCACTCGAGAACCACAGCCTCCTATGCTAACCAAACTGCGCCTGGAGTGAGAAATTATCCACTTTAGCAGCCTGCACCATAGCCGATTCGCGGGTTCACTTTTTTCTTATGCTCCACTCCTTTATCACGATGCAGACTGCGGGATATCCGTCGACATCAATTGCCATCGCCCTGTGGTCGTGTGTATAGTGGAAGAGCCTTGGCTTCGATACTCTTCTCCCTATGCAGCGAAGCCTCTCGCCCTCAATCTGATTTGGCTGGGGTACGTTGCTCAACCCTATCCTCGCTCCATAGCTTTTCTAAAATTTCATTCACAAAAACGATGTCCAACTTGAGCTCATCAGCAATGTCGCTAGTGAGAGCCCGGTCGTGAACCTTGAGGTAATCAAGAATCTCTTTTCTTGCTTGCTGTTTAGGAACTTCTCGCAGCTTTACTACTTCAAGTCCCTGCACTTCATCTGAATACGCTCTTATTGCATCTCTGATTGCTTGCGCTTTTGACGTACCAGTTCTTTCGGATAACTTTTCAAGTAATTTGTTATCTTCAGCGCCAAGTGAAATGGGGTATACCACTCTCGTTTTCCGAGTTGTCGCCTTTTGCATCATATACGCTGGTATAGGATTGTATAAATAACATTTTATCACACCGTCTTTGGCCTCTTCTAATTCGGATTCTTCGTGCGAAGTATACTCGTTTTCCGAGTGGAGGAATGTTTCTATCTAGAGTCTAATTCTCTAAACAAATATCGACTGACACTCAGGAAAAGAGGGCCACCGGTGGATTTGAAACCGATTAGGGGGTTATCGCAGTCGGTTGGTAGTGGATTAATTGCCGAATCCCAGTCAAGCGATAGATACGCAATCACATTTCAATGAGTGCCCTCTCTTGAATTTGGAATTAATTTGTCTCTCTTTAAAAAAACCCACACGATTACAGCCCCGGCAATGATCATGAGGAAGAAGAAGACGAACAGATAGGTCGGTATGTCAGATGGACTGGAAGAAAAGATCGATGAAACAGTTATAACTGCCGATTGATCGATTAAAGAGAACTTCACAGTGTCACAACACTGCGTAATATATAACAACGGAATCCCATTTGAACTGTATGTAGTTCTCCAGACTGTGCAGCCTGTGTCGTAATCAGTAGGACAACTAGAATTCGAAGACAGTTCATTGGAGATCAGCAGAATTGCAATGATTATGAAAAGTGATGATGTATGATCTAACATAACCTGATTCTTTTCGATAGGATTGCGCCCTAATTCTTTGGCAAACGTGTCTCCTGAGGCCGGCAGGAAATGTTCTTGTAACAGTGGAATAGAAGCACTTCGAAATGAATCACATCTCTTAACAAAAATCCTGTGATCCCGATTTCTTATGAATCAACATAATTCTCAAATCAACTGCCTTACAGCCTTTTTCAAAAACAAGAAGAGGGTTAATGTCTATTGCCTCTATTTCCTTAACGATTGTAAGAATTCTACCGATGCTTTTGATCACTTCACCACCGCGCCAACATCAAGAGGTTTCGATCCTCGGAATCCTTTGAGCAATGGTGCCGCCCTGATCTCTTGCATCATTTTGAGCGCGTCTGATTTGGATATCGGTGCGATCCTAAAGGAAACATCTTTGTAGAGTTCTACATTGATGCCTCCTGCTCCAAATATTACCGCGGCCCAAACTGAAGATCCCTTATGCCACCCACGACGAACCCATACTTACTCCGAACCATTTCTTGTACGTAGACTCCCGGATGTCGGGATTTCTGACTGCGTCTTTTGCTTTACTAATTATTTCTGCATATGCATTCTTGGTTTCAGAGTCAGAATTGATATTGACTTTCACGCAGCCGATATCACTCTTATGAAGAATCTCCGAAGAGACTATCTTCAACACTACAGGATAACCAATTTTCTTGGTAGGAGCTACTGCTTGGACGGCAATCTGCACCATGCCACCTCTTGCAAGGGGAATACCAAAATGATATCACTTCTTCTGCCACATCTTCCACTAAGGTGAAACGGCCCCGATTCACCGCATCCTTTACAAGCGCTAATGCCTTTGCCAGATTTGTTTGTTTCACAGGAGCTGCTCCAATTGACTGAGATTCCCATCGCATAATCTATTTATTTTATTCATCTGGGCCTATGCCATGCCTATAGGGCTAAAACTGATCTACCTGACACTTGGCGAGATCAAAGCCGTCTGCTCAAAAAAACAAGGAGCGATTGAAGATAATTTGATTGTATCTCCGGATTCTTAAATCATCAGGAAATTCGGCGTTCTCAAAAATTCCCCGGCCCATATATAACAGAGATTGGCTAATCGTGAGTGGTCCCATGAATCTGAAAACGTTTTCATAATGGCCCAGGCATGCATCAAAAGTCCTTTCCGACATGATTCAAGAGGCGCTTGCTTTGCAAAATAAGCCCGGAACCTCGGATTTCTCCGATGCTGCGAGATCTGTTAGCATCGTCTCGCAGTCTTTTCGTCACCTCTCTTTCCTCATTCAGATTTGAAATATCTGTGGGCTAGTGTTCAAGACAAAGTATAGACCTAGGGTTAATGGCATAGTTGCAAAAGAGCTAGAATTAATTGCCAAGTCTCAAAACTAAAACATTCATAAAGTGGAATCAGAAATCTGAATAGATCACAAGCTTCGAATGTATGCGACACCTGATCAAATGTATCTCAAGCTTATTCCTTATTCGGAAGTTTTAGATAAAATAACGAAGGAACTCGCCCATTATAAAATGGGTACTGAAAAAGTGTCAACAAGCGAAGCGTTGGACAGGATATGCGCGATATCAATAACATCTGAGAAGGACATTCCCAGTTGCGATGTCAGTGCCATGGACGGTTATGCGATACACTCTTCTGAGACTATCAATGCTTCATTATCTAGTCCATCTGAGTTCGCTTGCAAAGCGAATTCGGATGTTGTCTTAAGAAGAAAGCTCAATTCTGACGAGGCATGCTACGTATCAACTGGATCGAGGATACCCAAGGGAACAGATGCGGTCGCACGGATTGAGGAAGTACGTGTTCTCGGTCATTTAATCATGATCGCTAGGCAAGTCGAGAGAGGACGAAATATCAATCCAAAAGGCATTGATATAAGAAAAGGTCAATCGATCGCAGAAAAAGGCGCAAATCTAAATCCGGCGGAAGTCTCGCTCCTGATATCGGCAGGCGTTAGATCGTTATTTGTTTTGAAACGTCCTCGTATCGGAATTCTGTCAATTGGAAACGAATTAAGGGATATCGACCAAAAGTCCGTTCAAAATAAGGCAACTATCAACAATTACGCAGATCTCGTTGAAGCTCTGATTGATCATGTTGGAGCGAGTTCAGAGCGCCTTGGAATAAGCAAGGACTATCCTCAAGAAATAATCAAAGTAATCAAAAAGAAAATACCACATCTTGACATGATTGTTACTATCGGGGGGAGTTCCATCGGGCATCACGACCTCACGATCCAGGCCTTCACAACGTCAAAGAGTTCTAGGGTGCTGTTTCACGGTGTTAGAATAGTTCCCATAAAGCCGGCAGGATTGGCTTTAGTCGAAAAAAAACCAGTTGCAATACTTCCAGGCAACGCAATTTCAGTTGCTTTATCTTTCTTTCTGATTGTGGTTCCAGTCCTGAATACAATTTCAGGACTGCCATTAGAATCAGGACAAGCTAGAGTTGTTGCTACAGCTAAAGAGGATATCTCAAATCATAGATCTATTGATTCGATATATTTAGTGCAGTTGTTTCTTAAGGAGTACGGTTTTCAGGCTACGGCTCTTCCTTGGGGATCCAACCTTATGTCTAGTTTGAAGATGGCAAATGGTTTCATGCTTCTAGAGAAAAATCAGATTGTTAAGAAAGGGGACAAACTCACAGTAACCCTCCTCAGCAATAATGAGATCTTGAGAATTCCCAAAGAATGACTCGCCGGATTTGAAGATAATACAATTCTTAGGATATAGCGGTAGCGGAAAGACAAGTGCAATTTCCGCACTGACGACTGAACTTGTGAAAAGAGGTAACAAGGTAGGGACGCTTAAACACATTCACCACGATGAGCTCTCCATTGATCGAAAAGGAAAGGATAGTTGGATTCACAGAAAGTCCGGTGCCTCGGCCGTCATCATGATCACACCAAAGGAATTCGTTCTCATAAAGGAGAGAGCCAGTGAAGGAATCAAAATGAATGTAGACATTGAAGACGCATTCCAGTTTTTCAGAAACGAGGGCTTTGATTACGTATTCATTGAAGGATTCTACAAGTTCCTTAAGAATAAGCACCAAATCAAACAAATCCTTTGCGTAAGGAACGACAGCGAAATACGCGAACTTTTAGAGCTGCACAAGAAACCTATTTGCATACTAGGGATTGTTTCAGATACCTATCAAGGCAAAGGCTCTTCTCAAAATATCCCACATCTAAACTTACGCAGAGACAAAGCTAAATTAATCGAAATAATTTCCTAGCTCATGAGGAAGGACAGGTTGATGCTACTCATACCTTGTTCAGCTGTTCGAGAATCGCTTTTGGAATTGACATTGATCAACGAAGTCAATAAAGGATCGATCTTTCGAAGCTCCATTATGTCGACATAATTGACATCAGATAGAAGAGAAATCAGTTTCTTGCAACCGATCAGTCCTTTCTTAATTGCTTCAGTGCTAGCGGCACGTATTTCTTGGACGTTGTAAACGCCAGATAGAGGTTCAGAAGATCTGTTTTTGTCCGCACTGTCCCAAGTGACCACTGCAGCCGAATGATTCCGAGCCTTTTCAGCAAGTAACTCAATAACGTTGCACTTCATCAGCGGAGTGTCACAAGCCAAGAATGAAACATAAGGGTTGGACAAATGGGGGATGGCAGAAATCATCCCTCCCATCGGATTCTCGATGTAATATTCGTCCTCGACTACCTTGACAAGCTTATCAACTACTGATTGAAACTGTTTCTTCTCTTTTCTTCCCACCATCACCATGACGTCCGCAGAAATCTTGAGCATTTCATTAGATATTATTTCGATAAAGGGCTGTCCATTATATTTGAGAAACGCTTTGTCAGAACCCATTCTGTTGCTTTTACCGCCCGCAAGAATGACGACCGACAAATCTTGTAAAAGCAGAACACTCTTCATCTCCCGAGAGATTGATGCTAGCGTCGAGGAATTAGTCGAGTAACCATTTAATGCTCTAATTAAAGTAGTTTTCCCGACTCCAATATATTTGGAATCCTATCAAGTTACTAAAAAATGTAGGAGATCACTGCACTTTTTTGCATTATCCGAATGAGCGTGACAAGGTTCTTCCAGAAACGAAGAGATCCTTTCTTGCTATTCAGCCGCCTTATGATTGTTGAGTCTCTTCAGTCTCAAGCAATTTAATGATTAGCAGAATTAAATTGAGTGCCTAGTCCGATTCTTGGGCGATCAGAAATTCTCTTCGTTAATGTAACCAATGAATCATTGGGTCGCGTCTATTACTGGATCAAGAGTTTCATAGGACCGACCAGATTCTGCCGATCATGATTGTGATTTTACAGTAGATGCGAATCAAGTATGCTTTTCTCGTATGTTAAATGACCCACTCATAATCAGACCGATGAGAGAGAGTTTCATTTGTATTACTTCCACCGATTCGTTCGGATGGAGCAGCTCTTGGTTGGCATTGTACATGACCCACGAATTGTAGACAAGACATGCAAAGAGATAGTAGAACAATCTTACCACGTAGTTCCTTGATGTTGTTTTTATCAGGAATTGATTTGACATTCGGTAGCTTGTCTCTATGCCCCAGCGGTTCTTGAATAGCCTTAGGATTGTTTCAGCTTTGTAGGGAAGATTTGTTGCAAACAGGTACTTGTAATCCTTTGTCTTGTCATATGCCACTACAACTTCAAACGAGGCTTGTTCAGATTCCCTCCTCCTGTGTCCGCTAGTAGTGTACGTGAACCTCCTACCCTGCCAGAGCCTCATTTTCTTTGTCTTGTAGGTTGGAGCCATTCGCACGATGTACTTGAGTCCAGATTCCTCAAGAAATCTGAGTAGGTTTGTGTGAAAGAATCCGCCGTCAAAAACCAGATAGCGAATTCTTATTTTCAGCTCTTCTTGCAGTTTTCGCACAATTTGTGTGGTAGACGAGACAAGTTCCGAGCCTGATGCTAATCCTGTAACAGCTACGATCAGTCTTTCTCCATCTGCTAGAACAGAAGCTGTAAGGTACTTGAATGAATAATTGCTTCCGTCCCTGTGCATGGTTCCAATGACCATCGGTGTTTCTTCATGATTACCGTAGTACATGACATCATGCAGATCCAAAGCGACAGGGACTGGTACGCGTAATTTTCTTCTTTTTCTAAGATCCTTCACATTCCCGTCTATCAAATTATCGAAGATTTGTTTGACTCTCGCTTCTCTTTGTGATTTAATGTACGAAAGAAGAGTTTCTGCAGTCGGTGATTCGCCTAGAGATTTCGAAACACCTTCAGCAAATCCATTTACCAAGCTCGCCGAGATGAGCAGGTTTAGGTGTTCATTCTTGGAATAAATCGCTCTCTCCTTCAGCTCATATGTCAGCAGTCCTGAGATGTTTTTCTTTACGAATTCATACAGCTTTCTCGAATTGAACCTCAATTGGAACGTCGGAAACAAGCCCTAAGGCGGGCTGGCCATAATAATTGCGGCCGGAAATCGCCTAGATTCGTTCGCATCTACTGTTTAGTTGTGGGATTGATTAGTAACAAGTATGTGGGGGATCGGCGAAGCCGCGCTTGCGTCATCATTTAGAAACTTAATGTTCAAGAGGGCCAAAATTGAATCATCGACTGCCGATGGCTTCTAGAATACTATTTCAGGAAGCTTTGTCGAGCGGGGAGACCAAACACGTACCTTCCAAAGCTGGCTTGAATTAGCTTTCTCAGCCGCTTTTTGAGCCTTAAGAAATTCTTTGGGAGCATTACCAGACTAGGCGGCCAAGGTTAGGCACTGACTTTTATTGTGCGTTCTTCCAATAATAAGTGAGATCGGAACTACAACATGCAATTGGAAGAGGAGAAAACGGACATCACTGAGTATTTGAATTACATCGATGGAGAGTGGTCAAAGTCCTCGTCGGAAGAAAAGTTTGTGACTATTGACCCAGCAACTGGTGAGAGAGTTTCTACATGCCAGTCAAGTTCTCCTGAAGACGTGAAGATGGCAATCGAGGCCGCAAGAAGATCGTTTGAGAACTCAAAATGGGCAGAGGACATCCAATTTAGAACGTCGGCACTGGTTAAGCTAGCGAGATTTCTTGCTTCTCAAGACATGGAACACTCTGCTTATGTAATGACTAGGGAATGCGGAGCTCCCTATAAATATAATTTGCCTCAGTACGCCAGTTTTCCAATAGTTGTTGAGAATGCTTCGTTTAGGGCAAAATCGTTAATGGGTGTATCTATCAACACCGGCCATGGCATTCTAGATTTGGCTTTGAGAGATCCCATTGGTGTCGTGGGCATAATTGTACCGTGGAATGGTCCAATTATTTTGCTTGCTCGAACGATTGCTCCTGCACTCGCAGCGGGTTGTAGCGTTGTAGTAAAACCAGCGAGCGCTACAGCCGGCTCGACTATGGAATTAATGAAAATGATTGCGAAGTTTGATGAGATCCCCAAAGGTGTAATCAATTGTGTGACTGGTGCAGGTACCTCCGTCGGGTCAGAACTTGCTAGAAATGACAAGGTGGACATGGTCAGTTTTACTGGTGATGTCAACACGGGCAAAGAAATTGCACGTTTGGCAACATGTAATCTCAAAAAAGTAACGCTGGAGCTTGGTGGAAAATCTCCGAACATTATTTTTTCGGATTCAAACTTGGAGGCTGCTGCGAAAGAGGCGGTCTCGGGTGCCGGGCTGTACCATGCGGGCCAGATCTGCTTTGCTGGCACAAGAATCTTGGTTGAAGAATCTTGTCATGAGCGGTTCATCAAGGCGTTTCAGTCAGTTGTGAGCGGGATGAAGGTCGGACACGGCCTTGATCCATCATCTGAAATTGGTCCAGTAATTAGTGGCGGACAGCTGAAGAAAGTGATGGACTACATCGAAATCGGAAAAGAGGACTCGAAACTCGTAATGGGAGGTTACAAACTCAATGGTCCCGAATATGACAAAGGGAACTTTGTGGCTCCGACGCTCTTTGATGAGGTAGATCCTAATTCAAAGCTTGCACAGGACGAGATTTTCGGTCCAGTCGTTAGTGCAATCAAATTCACAGATCTAGACGATGCTATATCTGTAGCAAACAATTCGCGTTATGGTCTTTCCGCAGTAGTATGGACGAATGATCTTAGTAAGGCAGTACAAGTTACCCAGCGTCTGAAATCAGGAATGGTTTGGGTGAATTCATCTGGCAAGGGTTCTGGCTACTTCAACATGTTTGGGATCGCGGGCGCACCTTACAAGGAAAGCGGATCGGGCTCGATGGGCAGTGTAGATGAGTACACTCTCCAGAAGAGAGTACACATTCAGACCCTTTGAGTTAATTTCAGTGTTAGAATAATTCCACGAAGCGAAGAATCTTCTTCCTCCCTTGGGTGCCAAACAGAATTTAGATTCTTGATTTGGTGAGTGGCTTAAATTTGGTTTTCGACTATGCCATATTTCTATCGTGACGATCACAATCTAGGGAGATCGTCAAAGGAATAAATTACTGTCACCGAGCCGAACGAGTCACATGCGTCCAAGATATTAAACGTCTACTTGCCTGAAGATGTTAAGTTCGATCTTGAAAGAATTAGTACACATGTAGACGCTTCGTCCAGCCGCTGTGTGTGTGGGAAAGGCTCCTTAGATCTAGTAAAGTCGAAGTCTTTCCCTTGGAAGTTTCGTATTATCGAGAGGGAAATTGGAATCTCTCTGACATCCTCCTCAATTCCCAGAACACATTATCTCGAATGGGGGTTCTGCACGCAAATGCACTCTTTGAGCGTATTGGGCAGTTGTTGGACTAAGAGAGGACTTGGACATCGCGACGCATCAGACGAGCTTTTCGGTTTGTTCGCTTCGAATCAGATTCCGACTTCAAACACCATACTGATGATAAGTGGAAGTGTGGGCTTCGAACTCGCTCTGAAAGCCGTACTGGCTGGCATTCCTTTCATTGCAGCTCTTGGGGCGCCTACTAACCTCTTCGTTGACTTGTATGAGATGGCATCACACATGTCGGTTTCTTCAGAGAGATTGCATTCAACATTTATTCCGAACCTAGGCTCATCAGCTGAGACTGGGCATCGTCTTTGCGCCTAGGAACAATTTTTGCTAGGATCTCGAGTGAGATCAAGAGGTTCGATGAATCATCAGCCAAGAATGACGGTCCTAGTCGCTTATCATCTTCAAAGTCTAAATAATCTCTGTCAGCACCAGGTTCACAATGAGCCAACAAGATCGTGACCTCAGATCCTTGATCGTACAAGCAAAAGGCCATGCTGCATTTGAAATCCGGCACGGAAGCATACTACGTATCTTCGAGACCGAGGGGCCGCAAGTCGCGGATGTTAATGCATACAATCTTCATGATTTCAGAGAGAAATTGCAGTCAGCACTAAGCGCCCAACTGAATGAAAGCTACGAGAAATTCAACGTTCTTTACAGCAACTCACCCAAAATCAATCCTATATTCACTGTGGTTTCAGACACTGTTGGTGTTCATTTCTTGAGCGGATCGGTTGGGTGCACGACAAAGCATTATGAGAAATGGGAAGGGACGAAGAATCACCCGAATTGCTTTGACAATCTAGCTCAGGCAGTAAAACCGTGGGGCCTCAGTCATTACGATGTACACGGGCCTTTCAAT
The DNA here is from genome assembly GCA_963799845.1 of uncultured Nitrososphaerota archaeon. Classification (GTDB taxonomy): domain Archaea; phylum Thermoproteota; class Nitrososphaeria; order Nitrososphaerales; family CADDZS01; genus DATLTL01. The sequence continues at coordinate 1,269,616 of CAWCYI010000006.1, forward strand.
GCATTCATGCGGGTCAGATACGATGAAAAGGGAAAAATGGAGATTTTGCCTCCAGTGGCAAAGAAAGGTGACTATGTAGATCTCCGCGCGGAAATGGATCTTCTGGTAGCAATCTCAGCCTGTCCCAGCGATCTCAATCCTTGCAACGGCGAAGATCGCAAGCCTAAATCTCTCGGAATAAGGATCTTCGAAAGGGCTGCGACGTGAGCATTCTTATTGTTCCAATCAAGCCATGCATATTCAGGCGAATGGAAAAAAGAGCTATTGGATTTGAAACTTGAATACCAATGTAAGTATTCATCAGAAAGCTATGAATACTTAAATGAGAAGATAGAAATTCCTTTCAGAGCCTAGCTGCAGTCGTTCCGTTTAGTGAAATATCAGCATGTTTTTGGAAGTCAAAGATATTACAAAAAGTTTTGGCGGCGTGGTTGCTGTGAAAAACTGTGGCTTGAGCCTAGATCAAAATACTGTCTGTGGTTTGATCGGGCCCAATGGATCGGGGAAGACAACACTGTTTAATCTCATAACTGGTTTTCTAAAGCCTGATACAGGAGCGATCTTTTATAAGGGCGAGTCGATAGTTGGTCTGAAGCCTAGGCAGATCGCTCTAAGAGGGATCGTAAGAACATTCCAGCTCACTCGTATCTTCCCAAAGATGACAGTGCTGGAGAATCTGCTCGTCGCTTCGAACTTAAGTAGCACATATGCCATCCAAAGAAGCAGAGAGCTCCTGAAGATGTCGGATCTGGATGAACTAGAGAATGAACAGGCACGCAATCTCTCATTTGGTCAGAAGAAGCAACTCGAATTCGATCGGATGCTCTTGATGGAATCTGATCTAATTCTGCTCGACGAGCCGATGGCCGGACTCACGCATGCTATGATTCAGCGAATGATTTCGAACATCAACTACGCGAAATCGAATGGGAAGACTGTCTTGATCATCGAGCACAACTTGCCTATCATTATGAATCTGTGTGAGAAGGTTTTTGTGCTTGAAAATGGGAAGAAAATAGCTGAGGGAACGCCAGAAGAAATCCAGGCGGATGAAAAAGTCATAGAAGCATACATTGGTGAATCCTAGTTGATTTTGGAACTCGATAGTATAGCCTCGGGTTATTCAGGTTCGGAGATTCTTCACGATGTCACGATTCAAGTCCGCGAGGGTCAAATAGTCTCGATCCTGGGTCCGAACGGAGCAGGTAAGACTACATTGCTCAAAACAATAATGGGTGTGGTGAAAAGCAATAGAGGTCAAATCACTTTCGCTGGGAAAGACATCACTCGTTTTTCGCCCAACAATGTACTGCGATCCGGAATCGCTTACGTACCTCAGGGCCGAAGTATATTTCCATGGATGAGCGTTCATGACAACATAGAGATGGGGGCCTACATCATCAGGGATCGTGGATTGATAAGTGAAAGGATAAACAACGTGTACAAGCTTTTTCCAAGACTCTTTGAGAGAAAGTCCGCCGATGCTGGAGTTCTAAGTGGGGGAGAGCGGCAAATGCTGTCCATCGGCAGGGCGCTGATGCTCGACCCCAAACTAATCATGCTCGACGAGCCATCGCTAGGCTTGGATCCTCGATTTCTTAGCGCCGTCCTTCAGAAGATTGTTGAATTAAACAGCCTTGGCAAGACGATAGTCCTAGTCGAGCAGAATGTCAAGAAGGCACTAGATATTTCTGCATTCGCTTACATATTGGAGGGCGGCAGCGTCAAGCTATCTGGCACGCCTACCGAGATCAATTCTCACGAAATGATTCGAGATGTCTATCTTGGCGGAATAGTGAAGAAAACCTCTTGAGAACTCTTTGCATCCGTAGTTGCGTCTGAGAAACTTCCGCTGTTTTTGTTCCCATTCTCCTCCGAGCTCTTCTCCTGACTAGTCCATAGATGTAGGGTAGTATACCCAGAGGGGCAAACGACAAAACAACCACAATTGATACCCCATAGATTATGAGATGATAAACACCCTCCCCTAAGAGCAATGATGAGGGAACGTAGAGTAAGAAAGTTCCAAGTATCGAGCCGATTATAGTGCCAACTCCTCCGACTACAGCCATAGTAATTGTTTGGAAGGTAAGCGTGTAGGAAAGAAAAGTGTTATCGACATGAGCTATGTAAAGAGTGATGAAAGAGCCTGCAACACCTGAAAAAAAGGAGCTCAACGAGAACGCGAACAACTTGTATCGGGTCGAGTTAATTCCGATCGCTTCAGCTATCATTTCATCGTCTCGAATTGCCTTAAACCTCATTCCGATACGAGACGCGCCGATCAAATACATGGTTCCGCAGGAAACAATCATCAAGATAAACCCGAGATAGTATGAAGGCAAGGGCGCGCCGCCGAAGAGTTGCCGTATTCCTAGGCTAAGGCCTTCTTCTCCCGTTTTGATAATTGCAATTCCTTGCGCTACGATCGAAATTGCAAATGTTACAATCGAGAGATAGTTGCCCTTCATCCTTAGGCTAGGAGCGGCTAGCAACACACTAGCGCCCGTCGCAACGAGGGGTCCAAGAGCGAAAGCTGCCCAGTCAGGCAAGTTTGTGTGAATTTCTATTAATGCGGAGGTGAATCCCGCTATTCCATAAGTGAATACCGTGCCTAGATTTACTTGCCCAGCATAACCATAAATTATGTCCCAGCTCGCGGCGAAGATCGAAAACGCGAATGCAAATGTAAAGACCTGAACCAAGAGTTGATTGTCATGGACAATTTCGGGAAAGATGCCGAAGAGAATGATTACCACAATCAGTGCGATCAATTTAACAGTGATTCTTAGTCTCAATTTCTTTTCTACTAGGCCCTTTCAATCAATGTCTTTCCAAAGAGGCCAGCAGGTCTTACGGATAATACAATTATCAGGATCGCAAGTCCGACTATGATATTATACTGCGAAATGTATATTGCAGCTATATTCTGAGCTAGGGCATATAAGATACCTGCCACTAGTGTTCCTTTGACGCTGCCTACGCCCCCCAGAGTGACAACCACGAGCGCATAGACGAGTATATTCCATCCGATAGAAGGATATAGCGAGTAGATCGGCGCGAGCAACGCACCAGAGAGGCCGGCTGTTGCTGCGCCGATTCCAAAAGTGAGCATAGCAATTAGACTCACATTGATTCCCAATATTACTGTAGACTCTCGGTCATAAGCGATCATCCGGATCGCCTTGCCGAGGCGCGACCGCAACATAAATTGAGAGATAAGAAATGATATGGTGATAGCGACTAAGGCACCCAAGGTCTGCTGCCAGCTTGCGTAAAGACCCGCAAATTGAATCTCGCCGTTCAGTAATGGAGAAATCGATTGAAAGACGCCTCCCCATTTCAACAGCGCCACTTGTTCTAAGAGATATGCTATGCCTACGGTCATGATGATTGCAGTATTGGGATCGCCTCGAACTCTTTCAACTGCGACAAGTTCTATTAGTATACCAAGGAAGAAGCACCCACCAGTCGCGGCCAATACTCCAGCCCATGGCGGCAGGCCAGCTGAGTACACTGTTGTGAACGCGAAGTACCCGCCGATCATGTAAAGGGCTCCATGAGCGCAGTTCAGCACATCCAGGACTCCGAAAACGAGAGATAGTCCAACGCTCAATAAACCATAGGCGAGCCCGAGCTCGATACTGTCTATTGCGATTTGAGCCAGAAAGATTGGGGTCATTTTGGAAGGCGCCAAAACAGGCGCTAGTGGAATAGTTGTCTTACGGAGCTACATATGTTCCATCAGCGACGTTGCTTGGATATACTGTCACAGGACTGGCATTTTGCCACTCAAAGATCGCATCTGTTCTCGCGTTCGGTGATACAATCATCTGGTGCGAGTTATCAAATTGAATAATACCCGTGACTCCTACATAGTCAGTCTTCTCAAGGGCTGAGACGACTGCATCTTTGTTCTGACCTCCAGCTGCGGCAACAGCGTTGACAATGATATGTACCACATCCGCTGCGGCTCCATCGTCGAAGAGAGTCGAATTTTGGCCAGTTTGACTTAGGTATGTGGCCACATATGGAGCAGTTTTGTTACTTAAATTCATTGTATAATAGAGTGATTCGACAAGTATTCCGTTGAGTAAACTGGGGTTTGACTTCTCAATGCTTGCGATCGAGCTTGGGTTTTCGAGTGGGCTACCAGTCGTGTCTATGAGAGGTATGTTTGCCATCTGAGGATTCTGCTTGTATTGCGTTGCGAAAGTAAGAGCATTGCTACCCGACATCACACATACTACTGCGCCCGGATTGAGACCTGCTAATTTTGTTATTTCGGCGCTATAATCAGGTGTGGATGGGTCGAAGTAATCTTGCGCTACCGCCGTTACAGTCCCGTTTGTTGCTTTGATTGTGTCGTTGACCTCTTCTGATGCATAAGTGTAATCCTCTCCTACGAATGCTACGCTTTTAGCGTGAATGACTTGAGTCAAGACGTTAGCCATGGCTTCTCCATTCTGGGCATCGGTAGTTGCCATCCTGAACATCCATTTGTATGACGAATAATTAGTTAGAACAGGATTGAAAAGTGAGTCCACAGAAGCAGTAGTCGTTATAACTATGGTATGAGTTTGAATCATTTCTGGAAAAATTGCCTCCAAGTCTCCAGTAAAATCAGGCCCGATGATGTACGAGACGTTGTCTTGGCTCACAAGCTCATTGAAAGCGCTGATGGTTACGCTTCCCCCTGAGCCTTCATCGGCCGAGAAGATCTTGACCTGCATGCCGTCGACGCCCCCTGCGGCGTTTATCTGAGCCGCAGCAATCTGTGCGCCCTTCAAGATTACAGTGCCTTCTTCCGCAGCAGAACCCGTAAGCGGCTCCAGCACACCTATGTTGATTGTCTGTAAGCTAGGCGCGGTGCTCGACGAAGAAGATGAAGAAGATGAAGAAGATGAAGAAGATGAAGAAGATGAAGAAGATGAAGAAGATGAAGAAGATGAAGAACTAGTCGCAGAAGAGGAAACGGTGGTGCTAGGCGTTGTTGAGGTCAAAGTTGAAGAACTAAGAGAAATTGCTGCATATGCACCCGCTGCAATTATGATAATAACTATTACAACTACAATTACTAGTGTAGTTCTACCGATCGCTTGCCGTAGTTTTCTTTTGGAAAACATAGCTTTCCCTCGACTCGCAAGGGCTATTTATACTTTGAAAAACTCTGAGGAAACTATCTTATTCAGCTATCAACTGATCTCCATCGAATGGAGATTTTCTCAGCTGTGTATTCCATGGATAGAGACTCGATCTTCTCAGTAGAGATCGCTCAGCTAAGTTAACATCTAGGCGGTTGATCTTTCATAAGTTCTTGGCAAGCTTCGCTTCAGACGCGATGCATAATCACCACTTCCAGCCTTTGTTTTGAATTTGTTCTATGCCGCCGTGGATCAACACCACAAAGAGTTTCATCTCGTCCACGTTAAAGCTCAGTATGTGGAGATTTTCCTGTCTTCAGTAGTTCATCTGTCGTACTCGATACCCAATGGAGTGATCGATGTTACTTAACTTTCATATCCTTGACCCAAAAGAATCGCCAATTTTCATTTCTCTTCGCCAGTTTTCGATGGCTTCCCGGAAGTGAGCCAATAGGAGGAAAGTGGATTTTCTTCTCCCACCCTAACCTTCTCGTCAAGGTCCGCCATTTTGAAGTCTTTGTACTAAGAATAAATGGATACATCACGGTGTTTCAATTCAGTCTGGATCCGGCCAAAGGTACCTGATGAGGAGAGTAAAAAGAGCGTGGAAGAAGTGGTTAAACGGAGCCGTAATGAATAGGCCCGCCTATCTGAGCTGCCGCAATCTGCGCTCCCTCAAGTATTAGCATACCTTCTTCGCTTGCAAAACGAGTTAGAGGCTCCAACTCCCCAATGTTGATTGTATCTGAGCTAGAGAAAATATTCGAGCCATGCCCAGAAGATGACCAGTTCGTCAATTAGAAAGTATCTTGTGATTCATCTCGGTCACAAGCTGGCGACAACCTTCAAACTTGGCTTTCTCGAAATCACCCCCGGATTCGGAGCTCAATCTGAACCGATCCAGGCCTGCGTGCACGAGTGCAATAAGTAGAAGCATCTCGTCTTTATCGACGCTCAGAACATGGGTGTTGCCGTCTCTTTTATAATCCAAACGACTTTCGAAAAGAAATCTTCTCTTAAGTCGGTATAAAGTCTAGTTAGATTGGAAAAAAGTCTTGGGCGAGAGTAATGAATTATTAATGTTAACCCTCTGATTCTGGCTTATCCTTCACTTTGTTGCTTCCGTCGAGCCAGTCAGGATAGGTTCCCTTTGTCTTCTCTGCTCTAACTTTCTCTGCCAGTCCAGCCATTTCGAGTTTCTTGTAGTAAGGATAGTCTGAGATACCTCGAGACTTTAGCTCTGATTGGATCCTCCCGAAGTACCTCATAATAGGAGTGAGCAAAGCATGAAAGAAATGCGTAAATGGTGCTGTGACGAACAATGCTGCTACCACTGCCAGATGGAAAGTGTAGCTGTAGAGTGCTAGCGGGCCCGAGAATATTCTGGTAACCTCAGTTAGGAACCCAGAGATGATCGCCACATAGAGGGTCACCAAAAATGTTAGGTCTCCTTTTGGATGGTCTCTGAATCTTCCGATCACAACATACCTTATAACGATCGCAGTCACCCCAACTAGGACGAGGCCTCCTCCGAGATTTCCAATGAAGTTACCTGGGTTCTCGGTCGCGAGCGGCGGCGGAAGCGCGCCACTCCTGAAGAAAATGTCGTCCCATATAGTGGCTATTATGAGGCAAATGAAACCCCAGAAAACAACAAGATGGGTCACGAGCCTAGTCTTTGAATCTGTTATGACGTTCCTCTGAGCGATGACTCTGTTGATCAACTCCGAAAAAAATATTTGGAGCAGACCCGCAGTCCCGATGTGCTTCTTAGCATCACTCTTAAGTTGCGAGGGCACGACCCTAAGCCAAGCTCTGAGCTTAAAGGATACGGAGGCTACGATGATGACAACAAGAATCAGAGCGGCAAGATCGATAATGATTACGGGAATGAATGTATTGAACTGGATAAGCGTTGGGAAAATCACCACAGATAGGCGACTTTGGGTTTTGTTTTAGCTTCCGGGCGCAAAATGAAAACTTGTCGACCTTTCTCATGAGCTTCTTCTAGATATCTCGAAGGAGGACTATTTTCTTTGTCTACATCTCCGAAGATCCTGCATTCCGCCGGGCAGGCTAGAACGCAGGCTGGAGTACCATCCCTATCAACTCCGGGCTCTAAACCATTGCTCAATGCATGATTAATTCTATGCGAACAAAACGTGCATTTTTGTGCAGCTCCAATGCGATGCTTTTCATTTGCCTGCTTTTCGAGTGGAGTGACCGCACCCTCGTAGATCGGCTGAACTTCAGCGTCCCACATACTAATAGCGTCGTACGGGCAGGCAGTGATGCATGCCCTACTTCCTGCACACTTGTCTTCGTTGATTATAACCATGCCTTCTTTAGTTTGAGATATGGCCTTCGTTGGACATGATTTCATGCAGGGAGGGTCTTCACAGTGCATGCAGAGTGTGGGCAAGAAGGAGAGCTTTGCTTTTGGAAATTTCCCGATCTCGCTGTGAATTACAGGAGCCCACCAGATATTCCCTGGAGTTGCATTTTCGATCTTACACGCCACCGAACAGGCATCGCATCCTATACACTTCGCAAGATCGATCAGCATTGAGAGTTTCAATTTGGGCCTACTCGACAAAACCAGAGGGAGCCTTCTCAACCTTGACGAGGATACAGGCATCCACCGCACAACCGACGTAGTCAAGACTGTCCTCGTCCAACGCGGCAAATGTGTTAAAGTCGATCCCCATCTTGAATTTATGCTGAGATGAAGCTATGACCTCCGGATGGACCCTTTCGGTAAGGTAAGCAATCCCTTTCTGTTTCCTTCCCTTCTTGTCGGAAACCATGACCGAGTCTCCGTCCTCTATTCCGAGCTTCGTGGCAGTCTCGGGGTGAATCAAAACGCTGTCCAGATGCTTCCTTGAGTTAATTAGTTGCATCGGAACTGGGTTGAATCTGCCCACCGCGTGGGCCATTATCGGAATTTTGTAATTTATCAGGAATAAATTGTATTCTTGATCTCTATTTGTATAAGAGGGGCATGGCTTCCACTCGGGGATTGCCAAATAATCAGAGGTATCCCACCAGTCGAGGTCTAGCTCTTGCAAAACTTCTTCCAACTGTTTTCGGGCAGTAATCATAAACTCGAAGTACAAATGCACCCTTCCTTCTCGAAAAGCTCCCTTGAACCTATCTTCGACCTTCGCATCTCGCAATATCAGCCCTCCTTCGTCGCTCATCAACCACTCAAGTCCTTTGTCAGGTCCGAGCCAGGTCTTGAGCCGTCTGTCTACGAGGTCTTGATAGGAATACTTGGCGTTGATATCCAGTTCGTATGAAGTATTCTTGAGCTTCCAATTCTGGTTAACAACATCGTACACCTCGCTCAGGAACCTGGCTTTTTCAGCAATTGCAAGAAATATTTCTCCGTTGCTCACCATCTTGTCCCAAGGCGGTTCGAATGGAGGTCGCACTGCGGGTTTTGCAGCGTACCAATAACCCGGCTCGTTGACTCTGAGGAAAAGGCCTTCCCCTAGCTTTTCCAAGTGATGCAAATCAGGAAAAACGATGTCTGCCAGGCTATTCGCAGTCTCGTCTAGGTCGACATTAAGCGCCACGATGAAAGGAATCTTGCTCAAACCTCTCACTACTTCAGTAGGTGAATATGTATTCTTGACTGGGTTATCTCTGAATATGAACATGATTTCCGGCCAAACGAAATCATTGAGATCAATTCCAAATTTTGTCGGGTCATTTAGGACAGCCGGAATCATTGGAGTAGAGTAAACAGCCACAGGGAATAGCTCGTATAGATCCATGCGCTTGGGTCTAGATGGCTTTCGCTGAGGGTATGGTGGGCCAAACCAGGGTTCAGATACCATCATTCCGTCGGCGCTAACTCTCTCCGGAGCCCGAGGATGACCGTGTATGGATCCTGGTACTTGGATGGCGCCTAGAATGGTGGGAATCATCATCATTGCAAGCCCTGACAGGAAGGAGTGTCGATGCGCGCTCAATCCTCTGTACCAGACCACCGACACAGGACGGTACGGGAGCTCTTTTCCGTCTATAGTAATCGTTTGTCCGATGCAAGCGGCCTCTCCTAATTCCCTTGCGACACGCCTAATTGTTTCCACAGGGATAGTTGTAATGTTGCTCGCTCTTTCCGGTGTGTACTCACGCACGTGTTCCTTTACTAGTTGAAACGATGGCTTGCACTTTTTCCCTGAGACGGAATAACAGCCCCCCAGAGCAACATCTTTTGCAGAGGAGTCATCAAAGGTCTTTGCCCTAGCCGCCATGGAATCCCAAACGAGAGGCTTTCCCGTGACCTCATCCCTCACATAGAGGCCGTCTTCGTCGACGAGGTAAGGTGAATTTGTTTTCTTCTTTAGGAAATCTGCATCATAAATATCGTACTCATTGACCAGCAAGTTGATGATGGCGAGAACGAAAGCCGCGTCTGTCCCTGGCCTGATTGGCACCCATTCTTCTGCCTTCGAAGCAGCATATCCCGCCATAGGATCTACCGATACTACCTTGATTCCCCCCGGCCTCATCTCCGCAAAATGCCTGGCCACGTTCATTGTGTCATAATGTATTATGGAGCCGGCCTGGGCGCCGATCAATAAGACATAGTTTGAATATTCAGAATCAACGGTTATCTCGAAAGTTGAGGTGTTCAGGTACGAGGGTGGGTGTACCGCGTTCCCACAAAAGCACGAGGCACTTAGAGAGCAAACGTATGCGTCAAGAGACTGCAACCACGCGAGATGTATACCTCCGTAGAGTGTCCAATGATCAAAAGTATCGAACAAGATTCGTTGGGACCAAGGGTTTAACTTTGTGAGCCTCTCGGACGGTTGAGAGGAGAGTTTGTGACCTAATTCCATTTCTGCTCTGTCTTTTACTTTCTTCAACCTTTGGGCGACTATGTCTATGGCTTCGTCCCACGAAATTTCTTTCCATTTTGGATCTACTCCAATGCCTTTTTCTGGATTTGTCCTAATCAACGGGGCCTTTACGCGCTTTGGCGAATATGCATTGATGAAACCAGAAAGTCCTTTTGCGCACAAATGTCCATGGTTCCGAGGATTGTCTGGGTCGCCTTCAAGCTTTACTACCTCGCCATCCTGTACGTAAGCAAAAAGCCCACAAAAATTCTGGCATAGACTGCATGCTGTGCGAACCTTGCCATTTTTCTTCATTGATTGATCTACGATGTCATTGGAGTTTCCCGACAGCTGCATCTGTTCTCATCTCCCCGAGCCTGACCCATTTATCGCTTGTGCGTCGATCCCCATTGCCAAGAACTTCATGGAAGAGCCATATCTGGACTCCCGGGTTATTTGAAGAAGAACATCGATTCAAAGACAGAGTGGCATAGACAGACTTCTATTCATGTCGCTCACATTAAAGACGAAAGGGAACTTGCCTATAATCTCATTCGATATATGTTGGGCTGGGCAGGATACTTCAAATCACTCGTTCGCATCTGAAATATACAATGTATTTCGTTGGTAGAATAGAAGTTCAGGAAATTGATGTGGTACCGGATTAATACAAACCAAGATAATAAAACAAGAATTACATTACACTTCGCCAAAATTGCTTTTATACAATCACCGAGAGAAAGTTGTTCCCACTTGTCAGGGCAGATAGTGTTCGAGAAAGAAAAAGATGAATCTTTCATTGGGTCTTATGTTCGTAGAGTAGAAGATCTAACCTTGATCACTGGTCAGGGCAGATATGTTGACGACATTCGATTGCCTGGCTGCCTATTCGTTGCAATTGTTAGAAGCACATATCCACATGCAAGAATTATTTCGATTGATTCATCCAAGGCACTTGAAAGCTCTGGGGTCGTTGGGGTATTTACTGGAGAGGATGTAAGGAAGGAAACAAATCCTGTTTATGACATAGAACCGATTCCCTTTCTCAAGTCCGCCGACGTTTATCCGTTGGCCGTTGGAAAAGTTCGCTATGTTGGTGAACCCGTGGCAGCAGTAGTCGCTACCAGCTTAGATAAAGCTAAGGATGCCGTCGAGGAAGTTTCAGTCGAGTACGAACCCCTTTCGGTAGTGATCGATGCCGAGGCTGCCCTAAACTCCAAAGCAGCTCTTGTATACGAAGACTGGGGAAACAACCTCATGCTCCACTATAGATTCTCCGCTGGTAATATTGAAGAGGCATTTGACAAAGCCGACGTGGTGATAGACGAAAGGATCTCAATTCACAGGCATTCACCGATGCCAATTGAGACGAATTGTTACCTCGCAAACTATGACTCTACAGGGCTCACTCTTTGGGCGACGACCCAACAGCCACATGTATTGAGAACGGTCATAGCAGAGACCTTGGGCCTGCCAGAAGGCAAAGTCAGAGTAATCCAGCCTGACGTAGGTGGCGGATTTGGTGAAAAATGCCCGACGCATCATGAAGAAATTCTCGTCTGTTATCTCTCTGAGCTTTTGAGACGGCCGATTAGGTACTCCGAAGATAGGAAAGAACACCTAACCGCATCACATCAAGCTAGAGAGCAAGTTCATTATGTTCGAGTCGCGGCTAACAAAGATGGAGAGATATTAGCAGTAAAGGACAGGATCGTTGGGAACATGGGAACATACTTCCCAAATCCCGGTCCAACCTCGTTCATGACGACCGCGAGATTCATTCCCGGTTGCTACAAAATCAGAAATTACGCCGTCGAAGTGCTTGGGGCTGCCACAAATAAACCGGCGTATGGATCCTACAGGGGATTCGGCAAGGACTCTGCAAATTTCGTGATAGAGAGAATAATCGAGATTCTTTCGGAAAAAATAGGAATGGATTCAGTGCAACTTCGCTTGAAGAATCTTATTCGCAATGAAGATTTTCCATTTAGATCTGTCACGGGAGCCCTCTATGACAAAGTCGACTATTCAAAGAACTTGGAAAAAGCACTGACAATGTCAAATTATGATTCTCTGAGAATGAGGCAGGCAGAAAGCAAGTCTTCCGAGAACAAGCGAATCGGAATCGGTCTCGCCGTCGTGATTGAACCTTCTTCCCCACACCACCCGGGTACATTAGCGATGGGGTTTGAAGGCTCGCGAGTAAGGTTAGAACCTTCAGGAAAAGTCAGCGTGTATACAGGTATCACATCTTCAGGAACAGGTACTAGAACTTCTTTCACTCAAATTGCAGCTGATGAACTATCCGTCAAAATTGAGGATGTGACGGTTGTCCAAGGAGATACTTCGGAGACTCCGTACGGTTACGGAATGTGGGGATCAAGGTCAATAGTCGCAGGGGGAAATTCCGTATTGCTTTCGTGCAGAAAGCTCCGAAATAGAATTCTTTCACTGGCTGCATATTCACTTAATGAGGAAGAGAGGAATCTGGGCATTTCGGACGGTGTTATATCAAGCGCTCGTAACAGAGAACTTCATATATCATTTAGCGAAATAGCAGCGGCGTTTTACCGGGCAACAAGACCGATTCCGTCAGATCTCCTAGAAGATGGGCTTGAAGTAACCTCGTATTATCTGCCGCCCGCAGTAGAAAGTTTGCCGAACAAGGATGGAGTAAGGAACGTATACTCCGCTTATGGAAATTCAGTATGTATTTGCGTTGTTGAGACAGACTTTGAAACTGGCGTCATCAAGATAATAGATTACTTTACAGTTGTCGACGAAGGCCGGATCATAAATCCAGTGATCCTCGAAGGACAGGTCCATGGTGGTGCAGTGCAAGCTATAGGAGGAACGATTTTCGAAGAGAACGCCTATGACAATGAAGGCCAGCCTCTCGCCACAACATTTATGGATTATTTGATTCCCAGCGCTTGCGAATCTCCCAATATTATCGTATCACTTCAGGAAACCAGATCGCCCGCTACGCTGCTTGGGGCAAAGGGAGCAGGCGAAGGGCCGGTGGAAGGAGCTTACGCGGCGGTAACCAACGCGGTCGAGGATTCACTTAGGCCGTTCGGAGTACGAATTCGCGAGCTTCCGCTTAAGCCAGAAAACATCTGGCGTCTACTGCGCGCTTGTGATCGTTTCGCGAAGCCAGATTCCAAATTAAGGACAGTAGTCGGCAACTAAACCGTTTTCGCTATTTCTAGCAATATGAATATCAACAAAAAGAAAGAATCGATAGAAGGAGCAAAATTCCAGATCTCCTTCTATGCGCGCTTTGAGATTACGGTGCTCTCGAAGATGTCAAGACCTTTGTCTATTAGGGATTGACTGATCGTAAGTGGTCCCATGAATCTAAAGACATTTCCGTAATGGCCGCAGGTATGCATCAAAAGCCCTCTGTGGCATAATTCTAGACGTGCTTGCTTTGCGAAATCAGTTGCTGGTGATTTGCTCCTGAGGTCATCAACAACTTCTATTCCGATCATGAAGCCCGAACCCCTGACTTCTCCTATGTTGCGAGCTTGGCTAGCATCTTCTCGCAACCGATTCATCATCTGTCTTCCCAAGCTCATCGCTCTCTGTGGAAGCTCGCACTTTTGCAGAATATTCAGAACTGCGGTGCCAGCAGCGAGGCCAAGCACATTGCCCCTGTAGGTCCCAAGGTGAAATCCCGCGGGTAATTTTTCGTCGTATTCAGATCTGTAGGCAATCATAGATACAGGTATTCCGCCACCTATGGTCTTTGAAATTAGAATTATGTCAGGAGTTGTGTCCGTAAGCTCGCACCCCCACATTTTTCCAGATCGACCCAACCCACATTGTATTTCATCGGCGATCAAGGGAACATCGTATTTCGTTGCAATCTCTCTCAAGCCCGGAAGGAAATTCTTGGGAGGGACGATGTACCCACCCTCTCCCTGAATAGGCTCAACTAATATCCCAGCGAGGCTGTTCAAGCCCGAATGTTGATCTCTAATCGAGTGCTCCAGGTAATCTAAAATGAATTGGGCGTACTCTTCTGGACCCTTATCTACGATAGGTCTATAGCTGTATGGATAGGGAAATCTGTGTACGCCATAATCTGGAACTGCGGCGTAATCCTTGTAGTGACCCGTTGAGGTCATACTTACTATGCCCTGCGCAACTCCATGATAGGCTCCCTCAAAGCAAACAATAGTTCTCTTGCCGGTCAACCATCTTGCCATGCTGATCGCAGCTTCTGCAGCATCACCTCCGGAAACCGTGAACAGCACCTTCGAGTGATACTTCAAGTCGCCCGGCAAAACGCCACTTAGGGCCTCCAAGAAATCGATACGAGTTTGAGTCGGCAATTCCAAACTATGCCATATCTTGTCCTCCTGCGCCCTAACTGCCTTCGTTATCTCTGGATTTCGATGACCGAGATTAAGAACCGAGACTCCAGAAACCCAATCGATGTAACAATTCCCGTCGACATCTTTGACTGTAGAACCCTTGCCAGTGTCGACGGCTATGGGCCAGTAATTTGGATAGACGACGGCTCTTGTTTCATACCTCCTCTGGGAATCGAGGAGCGCCTTTGACTTTGGCCCAGGAGGAGCGACCACTATTTTTGGGGCATCGAAATTTTCGTATTCCAACTCTGAATCGGCGATTTGCATTGTTTTCAGACCCTTCATTTATCAATCGGCGAGGTTAATACTTGTTACTTTTGGCTCCGTCATCTCCAGCATACTATCTCGCACGCCTTCGCGACCAAATCCTGAGTTCTTGACTCCTCCAAACGGAAGTGCATCCCACCGCAATCGGGTAGAGTCATTTATCATGACCGCACCAGCTCTTATCTCTCGCGACATCTGAATCGCTTTCTTTGTGTCTCCCGTAAAGATAGCGCTTTGCAATCCATACGGCGAGCTGTTTGCAATCTTAATCGCTTCATCCACTGAATCAAACACAGTTATTGGAGCAACTGGCGCAAATACTTCTTCGGTTAGAACCATTGCGTCTTTTGGCACGTCCGCTAGGACTGTCGGAGTGAAGAAATAACCTTTGTCAAAGGCTCTTTTGCCTCCATACAAGAGATTTGCTCCTTTCTGTATTGCATCGCGCGTAACACTTTCTGCGAATTCGACACTTTCCTCGTTTATGACTGGACCAATATCTGTAGCCTCATCCATTGGATCGCCTAATTTGAGTTGTTTTGTGTTCTCGACAAACATTTGAGAAAACTTCGAAACGATGGACGAATGAACGAGAAGACGTTTAGTCGAGTTACAGTTTTGTCCTGCATAGTCAAACCTGCCCCTCACTACAGTCTTCACGACTTTAGAAAGATCCGCGTCGGACATCACTATTGCAGCATCCGAACCTCCCAATTCCATGATAGTCCGCTTCGCTTTCGCGGCCGCTCTTGATGCTATCTTCAGTCCCACGCTTGTCGATCCGGTAAAAGTAATCAGTCCAATCGAAGAATGATCTGTTAGATAGTCACCTATCTCCCGACTATAACCGGTAACCACTGACACGCTTCCGTCTGGTGCTCCTGCTTTCTTCATGAGCTCTCCGAGCTTGATTGCAGATAACGGTGCGGATTGACTAGGCTTCACAATCACAGCATTCCCAGTGACAAATGCTGGACCAACCTTATGCGCAAATGAATTAGAAGGAAAATTAAATGGAGTAATAGCAAGTATGAGTCCTATGGGTTCCCTCGTAGTCATCACCATCCTGTCTTCGTTTCCCAGAGGGTATTCGTAAGCGTCTACCCTGTGCACTCTACCTTCTAAGATGTTTTTGCTTTCTTCGGCACAGAAAGTGATTACGTGAATAGCTCGCAAGACTTCTACACGTGAATCCTTTATGGGCTTCCCTGTTTCCATTGCTAATGTTCTCGCAAGATCTTCCTGGTTCTGCAGCATAAGTTCTGCTGTCTTCTTTAGGACTGATGCTCTCTTGGCGAGTGTTGTCTTTCTCAGCTGAGCGGACCCAACGACAGCCGCCTCAATAACCGATCCTAATGAATCCGTGGTCATACGTGGAACTGTAGCAAATGAAGTCCCTGTTGCCGGATTCACAACTGGGATGTTCGTCTTTGGGTCAGATACTTGTTGAGAAGTTTGCATCTTATCATCTGTCCAACTGATAAGCTGCTAGAAATACATTATCAGACAGAAATTACTGAACGCAGTGGTTCAGCGTGGCTTTCTCACGTGTCTAAAAAGTGACCGTATGTCGTTCGCGATGATATCGTCAACGAATTTGTGATGCAAAAATAAGAGACTTACACGTCCCAACCGCCATCAACGACAATATCGTGCCCACTGATCTGGCGCCCCCCGTCCGAGACGAGAAACAGAGCAGCGCGAGCTATGTCTTCAGCTAGTGTGAATCTTCCAAGAGCCATTTCCGAAACATACTTATCGTAAACGTCTTGCTCTGAACAATTCCATGCTTTTGCCTTTTTAGCAATGATGTTCGACATCCTCTTTCCCTCGACGACGCCGGGGCAGATTGCATTTACATTAATGTTGTATTTGCCAACTTCTAGGGCGAGAGTCCGCGTCATTCCTCTGACAGCCCACTTCGACGAGGAATAGGCAGCTCGATTAACGTAACCCCTGAGGCCAGATGTCCCTGCTATATTGACAATTTTTCCATGTTTTTGCTTAATCATGATTGGCACGATTGCTTTGCAGACAAGAAATGTTCCTTTAACGTTCGAACCAATTACGTAATCCCAATCCTCTTCACTTATTTCGTGCAGTGGGGTCTCAACTGGTCCTGTCACGCCTGCTGCATTTACGAGAATGTCGATTGCACTGTACTTGGAGAGAACATTGTTGACCGATTCTTGTATCGACTTCTGGTTTGTAACGTCCGCGAATGTGGTAATGGCATTTGCCCCGGTCTCCCTGAGTTTTGCTTGGACTTCCCGCATCTTTGCTTCGTTTCTAGCAGCAATAGCCACATTGGCCCCGCACTGACCAAAGGCGTCGCAAATCGCAGCTCCAATGTCAGAATCCGCGCCTGTGACATAAGCCGTTTGTCCTTTCAGGCTCACTTGACCATATTTCGTGGTCTGCTCGAGCATTGCTTCTTCACTTCAATTTGAAAGAGTAGTTCTAATTAATCCCCAGGATTTTTGCTGGATTCTCGCTTAGCATTCTGACCAAATCCTTGTCATTCAAGTCTTCGTCCAGCAAGGAAGCACAAAGCATTCTTAAACCCTCAGGATGAGGCGGACCAGAATATTGCCCCAAGTCCGATGATAAGATGAGCTTGTCACTTCCAATCGACTTGATCCATCCAGCCAGCTCCTTCGGAGTCTGCTCATAGAAGATTGGAGAAACACACGAGACTGCAACGTATTCGAGATATGCGCCCTTATCGATGTAAAATTTCTGCTTCTCGAGTGGGAGCTTGCAAAGTGCCCAATTCGCATGAGTCACGATCATGCGCTTTACTCCCTTCTTCACTGCCGCGTCTAGCAACTTATCGATCTCGGGTTGGCTAAGATGACCCGTTGCAAGACACACATCATTTTCCGCAATTATCTCCAGAGTCTGCAAGGCTTCTGGCAAAAGCTCGCCGGAGTCATCCAAGACAGTGACCCCGTTGCCTTTTAGCTGCTTTTTAGGCCTGCCCAGCTGGGGATAGTCTGAGATTCCAAAATATTCAGCGTGATGCTTCGAGTGGTTGCTAGGCATCCAAATTACTTTGGCACCATAGTGAATAGCTGACTGCACCACATATGGGTTTATGCCGCCGACCGATCGGTTTAGTACAACCCCTCCAAATACAGCCAAGTCGGGATAGTTTTTCTTAACATAGTAAGCTCTTCCACATGTCATCATATCATGATCTTTCAGCACAAAGCCTCGCATTCCGTATTCCTTTGCATATTTTGCAAGCTCCATATCATCAATTGGTCTCCGAAAGAGAGCGGGAGCTGTATGGGCGTGCATATCAATTCCATTTTGCAAAACTTCGTAATCTTTTCGCATGCCATCCGCACCCATCAGACCACATTAATAAGCAAAATGAATCTTGTGAGTGGTAGCCTGACTCATTACTCCAGTACAATTGAATCAAATTGCGCCACACATATAAATCAAAATACAAGAATGCAAGACAGCGGAACAATGTCCGGTCCGAACAATGGCTTGCTCAAGGAAAGGCTCGACGAGGTTGTTGAGCTAGGCCTTTCACAAGCTCAGGCTTACGTTTACATTGTGTTGCTTTCTCTTGGGCCATCGGTTGCTAGGACCATTTCCCGTGTATCGAGATTAGGCAGAGAAGATACCTACAGAGCGCTCAGGTTCCTCAAATCACTCGGAATGGTAGAAGTCATAATGGACAAGCCGTACACATTTGCGGCTGTCGAGCCCAACGTCGCTGTGAGGATCTTGACTTCGCAACTAGATAACAAATTTGCGGTATTGCGAGATAAAGCTGTGAAGGTAGGGGAGTGGCTCGAAGGTCTTGACAGAGTGAAAACCACGAATGATGTTCCGCCTGATAAAATGGTATTCAGGCTCGAAGGTGGTTCACAGATTTTCGAAAGAATGTCAAAGCTTATTCTGAGTTGCAGATTCGAGCTTGTGAGAATCACATCTTCAACGGGGATATCACAGAATTACGTTTTAGGAGTTTTCGAGCAGGAGAAACAAATCGCAGAGAACGGTGTCAAGATAAGGGCAATAACTGAAGAAAAGTCTAGCAATCGCGACATCTTAACAGAATATTCACAGTTTGTTGACTTGAGATTCTTGGAGGGTTTGAGATCATCACTAAAATTTATTATAGGCGATGATTCTCAAATGATCTTCTTTACGACAAATCCTACGCAAAATGTTAGAGACTTAGGCGCTGTTTGGACAAACAACAAACCATTGATTGAAGGCTTTAAGAAACAATTCGAAGTATGTTGGGCTTCCGCGCGGCCAGCCGCTGAGGTCTTGACCAGCGTTGAATCTCAAAGTGTGAGTGGCAAGACGCCACATCTTTCTGGGATATAAACTGCTTATCTTTCCTATCGGATGCAGAATGAGTAGGAATATTCAGACCCTAATCAGAACACTGGGATCACTAAATTATCTTGATTCGAGACTGATTCGTCCCTCTGAACTTCAGCTCAGAAAATCCCAAGGAAATCTCGACGACTTGGTCGAGTCGATAAAGCAGAATGGATTACTTCAACCAATAGTTGTCCGCCCTAAAAGCGAGTACTTCGAAGTTGTAGCAGGAAACAGACGATTCGCCGCGTGTAGGAGCTTACGAATAACCAAAATTCTCTGCATGATTAAGGAACTGTCAGATAAGGAGGCGTATGAGGTATCACTCGTTGAAAATGTCCAACGCGAAACCCTTGATCCGATCGAGGAAGCTATGGCGTTTGAGAATTACGTTAAGAAATTTGGATATGGAAGCACGACCGAGCTCAGCAAGCAAATTGGCAAGAGCGAGGAGTATGTATCGCATAGAATCCTCCTTCTTTCATTACCTAATGATGTGCTCAAGAATGTAAGTAGTCGACAACTCAGTCCAACAGTCGCAGAGGAGCTGATTTGGTTGAAAGATCCTATGAGGCAAACTGATCTTGGAAAAGAACTTGCGCAATTCAAACTTTCTGCGAAGAAGGTCCGGCAGGTCGTGAAGCTGGTTAGGAAGAACATCGAAGTTTCGCAAGCGATCACCGAGGTGTCAGATTCAACTCCAGACTTTGGCAAGCAGAGCCACGAAATAGAACGAAAGAGTGATGATGTCAAAATTATCAGCGAAGCAACGCTGGTCTTCAAGAGTACTCTCATTCATCTGGATTCGTTGATAGACCGCATATCTGATGAAAGCCGCCTTAAGAAAAACTTAATCGGGAAGAGATACCTAGTACATCAGATATTGGATGAACTTATCAGAATGAGGAATGACAAGATAAAGATAACTGACACGGCGAATTTCTGATAAAGTTCAATACGCTATCTAATTAGTATTTTTTTCTTGGGATTCAGGAAGTACGAAAAATGCCGGTGGACCTAGTGATCAAGAACTGTGTTGTAGTTAACTCTTGGGGGAGTCTCAATGGAGGAGTCGCGATAGAAGATGACAAGATAGTAGCGGTAGGATCTGAATCTAGCCTACCAAAGGGTGAAAAGACGATCAATGCGAACGGCCGACCTTTGCTTCCAGGAATCATCGACCCACACGTGCACCTGAATCAAGGTCCGGAAATGCCAGACCTAGACGCTGCGGAGAAACGCGCCTTTAAAACTGAAACAGAGTCAGCCGCCTTTGGAGGCGTTACTACCGTTATGACATTCCTTTACAAGACACAGCCCTTGCTAAAGATCTTTGAGGAGACCAAGGCTGAGTGCGAGAAAAAGCTATGGTCAATGTCGTCTTCAACGGCACTGTCCTAATAGATCAGCACATTGTGGAGATGGAGGAGGTCGCAAAGAAGACTGGGATCACTGGCTGGAAGTATCTCATGCCGTATAGGCAAAGCGAAGCTGCTTCTTTGGGGCTAAAGGATTCTTCGGGTGTGGACGATTATTCGCTTTATCTCGGCATGAAAGAGATCAGCAAACTCGGCTTTCCGGCGATCGCAATGATTCACACAGAAAACGTCGAAATCTTCTGGAGGCTCAGCAAGGAGCTAAAGGCAGAAGGTCGCTACGACATTGACGCTTGGTGGGAGGCTCGCCCCAAATTTGCTGAAGAGGAATACATGCACAGGGCAGTCTATTTCTCAGAACTCACTGGCTCCAGAATCTATATTGTGCACCTGAGTATCGGCAGCGGTGTAAAGATTATCAAAGAGGCACGAGTGCGAGGCGTAAAAGCCCATGTTGAGACCTGTCCTCACTATCTTACGCACACCAAGGAGGAGGTGAAGGGGATGGGTAAGCTTGCAAAACTTAACCCGCCGTTGAGGGACAAAGAGGATCAGGATCTACTGTGGGACGGAATATTCTCAAGGGAAATAGACTCGATGGGGACAGACCATTGCGCCCTAACAAAAGAACTGAAGGATAGGACAGGCGACATCTGGAGTTGCGTTCCAGGCTTTCCCGGAGTCGCAACAATGCTTCCAGTAATGCTACACGCGGGGGTGAATCAACGAAAGCTTCCGCTCGAGACGGTAGCGCACGTTTGTTCCTACAAGACCGCACAAGTGTTTGGTCTCTATCCAAGAAAGGGAGCAATTCAAGTCGGCGCTGATGCGGATTTGACGCTCGTTGATCTTAAGAAAGAAGTCAAAGTCACGCCCGAGCTTCTTCGAAGTGTATCGGATTATACCCTGTACGATGGATGGACTTTCAAGGGTTGGCCAGTATTGACTGTCGTCAACGGCAAGGTCGTCATGGACGACCTACAGATAGTTGGTAAGCCTGGAACAGGAAAATATGTTCCCAGAAAATTGGGCGAGCCACCAAAAATCGTCGGAAAATAATCGAACCAAAGATCTCAGGCGCGTCTTACTAACGAGTCGTATAACTCGGGCCGTCTGTCTCGGAATACGAAAAGGGAGCGGCGCTGGTTCTCTACTTGAGAGAGGTCCAGTGAGGCGGAGATTACCTGATTCTGGCGATACTCTGGAGCTTGGGCAAGAATATTACCAGCAGGGTCAGCTATGCAGCTTAACCCGTAATATCGAGCTTCTTCGTTCCCTACTTTCTCAGTTCCCGCCTTGTTGCAGGCGACAGCGAAAACGCAATTTTGAGCTGCGCTCGAGCGTAATAACGGAACAAACATCTTGTTGACATAGCCTGAGGACGCGTTCGGATTGAATACAATTTCAGCCCCGCCCAACGCAAGAACTCTCCAAGCCTCAGTGAACCATCTCTCATAGCATATCAAAATTCCAACTTTCGCGTGAGCCGTCTGGAATATTGGATGACCGGGTCCAGCAGAGAAAAACAGTTTCTCGTTGTTGTATCCACTGTCCCAGGAATATTGAGAAACGTAATTCTTCCTGGCTGTTCTCACCTTGGCACCGGTTGGCAGGGCTCCGTCGACAACCTCGCCACTCGAAGAAATCACTGCGACTGAGTTGTAATATTGACCCTTTAGCTCGCCTCTTTCATAAAATGGCAGGATTATGTTTGTCCCGTATTCTTTCGCTGCTTTCTCAAATCGCTGGATGGTCGGACCGTCAATTGATTCCGCCCAATCGAAGAATTTCTTGTTACGCACCCCGATCGCGAAGAAGAGAGTCGTGCAGAGCTCCGGGAATAGCGCATAATCAACGCTCGTCTTGCTGCATGCATTTCGAAGAAGGCCTAGACATTTCATGATGTTCTTCTCCTTTTCTTCAAATAACGGACCAACCTGAAAGGCGCTTGCAGTGATTTCCTTCTTCAATTCGAATGTTTGCCACTTTTCCTTTTCGCAGTAGTGCTTGATTTCTTCTTCTGTGTGACCTGCTCGAAGTTTCGCAAGCCAGAGCTATGCGCTTCGTCGATCTCGCTGTAAGACTTTGGGCTATACTTAAGCCAAAGATTCGGCGGGTAGATTGTTGAATCGTACATCGACCTGAATAGTTCGGTTCTAATCTCTGCAAGGAAGTTCCATGGCGGCATTGATCTTTTCTTCCGCAATCTGTCAATGTCTATAGTAGCTGAGATTATGGTTTCGTTTGCAGAACTCGCTTCCGCGATAATTACTCCGTTATAGTCTACTATCATCGAGCTTCCCACCGAATAGGAGACAGGGTGCGAACTATCCTTCATCCATGCTGCATTGGGTGCGACAAGATAACACAAATTCTCTTGTGCCCTCGCACGATTGATTACCGACCACCAGTCATTTGGAGGCGACATCCATGGCTCCATAGCAACTGAAGGCATGAGAAAGATTTCGGCTCCCTTTAAGGCGAAAGCCCTTGGGATTTCCGGAAAGTGTCGATCATAAGAGATGAAGCAGGCCAGGTTCCCAATTTCAGTCTTAAGAACTGGAAATATCTCTTCTTTGTAATCGGACAAAATATCATGGGGGCTTGTCGCAAGTGTAAGGTTCATGTTCGTTGTGCTTATCTTTCGGTATCTTAGGGCAACCTTTCCTCTCGGGTCGATAATGAAACCCGTGCTAAAAAACCTGGATGGATAGTTGTCGTCGATCTCAAGCGCGTGCCCGCAAATATACAACCTGTTCTTCGTTGCAACTTCTGCAAGCCTGTCTGTCTCCTCGCCGGGAATCTTCACGCATATCTTGAAAAAATCAGCCTTGTTCTTGTAGTGCGATCCTTGCAAGAACCACTCCGGGAAGGTGACTATCTTGATTGGGTACGAGAGCGTAAAAAAGCGAAAAGTGGAAAGGTGCTCTAAAAGCTCGAGCGAACGAGAAAGATTTGCCTTTATGGGAGAAGGGTGTGTCTCCGTGGAAAACGCCACGTTCGGCTGTACGCAAAATGCCTGATATGGTTCGACCAAATTGCCTGGGCACGCAAACCAGATTTTCGATCGGAGTCTCTATAACAATTTTGTGTCTAGCAATCCAAGACCTTTGACCTCATTGAACGGGATTAGGCTGCGCCCTTCAGTCCTCTCAAAATCTTCTCTGGCACGAGTGGATAGTCTTTGATCCTCACTTTGACTGCATCGTTTATCGCGTTCGCAACAGCTGGACCTGTGACGATCAACGTGACCTCGCCAACCCCTTTGGCCCCATAGGGTCCGTCTGCACGATTTGATTCGACGATGATAGATTCTATTGTCGGGACTTCCTTTGCAGTTATCAGCTTATAGTTCAGGAAGTCGGAGTTGATCGGTTTTCCGTTATCAAAAACGAGCTCCTCGTAGACCGAGCCACTCAGTCCCATTGCAGTTCCCCCCTCTATCTGACTAATTACCCCTTGCGGATTGATAGCTCTCCCAACATCACAGGCATTGATGAAGTGGAGGAGTTTCAGCTGTCCCGTTTCGATATTGACTGCGACAACTGCGGCCTGAGCCGAAAATGAATAGAATGCACTAACTCTTTCCCCGAGCGCTTGCCCAGTTTCCTTGTCGGTTCCCTGCGCCCGCGTATACCAGGTAGCCTTACCCAGAATTTCTCCGCCGACGGGAAGGAAATATCCTACTTGGTTTAGCACCTCAAAGCAATCTGTAATGGTGATGTACTTGTCCGGTGAGCCATTCTCAAAAATCCTCCCCTCCTTCGTTTCAAGCTTTATGGCAGATGTGCCAAGTTTCTTTGCTGCAATTTCAAATAATTGACGCTTCGCGTCTTGACAGGCCAGACGTACGGCATTTCCTACATTGTAGGTTGATCTGCTCGAAATAACTCCATGGTCGTACGGCGTTATCGCAGTATCGCAGCCAACGATCTTGATCTTATCCAATGGCATCTTGAACTCTTCACTTGCGACCTGGGCAAATGTGGTGAAAGAGCCTTGACCTATCTCAACGGTACTCGTCCGCACCTCGATTGTCTGGTCGTGATGGACCTTGACCAAAGCCGCTGAAACGCTTGGTGCCAGACTGTACTTGTTCCCGATCGCAATACCCTTGCCCATTCGCCAAGGTCCGTCTACGGTTTGCTCGAGCTTGTACTTAGAAAGAGAATTTCTTACTGCCGACAGGCACTCTTTTGCTCCAACAGATTGCATCACTTCCCCCATTGCATTTTTTTCACCCTCGTCGAGGAGATTTTTCATCCTGAAATCAAACTTGTCCATTCCGATTTTTTCGGCGTCGACGTCCATCTGCTGCTCTATCGCCGCTTGAACCTCGGCAGATCCGAATCCCCGAAAAGCGCCCCCCACCGGCAGATTGGTGTAGACGCAATAGCCGTCGGCTAGGAAGTTTTCGAACCTGTACGTGCATGCGGCGCCAAAAGACGCGTTTCTGGTGACAGCATAACTATCCTCTGTATATGCCCCCGTATTCAAAATATATCTCACATAACGTGCCTTAATGGTCCCGTCTTTCGTAATTCCATCTTTAACGTAAACAATGAAAGGCTGTCTGACAACCGTGTTCGTAAATTCTTCTTCTCGCGTCATTGTGATCTTTACGGGCCGCTTCGACTTTTTGGCGAGAACTACAGCGAATGGTTCAAGCTTCATCTGCGTTTTCCCCCCGAACCCGCCCCCCACTGGCGGGATGATTATTCTTATCTTCGAGGGAGGTATGTCAAGAGCGAAACTCATCTGAGTAAGCAAAAGGTAAGGCTGCTGGGCTGATGTCCAGATTGTAACATTTCCATCCGGCATTACTTCAGCTATGCAAGTGTGGACTTCGAGCGGTGCCTGCTGAATCATTTGCACCTTGTACGTATTCTCCAGGACATAGTCGGAGTCTCTTGAATCCAGAATCAACTTCTCCCTTCTTTATCCTCATGTGAGAAGCCACATTCGGCAGGTCCGGTTCATCCTTGCTGTATACCAAGGTCTTCTTGTAGGTACTCAACTCTGGATGAATAGCGACACGAGGATTGCGACCCATTGATTCCTCTGGGTTAAATATTGCGGGAAACTCCTCGTACTCTACATCAATTAGGTCAATTGCTTCCTCCGCGATATCCTCAGTATCCGCCGCGACAGCTGCTACCGGTTCTCCGATGTAACGAACTCGGTCCCTAGGGATGATCGCTTCGTCGTTTAGTCCGTATCCAAATTTCCTATCAGGAATATCCGCGCTCGTCATGATCGCGCGCACACCCTCGAGCTTCTCGGCTTTGCTCGTGTCAATTTTCAGAATCTTACCGTGGGCTACGGTACTCCTTTTGATTTTGGCGTACAGCATTTTCGGCAATTCCATGTCAAAAGTGTACTTTGTTTCTCCTCTGACTTTGTAGATTGAATCTATCCGTGGCAGGGACTTGCCAACAGCATAGGTTTCTTCGGCCTTTTCAAATACTGAGACCGTTTCGAGGTTGCTCAAAACTTATCGAACACTATCCTACCCAACAGCGCGAATTTAATTATTTTCGCTCGATGACTTCTATCTTTAATCTCTTTGCTTCGAACGCGTTGTATGCACTCAGTTCATCGGGACATGCGCTTACCGCGACGAGGCTGTCCATCTTTGCTTCCATTTCCACATAGTCACCCTGTTTCACTGGCGATTCCAAAAATTCGTAGGTACCGTCCTCGTGGAGTTTCGCGTTCATGAATAGGTTGACTACTTCTGGTACGTCAAAATCTGAAAGGCCGTATTCCTTTATGCAACCCGCAAGTATGTCCTGGCAATTCTTGTGGTAACCATGGACTCCTTTGTTCATTTCATAACTGAAACGATTACACCGCCCGGGAGACAACCAGAACACTCCATCAAGTTGTGTGAGTACTTTGAACATCACGTTGCCAGCGGGAAGCTTGGTGTATAGATATTCCGCTTTGGTGAAACTGTGATTCAGGTGTCTGCTCAACCACGCAGAGAGAGACTCACGCATGTCGTGGGGGTTGAACGCAATCAAATCTGCTGCCTGGGGACCATCAATTGCGATCAATCTGAGAATCTGTCCTTTATTTACTCTGAAGGATTTTCCTTCGCATTTTGGAATGATTATCTCTTTCACGACTTGTTGCGACATATCAAAACATTTCCAATCCATAAAGCCCTTAAACGCATCGTGGAGCAAAACCGAGATTGACCCTTGATTCGTTAACATTAATTGACGTCTAAAATCATGTTGAGATTTCGGTAATGGATTTTGTTTCTGCACCTTACAAAGTCAATATGATGCAAAACCGACTAGCCGAAATCATGAATCTGGTTGATGGCATAACTTTTGCGAAGCTCAAAGAAGGATATGATGCTCGGAGACTTTTACGCTTGAGCGCTTAGTCATACTCAAAATCTACATCTAACAAAGAAACAGATCTTAATCGATTTTCTGTACTCGGCGCAATTTTTTTTCGTGAGATCCCTACCGAGCCCTTTAGGGCTGCTGTGAATGTGATCAAAATGTTGTCGCCCGAGCTTCTAAGCTGCTGCAGCTAACTGTCATCGTGCAGCCGTGGAATGCTAATAAATAGTGCAAACCGTTTCTATCCGAACATGCCCTTTGAGGATTTGAGGGAATTTCTAGATTTCCTCGATAAGGAGAAAGAGCTGGTCAGAGTTAACGATCCGGTCGATGCAAAATACGAAATATCGGCCTTCATAAGAAAGACTTGCAACACAGGGGGCCCTGCTATTTACTTTGAAAATGTTAGAGGGTATGATTATCCAGTTGTGGGTGGCATATTCTCAAAACGGAAGCGCGTCCTTGATGCGCTCGATGCAAACGAGCAAAATGTTATCGAAAAATTCGTTCAAGGTCTCACGAATCCGATAAAGCCGGAGATCGTAAGGTCTGGGGTATGTAAGGAAGAAATCTTTGTTGGGGAAAAAGTCGACCTTCTCAAATTACCAATACCGACGTATAGTGAGCTGGACGGTGGCCCTTTCGTTACGCTAGGCGCCGTAATAACCAAAGATCTGGAGACTCGAGTGAGAAACATTGGAATCTATAGGTGCCAGCTGAAAGGAAAGAGCAAGCTCTCAATCATGGCGCAGCATTCGCAGCATGCAATGGTGCATTATGCAAAAGCGGAATCGAGAAACCAGGCACTAGAAGTTGCAATAGCTATCGGACTTGATCCAGCAATAGTTCTCGCTGCTGGAGCAAAACTCCCTTACAATGTTGATGAATTCGATGTGGCCGGTGGGCTCCGTCAAACAGCTCTGAGGCTTGTAAAGTGCGAAACAGTGGACCTTGAGGTTCCAGCTTCTTCAGAGATCGTGATTGAGGGAAGAATACTCCCACATGTCAGGGAGGATGAGGGACCTTTTGGAGAATTCTCCGGTTACTATGCAGGAGGAGTCCTAAAAATGCCAATAATTGAAGTCTCTGCCCTTACGCAACGTGCGAACGCAATTTACCAAGCAGCAAATACGGGTGTCCCTATAACTGAGAACCATGTCATAAAAGAGATACCCTGGGAAGCAGCGACATTTTCTGATATAAGAAAGAAATATCCCGAAGTTAGGGCACTTCACTACCACCCGGCCGGATGCGCTCAATTCTTGCTTTTTGTCTCCGTGAAGCAGAGGTACAAGGGACTCGCAAGAAACATAATCACGAGCCTGCTCGGGAATCCACTACCTCCTAAGATTGTCGTAGTCGTTGATGAGGATATAGATGTATTCGATCTCAATCAGGTAGTCTGGGCAATTACCACGAGATCGCAGCCGGACGAGGACTTGATCGTGTTGAGCGGGATGGCTGCCGGGCAGCTGGATCCTTCAACGAAAGAGAATGAAATTTCTTCAGTAATGGGAATTGACGCTACACGACCTTTTGGAAAGAGCTTTCCAGAAGTTGTCAGCGTACCCGGAGTAGACAAAGTACCGGACTTCCAAAAGTACATTCGCTAGCACCATCCATCATTAAATGCAAAGAACCGCATTTCTTCGGTAACAAAAGTTGGTGTTTTTTCCCCCGGAAGAGGCTTTATCCCCCTATTGACTGTCAAATTTCCCAATCTTTCATAGTTGTCCCCTACGACGAAATGACTAATAACGTCAGATGCATCATTCGGTAGCATGCCGAAGGATCTACGAACATTTCTGCAGCAAATTCACGAAAACAATCCTGATGAGTATGTGGAGATCGAAAAGACAGTTGATCCACTTTTTGAACTCACGCAAGTGCTCCAAAAGTTTCAAAGTTTGGGAAGAAATCCCGCAGTCGTCTTCAATCACGTCGAAGGATCAAGACATAGGGTCGTGTCCAATGTCAATGCGAGCCTTCGCAAGTTGGCCGCTGCTTTTGATTCTGACGAACAGAACATGATGCAGGAGTACATAAAGCGTGAAGCGAATCTCATCCCCCCGATAGAGGTGGTGCGCGGGCTAGTTCAGGAGATTGTAATGACAGATGAGGCCGTTGATCTTGGTCTGTTACCGATTGTGAAAAATTGTGTAGGTGATAGTGGGCCATTTGTAAACGCTGGTGCAACAATCTCCAAAGATCCTGAATTAGGTCACTTTAATTCTGGAATATATCGAATGCAGGTCCATGATAAAACCCATCTTGGATTTTGCATTGAACCTCACAATAAAGTGTCGCACATATTCAACAAATACGAATCGAAGGGGGAGCCAATGGAAATTGCCTGCGTCTTAGGGCATCATCCTGCTTGTATAATTGCCTCACAATCAAAGCTTCCCTTCGGGACCGATACCTATGCAATCATGGGGGCATTGTTGAAAGAGCCGATCCGATTGGTAAAGGCAAAAACGGTCAACCTGATGGTACCCGCTGATGCTGAAATAGTGATCGAGGGAAAAATTCTACCCAAGGTTCGAAAAGATGAGGGGCCTTATGGAGAGTACACTTGGACGTACGGGCCCGCAAAGCATAGCCCTGTTTTTGAGGTGACGGGCATCACCATGAGGAGAGATGCAATATACCAACACGTCTTTGCAGCGAGACGCGATCACAATTACACGGCTCTTCTTCCCAGAATGGCTATTATTTACAACAAAGTGAAAGCTGCGATTCCCTCTCTTCGCGCAGTGCACATGCCTATAGGAGGATTGTGTCGTTTTGTCGCTTATATTTCGATTAAGAAGGAGTTCGAGGGGGCTGGAAAGAATGCGGCTCTTGTCGCCCTTGGTTCAGACCCTTTCATAAAGCAGGTCGTTGTCGTTGACGACGATATCAATATTTTCGATGAAACAGATGTTCTGTGGGCAATTGCAACTCGAACACAGCCTGATCGCGCTATATTCATGATACCCGAAGCAGCTGGATCATGGCTGGACCCATCATCCTACACTATTGTTAGCAGGGCTGAAAGAGGACTGCTCAATACGAAATGGGCAATCGACGCCACCAAGCCGCTCGCGATTCCTTTTCAGGAGAGAGCGGAGGTTGCGCCAGGCTGGGAGAAGATTGATCTCGACGCTTATGTGAAAAGTCGCTAGCTACAGGGTTTCAAATCTTCGAAGAAATGCAATTCGCAAACCGACTCACAAAACCGTCTAGCTGATTCTTGATCACTTGGTTCACGATCCATTGGAATGGTCCTTTCGCATCCAAATTCGCGACAAACTTGACCTGGGTTGAATTCTGAGCCTTCTCGCTTAAATCAAGACGAAACTCGCCGTTAATGTCACCATCGACACTTTCTATCTTTATCGCAAGCTGGTTTGGCTCCGTTCTCTGGATTATCTTTGCCTTTGCATCGATTCTTCGCGCAATGACTCCCACAGAGATCTTTACTTTCCAACGCGACTCGACGTCGCTTATTACAGTCACCTGTTCACAACCAGGAACGCAGGCCCCAAGAACATTGGGATCATTCAGCGCTTTCCAAACACTTGAAAGAGATCCTTTAACCTCAAAATCCCGAGAAATTTGTGGCATAGTAACTTATCACATTGATGTTCAATGATCTAAATCAACTAATTACCTCTTTTTGTTCGTTCGATAAATAACTTCTCTTATAGCATCGAGATACGGAATGTATCCGGTACATCTGCAAAGAACGCCGCAAAGGCCGTCCCGGATTTCCTCTTCAGTTGGAGAACTATCGCTAGAATTTTCAATCAGAGCTTTTGAAGCTGAATAGCATGGCAGGAGTGCAATATCCACACTGCGGAGCGCTGTTCCTCAGAAAAGATTCTTGGAGCTCGTTGTACTTGCCTTGTTTTTGCAGGCCTTCAACTGTCATTACCGATTTTCCTTCTGCCTTCCAGAAGGGAGTCATGCACGAGTATACACACTTCCCCTCCAACATGATCGTGCACATTCCGCAGCCACCAGAATCGCAACCTCTCTTGACCCCTGTCAAGTCAAGCTGGTTTCTGAGGACTTCTGCGAGGGAATCACCCGCTCCAGCATCGAGCAAACGTTCTTCATCGTTCACTCTAACTGATATTTTCATTCTCTAACTCGCCGATTCCCTACTCTGGGATCTCTCTAACGCGTACAGAAGCGCATCTCTCACCAAAACCGGTATCACCTTCTTCTTATACGCTGACGAAGCGTGTACAGAGGGAGTAGGTTCGAGCTCTAACGTAGCGACTTGCGCTGCTTGGACTATCGTTTCCTCGGAAGCATTTTGTCCCGCTAGAAATTCTTCCGCCCGTTTCGCCCTAATAGGTGTGCCCGCTACAGCACCGAGCGCGATTCTCGCTTCCATAATCGATTTCTTCTCGTTGTCCAGCATAAGTTTGGCGGCGACGTTCACCACGGCAAAGTCGACCGATGTTCTCCCAAGCTTCACAAAAGCGGCACCGCAATTTGGATAATCGCGAACTTGAATCTCTACGAGAAGATCTTCAGGACTGAGTGCAGTAATGAAATAATCGATGAAGAAATCATCGATCGCAAGTTGACGTTCTCCATTATCGTTTGCGACTATCAACTTTGCATCCAACGCAAGAAGAGTCACAGGCATGTCGTAAAACGGGATACCACTGCACAGGGATCCACCAATTGTTCCCATGTTTCGGATCTGGGGTGGGGTAATTTTCTTTGCTGTTTCCCGCAATGCTAACCAAGGATTTCTTGTTGTGAAATCTGACTTTGCTATACTGCTGAATGACACGGAAGCCCCTACTCTCAACAAGCTGTTTTCAAATATAATTCGATCGAGACTTAACCTACTAACATCAACCAGTTTGTCAACGTCGGCGAGCGCACCTTGTTTCGATAATTCATAAAGCGTTGTGTTGCCTGCTACAACTCTAGCACTGGGCCCATATTCTCGGAGAATCTTCACGGCTTCAGAAATTGATGTTGGTTTCAGGACAATGGACGGATTATACGCGGGCATTTTTTCACGCTCGATGATCAATGGCCGCGAGGATTCTTTCCGGAGTCATTGGAAGATCGTTAACCCAGACGCCCACGGCATCATGAATTGCATTTCGAGTAGCAGCCGCCGTCGGGAGGATTGAAGGCTCACCTACACTCTTCGCCCCGTATGGCCCGTCTTTGTAGGGAGTCTCTATGATTATTGGCTCGACTATGGGGGCGTCAACTGCCGTCAAAATCTTGTAATCGGCGAGATTGGTATTCGAGATTCTTTGGTTTTCTATAACCATTTCCTCGCTCAGAGCTGCACTGAGTCCCATCATCACCGAACCAATTATCTGATTTCTGACGATCCCGGGGTTGATCGCCTTTCCAGCATCATGGGCAGCAACAATTCGATGCACGCGAACTACGCCAGTTTCAACGTTCACCGACAATTCAACCGCTTGGGCTACACTCACATAATAAGGAGAGACGCGCCCGCCAATCGCGTGTCCCGTTTCGGGATCCATCTCTGCTTCTTTTTTGAAGACAGATCCGTATCCGATTAGTTCGCCACCTTCGGAGACCATACCAAATCTCCCGTAACCAAGCTTGGACCCCCTTGTAAATAGCTCGGAGATTGAGATAGACTCTTTCGGATCTCGTTTGGAGTAAATTCTTCCAGATTTTACCTCGATACTTTCTGGCGGAATTTTCAAACGCGTTGATGCAGCTTCAGCTATTCTCCTCTTCGCGTCATAACAGGCGAGCATCAAGGCTTTTCCGATGTTTACGAGCTGTCTGCTGGCAGAAGCGCCTTCGGAAAATCCGCTTGAGGCAGAATCAGATCCGTACACGAGAGGTAGAAGAATGATATCATTGCTCGATACTCCGAACTCGTTCGCAGCGATTTGAATTAGGCTTGTGTATATTCCCTGTCCATTTTCCACAGCATCTCAGCTGCACTTCTATTTTCCCAGTGTCTCTCACACGGACCATAGCCTGATGAGGACCGCCCGCTGCCCACTTGGCGGCAAGTGCAACTCCCTTCCCTTTTCTCCACGGCCCAGTTTCCCGAACTCTCTTGCTGTACTCAATTGCGCTCGCAACTTCGAGTAGGCATCTCTCGTGGCTGATACTTTCCATTGTTTCTCCAATCGCATTCCTCTCTCCTTCGTGGATTACGTTGCGCAACCTGAATTCAACGGGATCGATTCCTAAAACAAAGGCATTGTACTCCATTTGGCATTCGATGGCCCAAACCATCTGCAAACCCATCGGAGACCTCTTAGGAGTTCCCGGCACAAGATTCGTGTAAACGCGGTAAGAGTCAATACTCAAGTTAGGAATATTGTAAACATCGATAGACTGCGAGCAGACCCTTTCTTAACAACCCATTACCTAGAGTCCCAAAAGCGCCTCCGTTGTAGATCGCTCTTATCTCCCGTGCTATTATCTTTCCTTCATTCGTTACCCCATCCTTGATTCTAATGATTGAAGGGTGCCTGACACCTGTTGCGTTCATCGATTCTTCTCTCGATAGGTTTAGCTTAACAGGCCGGTGCGATTTCATAGCAAGCTTAGCGCAGATCGCTGCAATGTGCGACTCTTCTTTGCTTCCGAACCAGCCCCCCAAGAGCTGCACTTTGACTCGCACACGATAAGGATCTATTCCAAGACACCCCGCGACCTCGATCTGAGTCTTGTGAGCTCCGTGACTGGTGCACCAGATAGTCACTCCACCGTCCGCATCCTCGCTCGCAAGAAAAGAAAGCGGTTCTAGTTGGAAGTGAGATTCCATCTGAGTAGTGTATCTCTTCTCAATGACTTTGTCGGCTTTCGCGAAGGCCTGTCTGGTGTCACCCTGTCTAATTTTCAAATACCGACCCACGTTCGGGCGACTGTTATTTACACTCGGATGAGTGATTATCGTTGGAGGATTGTCAGACATCGCTATTTCCGGATCAGACATCGAGGGAAGCTCTTCGTACTCGATGTCAATTGCATTGGATGCAGTTTCGGCGAGCTCATTAGTCTCCGCCGCTACAGCTGCGATGGCCTGATTTGCGTAAAGTGCCTCTTTGAATGCCAGCGGAGGAGTGTCCTCGTTGATTGGCGAGGGAAAGTCGTCCGGAGTTACTATTGCCCTAACACCAGGCAGCTCGGTCGCTCTAGAGACGTTGATATTTACGATCCTAGCGTGAGGATAGGGACATCTCTTTATTTTGGCAAAAAGCATTTTGTGCATTTTCATGTCGTGAGTGTACACAAGCTTCCCTGTTACCTTCATTGCGAGATCGACTCGAGGCGCTGAGATTCCAATAAGTTTCTCTCGATCCTCGACGAGGAGTATGTTTTCTTGAGAATGCATTTGATTTTTAGGCAGATTTCCGTCCAATAAGAACTTTCTTCAGAGCAACGAAAAAATTAGTTCAGATTCACGATTTATTGAATAATCACATTTCCCGGCTATTCCTTTGGGATAACTGTCAGAGGCTTTTCTCGCATTACGACATAGGTTGTAGTCTTACCGCAACCAAAGGGTCAAAACAAACAAATGACTTCCTTGCCCACCACAAATGAAACATCATTTACAGCAGCTGACTTTGAACCCTTAACACATCTCTGGTGGGGTGTCTTGCATTAATGACGGGGGTTAAAGACGAGATTTACTTTTGTCCCTCTTTCAAGATAATCAATTAACTGCTAGACTCTGATTTTGATTTTCTATGATATTACATTTCATGGGGTCCCTTCTCGGCCTAAATCTTT
Organism: uncultured Nitrososphaerota archaeon; assembly: GCA_963799845.1. Classification (GTDB taxonomy): domain Archaea; phylum Thermoproteota; class Nitrososphaeria; order Nitrososphaerales; family CADDZS01; genus DATLTL01. Next base: position 1,304,108 of record CAWCYI010000006.1, read on the forward strand.
GGGGATTTTTTCCGATAAATCCAGGCCAATATGCTACATTTCGTTCGGCAGACTTCCGAAGCAATCGTAGCAATACACATGATCCTTGATTCTGACTAAGTTCGAAGTCGTAAGTTGACTTCCACAGATTTCGCAGGTGAAGCTCTCCGAATCCATTTCTGTCGAATCTCTTCTCACTTGTTTATGAGGTAGATCCTCGAGATTTGTTATCTTGGAGTTTCTTCATCTTACGTTAAGATGATTCAAAGGCGATTCAAGAATCGCATTTCTTCCGGCGATCCTCCCGGACGCAAGAGCTTCCGAGACGTTTCCATCGCTCTGGTAGATAATTCCCCAAATTGATCCTAGCTCACCTGCCGAGTAAAGCCGCTTGATTGGCTCTCCAAATGAGTCCAAAACTTGCCCCTTGTCGTTCCGTTTCGGGCCTCCCTGAGTGTTCAATAAAGAAGGCCAGAGCTCTATTGCGTAAAAAGGCGGATTATTCAGAGGCATGAGATCTGGTTTCCTTCTTCCAAATTCCTTGTCGTAGCCTAATTTGCAAGACTCATTGTAGACGTGTAATGTTCGCGACAAAAGTTCGGGGTTCAGACCGATCTTATTTCCGAGATCAGCAAAATCGTATCCTTCGATAATCCAGCCCTTTTCCAACTCTTTCTTGTTGTCCACACTCCATTCTCCATAAAGCGACCACTCAGGGCATAATGTCTTCGATGATAAATTTGTATTGTCAAAAATCAAGTAACATGGAATCCTCGGATAATCTAGTGCTACAGGATCGAAATATGTAACTGAAAGGCACATGAGATGAGCTTCTATCTCTCCTTCGTTCACGAATCGCTTTCCATACTTATCCACGAAAACGAACGAAGACTTCGATAGTCCTAATGGAAAAGCATGGTCATATTCTGGTTTCTTAACGGCTGGATATCCCGCGACGCAATTCATGTGCCATAACGCGGCTCCTAGTTTGGCCGCCATCTTTATTCCATCTCCAGTGTTGGTGCGAGCACCAATCGCATAATATATCCCGCCAGGTAGGTACTCAGCCTTCAAATCTTCTGAATACTCAAACCCACCGCTTGCCAGAATTATTCCTCGCCTCGCTGCAAATCGAGCGATGGCGCCCTCGTCTTCAGCCTGGACACCGATGACTTCCCCAGAATTATTCGTTAGAAGCTGTGTCGCCCTAACTTTGAACAAGACTTTGATACCATTTTTTTTGACGTTTTCGTCCAATAGTCTGAAGAGATTTTGGCCACCACGATCGTGTCCCTTTACGCTGTAGATTCTAATCGATTTAGCCCCTGGTAGTTTCGGATAACCGGGACCGGGCGGAAACTTCGGGTAACCCGGTGTCCCCGCAAATTCCGCGATTTCGCCCCCCAAGCTTTTGAGCCAATCGTTGTTCTTCGTGTTTTCAAGAGCAAAAGCTCTGATGAGATCTCTATCATCTTTAGATATGCGAGGCCCTTCCAGTTTTCTTATTGCTTCAATGTAGTCGACCGTTGCCTCACAATCGTCTGAGCAAAAATATGCGTATGAAAGCCTAGTATTGCCTCCCGCAGCTTCTGCCTTCTCAAGGACGAGGACTTCAGCACCCCGACTAGAAGCCTCGATAGCTGCACTTGCCCCAGCTCCGCCATAACCTACAATGATCACATCCGCAATCAAATCCCAGCTTCCATTCTCGCCCATTAGATTACGGATCTTTTCCTCGATAATGCCAAGCTTTTGAAGTTACCGAAAATACGGTGCTAGGTTACGTGATTCTTTTCTTGCTATCCCTAGTAACTTCAAAGATCTTTAATAATAATTGAAACAGTTTCTCGCAGGCCGTGAAAAAACAAGAGATACCAATCGAAGGTCTATACGGGAAGCGTTTTTTTCCTCCGACGCCCGTTTGCATAGTTTCCGCGGTGAATGAGAAAGGCTGGGCGAATATCGCACCGGTATCTCAGCTGCTTTATTTGAGCTATCATGGCAGCGGAATCCCGAAAGCTCTGATTATCGGATTATCTTCGTATCACGACGGGAAGCGAAAGGTCATGAGAATTTACCAGAACATACTTGAGACAAGGCAGTTTGTGGTCAACATTCCTCCCAGCAGTTTGGCAGAAACTATGAACAAACTAACAAAGGCATATCGAGACGGGTTCGATAAGTTCAAGGCCTTTTCGCTCACGTCAATTCCATCTCTCAGGGTAAAGCCGCCGTCCGTGAAAGAATGCACAATACATCTCGAATGCGAGATGATTGCTCAGGAGTACTTAGGTTTCCAACATGACATCATCTTGGGCAATGTTGTCGCAACAAGAGCTGATGAGAACCTTTTGAAATGTAAGGATGAGGACCGAGTAACCCTCATGAATCCGGTGTACTGGTATGGAGTGTCTCCAGCCTATGGGAAGTATTACACAATCGGATCCGCTGTCGGAAATAGAGTCTTAGATAACGAATGAATAACAGATTTGACTTTCCAAATGTGGAAGATGGGGCCCAAGAATCATGACAGGCCCTGCGGAATAACTCTTCTTAGGGCATATCGACAGTACTTTTTCCCGTTTTTCCTGGTGAAAGTCATGCACTACAATCGTACTTGATATCGGGTGCTGATTGGATGGAACACAAGTGGACTGTTGTAGTGATTGCATCAATGGGCACATTGATGGCGGGGATCGACGGAAGAATTATCGTTATTGGGATTCCCACAATAGCCAATCAGCTGCATGCGGAAGCTGATCAGGTGATTTGGATCAGTCAAGCGTATCTGCTTGCGAGCACTGTCGGCCTCCTATTCAGCTGGTCGGCTCTCGGATATCTATGGAAAGGTCAGGCTCTACGTTATTGGATTTCTCTTATTCACAATCGGGTCTGCTATTTGCTCATTGTCCCAGAATTTTTCAGAGTTAATCATGTTCAGAGTCGCGCAAGGGATCGGAGCAGCCGTTCTCATGACTAATAGTTCGGCGATAGTTACCGATGCAGCTCCGAAAGGAGAGCTTGGAAAGATGCTGGGCATCAGTCAAACCTCTTGGCGAGTAGGATCGATTGCCGGGTTGACACTTTCGGGAATTATTCTTTCGATAACGAGCTGGCGAGGACTGTTCTATGTGAACATACCAATTGGAATCATTGGTACCATCTGGTCTTATTACAGACTTCGAGACACGTCAGTCAAAGATTCTTCAAAGAAGATTGACTGGTCTGGCTTATGTTGCTTCTGCGTCTCCCTTACGACGATACTGCTCTCATTGACATACTTCAGCTGACGGCCCCTCGGGCTACCTCGGAGGGATTGGTCTACTGTTCGCGGGCATCCTTTTGTTGGGGATCTTTCTGAGGATAGAAACGAGAACTCCTCAGCCGTTAATTGACTTGACATTGTTTAAGAACCGAGTATTTGCGACCGGTAACATCGCGCAGCTGCTGAACGCTCTAGTGTGGGGAGCGATTATTCTTCTGATGGCATTTTATCTCCAGATAGGTTTGGGGTACGGGAGCTCTAGAGGCAGGTTTGGCGATAGCCCCCCTCGAAATTACTTATGTAGTGGTATCAGTTGTTTGTGGAAGGCTCTCCGACAGATACGGCTCGGTAATCCTTTCAACAGCCGGTTTGATAACAATAACTTGCGGCCTGCTCATTTTGTCGCTGTTCAATGGAGAAACAAGCTACTTGCAGATAGCAGTAGGCTTGTCAATTCTCGGAGTAGGAAATGGCATGTTTACCTCGCCAAATTCGAGTGCGATAATGGGATCAGTTCCAGCCGACAGAAGGGGTATTGCGTCCGCTTTCTGGAATATGATGTTTCAAATAGGATTGACTGCAAGCTATGGACTGGCTGTCCTAATGATTGCATCAGTCGTACCATACAATGCATTCTCGACCCTCCTTCAGGGTTCTATTGCGAGCTCAGTTGCATCCATTGCAAGAAACGAATTCTTTAATGGCTTCAGACTGGTGACGCTAATATTTGTCGCAATTGATTTGGCTGCGATAGGGATTGTCTTTGCAGGCTCTCGCGCACGGATTATTCGTTATTGAGAATCCTCTCCTCTCCGGAATAGAGATTGAACCTGTCATTACGCAGAAATCCGACAAGGGTCAAACCATACTCTCTCGCCAAATCTACAGCTAGGCTACTTGGTGCACCGACCGACGCTATCGCGGGGATTCCAGCGAGGACCGCCTTCTGGACGAGTTCGAAGCTCGCTCTGCCACTCAATAGGAGAATAGTATTCGAGGCAGGAAGTTTGCCAGAGAAAAATGCCGCCCCTACGAGTTTATCAAGCGCGTTGTGCCGTCCTACATCCTCCCTCAACAAAACCAAATTACCATCTTGATCGAAGAGGGCTGATGCATGGAGTCCGCCAGTACGGGCGAAAACTCCTTGGGACTTTCGAACAATATCAGGGAGTTGCCGGAGCATTTTTGTTGAAACAAAAATATCGCCGACAGGCCGTGTCTCGCAAACCGCTTTGACTAGCTCTAGAGAACCTTTGCCGCATATTCCGCAACTAGAAGAAGTGTACACGTTCCTGCTAAGTTTCTGGTGGTCGAACAATGTGTCATCTGAAAGGAATACACTGACTATGTTGAATTGCTGCTCAACTCCTGGGTCTTTGCAATAAGATATCTGAAGAATCTGATTCTTGTCTTTGACAACGCCCTCGGAGAATAGAAAACCTGCTGATAATTCGAAATCGTTGCCCGGGGTTCGCATAGTTACCGCGATTGAAAATGAAACCCAACTTCCTCCGCCATCCCGGTCTCTCCGCAGAACCCTTATCTCTAAAGGTTCTTCAGTCGCCAACTCATCTGTCTTAGATGTTATGTGATTGTTAGAAAACTCTTTCAAGTTAGTGCTGACGGTGCTTGCTGGTCTGGGTGATGTTTCCATTCAGGTTTCAGCTAAACCCTCAGATGTATTTTTGCTTGATATTGATATTCTCCCTCCCCCATTATGCAAGGTTTTTTCAGCAACCCTTTGATAGATTGATAAAGATATTATTCCGTGCATTTCTCTTATGAACGCCGGCAAGACTTGATGCATGATCGGTTAGGATTATTGCTCCCCGCTTTCTGAAAATCAGCTCGATAACGGGAAATCGTGCTAGATATGTTTAATATGAATTGGCTGGACGTGAGAATTTATGGCGAGATTTCGGCCGGACGAATATGTTTCTCCCGCGACTTCTGAAGAAGCCGTTTCACTGCTAAGGACTCAGGGATCGAAAGCGCGAATCCTGGCCGGCGGTACGACATTTTATGAATTGGCAAAAAGGGGCATGATGCCTGAAGTCCAGCAGATATTAGATCTAAGCAAATTACACCTTGACTATGCCAAGAAAAATGATGATTCTATTTCAATCGGAGCCATGCTCACTCTGACTGATTTGATGAAATCAGAAGTGGTGAACGACCGAGGATACGAAGCGATTGTAGATTTCTTAACGAGATTTGCTCCGATCCAAATAAGAAACCTGGCGACGGCCGGAGGAGAGATCTGCGCGGGCGTACCATTTTTGGATTTACCCACGATCACGTTAGCGATGGAGGCAAAGTTCAAGATCGTCGGATCGTCAGGATCTCGCGTCGTGGCGGCAGAGAAATTCTACCTCGACTACTTTCTAGTCGACTTGAAGCGCGGCGAATATCTCGCTGAGATCAACATTCCAAAGCCGAAACCGAAAACGGGATCAGCATTTGTTAATATAAAGAGGACAGCGACTGATCTTTCACTTGTTAATGCGGCAGTGAGGCTACAGTTAAGTAACGACGGTAAAATCGAAGAAGCATCCGTAGGGCTGGGGGGAATGGGTAATATCCCGATAAAGGCAAATGCAATTGAGCGTTCTCTTCGAGATAAGAAACTTGAACAGCTGGATCTAAATCAGGTTCGAAAATCAATCGACGATCTTAGCCCAACTAGCTCCGTTCACGCATCTCCGTGGTACAAGAAAGAGATTTGCAAAGTTATCGTGAAAGAAGCGGTCGTCCTTGCTGGCAAGCGTGCAACTATGGTTGGTTAGGAATCATGAATACGAAGACAGTCACTTTTAGAGTTAACGGAATGGAGCAAAAGATCGCAGTGGGCCCTATGATCTCTTAAACAAAGTTTTGAGAGATTACCTAGGATTGACCGGAACAAAGCGAGGATGTGACTATGGAGGATGCGGATCCTGTACTGTGTTGCTTGATGGGCGCGCAGTGTACTCTTGCATGGTACCCGCCGGCCGACTAGATGGGAAAACTGTCGAGACAATCGAAGGACTCACTGATACCAACGTTCTTCACCCCATCCAAGAATCGTTCATGAAAAATTCGGCGCTTCAATGTGGTTTCAGCACTCCCGGCACGATAATGTCTGCCTTAGGGTTACTAAGAGAGAACCCTAAGCCAACTGAGGATCAAATCAAACAGGCAATTTCTGGGAATCTCTGTAGATGTACTGGATATGTTTCGATAATCAAAGCAATTTCCGACGCAGCTAAATCAATAAAGACCACTTCATCGCGTTAGCGTCATTTTTCACTTTCACCCAAAAACATGTGGTCCCAATTGGGAAGGCTTATGGTTTTAATGAAACTATTTACTAGGTTTTCATCTGGAAACCAGGAAGCCCTTTCAAATCTAGACGAGGAAGACACCACTTATCAGTTCAATTTGAAGGGTGAGAAACCGTTTTACATAGTCGCCAACACAAAGGGCATGAGACTTCATGAGGGAATCCATCCCGCACCAGATGCGGCTTTCTTTGCCGACAAGGAAATTTTCTACAAGATATTTTCAGGTCAGTTGTCCCAGGATGAGGCTTTTCTAAACAGAAAGCTCGAAGTCAAGGGAGCCATGATGGCGTCAGCCAAATTTAGGCGAGTATCGAATATGATGCTCGAATCTCACAAGACATCTCTGAAATTTCTGCGCTTCTTTGTGCGAATAATACCGTTATAGTTCGGTTTGATTTGGCATCCATCAATAGTTCATCTTGTGGAGAGATAGTCGTCAACAACTAACTCGAACGATCCATTATCACGATTACATTAGATGAAACGTACTCGAGTCCCTCATGGACTTCTACTCGGGCGGTATCTCTTTGAAAACTAGGGACACATCTAAGTTGTCACGCTTCATGTGGTAGTACTTCGATCCCAAGTATTCTAGAGCACCAGCTATCCAACCGCCCACAGCGAAAGAGTAGCTCAACGCGTTCCCACCCCATATTCCTGAATTACCGACGATTTCGTATAAAACGAACCCGAATATAGTTATGTTTAGTAAACCAGCGACCAGTGACCACTGACAAAATTCAGAACTAATTTAATTCAAGCTTCTAACCGCTGGTCGTGGATATGATTGGAGGCCAAGGCACGGTATTCTGCTTGGCAGAGTTGTTGGCATTCTTATCGTTGAAAGGATAAATGATCACATTGGTAGCTCGGACTGGATTCACTACCTTCTGGGTGTGAAATTGACAACGCCTGCGGGAGTCTGACTGGAGAAAAAAGATACGATCCGATGATGAGCAAAATTCCGAACAGGATTACGTATTCGGATATCTTCAAAGCTGTTAATTTGCTGACAAAACATAGCGGTTGCTGAGCTTTCACAATTTTCAGCTGAAGTGAAGCAGGCTACTGATTGACTCGAAGATGAAACAAAACAAAAAGTTATTCGGTTTCGAAACCGCGTGTTATTCCGAACCGATGAAGGTGTTTCGTATCCTATTCAGCTTGAGCAGCTTGTATCGACTGTTGCTAGCTGACTCCGGGCCAAAATTACAGCGACTTTCTTGACTGCTTACGGCCAGACGCCCAGAGTCTTTATTGCATCGGCCACTCGTCCAATAGAAAGAGCGAGTGCGCCTTCTCTCATTCCAACGCCGTACTTTTCTGAAGTCTTGTGTACATTTTGGAAAGCGGAGACCATCTTCTGCTCGAGCTTTTCATTAACAACCTTCTCCGTCCAGTGTTCTCTCGTTAGATTTTGGACCCATTCAAAATAGCTGACGACGACGCCTCCAGAGTTTGCCAAGATATCTGGCACGATGAAAACATTGTTTCTTGAAAGAATCTTGTCGGCACCAGGAGTGGTCGGACCGTTGGCTGCTTCGCACACTATTTTCGCTTTCACTTTGGATGCATTTTTCTCTGTTATTGCGTTTTCGAGAGCTGCAGGAATCAGAATGTCTAAATCCATTTCCAATAACTCTTCATTCGTTATTTCTTGCGTCCCTTGTAAACCCACTACCGAACCCGTTTTGTCTTTGTGAGATTGAACTTTGTCGGGATCAAGAGCCGTAGTAGATTTGATTCCTCCACGGGAATCACTGACCGCCAATACTCTCACGCCCAATTCGTTGAGAAATACAGCGGCCCATGATCCTGCGTTTCCGTATCCTTGAATCGCAGCAGTCGCGCCCTTCAAGTTGATCATCTTAACCTTGGCCGCTTCGCGAGTGCAGATAACGCAGCCGCGCGCTGTTGAATTGTTTCTTCCTTCTGACCCTCCTAAAGAAATTGGCTTTCCAGTGACAACTTCAGGAACCTGGTATCCTTTCATCTGGCTGTAAGTATCGAGTATCCAAGCCATTATCTGCGAGTCGGTGTAAACATCGGGAGCGGGAACATCTTTGTGGGGACCTATGAACTCCGATATTGCAGACGCATATCTGCGCGTCAGCCTCTCCTTTTCGCCAGGGGACATGTTTTTGGGATCGCAGATTACTCCTCCTTTTGCGCCTCAGTAAGGAATATCGACAACAGCGCATTTCCAGGTCATCCATGTCGCGAGTGCCTTAACTTCGTCAAGAGTAACATTTGGATGATACCTAATTCCTCCTTTGAATGGTCCCCTCGCGTCCATATACTGGACGCGATAACCTTGAAAATTCTTGACCTTACCGTCGTCCATCTTGACTGGCAAAGAGACGGAGAGGATTCTCTTAGGCTGTGAAAGAACCTCAACAACATCAGAATCCAGATTGATCAGCTTGGCAGTATCACTTCAGCTGTCTCATCGCGTTCCCGTACGGATTTAGTTCAGTGCTTGACAATAATTCTCGATCTCGCTCTCAGCTAAAATTCAGATACTTAATGAAAGATGTACAATACGTTAAGCTAGGTTATTTAACCAGGACTATATTCAGCTCAGTTGGCAATATCGAGAGCTTTATTAATCATCCTATGAAAGTGACGCTCAGATATTTTGTCTAAGAATTGACTTTCGTCTGAAACTTTGAGATGTTTGTCGCCCATTTTCACCTCTATTGGATCTAAGTACCTGAGCCTTTGCGTTCACGGGCTTTGAATCAACAATGATGAAATTTTTTATGAATTCACTTGTGACGAATCCTTTAGTTCTACCGAATGGATCTCCCTCGATAAAATTCAGTAGATGCGCGAATCTGCTTCTTGGGAATGGTTTGGTGATGTTGCTTATGGCAGACATGAGCCTGATGTTAGATCGCAGGTGTGGGTGGTATCCGGTCGAATTCGAGCAGCTCGGGCACGTGGTAAATTGCATCGGGTCGATCTCGATAGATCCCCCTTGCAACTTTAACCTTCATCAACGGCTGAGTTTTATCCTTGATTTCGAGAAGCCCGCCGTAAACGCCGTTGAAGTACTCCATTCGACTCATGTTATTTGCTGTATTTGGTGTTTCAGGGGTTTTGGTGAAGTCGAACTCAATTATCTCGTATTCGCCCACCTTGTTTCGTCCCTGAACCTTCTGCCCCGGCTTGTTTCCAAGCCTGCCCTAAGGCTCGTTAACTGCTCTGATTGTTGATTCGCTGAGAGCAACCTCGTTCATTTCACAAATTCCCTTTATCGGACGGAGATACCCTCTTACTGTATCATCTTCCTTTTTTCCTGCATCGACACGAGCCTGCTCTTTCACAAACCAATTCTTAATGGTCTCATACACCCATTGGGGATCTTTCTTAGCCTTGGCGATGAATTCTTTCGCTTGGATTCGAAGGATCCTCTTCTTCGCCTGCTGAATATTTCTCTTATTCTCCTGATAGTTGCCATCAATGGACTCGGATATTTCCACATGTGTGATTATTTGAGTCCGACCATAAAAGACCCTGAAAAGAGGGCCGCCGGTGGGATTTGCACTCGATAACAGGGTTTTTCACAACAAACTAGAACAAATCGACAGATTTCACCACTTGAAGAAATATCCTCTTCTTCTGAGCTCGGAATCCAGTTCCTCTTTTCTCGATCGAACAAGCCGCGCAGCGTCGAGCATACTCAGCTTCTGACCAGTTCCTCAATTCCTCCGGAGTCAAGACACGGTTACACAGCGGATTTTCCGAGCTATCATCAAGAAACTCATCCATCTTTCGCCCTTCCTTCATACCAGACCGTGTCTTGACAAACTCTGCTAGCGCAATACGAAATACACTCGTAATATCGCGCCCTTCGTTCTTTGCTATACTTAGCGCGGCATCAAGCACAGGTTTGTCTTGCGCTCGCATGTTTACGGGAATTGTCCATCGCGGCTGTGGCGCCATTTGAACCAAGCACCGTCTCAAACTGGAAGCGATGAATGCGTGCATGTATGCACTGCTGCCGTACCCCTATACCCTGCTTAGGCGCGTCAATTGTTTTTTCCTTCCTCTTCTATCAGGATTGCATCTTCATGAATTGTATACCTCGGGCTCCAATTATTCCCCTCCATCGCTGACCTGATTAGTCCCTTCTGCGTTATTCTCCAAATGCCGAGCGGCTTATCTTCACTGACAGCGTAGATTTCCCCCTTCAAAACAAGATTTTTCTTTGCAAACTTGATTATGCTGTCAACAATTGTCTTTTTTGATTTCGGATAGCGAGCCCGGCGATCGTCGTCATCGAGCTCGCTGAACCATTTCGAGCTCCTCACCTCTTGTAAGACCTGCCTGGTACTCACACCATTGACTGGTGCATTCGATAAGACGCTCAATATTGGGATCTCGCAAGTGCTGGCGGTCTGAGCTTTTGATCTCACCCGAGTGGTTGTCTTTGCTCTCTTGGCCCGGCTACCTTTCATCGTTTGATTCTCATCTGACTTTGTCTTTTCTATTGGCTGAAGTTCCTTCAAACCTTTTTCAAGACATGCGACAGAACTACAGGCTTCCATAAGGGTTGTCGTCTGCAAAAACAGACTAGAAGTCTGCGATGTGTCTTGTCGGGCAGATCATCCAGAGCAATATTTAGGCTCATCCTGTCATCTCTTACCGCCCATTTGCGGATCAAGTCCTTAGCAGCTTATGCTAAGCATACCTCGTGAGATTCCTATGACTCGAGTACTCTGCTTTTTCTCAACTTTATAATCAAGTCAATGAAAAAAGAATAAATTACTCTTCGAGTCGGTTCGACGCGCCGATGCATCTTTGAGAAAATATCTTTTCACAAGTCTAGAGAGAAGGTTGGTGCGTTCCTATCTGAAGAATGGGCGTAGGGACAAGCACTTCAGCGTGTTATTGAGCCTCATCCGCAGAAATCAAAATACTCTTACAGAGGATTTCAATCTCTTGATAAAAGTTTCAAACAAAGCTGGTCCAGTAAATGGAAAAATGAAGAAGTCTCATTCTCGAAAGAAAGGATAACTGCAATGAATAGAAAATGAATGGTCAGAAATGAAACTGAGAAAATAATCATTCACAGAATTTTTCTGATTAAGAGGAGCATCAAAGTTGTCCTTTGATGATGTCAACGTAGCTCAGTAGAATCTTAGGTAAATTTCGAAAAGATGCCGGCAATCCATAAATTGGACGAGGTTTAATCCCAATTCAATGTCACTCACTTTTGAAGGAGCAGAACACTGCTGGATGGATGGCCAGATCATTGATAACAAGAATGCAGTTTGCTCCGTCTTGAGCCCCACCCATCTTGGGATTTTTGAAGGGATAAGGGCCTACGCGCAGGGAGACATCATGAGTCAGAGTGGGAACATTGCGATATTCAGATGGAACGATCACGTCAAAAGATTATGGCGATCCGCTTCCGTTTCTTCCATAGAGATTCCAATGAGCAAAGAGCAGTTGCTTGATTATGTCAGAGATACCGTCCGATCAAACAATCTCAAAGGGAACTCGTACATCCAGCCCCGAATTTGACCAAAGTATACAAAGTCGGCGGCATGTCAGAAAAGGACGTCCATGTTGTAATCCATGTGATGCCCATGAATACTCTATTGGATAATGGGAATTCCACATTCATGGACAAGCGCAGCCTACTTGTTTCATCTTGGAGAAGGATTGCCTCGGATGCGCTTCCACCGCAGAATAAGACTTTGGGGAATTACGCAAACTCTCGTCTGGGGGAGAACGAAGCAAATCGACTTGGTTACTATGGTTGTCTTTTCTTGGACAACCGAGGATTTGTTTCAGAGGCGGGGTCTACATGCGTGATGATGGTCAAGGACGGAGTTCTTTTCACTCCACCCGTCACTGCCTCTATTCTCGATAGCGTAACACGAGATTCTTTGATCACCCTTGCTAGGGAGGATCTCGGTATTAGGGTAGAAGAGAGAGACATTACTAGAGTCGAGCTTTACGGAATGGATGAGGTATTCCTTTGCGGAACGGGCGGTGAGATTCGCCCTGTTAGTAGCATAGACGACATACCGCTTGGCTCGGAGTACCCTGGCACAATTACCAAGAAAATTGCTACTCATTACGCGCAGGCCGTAACAGGGAATTTAGAGCATAGGTCAAACTGGCTCACACCACTGTAGTATTAGATGGCGATCCTCCTGCGAAAAATTGTAGTGTATCACGACTCTTCCATGGAGTACCTCCCGCAGTCATGCGAGCGGGAGAAAATTAGTCGCCTATTTAGACATAGTACTATGGCTTTGAGGTGATTCCATGACGGGTCTCTTCTGCTTTTGAAGCAATCTTACAGGATTTTCAACTAATGAGGAAATCGTCTCCTTGCTTGGTTCATCGTAGTTTGAGCAATGCATATGGACTACCTTCCAGCCTTGATTGGTTCGCTGGAAGATACAAGTCGACCTGTTTGATCTTTTATGATGATTTGCGGGAAAGTCGACATCGAATAACATTACAAAAGTGGCGTAAGCTACGTCTCCGTGAACGTGTACTTCGAGATCCTTCAAGCTTCGATTCTTCTTGAAAGAGGTTTGCTTTTCAAAATAACTTCGGGATTGTAATTCATCCCGACCAAGAGAGGGGAATATTGGTTCATCTGAATAACAGCTGAATTCTTTGCTGTGCAGCGATGTAGAGAAAGAATGGAAGTCCCTATTGTTGAGTCCTTCGATCAGGGTGAAGACAAGTTCACGAATTTCTTCCCGTTTAGTCGATCTTGTTCTCTTTTTTGTATTTCTTTTCCCATCGGAGCTCGGATACAGTCTCTGTAATTCTCTAACCCCCATTCCAGAGCTAACGACTAATTTGGCGGTGTTCCATCTATCCTCGGCATCTTCAATCCTATTCAGAATTCTAGCATGATTTTCGGTGAGAAGTGACAAAACTCTCAATTGTTCGTCTCTTGGAGCAACTGAGTCAGAGAACAAATGAAGCATAGCGACGTGTTGTGACACAAACGCACGGGATCTACCGATGAGATCGCCTAATTGATCATAACTGCTTCCAGTGGTTTTGTGCAACTTGTCCAAGATTAGTGCTTTTTCGTAATCCGTGAATCCTTTCCTGTCGACATTTTCTGAAAACGCCATCATTAACGCTTCAGAATCTGAAGCTTCTACAATGTTCGCATTTATCGACTTCCATCCCAATTTTTTGGCGGCTGATAATCTTCGGTATCCAAATATTAACTCAAATTCGAACGAAGTCGACTTGGAAGGCCTCACGAGGATGGGCGCAAGCTGTCCAAGCTTTGACAAGGATGTGTATAGATCGTCTGCTTCCGATTCGCTTTCAACTCGACTTTCTAAGAATGGACGTATAGATTCGACAGGAACCTCTAACATTACTTGTTTTTTGCGAGTCAATGCTTTTATTTATGTTGATTGTTCACGCGCGTGAACATGTATACTCTAATGGAATGTTCTCAAGTGTAAGATTAGATCTGATAACATGCTAAAGATTGACAATTATTTTCATCTTTATTTTATAACACAATCGATAGGAGCATTTTGCAATTCTTATCTAAATTCGTTTCCGTTTCGTGACTAGGGAGTTCATCCGTATGAAGATCAAAGAGGTTGAGGCAGTTGGAGTAGAATGCAAGCTGGAGGGATTTATGCATCCTACTCGCAGATATCTATTGGCAAAAATTACCACTGACGACGGTCTTGTCGGATGGGGTCAATGTGGAACAACAGGAGCTCCAGAAGTAGCTCTAATGTTGCTTAACCGGCTCAGACCTTTACTAATCGGAGAAGATCCCTTCGACAGGCCGAAAATCTGGGAGAGTTGGCTAAATTCTCCGCTTGCTACTCTATCAGAAGGACACAAGGGTGCAGAATCATTTGCAATTAGCGGCGTCGATATTGCTCTTTGGGATATACTAGGAAAGGCTTGCAACAAGCCCATTCACAAACTTATTGGCGGATTCCGTGATAAAATTCGGTTGTACGCAAGTCATGGTGATCCGGATAATTTTCAACTTTATCTCGACTATGGATTCACAGGATTCAAAATTGGCATATCTCATCCTGGCATATTTCCAGGAAAAGTTGGAACTGCCGCTGAACTAGATGTCACGCTAAAGCAGCTAAGGGACATAATTGGTTATAAGAATGATCTGATGGTAGACGCTTGGCAGGGATTCTCACTATCCGAGGCAATTCGAGTTGCAAAGGTCCTTGAAAAATACGAAATTACATGGTTTGAGGAGCCTATCTTGTCTTATGATTTCGATGGTCTAGCAATCATTTCTCGAAGTACGACAGTTCCAATAGCTGCTGGGGAGCACCAATACATGAACAGAGAAGCTGCTGACCTGATTTTAAAGAGCGGGATTCAGCTAGTCCAGTGCGATCCTGTCAGCTGCGGTGGAATCTCAGAATCGTACAAGATTGCTTCTATAGCTCAATCAAGGGGAGTAAAATACCAGCCTCATTGCACTGAAACCCCTCTGAATTTTGCAGCTGTAATGCAAGTCATGGCTTCTACGCCTAATTCGTTTCTCGCGGAGTGGCAGGTAGGTCATGGAATGGGAGTCAAGTATGGAGAAGAGCTTCCTCTCCGATGGGAATTAATCAAACAACCATTTTCGGTTCGAAATGGGTGGGTAGACGTTCCCAAAGGACCTGGTCTAGGAATTGAGATTGACGAAAAGGCACTAAGAAAATTTGAATGGAAGATTTTCTAGGCAATCTGTTTATGAAGTATAAAGAAGAATCAAACTAATGATCTCAATTACATTTCTGAGTTTATTCACTTTTTTTGGAGGCAAGGTCGATCCAGAATAGACCTCGCTCCGAATTTTTTGTAAACCAAAAGTTTTCCGTGAGGGTTAGAGAAGTTGAAAACAAATTTCAAGTTCCGAATGTATGAGAAGCTTCAGAAGGAATATCCCGAGATAATTTCCGAAGCAAAGAGGGTGCCGGAGGAAATTGGAATGCCAGATTCTTTGAAAGGTAAGATAGGGCTTACTGGAGCAATTTCAGGCATGCCTCGTGTCCTCGGCAAGGATGTTAGAGATGCGATAGAAGTTGCGCATCGGCAACCCATGCCGTTAAGCGGTCTCGTCGACCAAATCCGGGAGTTGGTTAAGGGTTTTTACGGAGATGAATATGACGCAGTCCCGGCGAATACCTGCGAATCGGCACTCTGTCTATCTTTTGATGTACTTGCTGCTCCGCCAATGCAAGGCAGGGGAGATAACTATCGAACTAGATACGTTACACTTTACGAGAAGCATCTCTTCCATCAGGGAGCTTACGGGAGACCATTCCCTCCCAAATACAAGGATGTTTTTTCGGACGCGGGAGTAACTTCAGGAGAATTTTCTTCCGCAGGAAAGAGACTAAACAATCTCGATACAGTGGTTGTTCCGCTGATCGGAGCAAGATATGATGTACATGGGATAAAGTATTGCCCCACTATGTTATTAGAAAATGTTGACGCTAAAGCCTCCGCAGAAAAGATCGCAGAAGTGGCAGATAGAAATTCAGCTTTCGTTTCCGCATTTTCTACTCTTACGATGGATACGCCGGGTTACGGACGGAGAGAGAAAGACAGCGCGGGCGCCTCGATCCTCGAGAAGATGATAAGCAAAGTCGCCCAAAGGTATGATGTTCCTTACATTACTGATAATGCAACTGGACTGCCCTTCATTGGTAACGATTTGAGAAAGACCGATTGTGACCTGATGCTATACAGTATGGACAAGGACGCTCTGAGTCCGACGAGCGGATTGATCATCGGAAAAGAGGAGTATATGGTGCCTCTTCGTAAGGCAATGGGTTTCCACAGTAATCGTTACGGGACAATCTCTGCGTATGGTAAAGCCGCATATTCTTCATTCGATCCTGGGAAGACCGGCCTCGTGGGGCAAATTGCAGCCCTGAAGGCTCTCAGAGACAAGCGTTCGCTAATAATTAGGTGGACCGATAAAGTGTACGAGATAACTATGGAAGAATTTGCCAAGATTAATCCCAAACTTGGAAAGGGAATCGAGGTTACAAAATCTTACAATTTTGGCGGAGTCGAAGTTAACTATGCAAAAACTTGGATAGACGGAGAAATTGGGATACCAATGTTCAGCAGCGAAGACATCTTCGCTGGCGTAGATCCTTTATTCAACGGGTTTTTGGAGATGGGAATAGGACCGACACCTGTTTCGAGCGGAAATTTTGTCGTAATGCCCGGGTTTGGAACCCTTGACGACACGTATGGTCTATTGGAGGAAAATATGAGATACGCCTTAAAAGCTATGGTTAAGATGCTTGAAATTATCAGCAAGCATGCGGGCACGTTGGACTAGGTAAATCAACTTCGAATAGATGAAAGATTAGCGAATATATGATATCGAACGTAAAGTCATTTTCATTCTCTCTTCTAACCTTAATGCATTTCATCATAAGGAGATCGTGTCAATCTTTCATAGCCATTATCTGTAACTAGAAGAGTATCACTTAGAAACACACCTCCGACTTCCGAAGCGTGGAACCCCACTTGAACGGCGAGAACCATCCCTTTTTGTAATGGAGTCGTATCCTTCTCTATTATCTGAGGTCTTTCGTTTATTTCTACACCGATACCGTGGCCAAACCCGTAATCAATCTTTAAGGATCCAGCTTTCAAGTCGCGACAGATTTCAGTTGTGTCCCTTGCAAGGGAGGAAGCTGTAATCCCGGGCTTTACCTTTTCCAACATTCTAGAATAGATTTTGATTGCGGTCTTGTTTAGATTTGATTGCTTTTCATTTGCCTCTCCGACTACTAGCGTCCTTCCGATCTGTGACCAATATTTCCAATTTTCGAACGCCATCAGAAGCAGTACGGGATCACCTTTTTTCAAGACCCGACCGGGCATTCCTAAAGATCTCTGAGCATCGGGGCCGCTTGCAATCAAGGATCTGAAATTATGAGCTCCTATTGTTCTAGTGGCAGCGTCTATATCGGAAAGAACATCCGACTCCGTCTTTCCTTCTTGGATTGAACTTTTGAATGTTTGAAATGCCGCATCAGAAATTTGACTTGCTTTCTTGATTAGGTGCACTTCCGCTTCGCTTTTTACCATCCTCTGATTCTCAATAATGTCTGTCGCATCTTCGAAAGAGACATTAGGAAGTTCACGCTTGAGGGTTACGTAAGAGCCTGCGTCCATCCAGCCCGCACCTACAAGACCTACTTTTCCAGAAGTCAGGTTCAAGCCGTCCAACACTCTCCTAACATTTGGACCCAAGTCATATGTACCCATCACTCGGAATTCCAAAGATCTGACGTCCCTGATCCAGGTCGAAGCTCGAACCTCCCATCCAAAGTCTCGAGGAATCCAACAACCAAGTAATGTTGGATCTCCTTCTCGAGGGATTATGAGTCCAATCGACCTGTTGTAGCAAACGTTAGCGTTTGCAAGATAAAGCACATTGCCGTTCTTCCACGACCCATCAGCTCTGCCGAATACAAGTAGCGCATCGATTCCTCTTCGACCCATTTCCTTCTTCGATCGTGAAACGCGATCCCTGAATTCCTCGATGGGCATTTCAAGAGCGTTCCATCCCCACGGTCCGGTTGAATAGCCGCCAAACAGCGGGCGTAGTGAAAGCATTCAAATCACTCCCTAACTTCTCGTTCCGTCGAATACAGTTTGTAGGGCATCTTGGTTAGGCGTTCGTAACCATTCTCCGTTACGAGAAATGGTTCGCCTAGAGCCAAATAACCTGTGTCTGGAAAATAGTTATTCGGATGAAGTGTGAAAACCATACCCTCTGCCAATGTCGTCTTATTGCCGACTAATATTTCCATTCCCCCTACATCTCCATGCCCTCGCACACGCGAATTTGGGGGGCGAAGGTTCTCCCAAAACCCAGCTGAGGCCAATACGTCCTCCTGGGCAATCGCTAGAGCCTCAACCGGGAGTCCAGGCTTTATCATTGCCACAGCTTTTTCAAAGGCTTTTGTCAATAAATCAAATCTCGTTCTAACGATCTCTGATGCCTTGCCTACTACCACGGTTCGACATATTTCTACAAACAAGCCATCGTAAAGGGGATTCGGCTCCATTACGATGATGTCCCCTTCTTTGATGGTTCTGCCCGTAGGAGAGGTCATGGAGGTTGGGCGTGCACCAGAACCAATCAAAGTAGCAGCGTCATCTGCACCCATGCGTCGCATCGCGACCTGGGTCGCAGCCTGGAGTTCTAAATCTGTCACATTCGGTCTAATTGCATCCAATAGAGCTTGAAATCCAGCCTCAGCAATCTCAGCAGCTTTTAGGTAGCGCTCCATTTCCATTTTGCTCTTTGGAAAAAGAACATCTCTTGCAATATCAGTGCAGGGCTCGATCTTGGTATTTGGCAGCACCTTATGCCGATCTTCAAAGGAGTCGGCATACAGAAATTCTTCGCCCGTCATTCCTATTTTTTGTTCTAGAAGGCCATCCCGTCGCAAGATTTCCTTGCAATCTTCCCAAAGCTTGGTCGTCACTCTCACATCCTTTATCCACGATTTCTCTTTCGCTCTGTCTAAATCCCATGCTTCAGAAATTAATAGAACGGGGGCACCGCTTTTCGGAAGTATGACCATTGAATAATTTCCAAGCATGTCATAATTCGAAATCCAGTAGACAGTATCAAAGTTGGTGTTACTCCAAATATGACCAGTTAGAGGGTAGGAATAAATTAACAAGACATCGAGCTTTCTCTTGTCCATCAGACTAGTGATCTTAGATCTCCGCCATTCGAACTCGTTCAAATTATTCATTCAGAGCCCGTAACGACGCGCGTTCCTTCAGTTCTTAAATAATTCTCGAAAAAAGTAACAGGGCAATAATATTTACTTAAAATCGGCGGTGGCAGAGGAAATTCTCGTTACTTGGGTCAGTTCAAGTTTTTCCTAACCTCTTCTTTAATAGTGGCATAATTCCTCCAGCTTCAAGAACATTGAGCATCACTGATGAGAGAGGCTTACTTTCCGATTGTTGACCGCTACTTAGGTTCTTGATAGTCCCCGTTGCAGGATCGATCTCGCCCTGATCTCCGTCATTGAAAAGTTTAGCAACTTCGGGGCAAATCACGATAGGTAGTCCTATCGCAATGCAGTTTCTAAAAAATATCCGTCCGGTGGACTCGGCAAGGATTCCACTAATCCCAAGCGCCTTAATGTTCTCAGGAGCAATTTCTCTGCTCGATCCGCATCCAAAATTTCTTCCCGCGACGATTAGATCGCCCGGTCTAACATTTTCAGGAAACTCAGGTCGAACTGATTTTAAGCAATACTTTTTGAATTCATTCGTAGGGAGTCCAACATATATCCCAGGTGCCATCGCGTCAGTATCGATATTGTCTCCGAATTTCCATACTCTGCCACTAATTTGCACGAAGGTACTCCCTCGGATCTGTGATTCTCCCTCTTATTGATGAAGCAGCAACGGTTGCAGGAGAAGCAAGGTATACTTCAGCCTCAGGACTTCCCATCCTGCCCTTGAAGTTCCTGTTTGAAGACGAGATGCATTTTTCTCCGGGTGCCAATACACCGTTGCAGCCACCCATGCACGGACCGCAAGATGAGTTGGTGACTACTGCACCGCTTTCGACAAAGATTTTGAGAAGCCCTTCGTCCATAGCTTTTAGATAAACATCCCATGAAGCGGGCGTAACGATCAAGCGAGTGCTTGAAGAGACTTTGTGGCCTTTCAATACTCTGGCAGCCGCCTCCAGATCCTCGTATCTTGCATTTGCACACGAACCAATGAAGGCTTGATCTACTGGGGTTCCTTGCAGCTCAGAAACGGGTTTTGAGTTGGCCAGTGAATGGGGCGCAGCTACGTACGGCTCCAAGTCGGAGACATCAACCGAGAACTTCGAATCGTAAGTTGCATCCTTGTCACTCTTCACGGGCTCAAATCGATGGGTGGTTCTAGTGCTCAAATAATCTAGTATTTTGTCGTCAACCTCGAAGAGCCCAAATTTTGCACCTAACTCGATTGACATATTGCTCATAACCATTCTACTCGCGAGTGTCATCTCGCCGACGCAAGGACCTCCCCATTCTATTGACTTGTATTGCGCCAACTCTATTCCATACCTCCCCGCGATGTACAAAATCAGGTCTTTAGAATAGACCGAATCTGGAAACTTTCCGGTGATATGAATCTTCACTGTACTAGGTACGGTAAACCACAACTCGCCAGTGGAGAGCACGTACGCCATTTCCGAGTTTCCAATTCCCGCACCCGCAGCATTTAGAGCGCCATAGGTACAAGTGTGCGAGTCCGCTCCCAGAATCAAGCTTCCAGGAAGGACGTGACCCTTTTCCGTCAAAACTTGATGACAAATGCCAGCGTTAATATCGTAAAAGTGCCTGATTCCGTATCTTTCTGCCAATTTCCGCAGTATAGCGTGATAGTTTGCGGTAGTAACAGTGGGTGCAGCGGACCAATGGTCCAAAACCACGACGACTTTTTCAGGATCCCAGACTGATGGCAGGCCTTCGGGTAGTCCCTCTTTGATAAGGGTTTGATGCATCATTGCAAAACCTTCGTGAATCATGACCAGGTCCACTTTGGCGGTCAAATGATCCCCTGGAGAAACATGTTTTTCTCCCGAAGCCCGCGCGAGAATTTTCTCGGCAATCGTCATGCTCATGAAGATATCATGGTCCCCGAAAAAATTCGATAATCCTACACAACTAGTTCTGGAAATTTAATCTTTTGGGCGATCGCATCTCCGAACTCCTTCGTACTCGATGTTCCTCCCAGATCATAGGTCCTGATTTTCCCTTCTTTTAGGACCGCGGCAAGCGAATCCTCGATGAGACGCCCTCCTGAGGACAATTTTTCATCGCTGTATTTTTCTCCCATCCAATCCAACATCATAGAAGAAGAGAGTATCATTGAACAGGGATCGGCTACATTTTTGCCGGCGTATTTTGGAGCAGATCCGTGAATGGCTTCAAAATAGGCATAGTTGTCCCCGATATTGGCGGCTCCTGCTAGTCCCAGGGAACCCTGAATCGCGCCGGCGAGATCTGTGATAATATCGCCGAAGACATTGGTCGTGACACAAACGTTGAAGAACTCTGGTTTTCGGATGACCCACTGCGTCCATGCGTCAATGTAAGCGTAGTCTTTCTCGATGTCAGGATATTTAGGCGCTATCTCATCGTAGATGTCTCTGAATAATCGGCAACCCAAGAGCACGTTGCTCTTGTCTATGCAGGTGACTCTTTTCTTGCCGTCAGAAGGAGCACCACGCTTTCTGCGCGTTGCCAACTTGAAAGCGTGATCAATTACTCTTTCAGAGCCTTTTCTCGTGATGACCCTGACGTCAACACTCATTTCCGTGTTACCGCCTCGAGTTATCGACCCCCTAATCGGCAGATATAGATCCTCTGTATTTTCTCTTACAATAACAAAATCAATGTCTCCGACTTTTCTACCCACCAAGGGTGAGCTGACACCTTCGTATAATTTGCACGGCCTGATATTTGCGTATGTGTCCAGGTCGAATCTTAAACCTAGAACTACTTCACCAATAGCTTCTCTGCCGTCGGGCAGGTTTGCTCCTGGCCAGCCCATCGGACCCTTTAGAATCGCGTTTGCATGCTTACATGTGTTAAGTGAACCTTCAGGCCACGAGGTTTTCTTTCCAGAATCTAGAAAATATTTTCCGCCGCTGGGTATCTTTATGAATTCAAAATTCAACCCCTCAATTTCTTCCACGGCTTTTAGGACTTTTACTGCCTCGGGTATGGTATCCCAGGCTATCCCGTCTCCTTCCAATATGGCTATTTCATACGTTCTTACCAAAGGGGTATTCAGACGAGTGGATCATTCTGTGGGATTTATGAATAACTGGACATGAACTAGTTTCTCAAAAATTTTCAATCAATAAAACTGATCTTATTCAATAACGATATATCGGCAGAGTCGGCGGCCTAGCAATCTATGTCAAGCCAAACGGAAACCGTGGCCTCATTTGTTGCCAGCCTTGATTACAAAAATATTCCAACGAATATCGTGAATAATCTAAAGGCATCCATACTGGACACCCTTGGCAGTGGTATTTACGGATCCACGCTATCCTGGGTTAGATCTTTTTCAGATCTGGTCATGAATTGGAAAGGAAATGGTGAGGCAAGCGTCTGGGGGCGAGGTAGGAAATTACCTTCAATGAATGCTGCTTTCATAAACGGAACAATGGCCCATGCATTCGAGCTAGACGATGCTCATAGAAATAGTGTAACTCATCCAGGCACAGTCGTTATTCCGGCCGTTCTCGCTATGGCAGAGTTGAAGGGAAATGTCGATGGAAAAACATTCCTTACGGCGGTAACAGCCGGTTACGAAGTTATGTGCAGGGTAGGAATAGCTTTGGGTGTTTCTCACAGGCTTCGAGGATTTCATCCAACTGGGACTTGTGGCGTATTCGGAAGCGCTTCTGGAGCCGCGAAAATCCTAGGATTAGACGAAGAAAGAACAATTTGTGCTTTATCGATAGCCGGCACGGAGGCATCTGGTCTATACAACCCTTCACTGGTAAAGAGATTGAATGCTGGAAGGGCGGCACAGACAGGAATCATGGCGGCACTGCTGGCTCAGTCGGGTCTTAGTGGCACGAAAGATGTCTTGGAAGCACCGCACGGAGGATTTTGCAGGGGTTTTTCTGACAACCCCGACATCGGGAGGCTGGTAACCGATTTAGGAAAGTCATTCGAGGCAGGCAACGTGTCACTGAAACCATATTCGTGTGATGCAGGAAATTGTAGAACTATAGACGCGGTAAAAAAGGCGATCGAGGGGCACGAAATCGCTCCAGAATCAATAGAAAAAATTGTAGTCAAAACAAGCACTCAAAACAAAGAATTCAGCTATGGCTTCAAAGTAGACAGCGTTTCTTCGGCAATGATGAGTCTGCCTTATTGCGTTGCAGTTTTTCTCATTGAGAAGAATGCCTTTCTTGACCAATTCACTGAGAAGAAAATCCGCGATTCGAATATACTTAGTCTCTCTAAGAGGGTAGAGGTAATGGCGGATCCGGAAATTGACCGTCAAATGATGTCAGACCCAACTCGCCCAGTGAACGTTCATGTCGAAATTAAGTTGACTGATGGAAAAAGTTTCAGCAGTAGTGTAATGCATTCCAAGGGAAGCCCGATGAACCCGATGTCCCCTCGAGAAATCAGAGACAAATTTACGAAACTGGCATCGTACGTCCTCGACAAAAACAAGATAGAGTTCATTATTTCGACTGTAGAAGACCTCGAAGAACTTAGTTGTGTTGACCAAATCGTTCCAGAATGACTTTATTTTTTCAAACTGGGGAAGTGGATCGTTTTTCAGTTTTTTTCGATAATCAGTTCAGTAATATCAGTGATTCTTTCAATAGATTCAAGATGATTTATCAATTTCAAAATCTCTTCGCTTTGCATACCGGTAGTGTTTTCTTGAAACTTTGATGTCAGTTCATTCGTACTTAGCGGATTGTTGGGACCCCCGATAGCCTGATCCACCCTCGAGCTTACTGAATTCCCGTCTCGAAAGGTTATTGATACCTCAGCTGGAGAATATGGGATTCCATCCATTTGTCGATCCGCTTCAACATGAATCGTTTTTGCCAGTTCAAGTACTGGCCTTCTTCGGATTGCAGAATCAGAAAAACTCTGAATCGACATATTGCCATCGATCAAGATTGTCGAGATGCAGAAGTAAAGACTCTGTTGGGCTTCAAGGGGTGTCAATGGATTCATTCTCTGCTCCTCTGGATCGGCTACGTCCTTGAAAGTTAGACTCGGAACATGAACGGACATAGTCTCCACCATATCAGGTTCGAAATCGTATTTCCTACGTAGCTCGAGGACCGCATCGATTGAGGCATGACACCCCCGACAACATGGATATTTTTTGAAAATAGTGTCCAGAATGGCGTAACTTTCAGCCAGCCCGTTAGTTATTATCGTGTCGTCATAATGATCGGAAAAGCTCGTAAAAATCCATCGCGACCCTCGAAAATAGTTCTCGGTCCAGAAAGACCCCTCGCTGCTAGTTGAGCTGAAGAGATACCATCATGAGCAGCTTTTCCCGGATGTAGTCGTTTGACTGGGGACCCATCAGCTAAGAATTCTTGAATCCCTGATGCATGACTTCCGGCTAGCCCCAGAGCATCAGCAATTTGTTCACTATCAAGACCCATAATCACAGACGCTGCAGCAGCAGCGCCAAATGGACCACATGTAGATGTAGGGTGGAAGCCACGAAAGACGTGACTACGATAAGGCTGGGGATTAACCGCCCGCGAGACACGGATCATCACTTCATAACCAGCTACGATTGCAACAATCAAATCTCTGCCATTTGCTTGCGAGGCTTCCGCGGTGGCAATAGCGGATGGAACAATTACAGCTCCAGGATGAAGCATTGATCTTTCGGCGTCATCATATTCCCAAGCGTGAGCAAAAGAACCATTCGCATAGGCGGCATTTTGTGGCAAAGTTTTGAAATCATTCTTATAAATAGAAGATTGCTCGGTACCGCCTAACGATCTAACATAATCTGCGATGATTTTACTCCAAGGGGCCTCTGCTCCCGCGATTGCCACGCCTATAGTGTCCATTAAACAAAGTTTGGCTTGTTTTATTATCGGAGCTGGCAGTTTATCGTACTGGAGATCGGTAACAAATTCAGCGAGTTTCATTGAAGAGGATTTCATCGCTTGGCTCACTTGGCTAGGCTCAAAAAATTAAGTCATATTCCTTAAGGGTCCCGGTGCCGCATAACAAAATCCAGAATCGGCAAGGCGGAATCAAAGAGGACTTTCTTTTCGATTGTGCCCCGTGGATGAACCAACTGGGCTCTTCAAATAATATTTTTTTCCTGCAAACGTGAAATAAGTAGTGGAACTATGCCACCTTGATCCAACATTCGAACTAGATCAGGGGGAAGCGGCTTTGTGGATAGAGTTTTTCCAGTAGTCAGGTTCCTAATTTTACCAGTAGATATTTCAGCTTCTATTGTGTCACCTTCATTGAATATTGAAGTCACACCCTTGCAAGGTACAGCGGGCAACCCAATTGCCATGCAGTTTCTGAAATAAATTCTGGCGATTGAATCTGCGAAAATTGCCCTAATGCCAAGCTCCTTAAGAAAGCTGCAGGCCTGCTCTCTCTGAGAACCACAGCCAAAGTTGGTGCCCGCAACTATTACATCGTTCTCCCTGACTTCTTGATAGAAATTTGGCCTTATAGCACCGAATAATGCTTTCTTGAGGTCTTTATCGGCCGTCTCAATGGGTGCAATAACGGTCGTGTCGATATTGTCACCGAACTTCAGAACTCTGCCCACTATTGTGCCCAATTACACCACATCCCTTGGATCCGTTATGACACCACGTAATGCAGAGGCAGCAACAGTTGCAGGTGAGGCTAGGTATATCTTAGCATCATAGCTACCCATTCTTCCCTTGAAATTTCTTGGTGTTGCAGCAATGCATACTTCTCCTTTAGCCAACGCGCCCGCGCTCCCTATGCATACCCCGCACCCAGGATTAGTGATAATAGCTCCAGATTTCGCAAGTTTGTAGATCAAGCCCGCGGCGAGAGCTTTCTCATAAACTTCCGCTGATGCAGAACCGACGATGAATCTTGTTCCAGGATGTACTCTCTTTCCTTCTACTATTTGCGCAGCAATTTCCAAATCTTCAAAGCGACCGTTGGTGCAAGATCCGATTACGGCCTGATCTATAGGTACCCCTTTTATTTCAGAAATTGGTTTTACATTACCGACGGTATCTGGACAAGCTACCTGCGGTTCGATTCCCGAAACGTCTATATCGTATTCCTCTTCGAATACTGCGCCAGAATCTGAACGCACAGGGGTAATAGGTTTTTGAACTCTTGATCTCAGAAAATCATTGGTCTTTTCATCCGCCTCGAAGAGTCCGAATTTGGCTCCAAGCTCGACAGACATATTGCTCATCGTCATTCTACTGTCAATACTCAGGCTTGTAGCAAGGGGTCCGTCCCATTCGATTGATTTGTATTGCGCCACCTCGGTACCAAATGAACCAGCAATGTGAAGCATGATATCCTTAGCGTAAACAAATGGGGAAAGCGTTCCGTTGAGCATGAACCTTATAGTTTCGGGTACTCTGAACCAAAGTTCTCCTGTTCCGAGGACGTATGCCATCTCGGTGGCTCCTATTCCCGTCCCCGCTGCGTTGAAAGCGCCATAGGTGGTAGAATGAGAATCTTTGCCAACTATCAATTGTCCAGGGGTTACATGGCCTTTCTCAGGAAGGACTTGATGGGAGATTCCTGCATCAATATCGTAAAAGTAGGTTAATCCATATTTCTTGGCTAGTTCTCGATTATTGCGATACCTTTCAGCTGCGGCTACGGAAATGGTGGGACTACGATGATCGAGTACCACTATCACTTTGTCTTTATCCCATACGCTTGTTAGTCCCTGCTTATACCCCGCGCTGACCAGAACGTCGCTGGGCTCGTTCAAAACCTCTGGGACCATTGCCAGATCTATCTTCAGCTGTTACGATGTCGCCAGCTTCTGCAGTCTCTTTACCCGAGCATCGCGCGAGGATTTTTTCGGCAATCGTCATTTCCATTTCAACAGCACCCAAATTTGCTAATAGCGTCCGACAATAATATAAGAATTCCTCGATTTTGTGGGCCTTTTACGGTAGATCCGGATAGCTACCAAGAGCATTTCAACTATCCACCTCTAATGCTGAAAAAACTTCAGTTGATCTCGTTTAGGTTAGTTGTCAGACAAGACTTGGCTGAACAATCCGCATTGAAAAATCAGCACCCCGAATGATTAATTGAAATTTTCGAATACAACAAACATGAATGTGACGCATTGGACGACTGTGTCTCCATTGATAGGCGAAGGGAGCCTCTTCATTCGATTCAGAAAAATTCGAGTTTGGGCTCCTAGTCGTCTTAAGCCAGTAAGCTTTTCTTCAAGAGAGCCTAATAGGTTCACGTGTTAGATCGTTCGTCTTGTTCGTTTTCGAAGTGTAATCACCAGAGGATCTTCTATGAGCATTAAAGATCTTAGAGATTTCATAAGAAAAGTCGATGAACTGGGAGAGCTCAGGTCCATAAATGGCGCCGACGTTATCTCCGAAGTGGGACCAATATCTTCCTTAGCTAGGATGATTGAGGGTTGTCCCGCAGTTTTGTTTGACGAAATAATTGGGTATCCCAAGGGACACCGAGTCTTTGCGAACAACGTAAACTCTCCTAAAAGAACTGCGTTAGCGCTAGGAATAGATCCCCTTCTCTCAGACATGGGTATCTTGAGGGCTTGGAGAGAAAAGAAGAAGAATTCGAGAGAAATACCTCCTAAGTTTGTGACTGCCGCACCGTTTCTCGAGAATGTTCTTAGTTTAGGGCAAATTGATATTCTGAGATTCCCCGTCCCCAAGTGGCACGAACAGGATGGAGGCCGCTACATTGGTACAGGAGGCGTTTGTGTTCTAAGAGATCCAGAAAAAGACTGGATAAATGTTGGTATATACCGAATTCAAGTTCATGATAAAGCTACGCTTGGTCTACACTTTGATCACACAAAGCGGCATGGATACATGATCGCGCAGAAATATTGGGAAGGCGGAAAGAATTGTCCGGTTGCGGTTGCCTTTGGTGAAGATCCCGCTCTTTTCATGGCCGCCGCAGAAAAGTCTCCCTGGGGCTCATCTGAGTACTCATTAGCGGGACTGATGAAAGGTTCAAACTTCGAGGTATTTGAAAGCGATCTAACAGGTCTACCTTTACCTGCCAATTCCGAATTTGTGATCGAGGGCGAGATGCCGCCTCCTTCGAGTGATTCACGATTAGAAGGGCCATTTGGCGAGCTTACTGGTTACTATTCAAGCAGCGCTCGTGTTGCTCCCATAATCAAAGTAAAGAGGATAATGCATAGAAATGATCCAATTCTTTCAGGGAATCCGCCCCTACGTCCTCCGTATCACACAACAGGTATCCCAATAAACGCAGGATACATCTGGGACGATATTGAGGAGGCTGGGATTCAAGCTTCTGGGGTTTGGCAACCAAGCAGAGGATTAACAGTTATTTCTCTGAAACAAATTGCAAGAGGTGAAGCTGAAAAGGCTGGCGAGATTGCATCCAAAAGTAGAGGAGCCTTTTTGGACAGAGTGATTGTGATCGTTGACGAAGATATAGATCCCACCAGTCTCCAGGATCTGGCTTGGGCTTTGAGTACAAGATGTGAAGCATCCACAGGAATTAAGATCCTAACGGGTCTACCGTGCAGTACTCTAGACCCACTAATTTCTCCTGATAGAGTTGCGAAAGGCGACTTCTTTCATTCTAAAGCTATCATAAACGCGTGCAAACCATTCGAGTGGAAAGATAATTTTCCCGAACCTGTAAGGCTCGATGATAAAACTCGCAAGAGGATTTCTGACAAGTGGTTACGCGATCTGATGTCGAAGAATAAGCCTAACAACTGAGCTTATCTGAATCAGTCTTAAATATTCAATTTCAATGTCGAATGTTCCAGTGATTGTTTTGGATCCGAGAAAGACCGCGTTGCTTGTTGTTGATATGCAGAAGGGCATTTTGAGCAAGACCGGTAGCGCGCATCTAATGCAGACTCAGAAAATAATCCCCGGGCTCAGGAAAATCATAGACCTTTGTCGGAAACAAGGAGTTATGATCATCTTCAGCAGACACAGCAACGAGTTTGCGAATCAGGTCTATAGGGAACTGAGACCTTACTTCTTCAATCAAGACGGCTCACCAATGGTTTCTAAGAAAAGTGAATTCTTTCAAGTTATAGATGATTTAGGTGCCAACACTGATGATATTTTTATTGACAAAGACCGGTCCAGTCCATTTTACCAAACTCATCTAGAGACGATTCTTAGAACTCGCAAGATTGAGAACGTAGTGATCGCGGGCGTCGCGACGAACGTGTGTTGCGAGGCTGCCGCACGAGATGCGTACTACCGGGATTTCAGAGTTTACATGATAGAAGATTGTTGCACGGCTCTCAGCGAAGAATTTCACAACGTTTCTATAAAGACTATTAGGGAATACTTTGGCTTTATCATATCATCAACAGAGTTCTCTGAGTCAATTAGTAACATCTAATCCTAAATGACTTTCCATTTTTTACCAAATATTTTTGGGAGCTGGGCTCTCGCTATTGCATGATATTCCGCGCAATAATAATCTTGATTTTTGGTATTAACTTGATTAGGTTAGGATTGGTGATCTCGGATCCCCGATCGAATTCTCTAGAGTCTCCCAAAAAAAGCAGGCAGCGAGATGGTCAACGCCTTCCAATTGGGGCTCGGATTCACGGCACTTTTCTCTAGCATACGGACATCTAGTATTGAATCGACATCCTTTTGGAGGATTTGATGCTGAAGGAATTTCCCCCTTAAGTGTCACGGGTACCCGAGTCTTCATCAAATCGTAGTCGGGTACTGGGATCGAAGAAATTAAGACTCTAGTATATGGATGACGGGGATGACTAAAGATTTCTGCAGCAGGACCAATTTCCATTATCTTCCCAAGATAAATCACTGCAACTAAATGACTGATGTGCTGTACGACCCCCAAATCATGAGACACGAAGAGATATGTTAGATTCATTTCATCTCTTAGTTTTATCAGCAAATTGATTATTTTTGCTTGGACCGACACATCAAGCGCCGAGACAGCCTCATCGGCTACGATGAAATCTGGAGAAAGAGACAAAGCTCGAGCGAGTGCTATTCGTTGTCTTTGACCCCCACTGAACTGGTGTGGATATTTGTTGGAGTCTGAGCTACTCAAACCAACTTTCTCTAAAAGACGATAAACCATTTCCTTTCTGTACGCCTTGTCTCCCACGTTATAGACATCAAGTGGTTCTGAAATTATTCCCTGAGCATTCATTCTAGGATCTAGAGAAGAATAGGGATCTTGAAAGACAACGCCAATTCTCCTTCGGATTCCAGAAGACATGAGGTTACCTCTGTTCATTCGGGTTATATCAACTCCGTCGAAGAGTACACTGCCAGCGGTTGGATCAGAGAGTTTGAGGATCAAACTAGCAATAGTAGTCTTTCCCGAACCACTTTCTCCCACGAGGCTCAGAGTTTTTCCTTTTGGAATTGAAAAGTTAACCCCATCAACGGCTTTCACACTTCCCGCGTTCCGTTTGAAGATGACGCCTTTTGTAATAGGAAAATACTTTTTGAGCTCTTTCACTTCAACAAGTGGTTGATCCATTATGTTTTACCCCAAACTTCTTCCTGATACATAAGACAGCTAACAAAATGATCTGGTTCGACTTCGAGAAGATCCGGCTCAACCTTGGAACAGATCTCTTTCGCATGCGTGCACCTAGGGTGAAAGCGACAACCCGAAGGCGGGGAGACAAGGTCGGGCACTTCACCGCTTATTTGCCCTAATTCGGATCTACTATCCTCTCCTAGCTTTGGGACTGAATTCAAGAGGGCCTGGGCGTACGGGTGCAGGGGAGAAGAGAAAAGATCAGCAGTGAGACATTTTTCAACAATCTTGCCCGCATACATCACATTAACTCGATCGCACAGCCATGCGACTATTCCAAGATTATGGGTGATGAACAGAACAGCAGTGCCTTTTGTGTCGCGCACAGTTCTAATCAGCTCTAAGATCTGAGCTTGAATGGTTACGTCCAAATTTGTGGTTGGTTCGTCAGCAATCAATAGGATTGGAGATGTACAAATTGCAAGGGCTATCATGATTCTTTGACGCATGCCTCCACTAAGCTCGAAAGGATATTGATCCATCCTGAGTTCGGGATCGGGGATACCAACCGCAGAAAGTAGTTCGATACCCTTTTGTTTTGCCTCCTTCTTGCTCAACTTATCATGAGCCAAGATCGTCTCTGTTAATTGTTTCCCAACCTTGATAATCGGGTTAAGGGAAGACAATGGGTCTTGAAATATCATACCCACCTTGCTCCCTCTAGATTTCCGCATTTGTTTCTCCGTTAGCTGAACGAGATCTATGGCCTCGAGAAATATCTTTCCACTTACTATTTTTGCTGGAGGATTTGGAATGAGCTTAAGAATTGAAAGACAGGTAACTGATTTTCCGCATCCTGACTCTCCAACTAGTCCGGCTATTTCCCCTTTGGCAATATCAATTGACACTCCATCTACAGCCTTCACAACTCCCCTGGATGTGAAAAAGTATGTTTTTAGATCTTGAATCGACAAAACGTTCAGTGAGTCTGAGCTTACATCGATCACTAATCTGTCACAATCTCATAATCGCATTCTTGGGTCAAGCGCGTCCCTCAAACCATCTCCGATGACATTGAAAGCCAAAACTGTCGTTGTTATGGCCAGCCCGGGAAACAAGGCGGACCATGGAGAAAATAGAAAATAATCTCTGCCAGTCGCTATCATGTTCCCCCAACTGGGAAAAGGTGCTTGGACACCCAAACCCAAAAAGCTTAATCCTGCTTCTGCAAGTATCGCCCATCCAAATCCCAAACTAATCAGGATGATCATAGGTCCCAACGAATTTGGTATCAAGTGGCGAAACAGAATTCTTCTATCGTTAGATCCTATTGCTTTTGCTGCCTTGACGAAATCGCTAGTTCTAAGGGAGAGGCATTGGCTTCTTACCACCCTCGCAAAATTCGGCCAGTTGACTATTGATAGTGCGATCATCAAGTTCACTATGCCATTTCCAAATGCTGCTATAATTGCAATTGCGAGTACAAGCCCCGGGAAAGCAAGAAAAACGTCTGCTACGCGCATTATAGCTGCATCGATTTTTCCACCATAGTACCCAGCTACTGAGCCAGAAAGTATTCCTACAAAAGATGAGATTGATACGACTATTATTCCAACTTCAAAAGAGATTTTTGCTCCATACATTAGTCGGGTTAATGTATCTCGACCCAAGCTATCTGTGCCCATCGGATGGGCAATTGAGGGCCCAGCAAGCGCTGAAGTAGATGGTTGTATAGGATTGTAAGCGGAAATGTAAGGAGCTGCAAGCGCGATCACTATCAAAAAAACCAAATAACCGAGGGCTACCGAGGCGCCTCGATTGCCCTTTAGGAAAAACCAAATTGCGTCGATTTTGGTTCCCCCAATTGATTTCAAAAGTCGATCTCCTGACTTTGTTATGCGTACTGTATGCGAGGATCAATGTAAGAGTAAGCGATGTCAACAATCAACGTAACTAGAACGAAGAGCAGAGTCGTAATCAGGATGGTCCCCGTCACGAGGGGATAGTCCAGATTGCTAATAGCCTGATATGTCAAGTACCCTATTCCTGGCCATGCGAACACCACCTCGACAAGGTATGCGCCTCCCATGAGGTAACCGAAATATAGCCCGATAAGAGTGAAGATCGGAATGACCGCATTTCTCAGAGCATGAAATATGACGACGGTTCTTTCATTCAACCCCCTTGCCCTGGCTGATACAATGTAATCTTGTCTTATCACTTCTAACAATGAAGATCTAGTAAGCCGCGCAATGGAACCTGCTATTGATAGTCCCAAAGTTAGAGCGGGTAGTATAACCTGCCCAGGAGTTCCATAACCCGCGACTGGGACAAGTCTAAGATAATAAGCAAAGATCAGAATCAATATGAGTCCGAGCCAATAGTTGGGCATCGACGCCGCAAACAAAGAAGCGATCATAGAAATTCGATCAAAAATCGAATTCTGTTTAAGCGCAGCTACGATTCCTGCAACCAATCCGATTGGGATAGCAATCAATAACCCCGCAACAGTTAATATAATTGTTCTTGGGAGCGCTTGACTGACAAGTGAGAGTACAGATCTTCCAGTAGAAATGCTATTGCCTAAATTTCCGTGAATTAACCTCCATAAGAACAATCCGAATTGAACGGGAAGTGGCTGGTCAAGACCGAGCTCGTGTTCGTAAGCGGCTATGTCAGCGGTTGTGCCTCCTGTTCTTCCCATCATGACCCTAACAGGGTCACCGGGGGTAAGTTTTAGAATAAAAAAAGTTAGAAGGGCGACACCTATTACGACCGGTATCGCTTGAAGTATTCTGCCAACTACATATTTTAGCAAGTCCGGAGCTTAGTCCGAAGTTTTTCGAATCTCAGCTCGGTGTATTGAGCCAGACCTTCGCACCTATCTGCGGGATCCAGATAGCTCCACCTTCGTACCAACTGCTCGGGTGGACGTTATACCCCACAAGCATTGGTGTGGAGGCATATATGAAGGGTATCCAATAGAGCGGGGCATCTACTGAGATGTTCTGGGCAATCTGTGTTAACTGAGCAACATATGGTGCGGCAGCGGTGGAGTTACTTTCAGCAATCTCGGCTGCGAGCTGTGCCAGCTGTGAATTGTTGATGTAATTTAGATCCCACGTCTCTCCTGGTGTATAATAATCTCTAAACCTTGTATTTGATTCGCTAAACTGGTTTAGAAGGAGATCCCAATGAGTTCCGCCTGGTCCGCCGTATGCCGTATTAATGTAAGATGGAAAGTTCAATGAAATCAAGTTGGTGTTAATTCCAGCAGCAGCAAGATCGGCCTGCACCGTCTCTGCGACTATCTGATTATTTCCGAGATCAACATAGACAAATGGAAGCATTTGGCCGGCGTAATTCGATTTCGCCAGAAACTGCTTTGCCAGGGTAACATTTCCATTGACTGGATAGACCGAGTTCAGGGACGCATTGAACCAGGGCCAAGCAGGGTTGATGAGCGTCTCAGATATTGTTCCAAAACCCGCGGAAGCACTGATAATAACCTGGGTACGATTAATTGCATAGTTTACGGCATCTCGCAAGTACTGATTTAACATCGCTCCGCTACCAAAAGTTGTATTTTCATTTCAGCTGCACCATGTAAAGATCATCAGAGGCCTCGACCTTTACTGGAAATCCAGCGCTTAGTACGCTAGGTACATCTGATGGCAACGTTACATCAATGAGTTGATACTCCCCTGTCTCGAGACCTAAAACTCTCGCTGACTCGTCCGGAACTATTGATACAACGATTTTACTGATGTATGGTTTGCCGCCCCAGTAATTCGGGTTGGCAACGAGGATTTCTTGGTCATTGGGTATCCACGATGTCAGCATATATGGCCCTGTCCCGACTGGATGCTGACCGTAGCTAGATCCGTATTTCGCTACAGCTGTAGGTGAAACGGGAGCGCATTCATCTGCAATTAATTGAAGAAAGTACCCAATCGGTTTAGAAAGGACAATCTGTATTTGGTACGCACTCAACACATTGATTGCGGATACATAGACAAAATCTCCTGCGATATTACTTCCCGCCGCGCTCTGGTTCGCGCACTGTTCAAAAGTTAGTTGCACTGCGGTCGCATTAAATGGAGTCCCATCTTGAAAAGTGGCGTTTTGAACTAGATTAAACGTGTATACAGTACCGTTAGGGCTCACCGTCCAGGATTGCGCAAGTTCCGGTTGGATAGTCCCACCAAATCCTTCAACAGTCAGAGTATTATAAATGGCCTTGTACATGAAGGCCGTCCACTGATCGGATCCCCCGAAAAATCTTGGGTCGAGACCGAAACTTCCGGCTCCTTCTTCATCCATCCCAACGTTGAGCGTACCACCCTGAACAACACCAGAAACGTTACCCGTTAGAGTAACAGTCGACGTAGCTGTCGATCCGGATGTAAGTAGTGAGGTGAGAGTTGAAACTGCTGTCGAGACAGAAGTTGAAACGGCAGTTGACGTTGAAACAGCAGTAGACACAGAAGTGGATACAGATCCCGATGCGGTGCTCGTGCTTACTACGGTCGTCGTCTTGGCACCACCTTCATATACTAAAACTCCAGCCGCCGCAGCGATAATAATTACAATAATCACTACAGCCACACTAATCATTCTTGCGATAGCGCTAGAACCGCGTTTCATATGCTGGCTCGAAGACTCAAGTACATACTTAAAGATTATCCCAAAAATTGCTCAGCCACAATCTTCGGGGCCAGGTCTGTTAGGTAGAAATTGACGTTCCAAACAGAAATAATGCCTAATATCTTTTGATTTCTCTTCCAGTTAATCATATTTTTTTGCGAGATGTTTTGAATTCAGGGAATTAGCGCGGTAGTCCGTTCCATCTGATTGAGCGATATGTGATCTAATTCGATACAGACTCATTTCCCTGCGAAAACAATAATTCCAGCCTACAAAAAAGCTGGTACGCGGTCCTTGTTCGACGCAAGTTTGTTCACGCGCGTGACACATAAACGATGTCACGAATCAAGCTCCACTTTACAGTTTGGTTCCAGTCTTCTAAGGGCTTACTAGTTCTCTCCTGAAATATTTTTGCTCTTCATGAAAGCTATGGGTGGGAGTTCTCGGCAATCCTTAGTATTAATGAAGAATTGGTTTCATTCTTTCATAACCAATAATAAGATACTATGGAGCATATTTAGAGCAACAAAACCTTATAGTTGTTTACTGTCGCGAGATTACGAATCCTTTGAATAGCGTTCTATCGAAAGTATCGCTTTCTATTGGAGGACTGCCTATAGAAGATGATATCGAGATCTGCAAACTTGCAGAATCTTTAGGTTTCAAAGGCTATTGGCTCCATGAGGTTACTGGTAGAGATGCCTTTACACACATTGCAGTTCTTTCACAACAAACGGTACGTATTAGACTCGGTACAAGTATAGTCGGAATATTTGGTAGGAGTCCACTCGTTACTGCAATGAGCTCTTTCTCACTAAACGAAATAAGCAAAGGAAGATTCGTCCTTGGTCTGGGAACGCAAGCGGAAAATTACGTGGTTGGATGGCACGGAGCAAAGTTTAGGCGCCCGACTATCAGTATGATAGAATACGTCACACTTGTCAAAAGCATTCTGTCAGGAGAGAGGGTTTCCTACGACGGAAAAATATTTCGAATGCAAAATTTCAAATTTCAAGCAAAACCAAGCTATGACACAAAGATACTAGTTGCTGCGATCGGACCCAGAATGATTGAGGTTGCTGGCAGAGTCGCCGATGGAGTCATTGGAAATTTCTGGTCGGAGGATTATGTGCGGAAGACCGTGATTCCAAACTTGAAGATTGGTGCGCAAGCGTCTGGGAGAAAACTGGAGGACCTGCAAATAATTAGCGGCCACGCGTGTTTTCCTACAGACGGATCCTCGGCTCAAGTTGGAACAACTAAACCAGTCGTTGTCACTTTTGCTCTCGTACCTTATTATCGAAAGATATTTTCCGATAGTAATTTCGACGATGAATACTCGAAGATTAACAAGGCCATGGCAAAAGGAGACGTGAAGGGCGCTCTGGACGCTGTAACTGATGAGATGACCAAGGCGCTAACCATAGTTGGGGATCGATCAGAATTCAATAGAAGAATCCAAGGATTGCTCGCAGCGGGAGTCAATGAGGTGAAACTCCACCCTGTGACTAGCTATAGTTTTCATCCACTTTATCCTGGCAGCTTGCCCGATAATATTTCAGAATTTAACGGGCCTCAATTGTATTCGCTTTATGAAACCAGTAAAAAAGTCATTGATGTCTTGTCATGAGCCTTCTGTCTCCAAAACAGCTCCCTGTTTGACGTACGTTCAATACTCCCCAAATAGATGCCAAAATTGTTAAGAAATAATCGGCGATACTTCGCAAATTTCTTCATTTGGGATCGCGCTCCTAATCCTTCAAACTTTGTCATCTTGCAGAGGATTTCAAGACTAGGATTCGATGGTGTTGAAATTCTTTCTCCTGAAACTCTTCGAGAAACCCAATCTTACATCCAAGCTTTGAAATCAACATCGAAA
Source organism: uncultured Nitrososphaerota archaeon (assembly GCA_963799845.1). Taxonomy (GTDB): domain Archaea; phylum Thermoproteota; class Nitrososphaeria; order Nitrososphaerales; family CADDZS01; genus DATLTL01. The sequence goes on from CAWCYI010000006.1 coordinate 1,341,485, forward strand.
TCATCAAGAAAAAGAGAGCCACTTGATACAATTATTATCGGAGCGAGTAATTTTGAGGCCGATCCGAGCTCAAGCGCCCTAAACGTACAGCGACGAGCGATAGATCACCTAAAGAAATGCGTCGATTTCTCCGCAAAAGTTGAGGGGGACCTAATTGCCGGCCCCGTTCAATCTCCCGTGGGAGAGAATGTGTTCATGACTCACGAAGAAAGAAAGAGGAGGACGATTAGGGCAGCGGAGACTCTCAAGGTGGTCACTGGTTATGCCAAAGATAGGGGGGTAAAAATCGCATTCGAACCTTTGTGTCGGTACGATCAGCTCCTTCATAAATACTGTAAACCAAGCGCTCATTCTTTGTGATCTGGTGTCCGAAGAGAACTTTGGCTTGCTCTTGGACACTTTTCACATGAACGTCGAGGAGGATTCGACCTATTCCGCGATAGTTTCAGCAAAAGGCAAGATTCTTCACGTACACGCCTCGGAAAACAATCGTGGCATCCCAGGAAATGGTCAGATAAATTGGTTGCGAATCAAGGAAGCCCTATCGAATACTAGCTATAACGGTGCAATTGGCATCGAGTCCTTCACGCCCCTAGTCAAGACATTCGCTACCCAAAATCATTCTTGGCGCAGGCTCGCTCGATCACAAGACAAGATCGCGTCAGATGGCTTGAAGTTTCTGAAAAATGAACTCGATTTGTGATTTTTGGTCAAGCAATTCCCGAAAGTGCCATTAGGGCGGCGTTTCTGCCTGGAAGACCTGTCACTCCTCCACCCGGATGAGTAGTAGGTCCGAACATGTAAAGTCCCTTAATTGGAGTCTTGTACTGAGACCACCCCGGGAACGGACGTAAAGCAAGGGATTGATCTAGTGAAACACTTCCACCCGCGGGATCGCCGTTAACAAGATTTGGATTCAGAGATTCTATATCCTGCGGCGAGAGTATTACTTCTTTCAAAATAATTTGTTTAGCCTTCGGCGAGTACTCGCACAATCTATCTATGCAGGAACCGGCAAATCGTTCCTTTTCCTCGACGGTCCAAATTCTACCGTCAAGAAATACCGGCGCTCTTACGAAGTTCCATAGCGTATGTTTTCCGGGAGGCGCCCTCGATGGGTCGTAACAGGAGGTGTTGTTTATTGTCATGAATGGTCTTTTGGGCAGACTTACCGTTTACGCATTCGTTGTAAGCTTGCGAGATCTCATCCAACGATTCGCCAATCTGAATGACGCCGGATTTTTTAACGTCGTCAGATGCAAAGTCCAACCATTCATTTAGGGCGGCGTGAATCATGACCTCAGTCACTCTCGAATATCTGAAGCGTTTCACTTTTTTCCGAAAATCGTCTCCGATTGCAGATTCAGGAACGAGATTCAAGAATAAGGATTTTGGCTCAACGCCGGCAAGTATACCTTTTCTTGCGTGAAAAACTCGTCCGTTAGTTGTCTTGACCGATATAGCTTCTCCGTCATTCACCTCAATTGACTGCACTCCATCTCCCAATATGACAGATCCTCCGTGACTAAAATAGTACTTCTGCAATGAATTAACGAGGGTCTTTATCCCTCCGATCGGTACTGCAACTCCTCTTTTCTGCAAAAGCCCTGTGAAGAAGAAGACCGTGAAAGCGCTACGTGCAGCTTCGGGGGAAAGTGGAGCATGGTTAGCGCCCAAGAGGGCTAGAAACGCCTTGACCTCTTCTGACTCGAAGTTTTCCTCCAGCCAGTCTCTCGCGGACATGTAGGAAAATTGAAGAAAGTCGAGGCCTGTGTCTGATTCCTCCAAAGCAGACATTTGGGAAGAAAAAGGGAGTGGGGGCGCCTGCATAGAACCAAAATATATTTCTTCGGATTCTTGATAGAAATCAAATATCTCCTTGAATTTTTTGGGGTCTTTTTCAGAAAGATGGGAAATGGATTTTAGTGTCAAATTCAAGTCCTTGTAAATCGACATCGAGCTTCCGTGGACAAATGGGGTCGACGCTACTGGATTTGGCTCAATTTCTCGATACCCGTACTTTTCAAGCTCTAATTCGGATTGGACAGGACTGGCCTTCCAGAAGTTAATCGAAGTTGCCAGCACATCGTGCTTGAATCCTGGCAAGGTAAGTTCCTCTGTAAAGGCTGCACCACCCAGATAGCTTTTCTTTTCAATTAGTAAACAGGAGCAGCCCTGTTTTGAAACATAGGAAGCGGCAGAGAGACCATTCGTGCCCCCGCCGATCACTATGAAATCATACGTTGACATCAATAATTCAGGTAATCAAAAAGCATTCAGTCATAAAAAGTGATATGGATTCCATTACATTTCTTTCGCCGCGAAAGAACATGAGTTATTATGAAGAGTAAGTTATCACAATCTCTAGAGAGGTAAGAGAATCCTCAGATTAGAAGCAATCAATCTTGCGAATTCTATTCGAACTTGTAGATTCAGTTCGTTTCATCAGAGAGCGACGTTAAGGTATTATGGCTTCAAGCTTGAGATGGAGAGAATTCCAGTAATGCGCAAATGATAATTCTAGTCTGCCATCAGGTCTTCCATTACGATGATTGTCGCGTTGTGTCCGGGTAACCCGCACACTCCGCCCCCTGGATGACTTGCTGGACTGCACATATACAACCCCCGGATTGGAGTTCTGTATTCTGACCAATTCGGGAAAGGCTTCAGTGCCAGGGATTAATCCAACGTTGGCTTGTCCAAAATGAGGATCCGATATGCATCGATTTGACCGCCATCCCGTAATGCTCGTCATCCAACACGAACATTGGATTGCTGCTTGGAGCCGCGGCGAACTTTCGTTCTGGCGCTTCCTCTCCATTGTATCCAACATTTCTCATCCTTCTTGTTTTTGGATTTCCGGGTGAGGATTCATACATTACTTGATTTCAGAAGTCACGACATGACATCGTTCGGTATTATGCCATTTTGCCTTGTTGATCAGTTTAGCGGTCTGCGAAAAGCATTCAGTTTTCGAGGTTGTTCTAGAAATTCTAGTTGGAATTTGAGGCAACCAATTGGAACAACTTACGGCTCTGCTCGAAAAAACCGGAACAGATTCACACGGGGGCGCTCACTGTTACGAAGAGAGGACCGCCGGTGGGACTATTATCTGTTCCTTTCAAATCCCACCGTCATGATCGAAAAGATAAATCCGTGGATAGGTGACTTGGGTAAGAATTGTTCAGAAGAACATGGCTTTTGTTCATGGCGGGTGCAAATCCTCGGGCGGGATTAGGAACCTTCGGGACACAATCCCCAACATAGTCAAGTGCGGGGGGCGGGAATTGAACTTTAGGTTCGATGCGGTCTTTTTTGCTATCTTTGACAACTCTCTCGAATAGAAGTCATCCACAATCGGCAAAAGGGATGGGATTTGACCCTAATTATCTTCAAATCGTAGTCGCAAACAATACCATTCTCTCGCATCCTTGACCAGCAATTAAAATAGAAGTTCTATTTTGCTCTGCGAAGAAAGGATGGTAAAGCCCTGAACATCGTCCAATGGTTACAATAGCTTTAACTCAATTAGAGTCAGTCCAATTTCTCGATACGTCTATGGAAGCTCCTAAAATCAGTGTGATTGGAGCCGGAAGTGCTGAATTTTCTGTTTCCCTTGTTAGAGATATCTGTCTGACAGATGGTCTAGTCCGAAGCACTATCTCGCTCATGGATACAAACAAGCAAAGGCTTGATGCAATCTATGCTATGGCTACAAGGTATGCCGAAAAACTAGGGAAAAAAATAAGATTTGAGAAGACAACTTCAAGGGCCAACACTCTCCAAGACTCAGACTTTGTCGTGAACACCGCTTTGGTCACCGGACACGAGAGAGAAGAGCGAATGAGAGAAGCCGCCCAAAAGGAGGGTTATTACAGAGGTCTTGATGCGAATTGTGGTTTAGCGATATGTCTGAAAGATCATCATCAATACAGGCTTTTTCTCGACTTGGCTCAGGACATGCATGATATATGCCCCTCTGCCTGGCTCCTACAAGTCGCTAACCCGATGTACGAAGGCATGACTCTGCTGCTAAGAAAAAGCAAAGTCAAGTCTCTCGCAGGTTTTTGTCATGGAGGACAACACGGGATGGAGGCTATCGCTGGAGCACTAGGAATCAATTATGACGAAATGTATTATCAGGTCGCAGGTTTCAACCATTGGATTTTCCTCACCCAATTCCGCTACAAGGGTGAGGATGCGACTCCTCTTGTGGACGAATGGATATCAAAAAGAGCTGAGAATTTTTGGAAGACTAACGATCTGATATTTCAACAGACAATGAGCAGAGCTGCTGTTGACATGTATAAACTGTGGGAGCTTTACCCTATAGGCGATACAGCCAGGTCAGGCCTCTGGAAGTATCATTATGATCTTAAGACTAAGAAGAAATGGTATGGCAAATACGGTGGGTTTGACTCGGAGATAGGTTGGGGAATTTACCTAAAGAAGCTTGAGAATAGAACGATGAGAATCGCAAGTTTGTTAGACAAACCGATAAGTGCCCTAATGAACGCATTTCCTCCTAAAAAGAGTTCGGACAGCATCGTGACATTCATCAATGCTATGACGAACGGTACTCGAGAAAGGCTCATCCTCAATATTCGCAATAACGGCGTAATTCGTGGTGTCCCACAAGATATGGCAGTTGAGGTGCCGTGCTTAATCGATAAAGGTAAGATCCATCCCGAGAAAGTCTCATTCTCTTCAGATACTATGAATAGGGTTATGATTCCTAGGATAAACCGAGCCGAACTTGCTCTAAATTCCTTTCTAAGTGGCAGAAAGGACATTCTCTTAGAGATACTATACCGAGACCCTCGGACGAGAAGCGATGCTCAGGCTCAAAATGCATTGGATGCAGTTTTCTCCCTTCCTTTCAACAAGGACTTGTGTAAATATTACAATTAGGTTAGAATTATTATCTCGAAATCGGTCCAGACTAAAAGTTTGGCCGATTCCATATGCTGTAACAGTCCTAGTAACGAAAGTTGGTTGAATCTTTGAAACGGTCGAAAAAATCTTCGAAATCAATTACAATTCGCTTCCTCAGTCTAAGGATATATCGACCATCAAAGGAATGAAACAGACAGCAACGATAAAGTGATGTAACTCCAGGCAAAGCCGAATACCTTATGACTACATACCTGCCCATTTGTAATCATGACTGATTTCTTTGTAGAACCTGAAAGAAAGACTCCAATAATGTTCAAAGAACCATTTGATGTGGTTGTTGTTGGGGGTGGGTCCGCAGGGATAGCTGCATCTCTAGCGGCAGCCAGAAATGGAGCCAAAACCATCTTGATAGAGCAACATGGAACACTTGGGGGTACTTCGACTTTGGGACTTTGTGATAACTTTGATGGGATTGATCGTTCTGTGCAAGGAGGAATATTTATCGAGATGCTCGATAGACTTCGCGCCGAAAATGCCGCGTTGGAGCGATGGGAAGGATTGTACGATCGAGAGATCCTCAAAAGGATTGCGTTTGAGCTTATGGAAAAGTCAGGTGTTAACCTTCTGCTGTATGCGCATGCAGTCTCCGTGGTAAAAGAAGATAATGAGATTCGAGCGGTCATTATAGAAGGCAAGTCAGGTCGTTTAGCCGTTACCGGAAAAGTATTCATTGATGCATCGGCCGACGCCGATATTTCCCAAAGGGCAGGCGCTCGCATAATGAAAGGAGGAAAAGATGGTCGCAGCCAAGCTATAACGCTTTTGTTTGTAATTTCTGGGTTCGACATTGAGAAGGTAAAGCAATTTCAAGAGAGCATTTCTTTGGGATGGGAAGGTCCCTGCTCTTGCTTGCACGGCAGAATAAAGAATGCAGGGTGCACTTGTGGAAGACTCTTCTTTGTTCCTCATCAGATGGTAAAAAAAGCAAGAGATAGTGGAGAATTATATTTGACGCACGAAGGTCTCGGCGGTTGGTTCTTGTTGAGGCAAGGTCAGCTTCACTTTAACTCCATTCACATCATTGGTATTGATCCATTAGATATTCAACAGCTCACGCGCGCGGAAATTGAAGCAAGAAAGCAGGTCACATCAATCTTGAATTTCTTGAAAAAGAACGTATCTGGCTTTGAAAATGCCTACGTTTTAACCACGGCAAGCATGATCGGAGTCAGAGAAAGCGCCAGGATAGTTGGAGATTATGTACTCGAGGAAGAATCCACGACAAGTGGTGAAAGTTTTCCAGACTCAATTGGCATCGGAAATTACATTCAAGATCTTCACGGTCCAGACGAATTTCATTATTTTCTTCCGGCTCATTATGTAATTCCTTTCGATATTCCATATCGTACTCTTTTAGTTAAAGGCATAGACAATCTCCTTGTGGCTGGAAGATGTATATCGACTGACTTTAGGACTCAGTCGATTACAAGGCAGATTCCAGTTTGTTATCAGACAGGAGAAGCGGCTGGCATTGCTGCAGCTCTCGCAACAATGAAAGGAATTTCTATAAGACACATTGAAATCGAAGACTTACAATCCATCCTAATAAAACAAGGTGGCAAAATCCTCAGGACTATTCAAAATTTGAAATCGATCAACGAGAAGTACGATCGTCAGAATAAGATTTTCAAAAGGCTTGATGATATGCGGGATATGTCGAAACCAGAATTATATTCTTCCGGATAAGTAAGGGCGGTAATATTAATTATATCAGTAGAAATGTGGAGAATTAGCAAGAATTCTATTACTGGTGTTTCCTAAAGTCCTCTTTCCCTCTGCAGCGCGACCTTGAGTCCGTCTCCCAAGAGTGCAAATCCTATCGTGACTATGACGATTACTGCTGCGGGAATAAGAGGTAACCACGGATACAAAATAATATACTGTTGATACTCGGCGACCATGAGTCCCCAATCAGGGGCGGGAGGCGAGACTGAAAATCCAAGGTATGCCAATCCAGAGTAAGCCAGAACAACCATGCCTATGTCGAAAGTTGCATAAGTAAGTAGAGTTGCGCTCGCTATTCGGAAAATGTGACGAAAGAGTATCCTAGAGGATGATAGTCCAGAAAGTTTCGCCGACTCTACAAATGAGCTATTGGTTAACTTCAGAGCTTCCGACCTCGCAATTCTGGCATAAGGCGGCCACCAAAGAACAGTCAGAGCAAACGTGAGATTAAGAACACTCGGGCCAAGAACAGAGACAATTACAATAGCCAGAATTAAACCTGGAATGACAAAAAAAATATCTGTAAGTCTCATCAGAATTTCATCGAGTATGCCACCTCTGAAACCAGCAGTTGATCCAAAAACACCGCCGACAAAGAACGAAAAACCGACAACACAGAAGCTGACTAAAGCGTCGTTTGGAGTTCCCGCAATTACTCTGCTGAGCATGTCCCTACCGAAATCCTCGGTTCCAAAAGGATGAGTGAACGTTGGAGGGAGGAAAGTTTTTCCAACCGTAGCTAAAGGATTATACGGAAGAATTCGGTCACCAAACACTGCGACCAATATTGCGCTACCGACGAATATTGAAACAATAAGGAATCCAATCTTAGTTTCATAATTGAAGGTAACAAAAGTCCACAGGTTGCCTAAACGTCGATGCATTCTTTGCTCTATACGCTGATACATCTCGTTCGCTCCCACAAATTCTAGGAAATAAAATGGATGTACTATCCCAAATGTGGCTCAGAGCCTTACTCGCGGGTCAACAGCTGCATATAGGATGTCTGCTGACAAATTCACGGCTACAACAAAGACTGCATAAACTAGAGTAACGCCGAAAAGGCCGGCATAATCAAATGCTAATGCAGTTTGCAACGCATACCTTCCCATGCCTGGGTAAGAAAAAATCTGCTCTACAAAAAGATCTCCGATTAAGGTAAAGGTAAAAACTAAGGACGATAGAGTTACAAGCTCGATTAAAGAGTTCTTGAAAGCATAACGGTACAGTACCTGCGAAGATGAAACACCTCGCGCTTTTGCAGCTCGAACAAAATTGCTTCCTAGTTTCTCAATTAAGGACGATCTTAAGATTCTTGTCATCATTCCGTAGTTAGTTATAGCTAATGCCACGCTTGGTAAAATCAAATGCTGAATAAGACTTCCAAAAGCTTGCAATTTTCCTTCAAGTAACGCATCAATGAGTGGAAATCCGGTAATTGGACGAGGGAGCTGAATTGTAAGTCCTATCAGTCCTCCACTTGGCAGTATAGGAATTACATAAGAGAAAACAACTACGAAAAGAAGAGCTATCAAAAAGGGTGGAGAGCCTTGTCCCAGCATATATAGCAGCCTAGTCACCTTGTCCGGAAGTCTCCCAGCGAAACTCGCCGACAACAAAGCCCCGGCAAGACTTAGGAGAATTGTGATCACTACCGAAAGAACTACTAATTGCAGTGTTATAGGTAATGTCTGAGAGATTGCTTGCGAAACTAATTCATCTTTCGTAAATGAGAATCCGAGCTGCAAGTGAAGAAGCCCATTTATGTAATAGAAAAACTGGATGTAAAGAGGATCGTTCAAATGATATGTGCGATCATATAACGCGGCCAAACCCGGATTGAACAGTGCGGTCTTCCCAAGCCAAGCGACCAAAGGATTGAAGGATAATGAATGCGCAAGCGTGAAAGTAATTACGGTGACTCCGAGGAGGACACCAAAGCCCGTGCCAATCCTTCTCACGATAAATCCTAGCAGGCTCATCTAAGAACACGCACAAGAAGGCGGAGCCGAAATTTCCTTTGACTCAGGGAAATCGTACGATTACCCCAATGCTAATGATTGTTGACTATATCATCCAGGTTGAATCGTGTTTAGAGCAGGGAGATCGCTCACACCGGTGTCATCAGGTACCATCAAGAGTCCAGCCACAGCCGCTTTGCTATAGACCCAAGAACCATCAGTGAAAAGTAGTTTTGGAGCAAACAACCAAGCAAAAGGCGCAGCATTGTAGACCTGCTGCTGAGCAATCTTAAGTTCAGCTAATGTCGCCGCCGTGTTATTCCCGGATAATAGAGTTAGAGCTGTGTCGGCTGCAGGACTATTATACATCGACCAGTCTCCAGCAGCAGAAGAATTCGTAACGAATGTTGTCCAGTAATCTGAAGGAGCAAGGTAGTCTGGACAGAAAGCGCTACTACTTCCCAGCAATATATTGGGAACAATGGAAGGATCCTTTATCAGGGTACCATAGGGAACCGTGAGTATTTGCGAAACGATGTAGCTCCTGGCTTCGACCTGTAACGACACTTTGATTCCGATCTGAGCGAGGCCTTGTTGAATTATCTCCGCTGCTGGTAGAGCCCAAGTCGTAGATCCGCTGTTGACAACAAGTGGCATTGTTGGAAGACCAGTCCCGTTTGGAAAGCCAGCAGCTGAAAGATATTGATTAGCTTCTGTAATATTGAAATCATAGGGAGGAAGATTGCCTGGATCATAATATTGGCCATAGTTAGGCGTCTCAGGCCCCATAACTGGTATCGCCTGACCTGAAACAGCTTGATCAATTATGGCTGTATAATTTATTGCATGTACAATTGCTTGCCTAACATCCGTGATATTAGTCGGATAAATCTGAGTGTTGAGACCCATTCTAACTATGCACGCCGGGTAGGGAAGCGAAATATATCCAAACTGTGGGCTCTGCTGTACAGCTTGAAAATTCGCCCCCTCCACTTGTGCTATTTGCGCTTTCGAGCTTGAAAGGTCGAGGTACTCTGAAGTCGGATTGGGAACTTGGTTCACTACTATAGTCCCAAATTGTCCTGGTTGAATCAGAGGGTTTTCTGAATCCTCAGTTGTTGTCAAGTTATTACCCCAATATCCAGAGTTTTTCGTGAAGGTAAGAGATGAGTCAACAGCGATGTTCGACATAACATATGGGCCAGTTCCTGGGGGAGGATTCGCGTTCAGGTAAGCGTTCGGAGAGACAGGAGTCCCAGGTCCACCATGTTGCATAATGTACAACGGATCAAACATCATACTTCCCCAACCGACAAATGAGTTCAGAAAGAATTGGAAAGGCGTGCTCAAATGGAACACTATTCTGTCCGGGCTAGTGACATACACCGGCCAAGACGAATTGGACATTAAAGCCATTAATTGAGATGAAGGATTTGCCAAGCTAGTGCCGTTCATCAAAGAAAGCGTCGCAGGACCAAACTCAACGGCAGATGAGTTAAAAATTGGAAGTGGTACCCAGAAGAATGTTGAATTCGAGGAGGCATAGTAGAAGAGGTAAAAGTCTTCCCAAGCTGTGTATGCATTGAATGAATCTCCGTTTGAAAACTGAATGCCAGTTCTAATGTTGAAGGTATACGTCTCACCATCGGAGGACACGTTCCAACTAGAGGCTAACCCTGGTAAGAATTGAATTTGTCCCGAATACTCTGCTGCTGTCGCATTCATAACAACAAGTGGTTGATAAACTGCATATTCCTGCCAGTAGGGATAGGGAAACGCTAATGGATCCAGAGAAGGACTCGGCCAAGTCGGATCATCGATAATGAGTGTAGACGGGACAGCAGAAGTTGATGTTGTCGAAGTTGACGTGGACAGAGAACTTGCTGCGGTGGTAGAAATTGAGCTTGATGCTGTAGTCAAAGTCGAGCTAGTCGCGATTGAAGAGGAAGTAGTAGTAGTTGAACTCGTACTTAGAGAAACATAGACAGCGGCCGCTGCGATAATGAGAATGACGACAACTATCGCGACAATAATAAGAATAGTTCTGGCAATTGCATTTTTGTTTCTGTCCATTTTCAGCAATCCCGTTCAAATACATGCGCATAAATAAACGTTACGTGAAAGAACGAGAGAAAAAATTCAAAACAGAATTCGAGTCCTTAACTTTCACACTTTGAATCCGAATCATAGTTTCCAACCAAGCTAATTATAGATTGAAAATAAGAGTTGAATCCTGTCACTTATGCAGCAATTGTCGCTATTACGCCCGTTCTGGTTTTCTGGGCATAAGTCATAAGTTAATAGAATGCATTAGAGTGGCACTAATGGCAGCACAAAAAACACAAGATTCCATTTTGCTGAGGGTTGAACAGCTTCTCTTGTGTACAAAACTTTCAAACGCTCCATTTATGCATTAGACAAAGTAAACCTTAATGTTAGAAAGAAGGAATTTTTGGCAATAGTTGGCGAATCTGGTGCAGGAAAAAGTACTCTTGCTCTAACAATAATTGGTCTTTTTCCTTCTTCGGCGACTGTTTCAGGAACTGTAATCTACAAAAATGTGAATCTTCTTGATCTCAGTAAGAAAGCGTGGGATGATTATCGTGGCACTGAAATCGGAATGATTTTCCAAGAGCCCGCTAGTTCGCTTAATCCCACCGAAAAGGTAGGAAAGCAAATGTTAGAGGCTCTAAACATCGAGAAAAAAAGGAGATACGAAAATGCTGGCTCTATGGTTTCTTCAGCTGGTGCTAATGAACAACAAGATAGAATCAAGGTGGAGAGAAAGGAGAATGAGAAAGCCGAGTTGCAAGAGGTCTACGAGTGGCTGAAAAAGGTCAGAATACCGGACCCGGAAAGCGTGGCGGAAAGATATCCCTTCCAGTTGAGCGGAGGAATGATCCAAAGGGTCATGATAGCTATGGCGCTTTCTGAGAGACCGTCTGTGCTTCTAGCTGATGAGCCAACAACCGCCCTCGACGTGACAACTCAGGCTCAGATATTGAAATTGATGAAGGAGCTGATAGATACTCAAGATACCGCAATAATACTAGTTACTCATGACCTAGGCGTTGCTGTCCAAGTTGCTGATAGAATAATTGTCACATACGCGGGGAATATTGTAGAAGATGGGAGCACTGAGAGAATATTTAGCAATCCTCTGCATCCTTACACCAAGGCTTTGCTTATGTGTTATCCAAAGTCCGCAAAATCGAAGGAGAGATTACAAACCCTTCCGGGCTCGATTCCAGATATGAGCAAGTATATTGTTGGCTGCAAGTTTTCTGACCGTTGTCCCTACGTGAAAGACATCTGCCGTCAAGCAGATGTGAGATTTGTCGAAGTTGAGCAAGACCACTATGCAAAGTGCACGCTATACTATTGAAGACAAAGTCGTTCTCAGAGTAGAGAACATTACAAAGAGAATTACTATTAAGACCGGCCGTGGTTTTGGAAAAAAGAAGCCTACCACACTAATTAATGATGTTACTTTCGATGTTCATTCTGGCGAGACGCTGGGAATCGTGGGTGAAAGTGGTTCGGGAAAAACCACTTTGTTGCGTGCCCTCGCGATGATATCAAAACCATCGTCTGGCAAGTTGATTCTTAATGGAGAATTGGTTTTTGATAACGGCAAAATCATTTCAAATGTAAATGGAAAGATACAGATGGTGTTTCAGGATCCCGATGCTTCACTAAACCCAATGCTAACTGTGAAGGAATTGGTGAGAGAACCATTAATCCCGTTTAAGCTGAGCAAGGAAGAGAGTTCTAGTCGGGTTATCAACTCTTTGAAACGGGTCGGTATTGATGACACTTTTCTCGAGAAATTTCCAGCACAATTGAGCGGAGGTCAGAAGCAAAGAGTTAGTATCGCTCGTGCGATTGTTCCAAATCCATCTTTGATCTTGCTCGACGAACCTAGCAGTGCATTGGATGCAGCGGTACAAGCGCAGGTTTTGAATCTATTGTTGGATCTGCAGGAGACTCTTAAACTCACATATATTTTCGTTACTCACAATATCTCCGTTGCTAGATATGTTTCTGATTACATCGCTGTGTTTTACGCAGGATCCATTCGGGAGTTCGGCCCTGCTCAAGAAGTACTGAATCATCCAATGCACCCGTACACTTCCACATTGATCGATGCTTTTCCAGTATTGAATCCTTCTGCTAGAACCCTGCTAAAGACCGAAGTCATGGGCGAACCACCGAGTCTTATTAGCCCTCCGGCCGGATGCAAATTTCATCCGAGGTGCCATTATGCCAGAGATGTGTGTAAGTCTAAGGAACCTGATCTGGCTCTAGTTTCAGACGATCATCTAGCCGCTTGCTATTTTGCAAAGGAAATTCAGAATCAAAAGACTCTAAGTTGACTTGTTAAAGGTCACTATTCGACGGTTGCATCCAGAAACTTTAACCTTAAATCAATTAGCAATTTGAACTTCTCCTTGAGATAAATCTTGGATAAACCCAGAGGTATCATTCCAGCTTTAAGCACAGTTACCTTGGATAATGGAGATCTTGATCAAGTAGGGTTGAAGTGTCTTGCTAGTAAAAATATCGAGTGGGGTGCTGACGGTGTTGCAGTATCGGTTGTCGCTGGGGAATTTTACAAATTTTCTGATGAGGAAAGAAAAAAATGTTATGAATTGGTCGTGGACAAAGTTGACGGAAAAGTGCCTGTCTGGGCAGGCGTATCCCACATGGGTACTGAACCATCAGTCGAACTGGCTAAGTTTGCAAAAGAAGTTGGAGCTGATGGCATCATTGCTATGCCACCTTTGGTGGGAAGAGAATCTTCTATGGCATTCGAGGAACATTTCACAACCATTATGAGGAAGGTGGATTTGCCATTGATGATACAAGACGCAGAGGGTTTTGCGCCTATCTTCATGAGCCCGACATTGTATCTAAGACTCAGTGATGAATACTCCAATCTTGTTTCAGTCAAGATAGAAGGAGGAAACACTCTTGCCAAAATTAGGGATGTCAAAAAATTAGTCGGAGGCAGGTTAACAATATTGGGAGGTATGGCTGCCGTTCAGATGTTCGAGGAAATGGAATTGGGATCGGAAGGCAATGTTCCAGATGCTTGTTTGACTGACATGCTGGTCAATGTCTACAAGAATTACAAAAACCGTAATGTGACCGCAGCTCGAAGTATTTTTGCAAAGTATTTACGATGGGCAAATTTTATGATGCTTCATCAAAGGTCAGCGTCCGAAATAGAAAAAGAAACGTTGCGATTAAGAGGAGTAGTCGGTTCGTCGCACACACGGAGTCCTCACGTTCCATTGAAAGATGAGGAAAAATTTGAACTACGAACTCTGCTGAATCAAATCGGCACGACGCAGGGATGACGATTGTATTTCCTGCGCCGATAGTCGAAGAGTTATTGATAACAATAGGTTCTAAGAAAAGGACGACCTGGGTCTACAGGAAAAGCTCAGACGATGAGAAATTGGGTGCGCGACTTCGACCTTATGTGTACGAAAGTCATGTGAAACCAATCGAATTTGCGGAGAACGAATTTGCTAGTAAAAGACAAATGCGGGGGGTGGAGTTGAACTTTAGGTTCAAATCGCACTCTGGCCGCTATCACCTGTAGCGGCAGTTTGCACACTTTCCCCTTTCCTTGCCATCTCCCTTCTGATAGATTACGATCAGAAGAAGGTACGATCTTTTGAGATTCCTAAATCCTCATAGAAATCGAGCAAAATTAAGCCATAGTTGTATTTCGTGTCCCCGTTGTGGAGTGAGCTAAAGTACTCAGCCAAGGCGTCTATCTCGGAGATTTCCATCGGGTCAGGTAATAAGGATCGATTATCTAAGACCCGAAAAAGAGGGCCGCCGGTGGGATTTGAACCCACGATCGAGAGGTGTCTGCTCTCACTCGAGAACCACAGCCTCCTATGCTAACCAAACTGCGCCCGTAGCAGAAGATTTGCTGCAGTCTGCACCACAGCGGCCAAGGAGTAAGCGATTGATTCGAAGGAGATTCGGCCGACCGGATATAACGCTTTTCGGGATTGTCCGAGCGTAATATTCTTATCAAATGAATTCATGTTAGTCCAATTACAAACAAAAATGGAATTACTGAGTGGCGAAGCGCTTTCCAAGTACTTGCTGGAAAAATATTCCAGAAATCCGAAGGGATGGAATTTTACGATTGCGCCGGCGGCCAAAGACAACTTCTTCGATGCACTGGTCTCTGGACCGGAAGAAAACTGGCAGCTGAAGATCGACTCGATCTTCAAACCGTCTCCCATCGTTCTTGGCGCGAAGGTCGAAACACCACTAAGAAGGTCTGTGCCTAAAGGAGTCTTCCCATCTTACGGCTACCGAAAGCTGGAACCTGAAGTCATTCTAAAAATCCTCAGAGAACAAACTTCGGATGAGCCCGAAAATTCCGGAAATCTGGACAAGATAATCGGCTCACTGGAACCGACCGCTCCAACTCGTGGTGAAAGCTATGCTGAGGGCCCGTTCGTATTTACAAATAAGAAGATCCTAGATATCTCAGATAGCCAGAAGAAGCTTGACGAAAGGCTCAGTTCCGGAATCAGGAATCTGCTCAGAGAAAAGTACATCGGCTATGGCTAGACGTGGCGAGCTAGCCGCTCTGCGTAAGGAGTGAGCTCTTCTACGTGTCTGATCTTTCCCTTACTCGCCGGGAGCAGCTCCCTCTGATAAAAGGTATCGATGCGAACCCTTCCCTGGAGGATCTTCCTAGTTCTGTCGGCAAGCTTTCTTCCCTCGCTGTCGTTGTCTAGGAGCAGTATGGTCTTCTTGAATCTCGCCGCGGTTTCTTCCAGCGTAAGTATGTTGTTCTTGTGGCAGAGCATGAACAGCTCCCCATCAAATCCGGCTTCGCGGAGTGCATTCGCATCCCTTATCCCCTCGACTACAACGAGCGCGTTCTCCTCGTCGTTGAGTTTTCTCATAAAGCTCGAAAGACTCTCAATCAGTGAGGACTCGGCTGCGAGGATTTTATCCATGAGGATGATTGCAAAATGGTCTCGGCTCACTTCATAGTTAAACTGTCCTGAAGTCCGGGAATCTGCTGTTAAGATAGCGCCATCGCTTCCTTGATCTCTTTTATGAATGATTTCTTGTATTCGGGCTGATTGTGCAGCCAAAAGAGGTTGATCCAGTTGAAGACATGTTTCAGCCTGCATCGAGTACCGCGGCTCCTGCAAGGAAACAGATCGTCGAATGATTCTGTCCTGTCTTTCAGCTTCTCCATCTGCCTCTCCATGACCTTCCAGAGCCAAGAACCGTGCATGTAGGTGTGGTGTTTGAGATTCGTCGACACACAAGCCGGAGGGTACCAGTCACCTCCATCCGTCCAGACAGGATGGTGGCCGTACTTGCTCACTAGATCCCGAAGAAACATTTCTACTGATATGGAATTTGGATTCCATGCGAAATATAATCCAAGGATCCTGTTTGCGAATGGCTCGTATGCAACGAAAAAGTATGCTTCAGCACCGGCAACGTTCACTCCGGTCTCGTCGATTGCGAATATTTTAACTCGCTCTCTTCCAAGCCTGAATAATCTGTGCATCTTCTCGTACGAGCCCATCTCCTGGCACCACTGCCAGACAGCAACGTGGCTTCTCTTAGTGAATGGTTCGATTGCTCGAGAGCATGCCCTGAAGGACAGTCCCTCGAAAACTAGATAGATGGCGTAGTATATTACCTCCAATGGAGTTCGTTCTCTTTCCATCATTCAAAATCAAATGGTAGGAGAGCGAGCTCTCGGCCCAGACTGTCTGAAAACCCTTCGTCAGGATGTCAGAATTGTTCAATGAATTAAGCCCAACATTCGAAAGTGCCGCAAAAGATTTTCGTAAGTCGAGCGATTGTGGTAGAAGCGTTTGAACTGTCCATGGCACGTTCGTGGGAAGACAGGGTCGCAGAGTATGTTGATTCACCAAGACTGCGCCAACGTCTGAAGCTCAATCAACAGATCTCGTGTGCAGTCGATGGTAACTACGGCATATACAGAACTCAAGCTTCCTTGAAGGGGGGAATGAAGTCTTTTTCCTGTTCCTGCCCTTCAGACGAGTACCCCTGCAAGCATGTGGGCGCCTTGTTACGAACTTACAAAATTCATCCGCGATCCTTCCTAGATCTTGATACAATCATGAAAAGGTTAGTCAAGATGGAGAAAGTCGAGCTTCTAAAGATAATACGTAAGATGGTCATTGTATCTCCATCGTCGCTATCCGCATTGGGTGTGAAGGGCTTTGAAGAGCCTCAGAGAGACGAGTACGAGGAGGAGGAACATTGGTAATCGATTTGTGCCCTCCTCGAAAATGAGAAGGCCTTTATTCTGGTACGCCCTAACGGCTCTCATGAATAGCTCAAACAATGTTTATGTGAAGGGGCAAGATAGGAACCAGCTCATCCTGTTTCCTGGAAGCATTGAAGAGTATATCGACCAAGACAACTCTGTCAGAGTGATAGATGAATTCGCAGATGGCCTTAACCTAGAAGAGCTTGGGTTCATTCACTTCGAGCCTAAGGATCTTGGTGGGAGACCAGCTTACGACCCTTACGATTTGCTGAAACTCTATCTCTACGGATATTTGAACGGGATTCGAACCAGCAGGAAGCTCGCCAGGGAATGCAAAAGAAACATCGAACTGATGTGGCTCCTAAGAAAGGTCACGCCAGATTTCAGGACCATTTCAGATTTCAGGAAAGATAATATCGACTGCATCAAGAAGGTGTTTCGGAAATTTGTCGAGCTATGCAAGAGTCTTGACCTGATAGGAGGAGAGCTCGTTGGGGTCGACGGAACAAAGCTCAAGGCTCTTAATTCAAAGGGCAGGAATTTCAACAAAGCGAAGCTCGAGTACAGGATAAAGAGGCTTGAGCTCCATATAGCTGAGTATCTGAGGGAGCTTGAAGAGAACGATCAAAAGGCATCCAATGATGAGGAAGAGCAGGAAGAAGAACAAACTACTCAGCCGTCACCATCGGAAGTTCAACACGCCAAAGAAGAGATAGAGAAACTCGAATACAGGAAGACCAAATACAACAATTTGCTAGCAAAACTCAGAGAAACGGGACAATCCGAGGTCTCGCTCACAGATCCTGAGTGCAGGACAATGAAGAATAACGAGAGACTAGAACCATGCTACAACGCTCAGGTTTCCGTGGATTCCAAATTTCATCTTATCCCTGAGTATTACGTAACGAATGAACCAGTTGATCATTCGCAGCTTTCAAAGATTGCAATCAGCACAAAAGAAGTTCTTGGGGTTGGGAGATTGGATGTTACAGCTGATAAGGCGTACTTCAATTCGCAGAAGATCAAGGAATGTTTAGAGAGCGGAATCGTCACATACGTTCCTGAATTAGGAAAAGACGGAATTGTTGCCAATCCAATCGGCGTGCCAAAACCCGCGTTTTACAGAAACAAATTTCATTATGACAGTGAGCAAGACATCTACATCTGTCCAGCCAATCAAGAGCTTCTCTTTCGAAAGTGGCAGACTGACAGGTACGGCAAGAGAATGAAAATCTACAGAACTGAACGCGGAACGTGCAGTGCCTGCCAGTTCAGAGCCAGGTGCACAAAAAGTAGCTCAAGAGCAATAGAAAGGTGGGAAAGTGAAGAGATAATCGAAGAGTTAAGGTCGAAGCTCAAAACTCGTGAAGCTTCGAAGATAATCGAAAAGAGAAAGGAGCTTACTGAACATCCATTTGGAACGATTAAGAGAGCGTTCAATCAGGGTTATTTGCTCTTGAAGGGTCTTCGTAAAGTCAATGGGGAAGTCGGTCTCACAATGCTATCTTACAATTTGAGGAGAGTAATCAACGTGCTTGGAAGCAAAAATCTCGTCATGGCAATCAAGAAAGCGTAGAGAGCCGAAAGAAAAAGAAATCATGTCATGAAGAGGATCTAAAACTCGGCTGAACTCTAGACTAGGCGGTAATGAAGAAACAGTGGCAAAATGAGGTTTTCAGACAGTCTGGGCCTTAGGCCGTTCGGTTCAAATCACGCTTAAGTTAACGGCAGAGTCCGGGAAAACAGACATCATTATATCTTCGTTTGTTCCATTATTCTGGTTCGAGTCAACATGTTCGGCAGGTTAGTTCTGATGTTTACGACGCTTACTCTGTTCCTTGTAGCATTTGCTCTCGTAATCGGCTACGCGCTTCAGCTTGATCCCTTATCCATGGTAGTCATAGCACTTGTTTTCTCGGCGTTGATCAACGTCGCAACATACGTTTGGAGCGACAAGCTCGTTCTCTGGTCGACCCACACCAGGTTGATATCTGAACAGGATAATCCGCAGCTATATTCCATAGTGAGAAATGTCGCGGCGAAGGCAAACATTCCCATGCCACGCGTCGGCATCGTGGATTCTCAGCAGCCGAACGCTTTCGCGACCGGCAAAGGTCCGGACAAAGCGATCGTCGTAGCGACGACTGGAATCCTGCGGACGCTAACTCCGGGCGAACTGGAGGCCGTAATCGGTCACGAAATCAGCCACGTGACGCACCGCGATGTCCTGGTCGCAAGCGTTGCTGCGGCAATCGCGGGAACTATCTCTTTTCTCGGGCAGATGGTTCTGTTCAACTCATTTTTTGGCGGGAGTAACAGCAAGAACAGGAGCAACGGCAATTTTGGAGTCCTGATTATCGCGGCGTTCTTAATTCCGATCGGAGCGATGCTCGTTCATCTTGGCATCTCAAGGAGCAGGGAAAGTTCCGCGGATGCAGCCGGAGCGAAGTTGACCGAAAAGCCGCAGGAGCTTATCAATGCACTTCGCAAGATTTCAAAGCGCGCTTCCTCGTCTCAATGGAACCAGTCTAACGCTCCAGCGCCGGCAACCGCTTCCTTGTGGATAGTCAACCCGCTAAAGGGATCAGCTTGGACGGAGCTCTTTTCGACTCACCCGAGCCTCGATAAACGCGTTGCAAATATCTCCAAAGTGGCCCAAGAGATGGGCATCCTTGTTTCTTAAGGCGCAGGTATCCGTCACCTGTCTTCGCCAAACGCGGAATTCATCGGTGTCTACGACAATTCTCGAATCGAGCTTAATAGCGGAATTACTGTATCGTTCCATGAGGAGGGTGAGGAATCCAAACCACCTCTCGTTCTTCTGCACGGCTTTAATGCGCATTCAGGAACCTGGCGGAATAACATCCCGGTTCTTTCAAGAGAGAGGAGAGTTATTGCGCCTTCACTTCCGCCGTGGCACGGCCCCCCTGTATCTCTGGAGATTTCCAACTATGTAGAAATTGTGGATGAGCTCCTTTCAAGGATGAAGCTCTCCAAACTTGCAATAGGAGGGAACTCCATGGGAGGATGGATTGCGATGCGAATAGCAAGTATTCGTCCTGAACGTGTCCAATCTCTTATTCTGGAGGACTCTGCTGGTGTCTCCGATCCGAGTGACGATCAGTCGATCCTAAATCTCAATTTTTCCGGAATTCCAGTCTTGATTGTATGGGGAATAAACGATCGGATCATTCCAGTCGATGCCGCGAGGTACCTCCACTCGAAGATAAAGTCAAGTTCTTTGAATGTCCTGCAGGGTACCGGTCATGTGCCTCACTGGGAAAAACCTGATGAGTTCAACCGTCTAGTGCTGGATTTTCTCAGGCAAGAGAAAGAAAGACAAAGAAAATGAAACAGGGGACAAGCATCACGATCGTTGCGGATCTCAGGAATTTTGAGCAGAGTTGAGTTATAGTTAAAAGTGCATTCACTAAGCTTTGAAACAATCACTTGGAGATTCTTGCGACTAAAGAGGCGTGATTTACATGGAAATATCGAAAACTCCCTACGAGGAGTATCTGAGGCAGTCTATTACAGATGAAAAGGCCCGCCTCGACTCTCTGTACAACGAGTTCGCAAAGTCAAATCCGATCAAAAAGCAGATTCTGAAAAGGCAAATCGAAGAGGTGATGCAGAACATCGAACTCCTTTCCGCTGATCTGGAAAAATATGGTCACGGTCTATCTTGGCTCCGGGAGCCCAGCAAGGAAAGAGATGAAAAGGCAGAGCATCTGCCTAAATTAGAAAAGGAAGCAGCTCCTCCTGCGCCAGCCGCACAGAGTGCAGCCCCAGGTCAGGCGAGACCAGTCCCGACAAGGCCCGTGATTGGAAAACCAGTCGGCGCAACAAGCGCTCCACAAACGAGTCAGCCAGTAGCACCGCGACCCTCTGTTGGCACCCCGGTTGCGAGACCGAAAATCGGATCGCCCGTCGGAACTCCGAGCGCTCAGCCATCGAGCGGAACCCCTCAGGCGCAAGGTTCGAACACGTCGCAGACGCCAGCGGCGAAACCGATTATTGGGACTCCAGTGAAGAGGCCGGTAATCGGGACGCCAATTGGCACTCCAAAGACTCAGAAAAAAGACGAGAATCAGGAAACCAAAAGCGACGAGTCAGCCTGACTTTCCGAGAACATTCTCCTTGTAGTATTTGCACATTTTCTTGACAGGGCAAATCTGGCACTTTGGCCCAACGGGCCGGCATATAGTCTGACCAAAACTGACAAACAGTTCATTGACGTCGAGCCAGTATTTCCGCTTGTACAACCGTAGCAGTTCTGCTTCAGTTTCCTCAGGGGTTTTAGTTTGCACTAGACCGATCCTATTCGGGATCCTGTGGACGTGCGTGTCAACAGGAATCGCCGGCTCTCCAAAACCGTAAACTATCACGCAACCGGCGGTCTTTCTTCCGACGCCGGGCAATTCCATCAGCTCCGGATAACTTTTTGGAACTTTCCCATGAAATCTCTCGACTATTTGCTTTGACGCTTCCACGATGTACTTCGATTTCTGATTGTAAAATGAAACGGGCATGATCATATTTGCGACTTGGCGCGGATCAGCCTTTGCTAGCGATCTGGCATCATCATATTTCGCAAATAGCCGGGCCGAAGCTTTCTCGGTCACCGGATCTCTGGTTCGAGCTGAGAGGATGGTCGAAATCAAAATCCTGAAGGGATCAGAGTTGCTGACTTCCCTTATCTCTCCAAGGGCCGTCGTCGTGTGAACGGCTGAGCGAATCAGCTTCAATACTCTCTCTGCTTTCGTCCGATCGGCGTTCATCGGATCGCGCGTCAATTTATCCTCGATCCTCCAAAGACAGTCACAATTCAGTTTTCTTCCTATTTGAAGACACAAAAATTTCTCACATGAGCAAGTACGAGGATAAGGATCTTTTTCATGAACCAGCATCTAGGGACCTACATAAGGCCTGAAAACTTTCTCGGAGCGCAGTAATCGAGGCCAACAGTGGAATACTTTTATCTATTTTATTCTATCGCATTATCCATCGCTGGCCCCAAATTTCGTTGACTCATTTCTTTACTCCCGAGGAAGCAAACAAAGCTATACCTGAAATAGTAATCCTTGTTACTCAGGTCGTTGAGCTCAAGAAAAAAATTGACCGCTCTCGTGATTCTGAGAGAAGTTCCGACCTTGATAAGCTCTCAACTTTGATGGCGAAGATTGAAGAAAAGGGCGCTGAACTAAAGGATGCGGACGTTGGTTTGATCGATTTTCCAGCGCTTAGGTTTAACGAACCGGTTTATCTTTGCTGGAAGCTCGGGGAAGACGAGGTTCTTTACTGGCACGGGTCAGAGGGCTTCCGAGGTAGAAAACCGCTAAGGCCAGAAGCGACAAAAATCGTTTGAATCGAGCTACGCATAGTAGCAAGATATCAGAAAGTTGGGTTCAGCTCGATTTGAACCTGCGATTGGGAAGTACGAATTCGAAGGCTGGGCTTCTTTGAAGAATGCAATCGGAGAATTTTCTGAATCGTATCGTCTATATCCGTCGATCTCCGAACTGCTTTTTTTGTTTGAGTTGGCAGATGTCTTACATTTGCGTCGAGAAATTAGTAATGTTCAGCTAATTCTTCTTATCGCCGTTCTTCGTTAGCTCCTCATAGAAGGAGATGACAGCTTTTTCCTGTTTCTTCTCGATTGATCCTGGTCTTTTTGATCTTATCTTGGAGATAGCCTCGTCAGGAGCCAAGCCATACATCTTGCAGAGGTAGGCGGCAAGAACCGTTCCTGTCCTGCCTTTTCCCGCCGCGCAATTATGAACGATTGCACCATTTGCTAGGTAAGTATGGTTATCTTCAATTTCAAGGTTGTAAACAAGTCCGGAATACATCGATTTCTCAAGCGATACAACCGGCATGCAATAGTAATTTGACCATAGAGCAGTATAGTGAGATGTGCTCTTCTCCCTCCACTCGACAATCCAAGCCGGGGATGGCCTTTCAAATCCGCTGTGCCGTTTGAATTGTCTTATGTACGGATGCCATCCGTTTTCCAGCACTAGATTCCAAACCTGAAAGGCCAGCGTCAAAGAAGTAGAGAAAAACGACGAGCTTTCTCTTTTAGTCGAATAATAGGCATCGCCGTCGGTTACACCCTCCAGCACTGCCTTAGAATCGCATCCATGAAGGAACCCCGGCAAGCGTTTTTCCAATGAATTCGTCCCGAACCAATTTCGGAAATTATATGTCAACGTTCTCGAGTAGACTTTGATCCTTGTGTAGTTCTCGTGCTCGTCGACCTTCGGTTCAACCCCAAATTGGCCGAAAGCTCGTAGGGCCCGATCAATATCATCATTTTTTCCTAGAGTTAGTTGCAAACCTCTCGACCCGATCGATGAGCCGTCTGCCGCGTAGAGACCCATCAGCCATGAGACGTCAGCAGAGGCTAAAGGCTCAACCACTTTGTTCGAATTCGGATTGTCTGATTTCCACTCGAATCTGATCTTGCCTTCTTGTCTAGATTTCTGAGCAACTATCGGCGAGAGAAGAAAATCCCCAGGTACCAAATCCTTTGCCAAAACCCAGATTGGTTGTGTCTTATCCCAATTTCGGAGGATCGGATATTTTTTGCGACCTTTTCCGATCCAGTTTGGCTTGTAAGAGTAACCTTTTGGCTCTCTGTGCGGTCTGTAGATTAGAAACGGGTGCTCTGGGGTGCAAGTAATCGGCAAGGTCCCCCTTGATCTTATCTGAAACACCGGACCGTTGTAATAACGCTCGAATTTTTTGACTATCTTGTTCGATACTCCATCGCTACTGGTAACATATCCGAAGATTCTGTTTATCGGCGTGGGTAATGAAGACCCTACTACCGTGGACGGGATGAAGCAATGGACGTCAGTCTTATGATTGAGTCCTCGCTCTGAAACCAGGAAATCGACGGACTCTCGCAATTGGGAGATGGTTGGAATCGCATGGTTTACCATTGGTACATTCTTGAAGTCTAGCCCGTCGATCCAATTCTTGTTGATTGGCTCTTCGGTCAGGGAGAGTAGCGCCTTGACACCATTTCTCTTCAGCCAGTCGACCTCTCTCTGAGAAAAGGGTCGCGCAGAAGCGCTCACGTAGTCGTCTATGAAGGAGAAATTCATTGGCTTCCCCAAAACTCTCCCGTAAATCCATCGGACGATATCCCCTGGTTCAAACATACTCAGACACCTGTTTTGATATTCGGTTGCTTTCCCAATCCTCGAAGTAGTACGTTTTGTAACTTTTCCTCTTCCCTAGTCGGGTACCGGCCACTTAAGGACAAAGGATATGGCCAGGGAACTATCTTCTATCGTTTTTGGTGACGAAACAATGGAGGACGAGTTCTACCTAGCCACACTCGACCGTAAGATATTTCGTGAGAAATAAGGTTTCAAGAGAAATCAAGGCAGAAGCTGTCAGGCTCTACTTGGAGGGTCTGTCTCTCAGGGTGATAGCAAGAAAGTTTTCTGTGAGCAAGGAGTCTGTCAGGCAGTGGGTGCTCAAATTCGAGGAAGCTTTTGCAGAAAAGAAGCTTACAGGGAAGAAGGAGAGACCTGTAATTCTATTGGATGAGACCAAGCTCAAGAGGCATGGAAGGATCGTGTACGTCTCAGTGTGCCTAGATCTCGAACGAAGAGAGGTAATTTCAACGCAGTGCATGAGGTCCATTACACTGGTAAACACGGTGGGGATCGTGAGGGAGGCTCTCAAATCATGCGCAAATGAGAAACCACTTTTAATCGTGGATCATGCGCCATGGTACAAACCAGTCTTCGAATGGCTAAAAGTAGATTTCATACAAAGGACGTTTGGAATCAGGAATTACATCGAGAGGTGGTATAGAACGTTCAAGGAGAGGACGAGGAGATTCTACAACAACTTCCCTATCAAAAATGAGGCAAGAGCTATCGAGCGAATAGCTAGATTCCTTCATCTGTTCACCTATTGGTACAACCACATGCGACCTCATGAGACGTTCAAAGGGAGAGTTCCATCGTCCTTATCTTGACGGTACCCCCTAGTCGCTAGATCAGATTTTATATGGTCGATATAATAGCGGCGGTCGAAGATAGCAGACTGAATGTCTGAGGAGTTAGATCAATCAAATTAATTGCTGGCAAACTGAGAACATGCAGTTCTCAATTGCGATCAATTCATATGGAATTGCCTTTGGTTCGGGTGAGCAAATCAAGAGTGAAACCCGAAGGGAATTTGAATCGAGGTTGACCAAGGCTTATCTAGAATAGGAGTTACGCATTTGGCCGAAAAGAATTTGGCCAGGATTGTTTCTCTGGTTCATCAGACGCTGCATGAACCCTCCAAAATGCGATGACAATGACTACATAGACTTCCTGATAGCATCCCAGAAATCATTCGCTTGCACCGAAGCTGCTAGATGTCAGCCTGATGATGATGCAGGAGTCACGCCGCCAGCACACGATAGCTTCACCCGCCTTCTGGAGAGACTGCCTGCGGATACAGAAGCGCTCTGGGATGAGGCGAAGAGGATCATCGCCGTTACTGCGGGAGGAGTACTGATAGTCGATGATTCAACTCTGGACAAACCGTACGCGGAGAAGATGGATTACGTCACGTACCACTGGAGCGGAAAACACCACAGTGTGGTGAAGGGGATAAATCTCATCACAACACTATGGAGCGATGGTAACGCCCTCATTCCATGTGACTTTAGACTCTACAATGCGTCAAAAGACGGTCTCACCAAGAACGATCACTTCCAGGACATGTTGTTGGTTGCAAAGCAGAGAGGGATGGAACCAAAATACGTCCTCTTTGACAGCTGGGTACTCGAGCATGGAAAATCTGAAGCTCATCGCAAGGGAGCTCGGGTGGCATTTCTTCTGCCGCCTCAAGGAGAACAGGCTCGTCAATCCAACGGGCAGAAAAAAAGGAAACAAACCAATCAAGGACGTGGAGATCCCGCCTGAGGGAACCACGGTTCATCTCATGGGATTCGGAATGGTCAGGGTGTTCAGGACAGCCTCCAAGAAAGGAGACATTGAACACTGGGCTACCGATGACGTTGGGATGAATGAGGAAAAGAGAGATGAACTCTCTGACCAAGGATGGGGAATCGAGGAGTACCACAGAGGAGTCAAGCAGTGTTGTGGCATTGAGAGGGCTCAGGTCAGGAAGGCGACATCCATTCTGAATCACATCCACATGTCAATAAGGGCGTTCATACGTCTAGAATTGTGCAGATTGATGACCGGGATAAGCTGGTACGAAGCGAAGGCGAGAATCGTCAGAGATGCGATAAGGAGCTGACATTGCACACCCAATCTATCTTCTTGGGTCAACCGCGTAACTCCTATAGAAGATGTGTCACTGTTTGAGCCTCGATCGCAAATGGTCGTAACAGATCGCCCTGAGTCTCAATTGGGCTCCTTTAGTCACGTTGTCAATATCATTTGGGTTCTAATGATCACCAGACGCAAATCTGCGGGGGTCAAATAAATTTGGGCAGTTTAACTCCAGAAATGGTCAAGAGAATTAACGAAGTTTATGCTGAAATTCCTGTTTACAAAAAAGTAGCCCAAAAAATCAGTGCTGAAACGGGCACGAGACTTGATTAGCGTACAGTCAAGAAGTATGTTAAAGCATCTTCACGCCGATCAAGCCGAGCGGAAGTAAATGTACGTGCTCTTGCCAATAAGTCTCATTCCGATGCGCAAGCGACGAGCACTGCTTTCAAGATGTTTCGCGGGGGCAAATCGGCAGTAGACGTTGTGACGGTCATTGGATTGGATCCAAAGAAAGCACTCGAACTGCACAAGGGATTCCAGAGCCTGAAGGAAATAGAGATGCAGACAGAAGGGGAGCCTTGGTCGTACAAGATAAAGTTGGAAGAATTGCAGAGGAATTATGATGCCCTTGATCTCGCAAGCTCAAAAGATGCCGCTATCAGTGCGAGTGTAATTCGTTCACTCCAAAAACAGATCAGAGTGAAGGACCTGCGGATCCGGGACCAGAAGGACGAACTCGATGCGCTCAAAAGTATGATCACAAACGGTGCTTTCGCGACTATTTCGCCACTCCAGAAAACCAAGAGTTTGAACCTCCAACAATCCTGACTGGTACGACCGCGATCAATGTTGTCGACATATCCCATTTCATTAGGTTTAGCCGTTAAGCTCCAGACTCTCCTGCCGTAGGATGTAATGGATCTATCTTATCATCCTGCTCAAGTTGCTCTTCTCAGATTCAAAGCCTTCTTATAACCAGTTCTGGGAGTTGATGCGAAGAAAAGAGCGATAGCATCATCGGAGGAATGCATTGAATGGCAAATTACGATTATGATGTAATAATCGCGGGCGGCGGAATGGCCGGCCTCATTACGGCTGCCTCGATTTCTGTCTACTCCAAACAGAAAGCTCGCATACTTGTGGTTGACAGAAACCCCCCACAGGATCCCGGAAAGAAAACGATAAACGGGTGGACCTGTGGCGACGCGGTAAGTAAGCGAAGCGTCGATTACATAGCGGACAATATCGGAATTCGTTATGGAACACCTGAACTGGAGCATCCGGTGGAAGGCGTGCTCGTTTACTCTCCAGACCACGAAACAAAGGTATTGTTTGAAGGTCAGGGTTTCATCCTCAATCGCAAGATCCTTCCACGCAGACAGGTCGAGGATGCAAAAAAACTCGGCGTAGAGTTCGTGTATAACGTAATTTGTGACAGACTTTACTCCGAGGACGGGTTTGTTCGCGGAGTAACTGGCCGCTCAATGCCCGAAGGAACTGCTTTCAAGAAGACAGCGAAGATGGTAGTCGATGCGGCAGGCTCTGCAACAAAACTTCGCCCCAATCTTCCGTTTCAGACGAAAATCGATGCGAATATTGATCGGGATGATCTAGAAAGCACAGGCAGATACATCTTTGATTTTGAGGTTGGAACAGAAAATCAGACATGGTTTGATTCCCGTTATGCCCTGATTCATTTAGATCAATATCTCGCTCCAGGTGGTTACTGCCTTGCCCCCGATACCCCAGTAGTATGTCAAAACAGCTTGAAGCCAATTCAAGATGTAAAATTGGGCGATGAAGTCCTTACTTCCATGGGCTGGATTCCGGTGGTTGACACGAGTGTCAGGAATTACGAAGGTGAACTCGTCGTCGTCACTCCAAGTATGATAAACTATCCAATTCGACTCACTTCGGATCACCTTGTAAGAGTGTGGAATCCTCGAACAGGGGAGTCTTGGAAGAGGGCCGAGGATCTTGTCAGAAGCACTGTCGCTAACCGTCGCAAAAGTGACTATTTGGTATTTCCCTTACCGAAGAAGAAGGAGTCGCCACTGGAGATTCTGGACATTACGGAATACTGCGAAGGGATTGTTGAGGGAGATTACATGCATGTGAGGATTAGACAAGAATTCTACGCCGGAAGATCTCCAGATGGAAGCTATCTCAGAAGAACTGGATATGCAAAACATCCGAAGGGCACGAGATTACCCACGAAGATACAGCTCGATTCGGACTTCCTTGAACTTTGTGGCTGGTACCTGTCCGAAGGTTGCATAAAGAGAGGTCATGTTACGATCTCGAATACCAATGAAGGGCATGTGGATCGAGTAACGTCGTTAATCGATAGATTAGGCTACAATTGGCTTGTTTGGGACAATAGAAGTAATGGGAGGAAACTGTGTCACAACATAGAGATTACGAATTCACTTGTCGGAATGCTGTTTTCTAAATGCTTTGGCGTGGGTTCTCATAGTAAGAAACTTCCGAGTTGGGTGCATAACATAAGCGAGGAAAACAAGCTCGCATTGCTCCGGGGAATGTACTTGGGAGATGGTAGCATCGAACGGGGAAAAGACGGTCGTTCAGACAAACGAGACTACACTACCGTATCGCGAGGTTTAGCCGTAGATCTTTGGCTGTTGCTGGCCGGAATGAAGATTGTCGGTTCACTCAAATTAATCAAAAAGAAGAACGCTTGGGCCGTAATAGTTCCTGGTCACCAAGCTGGATTCTTGGGAGAAAATCTGAATCAATCAAAGAAAAAGCAGAGAGGCGGATTTTTCATTGGAGACGACTGCATTTATCTTCGAATCAGATCCATCGGCCACGAGAAGTATTCCGGTCCAGTTTACGACATCAACTCTGCAGGGGACTTTACACCCCTGTTCAGTGTTCACAACTGCTGGACCTTCCCTAAAGGTAAAAGCAAGGTAAATATCGGCCTCGGCGTCCAGAAAAAGCTCTGGACGAGAGAAACAAAAATTTCGGTAAGAAGGACGGATTGCAGGATCTGATAGACCAGTACGTTGGCATGAACAAGGTGATCAAAAATCCCGTCCAATCAAAGGAGGAGGACGACGGGGGCAATACGAAAGGGAGCTGGCAGGTCTCCGTAAGGAGACATAACGATTGTCTTGTAGCCAATGGGTATGCCATGGTCGGGGACGCCGCCTGGATGGCGCGGCCCATTGATGCAGGGGGGATTGGCCCTTCGATCTACGCAAGCGTGATGCTAGGCAAGGTAGTCGCTCGTGCGATCGAAGCAAACGACACGAGTGAGGAAGGGCTGTGGCAGTATAACCTGGATTACATGAAGCATCACGGCTACCAGATGGCGAGTTTCGAGGTTCTTCGTAGGTACTTGCAAACTCTCACAAATGAGCAGATCAGTTATGGAATGAAGTACTTCCTCTCCGAAGACGATATCTCAAGTATAGTGAATCGCGAGCACCCTCGGTTCAGCCGGCTGAGATTTTTGAATCCGGCGATGATGGTTCGGATTGCAAAGGAGTCTAAGCTGAGCTTCCGGCCTGAAACACACAGCGGATTCAAGTGAGGAGCTGATAGCGCACAACATGAACTATCCGGAAAAACCAAGTGGTTTCGTCGAGTGGAAGAGCCAGTTTTTGTCAAAACTTCAGGAAGCCTTCAGGTTCTAATTTCTCCAATCCCGTGGACAGATTGCAGAGATCGTTCTGAGTTACCTACGACCGGATCAAATGTATCATATCGGTGCGCGTTAGTGATTTTTCCCAAAGATGGAAAATCATCATTTCGACTTACGCCAAATTTGCTTACATTGGGGGGATTTCGTCTGGTATGTTCATCGAGTTTAACGTTTGGCAACTGGAGCAGGAAAATGACCTTGGCAGCAAAAGAAGAGTTCACAAAAGAAGTCAGGTATGAGATATATTCGTGTGCGTTCTGCGAGTTCGTTCAAAATTCAATGGGAACTGAACGCCTCGAAGCGATTGACGAGAAAAAGTATCTGTTCCATTTGAAACATGTTCATAACCTTGAACGTTAATCGGCAGTAGTCCAAGACTTATTGCGAGATTAGAATATCTGTCGCGGGAATTGCCTTAGTCGTTCCAGCAGTAGAATGCGCAATTTTCATTGACAAAGGCAGGGGACTTGCGATATGCTTACTCTTGCACAGCGTCCTCAAACCAGAGCTCGTTTGAACCCAGGTCGTCCTCGTCATCTTCTTCATTTTCCTTGATACTTTTTATCTCAATCACTCTCAAAGGCTTCTTATCTTCTTGAGGGTGCTTCACTTCGACTTTGGGTACTTCAACCTCCACCTTCTGCCTAATTTCCTCTTCGGGGGCTTCGACTGCTGGCGACTTAATTTCTTTGATCACTTCAGGTTCAATCGGCGGCGCCTCTACTTTTGGGGCTTCGACCGGTAGCGGACGAGCAACTTCCTTTACTGGTTCAAGTCGTTTTTCCTCTATGCCAGATTGTTGGACTAGAACAACGGGTTTGGGCTCCTCCTTTGTGATCGGGCTGGTCTCGATTTCCATTTCGTCAAGTTCGACAGATCGAATTACTTTTTCGACCTCTTCGAGCGCTCTAACTTCGACTGATTTCGAAATCTTCTTCTCAGCTGGAGATTCCAATCTTTTTACTTCGATTCGAAGTTCTGAAAGCATCAGTGTCAAGGACCTTGTATCCTGGCTGTATACTTCTTCAGCCAGCATGAATTTCTTTTTCCGAAATGATTCAACTAGGCCCGCAGCCATTCCATGAAGAAAATAATTCCCAACCGCCTTTCCTGAAAATATTGGAGGATCGATAACTACTATCCGTTCAAAAGTCGTTTCAGATTCCCAGGTAAAAGATCCCCAACCCGCTGCCTTGAGATATCCTCTGACATTCTCCTGGATTGCATCTTCGGAAAAGCCGGGCGACATTTTGGTTCGCACCTGCTTCACGACATCCAGCGCATAATTGCGCCCCACGTCTCGCAAGGCAACTTTCGATTCCTCAGAGTTCAGGCGTTCTTGGATGAGAAAAGTAATGTTCGAGTCGATTGATACGACTCTATTTGTTAGCAATATTGTTTGCGGGAAAAGAAACCCGTCAAACATTCTGTTTTTCAGGCAGATCGCATTAGCGTTTCTGACCTGTTTCATCCGTCTTAGTTCAATGATGAGGTCGTCAGGGGTTACACTAACTTCGCCTAGATCGCAAGATATGCAGAGAGTGAATTCTCTGTTTTTCTCATCGACATAACCCGTCTGCGAGACTATCCTTGCACCACGTTTTAGCAGAGTGTTCAATATCTGAACTTGGATTCCCCGATCTTCTCGACCATATACCAGGAACGCGTAACTTCTAGGAGTGCCGATTGCTAAATTGCCGATATTATTCGGATAATATTCAACCGAGGGGAGCCGCGGTTTTCCGAGATGGAAGCTCATCCGGCCTTTCCTACGAGATTGAATGGAATAAGACGCAATTATAGGATTATGGACTTCAGATCTAGATCCTAGCCAACCCCCCAGTTTCTTCGAGTCGATCTGTTCTGAGCTATTTTGAATTTTGTAAACTCTAGCATCTTACAAACCACCTGGAGGAAGAAATCAAAGGAACCCCACAAAATCAATTTCGTTTATTCATCACCATTTGATTTGATCGTAGCTTATATCGTGGTGTCTTGGAAGAGTCAATAATTCTGCCTTGAAAAGGGAAATAATTCAGCACCTTTCTACCGATCCGAATAGTGCTCGGGCCAGCGAGTTTGTACTGCCCACAAATCCGGAGCTCTTCATGAAAAGAGGGCATTATTCGATTTGAATCTGGATTTTCTCGACTATGTTTAATTGAAAGCGCCCCGAAGACAGGAATTCAAGTTACAAATTGTCCAAGAGCAGCAAAAGACACTCGAGCGTCGTTTCGGTCTCTACTTCGGATGAGCCAGAATTCGACACCTCCTCTACGATATTGAGAGTAATCTCGAGGCAGGTTTTGGATTCAAGGGGGTATCCCACAGTAGAGACTGACATAACGCTTCGAGGCGGAGCCATTGGTAGGGGTACAGTCCCATCAGGGGCGTCCACTGGTATTCACGAGGCTCTCGAATTAAGGGACGACAAAAAGTCGATTTTCGATGGAAAGAGCGTTCTCAAAGCAGTCGCAAACGTGAACAAGCAGATCGGGCCAAGTTACTCGGCCGCTCGACGCTTGAGCAAGAATCTCTCGATATTTTGATGCTGAAACTGGATGGGACTCGGAACAAATCGAATCTTGGGGCTAACGCGATACTATCTGTTTCGATGGCGGTCTCTCGAGCAGGGGCTGCATCACAGTCTGTGTCCTTGTATCGTTATTTGATCAAGAGGAAGAGATACAGGCTACCGGTTCCGATGATGAACGTGATCAACGGCGGAAAGCACGCCGGAAATAATCTTTCCATTCAAGAATTTCTGATCGAACCAGTCGGAGTTAAGAGCTATCTTGAAGGCCTCAGACTCGGGGTAGAAGTTTATCATTCGCTAAAGAAAGTTTTGAAGGAGAAGTACGGAGCATCCGCAATAAATGTCGGCGACGAAGGCGGTTACGCACCACCACTTGAAAAAACGTCAGACGCCCTCGACGCTATACTGCTCGCGATAAAAAATGCAGGGTACAATGAATCTCTGATTAAGCTAGGCATCGACGCAGCATCATCCAGCTTCTACGACCAGAAGACGCTGTCTTACCAGATTGATGGGAGGACGATGAACAGCGGGGAGCTTCTGGACTATTACGAGAATCTGGCGACTACATATCCAATATTGACAATCGAAGATCCCTTCTCTGAAGATTCGTTTGAGGACTCCGCTAAGATCACAGTCAAGTTGGGAAAGAAAGTAAAGATCATTGGCGACGATCTCTACGTCACAAACCCAGCGAGGATAACCAAGGGAATCGAGTCAAAAGCGACAAATGCGGTGTTGATCAAGTTAAACCAGATCGGAAGCGTGACCGAAACTCTTGAAGCCATTAAAATGTCGAAGGAAGCTCGTTGGACGGTCGCCGTCTCCCACAGGTCTGGAGAGACTGAAGACACGTTCATCTCGCACCTTGCGACCGCAGTTGAAAGCCAGTTCATCAAAGCCGGAGCGCCAGCGCGAGGAGAAAGAACTGCGAAATACAACGAGCTGATCAGGATCGCGGAAGAGCTGGGGTCAGAAGGGACGTACGCAGGACCCAGTCTCGTGTAACGTGATGGTCGATCAATCATGCCAGATGACGGCCAGACGAAGTTCCTATTCATCGCCTATTCGAAGAATGCTGAGAAAAAATATGCAACCATTACCCTGAACAGACCGGAAGTGATGAATGCTCTAAATCTTGAAATCAGGAAGGAGATCCTTGCCGCTCTTGACCTCGCCGAGAAAGATGAAACCGTGCGCGTCGTTGTTTTGACTGGAGCGGGAGAAAAAGCGTTCAGCGCAGGGGCAGACATCAGAATGTTTCAAACGATGACTCCCTTCTTGGCTAGAGAGTACCTGAAAACGAGCAAGGGAGCTTCGAGTCGGCTTGAAAACTTTCCCAAACCAGTAATCGCCGCGGTCAACGGTCATGCAATCGGCGGAGGACTGGAACTTGCGATGTCGTGCGACATTATCGTAGCATCGGCGAATGCAAAATTTGGTCAGGCCGAAATCAATGTAGGAGCCATCCCTGGAGTCGGAGGGACACAGAGGCTGCCGAGACGGATCGGACTTTACAAAGCCAAAGAACTAATTTTCACAGGTGATCTAATTGATTCAAGTGAAGCCTTGAGGCTTGGGCTTGTCAACCGGGTGTTCCCCACAATAAAGGAGATGATGGAATTTGTCGATAATCTCGCCGAAAAAATTTCTTCGAAGAGTCCGCTCATATTGAAGCTGGCGAAAGACTCGATCAATAGTTCAGCATCCGGATTGCAGGAGGGACTTGATTACGAAAGTACGCTGTTTGCTTTCTGTTTTTCGACAGCCGATCAAAAAGAGGGAGCGAATGCCTTTCTGGAAAAGCGGAAGCCTGTATTTACAGGATCCTGATTTTTTAAGAGATTATTTTTAAGGGTCTCACTTCCCTAATTCGAGTTCCATCTGTACACCGTTTCTGCCCCGTCCATAGTAATTCCTTATCGTCCCGCGAAATTCGAATCCGAATTTTGTGTATAGCGACTGGGCGGATGTGTTGTCGGCAGCAACTTGAAGGATGAGCTTCTTGATCGCATTTACAGGAGAAACCTCCTTCGCGATTCGAATTGCATCACCTAGGAGACTTGAGCCCACACCCCGATTTCTGAAATCGGGATGGGTTGCTAGGGAGCTCAATACAAGTACTCTTCGCAATTTCAGCGGAGAAATGACGCAGTAACCAACGATTATATTTTCGAGAATCGCGACCCTAAACCCTTGGGGGAAAATCTTCAACAGATGAACGAAGAGTCCTAAAGGATATGGCTCGTCGAATGATGCATTTTCGATTTCACTAACTGCGTTTAGATCTGCTGGCATGCAGTCGCGTATCTCCATTCCTGACTAAGATCCCCCGAAATAGACTTTTGACCGAAACTGCAAAATAAGAATTAGTCTCTCTTTGAAGGTGCATTAGAGCAGACGTGCAAGTGTCGGAACGATCAGCATCGAGTGTCGCTAAGAATGTGAGCGGAAGCTCAGGATCTGATAAGAAATTACGATTTCTGGTGGAATTATCGGGATCCGATAGTTCCGGATCAGTCTGCGTGAAGGTCAAATCAGTCTCCAGCTCGCTAACTTCGAGAAATGGCTGGAGGTACAGACGAATGATCGTCAATGATTCCTCATTAGAAGCCGAGATGCTGATCTCAGAGGCAAACTTTGAAGAGTGGAAGTTCAAATCTGGCGACTTTCTCGCCTGCTCCGTCAGGAGCAATGGAGTGGATAATGAAGGTAAGTTGAGCGTCTTTTTCAACTCCTTTTTGGGTCCCTTTGAGATTGCAGAACTCCTCTACGAGATTAACGATGATCTGCGCGAAATTGAAACGCGTGGCGCGGGCCGTATGAAGCCCAGCGAGACCGTGTACCAGATCTCTGCTCGTGAGGCAAAGTCTCTGCTGGGCCTCATAAGGCTCTGGATCGATGAGGGAAAGCCCCAACACTACACTAAATGGTGCCAGATGCACCAGATCGTCGCAACCAACCTGTTTTACATGGGCCTCGTCAAAAGAACAGGTTCCATGTCAGGATACTACTACCCTACTGAAGAAGCCATGGAGTTTTTTGAAGGCAGGAGAAACATCTCGAAGAAGAGGGTTTTCACGAAGGGCAAAGACGGCCAGCACGTTTTGGCGGGCGAAGAAGGGGAGAAACGGTCTTTCGGCCAGTATTTAGAAGATTATGCCGACAGAGCATCTGCGCTGAAAGAGTACTCGGACGCCTTGGAGTCTTATCGAAGCAAGATTAAGGCAGAAAATGCCTAGTTTTTGGGGCTTTGACCTAACAAACGACTCCTTTTTGGAAACTCTAACGAGATTTTGGGTTGAAAATATCCCTAAAACCGTCTTAATTATGCACAAATAACGCTTATTTAGCAATCATATCCTCCCTCTGGATTGAACGAATAATGGTCTCAGACAATGATATGAGCACTGAAGAATCAGGTACGGAAGAAATGGAAAATGAGAGTATGCATTCGGAGAATACGTCTAGCTCCGAGGTGAGCAGTCCCAGCCAAGAAACGGGGGCAGGTACCGCTTCGCAAGCGGCCAAGTCGAAATCGAAGGCGGGTGGTAGACGAGCTGCTCTGAGGATTCTACGAGAGAATGTAGACAATGTATCGAAAGATCTCTCGAGTTTTAGAAAGAGCCATGAGGTTGGTTCTAAAAGAATGGAAAAACAGGTGTCCTCTCTTCGAAATGAGGTCGCTGGCCTGAAGAGTTACATCGCAAAGGAGAACTCGCGAGCGAAGGGTAAGCAGGAAGTGCTCTTGAATAAGATACTAGCAAAAGTGAACACGCAAAAAGCAAAGGTCTCGGCCGAGAAAACCAGCATCAAGAAAAAAGTGGCCGCAAGGAAATCAAAAGGCAAGAAGTAGCCAAAACAGACTTCATGTTTGTTATGCAGGGGATTTCTTTTTTCAAAAATCTCCTAAATCCCTTTTTTAAGCCAAAGCCCGTATATACTTCAGTCCCTCTAATCTTCTTTTTGTCGTTCTAGTTTCCTTGGAGTTTTGGAAGGTTGTCCGTTCGCAATAAAATCTCTGAAGCTGTATTTCCCGATCGAAGCCGAGCTTCGCAAATCTCCGTGCTGGTTTTCGTTCTTGTACTGCTGTCAATGTCTTTAGCTTTTCCAAATTTAGGGACGCGAAGGAGTACGATTGTTTCCGCACAATCCACTGTGAATAACGAAGTTGTCGTAATCGAGCTTAACGTTCCTATAGACCAAGGAGTCTGTTAGCTTGGTCTCTCGCTCAATCGCGAGGGCGGAGGCAGATCACGCAGCGGCTGTGATCATTAATATGAATACGCCTGGTGGGTCGTTAAACGACATGATATCAATCGTGGATTCTATTTCGAACTCCACCGTGCCTGTTTATACTTATGTTGGAAATGATTCCGGTGCGACTTCAGCTGGAAGTTACATTGCAATGGCGACAGACAAAATTTTCATGGGACCAGGATCGCAGATCGGCCCCTCTACTCCATACATTCTGGGAGGTGGTACAGCATTGGAACAAAATCACACGACTGAATATGCCGTCTCGTTCTTGCAGGCCCTCGCCAGTGAGCATGGGAGAAATGTTACAGCGGCTACTCAAATGGCCACTTATGACATCGCGTATTCATACTCTGATGCTCTAAAATATCACGTGGCAGATGCTAGCTCGTTCAGCCTTTCACAGACAATTTCAATGCTGAACTTGACTGGGGCGAGCGTAGTAACGATCAGTGAAAGCCCAACAGAACAGCTCGTCAGTCTGTTATCAGATCCCACGGTTGACGGGATAATTCTGTTATTGGGCATCGTGGCGATTGTTTTGGACTTTTTGCATCCGACGATCATCCTTTCGATCGCAGGGGCAGGTACTGATCGCCCTTGGAATTATTGGGACTGAAGCTATCGAGAATGGAAACGGTTCATCTGCGGTCGCGTTACCCTTAGTCCTCTTTGCTGCAGCAGCGGTGCTGATCGTGCTTGAATTGAAGACGGGACACGGTTTTAGTCTTCTAGCAGGCGTGGGTGTCGGGGTGCTGGCAACTATTTTACTTGCATATCAAGTGCCATATTCGCCGTCACCTTTTGGGGATCTTCAGTACCTTGAACTGGGAATATTGTTAGTCGTAGGAGGATTGCTCGCGCTGTATGCTAGATGGGTGGGGGGCACTATCCGTGAAAGGCCGGTAACCGGAGTAGAATCGATGATTGGGAAAACGGGGATAGCATTGACTGATCTTGCTCCCAAGGGTGATGTCTCTGTCGACGGTATTATCTGGGAGGCCCAGATATCAAACCCCGCAGTTAGCAAAATTGAGAAGGGTACGAGCGTTAAGATTCTTCAAGTAAATGGACTTGTGCTTGAGGTTGAACCAGAAGCCATAAAGCAAAATGTAGAACTATGAGTGATAGAGCGTAATTTGCTTGGTTGACATTGCAACTCTTGCGGTTGTCATTTTTATCATCGTCGTGATCCTAGCCATCTTTCTATCAGGAATCAAGATCCTGAAAGAGTGGGAGAGAGCACCGCTTTTGACGCTCGGCAGATACCGAGGTCTTAGAGGCCCAGGACTAATTTATGTACCGCCTTTTATCAGCAAGATTCCCTACATCATTTCAACGAGACTTCAAGTGGCCTCTTTTAGGACGGAGCAGACACTCACGAGAGATAACGTTCCGGTCAATGTTGACGCTGTAATGTATTTTCAGCCTGTTGATGTCCAGAAGGCTATTTTGAATGCCGAGAATTATAGCGCAGCGACTCAACTCGCAGCTCAAACTACTTTGAGAGAAACGATAGGTGGCGTCAGCTTTGACGACTTGCTTTACGAAAGAGAAAAAATTGGAGCTTCAGCTAGAGCGATAATCGATTCGAAAACGGAGGCGTGGGGCGTCAAGGTAACGGCCGTTGAAATCAGGGATATTGCGATTCCTCCATCTCTTCAGGAAGCTATGTCAAGACAAGCGCAAGCTGAAAGGGAAAGACGGGCGCGTGTCACGCTAGCAGAAGCAGAGTTCCAAGCAGCGCAGAAAATGGTAGACGCGGCAAATCTGTATTCGGCAAATCCAAGAGCCATGGAATTAAGATGGATGAACATTCTTTACGAGCTCGGTTTGCAAGGAAGAGGCACACTAATGCTCGTCCCGACGAACATGCCCACAGCTGGTGGATCTGTGATACCTCCATATGGAATCTTGGGAGTGAAGGATATCCAAGAAACGGGAGCCGCTCAGCCCTCTGTTTCGGGCGCAGGCGGGATGTCCACTCAGAAAAGCGGTACAACTAAGTAAGGGAATACGAGTAAAAGTTTCGCTTGCCGGTTCTCTTCAATCGGCTTTTCTCACGGAGGATGCCAAGCGCTTGGCTTACTTTTCGGCTCGTAAAGTATTTTTCAGTTACCTCGCGCAGTTTTTCCCGGGTCTCACCAGTAGTTCTCGGCATCGAGAAAAACTTCGAGGGCATTACGGTAG
Organism: uncultured Nitrososphaerota archaeon; assembly: GCA_963799845.1. GTDB lineage: Archaea > Thermoproteota > Nitrososphaeria > Nitrososphaerales > CADDZS01 > DATLTL01. Next base: position 1,380,342 of record CAWCYI010000006.1, read on the forward strand.
ATTCGAGTTCTCTCAATATTATGGCCGTCTCACTGACTCCTAATGCAGGATTCTTCTTCTTTCTCGAGCTAGTTCGAACAGAATTTTTTGAAGTGACATTCTTCCTAGAAATGCGTCCAGCGAGGTCTCGTAGCATCGGATAAGCCCTGATCAAATCCTCGGGATCTTTGCTCTCAACAGAGACAGAACCAAATTTCGTGGTGTATGAGATAATGTATTTCATTGAAACGTCGCTCGATTTTTTCCTTGGATATTATCTTTGAGCAATCGTCTTTAGTTATATGGTTTATTTGAAATCCGTTCGATTGATGAAGTAAAAGGCCTATGAAAATTGACTTTGATTGTATTCATGATTCGTCAGAATTCGTCTCTCGTTAGAACCCTTGGCAACGGTTTCGTCAACCAAAGCATCGACTCATCACAGGGTCATCTTTGGAAACTGCATGGATATGCATGAGCTTGCCAAGGAATCCGTTGATTTGGTGGTTACCTCTCCGCCCTACTACAATGCTCCCTTCGATTATCGAGGGATGTACAGAGATTACGACGAATATCTTGACATGCTCTCCCGAGTTGCAGACGAGCTCTTTCGAACAGTTAGAGATGGGAGGATAGTTTGCTTCGTTATCGACGACATGCTGGTCGACGGTGAAAAATTACCGATAGTTGCGGATGCTACGACGATAATGAGGAAGACCGGCTTCAGATACCGAGATCGGATAATGTGGGTAAAGCCGAAGGGATACTCGAGAATCAGTCGCAGGTCGGGGGTTGTCATCCAGCATCCCTACCCCATGTACTTTTACCCGGACAACATTCAGGAAAGTATTCTCATCTTTCAGAAGGGGAGATTTGATTACAGAAAGGTTCGGGAAATGGATCAGGCAGTTTTAGAGGCCTCGAAAATTGACAGCCGGGCCATAAACCAGAATGAGTGGAACCTAACTGTCTGGCCTATAACAAACGTCCTTCCCACAAATAATCCACTTGAGAAAGGGATTGCGGCCTATCCGGAGGAGCTCGCTTCCAGGCTCGTGCAACTCTTTTCTTTTTACGGCGATACCGTGCTTGACCCATTCCTGGGATCGGGAACGACAAGCAAGGTCTCGGCACTATTGGGTAGGAATTCTATCGGCTACGAACTGAACTCTTCACTAAAGGATCGGATCTCTTCGAAAATATCCTCTGCAGGACGCCTGGAGCTGAAGACTGAGCGGAGGCACGACTGTATAACGCCAATCGAGAAAGGCGAGGAAGAGGCCCCACGAATGATCGGTGGGCCTCGGCAGAGTCTGAGATAAGATTATTCGACCGTGAGTATGTGAACCTCGCAGTTTTTCACTGCGCTCTTGAATTTCTTGGCATCAACTTCGGTACCAACAATCGCGCCATAGTGCATTGGGATCGCGATTTTCGGCTTGATCTTGCTGACCGCCTCAACTGCTTCGTCTGCAGTCATGACGTAGGTGCCGGAGACTGGTAACAACGCTATGTCCGGTCTGAGATTTTCCATCTCAGGAATCAGGTCGCTGTCTCCGGTATGATAAATCGAGACGCCTGATTTCGTGGTGATTATGTATCCCACTTTTCCATCTTGCTTCGGATGAAACGGCTTGCCCGGCTCTGCAAATTTGTTTGTGTTATACGCCGGAACCGCCTTCACCTCAAAAGAGCCAAGCTTCACCCGATCACCGGGTTTAACAGTCTTGAACTCTTTTGGCGAAACTTTGTTTACCTCCTCTCTTGCCGCGGGGATTGAAACTACAATTGTGGAGTTAGGCTTTACTACTTTTTTGAGATCCTCGGGGTTTAGGTGATCAAAGTGCTCGTGAGAAATCAGAACGTAATCCGCCCGGACATCGTGCTTCAGTTTGAATGGATCTACAACCAGTGTTTCTCCACCGTCTTCGATCTTGAATCCGTCATGCCCCAGCCAGGTTATTTTTGCGCCCTTGTATTCGAACATCCAAATCACACCATTAAACGGAAATTAGGCAGGCGAGAAAAGCTTTCCTTGATTTTTCCCGATCGCATTAGTTCCTGACGAAAGGCTTAAACTAGCCTGGGGAACTTCGCAGAGAGAGTAGAACCCGAATTCTTGCTACCTTCCTCATCTTCTCCGGGAGAGAGCACGAGCGAAGCTCAGCTCAACGCCCTTTCATCTCTTGGACTCTCGCAGTATGAGAGCAAGTGTTTTCTCGCATCGCTCCAAACAGGACCAGCCACAATAAACCAGATCGGAATAGTCGCCGGAGTTCCTCGAACGAAGGTTTACGGTGCAGTCCGGAAGCTAGTGGAGAGGGGTTTGATCGAGCAGAATGAAGATGATTTGAAGATTTTCGTCGCTAAATCGCCAAAAGATGTCCTGATCCCGCTTCTCGAAAAAGAGGATAAAAGGATCAAGCAGGGGATTGAGGCGCTAAACGAGCTTGAGGTAATCCACAAGTCGATGGCATTTGTGAAAAGAGCGGATGCGCTAAGGTCCAAGGTATCGAGATATTATCCGAGGTTTGTTGTCACGAGGAAAACGAGGGAACTCTTCCAGAATTGTCGGAAAAAAGTAGTGATATTGACGACTGCGAATGGACTCATCAGGCTGACGAAGATGTCAGGTATCTTATTTGAACGCGCTAGGCTCGGGATGACCCTTCAGATATTTACTTCGACTCTCGATGAGCCGGTTTTCAACACGACGATCCAGAATTTGAAGGAGATTGAAAATTCGACGATTTCGCTCTTGCCTTCGGCCGCGCCAATTCAAGTTATTCTGGTCGATGAGCAGTATGTTCTCATCACTGAAGTAAAGCCGGATGATATTCGAGACGAGGGACAAGACGTGGCTTTTCTCATTCACAGCACCGAGCTGACTGAAATGATGGAGAGCTTGATCCGCGTGTTGGCGACAGTTCACGCGGAACTCCAAACTGCGCGATGAGAATCCGTTGCTACAAGTTTCTTCGATAACAGATTCCATTTGATAAACGGGGAGTAACTTAAGACGATGGAAAAAACTCGCAGGTTCGTCGTCGGAATCTCTGGTGCGAGCGGTGTCATCTATGGTATTCGTCTGCTAGAGGTCTTGAAAAAGGCGAAGATCGAATCCCATTTAGTCCTGACTCCGGCAGCTAAGATTACGATCGCCGCAGAGACCCAGTATTCTGTACAGTCGGTCGAGAAGCTGAGCTTCGCGAATTTATAGATACAACGACATTGCGGCTGTTATTTCCTCCGGCTCATTCAAGACCGATGGAATGATTCTGATCCCCTGCAGCATGCATACTCTAGGCGGCCTTGCTTCGGGAGTCGCAGACAACCTACTCCTGAGGGCGGCTGAGGTGACGATGAAGGAGCATAGGCCGCTCGTAATCGTGCCAAGGGAAACACCTCTTTCCCTCATACATATCGAGAATATGGAGCGCCTCGCCAGGGCTGGTGTTATTCTTCTTCCCGCGATGCCCGGATTTTACGAGCGACCGAAGAGCGTGTCCGAGATCGTTGATCATATTGTGGGCAAAGTACTGGACATTGTCGGAGTAGAACACAACCTATTCAAAAGATGGGGCGGAATATCCGTTGACAAGTAGGTCTTTCCATTGCCTCTTTCCGATGTTACGTTGCAAATCACAGGCTGGATAAGAAAGAGAAGGTTTGCGAAAAATCTTCCCATTCTTTTAGAGATGCTTTCTCCCAAGAAAGAAGATATTATACTTGACGTCGGCGCCGGCACAGGGATGATTGCAAACGAGATTTCTTTGCGTTGCGACGAGGTCTTTGCACTTGAACCAAACCCCAAGCGGGTGGAATATATGAAGAAGAAATATCCTCAGGTCAAGGCATTTGACGGGTCTGCTGAAAGCATTCAATTTCCGGAATCGTATTTCACGAAAATTTACGTGATTAGCGCGTTTCATCACTTCAGAGACCGAGACGCGGCACTGTACGAATTTCATCGTGTGCTGAAGCCCAAAGGTGTACTTGTCATCAACGAGTGGGACCCCAGCTCAACCAGCTCCAGAGTAGAGAATTCTGTGGGAAAAGTCCAATTTCTAAGCAATAAAGAGCTCGAGGAAAAATTGCAGAATAACGAGTTTGTCGTCAAGGAATCCAGGAAAGCGGCGAGGGGTTATTTTGTCTCGTCAATCAAGACCTAGGCCCACGCTTCAGAATCAGTATCGCGAGGTACTAGGTTTATCATGTATCGGTCGATCGAGTCCACATCGTTGTCGATCCTCTCGACGGAGATCCGTCTGAATTTTTCGAAAATGTCCTTCAGGGCTTCCTGGTCTAAACCGTTTACCATTTGCGGATTCGTCAGCAGCGAAGCCCATCCTATGTTGCTCTGCTTCATGAACTGTATGCATTCCATGATGTGGCTGACGTAGTCGAGGCGGTCTTTCGGGGTCGCCCTTTCGAGATCTTGCTTCAGGCTCATGATTGCTTCGCGGATTTTTGAAATATCCTTGTTCCAGTCGCTCAACTTACTCTACCAATTACAGGATTTCGAGATATATTGATTTCAATACTTTGAAAAGCCGTAGAAGACTAGATCCGATTCGCGATGCCCGAAGAAGCAAGGTTTGTGACCGTTGACGGGATCAGAATGCGGGTCAGAACTTCTCCCGATCTCGGCAAGGACTATTCGAAGCCGATCATTCTCCTGTTCCACGGTTACTCATTTTCTCTTGATGTGTGGGAAGGTACCGGCACTTTTGCCGCCCTTTCGCAACATGGCCTGCCTTACATTGCAGTAGACCTTCCAAGGGGCAAGGCGACAAAGTCGCAGAAGATCGAAAAAAAGTCGTTAAGCGACTACGTTCCGTTGTTGAATGATTTGATCAAGGAACTGGGCGTAAACTTTGGCAATTCAAAGTTTGTGATTATCGGTCCATCAATGGGCGGCGGGTTTGCCCTTGCGTTTGCGGTGGAGAATAGGGACAAAGTTCTTGGGCTTGTGCTCGTCGCACCGTCGTTGTCCGGAGTAAACGAGGAATCGCTGGGCAATTTGGAGATTCCAGTTCTGCTGATCTGGGGAGACAAAGATAATGTGTTTCCGGTGGAGCAGTATGGACGAGAACTGAAGCAACTCCTTCCACGATCCAAGTTATTGATCCTCAAGGGAGCCAGGCATCCAGCTTATTTGGATCGGCCGCAAGAATTCCATGAACTGCTTTTCGACTTCATCGAAGAGATCTCCTGAGTCCAAGAAATCTTTTATCCGTTGCTTCGTGAGTGTGTCTGAAATTGAGCCAGCCGACTACACTTGTTTCAAAGGCACCGATTCTCGGCGAAGGGAAGGAGCAGTGGATTGTGAACATGAAATTTACCTGCGTTCACTGCGATGAGACATTTCTAACGAGGCCTGATCTCATGCGTCATTACGACGGCACAAGACACGACAAGTATTCGGCATGGATATGACCCGATGATAGGTGAAGTGAGCTGTTTCAATTGAACGGGGCATGAAACGAGCTGTCCTGAGCCTACAGAGATCGAAACGAGCTGATAGAAACCAATCTGTGGAGTACACGTGAACGGTTGTGGAACTTTCCTAGGGGCTCCCTCAATAATCGCTGAAACCATGTCTCCCATCAAAACGTACGCGCGCATGTAAAACGCAGAGAAAATTCAGTTCTAAAGATGTAAAGTTCTCGAACAAAAATCTGCTAGATCGGCTCATGAAATTTCCAGAACATCCTCGAAAACTCGAAAATCCAATATGGAATGATCAACCCGACGATTGTCGAGAACGCTTCTTTGTGCATCCGTTCAATTCGTTCTGAGCTCTCTAAGCTCCGTTCGACTTGAAACGAGCTCTTCCGAGCTTACAGAGCTTGAACGTCAGCTCTTCACTCAGAAATTATCTCCCCGTGTGCGAACGCAGAAAAATTCTTTCTTAATGAAACAATGAAATCTAATACTAGAGCATCGAGCTAACTGGGCTGTCTAATTTACCCGCAAGTCAAGACTTGAATTAGATGCAGGTACAAGCTTATGTCAAATGGTGAATTATTCTCCAGCATTGATACCTTGGGTGAGTCTCGCTTGAACTTGTAATCATCAGATTCCGGAAAGGAATATCCATAAAACCAACCATTTGCATTAGCTTTTGCGTCACGTGATTTTCTGATAAATTGCTTCCGTCGATTGATGAGCTGAAAAAACGTAGGATAAAGCTCGGACTGAGCCAGAGAAAGTTTGCTTCCTACCTAGGTGTAAGCCAGTCGACCATAACGAAGATCGAAAACAGGAAGCTTAGTCCGAGTTATGAGCTGGTGAAGAAAGCATACGACATACTCGACTCATTCGGCAGTCCTCAGATCGGCCTCGCCGGTGACATTTCAATCAAGAAAGTCATCAGCGTGCAAGACAACGACGTGATTTCAAAGGCCGTGCAGATTCTCCAGCAGCAAGGCTTCAAGCAACTCCCCGTCCGCGACAAAGAGAACCACTGGGTGGGTAGCATTTCGGAGAGAAGCATCTCGAACAGGTTGCTCAAGGTATCAAATCCGAAACTGCTTTTGTCGCGGGAAGTTGCGGATGTAATGGACGAGGCGTTTCCAACCATCGCGGAAGACACGCCTATTTCGATCGCTATACCGCTCCTCCAGCATTTTCAGGCCGTGCTAACTACCAAAAAAGGTCGCGTGACCGGCATTGTAACAAACGCCGATCTCGTTAGAATGCTCTCTTCAGACAGAGTACAGTGATCGGTTAAATTTCAATCCAAGCTTATCCCCTTCGAGCCACATTTCAAAATCACCTGGAAACTCTTTGCGACGGTATGAAGCAGGGGACGGAAAGTTTGATAATCGTCAAACCATGATTTCAACGCTCATTACAGACTGTGAGATCCAACTGACCGCATCGTGACTTGAATCCAAATTTCTGAGAATAATGAAGATCCATGTCTGAAGCCTTCAAACCCAAGCAGTACCGGAGAGCCCTATCTGAGGAGGAGACATCCGAGCTCTTGAAGCAATATGGGGAGAAGGGGAGAATCATCGCGGGAGGCACCGGAATCTATGAAGTCGCTCATCGAGGGCTATTATCTGAAGTTGAAGCATTGATCGACATTAGCAGCTTGAATTTGAGTTATGTCATAATAGGAGATCAATTCGCGCGTATCGGCGCGTCCACGACGATGTCGAGCGTTTTCGAATCCAAACAATTGGCAGAATATCCGGAACTGTCAGGATTGTTCGATGCTCTAAGAGCTATCCAGCCTCTTCAGGTGAAGAATGTGGCGACGATCGCCGGGGCCATATGCACGGCTCTCCCATTCTTTGATCTGCCCGTTTCATTGATAGCAATGGACGCGGATGTCGTTATTTCCCCCGAGAATAGAATCACAAAGCTCACGGAGTTTATTCAGGGTTACTTTTCAGTAGACCTGCATCCCGGAGAATTCGTGAAGGAGGTCCGGATTCCACGCTCGCACAAAAATGGAACTGGAGGCAGCGCTTTTCAAAAATTCGCAATCACAGGCGACGACTGGGCTATCATTAATTGCGGGGCTTCCCTGAAAATAGAAGGTAACAAAATTTCCAAACCCAGAATATGTTTCGGCGGAGGAGTGGGCGAAAAGCCAAAAAGAGTTTTTCAAATCGAAAAAATGTTACACGGAATTAGGGCGACTGATGAGATCGGGATCAAAACCGTTCTCGAAGAGAGCATAGAAAAGGATCTCGAAACCGTCTCAGACATCCGGGCCTCTGCGCAGTATCGAACGAACCTTGCAAAAGTTCTGGGAAGAAGGACGATATTGCGTGCCGCAAAAATAGCAATGGGGGAAAAGTAGACGGAAAGTATCTCCATTTTTGTCAACGGCCAGAGAATCAATCTATCCGTCGAGCCGGGTGAGTCACTCAACCATCTTATTCGAGAGAGACTAGGGCTTATCGGAACGAAACGAGGCTGCGAGACTGGGGGCTGTGGCTCCTGTACGGTTATTGTTGATAGTAAGGCGGTGTACTCCTGTATGATGTACGCCATGCAAGCTTCCGGAAAGCGGGTGATTACGATCGAAGGGCTTCAGAATGGAACTAAGCTTGATCCCATCCAAGAAAGCTTCATGGACAAAGGGGGCCTTCAGTGCGGTTTCTGCACGACCGGGTTCATAATGTCGTCAAAAGCTCTTCTGAACAAGAATCCAAATCCATCGCTCGATGAGATAAGAGATGCTCTTGTCGGTAACCTCTGCCGATGCACCGGTTACAACAAGATATTCGATTCCGTCATCGCAGCTTCGAAATCGATACGCAAAAATTGATCCCCGAATTACTGAAATATTGCGGAGGCGCGGGTTGAACAGAAATTGAAATCGAATCAGGAGTCGACCGATGGCGAGCTCGACGAAATGATCTACACCTCTGATGAATCTGGCAATCTGCTCATTCTTGAATCGAGAAAAAGACTCCACCTCGCCCGGTCCTCAAGACGGCATGCCGCGGTGATCGGAATGATCATGAAGAACAACGGGACATATCTGGTCCAGTGGAGAGCGGCCAACAAGCTTGGTGGAAGCAGGCTGGATGTTTCCGCGACGACGCATGTGAGAAAAAACGAGACCTATGAAAGAGCTCTGCAACGCTCGTTTTCAAACGAGCTCAACATCAAGCAGGCAGTTCCGCTGAAACACGCTTTTGATTTCAGGTATGAAGAAGACCTAGGAGAGCGCAGGGAGAACGAGTACTGTAAAGTGTTCATCGGAAAGTACGAGGGCAAGTACACCCCAAATCCAGATGAGGTCGATTCAATAGAGTTCATGACTCTCACCCAGCTCAAGGATTTTGTAAATAATAATCCGGCTAAGTCTACAAAGTGGTTGAGGGAAACCGTGAAGCGGATGGAAGTTTCGTGAAACTAGGCGACATTTTCAAGTCGGGATTTTACACACGACGCAAATTCGCTTGCCTGCTTTTTCACCAGGTCTTTGCCTATTATCGTCACCGCGGTTTTTCCGGTAACCGAGATCGGCTTGATCTCGACGTTGTACCTGATTTTGGTTTTGTCAGAAAAACTGACTAAATCCACAGTTCCTGTTACTTCAGCATCCTGGCCCTCACCAGTGAACTTCATCCGCGTGCCCTCGATTTTCTCAACTATCTTCGCCTTTAGCTCGAACGTCTTCGACAGGTACCCGACTTTCAGCTTCACCTTGAAAACCGCGCTGGATTCATCGATGGACTGAACGCTTTCGCATCCTGGGATGCAATTTCCAACGTTGGATAAAATGGAAAAGAACGTCCAGCATTTGCCTTGAGATGCGTTTACTTCAAACTCTTCGCTAGCTTGAACTGATGGCAACGGTGTACAGTTTGACCTGTTGCCTAATTAACAGGTTCGGGAGTTAAGCTAACTGAGCAACTAATTGAGGGGATTCAAGCTGCTTTCTGACGTTGGCGTAGGTGTCTAGGACTCTACTTCCCTTCTGGGTAAGGACGTAATTTTTCCTCCCCTCGATCACGCTCGAAATCACTAGTCCCTGTTCTTCCAGCGCCTTTATGAAATTCCGCATAACTGCCCATGAAAGATTTGATCGATACATGATGTGAGTCGGTCTGCCGGCTCCCTCGGAAATCGCTTGGAGTATGTCGATCTTGACTTCCATTTTGGACCTTCTAGGTCCCGCAAGAATATTCGTCTCTACCGTTTCCATTCACTGGTCTCTCAGATACGTCCCTGGTTCTTTTACGTTATTATCCGCCGATCAATAATCTGCGGTTACATATCCAAAAAATTTCGAGAATGAAGCTTAACGTACTGTTTCAGGATTCATAATCGAAATAAATAGCTTGAGAGGAATCGAACTTGAAATTGATTAGGCGAACTAAAGACAACATAATTGCCTCTGTGGTTGATGTCGCAAGTATAGTCTTCGCCTATAGACTTGGTGTCTCCCAGCTTGGTATAGCGGCGGGGCTGGGCTATGGCTTATTCGATGCATGGATTGTTATTTGGCAGAGGGACAGGATCGCAAACGGAGTGAGGACCTTTTCTAGCAGGGTCAAAGATCACTCGTCTTTCAGGAGAAAGGATGCACTCCCCTGGGCCGCAAACTAGTCGACGAGCCTATTGAAAAGTTGAACCGTGGGATTGTCCCTAAATGTCCTGACTCTTCCTCCCAGAATCTTTCGCAGCGTACGTGCGGGCATAATCTATGACAAGACCGAATTCGAAAAAAGCGAGCTCGATTCCATAGAAAGATTGTATCGCCGAATAAACGTCGAGCTTATCCCATTCGAAAAGTTGCAAAGTCTTGATAAAGAATTTGGAATTCTTGGATTGATGGGGCCGCGAGCTCTGAGAGGATCAAGGGAATTCATTGAGAATTTCAGCTGCTTGAAGGTGGGATTTCACCCAGCAGGAGGGAGCCTGGAGCCCCTGAGAAAGTCGCTGAAACATGTCAACGCCGCGATTATCTGTCTTGGATCGAAAACTCTTATCCAATCATTGTCTAGCAGCGTGTATCATTTTTATGAAAGTCTGACCCTTCCGAGCCTTCTGAATATTGATCTGGCCGATGTGGAAAGCATTGCGGGTGGAATAGGCATCTCCTTCAACGAATCGGGAGATTCTTCAGAGGACGTTATTTCTCAGCTTCCATCTGAATGCTACTCTGCGAAGAGCGCACTCTTGCATTTTTCCTGTTCGCGAAACGTTACTCTAGAAGAAGTCTACCGGATTTCAAAAATGATTTCGACAAGAAAGGCTGCGAGTCCGTTTGCGCACAACCAGACACCAGATCAAATCAAGATGTACAAGAGGATCAGATTGAAGATGGGTCTGAGGATAGCACAAGATTTGGGCGAGGGTAAAATAATGCCCAGGATCTCCTTGACAGGCATCTTATTCGGTATCAGGGACTGAGCTTCTTCGCGCGCCCTATCTTATAAACCGAGATACTCTCTTTTCCGACAATTATTTCGCAAGCTGGTAAACAGGAGTAGACTGGGAGAGTTTTGGAAGAGCGTAACAAAGCGTTACGAGAAACATGTGCCCGCGAAGCTTGATAGCGACAAGATCAGTTACCTCTTCAGAGCTAGAGAAAGGGGCGAGACCTGCGCAAACATTGCTCTCCAGCTCGGGGTGTCAAAGAGGAGGGTTGAGCAGATACTTGCCCAGCATAGGAAAGGTGGGGGTGTGCCTCTCCTCCTCAAGAAACCAGGAAGGAAAAGCATTCCAATTACCGACGAGGAAACTTCACTCGTCATTGATGCTTATCAGAGATATAGGGCAAACGCCCTCTACCTTGAACGAAAGATCGAGAGCGATAGCAAGATTCACATCAACCACAACAGGATACACAGGGTGCTCCTGATGAACTCCTTTGCGTCAAACTCTAGGAAGAAGTGGATAAGGAGGAAGTGGGTCAGATACGAGAGGGAACACTCGAATTCATTATGGCATACGGACTGGCACGAGGTAAAGGATCCGAGGTGGAAGGGCAAGTGGCTCACCTGCTATGAAGATGATGCTTCTCGTCTCATTACCGGATTTGGGGTCCATGAAACGCTGACCTCGGAGTACTCTGTTTCCTGTCTTGAGAGCGCCATGAAGGAACACGGCAAACCTGCATCGATCCTATCCGACCACGGAACCACATTTTACACGATGGAATCTGAGAGGAGGGAGAAGGGGATGACAGAATTCGAGAGGTGTCTCTTGAAGCACAAGATAAGATTCATCCTCGGAAGAGTCAACCACCCCCAGACGAACGGCAAGATCGAGAAGTTCTTCGACATATTCGAGAGTAAGATCAAGTGGTTCTCCTCGATAGATGAGTTCATGAAGTGGTACAATGAAGTGAGGCCTCATGGAGCCCTTGACCTCAAGACGCCAACCCAGGCTTACTACGAGAAGATGCCGCAGTTAGATGCTCTTGAATATCCTTTGTCTATGGAGGTCTCCTGACAGATGCGAAATGATTTCTGGAAAAAACACTTATAAACCGAGATCAGAAAAACTTTAATTTCAGTCGGCCGTTTCTGTGGGAACGGCAATCTCGACTAGATTAGTTTGGCATGAGTTGAAGGAGAGAAAACTATCCTTGGCAAAGTTATTGGGTGCACTTGATCTCTTTCTCAGTGCTAAATGGGGAAGGATGTCTATGAAGAGGCCTTGAAATTACCAGATGGCAAAATACGTACTTATTTCCGACCTCACTCTATCACACGACTACCAAAACTTCCCTCTACTAGATTTTCTGCCCAGTGCGCCTTCGGATAATCTTCCGAATTTCTTATACAAATACCTGAAGGGCAGGCCGCCCCCTGACATTAACGGCCGCGCTTCAATGGCCACTTACCCGCTGAGGAAGCTTGAAGCGTCCCTGCTCCAAAGGTATTCGGAAAGCGATGTAGTCGTCGCCCACGAAGACCATTTCGAGGAATTCATCAAAGACGATACCGAAATCATCGGTGTAACCACCATGGATCCGCTGGGACTAGCGCCGTTGACGATGTCCTATACCTTGTTTTTTGGTTCAACCGCGCCTTCTTACGTCCAGAAGGAGTTCGAATCTCTGATTGGCAGGATCAACCGGATTAGACAGGGGAAGAAGGCCAAGCTAGTCATTGGCGGCCCGGGGGTTTGGGAGTTCACCGTCCATCCTCAGGAAATGGATCGCCTAAATATTGACTACGCCTTTCAGGGAGAGTCCGAGGATATCATAAATGATCTCTTCGATTATGTTCTGAATGATTCTACTCGGAGCAATGAATTCTTCAGGGGTTTTCAGACGTTCGACAGCGATTATCACAAGAGCTTTGTCGGTGACCATAGGTTCATCTCCAGATATCAGTTCTCCAAACAGTTCCCGAAGCTCGAAGACATACCCGAGATAGTCAATCCGACGATCAAGGGCTTCTTGGAGGTCATGCGGGGTTGCGGGATCGGTTGCGATTTCTGCGAAGTTACTTTACGCCCCCTGAGATACTATCCCCCGGAAAAGGTCAGGAGGGAGATCGAGGTCAACGTAAAGAAAGGCGGGATTGACAACGTCTGGACCCACAGCGACGAGATCTTTGCGTACAAACACGGAAAGAATTTCGTACCAGACTACGACGCGCTAGTTGATCTGTTCAGCGTGATCATGGGCACGCCTGGAGTCCGTCACACCAACCCGACGCACGGTAGGATTTCAATTCCGCTAGGATATCCGGAGCTCATTAAGAAACTTTCGGAGATCATGACGGCGGGCCCCGAGAATTGGATTGGTCTCCAGGTGGGCGTCGAGACCGGAAGCGATCGACTCGCCAAGATCCATATGCCCAACAAGACTCTGCCACTCAAGATCGGACCCGACGGTACTTGGCCGGAGATTGTCTGGAAGGGCACGTTTGTCATGAACAAGTATTACTGGCGTCCGGCCTTCACGGTTCAGGTTGGGCAGGAGTCTGAAACGGATGAAGACAATTGGGACACGGTTGCGCTGATAAATCAGATGAGCAACTCAGAAGTCGATGGAAGACCTTTCGAATTCACGATTACACCAATGCAGAACGTGTCTTTGGGTCACTTGAGAAGCAGAGATTTCTCAGCCTTTGCCTTGAACGAATCGCAACTGGCTGTCTACTATGCGTCGTACCGGCACCTGGCCAAGGTTGCGTCGAGAGATGCCTTCAGGAATGGCAGAAATGGCCGAAACCGGAATATCTTCTCACTCGTGGGAACTGGCTCGCTCATAAGTCTCGGCGGAAAAGTGATGCTTCGCACGATAGCGAATACATGTCGAAGACAAGGCCTGGATCTCGAGAAAGCTGCAAGGTACGGCCTGAATCAAAAGGTTCCTCAAGCACCTTCGATTCCCGCGATGTAATGCAAGCTAAGAGTTAGTTTTAACAGCTCAAATTCGAAAACCCCTGACGAGTTATTTTCTTGGTCAGGTTTGATGTTTACACTGCTTCCAACAGCGTGGGCGCTGGCCACTCTGAAAATCAAGACTCCTACCTCGCCGACATGTCAACTATGCTTTTCGCGGTTGCCGATGGCGTCGGAGGGTACCAGGGAGGCAAGGAGGCAAGCGAACTTGCCGTTGCCGCCCTGCGAAACAGGGCGGGCATGATGCAGGATGAATCTTTAATCATAACCAGCCTCGAAGACATCCACGAGCAATTAATCCATACGGCGAAGGCCCGGCATCTGCCTAACATGGGAACGACGATCGCCCTCGTAAAGATTTTTCCAAATTTTCAGACCGGGATAGGAGGCAAGGTGATTACAGCAAACGTCGGAGACAGCCCAATACTGCTATTCTCCAAGAACGAAACGGATTTTGAATCCAGCTCCTATCGTAAAGTTTTCACCGATGATTCTTTCAGAGACAAAGCTCCTGGCTCGATGTGGGCCATAGTCCAATATCTGGGAATAGAGTCGCAAGAAGTTGATGTTCATGTTCAGAATTTTGATTTCCAAAATGGGGATGTGATTCTAATATGTTCAGACGGAGTGAGTGATAACCTCCTCGGGGAAAACACGTATTCCCGAGGGAGGGGAGCGGGTGACATCGAAGAACTGGTGAGGCGGAATGGCAGTGCTCAAAAAATCGTGGAAGAGGCGATGCGCGCCGGAGTCAAAAATGATGATATGACGGCGCTCCTAGTGTTTCTCTAATCTGATTGTGAAGAGTCCAACCGCCCTTCGAACCAGGATTCTCGAAACAAACTATGTCAATAACGCGATATAGCGGAAACTGATATACTCCTTTGGAGCATAATTTCTCTCTTTAGGGCCTTTAGAGAAAATAGAAACGATTTTAGTACCAGAGGAGAAACTATCGATTGACGCTCTCTTTGGGAAGCACGGCCGAAAGGTTCGCCCCGGAAGATGATGGGAAGCACACCAGATTTCTGTGCGAATCCTGCGATAAATTCTTCTGCTGACCTGCTGGAAGGCCTGTCCCAGATGTAGTTAGGCTCGTTCTCAGCTCATCCTTTCCCGAACTAAACCTTTGATCGTGTTACTATGTCGGCATCACGAACACCGGAACCCGGTTCAAAACAAAATGCCTTCTCCACTATTCTGCCGTGATCAGAATGACGGACTTACGCAGAAAGGACGGAAAAGATAGTAATGAAGTTATTCACAGAGATAAGCGCGAAGATAAACCCGAATACGATTACTGTCAAGAGAATCGTCCTTCTCATACCTTGATTCCTAGTGACCAAGCCCAAAATCACGAGCCCTCCCACACCGACAAAGAATACGGATTTTATTAACATAAAGGCATTCACCAGTCCTACGCCAAGGCTTGACGAAAAGAGGAGTAGAGCAGAATTTGCCTCTGAAAGCCCCAGCCTCAATGCGAGGATGGTACTGGAAAGATCAAACAGGTTGAAAATTATGAAATATGCAAACGCGATCATGAGAGATGAATAGGAAACCACAACCTGAGCTTTCATGATACATTAATCAGTAGTTGGTGATATTTATCTTCTTTACAAAAACTCTCCATGAACTCACCCGTATTACTCGGTGAGTAGAAAGCCGTCGTTGTATGCCTCTACCATTCGTTGATAATTGATGCCGCCTAGTTTCGAAAGAACCAGTTCGTCCTGATCTTGAATTCAAGTGGCGAATCATAATCCGTGGTCATAACTGAGTAGAGACGAACCAGTCTCAGAAATCGTCTCACTTGCAAGAGTATTGGTTAACGAGGCATTAGAACTAGAAACGGTTGAATCTCCCGTAGTCGACGGGATTGAACAACCAGCCGAAGTTAGTGAAGTAGAAGAAACTACTGAAGATGAAGTCGAGACACTTTGCGATGACGAAGATGAAGGAGCAGAAGATGAGGATGTCGTTGTCGTACTTGAAGAGCTAGAAAGAGCGACATAAGCCCCGACTATTAATACGAGAATTACGATCACGACGATTCCAATCATTGCGCTTCTTGCAAGAGCGCTCTGTTGACCATACTTTCGAGTGGGATTGATAGAACGTACCATTAATAGCACAAAAAATTGAGACGTCTGTTACAAGAAATATTTACTTCGAAGATAGAATACGGTTTCTATATCTCAATATAGACTCCATATAAAAAGAATCATCAGTAGTTGGCCAACTTCTCGCTGGCCTGGTAAGAACTTCGAAAAGTTCACCTAAAGCTCGAAGTTCCTTGGCCTATGATTCAGCTTTTTGATTAATTGTCATCAGTCCAAGTGTTTTGATAATGAACCATCTTTTTTCAGCTTGCTGCGGAGCACAGCGTTTGATGTCATTCCCCTCGCCGACAAATTGGACATTCGATAACTTACGAGGATAGCCCTACTTCGAATTCTCTTGTAAAATTCAACATCCCTAGTCAACAGAACCTTCTCCTTCTTTGTGCTTCCCCACTGATCCAAGCTACAAGTTAACAACTGTCTCTCTATTTCATCATCACTCACACCATCGCCCAAAATCGCCGGCACCCATATGGCATTAACACTGTTTCTTCTCAAATCATTTGCAAGCTTGGGTGGTAAGCAAGCATCTACGACTGCATCCCTGTCGCCGATTTTCTTAATCAAGGATAGAATTTCAGCGTCAGGATCGTGATAAGATTGTGCGAGGGAGTAGGTAAAATCGCGTCTTTTCCAGTTAACGCCGGTTGCATCTATTGTTGCCCTAAGATTATTTCGCCAACTCATGCGGAATATCCTTTGTTATCCGGGGATCGAATAACGATTTCCTCATTCTAAATAGTTAATGTAATTAGAATAAAGTGGCCAAAATAGATATCCGAGTATCTACCCGGTTTAGAGCAGAACCGTTCAAGCTACCTCGACGGAATGGAGATTCCGTCCGTTTTCGCACTACGTACGAACGATCTGAGCATCCCATCTCGTGATATCTTAAGGTTGACAATCACCCCTTCAAGCTCTTCGGACAAACCTCTCTCGTCTACAAAATGCTCCGTAATGTCAATGTCTCTTATAGCGCCGAGAAGTGTCTGCCATTCTTCCATCTGTCTAATCAGCTTGTCATCGTTCTTTGAAGGAAGAATTTCCAGGGTGTACCGAAGTATCTTGCATTGCTTTCTTATGTCATGCAGTTCGTCAATTTTTCGAAAATCTTTGAGAATTAAGGGAAGTCCTTCTTGCAATTTCGCTTGAATCTTATCGACGATTTTTTTTCTACGCTTTGTAATTGCCTTTGACGAGAGTTCTTCTCCGTTAATCTTCGGAGTTTTGATCTTTGCAAGATTTTCAGCATATAATGAGCAGCGGAGGAGCATGTGGTACCTTTCATTCTCAATTTTTGCGAGCGCGCGTTGGACGTTCGGGTCGTTTTCGTATTTCAAGAGGTTGGAACCAATTATGTCATTGTCCCTGACTGGCGTCGTTGATTTGAACAGCTTGCTGCAAGCGGACAGATATTTTCTGATTTTTCGTTTTTGTCGAACCTGCTTTGGTAGCAGATCGAACGCGGCTTCTACCCTTCTAATAGAAGTCCTGACGTCGTGAACGTTGTCTGAGCTTTGGTCTTTGCTAAACGAAGCTACTCGTGAATCGAGTTCAGCCATAGCTTTGGCGCATTTTTTGCAGAATCTTGTGACTTTCATAACTCGACACCGCAGAGTACCTTCATTATCTTCTTTCAGTTTTAGACTTTCCTTCGATCCTCGCTCAGATTTACACTAGTTCCTGAGTTGATTGGGAAGCTTCCCTTTCTTACCTCTTGTCAAACCAAAGAATCTCCAAGGCAATGGCGCATTTCAACATTCCTATTTATTATAATTAGACCTATATTGAATATCTAGGTATGGCGTTTAAGGGATTAATGCATCGGTATTAGAGTATGAAAAGCAAGAAATCGGATAAACTTGCCTCCCAGCTTGAGAATCGCAAGAGAAATTTGGCTGTAATTGAAGAAACTATTCGATCCGATCCGCAGTCGGGCGAGAGTCTGGCTCCCGTAAAGGAGTTTTTGTCTCACAGGATTGAATCCATTGAGCTCGAGCTGAAGATTACAAAGAATTAAGGTATTTGTCTATACTTTCCTGAAGTGATATATTCAATTCGCCGATCGGCTTGTTTCCGTCGATCCGTATCATTCCGTACTGTTTTGCCATGTGCGAGAATTCTCTCGCCATTCTCTCCTGATATGCGATGAAAGAGTCGTAAAGATCGTCGGATAGCCCGATGTCTGCCCCGGACTCGTAATAATCAAGGACGCCATATTTCTGAAAAACCCGGTGGAACAGTTCGTCGGGTTGCACGTCCAGGTAAAAGACGAGATCTGCTTTCGGCGCGAAGCCGTACAGGTCATGCGACCATCTGCTACTAATCCCCCGCACTATGCTTCTCGCGATCAACGTGTAGATGTACCGATCCGCAAGCACCACATATCCGGCCTGCAAAGCTGGTATTATTTTGTGCTCCAGCTGTTCAACAAAATCCGCCGCATAGAAAAGTGTCAAAGTCTTCTTGCCGAGCGGGAGCTTCTGTTTGGCTTCCAAAATTCCCTGCCCGATCAACTCTGAACGCTTCAGCCCTGTGTTTATCACCGCGTGGCCGTCCGATTCGAGCTTTGAAGTTATCGACTGGATTTGAGTACTCCGCCCGAGCCGTCAGGGCCTTCTATGACTATCAATCTGCCCTTAATTACGACGTCTTTGAGATACGGGATCCCCTCGCCATAATACTCCACCGGTCTCGGCATAGACTGGTGAGCTAGCATTTTTGGCTCGCCTCAACGGACGGAATAGATGCTGTCGTCGCAGTTTGGCCTTTGATCTGATTCACGAGCTGCTGAGGAAGCGTTTCCAATACTTTTTGCCTGACGATTATCTGCTGCTCTTCAATGTCTCGGGTCGCGTCGATTACTGTAAAATCTTCATGCTCGACCATAGATTCGTATTGGTCGATGATCCTACTTTGGAAAATTCTGTAGCTGTCAAAAGGGTCGTTGCTCAGGTTCAGGTCCATGCCGGCCTCGTAGTACTTTAGTTTGGAGCGTCCAACGAGGATCCTGTTTATCGCAATGTCAATGGGAACCTGGAAGTAAAATGTGACATCAGGCTTTGAGGCAAAGCTGTAGACCTTCCGAACCCAGGTAGGGCTGCACCCTCGCACGACGTCCCTTGCGAAAGCAGTGTAAGCATACCTATCCGCAAGTACGATGTACCCAGCGCGGAGGAGGGGAGCGATGTTTCTTTCGTATCTATCAGCAAAATCCGTGGCATGCAACAAGCTGAACGTCGTCGGAGTCAGAAGCGCCTTCTTCTTTCCCTTGGAAGTAATTTCCTTTACGACATCGGACGAATTCCATTCGGTCGTGAAAACTAAAAGCCCCTTGCTCCGGAGCCATTTATCAAGAAGATGGAGTTGAGTAGATTTACCTGAACCGTCTATCCCTTCGACTACTATCAGAAAGCCCTTACTTTTCGGATCACCCGTCGTATGATTTCTCGTTCTCAAGATTTTCTATTTCTGCTCCGGTTTGGACTTCCTCTGGAATTGATTTTTTGGCGCTCTTTACCTTGTACTCGACAAATCTGTCGAGCTCGTTCCCAAGTTCGCTTATCGAATCTCCTAATATCTTTTGGGGAAATCTCTCTTCGGGGGTTTGCGAGACAATCTTGAGGCTGATTCTAGAGCCCCTTTCAGGGAACGACAGCTGGATTTTCGAGTCTGACCTGACAATTATTTCGAGAAAGCGCGAAATGGCCGCGAACCGCTCGATTATTTTTTCGCTATCTTGCTTGAGAATGGATCGGTACCTGACGTAAAACCAGTTGGCGCTTCTCGCCTTACGCAGCTCTATCACGGCCAGCGAGCCAAGAAGTTGGTCTCTGTGCTGCAATGATGAATCCTCATCCATCATCAAAGAGAAAACGGATTCAGGTCTTAGTGAGGAAGCTTCTCCCATTAGCCACTTTAATGAAAATCGAATGATGCCGGCCTCCCTTGATTCTATTAGGTCAAACTCCTCCAGTTTATTGAGAAATCTTCCAATGACCAGCTCATACTCGCTCTCTTTCTGGGATTTGATTTTTTTCGGAGGAACTCTTCCAACATTCCCCTTGTGATACCCCAATGGATCTTCGAGAAACGATGACAAAATTCCGTCTCGCAGCCCATGGGTGCTGACGACAACCCTTCGAAAGCCAAGTTTCTTCATTACTGAATCGACTACAAGCGAACCTGCAGTGAGAGTCTCGGCGCGATCTCTTCCTATGACATCTATTTCGGCTATCTCTCTTGTCGAAAGTTTTGAAAGCTCTTTGCACAATGCCTCGACTGATTCTCGTTTGATTGAATAGTTGTGGATCTTGTTGAAAGGATAATTTTTGAGTTTCTGATCCCATCTCGCCAGCGCTCTAAGGCTCCCACCGACTCCGGCGAGCACAGTTTCGTCCTTCAGAACCAGCTCCTCTCTAGTAGGGAGAAGATCAAGAATGCTCTTCTGCATTCGCACGTAAGACTTTTCCTTGAATAGTCCGTCCTTGTCAGAATATAGCTGAGTCAGTCGGAGTCCCCCCAAAGGCAACGACAGGATATTGCGAACCTTCTGGCCATCGCAATAGACGAATTCTAGACTTCCGCCACCGATGTCAAAAAATAGCATGTTCGATGTTCCAAGGGCTCTTGCAGCTCCCGAATAAGAGTACAGCGCCTCTTCTCTTCCGGAAAGTACCCTGAATTTGAGCCCGGTTTCGTCAAATACCTGTTTCAGGAACATTTCCTTGTTACCAGCCTCCCTTACGGCGCTCGTTGCGACCGGCAGGGAATGGCGGACTCCGTAGAGGCCGTTGATCTCTTTGAAAAATTTCAGGCCCTCGATTGCTCGTCTGATCGGCTCGGTTCCCAGAAAACCGGTCTGGCTCAAACCCTCCCCGAGTCTTGCCGGCACAGACTCCTGATCGTAAGCTACAAACGAAGAATTGTCATCCTTTACATTATAGCTAATTAGCTTCAGCGAGTTGAACCCTAGGTCTATTACTGATACCTTCATTCCCTGTGAAACCCCGTATACTTTACAGATTCGTCCCCGAGACTAGTCATTCATCTTTTTCAAGTGCTTTGGCGTGAGAAGCCACCGTAGCTCACCGCTTGCTTTTGGCGCGAAAGAGAGGATCTGGACCTTGGCAATTCCTCCCTTCTTGAGTAGGATTCGGCTCGAGCTTCCAGAAATGATCTCTCCGATCATCGAGCTTAGGTAGGGTTCATGTCCTACGAGCAGTACATCGGAATCCTGTTTCAGTCTCGACAACCTCTGCAGGGTTTCCTGCCTACTTCCTTCGGGCCGAAGCTCTTCCCATATCTCCAATTTCGGAGAGCTTTCTTCGTACACTTTTGCAACGATTTCAGCCGTTTCCTTAGCACGCTTTAGGGGGCTGGTGGCAATTTTATCGAAACCAACACGCAATTTGTGAAGAGAAATAGCAACCATTTCAATGTCTTCTCGACCGGATTCAGTAAGTGGACGCTCGAGATCTTTGCTCGGCATGGTTGTGTGGCTGCCAGCTTCACCATGCCGAAGAACGAAAATATTCACGCCGGCCAACACGGGAGCAAACGTGTCTATAAGAAGATCGGTGACAAATTCTCCAAAAGAATGAAAAGAAATTTGGATTAGGGCAATTGCGAGTGGTTGCGTATTGAAAATATATCTCACTATTGAGTCAAATATAGGATTGAAGTGTTTCGACAGTTCCTGCGGTGACCATGTAATTATGCCATTTATTTTCAATAGGTAGAGTTTATTCGCAACGAAAAGCCCTCGATTTCCCGAAGAATATTGGCTGAGACAAGTCTCGGAATACTAGCTATGCCAGAACGTGAACTGTCGAAATCAAGGGAAATCACTCAGAAACTTGCTGACGTCGAAATACTCTACATTCTGGCTTCCAAACCAAAGAGCTTGACGGAGTTGACTGCCCGGCTGAAAAAGACTTTCGGGCTCGAAACGACCTCGGCCGTTGTGAAGGAAAATCTCCTAGACCTAAGATTGCGAAAGTTTGTAAGGTCTTTCTCAAATCATCCTGTCGCGAATCAGTCAGTTGCTGACAATTTTCATCATGAATCATTTTCAATTACTCCGCTAGGTTTGAGCACTCTGAGCGAGTGGATTGAATCGCTCTCGGAGGTCACCCTAACGATGCAACTCGGCTTAGATCAAAGAGTTACCGTTGCCGAAGAGTAATAACGATTCCCAAAGCCGTCAGGACTGGACCCGTCGTTCGCAATAAGCCCTTTTCACAATTCAGTCTAGAGAATTTCAATCGAAACGCACGACTAGACAACGTTCCTTATCTGAGAATTGCGCAGCGCAAGCTCCGATATGTAATCCAATACCTCGATGACCTTGGACAATGGGAGGGTACCATCGCTTCTTATTTCCTGTTCAATCTCACCCAAATATTCCGAGTGACCAGGAAAACTCGATTTTGATATTCTGAGCAAATTCTCAAGTTCTGCAATTACGAGACGATCCGAAACATGCTTACCGTTATAGTTGATCGCGTGTGACAGCGGGCCTATCCTGCTCTGAATTGATTGCGAAAGTAGTAAGATTTTGTTAGGCTCCAACTGCGTCTAAGCTTGGAGTTAGGCGGTTCCACTATTTTAATTAGAAGTGAGTATCGGAACGAAGCATATCGGGCAGCTAAATAGCTGATTTATCTTCTAGTGGATTCAAGATCAGTACTGCGTCTTCACGCGGATAGTTGTAGTGTCTATCCCTGTTGTGCGTTGGGGACTTGCTTTTGCGAGTCCCCATCAAGATTTCCAAGTGAACGCAAATAAAAAGAGAAATTGGTAACAATGACAGAGTACAACCCGGCATTTTGCAAGACGTGTCAAAACAAGAATCGATCGGCACCAAACTTGGCGAGAGTACAATTTAGTGACTGCGACGAACATTATCGTCAAAGAATGAAGCGACTTGTGCTCATCGGTGGAGTCTATTACGCCTGATCAGGACTCTTCGAATGAAACGGCACTGTTTCATTTAGAATTGTACTTGTTGCCTGCGCCCTCCCGAAGAACTTTAAATGATTTCAGAATTTTTCTACGATATTGGGAACTACAATAGTCCTTCTTCATCTTCCTCAGTGGGCCGAGACTCGTCTACTTTCAGACTGGGGCTCTTTTTTCCGACTGTCTTGGGTGGAGGCTTCCATTCGTGGACAGTGATCCGTCTTTCAGAATCAGTCGCTCTGACGGTGGGTGAAATCGATTCCGCCTTCGTCTTGATCATTTCGTCGAGTCTCGAGTTTAGATTGTCGAGCTTTGCTTCCAGCCTTCTGATACCAACGTCGATCTTCGTCTCGTCGAGTCCCGACTTCAACGCATCATAGGTTCGTAAAACGGAGATTGAGAAAAATATCTGCTTTTCCAAGAATTCGAATTCTTCTCCCGCAACAGCTCCGGAGACATAATCGGAAATGTCTCGAATCAACTTTCCAGCAGTGACACTAATCAACTCAACATCCTGAGGTCGCCATTTTTTTTGGTCAACGCTCAGGTATAATTTGCCGTCAGAGACATTCTTGACGAATTCGGAAACGGTCTTCCGTCTGATTTCGATCGGCGAAGCTTGGCTCGCTCCATCAGATTCCATGCTCTAAATTCAACCAGGGTTTCTTGGAGTTTAGCAGCATTCCGGTTCAAAGGCTCCAACTACGGCCGAAGCCCAGTCGCCTGACCGATAGAATGTGAAATAAGATAATCGGTTATCCGAAGCTGGATCACGTTTCGGCTACGTCTTTTACCTGCTCGACCAATGTCCTTGTCGGAGTGCGGCTGGCTGGTCTCGCCTGCCCCGCTCGAAACACGAAAAACCCTCCAACGCCAATTGAAACGAACGCCAGTAGTTCCAGATACGTGTTATACGCCAAGAAGGGCAGCAGACCGAATCCGAAAGACCTCAGAGAGACGGAGGAGAACGCCAATACAAGAGCGGAGACGAGGAACGCTATTCCAGTCGCAAGATTGAAGAAAGATTTCCGGAACGGCGACATCTCAGCAGTCGACCCACATCGATAATTGAGAAGATATACGTCTTTCAAGGCAAAAGCAGCGACATCAGCAAGTAGTAATGGTTTACGTCGAATCGCAAGTACTGACTTTAATTCGGTATTTGCTGTGCAGAACGGAGATAATTCAAATTTGCTGATCTTAGTCCATCATCTTGCTCGCTAGTGCTTCCGAGAGTCAAAACCGCTTCCCAATTAAACTCGCGAATCCGGGTCCGCTTAGGGAACGATTCTTCGAGTGTCTGATCGAAGGAAGGACCGAGCCTGGGATTTTTCTCCGATTATTAGCCATTTTCGAGTCTCGCCGGATTAAAGTTTCAAAGTGCAATTTTGAATCAGACCCGCAAAGTGAGACCTTTGGAACTACAATGCTTCTGGAGCTGAAGAATTCCAGACAAGATATGGTAGGACTCGTTGAAAAAGTGATGGAAACCAAGGTCGTGACTAGTGTCGAATTTTCTCCATTGGAAGGAAAGCTGTTCAGCAATTTTCATTTCCCAATACTTCTCTTCCCCAACAAGCGCGGGATAATTCTACTGGCGGAAGAGTTGATCAACTTTGAAAACGATCTGAATAGCAAACTAGGATCCGGGGCTAGTCCTGTCATTTTTGAGGAAGGAAGGAGGTATGGTTCTAACCTTGTCAGCCAATTTCCCGACAATAACTTTCGTAAGAAAGAGGGTTTGGAAAATTCAATCGAAATCCTCAAGGCGACGGGCTGGGGGATAGGCAAATGCGAGACTGACAAAACTGGGATCATCAAATTTTCATTGAGCGATCCATCGATCAACCCTAGGATAGAAACGAGGAGCAGATTTCTAGTCGGAATGGTTCAAGGAATTCTCGAAAAGATATCTTGCCAGAACATGCGGGTCATTGAAGAGCGTTTTGATGCCCAGAAAAACTCCCTGAATTTTACGTTTGCCAAATCTGGCTCGAATCATGTACCTTAAGTTCGATAAGAATAATTCTCCTGTTTCAGGGAATTATCGACGCCGGTTGGAATTAGTTCTTTGACCGATTTACAGTTCTGAAAACTCAGGGTTAAGCTAAATACATTGGGAGATCATCTCATGGTCTAATCCTAGTTCCCAAGCTTTCCTTTGTCCGACGAAACTCTGGAGGCTTTTGACTGGATTCTCAAAGTGACCAGATATATTCTCTGAAGACCTCGGCGAGATGAGTGATTCTGACATCATAATCAGAATGCTCTGGTTCTGTGAAGAGCCAAAACTCCCCGCCCAAATAATGAATTACTGTCATATCGACGGAATACAATTCAGGCGATTTACCGGTCATTCAATCAAGAGGGGACTAATGAGGGCGGTCGCTTCGGAGCTGGGGTTGTTTGCGATGGAAACCACCGATCGCGGAAGGGAAGTTCTTGAGACTGCAGATAAAATAATGTCGGCTCTCGGGCTTGAACCCGACGAGCCCCTGAAGTAGATTTCGAGTATTTTATGAATCTACGGCTCGATGCCGTGGGCGTTACGGAGATGCGAGAGGTAAATCCATTCTTCGACCGGGAGGGCGTTGCCCTTCTCGATTTCTTTCTGGACAAAATTGCAAAGTGGGCAACTGTTCTTGTTTAACCTTACTTCCCTTCCGAACCTGTGTTCATGGCTAAGACTTGAATCTTCGAAATTCTGTGCTGATTCATTGGGCGAATTGTGCATGAAAAATTAAAAGCTAGATCTAAGGTATTAAGAAAGTTTGCCGAATTAGCAAAACAGATTTTTTATCCATAATTGGATAAATTTGATTCGATAAACCGAGTACCTTGATCATGATACACTTAGTTTGAGGAATAACGATTTTGTATTTCTCGCGGCCATGAAAAAGATTTGATTTTTTCGAGACGTTTGCAAAAACAGGGATCTGTTTTATGTCGTAGGAAAAGTGTGGAAAAATTCTTGGATTTAGAATTCAGAAAGCTATGGCGGATAAATTCCCGTTTGATTTGATTTAGCTTCGAAAAGAATACATTTTATCTTCGGTTCGAGGTGATCATTTCTGAGAAATGTCCTCGATCGACTTTGAGTTTGAAGCTAAGAATCTTGAACCCGAGATCATAGCAATTCGGAGAGACCTTCACGAGAATCCCGAACTTTCGTTCATGGAACAGCGTACCGCCAAAGTAGTTGCGGGTCATCTGAAGCGCCTGGGAATCGAGGTCAAGACAGAAATTGGAGGTATCCATGGGGTTCTTGGCATTTTAAAAGGAGCGAAGGAAGGAAAAGTCGTGGGACTGCGCGCAGATATGGACGCCCTGCCAGTCACTGAGGATGTCGACCTTCCCTTCAAGTCGAAAACTTCCGGAGTAATGCATTCTTGCGGACATGATACTCATGTTGCGATGCTCCTAGGTGCTGCTGAGCTCCTGGCCAAACATAAAGCTGATCTCCACGGTACTGTGAAATTCTTTTTCCAGCCGGCAGAAGAGGATGGGGGGAGGGGAGGAGCGAAACCTATGATTGAGGCCGGAGTCATGGAAAATCCAAAAGTCGATTACGTGTTCGGCTTGCACATTGGCGGCGAATATCCGTCGGGAACGTTTGGGGTTCGAGCTGGTCCGTTCATGGCGGCACCTGACGGGTTCAAGATCAGGATCATAGGAAAGGGCGGTCACGGATCAAGGCCCCATGAAACGATTGATCCGATTTTCATCTCTGCAGAGCTGATTGTTGCGCTTCAAGGTATCTCAACCCGAATAATCAACCCCGTAGAGCCGTTTGTTATTTCGGTCTGCAGCATTCACTCTGGTACCAAAGACAACATTATTCCCGACGATGCCGAGCTCCTGGGAACTATTCGCACGATGAACGAAAAGACACGAGAACTCGCGAAGAAGAGCGTTGGCCAGGTTACAAAGTCAATTTGCGAAGCTTACGGAGCAAAGTACGAACTTGAATTCAAGCAAGATGCGTATCCCGTCACCTACAACGATGAAAAAGTGACTGAAAAAGTGAAGGAAATTCTGAAGACAGTCCGGGGGACGAAGACAAACGAGATCGACGTCAAACTGGGTGCCGAGGATTTTTCGAGATTCCTTCAGAAGGCTCCGGGGACGTTCTACTACTTGGGAACGAAGAACGAGCAGAAGGGTTGCATTTATCCGAACCACAGCTCGAAATTCAAAGTCGACGAAGACGTCTTAAAGTTTGGATCTGCCTCACTCGCGAAATTGGCGCTTGAATTTGGAAAGCAATGATCGTTTGCTGAATTTGCCCTCAGGCTTTTTAACTTGAAAAATTCCCTTTGTCCATTGAGTTGAAAAAAGGAAACCACCTCGTCATTTGTCCCAAATGCTCTCAAGCTTTTCCGATCGATGATATTGTTGCTCATGTTCTTACCCACATGAAGGATCAATCAAAGCCGGTCGAATCAAAACCGTCCGGCGCATGAAACGCGTTCGAAGCTTGAGATGTCACTCGACAATTTCCTCCACGATCGCTCGGGATACGATGCGCCTTTAACCAAAGGCGATAAGGAAAAATTCGAGTCCTGGGTCTCGAAAATCCTTTCCGATCCAAAATCGATCGCTTCAACCATCGAAGACGCTCTAAAACAGGGTATGTATTCCGAATGGGAATCGGAATCTGCGACTCACAAGTTCAAACTAGGTTCCTACTATCCGAGCATGATTGAAAGGTGCCTCCGGGCCCAAGCTTACTCGTACCTGTTTCCTGAACCCCCGACATCTGAAGAGCTCAGCGATCTTCGCTGAGGGCAAAGCCATCCACGAATTGATCGCCCTTGCTCTGAGAAGATCCGGTCTGATTTCGGTAGAGGGGAGCGAAGTCGCTGTAGATCTTGAATTCAGCAGCGAGGCAAAGCTTCACGGCAGGATTGATGATTTATTGCTAATTAGAATCAGTGAGGCGGGGGACAACTTCAAGCTTTTCATTCCACTCGAAATAAAGAGCGCGTCAACTCTTCCGGAGGAACCGAGGCAATCGCACTACTATCAGCTCTCAACTTACTTGCTTGCACAAGACTATCCTCTGGGAGTATTGCTCTACTGGGCCAAGAGAGAAGGGAGAGTCAAGGCTTTCACCATCCCGAAAGATGAAGTGATGAACGTGGTTCTGAGGGAGAGGGTCTTCGAGCTGCACGATGCCCTAAAGAAGGGAGATCTACCTCATAAGGAAGCTGCGGCCCTTCGCGATTATGGCCAGTGCGAACGTTGTGCTTACGTCGAGAGATGCAACCCATATCTCATAGACTCTATCCCCAAGAATTCGAAAATCGCTTTATTTGATCTCGACAGTACTGTCTTAGACACCTCGCAAAAGAAGAGAATGATCATGCAAGAGCTCGGACTGCCGACGTCTACAAGGTCATCCGACATACATGATGAAGAGGTCAAGAAAAAATACTGGGAACTCATTGACAGTCCTCGTTTTGTCGAGCAGGATTCCGTAATTGTTCAGGGGCGAGAAAAGATCTACGAGCAACAAAAACTCGGTCGAATACCAATCGGAATCTCATCTGCTCGACGCGATCATCTACTCGAAGCGACTCGCGCTCGGCTGGCAAATTTGGGTGTACCGATATTCCACTTGATCCTCCGCGAGCCTGGAAACTATGATACCGATGGTAAATTCAAAACGAAGTGGGCGATGAGGCTCGCGAAAAATTATGACATCGCTGAGTTCTTCGATCGAGATGCTGTAACTAGCTCTTTGGTAACGAAAGGAGTAGAGGCTTTCAAGAGTAGATCGGTTCAGGACAATTAGCATCATGTTACTAGATTTCGTTATCTAGTCCCACGATTCTGATCGTAATTGAGTGTGATTGAAGCTTTTCGCGATAGAAGGAGTCCCGCAAGATCAACTCGATCTATGCGTTAACAAAATGAGCGAACTGATAAGGTGGTCCAAAGACCAGAAGATCGACCGCTGGGCCTTCAGGTCGGCGCTCCTCAAAGCGCTTTACGATGACGCTGACGAATACTTTGAGTCAGGTGAGGGCACTTTCAGAGAGCTTGCAGCGTTCGACAATGGGGTTGCAACTGCTATGAAGAGCGCAAGGGATTCGAGAGTAAAGGATTGAGGGCAAGACTAACGAGGGACAATGTTTCTTTCCGTCGTATCTCCGTCGTGCAGTCTGAGAAGGGATTCAATCTGATCGTATGGAGTCTCTTCAGAAGTACCGTCGATAACAGTCAGCCTGTACAAACTTGCCATTTCATTTAGCTGCTTGCTGGATGATTTCACGACGACAAGGCAAGCGTCGGGAGTGCAGTCGTAGGTCTTCAACCGCAATTTTACAAATTCGATCTCCATCGCTCCGTTGGTGCCTTTCACTTGAAGTAACGAGTCGATGACTAGTTTTTCGCCACTGTCCCGCTTTGTACAGACAAAATCAAAAGTGTGCAGGTCGCCGCTGATGCCCCTAACCTTCGCCTCCGGCTTACACAAATATCCATAGCCTTCGAATAATTCAGTAATATGACCACGGTTTAGTCCGTGTATATCGGCTGCCGAGCTATTCTCTTGGACTCCGATCAAGTCCCCACGCTCAGCTCTATTACTAATGGCCAATGAACTCCACTTCTTTTGTAATTTATCAATCGTTGCAGTGATATTAAACCATGGATTCCGAATCAGAAAAATTCGACAGATCCTTTTTTCTGTAAACGGTGAAACTGCCTATACGTGTGATCTCCAGTAATGGAAGATCATGTCACAAGACGCTTCACCAATGACTTCGCCTGAAATGGAAACCAGGGCAAGAGAGATTCACTCGGCTCTGTCGAACAGCGATTCCCTTCGAATATTCAATCTGGCAGCGGACGGAATTGATGCTTCTACAAGTGTGTTGGAAAAACACCAGTTTACGAAGAAGCGATACTATGGGCGGCTAAAGGAACTAGTTGACTTGGGACTGATTTTCAAAGAAAACGGCGAGTACAAACAGACAAAACTTGGTAGCATGGTTTTTGAAAATCAGGTCAAGAGCCTTGATCAGATCTTACTGGGCAAGTACAATCCGGAAACAAGAAAAGATCCGAATAGCGAAGTAAATTCGAGAGAAGACGGGAATCTGCGGGAGGGGCTAATTACGCACCTAGAGGCATCAACCGAAGCATCAAATCAGAAACCTGTAGAGTTTTTCGACAGCTGGAACGAGCTCAGCATGCACGTCGCGATAAAGTTCGAGACGATGAAAAAAGAGCTCTATGTCGCCAGCAGGTACGTGGATTTCAGAACGGCGGACTCCGCCTTGCGGGTCGCAAAGAGGGGCTGTAAGGTAAACATACTCCACAGCAACAGAAATGGTCTCTCGACTAAACTACAGTTGATGGGGAATCTTATGACGCATCCGAAAGCGCTGAGCGTATTCAAGGAACTCACCACTAACCCAAACGTAGTCTTGCGCGAGGCAACTATACCGTTTAGCTTCCTCGTAATAGACGAGAAAAATGTGGGAATTGAAATTGTGAATCCCGAAGACCCGTACTCGTTCTTCTTCGGCCTCGAATTCGACAATGAGGATCTGGCAAAGAAACTGATCACCCATTTTACGGAAATATCACGGAATGCGGAAAGAGATACAATTGCAGCAATCATAGAATCGAACAACGCATCTCTGGAAAAGCAGCCACAGCCTAGCAGTCAGATATTAAGCTAGCAACAATTCAATCTGGCAAGTGGTCCATCCAGAGACGCTCGTAGCCAGAACTACAGGAAAAAATTCACGATCAATCGAAATTGACCCTATAGGATCAATGGTATCAAAAACAATCGACGACTACTGTATCCGGCTCGTTTGTATTTTGCCTTAATCTATTGGCCAAAGTCTTCGGGAGCAGCCTGTACCTATCCTGCTCAGACCGTGGGCCGGAATCGAGCTTTCCCTAAAAATAGACTTGGCCTGAGCTTTTCCACTATAAAATAACATGCCATATATTCACATGTTCACACGTGAGGAATCGCCGAAAAAATCAGTTCAACGGGATAATACCTATAAAGAATCTGATTGATTTTACCGGAACAATGTTCCTTCCGCGATCTTCTGATCCGTCGCAGGAAGAGGCTCAAATCGATCCAAAATCTTATCCGGAAAACTCGTCACCGGGCGAGATGGCGTTGCTGGATTGCGTTGACAGAGGGTTAGGAATATTTACCAGTGACCAGCAGCGCGAGGTCTATTGGCGGAATGAACTTCTTAAGAAAATGGAAGAAAACGGTTCAACCGAAAAGAACATTCTCAAAGATCCGGAGGGGTTTCAGAGAGTTATCGAAGATACCTTCGGATTGGGAGCCTGGGCGATTGAGCGGGCGATTACCAAGGACGTCAGGAAGCAGTTTGATATTGAATCATCGGAATCTCGAAACCTTGTTTCGGCAATCAATGCTGCGGGCCGGAAGATTTCGGGAGATCAGCAGGGAAGATCGCAAGTCAAAAATTCCAGCCTTACAGACGTTTCGCAAAAACAGTCGCCACTTTATCACATAAAGGCATTCGCGGTCCTTGCCCGCTCAGAATATAGGGTAACGATGTTTGTCTGGGCCCTGACAACCGCCTACCTGCTAGCTACAGATCTGAAACCGAACCTCGCGCAGCTTGGCGAACTCGTTGTCGCATGGTATTTTCTGTGCCTCGGAGTTTACGTTTTCAATGCGCTCACGGACGTTGACGAAGACCGTATAGATCACCCCAATAGGCCAATGCCTTCAGGCAAGGTTTCGATACGTGATGGCTGGATAGTCTTTGGCGCCTCGATAGCAATTGCGTTTGTTGCAAGTTTTTTCATCAACGCGATCTGTTTCATTATGATTCTCGGAACTTTCGTGCTGGGAATCGCATACTCGCATCCAAGCATTAGGGCAAAACGGCGATTCCCCCCCAAGATGATTGTTTCAGTTTTGGGAGCAGTGTCTGTCAGTCTTTGTGGCGGCATCGTGGCGGGGAATGTGGACGGAGCAGTCTATTTTTCTGCGATTTTCTTCGGTCTTTTTGCGATGGTGACTTTGCTGCTCGGTGACCTTTCGGATATACCAGGCGACACGGCCTCGGGCATTCGCTCGCTTCCGGTTGTAATCGGGGCACAAAATTCGATATTCGTGATTGCCCTAATCCCACTCGCAATCGCTTTCATCGGCGTCGCTTTTTTCCGGATGGCGAACCTGAACCCGCTCTTCCCCGTGCTGATTGTAGTAATTGCGGCGTATAGCTCCCTGAGTATCATTTCATTGCTCGGGAAATATAATGACTATACTTTCATTAGGCAGGTGAAATCTCGGATGAGGGTCGTCCACTTTATCATCCAGCTTTCCCTAATCGTTGGATTGCTTGTACTTTAGCAAGATTTTAGGAATATTTAGCAAATCTTTCGAAGCAACCGTCCGTGAACGGTATAAGCATCCAATCCACAAATGCTGTATACCGTTTAGATTACCGTAACGCGCTGTATCTTTTGTCTGGCTCCGTCGATAGCCTTGACGATCTCAGTCGTAGAAAAAGTCTAACTCGAATGAAATGTTAATCTCCTGAACTATCGCTCTCTCCACTCCAGCTGCGCTCTCGCGATACAATCCTCTCAAAGCGGCGACGAAATTTTCGGGATCGTTGGGAATGTCGGCCCTCTTTATGTGCCCTATCTTCTGTAGATGCCAGTAGACAAGATTCTTTACATTTGGTCCGACTCTGTCAAGCCCCCTGTCGATGCAAGCCATGATTTGATCGTCACATGGAATGGACTTTTCTATGACGGACATTTGATTGAGAAGTAGCTCACTGCTTATAGAAGTCTAACGTTACTAGGACATCGGTTGACGAGTTACATTCCTCACATCAGAGACTAATCACGTTCGTTACTTTACGAAAGAGTTCTCAGCACAGGATACTTTTTCCATTATATCGTAACCCGCAATAAATTGGGGCATAGGCCGAAATTAAAACAAAAAGTCAGGTTATTCTCTTTCCAATTCTCCGTTCATGACTCTCTTTATTGTGGACGCGGCACTTCCGAAAGTCTCGTCAAGGTCCCTTTCGTGCTCGATTATTATCCTCGCTGCAATTTCGCCAAAGGAATCCGTTAGCCGAGCTTTTTTGGTCTCTTCCATGTTTAAGCTCCGCGCACTCTTTGAATTAGTTTGTAATATGGTTCTATTGAATCTCTCGGTGTTCTTTTGGTTGTTGAAAACCAGTTAGCCTACGACTCAACTTACTCGCATCGACTTTCAGGATTACCGCTTCTTTATTGGATTCCTGTACCATTGCTTCAATTGCGAGTCCTTTCGACTGGGCGAACCTCACCCAACCTTTGCGAGATTGGTTCATCACCGCAACCAGATCGCGGTTGAACCATTTCTCACAATTCTGACACCAGAGGTGGCGCTTTCTTTCCCTGCTATCTTGGAGTCTCTCCCCGCATTGATAGCATCTCGAACTTGTGCCCCTAGTCTCAGATTTTGTCAAGTGGATTATCGGGACTCCACCCCAAGCTGCTTTGTATTCTATCTGACGTTTGATTTCAGCAAAAGGCCGGTGATTATTCATCTGTCGTCTATAGTCTTTACCCTGCCAGTTCCCTTTGCGGTACATCGAGCGAATATTATTTATGTCCTCGAAGGTAATCGCTGATCTTCTCTCAAGCGCATCGAGTACGACTGCCTTTGAGATGACATGCAGAATCCTCTTCACCCGCTCAGTTTTTCTCTTGCCGTATTTTGCTGCGAGCTCGCGCCTGATCCTGAAATCATTTCTCTTGAAGGACTTCACAGCATCCTTCGTTGTTTCCCCGATCTCAATTACCTGGCTCATGTCATAGTAAGTTACCTTCTCAGAATTTCCGCCAGTAAGGTTTCTGAGATTCCTATCAACCTCGACTGCGTTTCTTATTTCGAGTTCGGGCACGTCTTTGGAAATGCAAAGGGAGAGAGAAGATTCAGTCAGCGTGAACGAATTGACTCTCACATCAGTATCTGAAAGGACTTGAAGAGTGTGCCTGGTGAGAGGAATCCAATCGACTTTTCTATTACCTAAAGGAATTCTCAGCTTGCCGTTGATAATCTTGAAGCCGTAGCAGGAAACGAGGATTAGTTTCTTGAGATATGGATTCTTTGTGTGAAAGCCGCGCCTGATAGATTTCTTCCTTGCGGCCAAGATGCCACTGGCTTTCGAATTCGCACAAAGTTTGTGATAAGAGGGAACGTTGTATTGTAGATTCTTGTAGCTGAAATTACAGAGCTTCTTCATTGTGGAAACGTCATTGGCAAGGCCGATCCTGATGCAGTCGTTGACCATCTGTCTGAAATTTTGCATTAAACTGAGAATCTCAAGCGAAGGTTTGTACAACTGTTTTGTTGATTTCCTAGCTAGCAAAGAGGGTTTCATCGAGCAAACCTACTGAAATTTATGGGTTTCATCGTAAGTCGCTGAGCAACCAAGCGACCAATTTCAACAATCAAAAGAAATACCGAGAGATTCAACAGAACCTGATATTATAGTATTTTGAAAGAATGCACAATTTGCGAATTGGTAACAATATGATCCAAGTTCATTGGGCAAGAATTGGGGTGGGTGAAAAATCAAGTTGCACGGGACGGGACTGCAACAGGGCGGTTAGCTTGACGTTACTAAATGATTGTTAGGCAAGCGCACACTTAAATAGGTAGGCTCGGCGTACTATTCCCTTTGAGCCTAAGAAGTGGTGTTGATTTGATGGAACAGCAAAGTCAATATGAGGCCAGCAGTGCTTCCGTTAAGATGGAAACTTGCCCTGAATGCGGTGGCTCCTTCACCCAAAAGGGCTATCTTGACCACCTTTTTGCGAAGAGAGACTGTATGCGAAAGTACTGGGAAGAAGAAGAGAAAAACCACATTTCTCGGCTTCGACACAGGACTGCTCGCAGCATCGTTAGGTAAGATAGATCGGGCGTTTTTTAGCCCACTTCTTTTTCCTTTCGACAAACTTTCACTTTAGCTTGTATTTCCTTCACATGACTACTTTCTTGATCCTTTAGATTTCTTGTTCAGGAAACTGCTATTAGCATGGGAATGAGAAAAAAGGACCATGGCAGCACAAAGAAAAGTCGATGTTGTTTGGGATGGAGACCTGCTGAATGGGAACGGTCGTGTCAAGATAGCGTCCGGCGCCATACCAGAATTTCCGGTAACTTGGGCGTCAAGGACAGAACAACCCGCGGGAAAAACCAGCCCCGAGGAGCTTTTGGCCGCTGCTCACGCAAGTTGCTTTGCAATGGCATTTTCTGCCACGCTGGCGAGAAATCGTACGCCCCCAAAAAGACTCCAAGTCACCGCCACCTCCACATTTGACAAGGTCGGCGACGGATGGAAAGTAACCAAAATGGAGCTGAACGTCGTAGGTAATGTACCTGGCCTGGATCAGCAGAAATTCTCCGAGCTCGCGATAGCGGGAGAAAAGGGATGTCCAATATCGAACGCCCTAAGAAATAACGTTGAGATTACGGTTAATTCTAAATTAGAGCAATGAGTTCAAGTCCTGCGCCTAAGTTGCCTTGGCCTCTTCTTCAAGTTTCAGGAGTTTGGCCGGATCTCCGAGGACGAGAAGGGTGTCGTTCTCCCTTGGGGTGAAGGAGGGATTGTAAGCGTCCTTTACCACGAGATCATCCCTAACGACACCGATAACGGCGGCAAATTTCGAGACTTCCTGCAATCCCTTTCCATGACATAGTCAAGCCCGATATCCTCAAGCTTCTGTGCGACATGTTTTCCAAGATGGCTGTATCCGAACACGATGACGTGGTTTTTCAACCTCGTAATCATCTTCCCGTCCGCCTCAGCCTTTGCCAGATCACCATTCACGATGTTACTGACAGCCCCCTGCAATATCGATGCGCCGGCACCCACTGACACAATTATCATTATAATTAGGAGAACCGCCTCGCCGCCGGCATCGTGATAAAGTTCCCGTTGTTCGGAACATAGAGGCCGATCGTCGTAATCGTCGATACGGAAGCGAGCAACGCGCTGAGAAGCGGAAGATGACCATAGTAAGAGAAGATCGCAGCACCCGACAGAAACATTCCCATCAATATTACGAGCTGGCGATAGATCGCCTTCAGGAAAACAACCGGCCCGTAGATTGATTGGTAAAAAAAGAAAAGTTAGTTTGCGACTCTCCTTTTTCTTCGCTTGATCGGTCCGGTAGCGAAAATATCGTCGCTAGCACTCATTTACTGAAAACAATTTTTTGTAAAACTATTACATCTTTCGGGAAAATTACAAACTCAGTAGTAACGCGTCTTCTGTTTGGTTGATTTCCCTATGTAGTGCCCAGCGACCAAGCCCGCAACCGCCCCTCCAAGATGCGCAAATACGTCGACCCCTCCGGTGAAAGTGCTGATGATGAAGATGAACAGGAACCAAATTACAAGCGATTGATTGAATTTGCCGTTTCGGGCGTGATCAACTGTCACGGCACCCGCCAATAATCCAAATATTCCGCCGGAAGCTCCAAAACTTATCGTGGGTCCAGGAAAAAGGAAGAGGCTTAGTACGTTTCCCACTACGCCGGTCAATATGAATACATAGTAATATTCCCTTGCAGTATAGGAAGCACGGAAAAGGCCATCGAGCCAAATAACTGCAAAGGCGTTGAAAGCTACGTCGGTAAGCCCGGAGAGGCCCGGAACGACTACGATCATGGAAGTGAAAATCGGTACGATCCATCCGGTGAACACTATCACATTGAACTGGGCTAGAAAATACACCAGCGGAGTCTGACCGTTAGAGAAATATGGAGCGCTCGGAGCATAATATATCGAGATAAAATATAGGGGGATCCCGATCAGAAGACCGGCGACAATCGCTATCGCAAGGTTTCTTCCCTGCTTTGATACGTTGATCGTAAAGCCGCCTTGACGCTGCGGCGAACTGTCGCTCCTAGAGTAGTAGCCTCCCCCCGTGGAGTAATATGGACTCGCAGTCGAATTCGGGATATTCCTGCGAAGCGGACTGCTCTTGCAAAGATGGTTCTCGGGGAGTCGATGCTCGTAGCAAAAGTCCTGCCCGCAATACCTGCATCGAAAATAGTACGCGTCCTCGCCCACGAGCGGTTTGGAGCAGTACGAACACTTCTTGACATCCGCTGATACGGCCTTGTCTGAACTGACAAGCTGGACTCCGCAGCTCTTGCAATAAGCTGCGTCGTCGGGATTCTCCATCCCGCAGTTCTGGCAGATGATCAAGGGCGGACGCTCTCTAAAAAATGGTGAAATTACGCCGGTACTTTCCTAGCCAGTTTCTTCTTAATTTTGAGCTTGGAAGCAGCAGCTGCTATTCGGTCGATTGCTTCGTTAATCCTTTCGGTCCCGAGGGAAATTCTGATGTGGCCTTCGGCGTGATACGCGATTCCCGGAGCGCAGGCAACTCCAGCTTCTTCAAGCAGGTACTTGCAGAACTCCATCGAACTCATGCCGAATGACGAGATGTCAGGGAGGATCAGGTTCGTTCCTTCGGGCTTTACAACATGCATGCCCTCTACAGAGTTCAATCTGTCGATCGCGTAATCTCTCCCTTTTTGAAGCTTGGATATAGTCTCATAGAGGTGTCTATCCTCGAACTCTTCCCGAAGTGCGGGGATAGCGCCTTTCTGTAACAAACTTGGAATTCCCATGCTTGAGAATGCGTGAATCATTTCCATCCCGCTGATTATCTCTTCCGGACCCGTCGCAAAGCCGAGACGGTAGTTTATCATGTTGAATATCTTGGAAAAAGAAGAGATTGAAATTAGGCGATCTCGGATTTCCCTGAAGCGGCACATCGGAACGTATGGACGTCCATCGTAGACCATTCTTTCGTACACCTGATCGTGCATGACGTAAATGTCGTGTTTATTCGCGAGCTCGACGATTCCAGCGAGCTCATCCTCGGTGAGAACGCGTCCGGTCGGATTCTCGGGATTGCAAACCGTGATCAACTTCGTCTTTTTGGTCACGAGCTTCTCAAAATCTTTCTTTTCATGGTAGTAATTGTTCTTCGGATCCAGCTTCGCAAACACCGGTTTTCCCCTTGCGAGTCTTACCGGAATGTCGAAAAAGAATGTGGGAGTCGGAACGATTACCTCGTCCCCCGGATCGAGAAGCGCGGCCATCAGATAGTACTCCGCCTGCATGCTTCCCGAAGTCACGATAATCTCGTTCTCCCAGTTAACCTTGAAATCGTACAACCGCTGGAACCTTCCGGCAATCGCCTGTCTGAGCTCCGGAATGCCGAGAAACGGAGCTTCCTGCTTTATCGCGGCATCCCTGAAAGTCCTCCCTGTTTCCGCGAGAACTTCCTCCGGAACTTTGCTTGAAATTATGCTTTCGGCGCAAAAAATTACATCCTTCCCCTGGGCTTCCATTTTCTGACCCATCTCTGCAATTACGACGGTCCCAAACGGCTCTCCGGTTTCCTCCATGCTCCGGTACTGACCCAACAACTCTTCTACCTGCGAGGCTAGAACGTGTTTGGATGACTTCAATTTCCTTTTTTGCACGGGCAAAACGATCGCGATCTAAACTAGGGAAAAACTCACCTTTAAACAGTTAACATTAGAAAGCTCTTATCAATTCTCGATATATTATTTCGAGATCGTGGCCTCCGAACCGAACCTCCTCAATCCTCCCGCCACTATTAGAGCGGTGATCTGCTACCTGCGGCGCGGAGACGATTTTCTTTTGCTCTTGAAAGCTTCGGGAAGATTTGGAGGGGGATTTTGGAATGCGCCCGGAGGGAAGATCGACGAAGGGGAGAGTCCTGAAGATGCCGCTAAGCGAGAAGTCTTTGAGGAAACCGGACTAACGATCATACGTCTTGAAAAGATGGGTTTTCTCGAATTTTTCTTTGGCCCCGGAAAGTCGAGGCCAGACTGGACGGCCGAGGTCTTTGTCAGCTGCGATTTCTTAGGCGAGCAGCGTGAAAGCAAAGAAGGCAGGCTGGAATGGTTCTCCAGAGAAAAGCTGCCAATGGATCAGATGTGGGAAGACGACAGGTACTGGCTCCCTTTACTGGTGGAAGGTGTAAAGTTTCACGGCCGGTTTGAATTCACGGCAGACTCGAAGAAACTTATTCGTCATGAAATAAGTGGACTATTGTAAGCTACTCTTTTTCATCGACATGTAAGCGGCTCTGAACTCATAGTAATGTATTGCGTTCTCCGAGATCTTTTCGATCTCTTGTTCTGTTACAGATCGTTTCACTTTCGCAGGCGAACCGAGCGCGAGCGTGTTTTCAGGAATCTCCGCTTCCTGGACTATGAGCGAACCAGCGCCGATTATGCAGTTATCTCCGATTCTTGACCCGTTTAGAATGATCGCCCCCATTCCGATAAGGCAGTTTGATCCGATCTGAGATCCGTGGACTATTGCACCATGCCCGACGGAAACGCTGTCGCCGATTACGCATGGAAATCCCGCATCGGTATGAACAGAACAGTTGTCCTGAATATTTGATCGAAATCCAATTTGTATTCTTTCAGATTCAGCCCTGACTGAAGAGCCGAACCATACAGAGTCTGCCCTCGCCGATATCAACGTCACCGACGATTGTGGCCGTGTCAGCCACAAAGCAATCTCTCGCAATCCGGGGGCTTTTCCCGCCGTACTCCATGATTGTCAATGTTGCGATTTTTGAAACAATGCCTGCTTAAAATCTATGAGCCGAATACAAAAAACTCCAGAGAACCAGTATTAAGAAGCCGATCAGAATAATCCAGAACAGGGCTTTTGTCTGTCTCGTCTGGGATCTTGAACGCTGCAAGTAAACCTGTAGAATGGCCGGAAGCCGAGGACTATTTTAACTTGATTGACATAGAGCGAAGCAAGAGTAGTTGTTGCAATTTGTATTTACTATTCCATCGTGGAACCCCGGAAATCCTTCGTACGCCGCGACCCTGACGATCAGCGCATTGCTAGTCCTTCTGATCCTCGGAATCTGTTTCATGATAGCGATGAGAAATCCCGGGTATATGCGAGAGAAAAAGAAAGTTCAGGATTTACCAAAGGCGTTTTCAATCGCTTCGTCAAGCTGAGAAAAACTGCTCGGAACTCCTCTGTAAATTTTCACGCCGTTAACGCGAAACTCCGGCATTTGATTAGGCGATCTCCCTCTGAATCCCATCACCTTTTCGAACACTCTGTTGGGGGATCTTTCGAAAACTCTGATCTCAACTGCTCGACCATAAGCCCGCTGGAAATCGAGAGCTATCAAAGCGATCCGGTAGTAAACGTCCTGTGAAGAATTCTCGGCCTGATCGGATTGCACCCGTGAAACAGAACCTTTAGTCTTCGATTCAACGAGGGCCTGTACGTTTTTGAGAATGGATTCGAACCTCTCAGGATCTAGACCAATGATATCCAACTTGAGCCGAACGCGAGCAGTCTTGGCCATTCTCAGTCCCAGTTTTACAACATTAGGTTTGAAATAGTTTACCTACACTCTCAATTCATTCCGTGTGCCTTGACTTTTTCACGTCGCCGCGACTAAGCTTCAATACCTTGCCTTTTTTGACTAGACGAACAATAATTCTCCCATATGGGACAAATTGCTCAATTATTCCGTGATCATTTTCATCACTAACATAGACTGTATCACCCAGACTCAGTCGCACCCTCATCACACCCAAATTAGATGAACCCCGGAACTTCCGAACTTTGGAAATGATGCAAGAGAGGTATCATCTCGCTTATAGGATTTGCTCCAATTTGTTCCATGATGTTGAAAGTTTCGAAAAATTTTTTCGAGCGGTTGACAATCCGTTGACAAGGCCTTGATCATTTACATCCTTCGACATGGAGAAGCCGAGCCCAAGTCTAGTCACGTTTCGGACGAGGAAAGGCATCTAACAACACTCGGATCGTCTCGACTAAGAAAGAATTTGGTAATTGCAAAGCAGGTAGGAACTGAAATAGATTTGATACTGACGAGCCCTCTGGTCAGGGCAAAGGAATCGGCCGAAATTGCCGGGGACGTTTTCGCAATCGAAAAATACGAGATCGAAGAGTCGCTCGAACCGACAAGAACTCCTTACGAGGTCTTCCAGAGTCTCGCAAGATACGCGCAGGTCGGTCGAGTATTGCTTGTGACTCACCAACCACTTGCCTCGA
Organism: uncultured Nitrososphaerota archaeon; assembly: GCA_963799845.1. Taxonomy (GTDB): domain Archaea; phylum Thermoproteota; class Nitrososphaeria; order Nitrososphaerales; family CADDZS01; genus DATLTL01. The sequence continues at coordinate 1,421,391 of CAWCYI010000006.1, forward strand.
GCTTGATGGCTGCACTTCTCAACTGGGATGAAAGTTTTCTTGCATTCCCCACCGGGACTATTGCCAAAATTGAGGTGAAGGATCTAAGAAGCAGTCCTCAGGGCACTCTCCAGTATCTTCTGCCGCCTCCGAACAAGTAGAGTTTATCCGTCGGTAGATCCGGCATCGAATTGTCTTGCCGAAAAATGAGCTTACATAGAAACATCTGCGACAAAATCAGATCATCCAACTCCAAGATCAGACATGTCGGTTACTACGATCCTTTCGGAAGGATTCTGTATGACAGCATCAGGCCGAATACGAAGCCGATGGAAGGAACTGAAGAGATGCACATCTTAAACGGAACGGTCGCGACCACATTGAATTTATGGAGCCCAGCGAGTCCCCTGATTGGCAGGGTTCAGGCCTTCATCATAATTCGTAAGAAGCTGACTGCTCTGATTTATCCACATGAGAAGGGTAGGTATTTCCTAATCGTTTTTGAGGCGGATATCGCCCTTTCAGAAATCGGGAAAGTAAGATCGTCGCTCGATGGTGAACTCGAATAAGAAACTCCGGAAAGATTTCCGGCAGAGTTCATCGAGGGTTAATCTGGAGCAAAAAATAGGGAGTAGACCTTTGCTGGAAAAGGTCTAGATTCGCTTGATCATTCCGTCCATTTGCTCTTCGGTTATCGTCATACCCGGATGAGCATCGGCGGCGTGCATCGAGGCGTGTTTCTTCACATCGGCATCGCCCGCGGGAGAGACAAGAGTCCAGCCGCAGTCACATGAGACCATCGAAGCCATTGCTGCCAGTCGAAATCTTGGGAGAGACAGATAAGCCTTTGCCAACATTCGTTCGCTGTTCCGTTCAAGGGACCAGATCAGTGCAATAGGCCTTGCGGAAGCTTCAGGACAAAATCGGTGACGATGGTGCCGGGGACGGGATTCGATCCCGCGACCCCCAGATCTCTTATCGCTTTCGAAGGATTATGAGTCACACCCTCTTACACTGGCGCGAACTTCATCTATTCGAATCACCGGTATGAGGGTTTTAGCCCTTTATTTTCTCGTGATCCTCAGAGGCTGGTGCTCTAACCAGGCTGAGCTATCGGGACGATAACATTCCTCGTCAGAATGTATTTCCGCATCGCCACCCCGGCCTTGAGGCCCCCGGCATTTTGGGCATTCCTCTTCTCGGCGTTAATAAGCGTGGCGAGGTACAAGCTACGCTGTTACGGTGCGGACAAAGCCCTGCCGCAATTGTGACAGAATCTTTCGTCCTGCGAAACAGGCGTTCCGCAGGAAGGACAGAAGTTATTTCTCTGGGGAGTTAACTGTCCAAAATATCCCATCGGCTGCGGCTTCATGTTATCATACAGAGACGGAGGTCTCGGCATAGATCGAACCTGCGACTGACTGTAGGAAGAATACAAAACCACCATCGATGCCGACACCAGTGGAAATTCTAGCGCGAGAATAAAATTCTGGGCCGCGTTGACAGCAAGCATCGAGGTTGAATCAGATAGTGGCAGAAGGCCGACTATGGAACTAATCAACAGAGCAACGATGTAAATGATAATTTGAATTCCGATAACTAGGAGGAAGGTCTTCCCCCACTTGCCAGAGATCAAATTCCTGCTTCTCCCGAACGCAGCTGAGGGGAGACTTGTCTTCGATTACCGACGCGGCCAAACTGAGATAAAGCAATGTTCCAAAAACCAGCGGTCCAACAATCAAAATGATGCTGGCTTCAACTATCACGACCGCAAGAAAAGTCGTTACTGCAAGGTTGACAAGATTTATTCGATTTGTCGAAGTGAAAGTTATTTTTTGGTTTTTGCCGAACGATTGACAGATTTTCCAAACGCCGATCCCAGCCGCGAAGTAAAGAATGAACCAAGTGACAAGAAAGTTAGCAGCCGTATATTCCAGGTACATGAAAACCGAACTCATCGCATCCAGAAGCTGCGTCTGGGTCAACGTTGCTACATTCGAGGGAATAGTGTAGGATGGGGTCACGTAGGAAATGTATGTCGAAACTATCGCGACTAAAACACCAAAACCCGCAAAGACCGGAAGCAGCTGAAGATAATTTTTCCTCGCGAGATCGAACGATTTGCTGAAAGATTCGCCAAGCGAAAGCTCGCGGGAGTACTCTCCCTGATCGGGGGGCTCACCGGTCATGCGAAAATCATCTCTAGTTTCCAAGATACAGTTTGAAGTACAAGCTTTTTGAATTTAACCGCAAGCTAGATGATTGTCGCGATGTTAGCTTCGAGCTTCTAGTCCTGTTGCGCAATAATCTGGAGAGCGGGTCCCATCCATTTCTTGGAATGCCGACATCTTCAATTCTATATTCTTTTGGAGTCTTCAATTACTAGTTTTCATTGATTCATAAAGAAAAATTACTTTCATACTTCCTATAGCTCGACTGTAGATAGCTCCGATGCTTTCGGCCTCTTTTCAACTATTTCGATTCCGCATCAAGCTTTGTTTATCAAGACTGGCTTGTCTTCGAGAGGCTTTTCGACAAACTCCTCATGCAGCGCCGAAACAGCCCTGTTGCGATCCTTGTCCTTGATCACGAATGAAATATTGATCTCGGATGAACCCTGCGCGATCATCCTGATATTGATGCCCTGTTTTGCTACAGTGCTGAAAACTCTCCCGGCTATTCCCGGAGTTCCTATCATGCCGCGGCCCAAGACGGCGACAATTGAAACATCGTCCTCGTACTCAACCTTGCTGAATTTCGTATTGCTCTCTCTCCCAAAGGTATTTTTCGAAGAACCTGAAACCTCCGGATCTTCCATCAAAAGATCTTTTTTGAGTGCCCTGACTATTTTCGGCAGCTCGTTTCTCCGGATTACAAGCGAGACATTGTTTTCGGAGACCGATTGGGACATCATTAGAATTCCGACTCCGTGCTCCTTCAATATCTCGAATATCTTTACGGCAGTGCCCGGACTCCCAACTATGCTCGTCCCGCTGATGCTGACCACCCCAACGTTTGTCAGAGAACCCACGGCCTTCACCCCTGTTTTGACACCATTTGCGACACTATCCGTAGAGAGAATCAGCGTGCCGGGAACTTCCGGATTGAACGTGTTCTTTATCCTGACTGGGATCCCCTTCCTCGCCGCAGGCTCAAGAGCCCGCGGCTGCATGGCCTTTGCGCCGAACGCGGTCATCTCCATCGCTTCAAGATAGGAAATCTGTTCGAGAATCCTTGCGTTATGAATTATACGAGGATCGGCGCTCATGATGCCGTCCACGTCGGTCCAGAGCAGGACTTCGTCAGCATCGATCGCTGCCGCAATCAAGGTCGCAGTATAATCAGATCCTCCACGCCCTAGAGTGATTACCTCGTGCCCTTCCAGAGTCTCCGCAATATAGCCGGTGACAACTGGAATAACGCCTCCCACAATCAGAGGTAGCAGGGAAGCTTTCAGTTTTTCATTTGTAATTTTCATCATCGGTTCCGCGGAACCGAAAGTTTCGTCGGTAACTATACCAGCCTCGCCACCAACTAGGTACTTGGTTTTGAGGCCAATGCTCGAAAGTGCAGCGTTTACTATAGACGTTGAGAGCTTTTCTCCGAAGGACAGAAAGTAGTCCAAAGATCTGGGACTCAAGTCCCGAAGCAGAGAAATGCCGAGGAGCACCTTATCGATCTCGTCGAATCGCTCAGCGGCCCATTCATTGCACTGTCGTCTTAGTTCCCTATTATCGACCGTTTGATCAATAGCTTTCTCGATACTTGCGCGAATTTCGGAAATGGTTTTCCTCGCCTTTTCAAGATCACCTTTTTTCGCTTGCTCGATCGCTTTCAGGAGGTGGTCTGTAGTATCACCCATCGCTGAACAGACCACTATTAGATTCGATTGTTCAGAATATTTCTTGACAATTGAAACACTCTGCAACATCTCTTTGGATCCACCCAAGGAGGAACCTCCAAACTTCATGACGTATGTTTTTTTATGATCTTGACTCAATTCAGAGAACTCCCGAGCGCATCAGACGCCGCGCGGGTATGAACCCAGTACTTTCAATTCCTCAGTTTGATATCGAAGGTCTTCAATGGCCTTTCGACAATTTTCATCCTTGACATGCCCCGCAAAATCGACATAGAAATAATACTCCCACGGCTTCCCTCTGATGGGTCTGGATTCAATTCTGTCAACATTAATCGCTCGAGAAGACAGAGCGGTGAGTGCTCTAACAAGGCAACCGGGCTCGTGTTTAGTCGCAAAAATTGCTGAAGTCTTGTCGTTGCCGGTTGGCATATTCAATTCATCGCTGTCTCTCTCCGCTTTTTCTACGACGACGAATCTGGTCCGGTTTGAAGGGTCGTCCTCGATCCCTCTGGCAACGAGCGTCATTCCGTATATTTCGCTGGCGAGTTCGCTTGCAATTCCGGCCACGTCCTTCAAACTCTGCTCTTTGATCATCTTGACCGAGCCGGCAGTGTCATAAACTGGAACTTGTTCCCAGCGATTTCCCTCTCTTTCCAGATACTCTTTGCACTGAGCGAGCGCCTGCGGGTGGGACATCACCTTCGTTATATTGTTCAGCGAAGTATCCCTGTGAATTATGAGGCAGTGGTCTACGGGAACGCTAATTTCACCGACGATTCTAACATTCCTGCTGATCAGAAGGTCGATTGTCTCCCCTACACTCCCGGCCGTGCTATTCTCGATGGGGACGACCGCGAAATCGGGTATGTTATCTCCATTTCCAGAGAGCGCCCAGAAAACTCGCTGCAATGTGGGAAGCGTAAAGACCTGCTTAGCAGCTTCCTTGCCGAAGAAAAAATACACTGCTTGCTGGCTATAAGCACCTAGTTCTCCCTGAATTGCAACTGAAACCGTAGGTTTTTTCACTAACAGTTTTTTCGATGTAACTATGGAACTCATGTCGAAGCTACCAACCTCTGTCTCAATCTCTCGCGGACACGCCCCAGCCTGCCGCCGGAAACGAGAAGATCTCTTTCTTCACCGCTCATCAATATTTTCTTCTCAAATTGGGCGCCGCCTCTGTCTATCCTAACTACCAGTTTTTTCAGATCGATGTCCAGCTTGTCTCCAAGCTTGATGTCGGCCGTACTGTCCACCTTCACGACGCAGAAGGCGTTGTTTATCGAATTTCGGAAGAAAATATCCGGAAAAGATTCGGCGACAACCGCGTTCACATTGTTGTACTGGATCGCGTACACCGCCTGTTCTCTGCTTGATCCGCAACCGAAATTCTTTCCAGCTGCGACGATGTTATCTTTTTTCGAGTTAGCTCTGCAGGTCTTTATGAAATCCGGGCTGTACCTCTCGAAAGCATAATCGGCGAAGAATTTCTTGTCCCAGGCCTCTTGAAGTAAGTATGCGGGGATAATGTAGTCGGTGTTGATGTCATCGCCGAATTTTACGGTGACAGTTCCCTCGATAAGCTGATTCAAGTGTAGTAACTCCTCGGGTCAGCTATTTTTCCCTCGATCGCGCTTGCGGCGGCAGTCGCTGGCGAGGAGAGATAGATGAAGGCATCCGGCGAACCCATTCTCCCCTTGTAATTGCGATTGGAAGTACTGAGACAGCGATCTCCCGGTGAGAGAACGCCCATGTGTTTCCCAAAGCAGGGGCCGCAGTTTGACGATTCGATATTCGCTCCGGCGTCGGCAAAAATCTTGAGAATCCCTTCGTCCATCGCCCAGTTGTAGACCAGCCTAGAAGCCGGAATCACGAGCAGGTTGACATTTTGGTGCACCTTTCGCCCTTTCAGTATGCGAGCAGCCTCAACGAGATCGGAGTGTCTTGCATTCGTGCAAGAGCCGATGAAGACAACATTGATCTCGTCGCTGATTTCGCTTGCCGGCTTCGAATTCGCAGGGGAATGCGGAAGAGCAACCTGTGGCTCGATATTGCCCGCGTCCAATTCCATCAAAGAAGAGTAATCGGCTTCTGCGTCACTTTTTACAAATCTAGAACCGCGCTCGAAACTCGACGACAGTTCGCTCGCGAGCTCGGGATGCCTCGCAATCGTGTCTTTCATGAATTCGGACGTTATCTCATCGGGATTGATAATGCCGGTTCTCGCGCTCATCTCAACCGACATGTTGCACATCGTGAACCGTCCGTCCATGCCCATCCTCCTTATCGTGTCACCGGAATACTCGGCTACCTTCTTCGAGCAGCCTCCTTCTTTCACCGTGCCTAAAATTTGTAAGATCAGATCTTTCGCAGAAACGCCGGGACGAAAATCGCCAGATATTTCAAACTTGTACGTCTCCGGGACAAAGAAATCGTAGATTTCACCCGTTGCAAGAGCGTATTCCGCTTCGGTTGTCCCGATTCCAAATCCGAGGGCACCAATCGCGCCAACAGTGTCAGTATGACTGTCTGTCGCAACAACTACCTCCCCGGGCCTTACGAATCCCTCTTCGGTGACGACGGTGTGTTCTATCCCGTCGCCTTCCTTGTACATCTTTATCCCCTGCTCCGAAGCAAAGCGCTTCATGAGATTTACTCCCTGCGCGACTTTAACGGAGCAGGACGGAACGGTGTGATCTGGGATGAAACACACTCTTGCGGGATCGAAAACTCGCAGCTTGAATTTTCCCTCTCCCGGCGGGCCGAAGACCATGATTTCCTTTTGCGACCCGCTTGATCCGGCCTCGGAATAAACCGACTCGAAATCGTCCTCGAAATTGATTATCGCCGGAGGTGCGATAACTTCATTGAAATACAGCTTGTCAATCGGAAGAACGTCGATCAAATCCCCTGCCCGGACGTCTTTTCCAGCAGCTCGCGAAACAATCTTTTCAACGATTGTTTGATGTCGATCTAGCATCTCTCAGAATACCTCCAGCTCAAAGCCACGCGCCAGTCAGGCAGAGTGTATTTTTCGGATTTACTTCTGAATATCAGCTTGTAACGATATCCGTCTATCAACGCTTTGATGCTGGCATCCAATACGTCTTCAGACACTGCCGTGGTAGCCCAAGTTGTCGAGGGCGAAGTTCCCGTGAACGTCAATTCCTCATCAGAGAATTCAGTTCTTGCTCGGGCGGTTGCGGCCGTCCCGCTAAGAGAATCGACGATGTTCAGTGAGTAGCTGATCAGCTTCAGATTCTTGAGTTCGGGGAACTCTTGCTCGAGACATTTCCTCAACGCAAGATCTATGGCGTGGATGGGACCCACTCCCTTTTCCGTTGCGGAGAGGGTCCTTTCGTATTTCCCTTCCTTGTCCCCCACGCGGACTTCTATAGTTCCAATTACCGAAGAATCATTGATCGATCGCGAAGTACTTGTTTCCCATTTCGTCACCTGAAACGGCCATATCGCAAAGCCGAGAGAGTCAAGAATCAACAGATGAAGACTCGCTTTTGCATTTTCAAACTTGCAACCGAATGCCTCCAGCTCTCGCATTCGGGTAAGCACTTTTCTCGCAACATCCTCCCTTTCCTTCGTGTAAAGCCCCAACTCCCACATCTCATTCTTAACTAGGGAAGCATCGTCTACTCCGAGTAATCGATTGTTTCCAACAAGAGCCGGATTCACTGCTTCGTAGGTTTCCGAGCTTTTCGTTACGTCGGCGATGTGCGACGGATCAGAATGTGCGAACGCCAGGGTTCCCACGAATGGCTGACGGGGCTGAGAAAAACCGGAGGCTGAGGCCACTTTTTCGGAGAGAGTTTTCAACGAAATCAATTGCTGATCTCTTGGAGCCGATGAATTTAGTGCCTCGTAGCCAAGCTTAAGCATCAAGACCGGAAGAAGCTGGCAAAGGTCGGCATTCCCGGATCGGTCCCCCATTCCATTTACGGTGCCCTGAACGTGCGTCACTCCAGATTGAACCGCGGCGATGGTATTCGCTACTGCTAAACCAAGATCATTGTGGCAGTGAATTCCTAGAGTAATATTCTCCTTCGAGGAGAAATGAGAATTGACGAGTTTCACTGCTTTCGAGACTTGCTCGGGGAATGAACCTCCCCGCGAATCGGAGAGGACTAATTTGGTTACCCCAGCGTCAACCGCCGTTTCAAGGATACTCAGCGCATAAGAAGTATCTTCAAAAAAGCCGTCGAAAAAGTGCTGCGCGTATAGAAGAATTTCTTTTCGTAACTTCTTCAGCGATGAGAGCTGTTTTTTCAGCTGTCGAAGGTTTGCCTCCGGTTCAATCTTCTTGTGAGAGAAACCTTCGGATAAATGTGACTGCCAGCAGTTTGCCCTAAGACTGACATGCCTCACCCAATCTTCGGAAAGCCCTTGATGAGAGCTTACGTCAGAGAAAATCGATTCCGGGAGGAAAACAACTTGTTCAGCCCGCCCCTTCAGAATTGAACGCACTTTCTTCAGGTACTCGAGGTCGTTTGGGTTTTCACCCGAAAAAGAAGACTCGATAAACGAAACTCCAAGCTCGTCAAGTTGACTCGCGATAGACAGCTTCTCGCCGATGGAGAAAGAAACGCCGAATGTACGCTCCCTCAAAGTAGCGTCGAGAACTTTCAGTTTCTTTGTCGACTTTGAAGGGGAGGTACTCTTCATTTTCCAAACGTTCCGGTTTGCCAGCTGGAGCTTATCTTCGTCCCTTACTCTTTCTCGAACTACTCTTGGATTTTGTCGATTTTGCTTTCGGAGCTTTCTTCGATGGCCGGCCGGAGAACGCAGCAGTTTGCAGCTTTGACCAGCTAACGGCTTTACCCGAACCTGACGTCTCTTCAGGCCACATCATTTGGCGAAGCCTTCGTCCAACTTGCTCAATCGGATGGGCGTCGAGCTCATCCAGATATTTTTCGAATGCACGGGCTTTTTCATTTTGGTATGAATTAACCCACCTCTCGGCAAAGGCACCCGACTGGATGTCTCGGAGCGCATTCCGCATTCGCTCTTTGGTCTCCTGGTTGATAACGTTCCCGCCTACTGTCAAACCGCCGTATCGCGCGGTCTCGCTCACTCCCCGGTACATCCCAGCAATTCCGTATCGCTGAATCAAATCAACAATTAGCTTGAGTTCATGCAGGCATTCAAAATAAGCGATTTCGGGTTGGTATCCGTTTTCGACCAAGACTTCGAACGCGTTTCTAATCAGACGGTCTGCGCCCCCGCAAAGATCGACCTGCTCGCCGAACCAATCCGATTCTGTTTCTTCCTTGAAAGTAGTTTTTATCACACCGGCTCTGGTGCTACCGATACCCTTGGCGAATTCCAGGGTCCTCTGCCAAGCTCTACCAGTGGCATCTTGGTGGACTGCTACAACCGATGGGGTTCCAAATCCTTGAAGGTAAACTTCTCTTACTCGCTGTCCTGGCGCCTTTGGAGCTACCATGAACACGTCAATATCACTCGCTGGTTTGACCCAGCCCCAGTGGATAGCTGCTCCGTGAGAGAACCCAAGGGCTTTGCCGGTTGTTACGTAGGGAGCTATTTCCCGGTAAACGTCACCCTGAACCATGTCGGGAACCAGGATGTGAATAATATCCGCCACCCTGGCCGCCTCCGCCACTTCGAGAACTTTGTGGCCGTCGGCCCTTGCCAGATCCCAGGATTTTCCGTCCCTTCGCAGACCGACGACAACCTTGAAACCCGAGTCGCTCAGGTTGCTTGACTGTGCCCTTCCCTGGATTCCGTATCCGAGAACGGCGATGGTTTCATTTTTTTGGACTTCCGACGTCGTTACATCCTTTTCGTAATAGGCGACAGCTTGACCAGCAATCTGCCCTAAATTAGACATCATCTTAACATCCTCTCTTTCAATAAACACGAGTTACCCAGTCATCGTGGCCAAAAGTCATTTTGCCCAATACGAGAGCAGAGTATCCCTCAGACAGCGTCTTCGAAATAGGCCCGGCATTCCCGTCACCGATTATTTTTCTATCTACGCTGATAACCGGAGCCACGCCCGCCGCAGTTCCTGTTAGAAAAACTTCGTCAGCTATGTACAGCTCCGATCTAGCTACGTCTCTCTCAATGACATCCATCCGATTTTCTTTAGCCAATTCCATAATCGTGTTTCGAGTAATTCCGTCTAGGATGGATGCTCCAGTAGGTGGAGTGTATATTTTGCCCTTCTTGACCACGAAGATGTTTTCGCCAGTTCCTTCGGAGACCTTTCCCCCAGAATTGAGCATTATAGCTTCGTCATAACCGTTCTTGGCTGCTTCCCTTTTCGCAAAAACCGAGTTTACATAATTGCCGCAAATTTTTGCCATGGGAGGAGTCACAGGATCGTATAGCCGCGTCCAAGAAGAGATGCAAACGTCCAGGCCGGGCTTTCCGAAGTAGTGCTTAAACGGGAACGCAATGATTGCAGCTTCGATCGGATAATTAATGAAACCCAAGTTTATTCCGGAAAAACCAACGAACATGATCGGTCGTATGTAACAATCTTCCCTTATCTTGTTAGCTCGGAGGAGCGAGAGACATGCTTCCTCCAGCTCACTGACAGTATATTTTGATTCGATGTCACAAATTCGCGCCGAATTCAGGAGCCTTTCAAAATGGTCTCGTAATCTGAATATGTGAAGGTTTGAATGAACCCCATACCCTCTAATCCCTTCAAAGACGCCAGTCCCGTAATGCAGGGCATGTGTCATCAGGGGAATTTTACCCTGATCCCATCCTACGACCTTCCCGTTCATCCAGACGAATTCTGTCTTTTGTATTTCCGGTTTGGTTATCTCTTCCGACTCTAGTTCCACTACCATTTTAGAAGCACATCCTCCTTTACTCTCCCAATGTTACCGTCATCAATCCATTCTCCCGTCTGTTTTCGTATTTCCGCGCAAATCGCCTGAGTGACCTGAGCAGTCTTGGAATTGCCGCCGATGTCCTGAGTCTTAACTCCAGACCCCGTCACTATCGAGATTGCAGATTCCAAGCATTTCGAAGCTGCGGCGGAATTTACATCCGGCTTCTTTGACGTGAGCCAATCAAGCATCATCTTGACAGTAAAGAGCATCGAAAGCGGGTTTGCGATTCCTTTTCCGGCAATGTCGGGGGCGCATCCGTGCACTGGTTCGAACAGAGCGAAATCATCACCCAAGTTTCCAGAGGGAGCGAGGCCGAGGCCGCCCACTACTTGGGATGCCTCGTCAGACAGGATATCCCCGTACATATTCGATGTAACTATCACGTCAAAAGAATCAGGATTTCGAACAAGATTCATCGCCGCAGTGTCAACATACATTGATGAGAATTTTACCGATGGAAAATTCTTGGAGACTGCGTCGCATGATCTCAGAAAAAGTCCGTCTGACTTTGGTAGCACATTGGATTTTTGCACACAAACGACACTTGACTCTCTAGCCCTCTTTTCCTCTGCTGACCTGCCTGCCTCGCGAGATAAAGCGATCTCGAACGCAACTCTTGCTATCCTCTTACTCGCCTCTTCCGTCACGACTTTCAAGGCAATTGCCTTCCTGCCTTCCATTTCCTCGAATTCGCGGGAGACGTAAAGGTCCTCCGTATTTTCCCTAACAATAACGAGGTCAACGCCGCGAAACTTGCTATCAATAAAGCGATAGTTCTTTGCCGGTCTGATGTTGGCAAAGAGTTTGAGTTGCTGTCTCAAGTAAATGACTGTCTCGAGCGCGGTCTCCCCCACGGGAGCTTTCAGGCAGATGTCAGACTCTCTAATTGTCGAGTAACTGGATTTTGGCATTGCCTCCCCTAAATCGCGGCGTGCCCTGTCGCCAGCAGGGGCAGGAACGAACTCGAATCCTATCTTGAAGCATTCACCCAAAGTTTCGAGAACTGATCTTGCAGAGGAGAATATTTCTGGCCCAATTCCATCGCCTTCAATATAGGAAATTCGGAATGCTCTCGACATTCTTACTTTCATTCCATGATTAGGATGTTGTGATTTGAGGCTTGTGCGAAGCTCGGGCCTTTCGGAGCATGACTTCATTGATTCCGCTGAGGACGGCGTCCACGCTGGTCATGACGATGTCCGTCCCCGTCGAGGATGCCGTGGTCAAATTGCCGTCTTCGTCCTCAATCTTGACAAGAACTTCAGCTTCAGCATCGGTTCCGCCAGTAATCGCCTCCAGCTTGTATTCGCGGAGTTTGATTTTCGTGAACTTGTCTGTGACTTTTTGAATTGCATTAAAGACGGCGTCCACAGGTCCGGTGCCGGTTTCCGCCACCGTCATTGTCTGTTCATCGCCAATTGTCAGCCTTACCGAAGCCGTGGGTACCGTTTTTATCCCCGTTATCACCGCGAGATCAGTTATCTTCAGAAACGGATTTCCTCTCTCAAGCCCGATGACTTCTCTTGCGATCCGATCAAGGTCAACGTCCGTTACGTTCTTCCCCTGATCACCGATTATCTTCACGCGTTGGACGATCCTCTTGATTTCCTCTCGCGTTGTTTCGATGCCCAAGCTCTGGAGCTGGGAAGCCACACCGTGCGAACCCGCGTGCTTTCCAGCCTGGATTCTGCGCCTCGCACCCACCAGCTCTGGTTCCATCGGCTCATAGGTCGCTGGCAGATTCAGTACGCCATGGGTGTGAATGCCAGATTCGTGGCCAAACGCGTTCTCACCGACAATTGCTTTGTTAGGCTGAACGAATATCCCGGTTTCTTTAGAAACAAGCCTCGAAGTAGAATACAAAAGCTTCGTGTTTATTCCAGTCTCAAAGTTGTAAAGCCTGGAAGCCGCCATAACAAATTCCTCTAACGCCGCGTTGCCCGCTCTTTCTCCGAGTCCGTTGACGGTCACGTGGGCCTGATCTGCGCCCGAGTTAATTCCGGCGAGGCTGTTCGCAACTGCGAGGCCGTAGTCGTCGTGGCAGTGCGTGCTTAGAGGTACAGAGACATTTGATCCTATGAATCGAATCAGGTCAGAATAACTCTCGGGAGTAGCAGTCCCAACGGTATCGGGGACGTCGATTCGCTCTGCTCCCGCTTCGACGACTCCTTTCAGCATCTGCGCAAGAAATGCTCTATCGGATCGGGTAGAGTCCTCTGCTGAAAACTCGACACGGATTCCATGCGACCTTGCGTATCCTACCCCTTCAATCGCAGCCTCCAACGCCTTCTCCCTAGTCATCTTCAGCTTGTACTGGAGGTGAAGATCGGAAGTGGCGATGAACAGGTGTCCGTAGGAAATATCGCAATCAATTAGCTTGTCAACATCGGATTTTTCGACCCTCGAAAGGGCACAGATCTGGGATTTCAGTCCCAGCCTGTTGATCGACTTTACCGATTCGAGTTCTCCATCGGAAACTATCGGGAAACCAGCTTCAATCACGTCTACACCCAGTTCATCCAGTGCCCTCGCGATCTCGATTTTTTTCTCGACGGTAAGAGAAATACCGGGAGTCTGTTCTCCATCGCGCAGAGTCGTGTCAAATACCTTGACGCGTTTTCCTCTCGGTTTTTCAGACATCTCAGAGACCTCTCCTAAGCGCAGTCAGACCGGTGCGAACGACTTCTTTCACGGCGCCGGATTTGGAAGCTTCTTCGATGAAATAATCAATTTTTTCAGGGATCGCGGTATATTCTACAACAAGGGAATCTTTTGCGAAATCGACGGCCTTTGCGCCAAGGTTGTTGGACAATTCTAGAATGCTGTTCCGACTCTTGTTGTCTCTCGTTTCGAACTTTACCAGGGCCAGTTCTCTTGCGACGGAGTCATCGTGCGTCATAGTTCCAACTTCGATAACGTCAATCATTTTTTCCAGCTGCTTTACCAATAGTTGCAATGCTTGATCGTCTCCCTTAGGAATTATGGTCATCCTCGCAAGGTCTGGTGACGAAGTTTCTCCAATGGATATGCTCGTGATGTTAAACCCCTTTGCCCTGAACATTCCAGAGATCCGATGAAGCACTCCACGTTGGTTCTCAACGATAGCGTAAACAATCTGTGTCGCCTGCTTTCTTTGCTCGCTCACGATTACTTCCTCACCGCTGGTGTTTGTGGGGATATGCGATGTAGACGCCGCAGCAGGTCTGGCCGACATACTCATGCAACCACCATGTCCTTTAGCGCAGTTCCAGGTACAACGAACGGGAAAACGTCCTCTTCAGGGGAGATCGGGACATCGATTACGGTCGTTACATCGCTGCGAAGGCCGAGCTTAAGGGCTCTCGCAAATTCGTCGATCGACTGCGCTCTAAGTCCCTGCGCCCTGTAAGCCTCTGCAAGCTTGACGTAATCCGGAATTCCGTAAAGCTTGACACCGTGATACCTTCTCTGATAAAATAGCCGCTGCCACTGAGCGACCATGCCGAGCATTGTGTTGTTCATTATTACAACTATGACCGGGATGTTGTCTAGGACTGATGTAGCGAGCGCCGCCTCTGTCATGTTAAAGCTGCCATCTCCGGCAATGTCCAGAACCGGCCTAGTGGGAGCCGCGACCTTCGCTCCTATAGCAGCTGGAAAACCAAAACCCATCGTTCCCAATCCCGTCGAACTGAAGAAAGTCCCCGGTTCAATTACATTGAAGTGAAGCGAGGCCCACATCTGGCACTGACCAACTTCGGTCGTTACAATCGCCGCGCTCGGCAGAATCTCTCGCAGTTTCTTGAGTAGGCTTAGAGCGTTCACATTGGACATGTCGACCTTCCACTCATTCTGACAGTTGTCCTTCACTTCGGCAAATTTTTTCCGCCAGGTCTGTATGTCGTTCTTTTTCGCTCTTCTAACTATAGACTCCACCATTGCGTGGAGGGACGGTTTGACATCCGCAACGATTCCAAGATCAGCTTTCTTGTTCTTGTTTATCTCAGACGGATCTATGTCTACGTGGATAACCGTTGTCTTTGGTACGAAATCACTTACCTTGCCAGTAGATCGATCGGAAAACCTGGTACCGACGGCAAGAAGAACATCAGCCTCCTGAATCAAGCGGTTTGCTTCAAGATGCCCGTGCATGCCGATTGGTCCAAGCGCGAGCGGGTGAGTCTCGTCAAATACACCCTTTCCCTTGAAAGTCGTCGCGACCGGGCACATCAGAATTTCGGCAAGAGCTTGAAGCTCCGCAAATGCTCCGGCTATTGCTACACCGCCACCAGCGAGGATCAGCGGCCGTTCTGCATTCAGTAGCGCGTCAACCGCTTTTTCGATTTTGATCGGATCCGGCAGAACGGCCGGGTTGTAGCCACGAAGGCTTACCTTCTCCGGAAAGATCATCTCCGCCTCTCCGGTTTGAATGTCCTTGGGGATATCGATTAAAACCGGTCCGGGTCTTCCGCTGGATGAGATGTAAAACGCCTTTTTTACCATCTCGGGTATCTGCGCGGGATCAAGCGGCTGGAACGCGTATTTCGTAACAGGAGTCGCAACCCCCATAATGTCGCACTCCTGAAACGCATCTTTTCCTATACTAGTGGTTGCAACCTGCCCAGTAATCGCAACGATCGGGATTGAATCCATGTACGCTGTCGCAATCCCAGTGACCAGATTCGTGGCCCCGGGGCCTGAAGTCGCAAGGCAGACGCCGGGCCGCCTCGACACCCTGGCAAAACCGTCGGCCATGTGCGCCGCGAGCTGTTCGTGTCTAACAAGTATGTGCCTGATCTCCGAGCTGTAAAGATCGTCGTAGATTGGAAGATTTGCTCCTCCAGGCATTCCAAACAGTACGTTAGTACCTTCTTGTTGTAGCGCTTTGATTAGCGCCTTCGATCCGCTTAGTTTCGACACTTCTTATCTATACTCCACTACGATTCTTCCCCCAGAGAGATTCTTTATTTTGAAAAAGAATAACGCTGGGGTCTATGCCACGAGAATCGGCAAGCCTAACACTCCGAAGGACAAGCAAATTTGTCCCTCAAACGAAAAAACGGAAATGACGCCAGATTGCTTGCCGGGCATTTCTTACTGATTGTTTGCATAATTCTTGTAATTATTTAAAAGTACCGAGTAAGGATTTGAGAATCCTTTAGAGATGATTCCCCAGCAGAATCTTTGAGGACTAGTCATGTTACATCGTGAATAGTCCTCGGATTATCGCTGATGATTGGCCCATGCTTCGTGAAAATAGTTTAACTCTTTTAACCTCACTTCGTACGCAAAATTACGATCTTGAGCTATTCTGGCGGTTCAGGCAAGTCGTTTGGGAGCAAGGGGTTTTCCTCCCAAAAGAAGGAAAGAAAGAAGAAACAGGAATACCACAAGCACCGGTTAAAATTTATCCCTGAGGAACACTTGAGCTTTGAACAGCTCAAGGAACGAGTTTCAACCGGGTTAGACCGGCTTGGAAACCAAGTTTTTTCATTCGAACCCGGCGGGTACAGTTTTCACAACTGGATGACGAGCATTAATTTGCTGCTAGATGATTTTGAAGAAAAATGTGGACCCGTGAATCTGCCACGAGAATATTTTGACGCTCGGCTTGAGATGAGCGCGGAACTCCAAAAACCCGTTGATACCACGGAAGCGGATACAGAAATTCAGCGCCTAGAAAAAGAAATTTTGTCAAATGAGGAAAATATTTCAGAGATTGCTCGAAGGTCTCAGAAGGAAGCGGTGGAGGAAAGACATCAAGATGATTCTAAAATTCAGCGCCTGAAGAAAGAGCGGACGCAAACCGATATTGAAATAGAAAAGGCGAAGGCCGACCTTGACGAGCAAAAGAGAAAGGCAAACCAATCCTTGTTCAAACGACTGTTTTCCAGTTCTGAAGCAGTCAGAGTGGCTCAGGAGAAACTGGATTCCCTCACTGCCCGCCGGGAGGAAATTGAGGAAAATATGAAAATGCTGGAAGAGGATCGCTCAGAAAGACAGGGTGTGATAAAGAATTTCGATCATGAGATCTCGGAGTTGCGGTTAACACTAGAAGACTTGAGAAGAAATCTAGGGGAAGTGGAAAGTAAGAAACAGGAAGCGATGCAGCTCAGCGATAAGAGGAGGGAAGTGACGAAATCAATGTCGATCATTATATCCTCACTTCATCTTAGCGAGCACTCAGAGAACTCTTCAAACGAAGAAGATGAAAAGACTGTTTGAATAAGACCTAGTTCTATTCAGAATTCGTTATGATTGTCCCAAGTTTGGGCAAGGTTGCAAATTATAAAAAAGAAGGGTGCCTAGTAATCCAAGGTTTGCGGAATTACTAGATTGAAGTAATCTTCTGTATTTTGGACGCCGCAGAGGGGGGAGATTTTGTCTAGTCTAGGCAGAAGTGTCGTCATTGTCCGCCGTTGACTCGGTCATCGAATCTCCAGAGCCTGAAGATTCGCTCGCAGAAGAGTCTGAACTTGCCGCAGCACTACCGGTAACGACCGTGGCGCTGGCAAATCTTGGACCGACTCGATCCACTTTGATCTTGACCTTCTGTCCTACCTTTGCTCCTTGTACAAAGATCACGAAACCTTGGACTTTTGCGACTCCGTCGCCACGTCTTGAAAGTTCAGTGACTTCTACGTCGTATTCCTTACCTACTTCGACAGGCTTCGGACCCATAGGAGGCCTTCCTCCACCGAATCCGCCCCTGTTTCCACCGTAACCGCCTCTGTCGCGGTCTCTACCGTAGCTCATGTTAGTTACGCTCGAAACACCACTTTTTCTGCCACGATATAAGGAAAGCTACTCCATTCTCAAGTAGATTTACATGATTTTCTCAGATAATAAGGTCGAATTTTTGTGAATTCTATATAGGCCACTTTCATGAGGAAAATCGCGACATTTGAATGAGCGGATTCTGGATCTGAACGGAATATGGAAAACGTGTAAATATCAAAACGCGCGTACTTACCGAGTTGAACGGAAAATGAAATACGCATGTACGAAGTGTGAGCGGACCTTCAATAATAGAGGGGATGCGGACACACACGAAAACGAATCTGGGCACAAGGTCGAGCTTCGAACTGGTGAGACCTATTGGGGAGCCCATCTGGTTGCAGTTTAACTGACGGAGTTTCTCCGGCTTTTTGCGAACGGCGTACTGGTTCGTTATTTGTGGGTTCCAAACCCCACGCCCCCTTTTTTAGATTAAGCGGATTTTTCGATGCGCAAGACTAAAACGACTGAAATGCCCTTTCGATTCTGTGATCTCTTCCACCGTCTCGCCGTCTGAGAAATCTCGGCCGGATCTTCCGATTTTCTCGATCCTCGACTCGATCGATTTTGAAGATCACTTTGTTCTTCTAGGTGATGTCGGCACCGGCAAGACAACCGTAACGCCGATCCACGAGTTCAACAAGAACCAAAAGAAAAGAGAAATCGTCATCCGAGAACCATCGAGGGCCTCGTGCAACGCGCTGTATTACTCTCTGCAGGCGCTTTACCCGGAACTCAAGGACGATCTTGCGGTGATTACGAAGGACACTAAAATCAATGTAGACCGCGGAAGGATTCGGATTGTAACCGACGGTGTCCTCCTCAGGATGCTCGCCGAAAATTCCCTTAGAGATGTCTCAATTTACTTCGATGAAAGCCATCAGATGACGTCCCAGCTCGAGCTCTGCATGTCTCTTGCAATGAAGAATTCGTCCGGCAGAGGAAACTTGTTCCGGGTTATGAGCGCGACCATCGACCCGGCCGAGTTTTTGTCCTTCATGGGGATCAAGAATCTCTACACGATTTCAGGCAGGAGATATCCAGTCTCGATCGAGCTCGAAATGGCGAAGGACAATTTCGAGATGCAGGACAAGCTCGCATCTTACCTCTATTCGCAACCCGAGAGTGAATCGTGGCTTGTATTCCTTCCTACCAGGCGCCTCGTTGAAAAATACGCAAAGAGCTACGGCGGCGTTTACCTCCACGGCGGACTCGAGGGTGCCGAGGTCAACAAGATCCAGCAGAGGGCGGAGATAGACAAGAACCTGAAGATTTTTGCGACAAACGTCGTCGCCTCTTCAGTCAACATTTACGTGGACAATGTCTTGATCTTCAACGAGACAATTGAAGGCAGAGACAAGTTAGGGCACAAAGTACTCGAATACAAATCGATTGACAATAATTCCCTTCTGCAGATGATCGGGAGGATTGGGAGGTTCAAGCCGGGCAGGGCCGTGATCTTAAGCGACGTTCCTATCCCCAAGACCATTTCTCCCAAGAAGGTGTACAAGTCTCTCGAAAGGGAAACACCGTTTGACCTTGTTCTACTGATGTCCAAGTACGGGTTGAAGCTAACAGATCTCGAGTTCATGTCCAAACTTAATCTAGATGAAATTGCCTTCGCGGAAAATTGGCTCTTCGAAATCGGTGCGATCCAAAAGGAGATGCACACGATAACCGAAAAAGGTGTCCTGATGAGCGAAATCCCCTACGATCCCGATTTCGCCCACATGATCTCGGAAGCAATCGTCCGCGGAAACAATGGGGTAGCGAGATTTCTGCTGGCGGCGGGCTCGTTCGGGGATTCTCTCAATCATGCGTTCAGAACCGAGATGGAGGCGCAGGCGAGCGAGTTTCTCTACGCGTTCGACAAGACGAGCGAGCTTGGAGTCAAGGCAAAACTGCTCCAGAAATACTCCGAGGATCGCGAAGGATTATTTCTCTCGAAGCTCGTAGACAATGGCATATATCCTCGGTTTCTTGAGGAGGCGTGGAAGAACTATGATGCAGCTCGCGATTCGCTCAACGACATCATCAAGAGAGAGGGAAAGGAGATACCAAAAGAAGTAGTCTCTGAGATTGACTCTTCAAAGCTAGAGGAGTATCTCAAAGACTGTCTGACCTTCGAGCACTACTATCTCCACGAGGCAAAGGAGTTCGGCCTCGACGACCTGAGGATTGAGGGCGACTTTTACGCGAGGAGTATAACAATGAACTTCAGGAAGATCCTGTATGACGTAGTCGCGATTGAACCGAACTAACTTGTGGAGATTTTTACCCGCGAATACGTCCTGTATGCGAGAGCAAAGAGAGCTGCAGTCTCAACAATAAGTACCAGAGTCTCGACCGGCTTCCAGGTATCCAGGAAATAGGCTGGGTTGCCGAGACCTGCCCTGATTCCATCGCTAATGTAAGTCAGAGGGTTGATGTAGGAGACCACTCGAAGCGGCAACGGCGTCACCGAGGTTATCGGGTAAAATACATCAGAAACAAAATTGATCACAAACAGAATAATTATCTGGATGGAATTGTACATCTGGCTTGTCTTCACCTTGGCTGCGATGTAGAGCATCGTGGAACAAAAGAAAATCGCGCCGACCACGAGGTTCAGCAGAACTAGGCCCAGACCCTCGAATGAGAAAAAGATGTGAGTTCCCAACGGAATTGAGATTCCGATCATAATTGCCGCTCCGACGAAGGAGGCTGTAGTCGTCGCGATAATTATCCCGACGAGGTACTGGCTCCGCGTAAAGGGTCCTGAGAGGATCTGCGAAAACATGCCAAATTTTCGATCGAGCCACAGCATGCTTCCCCCAATCGTCCCTGCCATCACGGTCTGAAACGCGACGATGCCGGGAGCAAGGTACGAGGTGTAGTTGAAGGTAACACCATTAACGGAAAAGTCGGAGACAATCGAGACAAACATCGAGCCAAGAAAGATCAGATACATTGCCGGCAGTCCAATGATAACGACGAGGCTCGCCGGGTCCATGTTCACTTTCAAATTTCGCCACGCGAGACGTATAGAGTTGGGGATCTGACTCAATAGGTACTCTCGCCCTCATCGGGGGACACGGTCTGAATGAATACGTCTTCCAGCGTGCTCTTTCTGATGTTCAGCCACTCGAGCTTTGCTTTCTGATCTGAAGTTAGAGCGATCATCGTCTCGATCACTTTTTCTGGATTTTTTGCGACGATGATTGCAGGTTCAGTTCCTTCCGGCTCTCTCGTGATCTCTACTTCGGGATGTATTTTTTTCAATTGGGAGAAGAAGATTTCATACGACGGTGGCTTTCCATCCACTGGCGAGAGGATCAGCTCGATCGCTTTAGTCTCACCGTAGCGGCGTTTCAAATTTTCGGCTGTATCGAGAGCGAGCAGTCGACCCTTGTCCATGATTGCGATGCGGTCGCACAAATAGTCTGCCTCCTCCAGATTGTGGGTCGTGAACAAAATCGTGAGGTTCTCGTTTTTCGCTTTATCCTTCAAGAGATCGAGAATGCGACGGCGCATGATTGGGTCGAGGCCTACTGTGGGTTCGTCCAGAAATAGCAGATCCATAGGGTGTAGGAACTCCCTCGCGACCTGTACCCTTCTCTTCTGACCTCCGGAGAGCTCTGTCGCGGAAGTTTTCAGGAAATCTTCCAGCCCAAAGATCTTTACGAGTTCATCTCGTTTTTTCTCCCTGACTGGTTTCGGGACACCCCATAGAAAGCCGTAAAGATCGAAATTCTGCTTCACGGTCGTGAACTCAAACGAGACTTCTTGCTGGACGACGCCGATCCTCTTTCTGATCTCTTGCCCGCGTTTGGTTACATCAAAACCCAAGACAGAAATCTTCCCTTTAGTGGGCTGGAGCAAAGTTGTCAGAACTTTTATCGTCGATGTTTTACCGGCCCCGTTTTTGCCAAGAAGTCCGAAGATCTCGCCTTTCTTAACTTGAAACGAGATGTCGTTTACAACGTACTCCTTGCCGTTGTAAGTATGAGAAAAACCTTCGACCGAAATGGCGTTCTCATAGTCAACTAAGTTCGGCGAGTCGACAGACTCCTGCAAGGCCATTCGGTAACAATTCCACGGAGAGACTAAAGTGAATGAAATTGTGATTTAATTATTGCTCACGTAAGTTGGTCGTCCAAAGTCAACCTGTAGTAGTACCAATCGCTCAGTCTCCTCGCTCCTTGTTTCTCGTAAAATCTAATCGCGTTCTTGTTCCACGTGAGTACGGCCCACTCCATCCTGCCGCAATCCTCTCTCTTGGCTTCACGCACGCATCTCAAGAAGAGATTCCACCCAATTCCCATCTTCCGGTGCTCTTCAAGTACGAAAATGTCTTCAAGGTAGAGAGTTCTCTTTGCAAGAAACGATGAATACGTGTAATAGTACATCGCATAGCCGACAACGTCTTTGTCTTTTTGATCTATAGCAACGAAAGTTTCTAGCCACTTTTTAGAGAAAATGTCATCGATAATTCTGCGTCTCGCGTCATTATCTGGAGGATCGAGATGTTCAAAATCTGCCAGAGCGACAAGAAGATTGAGGAGTTGAGACGAATCTTTCCGTTTGGCTCGACGTATCGAGTAGCGGCCCATTTCGGTCTCTTTTGAGGGCCAGACTGTTAAACAATATTTTCTTCGATTTTTTTCTCTCAATATCTGAAATACGACTGCCAAGGTACCCCGCAAAGATTCAGCCCTGATCTGAGATTAAAGAAGAGGCGGGCTAACCGATCGAGCAGTGGCCGGCTAGCCAACGATAAGTCTGAATTTTTCTGATCCAGATGCGCGCCTAGCTGACTTTGATTCTGACGCTAGCTTTGTTGAGGGATGCGTCAGTTGCTACTAAGGGCTGACCCCCTTTGACAGCTGTGGTGGGGATTTGAACCGGTACTGAAAATGATCCAGTGCCATCTGTTGTAGCAGTTGCCGTCAAGGCTGCACCGTTCAGAGTGAAACTGACACTACTACCTGCGGCGAATCCCGTACCAGTGACGGTGATTGTAGCTCCAGGTGCTGCGGTCGTCGGACTGGCGGTGATATGAGGGTTAACGATGAATGCTCTCTGGGCATTGTTGGTTCCATCGCTAGCAGAGACCTCTTGGCTGCCTTGAGGAACTGCGGGGACTGCAAACGTGGTAACGAAACCTCCAGTGGTACTAGATGTAGGCGTAGCCTCTGCCACTCCCGAGAAGTAAACTGTTACTGTCACACTTGGAAGGAATCCAGTACCAGTGACAGTCAGCATGGTTCCGACTATCCGCGGCTTGCCTCCGGTTGTCAAGACAATCTTCGCCGCGGTTCCAATCATTAGAGTATTCGTAGCCTGTAGACCCTTGGCATCAGTCGCAACAACAGGATATGACCCGACGGCAGTTCCTTTGGGAACGATGAAACTTGTTACAAAGCCCCCTGTAGAGTTAACTGGAACTTTTGAATCAACTGTTATTCCGTTGAATGTGATTGTGACTGTAGAACCAGCAGTGAAACGCAAGCCCGTTACTTTGACTGATTTTCCGGGCTCGCTGTTGAACGGCCTCAATATTATTTTTGGAGCAGTGGCCGCGAGCGGACTCGCAGAATATGCCGATGCCGAGATCGGCACTACAAACACCGATGTAAGATACACCGCCGCAACAACCATGGCGAAATACAATCCAACACTTCTTCTCGACCGCAATACCTGATTCATAATCGTTCGTCTCTTGTCTCAATGAGAAGAGTGAATTAATTATTTACACCTATTGATAGATTCTACTTATTGGAAAATCAAATTTTACGATAGAGAGCATTTCGATTATCGATACATCCCTTTCGGTAATCGAGTGACTTTTCTAATTATTTTGTTGTTTTGGTGTTTCATTTGTCAATTTTACGTTATAGTAAAAGTTTCAATTGTCACGAGCGTGGAAGTTGCGGTCATGATCGTGATTGGGAATGATTTCACTCGAAAATCGGGTTCGTCGAACTGAAATCAGCTAACTAGTTGCTCTCAGAGATCTAACAGAAAAGATTAACATGCAATGAGGCGTCCAGTAGAAGGCACCACAGTACATCGTGCGGTGAACCAATGTCGGAAAATGAGACTCCTCCCAGACCAAGAAGAAGCCGAGGATCGAGGACCGCTCGAATTGTTAGAGATCCGATCACGGGCAAAGACGCGCCCACCGAAAAACGCGAGGAAAATATGGATTTTATCAGCAAGAAGCTCGCGAAGCTCGATACTCGGAGGCAGGATCTTGCCAAGCGATTGGACGAGGCACAGAAATCTGCCGACTATGAAAATTTCCAGAGAATTGGCAATAGCTACCTAGGGACTATCCTCGAAAGCATAAACCTCTACATTGATCTAATCAAGGAAATAAGCTCTGAGCCGGTGTCCAGCGAGCTGAAAACAGAGTTCTCTGACATTGTGAAAAAGGGCAGCAACACTAAGGGCATAGAGGGCCAGTCCGAGTGGATCTCGAACGACGTGTCCCCGCTATATGAAAAAGTCCGCCAGATCTGCGCGTGCGTTTACGCAGCCGTGGCAAAAATCGATCAGGAAGCCAACAAGATATCCTAGCGTCTAATGCCTGCTTCCCTTAGCATTTCTCTGCCGCGAATTTCAGCGTCTTTCCAGTGAACAGGACAGCGAGTTATCGACTCTCCGTTTACATCGGCCCAGAGCCATCCCTTCGAGTAAAGTATCTGAGCGCTACTCCTAGCAGAAATTCCGCAAATGTCGCAGTGAAGTTCCAAAAGTTCTTCGGTTGGCATAGGTCTGCGAATTTGGGGCGCAGTAAAAAACTTTGTTACCCATCGTCAGGCCAAAATATTTCTCCTACTGAAATCGTAACAAAGAATGGAAGAACGGTTGGATCCTAATTTACTATTGATTTTTTTATCGAAGAAATCCGAAATAGCATATCTAGTTTCGCCAAGTTTAAACCCAATTACAATGAATGCTAGGCCGTGAGGAATTAAGTGCTGCTTAAAATGGATTGTAATTTTCAAGGATTAGACCTCGTAGAAACTTGATCAGATCGCGTCGGGAATCCATTACCTTTAAGACAAACTTTTCGACTTGTTGAAGAATATGGCAGCCGGGCCGCACGGAGAGGACTTGAAGGGGAACACGCTTCGAGTCTATACGTACCTCTTCAAGGTGCGCAAGTCCGGTATCAGGGAGGCCCAGAGATCGCTCGGGTTCAAGAGTGCCTCGCTCGCCCAATACCATCTGGACAAACTGGTAGATCTCGGGCTTGCTGGAAAGGACGAACTGGGTAATTACGTCCTCGCCAAGGAGGTCAAAATCGAGGCTCTCGAGCAGTTCCTGAAAATCGGGACATACATCATCCCCCGATTTGTCCTGTACTCAATCATGCTTTCGATACTCTTTGGATATTTCATCATCAGCCCCGAGGCTGGAATCTCCAGGGTAAGCGTCTGGGCATACATTTTCGCTGTCGTCGGCCTCGTGATAACTTGGTACGAGACTATCAGAGCTTGGAGAAGGTCGCCGTAACTGTAAGGTTAAAAAACTCGGAAAATTATGGGTCACTCGCCCTATTTGGAGATGCCAAACTCATCGTGTCCACAGCAGCTGAAAAGCGGGAAAAGCGTAGAATCGAAAATGAAGAAAAAGTTCAGAAAGCCCTAGGGACTCTACAGCAGATTGTAGAGAGTAACATCACTCCACGGAATATTCGCAAGATCGTAAAGGACGCGATCAATATGTTGAATGATACAAAGATATCGATCGGAGTTCGCGCTGCAAATTCCATCTCGATTCTGGAGGAGGTCAGCCAGGATCCCAATATGCCGTCTTTCAGCCGGGTTACTATATGGTCGGCGGTCTCCACGCTGGAATCCGTTAGAGAGTCATAAATTTTACTTTCGGATAACGCGCCAAAACAGATCTCTTTTATCCATGGGGCATACTATCCAAATCGCTTGGCGCATTGAAGTTCAGCAATGCAACATTTCTTGCTATTGCGATTCTCCTTTTCATATATCAGCCGCTCCCCTCGATCAACCAATTAGGGCATCGTCCCGTTAATTTCACCGGAGTTGTGATAACTAGTCCAGTTCCTGGAGCTCCCGGCGGAAATCTCCCCGCGCGGTTCGAGAGTCTGGTTGCTCCCGGAAATTCTTCGATCCCAGTCGCAAATTTTGACGAACAGCTTGGTATGACGTTCACTCAGAATTTTAGCGTCCTTTCATACAATGTCACGGCTGTCAAGCAGCAGGATCTGAACGGATTCGGACCTGCTTACTTGCTCAATGGACTTTCGAATCTCGGCTATTGGTACCAGGTAGGGATTTCGTGGGACTGGCCGTTCCTTGGCGGTGGCCACTCTTCCGGTTTTGGGTTCAACTTCGAAGTGTTTTCATTCAACGGATCGTCGATATTTCCGCAAAACGCCGGGGGGCTGGTCAACTTTTCAGGGTCAGTGAATCCTGGGGACAACGTAGGCTTGTCTTTGATGTTCAATGGAGCCAACGTAACGATGCAGGCGGTAGACTGGGAAACCAGCGCCGTCGCAAACATCGGTTACAGCTCTTTTGGAGCGAATCAATTCGTCGGCTCTCCGCATTCTATTTCGAACCTGAAAGGATTTTTCACCGGACTAATGACCGAGCAGTATCACGTCGGCCAGTTCAACGGAAGCGAGCGGAAGGTCACTTATTCCGGTTTGAACGTTTCCTCCGCGTGGATGTGGGTCGACGAATTCAACGCAAACACCAGTAGTGTGCTATTTTTGGGTAGCACGCCGACCCCTGTTTCCTACACATCGAATCCAAACCAGTTCCGGGACTTTTTTTACAAGGGGTCGACGGTTATCTCCAATGCTCACGAATTCATTACCGGAACTTCTGGATCTGTATTGTTAACGGTCAGCTACTCTGAGATCGGCGGTGAATCTTTCGTAGCTCCAAAGCTCACATACGTCACAAACGGGACAATTGAATCCGTCGATCTCGGAACAACTCCGACCACTTACTTGGCGGATAACGGTAGTACCTGGGGTGTCTCGGTCAATATACCAGGACAGTCATCTGGAGAGAGATGGACCACATCAGACACGACCTCCGGCGTAGCAACAGGTCTCAATCCGATCAAAATAGTGTACTATCATCAGTATCTTGAGATATTTTCCTTCGCTGTCTTGGGTGGAGGATCAGGGTTTGAATCGCCCAACCTGACTTTTGTGAACTATGGGCGGTCGAATGCAATTATTTTAGGAAACGAGGGGTTAGGAATCTGGATGGACGCTGGATCCGCGTGGAACGCTTCGAATCTGCTCGGTGGATCTACTTCGCAAGAGAGGTGGGTAAGCAACGACACGATTGGTACCGCCGTTTCATCTCAGAACATATCGATGGATTACGTTCACCAGAACTTGATCGCGGTGGGCTTCAATGTTGTGGGCGGAGGAACTGGATTCACGGCGCCCCAAATAGTGTCGAGATCTCTCAACGGGCCGGTTAACGCCACATTATCCACAGTGCCTGTCACAATATGGCTAAACACTGGTGCGCGGTGGAGGGTCAATAGCATTCTTGAGGGTTCGACTCCCTCCCAGCGATGGGAGACTCCCGTCAGCGCCGGCCTTGTTAATCTTTCTAACATCTTCCCTGCTTACTATCATCAGAGTTTTGTGTCCCTGGGTTACTCAATCGTTGGTGGGGGCTCGGGCTTTACGCCTCCAAGAATAAATCTGACGACGTTTGGCGACCGGTTGAACATCGCTCTAAACTCATCCGTCTGGGTGGATTATGGCAGTCTCTACAGTTACCCCCGGATGCTGGAGGGCTCGAATGACTTTCAGAGGTGGATTGCAAATTCCATAAACGGTACGATTTTATCCCAGGGTTCGGTTACTGCGAAGTACCAAACTCAGTACTTGGTCGATATCGAGCTACAGTCGGCGGGAGGGGGGAACGTAGCGCCGGCTTCCGGCTGGTATAACGCGTCGTCAGTCTTGCCACTGTCTGCCGTGAGCGATCCAGGATGGAAGTTTATCGGTTGGTCAGGTAAAGGTGCGGAACCGTATTCTGGGAACTCCTCAAATGTGTCAGTTATCTTGGGATCCGCAATAACCGAGGTAGCAACTTTCTACCCGGGCTTCACTATTTCCTCAGGCCCGGGCGGGTCTGTCGTATACAGTTTCGATGGAAAAGTTGGGACGATCAGCGGCGGAAGCTCGACGACGATTTTTGTCCCGCCTCTGACCGAGGTCGGCCTTTCGGCCACTTCTTCGTCCCTTGATTTGTTCACGAGTTGGCGGGGCGAGATCAACTCGGGCAGAGAGTCCATCACGGTTCTTGTTGACTCACCTGAGGCGATTCGGGCAACGTTCGGGTTCAATTATCTGATAGTCCTCGTCGTTGTAATTGTCGCAGCTTTGGTTCTGGCGGCCGGTATTTTCTCAATTTTGAAGAGATACAGGTCCAGATAGTATGCAGGTCAGTTTTTCTCCCTCGTCAATTAGGTCATTTCCTTTCACGCAACTTAATCTAGGAGAGATTTGGGATGCATTAAGGAAAAACTGTAAATTCTCTCCAAAGAAGAGTCTCCATTTAAGATCTTTATGGGAAAAAAATTACTTTTAGTATCATTAGTATTCGTGGTCGTGGGTCTTGTTTTGCTCGTTTATCCGGACCCTCAATTTCGCGCGATCTTCAGCGGCGGGAGTACGAGCGGCTTTCCGACAACTTTTACTTCTTCTAGGTTTACATTCAACGGGACGATCCCGGGGAATTTTACGTTTCCGGGCGCAGGAAACTTCACGCGTAGAGCTGGGTCAACCGCAGCACTCATCAATACAAACAATGAAATTGTAAGCTTGCTTGGAGCGGGCCTCGTCGCCGTTGGAGTGGTTTTCGTCGTCGTAGAATTGTTTCTCACTCCAGGGCGCTTGAAATAAAACGGAATTTTGTATTTACTTGCGAAGTGAACCCACGCGTTGCAACAGATTCAAAAATCGACTTATTCCGAAAAGGCAATTGAAGTTATCGATCTGATAAAGAAGTACGGGTCTGGCGAGAGCCTTACTTTTGCTCTTAAGAATGTGAGCTTCTCGATCGCCCAGGGAGAGTTTGTGTCGATAATCGGACCTTCTGGTTCCGGCAAGAGTACGCTTCTGAACTTGATGGGCGCACTGGACAGGCCCTCGTCTGGAAAGGTCCTGATCGATGGAGTGGATCTTTCAAAGCAATCCAACTCGTCTCTCGCGAAACTCCGCAACAAGAAGATTGGATTCGTGTTCCAGTCGTTCAATCTGCTCAATAGGATGACGGTTCAAGGTAATGTTGAGCTACCCCTGACGATAGCTGGAGCATCCCCAAAGGACCGGAAAGAGAAGGCACTACATGTGTTAGGTCAGTTTGGGATAGCTGGAAAGGCTACCCACAAGCCAGCCACTTTGAGTGGAGGAGAGCAACAAAGAGTGGCAGTTGCCCGCGCGCTGGTCACGAATCCCTCGATTATCTTGGCTGATGAGCCCACCGGGAACCTCGATACGAAAAACACTGAGATAATGATGGAAGTTCTGGAAGAGTTGCATGAAAAGACTCACAAGACAATTGTGATGATCACCCACAATACCTTGCTTGCAAACAGGACTCAGCGAGCGATTTCAATCAGAGACGGAGAGATTGTGGATGGCGAAGAAGAAGCATGAAAGCAAAAATCATTGCCGTTTTCCTCATGGGGCTGTTCCTGATAACCGCGCTTCCGGTTCTCGAGAATCACGCTAGTGCCCAGACTCAGGGCTTTCAGATAATTAGCGCCCAATGGGGTACTTCGACCACAACCGCCGAGGCGGGGCCAGGCGATCAGGACGTACCGCTGACTTTGACTGTTCAATATGTTTACCCCTACAGTGCATTATACGCACAATTTGAGTCGAAGTTGCCGAGTGGATTCAGTGTAACGTCGGCAGGAATATCCTCCCAATCGGGTGGCAATTCGACTCTGTACTACACCAACAAGTTGGTTCAAGGCCAGATCTTCCAATTGCAGATGTACCTAAATCTCGCTGAGAATGTCTCGATAGGGAAGTACAGTTTTCCCACCACGATTACCTGGAGCGCTGTTTTAACAAATTCCACGAACGAACCGGAGGTCTCCCTGAACCAGAGTACTACATTTGCAGTCACAGTTGAAGGAGATTCAAAGCTGGCATTTTCTTCCCCGAACAGGGGACTCGTTTCGGGACAAATCAACAATGTAACTCTAGATTTGACAAACTCGGGTACTGGAAATGTTTCCAATGTCTTGACAACAATTACCTCAAGCAATCCACAAACTATCAGTGTGTTAAGCGGGATCCCACAGACTTCGGAGCTTGACGCCGGCGGCTCTGTTTCATATACTGTTGAATTGTTCGTCGCTTCTTCGGCCGTTGGGTCTTCTGTTTCGCTTTCACTCAGTACGACGTATCTTGACGCTTATGGCAATCAACAATCTGCCTCCCAATCGCTCGGATTGTTTGTTGCTTCTTCAACTGCCACTCCCACATTGGTATACAGGTCGCTGCAAAATTCGTTGACGCCGGGACAGGTCAATAATATCACCCTGAACGTCACGAACGAAGGCAATGTGGAATTGTCTGGAATCTCGACTCAGGTCGGCAGTTCCTCCCAGAGTGTGAGCGTTCTTTCCCAGCCCGGGGTAATACAGAGTTTGACGCAGGGATCCAGCTCCTCGTTTGATGTCGGGCTCTTCGTCTCCGGGTCGGCTTCCAACACGCCGGTAACGCTGACAATCTCCGCAACTTATTCGATCGCAGGACCGAACAATACGGGATCGGTCTCCCAGACTCTTGGACTCTATGTCTCCAGCCAACAGAGCGCGACTGGAGCTTCAACTATTTCTGTATCCACTGTTTCTAACGATTTGAAAACGGGGCAAGAGTCTCTGGTGTCTTTTAGGATAAACAACGCGGGATCGGTTCCGATATATTATCCCAGTCTGTCTATATCCGTTACTTCGCCGCTCGTGGTCATATCAAACTCGTCATACGCGATACCAGGTGGCCAGATTCCTGCGAATGGCGCTGTAATCTATGAGGTGACCATACTAACCTCACCGTCAGCGACAATCGGTGTTTACGAAGGTACGCTCTCGGTAAATTACTCGAACCAATATGGGATCGCGAATTCGCAGTCCGTACAGGTCGGATTTGTTCTTACCGGGACAATTGAACTGGTGATCCAAGACGAGTCGATAACCGCGGGTACCGGTAATCTCACTGTAAGTGGAACATTGCTGGACGAAGGGACTGCCTCGGCGTATTATGCGAGCGTGGCGGGTTACCTGAACTCGAGCTCACATGCAGGGCCTTTGTCGTACGTAGGAGAGATCGATCCGAACACCCCGGTACCGTTCACAACAACTATTCCTTATACGGCGACAGCACCATTGCGACAGACCGTTGGCATTCTGGTTACTTACAAAGACAGTTTTGGCAATAACCTGACCTCAAAGAGCAGCGAGAGCACCACAATAACTCCCGCAGTATCCGTAGCCCCGTCAACGGGAACTACGACTAGCTCGAGTGGTCAGGGACTGGTCGTTGCCGTATTCTATGCGATCATAATAGTTGTGATCATAGCAGTTGTGGCCGGTGTAGTTCTCGTGAGGAGACGACGCCCTAAAAGCGACGTCGTCACTCAGGATTCAAAGGTCGTCTGATCGCAGAGAGCGGACTTAACTTGAAGATCAAGGATCAATTCCTGTTCGCGCTCAGGGCGATGTCTGATCGACGACTCAGGACTACGCTCACGATTATCGGAATCCTGATCGGTCCCGCGACAATAGTCGCACTGGATGCGGCAACGCAGGGTTACAGCAATGCATCCACGGCTCAGTTCAACAAGCTCGGTGCCACGACATTATTTCTTAGTCCATCTGGTAGAGGTTTCAGCCTCACGCAATCGGATCTTCCGAGCATTTCAAATCTGGCCGGCGTCTCGGTCGCAGTTCCGTACCAGATGCTAAGCGGGACTATCACCCAGGGAGGGGGTTCCGTTTCCGTGCAGATAATCGCGGCCGATCTGTCAAAGCTTACGGCTGTGTTTCCAAGCCTCTCCATAGATGAGGGCTCTCTACCGACCAGCACGGATTTAGCTGGTGCGATAATAGGTAACTCGATTGCGTTCCCCAATTTGGCTGACGCGACCAACGTGACGGTGAATCAGATTCTTAGCGTGTCCGGCGTCGGGCGCGGCTTTAGCTTTGGACCTAATTTTGGGTTTGGCTCGACGAGCAATACTGCCTCGTCGACAAAATCGTTCATAGTTCGAGGCGTCTACAACTCGTTCGGGCAGGGATTTTTTATCAATCCTGACGACGACGTGTTTGTGTCGCTTGCGACCGGTGAGGCGCTACTCCACAGTTACGACTATACGGGAGTCATGGTAGTAGCACAGAGTCCGGCACTGGTTGATCAGGTAACTTCTGAACTCACCGCATTATACGGGAGCGACGCAAGAATAACCTCAGTAAGCTCTATTCTCTCAACGATTACATCCGTAACCCAGTCCACGGGGACTCTTCTGGAGGCGGTTGGAAGTATCTCGGTCCTCGTGGCGTTCATTGCCATCATGACAACCGAGTTCACATCTGTCATTGAGAGGACAAAAGAAATTGGGATACTGAAGGCGCTCGGGGCAAACTCGCGTACGATAATGTTCAACTTTATCTCCGAGGCCCTCGCGACCGGATTTATCGGCGGAATTATAGGGGCGGCCGTCGGTTCCGGACTCTCTTTTTTCATCATCGGTTTGCTGGCGAGCCGCTCGGCTATCCCAAGCGCTAGTAGAACTTCAGGAACCGGAGCCGGTGCGAGGTTTAGCTCGGGCGGTGCGGGTCTTGCCGTTTCTTTAGGCAGTCCCAGCACTTCTTCAAGCACTGCCTCGACCGTGGCGATAACACCAGTGTTGACGCCTGAATTGATCTTGCTAGCGATTGCTCTCGCAACTGTGGTCGGGGGATTAGCGGGGATATTGCCTGCCTGGAGAGCATCAAGAATGAATCCGGTCGATGCGCTACGTTCCGCCTAGATGGCCCAAGATTGCTTTTCCTCGTAAGAGAGCGTTCAGGCGATATTATTATTGAGGACGCGGACGGTGGTCGTTGCAATATCCATGGATGCGTTCGAGCGACTGCTTTGGTGGCTGTTCGCGGGAAGCACGGGAGCAAAAACTAGGCTTCTCGTGCTCGAAGCGATCAAGGAGCAACCCCGGAACGCGCAGCAGCTGTCCCAACTGCTTCGACTAGACTACACGACTGTAAGGCATCATCTGGGAGTCCTTGAGAAAAACAGGCTCGTCCTGACGGAAGGTGACAAGTACGGCAAGTTGTACTTTCTTTCGGAAATGATGGAAGCAAACTGGGAGAAACTGCAGGAAATCAAAGCAAAAACCAGCGGCGAAGGCAACCGTGGAAAATTGAAGAGCGAAGAAAAAAAAGAGTAGAATTTTGATGGGCCAGGAAAAAAATGAGAATACTCCCAAGAAGGGTAGAATGATGAGCAAACTCTGGGTACCGATCGTGATCTTCATTGGGACCTTGATCGGCATACTATCATACGAACTTGCCAGCGAAAGCGCAGAATTTCCTCGCTTCAATCGGTTTGGCCCGCCGGTTGGTCCGGACCTATACTTGGAATTTCACGTCATATTGTCGACCATTGGAATGGCGTTGCTCGTCGCGCTGATTTTGGTATACGCGAGGACCTATCTTCAGACGAAAGCCAATTTCATTCTGGGGCTGCTGGTCGTCCTGTTTGCCCTCCTCCTCCAAGCAGTCCTGTCGTATCCCGTTCTCCTCGAGTTTGAAGTCGCCCCGGGCTTTGCCATCGCGTTCTTTTCGCCGGTTGCGGACGTGTTTATGATAATTGCCTATACCGTGTTCCTCTATCTGAGTCTCGAATGATTTAGCTAATTAGCGAGAGGAAAGCTGGTATTTCCAGTTCGCGAAGGGCTTGAGGTGTGTCGGCGCATCTTAATATAGCCCGCGTGCCCACGTGTGGGTATGAGTGTTGTAGTTGAGGCCGACGAGCGTGGAAGAATTCTGCTACCAGCAGAAATCAGGCGCAAAATTCACACTAAAAGGTTCAAAGTCACAATGAAACAAAACCACGTTGAGCTGCAGCCTCTAAAAAGCGTCGAAGAGCTGAAAAGGGAAATACAAAGACATCATTAAGTCCGACTGGGAGGAGCTTGAGGAGAGGTCAGAAGATTTTGTCTCGAAGGGACGAAGGTAATAATCTGGATTCTGTAATGCTTTCAGATACTGATTTGTTTTTCTTTTATCTGAAAGGAGGTAAGTTCTCTTCCCAAGCAGAAATTGCAATCAAACGCGCAACATCAGGAAGTCTTGAATTGAGAACTTCTTCAGAAGTTTATGACGATGCTATCTCGGCCATGAGGGCAGACGGCGTTCCTCTCAGTAAGGTTCGTGATTTTATCTCGGACATGAAGTCAATTCCTCATAAGCCCTTGCCGATGAGTGCAGAAATTGCTGAAGAAGCTTTAGTGTTGTACCTGAAGCATGGAGGAAGACGAAAGCTAAGCTATTTTGATTCCTTCCATGTTGCTACTGCGAGAAGGTACGCACTTAATTTTCTTACCAGCGACAAATACGTATTAGAGCATGCCAGCACATTTGAAATAAAAGCGACTAGTCTTTCGTTTCTGTCTTCAAAAGCGCAGGCTTGAGGCAACCGGATCTACCCTTGCAGGCACTTATCTGACACCAGCCATACTCTTCAGTTTGGTTGCGATGGCAGGTAATAGCTTCGTCTGGACCTTCGCCTAAATGCAAGTAGCAACCCAGCGACAATTACGGCGATCACTGCCACAATCACTACGATGTATCTGATGTCAAAGACCGGTGCACCAGGACTGAATCGTACAATCATTTTCTCCGTGCCATTGAGTGTGAGCAAGAATTTCACGTAGTAGTAATTTGAGTCCTGGAAGTATGACTGGTTGTGTGTTGCATTTCCGTTGATGATTACGCTCGGGACCAGTCCAGAAACAATTGAGCTCTTTAGGACTTGGATTGTTGCGCTTGCGGTGGTTCCATTAACGCCGTTCAGATCAAACGACAATGCGTAGCCGCCGCCTGATTTCTGAAGAGTTACGTTCGACATCTGAGAAGCGATGATGTTGCCAGTTACCTCGATCGGAACGCTACCGGAAGCCGTCGACGCAAGGGCGGTAGTGTCGAGGATTGGAATGAAGAGAGTCACCGTTGAATTACCGGAATAGTCAACTGGAGAAATTATTTCAGTCCCGTTTATCGAGGTTGAAGCGTTGTAACTTCCCGGGGAAAGCCCGCGGAAAATCGCGCGCCCGCTGGAATCTGTCGTCCCGTTCGCGGAATATGTTGAATTTTTCAATTCGATTAGAGAAGAGGAAATGGGTGTTTGACCAGGGCCGATCGTGTGGACTGTGAGGAATTCGTGGTTGACCGTAGATACGATCAGAGAAGCAGACGCATCCTGTCCCGCATCGTTTGTGATCCTGATCGTGATAACGTGGATGCCGTCTGAAAGCGAGGTTGAGTTCCAAGCATAACTTGCACCAGAGACTGCTTGAGGACTCCCGTCGATGCTTAGGCTCTGGTTGCTTATCGCTTGCCCCGTCGAATTCCAGCGGATTACAACGTCTCCGCTTACCCTCGTGCCGTTCTGAATACCGGAAAACGATACCAGCGGCATATTCGGGTAAATGTCCTGTTGATTCCCGACGAGATTATTGCTCGATAATTCGGTGCTCTGCGAATTTACGAGATAAATCCCGTACTTGTTTGAAGAAAGTTCGTTTCTTGCAACGGTATTTGATGGAGAGCTGGAAATTACTATTCCGGCATCATTTCCGGTCGCGTTGTTCTGGTAAACAAGATTTTGACTCGAGCCCGTGGTAAGCAATATTCCAGCCCCGATCTTATCCGGAACCGTGCTGCCAGAGATCGAGTTCGACGTGATCGAGTTCTGCGAAGAATCGTTCGAGATATGAATGCCTCCCGCGAGCGAGCAAGTTTGCGTGGAAGAGCATTCCGTCCCGATCGATGAAATCCTGTTCTCCGTAACGGTGTTGTTTGTGCTCGAATTAAGCAGAATTCCATCGAACGAATCCATGGAAATGTTGTTCTTATCCACTTGGTTTGTGCCGCCTCCGGCAAGTACTACGCCATTTAGGTCGCTACTCATGTTATTCAGATCAATTCTGTCGTGAGAAATTGACGAAGCAAAGACACCGTCGCCGGTGTTGTTGTTGAAAGTCATCATCGAGATCGAGGATCCTGTAACGTTTGAAAGAGTGAGGCCGTTACCGATGTTTTTCGAATCAAAATTACTGATGATGATTGAGCCATTCAAGTTCGATTCGTCGATCCCATCACCTGCACTTGAAGAGTTCCCGTTTAGAGAAATGAAATTTCCAAGGATGCAGGAAGAATAAATGAAGCTGCTCGAGTTGTTAATGAATGAGACAACACATCCTCCTGACCCCACATATCCGCCCGAGATACTTAGGGCGGTATCATTGTTCTGCGATATCACGTCGTTTGTGACCAGAGCAAGGGAATTCTTGAATATCGCTCCGTAGCCGTTATGGCCGATAGTATCAGCAGAAAGCTGAACCTGAGAGTCGTTTTCTGAAAGAACGCCTATGCTGTTATTCTCGATCAGGGCGAGCTCAACAAATGCTATTGAAGAGTTAGTAACCGACCCTGTTACGTTCTGGTTCAAACCATTTATCTGTATTCCAACTCCGTTATAGAAAGCGGACGTAAGAATCAACTGAATTCCTCCGTAGCCCTGCCCTTGGTTTCCAGTTAGGTAAATTCCGACGGGGTTACTCGTCGCGATGTTAAGTAAGAGGGATGCATTCAGCAGATTGTCGAGATAGAAACCGAATTTTCCGTTGCCGGTCGCTGCATTTTCAGTGATTATTGCTTTCCGTGAGTTTTGCACGTTAAAGCCATCGACATTGTTGTCATTCGAGACGGATAGAGCGATGTCAGGAGGAAGCGAGCTTGAATCATTGTCGATCACGATACCGCTTTGGTGGTTTCCGTTCGTGACATCTGCAATCATAGTGATTCCCGGAGTTCCATTAACAGAAATTCCGTTGCCATCGTTCGAATTGGAATAAGTACCTTCGATCAAAGAACCCAACGTCGAAGGGGTGTTCAGGAATATTCCATCTCCGGAATTGCCTGAGACCCAGTCGTTTACTATAAAATAGATTGATGTAGCGCCGCCCGAAATTGAAATCGAAGTAGTGTTCCAGCCCGCAAATACGAAGGGATCGGTCGATGTTCCGTTTCCCTGGATGACTCCATTTTCAGCAGTGAACTGAGAGTCATTCGTAATTGAAATTGGTGAGTGAGTTTCTCCCTGGATGAAAAATGAGGTTGTAAGGTTCGCGTAATTCCCAGCAGCGTCAAAGCCCTGGACGCTAACGAGATAGCTTCCCAGGCTCGCGTTTAGCGGGCTTGCTGTCCCGAAGAGATAGGGGCCAACAAAAGATCCGGTGGAAGACGCATAAGTCAGCCGAATGAAATTTACGAGGAAAAGGAGCCCCCCATGGTTAAGATAGACAAATGTCACAACAGAACCTTGGGTTAAGAGGGAGCCGTTGGGGTAGGTAATTCTCGCCGAGACCATTGGTTCGCTTCCCCCATTAACTGAGATCGTAGAACTAGGGACCGTGATCGACCCCACGAGATTGAAGGGGGCAACTCGGATTACCGTTTCAGCTGTCCCGGCACTGCCCAGGCCGTTGTTCCCGCTGACACTTATCTCGTAAAAGCCGGTTGGAGAAGACTTCGCAAGCGGATACTTGCCGAGCCAAACCCCGGCAGTGGGATCATAAGTTAGCGGTAATGTTGCAATGACTTGAGAGCCATCCGAAATTGTAGCGGTAAAGGTTCCGGTACTCGCCTCAAGACCGCTACTGTATTCAGGAGTCGCCTTGACAGATATTGTGTCCCCCAAAACGTAGGTCGGCGAATCCGTACTCAAAACCACGTTCAAGCCGACGTAGAGCCATCCATAGGTGCTTCCCAGATTGCCACTGGAATCTTTACCTGATACGTTCAAGACCCAGGAATCCTGGTCTACTCCCCGTGGAATTTTGAAGTGGGCAGTCCATCTTTGCGAAGTCGAATTGTAAGAAAGCTGAGTGCTCCCCTCGCTCTTCCCCATGGGCGAGTTCTCCGTGAACGTTGCCCTAAAATTACCCGTGGTTACACAACAGAGACCGTCGGGCGAAGTGATCGCAGCGGATATGTTTATTGTCTGACCCACGGTGAATTTTGCTGTCATGGCGGCGTTTGAAGCTGTCAGGTTGAAATACGGGGGAAGAAAGACCGATACCCCGTCCCCGACCGAAAATGTTGTTGTCCCCCAACCGGAAGACGATCCGGTCGTCACGAGAACCTTTGCCGTCCATTCACCCGGAGTGTCGGCCGATTTTATATTGTAGGAGCCACTCCATAACCCTGTACCAGGATCATCGGAAAATTGGATTCCGTTCGCGATAGTTTCGCCTCCAGGCCCCGTAATGTTCGCTACAACGTTGCCACTGGAAACAATTCCACCATTCGCCGTCACGTTGGCGGTAAATCCGATTTGAGAACCGTATGCGAAACTCGATGCTAGTTGGCCGCTGAGGGAATTCTTAACGGAAACATCCAGCGATCCGCTCGGGGCGAGGTAATTTGCAAGCTCGCCGAGATTTGGAGAACCAAGCCCAGTCAGAGGGTCCCAGCCGACGCCAGCTGAGTACGGATTGTTGTTGCCGGAAGTTATATCGTGAAATGCCTTTGCATACTCCTGCTGATTGTTAAGAATCGCATACAGCTCGGGTGTGATGAGGCCCAGCCGTCCGCCAGCCTTTTGGTCTAAAAGTGCCATAGAACCGGCCCAACTGGGGGAGCCCACGCTTGTCCCTCCTTCGATCTGATAGATCAATGAACCGGTCCCAATGTCAAACAAGGTTACGATAACGCCCGTTGCAGGATCGGCATCCCACGCCACATCCGGAGAACCCTTCGTTCCCTGGGAGGAATCGAAGCCTGTACCGTGCTGCCATGGCGGAGTAGGAAATAGAGTACTGTAACCTCCGCCTGTACCCCAGGAATACTGATTGCTCCAGCTCCACGCAGTCTCCGAGCCGTATCCGCCTGTAGCATTTGAATAAGGAAACTGTATGGTCCCGGAAGTCGTGTTCATGTAAAGAGAAGTTCCTCCGACGCCTGTAACGTAAGGATCAGTGGATGGATAGATTGCTCCACCATATGGAAGGGACTCTCCGAAGCCCTGATCGTAAGCTCCCCAATCTCCACTGCTGGAGAATGCCGTGATGCCCTCGGCGGCCGCTTGCTGGAGCACCTGATCAACCCAGGGATACGATGCTCCTTCGATAGGAGCGATTGGGGAGGAAATTGCAAGACTATTCTCTTGTGTCCCCCAGCTCATGGATATTATGGAAGTTGAAGAGTTCATGACCGCCTGTTCAAGGGCATCGTAGAGAGGAAATGAGCTATTCGAACCGATGTAGAGGTTTATCGCTGCGTCAGGGGCCATCGCGTGTGCCCACTCCACGTCCAGAGCGATCTCCGGTTGCCACCCCTCCGTGATACCGTTGGAGTAATTGCACGGTCCGTCAACGCAGATCTGGTTCAGCGTCAACTGGGGCAGATTGAATTGGGTGCTGAAGTTGTCCAGCTCTTCTTGAATGTACGGATCGCCGTACGCGTCAACTATCGCAATAGTAATCCCCGTTCCCGTGTAACCTGCACTGAGAAGCGAGGATGAGTTGTATATCTGATGTATTTCTGACGGCGTGTAGTAGATCGAATTTGAATCGCTTTGCTGCGGTTGCCCAGAGATCTTGCCAAATGTTCTGTACAATGGCACGGCAAAGTTCTGTCCTGATCCATAATTGGATAAGCCGGAAATTGACTGGACGAACGAATACTGACTCGGGAGCTCTGGCGATGTAAGGGGAGAGTAAAACGACTGGTTTGCAACTTTGAACGATTCGAGCGAGACGTGGAGAGCCCCGTCCGTTTCCAAGGCGTCTCCGCTAACCTGGAGAAGGTTTGGATTCGAATGGTCTTCAGTCACGCTGAGACCCTTTGAAGAAAAGTACGAAGTGAGCGAACTTATTTCAGCAGAATCAGGGCCGTAAAGTTCCGAATACTGACCTATACTTAGAAAGTGCCTGTATTGCGGGGATGCAGGATTGCTGATTTGGTTGATGTATTGCTGCAGTCCAAGCGCATTTCTCGAAGATATAAGGACACTAAACGATATGGGAGTTCTAGAAGGCAAAGCCGACTGAATTCTCGCCTCGGAGATCGGCGGCATTGAAATTGGAATACTTACAGAGCTTCCATTCAGGTTCGAGTTTGTCGACGGAGGAATCGTGATTGTACTTTGGCTTGAAAAAGCGGATGAGAAAAGAGAATTTTCAAAGGCGCCTGAAGCAGTCAAAAGCAGTGCAGCAAAAAGAGCGAACAGAGCCTTCCTTTGAGAATTCATCGAGCCTAGAGCTCGTTTGAGATTATTTAAGCCGAGTGGGAATGGGATTTGCTTATCTTAAGAAAATCTCGTTTCTAGATTCGCTCTCACGATTTGAGAGTACCGAACTGCCAGCTGTTCTTCCCATACTTGCTCCTCCAGTCTGCTCTTTCCTGATGTCCGGGCATTTTTTGACTCATATGGATCGCGAACCCCGTAGCGTTCTCATTGTGGATTCCGTCCCAAACCTTTTGACTACAATACGGGCATTTTCTCCAGATGCCATCTTCATTTTTTTCTACGATGAATTCCGAGAACTCCATTTGTTTTCGCTGAACTCTTGAAACGACTGATAATCCGACGTCTTGATGACAGATAGCTCGCTCAAGCTTAAAGGATAGATTGTTTCTTGGATAAAGATCAGCTGTACAGATGTGAAGCATATTAATTGTATTCAAGTTGAGGTAGTCTTTGCGATCCTTAATATTCTCCAAAACAGGCAACTGACCAAATGCGTCCGAATTCAAATTCAACGAACGAAATTCGCGGCATCCTCAAAAACTTGGGATTTGAATTTGAAAGAGAACATAGAGATCGTGAGATCGGCGAATTCAGGTCGATTAGGAAAGAAGCACCTGATCAGGCTTCCCTTGCAAGAGATAGGCTATTCCCAAAGATTCTTCAAAAGCACTTTTCGAATCAGGAAATTATCTTGAACTTCAAGAAGCTTCAATCCATCGCCCGCCGGAGGCTGGGTCTAACAGGCGACGTCGAGTTCGTGCAGAAAGGGGGAGGGAAAGGAAGGATCCTCGCGACTTCGGTTGCGAATTCTTCGTTGGAAATGAAACACACCGTTACCTATTCTGACGCAGAATCCATAGATCCGGCGGACGTTTATCACGAGTTGTGCAGAGCGAGACTCTACGAGCTTGGGTTCAGGACGGTTGAGAATGCCACACTGATGGCACTGAAAGATTGTGCGGGCGATGATCCGAAGTTTATTTTCGACGCAAACTCCTCCGTCGTTATAGTTTCGGAGGTCTACGTCAGCTGGATGTTGTACACTTACTTTCCCGAAGAGTCTGAAAGCAGAAGACAGGAGATCGT
Source organism: uncultured Nitrososphaerota archaeon (assembly GCA_963799845.1). Lineage (GTDB taxonomy): Archaea > Thermoproteota > Nitrososphaeria > Nitrososphaerales > CADDZS01 > DATLTL01. Next base: position 1,462,507 of record CAWCYI010000006.1, read on the forward strand.
TCTGAGGTTCAAATCATCCGATGCGCTCACGAGCCTTCACACGCAAATGGGATTCTGGGGAACCGCCGGAATCGCGTACTACAGACTTGCTTCTGAATGGACGGGCAAGACTTTTCCTTCAAAGCAGGTCGAAGCTGCGATCTCCCAGGCTGGTGATGGAAAATCTCTCGATGAAGAGTTAAAGAAGATCGAAGTTGTTATCGCTGAACTACCTAGGATCGGGAAACCGATTCATGCTTTCTCTGATTCTGACCAGCTGCAGATTATTTCCGTAATTGTGGATTTGTTCTCGGCAAAGACAGGGCTTGATTGTAGCTAAAATATTCACCCGAATGGTGAAATCGCCGTCGTGTTTAAATTATCGCTTTCGCTAAAAGGGGAAATAATCTGGATAATGTACTGTCCTCCCGGGACAATGGACAGTGGAGAGTAAGGGGCAAAGAGGCTGTTGAGCGTCGAAATTCGTCCTGTGAATGTTAATTGGACTTCTTCTCCCGGCGTAACTACCAAACCGACCTGGGTGCCGTTTTGATCGAGCGAGGAGAGCAATGGCTGTACTACTAGTTTATCGCTCAAAACTAGGAAACTCGCGACGGTTTGGAAACTGGAGGTGTAGTTCGGAACTGCTCCGGAGTCTAATTGTGGCAATCGAGCGTCTAGTTGCGGAGTTTGTCCCAGTCCAACCACCGCACTGGAGGTTCCGTTAAGACTCGCAGCATTGCTCTGAGAAATCTCCGTAATCGTCGTCACAGTTGTTATAGTTTCTACGGTCGTCTCGGCATTCCCGTTTTGGACAATCGCCCCAAGCAAATTGATACCCGATATAGTCACGTTCGCAGTCCCCGTATTGTTCAAAACCAAAACCATTGCGTTTGTCGTTATCAGAGCCGTCAGAACCGTGATTTGATCAGCTAGTCTGCTAATACTAGAAGCGAACCAGGCCTGTGAATCTAACTCGATCGTCGATCCTATCCTCTGATAGGCCGAGATCGGAACGGAAGCCGGAATAGCGATCGCTCTGGCAAAAGGAACGAGCTGCAGGGTCGTCGAGTTTCCAGTTTCCGTCGGAACTACAGACGGCGCGATATCAAGAATGAATCCCGCAGTACCATTCGGTCCCAGTCTCAGCTCCGCCCTGAATTGGCTCAGTGACAGTTGTTGAAGATACATAGGCACTCACATTCCTTCCATAGTAAGTAACGCTCGCCGCCGTGATGCTGAAACTAGCAAAGTCGTATAGCCCGCTGGATAAGACCGAATTTCCAATAGTTACACTACGGTTTGCAAGAGACGCAAGATCGACAGTTCCCCCGGGTGCTGCAACAAGCCAGGTGGAGACGTTCAACTCTGTTGTGTGCACTTCGATATTCGAATAAGTAACGTAAACGTGGCTGACGCCAACCGGTTCATTCAAATAATCAGTTATCTGAGTGACCAAATTTCCGGTTGGAATCGACGACGTGGAGAACTTAGTTGATGTCTCTACGCTGAGAGAAGTGGAAATAACCGTGGAAGTTTGAGTAGTCGTCCTGCTAGTTGTAATCGTAGATGTTCCATTTGGTAGTGTGGAATTTAGAGCACTTACTCCACCGATTATCGCGGCAGCAACGAGAATGCCGACTACCGCCATAAGGATAAGTTTCCCGGAGCCGTTCATGAACGAATATTTCTCTTTCTATGTGGTTCTAACTATTCAATCTTAGGTATTGTAAGGAAAAAGCAATGATATTTTGAGAAAAAGGTATCCCAAAAAGATACTGAAAATAAAGTAAAAGGAGGAGGAATAGAATGGATTTTTTCCATTCTTATTCGATTACATTTTCCTGTTTAGATTATTTCTTCTTCCGCATTGTGAGGACAACGAGTACGATAGCAACGATTGCTATGATCAGGCCGATTGCGCCAACTGCAAGTGCTGTGCTGTCCGTAGTTGGACTTTCTGTAACAGTTGTTGCAGTGGTAACAACTGAGCTGAGAGTTGTAGTTGTTTGTAGTGCTTGTGTCACAGTCGTTGTTGCTGCCTGGACAACCGTGGTTGTTACTGGAGCCTGAACGACAGTAGTTGTAAACTGCTCTACTACCGTAGTCGTTGTTGCGGCGCCTGTAGTGGGTGGAGAGGTTCCGTTGACTTGGAATACGTTTGTTACAGTGTATGCAGGGCCCGTTACATTTGCTGCCCAGACTGCTTTAACCGTGTATGTACCACTTGTAGTACCAGCAACCGATGTCGCACTGTACGAACCGCTCACACCGACCGCCGCAGACAAATGATCAGTTAAGATACCATTTGGATCCGTGACAGAGATCGTTACGTAGGTTCCGCTAGGCGGTGCTGGAGTGACTGTTCCGGAAATAGTTATCGTGGTTCCAGAGTTGTAGAGCGTTTTGTCCGTTCCGACTGTCACGACGTAGCTTGTGGCCGACGCGAAAACAGGGGTAAGGAAGAGGAATGCCAAAAGCATTCCCGCTCCTGCTAGCCGAGCCGCGTCTCGCCTGTCAATCACGGAATTCAGTGTCTTCATGTAAGATTACACCGAATCCTTAGACAGTGATTGCCACTGTTTGCGGTCCTGAGACAGTGATTCCGGCTGATGTGTAGGCTTGGACTGTTGCTGAGTATGTTCCCTTTGGAAGGACGACTGGTATCGGCAGAGTTGCCGAGCCCCCAGCTGCTATTGATCCAAAGTTCGCAATTCCGATGTATACTGTTGCACCCGATGAGCTGTGCACGACAACGTACACGTACGCCGTGTATGAGGATGTGCCATTGTTCTTGATTGTTGCGTTGACTGCTGGTCCGGTTGGTCCCGTGACTTGAGCCGGTGCCGATGGGAAGACGAATGTTTGACCTGGTGGTGGTGGAACTACCGTGACTGTGACTGTTCCGCTAGCAGTTGCTGACAGACCAGCTATAGTCTTTGCAGATACGGATAGAGTCCATGTTCCTTCGGCCAAGTTGCTGATTGAGACTAGGTAGGTAACGCTACTTCCTAGTTTGTTTGTTCCTGATACGCTGATTTGACTGGCTGAGATTGCTGTTCCATTCGCTGTCGCTGTGACCGATGATGCATTGAGGTCGCCTTGAGCGGAAGTTACGTTAACTTGCGCGGTCGACGACGTGGCAGACTCAAGTTTGATTGTTCCGAATACTGGAGCTGCAGTGTCTACCAACACTGTCCACGCTGGAGAGAGTGTAGTCAATGAGTTGCTATCAGTCACGTTGAAGGTGACTGTGTTGATTCCAACTGCAAGGACTAGTGGTACTGTCCAGACGATGTTGTGCTGCGAAGCAGTTGACACAGATTGCCATCCGCCAGTTCCTACCTTGTATCCAATTGTTGCGATGGTCGTAGAAGCAGACCCCGAGGTTGCGTTTGCAATGCCCTTGAAGGTTACGAATGCTGTAGAGCTGTAGAGTACCTCCCGAAACGACTGCTGGTGAAGTGACGTTAATGGTTGGATACGCACTAACCGTCATCACCGAAGAGGTTCCTTGGACTGCTCTACCGTTCACGTTGGCTGAGGCCGTTATAGTCGCAGTTGTTCCAACTGTGCTCGGTAAAGTCCACAGAATAGCTCCAAAGCTGCTAGTGTTTGTCGATAGCTGTCCCGCAGAGATGTAAACTTGGGTTGCACTGAGAGCTCCGGATGAACCTGCCAAACCGATTTGGATTTGGTTGTTTGGTGCTACAGTCACCAAGTTGTTGTATGCGTCTGCGTATGCAACGTCAATGTATGCTGTGCTGCCGTTGACAATGAATTTGATGTTTGGACCAGTGTGTGGGAAATTCGCGGCTGCGATGTTGACGACCAGTGTCGAGATAGCACCAGCTACCGTAGTAACTGCTCCTGATACTACTGACGCAATTGTCGCAGTTGTAAGTATGGTAGTAGGGGCTGCTGCGGTTGCATTGAAGTAAGCAACACTATGCGCAGTAGTATTGACTGCTACCAACGACTCTACGCCGCCCGTGCTGTTAGATGTGAGAGTTATCGCCGCAAGTCCGTTCGAGAACTTTGCATTGTAACTCGTTGATGTTGCGCATGGTGAAGTGCAGAGGTTGAGAGTTATTGGAACTCCCGATTGTGATTGACTAAGTTGTTCTTGCACCAGAACCGTTTGACCTGCAGCAACGTTTGTCGCTGAAGTTGGTTTGGTTTGAGCTAGTGTGCCAAGCGTTCCTGTTATGATATTCCCGCTTGTTCCAGTGTATTGTGTCGCTGAGATGAATATTGTGCCTGCGATTTCTCCTACTGCACCATAAACTGACGACTGCAGATAGGGGAATGGCAACGCCAAGCTAGTCCCTGATGTCGGACATGTGAAGTGGCTGTTTCCAGCAACGACGGCTCCACATGATATTTCCGAATACAAGTTTGCTCCGGAGAGGAATTGACCACCAACACCAGAAAGTGTGATGTTAGTTATTGTGACTGAGAATGCTACCGGGTTTGCGAAGGAATCTGATAGTGATGTCGATACCTCTGCTCCAGTTTCAGCATATAGTGTTGTACTGATCAGGTGTGGGGTTGTAAGATAGTCAGCTGGATAAGTCACGCTAGATACTGTGAAGTAGAACGATACTTTGGTCGGTGCGCCTGCTCCCGTTGTGATTGTTCCTGTTGCCGCAGTTGTAGCTGACGTGCCAATTGTCGCAACTACTGTTGTTGCATCTGGCGCGTGGTTACTGGGTGTGAATGTTGTTGAAGTTCCACTTGCAGTGGTGACTCCTGAAGTTGGACTCAGTGTAGCAGTGTATCCACTTGTTGGGTAAGCCGCGTTCGAGAAACTCCAAACGATTGGAACTCCCGCTTGACCCGAACTCAATGTGGCTGTCACAGTTAAAGCTGATCCACCTGCTGTGAATGTTGTAGTTACCGGGCTGACCGCTACTGCGACTGTTGTTGTGAAGATGTTCCATTCTGTGAATGACCCTCCAGCGTAAGAAGCTGCACCGCTCGAGTCAATGACTAGAGTGGTGAAAGTTCCCTGATTTGGAGGTTCAGTGGCAACTGGCGCCGCACCTGTCCAAGCCAGCGTTCCAAGTACAAGAGTGGCGGAGAAACCTGGTGGTAGACCAGAAGTTGCTCCGGCAGTGCACTGAACAGCAGTGGCAGATGTTACGCCTGGAGTCGCTAGACCACTTCCAACCGGTCCGCATGTGTTCGACCCTGCGAACGCCCAGTCAGCGGGTGCAAGTACCGTAATCGACGTAATTGCATACGCATTTGTGGACGGATTCGTCACCTTCACAGAGAAGGCGATCGGAGCGACACCCTGTATTACATCGGGAGTACCGACGACCGTAGGTGGGGCTCCATTTGCCGTTGGAGATGATATGCTTTTGACTGCTCCTGTCCGAGCTCCGCCTGTTGAGGCGAAAGCTGGTAAAAACGCGAATGAGCTGCCGACTAGTAGAATAGTAACTACTAGAACAGATAGTCTTGTAGTGTCTTTATTATAGTTCATAGAGCTTTCAAAGTTCACGAAACAGGTTTTTTGTATATATATCTTTTCCACAGGAAGATCTGTGTTGAGAGATGAATTTTGGGATTAGGGCCGCGGTACGGAACACTCATCCAGAATCTCAATTACATCTTATTTAGGACAATCACAAAATTCCTCTCAAACATAAGGGCAATTTCTCTCAAGTGAAGTTTTTGAGTTGGTAGATTCTCACATCGGGATTCTGGTACACTAGGGTAAGATTCGAATTGGAACTTGCCGGAAAGTTGTTCCAAGGGAACAAGTAAGGCACTGGGGGCAAATTGACAGTCAACACGTTTGTAACCAAAATGTAATTTGCACTCTCATTCTCAGCTATCGTGATCGCTTCCGAGGGAGTTCTGACATATTCATACAAGCTGGTTCTCCCGATAATGAGGTTAGTGTACGTGTATCTCCAATCAGACACCGATAGGTACTTTGAATTATTCGGAGAGTTATCCTTGAGCCAATAAATTGAGCTATACACCGAAACCTGGGATTGCGAGACAAGGCCGGAATCGGTAACGGAATCGGTGAAAACGGCCTGCCCCCAAGACCCTATCAGGATCGCACCAAATATGATAAGAATCAAGGCCGCTCTGGGAATAGCACTTTCTTGCCTCCCGGACTTTCTCTGAACCATTGAAGATTTTCCTTTAGACTGCCTCGGAAAAAGACCGGAAAGTCCGTAGCCCGCCATCAGAGTCAAAGGAACAAGGGCCTCGTAAGAGAATCGCCATGCTGAGGTGTCGTTAGGTGCAGCGACGATTAAGGAGAAAAACCATACTATCGGAACAAAATAGATGGGATTTCTTGAGGGGAGGGCTCTGTACAAATAGAGTATTGATAGAATGAGCATTGCAATCAGGGCATAATCATCATAGACTTCTAGCGCGAGATAGCTAAGAACTGGGAGCGAAGAAAAGAGACTAGAAAGCGTCGTACTACCAGTAAGCAGGCCTCCGCCAGAGGAAGCTAGAGAAATAATCCTTTCCCCGAGGCCAGGAAACAAAATCAGCGGAATTACTGCGGGGGCCACAATTACTATTGCTGGAAACAAATATCCTTTTAGATTTTGGTGTTTGTCTTTGGCCATAAAATAATTCAGAACTGGCAAGAGTAGAATGGCAGGCAGTAGTGTAAGAAGAGTGTAGTGTGACATGTAGGCATTCACGACTGAGATCAGAAAGATGATCCAAGCCGCGGATGACTTCCAATCACTGACTACAATACTTAGGGTAATCAGCAAAAACATTGCAGCGAGTATACCGTAGAAATTCGCAAACAACCCCGAGTCGAATACGCTGGCAAACCAGATTGTGCCGGAAAAAACATAGATCGCCGTCGTCACGAGGGCAGTCCGGGCATCCTGAAATATCTTCTTGGTTGATGAATAGAACAAGAGAGAAGATAGGACTACGAGTATGGCCATGGTCTGCCTTACAGTGACCAGAGGCTCTCCCCCGACGAATAGCAATCCCGAAGCTCACTGATAGTGTATCCCGTAGTACAAGATTCCGCTTGGAATCGAAGTGGTCGAGCCGGAGATCAGACCTTGGGCAAGCTGGACATGAATTGCGTAATCTTGACTTTGATATTCGGGGAAAATTGGGTATTTCGCAAAATAAAGGAGCAAGATTAGCGACTGCGCAAGAATGAATGCGACTAGAATAAAATCAAACTTTGTCGGTTTTGGAAAGCGAATGTCCCTCTTCCTCATGAATGACAGCAGCAGAGCTACTATCCCCGCGAGAATGATTCCGTAAAGAGTAAAGATGTCGATTCCTTTGAGTCCGCCCAATCCGGAAGTCCTGACAAGAAGGAAAATTGTATCGATCGACAGGCCTAGACCAAAAGCTAGTCCGATTCTTTCTACAACTGAGCTTTCCTTGCTCCACAGATGCAAAAGTTCCCCGAAACCAATCCCGGGCAGAAAAATCTCAGCGAGATATAGTAAGAATCCCGCGTAATTAGGTTCAGGAACCATTGGCTCCATGAGCGTTTTTGTTAATTAACATAAATCTTCCCAGCAAAAAACCTGCATGTAAAACTGCTAGGGAATAGATATCTTGAGAATGGTTTTCTGCGAAATCACCACTCCAAAGGATTCCACGAGGATTGTGGCAGAATAGTTTCCCGGCGCAATTGAAGTGAAAGTAAGCTGACCGGTCGATGTTGAGTCGGGATTAAAAATAAGCGCTGTGATTGCTGACGTTATCAACCGGCCCGAACTGTCGTTCAGGAGCGCATACACGATACACTGCAAATGCGCGGGTAAGTTATTCGTATAGTTGAAGGTGATAATTGGAGCATTGTTTGCCACTGAAACCGAGGGTTGCTGGGCGAGGGTCAAGACCTGACTTTGAGAAATCTTGCTGAACACAATGCTCACGATCTTGTTGGTGTCATTAAGGGCAAGAGAACCCGAAGCCGGTACGTTCTTGTACGCAGAACTAAAATTTCCGTCGAAATTGTATGCCACGTTGAAACTATAGTTACCATTCGTCAGTTCTGAGTAATTGATTGTGTTAGACTCTGATGACTCAGTGATTCCGTTCATTGTAACAGACCAGTTCAATTTAGAAGCAAGACCTGATTCAACGAACGTTACGTCGGAAAAGTTTTGCAATTTTTCAGTCGCAACTGAGCTCGTTGTAGATGAAACGGGAATCTGAATGATAAGGGTGGTGGATTGGTTATTAGAGCTAGAAACAATCACGGTCACCGAAGCTGGGATAGATTGACCCTGTTGAAATATTCGGGAAAAAGTTCCGAGATTATTTGTCTGAACAAAACCGTCAGACCATTCGGCTTTGAAAATATAGGGCGACCTTGCGCCGTAGGCCGTTACACCAAACGCTACCAATGTTTCGTTTTGCGGCTCAGAAAACACCCTTGTAAAAAACTCTGAGGCGTATATGCGAGATAGATTAATCGTAGTCGTGATCACAGACTGACCACTTGTTGTCGTTATAACCAACTGAGCCGTTGTAGTCGGTATTCCAATTATTGCAATCTCACTGGAAAAATATTGAATGCCGATTATTCCGGCCATAACTGAAATGACAGCGACGACCGCTAGAATCTTGTTTCTTCGTGAAAATTCGAATCTGTTCGAGACAGGAAGAGTTGTAGATCGTTCATTGGGATACGGTTTATTGCCATATATCGCATAAGATACTATTTGAAGAACTACCCCTAATATCAGGGCATAAAATCCGTAAGTTGCGAGTGTGTTCGCATTACTTACAACCGCTAGGCTAAGATCAATTGCAGCCCAAACCAGAAGAATCATGAACGCAAGAACAAATGGGACACCCCAGTTGTATTGAAGGAAAAACCACGCTTTTCTCTTTAGCGACATCTGGGTTGCGAAAAGTCTTGCGTACTTTTTCTTTAAATCAATTCATCGGTAAACTGGGCGTCTATTATATGAGAGAATGCAGACAAAAGTTATTTCTGGGTCTTGAAAGATAGTGGAAATGACTTAATTTCTTTTTATGATAGCATGATATGGGGAATGCAATTCATGATTTCAGGTCGAACAATCGTAGCTATCATTCCGGCTTTTAATGAGGAAAAGAGCATCGCGAAGGTTCTTCTAACGACTGAGAAGTTCGTCGACCGAATTGTTGTTGTCGATGATGGATCAAAGAATCTCACCGGAGATATCGCAAAGCGGCTTGGATTTGAGACTTTGAGACACGAATCAAATGAGGGTAAGGGGGCGGCGTTGAGAACTGGTATTGAGTACGCCCAGAAGAAACTCAAATTCGACATTCTTGTTACACTTGATTCTGACCTCCAGCACGATCCTTCGGAGATTCCACGCCTGATCGAGCCCATTATCGAGGATGCAGCCGACGTGGTAATTGGCGTCAGACCGATGGAGCCCGGAATTATGCCGAGAGAACGAATAGTTGGAAACAAGCTGTTGGATGCAATGTCCAATCAACAAGATGGGAAAAAGCACCGTGATACACAAAGTGGATTCAGAGCTTACGCAGAGTCTGCACTTAGCAAGGTTCAATTTCTTGAAAACGGGATGGCGATAGAATCGCAGACCTTCATGGATGCTGTGTCCGCGGGATTGAGGATAGTTGAAGTCCCAATATCGACCACATATGAAGGCATTACTCCAAAAAGAAGTCGCCTTAATCACCTTTCTCAAATCGTAGATTACTTGCTGACCAGAACGATCGCAGATAGTCCCTTGCTTTACCTAGGAGTACCCGGAATAATAGGTGTCGTAATCGGAGTTCTAGCCGGTTTAAGAGTCCTTGAAATTTTTGTGAACAATCATCAACAAATTGCTGCCGGTACTGCATTATTGTCTGTTACATTCATAATAATTGGAGCGGTACTGATTGCAACTTCTCTGATAATTAAGCTACTCAAAATTCAGGCACCGCGTTAATTGAATATCTGTTTTGTTAATAGCTACTATCCTCCTTGGGTAGGAGGAGCAGAGACGTACGTAAGAAACTTAGCAACTGCTCTGTCCGTCAGGGGGCATCAAGTTACAGTTTATTGCTCTGATAGACCGCTCAATTCCGGCGTAAGCTTTGACAACAGAATCAAGGTGATTAGAATGTACACCCCACTGGTGTTGTACGGAACGCCGATTGTGCTTTTTCCTCCATCAATAGTAGCCGAAGATTACGATGTAATCCATGCAAATTTTCCCAGCCCGTATCTTGCAGGCATTTCTAGTTTCATAAGTGAAATTACTAGTATCCCTTCTGTCCTGACCTGGCACAACGACTTACCACCTGTCACTTCAGGTGCCAGAATTCTTGTAAGCCTGCATAATTCGCTTGCACCTTCTTATTTGCGCCATTTTGACCGTATCATTGCAACAACGAGAGTGTATGCGACAAAATCGGAAATCCTCAGAAGATTTTCATCAAAGGTGAGAGTGGTGGATAATGGTGTGGACACCAAGAGATTCAACCCCGAAGTGAGCGGTGAAACTATTAGAGCTAGATACAACTTGGGCAAAAATAAGATCGCCCTCTTCGTCGGCGCGTTGACAACATTTCACGCCTACAAAGGAGTGGACGTTCTAATCCGGGCTTTCTCCTTAGTCTCAAAGCAGTGCGAAGGTACGAGACTTCTTGTCGTAGGCGGAGGAAACCTTCTCAATAGTTACAAACAACTCGCGCTTGAATTAGAGATATCGGATCTAGTAATTTTTGCGGGATACGTCGACGATAATGAATTGCCCGAATATTATGCCGCGTCCGATTTCGCGGTTCTCCCAAGTAAGGATTCGTCCGAGGGCTTCGGCTTAGTTTTGATCGAAGCCATGGCTTGCGGGAAAGCCGTCATAGGTTCGAAAACTGGGGGCATTGTCGATGTAATCACTAACGGAAAAAATGGACTGCTCGTCCAACCGGGGGATGCCGAGGATCTAAGAGCCGCGATGATTTCTCTATTTACGAATGATAGGGAGCGATTCGCCATAGGCCTGGCCGGAAGAGATTTTGCGATGCTCCATGATTGGAGCAATGTTGCCGAAAAAGTAGAAACCATTTATAACGAGATACGGTGAATTTTGATAAAAATACCACGGATGAGACTTAGGACAGTCATTATCATTGGCGTTGTTTCAAGACTAATTCTCGCCCCATTTTTCGCACATCCGTTCGACATGAACGCATGGTACATCAACGGCGAAGCTTTGTTCAATGGCAAGCAGTCCTTGATCTACTTTCTAACACCTTATCGGTACTCATTCTTTCTTTTTGTATTCCCTGAAACTTGGCTCTTCAATCAATTGGCAAGCTTTTTCCGAACTACACCATTCCAATTTCATCATTGGATCCGAGGCTCAATCCAGGTATTCAATGGGGAATATCGGTAATACCAGGAATTCTCTACGACTTCTTGTTGAAGATTCCACTTATTGTTTCAGATACAGGAGTCACTTTACTTATTTTTCGAATAGTGAACAATAATTTGCGAGACAAGAATTCGGCTACTCTCGCTGCGGCGCTGTGGTTCTTGAACCCTCTAGTGATTTGGGTATCCTCGGGATGGGGGATGTTCGATACGTTCCCGGCTCTTTTTACCGTACTTGCCTTGTATTTTGTGTTACAAAGAAAGTTTACCATAACAGGACTGTTCATCGTTGCAGCGACTTTGACGAAGTTTTACGCGATCGTGTTGTTAGTTCCTCTAATTCTAATTGTTTGGAGAAAAGGAGGTTTACGAAGTGCGTGGTGGTTTTTGGGTACAACTTCATTGTTTGCGTTGCTGGCAGCAATACCGCTGTTTTTCATTTCAAATCCCCTCTCTTATGTAACCGCAACAACACCTTCTTTGGCATTCCAATATGCCGGCCTTTCGCTCTGGACTGCAGTTTCACTGATTTTTTCCGGGCCCTATCTGAACTTGATTTCGTATGCTCTAGTAATAGCAGGCTTGTCTTTCGTTTATTTTTTCATGTTTAGAACAAAGTCTAGTTATGGCGAGCTGACAACAATAGTGTCATATTTTCTCATCCCGATTATTATTCTGCTCCTTTTTTTCAAATTTGTCGGAGAAAACTACATAGTGTGGCTCGTTCCGTTCTCAGCAATTTTGGCCGTCAGTAATACTAGGATTCTGAAGACACATTGGTCAATAAGTTTGGTAGCCCTGTTATCTAGTGTTACGGACTCTCTTCTTCCTTACTACATGCTGCCACTTTCACCCTGGATTGGTGGATTCCTAGCAAGTATGCTGGGGCTTGTGAGTTCAGAGCGAATCGCGCCGAATGGAACGGTTGTTCAAGGAATCACATTCGGAAAGTTGTTTCTATCTGCGTTAGGATTGATTTCTTTCGTTATCCTTGTTTTGATGCTGCTAGAATCCCTCCGGATAGTTAAGAAAAATGAAGCTAAAGAACTAGAAAATTTGAGAGTCGCAGCGAGATCCGCGGTCAGTTGATCCATTCACCTTTTTCCACATGTTTTATTAGAAAATCACGACGAGATTTATTAGATTCAAGTGTCAGCTCCAGTGGAAAAGAAAGTTCCAGTAAACATGGATGAAGATCTCTATGTCCTACTAAAAAAAGCAATCATCGGAAGGGGTTTTGCGACGGTTGACGACTTCGTAAATTACGTAATGCGCATAGCTGTTGGCAAAGAACATGTTGAACTTGATGAAGAAGATACGACGATAATAACTGCTCGATTAAAGGCCTTGGGGTATCTCTAGATTCCAGAGATTCGAGGAAAAGGTTCCGTCGCCTTCGATCGATTTTCCGTCCAAGTACCCGGGCAAGGGTAGATTAAAGTAAGCAAGGACGGTTGGAACAATGTCGTGCACTCTAGCACCGACCTGGATATCTGAGGCGGTCTTCGAGTATGAAATCAGAACTCCATTCCTTCGGTGAATTCCCTTCTTAGTGAATAGAGGCTTACCGATCAAATGCTTGTTGTTCCATCGAGTAGTATCAATCGAGAGACCGTCCGCGGCTTCGACAAGAAGTTTACCCGGAGCACTAGGCGTGTATTTTCCGTAGTAAATTTCAGCGGTCTTGAATACATTTTTCAAAAGGCCTTTTGCCCTGAGCTCTTGCAATTGCGAAACCAAAGACTCTTGACTTATTTCTGGCTCGTGCTTTTCTGAAATTCGAATCCAAGCAACAGGCTCATTAATGTTAAGAGCAGTGACCTTCGAAGTGCGTAATTGAGAAGCCTCGTCAATTACCATGCTCTTACGCAGGCTTTCCTTGCTTTTGTCCAACAACCAAGGAAAATGAAGAAGCACGAACTTGTACACTTTACTAGCGGAACTTGTCGAATCGCTTAGAGAATCCCAATTCACTCCTAGGGACATGAGAATACGCGACACTAATGTCTCCGACGAATTTACGTAGCCCTTCGATCTCAACCATTCATTCATAAACAGCAATTTCTCAACTCCTCGAAATCCATGATCAGATACAATAAGCAGCCTATCTTCTTTTTCCATTCTAGTTAGCATCGCTCCTAACAGTTGATCGAGCTGCTCGAACATTTGATCAACAATTTCGAAATTTCCGTAACTTATATGAAGCAGATCATCTGGCAAACTGTCCACGATTATAACTGCATCCCAATTTTCAGAGTCCATCATCTTTGTTGTTGTCGCGATTCTTCTCTTAAGATCGCTAATCATTCGAATTGAAATGGGTTCATAACCTTCGGACACTATCCTCTCGATATTTTGTTCAGTCGGCAAGTCCTCATACTCGAATCCCGAAAGATCATAGTTCGTTATGATGGTTTCGGGATAACATGAGATTTTCGGTACAAATCTTCCTGTCACGAAAACTCCATTTACTTTCGGGGCTGGATATAGGAATGGAACTCCTAGAACTAGAACTCTCTTATTCGCCCAACTGAGATAATCCCACAAAAATGGAATGTCTGAAGATCCCATATTGGACGGAATGATTTTGTCATTTACAATCTCAAACATTTCAAAAATTCCATGCTTTCCAGGATTCACGCCGGAAAATAGGGTTGTCCACGCGGGAGCAGTGACGTAGGGGTAGACTGACAGTAGATCGGAAGATTTTCCTTCGTTAAGCATTTTTTCAAAGTTCGGTAAACTTCTTCTCTTCATCGATTCGTCCAATACATTCAATGATGCCCCATCGAGACCCAACAAAAATAGAGTCATCAAAGTTCAACCATGTGAATTCAGATACTAGAAAGTTACCTCTTTACCTTCACGCGATGACTCGTACAGCGCTTCAACCATCTGCAATACTCTTAGTCCGTCTCCCCCACTTGGTACTGGCTGCTCTCCCCTACGTATATGGTCCATAAAATCCCGAATCTCAAGCTCATGGGATCTTGGGGGCAGATCTGAATAGTCGTACAACGTAGTGTAATCCTCTCCTCTTTTGCCAAGCAATGTTTTGTTTGCTCTTCTCGAATCCGTAATGACAAAACCGTCAGTCCCGTATACCTCGTAATACATGTATCCGTACCATTCAATCCACGAAGACTGAATCAACGCTGTCTTGCCATTATTGTTTCGGTAAAGTGAAAATCCATTATCTTCTAGAGGCGCGACTGGCCAATATGATGTACTTGTCATCCCCATGCACTGATTCATGTCCCCTAGACTTATTCTGCAAATATCTAAGAGGTGACATCCATTATCCAAGAAGGTGCCGCCGCCCGCGGATTCAGAGTCCCAGAACCACCTTCCTTTTAGAAGATCTCCATTATGCCCGATGGAACCTCTGAAGAATATCGGGTCGCCTATTTTTTTTGAACTAATTAATTCCAAAGATTTCATTACGTTAGGAAAATATCTATGGTTGGATCCGGTTTTCAGGAAACCTGAACTAGATTTTGCAGCTTCTACCATTAAGGAGGCTTCCTTGACGCTCCTTGCCAATGGTTTTTCGCACAAAACGTGTTTGTTATTTTTCAAAGCAGAGACAACGGCGAGAGGATGCATAATATTAGGTGTGCAAACTATAACACAATCTACCCTAGGATCAGAGACTGCATTCTCAATCTCAGTAGTAAACTTCGCATTGGCATTTTTAGCCGCCTCTAACCCCTTTTCCTTGTCCAAATCAACAATCCATTCAATAGTTGCATCTTCTATTTTCTTCAGAGAGTCGATTCGCTTAGAACCAAACCAGCCAACTCCAATAATGGCAAAGTGAAATTCGTCTTTCAACTCCAGTGCGCGGATTACGTTTCAAGTTTGATATATATTAATCCTAATTAGTTAAGAGCTAAATCTAAGACTGATTTAGATTATTTCTGTTGTTTCACTGTGACTGGAGAGTCTGTTCAAGTCCGCGTTTTTGTCAATCAGACCGGTGAACGAGAATGGGGAACACCCTTCTAATTTCCAACCTTTGCAAAAATGATGCCGTCCACCGCAGCATTTGAAGTCTGAACGTTTGGACGCGGTCATTCATCTCTTGTGTGTTTAGTTATGGTTATTTTCCTGCCGATGCTTGTCTCAACACATCGAGCGTTACACTTGCAGTATTCTCCCAATTGAATTTCTTGCTGAATTCCTCTGCGTTTGCCGAGAACTCTCTCCATTTGACCTTGTCCGCCAGTATCGAAGTTGTTTTCTCAGAAATCAAATTAGGATCATTCGAATCGAGCAAGTATCCATTTACCCCGTTGCTAACTACATCAATTTGCGATCGGGTTACCAAGACTGGCACTCCGGCTGTTTGACTCTCTATTGCTGCTATCGTCCAACCTCCTTCATCCAATGATGTACAAACATACAATGATGATGATCTTAGAATGCTAGCCTTCTCTTGTTCGGAGACGAAACCGCAAAATTCGACATTTTCTTGAATTCCCAATGACCGGGATATGTTTCGAAGTGTGACTTCATAATCACCTTTACCGACTACCCGAAGTTTGACCCCTGGTATCTTCTTACGAATCAACGGAATAGCTTTCAATATGTCTTGGACGCCTTTGTATTTTTTCAATCTGCCGAGGTACGCAAGATTCGAGTTAGGCCTTTCGATTTTCGGCGCGTTTCTTAGCGATTCGAACCAACTATCTGACACACCCGGGTAAGCAACGTGAATTTTGTCTTTGTTAAAACCATATTTCATAATTAATTGCTTAGAGGACTGTGAAATTGTAGTTACTTCGCAACCATTGTAAATTCTTGGGATAAGTGCGGAAGCCGCATAGGCGACCAAGAATACAGGGGTCATATACCATTTTATTTCTTGGGACAAAACAGACTTATTCTCAAGCGAATAAATTTGGGCGACGATTGGAAGTCTTGAGTAGCAGGGTGAAAAGAATGGAATCGTATTTATGCTTTCAAATATTGCGTCATATCGCTTCCCTTTTTTCGAAAGTAAATATTTTACCACACTAGGGTATATCGTGTATTTGTTGCCTATCCTCTGAACAAAGACTCCGTCGATCTTTTCAATTTTCGGAGCATTCTTGAATGAAGAGCACAATAGGGTCACCTCATTGCCTAACTTGGTCCAGTGTGACGCAATTTCTTGGAGGTGTAACTCAGCACCCCCTGCCTCCGGATTGCGCACATCCCGCCAGTTTAACATCAAAATTTTCAATTCAATATCTCAACCTCGGATTCGAGAACTCTATCTGCTGATCCAACCTAACAACGTGACCACTTACAATGGTTTGAAGTACCATTCTTATTTCTTCTTGTCGAGATACTCAACATTCGTGATCTTGCATGGGCTGTCCTAATTTTCTTTTGAACTCGATTTTCAGAATTTCTAATTCAGTGATCTCGTAAAATGGCAAAAGATTATTAGAGAATCTCAACAAGAGGTTACCTGTTTGACTGCCGTTCAAAACAAAGTGCCGATTGCTGTGCCCGCAATCAATGGGTCTGATGTCGAAGCTGTAAAATCGGTAGTCTCCTCCGGTTGGATCTCTGGAAGAGGTAAAGACATTGTTGATTTTGAGAATGAGTTCGGAGCGTGGTTAGGCATCAGGAACGCTGTTACCTGTTCTTCGGGCACAAGCGCTCTTCATTTGGCACTTGAAGCTATCAACGTGAGGTCGGGAGATGAAGTAATAATCCCGTCTTTTAGTATGGGGGCCATTTCGTTTGCTGTCTCATACACACGTGCCAGAATTGTTCTAGTCGATTCCGAATTAAATACATGGAATATTGATTCTTCCCAGATAGAGAAAAAAATTACCCCGAAAACCAAAGCCATCATCGTTATGCATACCTACGGCCATCCCGCTGATCTCGACCCGATAATCAAGTTGTGCAAGGGTCGCAACATTACCCTAATCGAAGATGCAGCGGAGGCACATGGTGCGGAGTATCACGGAAAAAAGGTTGGCTCGATTGGAGACATTGGCTGTTTCAGTTTTTTCTCTAACAAAATTATTACAACCGGAGAGGGAGGAGCGGTCGTAACAAATGACGATGAGATCTCAAATAATGTCAAAATTCTACGCGACATGGCCTTCTCTAGAAATCCGTCAAAAAAGTTTCTTCACGAGCGCATCGGATTCAATTATAGGATGACTAATATGCAAGCTGCATTGGGAAGATCTCAATTAAGACGAATCGACGAATTCATACTAACAAGGACAAATAATGCTAAGTTGTATAATATTTTGTTATCAAAAGTTCCAGGAATATTAACACCTCCTGAAACGACTTGGGCCAAGAGTGTTTTTTGGATGTACTCAATCTTAGTAACTCCGGAGTATGGATTCAGCAGAGATGAGCTAATGGTAAAGCTTTCCAATAATGGAATCGAAACTAGGCCATTCTTTGTTCCAGTCAATCAACAGCCCGTATTTGCGAATGAATTTCGCCATGAAAGTTACCCGAATGCTGAGATGCTATCTGAACAAGGTCTCAATTTGCCCTCTGGAAACACCTTGACAGCAGAACAGGTGCAGTATGTCGCTGATGTGATTAGTTTAATTCAAAAATAGATTCTTGCTCAGTGGAAATCATCCTGACTTTAGGCGTGATCAAGAGGTTATCTACTTAGAGATCATCCGGAAATTGCTTAGTGTTAGCTAACAACATGGTCTAATCTCATGGCCCTTGCATCGTAATGGCCACCCTCGATAGATGAGATTTCCGATGACGAAACATCATTGAAGCAGATAACGCTAGAAGAGCAGCAACAACAAGAAGAGGATCTGGGCATCGACAAGCGCTATCAGATCCCAGACGAGCTATGGAAGAGAATTCAGGTGCTGATTCCTCCACCCCCACCAAGGAAGAACAAGGACAGACCAGGGCGTCCGAGGATGGATAACTGGAAGGCTATGAACGCGATATACTACATTGCCAGGACTGGATGTCAGTGGAAAGCCCTTCCAAGATCACTCGGAGCTCCAAGCACCGTGCACGACAGGTTTCAGGAGTGGAGAGAAGCCTACGTATTCGAAAACATGTGGAAGGAAGGCTTGCTCGAATACGATTGCAATGAAGGGGATCGAGTGGGAGTGGCAGGCTATTGACGGCGCTCTCACAAAGGCTCCTCTCGGGGGGAAAAAGCACGGGACCAAATCCGACCGACCGATCGAAATCTGGCACAAAAAGAGAACTACTTGTTGACGGGAACGGAATACCACTCGCCGTGGCGGTTGCGGGTGCAAACAGACACGACGTCTCTTGATTCGATGGGAAAAGAAAGAGGAAAACTACTTGGCGATGCTACATATTGCCTGCGCATTCATAACGTATGGTCAGACTGAAATTTCCGGATGATCTCTTAATTAAGAATAAAACCGGACTCAGCTCGCATTTCTTCATTCCGAGACGGTAAATCATAGCAGTCTGCCACTCATCATAGGATATTCTAGTCGAGTTTGATTCTGATTACATAAATATGAATTCGGTATTACGTGTCAGGAGTTTGAAAGAATCGTTCTGGAAGCCTCATTGGGAGAAAATGGCGCTTTTAGATTCTAATGGACGAGAACACCAAGTTTTCGACTCTGAAATTACGAAAGACATTGACGAGAAGCTCAATCTGAGTTCGAACGAGACCATCTTGAACATTGGATGTGGAACTGGAATTTTGGAATCTGCCTTTCCGAGCTACCAAATATTCTCGATTGATTTCGCGAGAAACATGTTGCGAAAAAATGTCATAAAAAACGGAATTGTTGCTGACGCCTCTTACTTACCGTTTAAACCAAATTCTTTCGACAAAATATGTGCTTACTCTGTGCTGCAATATGTCGGGAGTTCTAAAGCGTCCAAGATGATCGAAGAAATTTCAGTTTGCCAGAAGGCTAGAGGACTATGCTTGCTGGGTGATGTAGAACTGCGATCCAATTCGCCTTTGAAATTACTTCGATATGTTATTGCCTATTTGTTAGTCAAAAATCGTTTTTACTATTATTCCATCGCTCGTATTCGTGGCCAGTGCAATCAAAGAGGACTAAATGTGAAGGTTTTGAAGCAAGCTGCATACCTGCCTTTTTCTGATCGGAGAGTCGATCTTCTGCTTTCGGTCGACTAATAATAGGATGTGTTCGGTGAAATTCTTAGAATGCTTTTGAGTTACGAAGATCTTGGCTTGATTTAGACATATGGAGAAATGTGAGCGTTCCGATGTTTTCTTCAAAAGATATAGTTATGAATCTATCTTCTAGACTTCCAAAGACAGAAAGGTTCCGGTACGAACAAGTATTGTCGTACTCTGTCATCGCTTTCCAGGAATTGAACTCTAATTTTGGCATGTAATCAAAACTAGAATGTGGTTAACGCCAATTGACTCTAGACCTCTTTTTCTTACCTAATCCATATTTTAGGTTCCGGCTAATCCCGAGTGTTGTTCAGTCACTTTCGTTCGAAGATATCCTAAGATCCTTAAATCAGGATTCTGATTCAACGATTACTTTTGGGGAAAACTTCTCGAACAAAGTTCTCGCCAGATCGGCAGTTTCTCTTGACTCGGGCCGAGCGTCGCTCAAGCTTGCACTCGACTTGCTAGGAGTTGGGAGCGGGAATGAAGTCATAATACCGTCGCTGGTGTGTGGAGTAGTAGCCGACGCAATCAGGAGCGTGAAAGCAAATCCGGTATTGGTTGATGTTAACTCGTCAAATGGAACCTTAGATCCTGAAAAGCTTGAACATTGCATTACTCCGAGAACGAAGGCAATCATTCCCGTACACTACCAAGGGCTTCCTTGCGACATGGAAGCGATTTGCGAGATCAGCAGAAAATATGGGATCGCAGTTATTGAAGATTGTGCACATTCAATTGGATCAACTTACAGGAGCAAGCTCCTAGGAGGATTTGGTGATTTTGCCTTCTACAGTTTTGGTCCAGACAAACCAATTACTACGGGTTACGGGGGGATGCTGACTACAGCGTCTTCAGAATCTGCTCAGCTTTTGAGCCGAAAGATCCATGAACTACCTCAAGCTAAGAAATCTGACAGGTACCGAAATTTGAAGTCGTTAATTGAAACTAACTGTTTGCAAGTCAAGCAATGTTTCGGTATTTGCACTCTTTTTTATTATCCTTTTTTCAAAATGCCTTTATCAATTACTAAGCCTCAGCATCTCGCTAACTATAGAATGATGTCTAATCTTTCGGCTAAAGTTGGAATGATTCAGCTATCTGAAATGGATTCATTGATCCAGAAACGAATTGAAAACAGCTCAAAGATAAGGAAAATGGTTGAGGAAAATCAGAATTTGAAACAAATTGAACCGAGCAACGAAATCAAGCCTGTGTTCTTGCGATATACGGTATTGGCGAGAGATCAAACCTCGCGAGACAAATTAATGAAAAACTTCAAACGTCATGGAATTGAAGCTGGTCCAATCAACTGGAGGGTACCATTACATCGCTCTGCCTACTATCGCCAAATTTGCCAAATAGGAAACGATTATGAGGGCACTGATAACTTCTGTGAAAAATTTCTCAACCTACCTTGTCATCCTTTTTTGCGCGAAAAGGACCTAATCTCAATCAAAAACGTTCTCTCGGAAAATCTTTAGGCATGATTTCATTCTAAATTAATGGAATTCATCTTCTCAAGTGAGTGAAACGTCTGCTTTTAACCACTAAATTGTGAAATGCTTCGGAAGAGTAGTACATCCGAGAAGCAAGTGAGTAGGTTTTTCCCAGAAGATAGACCGGAGTCGAAACTTTAACACCACCCCATTTGTTTTTGAAATCATAGATTCCCGACAAAGCCTTGAACTTGCTTGATGACGCCCCGAAGAGATCGAATAACTTCGCATTATGACTTTGACCCCAAACAATTGAATTCCAGAGCAACGCATCGTTAGGTTGATAGCTCAGAAACTTAGGCGTCGAGGCATTCCTAAACCACTGCATGCTACCATACGCAGCGTACAGTAGGGAGCCAGCCACAACCTCGTTATTAACAAGAGCGACCAAAAGCACGCACTTGCTTTTTGGTCTAAGCGTTGAATGAATTGCTCTTAAAGTATCTTCAGATAACATCATGTGAGGATACCCCTTCCTAATAGTTTCTTGTTTTTGAATTTGGAAGTAGGATTCCCATAGACGTAGGTCGTTTGTTTCTACGACTTTGACACTCTTTTTCTCTGCATTTTTGACTCCCCATCGCGCAGACTTCGAGATGTTTTCCCAGATCGTATTTTGTTCTGCCGTGAGGTTTATGAGAAAAGTGAAGCGTTCCGAATAGATTCCATCAAAGATTCTACTCTGTTCGGGAGCAAAGTAAGGACTGAACAGAAAGCTGCCGAAATTAGACCTTTTCTTCCAAAGTGAAATTAGGCGCATTAACATTTCGTTTGCAAGTGATTCGGATCCTGGCGAGTATATGGGACCTCCTGCGCTCATGACGGCCGCACCGAGGCGAAGTCTCCTTTCCCATATTCGAATTCCCGCGATTTCATTTTTGCTTCCTCTGGCGATCACAAAGAAGCTATTTTCCGATTCAAAATCATTTGCGATTTTTGCCCAATCGACATCCTGAAACAGACTGAAATACTTGCTTGTTTCAGCTATTTTATTCCATAGATTTACATCCAAATCATTTAGCGAACTGGTCGTAAGATCAATTAATGTCATATTTCTCAAATAATTTCCGTCATCAGATTTTGGAACTTAGCGCAAATATCTCGTATCCCTTACCATCGGGAACTATTTTTTCATAGTCGTCAGTTATTTTGGTTTCGATGAATCCTGGGACAGTTAGATTTACGTCAAATAATTTCCTGAATGGAAAGATAATCAGATCTTGAATTAAGACGCCCAATGCTACCGAAAAACTGGCTGAGCTGAAGATCGAGAGGCATTTGAATCCCGTTCTGCTGAGCATTTGATCTATCGTTTTAATGCTGTAATGTCTATGACGGCCTATGTAGATAGCCGGATCGAGAAGGCGATAAATAACAATGTCATTCGGCGTTGTCAATATCATCTTGCCTCCTTTTCTCATGACTCTTTGAATCTCTATGAGTGATTGGATTTCTGAGCCAGCTGGTAAGTGCTCGATCACGTCAGTGAAAAAGACTAAATCAAAAATATTTGATCTAAGGGGGAGCATCAGAGCGTCCGCGGTAATGTCAGGACGTGATTCCCTTTCAATATCGATGTTTATGCACGCGAGGCGGGTCGCCTTCGAGCCGACCGACAAGGATAGCCCCCAGTCGTCTTTCGCTAGTAATTTTACACTTTGAAGGCGACCTGGAACAGTTGAAGCAGTCCTACTACTACCGAAAGCCAAGACTTCTCTACAACCCGAGCATCCTATTCCGCTTCATCCGGAAAAATCCAAACAATACAAGAACAGAAATAAAAGACGCCCCACTTACATAATCACCAACTATCTGGGCTTTTTGGGGAAGATAGTTGATCATTATGGTTCCATTCCCCGGACTCAACACCCAACCGTTGGCGTATTCGTTTACTTCAATATGACTCAATATTTTATTTGAGGAATTCGTCGCGGTCCAAAGTGCAGAATATGATTCTGAAAACACCAAAACCGAAGTAGTCTTAGAAGAATACGTAACTCTGAATTGTGTACCGCTCAAGGTGTCCACTTGGATTTGCGGAGTCGCATTAGAATTATCTATGGAACTTAATGTTTGCCTTTCTGTTTGATTTGCAAATACTACACTTTCGATAGATCCTTGATTTATTTGATTCTGCAGATCCGCCAATGAATCCACAAATTTCACATTAGTACTTGTGTAGAATAAACCCGTTTCATTCGTGTTGGATACCTCATATACTGTCAGCTGTCCAAATTGACCTACCTCATTTATGCTCTTTTGAGTGGTTAGAAAATTGTGATAGCCGAGTAGCTCCTGCGGCGTGAGTACGTTAAGCAAAGTATTATTGTCAATTGAATTATCATATACAATGTACCTGACGTTCATTAGGTTCAAGAGTGATGCGGCGGCACTATCATTGCTCTCAATTAAGTTGTAAATTGTCTGGACAAGTGAATCTCCAGGTGCGAGATTGAAGTAGCTGACTGGAGATATTACTGGCCGGGCGAAGGCATACCACCAATAAAACGAGACTGGTCCTTCGTAGTTCCAGTCTGTTGACATGTATGTCTCGACTCTAGGAAGGATGATTATCCTGAAAAACCCGCTTTTCGAATTCAACCACGCGTTCAGCTGGCCGTAGTATTCAGGAACTGCGACGCCTCTTTGTGTTGGAGCATACCAATTAGTAACAACTGCGCCCGTAGCAACTGGCCAGCCAGCAATAACGATCGATGAAACTATCCCTAAGATACAAAAGGTCATCAATGCTTTCCTGACTGACTTGCTGAGATCAGAATTCCTTACCCAACCGATTATGCCAACTACAAACACTGATACCAAAATGCTCAGTGCAATTTGCGAGATTGGAAGAAAAAATGTCGGATCTGCGAAGAACCTGAAAGGGTAGAAATTCTGGAGCAACCAAGTATAAATCTCCCCAGCGGGCACCCCGCTGCCTTTCGCGAAGAAAATTGTGACAAGAGCTGTTAGAGATAGGAAAAAATTCTTTCCGTTTCTAAAAAACAATAAAGTTCCAAAGGCCATAATCGGAACCGCAATCGTACTTATAATAACCACTGAATTCGTATAGTAGACCGGTGAGTACGCGACGTAAAGTTTACCAAAGGATCCTTGTTCATTAGCGAACCCCCAAGAGGCAAGCATTCGAAGAGAATCCAGCAAATTCAAATTGAGAACTGTTGTTGAGACAGGCCTAGTGGCCAAAGTAGCAGAGGCGACCCCAAGGTTGTAGATTTGAGGCAACAACCACCAAGCATTGAATAATATCGTGAACACGGATGAACTGAAAAGCATTTTCAGACCGAGAGCAAAGCTGCTCCTCTCGGCTATCAGAAGATATACTACGTAACAGATCATTAGAATCCAAAGCAGGATTGCGTATTCTATGACAGGAAAACTGAGAAACAAAATCGGTGAAATGAAGGCTATCGTCAATGAAAACCAACTTGTCCGGTTTCGGATTCCATGAAGAAACAGAGCTAAAGAGAGCATGATCGCGCCAAGCTCTAAGACTCCTTGAAGTACACTTTCCATTCCATATATTACCAGAACCGGACTGAAAGAAACCGCTATTGCGGCAACTAATCCAACTGTTCTTCTATGTTCGCTGACAAATTCCCGTGCAAGGAAATAGCAAGCAAAGGCAAGGAAGAATAATGATGTCGCAACAAATGTTTTCATTACTTCAGTTTCGTTAAACCCAATAGACCGTAAGGTATCAAAAAAGAACGGCGTTATGGTATTTTCCAACGGTTGTATGTTGGGGTATCCTCCGTTCGCTCGAGGATCCCAAGTGCTCAGTGTTGCATGGGAAGCCAATGGCCAAGTTGTATCGCCTTGCATTAGAGTATAAGGAGAAGGAAACCAAAAAAATACACGCGCACTAAGCAAAGCGAGCAGTACAATATCTTGGACAAATTCGTTTCTAATGATTAGATTTACCGAATGCGATATACGTTCTATTTTCATCATAAATTTGCCCGTTTCTTGGAGAATAGTTTTCGTGTGACCAGTTGCAGCAATATTTTTTCGTGAATCTAACTACGAGATCCCAAAACAAGGCCAGCGAATTCAATTGATTTCAAAAATATCAAGCCGAATCCATACTTTGGAGATCCGCTGATCATCATGATCATCGAATCGGACCGAATCAATCGCGATGGTGAAAGTTGGCGTCTTGCACGAATTTGATTTTTTGCTGTATATTGATGTATAGTACGGCCGTAATGGTACTTCTTCAAGAACATCTTGCGTAGTGAGACTAGTCCTTCATTGTGCCAGATAATGCTACTGGTACGACCCACTGTGAAATGTCGATCCGAAAGCTTCCTATGGATATCCCAATCTTCTCCCGCTTCTAAACCTTCGTCGTATCCCTTTATTTCGAAAAAACGATCCTTGTTGAAAAAGCAGGGTGATTCGATTAATTCATTACCCAGATAGATTCTCTTCTCAAGCGCAATACACTTAGACCAAAAACCTCTTCCGAAAGATAGTTCCGGAACTATAATAGCTGAAAATGTCCCGCTTTCGCAAATTGAAACCGATTCTTCAATGACATTTTGTTCGAGCTCCATATCTGAATCAATAAACATCACATACTTGCCCCGCGACTTTTCAGCCGCGATATTTCTTGCTTTACTTCGTTTCTCTCCGCTTTCCAAAACAGTATCAGCATACTTATTTGCAAATGAAATTGTTGTATCAATGCTAAATCTATCTATTACGATAATTTCTGTATTCGTATACGACTGGGATCTTATCGATTGAAGACAATCCGAGATAGTCTCGCCTGAATTGAAGGTTGGGACTACTACTGATACAACTATGTCGTTGTATTCCAAGCCCATTATCTTCCGAAGCAGTTTAGATTAATCTTTTGTCAAGCAGGATTATTGGTATGCGATCTCATCTTTTAGAGTAGATCATTTCCTTACGTATACGATTGTGGAAGCCTTGGGCTTTCAAGGATTTAATCAAAGGTTTTGGATTACCGTGGAATTCAATTGCGCAGGCTTTGATGTTAGGAGCGAGTCTTCCCGTGAGAACCGGGTACTCACATCCTTCGCAATCCATCTTCAGAAAGACTTCTTTGTCCTTATTTAATAGGCAAATATGATTAATTTCTTCGGCTGAAGAAACTGACTTGTTATACAGCGTAATGACTCCATCAAGCGAGTTCTGTTTTACATTTTCAACTGCAATTCCAAATCGCTCATTGTCAGGCTCATACGCAAATACATAAGCGCCTTCGAGTGCAAAATGTATTGCGCTATCACCAATAGACGCTCCTATATCTATCGCAATTTTTCCCCTAAGGAGAAGAATGTCATAGATTTTGTCCAAGAAAATCTCGTCTATAACATGCGAATAACCTGTTGTCAGCATTTTCAGCTTGATGCCCCCTTGCAGGTTTACAATGGGAGACCCTTCTCTTAGATCATAAGAAATTCCTTTAGACATACAGTGCAGGCTATAGAGCTTTTCGTAAAATTCAAGGTGTATTGAATTGCTTACGAAAGAGGTTTCACCATTTCGAAATATCACTACTGTTGAGTGTTTTATTCCAGAATAGACCACCAAGACTGAAACCCAATTCCTAACGTATTTCCTTAGCATTAAGACCCCTCTAACACTCTTAAGATGGGGCAACAGCTCGAAGATTGAATTTTTTCATTTAAGACTTTGGCAATTATGAGTGTAGGTTATTCGTTTTTTGACTTGTTGGTTTGATAAACTGCCACAGATATAGGAATATTTAACAGGAGTATAGGGAAACGAATTACTTTCTGTCTTGAGGTAAAAGACCATTGTCAGCAAGATTGATTTAAAGAATCCAACTGCTGTTCACAGACTTGAGTGGAATAGCGAGCTGTATCAAAATTTTCGAGTCTACCATCGTAAGATTGGCTGGTAATTTTTCCTTCTTAATTCCAAATTACGCTGGTACCAATGTCTAATTCTCAACCGATATGCTATTCCTAACACGTCAATAAACATTCGAACTATGTTCTTATTTCTAAAATTGGATTCTAACTTGACGTTCGCAGGTAGTTCAACGATACGTAGTTTTAGTAATTTCGCAACTGTCAAGAGCTCCACGTCGAACGCATAATGCTTGACCGAAATCAATGGAACAATCTTCTGAAGAGCACTCTGCCTAAATATTTTGAACCCGGCTTGAGTATCGGAAAGTGGCAGCGACAACATCACTCGCACAAAAGTATTAAACCCGATGCTCAGGAATTTTCGCTTTACACCCGCGTTCACACGAGCTCCCGGAACTCGTTTTGATGCAATCGCCACATCGCAGCTTCTTGTCGCCGCTAAGTACTGGTTTAGATCAACTGGCACCGCTTGTAAGTCTCCATCGGCCAAAATTATCGATTCGCCAGTTGCGAATCTAAAACCATAGAGTAGAGCCTCTCCCTTTCCTCTGTTATCTTTGTACCCAACAGCTCGGACTCTTCGATCTTGAATCATGCATGCTTTTTCTAGAGTACTATCAGTAGAACCGTCGTCAACTATGACAAGCTCAAAACTGGGCAACAGCTCACCAAACTTTGTAATCGCTTTATCGACAAGATCAGTTATTGAGGCAGCTAGATTGTAAACGGGCATCACAATCGAGACTGCAGGTTTCTGAATTTGACCTTCTGTGACCTCATGTTCCGTCGACGGCCGCTGGATTTCGATTACATCAGTTCTCTGCAAATTAGACGGCCTAGGCTCGATCACCAAGCCAGCGAATAATGTTATTAAAATCTTATCTAGTCAAAATCCATTGATTGTAGGGTTCGTTCCCTCCAAAGTCGCTATGTTGTTTTCGGTTAGCACTGGAAAGGATCTATTGATTATGGCTATTTCATTTGTAACGAAGGCTCACCCAATCAGATTTTATTTTCTGCAATTCTATCGGTCAATTCTCAGAACAACAGGGGCGAAATCAAAATAGGATATGAATGAGATCTTTTCGCAAATTGAGATTAGTGCTACGCCCAACCAGGTATGGCAGATCCTCATGGATTTCGAATCATACCCAAGATGGAATCCATACATTCGATATGCAAGAGGGACGCCGGTCGTTGGAAAAAGAATCGAAGTACACACCCAACCCGAAGGCTCGCGAAAGCTAGTCTTTCACCCCCTTATTCTAAGGCTTGAGGAAAACGCCGAGCTGAGCTGGCGGGGGTCTCCGCTCCCAAGATTCCTCTTTTCGGGAGAGCATATTTTCTTACTCCAACCGAAAAGTCCTGGGATTACTAGCTTTATCCAGCACGAGATTTTTACCGGTCTACTTGTCCCGTTCCTGAGGAGGACTTTGGACAAGCGGACATTAGAAGGATTTCGCAAAATGAATGAGGCCCTGAAAAGAAGAGCAGAGGAAGTAAATGGAGGCCCAACACCTCTTGCAAATAATAATTAGGCAGCCAACTCAGTCAATCGATTAATATGCAAACTCCAACAAAGAAATAGAGCTAAAACGAGGATTCATCAGCTTCGCTTACAGCTTTTCAAGTAGGAGTTCCCATTGATTCATAAAGAAAAAAATTCTGCCGTTTCGCAGCTGCGCGATATCGTTTTGACGGGAGAGCTTGTTTCAAGCTCTGTTCAATTAAAACAGCTTGTTTCACCTGTCTGGAGCTTAAATAGAGCTCGAACGTGGCTGAATGAAAGCGCCTATTTGAAAACTGGCATCGACTAGAGATGGTTGGATCAGGCAATCAAACAAGTCGCTATTGTTTGGTTGACAGAAAGAATTCCCTCCTTTAGTTGATTGGAGAAAACGTTTGCTGATTGAATTACCATGATGATCGAGTTGCTGCTTGAATTGATCGAAGATGAACGATGTCGGGGCGTGGTTTCCTTGCGCTCAAGACTACGAGCATGATACCGAGTCTTCGGAATGAGCGATCACGACAGTCGGGGCCTTCTCTATTCCAGCAGCTTTAAGCGCGACCATGGGCTGAGTCTCGTACTCAAGTTCGGCAAAGATCTGCTTTTTCACTAGTTCGTGGTAGAGGTTATGATCCCTTGTGAGTATGACGTAATCAAATCCAAGATCCTCCAGTTTTTCTGCGCCGTATCGTCCAAGGTGGCTGTATCCGAATACAATCACTTGGTCTTTTAGTTTGGTTAAGAGTCTCTTTTCAGCTTCGCCCTTCCAGATCGGGCTCTAAGTTAACTAACACGGCCGGGAGGGTTTAATAGACCTACATTATCACCTCCGTGTAAGGTAGTCGCGATCAATGGTCAACTGTGCAAAATGTGGAAAAGAAATTCCCGCCGGGCAAGAGGTAAAGAAAGGTTTCATAAGCAAGAAAAGCTATCACAAGGAATGCGCCCCTAATTAAGAAGCAGGCTATACATCCGAACAAATAACCTGCATGTCACATTGTGGGCTCACTACGATCTGTGCTAGAGTCAAGATAGGGAGAGAGATTTGATACATCCGCATCAATGTCCGTGTGGGGCGAGGTAAAGTTGCAATGGCCAACTGTGCAAAATGTGGAGGAAGAATTCCTGACGGACAAGAGGTAAAGAAAGGATTTCTAATGAAGAAAAGCTACCATAAAGAATGCTCACCCAAGTGACAAATTATCCGAAAAATAGCCTTGAGATGGCCAGCGAAGAGTGCGCTTTGGAATTGAAATACTTCTTCTGCTTCCACGGATGCACAAACGAGTTTTCCATACATTTAGTTTAGACACAAAGACTTATGCTCGTGCTTGCTGAAACCACGAGAAGGTCAGTGCATGCAAGCGCGTTTTCAGAAGAAATCGAAAGCGACCCACTTTGCTAGAAATTTCTTTCCCCATTTTTTCATTCACTCCCATAGTAATCCCGGACACGCGATTATTAGATTAACCTCAGTGCCAAGGCAATTCGTAGGTAAGCTTCTTGAATTGAGTACCGCATCTCTTGATATGGCGGCGTATTTTCTTGGGGCTGATGAGTTTGCCGCATTTCGGGCAGGTTGGCATTAAAATTTCTATTCTTGGTCTCTGGGTACTTGGATAAAAATTACATGGTTACTAGTTCCTTTTGTTATGGAAATAAAGCAAAGTAGCACTTCGCTGATTTTTTCGTCTAGTTAAACTACTTAATTCGGTATGGTTAGAAGTATGCGATGTAAAGTATGTCCTACTGAAATATCCGATTCGATTTGACCAAACAGGTAATCTTGATGTATGGGCTTGTTTTAGAGTAACTGGAAGTCGAGTGTTGTGCTATTGGAAGTATATTCAAGTTACTAGAAAGATTCTACCTGAATACGATTGAGGATGAGCTTTGTTTTTTATCTTCGATAGTCCGACCAGCAAGTACCAAGTTGGACTACCTTATGCCACCTAACGTTAGTTCGGTGGGACAGGAGAGTTCATTAGACCAAGCTAGGGATGACCTCAAGATCATATCTCTTGATCGTCCTAATTTCTCCACTTCGATTTTTGGAAATTAACTAGAGATCATGAGAGTCTGAGTAGATCTGATTTTTTCTATCCTTCTTATTTTCCATGTGATTGTTTCTTTGAGCAGCTGCTGTGTTTCAGCTTCCACCTTTACCACGAAATCATACGCTCCATAAACCAGATAGACTTCTCTAACGTTTTCGATGCCTTTTCAGCTCCCGGATGACTTCATCCTCCAAGCCTGCTTCAACGTTAATTAGAATGAATGCGATTGGCATCTACTTTTTGTGCTCGCTCCTTTCAACGTGTTCAACATGGCCGAATGCTATTACGTTCGCGACCCGGGACCGAGCGGTCACCAAGCTAATTCGGGCGATCGCGGAGCCCAGAGTAAACCAGAAACTCTGCTTTCTCTTCAGCTTCACGCAACGAAAGTTTCGAGTCTGCAAAAGAGATATTACACTCTTGACAGAACCACCACCCTTCGTAATTTTTCCGAAGTTCGAGTCCGCAGCTGAGAACAAACGGGGACTTGCAATTTGTTCCGAGTCCGTGCTTCAGTTGCTTCTAGTGGAGTATGAATTTCAGCTTCAACTTGTTTCTGCATCCTCTAACATCGGATTACTTTGTCCGGCGAATATTATTCTCTTTCCGAGAAGATTTCATAATCACTAGAAGATTGACGCAAAGACCGACTACAAATAATGTCAATATGATCATCAAGATTTCAAAGGCTGGGTTGATTTTTGGATAGACTTTTCTGAGCTCGGTGTTCTTTCCGAGCTACAGCAAGTAACCTCGTCCTGCGGCTGATCTTTCAGATCAACCCGCTCACGTACGTTGCCAATCTCGTGAGAAATTTGCTGGTGGGCATATCAGGTTTTAGCATGCCGCTGGAGCTCGGTGCGTCTTCGAGAGCATTGTTCTGGTCTACGTCGCGTCTCTTGCAATCAACAGGATCGAGCTGTGGTCTACGAGGCTTCTCACATCTCTCTTAGATGATCGCTACTCGAAGATTGAGAGTAAGACGGAAGAATTAGTTTTTATCTAAACAATAACCTTTCAACAACTAATGAACCCGGCAGCCGGCTGTAAAAGACATTTACCATCTCTTTACATGCTAATGGCGTTAGGTCTGCTATTAGGTTTCTTCGTTCTTTCGCTAACGGGCATCCACTCAGCTGCCCTAACCACCTCGTCGATCTCTTGTATAACTGCAGAGGATGCACCTTCAGTGACCTTGAGCCTTTTGGTGAGCGGAAACGTAACAACGGTTTCGCCGACGAGCCTTGTTTGTAATGGAGTTTCTGTTTCTTTGACTCTTACAACAATGGAAAACGGAAAAGGAAATGTTTCAGTGGAAGTGCCTCCCCCCACCAATGTTTACATCAGAGACATTTTCCCTGGAGTTCTTCAGACGGAGCAAATCGCGACGTGCATATCCTCCGGATGCACCTTTTCGACAACTCGACTCTCCGTTTTCACCCAGGTCGAAGAGTTCTTCTCTTACAAAATCTCAGGAGGGGGATCGGGGTACACTCCACCCACCCTCTTATACTACTACCAAGGCGCCCCCGATTCCACACCTCTAGGCACTGGTGTTTGGGTTGATTGCTGCAGCTCCGACTGGACGGTGCCACGTACCCTAACGGGGTCGACTCTTTTGGAGCAATGGTCGGCGAACCCTGATGATACTGAAGGGATCGCATCCCCCGGTTCGGCAGGTTCTACTGTAGAAATCACCTACTATAATCAATATTCTCTGACCTCGAGCTTCACTGTGACCAGCGGGGCAGGATACCAGAATCCACAATT
Organism: uncultured Nitrososphaerota archaeon; assembly: GCA_963799845.1. Classification (GTDB taxonomy): domain Archaea; phylum Thermoproteota; class Nitrososphaeria; order Nitrososphaerales; family CADDZS01; genus DATLTL01. Next base: position 1,494,706 of record CAWCYI010000006.1, read on the forward strand.
GAGATATACGCAGTATGGTGGTTTGCAGCAGGTTCCGACAACGAGCTATCCTACTTCGTACTGGGCCGACGCGGGAACTCTGTGGAGCATATCCAGCACCCTGCCCGGTCCGACCCCTTCCGAGCAGTGGGCCGCCGCCCCAAATTCGGTTCTGTCGGGCACGGTTTCAGCGCCCGTGGCAATATCTCCCCACTATTTCCACCAATACACGGTGATCGCTAACTACACCATTATCGGTACAGGAAGTTCTGGATACGGCAATCCTACATTTTTCTACACCTCGCTAGGATCCACCAATTCTACAACCTTGACGATGTCACCGGTAGAGTATTGGGTAGACGCCGCGTCCCAGTGGAACATTTCAAAAGCCCTTGCCGGGAACTCTACATTGCAAAGGTGGCAGACCAATCAACTGACGAGCGGGTCTGTAACCTCCGCTGAAAATATCACGATTGCGTACTACTGGCAGTACTTTGTCACATTCCAGTACTCGGTCGTTGGCGGCGGTGACAATTACATCACTCCGTCGCTGAACTATTCCCAGTTTGGGATAACGCTAGCAGGATCGCAGGGGCTGCAAGTATGGGCTGATGTCGGATCAAATTGCTCGTACACAAATCCTCTGATGGGGTCCACTTCGACCGAAAGGTGGTATGCAAGCCTGCCGACGTTGAGGGTATCGTCGAACACCGTCAACGCGATGTATTACCACCAGTTCTCGTACTCGGCAAGTTACACGATCGTGGATGGCGGACAGGGGTACTCCAGCCCGATTTTTAGTTACACTTCTTTCGGAGCTTCCAATGAGACATTTCTGTCTACTTCAGCGACCACTTACTGGCTTGATTATAACACTCGCTGGGGTACGACTTCGCAGCTCAGCGGCTCCAACGCGACGGAGCGATGGGCGACTAAGCAATTAGTTCAAGGTGTGGCAACAGCCCCGGCGAGCACTGAGTTTGGTTATTTCAACCAGTATGCTCTAACATTGAATTACGAGGTCACACTCGGAGGCTCTCCACCAGCTCCGGCATTGAACTTAACTTCATTTGCGACGTCCAATTCTACTCACCTCAGCACGTCCCCGACCGTATACTGGGTCGACGCAAGTACATCATGGTCGGTCACGAAAACACTCCAGCTCCAACCTAATGCTTCCTCGGAAAGATGGATAACGAATATGACGGTCTCTGAGGCGTCAGCTTCTGGCGCGTTTAACCAGACCATTGTGTATGATCATCGGTACTACCTCCTGGTTCAGCTGAACGACGCCCCAGGGGGAAGTTCCAACGCGGCCACTGGCTGGTACAACAATGGGAACAAGATTAACATCGCAGCGAGTGCCAATGCGGGTTGGGAATTTGTATCGTGGGACGGAGCAGGAAATTCATCCTACACCGGTCCACAGAAGAACGAAACTGTTTCGCTGACTAGTCCAGCAAATGAAACTGCGATCTTCTACGCCGGTCTAGTGATTTATTCCGGTCCTAACGGATCTGTAGAGTACAGTTACGGCAATCTGTCCGGAACTCAATCCGGGATCATCCAGCCGGGGACAAATGGAACAATCTTCGTTCTTCCCAATACTGGTGTTAATCTCACAGAATCCCCATCAAGTGTACTCTATGTTTTCTACGGTTGGACCGGATACACAAAAGCTAACAGCGTAAGCGCTCTGATAGATGTCAATATTCCGAAATCGATTAAAGCTTCGTTTGTTCTGGATTATGCAGACATCACCGTTTTTGCGATTGTGACTGCGGGCGTGATCGTGCTGTCTTTCGGTGCATTTCCGGTACGGTTCAAGATTCGAGGCTTTTTTCTGAAAAAACGAGAAAGTTCCTCTTTAATTTCCGGTAAGGTTTAAAATTCCAACTATCACTTTTATACAAGAAAGAAAGTTCTTGAAACGCTCTATATTGTTCTCTACAGCGTCGCTACTATTGATGATTCTTCTGGTCTTCAATAGTAATTCGGCGAGTGCCGCGACGTCGTGGGCCTCGGTGACTTCAATTCATGATCTAACAGGGGGTACGGCTGTCCAATCTGGACAGCCATTGATTGCAGGCCATTCGTACAACATTACATTCTTGATAGCGGTTCCCTTCAATCAGACAAGTTCCCAGTTCCAGGTATCGCTCAACCCGCAATTGCAGCAGCAGGGGGCTCAATACTGGTATGTACTGACGCCCGGCTATTCCGGGTATGATTCTTCTAGCTTTACTGCTGGAGACAAGACCGTGAGTTTCACCCAGATTCAGGGTCAGCTAACACTTTCCGCGGAATTTCAGATACCGGTTAACCTAACACTCAAAAGTGCCAGTGGACTGGTCCTTCACTTTCCGCAGAATGATTTTCAACTTATAACGGTGAGCGTGAGTGGCGGCTCGGTGGCGGGCAACGTCTCGCTTAACGTGCAAGACCAGACGATCGAAACCTATCTCAACACATACCAGTCAGATTCTAGGCTTATATCTTCTGGCACGATAGACAAGTCCTACTCGTCATTTGTCGATAACATTCTGAACCAATCTCAGTCGCTCTACAGTTCTGGTCTGGTATCACAGGCAACTAGCCTCCTCGGTGTGCTCACTTCCTCCACGTTCCCGGCCCCGTCTAACAGTTCTACCGAGACCTATCTCGGAGCTGGATTGGTGGTGGTTGTGATAATCGCCGTTGTTTTCGCTGTCATGGCGCTCCGGAAGAGAGGCCAATCCAGCGTCTCTTCGTCCGTGGTAGCCGACGTCCAGAAGGAGCTGGCAATGCTCGAGGTTACCGCATCAAGGTATGACAAGAACTTGGCTGAGAGGTTGAAAGCTTTGAGAGAGAGGTTGAATGATGTAGTATGAGTACGCGCACTTTTGCAAGCATCCACGTTATCGGACTCGGGGGAGCCGGCACAAACGTAATCCAGTCCCTCATAGAGAGCAAGAGGTTCACTCAACTTCTTTCTTCTGAGGATTTTTCGATCGCTTGCCTAGCTCTGGATATCGCGGAGGCGGATCTCGCCAATCTCCAAAAATCGTACAGGAGCGTTCAATCGGTTCTGGAAACGAAGGGGATTTCTCTTGAGAGACTCTGGGTCAGAGGTCTCAACATAAAGTTCAGCACTCCTGACGCGCTGTTTGAGTTCATGGGCAAGTTCAACGGATATTTGATGAAGGATGGCATTCACGTAAACAACTACAAGCCCTGGATTGCAACGTCCATGTCCATTCCGCCACTCGCGGGTGGCGTAGGAAGGATGCGCTCCCTGAGCAAGGCAGTCTATAACCTGAATTACTATCATTACATGGAACTCAACAACGTGATGTCCGTTTTCAAGGACAAAGTTCTCACCTCCAAGAGGCAGCCAATTGTGGTACTCGTCTACGGTCTGGGTGGGGGAACCGGAAGCGGGATGTTGTTTGACTTTGCAAGGCATCTCAGATCCAAACTGGGCTCGTCAATTCCGATAATCGGTCTGTGTGTTTTGCCCAGCATTGCAGACGACCTTCTTGCAAGAGGACCGGCGTCGTTCACCAGCTTAATGGAAACAGACCTTCTATTCAACTTGGACCTGAACGAAATGGTTGCGAAGGAGTTTGGCGAAGCCTACCGCAACCCTTTCACCTCGCTCTTTTTTGTCCCACTGGAACCGGTGTACAACAACAGGAGCAATCTGGTGAACGCAAAGAAGGAACTGGACGATGCGATCGTGGACACCCTGCACATACTCTCCACTTTCGATCTTGCGGATCTGCTTAGTCGGCTGGGGACGAACAACAATTTCGGTCCCAACTGGGTGCACACGATGGCTTATTTGAAAATCAGGTATCCAGTGGACGATTACGTAGACTATTTTCACGAGTACCTCCATCTCACCGAGTTGATTGGAGGATTCATGAATCTCAAGAGGGAAGCTCTACTCCGGATAAACGAGACTCTGAACAACAGGTTCATCGAGTCCAAAGAACTTTATCGCAGACACCTCATTTCTATGAATCGCTATGCAGTGGAGACTTTTGACAAGGACGTCGAAGATGTAATCCACAGAGCCGGCAAGTTCGACTCGGAATTCAAAAGGCAGGCTAAGGGCCTCGAAGATTTCGTCCTCCGCTACAGTGATTCGTGGTCCAAGGTGCTGCAAGCCATGGTGTTCTCTGAGGATAGTGTGGAGTATTCCGTTGTATATCAGATAAAAAAGTGGAAAGATCAGATTGCCCACATCGGCACGACATTTGAAGAATTGCAAAAAGACTTGCCTACTTCACTGTCTGAGCTGGAAGACACTCTGACGGCTAGCAAGCTTTTGACTTCAAGCCAGATCCGACAGGTCCGCTCGTACGTCAGCTTTGTCTATCTGATCAACACGGCGCTTCAGACACTGACACTGTACATTAGAGCAAAAGCGCTCGCGGACGAAGTGGGGGTTCTCAACGGGAGGGACAACAAAGGTACCGCTGGAGGCAGCAGAAACGCCCGCGGCGCCAATAACAATGCTCCCGCAGAAGAGGCGCAGTTGCTTCCGCTGTTTAGGGCGGCCGGCTATATTCTGACGAGACCGGAGACCGAGGTGAAGGTCTCTGACCAGTATATTCCGGGTATCAGAGTAGTCAGGAAGAATGTAGATTCCACTTACAAAGAAGCCCTGGCAAACGCAGAATCCACTGAGAGATTGCTCGCTCAAAAGCAGACTGAGGTCACGAGACTCCAGAGGGAAGTAACGAAGGTGCGGATCGACGTGTCTGGAAAGAAGAAACTTTTGCAGAAGAGCCTGAACTCACTACACCACGATGCTGCAGCGCTCAGCGCGCAACTTTCCGAGCATAGAGCGGAGTGCGACAGGCTTCGGATTGAATCGGAGAAGCTGGCAGAACTTGAGAATGAATTGGAGATGGCCTCTCAGTACCACAAGACGCTCAGTCAAATCGTGATCAAGACGAATGAGCTGAACTCGAAGATGAGCGTGATCACGAATACCGGCAGCTACTACGAGAGGGTCGTGGAGCTGAGCGAAGCAGAGCAAGTGAAGATTATGGCGAAGATCCTTCGGGAGCAGGAAGAAGTGCTGAAGGGAGAAGGGATACTGAAGGAAATAGTGGACAAGGATCGATTCAGGTCGATTGTGACGAGCTACATGAGGATCTTCAGCATTGCAAACTATTCCGGTCTCTCTGATAGTTTCCGAACGGACCTGATCTGGGCGACTGTCGGAATTCCTTCTGGCCTCTGGGATCAAGAGTTACAAGGATCCTTCGCAAATAGCCTCAACGTGTTTACCAGTATTGAATCGAGCAAGAGCATTTCCATTCGCCAGCTGAATGACATTGATCCCTGGACGATAACCTTCCTGATTATTCTCGCAAAAGCGAGGACGGATCAGCTAGAAAAGTTTCCGTCGATGAAAAATGACACGGAAGCTGTGAGCAAATCTGAAAGGGTTTTATTCAGAAGCTTCTTGCTGGAGCATGGAATTCAAAACATTGACGAGCTTACAATGAAGCTTGAGCAACAAGAGTCCCCACACAAAGTGGAAGAATAGGGACTCTTGAAAGGACAGCAATATCAGCCTCAACGGGTCTTTGCTGGCGCGACGACTGTTACCACTGACAGCTGCATCGGTCGACAATAAAGAGGGGCCAGCGATGTCCTCTTTGATGACGAAGGAATCTCCGAACACTTCTCCGGTCAGGGAGAAAATCAAGACCTACACTTCTGCCCTAATTATCTGGATTGCCACGTTCGTGCTCCTTTCAGTAGTTCAGTTTCTTCCAGGAGATTCTATTTTAGCCGCCCTTCTGGGAGTTGGACTATCCTTAGTTTATCTGAAAGCGGGGGGCCTCGCGCTCATAATCCTTTACATTCTCACATACTTTGCGATTATCTGGCAGCTCCTAGGGTTTGGATTCTTCCAGCTGCTGACTACTTTGGTTGGTGTAGTCGTTATGTTGGCCTTGATTCTCACATTGCTGAGCTTTTTCCTTCTTCGGATCGAGGCAATCTCGATCTCGCTGGTCATTCTTTCGGTCTCCCTGATGCTCACACCGCTGTACTTTCTCTCGATACCGTTGATACTTGTGGGGATGCTTTACGAAGGCTTTGGCAGCGCGAGAGTGCAATCAATCAATTTTGTATTACTGCTGACTCCGTTTGTGCTACTGGACAATGGAATTTACTACAACTCCTCTCCAAACGTCGCTTCGAATCCGCCGATTATTTTTTCGCAGCTAAGTAACCTCGCCAACAACCTCAGGCCGCCTTTGTCCGGAATCAACCTGCTCCAGGGAACCGCGCCCTCGAATTTCCTCTACGCGCACGCGCTATCCGTGTCAAACTTCATGCTCACGAGGAGCTACATCGTCTACATCCCTCTAATCCTCTTCGCGGCCGTGCTCATAGTAACCGTTTCAGTGGCGAGTTTTTTGACAAACTCCCTTTTGAAGAAAATTTCGGTCATTGAAGTGACTCAAAACTATTCCAGGATTTTTGAGCCGATAGTAACCTCAGTGATCGTTGCTCTAGCCTTTATAGCGATGATGCTCGGTTTGTCTCCGCTCGGCGCTAACGTTCTCCAGACCGGCATTTCAATTGACGCCGGTTCGTACTTTATGATAGCGGGGTCGATCGGAGTAGCTGGCTTGCTGACGGGGACCGAGCTGACTTACCCAGAATTTAGAGCGCACCCAGCTTTCCAAGACTAAGCTTGAAGAGTTGCTCGCAGATCTTGACCGCAGGATCATGACAATCAACGGCGAAATGAAGGAAATATCCACAAACGCTCCCTCGATCGACCTGAGCTCAGAAAGGAAGACGCTTGCCGAATATGTCTCGTACGCAGATGATGTAAGGAAGCGGCTCCCAACCGCGAGTTATGATTCCTTTCAAAGCTGGACATCTGACATCGAGAACAGAATATTTCCCTCTCTTGATTTAATGCCCAATCTGCTTAGGACGCGTCTCACGGCCGGATTGCAGGTGCTTTCATCTGTCTCCCTGACGACGAACAGTCACTTAGACGAGAGCAGAGTCTGTCGGACCAAGATACCCGTCAATGGATCAGTTTGCCGTGTCCAGTCAGTCACAATTAGATGAAGAGCTTCAAATTTACCAACGAGTCGTGGATTCGATTGAGAAAACGACGACAACACTTTTTGATCACTATGTTAAGTCGATCAGAGCGTACAGCGAGCTTATGCTCGTTGAAGAAGTCACGCCTCCAGTCAGTCCGGCTTCATTGCTCGCCTCACGAGATTACGTTACCGCAATGAAGCTGGTTTCAGATGATTACTGGCTGAACTTTCACGTCAGAGAAAGTGAAAAGTACAGTGAAAAACTAAAGATGTTTCTCGATGCTGTGTCCAAGCTTTCGAGCGTTTCCAACGGAGAAGATGCCGAGCGATTGACTCGATTAATCGCGATGAGCGCGAACATCTCTCCCTCGAGCGCGCCTTTGATGCTCGAGAATATCAGCAAAGTTATTGAATTTCTAAGAGATGCGATGGCGCGAGCCATAGATGAGATCGAGACTGTGAAAAAACTGGTGGCTACGGTGGACCCATCTTTCTCGAATGTGTTGAAGCTTAACACGACCGGGATCCTGGACGAGATGCTCGCAATCCAGAGCACGATGCGCGGAGCAAAGCCGGACTTTAGCGACGCAATCTCTCTTTCGAAGGAAGCCTTACCAATCCTCCTGGTTCTTTCGGAATACAGGAAGATGGACTCGGAGAGTCTTGTAGTAATATCCCAGTATCCGGTGGCGGTCAGGCTTTTGCATCGACTCTTTGACGAAAACAAAGAGGTGGTTCGTACGAGCGAGCTTCCCTTCCAGCGGGATGTAGCAAAATTCTTCGTCAGATCCCTTGCCGCGTCCAGCCGATCTTACTCGTACAACGAAGAGCGTGAGGAGCTCTCCTATGAGCAGGATAAAATGTATCAACGGTCATGAAGAGTCCGAGTCCACTGCACTACGCTTGATGTGCAGCAACTGTGGAGGCGCCATGTTGTACAAAGACGCCTGCGTCCAGCAGCTCCAGAATTTGCCCAAGGTGGAGCCCCCTTTCGAAAAGGTTTCAGTGATCTTTGCTGGATTGCCAAAGTCATCACCATTGGAGGGAGAGGACAGGGGCGTTTACGCCGCGTCCATAGTTGCCGGGGACGACGAAATCGAAAAAGTAGAAACTTTCACGATGAGGAGGTCCGAAGGAACGAGCTGGTTTGATTTTTACTCAAAGTACCTCGACAAGCTCGGCAGATGGATGAAGTTTGTCGGCCTCGGCCGATCTCACTACAGACTTTTGGTGGTGGACACAAGGAGACCCATATCCGTGCTCGTTCTTGCTGCAATCTCGCAATTTGGGAAAAATACAATCGTTCTTATGGTAACAGCCGATCAGACATCCACGCTGATCGAACAGAACACGAGCTATGTCGCCATATCTACCGCCCTAAAATATAGCTTTCCATTAATCGCAGTCTCCACCTCATACGTAGATGACCTGATTTTCTACACGGAAAACGATGGACTCGTTGTCCGTTCTCAAGCTCTTATGCCCGTAATACACCTCTTGGTTTCTTCAATCGACAGCGTCACGGATATGATGGGAAACGATGTGCGTCTGGGAATAAGGGAGCACTGTCTTTCTGCCATCCTGTCAGCGTCTGAAAAAGTCTATCCCTCGGTAGACGATGTGCTCTACACGCAAGAGTCAAGCTTTTCGATTAATGCAAAAAAGGCCGATGTTTCGACGGCGTACTTGTTAGCTTTCGCTCCGGTAGATGTCCTGAATAGAATCGACAAAGCATTCTCAAAGTACAGGAGACAGGAATTGAAGGACGTTATAGGTGCCGATCATCAGGGGTACCCGAGAGATATGGGTGCATCCTCTGCTTTCTACGACCTCATGATGATCTACGGGATCAAGGAAGGATCCACGTTCGCGCCACTGAAGAAAGGGTACGAGTCGGTGGCGAGCAAGGTTTCCGATCTAAGTGTCGAGAAGGTGATGTGATCACAATGAGCGAAGCTGTATTCGACCTTCAATCGGTGAAGTACCAGGGCAGGATACACAAGAAATGCACTCTCTACGTGAACGACGAGCGAAGCGAAGCCAAGATTCTGGCGACGAAAAACCGTATCTTTTTCATGAACCGTCAGCTGTACTTTTTGAATCGACCCGTTTCACTGCTGTCGTTTACATACGATGCGTCCACTACGGTAGATGTCCAGGGACGGTTACTGACGGTCAACAAGGACATTTTGATGGAAGCAAGCGAGCAGGGTGAATCTACAAGGATCGCTGATCTGATGCTTCAGCCGAGGAAGGAGGCAGAGGTAAACTCCAGACAGTTACTTCTTCACGGCGAGGAGGCCATTCGAAGCTTTTTAGAAATAAGGGAGGAGGCGCTTGCCTTTTTATCCAACCTCCAGACTAATCCCAGAAAAACAATGCTGGAGCTTTCCACGCGGCTCGCAGAAGAGCAAGTCAATGATCCGATTGATGCGATGACGAAGCTGTACTTCGAGAGACTCGCAAAATCCATGGACGATCTCAATTTCAGCTATCTCTGAAGTTGAAACTCAGGTCGGAAAAGATCAGGCCAGCAGGTTGTATGCCGTGCTTTATTTCATAGGAAAGCTGCAGGATGTTATTTTCGAAGGAAGAGATCCGAAGAAACTGGAGGTCCTGAAGGACTTTGCGCTCGAGCTTGGATTTAATGAAACACTGATTGAAGGGCTCGAAAGAAAGAATGCTGACGACGACTTGCTAAATCTTTTCCGTAACATCCGTCTGATTTACTTGGCCCAGCCAGTATCGCAGTGACTGCGCAACTGAAGGAATGTCATGGTCTACTAATAACAACAGAACCGGTGTCAGTCAGGAGTAACCCAATCGTGATGCAGCATCAAAGATCTTGCGCAAGTCAATCTTCCATTTCGGGATGACCACCAGATAGTCATCTCGCTTGATCAAGTGCCCTCACTCGTCACTTGCACCACCAATCAGATGTTAGCAGGATAGATTCGTTCCCTCCGAACTTCTTTAACGCTCAGTCTATTTGGTACTCACCAACGAAAGTAATAACCCCTCCCTCGGAGTTCGAAATCCAACTCCTGTTTCCTTGCTCTGACATGCCTTGCCGCAGTGAGAACATCTGAGTCAGCCCATTGTCTGAGGTCTTCTCTAGTCAGAGGTTTGGGATGGATGACGAGTTCGAAGGGTGATGATTCGAGGTAATCATCCATTTTCTTTGATCGAGCCTCCTGAGAACCTTCCTGACGTATCCCAACATATTCTTTCAGAGCGGTTCGAATGAGAGTAGTTATTTCGGTCCCATCTGCCTTGGCAATAGCAAACGCAGGTCTAGCACAGGTTTGTCCTGCTTCCTGATGTTCACGGGAATGGTCCACCTAGGTTGAGGACTCATAGACTAGTTCCCTACGTCCTTTCAGCAGTGCATTGGTGCACTGCATGCATGTGTCGTGTATCCAGGAGGATATCCATGAAAACCACCTTCGTCACATTCAGTCTTCGTCGACGTTCAAGAATGATTGGTGAGCGAAAGTGTTATCATAATCCTGTACGATGGCAGAATGTTCACTGTAGCTCGCTATCCAGCTCGCTCCCTCCTGTAGCAACCTTTCGACTCCAAGATTCGTTATCTTCCACACACCAGCGTCGCATTTCTCACCGATAGGACGGACCTGCCTTTTGAGAACTAGCTGCTTTCGCGAGTATTTTATTACAGAATCGACAATGTTCTTCCTTGAACGTGAATAGAGTGCAGCAAGGTCTTCTTCGTTAAGGTCAGGGAACCACCTTGGGCTTCTCACCTCTCGCAACACCAGTTTCGTCTTAATACCACTAGCCTGAAACTTGGACAGAACGTCTAATATTGGCACTTCGGCGCTGTTTCTCGCTGGCGCCCTTGACGATATGTTCCTTATCTTCGGACATTGCTGCCTACTGTGGAATGGCGTCTCTTTCAGACGTACTGTATGGATCCCATTAGAATCGTCCATCCTTTAGATTCAGAACAGACGGCTGAAAGAAGGGTGGCATTAGCGTTGTCGTCTGGTTCTTCAGGCAACTGGTCTGCAGCCTGTACAAAGGTCAGCAATAGCCTGTTTTGCATGACCCTTCAGCTGGTTTCGCTTTGAGACTCTGATTCGTCTTTGTGTTGACTTCGAAAAACATCGCTTGTTAGAACGTGCCACTTCTCCCAAAACGCAAAAAACGAAACGGAAGTCTGTCGCCATTATGCATGTCGATGCCGATTGACTCGTAGGCGTGCCCGGCTTGGCCCCTGTTTCATCGCGACGACAGACGTTCATTTCATGCGAAGTAGCACGATCGACTGTTGTTCACAATAACACGCTCAGATCGTGCTTGATCTGGGAATTGAAAATTGGGTCAAAAATTGCATCCAAACAACACTTTTCTTGCTATTGCAATGACCATGTGGACGAAAACGACGACGATGTGGACGCCCTCGACGCATACAGGTTACGAAACTGACGAATTGGACGGCAAGCTCTAAAACTTGGACGGAGCTTTCATCTAGTGATATTGCGTGCCGATCGTTTTTGATGATAGAGAGCTTCCCTCTTGCACGGCTTATTTGACTCTAAGAAGGGACGACGCGGTCTCAACGCTGCACGTAGGGGCAGGTACTATTTCGAGAACGTGGGCAAAGCTCCTGGAGCTAATGGGACCTGGAATTGAGGATCTTAAGGAACTTTCCTTCCAGCTCAAGGAGGGCAGGGCGACTGTCGGCGAGGCGCTCGCAGGAATCAAGCTGCGTAACTCCTTGAAGGATAATGGGATCGACGATCCACTGGAAGTCGACACTATCGTAAAAGCCGCCAGCAAAATTACCAAAGACAAGACGACTAATGTCTCGGAATTGATGGGCTGCGCCAAAAGGATGCTCGAACTCGAAGGGACGAACGGAGTCTCGTATTCAGAACTAGAGAAGTCATTCAATGACTTAGTTACTAAGAAAGAAAAGCTGGCGGGGGGGTTGTCAAAGAGCTCAATGATCAAGTTCAACAAGCAGAGTCTCGCAAGAAGATAGCGCTTGATGGTGAGAAGACAACGGAGATTCAACTCAAAGATTACGTTCAGGCACGAGACGGTCTTAGTTCACTCGGAGTTGACGTAGAAAATCTGCCCAAATTGAGAAACATGCTACTCAATGGCGTCGAAGTTGACTTTGATCAACATAAGATGATTACTAACATTTCCAAATCCGAATCTCTAATCGAAGTTATGTCTGATCTCGACAAGAAGATTGAGGTGAAAAAGTTAGTTGATGCTGGACTAGATCATAAAATAAAGGCTTCCAATCGCGAGTTGGAAGTATTGCAAAACGCTATCACGAATTTGGCAGTCGCAATCAAAAAGTCCAATGACTACGTGGAGGAGTTTAGAAAAACTACAGATTCGATCAAGGAACTTGCAGAAACGTCTGTCCAGGGTGCAAAAACTCAAATTAAAGACATTGCCGATTCCGTAAATACAAATCTAAAGATAGTCAATGCTGCTCTTAATGAAGCTAAACCCGTCATTGAGGAATTCTCCAAGGTAATTGAAGAGGCTGACAAGTCTGCCGCAGAGATGGCAAAAGAGGCTACACTTTGGCCGCTTCTTCAACTTATCAAGGAGGGCAGCGGGTCAGATGTTGAGGTCAAAACCTCAATGATGCTTCTATTGAATGGCTTCGAGATGTGGTTGAGAGCGAAGCCGGTAGTGACGTCAGATATATTGGATTATTCCGAAAAGATCAACCAATGGGCAAGAGATCAGGTCCCGGCAATTGGAAAGTAAATTTCGAGACTTGATTAGAGAGCGCTTTGATCTCTCACCCGAAGTGAAACGGCTTTGATTTAACCTGAGAACAATAACAGAACCAAAATTCTGCAGTTTCGCAACCGCTCGTACTCTTTTCACTGAAGAGCTCGTTCAAGCTCTGTTCAATTGAATCAGCTTGTTTCACCTTTCTGGAGCTTAAACAGAGGTCGAATGTAGCTGAACGGAACTTGGGCTTCGAATACATTGCTGTATAAGCATGATTCAGAGGGAAGCCTCAAGCCGCTGCACGATCTCGGATGTCGCGATTTGAAAATATTATTCCTCGAATTGAGCACCTCGATGCCCGCTATCTGTGCGTCTTTGTCGTACCTCGATCCTAACATCTTCATCAAGCCTTGCCTCCGAACGAGAATTTCGATTTTCTTGACGAGAAAACCTTAGTTATGAGCGAGCACGAATTATTCTCCGAAGCGTTTGGGTAAGGCCTCTCTCGAGCTGATTTACAATGAAGTCAAATCTGTGAGTCAAAGGCTCGACTTCTTGGAGCAGGTTGTGGAAGAGATAGTCCTGAGCGACCTGCCGAGGGCACGCCTTCGAAAGGGCCAAAAAAAGGAGCTCAGGAGCCGGCTGGCCGAAATGAAACGCAGCGAGCGATTCACACTGGATGAAATGAGACGGGCGTGAATACTCTGTATTCTTGTACAAGAAAGCTCTAAAGTTTCTGGAAGGGCTTCGAAATCAAGAAGGAAAAAAGATAAGAGGTTTTTCAGTCGTATCCGAACACTTTTTCATACTCTTTGTGGGTCAGAAATATGTCCAAGATTCTGACGATACGTGAATCATCCACGTCGATTATTGATACGATAATCTTGATCCCCAATTCGAAATCGCGCGCGCTTGGGTCCTCTCCGCCCTGATATTTGGATTTTAAAGCAGAGCTAGCCGGGAGAAAGGACGAGTTACTTTAAAACTAATGTTGGTGTTGATACTGGCATGAAAGTAAACGGGCGCAAATATTCTTATGTCGTGACGAAGGCTGAAGACGGCGGATACTTAGCTAAATGCATTGAGCTCCCACAGGTGCATACGGAGGGAGAAACTCTTGCCGAGGTGAAGAAGAACATGCGGAATGCGTTATCGCTTGCGGTAGATTATCTCAAAGAGAGAGCGAAGAAAGAGAAAGGAGAAGTAGTGGAGATTACCATAAGGTGAGCCTAAGAAACCAAGACTGGAGACATGTCGTCAAGGCTCTTGGCAAACTTGGTTTCGTTGCGAAGAGACAGTCCGGGAGTCATATTATTCTGGAACACCCCGACGGAAGATGGACTGTTGTTCCCAGACATGATCCTATCAAGATAGCCACTCTCAAGAGCATAATCGAGGATGTTGGAATTTCCATCGATAAATTCCTCGATCTAATATAGTTGTTAGGACATAAGATGTCAATTTGCTATAGGTTCTTTTAATACCAGTTTTCATTAATTCACTAAGAAAAAAAATTTTTTGGCCGAAGAGCTCGTTTCAAGCTCTGTTCAATTGAAACAGCTTGTTTCATCTATCTATAGCTCAAACAGAGCTCGAACGTGGCTGAACGGATGTGCCTGAACAGAGATACTGTTTGATCAGCGGTTTTGATTCGGGAGTTCTCGAAGGCCCTGAGTAAGGCCTCAACACTCCTGTCAAGGGATTATGGCCTCCCAGTTCTCAGCCCGAAGCTCGTCGAGTATCTGAGAGAGTTTTTCCGAAATCTTGACGTACTTTGAATCAACAGATTTGAAATTCTCACTCGTCGAGTCTCTTTTCTTTCCCCCAGTCTCCAAATACAGATGCCCATGAGCCGAACCCTTCGAGGGCCTCACGTGCAGGTGTTCCTACCACAATTTCAAACCCTTTCAACCCAGGCCTCACTCTGGCTTTCTTCGACAAGATGCTCTCGACCAATATGGGTTCTGGGGCATTTTTGATTTCGCTTACAAAATTTCCAAGCTTATCTTTAGAACCCTGCGCTAAAATTTTCACGGTACCATCTTTCATGTTCTCGACGAAACCGACTATCGAAAATCGTCTAGCAGTTCTTTCGGTAAAACTACGAAACCCGACTCGTTGAACAGTTCCATCCACAAGAATTATCGTGGCAGAAACATCATCGCTTGTCATCCTTCAACTCTTCCCTTCTTCCCTATGTTCAATTTCGAGCTCTTTAACCCCCGAGATCAAAAGATCGGATTTCTCCTTTCCTGCACCCCTCAATTCACGAAGCGTCCTGAGAGGAACCATAAGCAGACCCTGCTCGACTTCGACGAATTCGACTTTGCTTCCCTGCCAAAGACTGTATTTCTTTCTTATTTTCGAAGGAATCGTTACCATGCTCTTGATGGTAACCGTTACGATTTACCCCTTTGGTAACCATGCATCTGTCATAGTACTATACATTTAAGCAAGCTGAATTGGTACTAGTCTGTGGCCCAATTCTCTTCGGTGATAATTTGACTCTTTGAATCGATTGAATTGCTATTCGCTACACAGAAAGGAACCTGTTGTATAACATGACTTTCAGCGAAGCTTCGGCCTTCTGGGAGATGAATCTCTTAGAACGAAGAGCCTCTCCAAGCACTCTTTTGAACGAGGAGAAAATGATCTCTACGATCCACCTCTGACCATATTCCTTGAGCCGCTTCCAGCCTTCCAGCCCGAGTTTCTTTGTGAGTAGGGTTTCTTGTCTGCGAAGGGGAGAGCCTCTTGCAAGCGTCCCGGCATTTTTCCTGACCTTGATTGCTGGCTCTATTCCCATGTCATCCAGGACGTTGAAATTCTTTCGTGAATCGTACGTGGTGTCGGCATACGCCTTCTTGATTTTCGTTTTCTTCGACACTTCCTTTACGAGCGGAACGAACTTCTTCGAGTCGCCAGTGTGCTCAGATGTCACTCGAAAGCCCACGATCTTCTTTGTCTTCTTGTCAGCCATAACGTGCAGCTTGACGAATTTTTTCTTCTCCTTCGTCCACATTGCCTCTATGTAGGACCCTTTGCTAGTTGTTGAAAGCCCCGTTGAATCGACCACCACAGTGATCGGCTCCGCGTCGTCATCACGCGATTGAATTATTATTTCCGAAGGCTTCTTTCCCTTCACGAGACGAACCATCCTCCTCCTTATCTGCGTGAAGCAGATGTCTCGTATAAACGAGATATACTCTGAGAGCGCGTCAACTGCGCCCTCGACCATCCTGTAAGGAATGTCAAATCCGACCTTGAGAAACGAGAGGAACTCGATGTATGAATTCGGGAAATCAAACGGTCTTCCAACCTTGTTCTTGTTCATCGAGGTGAGCTCTTTCTTCCACGAGCCTGCAAATCCCAGATCAAAGATGATCCTTCCTCGTTCCACCAAAGACTCGTTGTAATCGTGCCAGCACATTCCCAGAGGCATGCCTTGTAAGATAAGCAGGAAAGCTGAAAGCTTTCCTTCATGATTGGGCTACAAAGTAAATTGGTACCAGAAATTTACATCCTTTTGATCCATGAGAATCGAAAAAGCTCACGCTGGCGCAGGAATGCCTAAAAAGAAAATGAGTTCTGAAGCTACCGAAGGGAAGTATAGACTTCCTTGATAGCCTGTTGAAACTCTCGGTCCGTCAGGTTCCCCTTTCGATATTCATCTTGAAGGAGCTGCCCGACTTGTTCTCTTGATTTCGCTTTGACCCAAAGGTCGTTCTGCCATTTCTCTATCCGTGAACTTACTGATATTCCATTTCTCAATCCGCCCTTACCTTCTACGATTTGTCTATTTGCGATATTTCGCTATCCTTGTATAATGGCCGTATGAGCATTTTAGTCTTCTCTATTTAGTTACTTGAGTCACCAATAGTAGAAGCAGACACGAGTACAGGTCAATATCAGACGTCCATTTGAGCGTGAAATACACGTAATTTTCACCGATAAAAGAGAAAAAGTGTCTCCGAGAGTGATCGTACCTGATCTTCTTGTCAAACCATTTTGATTCGGTCGATTAGATATACGCATCCGATTCTCTCATGCATTCTAAACAAGTGTAATACGTCTTGAGTTCAGTCGAAGAAATCACCGGCGAGATGAAGAGACTAATCCTGAAGTGCAGGGCGCTTGAAACTAAACTCGAGCAATCTGTGCCGAAGAAAGCCTACCAGGATGCCATCGCAAAATTGCAGGCCAACATCGACAAGCTGACCGAGGACCTCCAGCGGACTCGCGACGATCTCGGCCGGACAGAGTCTCTCGGCGGCAGGCTGAACAACCTCTCCACCGTCGTTCTCACGCTGAGCAATCAGATTTCAACTCAAAACGATGTAATCAAGGGTCTGACGGAGAAGTACCAAGTTCCGCAGGACCTTCACAACAAGGCCCTCTCGAAGATCAAAGACCTCGAGCAGTCGATCTCGAAAAGGGCTGCAGACTCGGAAGCAGCACGAGCGCGCATCGCCGAGCTTGAGACTAGACTTTCAGAATCTGTCCCCAAGGAAAAATACACCAAGCTGATGGATCAGATTTCGGGACTGGTCTCATTCACCGGAGAAAACTCTCTTCTTGCAGAACCGCGGGCCGATCAGCACGAAGTTCCGGGAGACGCTGTTCTCAACAGTTTCCCGGAGGCCCAAATAGGCCAGGAAATCCTGTCGAGCCTGCCCGAAATTCAGGCATCCGAGAAAGTCGAGACCACCGCTGCTTGAAACCGATACCCAGTATCTAGTCAACAAAGTTCATACGAATAGATCAACTTTCGTTGATCTAGTCACAAAATATTCGTTGGCCTGTAAACACCTTCATCAAGAGTAGTATTTCCACTCGAGGTCTTGAATTCTTAATGCGATTCCTCCCTTTGACAGAAAAGAAGGCACTTTCTTCAATTCAGCTGCAAACTTTTGTCCCTTTATACGGAGAAAAAAAGTTGTACACCCCTTCCAAAAACGTATGATTAAACACCTACCCTGTATCTTACTCAATTGAAAGAGATCTGAATCGACATGTCCACACAAACCGTTTTGGGGATTCCGCAACCTACCGCGGTTGCGCTAAGTTCGATCTCGAACTTTGGAAGTTTTGAGATGCTGCTCCACCACCGAAGGAGACGTGAGGTTCGCTCTCAACAGGTCATCATGGTTGCAATTCTTGAGGCGTGCAGGACACCAACTGTGCAACACTGGATTATGGTAAAGGCACGACTGGGATACGATACTTTCCGAAAACACATGAACCAACTTGTTTCGCTCGGCATGATGAATACCCTGAGCGACGGCAACAAGACCCTGTACTCGATCAACGACCGGGGCCTTTCTTTGCTTCAGCAGCTATCTGTAGAGTAGGAATGCCGCGGGCTGAAGCATGGATTCAGCACACCAATACAGGATCAATTCTCCGATTTATTCATCCAAAAACCGATCATTTAATACACCGATTTGCCCGTTTTGAAGACGAGAAATGCAATCTGACGAGAAGCTCGTCTCTACTTCTCAGCAGCAGGGCAGTCGCGCTATCAAGCAATCATTCTCCTCGCTGGTGGACGCGATGCGGTTTGCCTACCAAAAAGAGCAACTGGAAGGCCGGGTCAGCGACATCGAGTCGAAATCGAAGAAAAGTCTCGACGATCTCGGCGAACTGAATGGGAAAATTCGAGCTTTGGTAGAGTCGCTGGGGGATGAAATTAGCAAGGATACCCTCTCAGAACTTTCAACTCAGATCTCCGGATTTTCTCATCTAGCTATCGAACAGACAAAGACCAAATTGGAGCAGAAAATAAACGCGGAACTTTCCGGTTACCGGGCTTCCCTCGATTCTGAGATAACGAAAACCCGAAAAAGCATTGAGGCATTCATCGCAACTTCTCCCTTCCAGGTTTTAGACAAGGTACTGAGCGTGAAGCTCGTGGACGGCGCATATGATGCGAAAGGCGCGTACAGATGCGCCGACGACATCCAGTACGAATTTTCTTACGATACCAAGAAGAGCAGAGTCTTCAGCAAGGAGTTCAGGCTTTCAACCTTCGAGCGGGATTTTCGCGTCCCGATATCAATCGGCAAGACCTGGCTCCGGAGGGATCAGGTTCCTGATTACGAGCGGATTGACCAATACGCGCTCGTTTCCGCCGAATCTTCGGAGTCGAATTTGATCGTGATTTTCAAGCACATGGAAAAAGATTCTAGCCTTCGGGTAGTTTATTCAAAGCACGACTCGCACGCTTCCCTGTCGATAGTCTATTCAGATTCTCAGAGGACGGTTGACATTACTTCGACTCCGAGCCTGAACCGCTTTCTGGACTCTGAACCGCTGGAAAGAACGATGGACCGATTGTGGCTTTCGATCATCGATCTTGAAAACTACAAGGTCGGTCTTACTAAATTAGTTTCAGAAGATGTCAACGTCCTCGACAAGCTCGATTGTTTTGAATTCTTCGCAAAATCCTGGCGGTTGATTGCGCCCAAAGTAATACAGGAGATGAAATCATCCGTCGATTCGCAAACGTCGGATGAAAAATTGACGGTCCCGTTCGCCCTTGAAAGAGTCGGGCTACTCGGGGAGAATGCCGATCCTATTTTGGAAATTCTCGAACTCAACAAAAGTTAGAGAAATATTACTCGCGCCTGTTATTCAGCTTCCACGATAGGGCCGACGCAATCTCTTGCTTTGACTTGCCGTTTGTATCGATCCCTTCGCGCTGCGCCGCTTCGATCAACGGGTCGGGTGAAGTTGTCTCGGTCTTTGGGACAGCGACCTGAACTTTTGCACTCTGGCTATCTTCAAAATTTCCCTTCATTGCTTTGTCAAATTCCCTTCTCGCAGTTCCGAGAGATTTCGCAAATGCCGGAATCCGGCCCGCTCCAAAGAGAAACACCACCGCCGCAAGTATCAAGACGATTACTACTGGATCATCAAAGCCCATGATTCCATTCAGGCATAAATTTTGTATTTAGGCATTTTCCCAAATCAAAATTTCCTGATATGATTCATTCTCACAGGTCAAATTCGACATATTTTTTCTACATAGAATTACTTAGTATTGGGTCAACAAGCCGTTTGGTTTTGGGCTAGATTCTGGCATGACGATATATAGTACCGAACTACCCTGCCGTTCTCATGTCCGAAGATCAGAAGCAGGTAAATGACGCGCCTTCGCGTAGAACCTTTTTGAAAGTTTCAGCAGTCGCTGGAGCAGCAGTTGCCGCGGTTGCAGCTGGCGCCGGCATGATTCCTAAGTTAGCTTCCAGTGCTGCAAAATCTTCTGCTGCAGTCTCCAAGCCCGAAGCAAAAGCGGCTTCGATGTCATCGAAGGAACCGCTAATTCTGGTACTTAGAGGAGATTCGGTGGACGTTTACAGGGGAGAGATAAAGTATGCGATCCAAGATTCGTCGTTATCTCGTGAGATAGCGTCGCACGTGGCGGCAAAGATGGAGTAGATAGAAGATGACATCTCACAGAGAAGCGCCGGGAATTTCCCAAGATCCGGTTGCTGACAATACTGACGTTTATGCGTTCGTAAGTCCAGACAAACAATCCACGGTAACTCTAATCGCAAACTACATTCCGTTGGAGTTACCTCCAGGAGGCCCTAACTTTTTCGAGTTTGGCGAGAATGTCCAGTACTCGATCTACATAGACAACGATGCGGACGCGCTTCCAGACATTACCTACAATTTCCAGTTCAAGACAAATGTCATCAACGAGCAAACCTTTCTCTACAATCTCGGCCCCATTAGCTCGCTGACAGATCCTAACTGGAATGTTAGACAGACCTACACCGTTTGGCGCATCGACAAGAATGGAACCAAAGTGCTTGGCAGCAATATTCCGTGTCCGCCGGTTAACATTGGCCCTAGATCTACTCCCAACTACGCGACTCTTGCAAGCGCTGCGATTAACACTCTCAGCGACGGCTCACAGGTCTTCGCAGGACAAAGGGGCGAGGGCTTTGCTCTAGACCTCGGTTCCATCTTCGACCTGCTGACTTTGAGACCGTTCGAAAGTTTGAGCGCCTTCCAAGGACCCGGAATTCCTAGTACTGATTTTCCGCAGGGCGTTGACACCACAGTAGATCTCAACGTACACACGATCGCCCTCCAAGTTCCAAAAACTCTACTCACTGTCGACGGATCAAATCCAACGAACGTGCTAGATCAAAAATCCGTCATTGGAGTGTGGGCAGCGGCAAGCAGGCAGGAAGTATCCATAAACAACGTCGAGGGTGCTTCTCCCACTCGCTCCGGTCCGTGGAAACAGGTCTCGAGATTGGGCAACCCTCTCATCAATGAGCTGTTCATTTTCCTCGGACAGAAAGACTATTGGAATACTCAACAGCCCCACAAAGACAAACAATTCCTCCAGTACTACCTGAATCTCCAAGTCGCAGGACTAATGCCAGTCATTTATCCCGCGGCACTGCCTGCCCAGACAGCAACCACCGGAGTTCCGAATGGACCGCTGAACCCAAGGACGGATTTGGAAGTACTTTTGCTTACGGGGCTTCCGGCTTCTGTTCTGACGGTATTCCAGAACTATACAGGGCCAACTCTGGCTGATATGCTCCGCCTCAACATGGCGGTTCCACCTGCGTCAACTCCTAGCAGACTTGGCATAGTAAACAACTTCCCAACCGGTCCACCTGACCTTGCAGGATTCCCGAACGGACGCCGGCCTCTCGATGACGTAGTAGATATCTACCTACAGGTAGCTGCCGGTCTAGTCTACCCTCTGATAAAGCCTGGATTCACTCCTCCCGCAGCAGCCGGACTGCTGAGCGATGGAGTAAACGAGCCACGCGCCCCGTACTTGACCAGTTTCCCGTACCTACCGACGCCGTTCGATGGCTATTTCTACGAAGCAGACGGTACTGGAGCCCCCGAATCAGACGCAACCGGCGGCCCGTAAGAAAGCATAGCACCCGTTAGGATGAGGTACCCCGTCGTACCTCTTCTCCCTTTTTTCTCAAATCCTTGCAACCGTGCATCCTGTAGGTCTTTTACCCGTACCTCCGGACCTACTCTAATCTCTAAAGCCATAGATTCACTTTCATTGATTTATTATGCAATTTTCTTCTTTTTCTACACGGGGGCCCATTTCTGCGTACCGAAGAGCTCGTTTCAAGCTCTGTTGGCCACCGATAGCTTGATTTTGATACTTCTAGTTAGAGCATTTCGCTCCAAAGCATTTTATGAAAATCATTGAGGTACGCAGGTCTTTGCATCGCACCTGAAACGGAGACGGAGCAGCTTGAAAGTGCTCGGCCGATCTCAAATCAGCTTGATTCGAATTGAACTGTATCTTACGACTCGAACCCCCCTCAAGCTTGAAAATTTCTACTCGATCTTTGATTTTGGAATCCGTCCGCCTGCAATTAGAGTGTTGATCATCTTCTCCGCCGAGTTCTTGTCAAACTTGCCCGACGCAACCAAGCCGTCGAGAAAGGCTTCCTTCTTTATCGATCCCTCGTTTTTTCGAGAAAGCTCCTCTAAACGCTGAATCGCAAATAGTGTCTTCTCGCGAAATTCTAGACGGGTGTGCGGTCCATGTTTCGGCTTGTAAATGACTACCCTGAACGTTCTACCAGGGTGGCTCGTATTGAAACCATCAACATAGAAATCCAGTCCGAGCTTGTCGCAGAATCTGACCAGTTCCCTAAAATCCTCCATCCACATGCTCGAGGGCTGCGAGACGGTTAACAGATCGTCGCTAAGTTGAGAGGATCCACGCTCCCTAGCGAAAAATAAATTGTCGACCTCGAAACCAAAGAACTCGCGTCCTAAATCAACCCAGGGCCGTCCCTCGTTCTTCTCCTCCTTTTCTATATGCTCCTTGAGCCACGAAGGTCGCGGCTGCCCGCCTTCAATCTTATCGAGTTTCTTCGCCCACTGCGCGAGAAGCATGCCAAGCTTGTGATAGCACTCGAGCATCAACTCCTCCTTTGAAACTCCCTCAGCATGGGCGACAGTCTCGTCAGCGAAATCGTAGACTTCATGTGCTATGCGATTGGTCCGTCCCTTCGAAATGTCCTTTTCTTTCTCATCCTTCGATAGATTGATCACTCTGCGGTGGCTCAAGGTACTGCTCGAGACCGCGATCGGAGCTATTATCCATTTTCCCAGATTTCAGTCCGAAAAGGAAAGTCAACTCGCGGCCACTGCGACAATCGGTTTGCTCCGCGTCTTCGGACGGAATATGTTGTCGGCAATGACATTGGCAAACAAGAACACCGCGCATACGGCCAGAAATGCCGAAAGTATTCCGGTGTCAAAGCTCTGGATGTTGAACCAGCTCAAGAGGAAAAATGCCTGAGACGTGAAATCATGCGGGTAGACTACTAGCAATAAACTGACGATTGCGTCTAGTATCCCGAGGAAAAGTTGCGAGCCCAAATATCCAAGCTCATAGACTACGTACACAAGATATGAGATCACTATCCCCACCGATCCAAAGACTGCAACCGACGGACTGATGTCGTATATCGCGGCGCCAGCCGCAAAGCAGCTCACTCCTACGATCAGCGGGAGGATGTCGAGCCGGCTCAAAGTCGAAAAGCTGTGCCCCCGGAGCCAGATAGCGGATAGAGAGATTATGCCCAAACTGATCAGTACGAGAAAATCCGTAATATCGATCAAAAAGTTCTGGTTTCCGAGAGCTAGTATCAGGATCGCGCCTAGCGTGAAAACGTACGACAGTCTTGAAATGCTCCGAGGAATAAACCCGTCAATGGCGAGCGCTTCCAAGTGTCTGGATGCAGCTAGAAAGGCGGGTACAAAAGTTGTAATTGTTGCGATGAGAAAGACGATGGCGGTTAACAGCTCCTGCCCGGGACCGATCGCAAGGTTACTTATGTAGAGAGCAGGAATTGAAGATTGATTCAGGGCGGCAAAGCTCGGATGGAGACTGAAAACTGCGAGGCCGTAAAGTATGTTGATTATCGACGCTATGACGACGCTTCCAACCATCGCCAGTCCGAGGTACTTGAACTTGGAAATCGTAAAACCCTTCTTGATCCAGGAAATTATCGGCACTGATGAATAATCCAGCGCATCACGTTCAAGAGCCTGAATTTCCTGAAACCCGAAAAACAACAGGTAAAGATATCCAGTGTTAACAACGAGAGCGAGGGGCCAGTTTCCCCCGGCCGAGCCGGTGTGGAAAATTCCCGAAAGATTCCAGGATCCCCTGTTGCCCAAGAGAATGCTCTGGTAGACTAGTATTACCACCATCGCCGAAGTTAGAGCGATCTGTAGATAACCGATCAATTTGAGGAACCGGACTTCAAATAACGCATTTAGTACTGTCCACGCTAGGAAAACACCTGTGATCAGATAGACGATTATCGTCGAGGAAATCCCAGTTATTCCAAAATTTGCAAGTACTTGCGGCATCAGTTCGAAGTCAAATACAACAAAGACGATTTTCGAATACGCTGCAAGAGCGGTGTTAGCAATCCACATCGACAGGCGGGAGATAAAGTACCGCACGCTTCGTCCTCCAGTGGCCGCTTTTGTGAAGGAAGGCCCGCCGACAGCGCCGAGACCCATTCTGGCGGCCTCTGTATACATATCGGCATAGACTTTGGCCATCAGAACCGAAAGAATTGTTGCTAATACTAGCGAACCAACAGAAACGAGTTCAAACTGAATTATGTTGAGGGGAATCAGGATGAAAAGAGGCGAGCCTAGAGTGGCTCCGAGTCCTATTGCGAGCATGGTACTGAACCCATAGGTTGGTTTTACTACAGATTCCTTCCTTAGACGCTGGAAACGGACCCTCGTTGAGCTTGGGAGAGTCGCGATGAGCGCCACGCTCGAAAGAATAATTGCAACGAGGGCAGAAATTAGGATGATATCGCCAAATCCGAAATTCACTGAGGCGAGATACGAATATTCATTGACAACGAAAACTAGCGCAACAAACGCCGCAATGCTGCCTACGACGACTGCAAAGTACTTGAAGAATAGAATTCCATCGCGGAGTGAAGCAGCTCTGGAACCCAATACTCTTCCCCCCAGATTTTCAGTTTGATTCTAATTTCGAGCATCCTGTCGTTTTTGTTCCATGGCTTTTAGATTCGATGCTGCGATTCGAAGATTATAGAAGGCGCCTATTAGAAGCAGGACCGCGATGATAAATTCGCCTACCGGTATTATCGGATTTGAAAGTGACTTTGGCGAGATCGTACTTGCGATCTGGCTAAAATACGAGGATAGCTGACCGGGGGAGCTGAATCCTACTACCGACGGGGCAAGAAGCGCTAAACCGACTACTGCCAGAATGGAGGCAAGAACCATCTCACTGATGGCAATGAGGAGGGACGCCAATCCGCTTTCGGGCTTACGCGAGTTTATCATCGAGACAAACTTCACGATCTCCTCGTCGTGAGAAGAGACGATTTTTTCATTCACGAGAGTTTGTAACGAAGCATTTGAACCGCTGAGCAGCATCAGAGCTTTTATGTCCAGAAGGAGCCGGCTAAGTACTTCGTCTGTTGAACTCGCAGTGCTTGCCATTCCGACCCACTTCGGGTCAGCAAGCGGAAATATCTCTTTCGTATTCGTAATATTCCGGAAATCTGAGCGCTAAGCTCCGATTAGTAAAATTTCGACGTGTTGTAGATTATCTTACAGCGAAAAGTTGAGATCTTTCAAACTCTCGATCAAGATCCTGGCAGATTCTTCAGGTGACCCGAGCTCAGTCGCTATCGTGATGTCCGGAAACTCGGGTGGCTCGTAAGGATCCTGTATCCCGGTCATATTTTTGATCTCGCCCTTTCTCGCCTTTGCATACAGGCCCTTCGGGTCTCTCTGTTCGCAGGTAGCAAGAGACGCCTTGACGTAAACCTCAACGAACCTCTCCTTGCCAATAGTTTCTCGAGCACTCTCCCTCGAAACTTTGTACGGAGAAATCAGTGCGACTATTGAGATGACTCCATTTCGCGAAAGGACCTTTGCGAGATAAGACACTCTTCTGGCGTGTTCTTCCCTATCCTCTCTTGACAAACCAAGATCTCTAGACAGGCCCTTTCTTATCTCATCCCCGTCCAAAATCTCAACAAAGCGACCGTAATCGTCCTCTAACATTTTCTTCAGAACGCCGGCCAGAGTAGATTTACCGGAACCTGAGAGTCCGGTCATCCAGATTGCAAAGCCCTGTGGCCTCTGGGATTTTGAGCGCTCGCTTATCGCAACGCTGGTCATGCTTAGGAGAACACCTCAGGGATGACTTTGCCGTCCATCCCGTCTTCTGCTGGCATGCCGTACATTTTCAGAACCGTGGGAGCCATGTCTTCTACCTTCGCACCCTTCAACGCTCTCGAATTCATGTTCTTTTTCGGATTGTACATTAGGAAGATACCCATCATGGAATGGACAGAGTCATCCGGCCCCGTATCATTCTCGAAAAGATACAGCGAATCGTGCCCGACTGTACCTGCCGATCTCCAGTTGAGATCGTCAAAGTATACCATGAGATCCGGTTTATCTCCGATCGCTGTCCCATAAAGTTGATCAGGTTCAAAAACCACGTTTTTCATCGGCCGCCCGTTGTTATCCTTTATCGACATGATTTTTGAGGAAAGTTTTTTCTTTTCGGTTTCGAGGTCTTTCCTTTCGATCACTCCGTTCGGCTCGCGACCCTTTACGTTAAAGAAAATTCTCGCGTAATAACCGCCCCAACCCCAAGCTTTCGTTCTGGACCAGTCGACTTCAGCCTTGTCGATGTCAGTCATCTTTGTCGGTTTTGTCTTGAACGCAATGTATCCCTCTTGCTCTAACCACTGATTTACGCAAAAGGCGCCAATCATTCCTTTTGAGCCGTGATCCGAGACGATGAAGGTGATGCAATCGTCTCCAAAGAGTTTCACCAGCCGGCCGATTCTCTCGTCGACCAACTTGTAGTATTCCTCGTCTAGGTGTTCGTACTGGTTACCCTTCACATACTTTGGATGCTTTGGGTCAAAGAACTTCCAGAAAGCGTGGTGCAGCCTGTCGAACCCAATTTCGTGCATGATGAAAAAGTCCCATGGTTTGTTCTTTGCGAGATATTCAGCAACATCAAAGCGTTTTTGCGTCATTTCAAAGAGCTCCTTTCTAATGGCCTCCCTATCCTCCGTGCGAAAAGTTACGTCAAAAATATACTTCCCTCCGGCGGCGGCTAGTACTTCTTCCTTGAGCTCAGGTGGATTAGTGAATTGCTTGTCTTGACCTGGAGTAATAAAGCACGAAATGATATCAGTGTTCTCAATCTGCTTTGGTGGATATCCTGGCGGGACTCCAAGAACGATGGATCTTTTTCCTTGTCTTGAAAGAATCTGCCAGACCGTGTCTTCCTTTACCGTAGTTGAATTGACTATGTATCCGTCGTTGTAAGAAAAACCTCTCCTATGCCTAAATCCGTAGATTCCCAGCTTGCCGGGATTTTTTCCCGTCATCATAACCATCCAAGCTGGAACGGTAATTGGAGGATGGCAGGTCTCAAGGTTTCCGTGCATGCCTCTGTCATACATTCGCTTTATGTTAGGAAGTTTGTCCAAGAGTTTGTCAAACATCATTTCAGGAGGGACGGAATCCAGCCCAATTATCGCTACTCGCTTTCCGCTGCTCAATCCAATGACCTTCTAGTACAGATCATTCTACGAAAGGAGTCTTTGACTTCAGAATGATTTCTGATACTTCGGGGCGCATGAACTCTTTGGGCGGAGTCTCGCCGGATTGGAACATTTTCCTCAGTTTTGTCCCACTGAATGTCAATCTGTCAGATTCGGAATGTGGGCAAATCTTCTCATTCGCAATTCCGGCGCACTTGTTGCAGTAAAAGAATTCACGGAAAAATACGGCCTGGATGCCAAGATCCGGAAATTCCTTGAAAATCTCGTGCGCCGCATATGGGCCGTAATAATTCCCTACTCCCGCATGATCTCTGCCGATTGCAATGTGAGTACATCCAAAGTTCTTCCTCATAATTGCGTGCATTATTGCTTCTTTTGGCCCCGCATACTGCATCTCGTAATGCAGTACGCTCAAAACGACAGAGTTCTTGGGGTAGTAATTCTTGACGAGCGCCTGGTATGTTTCTAGTATGACCTCGTCAGTGAAATCTCCAGCTTTTTTCTTCCCCAAGACGGGATTTATGAAAATTCCATCGGCGAAAGCAAGACCTGTCTTTTGTACATATTCGTGCCCTATGTGTGGTGCATTCCTAGTTTGAAAGGCAATGATCTCCTTCCATCCTTTTTCTTTGAAGAGTACTCTTGTTTCCTTTGGACTGAGGGTGAAATTCTCGAAAGGTCCTTTGTCGAACTTAACGACTGACTTTAGCCTTCCACCGACAACCCGATCAGATGATGCGTAAATTTTTGCTACGCCCGGATGCGCTTCGTCTTCAGTTCCGAATACCTTCTTGGCATATTCTTTCTTTGAAATCGAAAACAATTCTCCAAATTCGAGCAGCCCCACCGCGCGCCCGCCGTCATCAACCAATGTAATTTCATCGCTCGCCCCCGCGCTGAAACTATCCGGAACGTGGAGCAAAACGGGAATCGTCCAGGGCGTATCGTCTGCGAGCCTCATGTTTTCAATCACGTTTTCGTAATCTGTCTTCCCCATAAATCCGGTCAGTGGACTCAGGACACCGGTTGAAATGTTGAACATCTGGACCATTGTCTCATGCGAAACCTGAACGACCACGTTCTCTGCAAGCTCATTCTCCTTCTCTTGCGAACTTTCGATTGCCCTCACCTGGACAAGTCTTCCGCCGTGTGGAGATAACGACATACGAAAAACACCCACTATTCCTCTACAAATAGCCCAAAGCTTTCAGCCTTGCTTTGATCTCTTCCACATCTGTACTCGTAAAAGGCTCGGGTATGTCTTTCGTCTCGTGCATCGCAACAACCTCTCTCAAGACATAGGTCACATAATCAGAGACAGATTTGAAACCGCTTTTCTTTATGATCATCTTTTCAATTCTATCATGCAAAGTGATCGGGATAGAAACCGTAGTGTATTTTGACTGGGTAGTAGTTTGAGGCATGATGAAAGTACAAACATAAAATTTGATTATATATAATTAGTGCAGTTTAGGGTATCGAACATCGATGCATATCTTCTTCTGACACATTTGAATAAATCAAGAATGTTTTTGGACCTCTTCCGGTGAATTAAGTTATTACTCTAGCATAGAATTTTCGCTTACACAATTGAGGGGATAAGCAAAAAAGCGGAGACAGCTCGCAGGGATAAAATAGGATGACTTTGACCGCCTAAAACCAAGCTCGGCAATTGGATTCCGATTTCTGTTTTAGTTCGAGAATCTTGAATATTGGGTGATACCCCCATGTCGAAGACTCATTGGATCGTGAACATTCCTTCTCCAACCAAATCCTCGAACCTCGAAGCTGCAAACCCTTACCTTATCTGTAGAGTTGAATTTTTCCCGATTATCTCTAAACTTAAGATCGGAGAAAAATCTTACATGTAGTTGTTCAAAACCTCGCATATTCTGCACCCAATCTGCATATATATTACGAATAAATACAGTGGTCGGGAAATACATTCTTGATGGTTGCAAGATGCCATAGGCTATTCCCGGAAAAACAACTAACAGTTCCCGAAATAGGAGAAATAGAATCGAATTGAGCGATCAGTATCGGAGAAGGCTTTCCACTAGAATTACCATGGTCATTGATCGGCTGTATGGGCTTGTTCGGGAGGAGTTCGATCAAATATCCGAACACGTCGACATTGTCGAAATAGGATGGGGCCTCCCGCTCATATGGAAAGAAGAAGCACTCGCTTCGAGAATCAAATACTATCGAAAGAACGGCATTCGAGTTTCCACATCAGGCACTCTTCTGGAACACTCCATTTTCCATAATTCTGTTGAGGCGACCCTGAAGAAAGTTCACAAGCTAGGATTTGACCTGGTCGAAATATCGGATGGAATTATTGATCTCTCGCAGGAGGACAAGATCAGATTTTCCAAGGAAGTAAAGTCGCACGGCTTTGACACTCTCATCGCCGTAGGGAAGAAGGATCCCGCAAGTCAGCTTTCTCCCGCGGAGACCGTTTCACAAATCGAAACCGCGCTTTCTTTGAACCCAGTCAAGGTGGTTTTGGAGGGACGGGAGCGCGGGCGCGGCGTAGGAATTTACGATGAAAACGGTATCATAAAGTGGAACGATTTGAGGTCGATCACGAATAGGATCGATCAAAAAGACATCATATTTGAAGCCCCGAGCGAGACCCAACAGGCATCGTTAATCCTCGAGCTTGGTTCGGATGTGAACATCGGCAACGTGGCACTGACGTCGGTTGCCTCTCTGGAATCTGAGCGCCAGGGATTGAGGTTCGACACGTTCGGGATTGACAGGCCGCAAAAAAACGTCACTGGAGGGCCGTCAGTAAAATTCGTCTTGTTTGCAATAAGAAATTACCAGCCAGTCGATCAGCAGCAGCTGGTATCAATGACGCGTCTTCCACTGAGAACAGTGCAAAAAGCCCTTGAGCAGTTGCTAAAGAATAAACTGATCACCGAACATCCAGACTTTGAAGACAGAAGAAGCCGTATTTACAGGACGACCGGAGCTTCGTCTCCAATTTCAAGAAGGTAGAGTGTTTACTTAATTAGAGCAAGGCCGACATCCATGGCCCAAATTAAACGTCAAGCTAGTTCGAGAGTAATCGAAAGACTGGTGGGCAATCTTTCCGTTACGCACGACAAAAAAGTTCTAGTCGAGCATTCGCTTCATCTCAGTCTCATGAAGCTGCCAGTCACAGGTGAGACAGAGAAATTGCTTGTGATCAGAACAGTATGAAACCTCCTCATCGTAACCGCATTTCTCGCAGAAACTGTAAGTTACCAACTAGCTCATGCACGAACTCTCGTTGGACCGCCCTATTTACACTAGAAGATCGTTTTTGAAATTCGTAATCGGATGATCAGAAATCCCGTCGGAGTGCCTAAATTTACTCCATCTCTGGACATTCAAGATTTCAAAGAATCTGTGACTTGATTTAGAATTCTTTGTCTCCTAAATTGGAGTCATCAAGTGGCATTCTCTTTGGAAGAAAAACGATTGGCCAAATCTGGGGCTTTGCGGATTGTAGGGCCAAGAGAGGGTCTGGAGTTATCGCAAGATTAGTCCTGAGCCGCTCCACGTGACTTCGTACATTCAATTTTCTTCCAAAGGGGTGGTCAAGGCCTGGACCGAAATAAATCCTCAAGGGACGGGCCTGAGGCGAGTAATCGAAATTTGTGAAGTTGCCAGAAATCTTCTGTAAAACGGGTTCTCGGAATCCTTTCGAAATCTCTCCGGCCCTCAAAAATGGCGATTCCGTAATCTTGCCTAAAGCGGAAAGTATGAAATCGTTCTGTATAGCCCCTTAAGAACTAAAAATTATGCAGAAAAATGAAATTAACCCAATAAATTGGGTTAATTCTAGTCGAAATATAGAGGATTTAATTTGGAAACCCTTGACGGTATACCCAATCTAGCGCTGGTCCTTCGGCGCGAAGCGGTCTGCTGACATTGCTTGGAACAGTACTTTCTCCTGAGGCCGAAAATAGCCGATTCGTTCTCCGAGAGCTTTTCGCCGCAAAAGTCGCAAAATCTGTCCTTGACTTCTTCTTTCTTTTGTTTCAATTTTACTTCTGCCATGCATCAACACGTTCCTTTACTTTCTAGAATCTCAATGATCTGATGAGTAAAGGCGAGAATTTTATCCGCTATATACTTGACGGCTCGCTTGCGAAAATTCCATTTCACATGTAGAGGTCGTGCCGTTGCAATACAAAGTCCTCTTTTTTACGATTAAATTGTCGATAACTGGAGAAAATTGGAATGTCCCTCGACTGGAGACGAACGTGTGCACTTTTTAAGAAAATAGTATGCTAATCATGAAATTAGAAGCCAAAATTCAACCATTAGGATTGCAGATAATAAGACGAAATCAGGAGTTAGAAATCGTACCTCTAAAATAAGACTTTAGGGCATCAATTCTCGTGCAGCGCGGATTATCGAAATCAACTAAAAGGGTGGTTGTGAAAAATCACCTTCGCGGCTTGGACGAAGCCGAAAATGCCAAGAGTTCAAGCTCTTTATCTAGAACTGTGTTGACCACAGGAGAAATTAATTCCGTTATCAGTGAATTTGAGTCCGAGGCTGAGAAGAAGGGACTCGAATCAGTTTCAAAGGACTATGGAGTTAATAACTTGACTAGAGACCTATGGGAGGTTGCGAGCTTCAAGCGCAAAAACAAAATCGAGTTGTCTTCCATGCTTGAAGGGGGGAGTATTGCGGTCGCCCTCAAGAAATTTGGCGCCGGCATGCCAGAATTTGAACAGTTTTTGAATTCAGTCTACACCAGATCTCTGGAAAAGGGTTACACTCCAAATGAAATAATTTCTCAGAGTGCCAAACTAGAGGCTCTGGAAAAAAAGTACGGGATGAAGTTTGACTCTCTAAAGACAACCTACGAAGATATAGGCAAATCTCTCGCCGGTAGGAAGAAAGAGAAAACTGATCTCGAGTCAGGGATCGCACAGCTTTCTCAGAGAAAGACCGATCTTATGGCTCGCTATACCCTGGATGAGCAAAAGATCCAGGATTATGCAAGCACCAAACAGCAACTTGCACTTGCAGGACTCGATATCATCAGCCTGCAAAATTTGAAGAATTTCTTGGTGGCTCTGAAGAGCGAGAAGTTTGACTCCAAGAAGATAATCGACAAGCTAAATTCGATAACAGATCTCCAGGCTCAGTTAACACGGATCCAGCAGGAAGCAAAGGTTGCCAGGCAGGACTTGGATGAAAAAAAATCTCTTCTCTCCGAAATCAAGAAGCTAGAAGAATTGAAGCTGACCGTCGAGCAAGTTGAAAGACTCCGAGGTCTCATAGTGAGAATCTCTTCTGATCATAAAGTCGATCCGCTTCAGGCGTATAATCGATTTGAGCAGGATATATTGCAGAGCTACAATACGATACTGGGGCTGAGACCTGAAGCTTCGAGGCTGGAGGAAAACAAAAGGAGAATCGAAGCCGAAATCAGCACCAAAAAGAAGGATCTGGAATCTGTTGAAGCGACAGTCTCGGACAAAATCAAGAAGCTTGACGAAAAGTACTCCAAACAGAAAGAGGAAGTTGAAGCTTACAACCAGCTGAGGGCGCTGGGAATCGACGGCAAGAGAATCTTGTCATGGAATCAAATAATGAAGTCTGCCAATCTCGACTATGGAACTATCGAGGGGGAGCTGAGAAATCAAGCAAACCTCAAGGGCCTGGAAGACAAGACGAGCGCGAAGATCAAAGAGCTCGTAGCAGAGGAGCTGAGACTTTCGCAGTCGGTCTCTCAACTCAATCAAGAAAAACAGAAAATAGAATCCTCGATTTCGGTGATGCGAGAGAGCGCTCTGAGCGGAATCGGCGAATTGAGCTCGAAAATACTAACGTCGATCTCCACTCTCAAGGAACAGGCCGAGGAAAGATTGACAGAAACTGCCAGCGAGAGTCAAAAGTCGCTGGAAGATATGAGAAATTCAACTCAACAACAAATCAAACAGGTCTCTGATTCAGCACTTTCCGACCTGAAGAAGACAGTTTCCGAGCTAAGGTCGTCGACCGAGGATTTTTCGAAAGAGCTCAAGAGTTCAATTCAACTGGCGGGTCCGGAAATCAAGAATGTCGGACTGGCTCTTGAAGCCGGTGAAAAGCTTGGAAAATATAGGAACATCCTGCCTCTGTTGCAGTTGATCGATGGAAATGGCAATGGAGACGAGTCCGAAGCGCTAATTGCGATGTGGAATCTGTCCAGTCGGTTTCATGCATGGCTCGAGAACCATTACCCGGACTCGAAAAAGGACATGTCTGAACCGCTTGCCGAACTTCTGAAATCGATAAACGACGAAATACAAAGAGTTGGCGTGGATTAAGGAGGCCGAAGGTATGTCGGTCCCCGAAAGCTCCAGTGAAGACAAATTCCAGGAAATCTTTCAGATTTTTGAATCTTCCGACCGTGATCTGGGAGAAGACCTGTGGTTAATTGCGGAAAGGATCATGCTGTACAGACTCACCAGAGCCGGCGAACAAAAGCGGATAGAGCTCGCTTCCATGGTTCATTTGATTCATGAAATAATGTCAGAAACCGAAGCGGCAGAGAAGCTATCTCCGGAAATTGTTCAGCTTAATAATTCAGCTTCGGACGGATTCAAAGGCGATTCAGAGGCGAACCTTTCTCTGGTCTTCACGACTGTGGTCGACGAAACGGAAAAAATGAACCCCGAGCAGTTGTATCGACTCATCTCGGCGCTGAGAAAGTTCGAATTGCCACCGCAAAACGATCTTGCTATCGAGCCCTTGGAGAAGGCGCAGGAGTATCTCGGCGAAAGTCTCACGCAAGATTCTCAGTGGGACTATCTAGCTGATGACGCCAGCTCTTTGACATAATCTTCAATTCTCACAATCTACTAGAACCGATACATTGGGCTAAAGACTGATTTTCGCCTTCCTTCGTTGTTCAACTTGTTGAACAGAAGAATTTGACACGATGGTGATGTGTTCAAAATAGATTGTTCTAATATGGTCTTTGACAGCATACTGGTATGAGCTCCAGCCGAAGTCTGGTTTTTTCCGCGGTTATCGCTGCCGTGATAGCCATAGCTCTAGTTTCGGGAGTTGTCGCGATAGGCGTCCTCAACACGACGCAGACTACTTTGAGACATACTGGTGTTACCTCTTCTGTTGAAAGCAATAGTTCGGTTCAGGTTGGGCCTGCCAGCCAGTTGTCGGCTACAGTGACAACCAATTCTCAATCAACTTCTAGCATTGTAGCGGGACAGGGTGGCTCGCTCGCGGTATTGATGACTGACCCTCCCACTGTTCCGGACGGCGTTACCTCGGTTTTCATAAATTATTCCAATCTGGCAATCCACATTAGCAGCGCTGGAAACGCCACAGGCTGGCATTCTTTGGGCGTTGCTGGGCAAATTGATCTCATGAGCGTGATCAACTCTACGCAGACTGTCGCGGAGGCAAACATTACCTCGGGCAATTTCAATGCGCTCGCGTTCAATATAACCTCAGCCGTCGTGACATTTCAAGGGGTGAACTATTCTGCTGACCTGGTCTATCAAGACCACGAGCTCTTTGTGCCTATTGTTGGCGGGATTGACATAACCGATGGTCAGACGTCTGCTGCGGTCATCGACCTGACGCCAACGGTGCTTCTTTTGGGCAACGTTTCTGACCCCGTCTTTGCTTTCATCCCCTCTGCGAGAGCATACACCATCCCTGCGCAATCGGTCAGCACGCTCCATCTGCAGGTAGGCGATAGGGATAAGATCCAAAATGCTTCCTGGTGGGTGAAGATCCTTCACGGTTCGAAGTTTGGGATCACCGGAATTACGCTAACTTCTTCCTCGCTGTCGTTCACCATCTCGAATAGTGGAAATTCGGCACTAGTATTTAGAATCGCGGACCTTTCCTCCACCATGTCCCCCGCCGGCGGGAATATCCCGATTTCAAATCTTGCGTCCACTTTGTCCATATCGGAGGTCTTTGTAATCGAGCACAATTCGACCCTTGTGCCGATAACAGTAGTTGGAAATGGAGTAGCGGACAAGTTGATTGATTCCTCCGGGTATCTTCTTCCGATTGGCAATTTGACTTCATTTTCTTACTCCGGCTCGATTACCCTTGGAGCGGCGCAGGTGCAGACAACAACTTTCAGGCACATGCCGGTTCAGGAGATAGTCCCGGGGCAGAAGTACGTCCTGACGTTGATCGGGAACGGATTGGTCGCGCAGGCGATTGTGACGGCGTCCTAGCAATTCGGAACTAAGCGGTTGCAATTCAGTTAGGTCAGAACTTTTACTAGATTCTCCAACATACTCGTATAGGATAGAGTGGATGATTTACCCTTTATCCCTCAGCGACCCCTCGTCTTCAATAGACGTGAATTGCTGACGAGCCACAGCGATGGGCGTTTTCGTAGCGATTGGATACCTTTTCGATTTGCTCGTTAGTATTATTCTGAGAACGACCGTTAGACCCAGGAGTGAAATGCAAGTTAAAGTCCGCGTTTGTAATCTACAAACAAAATGACCAGATATGGGGCTGGTATCATTCTCGTGATGGGAAATACGAATCTAAAGTCAAAATTGTAAACTGGACCCAGCGCGTGATGAACCACCGAGCAATTTGCTGGAGAGCAGTTGTAGTAATAGTTCAGGAGCAGGAGACAAGCCAGAAAGAAACTGGCGATTGCGAAAACAGCCTCCGTAAGAAAACCAGCAACCTTCGATACCCTCCCGCTTAACGCCAATTTGTCGAAGTAGAACTACTTGAGGTATTTTTCAAGCATTTTCTATATAGAATAAATTCCAACTTTGGACTAGGGTATAGCATGCTCGGGCCGAGATTAATGTCGAATGGGCTTATTGTAAAACCACTGCATTGGAGGAGGTTCGATGTCATCCTGCCAAAACAAGCAGATCAGCTCACCGAGGTGGTAGAGCTGCTCCGTGAAGGATTGGAATAAACACTCCTCAACTGTCAGGTCAAATTTTTTTCCTGAAGACAATTCAAAAGACACTTTCCTTTTGAGCTCGTCTGCGGTCGCCTTTGAAAAATAATCCAGTGTCTTTTTTTCAACTTCAGAGAGATGTTCTAGAATCATGCTCATATTGGTGTAATCGTTCGAGCTTCTTCGAGAATATTCCTTCGACTTTTCATGGATAGCGTAGTTCACGATCCAATCTTCGTTGTCGATCATGTGGAGGAGAACGTTTTTCATCGAGTAGAAACTGGCTTCCCTGTTCTTCACAACTTCCTCCCAAGAAAGCTCCGACAGCTTGTTTGAGAAGCGTCTCCGCACGGTACGCGAGTATTCGTACAGTTCTGCTATGTCCAAAGATCTCACCTGAATTTCTGGAATTGTGAAATAAAAAATGAAATGGAAGGTAGTGTGGAAGTCCGGTGCCTCAAAATATAGGAGCACGGGTCCTAAAGACCCGTTATTTCCATGCTCGTTTCTGCCTTATTTGTTTAGGCCATATCGAGTCAGCTATCTTCACAATGATGAAGATTACCAGGGCGACGATTATGAAAGTTATTACAGCAACCGCAAAGTCTCCAAGCCCAAAAATTTGACTGCGAAAAGTAGTGGAATAAGTTGCGAGGTTTCCTAGCCCTGGAGCCACTAACCCTATAACCGGCATGATCAGATCTTTCACTAGAGACTGCACGACAGCACCGAGATAGAGACCCAAAATAAATGCGACCGCAAGTCCCAACACCTTGTACTGCTCCAAGAAGTTCACAAATTCCTTCCTCATTCCCTTTGCGGGCGGAGGGGCAGGCGCGGGTGTCAGCAACTTTATGATTTGGTCTAGTTTCTCCAGCACTTTGTCATCACTTAATGTACCATCCGTCATATTGATTGTCAGGGGCAACGAGTCAAATGCTACTAAATAAATAAGATCGTAATCCTTCGTTCGAATCTTTCTTTCTAACGGAAATCCGGAGACGCTGGATGCGAGCGTCATGTCAAGCGGAAAACCGGTCTCGACATTCTCTTAGGTAGTGGCCCATTGATGATAAGACAAGGAGAGTAGCGGGCCCTATTTTTCAGAGTGCGAATAACAAGTCTGTTCCGATTTGCAATATATTCTAGAGAATCTGTTTATATCTCCCGAGACTGTTTCATGGAAGGGAAAGTCTCGTGGAAGGCGAAGAATCATACAACGTGGAAGTTACGATGCGGGTCTCAAGACAGGGAAAGGACATCGATAGAAAGAGGGTCGATTTTGGCATGCTGAAGGAAGCGCAGGTCAAAGGACTCGCAGATCTTTTTTCGATGATGGCCGCGAATGTTGAGTACATCAAGAACCTGACTCCGCAATTTGAGAAGATTGACAAAACTAAGCCCGCTTACCTTCAGTAGTTTTTCAGTTTCAACGAAAGAGGAAAACTTTCTTCGATAAATCCTTCAAACTAAGTTTTCTGGAATTTGATCTCCATCATGATACTAGTCCACATCAGCGGACATTTGAAAGATTATACTGGCAAGAAAAGGGACATTGAGATTTCGGAAAATGTAGAGGATGTCTCTTCGCTAATTGAGAAATTGAACCTGATGTTTCCAGGAATCAAGGATAGAATTTTTGATGATCAGGATAGGACAAGGCAGTTCGTAAATATTTTTGTGAACGGAACAAGCATTCGTGACGCTGGCCAAGAGGACACAAAACTTAAGGACGGTGATGCAGTGCACATCCTTCCATCAGTGGCTGGTGGCTATGCCTAAAAATCCAGAGCTTTCTCTGCTTCTCGTTGGCACGAAAAAAGGCGCTTTTGTGTTTTCGTCCAAGGATGGGCGAAGATCGTGGAAAGTATCCGGCCCTCACTTCAAAGGGAAGGAGGTCTACCACATCGCTTATGACAAGAGAAACAAGATACTCCTCGCTTCTGTGAATGACGAGCAATGGGGTCCGAGCATTGCAAGAAGTTTTGATCTCGGGAAAAGCTGGAAGTTATCAAACCCTCCAAAGTTTCCAAAGAACGAAAATGGCGAGGCCGTGAAACGTGTTTGGCATATCAGGCCTGGACCGGAGAGTGAACCGGAGGTACTTTACTGCGGCGTGGAACCCGCGACGCTCTTCAGGAGCGATGACAGGGGCGAGAGCTGGACGGTTAACGAGGCACTGTTCACCCATGAAACAAGATCAAAGTGGCAGCCCGGATTCGGTGGCCTTTGTCTCCACACGATTCTGGTGGATGAGAGAGACCCGAGAAATATTCACGTTGGTATCTCGGCAGTTGGAGCGCTGAATACCAAGGATGGCGGCGAGACGTGGAAATTTCAAAACAAGAACGTTCTGGCGGATTTCTCTCCCGAAAAATATCCTGAGTTCGGTCAGTGCGTGCACAAGATGGCGAGGAATGCTATGAGACCAGAAGTTCTGTTCCAGCAAAATCACTGCGGAATTTACCGGAGTGATGACGGAGGAGAAAACTGGAAGGATATCAGGAATAACCTGCCTTCGAGGTTCGGCTTCCCGATTGCGGTAGACGCAAATAATCCCAAGAGGGTCTATGTGATTCCCTTGGAGGGAGATTTTTCCAGGGTCGTTCCCGGTGGAAAGTTTTCCGTCTGGGCTACGGACAATTCCGGAAGGGAATGGTTCTCTCTCGGAAGGGGGCTTCCGAAGCCAGCTTACTTTTCGGTTCTTCGAGATGCTATGAGCTCTGATCTGGAAGATCCCTGTGGTTTGTATGTTGGCACGACGACGGGTCACCTGTATGCCAGTCGGAATCAGGGGAATTCATGGTCGAGCGTTAGCGACACGCTACCCTCGATCCTTTCGGTATCGGTCTCGGCTGCGGCCTGAGAACGGCGAAAAGTGTTGGACAGAAAATCCAGACTGGCGCTTTACGCTTTCATCGCGGCAATTGTCGCGATTTCGGTTCTAGGTTTTGTTACGGCGTTTATCGCTTCGAGGGCCTAGGATTGCGCGATTAGCGTCTCGTTCAAAGTCTGTCCGTTGCTGAATTCTATGAAGCAATAGTACGCCGAAGTGTATCTTAAAGCAACATCGGCGTATCCTTCAAGCTGATAATCCCCGCCACCAGGAATAACTGGCGAACTTTCAGCGATCGTCAAACACGCATTCGTTAGGGCGACGAAGACTGTCGCATTTTTTACTCCTGATCCTGATATGCTCACATTCTCAACTGTGATATTGTCAGCAGTCGGGTTTTGAATGAAAACTTCAAACTGAGCGTCTCCCTGACAGGTTAAATTCAGAGAGTGTGTGGAGGGGGGGCCACCAAAAAGCGCTATCTCTTCGTAAGCTCAGCTGATTAGATTGCGGCGCACTCGGCGCGACGCTCGCCCATACGAGGGCGATAACTACCAATCCGACGAATCCCCCCACTACAATTCCAGTCAACAAGTTGCTGGAGATGGCGCTTCTCCGGGTCCTCGCGAATTTCATCAGGAGAAATTGATCCGTTTTTCGGGTATTTCACATCTTTCATTGAGTATGCCCATAATTTAAAT
This sequence comes from uncultured Nitrososphaerota archaeon, assembly GCA_963799845.1. Lineage (GTDB taxonomy): Archaea > Thermoproteota > Nitrososphaeria > Nitrososphaerales > CADDZS01 > DATLTL01. The sequence continues at coordinate 1,534,548 of CAWCYI010000006.1, forward strand.
TCCAAATTGAAGAATCGTCGGAAGTAGATTGTCCAAGGCCTCAAAGAAAAAGGAAGCCCGGAGGGAGAGGAGAAAAGAGACTGGGAAATCTCGGCAAACCGCCTTTCTAGTGCTCGGGGTCGTAATTGCAATCATTGTGTTATCAGCGCTAGTCCTTTCTCTTGGAGTGAAGCACGGCACGTCGACCACATCTAGTCAGACTACTTTTTCCAATCCCTCCAACAAGTCGGTCATCCTCTACGTGAATCAGGGGAACGCGCTCGTTGACAGGAGTAATTTTTCCGAGCTTTTGACCTATGCAAAGTCGCAACACTTCAACACAATCTTCTTTCAGGTCTACAGGAGCGGGCAGGTTCTGTTCAATCAAAGTGATCTGACCTTTTTCGAGGAAAACGCCCATCTCCAAAAATTCAGCATATACTTTGCGCTCTACTTTACCAGTCCAACGCAACAGATTCCCAGCTCGATTTACACGCTGGGAGAAGACGGAATTAACCTGGATATGTCTACCCTGCCCGTTTCAGACCAGAATAACCTGCTCGCCGCGCTAAAGCAGAATTTTGACGGAAAAACGGCTGTCACCACGACAAACTTGACTTCTATTCTAAAGCCTGATTTGCTGATTTTGGAGACCTACAATTTTCAGGCCGATGAACAGTATATCCACTCCGGGATCATAGCTTCGGTCGAACCGCTGACTATCTCGACATCGCAGGGATACCAGCAGCAGTTCCAGTACGCCCTGACAAACAGTGATGGCGTGATGGTCTTTGACTATTATGGCCTGCTTAAGACTGGTTACTAACCGCGGATTAGCGCGGAAAGTGGGAATTTCTTATTATAGGCGAATCGTGCTGATTTCTGAGCAATAGGAACGCTTCCGCTCTTGAGTGACTCGGGAAAAGCCCAGCAGGGCCAGACGAAAGCTGGTGACTCGACCGTTGAGGGAGCGAGGATGTCCTTCTTTGAGCACCTCAGCGAGCTTGCGAGCCGATTGAAGAAGGCGCTTTTGGCTTTCATCGTAGCGTTTGTCGTAGTCTCTTCCCTCCCCAATCCGCTCCACCCGATTGGAGGACCGGGTAATCTATTTGGATATGATTTTCTAGTAATCGCGCTCGTTCGGGATGCCGAAGCCTATGGCGCCAAGAATTTCAGATTCATAGCGCCCAATCCGATAACGCCGATTACTGTTTTCATCAACGTTTCTCTTGTCCTCGCGGTCGTAATTTCGCTGCCCATCATTTTCTATGAAATCTATGGCTTTGTCGCGCCTGGGCTTTATCAAAGGGAAAAGAAGGCTGTAAGAAAGTACATTGCACCGTTTTCCGGATTATTTGCTATAGGAGCAGCCTTCGGTCTACTCCTAATATTTCCGACGATTATGCGAATATTACTGACTTTTTACACGGCGTTCAATCTTCAAAACCTCATATCTGTTGAGGACTTTATCAACCTCCTTTTGCTGATCCCAGTCTTAACCGGACTGGCATTCACATTCCCGGTCTTTCTAGTTCCTCTAGTGGAATTCAAAGTTATCAGCGCGAAGCAGCTCTCAAAGGCTAGAAAATGGGTCTACATAATTGTCGCGCTTGGTGTAAGCATCGCGAACCCCGATCCGACCGATATTTCGAGCCTGCCGATAATAATTCCAATTTTCGTCTTGTACGAGATTACGATACTGATAGCGAAGAGAGTCGAGAAAAATCGTCTAAAAACTTCGGCCGAGGCTACGGTACCAGCTTAAGATTTCAAGCTTGGCTGTAGTCGCCCTAACTTTCCAGGCTAATTGAGGCAGCGGCAACATGCTGGATTCCCCTGAAATTTCTGTCGGAGTTGGAGGCTGGGCGTACTTTCCGGTCAGGCAGAACAAACTTGCGCTGTGCTCCAAGATATTTGATTTCGTGGAGGTGAACTCGACTTTTTACAAACTGCCCGCCGTCAAATTAGCGCTAAAGTGGCGAGCAACCGTGCCGGAAGAGTTCGAATTCAGCATGCGCGCTAACGGAAAGCTCACGCACGAGAACCACCTCGAACCTTCGGAAGAGAATTTTCGGGAGTATGAGAAGAATATCGTGATATGCAGATCTCTGCAAGCTTTTGTTCTTCATTTTCAGTTCCCGCCATCCTTCGAGGTGAGTCGCCAGGTGGTAGATAAATGGAAAGACTTCTTTTCATCAGCGAAGAAGGAGCGGGGTCTAAGTATTGCGATAGAAGTCCGAAATCCGAGTACCGCAAGCGCGAATTACCTCCAATCATTCTTCAAGGACTACGATATTGTGACCACCTCTGACGCATCCAAGAACGAGGTTAGATCATCCAGCCGCTCTAAAATATTGTATTCGCGGGTTTTCGGTCTCGGCGACCACACAAAATGGAGTTTTTCCACCAGCGAGTTAGAGGCGCTGAAGGAACGGGTAGAGAAAGTTTCTGCCACAAAGAGGTACATAACATTTCACAACATCACCATGTACGAAGACGGCGCGAGGCTGAAAAATTTGATCAGGGAGGGCGTCGACCTGGCTCCCGAAAGACCCTTTGGTCGTGATTCTCTCAAGCAGACGATCGTCTCCGCGAGAGTAACTTTTCCCATTTCGAAGGAGGAGTTACTTTCTGATCTTTCGTGGCGGGTAATCACGGCGGAGAATGGGCTCAGAATACGCGCCAATCAGGCCTTAGGACAAGTACCCGAAGGGTTCAAGTTCAACTCAATTGATGAGATTGTGAAGGCTTACCTGGGTCCTTGATCTGGAAATATTGTTATCATCCAGCATAACCTTTTCTGAAAGGAGTTCTAGCGCTGAACCATCTCCTTCTATTATTAGGAATCAGGAGGTAACGGTTTTTTCTATGATTCCATCCGTCTAGAATGAGTTGATCCTGACCTTCGAGTTTTGATATCTCTATGACCGACTGGAATCGTTTACTTTATCGCTGTCCTAATATAGCTCGATCAATACCGCAACATGTTGATGATTAATTGGGCAAACGCATTGCGCACTTTGAAATCCCAGTAACTGACCTAGAGAGGATGAGCAAGTTCTACGGCGACCTGTTCGGATGGAAGTTCAATAGGGATGCCATGCCTGGCATGGACTATTGGATGATCGAAACAACGGGTTCGGGTGTAAATGATCTTGGAGGCGGGATGTATCGAAAGCAGGGAGTCCCTGCTGAGATGCCGAGATTTTACATCAATGTCGACGACATTGACCAACACACCGAGATGTTCAGGCAAGCCGGAGGAACGGTGCTAGTCGAAAAGATGGAGGTTCCCGGTTTCGGTTGGAGCGTACTGGGTACTGATCCTGAAGGAAATGTCTTGGGTCTGTTCCAGCCGACGCGACCGCCGCCCGCTCCGAGAAAAGCGAGCACTCCCAAGAGAGCAAGCAAAGCGAAAAAGTCTTCGAAATCAGCGAAGAAGCGAAAGAAGTAAGCTGTTGCAGCTTACTTTCCTTTTTTACGGACGGGTAAACTCACATCGAGTTGTTCATTAATTCCTGAACTTTCTCGACCCGGATCGATACAAAAACTAGGACGTATGTGAAAACTATCGAAGTGATCAGCCCGATGATGTTCAATTCGTGGTTTGGAGGATCGGAACATCGGCAGAGACTGATAATCGGACAACTGCATGGAGTAGAAGTAGAACCGAAAAGCGCGATAGCCGTGCCAAGGATTATCAGTGGTAGGGGCCACAACTTTCTTAATCGCAAATCATAATTCGGCCATTTACTCGTTACTCAACGTGTTTGCTTTAGTTCTAGTCATTAGAACAGGGATCTTCAGAGAAAAAAGTGTACACACGCCGAATGAGATTCTGACCAATTCAAATGAAATAAACTAGTACAGCGTATCCAGCTGATTTTTGAGCGCGGTTTGAGTCGGTCATTATGAAGGAAAGTAACCAATTCGACAATTGCAGAAGGAGCGCTCTCGGCAATCTTTGATGGTTATATATCCGCAATGGAAGGGTGCGTAGAATCAGGCCAATGCCAAACATCAGAGAAAGAATCCAGAGAGTGCGAATTCGACAAAAAAGAATTCGTAAAGTCTACAATGGTTTTGATCCCGAATTTTACGGCTTTTAGCAAATCCAGAGATTTCATTCAGGGATGGTGAAGCCAGCTCGCCTCTCTTAGGAAGTTTGGCATCCATTTGATTTTAGATCGCAATAGCCTTCCTTTCTAGCTGTGTTTCCGACAATCTAGCTCTGAAGCTGATTTCCGCTCTTGACCCGAAATGTACTGCGGAAATCTTGCCGCGCAAGACCATCCGGAGAAAGAGACCTGTCAAAACACGGTTATTTGCATCGTATACATATCAATGTTCTACATGAGAGATCCATTCGATCGACAAATCGATACGAATAAAGGGAGTGAATTACAATTGCTTTCGAGACTCAATCTAGTTTCAATGGTGTCACAGCAACTTTGTCCAATGAACGCGACGCCGGCGCGGAGAAAAAAACAATCGCGGAGTCCCAGCTGAAGGGGAATACCCTTCGCACCTACATTTACGTGGTCACCCACAAAAAGAGCGGCGTCCGGGAAGTTCAAAGAGAACTCCATCTCTCCAGCTCCTCTCTCGCTCAGTACCACCTGAGCAAGCTCGTTGATCTCGGTCTCCTGACCGAGAACGGGGGAGAATACTTTGTGGCTGACCAGATCAAGGTTGATGTCCTCAAGGACTTTTTGAAATTCGGGACGCTGATTGTCCCGAGATTCATATTCTACGCAGTTTTCTTTACGATTATCTCAGGTTTTTTCGGGGTTATAGTGCTTCAGCGTTCCTTCAGCGAGCTTGACATCTTCTTCGTGCTGATGTTGATACTTGCGAGCGTCTTGTTCTGGTATGAGGCGCTGAGAGCGTGGATTCGAGGGCCTGTTTGATCGCTTGAGAAATCAGATATAGATCGCTACCTACTATTCACTATCATATTCGGCTAATGTCAAAGAAACGGAAACTAGCCATAACATTAGTAACGATCCTCATCCTTGGTGTCTTCCTTTTCTTAATCTTCCCCCCATGTTTCTCTGGCAAACAATCTTCTGAGCCGATCATCCTCTACTACGACTACGAAAATCTGCCATTTTCTCCCTCGCAATTCCCGCAGATCGTGAACGTGACTCTGCAACACCACTTCAACACCCTGATGCTGCTCGTTTACGTTGACCACAAACCAATTTTCAATTCCTCGACCATCCAGTACTTTCTTTCATACTCGTATTCGAGAAACCTAACTTTCGTACCGAGCTACTATATCGAATCTCTCAGCGATAATATCAATGTCTCAGGTCTCCGCTGGATAAACCTGGACATGGAGCGAATCTCTCCGGACCTCCAACGCTTTTTCTATGCACGTACTTTAGCGCAAGGGGTCGGAAAAATTTCCGTAACATCTCCCTACGGACAACCTGCCGAGTTTAGCCCTTCGATTAACATAGCAGAGACGTACGCCGGGTCTCCCTGGTTTTGGTTGTTGCAGCTAACCTATCTCCATTACAATCATATCTGCTCGGTCGGCATTTGGCTACTGCACAGTCAACAGGAATATGATTCCGAAAAGGGATACTGCTTGAAGTATTCAGACGGCGTGATGGTCTTCGATTACTACAATCTAATCAAATCCGGTTTTGACTAGACCTCCGCGCCCAAGGCAAAACCATCTAATACGGGCCGGAGAGGTCGTGTTAGATCGACGCCGGTTTTCACACTTGTCCGACCCCGCAGCGACCGCCCCTCCAAAGATATCAGATAGGACTGTCGGGTCATCGCCCGCTTCCGAAAAGGGTGCGAAGAGCAGTAAGAAGCCCAGCTGGTTTTACAGCGCTCTGCCGTTCAACGTGGCATCGGGGCCACTGAGCACATTCATACAGCTGGCTCTGCTTCATTACTACGGCCTATCGACCGGTACCGTCTACATAGGCTTGATCGTGACGCTTTACAACGGCGTTACGATTCCGGCCGCGATGCTATGGGGATTTGCAACCGACAGGTTTCACCGGAGGAAGCCGATCATCGCCATTAGCTTCGTCATAGTCGCAATCGACCTAGCTGCTCTATTGTTCACAAAATCCGTAATTGGCGTTGGACTGCTTTACAGCCTGTTCGGTCTCTTTGCGACTGCCTCGGCAACCCCCTACAACCTGCTCATCATGGAGACGCAGCCGAAGCACAGTTGGGCCGCGGCATTTGCAAAATTCTCGATGATCGGAACGTTGGGTAACGTTTTCGGACTGTTTCTCAGCCTGGTGTGGGTGGCGTTCTTGCCGTTCGAGTTGCTTGTGATCCCGCTATCAGCGCTTTGTCTTGTTTCAGCAGCACTGGCGGTCTGGCTGATCGACGAGCCCAGCTTTGTTTTCGAGCGACAGATGATAGTCATGCAAAAGCCCAGCTTTTCTCACAGGTTGCAAGCGGTTCCGATGATGTTTCTGCACGTTCCCAGACCGCATGATTTCAAAGGAGTTTTCAACGGGCTTCGCCACGAGTTGACCAGTCAGGTCCCGGTACTCTATCTTTCAATCGTTTTTTTCAATGTCGCGGGCGGCATCTTCAACACTTCACTGATTCCGTCGATGTCCCGGAACGACCTGAGCCAGAGTGATATCTACTTGGTCTATCTGGTGGCGATGGTGATCCAGGTGATAGCGTTCCGTTACGCGGCCCCCTACATCGCAAGGCGGACTCTAGTCAAGACCGCGGTGGGAGGACTCGTAATCAGATCCATTTGCTACGCATCGATGGGAGTTTCCGTTTATCTGGTATCGGGGATCTGGTACATTGTCCCGTCGATCATATTCTACCCGATTGCGGCGGGGATAGCATACGCGATCTACTATACTTCATCGAGTACGATGGTGTTCAACTCCCTCGGCTCCAGGAGCCACGGATCTTCGCTGGGTGTCTACAGCGCTCTTGTCGGGATCGCATCTATGGCCGGGTCGCTGATCTCCGGTTTTACTTCTGTCTATCTGGGCTACTATGTTACTTTCGTACTCGCGGCCTTTTTCCTCGTGTCAGCAGCCGCGCTGACTGCCAGCCTCTCAAGATTCGAGCAGAGCACGAAAATTGCACGGGCCAGCGCTTAGGCGATCTTATTTCCGGAGATGCAATCCAAAAACTGCCCATCTTTCTATAGGCCAACCCCATCAACTTTAATTCATGCGCCGCAATACCATTGAGGCACGCAAAGAGAACTATCAAAAATGTCTCTAATAGGCCAACTCCCGCTTGCCGCCGTCGAGCTATCATGCAAGGATATCGATGGTAGCAAGCGCTTCTACAAAGATATTGTCGGGTTAAAACCGATTGAAGAAGAGTATGGCGGTTCTGGAAGACATAAAGAAGAATCTCCGAAGAATGTTCATTTTGATCTGGGAAACATCAGGCTCACCCTTTCGCAGATGGCGGTGTCGAAAGTGGGAGACGGCGGTAAGAGCACGGCGCCCGTTTCTAGCAGACATTTTGTGTTTGTTGTGGAGAACGCGATCGACGCGGTATATGCCGACCTGACAAAACGCGGCGTCAAATTCAAGTCGAGAAAGATCTACGAGGACTCTTCCGGGAAGGCCATCTGGTTTTCCGATCCCGACGGAAACCTGATTTACGTCTGGCAGCCTCCGCACAGAGAGTCCAAGAATTTCAAAGACGTCGAGGCCATCGTCAAGCACTACGAACTTGTTTCTAGGGCGCTTGCAGATCTTCGAGAGTCTGAAGAAGTTCAGGGAGAATAGTCCCTAGTCTTCTCGCCATTTGAAGAACCTGACCGCCAGAGCGAAAACGATCGCCGATAAAACGACCAGCACTGCGATATCGATCAATGCCCGCGAGTAGTTGTTGTACACCATTACGTTGTTCAGTCCTTCAATCAGGTAAAATAGCGGCAGGATGTGGGCAATCTCCTGAAGGTAAGTCGGCATCAGGCTGATCGGGAAAAATGTTCCCGACAGGAACATCATTGGAAAAGTTACAATATTCCCGACCACTCCCGCAGATTCGACACTTTTCGTCACTGATCCAACAAGCATTCCCAACGAAACAAAGAATAACGGTCCAACTAAGAGAAATGGAATCACCGCAGCATTGATTGAAATTTGCGCATTGAATAACAATCTCCCAAATGTGGTCATCAGGAAGAATGAGATGATCGATAGGATTGTATACCATATGACCTTTGAGGTTAGCCACTCGCCCTTTGTCAGAGGAGTGAGCGAGAGTTGCTTGAAAAACTTGGACTTTTTGTACTCAGAGGAAATGTTGACCATCGAAAACATGGGGCTTGTAAGAATGGAAAAACCGATCAGACCTGGAATCAAGAAATCGATATAGGTGTACGACTTTGAGACGACGTTCTGCGTCTGAAGGCTGATTACTGAGCTTCCATTGACTCTTTTCAGATTGAACGCGTTAACAACTCCGTTCGCGACTCCCAGGACTATCTGCCCCGAAGTATCGGAGGGATTGCTGTAGACAGTGACGTTCACCGGGGTACCTAAAATGAAGTCGGAAGTGAAATTCGCGGGTATGTAAAGACCTATGTCGCCGGAGTTGGATTGGAGGTACTGGGTCAGGCTCTCGTTGTTTGGCAGGATCGTTATTTGAGTCACGTTGGTAGAATTCATGACGCGCATGAACTGCGCTCCAACCGGACCGGTGTCGTGATTTTGGGCAACGACGGATATAGGCCCGCTGCTGCCGCCCGAAAATATTGCACCGAAAATCAAAATCAGGATAACCGGAAACACAAGTGCAAAGAAGAAACCCGTCCTGTTTCGCAGGTACTCCCGACGGTATATCGAGAGATCAGAAAAAATTCTCTTAAAGCTGACCAAATATCTTCGACCTACGAACTTGTCTTAACCACGTTTCCTTCTTCCTCGATCGGAGCTCCAACAAGCTTCACGAACACATCTTCGAGGGTGTCGCTGACCATGACCTGCCTCTTACCCGAACCGTACCTGTTGATCAGTTCTTCTGGACTCCCCATGGCAATAATCTTTCCCTTGTTCATAATGGCGACTTTGTCCGCGAGCAGCTGAGCTTCCTCGAGATAGTGGGTGGTCAAAAGAATCGTTCTGCCCTGCCGCTTCAAAGATCTCATCACGTCCCACATCGTTCTCCTCGCCTGAGGATCCAGTCCAGTAGTGGGTTCGTCCAAGAAAAGTAGTTCCGGGTTGTTAACCAGCGCCAGCGCTAGGCCGACTTTTTGCTTCTGACCTCCAGACAGGCTCTCAAAAATAACGTTCTTCGCGTCATCCAAGACTACCTCCTTTACGATCTGATCGGGGTCAACCTTGACGTCGAACAGGTCAGCGTAGTACTTTACGGCTTCCATTGGCGTGGACTTGTCGAAGAATCGAAAGCCCTGTGGAATAACCCCGATTTTTCTATGCAGGGCATAGCCATCCTTCCAGGGATCAAATTCCAGCACTTTGACATCTCCTGAATTACGCTCCCTCAAGCCCTCTAGTATCTCGACCGTAGTCGTCTTTCCTGCTCCGTTCGGGCCCAGAAGGGAAAAAATTTCGCCCTGATCGACGGTAAACGAAATATCGTCCACTGCTTTCAGCTGACCGTAATATTTCTTGAGCGAAGTGACTTCGATTGCAGGCATGCGTGCTCGCGTCTGTTATTTGGCTGGAATTCTGCCTTGATTGCGCACGGTTATTCAAGGTTTCGTGCCTGAAAGAAATAGGTTGATACCTCTTCTATCAGATGGCGCGCGAAAAATTCGAGTAGATTCGTCCGTGAATGAACCCCAGCCTAATTCATAAAAGAAACGACCTTTTGATTTTTCAAATCATATGTCTGGACAAGAACCTCCGAAGGCAAAGAAGAAGACGTCTTCCTCGAAGAAATCTAAAGCTGTAGATCCGATTCCGAAGGGCTTTCACATGGTCACCCCTTACCTTGTGGTGAACAATGGGTCGTCGGCGATCGAGTTTTACAAAAATGCATTTGGGGCTAAAGAGATGCTCAGGCACGAGACCCCGGATGGAAAGATTTTGAACGCTCAATTGAAAATTGGTGATTCGATGGTTTTGCTATCGGACGAATTCCCGGGTGCGGACACAAAGTCTCCAATATCTCTGGGTACATCGACAGTGACTCTGCATGTATACACAAAGGATGTCAACAAACTTTGGGAACAGGCGGTATCTGCGGGCGCGCGGATCGTCATGCCACTGAACAATCAGTTTTGGGGCGAACGATACGGACAGCTTGTGGATCCGTTTGGTCACCGCTGGTCGCTGTCCCAGCAAGTGAAGATGAGCGAGGAGGAGATGGAAGCACTTGAGAAAGCTTCCATGGAAATGATGGCCCAGGGGCAACATCCGGGAAAATCGGAAGAGCCGCCGATCGGCGTGGGCTGAGGTGCTAACTAGGTCTCTTTCAGCAGGGGCCTGATTTTTTCACGATCTGATCGATATCAGTCGTTTTCTTAGTGAGCAACGTAGCCATAAATTTTCTCGACGGAAATGGAATGAGTATTAGTTTCACATCGGCATAAATGCGTACGACCGCCTTGGTTTCTCCGAATATCTTTTCAGGCTCGGTGGCGATGCCGAAAATTAGGGCCGAGAAAAGTCCAGCTCTGTTTCGGATTTCTTTTGCAAGCTCCAGGTATTTCTTTTCGTATGCCGGACCGTAAGCCCTGCCCACGACCTCACCCCTGTCGTCATTTATCGTGAGGGAAAGTATTGATTTTTCTGACTTTAGTATTTTCATGCCCAGAGTGTCAAACCGGTTTGCAGAATCTTTCATCAATTCTTTCTATCGAGAAACTCCCTTTGTTGCGCGGCCAAACCCAATAATCGCCGCATATTAAGAGTTTAACCTTAATACCGATCGGTCAGGTAATTGGTACAGAGGTCGTGCCGGAAGGATAAATGTCCGAGGCAGACAAATTCCGTGTCGGGACAAGCGGTTGGTCCTACGAGGACTGGGTTGGTCCCTTCTATCCAAAGCAGGCAAAACCGAAGGACTTCCTGCGGATCTACTCTTCAGTTTTCGACGCCGTTGAGATTGATTCCTCTTTTTACCGCATTCCGAATCAATCCATGATCTCGCAGTGGGACAAGAACACCCCATCGAATTTTGTTTTTTGCCCGAAATTCCCAAAGAAGATAACTCACGATTTCAAGCTGGAGAATGTCGAAACGACACTCAACTTCTTTTACAAGACCGTTGCGGGCCTGGGGGACAAGCTGGGTCCGCTGGTAGTTCAGCTCCCGCCTTCGTTCAAGTATGAAAAGGGGTTTCCGGTCCTTGAGAATTTCATTGCGACAGAAATGAAGACTTCCGCCTTCAGACACGCGATAGAATTTAGGCATAAGTCCTGGTTTAGGGATGATGTTTACAAACTTCTCGAGAGCAATAACGTCTCTTTTTGCTGGTCGATTACCCAGTATGTCACGACGCCCACGAAACTCACTTCGGACTTTATCTACACCCGGATGGTCGGAGAAAGGGACATTACAAAATTCAATGAGACGCAGAAAGATCGAAGCAAGCTCATGGGTGAGATGTCGCAGGCCGTCAAGAGCTCCATCGGATCGGTCGACGATGCGTTCATCTTTTTCAACAATCACTTCGCGGGGTTTGGACCGGAGTCTGTAAACGAATTCAGGAGACTGCTTGGTCTAATGGAAATGGATCTGGGCAAGACCCAGTTGCCCAGCGAGAATTTGCCACCGGATACATCCTCGGCACAACAGAAAAGTCTCATGGACTTTTGATCATGGTCCATTTGAGAGATAAGCGGCGGAATCTCTTACGCAAAACAAGAACGATTCAGTGCAAAGTCGCGTAATTTTTCACGTCGATGTGAATTCGTTCTATCCCTCGGTTGAGATAAGACAGAACCCCGACCTTAGGGGCAAGCCTGTCATCGTCGGCGCAGATCCGAAGGAAGGCAAAGGACGCGGTGTTGTGGTTTCATGCTCGTACGAAGCGCGGAAGTCAGGAATACGTTCTGGGATGCCGATCTCTAGGGCCTATGCAATATTGCCGGATGCCGTCTACCTGCGGCCGAACTTCCCACTTTACTCGAAAGTATCCAAAAGGATAATGGATCTCCTTCGGTCATACGGAGACAAGTTCGAGCAGGTGAGCATCGATGAGGCTTTCCTTGACACAAGCGAGAGAGTCGGAGGGGATTACGGCCGGGCAAGAGAGCTCGCGGTTGCTATCAAGGCTGATCTTGAAGGCAAGGAGGGGCTTACAAGCTCCATCGGGGTTGCGCCGAACAAGTCCAGCGCGAAGATAGCTTCCGAGTTTCAAAAACCGGACGGGTTAACGGTAATTCGGCCCGATGAGCTTCGCAGTTTTCTTGCCCCGCTTAAAGTTTCAGCGATCAGTGGTGTAGGGAAAAAGACTGAGGAGTTTCTAGGTTCGATCGGAGTCAAGACGATAGGAGACCTGCAGAAAGTTCCCGGGAAAGAACTGGTCAAGTACTTTGGGAAGACGGGGGTATGGCTCTGGGGAGTTGCAAACGGTCTGGAGAGAATCGAGGTCAAGGAGAGACCTATGAGGTCTCTCAGCGCGGAGCATACTTTCGAGAAAGATCTTTCAGATAAGGGGGAGGTTGTATCGAAATTGGAAGAACTCGGACAGCGACTCCACGGCCGGGTGCTGTCTGCAAACGTGGAATTCAGGGTCGTCGGAATCAAGGTCAGGTTTTCGCACTTTCAGACTTTTACGCGGGAAAACACACTCCAGTTTTACACGAACAAGCTTGAAGTAATCCGTCAAGAAGCGACGAATCTGTTCCGGGAGTTCGAAAATAACCCGCGAAAGGTCCGGCTGATCGGAGTTTTCGTCGCCGATTTCAACAAGGACCACGGAGAGCAGGAAGACGATCGCAGCTCACTCGAATCGTGGGTTCCGTCGGAAGAACTCAGGTCGTCTCAATGATGATGGTCGCGCTGGGAGTTACAGTTTATGATAGAGGCTAGTCTGCGTTTTCCAATAGGGAAATTTTATGCATCGCCGCTTTGATTATCGCAACGAGACTTCCGGATTCGAGGATGTCGAGCTCGAACCGCTTCTTGATCTCCTGGGTGATTGCCCGCTCGATGGCCCATGCTCCAATGCCGAAGGTGGCTTCGATCGATTTGAGAAAGCCTTCCGGATCCCTCAAAATTCCCTTGTCGCTCGTTCCGTTTTCCTTCATCTTGCTGATCAGCAGCATCCTCCAGTAGATCTTCCTCTCACCGTCCCGTCCCAAAACTCCCAACCCCTCATCAATACACTCGATGAGAGCCATCTCGTCCAGACTGTTCACTATGGAACGAGGTTTCGGTTTGATTTTGGAATCTGGACTCAAGTAATTGCAAACGCTCGTTTAGGGTAACGGCTAATGGTTTGAAATATCCCGCTCATGCCGTTTATTGCCTTAGGGAGTGATAATCTATGTTAGGAATCCGGGTTCTGTCCAGTCTTCGTCGTGTGGATAAGAAGCTGCGCCAATGACTTATCCCCGCGATTACGACATAACTTGGAAGCATCAACTTTCAGGAGTACTCCGTCTTTACAAGGTTCCTGTACCATCGCTTCACCTGCTTCCCCTTTCTTAGACTGGAGGAACCTCAGCCAGCCTCTGTGAGAAATGTTCATGACAGCGGCGACATCTCTATCCCACCATCTCCCACACCTTACACACCAGAGCTTACTTCTGTGTACTCTACTGAATCTGTCCTCTTGGAGTCTCTCCCCGCATATTGGACAGAGTTTAGAAGTACCTCTGGTCTCTGCTTTAGTTAACTGAATTACTGGAACTCCTTCCCATGCAGCCATGTATTCTATTTGTCTTTTGATCTCGTTCCATGGTACCGAATTCATCCTCGCGCGAAAGTTCTTACCTTGATAATTCCCTTTTCTGTACAGGTTACGCAGTCCATCAATTTGTTCAAATACGATCGCTCCTCGGCCTTCCTTGGCTAGATCTACGACATTCTTCGAAACTTTGTGAAGAATCTGATTTACTCTTTCAGATCTCCGCCTTCCGTATTTTATTGTCAAGATTCTTCGTATTCTGTCATCGTTTCGCTTGAACGACCTCAACACATCTCTTGTCGATTTTGCAATTTCCTCGACTTTCTTCATGTCGAATAGTACCACTTTATCTGCATTCCCGCAGGTAACATTCGATGCGTTTCTGTCAATGCCGAAGAAACATTCAGGTTTGAAAGACGCAACAACCTTTCTGAGGGAAAACGAAAGACTGGTGGGAGTCAATGTGAACGACCTCACTTCAATTCTTTCCTTTTCGATTGTCTGGATTGTGTGGTTCGTGAGTGGAATTCTTACGATCTTATCTTTCTTGGATATTCGAAAACAAAGGGATTGATCTTTGATCTTGAACTGAGAGCACGACACCAAAAGCGGTTTCTTGAGACGTGGGTCCTTTGACGTTATTCCCCTCCGTTCTGACTTCTTTCTCGACGAGAGAATACCTGCAGCTTTTGAAATTGCGGTCAACCGGTAATAGGATAGAACGTGGAAATACTTCTGCTTCATGTTGGAGTAAGCAAGCAAAGATAGTCTCTTTAACGAGGAAACATTTGTTTCGAGTCCAATCCTGATACAATCATTTACCATAGACCTGAATTCATTCATCAGTTCCAGTAACTGCGGAGATGGACTGGCAAGTGACTGTCTTACTGACTTCAGGGCGAAGACCATCTTCTTGAGACTTCCGCTAGAGAGATCGACGAACAGCTAGGGGTGCAATAAAATTCGAGCGTTTGATGAAACTACACCATGGGTAAAGAATAAGCCATGATCCCCTTGGAAATTGGTAAGAAGCTTCAATTCGTTACTCATCTCAAAACCGACAAAGACTGGACAGAGGAATCCGCAAGAATCTCTCGATACTTTCGTAGACAAGCAAAACTGAATTTTTCAAAATGAGTAAAAGAAATCTGCGTATATGAAACGAAAGAAATTTCGGAAAGTTTGACGATAAACAGAAGAATGTTCTATTGAATTCAGACAGGAACTGTCTCTTTCGAAGGATGATTTTTAGATCAAAGGCTTACGGGTAGAGGGAGTAGCTCTTTATTTCTTCTCTAACATTTTCCAACTCTTTCTCAGTGAAAGGATTGTATTTCCTTCGGGCGGGCTGTCCATTTTCCAGTTGAGAAACGAATTCGTCGAGCATGTATGAGATGTAGGAATCCATCGAATCCTTCTGGCCGTAAGGAGCGATATTTCGAATTCTAGCCGCCAGCGTCTTCGGAATCCTTACTTCCTGCAAGTTTTCGATGACTTTTTGAGACGACAACGTTTCTCGCAAGAAGGCAGTATGTCAAATTCTGATTTAACCCCTAGGTAGATGCAGTACGGAGCACGGATCCATGTTTTCTCGAGTCATTTGGTATAAGTGAATTCGATCGAAACTCGATCGTAATCCACACCTATACGCGACAGTGAGAAAAAGGCTTTGAGGACCTATATCCTCATCTTGCCAGATCGGAGAACTCTTTGGGTAATCTCGCGGATGCTGGTTGCCTTGCTCTCGTCGTAGAACTGAACCTTCCGAGCTGAAAACTCGCTTGCTGGGTCGAATACCTCTGCCAATACTTTGCCATCCATGTCGGTTGGCACGTTCAACCCCAGCATGTGGAGGATCGTCGGAGCGAGGTCGATCAGATTCATGTTCATGTAGATTTTGTGAGTAATGTCCGGCCCGGCTCCCATGAACACTCCCTCCATCCTGTGCGCACCGGTGTAGATCGGATTTGGGGCGATCAGCTTTCTGCTTCCGAATTCAAAGACACGTAGCGGATAATTCAGCCAGGTGCTGTCGAAGTAAATGATGTCAGGCGCAGTGTCGTAGAATTGTCCTGAGTAGATACGATCCTTCGTGTAAATGAGGTCGAATAGAGAGCGGCCTGTCTTTGGATCGTGGACCTGCTTTAGTTTGACGATGAGCTCCGCGATCAAAGATTCATAGTCATCGCCCCTCTCGACCCTGCCGTTCGGCTCGCGTCCCTTGAGGTTCGCGTAGATTGGACCGTAATTTCCCGAGGCGTAAGCGAGAGTTTCGTCCCAGTCGATGTCGTCGGTTGAGAGGGTCAATTTCTTCGCAAAAGCTACCTTCTTTGAATCCTTGGAATAGGTGTTGGTCTTGGTATCGACGATGTGCAATTTCTTGACCGTGTTGAAGAGGAACTCGCTCGTCACACCCATGTCGAAAAGTCCCTTCCTGAATCTTGTGCCAGTGGTGCGCTTCAGCTTGAGATAATTGTTGTCGATCAACCAGTTGTTCATGTAGACTGCATAGTAGACTGGACCGAATCCGTGATCTGAGATGACGAAAATGTTGTCCTTTGGATCGAGAACCTTGAGCAGTTCTCCTACATTTTGGTCGAGTTGCTCGTAGACTCCGTACAGGAGGGGGCCGTAAATTTTCGCCTTCTCCGCGTCATACTTCGGGTGGTTCGGATCGATGTGATGCCAGAAAAAGTGGCTCACGACATCAGTCGCGTCGAAAACTGAAATAACGAGATTCCATGCTTCTTCTTTTTTCTTCAGATAGTATTTCAGAATCTCAGTTTGATTTTTCGAAATCTCGTTGACCTCGGCTGCGATCCTTTTCTCGTCGCCCTCCTTCAAAAACTGTGGATTTGGTTTGAGGATCGTCGAAATACCTAATTCATTCTTGATCTCGTCTATAACTTCTCTGGGCCACGCAAAATCCCTTCTCGACTCTGGATATGGAAAACCCGAGATCATAACACCATTGACTTTTTCCGGTGGATAGGTAAGAGGCACGTTTACGATCAGGCATCTCTTCCCCGCTTCTGAAGCGTATTCCCAGATCGCCTTCGCTCCCCTGTCAAGAGATGTAACCGGGGCATAGTTGTACGTGCCATCTACTCGCTTCGAGAAATCATACATCCCATGCTTTGCCGGATTGCGACCGCAAGCAAACGAGCTCCAAGCAACGGAAGACAGAGGAAGTATTGTCGAAATCAGATTACCGGAGCTGCCGCGATCAACCAATCGCGAGAAATTTTTAAGCCGACCCTCGGCAATCATTGGTCTAATAATATCAAATGTTGCGCCGTCGAGACCAAGTACGACGACTTTCTTATCAGGATCACTGGTACTAATCATTGGTGTAGATTAGAGATCCGTCAATCTATATAAAAAAACCTTCCGTGGATTTACGAAAAGATTAGTATCGAAAATCGATACATCATTCGTGAATAAGCTTTGATAAATGTGTTTAGGGCGCTCAACGTGATCAATTGATTTTGACCTAGAAAATGAATTTCCTTGTCTCTTTTGAACAAGTCATTCGTTTTGCAGAATATTCTTCGAGAACATGTTTTACGGAAGCGAACCAAATTCATAAATCCCTTATATTGATCAAGTCGTCTGAATCCCTATTAATGGGGTTATCCGATCTTCCAGCGATTTTTGGCGAAATAAAATAATGTTTGTTATTCCGTACTTGGTAGTTGTCTTGGGGATATTCATCCTGGGAGTGATCACTGGTGGTTTATCTAACGTGACCAGCGGTGGCGCAGGTGTCCTCACAATCTACGTCCTCGTAAATTTCGCCAGCATTGAGCTGCAGAGCGCGACCGGCACGGTTCTTGCGGCGTCTGCAGTCTTCGTATTAATCGGCGTTGTCACTTTTTTCAGAAGAGGTCAGGTAGATACCCGGCTCGGCATCACTGTAGGACTGTCCGGCGTAGTGGGCGCCTTTTTTGCGGCAAGATGGGCATCGACAATAGATTCAGCTTCACTTGAACACATTTTTGGAGCGTTTACTCTCGCGCTGGCGTTTTTCACCTCTTACCTCTTCTTATCAGACTGGAAGAAAAGCAAGGCTATCAAAGTTGGCAACTCGGCCCCGAAAATCGCCCAAACTGCGGATGTGAAACTGCCAGTTCAGCTCCAGATGCAACAACCGGTCTCACGGTTCTCGGGAACCAGCCCGATGGCTCTGAGCGTCCAGATCGTAAAGGGAGTCCTGATAGGGATCGCCACCGGCCTCTTCGGCGTCGGACTGGCCAGCCTCAGCGTAGTCCTCTTCCTGCTGTTGTTCAAGCTGGATACGAAGATGGTTTTGGGAACTAGTCTTTTTGCGTCATTTTTCAGGTACGCTGGAGGTTCGCTCGGGTACCTCTCCACGGGACAGATTGATACTTTTTACTTCCTGATACTCGTGGTGGGAGGTGGAATTGGGAGTGTTATCGGCGCGAGGATGGTACTTGGAACTGGAATCGCGTCAAAAGACATTCTGATAAAGATGGTTCAGGTCGCTATCCTGATTTTCATCAGCTACGAATTTCTGCTAAAATACCTTATCTTCGGACATTAAATTTAGAGCGCTTCTGATCACATGTAGCCCAGAGACCTCAGGTGTTCCTCGACGTCTCCCTGCTCCTTCGCAGAAAAGACTTCCTCGGTCTTGGGTTTCGTACCTTCGATTTCGTCAAGCATTTCAGTCAAAACGTACACCACGTAATCGTCCATACTCTTGAAATCGCTTTTCTGTAGACGGCGACGAATCCTCTCCGCGAGCTCTTTCGGAAGATGTACCGTTGTTGTGTCGATTTCGGAATTGTTATCCAATACTAGACTACAGCCCGAAGCAAGGATGTATTTTTGTCGATTAGATATATGAATCTGCCGTGGTCGGTTTTTGTAATCGAGATTCAATTTATTCTTGAATGCGATACTGGATATTCGAAAGTCGATATATTCCGTCGAGTATTCGTCGGTTGGATAAGAAGTCGTGTCAGCTACTTATTCCCCTGATGGCTAGTGAACTTGGAAGCATCGACTTCCAAGATGAGAGGTGGATCATCTGTATGTCGTCGTTCCAGGATCATCGTTTCACCTGTGCCCCTCTTAGACTGGTCGAAGCTCGGCCAGCCTTTGTGAACACGTTTCGGCTATCAATCTAGGAATATGGAAAGTAAAGGCCTGTGGCTGTCCTGTAAGTTCGAAGAAGAAAAATTTCCGACTATAGAAATTCAGGCCATCGTAGATGAAACACGCACGTTTTCCATTGTTGACAAAAAAATGGTTAAATAATTCAGATTCTCGGTTCTCCTGACGTGCAAAGGATTGGGCACACCACTAGATTAGTGGTGATAGTTACTTTGATTTTGATGTTCGTCGTTCCATCGCTAATGGCGTTCTCGATAACACCTGTAGCCAGCTTCGCGTATTCGCCAGCTACGGCTTCGCAGTCTGAATCAGTTACCAATGGTACCAGTTCTTCAGGGCACGGCGCGCACCCACAATCGCATCCGATGATCCGTGTATCGCAATCAACCGGAGAATCATCAAACTGGGCTGGATACGTCGTAGCTACAAGTCTATCTTCGCCCCAGCCGGGCGTGACAGCCGTGTACGGTACCTGGGTTGTTCAAACCGTTACAAAAAGCAATCCGACAACTTACTCTTCGCAGTGGATCGGAATCGGGGGAGCCTTTGACAGCACTCTGGTTCAAACCGGCACGGAATCTGATGCGACTTCAACTACTACTTCTTACAATGCTTGGTACGAGATCCTTCCTAATTCGGAGACTTCGCTGTTCACGGTTTCATCCGGCGATGTTATGACGGCAAGCGTAGTCTGTACCAGTTCTCCCTGTAGCACATCCTCATCTCATCATCAATCAAAACAATCATGGACGATAACGATAACAGACCTTACCTCCGCCAAGTCCTCCGTCATCAAACTGAGCTACGCTTCGAGTCTAAAATCGGCGGAGTGGATTGAGGAAAGACCGACGGTGGGAGGCCGAGCTGAGCACGCTCGCGAACTTTGGAACTGCGGACTATGGTTTGTTCTATGCCCCGAGTGCAAGAACCAGTGATCTTGCGAGAATCGCCGGGTCGACCGGACCAATCGGCTCTTTTCAATGGGATGCAATCACGATGGTTGGAAGCAGCGGGACGCTAGCGTCTCCTCAGCCGCTTTACACTGACAAAGCAAGTTTTCAAGTACCTGTACGAAGGCCCGAGCACCACACCGGTTACACCATCGTACTACTTCTCACCGACTAGCGCAGACACAACTTGGATCTCGGGCTGTGCGTCCTCCCCATCAAGTACGTATGGAGTGTTTAACCCATGCACTGATGCAGGCTCGGGAGATAACCAGGTCGTGGGTCAACTGCTCACTGCTCCGAGCTACAGCAGTTCCACTATAGTCATCTCCGGCTCGACATCCTCTGATCCCTATACGCGCGATCTGTACGTCTCGGTGCAGAGTCCAACGGGATGGGTCTCTCTTACACCATCGGCAATAGTGGTTAGCGGAAGCTTCAGCGAAGACCTCACTGTGCCCGCAGGAGCTCTTCCGACGACGACTTGCGCGGTTGGTTCAACCAGCTGTTCGTACGTCGTGGAGTTCGAGTTGACAACCTTCGTTACGTCGACATTGCACGATTCGTGGAGCGTCGTTCTCGGAATTGCCGGATCCTAGTTTGGATTAAGAGACTGGCGGGCTAGCATTCGGACGTATCAAATTTTTTTGATGCGAATAAAGCTCACCTAGATCAAGAATTTCAATGGCGACTATGCCGCTATTATCACGATGTACTACTACGAGACCATCATCGGTGAGCTCCCCTTCGGTGTGGAACGCCTCCTTGAAGCGAATGTAGAGGTCTCCTTCTTTGACATCATAATCTGCCATGACAACCTTCGATGGAATAGAAAGATGATACTTTCGGGCAACCTTTCTTATTATTTCTCTCAGATCTACGTCTAAGAGAGTTCTAGCCTTTTGAATCTCCGATACCTCCTTATGTGACTTATCAGCCAAGACTCGCACCGCAATTAGGGCAGAACTTGGTCGCAGGGTCGTCAATCCTGATCCCACACTGCGGACAGTATCGAGCGGTCGCCTGGGTTGTTGACGAAGGAGGATTTACAGGAACAGCTGAAGCTGGAGGAGTACTCTTGGACCAGCCAACAAATTGGTGCCCGCTGCGATGTCTCTTTTCAAAGCCGTCCTGAGTCCAGAAACCTAACACTCCCATCAGGATGGAAATAACTAGAGCAACCAAGATGGGAAAATGGAAGAATGCGAGCGCGCGGAAAAGGAGCAAACTCCCGAATACCACGGTTGCAAGAGATAGCAACTTCATCGAGAGGACAACTCCGAGGATGAAGAATACAACACCAACGATTACAGAGACAGTGTAAACGTGGACAAATGTTTGAGCTGAGATCGTATGCTACGAGACCGCTGGCCACCCCGATTGCGAGCGGGAGAAGAACGAAGCTCAGGAAACCGCCGACGAGAAAACCGATTGCCCCGCCGATAACGAAGCCGACGATTCCCAGAATTGCGGCGCCGACAGAAGCTGCAGCCGCGGCAAACACTACCCCGACTCCGAAAAATGCGACCACCCTGATCACAAAGCGCCCGGCAAAAATCAGAGCCAGGGCCACCACGAGCACGACCAAGGCAGAACTGACCGAGGCTATCCTTGGGATAATAGTGATGATCGCTAAAGCTGCGATTTCTTCCAAATTCTGCGGAATCAATTACCCTCAGAATTAACGTTAGCGATCCGAAGTATTTTTCATTTTATCCCAATCGGGCATCGAATTGGATTCTGTTAAGTTAGAGTACATACTAAAGGGAATATGACCCCTTCTAAAGGCATGAAAATTCGAGATAAACAATGGAGCGTTCCTCTTCGTTTCCATGTTCAAAGTGTACAGACGAATCACTCTTGACGAAGTAAGAGCCATACGAGACGAGATCGAAAAGAGAGTTATTGAGCCTTCCAAACAGAACTAAATTTTCTTGACGGCTTTGATATGCGAGCTATAGTACGGGAAGGGGTACTCCCCGATATTTGTCGTTGAGACATGATCGATAGAGACATTTTGAAACCCGGCCGCTTCAAGCAAACTAGCATATTCAGAGTCTGTTAATGCTCCAGCAATGCAAGCTGACCACGAATCCATATCCTTTAGAGCTTCTTCGGGAATCTCTTTCGGCAGAGTTACATCTGCTACCGCAAATGTACCGTTTTTCTTCAGTACTCGATATGATTCTCTAAAAACTTGAAGTTTATCCGGGGATAGGTTGATCACGCAATTTGAAATTACATAATCAATAGAGCTTGAGGCAACTGGTAGATGTTCGATTTCTCCTAATCTGAACTCTGCATTTCGGTACTTATCTCCGTACTTTCTAGCAGTATCTCTAGCTCTCCAAATCATTTCCGCGGTTGCATCAATCCCGATAGCCTTTCCGCTTTCGCCTATGATTTGTGAAGCTCGGAAAACATCGATACCGCCGCCGCTTCCGAGATCAATAACCGAATCGCCTTCCTTCAAAGTCACAAGCTGAAGAGGAGAACCACAACCGGCATTAATGGAGCTAGCCTCAACCGGGATTTCTTCTCCGATCTGGAGTTCGTGAAGTTCATCAGATGGCGTATTCAGAGCCACGTGGTTTATCGCCGAAATAATGTCCTCTCCCAGAATATCCGAGCGATAGGCTCACAAGGGGCATATCAAATACAGGGCAAGCGACTTTTTCGGGGTTCGAAATCTAGTCTATTTTTATGATCCGGAACGCAAGGAATTAATCGAAAAGCGTCTGGGGAGCCGGTTCCTCTCAAGAAATCCTATTCCTTCAAGAGCGAAAAGAATAGCTTTTACAAAACTCTTACACAATCATTCTCTTCATTGGAAAGAGTGCGGGCATGCTAACGCACGCGAAGGCAATGTAAGACCAAGAAAGCAATGTCCAATCTGCAAAGGTTTTGTCCATTCTAACGATTGTCCTAAGAAACAAAAACGTAGGCAGAAACTCCTAACTCCAGAAATTCTAGAAAGGTTCCGGCAACTTACAGATGCCAGATCCTAATTTTTGACGGGATCAGTAACCCCAATTTGAAACTTTCAGAGATTGTGATCCGATAGGCTATTGTTTTGGCTTTGTTCATCGTCTGTTTTTCCCCGTATTAACTGGGAGACCGAAAGAAAGTTAAGATATCATTTCAGGAAGAAAGACAGTCCAATTCTCAAAGGACTTCTGATTCAAAGGGACAGAGAAATATTTGTCGAGTTTTTTTTCTAGAGATGAAGAAGTCGTAAAACGGGAGATAAAGGAAAAACTTCTGAGTGGCTGGCTAATCGTTAGTGGTAACGATGAGCTGAATTGAGCTGTTTGAAAAAACTGTGTATCCTCCGGACACGCCCAAGAACAGTGATTTTGTTCTATATTTAGGAGAGACTTTTTCGAAGAAAAAACCTAGAATCGGTTACCTCTACCTTGAAAGGAAGAACGAAGATCTTTTTTCCTTTCTGAAACGATTAGATGTGACTTTAACTGATGAACAGGAGCGAGTTATTGAAATTCACCTAATACCTGCAGAACTTGAGTTTGCAGACATGGCGGTCGTAATTGATTACATCCAGGAGCCTACGACCACACAGTGTGATGTTGAGGCCGTGATGGATAGATTCCTCAGTAGCGGAAATTAAGCTAAATTGAATTATTTCTGATTCTTCAAATCTTGTGGTGAATCCATCTGCTTGTGTGAAACGTTGAGTCGTTGACCCAGTCAGGCCAGCCGCCCCCAAGCGTCGGTGAGAAGGCTTCTCTGTGTTGATCTACAATCAGATGGAAAAGTTGGCGGATATTTGGGGTAAAACCCGGCCAGGTCTTCTTTAGACTCCCACTCTGCGAGATAACGTTGCTAATTCCGAACAACTGGACGAGAGCTATCTGACTAGGCATCTCGGAATCGCGAGTTTCCAGATTATGATTTAGACGCAGATAGGCGCTCACAGCATAAGTTACAGCAGCTTTAATCGTAGCTTTGTTCTTACTTGCGAACATAATTGGATCAGAAAGGTATAACCGAGCCAGGACTTTCAGAATTGATTTTGCATTGCTTTCGCTGAAACCAAATCGTATGAGCTCTGAGAAAAATATCTCGGGCTCAATCCGCCAGCACAAGAGAATTTCTTCTTTGGTGAGCCCCAACGGTTCCGACGGTATGTCCGCCAAAAGAATCACCTATGAGATGATGACTACGCGAAAAGATTGTGCAATCCCAATTCCTAAACCGAAATTCACTTGATTTTCTGCATTCGATAATGTGGGCCCTTTGGGAGACTTCAATAATTCACAATGAGAGGAACGATTCTCTCGTCTTATTTTCTTGGACTTCTTTCGCCTGTTACAATGTAGACCACAGATTCGCCTATGTATGCACAATGATCTGATATTCTTTCGAGATATCTCATAATTAAAATGGTGGAAACCGCGCACTTGATATCTGGATTTGATTGTTTTATCGCACTCGAGACACTCGCTCGATACTTCTCATCTACGTAATCATCCATCTTCGCAATACTTTTCGCAAGATCGACGTCCTTCTTTGTAAAGGCATCAATGCTCATACGAATCATCTCCTCTGTCGTCTTTGATGTCAATTCTACAATTGTGTGATCACAGTTTGGAACATTTCCAACAGTCTCGAGCACCTCAGCAATATCGAGGGCGTAACGCCCTAATCGCGAAAAACCGTACGAGATCTCCAAGCAGGATTGGATGAATCGAAGATCCGACGCGACCGGTTGATAGCGTGCGATTATTTCTGTTCCAAGTTCGTCCACGTCATCTTCGCGAGCTCTGAGCTCGTCTGACCACGCGCGAATCTCCGGTAGGACGCTCCTTCCATTTTCGTACGCCTCAATGGATGTCGAGACTGATTTTTCAGAGAGCTCGGCCATGCTGAGCAAGGTATCGTTAAGTCGCTCTAGCCCTACATCCATCAGCCTTGGCAAATCGGCTATCTATGACTCCTTTGTCTAGTCGAAGTCGGATTATATCGCGATGTCCTTATCCGAATTTACCGGTAATGTACCGCTCAGTCAATTCATTCTTGGGATTTTCGAACATTACGTGAGTATCATCGAATTCGATAAGATCTCCGAGGTACATGAAGGCTGTATAGTCAGCGACCCTCGCCGCTTGCTGCATGTTGTGAGTCACGATAACAATCGTGTATTCGTTTTCGAGCTGGACCATCATTTCTTCTATCTTCTGGGTTGCGTTCGGATCAAGCGCGGAGCATGGCTCGTCCATCAATATGATTTCGGGTTCTACTGCGAGTGCTCTGGCGATGCACAATCTCTGTTGCTGACCTCCGGAGAGCCGGGCACCCGACTCTTTCATCCTGTCCTTCACTTCTTCCCATAGAAATGAGAGTTTGAGGGACCTTTCAACCGCTTCGTTGAGACGCTTTCGATCTCGAACTCCATTTAGTTTGAGTCCTGCCGCCACATTGTCGTAGATCGACATCGTTGGAAATGGATTTGCCTTTTGAAAAACCATGCCGATTCTCTGCCTAACTCTGACGGCATCCATATATGACGCGTAGATGTTCTCGCCGTCCAGAAGAATCTCGCCTTCGACCCGAGCTGTGGGTGTAAGTTCATGCATCCTGTTCATGCACCGCAAAAGTGTAGATTTTCCGCAGCCGGAGGGACCGATGATTGCAGTGATTTTTCTTTCTGGGATCTTGACGTTGATGCCTTTCAAGGCTTCTGTTTTGCTAAAGAATGCCTTGAGACTTCTGACTTCCAATTTGGGCTGTCCGCTTGCCGGAGGCATTTCTCTCTTGATTTCCTCGGCACCTTGCATTTGGCCCAACTCCGTCACGATCATCGACATATCTTACTCAACTACTGTAATGAATTTACCTCTTGTTAGGGCCTTTACTGAAAGATTCAAGGCCAGCACTACCAAGATTAGAACTAGAGATGCACCCCAGGCCTTGTCCTGCCAATCTCTGAACGGGGATATCCCGTAAGTGTAAATCAGAAGAGGGAGCGCGGCAGTGGGTTGCAATAGACCAGTCAGCGCAAGCGTGCTTCCGAGAGCTGTAAGCAATAGTGGAGCAGTTTCCCCCGCAGCTCTTGCAACGGACAACAAAACTCCCGTAATTAGGCCACCGCGGCCTGTGCTCAATACAACCCGTGTAATGGTCCTCCAACGCGAAACTCCCAAAGCCATGGAAGCCTCCCGCAGTGATCTTGGGACAAGCTTCAACGACTCCTCGGTCGTCCTGGCAATAATTGGAATCATGATGATTGCGAGAGCAAAACCGCCCGCAAGAGCCGAAAAAGTATGAGTAGTGAGAACGATTATCACGTATACGAATATTCCGATTACGATCGATGGGAATTCGGCCAAAACGTCGTTCGTGAAACTTGCAA
Organism: uncultured Nitrososphaerota archaeon; assembly: GCA_963799845.1. Lineage (GTDB taxonomy): Archaea > Thermoproteota > Nitrososphaeria > Nitrososphaerales > CADDZS01 > DATLTL01. The sequence continues at coordinate 1,560,783 of CAWCYI010000006.1, forward strand.
ATACTGCGAATCTCATTTCTGCCCATTCAGAAAGAAAAATGCCTGCTCCTATTCCAATGGGAAGCGAGATCAAAGAAGCGAAAGCAACCATCACGAAGCTGCCTTCGATCGCGTTTACTACTCCCCCTCCTGCAACGTTGACGGGAGTCGGTAGCTTGGTAAGAAATGTCAGATTTATTTCTGGCGCGCCCTTGATTATGACATCAGCCAGAATAAAGAAGAGAGGGATTATTGCGACAACTACAGCTGCAAAGATAGCGCCGATTGCTATGCGGTTTATGATCTTTCTCACCGCTACGTTTGATTTTTGTTTTGTTTCCATTTTCTCCCCGTCTAAGTCCTAACCTTGCTGAATCTGGTGATACGCCAGACCAGAAACCTTGCAAAAACATTGATGACGAGCGCGAGAAGGAATAGAGTCAAGCCGATTTCAATCAGAGATGAAATGTAAATCGGAGAAGCAGACTTCTGTAAACTCGTTCGCAATTACACTAGCCAAAGTATATCCAGGATGTAAAAGAGAGGCCGTAATGCTTGGGATATTTCCGATCACCATCGTGACGGCCATTGTTTCACCTACGGCGCGGCCAAGTCCGAGGATTATCGCGCCAAATAGACCAGATCTGGCGTATGGAAGAACGCTATGCCTTACTGTTTCCCACCTCGTCGCTCCGAGTCCGATCATCACTTCTCTCTGACTACTGGGCACTGCCCTCAACACTTCTCTGGAGATAGCAGAGACGGTCGGAATTATCATGATCGAGAGAATAATTCCTGCAGTCAAGAAATCCAATCCGAATGGAGTTCCCTTGAAGACTGGAAGGAAACCGAGGTATTGGTGGAGTGGCTTTTCGATGTAATCCCGTACAATCGGGCTTAGGATGAAAAGTGCCCACAAACCGTAAACGACGCTCGGAACTGCGGCTAGCAACTCGACGATTGAACCCAAGAAATCAGCGGCCCTCCTTCTCTCCCTCATGATCTCTGACAGGAAAAGCGCGACACCCAAGCTAATTGGAACGCCAATAATTAGGGCAATTACCGATGTTAAGATAGTCCCGTAGACGAAGGGGAGCGCCCCGAACACACTTGTGACTGGATTCCAGACGGTACTAGTGAAAAAACCGAGTCCAAATTTCGAAAGGGATTGGCTCGATCCCTGTATGAGTTCTACTGCAAGAGCCGCCAAGAGGACTACGATGGCAATAGCTGCCGCCATTACGAGGCCCTTGAAGATGCCGTCGCCGAGTTTTAAGCGAGTCCGGGGTTGTTTCTCCTTTACGGCTTCAGGCAGCTGTGCCATAAAGAATCATATTCGCTCCAAGATTACAATAAAAGAAAAGAGTGGAGGTAAAGCTCCTCCAGATTTCTATTCTGTCGAGTCTCTACATCGGTGGAGTGGTGAATGCCTGTCCGTTGTAGTTCATTGAACTGATTGTTGCATCGTCGATAGTAACAACCGAGGCTGGCAAGGGGATATAGCCGAGACCGCCGGCAGCGACATTGTTAGTATTGACTATCCACCACAGAAAGTTGACGAGCGCCTGTCCTGTTACTTGATTTGTCTGTCCGCGGTAGACCATGATGTATGTGAATGTGGTAATTGGATACGCATTTGTTGCAGTCGTGTTGCTGAAAATTGTATCAACTATTGAGACGTTCGTCCAGCTCTGATTCCCGGCTGGGAGTTTCTCTGATGCTGCTGCTGCAACCGCGGCTGCTGCTGTCGTCGAATTCGCAAGTATGAAATTGCCCGCCGCATTTTGGACTTCACCATAGGTAAGCTTGTCAGAAGTAGCGTACGCAGATTCCATGTATCCTAGAGAGTATTTGTTACCCTGGATAACCCCACTGACTCCTTCGCTTCCCTTCGCACCAATACTAGATGCTACAGGCGGCCAACTGACTGAGGTGGCCTTACCAACTGTCGTGTTCCATACTGAACTGGCGTGGGACAGATAATCGGTCCAGACAAAAGTCGTTCCGCTGCCATCAGATCTGTGGACAACAAAGATCGTGTTGTTTGGCAGATTGACTCCCGGGTTCAATTGTACAAGCGCAGGATCATTCCAGGTTGTGATCTTTCCAAGATAAATGTCAGCGAGAACCGTTCCGTTGAATTTCAGTCCGGTTGCTATTCCGGGTAGATTGTAAGCAGGGACCACGGCTCCGGCAATCTCTGGTATCTGCAGTATGCCTTGTGAAGAGAGATTGCCATATTGAGCTGCACTCAGTGGCGCGTCGCTTGCACCAAAGTTCACTGTTTTTGCCGTGATCTGGGCAATTCCCGCTCCGCTGCCAACGCTTGCGTAATTAATGCGAACATTTGGATTCAGAATCGTGTAGTTATACGTCCAACTAGACATTAGCGGAAATACCAAGGTCGAGCCTGCCCCGTTGAGAGTAACGGAAGGCCCAGCCGACGAAGCGACGGTGGCTGTGGATGTCGTACCGGTGGTAACTACAGATGTAACATTGGTTGAAAAAGTCGAAGTAACTGTCTTAGTTCCGCCTGACACTGCAACATAGGCACCTACTATAATGATTAGGATCACGATAACGACTACTGCAACTAGTACCGTGGTTGCAAGAGCGCTACGTTTACCGAATTTTTTCCCTGAAAGAGATCTAGTCATTTATGACACAGGAAAACGGGATTTTATTCGGGAAATATGTATGATGAAAATAGAATAATTGGACTATATTGGTTAACGTATACTATATAGTAGGCACGACCCTCGCTTGATCAGGACATGAAAATCTTGTTGGCCTGACGAACATTTCAGAGATCAAAGAAACTATTATTCCTGAACATTCCTGAACATTCATCCACGACGTTTCAGATAAACGACCTCTTATTGTCACGTACAGATCCAATCAACATAAACGTCATTAGCGACGGCCGTATACACGTTCAAGCTTACAAAGGTTGGGAACTCATTCCGCGTGACCATACCAAGACCTGCGTGTGACGGGCTTGGATGGAAACTGGGCAACAAGTTACTTCTTACTGTGGGAGAACATTCTATCACAATTACAAAAGCACCTACCCGCCATGCGAAGCCGATTTCCAAATCTCTCAGTGGTCCATACATCATTTCCAGTGATCGACAAACTGAAGAACGACTTCGGACTTGGAAGTTTGAATCAGTCAATAGTAAGAGGAAGGGCGCCGCCCCAAAATTACAAAGGATAATTTAATCTTCCCCAACTGACTTTCGTTCTCTGGATCGTGCAAATACAATATAAAAGTAGTCAGATCCTATAGGAGAATCTATTGAAATTCTCATCATATTGCACTTCTCGATCTAAAGAAAACGGATTGTTGATGGAACCAAATCGCTCACAATTCAAATGAAAATTACCACCTGATGAAGAGGCCGCGGTGACGAAGTTCGCTGTCGATTTCGTCTTTCCTAGATTTCAAGTGTTTGGCAAAATCAAGCAAATTATTATCGGGCCACTGTCGAAGCTCCTTTGGGGTCAACAACCGATTATAAATTGGATCTGAGGAAATTGAATTGTTTAGGAAATCGTCAATCTTTCGAATCCCAAATGTTTCGATCTTTCCAGTGACATAAACTTTTAGGGCATCCCTTATCACCGCCGTCAGATTACTACCCTCATTCTTGGCGATCAAAATAGCTGCATCAAGAGTACCTTTATCAGATTCCCTGAAAGTTTGAGGATGAACGTATCTTGGTTTTAGAGTCATGACTTCCCACCTAATGCAGTCACGTACGACGTGCATGCAGTACATACAATTCACTGACATGAATGGTAATTTTTTTTTCAATCCAATGCACCTTTCTTTAGGTTCATCGATTATCGAGCTCGATAATCACGGCATCATGCATCGAGTAACGCGGTCTCCAATTTTCTTTCTCCCTCAGGGCTCTTGCCAAACCTAATGGGGTGCTTGTCGGAGCCTTGGATGTTATTCTTCGTACGGTTTTCTTCCCCTTACGCGATTTATCGTCCATGCGGGTTGTCACCCCATTCATGTTTGCCCCTCTTTGGATCTCGGTTTTCAAAAGTTCTTTCATTTTCAGATTTCAGGGGACTCGCCAGGCTCTTACCGAGCCATTAGCCTTGTCGTCTGATCAATCAGACCTAGCCTGCAAAATTGTTGTCCTGGGAGTTATTCCAGAGGTACTATCAAAATTAAGTCAATAACTGCGCTCCTCTATTCCCTAACGAAAGACGCGACAGTTGCACCAACCAACTCGAAAGCCTGCAATAGGCTCCGAAAAGAGGGCGGGGTGAGATCGATGCCGGCGATCCATTTTTCAAGATAAAGCCAGCCGGTGGGCCTCGTGATCTGTCGGCAAACCATGATAAATACCTCTATCCAGCAGGACTGCGTCGCCGGTCACCGAGAAGATCTAGATGAGACTTTTTGTGGATACGTCAGACTCTTCTTGCCCTGGTCAATTCCAAGGACGACAATCACGCGTCAGCAACGGAGTTTAGGGAACGTTTGAGAGCGGGGAGGACTCAATTCAACCTGCTTATTATTTCGAACTACATCTTTGACGAAACCATCACTTTACTTGGGAGAAGAATCACCTGCATGTCATTAAGTGTCTGGTCTCCGTGGCTTCGTATTATCAATTCTGATAATCGTGTCTCCGTTATTTATGGTCGATTTTTGCGCTAATCTTCTAGCGATTATGGAATCTTTTCGGAAAGAGGATAATATTCGCAGGATTATTCAAAGGTCTGATGTTAGAGGATGCAAAAGCTAGTAGAATCTGAAATTCGCACTCCGCTAGAAGCAAGTGAAACGCGGACTCGGGACAAATTGGTGGAAGTCCCGGTTTGTCCTAGCTGTGGACTGGAACTTCGCAAAAATTACAAAGGGCAGTGGTTCTGCCTAGAGTGCAATGTCTCTTTCGCCGACTCGAAACTGTCGTTGCGTATAGCCGAAGAAAAAGCAGAGTTTCTGGTCTTCTCTGGGCTCCGTGATCAACTGAAGGCAGATGACCTAGTCGATCCAAGATTCGCAACCACCAATGAAGTCTGGCAGGTCGATGATAATGAAGGAGCAAACGTAGGAGACTAAATGCCTATAGCATTCGTTCTAGTCAACGTCGAAGCAGGTTTGGAGGATGAAACCATCCGGGAGTTAAAAGGCACGGAGAACATCAGGGAAGTCTATTTGGTTTATGGAGTGTATGATTTTGTGGTAAAGGTGGAAGATGAAACACTGCAGAAAGTCAAAGAAACAATTACATCGAAGATAAGAAAGACAGACATGATCAGATCCGCTCAGACTCTCATGATTTCTAACTAATTTTAACAAAATAGAAACAGGAGGAATAGCTTCGAACAGTACACCGATCCTGACGGCTTGAAACCCATAGAGACGCACTTTTAGCCAAAGCCGACTACCCCAAGGAATAAATTTACACATCGGATTTGCAGCTGAGCTCGCAACAAAACTTGGGTTGTTTGACAAAATAGTACTTGTTTCTGAAATAATCTTGGGCCCGTAATTTTTGCCAATTTCTGGACGACAGGTCTGCCGGAGATATTGTATCAAGGATTTCTACATGTGTACTACAATGAATAAATTAGATTCAAGGCTGAAAGGACATTTGGCAATGCACCCGGCGCTCGATCGCAGAATCTTGGAGAACAGGTGGATTTTCGCTTTCGCTTTATCTGCTTTGGCGTTGTGCGTTTTTGAAATTCTGGACTGGTACGAACTACCTTTTGAGACTTTCAGAGGAACCATCTCTACGTTTCCCCTGTTTGGGAGTCTTATTGCGGTTCTTCTGGCTTCAGGATACATCGGGCTCTTTATTGCGATGTTCCTGGAAAATATGGCGCTCCCTATTCCGAGCGAATTATTCCTCCCTCTTGCTGGCTATTTTATATTTCTGGGAAGGATGACCTTTCCGATTGCGATCGCAATTAGCACTGCAGCTGGCCTGCTTGGGAGCCTTGCGATATATTTTGTTGCCCTAAAACTCGGGCCGCCAGTCGTTTATTCTGTTGCACGTAGATTGGGAATAAGTCAAGGCACCCTGGCAAGGTCTGAAGTCTGGCTCAGTGGAAGATACGGTTCAGCAATTATCCTTGCAGCACGATTTGTGCCGGGGTTGAGATCTTCAATTTCAATTCCCGCAGGAGTTCTAAGAATGAATCCGGTCAGATTTGCTACAACGACTTTGATAGGTTCATTTGGCTGGTCTGCGTTGTTAATGTATCTTGGTTACTCGGCGGGGCCATTGTGGGTCGCGAGCGAAAATATCATAACGAATGCTTTCATTCAGGCACTGCCTTACGCGGTGGCCATTGTTTCGTCTGGTTTCATCATCAATTATATGGTTCAGAAAACCCTAGTACTTCGCGCTGACCGAACATTATCAAATCTTTGAAGATCACTTTTCTCAGGATGAAGGAAGCAACTGATCAGTAGTGAGTAACAAGAATTACAAATCTCAAAAGACTCAGGATCAGGTACCAAGCAAACTAACAGTCTCAAGGTCTGAAGCGGGAAGACGCCTCGACAGGTTTCAAGCTTTCATCGGATTCTCCCTTATCTTCTCTGCAGCTTTCGGGAGTTACCTGCTCGCGACCGATAAATCTCTCTGGATCCTCGCGATCTCACACGCATACGGACTGCTGGCGATCTGTGCAATCGACTTGGTACTTGCGGCCTTAAATTTTCTCTCGGTCAGAAAGGTGCTTTTTCCCACACTTGGGTGGGCAATCCTTACCATATTGCTACAGGTCGGTGATATCGCGACTGCGCCGCAATTTGGAATGAAGATCCCGTATTTTGCGAGATACTTGTTCGGCCTCTGGGCATTCGACGGAATACTATTGATGCAGGGAATAATAATCGTGATAGGACTGTCTGGAAGATCGTACCAGAGACTCCTAGCAAAGAGAAGAAGGCAGCAGTCTTACTTCGACATGGGCCTCAAGTCTTCTAGAAGAGATTTCTTGCAGATCGGAGGCACAATCGGGGCATTTTTTGTACTTGCTGCTGCTCTCGGAATATGGACCACTCTGACCCCTCCAGAGAATCTTCCCACAACGTCTACTCCTTCAACCGGAGGCAATTCGGCGACAACCCAGACGTCTAACCTTCCGTCCGGTGCAATAGCGAACATCAATGGCTTGCAGGTCGGCGTCCCGCAATACTTTGACTATCCTTCGTCTGGGTACACGAACATGCTGATGAAGAAAGCCGACGGTACCGTAACTGCCATAAGCATCTTGTGCACGCATGTCTGTTGCCAATGCCAGTACCGACAGTACGACGACCTACTTGTACTGTCCCTGTCACGGCTCCGAGTTTGATCAAAACGGAAATGTCTTGAGAGGGCCGGCCGCAACTAAATTACCTTCGATTCAACTGAATGTCGATAGCAAAGGAAACATCTTTCCGATAAAAGTCGTCGGCTCCGGACCTTGTGTTTCTGGCTAGTTTGAACTAAAACATCAAAAATTTGTTTTTTTTAAAGATCCGATCTCTCTTCTCGCGACTCCCGATTATGGGATGGCTCAGTTGACTTTACATTTCTCTTTGGTCGCACAACAAGAGCAACGAAAAATATAGTCAAAGTTAGAAAGTCCATCACCGAGTTAAAGAGCTCGCCGCTCAAGTTAGAGAATGGTAGTGTTTCTGCAACTTGTTTTACAAAAAACGTCAGGAATCCGAAAGAAACTATCAGCAGCGTTGGCTGCCTCCCTCTTTTAGCCCAGGCATATAGTGTGATCGCGAACAATAGAAAAGAAAATACGCCAGTTGCTAAATCCAAGCCGAATTCTATCGGTCCCTCGTTTCCAAACAAGTCTCCAAATTGGAGTACTGAGGCCACCCCTTGGATACTAATAACCGATTCTGGGATCATTTTTTCTCACTCTTTATTCTATCCGTTTTCTTGAATTTTCCCTTACTTGTCGTCTTCTTTTCCCTCACGCTCAACTTCGTCAGGGTCCAAATCTCTTTCTTCGTCTCCTAGGGACGATGCTGAGACCTCGTTTATCGCATTCGCGAACCTGTCGACCCATTTCTGCCATGAACTCGGATGATACCTTCTAACTAGGTTGATTATTTCAGTTGGATCGCCTATCACTTCGTACTTCACGAATTGAGCTTCATGCCTGACCAGTACGAGCTTGGAACCAACTAGTCGCTTCATGTGCCAGTTTACCGTTCCCGGGGACATTCGGGCGAATTCTGAAAGCTCCTTCTGACCGGAACCGGGATTTTGAATAAGATAGAGAAGCAAATCTCTTTCCGTCTCTTGTGAGAGCACGTCCAGAATTTCTTGTTGGTGTTCGCCGAAGACAAGCGAGAGATAAAATCGCTTGTATAGCCCACCTCTTCGCGAAATAATTTTTCTTTCCCTTTCAAGAGTATAGAGATGATACTGGGTCACTCCCATAGATATGTTGAGGTCTCGCTTGATCTGGCGAAGATGTGCGCCGGGATGTGCCTTGATGTATTGAAGAACCTGTTCTCTTGTCTCGACCGCGGTCGACTAAATTCCGCTCCGGGCAATATGCGTCTTGTATTTTTGCGGAGATAACGCTTTCCCATTTCATCTTGAATTGATCACAACATATTTCAAAATTAACTGCTAATGGAAACAAAGCTGCGGCTATTCATCGATTTTGGTACATTTGTGAAAATGGGAAAATTAGATTCCCGGGTAAAATCGTGCGCAGCTCTTTTCGCAATATTCATCGATTTTACGTCCTCAATCCGCGGAAGCATACCGAGAATTCCGATTCGGTTTTGACAACTGTACTAGAATGGATAAATCATTCGGGACCTTTCTGTGATAAAATATCTTAAAATTTAGGTGAAAAAATGAATTCAAAAACGAGAGTAACAATAATCTTTGGTACGTCGTTGTCAGCGATATTTCTCTTGTCTTCAGGAATATTCGTAGTTGCAGGTGCAACGAGCCTTCCGACTTTTGCTCCAGCTTTCAATCTGAGTAATGATGGTTTTAGGGCGACAGATCCGAATGTTCAAAACAGTGGATCTAATGTTTATGTGGTTTGGACAGAAGGCCCTCACGGAATATACTTCAGGGCAAGCTCTGATGACGGAACAACATGGAATCCACCCACATCTTCTTCCGCCTTGAAGATAAGCAGTTCTAGAGGAAACACTAATGCTCCATTAATGACGGATTCCGGAAACTATGTTTACATAGTCTGGCCGCAAAGTTCTCAAATCTATTTTGCGGTGAGCACGAATAATGGAGCATCATTTTCTGCACCATTAGTAGTCAGCACTTCTGGCGTCACTTCTCTTACTCCAGTAATTGCGGCGTACGGTAGTGATGTGTACGTTGCGTATGATGGGGGCGGACATTCTTACGTAACAGCCAGTTCTAACAATGGAGCAACTTGGACAAAACCATTCCTGTATGGCTCGGGGCCAGAACCACAGGTTGCCGCGTGGAGTACGAATGCATATGCAATCGCAGACAGTTCGAGCAGAGCCACTACTGCAATAGCTGTAACCCATAACAATGGGGTTAGCTGGACTAAGACAGGATCAAGCGGAGGTTCAGAACCGTGGATCGCGGCTCAAGGGACAAACGTGATCGCTGCCTGGGAAACAAAAGGTAGCACAAGCAAAGTGTACGTCATCACAAGTACAAACTCTGGCACCACATTCACAAAGCCGTTCTTGTTATCCTCGACTGTACCTGATTCTTGGGCACCAATGGTAAACGTCACAGGAAATACGGAATACGTCGCCTGGAGATCTCATCCCGGAGGTTCACTTTCACAGGAATATGTTTCAACTTCACCCAATGCCGGAGTAGCGTGGTCTTCTCCGACCGCTATCGGCATCTCTGGTCATGACAATGAATGGCCATTCACCATCGCGGCTTCTGGAAGCAATGCGTTCATCATGTGGAGTGAAAAGACAAACACGCTATCGTCGTCCGGTGATTGGCAGACGCAGGTATCTTACAGCGGTGACAGTGGTTCGACATGGACACTGCTGCCATCATTGACCACAAGTCCATCTTCTGGTGCATCTCCCGAACAAGATATTGCTACAGGTGCGATCAGCGCCTCCTCGACGAGTGCATTCGCGGTCTGGGAGAATAACGCAACAACTCCTCAGATCTATTTCAGTTTGTCGTAGCTTGAATAGCAGAGAAATTTAAGTCGGAAGCGAGTATATCGGGTCTATTTCGAATGTCTGCGAAATTCCAGTTTGAAGATCTACCTTAATAATTAGGCGTACTCCACAGATTGCTTTCAATCAGCTCGTTTCGAGCCCTGTAGCTCAGGAGAGCTCGTTTCATGCCTGTTTACTACGACCATCTTTCTTTAAACTGATATTGTGATATTACAGTGGCTTACAGCAACTTTGAAAATGAAAGCTTCCTATGGCCGACCGAAAATTTCGGCTTCCTCTTTGTCGCTCATGAAAGACCACCCCCAAGCAAAATGCGATGGAGAGTATCTGTTCTTGCAATTTTTCACCATGAAATCAAATGGCCTCATTCAATGAAACGGGACTACGAAATTGCAAGCGTAGCCTTTCCCCAAGCCTGTTCAGTTCTTCGTGCGTTTTCTTTACTCATTCTAATGGCGGCCATTACATAACCTCGCTGCATAGGGTTCACTTTTTAGCTTGCGCTTTCCAACTGTCCAGAAAGTATCCGTTCATCTTCGTGCTCCGAAAGGTTGTCGAAATTCTAAACGTTTATTTGTTTGTTTACATTCATGTGGACATATGAGTAGTGCGGTTGTGTCTACGCGGATAAGCAAGAAGGATAGAGATACTTTGAGAGACGCGGGAATCGATGTTTCTGCTGAGTCGAGAAAGCACTTGGAACAAGTTGCGGCGAATATCAGACGGAGAAAGGGGATTGAACGGCTTCACAAAACGATCGATAAGTTGATGCCTCCAGCCGCACAGGGTTACGCCAGCAGGAGTGTAAGGGAAGACCGTGAGAGTAATTGATTCTTCCAGCCTGGGTAAGTATGTGAACAAGGAACAGAGGTGGGAAGAAGTTGAAGCAAAGCTTGCTGCCAAGGAGACTTCCACGCTGGATTTTGCCATGCACGAAGTGGGAAATAGCGTCTGGAAGAGAGTTTTGAAGAAAGAGGTGTCGAACCAAGATGCGCTGGCTACGTACAAAGATTTTGTACGCGCAGTATTCGAAGATGGTCTAGTTATACTAGTGCAAGCGAATTCAGATTTGCTCAACGCTTCACTAGAACTGGCCATTCAAGAAAAAACCGCGACATACGACAGCGCTTTCATTGAATTGGCTCACAAGAACAAATGTGAGCTGATTACATCGGATGAGAGACAGCATTTCATTTCAAAGAAACATTATCCTACGATGCATGTCACATACATAAGATAGACATATTCGCGAGAGATCGATTTACTTAACTTTTGAGGGGAGGCTCCATTCGTCGAAGCCATCGCACAGGATCGTGAAAAAGCGTGATCAATTGCATCGAGGTTTTAATGGTAGCTGATCTAACCAATTCTCCGAGGATTGGAACCTGTTCTGACCTAGTCCGAGTTACGATTCTTGGAATCCCAAAATCTCACTACATCGAGGTTCCGCTACTAATCAACTCTACTTCGTAAATGGTCGAAAATAAGAGAACATTCCAATTGATTTTTCCAGAGAAAATCAATGAGCAAGATGAGATCACTGAATAAACTGACACGTTGGATCTAAATTTTGCTGGTCTGTCCGTGAACTCCAGAAGCTTCCGAATAGCCTCTTTTTCCGTTCGTATACTAGTTACCATTGATTCGTTAAGAAAAAAATTTTCTGCGTTTCTACACACGTGAGCACTTTTTGGCCGAATAGCTACGTTCGAGCTCTGTTCAATGCGTTCAGCTCGTTTCGAGCTCTGTAAGCTCAGGACAGCTCGTTTCATGCCCTGTTTACTGCGGATATCTTTTTCTTGACTGTTACTCTAATAGTATAATGTAACTGTAACTGAACTAGGTATCTTCATTTCTTAATTTATCAAGCAATTTTTTCATGTCTGCAACCGACCGTTCTTTGGCGGCCGACCCTGCTGCATTATAGAGCGAGAGCTTTGGCATTTGGATTCTCGATGTCATTCTAGCTCCTATCCTTACTTTTTTTGGAAGTGGTGGTACCGACTCTATCATAATATCTCGAAGATCAATACGAAGTTTAGCCAGCGTAGTGGACAACGAATCGAGACTGTCTGCTTCGGCAATCTTCTTACCATCCTTGATGGCTAGATACAATCTCTTAGGACTGGCCCGGCGAGTTTTAGAATCCACTATTCAACTCAGCTCTCACCCCTCTTCAACGCTACCCGATAAAGATTTCAAAAATTGGCTTCATACATCAGTGAAGAATCTCTTCAGGAACGAAGTAATCACATCATTCTCTTTGGGATTCAGAGAAACCTGCAATCCATAAGACGTCTGTTTTGGAATAATCCAGCCGTGCTTAATCAGATCCTTGGCTAGTTTTTCCACACGCTTTGCACCATGCTTGCCGAGGTCTGTCTCCTTGAACCCCTTTTGGAGATTATCGAAAGCGGTATGGCTAGCTCCCCAGTTTCCTCTCCTGTGCAACTTGAGAATAATTAGCGCTTTGATTTCATCGTCAGAAAGCATGAGTTCACTTTTGATACTTTTGAAGTGCATATTTAAATACTTGTAAATCCTTACAGAGGATTCGATGAGCTACAAATCCGACGAGACACTATTGCTCAAGTACCTCGGCGCAAGCCCGACTTTGCGGATAGTGGACTTTTTTCTGGACAACCCACTCTCAGACTATTCAAAGAACGAGATTGTGAATAACCTTGCGATGAGCAGGATGACGTTCTTCAAGTACTGGAGGGAACTGGAAAAATCCAGCGCCGTAAAGCCCACAAGGCAGATCGGAAGGGCCACGATGTACCAACTCGACAGGACTAACGATGTCGTGAAACAATTGATCAAGCTGGATATGACTCTCGCAAGCAAGACCATGCGGAAAGCTGTCGAAAAATATGAGAAACCGATTGAAGTGAAGTCTAGAAGCTAATACATAACAAGGGACATTCGGGGACTTCGCTAATCTAATTAATTCTCCTCGGAAGAGACACCTCGTTTACAAAAAATGAAATTTGGCGTTTGCGTTCCAAACTACGGAGAATCCCTCTCGGTCGAGGGAATGCGCGCTGTCGGCTTGGAAGCGGAAAAGTTGGGTTACGATTCTATCTGGACTACGGATCACATCCTGATGCCGAAAAACAGCGGCACTCCCTACGAGCAGATTTTCGATTCCATCGCGAGCCTTGCATACCTCGCTCCGCAGACAAATAGAGTCAAACTGGGAATCTCCTCTTTGATAATCGGAATGCGAAATCCTGTCGTGGCAGCAAAGCAGCTCGCTTCAATAGACACTTTCTCGGGCGGTCGAGTCCTTGTCGCGATGGCGTCCGGATGGAATGAGACAGAGTTTTCATTCTTGGGGGCTGATTATCACAGACGCGGAAAAAAACTCGATGAATCGATTAAGCTCTTCAGAGAACTGTGGGAGGGCGAAACAAAATTTCACGGGAGCGCGCTCTCAGTAAATTTTGAGAACGCCGTTTTCGAGCCGAGACCTTCGAGGCCGCATCTTTCGATTCTCATAGGTGGCCAGAGCGGGGCTGCAATGAAGCGAGCCGTAGCTTTGGGGGACGGTTGGCACCCGAACGTCTTCCCGCTTGATACATTCAGAAAACTCGTCGATCAATTCAGGAAGATTTCGCCGATGGCAAAAGACAAAGAGATCTGTGTCCGAATAGGGCTGAATACCATGGCGAAGGAGTCGGAATACATCGGAGCTACCGGAGAAAAGAGGATACTATTTTCCGGCGACATGTCGAAAAATCACCAGCTCCTCTCCGAGCTCGAGAGTCTAGGGGTCTCGTCGGCGGTTCTCGTTCCAAACACGGATGGAAAGATCTCGACTGAAAACCAGCTGCAGAGCATAAGGGATTTTGCCAAAGAATTCTTGAAGTAAAAATCAAGAAATTATCGTTCCGGATTTTTCTCTAACAGATCGCAACCGCTAAAATTCAGTTCTTGCCCTGCGGGGGAATGTTTTGGGGCCCGACAGGTTCCTCCGTCTTTGCGATTCCGGGAGGCGGAGCCATTTTAGGCTCGTCTTTTCTGATCTTGATATTCTTAACGAGAATGTTGCCGTTGAAGTTTACTCCAAAGGCAATGATCGTGGCAATTATCTCGGCTGATTCGTACCAGATCTTGAAATCTTGAACGAAAAAGTAAAGCAGCCCCCAGTTTACCACCGCTCCGACCGCACCAACAAGCACGAACTTGAAGGCCTTCCTGCCGTAATCCCCAAGGTCAAGCATGATCGAGTCTATACTCAAAAGGCCTATTTCAAACTACCCAGTATTTCCATTCGCAGGAACCGTTCCAAACGGCAGAACGCGCGCAAGGATATTCGCTTCTGTCAGGTTTACGGCACTCTTGAACTCATTTCAAAGAGTCGGCACACTTGATTGACTGCCAGCTGGGAAGATTACCATGCTTCAGTACCCTTCAAGTCAGCGACCTAAGACAAATCAATTCTACTACTTAGGAAACTTTCAACCCGTCATCAAATGTTACCGTTGACGCTTTTCCGGGGGAGATAACACTTGAAGCTCGTCAAACGAAAATCGAGGGCGCGGTAGTACTTTTTTCGTTTTGATGTAGCTGAATTTTTCATTTTAGAATCTCCGCAAATAACTTAAACCCGCAATGGATCTTCGGTGCAAGACCTGGCAATTTAGTTAGGTCATGCTAGATTTTACGAAATTTTTTTGGGTGAATGATTTTTCTTGTTCGGACCTGGGAGCTCGGATGCAGATTGAGCAATCGCACCAACCTGTACGGGTATCTTGCGGTAGTTGTGACCAGTTTCCTCCTGGGTCTGTTCCCGACCGTATCCAAGCCGGTCATCGCAACTACGAACCCGCTATTCTTTACCTCAATCTGCGCTCTCGCCCCGTTTTTCGTTTTCACTCCTCTGTCGATCACCTCCTCCCGAAGAAACAAGGGGAAGATTCAGACTCCCGTGAAGGGGAGGAGGATCTATGGCATCGTAATGATCAGCGCATTTGTGGGGGGCATAGTAGGGCCTGTGGTTTATTTCTTTGGTCTGCAGACGACTGCCGCGTCAGACGCTTCTCTGCTGGCGAACGCCGAGATGGTGTTCACGATCGTCATCGCTTCAATTGCTTTCCGAGAAAAATTAAGTCGGACAGGTCTCTTGGCGGTGATCCTGGTTTCAATCGGAGTTGTCGTCGTTACCACCAACCTGCAATTTTCAAATTCCCTCTTCGATTTTGTGAGCCCAGGTCACCTGTTGATCCTCATGTCCGGCTTGTGCTGGGGGCTGGACAATAATATCATCACATACGCCTCGGAGAGAATCGACGTCGTGAAGTTTATCCAGTTAAGATCCAGCCTTACCGGGCAGGTACCTGCTGTTGCTGTCCTATCTCTCCTCCGTCTTCCCGCCAAACGCTTCAGGACTCGGAAAGATATTCCTGATCGGCCTGCTCGTATTCGGAGGATCTCTTTACTTCAACTTCCTGGCGCTGAAGTGGCTGGGCGCGATCAGATCGACCCTGATTTTCCCGATATCCTCGGTATTCGGGCTGATTGCCGCGTACATTATCCTAGATGAAACGATTGGAATCTATCAGATAGTCTCGGTGGGCGTGATCTTTGTCGGGATCTATCTCATGACGAGAACCGAAAGCGTGAGACGGGAGGCTAGCTACGATCTGCCGTAAAGTCGCAGGTTATTTACTGTACGTCGCGTTTTGAGATCTTCGAAAGGGCACCTGAAAGTGCATCGAGTCCCTGTCGCGTCTGTGCAGGAGACCTAGTGAGGCACAATCGAAAATGCCCGGGATAATCGAAAAACTCGCCCGGGCTGACCAACACCCCGAATTCGTCGATGAGAATCTTGCCCAGTTCAATCGAGGAAATATGCAACTTTACCTTCGGAAACCCGAAAGGAGCTCCGTCGGGCTCTACCCATTCCACGAACTCCGAGTTGTTTTTGATGAACTCCCGTCCGAGCGACATGCTTTGCCTAGTCATCGTCTTTGTTCTCTCATCGAACAATTTTTTCTTTTCCAGAACTTCGATCGCAATCATGCAGCTAAAGCGCGCGATCTCTATGCTTACCCACTTGTTCAGGGCCCTTACCCTTTCCATGACTTTCTTTTCCGCAATCAGCCAGCCTACTCTGATGTCTCCCAGCCCGTAGTACTTTGTCATGCTGCTGGCAACGATGACATTGTCCCCAAAGGACCTCGCCATCGGTGAAGGATCATCGGCAAACTCCCTGAAAGTCTCGTCAACAAAAACAGGCAAATCCCTCTTCGCAGCGAAGCGCGCGATCTCCTCCAGATCTTTTCCGGAAATCTTCAAGCCGGATGGATTGTTCGAGTTTGTGAGAATGACGAGTCTGGTATTCCTGGAAATAGCATTCAGGACGGATTCGACATTCAATCGAAAACCATTCTCGTAGCTGGTACTCACTTCATGCACGCTCGCCCCGAGAATGCGGGGAACTTTGTATTCCGGGGGATAGTTCGGCATTGGTATTACGACTTCGTCGCCAGATTTTACGATTGAGGAGATTGCCAGGAATATCGACATCGTGCTCCCGCTGCACGCCATGATTTCATTAGCGGGAACGCCATACACGCGCCCTAACGATTCCTCCAGCTTCACAGTTCGCAGAGCGGAAAGAGAAATTGGGTCTGTCTCGATTCCGAACTCGTCCAGATTCGGAGCTTCGACCCCGCTGGAGGCGAGGTTATACTTGGCCCTCTCAACATTCTCATTCAGCCAGTCCAATAGTTCAAAATCTTCGTGCCTGAAAGACAAATGGATCTGCTCTCTTACTGGAGGATAAAAGGTGATTTTCGTTGTTCGATGCTGTCATGTTTCCAGCCCCGTCGGAAGGTTGTAGATGAACTGCCGTTGCTTCACTGTGTATTCGGCGAATGAGTCAAGATCTGCCTTATGCAGAACGCGTCAATTGGATTTCAGTCAAAATGCTATATAGGTTACTGTAATATTACAGAACATACGATGCCTGATTTATTCGGAAGATCGAAGCTCAAAGAAGAACTAGATGCCTGGCAAAAATATTCCGACTCACTGCTCCCTGACGACAGGGCGGCTTTAGAGAGGACAATCCAGAACGCGATGCAGTACGGGGAGTTCGTCGAGGATGCTCCCAGGGGGCACGAGACTGAAGCGTTTCTCCTTAGCATCCTTCTCTCCCAGCAAAAGAAGATTGAGGAGCTAAAGCGAGCGTTTGCAAACCAGAAAAAAGATTGGGCGAATCGATAGACGGGTCTGCAGGTCTATCTGTCCGCAGCACCTCTCACCGTGTGAGAATAGTCACAATAAGAACGATGAATTACATGAGCACATAACGCTCAACGGAAATCTGTGCATGTGGGGGTAGTTCCAACTTCGGGTCGTTTTCCAATTCTCATGCAACGGCTTGATTTGCGATTCGAGTTGCGATGAGGGTACTCTCATGTTGTGAAAATTAGAGCATTCATTCACATTCGTTTTTCCTAATCCTCGGAACCAATTGTTGAGTAATGTGTCAGTTTCCTTGGCCAGGCCAGCTTGTTAGATTGAGACGCCCGAATATCTCGCTTTGCGATTTAAGCATGGATTGGTCACACGCCCTCTGGGCCAACACTCCGGAGGCCGAAACCGTCTACCTTAGATACTACTACCCAGGAAGCGAAGATTGAAATTGAACATCGGAATCAATTACATGCTTCTTCTGGTCATTTCCGGCGCGATTTCGAGCGGCCTTCTGAGCTCGGGCCATTTTGTCCCATCGCTGATCTTGATGGGACTCACGGCGGCGGCACTTTTTTACTTCGAGCGAAAAGAAAAGAAATCGCAGCAGATCTTGCGAGACAAACCAGTTTATTAGCGACTGTTAGGGCAGCACGTTAAAGTGCAACAGCACTAGATCGCCCCACTCGTCTCCGCCCGCGACCGTGTACGTCCCGGTCTCAAACGGGATAGATCCGAACGTGAAACACGTGCAGTTATCAGGCCCCGGAAGATCCCGGCAGCAGTATCCGCTCAACGGTATTGCTCTTTCCGCGTCTCCGAGCGGGTTATTATCGCGGGTGGTTTCTGTCACCGTCAGGGTCGCGGTCGAGCTCGTAAGAAATGATACAGAAGATTGAGGGACAGAGATCATCCTGACGTAGGTACTCTTCGGATCAAAAACAAAGTAAGCCGGCGAAACATAAACCGGGCAAGATGTCGGGGCAAACAGAGACAGCGGCACTCCACTCGTTATGTTAGACCTCGTGTAATATCCCTTCAACACTGCTATTCCGAATGGTTCGTTAAACGCAGAACATGCTCCCGGCGAAAGACCAGGCAGCGGCCAGTCCTGGGGCGCTGTAAGATTGTTGTTTATCTGCAGAGTGTTGAAAAGAGAAACCACGATCAGGATTGCTCCCGACTCGTTCGACATGTTAGGATGCGAGAATATCTCGCTCGCATTGGTCGCGAGCTCAAGCTCGAGGCCCGTGGAGTAGTTGAGCGAATCAACTTCAATCGGAGCGAGCAAGATACTGCTCGTACTCGTTATAGTCTGAACCAAAATCTCGGTCGTCGTTGTGGGCGCGATTGCGGTGACGGTCTCCTGAGTCATCTGCGTTATCGTCGTAGGAGGTAGAGTCGTGATGCTCTTTGGCACAAAAAGGTAGTAAGTACTTGCGGCCGAGCCCAGTATGGAAACGAAGACGATCATAGCGATCGCCGCCAGGATCACCCCGCGAGAAATTCGCAAACCCCAAAGCCTATTCAGAATAGAAGAACTCCAGTTATTTTTAGGTTATGCAGGATTAGATAGCATGATCGTGAGAGAAATGTGAATGGGAAGCGCCGTCATAAGACAACGGGGTTTTGTTGCAGTGACTCGGAGGGAAACAGCTCATCGTAACGGTCGCAGTCATCTGTCTTCTCAGTTGTTTATGTCCTATCGCAAATTAAAGTCGCGAGACTTCATCCGAGAAATGTTTAAACCAAATTCTATGCATACCCAACATATCGAAATGAGTCTCGAGAAACCTCTATCACGTAAAGAGATAGAAGAGTTGGACCAGCTGCTGAATTCTAAAGAAAAATTCGAGAAACGCAGCCGTGGAGCTACCGATTTAACTCCCCAACGAGAATGATCGCCACGATACGCTTTCGGGCTCGACTTCAATTATCACCTCCATTGGCATTGCCCGGACAGTTGCGGCCATCTTTCTCAGTGTCTCGGGGTCAAGGTACTTCAGAGCTATCTTGCGCATATAGTCCTCAAATTTCCGATCTTTGCTGATCTTGGCTTTCCCCCTGATTCTGACGTAGGTTCCAAGCAGGTTGTCCTCGAAGGCGACGATTGTTACACGCCCATCCCTCTTGACGTTTTTGGCCTTGACAGAGTTCACATTGGTTGAAACGAAAAGTTTCCCATCCTCAAGAATAAACGACACGGGAGAAACGTTCGCCGTACCATCTTTGTTTATGCTCGCGAAAGCGGCAAGATGCGGTTGATTCAGAAAATCAATTTCCTTTTGGGTTAGAGTGACATTCATTCCTATTTTTTCCTCTCCCCACTGAGAATCGAGAGCCTCACTGAAATGGTTGTCGACGTCGTTGCTGCAGCCGTCTGAGATCACAAGACCATAATTGTCGAGAACGTCAAAGTTGCCAAGCCACTCTGCGTTGAAATCGAGCCGTTGTTGACAGTGCCATAATTTGCAAAACCGAGAGAGTTATTGCTAAGCAAAAGAGTAACGCGGGAAAATCACGCGTGCGGTATAAGGTCTCACATGCTCAGCGGTTTGAATGGGATTGGGCCTGCGGATGTTACCTGGATGGCTCGAAGAAAATGGAGTTCTAGGCAATTAACTACGGAGAGAGGGAAATTCAATCAAGGTCGTTCGATACCTCATGCCCTAAACCGGACTGACGACGGAAAGTCCCCAAATTGTTCTATCGAATGATTTGGGGTTCTGCCTTTAACAGCTTCTTTCCGTGAATAGTAAACCTCATGTTTAAACAGTAGATGCGAATGAATTCAAGCGTTTTCGGCCGTAATTATTATGGCCAGCGTGCCTTAGGGCTTCTTTCCGACATTCATTGAAGGTCAATTCAAGAAGCTGCATGAATTCGTGAAGAAAAGTATCTCAGGATTGCTAACATACGACCTCAAGGAGAGAGCCATTTACTCAAAAGCCGATCACCTAAAACTGCTTATTTCTGCAAGCTTGGTGAATGGGTTTGCAGAAGGTGTTTCAAAGTCTCTAGACGAATCACCGACAGCAGAAACTCTTCTTTCGTACATCAAATCACAAAGAGAAGAGAGGCTCAAACGAATCTTCGATGATTTGGTAGACATGAATGTAAAGAAGCTCCGAAAACGACGGAAATTACGACTTCCAGTCCCCGTAGCGGTGGATCTGCACGATGTCATGTATTACGGCGATCATGAAGAAACACCGATGGTCATCGGAACCATGCACCGAGATGGAAGCAATTATGCGTTCAAGTATCTTACAGCTTCTGTTCTGGTAGATGGGGAAAGACTGATCGTAGCTGTTACAGGGTTAGAATCAGCTGCGGAACTTGCTTCATCTGCCGAACAAATTGTGCGAAAACTGCGAGAAGAGCTGGAAATCAGAATTCGATACTTGGTGTTTGACGGTGGATTCCTTAGCACAGGCTTCCTGAGATTTCTTGAGGAATCTGGACTCAAGTACATCGTCCGAATGGCTCCGACCTACAGCACAAAGAAAATGAGGCTCTGGAATGGCAGGAGATTCACATACACGACTAGTGGACACAGGAGAAGAAAGTCCGAACAAACGTCATTTGATGTGGTCGTGGTCTACGACAAATCAAAGGATTACAAGTACCTGTTTGCAACCAATCTTCCCTACAAAGCTGAGACAGTATTGAGATTGTTCAAGAATCGTTGGGGCATAGAGACGAGCTACCGGATGTCAAATCAGTTCCTGGTAAAAACAACATCAAGGAACTATGTTGTAAGGTTATTTTACTATCTCTTTGCATGTCTTGTATACAACGCGTGGGTCATGTACAATGCCGATCGAGAGATACTCCATCCGAATGACTATGTATCGATCAAAGTAATCCAAATGAAACTCTATCTCATCGGTCTAATAATGAACGGGTCATTTGACATGAGAGGAAAGCATACTTGATTCGCATCTACTGTAAAGCGCCGGGAACAATCCTGCATTCTGTCATGCTCATACCGTAGGCCGCGCATAATCCTTTCCAGTATTCGGTAATGAATGCCAAGAACTCTTCGGAGTATGGACTTATCATATGAAGCGAAACGGATTGATGATCCCCCTCGAGAGTCTTTGCCGTAGTAATGTCGTTCTCGATGAAATGTAGCTTGCCACTTGTGAACGATTTCTCAAGTTGGTTAGCCAGTTGCCACAGATTTTCAATGGTTGGAAAGCACATCTGCAGATAAACTCCAAAATTAAAGCCAGCTTTATACCACATTTTCGCAAACCTCTCCCTATCAAAATTCGCAAAATCCCGCGCGAACTCTTCAAGGAGATCCCTTCCCATGAACTGAAACACTCCTATATCCTTTCCAATGCGGTTCATAATCCAAGCACCGTAAATTTCGTCAGGTCGGCCACCTTTTTCGCAAATTCTCAGAGCTTCACGGAGACATTCGTTGGCCATGGCGTAGGATGTCTTATCCTCTTTTTCCGCAATCTTCGACAGTTGCGAGGCTATTTCATCACTAACTGCTATGCTGGATCTTCCCATTTGACCGTCGAACATTGCCAAGCCGGACTCTGATTTAGGTTTTCAGATGATTCTAGGATTCTGGTAAGTTCTGTCCATTCTCCGTCGGATTTCCAGAATTTTCTCCGTGTCTAAAATCGTCGGATCTGCAAATTAGTTGGTTAGAGTTTATTAGAGAATGACTTGACCATTGTCAAGAACCTGCGAGAGATTATGAAACGGGAATCCAATGTGCATGAAGGATTTCTTTCAGGGGCAGGGTTCTTTGGAGCAGTCTCAATAACGGCTCTAGTTCTAGTTCTTTCGTTTCCATCTACATTCCAAGTTAATGGCTGGTACTTTAGCAGTCTTCTCTCTTTGTTAGCAATAGCAAGCTCAACTCTGTAATTGCTACATTTTCTTCTATCGTAGTCTGGGGTAGGGAGTCTTATGGCGAAGAATTTAGGGAAGGCATAAGGAAATTTACAGCTGTAACTCTGGCAATTTCCATGTGTGCCTTGTTGATAGTCATACCGATGATCCTAGCTCCGGTTTCGTCTTTCGCCATGATCGTCGCTGCCCTCTTTGAGGGCATATCCCTTCTTGTGTATCTTTGGACAGCCCTGAAGTTTCGTCCCCATAAGTGATCGGCCTCAAGCATCTGGAGGCTTTCGTTAATTTTTGGACTTCCAACCGTCGAATTTAGACGGCCGCAAGTTTCATACCTGACCGCCAAAGATTAGACAGAACTGATCGGCGATAAGTTCATGTTCTTTTGCTTAGCAGAATCGATTCTAGACGTTTGTAGACAACTATCTATGCTTGAACACTCCAGATGAAATATTTGATCGCACGGAACATACCGAAATGGGAAGTTTTCCGATTGAATAAGATTGATGAGGCGTTCAAGAAAGCGGTCTCGGAATCAATCGAGGCGGTCCTGGGTACTTCAGGCGAGAAGATCCTGTATTCGATTCTCAAAAGAGACTATGGAGTGAGCAAAGATGACGTTGCTGAAAATCCAGAATTGCTGGTTAAGGCGCTCGAGAATTTGTTGGGGCCAGCGGGGAAAGATTTGTTGGTAAGGCTGGTCTCGGACCAACTCACTAAGGATTTGCGCCTGAAAGAAGGCTTTGGAAGCAAATCTATACCGGAAATCTTGAACCAAGCACGCCAGAAGTTTTTCAACGAGAGCCAAGCTGTAGAATGAGCAATGAATACTTTACAAGATATTTGTCGATAACTAAGCCAAGGGGGGCCACATTTTCGAGTTCTTGGTTTACGGAATCTATAAGCCTGGAACTTTCATAAAAATTGCAGAGGTGTATTCGAGGCACGGCATTGATATCAGGTCAATATTCGCATAGCCGGATCAAGGAGACGAGAGTTTCTTTGTGTCCACTGCTTTTTGTGATATGTCGAAGGCAGACTGCACGACGGATATCATTGTCTCCGAGCTCCGAAGTTTGTCTTTTGTAAGGAAAGTCCTCTTTGCTGACATGAAGGGAAGGCTCTTTGACAGATTCCTGTTCCCGACCATGATCATGAACAAGAATCGCGTAATTCTGATGCGCGTAGAAGCGCTTCTCAAGATAGAAAAATTCTTGATGGATGAGATTGGCTCCGGCGGTGCCGGAATGATGTTTAACGAAGGAAAAATCTATGGTGGAGAGGTGGTGAAGCAGTATCGACTAGCTCTCCCTAATTCCACCACCGAGGTTCTTGTAGAGAATATCCTAGATGGGCTCAGGGCAACTGGCTGGGGACTATTCCAGTTCAGAAAGGTGGAAGATGGGTTTGAGGTGACGGTTAATGACGCACCCATCCTTGACGCTGATAGCAACTACAGGGAAAATCGCTTTTACTACGGCGCCGGAGCAAAAATACTTGAAGACCTGTACGGTAAGCAGCTTGTTCTGGAAAAGTCCAGCTTTGATCTAAAAAACAAAAAACTGACGTTCAAGCTCAGGCAGGCAGGTCTCGGTCCTGGTAATATTATTGGTGGATCGTAGAAAGTTGTAAATGCAGAATTCCCTTTCCATCAGAATACGTACTCATGAGCAAAAAGCCCGATAGGTCTACTACGAGGTCGTTCCGAGTCAATGACGCGGCCCTAAAAGTTATCGAGAAAGAAGCAGAAAGCCAGGGAGTTTCCGTAAACACGTTCGTGAATCAGTTATTCACGAAATATGCGAAAGTTCAGAGGTTCCTTGCCAAAGAAAGATGGTTCCAGCTTCCTGAACCAGTTTTGAAAGACGTTTTCGCTCTACTTACGGAAGACGAGATTGCGGAAGTAGGAAAGAAACACGGTAAGACGACTGGATTCCAAAACCTTCTTCGCGCAATGACAGGAGGAACCTCACCTGCAAACTTTATTCTTTTCTTGAAAATGATCTGCGACACTAACTCGATAAATTACACCGATGTCGAAGATGGCCGAACAAGACGTTTTGCAGTTATGCATGAAGTGAATAAGCAATTTTCAATTTACCTTGCAAACCAGGCTTCAACGACCCTTGAAAATTACGGCATTTTCCCAAAGATCATTTTAGACGATAGAGTAGTAGTCATCGAATTCGAAACTTGATCTGCAATCTTAGATCGTCTCAGCGGTTGTAAAAGGTTGCACTTGGTTGCAACAAATACGTGTCGAAAATATAGTTCCACTGCGTTCCAAGACTCTTGAGGTAATAACTCAAAATGACAGAAATGGTATTATTAGCTTTCGACGGAGTAGAGACAGCAGACAAGGCAAAGAACAGATTGGTTGGCCTAGACAGTCAATACCTGATTGACTTGGACCAGGTGATCGAAGTAGTCAGGAAACCCGATGGTCAGGTCAAGATCAAAGAAGAGCCAAGACTGACCAGCGTAGGGGCTCTGGGAGGTGGCTTCTGGGGATTCCTGGTTGGCTTGATCTTCTTGGTTCCTGCGGCAGGATTCCTAATTGGTACGGCGACCGGCGCAATAGCAGGACACTTTGCAAAATACGGAATCACAAAAGAGTACATGCAACAAATCAACGAAGCGATTCAGCCCGGACAGTCGGCCCTCTTTGCCCTCGCCGAAGATGTAAAGGTCGACAAAGTGGTTCCGATGCTCACAGAGTTTCACCCCCGAGTTCTCAGGACGTCGCTAACGACTGAGCAGGAAACGAAACTGAAAGAGGCATTCGGTACTTCCACTGCAACAGTCAGCGTACCTGCGAGCGTGTAAAAAAAGAGGAGATGTCTAGGAATATGCAGACAAACGACTATCCCACGGAAGAAGAGCTGGTGAGCGACGAGAAGACTCTCGAAGGAGCTCTCCCATTCGACGAGTATGGGAAGGATCAAGAAAAGCTTCGGGGGCAGATTGATCGACTGGAGAAAGAGTACGACGGAAGGGAGAAAGTCATAGGGAGGATCATGGAATACGGCACCGGGATCGAGACGGAAAAGGCTCTTCGCATGTATCCGACGCCAGTCCTGGAAAAGTGGGAAGAGAGTCTCGAAACCTACAGGGCTTCCCAGCTGAAGAAGTAAGCAAACTCCCCGCGCTGTAACCAGGTCCCCAAACAAAAAGAGCAAGAGGTGAGAGCCGAAATGTCGCAATATGCCTTTGATGTAAGAGAGGGTATCATCACCAACAAGAAGCTTGGGCTGCGGAGTTTCGTTTTAGGCGCACGACAGTGGAACTCTCTAGTGGAGAAGATGTATGACAATTTCGGCTCTGCGGCAGAAGTCATATTGTTTGATGCGGGCAAGCCATACGGCCGCTCGGTCCTGGAAACAGAACGAGAAAGAGATTCAAGCGCAAAGGCAGCAATATATCTTCTTTCACACGAAGCACAAGCAGCGGGTTGGGGGCAGATTACCGTCTCTAGGGACTCTCCAAGAGAAATTAATGTGAGGGTGCGGAAATGCGTATTCTGCGCTGATGCGCGCAACCCCGATCAAAGAAAGGTCGGGTGCTATTTTTTGAGAGGCGTCATCTCAGACTACGCAAGCATCCTATTCAATCAACAAAACCATGTCGATGAAACCCATTGTGGAAACGACTATTGCGAATTTAGGGTGAAACTATCCTGAAAACTCGTCTGCTCTAAGCGGATTTGGAATTATCTTCAAAGAACCAGCCTTCGTACTCAAAATCATGCCGAGCGCCGTCTGACTAATAAACAAAGGAAGATAGCGATCCGACAACCTACGACCATTGCCCATCTGACCGGCGACTGGTTAGCAGGGCTAAAAGGCAGAGATTCTTGTCACAATCCGGAAATTTGGCACGGAGTTGGTGGACGGAGTTGTCTGGCAGATCTGGACGATTGTCCTTTATCCAAGCTGCGAATTCCCAACTTTGAGAATTGTCTGCATAGCTTATATGGTCCTCTATAGGCCTTCTCATTGAAGGGAATCATAATGACAGACATGGTAGTACTAGCGTTCGACGGAATAGATACAGCAGACACAGTAAGGAACAAGCTGATTGACCTAAACAATCAGTACCTGCTCAATCTGGGGCAGGTCGTAGAAGTCGTCCGAAAGGAGGACGGCCAGGTGAAAATCAAAGATGAGCATAGACTGACGAGTATAGGAGCGCTCGGTGGAGCCTTCTGGGGTCTCTTGGTCGGCCTGATCTTTCTGGTACCGGCAGCGGGCTTTGTTGTCGGCACGGTATCGGGAGCAATCGCGGGTCACTTTACCAAATACGGAATCAGCAAAGAGTACATGAACCAAATTAACGCAGCTATCCAGCCAGGACAGTCAGCGCTGTTCATCCTTGCAGATAACGTCAAAATGGACCGAGTCATTCCGATGCTTACGGAATTCCACCCGAAAGTGCTCAGGACATCGCTGACGACGGACCAGGAAGCGAAATTGAGAGAGGCGTTTGGAGGAGCGGGTAGCGCACCAATGAGTGTGCCTGCCACCGCCTAAACTTGTTGCCTGGAAGAAAAAGAGAAGGGGAAAATCAAGCATGGAATCTCCACAGAACGACGATCATCCACCAGAAGAACAAATGGTCACTGAGGAGGAAACGCTCGAAGGAGCGCTTCCCTTCGATGATTATGGAAAAGATACCGAACAGCTGAGAGGGCAGATCGAACGACTCGAGAAGGAGTACGACGAAAGGGAAAAGGTGATCGATCGTATAATGGAGTACGGAACCGGTATCGAGAACGAGAAAGCTCTCAGAATGTACTCTACTCCCGCTTTGAAAAAATGGGAAGAGAGTCTAGAAAGTTATCGCGCGAGCAAGCTGAAGAAGTAAACTCAATCTTCTCTCAAACACAGTGAATGCAAAATGGAAAGAATGTTAGTGGCCGTCTTCGACGACGAATCAAAGGCAGACGCGGCCGCACAGGCGCTAACTGACCTCGATGCCTCTGGCGATATTTCTGTCTACGCAGAGGCTGTTGTAAGTAAGAGAGCCGATGGCTCAGTTTCCATAGAACAATCAAGTAACGTATTTCCCGTCGGTACTGTTGGCGGGACTGCGATCGGCGCTCTCGTGGGTCTGCTCGGAGACGTTCCTGTCGTGGGCGCTGCTGGCGGGGCAATCGCCGGTAGCATGATCGACATGGATCGGGCTGGAGTGAACGCGGAATTTCTTAGCGAAGTTTCCGGAAAGTTAACTCCGGGAAAGTGGGCTCTGGTCTCGGATCTCAGTGAGGAAGTCACTACTCCGGTGGATAGCCAGATGAAAGCTCTCGGTGGCCACGTGTTCCGCGAAGACTGGCAAAACGTGGAGGATGAACAGGACGCGAAGGAAGAAGCGGCTCTTCAAGCCGACATCAAGCTACTCAACAAAGAAGAGAAGGAAGAGTCGCGGGCAGAGAAAAAGGCCGAGCTTCACGCGAAAGCCGAAGCATTGCATGACAAGCTCCACAACAAATTAGAGCAATCGAAGATAAGGTCCGAAGAACGGAAGAAGGAAGTGGAAGCTGAAAATCAAGTACCTGCAACAGAAACTTGCAAATGCACGGGGTAACGCAAAGACCGCGATCGAATCCAGGGTTAAAGATCTTCGAAAGAAGCTGAGCCGGCGCAAAAAGTCGAGGTCCAGACCGCTTGAGGGGAGAGAAAGGTTTGCCCCAACTTGTGGCGTTGGCTTTTCCGGTCCTCTCCGGAAACGAGGGAAAGGCACGGGACTTTGTGAGTGCGGTCAAAGACAGGCGGAAAGAATTCGAGAAGAGCTCCAGAAACCGGAAAGTGAAAAGGGAAGCGTGGTTCATCCAGCAGCTCCCCGGGAGCAGCACGCTGATTTCGTTCATCGAAGCAGACGACGTGGAAAAAGCGATCTCCGACTTTGCCCGCTCGACCGACCCCTTCGATGTCTGGCTGAAAGTCCAGGCAAAAGCGATCACAGGAATGGACCTTGGTCAGCCGCCGAAGGATCCAATTCCAGAGACTCTGCTCTCGTACGGATTTTAGAAAGTAAGTACAATTCAATTCAGTGGGAAGATAGTCTGGAAAGTTACCGGAAAGCGCAGCTCGCAAAGAAGTAGGTATCGACAACACAGGAGTTGAAAAAGAAAGATGCAAAAAATGTTAGTTGTAGTCTTCGATGATGAGACAAAAGCCTACCAAGGATCTAGTGCACTAAAAGACCTTGATAGCGACGGTAGCATATCCGTGCACGCGCTCGCGGTCGCAAAGAAAAATCCTGATGGGTCGCTCACGACAAAAGATATCGACGACGATTATCCAATTACAACCCTGGAAGGAACTGCCATAGGCGCTCTGATTGGTGTGTTAGGAGGACCTGTAGGGCTCGCACTCGGAGCATCGAGCGGCTTATTGGCTGGGTCAATTCTCGATCTCGACAGAGCAGATGTAAACGCGGACTATGTCGACCAGGTGACAACAAAGCTCGACTCCCGGCAGGTGGGCTGTGGTTGCAGACATCAGCGAAGAGTGGGAAACTCTAGTCGATACAAAGATGTCGGCGCTTGGTGGAACCGTCTTTAGAGCAAATCGCGTTTCCGTTGAGGATGAAAAGGATGCAAGGGAGCAAGCCGCTACGAAAGCTGAAATTGCTCATCTGAAGGAAGAGCAGTCCACAGCTGAGGCAAGAAGACAAGGCAAAGATCCAAAAGAAAATCGACACGTTGAACGCAAAGCTGCAATCAAAGCAGCAGCAAGCTGAAGCAACGATCAGATCAGCGAAAGATAGAGGCGGAAGCAAAACTCCACGCCTTGGAAGAGAAGTCAAAGAAATCTTCAGGCGAAAACAAGGCGAAAATCGAGGCTAGAATAGCCTCCTTGTGCGAGTGGCTCAATCAACCTGTGGGGGGCCACGCGCAGACGCAACAAGTTCAATCCGCGTGAGAAAAAAAGGAAATAAGTACGGACACAGCAGTCTTCAAAAGAGGGAGAAATGGGGACATGCTCAGTAACGTGAGCGACACGTAGTCCCCTTTACAACTGTTCTTGGATTGCTGTTGTTGTTCGTCTTCTTTTTTTTACATTTCTTCCAGAATGAAAGCTAGTTGATCAATATTGTCAGATAACTTTCCAGTCTACCGCCAGCACGGTACCATTCTGTTTGTCATAATGTCAGCAATCCTCGCTCTCGTGCTGGTTTACCTATTTCTCGGAGTCACTGAATCCGCCTTTGAGGCAATCGGATTCACTAGGGCCGAATTCGCTCTGATACTGATTGCGACTTTCCTCGGGAGTGCCGTCAACATCCCTATCACACGGGTATCGGGCAATGAACCGGTGATAGGATATCGTGAAGTCAAGTACTATGGTCTGACCTACCGAGTACCGGTCGTAGCGCGACAGAGAGTCTCAACATTGGTTTGCATAAATGTTGGTGGCGCAATTGTTCCGATATGCGTCTCGATTTATCTCTTGATCACTCATGCTTCTATTGTACTTGATTGTTTCGTAGGCGTAATTGTTACCTCTGTTTTTGTCCACCTCATGGCGAAAAAAGTTCCAGGAGAAGGAATAGAAACTCCTGCCTTACTACCACCGTTGGTAGCTGCCATAATTTCGATCTTGATACAGCCTGGCGCAGGAGTAGCGATGATCGCATACGTTTCAGGTTCAATGGGTGCGCTCATTGGAGCTGATCTGACCAACCTGAAAGGGATTACGGATCTCGGGGCGCCGGTAGCGAGCATCGGCGGGGCGGGCACTATGGATGGTGTCTTTCTGACAGGAATACTTGCAGTCATTCTGGTTTCGATCTTCTGATCAGTAACATCGAACTATCGGGACGATGCTTGCTTGGGCCCTGTTTCAATTTCACATTCCAAATTCACAACCAGAGTGGACTCCCAAGAGAAATGAGTCGAGTGCAGATCAAATTGTATTAGAGCACGGTCGAAGAAAATTTTGCCCTGCGAAATGGTGGAAGATTATGCATTGTACTGCCCAGCGATGATGAAAGCGGTGTTAGTGGTATGATGATCTTCCCGATGGACGCAGGCGAGACACGAAAAATTATGATGAGGATCCGTCAGTGAAGGCGGGAATCTATGCGTGTGATATTCATTTGTGCTTGGTTTCCCCGGAGATAGTCTTGCCAAATGATCAATCCTATGAACATGAATGCTGAATTCGATTTGAAACTCGTTCATATGTGAAATCATTCATGTTCAAAAATAACCCAACTCTTCTTCGATTTCTAACAAGCCGATCCGAACACTTTTGACTTCAAACTCAACTTGGATCTGTTATTAGATTAGATTACTTCTATCAAAAAGTGTAGGATGCCTTGTTAGATTCGAACCCACTTGGAGACTCGATTGTTTTTACTAGTAAATTGGTGCGAGGGTCCCACATTTCGCACTCGGGATTTACTAGTAAAATCATCTCCAAATTTCTGGAATGCTTCCAAGTGAAAAATTTCAAATGAATGAATTGATCAAGCGTGGATATTTGTGAGTCCATACTTCTCGTTTACGAGATGGGGATAGCTGAAATATATTGCCTCTGGTTTGAGCGTGAGTATCTACTTATTTGAGATATCTCGTTACAAAGGAAAGGATTCCTTGTCGGAAGGATATTCACAGAAATGAAAAAATACTTGATTTCTATAGAATAGACGCGGTAAGATTGTAATAGATCTTGATGAACCTGAGCGAAGTATGACCGTAGAATTGACGCTTAGCGAGAAAAGACTTGAACTGAAAGTCGAGTCTGAATTTCTATGTCCGCTTTGCAAGTCTCTTCTATATTTTGGAATTCAGAATCAATTAGAAATCTGTCCGAACAGTACCTGTAGCAACAACCCAAAGGACTATCGATTCGCCGACAAATCGAAAGGAGATCTACGGCAATTCGAGAACGAATCAGAAGGTCAATTTCAGAATCTCCTTCGGAGAATTGAAGCCCTTGACAGGCATATCTTAACGGAATATGTCTATGACAAACGAAAGGCATTGATTAATGCATACTTTGATCCCAGAGAGGACTCTACGATCTGGAACTCTTTTTCTTAGTGGACCTTAATTCTTGTTGGTTCTTTCTTGGAATAGTACTGGAAGTTCCGCTCCACCTATCGTACATGTAGCCAATAACTATTCCAAGAGCGAGGAACCTTGGCACGTTTATTCCTGCGCCGATCAAAAGGTAGACAGAGGAATTTCTGAGATTAAGAAGAGCCGTAAAGGTTTCGATGATGAGTAAGGCAACAAAGCTGAGGATCACGGATTTTAGAATTGGATTCTTTGTTGGGATCTTTTCAAAAAAACGAAGCAAGAAATAGCCGACGCAAAATCCGATAACCAGACCACCGAGCAAAGATTCAGCGAGAACCATTGGAAGATAGGAAATTGAAAGAGCAGCTCTATACTTGGCGGCGATGGGAGTCAGGGAAATTAGAAAGTTAGTCACCCAGAATGCTACTCCTCCGGCGACAGCCAGTCCTAGCGCCCTCTTGTAGAATGGAGTTCGGCTTTCTTGCTTAGTGGCAGTCATTTCATTTCCGGTCATCGGCTATCACCAACCAAAAGTGGTTTCTGATCCTTTACAGCCATAATCAAGAGCCACAAACTGAGTGATACTTCCGCGATGAAGCTAGCCGCGAGACCCGGATAACTCAGAATTCCGTAGCTGGGCAAAAAGAAGAACTGGAAAAACCAGCTAAGAATGCCAAAAAAGTCAATGATCAGGAGTATGCCCAAAATTCTAGGGACCAAGCGCGACTTGTATAGCAAATAACCAAGAGGAAGTACCCAAGTGCCATAAAATATCTGGGCGATCATAATCCCATTTGAGTATGAATTGAGGAATGACATTGCCAGGGCTTGCAGTTGGTCTGGCTGGAATACTTTCAAGTAATCAGCGCCAGTCAAAAGTGTCAGTGGAGCAAATAGATTTAGCATATTGACACTCTCTATGATGACACCGCCCAAGTTCAGTAACAGGAAGAGTAGAGCGAAGTTTCTGTTAACCGGTCTTAACAACACGTACAAAGCCCAAGCTGCTAGAAAGAAGAACACGGCAGAGATCAGCTCGCTCATAAAACCGATCCGGAATAGCGCCTGAGAGGACACAATATTATTGGCTGTGGCTGCGGCATCTCCGGATATAATTATTGTTGAGCGAATATAGGATGCAAAGGCAAATGTCAATATGAAAATGAGATAAAAAAGCCCTGCCATTCTTGCGATCCTCCGTGGCGATGGATCTGCAATCTCACCCGGAGTTTTAGCTTGAGAGAGCGATGTCATTCCTTATTTTACGTCCTACGTGGAGAAAAGACATGCGTCAGCCCGTTATAAGATTGGATTACGATTACCAGTATTGATAATCTTCTACCCCGTTGAATCGCTACTTCCTCATTTTTCGGAAAGGCAGATTCAATTGATTCTCAATTTCAAGTCATTCTGCCTTTCTTACTGATTTGTTAAGTCTCGGCCTCGCTGAAATCCCGAGTGCGAAATGTGGGACCCCCGCAAACAGAGACATGGCCCTAACCAGCAGAGTTAGTCTAAAACACGGAATCTCCAAATTCAGGCAATTTTCCGACAGCAAACAGCCCTAAGCCGATTTAGGTTGTAATTTTTCCATTATTTCATCGCTGGGAGAGATAAATTTGTCCATCCTACCAGGCTCCGCGGACTTAAAGCGGATGTGGATTTGAGCACGAATTTACTATGTGGTGTGTGCTCCTTGGACCGATCGACTGTCTGCGGCTGAATCGAACTGACTGCATCATAGCTTAGCTTACTACTTTCCTGAACTGGTAGAGGGTTACGACAAACGTAGCGACGGCTATGATCGCCGTCAAAACATAGCCCTCGACCAGCGTGTTGAAATTTAGTCCACCAGAGACGAGCTCTCGTATTACATTCGAGATGTAGGTGACCGGGTTGTAATTGGAAAAGGTCTGTGCCCATCCGGGGAGAAATGAAACTGGAAACATTGCTGTGCTGAGGAAGATTAATGGCAGGTATAGAAAACCAGAAATTGCTGAGAGCGTCTCCGTCTTCTTGGTGGCAATGCCTATCGCTAGGAAGAGACCAGAAAAGGCCATCTCGAAAAATGCAACGGTCAACAAAATCAACATCACTCCGGGTAAGCCGGATGAAATGGTCACGCCCATCACGATTGCGGCAACGATCGTGATGATGGTCTCCGCCACCACAAGCGAAATATCGGTCAACAACCTGCCCAACAGGATTGCTGATCTTGACGACTGGGTCAGTAAGGTCTTCGAGAGAAATCCAGAGTTTATGTCGTTCACAATCGAGACACCGCTCTGGGGGGAAGTTATTAGAGCACAAAAGACCAGAATTCCAGGTGTAAGATAAGCGATATAGCCCCCCGTGTGACTGGGTAAGAAAAGAGCCAGCTTTGTGAACATCTGAGAAAAGAGCACTAGGAAGGCAATAGGCTCTACTAGGTACGTAACGAGTAGAGTTGGATTCCTGCCCATTTTTATCAGGCCTCTCTGGAATAGAGATTCTGTGTCGTAGAGTAGTGTCAAACCCAACTCCTCACATCAGGAACGGTTCGGTCTCCTTTCTTTTCAGCTCCTCTGACCTTATTCGTCGACCGGTGTGCTTCAAGAACACGTCGTCCAAGGTTGGCGAAGAAATGCTGAGAAACGAAGGGTGGATACCGTTCCTGTCAAGCGTCGTGACGACATCGATGACCTTCTCACCCCCGTTTTCGGCGCAAACCATGACTCCGTCATTCGAGTCGAGGACGTCCGAGATTCCCTTGACTGTCTTGAGGATCTCCTTTGTCTTCGCTCTGACGGAAGGGTCGAGCGTCAATGCGATTGTATCACCACCCATGGCCTCTTTGAGTTCTAAAGGGCTGCCGTTTGCAATCAATTTACCATGATCTATAATCGAGAGCTGGCGGCAGAGCCGATCGGCCTCCTCGAGGTATTGGGTCGTAAGGAAAATCGTTTTCCCCTCTTTTCTGTTCAAATCTTCGAGATATTCCCAGATTGCCGTCCGAGATTGAGCGTCGAGCCCCGTGGTCGGCTCGTCAAGGAAGAGAAGCCTTGGATTGTGAATCAGAGCGGACGCGAGGTCAAGCCTCTTCCTCATTCCACCCGAATAGCGGCCCGCCGGCTTGTTTGCAACCTCTTGCAGCTGCACCAGCTTCAGTAATTCTTCGATTCTGTCTGTAAGAGCTTGGCCGTGAAGCTGCTGCAAACGGCCTTGGAGGCGAAGGTTCTCCCAACCTGTCAGGTCGACGTCGGCGCTTGTCTCTTGTGTAAGGACTCCTATGGACTTTCGGATCTCCTTGGGCGACTTGTCAATGTCGAAGCCCGCGACCATGACGCGCCCTGAAGTCTTTCTAAGCAGTGTAGTGAGAGTCTTGATGGTCGTGCTTTTTCCGGCTCCATTTGGACCCAAGAATCCGAAGAACTCGCCCCCCTTAACTGAGAACGAAATGTCCTCGACCGCGCGCGTCCCGTCTTCGTAGACAACCACGAGGTGATCTACGGAGATGATCTCTTGCATATTTTTCATTCCCTAAGTTCGGGTGAGATTCATCATTGCAGGGCGCTATGCTCACTTCATCTAAAGGCGTATAAAAAACGGCCACACATTTCTCAATCCTGAGAATTGAGAAATAAAGAGAAAATTCCTCATCTGGCAACGAATGAATGTTAGGAGAAAGAGTTTAGCCTGACTGACTTGGAAATAAACCCCTATTCTTGGATTCGATTTGCTTTGAGAATGATGCTTGCCACTTGCGAAAGATGCAATAAGCCAATTTTTGACGATGAACATTACACAAGTCTTCCCGGGCATCCGCCTAGAGGCATTCATAAAGAATGCCCGAAAACCGCTTTCTAACCAAGTTAATCCCTGACTGGAAATAATAATTGACGGAAAAAAACAGGGAGAAGTAACTGGCGATATCGACACAGAACCGCGTAGGATTCGAATCTAAGCTACTGACATGTAGAATTTTGATAACTCAGATGATTAGTGCAGGGAGAAATTTACTGGAGGAAGAATTTCTGATATCAAAATTGATAGATGTGTGGATATGGAGATGACTCTTAACCCCCAAAGTGCAGTGAATCCCATCCCCTCCACACCGTTCTCCGGTTCTGAAGGGGAGCGCTTAAATGAGTGCTGAGCCTTCCATTTGATGTAATCTTTGAGTTTCAAGTCATACAGGAAGAAGGAGTACGAGCGGCTGCTCGACGATCCTGTCGTCAAACGGTGGTTCGACAATTCTGCCAAATCGAGTCGAGCCCACGCCGACATTAACCTCAGGATCCTCGGAAGGTTCTGCGACAAGATAAAAATGACCCCGTCGAAGTACGCGATGCTACCTCTTTCAAAGATGCAAGACCTGGCAGAGGATTATATTACTCATCTGGAGAATGCCAAGAAGCCTGACGGGACACCGTACTCTCCAAGTTATGTGGAAAACTGCCTGACGGCCATCAAGGGCTGGGCTAGACGTAACGACAAACCATTCAACAGAAAAATAGCCATCAAGAACGCTAACGCCACTCCAACGCTGGAACAAGAAAGGATTCCCACCAGGGAAGAATTGAAGCGGGTTCTGTATCTGGGAACGACCCCGCTGAGGACGCGGGCGGGCATTGCAATAATGGCATTCAGCGGTTGCAGGCCCGAAGTCCAAGGCGACGATCTGGGGTTGGATGGTCTGAAGATCAAAGACTTGCCCGAACTTAAGGTGAGCGAAACAGAGGTTGTTTTCACAAAGATCCCTGCTCTCGTGATCGTCCGGGATAACCTGTCAAAAACTGGATTTTGGTACCCCACATTTTTGGCGGAAGAAGGCTGTCAAATAATCGTTGAGCTGCTAAACAAACGAATCAGGGATGGGGAGAAGCTTGGTCTATCCTCGGGAATCATCGTTACCAGCCGCGAACAAGCAAGACGGAGCAAAAGTTTCGAGAAGATCGGAATCAAGGACGAGTCTCCCTTTTTGCGCACGACAAAAATCTCGGACAACGTGAGACAGGCTATGCGAACAGCCGGTCTGCCGTGGAGACCCTACGTTTTCCGCAGTTATTTCGACACCCTCATGCTACTGGCGGAGAACGAGGGCAAAATTTCCCACGCGTACATGCAATGCTGGGCCGGCCATGCTGGCGACATCGAGGTCGTCTACACGACGAGGAAACACGTTCTTCCTCCCGAGCTTCTGGAAAATATGAGAGAGGCATACAAGAGATCGAGCGGCCTGCTTCAAACCATCGAATACAAACCCACTGCATCTGAAGATCTGGAAAAGTTCAAGCAATGGCTGCTGCTC
Organism: uncultured Nitrososphaerota archaeon; assembly: GCA_963799845.1. Classification (GTDB taxonomy): domain Archaea; phylum Thermoproteota; class Nitrososphaeria; order Nitrososphaerales; family CADDZS01; genus DATLTL01. The sequence continues at coordinate 1,597,317 of CAWCYI010000006.1, forward strand.
ACGGCGGGATACCCGCGCGATCAGGTTAACTCAATGAACGTCGGAGAAATGAGCGATGATGAAGTCGCAGAAAAGCTGGACAAAAAAAAGGCAAACAACGGAGGCAAGAAGCAGAAGCTCATTCCACTCGAGAACCTGGATGATTACCTATCCCGCGGTTGCGAGTGCGACAAAATAATAGAAAGCCGCGGTCAAGCTATAGTAAAGTTGCCCTTTGATTGGAACCCCCAGGATTCGAAAAATATCATAGACGACTCGATTCCGGCCTAGTTATGCGGCCTCAGAGGCATGTTAAGTCGCGCAACTTTTTCGGTTGTGTTCGCACAGTACTTCTCGTTGACTTCTACAAGATTCTTCGTAGAAGTGCCATGCTAAGATATCCCACGCCGTATGAAACATTGCCGTAGCTCTCGCCTTCTATGGGTTCTGAATCCTCTTTTGCTGACTGGAATACGCGTTGTCTCGAAGCTGATTTTCGTCCTAAATTCCGCGAGATTGATTAGATAAAATCAACTAGCACGATTCCAAGTCGTACCAACTGATAAAATAAATAAGAAAAAGTGAAGAAAAGATTGATGCCAAGGGATTCTGTTGACTCTTTTCCGGTTTTAAACGTGGATATTTCTTTTATCTCGATTTCTTCTTTTTCTTCGGCTGGAAAAGAGGTTCAGGAACTCCCATGTAAGCAGCAAGGGTGGGATTTTGCTGATTTTTGGCTCGATAATAATCTTGTAGCGTGTTTCTGGCCTGTAAGAAGTCTGCTGTCTTTATGTCGTCAATTCTAGATTCAACCCAACATTTTCGAAGCTCCGAACCAAGATTCTCTTCCTGTCTTGATTTTGCCTTAATTTTGAAGGCTCCATTTAGTTTCTCGTCTGGCTCGATAAATTTGATTTTTAGACCTTCATCGATAATAGCTTGAATAAGGTCTTTTTTTTCTTTGGAATCCAAGGTTGGAAGGTAACTATCGACTCGTTGACGGAGTATCTGGGTCAAAACCAGATATGGATTCTTAACCAAATTCCTAGAACGTATCAGGAGATTCACTTTAGAAAACATGTGGCTTTGTGGAAAAACGCCGTACACGTTGACAGCCGATGCTAATCCATCCTCGCCCAACACGCGATTAAGTTCTTTATCACGATGAACCCTTCCTTCGAACTTTTCATCTGAGGGCCGAAAAAGTGACAGCCTAAATTTATCAATATCAGCTTGCCAAAGTATGATCTTCCTATTGGTTTGTTTGATATGGTGATTCACTTCACCCGCTACATAGGGAGTAACAGCAAGAACATATTCTAGGATAGGATTAGTTTTTAGTCCGAGTAAGTCCTTCACTTGATCTAAGTTTTTCTCTACGTATTCGATTTTCTTATCAATATCTGCAAGTTCACTAGGGATATTTGACATAGCAATTCGCGATTTACCTTCACCGAAAATTGCAATTGGATTGTCGCTTTGTCGCTTCGCAATCAAGAAGTCAAAGATTGGAGGCTTATTGTCCGTATTTTTGTAGAAAGGGTCTGCGACTTGGAAGGCGTAGCCAAGTTGCCTAGTAGGCATGCTAGTTTCTTCGAAAATATGAATGCAGAGATCAATCATATCATCATGATTTTGAGCAGTCTCAATCTCTTGAGATAAATTATCTCGAAGATTGCCTGCTTCCTTTCTGTAATATTTGGTTTTTTCTTTTTTGAGATTCTTTAGATCTCCTTTGTAAAGGGCCTGAAGTTGAGGTTGGATAGTCTGTTCAAATCCATCATCATCCACCAAAAAAACTAGGCACCGAAAGTATTCAATGTCGCTGTATCGTCAACTTCTTCGAGAATCTGACGATAGAAATCTAGAAAGCTTTCAAAAGTACATTCTTTTGTGTGTGGTATTAGAGCAATTTCGCTCTCATTCGAAGAGATACCAAAGATACTTTCTTTTTCACGATCCATGGCGGTCGCAATCCAATGAAATGAACCTTTATCTTGCTTCTTATCAAGAAATTCGAATCTCCTGCTGTCAGCAAATTCGAACCTCCTATGGATCGACATGAATTCTTTGACAGTATTATCATCTAATTTTTTGGCGTTTAGCCTAATTTTTCCAGATGTTAGAGCTGGAATCTTCATCTTACCAGTTTCAGAAACAATGGTTTCAAAATCTCTTTTCAAAAGTTGAGATGTGGCAGTCAATTTTGCTTCCTTATCTTTGATGTAACTTAATGCGTAATCAAATGCATTGAACATTTCTTTGGTTTGGCTACGAACTGTGAATAGACCATCGTTGGTGAATTGTATCTCCCCACCTTTCATTCGAAGAGCCACAGAAGTTGGTCTTATTCCGTAAGTCGCTCTTAATTCCAAAAGTGTCTCATAACTATCTCTGGCTCTCCAAAACACTTTGCGACTCACATCACGTTTTGTTTTTTCTGGAAAAGTGTCATCTTCTGCACGATTCGCTCTGAACCACCTCATTGTCGGATGAAATTTGTCCATAACGTGAAAGAGCAAATCCTCAAAAAGCCTAGGCCCTATCCACATCTTTCCGAAACCAGATGTTGTTTTGACAAAATAATCCAAAGTATTGGAATATTCCTTTCCTGTTGAAGAGCTGTAAAAAAGTAAAAGCTTTGGACTAAATCTAGTCACAAAGAAGTCAGTTCGTGAATTTTCGTTAGAAAAATCTGGAATTCTAACATGCCAAAAGTCGCCTAGATCTCGCACACGGTATTTCAGGAGCTTTAACTCCAACATATTCTCACGAGTTCTTACGGCATGAATTTTTATCCACTTGTACTTCTTTCCCTGAGAGAATAAAGTAGCTTTATCTCTATTCTTGATCATACACTCATGAAAGGTTTCAATCGTGTACTTTCCGTCAGGAATTTGAAACTCTTGCTCGGTAGAAGACAAAGCGCACGTATTTTCTCTTGGGGTTGCTCCCCTCTTTAAGAGATTTGCTGTTTGAAATCCAGATTGGTAATTGGCATATAATACATAGAAAGTCAGCCTTGAGATTTTTCTTGAGCTTTTGTTTCCACTCTTCCTGAGTGATGACTCTTTTCCTCAAGAAGCTCCGCTAGATTGGTGATCATAGTCTCGAGTACATCGGTATCTTCACTTTCTTTGTTCCTTCTTTTCATTAGCACTTTTTCCACCTTTATCCAAGTATCCTTTTCGCTCAAGTAAGCTAGGACGATCGCTCTAATTATGTCACTATATCCTCATCCCAGCTCTCCCACCAGTTCGGAATTGATCTGGTAATGCAACTAGAGCTTTTTTCATTCTTTTCTAGCCAGCTGCAAAGCTTCGATTGCACTTCCTTCGGGATTTGTCCACAGTTGCAAGGTTTCGTTCTGTGTGGCATTCTCGATTAGCTGTTTCCAAACTTTGATTTCAATTCCAGCTCGTAGAGCTGGAGTTTTGCCCTTGAAGCTCATGTGAGGGCGGATGTAGTTGTAATATGTCGTGTCTCTCTCAAGGATTAGTCTAGCACAATCTTGGTTCTTTGAATCCCCCGGTGATTCGGCATTTTTCTTGATCCTCTGGTGGCAGTCCAGGCAGAGAATCGAATTCGTTTGACTATCCTTTCTATCGACGGGCGCTCTCGCTAGTTCCATGAGTCTTCCTGAAGCAACTTGGCAGCTACACTTGCAGGGCGGTCGAAGGATTTCGCAGAAGTTGAACATCATCATTGATCAAACTTTGGTTCGATATCAAGACGTTAGACGTCTCTACTAATAGGCGAGCCACGACTTTTCCCTTCGGGGTCAATTTCACAAACATGCGTCGAGCTACCCTGTCATCAATGTCAAACTCCTTTGTATCCTCGATTTCCATTAACCCATTTACCCACAATGATTTTTTCTCCTTGCTCCAGGTTGAACTGCTGATATTGCTTAGAATTGTGATCTCATGGCAGGTGAGTGTTCCTTTAGGGCAAAACAGAAGCTCGTTTAGTATTCTGCACTCGATTTCGCTGAGAACTGGTACATCGAGCAACTCTAAGCGATGGCTGCAACAGCGTAGGAATAGAAAACCAATTCGATTTAGTCTTTCTGAGGATCTTCGGGTTATTTTCTTCGTAGATTTGCAGGTTAGCTCGACGGTTGAATGATAGCAAGCTATTGATCACCGAATATCTCGAAGCCTTCTCCTACGTCTGGCAGATGGAAAGAATGTCTCACAAAATCTGCAGAAATCATCGAGGAATGAAAGTCGCATATGATCCGGAAAAGTATCGGCAGTGCCTACTTTGTTCAAGAGAACGAGAATTGGATCTATTCATTTCGGCAATGCAGGGAATGTTGGAGTACGGAACATTGCATGGCAAGCAAATGGATTTGATGTTCAATAACGCTTCAGATGCGCAACGTAGAGAACTATCTGCACAAAGCGACGACATAGTTCAAAAGATCCTAAAAGACTTGAAGGATGCAACAGACATAAGGAAAGCAACCTACGGGTGAGCGTGCCCAAACAAATCCTTAGGAAGACTGGTTTGGCATAGTCCCAATCTTCTTACGATTCTTCTTCCCCTTTGCGGCTAGGTCTTGCTGAAATATTTTGACATCCTCATTAGGTCTAAGCGTTTCGCCGCCAGCCAAGAGAAGACGAAACCCAGAGCAAAGTAATTCGCCGAGATTGCTTGGTCTAAGTCCTCCGCACTGCCTGAATGGCCGAGCTCGTGAGCTCGTGTTGTCAACCAGTGGAAGGATTCCCGAGGATCTGGCTGATCAATCACTCTCTTGGCGAATTCCTCTATCAGTCTCTCGGCCTTGCCTGATTTTTCGTTTGTTGACATGACTTTCAGAATTTCTTCCCTCATGTTTTCGAGTTCTTTGTCTTGTGACATGATTCATCAGACTGAATCCTGAATCCGAGAAAATGAAAACACTTCAACCAACGAACAGCGGATCACTAGATCTTTTGGTTCCCATCTTTCGGAGAGTATCTATGCTGGGTACGTGTGCTTGACTGTAGCTTTACTCTCCTTTAATGAGGTAGATTATGTCACCAACCCCGAACTACCCAGCAAGAGAAGTGCTTTTCTTTCGCCTTCGAATGACATACTTTGCGATAATAACGATCATTGAACCGACGCATCAAACTGATCCGGTGAAATAAGCTCATAATCTTGAGCTTCTTGGCCAGATCCTCAGCGCTCGTATCACACAGTTTCAGCCTCTTTCGATACTCGTCGAAGAAGAATTTACTGTACGACATTCGGTCCAAAGTGCACCACTTTGCAGCATCGTACATCAAGCGAATGTATTCCATGCCTGATTCCTTCGGAAAACCGTCACGGCAAATGAAGTCGATAAAGATCCGATCCGGCAACCATTTTTCGATACTTCCAGAAAACTTTCTCTTTGTGTAAGAGGTTACCGTTCTGAAGCTGAATTCAGGTAGTCGAGCGCGTAATCATAGAAGTTAAGTTTTCTCAGATTGCAAGTCTCTCTGACACTCATCAGCACCTTGTGGGCATCGGCTCCGTTAGTCGATTGGTTGCCATAGGTTATTTTTCTAATCACTACACTCGGTCTTACCGCTCTCTCAGCTGCGTTGTTGTTCCAATCAACTCCCTTTTCTTCGAGAAAGGTGAAGAGCATATCCTTCTCTCGATTGAGGCGCTTCAAGAACCTCTTGCAGTTCTTTTCTCCAGTGGATGAGTACGCTTCGACGAGTGTCTCCATCCTCCTTTCGAGCCTCTTCTTTGTATTTAGGCGATCGCTCTTCACATTTACTCTCCTTCCCACCTTTATCGCGTCGTTCAGTATGCGTTTGAGCTTCTTTGCAAATGCAAGAAATTCTATCCCGGGACTCTTGTAGGTGAGAGTGTCATCCACGTCTCTTCGGTAGTGCTGCAGGCACCTCTGGTGCTTTTTACCGACGTAGTTCCACGCCGGCCACGAATCGCTTATCACGGTTCCAGGATAGTCACTCCCGAGAATCTCGAGTGGTACATCCCTGCCCCTTGAATTTGCTATCTCGTAGACGACAGACCATTTTCCTACGAACGCCCACAGCCAGTGGTTCTTTCCCTTGATCCTCCAGCTCGTTTCATCTCCGTTGAGACTCTTCTCCCTTCTGATATCAGAAATGAGCTGATCGTACACCGGACCAAAAGCTTCTGCGACCTTGGATACGGAGTGTTCTATCGCCGCATCAGTCATCTCCAGATTGAAGAGCAGCTTGAAGAGTGAACTAATCTTTGCGTATGACAACCCGAGCAGTTTCAGTGAAACTACGAGGAGCATGAGACGCAGACCGAATCTTTCATTGCTTCCTCCACCAATCACGTTTGGAATGGCGGGAGAGACCTGCCCTCCACACCTCTTGCAGTACCGCCTCTTGATAACGTACTCAGTTGCAACGAGTCTCGCAGGAACAATGTCCTCGACCACCCTGGTGTATTCATCCGTTGGATCTTCAGAGAGATGCCCGCCGCACTTCGGACAGGTTGTCTGGTCAAGCTCGATTCTTGCGTCAATGTGCAGAGGCCTCCTTCTGCTCTTCCCCTCATGGCCGTTCTTCCTGCCTGGTGGTCTCGTCTTCTTGTGATTGGAGGAGGAGTCTGCCTTTGCTCCTATTCCTCTTGCAACAACGGCTGATACCGTTGTCTTGAGCGAGGAGAGCTCTTCATGCAGCTGTTTGTTTTCTTCGACGACGAGTTTGTACTTCTCTTCGAAGCCGGATAACTTTTCCTTCAGCTCTTTGTTTTCCTCTTTGAGTCTGGAAAGCTCCTTCCTGAGCTTGTCATTCTCGACATCAATCTCCTCCTCAACGGTCGGCAAGAGTCTTGCGGTACAAATGAAAACAAGACTCGGCCAAATGTCTTTCGGCCTAGGAGCTTCAAAACACTAAATGCTTACCTCTTTGTTAGGATCATCCATGCGTTATAAAATTCATCTCTGGTTCTCCACCACCTTTCCCTTTCGATTTCGTCACGCTGGCTTACTAGGTAGTCATATGACTTCATCAGAATGGAAGCCCGAATTTCGTACAATAGATACATTAGTATCTTAGTAGGATCCTTCGCTCCCTTCAACGCATTTCTGGAAATATGTTCTAGTATTCCAGACTTTGCTCTTGGTGAACTCAGCTCAGAAACGGAGGAGGCTCCCAACATTTCGTCAGCAGAATCCAAGAGGGCATGACCCAGCCAATTCCTGAATATAACAACCGACCTATCGCCCATCTTCGGTTGATTCTCCATTCTCATCTCTAAAATCATCTTTTCGATATGCTGGGCGATGGAACATTGAGTCTTGAACCAGGCTGGCAGAAGCACTTTCTGCGACGGGCGAATATTCTTGCTCCCGACGGCGTCGGTGTAACTCAGCTTCCCGTCAGCCAGAATCTTGTTTATGACGATTGGATTGGGTGTAACTATCTTCTTTTGTTTCCCTTTAGGAATTATGATGACCGCGCCGGCCTTCTCAAAGAGGTGCAAAGTTTTGAGAAACCATTCCTTTCCGGTATTGCTATCGTAGAGTTGATTCTCGGTTTTGCCGGAAGGGTTGGCAAGAGATTTTCGTAGAATAGTTTCCATTCTATCGTCGATTGGAATTTCCACGACGGCCGCGCCTTCGTTCACTTCCATTACGGGGAGCTGTTGGCGGACCCCTTCGGATTCTTCCGTCATAATCTATAGGCGATCGCGCTGAAGATCGCGTTTGTATTTAGCATTAGGCAAATTTGCCGCCCCCAAAGCTATTGCAGACCAATAGACCTGGTCATGTCCTTGGATGGAAACTAGGACGGTCGAAGATCGGCCGCAACGAAAGACACGGACAGGATAAAGGCCTAACGCGCGCAGACCGGTCTCTGACTGGTTCGTTAAGTCATATGTTTTTCCTACGGCAGAGCCATGGTTGAATTTAGGATCAAAGTCAACAAAGAGCAACGTACGGGTTATTTTCCAAAACAGGTCTTGGAAGCACTCGGTTGTCAACTTGCTCTGAGAACCGATGGTTGCGCGGCTGTCCTGTATTCACAAGAAATGAGTGATGAAGATGTTTTGAGCAGTCTGCGGATCATTGCGGAAGACATCAAGCTTCACAAACAATTCCAAGAATTGGGGAATCAAAAGAAAGCAGTGAGAAATTCACTTAGGGCGCACGAGTGAGCTTTGGAATGAAAGTACACATCGGAGAGCTCAAGAGAAACGTGGCGAGTCTCCCCAATAACTACACAATCCGCGATCCGATCCTCGCGGAACCCGATGAAATTGAATTTGACGAATTTGTTGTAAAGGCAAAAGTTTGGCTGAAAGTCTTGAGCTCGGATGTAAAGAAGACCAGGAGCCGGGATAATTAGTCGAGGAGGATGACACTTGCAATTTAGAAAGAGCCAGGCCCGGCAGATGAATCCACCAAGCACGAGCTGCCGAGCCGACGTCCTCTCGTTACTCCCAATGTTGGCACGCTGGAAATCGGAGAGCAGACTCGATGAGCATTAATCCAGTTAATAACCAGAAGGGTCGTGACGACGGAAAAGTAGCTTACCGTTGCGACCAGTGCGACTTTTCGACGAATAATTTTGAAGAATTTCGCATTCATAGACGACACCGCCTAGCTATTGAAAATCGAAAGGCGGGAACGAGATTGCTCGATGAAGATCCCGAGCCAGAAGAGCCCCAGTGGTGAAAAGGAAGAAGAATGTCTTCCCTTACGTTGCCAAACAAATCAATAACGACCTTGAATTTTCAAGATTTTTCGTTCTGCTTGGACGAATGTCTCGCGATTGTCTGGATTGACTACATGCACGGAGGCGGGGAATACGATCCGGTAATGCGGTACCGCCTAAGCTGCACCGACCTACCTACTATGGCTCTGAGAGCGTCGTACTGGTACGTCAGGGAATTCCCACGGGGACCATCTGAAAGCGATTCAGATTATCGCAAACGCAACGCCGATTTCCGGACGAGCTTTTCAGGATTCTATGAACAAAATCAAACGAAAATCGAGCCTCTCGCGAAGGCTCTGGCGATCAGTAAGGCCGAGGCAATCAATGATCTAATCTCTGATTTCAGAACCCAGGTTAGAATCGGTAGGGGCTTGATAGATTTTCCTAGAAATGTAACTTTCGCTGACGAGGTCGGTTGAAAAAATCACATGCAAAAGTCGGAACCTGTCCAGGCTGCTGCTGAAAAGGAGAAACTGGAGCTCTTCAAGGAAATCGGCCATGCGAGGACGCACATCGCCTCGACTCTGGGACTTTCTTCAAGGGATATGCAGACCCGCGAGAAGTACAATCAGGTAACGAGGATTACGTACAATCACCTCCTTGCGAACGGTCGATTCTACTTTGACAAGAGCAAGAGGGAGGGTTACTGGTTTGACAGTGATTCGAAGCAACTTTGGAAACTTGAGTCTGAAAAATTCTCGTCGTTCCTATCATGCCGGCTGGACGTGAACCAGAAGGATGCTGCTTTCGATTGGATCATGAGCGGGACAAGGGACAGAGTAGCTCAGGGCGCCGCGAAGGTCGAACCTCAGACGTTCAGTTACTTCGACGAGACCACATCAGTCCTCTACATCAATAACAAACCAGGGCGAATGCTGCGCATTGGATCAGACACCATCCAGGAAACAGACAATGGGGACGGCGCGCTGTTTCTCTGGGATGATGATTGGGAGGAGTTTGAATATTCTGGGAGTATCACTTCAAGGAAGACTCTAAAGCAGTTGATTTACGAGAGACACAGTCTTGACATTTCCGAGACCAGGAATCTCACGACGGAAGATCTCGGCTATCTTCTCAATACTTACATCCAATCAATTTTGTTCCGGACAATTGTTTTGCATCGTCCACTCCTGGCTTACATAGGACCCTTCGGCTGCGGAAAAACAGAGATGCAGCGTCTTATCGGGATCACTCTGTTCGGGCGGAATTACGACGTATTGGGACTTGAGGAACAAAAACAGGACGCAGCGATTGCATATGTTACCAATTCGGTTTTTGGAACGTTCGACAATGCGGACGAAAGACTCAAGTGGTTACCTGACCTTCTAGCGCGGGTCGTTACTAGGGCAAAAATCCCGAGACGAAAATTGTACACGACGAACGAGCTTGTCAAATATCAGGTCGATTGTCTCCTTGGCATTACTGCAAGATCTACTCCCTGGGCGAGGCCCGACATAATCAGCAGACTCCTGATCGTTAGGTTCAAGCAGCCGGAGTTTCATGTCAATGAAAAGAAAGCAAGGCAAGACGTTATAGATCACAGAGTCGAACTCATGGCTGAGATTATCGAAAATGCCAGGAGGGCCATCAAAAAGCTAGGGGAAACTGAAAGCGAGACTTTCGACTCCCCCAGCAGACTCGCGGGGTTTTACTCCTTCGGCATGCGGATTTCCGACGATCGCGAGAGATTCGACGAAGCATTCTGCAAAGTGATGCAGCTTCAAGATTATCTTGCTGCGGACGAGGAAGAAACGCTGGTCGCCGTTCTGAAAGCTTGGGTTCGATCGCAATCAGGGGAGAAGGATGTGCAGGGGCAGGAAAAGGAGTGGAGCGATGTCAGGACGACCAGCCAGCTCTTGGGAGAGTTAGTCCAGGTGGGGAAGAACAACGGGATGGAGTTCCACGTCAAGACTACGAGTTCATTGACGAGGAGGATCAAAGAGAATACGACGATGCTAAAGTCGCAGAAAATCATCTTCCGCGTTGACCATGGCGAGAATGGTACCGAATGGCAGTTTAAACTGTACAAAAAAGAAATTCCCAAAGATCCGTCAGATGTGTCAGTTCCGTCAGGACAGACCAAATTTGAGCACGATCCACCCCCGAAAAGTCCTGACAGATAGCCTGACAGATCAGAAAATTCTGTCAGTCATTCTGTCAGCCAAATCCGTGCTCAAACTGATGGAACTGACGGAACTGATAGATTTTCAGCAACTTCTCCAATTGTGCAAATTGAGGGATCCACTTGGAAATTCACCATAAAGGGGCGTTATCTTTCCCCGTCACGAAGTCGGCAAGTCCGGCAAGTTTTTCATAAGCCAGATTTTGCCGGAGTTGCCTTTGCCGCCCTCAAAAAAGATACCCCCCTATTTTTGATGAAATTGCGGGTATCAACGTGAATCAGATGGAGCACAAATTAGCAACGCACCGATCGGGAAAGAAGCACAAGACAATATTGGAGGGAATTTTGGATCGACAGAATTAAGCAGATTCCGGTCCTTTCAACGAGAATTGAGTCAGCCATGGCCAAAGCGGCAATCACAGCACCGACAACGATGTTCAGGTGGACTGGCACGGACGTGGCCATAACGTCCTGTTAGAATCAGTGCAGGGCCTTTGCGTCGAACCAATTTCCGAGATGGAGCTAGCCCAATAAATTAGCGACTCTAGAAGAAGAATACCAAAGTGATGACTAACCCGGAATTTGAGATCAAGGATGGACTGTGCGAAGTTAGAGGCGCGTTTTACGGCACGACAACTTACTACTTTAACGATGGAAGCTGACGGAAGATTGTCATTCTGCGCCCTAAAACGAATATTTTCTTCTGCCACATACTTACGGGCTATCTAGATGAATTTGTTTCCAGAGCGCCCCGATATAAGGAAATTCGATCGAAACAACCTTCGTTCAGAGGTGAACATACAGCAGGGGAAAGAGAGCTACTTCTTGCCCTTTGCCTTCTTCCGGGGTTTCCAGTCCAGTTTGGCGAGTATCTTGGACACGTAGACTTCTTGTTTTTTCACTGCATCGACGCTTTCCTTCGAGATAAAACTCTTCAACGAGATCACTTCGCTGTGCATCTGCGAAACCTGCTTTTCTAGCCTCTTTGCTGAAACCTCGTTGTTCTTCCTGAAGCTCGAAAGATCTTTCGAGATAGCACCAACGTTCTCGCTTAGGCTCAGCAGAGGCGCTCTTCTCCCGCTAGTCCCAGCCTTCGGCTTTTTAGTAGTTGTTGCAGCGGGTTCGGCTGAGCTTTCTGTAGGCTGTCTAGCACCAAGAGAGGCAGCCAACCCCATGGCGGTATTCTCTTCCTCGGTACTTCTCTTGACAGTACTAACGTTGGTGTCTGAGATCATTGGGCTTTCCTCACTCTACAGGCAGAAGCGTCATTGCTAGATAAGAATTGTTTGTTCGTGAAAAAGTAAATTTCGAAAGATTAGCTCTACCCGGGTCTCTATTAGGGCAAATCTTCACCTTGTATCGCATGGGCTACAACGAAATAGAAGCTAAGAACAACTGTACTTTAATTCGATGCGATTAATCACCCCACAACAACCATTGTAAGGGTCGATTTGATGCTTGGGAGTGCTCTGATTTGGTAAGTAATCGTTTCTTTCAGCTTGTCCTGAGTTTCGGCCTCTACTATTACGATAACATCGTAGACGCCATCACTAAGATGAGTCTCCTTGACGTTTTGAATTGACTTCAATTTCTTGAGTAAATTTCTTTCGTCGCCAAGCTCTGCGCTAATCAAAAGCAACGCCTTGGCAGTCAATTTGATCTTCGAATGGAGGAGCAGAGCTTTGGTTAAAGGCTTTCGTTGAATCGGAGATTGATCTACGATTAGGGGTCCTTGATGCTTCGTCTTTAGCGCGGATAACCACTTATTGAAACCCCTACGCAAGTCTGTTTTTTCGGCCAAGTCAATGAGGAATGACTCCTGAAACACAGGCTCGAAGGTGGGCCTGCAATAGTTTTCCTTAGTCTCGAGGTACTTTCTCTCCACTACTTTCAGCTCGTCGTGTATTTTCCCCGCGATAGTATTAGGACGGACAGAACGCCAATGTGGAGCGCCTACTGAGCTCGAAAGCCGACGGACGATCTCAGCCCCTCTCGGAGAAGATCGATGACTTGGACAATCGCCTGACTGGAAAAATAGATGAGCAGGGAACCCGTCCAAGCGAAAACGACAAGCGGCTCTCTAAGAAAATTGACAACCTAGACAAGCGACTCGACATCGTGCAGAGACTTGCCGTAGTCGAAGCTAAACTGAGAGATCAGGAGCAGGCGAGAAGGTAAGAATTTCCCAGCTGTTGCTGCCGAGCTTTTCTTCAGACTCGCGCAATTCATCCTGCTGAATTCTGTTTATCAACACCGGAAAAATACGATCGTCCTCTTCTTTTATGTGGGCAGAGACGATTCTGTCAAGTTCCTCGATGCTAGACCAGCGGCTCTCTGCCATTGAATGTGTTGAGTCATGAAGATCCTTAAACGCTGCAGTGATCAATTTGTGCTGCCGAAACTCAGCAGCTATAGCTTCGTCTGATAATTTTTCTCCTCCAGAAATCTCAGTAAATACCACCAGCTTGGACTCCTCGTCATAAATGTGCTTCTTTACAAAAGCTTCTCAGCTCGATCGCGCGGTTTCTTGCTGTTTCGTAGTCCTGCCAGTCTTTCCTCGAGTCTAGCATGCGCAATATCCAGAGCTGTCGCTTAATTTCGTTGTGATCGCTTCTTAGGGTAGAAATGAGATTTTTGGCTTCGTACATCTTCTGATTATTTCCAACGATAACTTTCAAGCGTGAAGTTCGCTGGTCAGGCTGCTTTTGGAGTTGGACGGTTTCTGAACCATTTCTTCGATCGAAGAGATTCATCTGGTATTCAACATGTGTAATAGACATTACGTTCTATATACGCCTATGTCGAGTATGGCAAAGCCATAAACATGGGAACTTGGCTCTCCGAATCTCTATCATTCTTGATCAAACTTCGATACTGACCGAATGGGGGAAAGCGACTGTGACCTGGTGGGCGCACAAAATCAAAGGCTTGCACCACAATGACTTCATTATGGTGGCCAAATCGGATCAAGTGCTGCTGAGCATCAAATGATGTCGCCGCAAAAGAGCGCACTAAACTTAAAGTCATATGCTCGGTGACCACATAACTAATGATCTTGCTCTTTCGTGAAAATTCTCTGATGGTTCGGAATCGGAAATGATTCATTTTCTCAAGGATCAGTAGGGCAAAACGTCGAGGCTTTCCGGCGAAGCACAAGCAATAAGACATCTCAAATCAGTTAGCTTTTGAATCTGAGTGAGCACGTTCAAGATAGAAAAGGTCCGAGTCAACGATGAGAATAAGAGAGTAGAGGGAGCAGGTGTGCTCACGTTGGGCCCAAGAGAACGAGACTGGGTAAGAAGTTGGGCTAAAGCCAAGAAGGCAAACCTCAAGATCAATGGTTCCGAAGTTGAACTCTCTGGTAATATCACGGCAGACGACGTCAAGAATCTGAAGTCTTTACTAAAGGATTACAGAAAGAGTTCTAACATCGGGTTCGTTGATAGCATATGAAACTAGTTGCTGTAGTCCGTTCACATTCTATGTTCTCCAGTCATCCATGCAATCAGCGAACGATCTCGAGTCTGAAGCCGCGCTCTGTTATCGCGTAGAACCTCTTTTGGTACTTCTCGAATTCTTCCTCTGTCGTTAGTATAACATGCTCTGGCTCTATGCCAGTCCCGTGGTGCATCAGCCTCCCAAACCTCTGGGATTCCTGCATCCTGCTCCCGTACAGCGATGACACCTCGATCACCCTCTCCAGCTCGGGAACTGAGATCCCTTCATCACCCACCCTCGATACGACCGAGACGTCGGACTGCCTTATGATCTCAAGCCTCTCGCCCTCCCTCGTGTCTCCGTAGACAAACGGTATCGCAAATTTCTGGGCGATCTTTTGCCCAAAGTCTATCGAGTCGCAGAACACCACGGTCTTCAACGGCAGTTTCAAAAGCTGCTCAAGCTTTGAGATCTTCTCGCTCTCGTTATTCAACAAATAGAGTTTGAACGAGGGCTGCCTGACAACGCTCAGGTTCAGAAGCTCGTCCCAGGAGATGCCAATTGGAAATCCGGTCAATGCAAAGATGTAGCTCTCCCTCCGGTCCTCCCTGAACGGGCTTGCCGATAGTCCCAGCCTGTACTTTGTCTTGAGCGTAGCTAGGCGTACGAACGTGTTTGCAGGAAGGTGGTGAACCTCATCGAATACGACGAGCGTATACTCCCTGCCTCTCAGCTTCTCGTAGCCCTGATATGTTTGGACTGTTATCTCCTGTTGCGAAGAAGAGGGAATGTACTTTTTGATCCTTTCAAGCCACTGCTCCTTTAGCGTGAGAGTTGGTACAACCACGAGCTTCCTTCCCTTGATGCGGGAAAGCGCGAATACTCCGAACAAACTCTTCCCGCTCCCGAAAGGCCAGAATAGACCGCAAGCTCCCTTGCTCAGGAATTCCTCCCACGCTTTTCTCTGGTAGCTCCTGAGCTCGAGTGGCTCAGCGCCTGATTGATTTTCTTCTTCTCTCAGGTCGGAAGGTTCGACGGGGCGAGGAATGAATGGAATTATTCCATCCTCTACGAGTCTTGAGATCAGCTTGAACTCGTACCCCTTCCTTATTCTTAATCGGCCATCTCCTTCCTTCGAGTGTATGAACTGCCTGTACCTCTGAAATGTGTCTTCCTGGTGCTCCTTGCCTGTCCAAAGCACACCATCGGCAACGATCTTGAGCTGAGGAAGTTCGGTGGGAAACTTGAGCTTCTGTCTTAGGGCGTCGGGTATCGGCGAGATCCACTGGACGTAGCGGTTTACAACGAAGATGTTGTAAGATTTTGTTTGTCTCTCGAGCCATCCAATTTGAAAGTTGAGCCACCTTGGGGCTATGACGTAGAATTCGTTTTCCTTCTTTGGAATTATCAGGTATGGCTCCTTGAGGAAGTTGTCGAGCTCTTCCTGCTGTTGTTCCGTAACGGTGGTGTATCTTGTCAGAGCGAGCTCCTCTATTCTCTTTTCGATGGTCGATCTGATCTTTTCCTTTTCAAGCTTGAGCGATTCTATTAGAAGGTCTATCTTTGCAAGTGATTCGTCTACTGATCTGCGAATCGAGGAGATGTCTGTGGTAGTAGTAGAGGAGGATGGTTCCATTCGATTACAGCCACCACCTATGTCTATGTATGAATGCCTAAAAGCTCATTGAGCTTCTGTGTCTTATTTGATGAGTAAATCCTTTTCAACAATTCTCCTCGATGTTGCTGCAAAAGGTCAATGAAGACAAACAAGCGCTTCAAGCTTTCCGCCCGTGTAAGCAGTTCAAATCCTCAGGCCATCAGGCCTGTTCTTGAAAGCTGTTCAAGAAGCAGGCAAAGGATGATCGGGTGTTGATGATTGTTTATTCGATTTTTTGGACCGGCTAATGGCGTCTTTCTATTTGTGAGCGGTTAGCTCGATATGAAGTGGTAGAAGCATAGTGAGAATTTTTCCGCGAATGCTTCTTATTTTCGATGTATTTGGAGAACGAACAATTTAAAGTGAAACCACAAATAATGGGTCCTTCGATCATCAGAAAGCATGGCCGAAGGCGACCACTTGAAGCTGATGAACCGGATTGTTGAAGCGATTACTATCTACTACAATTACTTCATTCCGGTTCATGAAGACGGAAAGACCGTGGCTGAGTTTATGGGATTCGACCCACCGGTCTGGCTCTCTGCACTCGTGGCAGCAGGCAGAGAAAAGGAATTGCCATTCCGCGAGACAAAAATGATTATGGAGGATCCCTCTCACTTCAACGGCGTGCTAGTCTCAACTATTGCTCAGGAAATCCTTGGGCAAGGTCCAGATGCAACAACAGCAAAGAAGAGCAATAGGGCCAAAGTTGTGATGCAGATTATGGAAGAGCTGGACAGGGAGAAGGGGAGGAGGGAAGAGCTGAATAATGCGGAACGCGATGCCTACGGTCGCCATTACAGGAGCTACACTCGCAGAGAGTCAGAGATAGAGGAAGAAACTGGATTACTTGAAGCAAAAGATTCTGGGGCAGAGGAAACTGTATGGGAGGGAGAAGATGACGAAGGGGAATCGCCTACGATCAGGATACCATTCGTTACCCTCTACAGAATCGAGAAGAACAAGAAAAACAGGGTGAGGGTGCTGCTTCAGAGTTACAAGAATGGCAGCATTACCGTACACTTTTTCGGGGATGAATTTACGATCGAGCTGGATCAGAAGGAAGAGCAGAGGCAAGATGAAACGACTACTGCCATCATCACCTTTGCTGCATACTGTCATCCTACAAAGAACAGCAATGTACCTCAGGTCGGAACAAGGCTCGGAGCCATAAACTTGTATCGAGATTGCATCGAACTCTCGAGCATAGTGGAGGAGCGGCATAGGGCGTTACGCGACTTTGTCGCCAAGCTCGTCGGAGAGAAGAATCTTCATTTGCTCAGAGAGATAGAAGATGCGGTCGTAGATCCTGAGACCGGCGAGGCCAAAACGGAGTGGATGATTGTGGAAGAAGAGGCGGATGAGATGGTACGTGACCGAAAGGGAGAAGAGCTTCTCGCGGATGGGATCGAAGCGTGCATGGCCGCTGGGATAGTAACTACAAACCCAGATGGCAAGGAGAAAGAAGGTAGGCCTGAAATCTCGCGTAGTTTCATGGAAAAAGTGCTAGAGTCTTACGAGAAGAACCTAGGCAGTGGTTCGAAGTCTGAAGCAATAATGGACGCTATTACCAACACTGTGGTGAGTTACCTGATGGATTCTGAAGAAGAGGAAGGCACCCGCAACTTGTACTATGAGACGGGCGCTGCTGTTATGTCAATAATTTTCATGATACAGGCACGGGCAGAAAAAGAGGGCGTAAAACATGTTCTAACAACTTTGAATAGGATGATAAATCAAGAACCGGTATCGGATGGATATTTGGCCGTGTTGGTCAATTACTTTCAGAAGCTCTCGCACTTCTGAACTGTAGTGCAAACATGCCAAGTATGACGCTCTCAAAGTGTTTGTATCACTTTCCTGACCTTTACGCACAGAACGTCATTCGTGTGATACAGTTCGCATAACGCCCTAAACTTGCTTCTCTTTTTGATTAGCTGCCTCGGACCAACGTAATCTGATGCGTGCAGTCTTGCGTGCCACCTCTGGTCGACCAGCACTACTGCTTGCCCCTGCATCACTTTCTCTATTTCGACTTCCATCAACTTGGAACCTGAAATCTCCTTGGTGGTCGATAGAGTCACAACTCGTTGTTGTCCCTTTTTTCCCGTCTTTTGATCTTGCTCGTAATCTCTCGTTCTTCTCCCAATCTTGTCACCCTTGCTATCATCACCACCGCTACTCGAAAGGTAATTTCTCTTTACAAGCCTGTGAAGAGCGGCCTTTACTACGCTTGCCTGAAATCCTTCATCCCGCTCCAGTAGCTCAGCGTATAGTGTGTCTTCATCAAGTCCGACCATTCCAGATTCTAGGATTCTCATGTAGATCGCGCGCTCGGCACGCGACACCATCCTGCCAAAGGCTTTGACCCGCTCGTAAGTGTTTTCTTCCAGCGTCTCTTCACGTGAACTGATCCCCTGCATACTTGAGCTGAGTTTATCGAGCTGAAGAAGTTCCTCTCGGGTCATGGGATTGAGTGGGGGTCTCGGTCGCAATCCAAGTACGGGCTTTAGGAACTTCTGGTTGAGCGTCTCAGTAATCTTCCTCATCCTTTCCGTCCTTCGCTCCGAAGCATGCAAGTAGACTATGTCGTTTGTATTCCTTGCAGCCAGAATGATGACCCTACCAACAGATCTTCTTCCAGTTCTGCCTCTCCTCTGGATGTACCTGATCTCCGATGGGATTGGTTCGTAGAATATTACCAGATCAACTTCCGGGATGTCGAGTCCTTCCTCCGCGATGGACGTTGAACAAAGCGTGTTGATGTACCCCTTCCTGAAATCGTCTATCCGTGACGCCTGCTCATCCTGACTCAAGCCCTTGTCGCGAATCTTGGATGCCTGTCCCACGAACCTTTCCGCTCTAACTCCCTTTACCTTGTTCAGTTCTTCAACAAGGTGAGTAGTCGTGTCCCTGTACTGGGCGAACACGAGCAACCTGGACTTTGGGTTTGAGCTGATTTGCGTCGAAACTATTTTCTTGAGCTCTTCGAGCTTTGGGTGCTCGACGTAACACTGACCCCGCTTTTCGTCCAGAAGAGTCCTGAGACTTGCGTACGGTTCCTCGCCTATTATCACTGAGTGTCCCTTCTTACCCTCGCCGTTCTCCTCAATCCTTTGCATGAAGCATCTAAGGGTGTACGCCCCTTGCGTGTCAAGGAGCTCGATCATGTGGAATAACGTGAGCGCCTGCGACTGGAGCGAAATCGCGTAATACAGTGGCCCCCTTTCCTCTTCTATGCTCATCTCCGCACGATACCTGAGCTCGGAGCCGAGGTCGATAAGATCCATTCGCGATACAAACGCTGAGCTCTTCTTCAGATAGCCGCGCGCTTTGATCGTGCCGATCCTGCGGTCGAGCATTCCTCGGAGTATTCCTCTCACAGGCTCGTAAGCCAAAGGCAGATCAACTTCCCTGCCCTCGACAGTTATGGGGTTGATGAATGGTTTCACATCAGGATCTTCGTCAGTGCGGTGTTCAACGTGCTCAATGTGAAGTGAGTTGCACACCATCATTATTTTTCTGATGTCAGAGCCCGGAGATGCTGTCATTCCCAAGATCAGGGGAAACTGGGAACTATTTGCGTACGTTTCTGCCACTTCCGTGTAGGCGTATTCTTTTACTGACCGGTGACACTCGTCAAACACGACCAGGCCGAAATCTTTCAAGCTGGAAAGCTTTCCCTCGCGAAGATCGTTTCTAACAACCTGGGGAGTTGCGAATACTAGCCTCTGTTGCGGAGACGACCACACACCAGCTCTGTAATCTGCAGGCGTCTTACCCGTCAACAACACAAATTTCTCTTCAGGGAGCCTGATCAAGCTCTGGAAACTTCTCTTGTGCTGCATCACAAGAGGTCTCGTCGGCGCCATGATCAGCACTCGTGAATCCCTGTAATTCAGGAGAGTATCGACTGCAACAAGGGCTGAAATTACAGTCTTTCCCAGCGAGGTAGGTAAGATTACCAGAGTGTTTTTGTCGAGAGCGGTCTTTGCTATGTAGGTCTGATACAACCTTTCCTCAACGGTATGAGGATATATGAGAGGGTGGGATACGAATTCTTTCGGATTCTTCTCGATGTGCCCAAGCTCCTCCTGCTGTGGCTGCTCCGTTGTCAAAGCATGGGCACCGCGTATCTATCCGTCGACAACTTCGTATCTGCCCAACCGCTCACAATTTGAAAGGCGCCCACTAGTACCAAAAATCTAACAAGCAATCAATCAGATTTCTAACACGTCTTCGCCTTGCTTTGCTCCCGTAGATCTCGAGGCAGTTTTCGGGTTTACGCTATCCACTCCCTGAAGTAGCGGAGTAAGCTTGTCAAACTGGAAGAGTTCTCTAAATTCTTCGAGCTCCTCCTTGGACCTCAGGACTAACCCTCTCTTCTTCGTTGCTGCACCCGAACCGTCAACGGGATTCAGTTCTACCGCGAGTCTGGTCGGGATGCTCTTGTACGCGGGCATCTTTAGGACAAACACGCCTGGCACGGAAGTCTTGAACCTACCCCAATCGGGGCCAGTCTTCAGGAATGAGGCCAGTTTTTCTTCAAATGATGATGAGGACGACAATTTGCTTTTTCGATCACTCGCACACAATTTGGCTTTTCACTCTGGTTTGTTAATAAATATTCAAGTGCTAGATCTTCGCCGAGTACTCAACGCTCTTGGGGTTGAACAGCGTTTTTTGAACAAAGATATTACAAAGGTTCTTGTTGTCTTTCCAGAAGCGTGGAGTCGCTCTAAGAGACAGTATGTCAGGCTCACTTCCAAGCCTACTGCAGACAACAAATCAACCAGTACAGACTGGTTAGGGCACAAATATGATTTTTCACATAACCGCAACAAGGCGAAGATAGAGTACGGTGAGGACGACGTTAGAAAACTTGAGACTGCTGCTGATTCCTCGATTCTCCGAGTCAGGAGTGATCGAGGCGAATACAAATTTGAGAAGACAAATGGAAAGTGGGTTCAAATGGTTGAAGAAATCTGAATGATGACTTTCGATCCGGCCAAGTGATTGTTGCCAGATGATGAAAGAGCTGCGAAATCGACGGATCAGCCTCTCCGTCTTAGCGATGTATCCACCAGCTAACTAAACTGTGATGGTGAATCCCACCCTTATCGCGCAATCGATGTGGTAGTATCGCGCCCCCACCTTCGATCCCTTGCTCATTGCGTACTTTGTTTCAATGGAACGATCGCAGTACTTGCACTTCGGTCGATTTTCCCTGCCGCGTTTTCGCACCCGGAGGTCGACTATTTTTATGCTCCTGGTTGGGCTCACAAGCACTGGCTTTCTTTCCTCATTCATCACTGGATTCCTTCTGGAAGTTCTGCTGCGCGATAAAAACTCTACCGATGAATTAAGGATCGCTTGATTGTGTAACTATACTCTCATTTCACTCGGACTGATTCAAGTGTGTGCAACTGAGATACAATATTTCTCGTCTATGTAAGGGGGATTATTTCCGACTTACATACAATCTTTTTGAAATCCGTCGATATTGAGACAAGCGAGATCATCGTAATTAGCCAAACTTGAAATAGAAAAACATCAAAATTTATTGGAGAGGAAATTGTCCAACAGACCATTCGTCAAGCGCATCTCGGCAGTTTCACTTGTTGTTGGCGTTCTTGCCATAGCAGTCATAATTCTCATAGCCGTGTTGGGAGCTCTGTCTTACCAGTACGCTTCAGAAATTTCTTCGACCAGAACCTCTACAACCACAGTAACAGGGACGCCAACGGTCGAATCCACAACTCAAACCGTAGTGACATTTACACCCATTCAGGGTACCGTTACGAGCACAGTCACTACAACGCTTACATCCAGCATCTACCAGACGTCGACTAGCACTAGCGTTACTCCAAGTACGCAGATCCTTTCCTCTCTTAACCAAAGCCACGCATTTCAATTCGTAGATGCCAGCACGATTAATGAAACGGGTGGTTTGGTAGGGATAAACGCCACGTTCAGGAATAATATGGCAACGTCTCAAGACATCTTGATCGTCGGTGTCGCGTACACGGCGAGCATAGCAAACGAATCTGTATTGGGCGGTGCGATATGCTGCCCAGTTGCTCGGGGTTATTTTACGAATAATTCGTCTACGGCGACTGCTGGATTGAGCGCAAATGCAGACTCACAGTTTTCCGCAAACCTCGCATTCGATTCACTAAAGGACGGCGCATATCTCGTCGAACTCTACGTTGCCTCGCTCGATGGGACAGTACAGTCACCCGTCTCGAGCATGTTCCTCGAGGTTTCTTCATCAGGCGGCGCATCTTGCGGAGGGCAAGAGGGCGCAAGTTCCACCTTCGTCGATCCTGACAACGGAATGATCTATGTAGCCAATTCGGGTATCGACAGCGTGTCAGTGATCAATAGTTCTACAGGCAGAGTTGTTGCAACCATTTCTCTCCCTGATCTGATCGGGTCGTTTGGCTTTTACACGTACGATCACGACAATGGCGTGCTTTATGTTGGAAGCGAAGAGTCAAACCTGATCTTCGCGATAAACACTACGACCAATTTTCTTGTCAGTCAGCCAAATCTATCCACGGGATCGATTTTGCTTGATCCTTCAAACGGCGAAATATTTCAGTTTAGCAACGACCTGATATCAGTAACAAACGGCACGACGGACAGGATAATTGCCAACATAACTGGTATTCAATGGCTTTCGTACGACTGGCTTTCTTACGATCCAGTAAACGAAGAGATCTACGTACAAGCTTCCAACTATAGCATCTTCGCGATAAGTGGCAACGACGACAGAATAGCTGCGGAAATCCAGATGCCGACTAGCGGATACTCGGATCCTCTTTTCGATCAAGATAATGGGTTGTTCTACGCGATTGCGAATGGAAGCGTTCTTGTGATCAATTCATCGACGAACAAATTGTTGCCAACTACGATACCGCTTCCAAGTAGTACCGGAATGGGTTACACTCCTGTCCTGTACGATCCTTCAAACAATGAGATCTACTTGTACGGGGCGGAACAATTCGAAAACTCATCAGGAAATCCGGATATATTAATTGCGATAGACGGGGCGAATAACAGCGTGGTTGCTACGATTCCAGTGGCAGGCCTCTTTGCAGGACTGGTCGATGAAAGCCCATCTTTCTTCTACGATTCATCCAACGGCGATCTCTATGCGACGTCTGACCTGAACCTCCAGAACGGCACAACGGGATTGCTGCAAATAAGTCAGACGAACAAAATAATTGCGCAAACCGTTTTGCCTCAGTGGCCATTCGGCCAGGAGGTTGGGGGTCTAACTTTCGATTCAATCAACAATATGGTATATGGAACGACCGGCGGCACAACCGTTTCCGTCTTCTCGATAAACAACCCTGCTACATTGGTCTCCACTATTCAACTCGGCAATTGCCCGGTTGGTTATCTGCTTCCATGATTAAGGTCTGGTAGCATGGAGTCCCGATTTTTCAGCGGAGACATTACCACATCTTCCAGAAGGTGACCAAGCCTTCGAGCTTCTTGTCGATGGGGAAATTGAAGGCAGTACCTCTTTACGATCTGGCGGCCCGGCAGCTGAATGTGATCGAAACTAAGCAAGAGACAAAAATTATTGAAAGAGAAGTGGTGAAGATTCCCTGCAAATACTGCGGAACGCTTGTCGACCCAGTCAGAAATGAAAAGTGCCCGAACTGCGGTGCGCGACTTTATTTGAACAGATAGATTCTCTACAATCTCTCTTTCGGCGTTAATCCCTGGGATCTGCTTAACGTTTTATACGAAAGGGTTTTTCCCTGCGAGTGGGAATACACCTGGCCCCGTTTTCATGCTAAATCGAGGCTTACTGCGTGGGTGTCGCAACCAAGAAGTAGCTCGTCAAGTTGAAACAGACTAAAATTCTAACGCTCGAGAGATGCAGCTGCGGAGCTTATCGCTACATCCTAGCTCGGGATCAGGACCGAGTTATCACGTTTTACATACAGCACTTGCTAAAGAATTCTGAAAAACGAGAATCTAAACTCATCCAGTTATTCCGGGTGAAGAAGGCCCTGCTCAATTTCCACGATTCCAGTATAACCAGAGCTAGACATGCGGCTTGCGCGGATCCCCGTGAGCATGAAACTCTATCAGAGATCATCGCAGTTATCACGAAATCGAAATCAAAGTAAGAATTGTGAGCACACGCCTCTGAAGAAGAATTATCTGTTCACAGGCGCTCGCTCAGGCGGTGGTTGAAGATGTGGACGACGATGTGACTGTGCTACTGCAGTACTGTGGGGAGGAAGTGCTGTTGCTTGTTTGAAGCAGCATGGAAGGAAGACTGTAACCGGTTGGAGTACGCAAGATATCTGCCGAGATGTAGTCGGTCACGTTCTGAAGATTACCGCAGTACAAGAATAGCTGATCTGTAAAATGGTAGAATGCTACGCCCACGTCGAAGGTGTTGTAGCTCGATCCGCAGAAAGAGCCATTCGGATTGGTAAAGTTCTTTCCATTCTCAAGAGCGATGAACTCTGGGTTTGCCGTCACAAGAGTTTCTAGCTGATAGTTGATTGTACTGTTGAACTCCCTCGGGCATGGAGAAGACGCATTGAAGTTTGGATCCAAGCAGCAGTAGGGCTGGATACGGACGACCGCCTCGCTCCCTCCGGGCCAATCATAACTTTCCGTGGTGGCATTTCCGTCCGCAAATATAGCTGTCACGAGGAAGACGTTGCTCACGTTGGTGACTTCGGAGTTGCCATCGAATCCCATGATCGAGTCTCCAGCCAAAAGCGGGAAGGCCGGTGTTGACGCGGCGCTGGCGGACCATGTCGGTCCCAAGAAGAGGTTGCCAAAGGACATATTGACTCCAGTAATTGGAGTTGAGCCAGTATTGCTAATTACGATGGAAACATTACCGCAGAGGGAGCAGCCTGAAACTGGTGCAAAAAACAGGCGTACAGAGGAGATGGCGAATCGGTCGCTGCTGTTCAGAATGCCCATGGTCTGATTTACTTTCGAAGTCAAGGTTGTCGTAGCCGTGGAGTAAACGATTGTTGAGCGGGTCTTGGGAGCTGGAACGCTATTGATTCCCGTAAAGTAGCCAGCAAGGCCGGTTAAGACGATCACAACAATAACAGTCGTTGCAAGGATCCAACTTTTCAATGCTTGCCCGTTCAGTACGAGGGCAGTTCTTTAAAGCTACTTTCCAGAACAGCCTGTTAAGCAGTTCGATGCTTTTTTCCAACAGTCGTGCCCCCTTGGTACACCTTTCAAGCCATAACGGAAGCAGTCATTTCAACCGTCCAGGAATTCGACGACCGATCTCTCGGGATTTTAGTAACTTAGGAAATAACCTTGAGTGTTAGTAGTTTTAGCGTATGGTCGCCTAGCCTGGTAGGATGGAGAAATTTATCCCGCCTACTACTTATGTTATCGACATCTGACGCTGTTCAAACCCAAAAACGGCCTTATTCTGCTCTGTATAAGATAATCCTCCTCAAAACCTACTTAGATGGAGCTTGGTGACCTGAGGTCGCGTGATTCACGACACTCTCATTTGACTTTTCCTGAGTGACTCCAACGTCTGTGGACGACTTTGGAAGAAACATTGCCCCGATACAAGCGAAGGCGAGCACCTTCGAGATGCCGTTCAGGGCGAAGGAGAGAAGAGTGGTCGGAGAAGAAAAGCCATCCAGTGCCCACAGACCCCAAACAAACATCATGGCGGCAAACATGTAGACCGCATTTGTCGTTAGAGCGATCCTTCGCGATAAAAGCAGCAAAGATAAGGTCGTGATTCCAATTATGAATATCGGTACGAGAGATATGATTAGAGAGATAGGCGGTATGTTGAGCGCGCGCGCGTTGAGTGGAATTATGATTAGCACGAACGGCAGTTCGAATAGCATTGCTCCCGCGATAAATCCGAGGAAACCGTTTCCGAGAGACAGAGGTCCACCGCGACGAGTCACATAAGCCGCATAACAGAAAGTGCCGACTGCCGAGAGAATCGTTATGGGAAAAACGGGACCGAGCGCGAGGTTTCCCGCAGCGTTCATCCTGACGAAGAGTAATATGGAAAGAGCCCAAATGACGATCACGATTGCCCCGACATCTTTTCCCATTTTGGGAAGCTTGATCGGTCGTCCTTTCATTCTCCGCGCCTCCAAAAAGAGTCCCGCACTTATCAGAAATAGGATCAGAGAAAGCTCTATCGCGCTCAATCCCGTGTAAAGGGCCAGATTGGTGCTCTCTGAGCAAGCGGACCCATAGTTCCAAATATTATTGTTAGCTAATTTAAGAATCATGCCGACAAATTGGTCTTACCACATGGAGACGAATGCATCCTCACAAGAAGTGAAAGTTTTTTCTTCTGTAACCAAAAAGATATTCTTTGACGATCTTGTCCGAGACGAGATATGCTTCGTCTCTCCCGTCTGCGGGTGAGTAACACTCTATAGATTGGGTTATTCCCAAGGGGAACTCTGCGTAAATGCAACGAACCTGGATTCACAGCAGAACCTCACATTAACCCTCTAAGTTCTTGGCACAAGCAAGAGCACCAACGCTTCCGATCCAACCGTGAGCGATTGCGCTACATTGGGGCTTAACCAATCCTTATCTTGAAAAGGGGAAGGAAAAAGTCCTACAAGTTTACGTCCGCCGAGCCTGGTAGGAAGGACAAATTTATCCCTCCTCACATGAAAAAAATCAAATCACAATATGAATTAGGGCTATTCACATTCCGCCTCACATAGATCACTCCCTCACTTGGCTGGTTAGTTTCTCAGCTTATGGATAATTTGAATGGAAAGCATCCTTAAATTTCTCTTTCAATCTGAATGAGATAGATGTCTTTGTCCTTCCATCGTTCGAGCCTGCTGATTCTAACTGCTTTTACACCTGCGTCGAAGAACCTCGTGTGAGCTCGTACATCTCCAGTAATCAAATCGCAATCATGTTCTAGGCAGTAGAGCGCATTTTCCTTGTCGGTGTTTCTTTGGGGTAATTCGGGATGTTTGCTCACTTGCAGTACGTTCTGATACGTCTTACGGAGATCGCTCAAGTGCAGATCGCCCCAACCCAAGATGTCTCGGTCCACCACAACTTGTGAAGCCATTTCCGTATCGACGTTGTATGATATCAAATAGACTGTACGTAATCTCTTCCTTATTTTCATGTCCTAGTGCTTAACTCTGGCAGGGTTTGTCGGATCTTGACGACCTTCCTCAGTTCCGCAAATAGGAATGCAACGCCTATCAGAAAGATTGGTAGAGCAACAAAGAGCAACGCGCCAGTAGCAGTGAATTGATAACTCGGGCTTAATGCGATAGCTGGAGCCAAATAGATTGCAGTGTTCCCGATAGTATATGCGCCCGCGCGCGCGCTAGAGGGCGGTCGGGACACCCTTGTAGCAATCGAAGAACCTGAAACTATCCCTTTCTATCAATTCTGCGGGCGTGGCGGTGAGTCCGATTTCTATGGCGTCAAAGTAGGTGAAAACGTCCTTCCACTTGTTGTAGATTGATCTGTGGCACTCGTCTGAGATTATTAGATCGAAATCTCCCGGAGAAAAGTCCTGATAGCATTCCATGAAGGTTTGGATGGTAGATGCGTAAAGCCTCGGAGTCTTGTTCACCCTGGCCGAAAACACTTTCTCCTTCAGCTCATTTGGAAAGAAAACCATGTACCCCTTGCTGTAAGCCTGATCGCGCAACGCAGTCCTGTCGGCAAGGAACAGCACCTTCTGAGCTCTGTTTGCCCTAAGCAAAACGTCGATCAAAGCCATCGCGACTCGGGTCTTTCCAGTTCCCGTCGCCTGAACTATCAGGAACTTTCTGTTGCCGCGATCTATACCTTCGAGGACCCTCTTGACTGCTTCAATTTGATAGAGCCTGTCAACTATCTCATTTCTGATCGGCGTCTCGAAGAAATCCTTCTTGAAGTTGTTTTGAAATCTGATCCTTTCAAGCGCATCCCTTGCGTGAAACCCCTTCACCATCCTCGGATTCTCGAATGGTCTGTTCCAGAACCAAATTTCGTAACCGTTAGTCAGGAAGAGGAAAACATCTTTCCCAGTTTGTTTCTTTATGTCGTCCGAATAATCCTCTGCCTGCTTCTGCCCTGAAATTGGATCCCTTGATGTTTTCTTTGCTTCTATTATCGCAAGAGGAGAGCCGTTTGAATCCAGTAGAAGATAATCTGCGTAAGCTTTCTCGTCCGCGTTTGGGTCGTGGAACGTTTCTTTTACAGTCTTGTAAATTCGCTTTTGAAAGTCAGATTGTTTGGTATCGACTTCTATCAGTACTTTTGAAGAGTCCTCGACGGACCAGCCAGACGCCCTGAGGAGTACATCGATCTTTTCTTTCCTCGTCCTGTACTCCGAAACGGTCGCCATGTGCTCTCGCACAATGTCCGAAATTACTACCTTAAATCACGTTTCTTTCGGTCTGTACCGTGAAAGTGTTTATGATGTCTGTCGCAAAGGATCTGAAGATTAGAGGCATCGTTCGTCCCGCCCAGAGATAAAGGCACTTTATGATTGATCGTCAGATTCTTTCGGATATCACAAACCTCACACTTGGCTTTCGCGGCCTTTAAGATTGCCCCTACTGACGGCCTGTTAGACATGTTAAACCCACATCCTAGCAAGAATGTAGGCGGATGAACGTTTTTTGGATTATGATTTCGGGATCCGTTCCACATCTTCTAAACTGTAACGCTCGGGTGAAATTCCTGGGTCATTTCAGAGAATTCTGATCGTTCTGATTTTACTGACTATGATGAGGGGATCGCTGTTGATTGTGTCGCAGAACGACCTCTCATCACCTGCCATTTTTTTCAAAGGGGGCCAAAAAAATCATGGAATCCTGGAACATATATCCACTGTGCCGAAAATACCTCACCTAGGGCACTGCTTTCGGCGATCTGCCAGCTGCCAGACGCACGATCCTGGCAGATTCGATTTGAGTGCCTTTACATAACGATTCGAGCCTCAAATCAGAGGGTCAGGAACTAAAATACAGATGGCTTTCAATCCAGTGTTGCTGGAATTCTGTGGGTTGAGAGCCGACGAGCGAGAGTACGAACGAATCGAACCGGAAATCATCCGCTGCTTACAATTCTCAGAAGTGAAGATCAGACGCTGCATATCTTTCATCCAGCAGTTTCCCGTCGAAGGAGAGGTCAGCGTGGAGCTCGAGTTGGAAGCCCACCACATCTGACAAACGATCTGATAACTGGAACCAGGTCGCTTCATTTGCTAATCCAAAAATGGGGTCCTCGGACCGCCGAGGGGATAAAGAAGGACCGACTCTTCCTGATGCTCGTCGATGATCCGCTTTCTAGGCTCGGACGTGATGAGATTGAGATCGCTTTAGTCGTTCTGGATGAGTTTCCCTGTGCTTCAAGAAGTTTTATGGAAATGGAAGCAGTAAAGTTAGAGAAAGAACTGGGAATTTTAGACGGAGACTTTAAGCTGGGATTGAGATGAGCGTGAGAACCAAAAAACGCTGCAAATCAAATATTGCAAAGAACAACTGAGGCTTTCATTCTTATTCTTCTTCGTAAGAATCTTCGTCGACCAGGTCGTCGCCAGACTCATTGGGTGCTAGTTCGGTCTGGTCATTTTCATCGCCCGGTTTATCATCCGCACCGACCTTCAAATCTCCCTCTGACCAAGAATTCTTCTTCCTTTCAGCCAACACTTTAGAATTTACTTCTTCGAGATCGAATAAACCGATCTTCCCGAGCATCTGAAACCTCTCCACGTCCTTTTGGGTGATCAGCATCAATCTCCCCGAAGGAAGGGGTAGAGTTCCCCTCTTATCAACAACGTAGTCGAAAATTGCCTCACAAAGTTTTGCTAGTATTACTTCGGTGAGGGGCGGCTCGTTACCACTTCGGAGCTTCTCCCTGTAATCTCGAAGATGCGGGTCGAGCTCTTTTAGGAACGGGTGCTTTTTTTCATCTCCATATCTGATCAGATCACGGGCATTGATTAGAGCTTCGTACTTGCCATTTCCCAAGTCGTTGGTCTTGATTTCCCCCGCCATCTGAGTTAGACGAGCTCTCAGTTCTTGGGGAGATTCTTCTTTCTGTGGCGCATTGCGTGCATCATCATTACGCGCGGAGCTCTCCAAGTCTTTCCTGAGTAGCGACCGCACGTAATCGCTCGGGCTTCGGAACCCCCGTTTTTGCGCCTCTCTTTGCAGGAGATTAGCCTCTGCCTCGGGCATATGGATGTAAACGCTCTTTCTTTGATTGTTCGCACTCTCGATCTTAGTTGGTGGCTGAGTTACCATTTTTTACTTACGCCCTAATTTCTGGCTGCCAACGAAAAAACGGCTGATCCTTTCTTTGAAGTAGAGCTTCGTGTTCAGCGTCGACATAGTTTGCAACATGGGCTTCTTCTTCGCGTTGAATTTTCAATATCAATGCTTTCGAGATGTAGCACCGCTTTGTCGTCGTTCTCATTACGTTTTGCTTCTCATCATGGTCGAAATAGATAAACTGCCGACTAGAATTTTTTCGCTTGCAGATTCGGCGCTTGCCATATTTCCCGCATTTCGGGCAGAGTCTCTCGATGTTCTGGTTGGACAACAATCTGCCATCTTCTCAAAGGGAGTAATTGACTGCTATATTTGTAAAACACTGACAGAAGGTAGATTCCAAATTAAACTGTCCAGTTTTGCAGTTTTGTTCCAACGTCATCTTGGCGTTTGTTCGCTTTTCTACCAATAACCCCTTTTATCACATACTCGCGAGATTCCTCGCGCCGAATCATTCGGTTGAACGATCTACTTGATCGATTTGCGAATGTCGGGGTGGAGCTTGGGAATGTCTAGGATATGCTGCTTGGAAATGTCGGGCATGTTTTCAAAGCCCGAGACTCTTTCTACTTTCTTCTCAGCCTCGGATAAACGCGAATACCACCGTGAATAGCCGTCCAGATCGCGGCCTCGGAACACTGGGTGTTGGCGATTCAAAGTGGAATGGACTACCACTTGGCAACTTAGGGCAGGCATATTCCAGCAGGTAGAAGACTGGCGTTGACGTAGTTCTGTTTGGTGGAACTCGGCAGAAAAACTAGTGAGCTGTTTGCCGTCAGGTAGATCTGCTGAGTGTTTGAATTGACTAGCTCCCCATAGACGGATCCATTGGTCGAAAGCATGTTGACAATCTCGCCATTCCGCGCATTGATGAACAGAAGAAATTGTGTACTGTAATATGACACGACTATCTGATTTGTCGAATTGTCGAGGGCAAGCACACCGCCACCCGCACCAACGCAAGACGCACCGATGATGGACGAGTATTGGATGCTGCTCGAATTCTCGTCGATGGAAACTAGGACTAAGTTAGAGGAATTGGATCCCATCCCATACACGATGTTTCTTTGAGGATCGACAGTTATCCCGAAATTGAACGCGAGGAAATTCACGAGCGACACATTGGAAACTATCGAGTGGCTCGATCCACTGAACCCGAGAACTTCGTCGCCCGTGCAGGCGAGCGTTAGCTGCGCACACGCCGCAATGTAGACCGTGTTAGTAATAGGGTTCACGGCGAGGTCAACGGGAGTGGCATCTAGTGAAATGGTAGCCAATAAAGAACCTGTCTTTGCATTGATAGAATAGAGATTGTCCGAATAGTAACCCCAAAGCGTGTCCGTTTGTGGATTGATGGCAAGAGCGTCGACCGGGATGCGCATCTCGCCCATGATTTTATTTTCGCTCCCATTAATCTCTACGATTCCGCCGTTGCTTTCCACATTTGTGTTATTGTCTGATTGGCAGCTATTGCTGACGTTGATCACGTTAATGCACCCGATCACTGGAACATAAATCATGTTAGATATTGGATCAACGGCGATACCAAACTGGGGAGTACCAGGCAGAGCAATCGTTGCCACGATCTGGCGAGTATTTGCGTTCACGACTGAAAAATTGTTGGAGAAAAGATCTGACACGTAGATTAGATTGGTATTGGGATTGAATCCAATTTCCGAGGGATATTCTCCCAGCTTTACGCTTCCCATTTCAACATTGTAAATCGAGGGTACTAACGTAGCGTTGTTCTCGGTCGAAGTTGTAGAGCTACTGGTTTCGGTAGTGGGAGTGGTTGTTCTGTTCCTGGATTGGGACGATTGGTTGCTGCTGGTGAACGAGCTTTCGGTGCTCGTGGAAGTGGATCGACCAGCCCCAGTGCCATTTTGGCCGACAAAGTAGACGGCGGTTAAGGAGCTTGCGAGGATAATGATCACGACAACCAGTACAATCGAAACTTGAGAGATACCGACTGATTTCCCCAAACCTTTGTCTCGCTAGTGTTCTATCACCATGCATGAGATATTTGATGGTATTCAATAGAAGTTGTGTTCTGTTTGAGAGAACACCCACTTCGTGAAATGAGCTAATTGGCAGCAGAAATTCAAAGGTGGCAGAGGTGAGCTTTCTCGATCTCTTTCCGATTCTTCGCTGGACCCAAGCATGGATGGTGGGGAAGTTACTGGTTGCTGTAGTCGCTAGATAAAGAGGGGCTTTTTCTCCCATGGAGCATGAAATCGTTCTCCCCCGCAGAACGCACCCATTATTGAACACTCTCAAATAGTTCCATCAGTTCAGAAATGACGCGGGATTAATCTTGGAAGTAGGTTCGGAAACAGGTCGATTCGGAGTTTCGAGGGTCGTATCGGCTTTAACAGTCGCCCTCGTTGTGGTGATAGCGGCAGGGGGTGCGGTTTCTTACCTTTACACGGCGAATAATTCCAGCACTCAGAAAACAGCAGCTATTGAAATTTCAACTGTTACCATAACCTCGACTACGACCCAAACTGTTGTCATAAAAGCAGCTACCAGCCAGGAGGATCTGCCGACAAATCTCCCAAAGACTTGTGTAACGAATTATCCCAACGGGTTGAATCTCAACAACAGCAATTACTTCATCATCACCAATTTTACGATGAACTTTGCGCAGGTCTGCATCAAATACACTTACGGGACCAATCCAAACGCTTCTTCGCAGCTAACGACGGGTGGTACATTCGATGCCATGTTCAACTATTCATCTATGTTCATAACCGACAGCTTCGGCAACGCATCTTCGGGCGGTTCTTATCCGTACGACATTGTGATTGCAAATCCCCCGAGTTATCTCTTTAACTCAAGCGGCGAGTCCGTCGTCGTGGTCTACACTTTTGAGTGGTCGTTTATCTTTTCATACTTCGTTCCACAGTACGCGCGGTGCGGATCAACTCTCGATGGAATTGGAATTGCCCAGACAAACGGCGATGGCTCTTCTGGACTGAACTCTCTTTGTCCCGCTTTTTCATACGGTAATCTGTTCAATGCCGAGTTGGTCGGCACGAGCTGACTTGAAGCTCGCTACGGCGTAAGAGAGATTTAAGAAACCGAGATTATTCGCGCGGATCATTCCTTCTTGCCGACAAAGGCGCAGTATGTGAATATCTCTCCTGCTTTTCCTCTGTTTTGTTTAATCTTCCGTTTTTCCCAAAAACTCGCAATCCAGCCAAAAATTGTTTGAAATCCGTTGATATTTTTAGTAAATCAAGCACAATTGAAAACTGCTCCGGGGTCGGGCAAGTAAATCGGTTGTATGTAGTACGCCTTCGAGCTCGGAGTGTAAAATCCACCATAGTAATAATGGGTGAGATAAGCCATTGAAATTGAAATGTACATGTGAAAATGAGTGTCATCGCATCTGTAATAGTACGGAACTACGGGAGCTAGGAAGACAAAAGCCGTAACTGAAATTGTCAGAACGATCGAAATCAGAACTAGGTTTCTTTTCTTCAAGCGTTCACAATCTTAGAAATCCTATCAGCAGCCAAAGTCCTTTATTTCCTTGTACCTTAATTGTTCAGAACAGATATTTTTTACTATGCAGAGAGGGTTCCGGACGCCAGTGGGATTTCGCCCATTTTCCTCACTCATCATCGACTCCAACCACCTCTGCGAATAATTGACCATGCACCGTAGAAGGATCGTTGCTTGTCCATTCGATGCAACCGCCAATTATTTTCGAGGCATAGTCAGGTATCCCGTTGCCGACAATGAGAGGGAACTCTACGGCGCAGACTTCTGGAAAAAGATAGTTCACTCCAAGCGCGTATGTGCCACTAGAATTTGGACCAGAATGGATTTCGTAAGCTACAATCGATCCTTCACTCAGGTTATTTGATCCCCCAATGACAACTGGATGGTTTGGAAAGATTTGATTTATGGTGAAATTGGGATTGCTTGTCGACACATCTGCGGAGTAGTTTCCACCCCAGATGTAGATCATGCTTGAGTTCGACGAGGAAATTGTTGTTGTGCTAGAGTTGTAGAAGTAATACCGAACAAAAACAACAAACGATGAATTCTCGGTAAAATGGAATGTCGTTCCGATGGGAAGATAGGAAAGCGCAGCGGTAAGCGAGGTAGCAGTAACAGTTTGTGTACTGTGGTATGTTGTAGTTCTAAGCGATGTAACAGTCTGCGTGCTGGTTTGAGTTATGGGCGCAATCTCAGTTACTATTCCAGAAGTATCTGTAATCGTAACTGTCGTCGACACAGTATGTGTGGATGACGAATTGATCATGGAATAACTAGAAAGTAGCGTGGCAACCAAAGCAGCTCCCAGGAGAATAGAAAGCAAACTCAGAGCTAATACCGCACGAGTCAAAGTTCAACTCGCCAAGCTGATTATTCGACCTCAAATTAACGTTAGTTTTGAGTCGGCGGTATCTGTTTTCTGCCAGGTCCGTTCCATACTACGTCGTGATAACACACCGAGCAGAAAACGGAGATTTGAAGTACATGTTGGGGTTGTTTCGCGCTCTGAATGAGCCGGTCGACAGCTTCACTACCCGAGCAAGTACAATCTTCTACCAATACAAACGGCAGAGGAAATAGCTGTTGAGTGTTTGGGTTTAGGTCGCTACACTGGCGGCACATGGTTAAGTGTTTCCTCTACCGCTCAAATCGGCCCTCAAGCAATCCACGTATGAAATCAATTTTCAAGCCGATGATCTTGAATGGCTTCTTCTTGAAATCAACTTCTACTGAGACAATTTCTACCATGAGCGGCTTGAGCCTGTTTTCCTTGTAGTGACGGAAGACAACAGGGTTTTTTGAACCAACCGCATTCCTGAGAATCATATTGCAGATTTCTATGGTTTTCCTAGAATCATTACTGCAATACCCTCCTATGATTGATAGGTGATTTGCGACGTTCAGTATCTCCTTCTCAATTGATAGCCTCTCATCGTTGTTTTCAATTAACTCTAGGATTTTTTGGGCTGAAGTTACTAGGGCATATTTTTCCTTCGTGACGGCTTCTACGGCCTGTTCAACGGTCATTTCTTTTTGAAAATCGCTTAATCCTATTTCTGCTAATCGTAAATAACACCAGCCGGAACCAGAGTATCCCCGGATAATGAAAGTTTAAACCTGCCCAGGTACTTTCGCTGGTGCAAGGCCGATAAAAATGACGATGACGTAATCATAATTCCAAGAAAAATGCTCATCGCATTAGTAACTGACTAGATGAAAAATATCGGGCGGTTATCAATAGTTCCGTGCTTATTTCAATGAATTATCCTTTCTGCTTTGTTAAACCCTATCTCGGTGAGGATTCCATTTCAACAGACCGAAATTGATACAAGAATCGCTTCGATTATTTCTCGATCCAGTTTGGACTCTTCACAACCTTCCGATCGTCCGCTCGAATCATTAGCGCGCACCGTCGGCAATTCCGATCCGACGGACGTTGGCAGAGGTATCATCCGGCTCAATCGGAGCGACGCACAGCTCCTAGGGGTCGAATTTGACGATCTGATTGAGATTAGGTCTCGAGATGGAAAGACGGCTTACGCGAAATGCTTCTTCATTCATCCAGACAATGAAGCTGTTCTCTCGGGCAGGGTTCAAATCGACGGTATGACTCTGGGAGCTTTGGGGAGCCGGTTGGGCGGTTTGGATCGCGAGGTCGTTACACTCACAAAAGGTCCAAAGATCAATCTTGCCGCTTCTGTAACTGTCGAGCCGGTACTCGGTGAAGATGGAATCGCCCCAGATGTTCAGAAGATCGATCGTCACTGGCTCGCGGTGATCCTAGAGGACAGGCCTCTGTGGAAGGGTGCCCTAATTCCGGTCCCCAAGGGGGGTAAGATGATCCTCTGCCGCATCAGCTCCGTCGAGCCGTCAGTTTCAATCGGAACCATGCTCACCAAAATCTCTCTAGTCGACGAGAATAGTGTTCCGGCAAAGAAAGCTTTGGCATCCGATCTTTTTTCCTGTCGCTTAACAGAATAGTTCTAACAAGTCAAGCGCGGATTTAACATAATGTCGCAGAAATTGAGGCATTTTTTCGCCCAAGACAAGAAAATTTTAACATAATGTCATACGACCCGTAGTTTACGTTTTATGTCATGATCGTGCCTTTAACAGAATTTCACAAGCGTAGAACGGATGTTGATTGGACAAGTAAATGTCATTGCGCAAAAGTAATTGACAATCTTGCAAAGGGTAATTATCGCGTTAAATAACAGCACTTTCTGTCAAATGCTACGGGACAGATCATTCGGCAAATTTCACACGAACAGGCTTAGCTGCCCGAAAGTTCGCAATGGGCATTCATGTGAAGATAATCTACTATTAAGTTGGACCCAACCGGTTGTCGCCCAGTTCCTTAATCAGCGAACCGAAGTACTCATGGCCTTTGAGTAGAGAATGCAACTTTTCTCCAAGGTCGGTTTTGCAATATGTAACGCGTCCTTCTTGACCTTCTTTACCTTCTTCCTCTACCTCGATTATCAATCCTCGCTTGATGAGATAGCTTACCATCCTGTTGAGATTTGCTTCATTGCCGGCGATTCTCAGCAGGTCCATCCTTCCAGCTTTGCCTTTTGCTCCATCTATCTGTTCAAAGTACTGCAGGATTCGATTCGCAATAGGTGGAAGCAAGCACGATCAGGTCTTGTGTATGGAACCGCACAATCTGATTCAATCAATACTTCTTACAAGCTCAAACAATCTTTGGTATCTCTTTGTGATTCGCTTGTAGTCGAGCAGGAACTTCGCGGCGACTCCTGCCATAATCAACGCGATCACTAACAACGCCACCCCAAATCCAAGCGGAGCCTTCGCGCCGAACGTTATAGCGCCCGCTGAGATAGCGAACAGGGCTGCCATAATGGAAGTAAAGATTCCAGTACCTCTTAGCTCCCTAGAGGTATATTGCAAGTCATGAACGATAATTTTTGCATCTCGTTGTAGAATCTCGTAAATTGCTGAGAGTTCAATTTCAATCCACTTATCTTCAGCTTTCTTTATGTTATCCGACAATTCTTTAACCTGAGAGTACATCGGAAATCGGTGAAATATATCGGTTCGTCTGGACTTTCGCCCCTTCGAGAGTCCAGACGAACGAATATCATTAGGATCCCATAGCTGATAGAAGAAGATTCTCTAGTGATGCAAATAGAAGCCTTAGCCAAGTACTATCCAGAAGCGAACGTCGGCAGCCCTGCGATTGATAACGTTTCGTTTGACGTCAACGATGGAGAAATCGTCGGATTCGTTGGTCTAAACGGAGCAGGCAAGACTACTACGATTCGGATAGCATGCGGAGTGTCTCTGCCAAGTTATGGCTCAGTTGAGATAGACCGTCACGACATTGTACGACAAAAGCCTGAAGCCTCGAGGCGCCTCGGATGGGTTCGGGAATTCCCCAACTTCGAGCAGGACGCGCGCGCGTGTCGCCTAACATAATAGCTGATAAAATTCAAGCGTGGATTTAACATAATATCGATGGTGATACGACGATCGTATGTCACTATAACGTGAGACTTTAACATAAAATCGTCTAGAAGCGTGTCGAACGTTTTATGTCGTAAAAGATGTTTTTAACATAAAATGTGAAAAATCATTAAGCATTCTTTAAAAGGAATCACTATGTCGAGGGGTTTCGAGATAATGGTACCGAGATATTGAACCGCAATTTGTGCAAACTACTTTTACGAATTCTTGAGACCGTCGAGTCGCTGGCCTTGAACATCCGGCAAATCTTTTCCCATAAATGGAACAAAGCTTGTTCTTGCACGGCAATGTTCTAATGTCACTATCAGATTTTGAAACTGCAAAATTACATAAAGGACAAGACTAGAATACCACACTTTACATAGCATTTTCCAACGAAGAATCTCGGTTTCTAGGGTGATTAAGAATTAATCGACTGATCAAGAGTATTGAAAAAACCGCATTTAAGGCAGTTACTAACGATAGCAATAGGAAGTTGTTATCAACCGAGTAATTCTCCGATACCACGCCACCAAGAAAGGAACCTACTACATACGGTGCCGTCAGCAGAAATAGAATAATCTGATTTACTATCGCTATTTCTTTTCGAGTGTGATCCTCATATATTACCTGATAAAGAACTGTCTGACCCATAGCACGGAAAAAATAAACGATGAAAGACACAATAAAAATCCAAAAAAAGTTTGGAGCGTACAAGTAAGCTGCAATCGACAATGGAATTGTGATGAAAGAAGTCGCAACTATGATTCTATTGTGAGAATGAACCCGATCTAAAGTTGACGATCCGACCGCGCTTGCAAGATACAGTGATGAGAGGAAAATACTAAAGGTGAATGAGCCAACTTTGAATCCACCTACGATCAGTTGTGTCAGTATTACAATTACGGTTCCATTCAAGAGACTATCCACAATGAATGGGAGGGACAAAACTAGGGCCCTGCCACGCCTAAAACTTTTCCAACCATCATTTTCTGCCGTTAACTTAAGCGTGATTTGAACCGAACGGCCTATGGCCGAGAGCTCGCTCTCCTACCATTTGATTTTGAATGATGGAAAGAGAACGAACTCCGCTGGAGATAGTATACTACGCCATCTATCTAGTTTTCGAGGGACTGTCCTTCAGGGCATGCTCTCGAGCAATCGAACCATTCACTAAGAGAAGCCACGTTGCTGTCTGGCAGTGGTGCCAGGAGATGGGCTCGTACGAGAAGATGCACAGATTATTCAGGCTTGGAAGAGAGCGAGTTAAAATATTCGCAATCGACGAGACCGGAGTGAACGTTGCCGGTGCTGAAGCATACTTTTTCGTCGCATACGAGCCATTCGCAAACAGAATCCTTGGATTATATTTCGCGTGGAACCCAAATTCCATATCAGTAGAAATGTTTCTTCGGGATCTAGTGAGCAAGTACGGCCACCATCCTGTCTGGACGGATGGAGGTGACTGGTACCCTCCAGCTTGTGTGTCGACGAATCTCAAACACCATGTCTACATGCACGGTTCTTGGCTCTGGAAGGTCATGGAGAGGCAGATGGAGAAGCTGAAGGATAGAACTGAAGGATTCGATGACCTGTTCCCTTGCAGGAGCCATGGTACAAGATGCAGATTGCAGCACGTCTTCAATTGGATAAACCTTTTCTGGCTGCACAATCAGCCCGGATACAAGAAATCATTCATAACGGAAATCAAAAAGGTGATGATGCTAAGTTAACGGCAGACATCATTTATCATTCCAACTATACTATCCGATTCAACACCGGGTACCCTGACTAACCGAAGAGACAGAGAGGTAATCAACGAAACTAAAAGAACTAAACAAATCATCAAATAGGAATAACCCCCGAGATACGCATACGCAAAACCGCCACTTAGACTGCCGATGAATCGAGCAGTCCAGCTACATGATCTCTGAATATTGACCGCGTGATCTAAATCTGTTCCAGCAATCTCTTTGAGAATTGGAGGCATAGCGCCCTTCCCAATTTCATCTATTATGCCGCTTATGAGAAAGACCAAACCAAAAAATGGAAGAGAATGCCACGTTAAAGCCAAAACATAAATCGGAGCAAGAAGCAGCTCGATGATTTGGGCGGAAAAGACTATCTTAATGGCAGATCTCCTGAACACCAATGGCACGACTGTACTCGCGAACAGAACAGTAGCCCATCCAAAGGCGTAAATTATTCCAATCCAGAGATCTGCTGTAGCGGGATTCGTGTCGTAAACTGAAAATGTTGCAACAACCCATAACATCCCCCAAACGAAATCAGGGGCTGAAGCAACAATCAGAAATTGTCGAAAATTTTTTCGATTTCGATGAGTTTGAATGGTTTCCGACCACCGATCCAATACAAAACCAGATTCGGATACTTGACACAGTTGCTTTCGAAAATTTCTGCTTCAAAATTATGGATTGAAATTTGAAACATCAGCTCGAGTTATGATCCCTAACGGAGTTCCGTCCTTCGTTACGATAAAGCAACTTTCATTTTTTAGGCGTTCCATGAGAATCGAAAGCTGCAATGTGCAGTCGATTAATGGGTATGGCCTTTCCGCGTAGGAAGGCAGCGAACGCGCATTTAGGAACGACATAATAGGCATGCCATGCAATAGCGGATCGTCTTCTAGAAGGGTTACTAAAGTCTCTCTCTCAACTTTTCCTACTATTTCATTTCCTCTCTTTATAGGCAGATGACCAATGTTTTCTGCAAGCGCCTTTTTCAAAGCACCACCTACTGATTCGAAAGAATCTATAGTTACCAGTTTGAATGGTTCCTTCTTTTGCATAAGGATGTCCATTACTGTTTTTGCCTTCGGAAAGGATTCTATAGTAGCAGAATACCTCCAGTTCGAGAATTTTCTAAGATATCTATTCGCTCCATCTGGAATAACAATGACCATCACCCCTTTACATTTGCTTTGATTAGCGTATTTGTTTGCGCCCGCCACAGCGGCTCCAGAAGACCAGCCGACAAGGATACCGATTTCTCTAGATAGCCGTTTAGCCATCAACAAAGCCTCCCTTTCGTTTACTGTGATTACTTCATCAACATAATTTAACCAAGTTGTTGGATAAACGGTGTCATATTGTCCGATTGCCTGGGTCATCCATCTATTCCTGTCTTCAGCCATTCGGAAGCTGTAATCCTTTTCGCGACATCGATCGACTTAATACTATTCTATGTGTGGAGCGTTCTTGGAACCAGAACGATTCGAGCAAATAAACTTCCTTTCCTTACCTCGCTCATCGATATTCCAATAGCGTGGAAACGGGGAAGGATCTGAGAAAGCGATCCTAGATCGGTTGTACCGGAATGTCAGGTGAGGTGGCAAATGCAGGCAGATGGAGGATTTCAAAGGGTGTTGGACAAGAACCTGAAAAGGGACAAGAAGCTACTCGATATACTGGAACAATACGACCGGAAAAAAGCCAGTAATCAAGAAGTAGTGCCAAAACCATAAGTGGAAAAAATCGAGACGCCTACCTCGACATTGAAACTGTAATCTTGTCCTCTGATAATCGCTTGGGGTGTGGTGCTTGCAGGGTAGAACACGAAATGCGTTATCCTTCCGGGGAGCAGCTCGTTAGCGCTTTCGCTCAAATGAGAACTGAAGATAACCTGGTTATCCGCCGAGGTCGGCTGAGCGTTACTGTCCCACCTCGTGATGTTTGACAAGTTACCGCCCGAGAGTACGAGGGAGAAAATGAAAAGTGGGGTGGCAGCACACGGATTGTTTATGTCGAAGGAAAGGGCCGCGGTTGCATTGGACGAGTTCGTTGCAGAAACACCGAATGTGATATTGCCCGGATATTGGATAATGTATGTGGTGAGAGGATTAATACTGCAAACGACATTGCAGGGGAAATAGTAGCCCATTATTGATTCCTCCACAGACTTGTCTTCGGGACAGCCCGGGTTCGAGGAAGGGATGAAGGGAATATTCATGATGACAGTAAACATCACCAAAAACGTGATCACGGCGAAAACAGAGATCCTGAGATTTCTGTTGGTCTTCTTTCGCCTGATGTAGGCTGCTGTTGGGTCCTCATATTGATTCGGTGACGAAGAAGTGCCACTCTTTATCGTGTAGGAATAATACACCAGCCAAGCTCCTAAGGTAAGGGAAAGCAAACCCCAGGGGAAGAAAGAGTAGTCCGTATAACCGGTCCCGAAATTCGCCTCCCAGGAGAACGAGAGAATTACGCCTGAAGCGATGAAGAAAAGCGCAAGGCCGAGAAAGGGGCGATTCAAGACACAATTTGAGACGGAGCTCCCCCATTTACAGGTTATTCAGGCCGAGTCAATAAGCTCCTATTCACGTATCGTCGACATGGATTTTCACTATTGTTCGGGTTCTGCAAGACTTCGATACACTTTTTCAAAAAAGTATTGAAACCTAAATTCAGGCTCCCTCTTCATACATCTCCGGTAAATGATCGTAGTTATCCGGGATAGATAGTTTGCAGGCTGGGCATAACTCCTTCTTTTCCTAGAATCATTTAGACGCAACGAATCCGAGCGTCGAACGAGACTTGTCGGAGGCATCCTATAAGGTTCCAGTCTTCAGAAGGCCGATCGTCATTTGTTGTGGGCTTGTGGGTAAGGCTGCGCTCTAACTTCAGAAGATTCTCTAATTCAAAGACATCTGGCCCGACTTGTCGTCTCTGCATTACAATAATCCCAGGCTCCTCTGCTATTCGACTGTATCAGTGACACCTCAAGTAGAAGAACAGTATCCAAACGTTTGTGAAATTCCAATGATAGTTTTTCCACTGGGAACAAAAAGTGTCACGCAAGTGAACCTTTCGGGCTCTATGACCGTCTGGATAAGAAAAGTTTGTCCAGAATAGCTCGCGGTTACATTGTAATCTCCAGTATCGCAGCAAAACATGACGGTGCCATTTGCGCCCGTCGTAAATGTCTGGGCGACTAGCCTTAAAGTGCAGGGAGTAGAGAAGCCATTGGACGTCAGTGTCGTTGCCTCAGCCTGAACATTCCTGACTGGCCTAAGCGTC
The DNA here is from genome assembly GCA_963799845.1 of uncultured Nitrososphaerota archaeon. Lineage (GTDB taxonomy): Archaea > Thermoproteota > Nitrososphaeria > Nitrososphaerales > CADDZS01 > DATLTL01. Next base: position 1,640,024 of record CAWCYI010000006.1, read on the forward strand.
GCGCTATTCAGGACTGTAAGCTGGATTGTGCCCTCGGCCATCTCCACGCAAACCGTGGCGTTAGGGGAAACTGTTGAGGAATTTGCTCCAGTAATCTCAACAAACTTCGAACGTGTATTACTGGCGGTGACAGTGAATTCGGTTGCAAAAGAAGTAAAAGTTTCTGAAGAACTCGAGGGCGAATAATAAAATTCTGAAAGAATTGCAGTGACACTGATGGCTAGGGCAATGATTGCCATAACCAGTCCGATAAGAGCGGTCTTTTTCATGAAATCACTTCCTCTTGCAAGTTAACCATGCCGAAGGGCAGGGTTGTGTTAGCAAAATTGCCATAGAGGTAAAGACTGAGTTGAGATGATGAATTATCCACTTTCTGTACAGTGACGCTGAACATTATCCCTGAGCTTAGATTATCAATCAAGGTGCAGAAAATTTGTTTGTTACCTGTCCCGCTGATTGTACGGTTTTCGATTTGGTTAACTCCGGACCAGCCGGCAAACGAACCATTCCAGTGTCCGGTATAGTAGATTTGAAACTGAAATCGTATGGGATAGTTCGGATTACCGTAAGGTAGGTAGCTGCTGATTAGATCGAGGGATACGAGAATCGATCCTACCATCAAAGCCAGCAAGAGTACCAATCGAAGCTTTGTGATCCCTCTCATTTCGTCAAAAGAGTATACATTCATTAGTATCGCTGATTTTTTGATCCCATAGACATTCCCTTGGCGAACCGCCCGCTAGCAGACGTGGTTTTCAAATGTCTGTTGAGAGACGCTGTGATCGTCTTAGCCTTTTCGGCACTTTCCGCTCTCCCGTTCTTCATGCAGGCGGTTACTCCGTTTCCGCCGGGGACTGATTCTACGACCGATCCTTACGTTACCGGATTTCCAATAATGTTCTACTGCTACTGTGCTGTTTTCGGGCCGGGGTGGGAGTCAGTAACGTCTTTTTTCTTTCAGGCTTCCTACATTGTTGATTTCCTCTTTTGGCTGGCCGTCGTCTTTTTTCTGGATTTCATGTATTCAATTCTACGAAGAGGACATCACAGTCAAAAATTCGATTCGTGAGCAGAGCTCCCCCGGAAAAGCGGGATATGAAAAAGCGTTAGAATGGAAGGTGCTTTGTATCGTGCCGAATTGATTACGGAATAACCAGAGAGTAGCTTGGCAATAATACGGCGCGAGTCAATGCCAGCTCGCCAAAAGCTGATAATCCGACCTCAAATTAGTTTTGAGTCGGCGGGAGCTGCTCGCCGAGGATTTTTTGAATCTTCGGCACCAAGATAGATTTGCGGATTGAGGCGTCGTCGTCATACTCATCAAGAATTTTCATCAGCCCTGTTCTCAGCTGGTCCAACTCGGCCTGGATTTCAAAAGCAGGCCGCTTTACAGAATCATTCTTCTCAACTCTTGACAACTCAGCTCGAATCAAAGAATTTTCAGTTAGCCCAAGAAACTCTATTTCGTTCTTGTAGAGAGGAAGGTAGTACGATACGCTCGCTTTAGAGGGGTCATTTTTTGAAGCCCTCTTTGACTGGTAAATTTTGCGACCATCCACGTTCAATTTCACGGTGTCATCTGTGAAAATGCATGGCATATCCAGTGGAAAAGTTGTTGGGAGCTAAAGTACTTTAAGGTCGTGAAAGCTAGGGGAATCGAAGCCCTAAATCTATCAGCTTTTTGATGATTTTCCCCAGTTTTCTCGACCCTTCAGAACCCTAGGGCGGTGCGAATCCCATCCCCTTCGCACCCACACGACAAATCCAAAGAATCCGATTCCCTTGAGCTGCGTCTTTTGATTAGTGGCGATTCTCAAAGGCCTGTCTTTTTCAGACAATCAAACTGGACTCAATTTGGAGATCGCGCCTGCTTCGAGAGAAATAGGCGATTCATACTAACTGGTGACTACTCCGCCGGAGAATTTTTTATCAAGATACTTCGGATGAAATACATTTTGCTTGTCGATTTCTGTTGAAAATCCTACTCTAGAACCGGTAGGAATGCCCCATCCCGGCGACCGCACTGTGCCAATTTGAATCCCTGATTGAATCGATTTGCTAAGCTTCGGACAAAAAAGGGGATTTATACCATTTGGTGCAATGCTCGGCCGGGGATTTTGCATAGAAGGTATCTACGCAACCGCCATTTTTCGTAGGAATCCTATTTTAGAACCCGCAGCAATGGTTAATCCCCAGAGGCCCGCATCAAAAATTCGGTCCAAAGGTACTACCAAACGGTCGAAAAAAGTAAACAACTTCACTCCCACCCATTCGTCTCGCCAAGAGTCAAAAAGTGAACAGGCTCACCCAGACCGCCATTAGCCATCTTGTTCCTTCCGCAAGATCCGTCGGTTTCACCGGTATCGTATCTGAGGATTGAGGAGTCTGTAGAATCTTCCTGGAACGCGCGCCGACCCGCGCGTCTGACTGGTTCTGATGGGGATTAATTCCTGTCAAAGTCCGCACTTTTAGCGGGGGACTTTCGGCGAAAGCGTATCATCAGCTCGTTTCGAGCTCTGTTGGCAATTTCTAATGCATAGCAAAGTGACGGAGCCGCTTTTCGCATTCAGGGCTAAAGCTTCGGTATCTTCGCTTAATTCAGGTATTTTTGCACCCACAGACCTGAAGCCTCGCGAATCTGGTACGTCTTGATCAGCGCGAGACTCAACTTTCTCCTGGAGACGTTTAGCTTATCAAGAATTACGACCTCGGTTTGATTCGCATTGAATCCAGATCAGCGGGCCGGCGAGATGCTAGGTCTCAAGGGAAAGAATGCGATAGTCACCGGCGCGTCCAGAGGAATAGGAGAAGCAGTTGCAAGGTCGCTCGTTGACCTCGGAGTCAGCGTCGTCGGCGTGGGCAGGAGTTTTCCAGCCGGGTGGGACGGGCAGTTCTCGCAACCGGAAAAAGCCGTGAAGCTCGTCGGAGACGTGTCAGATCCCAGGACCGCGGAAAGCGCTCTAAAAATTTGTCTCGATAAATTCGGGAGCATCGAAATCCTGGTCAACAACGCAGGGATTGTGATCAACACTGGCATCCTCGACCTGAACATGGAAGACTGGGACAAGCAGATGGACACGAACCTGAAGAGCTTCGTCTACTTTTGCAGGGCTGTTGCGCCGGAGATGGTGAAGCAGAAAAGGGGCGGCAGAATAGTCAACATCTCCTCGGTTGCCGCGAGCTTCTTCGAATCCGGGCTGCTCGCGTATTCGACGACAAAGGGCGCGATAATCAGCCTGACCAGAGGGCTTTCAATCGATCTCGCGCCGCACAACATCACCGTGAACGCGGTCGCTCCCGGCTGGGTCGACACGCAGATGGGTTTCGGCTCGCTGCCAAAAGACAAGCACGGCGCCGTTTTGGAACGCATCCCGCTGAGGCACGCAGCTTCAACAGACGAGATCGCGGGATCGGTCGTGTTCCTCTGCTCGGATCTTTCCCGATACATGACGGGTCAGACCATAACGGTTGACGGCGGGGAGACGACGGACGGAACGATTAAGGGAATCCAGTACTGATCAGGGAAGAGCCCTTCGCAGCAGGTTGATCCAATTTTCTCCCAGCACGCCGAGCGATTCGCTCTCGGAAAAACCGTTAGCCTGAAGCGCGGGCCCGAGCTTCTGGAGGTCTGCGACTGTATCGAGCTCCGCTGGTATTGATTCCAGCCCGAAACCGCCGTCAAAGTCCGAGCCGATCGCGATGTGCCGCCTGTCTCCCGCGATTTCGCAGATGTGGTTCATGTGCTTGAACACCGTCGCAAGCGTAACTTCGGACTTTACCTTTCCGCGATCAGCCCAGCCGGGATCGAGGAATTTGTTGTATAGCACTGTCCCGATCACCGCGTTTCGAGAAACGATCGCCCTGATCATTTCATCGCTGAGCTGACGATCCGTCGGAGTAAAAGTCCGGCAGTTCGAGTGGCTCGCGATGACGTGCCCATGGAAGAGATCGAGGGCGTCAAAGAAACTCTGCTCCGCCATATGCGAAGTATCCAGGATGAACCCCAGGGATTCCATCTCCCCCATGAGTTCCCGTCCTTCAGGTGAAAGCGGGCCCGGCTCGCCGGTTCCTCCCGAGTACCTCGTTCTCCTCCAGGCAGGGCCGATGATCCTCACTCCTGACCGGAACCATTCGAGCGATTCCTTAGGAGCCCGGATGGGGTCTGCTCCTTCCATCAGGAGAACGAAACCAACTCTCGGCGAGTCAGAACCAAGGTGTTCTTCGAGCTGCGCCTTACTCTCAATTATTCTGATGTGCCCGTCATGCTCTAATTTTCTGTAGAAACTGAGCTGGTCAAGGGCCTGGGCGTGAGCTTCCTCCGCTGTCCTGTAGCAGTGCGAGGAATCAATTACTCCGTTTCCGCACGGCGCGACCCAGATCGTCGCGAACACGATACGAACATTACCCCTGATCAATTCGGGCTGACAAACAGTGGGAGTTCCCTCGCTGGATTTGTCAACCGATCTAAGTTTCGAAATATCCTGGAGAAAGTCCCGATGGAGCATCAACGAATTGGTGGCGATATCTTCGTGCGCATCAACAATTACTGGAGGCAAGCAGTCCAACGTCCAGAATGCCTGCGATTAAAGTCTGTTTCAGGATCTCCAGAGCACCTTCGTGAACCCAGATATGCGTATATGCATATGATGACCAATATTACAGTTACTAGAGAAGTGAAAGTGATTATGCGCACAATCAGGTTATTTGCATTTGCATCTGTATTAGTTTCCTTTTTGTCGCTTGCAATGTTGGCGCCGGCGGTAGGGGCAACGACCACTTCCTCGCAATACGCCGCTTACAGTATTAGCGGAACCTTTGGGAATCACTCGATCTCCGCGTTAGTGAATGAAACCGTCGCTCCCTCCAGTTCGAGCGGGATGTCTGATCTTACCTTGAAGATAGCGTCTACCATGTCGAATTTCAGTTACTCCAAAATCGTAAATTCATCCCATGTGATATTTCCGTACTTCCCCACGATTGCTAACCAGTCTTTTAGTTATCAAGTACACAATTATTCGATCTCTGCCTCTATCGCGCAAACTGGAACTGCTAGCGCGAATTTTGGTGGAAAAACCTACTCCCTCACCAATTACACGTTCAGCGTGTCGGGAGCGAAGATGGGAGGATCTCCAATGAACGCGACCGGCGGGGCATCAGTCTTCCCGTCAGGCCTCGTTTATTCAGCCTGGGTTGCGGCAAACGCATCAGAAACGATCCATGTCCAGCTCGTCGGAACCAACCTGCCGCTTGACGCCACATCTGGCTCTCAGACTACCACAGTAGCTGTAGCAACCGGCGCAGTCTCAATTGTTGCAGGAGTTGGAGCGTTCGTGTTCTACAAGCGGAAAAATAATCCCCAGAAAGCAAGTGAAAATGGGGATAAACCGCTTTATCAGGTTGACTAGAAACCCAAAGTAGTCGTCCCCCCATTTGTGCGCGGCGGTAATAGATTTCTCCAACGCCACGAAAGATTATGGATCGACAAAACGCATCGGGCCCGTTTCATTCACCATTGATCAAGGCGAAGTAGTAGGTTTCCTGGGCCCCAATGGGTCAGGAAAGACAACATGCATCAGACTGCTGCTCGGCCTCATGAAGCCCACTTCGGGAACTGTCAGGATTAGAGGGCTGGATCCGATTTCGCAACACGCCAGCGCACTGAAGAAGGTCGGTTACTCCCCGGAACTTCCAAACATCCAGACATTTCTCACTCCGCGCGAACTCCTGACACTTGTAGCTGACGAGCTGAGCATTCCCGCGTCGGAGACGAAGAAAGAAATCGAAGAGCTCATGGATCTCGTCGGCCTCACGGAATACGTCGATATCAAAGTGTCCAAATTCAGCAAGGGCATGGTGCAGCGGCTTAGCATCGCCCAGGGAATGGTGGGATCGCCTGATGTCCTTGTTATGGATGAACCGATGATCGGACTCGATCCGGCCGGCTCGGCCCACTTTCGAGAAGTGTTCAGAGACTTTGCAAAGCAGAGGGGTGGGACGATTTTTCTCTCCTCGCACATCATGCAGGAGGTGGAGTCACTCTGCACCTCGGCGATAATGATCCACAATGGGAAACTGCTTTTCAGCGGGGCGACAGACGATATCATTGGAAGAGTCCTGGGATCAAACTACCTCGTCTTGGAGGCAGAACCGCTGGATGATAATCTGATCAGCCAGATCTCCAAGATAGATGGGGTCGAGGGAGTGTCACGGAAGAGTCTCAGCGAAAGGACGGTCGAGCTGAAGATCGAACGAGGGAAAGAAGTGAGGCCCGTCGTTGCCGAGACTGTAATGAAAGCTGGGGCAAGACTTTACTCCATGAGCTATTCGGAAAATCTTCTCGAAAGAACTTACATCGAAGCTCTGAGGCAGGGGACGGCGGTGGATTAGTGAAGCTCAGCGTTACGTACACTTTCCTTCGCTACGAGATCAAGAGATCGATAGCGAGGAGAAAGGTTCTGGTCCTCGGTTTCTTCACTCTGCTCATTGGAACTGCGCCGTATTTCCTTCTGTCCTATCTCGGGGGAGGTCACAGCGCAATCATAACCATACTGGGGCCGTACTTTGGATATCTCTGGGTCGTTGGTGTCTTTCTTCCGCAGTCGTTCTTCGTGCCTTTCACGGCGATCCTCATTTCTGGAGGAGCGATGTCGGAAGAGTACGAGCAAGGAACCGCCGAGCTGCTCTTATCAAAACCGGTCACGAAAGCCGATTACTTTGCGGGAAAATTTCTCGGCGGCTATTTGCTGATAATCTTCATAATAGCTCTCAACATGATCTTGTCTGTAATCTCAGCGACTATAACCTTCGGGCCGCAGTTGGAGCTGAACACTCTGCTGCTCGTCTTCGCGGCTCAGATCTTCGGCGCGGCGCTCTTCTTCGCCATAGGATTCATGTTCGGCGAGCTGGTGAGAAGGTCGTCGCTATCTTACATCATATCTTCCGCTCTCTTTTTCACGAGCGAGATCTTCGGGCTGGCGCTCACCCTGATCTACACGCTGACAGGATCAGATTTTTACAGACAGGTGCAGCTCTATCTTCCGACTTCGCCAATGGCATCTCTCGGGCTTCTCGTCGAAAAATCGTACCTTCCCGCAAGGGTCATAGAATTGCTCTCCTTCGCTTCTTTCGGGGGAGCGGTCGAAACATCGCTTTCTTTTTCAGTTGCCCTGATCCTGTTGTATTTTTCTTCAGCGTTCGTAGTTTCCTTTGTCTTCTTTGAGCGCGCCGACATTTCGCGAAAAGTAAGTTGAAAATCGGCAGAAATGTTATAGCCACTCGATAGTCCAAAGACGCCCCTTGAACACAGAAACGTTCTCCAGTCCGGTGATTAGAGAACTCAACGACAAGTACAGAACTCTGTGGGCCCTGAATTCCGCAGAATCTCTGCTGGGCTGGGATCTCGAAGTCAACATGCCGGACAAAGGCTCGGCCGAAAGGGGTACGGTTCTCGCCGAGGTCTCGCTGCTAACTCAAAAGAAAATGGCAGAACTCTATCCGCTCCTGGAGAAGGCTGACGCACTACAGGGTGATTTCAATGATTATGAAAAGGGGGTCGTGAGGATCCTCCGCCGCAGGCAGAAGTTCTTTACGAGGATTCCGCCGTCGCTTCTGGAAGCGGAGCAGAAAATTGCGGCAGAAGCTGCAATAGTCTGGAGAGACGCGAGGAAAAAATCCGACTTTCGAGCTTTCAAGCCGTATCTTGAAAAGAGCATCGAGCTGAAGCGAGAGGAAGCGGATAAACTCGGGTACGAAAAGCACCCGTACAACGCTCTCCTAGACCAGTACGAAGAAGGGCTGACCGTTGATGACGTGGATGAGATGTTTTCGAGACTGATTCCTGCTCTAAAGAAAATTCTTGAAAAAGTGAAATCAGAATCGAGGTTCACTTCCGGGAGTCCGCTTGTTGAAAAAAGTTACGATGCAGAATCGATGGCGAGGGTCAACCGTAAGGTGACGGAGATCCTCGGAATGCCAAGAGACAGGTTCCGGATGGATCTCTCGACGCATCCCTTCGAGGCAAGCATATCGAGGAACGACGTTCGCATCACGACGAGGTACGAGGGGAAGGATTTCAGGAGCGCAATGTTTTCTACGATACATGAATCTGGTCATGCAATTTACGAGCTTCAGATCGACGAAAAGCTCGAGTTCTCCCCGATCGGAATCGCCGTATCAAACGGCTTCCACGAGTCGCAGTCGAGGTTCTGGGAAAACATGATCGGCCGAAGCAAGAGCTTCGTCAGCCTGATCAAACCAACGCTGCAGGAGAATCTGGATTTTGTCGTTCCGTACAGCGAGGAGCAGCTCTACCATTACTTCAACCTGGTTCGGCCCGGAATGATCAGAGTCGACGCAGACGAGCTCACTTACAACTTCCACACGGCTTTGCGCTACGAGCTCGAGAAGAAAATGATCGCCGGGCAGGTGTTAGTTTCCGAACTCCCGCAGCTCTGGAACGAAATGATGGGCGATTATCTTGGTATCACTCCGAAGAACGATTCCGAAGGAATCCTCCAGGACATACACTGGAGCCAGGGCAGTTTCGGCTATTTTCCAACATACTCCCTCGGGAACGTGATAGCTGGAATGATCTGGTACGACATCGGGAAAGAAATTTCGCTGGACGAAAAAACTCGCGTCGGAGAGTTCGAGCCGATAAAGAATTGGCTCTATCAAAAGATACACAGATGGGGATCTACTTTTGCTCCCAAAGACCTCGCCATAAGATCTCTCGGAGAGCCTTTCAATCCGGAGAGGTTGGTGCACTACCTCGAGCAAAAATTCCTAACGTAGGATTATTGATCAAAACGCACCGCGGATGAAGTTTGACGTGGTAGTTAAGATCATTCTGTGGATACAGGTAAATTCGAGTGTTGAGCTAGACCGAAATGGTCTCTGAGATGCCGGTCATCTCGCGTCTTGCGCCTTCGAGAGCCTCGTCCAGCTTGTAGGAACTGCTCGGGCTTTCCAGGCTGAAGACTTTCTTAATCTCCTTGACGATGGTTTTTTCAACGATTTTTGATCCGTCGTCGCCGAATATCTCTGCAAGAATACGAGAAAGCGCTTCGGGACTTGACACTATTCTGTCCGACGATATACCTTCCTTCGTCATGAGGGCCCAGTAAGTGGCCTGCTTTGCATTGGATCCGAACTGGTCGAGCGCCCTGTCGACACATTGTAGGAGGTCATACATCTCCATTGCTAAACACAGAGTCTACATGGGGTCTCTGCCGATTTATCTAAAACAGTACATTTTCCATGAGCCGTTGGAAGAGCGTTCTTTGAAAATGGCAATTCTTCCCCACTTTCGGAAAAGAATAGCTCTCCAACTTGAATTCAGACTCTTCTTGCCGCGAGCGTGATCGCCGCGGCCGGCAACCACACTTCTTGAATCGCGAGTATCACTATCGCAAACGGCGTAGAGGCCGGGTAAACCAGACCGAGGGACCCATCACCTCGAAAGCCATTCCCGCGATGCCTAAACATTTTTGGGAATCTGGTCAGTTTTGAAGGAGTTCCGTCAGTTTTCCTATAGATTGCCTGCTCAAACAGAACCACATATCTAGCCATAGCAGAAATTTGTGTAACCGAGCGCGAATTACTTGCTTCAAACTAGGCTGGATGATAGCTCCGAAACACTGCTGCTATCGGAGATCTTCAAGTCAGTTCAGGGCGAGGGCGTGAACCTGGGGACACCTACGGTTTTCTTGAGGCTGGCGGTTTGCAATCTCCACTGCTGGTACTGCGATACAAAGTACACCTGGCTGTACAGCAACAAGACTCTCGAACTGGTGAAGAAGGACATGGAACGACTCGGAATTCCAAGTGACAAGATTCCCAAAGATATCCGAGTTTATGCGGAGGCCGAGGAAGCAAGATCGGTTTCAGCTGGAGATGTTGAGACTGAAATTCGCAGGTTCAATCTGGATCATCTGGTAATCACGGGGGGAGAGCCGATGCTCCAGCAGAGGCAGCTAGTTCCATTGCTGCGGGGATTGAAGGCGTGGCGCGAGAACTACTTCGTCGAGGTCGAGACCAACGGCACGATAAAGCCGGATGAGAATATCCTTCCGCTCGTCGACCAGTGGAACGTCTCGCCGAAGCTCGAGAGCTCCGGAAATTCAAGATTCGCCAGAGAGAAAAAGAGCCCGCTTGAATATTTTGCCTCGCTGCGAAACTCGTTCTTCAAATTCGTAGTTCAGGACGACGCAGATCTCGCGGAAGTTGAATCGCTCGCGAGGCAAAGTCTCGATCGCTCCCGGAAAAATTATCCTGATGCCGGAAGGGACGGAGGCGTTAGTCCTGAAGGAGCGGATGGTCTGGCTTTCGGAAATCTGCGAAATCAAGGGGTACCGCCTTACCCCGAGGCTCCACATACTTCTCTGGGGCAACACGCGCGGAACCTAGGCGAAGAGCTCGATGTAGATTCCGTTGGGATCTTCGATGTATGCCCACCGACTCGTTTTGCCCTTCATGTCGAGCACGGTCGGATAGCCGGCTTTCGCTGCTTCCTCCAGTGCCCTGTCGAGATCCTCGACCTGGAATGCGATATGATCGAGGCCCTCGCCCACGACGTAGGTTGCAGAGAACTTGCTTCCAGGCGGATAGTAGTTCAGCTCGATCATGTGTCCGTCGTCTTCGCTGACGAGGTTCACGACCTCCCCGCCGGCGGCTTCAATTTTTGAGCGGCCGACCTCTTTCATGCCGAGCAGCTTGGTATAAAATTCTACAGATCTGTCGATATCCTTTACCCTTATTCCGGTGTAGGTCAGTTTTGCCTTCATTGCAGTAACGAGTAAGAACACGTCTTAGAAAAACCGATTGCTGGCAAGTGACGGGACTATGCCGTTCAGCTGCGTTCGTGCCCTGTTTGAGCTATACATAGGTGAAGGAGCTGTTTCAATTGAACAGAGCCAGAAACGAGCTGATGGAAAGCAATATGCTGAGCACACGTGCACGGTTGCAGAACTCCCCTTAGGGGATCCTCTCTGTATAGTAGCCTGAAACGAGCTCTCTCATCGGAAAACACGCGCGTGTGAAACACAAAGAGAAAATTCAGATCTGGAAGTGTAAAGCTCTTCAGCAAAGATCTGATAAATCGGGTAGAAATTTCCCGAACATCCTCGAAAACTCGAAAATCCATTACGCGCGCGCGCTCTCTAAGCTCCGTTCAGCTTGAAACGAGCTCTTCTGAGCTAACAGAGCTTGAACGTAACTCTTCGGCCAAAAAGTATGTCCGTGTGTGAAACGCAGAAAAATTTTTTCTTAATGAATCAATGGTAACTAGTATTTGAAGAAACTTGGGAAAATAGCCCTTGTGAACTCGAAACTTATTACTTCTTGCAATCAGCACATTCGCAAAGATTCCTGAGGTACTCGAAAGTATAGATTCCCAGATCGTGCCCATCGCTCCACGTAATTTTCAAACCATATTTTCCGACAGGCTCGATCGCTTCCGGGACAACTTTCGCGCTAACATCGGCTTTTGAAGCGGAGTAGGTTCTTCCAAAAATACCGGGCTCGCCCTGGCACATTGCGCACGGGCATGAACTCCGCAGGGAAAATGAGTCGTAATTTGATTTGTGCCCATCAGACCAGAGGATCGAAATCGTTTCCCTGTCCCCTAATTTAGAAACGTTCAACTCCAGTGGTTCCATTTTTACCCATCCTTATGTGAAAATTCTCATAGATAATAGCTTAAGGGAGAGTTTTGAAATCTGATCCTGAAGTCAAGACTAATAGTTGAAGTCAGGGGTCCCGCGATAATAGAGCTTCGAGACTATGATAGATTACTTCATGAAATCCAGAAGATTGCTTCTAAGAAATTGACCGGTTGGAAGGAAGAAGAGCACAAGGAGGAAAAATTGCTTTCTAAACTATCGAAAGGTACACGTACATGAAAGTCGATTTTACTTTTTCATCATTTCTACAATAATTTCTCTATTCTCATGCGCCAGATCAGATAGAGTCTTTAGTAAACCACGTTTAGAAGCATTCCATACTTCGACGGCTACGAGTCTACCATTTCCGTCGAATCAAAGTACAACATTGCTGTCCAGAATTCTTTCATCTTTGATACTGACGCCTTCTGCGAGCTTTACAGCGAGGATATCCACATTGGCATCATAGGTGTTTACTGTATCAAAGTCCATCGGCCTGCTCGTCTCAAGACTACGGCTTTAGCACTGCCCTGCCTTCGATCTTGCCGGCAACCAACTTCTCAATTACTTGGTTCACATTTTCCAGCGGATAAGATTCGGACACTACCGGATTGATGATACCCCTATCAACGAGCTGAACCATCTCCGCAAGATCCTGAAGCGTACCGGTAAAGTTGCCCATGACTTCGAGCGCCTTCAAAGGAAAGATGGGTAGCGCGAACTTTCCTTCGCCGCCGAAGAGTCCAACGAGCACGAGTCTGCCACTTCGTCCCACCGCTTCGAAGCCAAGCGAACTCGTGGCCGGCATGCCCACAAAATCGATTGCGACATCGGCAAGCAAACCGTGGTTGATCTCTCTTATTTTCGAGGTCATTTCTTTGATTGTCAGACCTTTGCTGTTTATTGTGAAATCTGCTCCGATTTTTTCCGCGAGATTCAGTTTTGAGTCGTCTATATCGATCGCGACGACTCTTGCACCAACTGTCTTTTTCACGATCTGGATCGCAGTCGTACCCAGTCCACCTGCCCCGATAACGACGACTAGCTCGTTGGGGCCCGCCCTAGACTTTTTCACGGCGCTGAAAGTGGTCAGCCCGGAACACGCCAGCGTCGCCCCGTACTTTGGATCTACATCACCCAGAGGGATCAGATATCTCACGTCGGGAACAAGTACGTAATCAGCGTAACCACCGTCCTGAAAAATTCCAAGCGTTCGCGGCTTGTTCTCGCAAATATTCTCCATCCCGGACCTGCACTTCCGGCATGCGCCGCAACCCAACCAAGGATACACCACAACCGGATCGTCATTCTTTAGGGTGTTCTGATCAGCTTTTGCATCAGAGCCCAAACCTTCGATCGTTCCTGCGATCTCGTGTCCAAGAGTGATAGGAAGGGCGACTCCTCTGTCAGCCATCGACAGCTTCTTTCCCTCGCCGAGATCGTATGATCCCGCAATAAGATGAACATCAGTGTGGCATACCCCCGACGCGGATACCTTTACGAGGGCTCCTCGACCGCTCAATTTCGGAATCTCAATTTCTTGAAGTTCGAGAGGCTTTCCCCACTCGACAATTCGCATGGCTTTCAATGGTATTGATTCTCTTTGAAAGTACTAGGCAATAATCTGATCCGTTATGATCCAAATACTTGGCGGATGCAGTTGTCTAATTCTCGATACATTATCGTATCTGCGATGCTTGCCGTAGGATCTCGATTATTCGTCGAAACTAGAGCAGCTGCCATTTCATGATAGTACCAGCTTTCCTGGTCTTTCGAGGCATTGAACTTGCTCCATAGCGCATCTCCCACGATTAGATAATCTGCCATAATATCTCGGATATTAGCCAGCTTATCCGCGCATATCAAGAGCCTGAGGTCTCTACCTGATTCCCGAACTTTGTCGATTTTCTGTTGTTTCCTCAGTTTCCATGTTTTTTTCTTTTCCTCGTTTGAGACTCCCTTCGTGAGCTTTTCCTCTTCAGATGCGCCTTCTACTAGCGAACACACTTTGTCTCCAAAATTCTGCTTGATTTCGTCTCGCGATCTTGGAGTGTCCTCCAATACATCGTGAAGTACGCCTGCTATCGCGAGGTCTTCACCGGCTCCATTCTTAAGAAGGATTGACAAAACATCCAGCGGATGGACGATGTATGGGACGGTGGTCCCCTTTCTAAATTCAGCCTTGTGGGCGTCGGCTGCGAATGCGATAGCTCTTGAGATCCTGTCGAAATCGTAGCCCGCGCCAGTAGATTTCTCGCTGCTGGAAGGAGCTGCCATAGTTTGCAGTGCGGTGATCCCCTTACTCGTTATCTTCGCCATAATTAGTTCGCCGCGCGTCAGATGAAAATCCTGTATGAACTGCACGTACTCACTCTGTCGCAGGACGTGCAAGATTTCGTTGACGATCTTGTCACTCAACGACAGCTCTTTCATCATCGCGATGTTTGTGGCGGTCTGTTTCTGTTTCAGAAGTTCGAGCACCCGGCGCTCGTTGTTTTGAAAATCTGACATTCGAGCATTTTTCACCCATGGATGCCGGGCGAACTCCCAAAAGCCGCCTCATAAATGTTGGTCTATTGCGTTGGTTACAAAACCGGCAAATTAGGCAGAATTCAAACACTGAGGATTGATCTAAGCGTGACTTGACCGTTGTCGTGCGAGAAGATCCATTTCGAGTTCTTGAACCTGAGCAACCTTTTCATCGAGTGTAGCAATTTGGTTCGATCGTACCCGGTCATAGCAATTTTTCTTTCCAAGTTTTCCTTTAATGGGGAGACATCACCGGAGTAGATCAAATTTTGTCCGTTAACGCTAGCAACGACTGATTGATGTCCCAGGGTATGGCCGGGAGTGGGTATTATTTTGATGCCATCATTCAGGGCGTACTCTCCCTTCACGTAGACGTAATCCCTTACCCGTTCGTACATTTCAGGAAAGTAGGACCCTCCATTCGGATCTTTATCTAGATACTTGTCGACGAACCGAAATTCATCCTTGGCCACGTAAAACTTTGCATTCTTGAATAGGTTGTTATTGCCGCAGTGAGCCGAATGGAGATGTGTGTTGATGACCGCTGTGATTTGTTCAGGTCTTATTTTTCGGTTCGCTAGCTGGGCGAGAAGGCCCTGACCGTCCGATCTGTGTACTCTGCTCCCCAGATCTCCAAACTTTCCTCCCCGAGGAATTTCTCCAAACCCGGTGTCTACGAGTATCTTGTCATTTGGAGTGATCAACAGTAGGCTCTTTGATATTCCCGAGTAAGTGCCATGCTCGCCGGGAAGGAAGATATTTTTTTCCACATCAAAGACTGAATCGATTAGGAGACTGGCCTTCACCATGGTTTCTTTCGAGACAGTTCCGTTATTCTATAAATGAATTGATTTTTTCTCGGGTATCCTTTCGTGCTTGATTCCTAGTGTCCTCTGGTTGTGCTGGTGGCCTTACGGTGATTCTCGATCTCTTTAGCACCAGAATAGTTAGAGTTACTATTTCTTAACCGATGAATGATGCCCTAACTTCCTGTTTGATAATACTCGAAGTCGAATACCGCTCAAAAAGGCACGTAAATATCCCTGACGCATTTCGAACGTCCAATACTGCATTCAACACTTTTTCTTTCGTCATGGTATCATAGTAGACCCTACGCGAAGCAAGTTCGAAACTGCGCATCTCCTTTGGAGGGTTCGGTCTGATCAGGTGATACCAGATTCCGTTGTTTGATAGAAGGGCAATGCTAAGATCGCGCAGAAACTCTGATCTCTTCCTCATATCCATGGATTCCAAGAAAACCTGGTCTTTTTCTCCCGTCAGATCGAATGAAGCTGAAACTGAAAACGAATCAAGAAACTGGGTCGAATGAACTACAAACATTATCGTGCCGTAGACGTTGATCTTGAAAGTAAAATAGGCATCCGGATTTTTTACCTCCTCAGGAGAGAGCCGCTCCTCAACGAGCCAGGTCTTTATCTTCTCCCTCGAATCCTCGATTCTATTTCCCAAGACAGCGGAAAAATCATGTTCGGCTGAGTCTTATTCGTTAAGATAATCGCGTTCAGATCTGACAATCTTATTCTAAATCAGAACGCGGCATTCATCTGAATTACACTCCGAAGGAGATGAAGTGACCAGAATTCGAGTTACTGTCAATCGGTTTTTCGATAATGCCAGGCTTACTAAACAGTCAATTGCTGCTTGTAGTGTTTCATGCCCAGTGATACAATTTCATTCATAATCTTGGAGATATTTTCCCCTCCGGTTTCGCTTCGAGCGAGGTGGGCAAGCCTATCGTACATTTCACTGTCCAGCAAAACATTGACAGTTCTCATTCTCTTTCTGATGTTTGACTCCCTCGATAAGATTCGTCTGTTTGGTACTTCGACGCCATTCAGCGTCAGGAACTTTCCGCAGTTGCTGCACTTTTGAAGGGTGGTCACTTGCGTGATTCCATCAAATTTTACTGAATAAGTCCCGAATTCACTAACCTCAAGGTGCTCGCAGGCCATGGTCTATTGAAAGAGCTTCGCTGCTTATAAGATTGCGATTCTCTAGGGGAATCACGGATTTTCAGAATCAAATATGACATAAGTAATCACAACCCGTCGTAGAATCCTTCAGCTCGGCGGAAAGAGAGGGTCATTATCTGAGGTCCAGTGCCCAAAATATTTGGGGGTAGGGCTGACAGTAAGTCAGCCCATGTCAGACCCTACGTTTTCTGCTGCGGAGTTGGAACAGGTATCGTCGTTGGTTGTTCCGGAACTTTTTGCCGGTTCTTGAGATACTTGTACAGCAGCATTATGTCAATAGCGAGTACCAGACCCCAGAATGAATACGAGACGTACGCGGACAATTTGAATAGGTTCAAGAACACTTGGGAGAGTCCAAAACCTACGACACCCGCGTTGAACGCCATTGCAAACCGCCTGAAAGTTTCGACTGAGATCTTACTGACGATTATCATGCCTAGGGGTATTCCAAGGAGGACCGGGAGAGCGGTAACTGTAAACAACTGCAACGTCGAAGCAGTGAAGAGGCCTAGGAGAGCGTAAGAGATGCATGTCAGATAAGATTCTGCAATTCTCACTTGCGCGACGGCGGCTTTGAACTCGTTCTTGGCCATCCCTTGATTGCTCCAGAATAGCGCTATCGGCGGGCCGGAGATTGTCGTGATCGAGTAAAGTAGCCCGATTCCCATTCCGAGTGGGACGCCCGCCGCGGACTCTTTCTTAATCGGTTTTCTAAAACCAGCCGCTTGGAGCAAAATCAGGGGCAGTAGCACTGCATAAACTGCAAACTTGACCCATAGGGGTGCAACGAGGTTTAGAAGGTAGCTGCCGACGATCACTCCGGGAACTATCGGGATCACGATAGGAATTACCCGCCTGAAAGTTGCCTTTATGTTCGCCTTTCCGGCAAAGCCGAGCATCACCGTATTCATGCATGCTTCAACCAGGACGTAGACCGGGTTGATTATCTTGTTCGCGATGACTAGAATTGCCAAAGGAACTGAAAGCGAAGAATACCCGTAACCCAACCCACCGTTGACAAATGAAGCAGCGAGAGACAGGAGCGCCAAGAAGATTAGAAGTTCGAGGCTGAATACCAATCTAGATTCGGAAATAAGATTCCTGATCTACCTAATTATCCATAATTATGACCGCAATTGAAACGTAAGATTTGCGTATATTGTTCGTGCGATTCGCAGGCCTTGCGGTCAAAGTGCACTAACATTTCGACAATCGATACCCACAAAATTTCCATTATTTCCGTGTATCGAAAATCGAATACATTCAAATCCCTAGAGATAATGTCCTCTTAGGGCGATCTATCAATGTTATCGCCCGATTGCAAGTGCGAAAAGGGGTTCGAAATTTTCACGATGCTTTAGAAATGTCGATCTTAATTTTCTCGAAAAGCTTTGCAAATCGCGGATCCTTTCTAGCTGCAGCAAAGAGCGGAGATCGCAGCAAAGTGCTCGCATACAACGTGTGGTTTTCCGCCGCTTGAAACATTAGCTCGAAGAACTTGTCGATATCTCCAAGCGCGTAGTAGATCAGTCCGATCGAACCCGAGATTGATGAGCCCTCGGGGAAATTATCCTTCAGTTTCTTTATGACCTCCTCCGCTTTAGCCTTGTCCTGGCGCAGGGCCGCCAGGTATCCGGTATTTAGGAGAGTGAATTCGCCTTGCGGCTGGATCTTTTCCATCTCCTGAATCGCAGCTTCAGCTTGAGCATAATTTCCCGTGCTCATGTAATAATCCGACAAGGATCGATAAGTATTGTAAGGATCAAGATTCAGTGTCCTTTTCCAGTGTTCCATGGCGGCTTCGATTTTTCCGGCGTAAAACAAAGCTAGGCCAAGTCGCCGAATTACTCGTGGCGACAGCGGATCAAGCTGGTATGCTGTTTCAAGTACATTGACCCATTCATCAATGCTTCCCTTTAGAGCGATGTATTCCCCGAGCAGAGCGTAAGCGTCGGACAAACTCGGATTGAGTTCGATAGCCTTCTTGGCCTCAACGGCGCTCGCATCGATGTCATCTGACATATACGCCAACTCTGCGAGGACCGCGTGAGCCTCCGGGAGTGATTCGTCGATGGCGAGAGCATTCCGCACCGCACCTCTCGCGCTTCCGATGGATTCCTCCCACGTGATAAAGTTCCATGATCCAAGTGCAAGGTATCCCTGTGCGACACCGATGTATGCCCTGGCAAACGAAGGATCCGTTTCAAGTGCCCGGTAGAAAAAGCGTAGCGCCTGGCGAAGTGGTTCTTGTGTCGTGCTATGCACAAGCTGCTTCCCCTGGAGGAAATACATGTAGGCCTTCACGTCTTCCGTCTTTGAAACTGTTCTCTCAGGTTTCAGCTTCACAATGCTCGAGGGAATCGCTTCAGATACTCTGGCAGCTATGTCGCTCTGAACCGCGAAAATATCGTCGAGACTCCGGTCGTAATTCGAGGCCCAGAGATGCTCCTCCGTGTTAACATCTATCATCTGGACTGTTACTCGGATGCGGTTAGCGGCCTTTCTGACGCTTCCTTCTACGACAGTCCCGACGCCTAACTCCTTTCCGATTTCCGAAACACTCTTCTCCTTTTTCTTGTAATTCATGACAGAAGTTCGGGCAATGATTTTCAGACCCTTCACGAGTGAGAGGTTTGCGATCAATTCCTCAGTCAGACCATCTGCGAAGAATTCGTCATTCGGATCTGGACTGATGTTGACAAACGGCAACACTGCAATTCGGTTCGTCGGAAGAGAACCACTTGAGTATTCGTCGATTTTTTCCCAGGGCAGCTCAAGCCGGTAGACGTCGATTGTTTGAGCAACATTCTTGAGAGGAACTGTTTCTATTTTCGTCATCTTGTAAGGAATCTTGTTCCTAACCTGGTCGTACACTTGACCGGAGATGCAAATCCCTCCTCCTTTTGCCAGAGGCTCGATTCTCGACGCTATATTGACCGCATCACCGTAAACGTCGCCCTGGGAATGAATTACATCCCCGACGTGTATTCCGATCCTGACGTTGATCTCGTCTGAAGTCGTGCCCCTAAATTCATGCAATGTCTTCTGTATTTCAAAACCACACTCAGTGGCTTGAAGCGCGCTGTTGAATTCGACGAGAAAGGCATCTCCAATCGTCTTGATCTCGTGGCCGCCATATCTTAACAGAACGGGTCGGACAAGTACCCTCTGGCGTTCAAGCAGATTGAGCGCAAGGGATTCGTTGTTCTGAGTGATGGCAGTGTAACCTACCATATCGGTGAACATTATCGCCGATAGTCTGCGTTCGCCGTCTGCCAATTGTCCTCAAACTTCGAGGGAATCTCGAAGATAAAAACAGTTTTCGGAATATTCGAGGGTTATCTGACTTTGGAGGAAGATTCAATCATTTTGCATCCAAATCTCTCGCAATACTATTATCCCTGAACTTGCGCGCTTCTTGCGAGCATGCCCGAAGCCCAAAATTATGACCCACCACTGTTAATCACAAAGATCCTTACTCAGACAATTTACAGGAACAGCCCGAGTCAGGTCGTCTTCGGAAAAAATCGGGAGACTTGGAAAGAGCTCAACCAAAGGGCCATGGCGCTCGCTCACGGGTTGAGAAATCACGGAGTAAGAAAAGGCTCCAAGGTCGCGGTTGTGGATTTTGACACCCACAATTATCTCGAGTCATATTACGCAATCCCAGCAATCCAAGCCGTACTGCACACGGTCAACATACGACTACCTCCAGAACAGATCGCTTACACGATGTCAAATGCCGACGACGAGGCGGTGCTCATTCGGGACGAGTTTGTCCCGTTGCTCGTCAAGCTGATGCCCCACATCAAGACGATAAAGAATGTCATAGTGATGAGCGAATCTGGTTCGATGCCTGCCGGTTCCCCCGATGGCGCGATCTTCTACGACGATCTCATCAAAAATTTTGATAGGAACTTTCAACCAGGTGATTTCGACGAAAATACTCCGGCGACCCTTTTTTACACGTCCGGAACGACTGGCACCCCAAAGGGAGTGTGGTTCACCCACAGACAGCTAGTTCTTCACACGTTGTCGGCTACGATAGGACTATCTTCTTCGCAGAGTCCCGCCAAGCTCGAGGCTCGCGATGTTATCTTACCGTTGGTACCTATGTTTCACGTTCACGGCTGGGGATTTCCATACATCAGCGGCATGTTAGGGCAAAAGTATGTTCTTGTCGGAAAATACGATCCTGGTCGGATTTTGGAACAATTATCAGCCGAAAAAGCGACGTGGTCCCACATGGTTCCGACGATCCTCAACATGGTCCTCAACCATCCGTCCATCGAGTCTCATCGTGATTCGCTGCGACGCTGGAAGGTGATCACTGGAGGATCTGCTCTACCCTCGGAGCTCGCGCGAAAGGCGATGAGCTATGGTATCAAAGTAATGACGGGTTATGGGCTCAGCGAGACGGCCCCCATCCTCACTCTTGGAGTCCCGGGCGAACGGGAGTACGACCTCCCACCAGAAGAAATGCTCCTGAAATCGCTGCTCAAAACGGGTCTTCCAGTCCCTCTCGTAGATCTCAGGGTCGTCGATGGTGATATGAATGACGTCCCGAGAGACGGGAAGACCATAGGCGAGATTGTGGTTCGATCTCCGTGGACGACAAAAGAGTACTACAAGGATCCTGCACTTACACAGGAGCTCTGGGGCGGCGGGTGGCTCCACACGAAAGATCTTGCGACTATAGACGAAAGTGGCTACCTCAAGATCGCAGACCGCGCAAAAGATGCGGTAAAGAGCGGCGGGGAGTGGATCTCGACGATTGATCTCGAAGACATTCTTATGCGTCATCCGTCAGTGCTGGAAGCTGCGGTCGTCGGGGCAGTCGATGAAGAATGGGGAGAGAGACCTGTTGCGATAGTGACCAAGAAAGCCGGTGAGGAACTGACGAAAGCAGATCTGAAGAAACACTTTCAGCGCTACGTGGATTCAGGACACATTGCCAAGTTCTGGGTTCCCGACCGCTGCATAATCATTGACGAACCGCTTCCAAAAACCAGTACGGGAAAAATAGACAAGAAGCCTCTGCGCGAAAAGCATTCAAAGCTAAACACTTAGGGCGTCCTAATAACTCCGCTCGTCCTTCCTCGCAGTACTTCCTTTCCGTGCTGGTTGTAACAGACAAAGTCCATCGCGACTTTCAGATATCCCTTGGACTGCTCCACTTTGGTTACTACCGCATCTGCCCGAACTTTATCGCCGGCAAATACAGGTCTAATAAATTCGTAAGAGATTTCTCGGGCGATGTAATTCATGTCTCCGCCAAGTTTCGTCGGTACTGTTGCGGTCAGAAGTCCATGAAGCATTATGCGTCCCTCCTTATCGGGTTGCATGTGGTGCTCCCCCTTGTCTCCTGAAAGCTCGGCAAACAGTTCGACGTCTTTCACGGTAAAAGTGCGTTCATAGGATGCCTTCTGTCCGACCTCGATCTTCATTCCGAAAATTGCCCTCTCCTTGACCTGGTTTTATAGTAGAATTGTTTCATTTATTGCGAGGATTCTATTGAATTTTCAATAATTCATTGTAAATTTCGGGCCTTCGTGATCTCAAACTCGAATCAGGCTTCCCCCGCTCAATTTCTAGCGTTTCTTTCCGAAAGTCCGCGTGAATTAACTCTTCGGAGCCTCGACTCTCTTCCAGGATCTGTCCCTTTGGATCAAACAGGGCGCTGTACCCGGGATATGAGGTCTGATCTGAAACTCTTCCAACCTGATCGACATATACAAGGTAAGCCTTGTTGTCGTAGGCCCGGCTGGGAATGAATGTCATTACCTCTTTTCTTCGATCCTCAAACTTCCCCGAAGTCACGGGCCCGAATGCGTCTTCATTTGCCCATGCGTGGGGCATTAGTATTATTTCCGCTCCCTTTATGGCAAGTATTCGCGGCACCTCGGGCATTACGTTATCGAAGCACGTTGCGATCCCGACCCTGCAGCTGTCCAGATCAAAGATGGGAAACTCTCCGCCGAAACGAGAGAACGGGAATTCAACGGCCGGCATGTGCGTCTTCCTGTATTTGCCTATGAATCCGTTCGGACCGCAGATGAAATACGAATTATACACCATGTGGTTATCGATTTCAAAAATACCAGCCGAGATGAAAATTCCAAGTCTCTTTGATAAGCTAGTCACGAACTTCACGGCAGGGCCACCGGGCACAGATTCTGCGATCCTTCTAACTTCGCCGAAGACTTGATCGCCAGAAAGCTTCGAGTCGATTCCTGCGCAATAAAAGCCAGTTATGCTCATTTCGGGAAAACATACCAGTTCTGCGTGATCTCTCTTCGCCTTCACGGACCACTTTTCGATACTTTTCAGATTGGTCTCTTTCTGTCCTAACTCGCAACGCATCTGGATGCCGGCGACCCTGATATCTCTCATTGATCAATCCCACAACTCGTAAGTATGTAGGTTAATCGCAGGATGCGAGCCCTGAGATGACGAATCTGTTCGAATGAAGTCTGATTACCCTTTCCGCAAAATCATCGCGACAGCTGAAAAGTACCTCTTAAATCGTAATTCAAAAACTTTCTTTGTCGCTGGAAAAATGGGTAACGGGAACAGGCTGCAAGACAAGGTTGCAATAGTAACCGGAGCCTCGCGAGGCATAGGTCGATCCATAGCGCTGGAGCTCGCAGACGGGGGAGCAAATGTATGCGTGAATTACAACAAGAACCGCGAAAGGGCGAGCGAGGTGGTCAGCCAGATCGTCTCAATGGGCAGAGCGGCAGTTGCAGTTCAAGCTGATGTCTCAAAGAAACTGGAGGTGGAGCAGATGGTTTCGGAAGCAGTTTCAAAGTTTGGACGCATCGATATCCTCGTGAATAACGCCGGCATCATTCATTTCGGAGATCTCCTTGAAAACGAAGACCAGTTTCGAGAAATGTTGGAGGTCAATCTGATGGGAGTTATGTACTGCGCGAAAGAGGTGTCCAAACACATGATCCCTAGGAAGTCAGGGAAGATTGTCAACATTTCAAGCGTGGCGGGAATAGGCATTCCGGAAACCGGGTCTGGTGGATACGCGGTGACGAAAGCTGCGGTCATCATGCTCACTAAGAGACTCGGAGTCGAATTCGGGCCCCATGGAATAAACGTGAACTGCGTGGCTCCAGGTTACATTGTGACGGACATGGCCGGTGTTGGAAAGACCGAAGAGGAAGAGCTAGCATCACAAAAAAGGGTGGCAGGATTGACTATGATGCGTAGAGTCGCAAAGCCCGAAGAAGTCGCGAAGGTCGTATCTTTTCTGTCATCCGATGACTCTGCTTTCATTTCCGGTCAGACCATCACGGTCGACGGTGGCAGGATGAACTTTCTCTCACATTCGATGTAAAATTTCAAAAAAAATTAAGGAGAGCCCGGTCAACGGGCTAAAGTCTTCTAGGATTACTTTCCGAAAAACTCTTCCGGCGTTACCGCGATTTCGTAACTTTTTGGCACGAAACCCAAGTTTTGGTTACCTGCCTCAGCGAAGTAGATTCGCCCGGCCTTGTTGAGCCACTCGTATTCTTTCACGTGGAATATGTAAAGAACCGAAGCATCCTGCGGGAAGTACGGGCCGTCCATCGTTCCACCTACTTTCTCCTGGATTTGCAGTTGGACCTTGTGCAGTTTTTTGATGTCTGATTTTATGTCAGTACCCTCGTAGTCGGCTTTCCAGAGAATTATCATTTATACCAAATCCTCTTTGAACAGGCTTAGCTTCGCATATGTGATTGAAAGGTGTTTGGGTCGCGTGTCTAAATCTCACGATCCGGCTGGATTTAGGGCCCAGCACTGACCCATGCGACAGAGAAGCTCGTTCCGTCCGTTGACAGTGCTGATGGTTGTGCTTTGATCGTAGATGCTGAGTTTTGGTCAACCATCGCGATAGAGTCGACCATGGAGCCGAATTTTGAAATTACTTTTGTAGTTCCCGAAATAGTTGCAGTATCGGTTCCCGTAACCAATGTGGTGTCTTTACCGAATGAGGCAGTACCGAAATTAGGCAGAGACGAAAGGCTGCCACCCGCTAAAGTGAGAGCTTCTGCAATCCATTCAGCAGAGCTTCGATCTGTTCCGGGTGCTGCCGCTGATTTAATGAATGATTTGCCAGTTGTAACATCCTTAATCGTTGCCGTGAAGTTGGTTGTAGTTGCGGAATATTTTACACTGGCCGACATCTTGTCGCCGGGGTTGATTTTTAGTCTTGAAATAACTATCAGGGCAGCCGGATAGAATTCATACCATGCCCCGTATGAAGGTAATCCATTATAGCATTCTGCCATAGTACCAGTTTGTTCTACTGTCAGTGAATTAGATCCATCTATGCCAACCCAGAATACCGCAGCCTCAATACCTGTAGCTGGACACGTCACGGCTGGCTGAACCCACGATCCTTTTACTTCTGTTACCGACCCGACAGGAGCGTTGATCGCGTATCCAGCCCAATTAGAACTGGAAGAAGTAGTACTTGAATAAATTTTGACTATGCTTGCCGGAGATGAAAACGAAGGAGCTGAGTTGTAACCACTCACTGGAGCGCTAAACGATGATATGCAAAAGCCCAGAATCATAAAGGAAGAAAGCAAAACTACGGAACGCCGAGGGTTCGGGAACATTGTTCCTAGCGTTAACCTTTGAGGATAAATGGATTTGAACGATTTTTTCTTTTTGAAATCTCTCTGTATCGTTATCCGGTATAACGCGATATATCGCTTGATCTAGTCTTAGATCGCAAATCAGCCAGCAAAAAATACTTGCTTTCAGAATATAGCTATTTCTTTTTTGACTTCTTTCTAATCACATTGCGTTTCGGAGTTTTCACAACAGTTTCCTGCTTCCTCCGGTTTCCAGCCATTGCATTTTCTATCGCGCCAACGAGCGTTTCAAACCGATAATCACCGTTGTGCCTCAAATTGTTTATGAAAAACGTTGGCGTCCCGTTCACCCCGCTTCTGACTCCGCCCATGAAATCTGCGCGTATCCTCGGAAGATGGGCGTGGGTTGCGACCTCATTCTTGATCCTCGGGGCATCCATGCCGAGCTTTCCGGCGTATTGAAGAAAGAAGTCTTCATTCGAAAGGTACGCCTGATGCTCGTAGAGATAATCGTGCATCTCCCAGAATTTTCCTTGATCGGAGGCTGATTCGGCCATCTCGGCACCGAACTCGGCCCTCGGGTGAACTTCGGTAAGAGGAAAGTTTCTGAAAACAAATCGCAGATCAGATCCGAACTTGTCTTGAACCTTCTTCACGATTCCATAGGCTTCCCCGCAGTAAGGGCACTGATAATCGCCGTACTCGAGCAGGGTCACCTTTGCATCTGGAGATCCCTGGATGTGATCTTTTTCGCCAACAGGTATCTTTAGACTGGGAGTGTGCTCACTCATTGTGGAACGCCAGCTTCTTTCTTGTCCGGATAGATGCGCTCAAGAGCTTCCAGAATTCCATCTGCTCCGGGATTAACCCCATCTGGAGAGAGATAACTCCATCTGATCACACCGTTGTGATCGATCACAAACAGCGCACGTTCAGATTCTCCAATGCGATTCTGGTAGGCTCCGTAAAGAGACGAGACCTTCCCTTTTGGTTCAAAGTCTGCGAGTAGGGGGAATCTGAGATTCCGATCCTTGGAGAAGGCAACGTGGGACCAGCTTCCGTCGACCGAAATCCCCAGAACCTCTGCGTTGAACCTCTGAAACTCGGGCAGGACTTGGTTGTACAGAGCCAACTGATCCGTGCAGACGGGGCTCCAATCAGCCGGATAAAAAGCCAGGATGACCGGACGTCCTCGAAAATCGCTGAGGCTGACCCTCTGATCGGGGGTGCTGTGCAAGGAAAAATTGGGTGCTTTGGTTCCGGGCGGCAAAATCGTTTTCGTTTTCGGTGTTGAAACAGATTTCTTGTTAGGCAATTGTTGCAATTTTGTAAGTTTCGGACTTTCTAAAATGCGTTATGGGTGAGTCGCCAATCGACCAATAGCTGCAAAAAACTACGATAATTACATGATCTTTAAATCGATCATAGAATTTTCAACAGCTTGAACTAGCCTTGATGACTCAACAATCAAAAGAGAAAGAAGTAAAGTCGTATCCAGCGCCCGCCGAACTTGCAACGACAACCGATCTTACCCAGCAGGAAGTAAAGGCCGTTACGGAAGCCGTCAATCCCCTTGTTGCCGACGCCTTTGCACTGTACGTGAAAACGAAAAACTTTCACTGGCATCTGTCAGGATCTCACTTTCGCGATTTTCATTTGTTGTTTGACGAGCAAGCTGAACAGATTTTGGATTCCATCGACACGATGGCGGAGCGGGTTCGTCGGGTTGGGGGCACGACGATTCGAAGCATCAGCCACGTAAGCCAATTGCAGACAATAGACGATGACAATAACGACATTGTCCCAGCCGGTGAAATGATCAGGCGCCTCCTTGAGGACAACGCACACATTGCAAAGAACATCCGTGATGCAATCGATGTCTGCGACCGGAGCCGAGACTCCTCTACGAGCAATGAGCTCCAAACAATACTTGACGAGACGGAGCGCCGCAAGTGGTTCCTTTTCGAGATCTCCCGCGGGATGGCGAATACAGACTAGAGTCGTACGAAAAGCGGCGGATCAAAAACTCCGCCACTTTTTCATTCTTTTAGATTACCCTACGCAACGCCCAGGGTGTTTCCAATCCCGGCTACGATTATTGAAGCGCCTTCCGGCAATTCGCGGACGAGATTCAGGATTCTAGAGACTGTCGAGGGTACCTTATCCCTGACTTGGTTGGGGATTTCTGTTATCGCTTCCTTCTCTGACATTTTTGTTATAAGCGCGAGCATCTCGACCTGACGCGAAGCTGCGGTTTCTTCGATTCTGAACCTATCGGTTCCTGGCCCGCCTATCGCGGCTCCCACTCCTTCTGCCATCGAGCCTGTTTCCTCGCCTTCCAGTTTAAGCGAAGCATCGACAGTGAGGACGTATTTCACGCCGAGATCTTCCTGAAGCAGTTTCTGAATTGCTGCTCCTCAGCTTGCCTACGTTTCCTCCCGGGCCCTTTGCCTTCACAACATAAGCGACGTGATTCTGGTAGTTCAGTTTCGCAACCTCGGTGTCCTTGACGGGCTCGGTCCACATCGAATTCGCATCTACGGTCTTTACCAGTTCAGAGGCAACCAGAGGTCCGAATCCGTCACCGATGACCTTGCCATTCGCAAATGCGCTCATCGCAGACGAGTATGCATCGGCCATTTCCATGATCTGCGGCATCATCATCTGTAGCTGTATGATCGAATACGTGCTCCCCTGTTTTGTGCCAGAGATGTAAAAGTGCCTAACGATTTTGAACATGTTGTTGAGGCCGACCGCTATTTCAGCGACATTTGAGAGCGTCTGGACCTCAGCTTCGTCTGCTTTCGGCGCAATCTTCCGGATTTCACTCTTCAGGTTTTCATCCGCGGAGTCAAGGATATGCTCCATCTTCGGGACAATACCAGTAGGATCCATGCTAACTGGCGAAATCACGAAGCTGCCCAGAAGGCGATCTATCGATTGGCTGAGGAAAGCGGAGTCTTGATTGTCGCGATACTTTTTCAGAGAATCGACGAGCTTGCCCTGAGCCTCGATTCGCATCCGATCCAGTTTGGCTATCTGATTTTTAATTCCACGCTGCATGAATGATAGCTGGAATCGCTGGCCGTAAAGGAACAGCAATACGAAACCGCCGATATAAAATACGTTCACAAGTGTTGTAATGAATGACAAACTAATTGCCATGTAACGATCATAACGCACGTATTGGTCATCCAAGCATATAGGGATTGCAGGTCAAAGGCCCTATTCTCGGATATTGAAAGACTGTCCGATTAGAAAACTGCGCTTTTCCCAAATTTTACGCAGTAGGGAACAAAAGAGATTCTTGACAAGAATCTATTTCGGCAAAGATTAACGTTTTTTCGCGGTCGTTATTATGTCGCCGTAAGCTCTCACAAAAAATTCCTGGGCCCTGGACAGAGTCATTCGACCCTCCCTGGTAAGTTCGTATATCGTCGTCCGCCCCTCCGTCCTAACTTCCACTTGACCCTTGACCGAGAGTTCCTTGAGAGCAGGATAAATCGTCCCGGGGTTTGGCTTTTCGCCCTTCCTCTTTCCGATCTCTTCGGCAAGCTCCTGGCCATACATTGGCCGACCCGAGAGTAGCCAGAGTATCATGAAGGAGAGCATCCCGCGCATGTCGCATCCGACATTCTTATGCTCGCTTTCGGCAGTTCTTTTCATTCTCAGGCGCTGTAAGACATTAGGTCATCGTCACTGTTAAACCTATAGGCCCATTACTTGCGGGCGCTTATCGCATCGAACGCTTGTTCATGAAAATAGGGAGGTACTTTTCAGCTGATTAGCGCGAGCAGCTCGCCAGTGTGGTCACGAACGACGTGATTCAGAAATGCGACCGCAATCTCCGCCCGCAGACTCGGATCAGAGTCGAACGCCTTGTCTGCAAGCTCCAGACACTTTTCACAATCGCTCATCGATTCTACTTTGGCGAGCTTCCTCAACGCATTCAGCTGCTTTTCGAAAAGCCTGCTCACTTTTCCGAGCCTCTCTTCCTGATCTAGAGTTTCCAGCAGGTCGACTCTCTCTTCATGGGTGAACTCGGGAGAGTTGGCGCACAGGTCGGCGAGGTTTCCCGGCGAATCGGTGTGCCTCAGCAGGCTTACGATCTCGGCCGGAATCCCGGGAATGAGTTTCACAAACTCGTCGATCTGACCTTGAACTTTCTTCACCAGCAAAGACGAGTCGGATGAAGCAGGTATGGCTGGTTCGTTAGCCCTTTCGAACAAAACCCGAGGATGGCCAGAAGATTCAACGAGTTTCTTTATGTGAATCCGCCACATCCCTTTCAGCTCCAGATTGCTACCATCTCCAGTGGGGGCTGTCTCTGAACGCCTGACTATTGCGAGCGTACCGATCGCTCGAGCTTCGGACTTTGAAGCAGGGATGAAAGCGAGAATCTGGTGCTTGCTCATCGCCTCGTTAAGCGCCGAGAGGTTTCTTCTCTCCTTGACTACAGTTACAATTTCCATTCCGGGAAATAACACCACCTCGTTTGAGAGGATCGCAGGGACCTCGTAGTCCTTGGAATCTGAGATTCCTTCCACTGTTCCATTGTTGCTCATATTTTACTCATCTAATTTTTTCAAAGGCCTAGGATGAAAGTCGGGTTCTTGAAATGGGGGTTAAGGAAAACAAAAGATATATTGATATCGGATATCGGTCGTCCAATAAAGTGCTGATAATTTATTAGCTTTTGATCGAGGGGTACATTTTCCCTCGAAGCCTGAAGCTCTTCGAGCTTTACGTTATTCTCGAAATCGAATGAAAGACCTACTTTATCAGCAGGTGCGACTTGCCGAGATTGACTCCTTTGAATGCGGGATGAATCTCCACTGCCAGATTTCTCGAATCCGGCGGCGCCGATATAACCCAGGCGTAGCTTCCGCCCCTGAGCGAAGTATTGACGTGTGGGTGGTAACCCTTAGGAATCAAGACCGCGTCATAGTCATGAACGACATACGCTCTTTCGTCCTCGCCGTCAAGGATTAACTGCACACCAAAGCCGGGATCCAGTCCGTAGAAGATGTACGCCTCGGGCTTGTCGTCGTGCTTGTGCGGCGGGTAGCTGCTCCATTCGCCTATCGAGTCTTCGACGTAGCCTGCGATGAATCGGTTTGCCGGATCGTTTTCCGTGATAGATTGGACCACAGTCCTCCTGAAGGTCGGCTGACCGATTTTCATTTTCTGGTCATCCACATATCTTTTCACGTAGGGGGCGTATTTTTTCGATCCGATTGATTCAGCGATGAAGATTACGGAATCCGAGTTCGATTCGATTCTCGCGTCGTCTCCCAACGGCAGGTACATCATGTCTTTCTCCTCGAGTCGGGTGTCATTTACGGAAATTCCTCTACTGAGGCTGAAAATTAGGCGTTCCTTGTTGCTGATGCCCTTGAGGTCCAGATTAAAATTTCCGGCCGTCTTCAGGCAGTGGAGCGCAAACCCGTCGAGATCGAACATCTTGAACGGAGTGTTCAGCTGCGCTTTTGTCTTCGCATGCATCTAGAGAATTACCCTCGCGATCTTGTTGACTGCCTCGATGATGTCGCTTACTCCTTCTTCGGTGTCCATCGGACTCACGTCGATGTGAACCGCCCTGCCTAGAAGATCGAGACTGGGCGCTAGATCGCCCTTCGCGAGCTTGTCGACTCCCGGAATAAGGTGCCCCCACGCGGTGAAGATGTGCCCGTCGAACCGCTTCGGGTCGTACATGACACCCGGATACATTCCGCTGAGCCGCTTGATTCCTTCGGCCAAGATCGCGTCCCGGAAAATTCGTGCCTTTTCAGGCTTGTCAACAAAGAATACCAATGCAACCCCGATTTCCCCTTGAGGATCTGGAAGCCTCCTAAATTCAATTCCGCTGATTCCCGAGATTCCCTTCTTGATCTTCGCCTTGTTTGATCTGACCTTCGCGATTATCTTGTCCTCTTTTTTCAGCTGGGCCCGCAGGACGGCGGAAGAAATTTCGTTTATCCGGTAGTTAACTCCCGGAAACGGCTTGATCGAAAGTTTGGGCTCGTCAACCTCCCCTGTTCTGAACGGAGTGCCGACGTCGTGGAACATTAGCATCCTTTCGTAGACCATCCGGTCATCCGTTACAGCTGCACCACCCTCCCCGGCTGAGATCATTTTGTTGAGCTGGAAACTGAACGATCCGACATTGCCGATTGAGCCGAGCTTCTTGCCGTGATAACTGCCGCCACCGCACTGCGCGACATCTTCCAGGAGCGCGATCCCGTGTTTCTTTGCAATCTTCGAGAGAGGATCCAGGTCGCTTGGTACTCCCCTTATGTGAACCGCCATTATCACTTTTGTCTTTTTGGTGATCTTCTTCTCCACGTCCTTCGGATCGAGAGTGAGAGAGTTGTCGATGTTTGCGAGAACTGGGGTACCTCGCGCAGCGACAATCGCGCTGGGACAAGAAACCCACGCGTACGCCGGAAGGATTACTTCGTCTCCCTCTTTTACCCCCAGCCCGATTAGAGTCGTATGCAGGGCGGCAGTCCCGGACGTGACGGCCAGAGCAAACTTTGTCCCGACGTATTCCCGGAACTCGTTTTCGAATTTGCCCGTGATATTCAGAAACTTTGGTCCGTAGAATCTGTAAGGCGACTGAGCCTTCAAGACTTCCATGACCGCGTCAACTTCAGCCTGATCAAAGTACGTAGCACCCGGATGCATGACCGGGAGTGGTTCTTTTCTTACTGGCTTGCCGCCGTACAGAGCGAGCGATTCCTTCGTAACTAACATGTCGGTTTCTGACACTCCGCAAAACTCCAGCCGATTTAAATGTAGTCCGCGGAATTGCCGCAGTTGGCTAACCAAACATTTTGTAGCCACCAAATCTTGAATGCAAAGGATTTGGTGGAAGTGTCTGAATTACGGGCTCCCCTTGCTGATCCAGAAGATATTTCCATCCGGGTCTTCGAACATGGCGATCTCGCCGCCATCCTCTGTCTTCGTGTAGTCGAGTGAAAACTTTACTCCTTTGTTTTTGAGTTCCCCTACCTTCCGTTGAATTTCATCGGTGTAAAAGCAGATACCCGTATTCCCCGGTTCGAGATTTTCAGACTCGCAAAGATGCAGCTTCCAGGACGCGCCCTTTTCCCCGGCCGTTACCCAGTGGTCGTCTTCCGTCGAGACCTCAAAGCCAAGTTTATCCCTGTACCACTCGGCCGACTTTTTCGCATCCGAGACCATGACAGCCACGCTGAAATAATTCGAGAACATGTCCCTTCAGAAGGCGGCCGGACTCTTTTCAGTCTTCCTTGCGGTTGGATCCCTTTTTCGGACAAGGCAAAGGTATCATAGTAGCGTGTTGATGTATTCGAAACCCTTCTTGACAACGACATCTGGCAGCTGTCCTTCGAGCGCCTCAATTTCGAGCATCAGCTGACCCTTGTAACTGATTTCTTCAAGTTTGGCCACGACCGATCTCAGATCCAGTACGCCCTCGCCGGCGTTTACAAAATCCCGCTTGAACCTGATTCTTGATTTCGGGAGCTTTGATTTCAGGTCCTTCAGGTGCACGAGCGCGACCCTCTTGCGGTATTTTCCGATGAGCTCGATCGCGTTCACACCCGCTCCAGCTCCGTGAGCAGTGTCAATGCAGAGCTTGAGGGTCGGGATAGCTTTCAGCGCCTGCTCGATCTGATCCTGTGTTTCAAACGAGCTCCGGAGCTCGTTGTGCAGAGCACTCGTAATTCCTACCTTGCTCGTACTCTTAGAAAAGTCCCGAAGGCGCCGCAGCGCAGCCGGGAGAGTTTTCTCCTTAACTGTAACCCAGAATAGCGGCGTCTTTGATACCTTCGCCCAAGCGATGTCGGACGTCCTCGTTCGCGAGTAAGCTCCTCCGTTCTCAAGGCCCACTCTTTTCACGATCTCATAAACCATTCCGGGATTGTGTTTTAATTCGTTCGGAATCAGTGCAAACTCTATTCCGACTCCATCGAATCCGGTATCCTTGATCGATTGGAGAATAGCTTCAAACTCTGAAACCGATTTGGTCTTTCCCCAGGGCATTGTTGTTACAGAGATCAGCATTTCTTTAGGATCATGACCTACCCTCGGTCAATTTAAGCGTACGCCAAATTATGCAAAATGCAGAATGAACAGAGTTGCTATGTGACAACAATCGTATGAGTGTGTCAACCGTACTGTGAAGGAAAAGAATCAAGGAGGGAACAGAGAGGCTGGAAAAGCTGGAAATCTCAGATTGCAGAAGGACAACGGATTCACTATAACTTTGTGAAACTGCATGTGGCATTAAAGGACAGACACCAGCTCAACGGGCCAGAATCCAAATTCAGTCCAAGAATAAATGGTTAGATTTACTTTCAAACAGTATGGCGTAACACCATACAATACGGTACAACATGGTACACTTTCAATAAGGTCGAAAAATCGGCCTAAATATGAAAGTGGTCTTTTCCTTCTTTATGATCGTCAAACTAACGATACGAAATCTGCTTAAGAATTTCGACATAATAGGATTCGTGAACAAAGAAGAAAATACAAATCCGAGCAAATCTTCAGTGGAAATAAAATTGGCAGAGGGGCTTGATGAAATAGGGACTAAGATTGACGCAGAACTAGGCTCAACTCATGCAGTTCTAAAGCTAATTTCTATCGAGCAAATAAGGGAAGATAAGCATCACTGCTAAAAATCACCCACTAGATTGAACAGAACCCGAATTTCTTTCTTTAAGAATCAATGAAAACACGCAATCAAACTCTACTTCTACCAGATGCGATCCGATCAGACAATTGCTTGGGATAGGCTTAACTCCCCTCTTTCAAATCGGCGTTTGAAGAGCAAGTGGATCTATCCGTCGCGACGATTCTCTGGGGCAAGTTGAGAAGCACCGATGATTTCAGGGAACTATTGTCGAACGTAAGGGGTATTGGATTTGATGGAATCGGTTTTGAAACGAGATTCCTGCCCTCCCAAATTCTACGAAAGCCCGAAGTGATACCTGAAATGGTCGCGAGTGTTGGTCTTGAAAATGTAGGATCTTATTCATCCATGAAACCGTCGGACATTGAGTTTGCTGCAAGGTCTAGGACTCCTTTATTGTGGGTCGTTGTGCGAAGGGAAAAGACTATCAAAGAAGCGATAAAGACGTTGACAAAGTTCGCCAAACAGGCGATGGATTCTTCAGTCGTGCCGGCCTTACACAACCACTTGGGGACTTGTTTTGAAACGGAGCAGGAAATTGCGCAGGCGCTTGACAAAGTTGAAGATCTGAAGCTGTGCTTTGATACTGCGCACGCCGAGGCCGCGAATATCGACTCTCTAAATTTCATAAGAAAATACCGTGACAAGATAGCGCTTGTCCATCTGAAAGATCTTAGGAGGAGAGTCACGAAAAGCAGGGTCTCCTTCACCAAGGACTTTGTAAATGTGGGGAGCGGGATTATCGATTTTCAGAAGGTCATCTCGAATCTGAAAGACTGCGGTTACAATGGGCATCTTATGCTGGAGCTCGACGCAGCAAAAGGAAAGTCGCCCGATCAACTTGCAAGCGAGGGCTATTCTCGAATCGCAAATCTTCTATCGTCGTTTCAATAGAGTTCGTCCAAAACTTCTGTGCAAACTTCCGTAAATTTAGAAACCGTTACCGAACCTAAACTTCTGGAGTACTAAATCGCTACAAAGTCGGTCACGATCACAACTGAGCCTATTACAAGGAAAACAAGCAAGGAAAGTATCCGCAGGCGTCTCGGTGACAGGTACCGCTTCAGCCGGCTTCCAAGGATCGTTTCTACCGCCGAGGCTGCAACCAGCGCAAGCACCGCACCAAGAAAAACAAGCAAGGCGTTTGAAAATCTCGCGACAAAAACAATTGTTAAAATCTCCGTGGCATCGCCTGCAAGATCTAGAATCACTAGCAATGAAACCGCCCCAAGAAATATCGACCACGCTGTCTTCCTCTTTGCCCGTTCGATGAGTCTTTTTTCTTCATTTTCCTCCTCATTCGCGCTTACGTACTGCCAGAACGCAAAGACGATCATTATCACTCCACCCGCCAGCCTGATCCAGAAGACGGGGACGACGCTGACGAGGAAATATCCGACCGTGACGATTATCGTCGTGGTTATCGTGAAGGCGGTCGCTCCGGCGGCAAAAGCAATCCGTGGTCTTATCCTCGTAGCCAGGGTGAGGAGCAAGAGCGCATCCTTGTCGGTCAGCTCGGCGATGAAAATGGTCACTACTACCGTGAAGAATGGGACGATCAGTGAACCTATTTCCAACGCCAATTACTGATTCGAGTGCTCCATTCCCGTCCGTTGCAAAATTGTCAATATTTGAGTTCTGTTATGGAATTCACATTGGTAAAATGATCCCCGAGATGAAACCCATTGTTATTCGAAAGATTCTTTATAAAATCAGGATGAAGGGTCGGTTCTCGACTCATTCCATCGTGCGGGGCGAATTACCCAATAGTCAACCAAGTAACCAATTCTCTCAGGCAGTTTTTATACCTGCCCAGAAATGCCTGGATTCTAACTTCGACTTCCGCCGTCTGGACTGTCGGCAGCGCCATGGCCAACCCGTACCAGACGCTCTACTTTTCGGCGCTTGGTGCAAGTCCCTTCACGATCGGTCTTCTGGTTGCATACGGAACGGCCGTGACGATAATTGCAACGCTTGTAGGCGGCTACATTGCAGATACTCTCGGAAGAAAAAGAGTCGTGATCGTATTTCAGCTGGATGTCAGTCCTCTCGGCGTTTGTCTACTTTCTGATCGGTTCGTCGATTTTGATCACGATACCTCTCACGATAGCTTCGGTTTCGAGTCTTTACTCTCCCGCCTTCAATTCAATCATGATGGACTCGAT
The DNA here is from genome assembly GCA_963799845.1 of uncultured Nitrososphaerota archaeon. GTDB lineage: Archaea > Thermoproteota > Nitrososphaeria > Nitrososphaerales > CADDZS01 > DATLTL01. The sequence continues at coordinate 1,675,649 of CAWCYI010000006.1, forward strand.
AAACCCGGCCGATAGGGTAAGGGGTTTCTCAGTATTCAATGCAATCAACACGTTTCCGTCGGTCTTTGCTCCAACCTTCGGCGGTCTGCTTATGAACTACTTCGGAATCCTGAACGGGATCAAGTTTGCCTACCTGGGGTCGACAATCTTTGGAATCGTTGCAGTGTCGATCCGTACTAAGAGGCTTCAGGAAACCTATCTCGTCAGTCGAAATCCATTGGAGGCTCGACACTCTCCCTGGTTTTACATCAAGAGTTCTGTTACCTCAGGCGTCACAGCCATCAGGAAATCCGACCCTATCGTGAAGAAATTGCTCCTCTATGTCACACTGGCAGGCGTAGGCACGGGACTTACGTCCCCATACATCTCGCTCTACGTTGTGAACTATCTCAAAATATCGCCGGTTAGTTACAGCATAGTCGTAGATTTAGCGGGGCTATCGACTGTAATCTTGCTCCTCGTCGTCGTCTTTTTGATTCAGAGGTTGGGAGCAAAGAAGAGCACTTTACTTGCGTCCGTTGCTGCGCCTGTCAGCAACGTGATGTTCGCGCAGGCGAAAACGATGGACGAACTGCTCGAGTGGGGCGTCACTGGAGCAGTCGCGACGGCAATTCAAACGCCCTCGCTTGCAACAATGCAGGCTGAGGCAATTCCAATAGAAGAAAGGGGAAAGATTCTTGCTATGTTTAGTACTTTACCCGCACTAGTGTCTCTTCCTTCGCAGGTGACAGCGGGATATCTATACACCAATGTCTCTCCAGTATCGCCTTTCATTATTTCGCTCTTGCCGTTTGGAGCGGCGGCATTTATTCTGGCCACAGCTTAGAAGAGGCAAAAAGAAAATTCTGAATCAAGAGTTTTTCGATGGCATCGCTGTAATTTCTTCGATAAAAAATCCTTGGCCCGTGATATGTGATTGGCCGTAATTGGTACCGGTATATCGAATGACAACATATACAATTTATTTGGAGATGGATCTGAGGTACAGTTCAGTGATCCATTATTGGGTTTTTACAATCAAAATATTGACGCCATTGCCGAGCCATGCCCAATTTGTGAGGAACTCGGAGCCGAGCTCGCTAATCTAGAGGAAAGCGAGCTTATCTGGTTTGAGTCTCACATGGAAAAAGAACACGGACTGGTAAAATAGCCGAGCCCTTTCTACTGAGCCGGAATTTGAAGCACATTCATCTTCTGCATTATTCCAGTGAGCCTGTTTAATTTCTCAAGATTTTCCGTCAGAAAGTTCTTGCCCGCATCAGTCAGAGTGAAGATCCTTTTTCTGCGCAGTTGATTTTCGCCCAGAGACACCCATCGGCCCTGTATCAAGCCCAATCTTTCAAGGGATGCCAGGTTTGGATAGAGCGTCCCGAAGCTTATTTCGTGATTGAATGATGCCTTTATGCTCTTTCTGAGTTCGTATCCGGTCAGCGGTTTTGTGTGGAGCAAACTGAGCATTTCCAGGCGGAGTATGTCCGGCATGCGGTCGGCACCGCTGCTTACCGTTTTCGCATGAATTTCTGTTACCGCTGGATCTACAGTCCGGTTTTCAATTTCAGCAATAACATTGGAATTCTCGGAATCTTCATGAATACTTTCCAATTCAAAACCGGAGTCCAGTTGAGAGAAATTTGAATAAGATATTTCGGGAGGCGAGACACCGAGTTTGAATCTATCAACCTAGACCGGATGTTTCTAATGGATTGGCAGGATGTTCAAATCCTCTCTGATGTTGTTGAAGGTCTTTACAAGATCGAACCCTTTTTCAGTCAGCTCATAATATTCACGTTTTTGCTCGATTCTGACCTGGACCAGTCCTCTTTCAATCAGGATCTTGAGGCAGCGCTTTGTTTCGATCCATGACATGTTGGCGTGATACATGACCCTGGTCGGGGCCGTTTCGCCCGCTGCAATCACCGAGAGAGTGTCGCAGAGCATCTCCATCTTTGATCGCCTAACTGCGCGACTCTGGATCTCCTGCTTTTCTGGTTGGTGCTCCTGAAGCTCCACTTGTAGATTCATGTTAAGTATCTTCAATATTGAGTGTAGAGCTCCGGTTTAATCTCGGTTTCCTCACTCCGTTTCTAAATCCGGGTGAAACGAGCTTTATAGGGACAGAATCCAGATCTTTGAACTTCCCAGCAGCTTAGGAAATGCTCTAGATCAGATACATCAGAACACGATACGAGTCAGGCGAATCGAAGACTCTTTGTCAAAAGTAAATTTTGATTGTTACGTGGATACCATCGGAGGATAGGAGCGCTTGTGTCTGCTTGCCAAATTGAGTCGAATCACTTCATTGACCAGTGAAAGTGGAGCTCCAGTTTTTCTGCTCACTTCCCGAGGGCCGAGGCTATGATCGAAGAGTAGAGACAGCACGGGATCGAGGGTTTCATAGTCCGCAGGTAGTTCGTCGGTTGCTTTATGTCCCTTCCACAGATTTGGGCTGGAGGGTTTTGTGACGAGATTCTTGGACAGACCGAGACGCCGCCCTAAAGCCCTGACCTGTCCCTTGTAAAGATGCGCAATTGGGAGAATGTCCACACCACCATCGCCGAATTTAGTAAAATAGCCTAAAAGGTCCTCGCTCTTGTCGCCAGTTCCCGCTACAAGATAATTCTCCTGATTTGCGTAAGCGTAAAGGATCGTCATTCTTATCCTGGCTTTCAAGTTCGCCAGGGTGATTTTAGAAACATTAAGTTCCTTCGTTCTCAAGACTTCTTCGTAAGCTGAAACAAGCGAAGAGATCCGGATATCCACAGATCTTATACCGAGATCACCTGCGAGCGCCTTTGCATCCCTATAATCGATCGAATCCCTGTGGAAATCTTCAAACAAAAGCAGTCCCAGTACTCGATTAGGACCCTGAGATCTCTTGCAGAGTGAAGCTACGACTGAGCTGTCGATACCGCCGCTGATCCCTACAACGAACCCCTTTGCGTTCGAAGACTCTATGGAGCGGTTCAAGAATTCCGTTATTCGTGCGATTTCAAAGTCTGGATCAATATCCGATTTTATCTTCATTTTCTCTTCCAAAATTTGCTGACCAAACTCGATGCTTTAAGCAAAAGGCTTAATCATAATAGATTACTGACACGGATGCGGGTTCGGAATATCGTCGAATCTAATACTACAGTTATATATCAAAGAAGCCCCGAAAGTCTTTGTCTGCCCTACCATGTGCGGGATAATTGCTTACACGGGTGATGAAAACGCCGCCCCGATCTTGCTTGAGGGGCTGAAGCGGCTCGAATACAGGGGATATGACTCCGCCGGTATTCTAACGATTAACGACAACGATCAGTTTGAACTCAAAAAAGACGTAGGCAAAGTTCTTGAAATTCACAATCGGCTAGATCTGCTCGACCTCAAAGGTTCTATTGGAATTGCGCACACCAGGTGGGCGACGCACGGCGGCGTTACGCAGGAAAATGCTCATCCTCATATCTCTAACAACCAGAAAATAGCGGTTATCCACAACGGAATAATCGAGAATTACAAGGACCTCAAGGCACAACTAGTGTCGGAAGGATTCCACTTTTTCAGCGAGACTGACACCGAAGTTGTCCCCAACATGATAGAGTACTGGATGCGGATTCGCGGCGTAGATTTTGTCCAGGCGGTGCTCAACACCTTCCAGTCATTGGAGGGAAATTTTGCAATAGTGGTAATTGACAGGGACTCGAAAACAATAATCGGTTCAAAGAACGGCTCGCCGCTGGTACTCGGAGTCGGGCAAAACAATGATTTCTTTCTTGCGAGCGACATACCCGCGTTCCTTGATCAGACTAAAGACGTTGTGTACCTCTACGATGGCGATACCGTGGTAATCAGGCAGCCAAAGCTCGAGGGCGAGGTGCGTCGTTACGAGATTCTGGATTTTCGGACTGGAAAACGGGAAGAGAGACCCGTTCAGAGCGTCTCGTGGGATATCGAGCACGCCGCAAAGGGTGAGTTCGATCACTTTATGCTAAAGGAGATATTCGAGCAGGCCGATACGATCAAGAGAGCCGCCTCCCAAGACAGGGCGACGATCGAAGAGATTACGGCACGGATCAGAAAAGCGCGCGGTGTCTTTCTGATCGGATGTGGCTCGTCGTACAATGCGTGCCTCTCCGCAAGTTATCTATTTTCAAAGCTGGCGTCTTTTCACATCAACACGGTTCTCGCCAGCGAGTTCTCGGCGTATGAGGATTTTCTCAAGGAAGACACACTCGTTATCGCGGTAACGCAGAGCGGCGAGACAATCGACGTACTTGACGCGATAAAGACGGCCAAGCAAAAGGGCTGTCAGATTATTTCTATCGTCAACGTAATGGGATCTTCCGCTACGCAGTTTGCGGACACTTCTTTATTCCTGAATGCCGGACCCGAGGTCTCCGTGCTTTCGACGAAGACATACACAGCTCAGCTCGCGGTGCTTACCCTGCTCGCATTCTCTTTGGCGGGAAGGTATGACGAGGGAGTTCGCGAGTTGAAGTTTCTTGAGAACATTCTCCTCAATCTAACATCCCGGCATATGAGAGACGAGATAAAGGAGCTCGCAGACAGGCTCGCGACCACGGAGCACATTTTCGTCCTGGGAAGGGGGTCTCTATACGCGACCGCCCTGGAGGCGGCATTGAAGATTAAGGAGGTTTCGTACATTCACGCGGAAGCCTTCGCGGGTGGGGAGTTGAAACACGGCCCCATCTCCCTCATAGGGAAGGGAACCCCAATCATAGTGTTCTTCTCAAAGGACACCGAGTCGAAGATTCTCTCGAATGCTATGGAGGTCAAGAGTCGTGGAGGATATCTTATCGGTATCGGACCTGCAAAGCTTGACGTGTTCGACTTTCCCATAAAAGTCCCGGAGAGCGAGGAGCTGAACCCCATCTGCCAGATTATTCCAATCCAGATCCTCGCTTATCAGCTCGCGGTAATATTAGGGCATGACCCCGATAGGCCGCGAAACCTGGCGAAGAGCGTTACTGTCCGTTAAGACAATCTCACGTACTGCTGGGCATCTCCGGACATTTGTGAGATTACCACCGCGGTCCCGAAAGCAATTATCTCGTCCATGGTATTGCCTACTTCGGTCGAGTCAAAATTTACGCTGATAACCGCGTTCGCCCCCATGCTCTGCGCATGTTCCTGAAGCCTGTCCAGTGCCTGCTGTCGAGCCTGGTGAGCGAGTTCAGTGTACTCCTTAATCTCCCCTCCGCCGATTGTTCTCAATCCGGCTATGATGTTGCCACCGAGCCCTCTTGATCTAACTGTAATTCCGTAGGTCATTCCTAGAACCCTGTCGATCTTGTATCCAGGAACATACGGCGCGGTAAACAGCATCGGAAGCCCCCAACCACCACCTTGAGCATTAACCGTCCCAAGCGCTGCGACAGGTGCTGTCACGGCTGCAGTCGAATTAGGAGTGGGCTTCAACTGAGCTCTGCAGTTTGGACAAAAAGTTGCATCGTCGCTGACTTGTTTCCCGCACTTTGGACAGAACATTTAGAAAATCTCTTGTCCAGTCCAAATCTGTCCCCGGTATAAAACGCTAACCCAGTTTCTGAGTATCGACTTGCTCGGGGTTCGGATATTTCCTTGCCCAACTAACAACGAGCGGTGCAAAGAATGCAAGGCAGATCAAACTGGAAAAAATCCAGGCGAACTCGTATCCTACAAAGATGACTGCGTATGAGAAAAAAATCGGACCGAAAAAGCTCCCCACCAACGACAACGTAATTGCCCAGCTGACTCCCAGCACTTCATACTCCATTTCATGCCTGCCAAGTCTGTCTCGATGCCGCAACGCAGACTATGAAACCACCAGAGCTGAAAAACCCGACAAATAAAGTGGATAGAATCGAGCCGTTCAGATTATTTAGAGCACTCACCGCTAGTCCAAAGGCTGTAAGGGTCCCCAGGCATAGAATTAGCGGCTTCATTTTCTTCGTCCGGTCGAATATTTTGCCGAAAATGACCGAAGCCGTGACGCCGGAAATTGGAAGAAGACTAGCTATCAGTCCCGAGACCAGCGGATTCTGCCTCAACCCCGACGACAGATAGAACACCATGAAATTTCCCACGAGTGCGCTCGCAAATTCCAGTCCGAGCAAGGAGATACCCACCGTCAGGAGCCACCTGTCAAGAAGAAGGTTTTTGATCTTCGGAACGTGGATCTTGAAATCCTCTCTGATTGACTCTCTCGGCATTATTGCGAGAAATGCGAGTCCGACCACCAGCCCTGTGGCAGCATTCGACGCGAGAACTATGCGCCAGCCGTACTGAGAGGCGATGATTGTGTTTCCAACGTAGGCGAAGATTCCTCCGATCAGAGAAAAGGCGTCATAGACCCCAACTCCAAATCCCTCTTTTCCGGGAGGATAGTAACTAGCTATCAAACTCACTCCCGGAGTGAACATGAACGCGAGGCCCGCGCCAATGATGAACCTCAATACAATCAGGCCGAAGGCATCAGACTGAACAGCGCTCGCCAGCGTGGCGAGGGAAGACATCGCGGTCCCGATGATTATCGTACCCTTCATCCCGATCCTCATAGAAAGAAGTCCCGAAGGTATCTGGCAAAGCCCGACGCCCGCGAGAAAACTCGCAGACATCAGCCCCAGCACGGATATGCCGAGCTTCAGATCTGAAGCGATGAACGGAAAAATTGCCGAGGAATTGAACCAGAATATTCCAGAAACAAGACTAGTCAGGAATAAGATCGATATTGCAGGAAGGCTGGTCTCTCGTTTCAACTGGATTTGTCAAGGTGAAAGTAACCTTCTAGTAAAAAGTATCTAATGAAATCTTTTGCATTCTAAGCTCAAACATGTACCTATTTTTAGGGCAAGGTTTTTCTGTATCGGGGTGAATATCTGTCAGAAAAGTCGTTACGTCTTGGTCGCGGCACCAGCAGCCAGCTCTCCCTGGTATCGTCCAGAATACTTTTGAGAAAATTCTTTGTCAGATTTCAAAATTATGAGCTGTCCTATCCTGGAAAACTTTTGGATTCGCGCTGGTCTGTGGCAGACGAGCATGACTTTTGGCTGGCCCGAGTAGCCAGGATCAAATAAAGCTGTTCTTACGTCGAGCCCGTTTCTGAGCAGCGTCGATCTCGGAAGTAAGATCCCAATAGCGTCTGGAGGAATAGTGGTGATCTCGTTCAGCTCTACAAAATAAGCTCCTGCTTCAAGATCATAATATGAACCATTGACTAGAGGTACATCCTCTAACGTCGAATTCTCTCCCTTTGCAATTCCCAGAGTGAATCTGGTCTGCGGGAAAGAATGAATGTTGTTAACTGTTACATCGAACCCGGCAGGCTGTTTTTGCTCGCCGGAATCCGCGTCGATTACTTTTCTAACAAGTAGATCAATCTCGTCGCCCGATAATATCCTCGGCATTTCTGTCTACGAGGAATTTATCGGATTGATAAAGCGTTTTTCTACTTTCGTCTCTCGGACATCAGGCGATATACTTCAGGTATAGCGGACGCGTAGCCAACGTGCACGCAGTCCTTCTTCTCATCAAGCATGCAGATCAATTCTTTGCCATGGACCTGAACTTCGACTATCCGTCCAATTTTGTTGTCCTTGATCATGATCGAGTTATCCTGCAGGCCAATCTTTTGCATGTATGGTGCTGCGAGCGACAAATTCTCGTCAGCCTCGATAGTTTCAATTATCAGATCATTGACGTATTTGGAAAAACTCTTCGTTAGTTTCTCGGCCCTGACTTTCTGGTTATACCTCTGCTTCGCCTTGTCATGAGCCTGCTGAGTAATGGTGATTACACTAAAGCCTTCCTTGGGCATGTTCTCATTACAGTAAAATTACAGGACGTCTTATATCCTTTACTGTCTCAATGGAGCGATGTAGTTTCCCAGAATCAGTATACCTTTGACTCTTCTTCCTACTTTTCCGCATGATATATTTCACCAGTTTTCTCGTCTGTTATGATTCCTTCGGGAGGCATCTTCCGGAGATAGGCTTTGTAGGGAGTCTCGATCACGTCAAGATTCAATGACATGTGGGGCCTCGTGAAGTTGTACCATTCCATGAGCTCATTCAAGCTATTCTCGAAGCTCGGAAGCTTATCTTTGACCGTCCGAAAGAACCTCTCGATCTTACCATTCGTTTGGGGATGCTGCACCCTTGCGAGGATCTGCCTGATCTCGAGGGAGATGAGACGCTTTTCAAATTCTGTCAGCCCCTTCTCCTTCTCCTCAGAATCGGTGGCATAAAATTGAGTACCTCTGTCTGTCAGGATGCTTGCAGGCTTGCCGTGCTTGGAGATCGCCTTTTCCAAGACCTCCACCGAGCGAGCCGAAGTAGCTTCCGGAAAGAGACCGTATGCCATCACATATCTGGATGCGTCATCGAGATAGGCGGTGAACCATCCATGACCTTCAATTAAGGTCCAGTCGGTGTGCCATAAAGAGTTGGAGTGTTCTCTCTCGTATCGGATCCACTTTTTCCGGATCTGTTTTCGCGGCTCGTTCAAAGCAAGACCCAGACTCTTCATCACCTTGTGGATGCGGTTGTGCGGTATGTGTTTTTGGTACTCAGACTTCAAGCACTTTCTCCAGAGTGAGTGCGTTGACCCTATATTCTGCGTAAGCTTCTTGGATGCACTTTTTCTCATCTTCGGAAGGTTCGATGGATTTTTTCCTTCCTGGCTTTTTGAGCTCAGGGAGCTTCTCAGAGTTATTGTCAATGCGATATCTCCTCCAGAGCTTCTTCACCCATATGGAAGAGACACCCACACTCCCCGCTATTTCCACTGTAGACAGGAGGTGCTTCTCTTTTTCGCGTATGATCCATGCGATCTTGACAGGATCGAGTTTCCCATAGATGTAGTACCTCCTGCCTCTGTTCCATATCCACCTCGCTCTTATCCTATTGACCAGAGGGTATACTAATTTCAGGAAAACAGAGTCTCAATGGAGCGACTAAAACAATAATACCACCATTTTTCTTGAACTCTCCAGATTTCCTTTGGCGGATGTTATCTTCATCGTTCTTCTGATCCTTCATATCGGCTTCATTGTTACGTGGCTTGGGGGAGCAGCGCTCTTCACGATGATCATAGCCCCCTCTCTGGCAAAGATCGCCCCGGCTTCCAGAGCAGATTTTGTAATTGCGACTTTCCCGCGATATATCAGATTCATTGTGGCTACTGCAACCGGGTCGGTATTGTTCGGCGTGCTTCTCTTCGGCTACATCGCGAGATCCACATCTCTGGCTCCGAGCAGCTCCGGTCTGCCTTTAATCTATGCAGGCGCTGTTTTGGGACTCTTAGCTTACATCGTCCTCATAGGTATAGTCTATCCTTCAGCGACCAAACTTGTGAAGACCATGAAGCAGATGCCGAGTTCGCCCGGCGGGGCAGGTCAGTCTGAGTCAAATATCTTGCAATTGCAAAAGAGGATGCGAATCGGAGCGTCGTCGGCAACCGGAATCCTCGCACTTACTTTGATTCTAATGATAGTTGGGGCCAGCGTTTGATCTAATACCCGAATGCTTACTTTCCCTTCTCGTTCCAACGCCTTACCCAATCGGCAAATTTCTCTAGCAGAACCTGCAGGTCCTCGCCTTTTGGGGTCAAAGAGGTACTCGACGCGGGGCGGGCTGTCCGGGAATACCTTCCTCTGGATAATCCCAATTTTTTCCAGTTCTGTCAGCCTTTCAGAAAGGCTAGTTGCGCTGATGCCCTCGATCCTCCTCTTTCAGCTCGTTGAACCGAGCGGGCTGCGCCAGGCCCAGAGCGTGAATTAGGGGAAGCGTCCATACCTTGGTGATTTCGTTCCACTGAGCGTGGATGACTTTACACTCGTCGATAACTTCTTGGTCAAGCTCCTGCAACTTGCTCAAGTGTTTCTAACCAACTTGCATCGTCATGACTACTAAGTATATAACTTTGACCAGACCTTGATCATGGTTTGTGATTGTTTCAGAATGATGACGAAAGAGGAACGAAAGGCAGTTTCTTTCACCGATAAGGAAGTCGAGTTTATCGGCCAGAGCAAGCTTGCTCGAATTGCAACCTCATCCTCCAGAAATCAGCCGCACGTTGTACCAGTGGCTTTTGAGTTCGACGGAGAATGCTTTTACTTTGGTGGGTGGAACCTCGAAAAGAGTCTGAAGTTTCGAAATATCAAGGACAACAGCAGGGTTGCCTTGGTAATCGACGATCTCGTAACCGTCAAACCGTGGACGCCACGAGGAATCGTGATCAGGGGTAAGGCGGAAGTCGAGGAGAGCGAGAAAGGAATGTGGATCAAAGTGACTCCGCTCAGAAAAGTCAGCTGGGGTCTATTTACAGTTCATAATGGAGTGAAGTAGAATGGTATCAGCATTTGAATTACAGGACCAGCTTGTCGCGTCGATTGACAAGTTGAACGAGAGCGTAGTCGCAATCGACAGCATGAGGTTGACGAGAAACACGAGGTACGGAGTCGTACCTCTGGAGGGCCAGGGTTCTGGCGTAATAATAGATTCGAACGGATACATCGTCACGAATAACCATGTCATTGAAGGTGCGTCGAGAGTTCAAATCCACCTGAGGGACGGACGAAGTTTCGAAGGAGAGGTGGCAGGTGCTGATCCGGCGACGGACGTTGCGTTGATTAAGGCAAGAACCGATTCGAATCTTCCCGCCGCGACGCTCGGAGATTCCGACTCACTCAAGGTGGGTCAGTTCGCTCTTGCGATAGGCAACACCCTCGGACTTCCGGGTGGATCGACAGCTTCGCTTGGAGTCATCGGCGCCCTGGGACGACCGCTGCCGTGGGCAGAATTCATCTTCGAGGGATTAATTCAGACTGATGCGGCCATAAATCCCGGTAATTCGGGCGGGCCACTCGCAGACATCAATGGGCATGTCATCGGGATAAACACCGCCATGATCCCGTTTGCTCAAGGAGTTGGGTTTGCAATTCCAATCAACGCCGTAAAGCGGGTAGTACAGCAGATTTTCGGAAAAGGCAGAGTGGTTAGACCTTGGCTTGGGATTTCGGGCATGAGCCTGACTCCCCAGATAGCTCGTAGGTACAATCTGCAGGCAGACACGGGAGTGCTCGTCGCGGGGCTGTCAAGAGAAGGTCCTGCAAATGAAGCAGGACTGCGGACGGGCGACGTGATCGTGAGGCTCGGCGAGACCGAAGTAAAGCAGATGAAGGATCTACTGCTCGCGCTATCAAAGTTTGAGGTCGGAACCATGATCAAACTGATCTACTTCAGGATGGGTTCGAGAAGGGAAACCACTCTCCGACTGACCGAAGTTCCGCTCCAGACGCAGAACTTTCCCGGAAGGAATTAGGGCAGAACCCTAATTCCTAGACTGTGCCACTGGTATCAAAGACGGATAGATGACCGAAAGGATTTAGCAATATACCCGTATTTTCGAATTCGTTTATTGTTGCGAAAAGCGTAGAGTAGACTTCACTCCAGTTATGGCTATCGAAAATCCCTGGGGTCGAGCCTTTTTACTCCGCTGTCGCTCAGCCTGTCGTACGACCTGTCAAAACTTGCTAGCGTCTCTTTCTCCACCTTTGCGACCGCTGCGTGGAGACTGTCGAAATAAGTGAGCTTGAACCTAGACTCTAGCGCACGTCCCTGCGAGTGGTACATGATCTTGTCTGCAAGTGGCCTTATTCTTTTGGCTTGAAACAAGTCCTGCATATCGCCCGAGAAACGCTCAAAGTTGGGAATCTCGAATTTCCTCGCTCTTTCAAGCAAACTGAGTTCCAACAATGAATAAGGTGATAGTAACAAATCCTTCTCTCTTTCTTCGTCGAGTATCTTGAGGGAGTACGGCCTGAGAGGATCGATAGGATTTATCGCGGCAAGCAGAACATCGGTTTCGATTAGCAAGTGTATGCTCACTCAGTCGACATGATCAATTGAGGAAACTTTTGAGTTTTAGACCTTCGACTGCACTTCTTTTAGCAGCTGCTTCCCAGCCGCTCTTCTGAGGCTAGGAAGCGACTTTTCGACACTCCTAAAATTGAATTTTACATCGCTTGCAACTCTATCATAGAGGTTTGAAATAGGTTCGATTGAAAACGAGCCATTTTCTTCAATCTTCACGGTAACTGACTTTTTTATCCCCAACCTCTCTCGTACTTCTCTCGGTATTTGCAGGCGTCCCTTTTCGTCCACCTTGAGAGTCCTTACCTCTGTCATCCCACTTTTCCTTAGTGAAGTGGGACTTATAAACGATCGTTTAGGTATGCAGGTCTTTTGCACAGACCTGAAAAAATCCATAAGATAAGGTACCGGTAGTACAAGCTTTGCAGCTCAGATGAGCTCATGACGAAACTTTGGGAACGGTCGTCTTGCCGATTATTTCCTCGATGATGCTTTCGGGCTTTGTTCCTCTGAGCCAGTTATCCGCCGTGAGGATTAACCTGTGGTTCAGTGCAGAGATCGCGACTGCCTTGATATCGTCCGGAATGACATAATCCCTCTGATCCAGCCACGCGTTTGCCTTCGATAGCTTCAAGATTGCAAGCGAACCCCTCGGGCTCGAGCCGACTTCAACGGAGGGATGATCGCGAGTTTTCCCGACAATTTCAGCGATGTATTTTTCAACATCTCGTTCTATGTGGACTGACTCGACGAGAGACTGCATCTCCAGTAGCGCGTTTTTTTCGACGACTTTTTCCAATGAAAAATCATCGCTTCGCCTCGCTGATCTCCTCTCAAGTATGGAAGTCTCTTCTTCAATGGTAGGATATCCGATGGTAGTTTTCACTATAAACCGGTCGAGCTGAGCTTCGGGGAGCGGATAAGTCCCCTCGTATTCAATCGGGTTTTGGGTTGCAAACACGATGAAAGGGGCTCCCAGTTTCATCGTTTCATTTTCGATCGTGACCTGCCGCTCTTGCATAGCTTCAAGCAACGCTGATTGCGTCCGGGGAGGAGCCCTGTTGATCTCATCGGCCAGGAGAATGTTGCAAAAGATTGGCCCCTTGCGCAGCTCGAACGCCGAAGTTGCTCGATTGTAAACGTAGCTTCCGGTCACATCGGCCGGAAGAAGGTCGGAGGTAAACTGGATCCGCTTGAACTCGCATCCTAGGCTCTGCGCGAAAGATCTTGCGGTGAGGGTTTTCGCCAACCCCGGCAGGTCTTCAAACAAGACATGGCCATTACACAGGATCGAAAGCAAGATCAGCCTCAACACTGCTTTTTTTCCGACGATAGCCGTCCCTACCACATCCAAGATCTTCAGCGCCGAGTTTTGCGCCCGCTCTGGTTCAGCCATAAAAATGGTCACGATGATAGTTTGGCTCGGAGTTCACTGGTCTCCGAGTTTCTGGACAATGCGCTCTAAACTTGTTAGATAAGCTTCTCTTTCCTGCCTCGACATCCTTGTCTTGGACGCCCTTCTTCCAAAGGTTTGACTCCCATCAGAAGTAAACGGAATTACGACTCGCTCCAGGTCCGACTGAAAAAGCCTATCATTTGACATGTCCCGGTATTTCTTGGACGCGTTATCTTCCATGACATTCTTGATAACATGAGCTCATCTCCCGACGCGAGTGGTCGGAACCGCGTGATGCGTACTTTACGTAGATGTTCATCGAATTAACTACATCATTTCCCTTTCCGCCGTCGGAGCCTCTTCGAGGATCTGCGGGAAACGAGTCTTCTTCGGGCCTTGAATACATTATGAACACGGATATGGAGACTCCCTCGAGAAGGATGCAAACGTACAGGGAAATCACAAGTATGATTTGAGAATTCCTGAGCAAAGCAAGAATCAGAATTGCGACTAGGAGAACAATACTGACAATCCCCGCGGACCGCCTCGACCGACTTCGCGAGCTGCTCTTCCCTTCAAGTTGGAGGCCCGACCAACTACTTAGCAAAACGAAATCACTCTGTCCCAGAATTTATCTCTCTTAACACGCTACTAAGATTCGACAGTGACTCGATCGCAAGATCTGCATCTTCTTTTGATATTTCCTTGAGGCTGTATCGCGCTATCTCGAAGATTTCAGTAACTTGCGAAAGGTACGGGGTGTCGAGTTTCAAACTTGTGGACACGGTCTTCTCAAATTCCCTTGCCGTTAGCGGCCTTCCATCAATCGAGGACTTAGCTTCGAGCAGTTCGGATATCCGTCTATAACACTCTAGTACCGTCCTGCGATATTCATTTCCCCGTCTAAGTTCGGAAACGGCATCGTCCAAGGCGTTGGCGACTTCAATTCTTTGCGATTCAAGATCCTTGGCCCCGTCGAATCCCGTGACACTATTTTGTCGCCGAACGTTCCTCACAACGGCAAGGCCAACTATAAAGAAAACAATTACGATGATTGCAACAAGATATGCGCTTGGGACTGAAATACTTGGAAAGAAGTTCGGAAATTGCGGGCTGTTCTGAATCGCGGAGGCGTTCAATTCGATAGAAGTTATGGTATTGTTGATCGTGGCCGTGAAGTAGATACCACTGGGTGAACCCAAGTTCAGGAAATTGAAAAGCGGGGCGTTGGTCGCAACAACGTTCAGCGAGGAGTAAAAGGCAAATAGGACAGCGATGGGAAACGCTAGTATCGCCACTATTATGGTAATTTTTGCTCTGCGATCTAGTCCGCTCATCCGTGAATTGTCATCCGCGCCGCTAGGCTTGGATCTCGTCCCATCACCTAAATTCAAAAGCAAGTTAAATAATGACGGATGATGCCATAAGACTTTCCAGAGGAATTACCCTACTAGACCGCGGAGCTCTGAAAATGAGCTTTCGTGAGTCTCAGCGACAGAACAAGGTCGTCCTCATCGACCTCAACCAGTCCTCCGGAACCGATTTTGAGTTCCGCGACGATTGACCTGTTGATCGATTTCATACCGCTTCCAAACATGTCTTGCAAAGCTGAGACGAAGTCCTCCAGTCGTTTGGGTATTTCCTCTTTTGGGAGATTATTTGCGTGCTCTAATCTAAAGTAAACCACCTGGGCTACTCCTTGACCATACTATTAAGCCCGCTGTCTATGCAACGAAGAAGCAGTGAATTTGGATCGTCCTTCCCACGATCAGACAGTAGATGCGAATGAATTCAAGCGTTTTCGGCCGTAATTATTATGGCCAGCGTGCCTTAGGGCTTCTTTCCGACATTCATTGAAGGTCAATTCAAGAAAGCTGCATGAATTCGTGAAGAAAAGTATCTCAGGATTGCTAACATACGACCTCAAGGAGAGAGCCATTTACTCAAAAGCCGATCACCTAAAACTGCTTATTTCTGCAAGCTTGGTGAATGGGTTTGCAGAAGGTGTTTCAAAGTCTCTAGACGAATCACCGACAGCAGAAACTCTTCTTTCGTACATCAAATCACAAAGAGAAGAGAGGCTCAAACGAATCTTCGATGATTTGGTAGACATGAATGTAAAGAAGCTCCGAAAACGACGGAAATTACGACTTCCAGTCCCCGTAGCGGTGGATCTGCACGATGTCATGTATTACGGCGATCATGAAGAAACACCGATGGTCATCGGAACCATGCACCGAGATGGAAGCAATTATGCGTTCAAGTATCTTACAGCTTCTGTTCTGGTAGATGGGGAAAGACTGATCGTAGCTGTTACAGGGTTAGAATCAGCTGCGGAACTTGCTTCATCTGCCGAACAAATTGTGCGAAAACTGCGAGAAGAGCTGGAAATCAGAATTCGATACTTGGTGTTTGACGGTGGATTCCTTAGCACAGGCTTCCTGAGATTTCTTGAGGAATCTGGACTCAAGTACATCGTCCGAATGGCTCCGACCTACAGCACAAAGAAAATGAGGCTCTGGAATGGCAGGAGATTCACATACACGACTAGTGGACACAGGAGAAGAAAGTCCGAACAAACGTCATTTGATGTGGTCGTGGTCTACGACAAATCAAAGGATTACAAGTACCTGTTTGCAACCAATCTTCCCTACAAAGCTGAGACAGTATTGAGATTGTTCAAGAATCGTTGGGGCATAGAGACGAGCTACCGGATGTCAAATCAGTTCCTGGTAAAAACAACATCAAGGAACTATGTTGTAAGGTTATTTTACTATCTCTTTGCATGTCTTGTATACAACGCGTGGGTCATGTACAATGCCGATCGAGAGATACTCCATCCGAATGACTATGTATCGATCAAAGTAATCCAAATGAAACTCTATCTCATCGGTCTAATAATGAACGGGTCATTTGACATGAGAGGAAAGCATACTTGATTCGCATCTACTGCAGAGTGGGTGGACAATCTAGTCATATCAGTCAACTACAACCCTGCACTTTCCAGAACGAATTTTTTTCAACGAAAACCAATTTTCCAATCCAAGACAAAAATTTGGGATGGGGAGGTTGAGCGCTGCCCTAATTTCAGAATTTCGGTTTCTTGTATTCTAGTGCGAAATTGGTCCGGGTCCGATCGTTTCCAGAAGGGGATGATGCCCAGCTGGTACATACCCGAAGTGAATGGCTGCGGCTATAGCGGATAATACCGAGAGTGCAACTAGTCCCAGTTTGATTTTGTCATCGATGGACATTGGTCTAGTGGATTAGATGTTTTAGAAAAATCTGTCGGTTTTGGCCTCAAAACTAATAATATTCAGTTATTCATACCAAATGGATTTAAAGAGTCTACGAGTGCGGTGTACGAAAATGGGAATATGACATAGATTTGCCTCGTAGGAGACCAGAAGATATTGAAAGCTGAGTCAGGAATCTAGGCGACAGGCTCCTAGGAGCAACCGCTCCGGGCAAAAGTAAATAGCACGAATGTTTTCTTAATTTATTTGAGACGTTCAAGAGATGGACAAACCACCAGAAGATCTAGTGAAAATACTCGGACCGAATGAACAGGTCGAACTCTACATCCAGCAGAAAATTTTTCATCCGAGAATAAATATTGAATCCGTTGTCATTACAAACGAGCGCATCATTTTTCGCCACCCGCATGATCTGAATCTCAAAAAAGACTACACCGATTACAATTTTCAGGACATTTCCAATGTGATTCTGGACAAGGGAATCCTTCGATCAACTTTGAAACTCACTTTGCGGTTCGGTGGAGACGCACTTGACTTAAAAGATCTTCCAAATTCGGACGCTGAAAAAGCATACGGGATTATCAGGGAGAATTTGGTTCGTTACCAATCTCCCTTCACCGCAGGGGCTACTGGAATCCCTCCGATGCAACAACAGCCCCAAAGGGCAATGGTCTGTCCGAAGTGCGGAGCTGCAGTGGCAGCTGGTCAACGTTTCTGCGGCAGCTGCGGTGCGGCAGTCTAGCGTCATGTATACACCACGCTGGTTCAAGGAAGACAGGTTACCTGTTATTCACGAAGCCATAGAGAGAATCGCATTTGGAACTCTTGTCACCAGCACACCCAAAGGATTGATCGCAAGCCACATTCCGATGTTCGTGGAAAAGTCGAAGGGAACCTACGGCACCCTCTACGGGCATATAGCCCGCGGAAATTCGCAGTGGAGAGATTCTTCTCCGGGGGTTGAATCCCTGGCGATGTTCGTGGGTCCCGACGCGTACATCACCCCAAATTGGTACCAGACCAGAATTGACACAGGAAAAGTGGTACCGACCTGGAACTATGTGGCGATCCATGTTTATGGGTGTCCTGTGTTTTTCGAAGACAAGGATCGTCTGCTGAAACTCGTGACGCATCTCACAAATGTCCATGAAGCTCCTTTCGACAACCCATGGAAAGTCAGCGACGCACCGCGAGACTACATCGAAGCAGAGTTGAAATCAATCGTAGGCTTTGAAATGCCGATCTCGCGAATAGAAGGCAAGTGGAAGATGAACCAGAATCGGTCAGATGCAGATCGCAAGGGGGTTATCAAGGGACTGGGCGAAATGCACGACGAGACAGCTGATCTCGTCGCCGCGGAAATAAGAAAACGAGAAGAGGAGTACAGATCTCCGTAATGACTTATTCTAGAAGCGAGAGCTCGTTCTCCAAACTTTGGATTCTTCTATTTATCGAATTGACTAGATTGTAGTCATCGAAGTATGACTGGTTTCTGAAGTCGTACTCGAAGTGCCGCTTGTTGTTGTCGTTGTGTTTGCGATGGTCAGTGAAATAAGTTGATACTCTGAGATCTCCGTCCCCGTCGCAGGTGACGAAATGTAAGAGTCAACCAACGTTACCAGGGTTGTATTTGTTCCAGGAAGCTTTCCCACCTGAATTATCGTATACCCCGTGGAGTTTAGTTGGGGCACGCTGGAATTACCGCAGTTTGAGTCCGAATTTGACGACGTTGTCGAGCTCGAAGAGTTAGAGGCTGGTATCGTCACGTTGTAATTTGTAACGTCCATCGTTACATTTCCAAGATTGATTGTTGTTTGATTGATTTCGGTCATTACCTGATAATCCGATTGCACCGCTGAAATTATGCTTGAGTAAAGCAACGAAAGTTCGAAAAAGACCATAAGATCTGCAGCAGTTGAAGTAGCGAGAGCACCCGTTATGGTATTGCTCCCTGAAACAATCAGCGTTGCATTCCACGCAGGATTAAAATAAATTGTTCCAGTCTGATTTTGTGATCCTCCGAACGATTGCGTTCCATTCGTTGAAAGATCTAAAGTATAATTCACTAAAGTGAATTGACTCCCGTTGATTACCTTAGTCCCAACTACAGAGTACGATCCAAGTATAAGCTCGGTTACATTAACGACACTCGAATTTCCGAGCGTTGACTCATTTAGATTAGAGTTTATGTAAAATCGGAGAGACATTTGGGAAAAGTTTCCTAAAAGATCCTTTGTCATACTTGAGGAAAAGATGCCCGAAAGAATATTCAAAACGCCTGATTGCGACTCGCTCGTAGAATAAGTGCAGGTGCTTGACTCTGTGAGTGTAGTCGCATAAGTCAACGATGTTTCCATAGAAGTTTCCGTTGTAGTGAAAAGCGTTGTAGTCGAGGTGACTGACGATTGTGTCTCGTAAGAGGTTGTGGATGGTTCTGTCTCGGAAGAGGTTGACGTCGAGCCAGTACTCGTGGATGTTGAGCCGCTGCTCGTGGACGTTGAACTCGTCGCTGGTTGAGCAGAGCTAC
The DNA here is from genome assembly GCA_963799845.1 of uncultured Nitrososphaerota archaeon. Taxonomy (GTDB): domain Archaea; phylum Thermoproteota; class Nitrososphaeria; order Nitrososphaerales; family CADDZS01; genus DATLTL01. The sequence continues at coordinate 1,694,684 of CAWCYI010000006.1, forward strand.
TCGATGAAGGCTGTGTTGACGAAGATGTTTCGGGAACAACCGTACTCGAAATCGATTCGGTTGCATTCTTGTTCTGAGTAAAGGCGTAGTAACCACCGACTCCGGCGGCTCCGACAATTAAGAATGTGACCACAACGGTAACCACACTGGCGACTGCATTCCCCGAATGCCCGTAGCGTAACATCGTGCCTCAATCACCCTTGTCAGCGTAGAGATTTAGGAAACACGTCGAATTTAGAAAAAACACGGTCATACTATTCTGGAATATGGCAATAATCTGTAATAAATAGGCATATCTCGGAAATCGAAATCTCCCTCGATGCCTGATTTCAACCGCCTGCCTCTTTGTAAAATGTGAAATAAGCGATGCCTCGGCGGGACCTTGCTTGAGCTCAAAGTTACTTGAAACTTTCATCGGCATAGATGTCGGAGGAACATTTACGGACGTCATCCTCTTCAATGCAAGTTCAAAGGAAACTAAAGTTATCAAAGTCTCCACTTCTCCTGGGAAAATCGAGGAGGCGATAGTTAACGCTCTCTCCTCCGAAGACATTGATCCTTCCAACACAAAGATGATGAGCCATGCTACTACAACTGCGACAAATGCTCTTCTAACATCTAGCGGTCTCGCGAAAACGGCATTGGTTACTAACGCGGGATTCAGGGATGTTCTAGAAATCGGGCGGCAAAGAAGACCCGAGATATACAACCTCTACAGCAAAAGGCCAACTCCGCTCGTCAAGAGACACGATCGTTATACGATTAAGAGTAGAATGCTCTATGATGGTAAGGAGTGAGGGCCCGTTCAGGGAACGGAAGTGCGGCGTCTTGCAAAAAAGCTCGCACGGGAAAAGTATGATTGCGTCGTTGTTGGGCTCCTCAATTCATACGCCAATCCCTCTCATGAAGCGGCAGTGGAAAAAATAATCAAGAGAGATTACGACGGACGGATCGTCACGTCAAGTAGTGTGAATAACGAGTACAGAGAATACGAGAGATTCAGCACCGCAGTGGTTAATGCCGCCCTTATTCCACTTGTCTCAAACTACCTCGATAATCTGAGCAAGAGTCTGAAGACCAAAGGCTTCGTTGCCCCAATTTACATAATGAACTCGGATGGTAATGTGAGCTCCCTTGCACAGGCTTCTAGATTTCCCATATCCATTATTGAATCGGGTCCCGCCGCCGGAGTTCTTGCATGTGCTGACCTAGCGAAATCACTTTCCCTCCTTAAGGTGGCGACTTTTGACATGGGCGGCACAACTGCAAAGGCCGGCATGATTACCAACTATCAGCCGGACATTTCATATGAGTTCGAAGCTTCGGGATCTACCCACAGCGGAAGATCGATCAAGGGAAGTGGATACCCCGTCAGGTACCCGTTTGTCGATCTGGCGGAGGTCAGCTCTGGCGGAGGAACCATTGCCTGGGTTGATGATGGTGGGGCGTTGCGGCTGGGTCCCAAGAGCGCTGGGGCAGAACCTGGGCCTGCAGCCTATGGGAGGGGTGGAGTCAATCCCACAATAACTGATGCTAACATAATTCTTGGGCGTCTCAGTCCCGTCCATCTTCTGGGAGGTAAGATGAATGTTCATCCTGAGCTTGCAAGGAAAGCTATCCTAGAACATGTCGCGGATAAACTTCGCTTGACAGCTGGCGAAGCTTCCCAGGCAATCATCAGGCTGGTAAATCACAACATGGCAAGGGCAATTTCGATTGTTTCCGTTGAACGTGGGCGCGACCCGAGAGAGTACACACTTTTTTCTTTTGGTGGCGCAGGACCGCTGCATGCGTGCGATTCTGGCCGAAGAAATGTCAATTACTAGAGTTATAGTACCGCTTCACCCTGGACTATTCTCGGCATACGGTCTCCTGACGGTGGATCTAGCGAGGATGTTTTCGATTCCGGTAATGAGCACAGATCTTCAATCACTGGGCAGGGTGTTTCATAAACTAAGGAAAGAGTGCGTGAAAGAACTCCACATAGAGAAACTGGACAATTTTGTGTTGAATGAGTCCGTCGATGTTAGGTATCAAGGTCAATCATACGAAATCAATCTTCCCCACCAGCCCCCGGACTCGTTAAGAAATCTCTTCGATGCAAAACACAAGGAACTCTATGGTTACTCGTCACCTGAGGCAAATGTTGAGGTTGTCAACGCGAAAATCAAAGCCGTAGTTCCGGTTCCGAAAATTGAGAGAAAGAGGGAGGAAATCATTACAAGTCGTGAACCAAGAGAAATGGGAAATCGAGAGGCTTGGGTTTCCGGAAAGAATTCTCTAGTTCCTGCATATGTCCGCGAAGAGCTTTCCCCGGGAAATAATGGCGTCGGACCGGCAATAGTGGAGGAATATGACTCGACGACTGTTATCAACAGCAGCTGGTCTTGGATGATTGATGAATATCGTAATATCCGTTTAGAAAGGATTTAGATGAAGTTGATCGATCCAATCACCTCCGATCTAATTCGGAGCTCGCTGCTCTATGCGAGTGAAGAAATGGGGATTGCCCTAAGAAATTCCTCGTATTCACCAAACATTAAGGAGAGGATGGATCATTCTGCTGCAATTTTTGATCCGGTTGGAAGACTGCTCTCGCAGGCGGAACATATCCCCGTTCATCTGGGTTCACTGCCCTGGGGTATGAAAAATCTCTTGGATTACGCAGACGCTGAGCATATGATCCTCGAGGAGGGCACTATGATAGTTACGAACAATCCCTACATCGCTGGCACTCATTTGAATGATATAACTGTCGTGCGCCCGATCTATCATACGGGACAACTAGTCGCATTCGCCGCTAACAAGGCGCATCACTCGGACGTTGGTGGAAGAGTGCCCGGAAGCATTTCTGTCGACGCTCATAGCTTGTATGAAGAAGGACTCGTGATCAACCCATCCTATCTGATGAGACGGGGCGAGTTCGACCACCAGGTTATATCTCTCATAACGTCGAATTCGCGTACTCCGATTGAAAGAACGGGGGACCTGAAAGCGCAGGTCGCAGCAAACTATGTGGGAGAGAAGAGAGTGCTCGAGATCGTTGAAAAATACGGGCGCGACAGCTTCCAGGAATCCTCCACACGCTCGTTTGAGTACGCGGAAAAGATGATGCGTTCAAGACTGTCGCAAATCAAGAAGGGTCGCTATTCAGCTGAAGACGTGCTGGAATCCCCGGACGGTGACGACATCAAATTAAAAGTCAGTGCCACGGTGGGCGATGACGGAACGCTCGAATTCGATTATACTGGAACGGCAAAGCAGGTCGAGAATCCAATGAATTCTGTCTTTGGGGTAACTATCTCTGGAGTCCACTACGTCGTCAGGACACTTATTGGAGATGACGTACCCGCGAACTACGGGGCTTTCTCCGCCCTAAAAATATTCGCCCCTCAAGGAACGATAATAAACCCGACGTTCCCACATCCCGTAGCGATTGGTAATCTCGAGACGAGTCAGAGAAATGCTGATCTAGTTTTTCGAGCGTTGTCCAAAGTCCTTCCAGACAGGGTTCCCGCTGCCAGTGGAGGTTCGATGAATAATATTATGATGGGCGGTATTCACAAAGGGCTGGCCTGGGCGTTTTACGAAACAATGGGCGTCGGCCTGGGCGCTAGACCGAAACTTGATGGGATCGACGGTATCCAGTGCAACATGACCAACACGATGAACACTCCGGCCGAAGACATTGAGCGGTCGCTGCCTGTCCTCTTGAGAATGTACGAATTTCGACCGGACAGTTCCGGGGCAGGAAAATTTAGGGGAGGATGCGGATTAGTCAGGATGTTCGAGATTACCGGCGAATCCACAACCGTTACAATCGTCTCTGATCGATCGCGGCATCATCCTTGGGGTCTGAAGGGCGGAAAAGAGGGATCGTGTGTCGAGGTCATCCTACACGAAAAGATAGGGAACAAGACGAAGAAAAAGAAAGTGCCCGCAAAGACCACCCTGGTATTGAAACGAGGAGATTCCATTGAGCTTCGAACCGCGGGCGGAGGAGGTTTTGGTAATCCATCATCGCGCGAAATGTCAAGTATTGAAGAGATCTCAGGAATGGTATGTTATCAGAAGGTTATGTGAGGAAAAACTATCCTGCATCTGATCGCAAGTGTATGCGCAATTAGAAATTTCTAGAACTGTTCGAAGCAACTCTTAGGCACGAATCCATGGAGAAACGGCGCGAAAATGTGATGGCTGCGTCGTAAAAGTCGCCTAGCTTGCTTTCAGGCCATCTCTTCTTCAAACTTCTGCAAGGACATGTGCTCTAAACAATAGACGATAGCTCGATTCGCGCTTTCAATAATAGAATCTAGAGGTAGTGAGGGATAGTTCTTGTTGTTGTTTCTCGCGATCCATTCGCTGTGGCAGGGAATATGTATGAAACCACCGCTGAAATTCTGCCTTCTCGCCTCTCGGACGATGACAAACATTGCGTTGTTGCACAGGTACCCTCCGGCAGACAGACTGATAGAAGAGGGGATACCGCTCTTGTTGAGAGATTCCACCATGCCTTCGACCGGGAGGTTGGTAAAAATGCCATCAGGAAGTTTGGGGTCAATTGGTGTTCCTTTCATTATCCTTCCCGCGTTATCCGGTTCGCTCGCATATCGATAATTTACGGCGATCTTTTCCGGAGTGATCTTCTGGCGACTTTGAGCAAGCCCGAAGCCGATTACGAGTTGCGGCCTGACTCTCGTTAGTTGAGTGACGATTTTTTCCTCGACCATAGAATAGTCGACAGGCAGAACTACACTCGTTACTTCGTGATCTTTTATCTTTCTATTTTGGAGATGCTGAACCAGTAGCTGGGATGGGTTTTCGTCAAACTCCAGAAACGGCTCGAATCCAAATACGAGGATGGACATGTGCTAGACAGGATAAGCGCTCGATTTATCGATTTTGCGATTCTAGGGGTAGATGCGCTCTCCAGTTTCCTCGTCTTCCAATATTATTGCGCGATACGGACACGATTGTGCGGCGTAGAATATCCTTTCGGGATCGGCTCCCTTCTTGTCAAGCAAGACCAGCGGTGCGGGATCAAAGACAGATTTTTTCTTTTCCCAGTCCAGCCTGAATACCTTTGGTGCCAGTTCAACGCAGCTGGCGGCCCCCATACACGAATTCCAATCCACCTTTATGCCGACCTTTCTTTCTCCGACCACCATCCCAGTCCACCAGCCGCCCTTCTCGCTTGAGAATTTTTTCTTTATCTTCGTGTCAATTATTAGGGCGATTGCGGCGGGAACAGAAACAAACTCGAGAAAAACAAGTGATTGTGTTCCGCCGAAATAGAAGTAGATAAGTAAGGCTAATGCGACGATGCCAGCGAACCCAACAACCAGAACGAATCTGAATGAACTTGACCAGTTTGTCGTTTTAGGTTTCAATCAAGAATGCTCAATTGTTCCTTTAGGCTTTTCCCCAGATTCCCGATGATGCCGGTAATTGCAATCTTTCGTGTGGACGTTAGGGATTGAGATATTGTTTCCCAATTGCCGTTCCTTGACTATGGTTCGAATATCTTGTTAAAAATCCGTAAATTCCATTCGTCAGGAACGTGGTTTAGGACCCCGGATTGGAGACTAATCTAGATACGCTTTTATCATTCGATCTTCCTATCAAAAACTTATGAGCATGCTCTTGGAACATCTCTCGAAAGAATTCATGCGCGAAATCGGAGTCAGGTCAAGGGACGTTTATGAAATGATATTACCACCAGTTGACATGTTTGAGGACGGTTCTGAACTTGTTGTGATGCTGGATATGCCTGGATTTGAAAAGGACAAAATCAGAACGAGGCTTTCGGAACACTCTTTGCTCGTAAGCGCAAAACGGGATCGAATTGAAAGGGACGGAATGACTTACTGGGAACAGAGACCGCTCAGAGTCCAGAAAAAAATCCAGCTCCCGGTGAAGATTGAAGTTGACGAGGAAGATGAAACTGGAGTAAAGGCGAAGTACGAGAATGGCGTGCTTACCGTGAGACTTCCGATCAAGGGAATCGGAAGGGTCGTCGTAGAATAAATTCAGCTTCTAAAAATCACTGAAAATACCACAATAGCTAGTGACAGGACGAACCCGATTTTTCCGTCCGTCGTGTTGAGATAAAAGATCGAAAATGCGGTTCCCGCGAGTCCTATGCCGGCGATGAATCCGGGCAAGAACTTTGATCTGCGTCTTCGCGAATTTGTCATTCCTGCACTTCTCACTCCAGTCGGGTCATAGTTTTGCTCGAGATATCCCTTCAGCATGGGCATCACGTCGATTGATGCGTCGAGCGCTTTTCCGATGCGCTTCATCAGATCCCTGATCTCCTCCTGGTAGGCTTCATCCACAAGCCCCTCTTCCTCCAGAACGTTTCCCAGAATGTGCACGAATCGGAATTTTGGATCAAGGGCAAGGCACACCCCTTCGAGGATCGACAGCATTCTCATGTAAAGGACGAGGCTCTTCGGGAGTCGAAAAGGGAACTGATAGATCGTCCGGTTTGCGATTTCAAGGAGTGCCTTTACTTCCGTCTCCTCGACCTTCTGGCCGTGCATGTCGGCGAGCGCCAGCTCGACTCCCCGCCGAATAACGTACCGGTTCGTGTCCGGCTGCAGCAGTCCCAGGGCGACCATCATGTCAACAACTCTAGAAGCGTTCATATCGACCAGCGCCGAGTAAAATCTGACGAGTTTGATCCTAGTTTCGGGATCCAAAGTACCGGTCATTCCAAAATCGTACAGGACGATTTTTGTAAGCTTCTTGCCCTCAGGAGATTCTTCCACCATGATCGAGATGTTGCCGGGATGGGGATCAGCGTGGAAAAGACTCTGGCTCAAAAGCATCGTGAAAAAGATCTTCGCTACTCGTCGCGCAAGTTTTTTTCTGTCGACACCGGCGGCATCGAGTTCCTTCACATTGCTGATTTTGATTCCGCCGATATATTCCAAGACGAGAACGCTTTCAGATGAAATTTCCGGATAAACTCGGGGTATCAGAACGTCCTTCTGCGATCTGAGATTTTTCTTGATACCCGCCAGATTCTCGGCTTCCTTTTTGTAGTTCATCTCCTCTTTTACCGTCTCGGAGAACTGCTCGACCACAGATTGAGCGGTAACCTTGAGGGACTGATCGATGAACCTACCGATCAGGGGAACAACTCGAAACAGAACTTTGGTGTCAATTCTCATCTGCTCGTGGATTCCCGGCCTGTTGACCTTGACGACGACGTCGTCGCCCTTGTACTTTGCACGATACACCTGACCAAGGCTGGCACCCGTAACCGCGCTCGCATCAAAGGAATCAAAGACTTCTATGATGGGCTTTCCCAGATCTTTCTCTATCGTCGGCTTTACTTCTTCAAAAGGAGCCGCGGGGACTTCGTCCTGGAGTTTCGCGAACTCGTCGATATACGGTTGAGGAATTACATCGGGCCGCACAGAGAGCAGCTGACCGAGTTTGATGTACGCAGGACCAAGCTCGATGAATGTCTCGACCGCTTTCTTCCCGTGTTTTTTGTATACCCCTGGATGAACGAGCCTGCCCTCGGCTCTGCGTATTTCCCTTCGATCGCGTCGATAGTTTAGAGCAACCGGGAGAAGCTTCCACATCACCTGGATGAAGCGCTTTGTTTCCGGCTTGAGCAATGGCATGAGGATTTCTCTTTCAGAATAACAGCCACTTTAGTTTGCGAAGAATACTATTGAGCGACAAGAAAATCAATAGGAAACTCAGCGGGCCGCCCAATGAGCGGGAATGATTTTTTGCAGAACTGTTTAGAATCGTCGCTGCTCCGAAGGCAACCAGAGTTTCCGGGGAATCGCGAACGAGATGGCCCACTGGATCTAAGCGCGGGTCTACTTGATCTTGATGGATTTCAAAATAATTCTCGTATTCTCTGACGTGAAGGCCGTTCGCACCCCTGTATTGCCTCAAACATCCTCTTGGATCACCGAGGAGCGTCTCGTCGAATTCGAACCCATCGAGGGAGGGCAGCACTTCTTTGGAGACTAGAAAAGAATCGTCCATGCCGACCCGTCCATATTGACGAGTCCGTCTCCCTCAATTCAATTTATGGGTTTCAAAAAATGGGGAGGTCGATCCGAAGATCGACTCCGATGTAAGACTAGGGATTCATTGTCTACCTGCGTCACGGTCTTTCCGGTCGCAGTCCCGTATAAAGCCGAAACCTAGACGGTTGCTATCACTAGAACTGCAACGATCGGCCGAAAAATCGCGTTGGTTACTCCGCTCTTGATTCCCGAAAATTTGTTCGTCATTTCCCAAATAAAACTCGGTACCTATTTAGCAGATACCAACACTGTCTTCCATGTCTGTTACAGATTTGTTACAAGTTCCGGAGTTTGATATCTTCACTTGAATCGCGCGTCGATGAGCTTGATGTCGGCCTCGGACAATCTCCAGCCTGATGCATCGCAGTTTTCCCTCACGTGTTGCGTGTTGTCCGCCTTCGGGATCGCCACAACATTTTCTTCGCGCGTCAGAAAGTTTAGAGCAACCTGAGCTCTCGTCTTTCCATATTTTGCAGCGATCTTGTCGAGCACCTCGTCCTTCTTCTTGCTTACCTGACCGCGAGATAGCGGCGAGTACGCAACTATCGTAATTTTTTGTTCCTTGCAGAAAGGAATCAGCTCATTCTCGACACCCCTTGTCGCGAGATTGTATTCGACCTGATTTGACACTATTTCCTGGGACGACATAGCATCCTGCGCTTGCCTCAGATCTTCGACAGAAAAGTTGCTCACGCCGATATACCTTATCTTTCCTTTCTTGACCAGATCTTCCATCGCCTTCATTGTCTCTTTGATCGGGATGCGTGGATTCGGCCAGTGGATCATGTAGAGATCGATTACCTTGGTATCAAGCCGGCTCAGGCTACCTTCGGCCGCCTTGATCACATCGTCGTAATGCAGATGTTGCGGCGAAACCTTGGTCGCAAGAAAAACTTTGTCCCTGATGTCAGCGATGGCTTTGCCGACAACGCCCTCGGTCCCATACATCTCCGCGGTATCCACATGAGTCGCGCCGAGTGAAACTCCAAGCCTCAACGGCTCGACCCCACCTCGGTACGCCCAAGTTCCCTGTCCGATTTCCGAAATCTTGATCCCGCTTTTTCCAAGAGATTTTTGAAGCATAATCGAATCGAAGAAATTGACAAACAATGCTCAGATAATGATTGCTATGTTTTTATTTGCAATCCAGTGGGTCAATCCAGAATGCCGTTCATTGACGACTGCGGATTGATGCTCGAACCCCAGGAGGGCATGAGTGTCGAGGAAATAGTCGGATGGGCTAGTTACGCGGAAAGATCAGGTTACGGATACATCTTCAGGTCTGATCATCTGATTCCCACCTCGGGTACGAAAGGACTTGCGTCACCCGAGTGCTGGGTGACATTGGGTGCCATCGCCGCAAGAACTGATCGTATAAAATTTGGACCAATGGTTTCTCCCATTGGGTTCCGGAATCCCGCCATACTCGCTAACATGGCGTGCGCGTTGTATTCCTATTCTATGGGGAGGGCTATTCTTTCGATCGGTGCGGGATGGTACCAGGCCGAGTACGAGGCGCACGGGATTATATTTCCAGATCTAAATCAAAGGAAAGAAGGCTTCCACGAAGCGCTCCAGATCATAAGCCCGCTAACGGAGGGGAAACGCGCAACTTTCAAGGGCAAGTATTATTCAGCAGACGTCGAGTGCTATCCAAAACCTGTCCCCAAAATTCACCTCATCGTTGGCGGGCGTGATTCTCAGATCATGAAGTGGGCCAGCGAGTTTGCAGACGAGCTCAACATTTACAGCCCAACTATGAAGTGGGTCGAAAAAGCTCGGGGGATACTCGGTGAAGACAGTAGTGTCGCCCTTTCGCAGATGGGACCATTTTTCATCGGCGAATCAGAAGTCGATCTCAACAAAAGAGTTCAGCGCTTTCTGAAGGTGAACGGTCTCGAAGGAAGTGTAGAGGATCAGATTGCCAATTTTAGAGAGCGCGGAATCTTCTGCGGCGCTCCGGAAGATTTCATCGACCAGATAAAGGAAAAGAAAAACGCGGGCATGAACAAATTCTACTTCCAGCTCAGCGATCCCGCCGACAAGGAAGCAACGGAGATCCTGACCAAAACAGTTCGCAGGCTCTAGACAATTTCCAAACTAAATTCTTCGATTAGCTTTGATGCCAGATCAAAGTTTCTAGAAACCTGGTCCGGATAGTGGGAATCAGATCCATAACTTACCTTGCAATTTGCTCGGTGACATGCGGAAGCCAACTTGCTGACAAGTTCCGGAGTCCTTGAAAGATCCGCCCCATTGAGCTCGACAGCCTTCCCATTCTTCCTTGCGACTTTGGCCAGATCAAACATCAAATCCTCGAAGTCGTCTGGAATCGACGGGGTGCCCACCGCGAGCCTTTCTGGATGTGTCAGTATGTCAAACGGAATGAAATCGCTCTCTAATGCCTCCTTCTGAGTTTCGACGTACTCCCTCCACCTTTTCTCGACGCTTTTCTTGTCCATGGGCAATTTATTCTCCTCCACGTCTATCCCCCCGGCCAACTCGTGAACCGAGCAAAGAAGTACGTCCCACTTTTTGCTCGAAACTATCCGACCGATTTCAGAGCTGTATTGCCCGATATAGTCAACCTCCAGTCCTCTCCTTACGTGGATTCCCTCGAGGCCCCTTATCTTTTCGAATTCTTTTAGATAATCATCGAACGAGGAGAACATGCGCCCGGATTCGTGCACGGAACCGAACTTTACTTTCTGCCTTACAAACGTGAATTGCGAAATGTGCTCTGTCGTAGAAAGACGGCTCACGTTTGTCTTTTTCGCGGCATCTGCCATTGATTCTATGCCGGCGAGGATAATGTGGCTGTGGTTATCGTAATGCAAAAGTCTTGCTCAATAGAAATAATTTCTGAATGGTTTTTCAACAGATCGGGCAGTACAGATCAGATTCTGAACAAAAGATTCTCGAATTAAAGTGACGGACGCAAGAAGAAATTGCTTTATACCAAATTAAAGTGGGATGAGATTGAGTAAGAGATGAATACTGGTGTTTTAGTTTGGCTCTCGTAGCCTGAATCTTGTACAGAACGAAGATCCTCTCTCGCCCGAAACTCTCAATCGCCTTCCAAGCAATCCAAAATCTAGCAGGCCGAAATTTGGCCTCGCGTTTCAAGCGAGCCAGCCACTCGATCATTACGTGGAATGCGCGAAGCTCGCGAAGAAATACCAATTTGATATGGTACAGGTCTATGACGACCTGCTCTTCAAACCGGCTTGGCCGATACTATTCGCGATGGCCCGCGAGCTGAGGGGCAGCGGCACAACTATTGGACCTGGAGTCGTGAATCCCTACCACATGCACCCAGCGCTAATTGCAACGCATCTAGCGTCCCTTAACGAAGAGATGAATGGCGATTCCTTCCTCATGATCGGAAAGGGTGCATTCCATGATCTCTTCGATGTGAAAACCCCGAAGCCGATTACTGCCACAAAAGAAGCGATCGAGATTATCTACAATCTTCTCTCTGGGAGTCCGACAGATTACATCGGGGAGATATTCAAGATGAACATCGGGGCCAAGTTCCGCTGGGAATATGCTGTACGCAAGCTCCCAAAGATATGGATAGGAAGCTGGGGTCCAAAGATGTGCGAGCTCGCTGGCAAAATGAGGCAAGTCTCCGGCATCATGGTCAGCAGCATCACAGATCCGTGCTACCTGAGATATCTCAGAGAACGGTGTCGCGCGGGAGCTCATTCAGCGGGTCGTGAACCGGATGAAATTGAGATCGGATGCGTCCCCGGGACGATTATCTCGGAGGACAGAGACGCAGCTCTAGCTCTCGCGAGAAAGGCCAGCGCGGTATATCTTCCCTACCTTGAGCCAATGACCGAAGAGACTGTGTGAGAACTATTTAAAGGCAAATACTTTGGCCGACAGGCCTATCTACGAGTACGCCCTAATGCATGAACGTGAGTAATAGCGGTCACGTGGAGGGTAGTGAGCGAAGGCAGAGGATACTCCTTCCAGACATGTTGGACGAATACGTAGACGAAGACAATCCAGTCAGGTTCATTGATGCATTTGTAGACAAGCTCAGCCTGAAGAAGCTCGGATTCAAGCATTCCGTCCCAAGCGAGACTGGAAGACCGTCGTACGACCCCGCAGATCTTCTCAAGCTATACATCTATGGATACCTGAACCAGATTCGTTCCAGCAGAAAGCTCGAGCGAGAGTGCAGGAGAAATCTTGAACTCGTCTGGCTCATGAAGAAACTCACTCCGGACTTCAAGACCATATCCGATTTTCGGAAGAACAACGTAGACTCGATCAAGCCAGTCTTCAAGGAATTCGTCTTTCTTTGCAAGAGCCTTGATCTCTTCGGGCTTGAGCTCGTCGGCATCGACGGGAGTAAGTTCAAAGCTGTCAACTCCAAAGACAAGAGCTGACTTTAACGAAAGAAAACTCGAGAACAGCTTGAAACTCACGAACGAAAAGATAGAACGATACCTGAAGGAGATCGAGGAGAATGACAAAAATGACGTTGACGATGATAACGACAAAGAGCAGGAGACTAGGGAGCTCAAAGAGAAGATTGGCAAGCTTGAGGAGAAGCGGAACGAATACATTCGAATACAGAATGAGATGAAGGAGAGCGGAAAGAAAGAGATGACGCTCAACGACCCGGAGAGCAGACTGATGAAGGCTGGCAGGGGGCTCGACGTGTGCTACAACGTAGAATCTGCCGTCGATTCAAAGTACCACATGGTTTGTGAGTATTATATCACGAATCATCCTAGTGACAAGAACGAACTTGCAAATGTTGCAATAGGAGCTATGAAGACACTGGGCGTCGGAAAGCTTGATGCAACCGCAGATAGCGGATTCTTCGACGCGGAGCATATCAGAGAATGCATCCAAAATGGGATAACTCCGTACGTCACCGAGCAGAAGTCCATCGGGAGTGCGAAGAGGAGAGGCATACCAACGCCGGAATTTTACAAGAGCGAGTTCTTCTACGACAAAGAAGCAGATGCGTACACTTGTCCCGCGGGAGAGAATCTTTGGTCCATGTACGTAATGGACAAGGGGAAGGGTAAGCGAATGAGGGTCTACGGGACAACGGCGTGCTCCAACTGCCCATTCTTCCTTACAAAATGTACAGCCGACAGAACTGGCAGGAAGATATACAGAGGACTTCACGAAGAGCTAATCGAAGAGATGAGGCAAAGAATCAAGGACGACCCTTCCAAAACAAAATTTAGGAAGGAGCTCTGCGAGCATCCGTTTGGTACGATGAAGAGGGCGTTCAACCAGGGCTACCTTCTTCTCAAAGGATTAAGGAAGGTTGGCGGTGAAGTCGGATTCACCATGCTTGCATATAACATGAGGAGAGCAATCAATGTACTCGGAACAAAGGCATTGATAGGATCGCTCGGACTGTAGTCGAGATCCACTAGCCCTCTTTATGAAGTAACATCGAATAGATCTCATCGTGGGAGCGGATCAAATGAGTTTTAACACAGTCTCCGAATTCGTTGGGATAAATCGAAACGAAATAGAGTCTGTCAAAGAAGCCCTTTCAAGAAATGACCTATCGACGGCCGCTTCCAGAATTTCTGATAAGGCGGTTAACTCGTTCAAACTGTGGGGAACTCCCGACGATATTGTAGAAAAGACACTCAAGATGTTGGACAGCGGTCGAGGAGCGGAAAGGATAAACTTTGGGTTTGGGCGCGGCAAAGATGACATCGAGAGCATCGAACTCTTGGGGCAGAAAGTAATGCCTTACTTGCGGGACAAATCTGGAAAGAGGTAAGTCAGTCTCTTCACTTTCTCGGCGATTGCCTCGGCAAAGCCTATCTACTGCAATTGAAACCGCTCAATTTGGTTTTACATGGCAATTATAGCGGTCTCGGATCAACATCTGGGAATAGAAACTGCCGACAAAGCCGCATTCAATCGCTTCCTCGACCAGCTTCAATCTGATGCGAGCCTGACGGATCTTGTCCTGCTTGGAGATGTCGTGGACATGTGGAGGAGAGATGCCTCGGGAGTATTCCTCGAAAATAAAGACGTTCTCGATCGAGTCATTGTCCTGCAGAAGAAAATCCGCGTCCACTACATAGCGGGAAATCATGATTTCCACGTCCTCAAGCTGCAGGGTCACGGCTATCCATTCACCTTTGTGAGGAACCTCACTCTGCAACAGGACGGCGTAAATTACAGGTTCAACCACGGGTGGGAGTACGACGAGATGCAAAGAGAGCACTTCATGGAATCTCTTTGCCATGCGATGTCTGACCAAAAGGGAGAACGCGACAACAACCTCTGGGCGAGCCTGGGCCGTGACAAGAGTGACCTGTCATACTTCTTTTCTGTACTTATGAGGAAGGATAGTCTGCGACACCAGGCAGAGCAGATGCAGTTAGATCCCTCCGTGAGATTGAAAGAGACCCTGAAAGGCGTCGAAAAAAAGGCCTGCTCAACAGTTCAGCCCGGGGAAGTTCTGGTCTTTGGGCACACTCACCGACCGTTCGTGAACAATGCAGAAAATACAGCAAACACGGGTTCATGGATCACGACTGCACCTACTCACAATACCTATGTGCGTCTGGAAGGTGGCAAACCCAAGTTATTCGTCTTCGAAGGACAGGAAATTACAGAAAGGGCCGAGATTTGAACGAACGTAATTAGCGCTTTTCTTGCGCATTCAAATTGTTCGGATGAAGACCAACGACAGGAAAAACGCCAAACCCGCGCTGGAGGCAGTCACGAGCGCCCACCCCACGAAAAGAATTCCAATCTCTCTATTGTTAGTTACAGACGGCCTCTGGGAGATCCCGGCGCCGAACATTCCTCCAATGACGACTTGAGTGAGAGAGACAGGAACTGAGAAGGCGGTCAAGACTCCCGTAACGATCGCGGAGGCGAGCATTGCTGCCAGAGTCTTCATCTGACCGAGGCCGACGATTCTGTCACCGACCACTTTGGCAATCATCTTCCCAAACAAGACCATGCCGAGAGCCGCCGCGCCGAAAATGGCAATTCCAAAAATATCTGGAGCAAGTGGGATGCTCGTTCCGATCGATGCAAATGAATCGATCAGTCCCAGGTTGTTGGCTCCCAATGTGAAAGAAACAAAGAATACTACCAAGAGCAGAATAATACGGTTGCCTCTCATTATGCTGATCAAAGATCGTGACTTTTCTGCTCTCATTACAAGCTCGTAGATGATGAAGCTAGTTAGAGCACAAACAAACGGGACAGCGATCCAGGACCCGAAAATCTCCAAAAGGAAAGCAACTTTGATTTGTGTGTTACTGGCGAGAGCCGCCCCAAGGAATGCCCCCACGGTGCAGTTTGAAAGGCTCACGGGCAGTCGGAGTAGAGTGAGAATGAATAGCATCAAAACTGACACGAATACTGCGGTGAAAATTGAAGATGCCGGGAGGCTGTTTGACACGAGCTTCCCCAGGATCGAGCCGGCCATGATTTTTCCACCGATAGCAAAGCCCGCGAATACTCCGGCCAGCGTTAGAAAAAGAGCGAGATTGTAGTTTATGAGATTTGATAGATTACCGGTCGTAAGCCCCGAATTATTCCAGCCAAAGACAAAAGCGAACAAGAGTAGCAGGAGAAGAAAGAGAAACGTCGGTGCCAGTTAGGAATACCCCTTGGCGACCAGGATCGAAAGGACGTCTGATCCGTTTTCTGAATTATCGGCGATATCGTCTGCAGTCTCAAGAAAATCCCTCAACATCACGATGTCAAGGGATTTAGCGTTGATCTCGTTCTTGAATAAATGTTGAATGATGGCATACTTCATCGTGTCTGCCTCCCTTTCTTTTGCCTCTACTTTTTCCGCTATGGTCAAGACCTCGTCCTTGGTTCGTTCGAGAGCTTCGATCCCTTCCCCCAGCAGCTCGGCGTCAGAAATGCAGGTTGAGATGAATAATTCTACGTCGTCTTTGAACAGGTAGTCAATAACATCCTGTGGAACTTGTCGCTCGTGGAATACCCTTGCCGCTCGCTTGGAAGTATCTGAAATATTGCTGATGAGCTCGAGCAAGGTGAGAAGGTCTTCCCTTATCCCACCAAAGAACGAACCGGTGCATAGCTCCCTTACCAAGTTCCGATGATCCTGAGCCACCTGCTCATCGTGATCAGCAATCGTGGCGTACTCGCGTTCAACAGCATCGTAGTCGTATTTCTTGAGATACCCCACAAGCGGGAGAAGGTGCTTGCTCGTTTCCATCGAACTATCAAGGAGGTTGAGGACGCGCGCGAGAATCTGCCGCTCTCCGTTGCCAAGAAAGCTAAAGAAATTCCGAAGAGACACCTAGACTACTCCCGAAGCGACTAGCACGACCTGGTGTCTCCTTCCTCTTCATCCTCTTCGAAATCGTCTTCTTCCGACTCTTCCTCTGACTTTTCTTCAGATTCTCCTTCGAATTCGTCTTCCGCCTCTCTTTCCTTCTTCTTGTCTGGCATAATCATCTGACGTTGAATTTACAAATTCCCCTGCATTAGAGGTTTTCAGAGTTCTCGAGTATGCAGTCAGAATATCTGCTACGTTCTGGATTCTGTGTGTGCACGGCGCTTTGAAAAGTATCCTGGAGACCTTCTTTGGATCTTTCGCATCATCCAGAATGTCGAAGGGGATCTCTTCGTCGATTATCGCGACTCCTCCAAGACCCGCTGTGCCTCGGAATCGCCGAGGATTTTCACACCATGCAGTAGGATTTTAGACTCGAGAGATTGGCATGCCTTGATGTTACCCTAGAGGTAACACCACGGATATTAGATCTCGCTAGCAGAGCACGGCTTAACAACAGCGTTGAAGAATGATAGAGATAAGCAAAATAGATGTCAGCTGGAAATTTCAGATGAAGGAAGTTCCTGGCTTCGGGCTAGATTTCGTCAAGGATAACCTCTCCGAAGAAACCGAAAAACCCCTGAATGAACTCGTTGCGGAGACCGAGAATTCGACCATCTAACTTCGGCATAGATGTTACAAAATGAAAACCGAGCAGATGACTCCAGTCGAAAAGAAAACGTCTGACTTCAAACGAGCCGGATTATTGTTTACATTTGCCGGCTCTGCTTTTATTCTGCTGATCTTCCTGCTTGAGGCGCTCTATCCCGGATATAGCGTTCACTCGAACTCGATAAGTGATCTTCTGGCGACGACTGCAAGGACCTCGATAATTGGTGAGCCGATAGGTTTCGCAATTTCTGTCTCGTGGATAGTCGGAGGATTCTACCTCCTCAGAGGAACAGAAAGAAGGGATTATTGGTTTTGAACCTGCTACCGGGAACAGGTTTCCTTCTGGCGGTACTTTCTCCCGAAAACGTCAATGTCGCGATACATTCGGTGGGTGCCGTACTGGCTTTCTTTCCCGGGGCGATCGTGATGCTCCTCGCATTCAGGACGATTCAAACTCAGTTTAGATATTTCTCGCTGTTCTTCGGGCTGGTCAGTTTCGTTGGGATAATTTTCGAGTTCGGGGGGTATTATTCGCCTCTGGTCCAGCAGACTCTACGTCCCGGAGGATGGGAAAGAGTCATTGTATACCCGATTTTGATCTGGCTGGTCGGATACAGGAATTATCTGCTCACAATGAGTACAGGCGCGCGGTTGCAGAGCTCCCCTAGGGGGCCCTCACTCCATAATAGCTTCAAACGAGCTCTTCGGCCAAAAAGTATACCCGTGTGTGAAACGCAGAGAGAATTCAGTACTAAAGATGTATAGTTCTCGAGCAAAGATCTGGTAAATCGGCTAAAATTTCTAGAACATCTTCGAAAACTCGAAATCCCAGTACGAAATGATCAACTCGACGATTGTCGAGTATACTCATATCGCAGCTTTCTTTGTGCCTCCGTTCAATTCGTTCTGAGCTTGAGCTCCGTTCAGCTCGTTTCAAGCTCTTCTGAGCTAACAGAGCTTGAACGTCAGCTCTTCAGTCAAAAGGTACGAGCGGTTGCGAAACGGCAGAATTTTTTTCTTTAAGAATCAATGGGAACTCGTATATGAAGCATCATGGGGATATAGTAGCGAAGTCGATGAGCTCGTTGACGGAGTTGCATGAAACTTTGGAAACCCACACTAAACAAAATAATCCAAGCAAGAGACAAGTTTGAGTAATGCAATTTTGCAAGGGGAAGTAACAAAATTGGTTTCCCTCCGAGATAAAATTCTGGCCGTAAAGGAAGGCAAAGCAGATGTGCCGATCATGAAGACGCTTGGCATTGACGTGGTTCAGTTTGGAGAGGGGAAGGCCGTGCTCACGATGAGCGTCGACAAGAGATTCCACAATCCAATGGGAACTCTTCACGGAGGCATCATGACCGACCTGGCCGACGCGAGCATGGGAGTGGCGATGATGAGCGTCTTGGGAGACGAGGAGTCCTTTACGACCCTGGAGCTAAAGATGAATTTCCTGCGACCAGTTTACGAAGGAGAACTCACCGCCGAAGCAAAAGTACTTCACAGAGGACGAACCGTAGCCCTGGTGGAATCGGTTTTGAAGAATAGTGAAGGAAAGGAGGTTGCCAGAGCTTCTGCTACGCAGCTGGTTTTACATCCCAGATGATAGGAAAGTTTGTCGGAAGAATTTGCATGGTGCTATTTCAGAAATTTTTCAGATTCGTGTTAAGACGCGACATTATTTGGAGAAAAAAGATAAAACACTTTATCGCTTGTCCTGAGATAGTTGATCAATAAGGGTCGAATAATTGCGGATTATCTAGTTTCAGGAATAATTGTGGGCGGACTACTTACAATCGAGAGTCAACTGGGTTATCCACTATCCTTCAATCTTTTGGTGCTGGGAATCTACGACATCTTCATCATTATTCATGTATTGACGGTTGCGGTACATCCCATCGGGCTAACACTATTTCTACCTCTAGCTTTCTCCGAGATCTGGATTGGCGGAGGGTTAGCATATCTCTTGTTCTTCCTTTCTCTGGCAGCCATTCTTGGAATCGCAGTTGAACTAGATCTCTTCGGGAGGCATTAGAACACGAGAAGATCTCTGCTTGCAATGTTCATGTAATTACTCGAAACGAAGATAGATGGCATATGCTGGAACGAAATTCTCGTTCTGGTTCAACTTTGATTCTAACGGAAATATCGTCTCTGTGGAGGTTACAATCACTTATCATACCAGCTCCATCGACCCATCGAATCGACTCGAATTGTGATTTATTCTTTTTCGTGCTTGTTTTTGCTTGAAGGTAGAAAGGCCAAAATTCCTGCGATTGATGTTTTCTTGAGTCGAAAGTATTTTGCTAGCGATCTTAGAACATGAGATTCACACGCAAGTCTCACGGGACATTATATTCTAGGTTGTTGCATCTATTGCGTTAGATTTCCCACCAGAGCATTGTTGAGCGAAATGATATCTTTAGGTTTCAATTCCAGGATCCTGTCTGTAGTTCCTCCCCCGCAGAAAATTGTTTCATGTTTCAAGAGAGATTCGTCCATGACAACGGTTAGCGACAACCTGTGACCTACTGAAGGCGTACCGCCAGGTGGATAACCACTGATACTTTCTGCCTCTCCAAAGGGAATCAAAGAAACGTTCTTTGTCCCGAGTATGCGTGAAGCTTTCTTTAGGTCAACTCTCTTGTTGCCGGGTACGATCAGCAACACGAACTTCCCCTCGCTAGTCGCACCAACAAGATTTTTCGTAAGTTGGTTCAGATCAACTCCCGTAACCTTCGAAGCATCCGAAGTGTGGATGGTTTCTGGCTTTGCGATAAATCTGTGCCATATTTTCTTTGACTCTAGGAATTCCTCAAGTGTCAAACAAATCGACTACTCATCACAGGAATCTCTGGGAAATAAGAAATGTCCTTCAAGCCTAGACAGAGGACAAATTCCTCCTTTAGGTGGTAACGAATTGAACCCAACTAGACTCAAATCTATCCTGTTCTAATGTGATTATGAGTATTCGTCATGCTGATTCACGGGAAAATAGGGAGAGGTCTCATTAGCTTGGGTAATCTTGTTTATCTTTAACTGGATCGGAATCTCTCAGACTTGCCAAAGTTTCTTTTATTGGTTTGAATGCTCTAACTAGATTTGTCACAACCGAGGGTGACATCATAGAAGGCTTCCACGCTTTTTCTGTTAGTAAGTCGCTGATGGTGAAAACAGCGGCTGTCGCAACTCCCTTGACTTGTCCGACAGCGAATACGGCGGCTGCTTCCATTTCAACTGTCAAGACGCCTTCTGATCTATATTTGACTAGTTCTTTCACAGTCTCGCGATAAGGCGCATCAATCGTCCAGCTTGATCCTATGTACAATTTCTTAAACTCCAGTGATAATGATTTGTACAAAGTATCTGTGAGACCTTTGGATGCAAACGCAAATTTCGAATTCTTAAGATAGTGGTGAGAGGTTCCTTCATCTCGAATGCTTTTGCTGCAAACAACAATATCTCCCGGCCTTAATTTGTCGCTTATCGCTCCAGCCATTCCAAGGACCACAAACCGTTTGGCTCCCCACGCCATCAATTCTTCCATGTGCATGATCGTTGTTGGCGCTCCCACTCCGAATCCTGCGAGGATTCCGACTTTGTTGTTGGTCCCGCCGACTGAATAAAGTTGAGTACCCGAATGACCAAAAATGCCTTCGACTTCGATGATATCGTGGATGTTCCTGATCTGATCAAGCAGCCGCTTCGAATAGCATAGTATGATACTCTCAGGCTTAGCTGCGGGAGCTATGCCAATTTTCTTAGCATATTTTAGGTAGTCCTCATGCGAGATAATTGGACTCTCGGCGTGTTTCCCCTTCATCTTAGGATAGGATAATCGACGCCACCGACAGGAATCACGATTACAAGCCGAAAAAAAGTAATCTGCTTGAGCACTGCGCAGGTTTTCAATACCAAAAGCAGGAATTGAGAAAGACTCAAACTTCTTAGTTAAGTAAAATTTTCAATTTCATTGCAAATAAATCTCGAACTACTTGAATAGAATTTGGGATTTAGTGATTGACAGTTCTCCTGTCAGAACTTGAAGAGCGCTTATTCTAATAAATACGACTGATTACAATGCCTAAAAGGTGGTTGAACTGTGAACGTTCTGATAACCGGTGGAACTGGTTTTATCGGATCTCACGTCGCTCGTGAATTTGTTCTCTCTGGGCACAACGTTACGCTTTTTGATCTTCAGCCCGAAACAGTATTGGTAAACGATCTTCTGGAGCGAGTGGGAATCGTCAGAGGGGACATCCGAAACCTGAACGAGATTATCCTGTCGTGTAAGGAGTACGAGATTGATAGCATAATTCACCTTGCATACTTGTTTACCAGGCCCTCGCAACAAAATCCTATGCTAGCGACCAATGTGAATATCCTGGGAACATTGAATGTTTTCGAATCTTTGAGATTACTTGATCTAAAGCGAGTTGTTTGGGCTAGTTCCAACTCAGTCTACGGTCGTAGTTTGAGATACAATGCGTCCAAGGCCCTTATCGAGAATGATCCAGTTAGTCCGTCTACCGTTTACGGTGCTTGCAAGGCATACAACGAATTCATTGCTGACTCGTATTGTCGAGAGTTTGGCTTAAGCATCGTGGGGCTGAGAATCTGTGCAGTTCCGTATGGTCTAGGAATGTCGAGAAGAAAGGATAGCGCGGTAAGCTTCCTTTTCGATTTATTCGACCATGGAATCAGGGGAGAGCCATGTTTAATCTCAGCTGCAGATTTGGTCATGCAATGGCAGTATGTCAAAGACCTTGCTGGACTTTTCAAAAAGGCTTGTACCCAAAACATAGTTCACCACACTCTATTCAACACAGGTGGTGAATTTGCCTCGTTGAGGCAAGTCGCCGCTATTGTGCAGGAAACTACCGGGGCCCAGATTCGATATTCTAGTGAAATACCGGAGTTCGCGGACGAGGTTTTTAACATCGATTATTCTTTGATCAAAGAGGAGTTTGGGTATATTCCTACTTACGACATCAAGCAAGGTGTGAAAGATTTTGTCAATATGACCTTGCAATGGGGGAGACAATCTTGATTTTTCTTCATCGAACATTAAATGTGGTTAGGGCAGAATGAAAGACGTTGCAACTGTTACGGGAGCCGTACCAGCAAACGAGCTTGGAATCACCCTCCCACACGAACACATTGTCATCAATCTGAATGAAGCAAAATATACTCTTGGTAAGAAAAAGCAAGGTGACCTTAAAATATCGATGGAGAACATGTGGAGACTACACCGAGATCCAAATGCCTCCATGGATAACTTGAAGATCGACGAATTAAAGACCAGTGTGAATGAGCTTCGAGAGTTCCGTCAAATGGGTGGCGGGACTGTTGTTGATCTAACTCCCTCAGAACTCGGGAGAGATCTTCTCAAGATTAAACGAATTTCCCTCTTAACGAAAGTTAGAATTATTGTTTCAACAGGATGGTACGTCCGAAGCACTCACCCCAACATAGTTAGAAAAATGCCATTAAGATGGCTCAAAGAAAAAATGGTAAAGGAGATAGAAGAAGGCATAGAGGATTCTGGGATAAAGGCGGGTGTAATAGGCGAAATTGGATGTAGTGAACCAGTTCCATTTCACAAAGACGAGGAGAAAGTTCTCACAGCTGCAGCGATGGCTCAGTCAGCCTCAGGAGTTCCTCTGACGGTTCACCCAGTCTTGTACGAATCCCGAACTGGAAAGAGATCTCTTCCGGGATTTTCTTACCTCAAGATATTGGAGAATAACGGTGCAGCACTAGACAAATTCTATCTGAGTCATTCCGACTTTACTTGCTCTAGTTTAGATTATCACAGAAAACTAATGGACAAAGGGATAATTCTATCTTACGATTGCTTTGGTAAGGAATTGTATTATGAAAGTTGGTTTCCGGGAGCCAGAGGTCGTACCGATTGGGAGAGAATACAATCTGTCGTCGAATTGTGTAATGAAGGTTACGATGGTCAAATCTTGCTTTCTCAAGATATTTGTTTCAAAATTGGGTTGAAAAAATACGGCGGGTTTGGTTATTCGCACATTCTTCGTGACATCGTACCCGAATTGATTAGGCAGGGCGTAAAGAAAAAGCAGGTTCGCAAAATGCTCGTGGAAAACCCAGAGCGCCTTTTCGGACGCTCTTAGCTTTAACGAGGTATTCAGATGCTCTACTTCGTTAATTCTAATGGAACGATGTCATAGTTCGCCGCCCCATATCCCGAGAGAGAAAACGGACATTTGATCTTTGATAGCTTCCTTAGTAGCGAAAGCCAGTTTCACATCGATTAGGGCTGGTTTACCGGCAGATAGGGCTTCCTTAATCGTGTCGCGAATCTCTGATGTCTTCTCAACACTCTTTCCCCAGCAGCCAAATCCCTGAGCAACTTTGGCAAAGTCCACATTCGTAAAGTGTATCTCGTGATCGTAGCTGTTCCATAGCACCTCTTCAATTAATGAATTGCCCGCGAGTGTTTGGTTATTCAGTACAAAGACGACGACATCAAGTCCATATCTCAAAGCGGTTTCCAATTCTTGGACTTGTCCGACCATAAATCCACCGTCGCCATCAAAGCAGAAAACTTTCTTTTGTGGGGCGGCAAGTTTTGCTCCGAGCGCAAGTGGAAGCGCCATCCCTAGAGCGCCAAGACCCCTAGGCTGGAGAAAACATCTACCAGCACTTAGAGCTTGAAGATGGCTCGCAGCCCATGCCGAGCATTGGGACGCGTCAGATGCGACTATTGAATTGTGGTCGACGAACTCTTTCATAACATTGTAAAGATCAACAGATCGAATAGTCGATCCACTAAATCTTGTGATCGACTCGTCGTTGGCTCTTTGCCACTCTTGTCTTAGTTTCACAATTTGGGCTGCCCTCGAATCTTTAGCTTGACTCTGTTTCTTCCCTTGAACCGATATGACATCACACAAAGCTCTCAGACCCAATTTCGCATCGGAGACAATTCCGATCTCTGTTTTGTAGTTCCTGCCGATTTCCGTAGGATCAATATCAATGTGAATGATGCGCGAGCTTTGAGTTGGAAACCTCCACCCGATAGTTGACATCTCGTCTGTTCTCGTCCCAACGAGAAGCACGAGGTCTGATTCTTGAATAATCTTATTTGCGACTTTACCATGCCCTAAAGGTCCGCTGACGTATGCACCTACGGGGCCGAGGCTTAGGGGATGGCTTTCTAGAAAGGCGCCTTTACCCATTATTGTGGTCGCGACAGGAATTAGAAGGAGTTCCGCAAGATCTTTGAGCTCGACCATCGCTTGCGACGTTAGCACACCTCCGCCCGCTATGATGCATGGCCTCTCTGCAGCCAAAAGGGCTCGCGCCGCTTCGGAAACCCTGGATTGTTCCGGCGCGATCCTAATGGCGGGAACCTTATTGAAATCAGACTCGACGATCACTTTATCGGAAGATTCTTCGGACAAGGCTTCGGGACGGATGTTTAAAACAACGGGTCCCGGTCTCCCAGATGTTGCAACTCTGAAAGCCAAGCGGACAGTTTCAGACATTTTATCGGGAGACATAACGTCAATAACGAGCTTGGATATAGGCCTGAAAAGCTCCACTTGCTCGACGTCCTGGGCAGCGTTCTTCCTTTCTAAAGACTCAGGAATTCCACCAGTGATCGCAATCACCGGTATGGATGATTTCCATGCCTCGGCGATGCCTGTGACCAAATTTGTTGCGCCGGCGCCATGGTCTCCAAAACATACTGAAGGTTTGGACGATACTTGGGAATATCCTGTTGCCATCAGAGCACCCATTGTCTCTTGGTGAATAGTGATGGGTTTTATCGCCCGCTTGTTCTTCTCTACAGCTTCGTAGAAAGTTTCTGGCGAATCCATTCCGAATACGTACTTTACTCCATAACCTACGAACGTATCGTGGAGTACATCTGCTCCTGTCTTAGGCATGATTTCCTCATCCGCCAGTTTGCAGTACTTAAACTTCCTCTAATTGGCCAGATGTTAGTCGACTGAAATTTCAAGCTCCTTCTTTGTTTTTGAAGGAGCTATCACCGCCACTAATCTTGCAACAGAGGTTTTTGATAGATTCTTGATCGTCGTGGTAATGGACATTGGGATGAAGACGGAATCACCTGGCATTAGTTTTCTCCTCTTCCTCTTCCACTGAATTTGCACTTTCCCATTCAATACGAAAAGAGCCTCGTCCTTGTCTGGATAACAATCTGTAGACACTGCACTAGCATCTAAGCTCACGATTGATAGCATGAATCTATGCGAATCCGTTGTCGGACCTGTTATCAGACGCTTGGACCAAAAGCCCTTAGCAAGCTCCCTTGATACTACGTCTTTTGAACTAACGATTCTGAGTTCTCTTGAAACCAAAAAAGCTATATCCTATTTCTCTCCGTCCGATTCAAGTTATTCTAATTCGTAGTGTTTGTCGAGGTGACTAGCATGGGAGTCTCATTGCTAGTACATGGTCGCGAAATAGTACCCGGTCGGCTGCAAAGGAAGGGACGGATTGTAAAAGAATCCATGAATATTAGACGTCATGACGTAGAAGAATTCAGGATTTAGTGTCCACTGATACATCACTATTTGGTTGGCTAGAGAATTCATTTCGTTGGAAATAGAGACGACGCCTGAAACATTGTTTGCAGCACTCACTTTCTGTAACTCTGACCATAGTTGAGACATTTGAGTCAAGTTGAAGTTGTTGAAAGAAGTGAAGATTTGTCCCGGAGGGAACATCGGGCCGATATAGTCAAGCACCCATGGATAGTCTGGCAACAAGGTTATGAACCCCCAATAGGTTTCTCCGGTGACTTGTAATGTAAAGAGTTGACCAAAGGGAACCGGGACAACCGAGACAGACAATCCCATGTTGTATGTTGAGCTGATATTGTTCACAACGGTCGCCATCTGCAAAGCAATACCTCCATCGACGGAATCACCTGTTGGATAATTGAGGAAGATTGTCTGCGATACTGGATGGCTGCACTGACCTGCAGAATTCAGAGTAGAGCAGCCAAATGTATTGTTAAAGTAACCCTGTGGTGCAGCTGTTCCGTTCCGGAATGTGAATTGGGTTAAGGGCTGTTCCATCGCATTGAGAAGGAGATCTTGGGTAGCTGTCAGATTGTAGGAATACCTAGTGGACAAGGAAGAGTTGTATGCTCCGACAGGAGGCTCGCCTGGCGGTACCATTTCCGTTGCTACCTTTCCAAGACCATTGTTGAAATCTGTATTTATTTCTGACATGTTCACAGAATCAGCGAACGCGAGTCGGAAACGGAGGTCGGAAAAAGGTTGAAACTGGAAATATGACCCTGTGTTACTGTTAGTTACATTAGTGTCGAATGAGTCGAGATTGGTTGCGTAAGCTGTGTACGGTCCATAAAGACTAACTCCAGGTATAACCGACACCAGCTGCCCAGTGTTGAGCCAAGTTGATCGATTAGCAACATCGTAAAGATTCTCGGGAGTAACATCGATTGTTACTGGTTGTCCTGATTTCGCCCCGTTTTCAAGGTCAATTTCTCTTGTGCTTTCCTGAGGAACATAATTGATATTTATCGTAGGAATCTGTGGTGTTATTTTGCTTCCACCCAGGTATTGATACGCGCCCCCCCAATAGTTAGGGTTAGATTGTAGTATGATGTTACCAGTCGCCTGTGTGACTTTTTCTATCATGTAGGGGCCGGTTCCTGCCATGGAACCTTCATAGGATCCATCGAGATATGTCGTGGCGCATCCCTTGGGAGTTATGCCGGCATTGCAAGTTGCAACCTCATCATAGAAATATTGGTCGATAATCGCGGTAGCATTACTGCCAGACGGTGTGGGATCTGGCAACGTATAGCCATTACTAGATTGACTCCATAATTGAATGTCATGCTGCATCACGTAATCAGGCGCCAGCAATCCTGTGATTGGATTAGCTAGCAAATATTGCAAGGCTGGATTAGGAACCTGAATGTTAAGCGTGAAAGTCAACGGGCCAGTAATTTGAACAAAGTTCTGAGCAAGAACTTGATTAGCCCAGCTTTGGGAGTAAGATTGTGCACAGCAAAGGGTCGAGCTAAGGCTCGTATTTTCAAGTTGTTGAATGATCCAAGCAAGTTGAGTTGCATGCCCTACAGGAGAACTGGCGTCAATTATTAGCAGCCTGTTTAAGGAGAAATAGACTGCCGTTGAATTCAATGCCTCGCCATCGGCAAACTTGATTCCACTTCTTAAAGTAAAATTAGCAGTCTTACCATCTGGCGAGATCGTATAATTCTGAGCAAGCCACGGAACTATCTGGGTACCACTGGTGCCATTGTACCATAACAGAGGCTCATAGACATTCGTGATGATTGTTCCATCAAATGGAAAGTCTTCAACACTAGGATCGATATAGACAATAGTATTAGTTGTGTCCCAAGTCAACGATTGCGGGACTGTTCCAGTCGACTGTGAAGTCGTCGACGAACTCGATACACTACTCGAGGAAGTTTGTGATACAGTGCTCGAGGAAGAGCTACTAGCGGTAGAAACACTACTTGAACTTGAGCTCGCACTCGAAGAAATCGAACTGGATGAACTGCTTACCGTACTAGATGTCTGGGTCGATGATGATGAGGTGGACGATGTCTTTATACTCAGTGCGGCATATCCTCCTATAACTAGAACAATGATTATGACTAAGACAATCACAATTGTAGTTGACCTCGCTAGACCGGAACTAGATCGCGAAATAGTGTGCAAGTTGTTGTCCTGCAACCTAAGCCGCTTAATATAAGGATTTTTTGAGGGTGCAAGCGTGCTGTGAAGAAATCGTCTGTGGATACCAACCCATGCGAATTTCTTCCTTCGCGTTTATTCATTTTACAAAAGTCAAAAAACACGATTGCTACGGCGTTAATACCACCCTAATGGGGTTTCCATCTTTTTCGCGAAGAATGCGGAAACCTTCGTTAACCTCGTCAAGGGGAAGTCTGTTTGTTATCATTCGCTTGAGATTGATTTTTCTTGTCGAAAGAAGCGATAATATTCTAGGCAAATATGGTCTTAGTTGTCCAAAACAAGCATAGATTGTGAGTTCATTCCAAAGGAGTTGCCTAATCCCTACCTTGAATTCTTCGTTGCTTCCACCGACGACTCCGACTTTGCCTCCTCTTCTTACGCTCCGAATCGCGGCCTCGATTGTTGCACGCCCCCCAACCATCTCGATAGACGAATCCACTCCTCGGCCAGAAGTCAGGCTCTTGATTCTGATTGCTGGATCGGTCTCGCGAGCATTAATTAGAACATCCGCCCCTAACTCTTTAGCGATATTCAATTTCTCATCTAGGACATCGACTGCAATGACGTAAGCGCCGCGCAATTTTGCCAATTGGACGGCATTCATTCCCAGGCCGCCTATCCCAAACAACGCAACCGAGTCTCCTGGTTGCACGCTAAGGCGTTCCAAAGCGTGGAATGGAGTTGCAAGGGAGTCTGTAAGTATGGCAGCCTCATCGAAATCAATTTCTGAAGAGAATTTGTAGACGTTTTCCTTTCTAACACAAACATATTCTTCAAAGCCTCCGTCGACGCTTTCTCCGTATGATTCTCTCTTCTCGCATAAAGTGTACGCCCCTATAGTGCAATAATAACATCTGCCACAGGAAATCGCAGAATCTACTAGCACGCGATCACCGATTTGGACATCCGAGACATCATTTCCAACTTCCTCGATGGTACCACTTATTTCATGACCTAACACGATAGGAAGTTTCATGTTGCTACCTTCTACTCCTGGAATTTGAATTAATTCGCCATCTTGAATGTGCAAGTCCGTCCCACATATCCCCGCTGCCTTCACTCTGATCAGTACCTCACTCGATCCTACTTTCGGTACAGGTATCTGCTCAATCTTTAGAGGACTTGCCGGCTCATGAAGTCTTGCTGCTTTCATGAGAACGGTCGAAACTCACCAAGTTGAATAGCTTTTCTCCGTTTGAATGAAATATTTCTTGGAAGGTATTGCCCTTGAGGAAAACATGAAATTCGATAATCGCGAGAGGAACTTTAGTTCAAAATGGGCGGAAAGATTCAGACGGTTTGTGGCGAAATCTCAAGTGAAGTTCTTGGCATTACTTTGTGTCATGAGCATATCTCACTAAATATTGGCTTCAAATTATTATCACGTTTACCTTCTGTTCCCAGCTCGTCTGTTGCAGATGAAATTTCCAGAGCCTCTACTGAACTGTTGGGGTTGAAGAATCTGTGGATAGTCGAAAGATACAATGAAATCTCCCCGGACAATCTCGTTTTAGATGATATTCCGATCGCGGTCAAAGAGTTGTCCTACTTCAAGAAGATGGGAGGATCTACAGTGATCGAGTTAAGTAATAACGGGATGGGACGAAATCCCGAAGCTCTGAAAGAAATATCTTTGGCGACAGGGCTTAATCTGATTGCCTCCACGGGCTATTACACGGAAAACTCACATCCGAAATTTGTGCAAGATGCAACAATCAACGAGCTGGCTGATGAAATGGTGAACGATGTCCAAAAGGGAATCGGAAGAAGTGATGTGAGGGCTGGAATAATTGGCGAGATTGGGACGAGTAGCATACTTACGACTCAGGAGGAAAAAGTCCTAAGAGGAGCATGTCGAGCTCAACTTCGCACTAATGTTGCATTAACCATTCACTTGGCAAACATCAAAGGGAGCGAGGCCGAAAAAATTACGACACTTGTTGAGGAAGAAGGTGTGGATTTGAATAGGGTCATCCTTGGTCACATGGATGTCAGCTATTCCTACTTGAATGATATAGAAAGATTATTGTCGCTCGCTAAGAAAGGTCCTTACTTGGAATTTGATACTTTTTCCCTAGAATCTTACGACTTTGACAGAAATATTGTTTTTCCTAGAGATGTGGATCGAGTAAGATGTATTAGAAAACTCAGAGATAAGGGCGTTGGGGAAAGAATTCTGATTTCGCAGGACATTGACATGAAAATTCGTCTCAAGCAATGGGGCGGACAGGGTTACGATCACATTTTACGCAACGTTGTTCCGATTTTCAAATTATATGGACTAAGCGACGCCGATATCAGGCAAATTCTAATTGATAATCCTTCCCGCGTTTTGTGCAATTGAAAAATTTTCCAACAATGTTGATTCCCAGAAAATGCGAATTATTCCGATTCAAGTTTCGAGAATTTCAAGATGTCTACTCAGTAATAATGATATAGGCTTTGAAAATTTCGTTTCTACTGATCACAAGTTTTCGATCATAGGTCATTAAAAAGGTAATGCTAAGTAGTTGAGCGACCGGTCTAATTCAGAGGAGAGAATCGCAGAACTCATTAGCTTTGGCCTAAACAGACTTGAGGCAAGGGTGTACCTTGAGACTCTCAAGAGCGGAAGAATTAGGGCAAGGGACCTATCAACAAATCTAGGGGTCAACAGAGTTTCCGTTTACAGAGCTCTAAGAGATCTGAAGAAGAAGGGAATGTTGCAAGTCACACCTCTTTCACCTTACTATTTTATGGCTGACCTTGAAGCTAGCCTGGGTCGTGTTGTAGAGGATAAGGAGAAAGACCTAGCTTCGTTGAGAAAGAAAAAAGAAGATCTGGCTGCTTGGCTCACTTCAATTTCAATTGCAAAGAGCGTGCCCTCAGAATCCAAAGAGACTTTCTATCGGTTACTATTCGGTGAACAACATTACGCGATCCTAGAAAAACTACTTGCTAGGTGCAACTCCGAAGTTATGCGAGTAATATCTTCGAATGGGTTGAAACTGAATTTGGAAAATGATGTACCGCTTTGGGAGTCAAAATGCAAGGCGTCAGGTGTTAAGATCAAAGTTGTAAGTGAGATTGTCAGGACTAACGCCAAGGAGGCCCGCCAGTACTCATCAACGGTTGAGCTGAGACACCTCTCTGGGATTTCAAGTTCGCTAAGATACACGGTATTCGATGAGAGAGAAATGCTTCTGACGCTGAGTGTTCCCTCAAATGAAACCTCCCGGCTGGCAATGTTATGGACCAATAACGCTGTCCTGTTAGAAGTCTGCGATCAAAGATTTCCACAGGGCCTGGGACTCCTCAACTGATGCCGTACAAAGATTACGTGAATTAGAAAAGACCGGTGAATCTGTGTTATAACAAGCTGTTACACACACTTCGCTTACAAATGGGGATGGCTGATTTCTGTTTGTGGGCGCACAGAAAACAAGTTTTCTGCTCGATGTTAGAGAATCCATTCCTGTAGAACTCATCAGTATTTCTCCCCGAGTCCTTAGGATGTCGTTGGGAGACCTTACGGAACTTGCTTCCTCAATCCAACAGATTGGGCTTATTCAGCCAATACTAATCCGCCCTTCGAACGACGATATGTATCAACTAGTTGCCGGAAATCGGAGGCTGGCGGCCTGCAAGCTCCTTAGATTATCGACTGTTCCTTGTATCATTCGTTCTTTGAGCGATAAAGAAGCATTTGAGATTAGTCTAGTTGAAAACATTCAAAGGCATACGCTCAACCCAATTGAAGAGGCTGGAGCGTTCCGAAAATATGTTCAGGAGTATGGCTATGGAGGAATTTCCGAGCTTGCAAAGAGAATTGGTAAGAGCCAAGAATACGTTTCTCAGAGAATTCTACTTCTTGAACTCCCTGAAGAAATTTTGTCGAAAGTTATTTCACGTGAACTATCTGCGAGTAGCGCAAGAGAGCTTGTATGGCTCAAGAGTGAGTCGAAACAATTGGAGATGGTAACAGAGATCGGTGATCGGTCCATTCCTGTAAAGAAGATACATGAGGCAGTAATGGTAGCTAAACGTGGTATCTCTGTGAAAAGAGCAATCGAAACTGTTCTCAATGAAAACTCTGAGCCAGAGTTTCTGATAAACAACTTCTCTGACAAGCAAGATGAGTACACCAAGGCAATCGACAAGCTGATCGTAATACTGCGAGTTGCAATGCTTCGGGTTGACTCGATGGTCGAGACCTCTGCTTCGGCTGAAACACGAAAAATGCTGATAGGAAAGAGATATGCGATACATCAATTGATTGATGATTCAATTAGAGAAAGAATCTCGTCGATCCGCGAAACGAAGTTAAAATGACGACGTCAAGCCTGTAACGCAAGAAGAGTTTCGTGAGCAATACTATTTGCTAGGGGAGGTATACCTACCGTCAGAATCTATCGTTCTTAGCAAACGAAGCTCCACATCAGTGGGAGGAGAATTAACAGGCATCTTACCTCTTCCTTCTTGCGCTTGAATTTCGAATCCAGTGTTGGCTTGCACCTCTTCAAAAGAAACACCTGGGTTCAGTGATTGCACCTCCATGCGTCTGGTCGAAGGGTTGAATCCCATAACACACAGATGAGTGATTATCTTGTGAACCGATCCGAAAATGAGGCCAAGCTTTCCCTTGATGTTCCACCGGTAAGATACCCAGGACTAGTAACAAAGTCAACCTTCTCAACAAACCTCCGTTTTTCATGGTGCGTTGCAACAATGGTCTTTGTGCAACAAGAAATGATGTCGTTGCCACCCCCACTTCCAGGAAGTCTGACCTTTGGCTTTTCCTTTGGTCCAATAATTGAAGTATTGATGTTTCCGTACTTGTCGATCTGGGCACCCCCGAGAAAACCATAATCAACGTAGCCTCTCTGTTGAAGATAGAATAGTTCGAGTGGAGAGAGTATTGCGAGCGCTCTATTCGCAGCGCGCGCCTCATTGGTCGATGGCGGCAACCTTCCAATCTGGATGTCGGGAGCAATCACCCCGCCCTCAAATAATATTGTAAGGTTAGGAGCATGCGACTTCTGAGCCAAGACGGCTGAGACAAGTGGCATTCCCGCCCCAACAAAGACCACCTTGTTATCTTCCAGCGCCCTAGCGCTTATGACCGCGACTAATTCAGCGGTATTGTATGGTTGAGAGCTCAATTTTCCTTTTCTACCTCACTCCTTTGTTTGGCGTAATTCCAAGTGACTCTAGGTATCCTTCGTGAGAGCCTGGCTGAACGATGTATTTGTCGATGTATTCCTTCACGGCATCGACGCCTCTTGCGTCGACAGATTTTACATAATTGTCGATGTGTTCGAAATCCGGATCATACAAACCCATGCATTCGCCAGGAGAACTTCCATAAGGTGCTTCCACGACCGCGTCTACACAAAAGAAAGGGACCGCTGTTTGCGTGGGGCTACTTCTAAAAACATCAGAATCTACAATTTCTTCAGCTGTGACTATGACTCTACCAGCTGATGCGGCTATTTCGTGATCTATGAATGGAAGGCCATCAATCTGAGCATTTCCAAAGCAGTCAGCTCGTTGCACATGAATAACCGCTACGTCGGGAAAAAGCGCAGGCACCAGACAGAGCTTCTCTCCAGTAAAGGGACAAACAGATTCCTTGACCAAATCAGCTTTCATCAAATCTGATCCTAGCATCGAAAATGTTGGCAGATATGGTACGCCCATTGCCCCGGCTTTGAATCTAAGTGAGATTGCCATGTGGCTCCACTCCTCGAAGTCGAGCCTGCCGCTCTCGCAGTAGATTCTCATTATTTTTGACAGGCCCCACGTTACTCCGATTCCGTACCAACTGCTAACGACTTTCTTGACAGCTCCAGAAACTACCAACAGATCCGTTTCGAAAGAGACCAAATTTCTTGACAGGGTAAGACCAGTTCTTTTTTGCCGAATGATTTCTCCGATTACTGGCATAGAAGTCCTGGAATACATACAGCCTCCGAAAGCAACGTCATCGTTATCATGGATGAGGGTAGCACATGCCTCCTGAAGACTGGTCACCTTATCCCGAAGAGCTTTGTTCTTATTCTCCGTTAGCTTACGAGTTTGTCTAAAATTCTCCGACAACAGTGATCAAATCTTTAGCGATCGCGAATAACCAGTCCGAAATAAAAGACTTTGAAATTTGGCTTGGAATATTTCTTGAGGATACGGATGAATCAAGTAGCCAGGTTATTCAAACGCCTGCTTGGAATCAATGTTGATGTGCTTTATTTCAGTGAATTCGTTCAACCCTTCGATCCCCCTTAATCGTCCTAACCCGCTCTGTTTGTAGCCCCCGAATTCGGCCGGTGCGTAGTTTTTGCCGTAGGTATTGATCCAGACAGTTCCAGCTTTTACCTTTCTTGATACCTTCAAAGCCCTATCGAGATTCTTTGTCCATACAGCCGCAGCGAGCCCGTATTTCGTGTCATTCGCCATCTCGATCGCCTCGTCTTCGTTCTCAAATGTTGCTACAGAAAGAACAGGTCCAAAAATCTCTTCCTGTGCTATCTTGGAATCTTTAGGCACGGCGTCGAAAATTGTTGGGGAAATGAAAAATCCCTTCGATAACTGTTCTTTTTCCAGCCTGCTTCCTCCAGTTACAAGTTTAGCGGATCGTTTACCTTCGTCGATAAACTCAATGACCTTTTCCATCTGAGCCTCTGATATCAATGGACCAAGCTCGACGCTGGGATCAATTCCGTAGCCGACCTTCATTTGATTTGCTAATTTTGAAGCCTCTAAAATGAACTTATCATGGATTGCTTTGTCTATGAGAAGCCTACTCCCGGCGAAACAAACTTGACCTGAAGTGAGAAAAGCACCTCTTATCGCAGCGGTTATTGCTTTTTCAAACGGTGCATCAGCAAAGACGATATTCGGTGACTTGCCTCCAAGCTCAAGTGAGAGCTTCTTTACGTTGTTAGATGCCAATCTCATAATTTCTTTGCCTGTTTCCGTCTCTCCCGTGAAACTAACCATGTCCACAGTTTCGTTTCGTGCGAGTTCTCTTCCTATCGTCGACCCAGACCCAGTTATACAATTGACAATGCCATCAGGGAATTTGTTCGTCGAGTGCAACAACTGGATGAATCTGTAGTTAGTTACCGG
Source organism: uncultured Nitrososphaerota archaeon (assembly GCA_963799845.1). Taxonomy (GTDB): domain Archaea; phylum Thermoproteota; class Nitrososphaeria; order Nitrososphaerales; family CADDZS01; genus DATLTL01. The sequence continues at coordinate 1,729,555 of CAWCYI010000006.1, forward strand.
AGTTATGCTCGACGGTTTTATTATGACAGAATTGCCGGCAGCTGAGAGCAGGAGCTGAGGGATCTTATTAGTAACAGAAGGGGCCAATTCCATGGGGTAATTATTGCAACTACCCCGATTGGTTCCCTGACTAAAAGAGCAAAAGAGGTTGGTGAGAGGTCTATCGATTTTCCATAAACATTTCTTGCCAAACCAGAATAATATTCTAGGGTATCAATACAGACATTCAACTCTAAATCTGCATCTCGGGTGGTCTTGCCTGCATCTTTCACCAGGAGTTCGACCAATTCCGATCGATGTTCTTCCATTTGTGATGCAAGCAAGTACAATGCCTTGGAGCGGGCTGTTGGATTGACAGACCAGTCTGTAGATTCAAATGCCCTTGCCGCAATATCCACAGCCTCTTTCGCGATGTCTATGCCACTTTGTGGAGTGGTCCCGACCAATTCTCCTGTAGCCGGATTGTAAGATCTGATAATTTCATTGTTGTCTGTGACGAGAAATTTTCCGCCGATGTAATTCTCACAAATCAGAGGAGAATCAAAATGCATATCCAACTGGTTAACTTCAGTCTTATAATAGGCTTAATTTGGAATCTAAAACACCCCATTTTGCACCAAACATAAGACTACAGCGGGTCCAAATGCCGACTCGAATTTTAAAAATGCTAGATCAACCGTTCTGACTTACTGAGCAATACAAAACACGCGTCCATTCGGTCAGTTAATTGGCGTCATTAACATCAAACACCCGAGCACAATTTCCAAACTTCTTCAGGAGTAAGCGGAAGACGGGTGACCTCTCTTCCAGATCCGTAGATTGCATCCGATAGAGCGTTAGCAATTGCAGCAGGAACAGTTTCTGTACTACTTTCACCCGCACCCTTTGAACCTAAAGTGGTAAATGGCGAAGGAGATACAACATGATCTATTCGCGGAGCGTAGTGCTCCATTGCCGTCGGACATAGATAGTCAATGAAGGTTGACGCTTGCAACTGTCCATCCTTGTCATACAACAGCTCTTCGTACAATGCTCCCGCAAGACCGTGTAGAAATGCACCATGAACTTGTCCTTCAAGGATGAGAGGATTAATCACAGTCCCAACATCGTGAACAGTCGCGTAATCGAGAATCTTCATTTTCCCAGTAGCTTGGTCAATTTCAACTACAGCTACGTCTGCTGCAAAACCGTAGGTTCCAGATGAATTAACTCTGTCGTGATCATCAGGAGGCTTCAGCGTAGCCAGATTGAACTGACAGTAGCCAAAAAGCCCGGGTTCAACATCAGGAGGCAACGAATCAGGATTCCAGTGGGCAATTCCTGCTATGTGTCTGAAGCTTATCTTTTTCTCGGGAGAGGATCTCACGTACACATATCCTCCACTTGCATCAAGCTCGTTGTATTTTACTCCCAGAGACTTTGCCGCTATCTTCAAGACCTTTTCTTGAACTCTTCTGCTCGCTACCGCGACCGCGCTAGTACCTACTGAAGCAAATCTACTCGAATAAGTACCAGACGAAACGGTCCACATGTTTTCTACAACACTAAAGTTTGTGTCCACATACACGTCCTCGGGTTTGATTCCCAATTCGTCGCTGACAATCTGCGTAATAACCGTCTCGTGCCCTTGACCTTGAGGATTGGAGTCGATTTTGACAACCACCTTTCCACTGGGTTCCACCTTAACACTTGCAGTGTGCGCACCTCCGGACTTTGGAAGATAGTCTTTGCGATTCCTAAGATTTGGGTCGAAAGCAAGGGTAACATAGCCCATGTTAGAGACAGATGGGTCTACTGCTACTGCTATCCCAATCCCAATAAGTCGACCCTCTTTCTTCAAAGTCTGTTGTTTCTTTTTCCATTCTAGGTAATTTCCAAGCTCCAGAGCTCTAATCAGGACACGTGAATAATCACCACTATCATAAAGACCACCCGTAGGGGTCAGATACGGAAACTCGTCAGATTTTATGAAGTTCTTAAGCCGAATCTCGGCAGCAGATAGACCTAGTTTGTTTGCTAGTTTGTCCATTATCCGCTCCCAACAAAAGTACAAATGTTGGCAACCATATCCCCGATTTGGACCGGTGGGACATTTGTTTGTCACCACTGCATATGCATCCAATTCCACGTTTCTCACCCTGTAAGGGCCCACTATATTCCCTATTGACCGGAATATGCTACCTGGCTCTGGTGCTCTAACATATGCCCCCATGTTATCCATGAATCTTGCAGACATCACGGTCAGGGTACCATCTTTCTTCGCTCCAACTTTGATGACCGCTAGTCTGTCGACATGAGACGAAGCGGCAAGCAGATGCTCTTTTCGTGATTCAATCCACTTGATGGGAACTCCAAATTTCATTGAGGCGAGCGAAATAAGAGCGATGTGTGGAAACATGCTACTCTTGATCCCAAATCCTCCGCCGTTGTCTCTTGGTATCTCAAATCGTAGTTTATCGGAGGATAGACGGAGCGCCTTTACCACCAAGCCGAACATTGTCCACGGACCCTGAAAGTTGGACTGGACAGTCACAACTCCAGTTGCTTTGTCGTAACTAGATAGAACTGCAAATGTCTCGAGCGGGCATGATGTGTACCTAGGAAAATAATATTCATCTTCGACAATAACTTCTGCTTCGTCAAGAGCTTTTTCTGGTTCGCCGTATTTCAGATGCCTATGCATCGCGATGTTGCTGTTCAATTCATCATGAAGGATTGGGGCACTTCCACTAATGGCATCTTTGATGTCAACCACTGAGGCGAGAGGCACATACAGTACCTCGACTAGTTCTGCCGCATCTTCGGCGGTATACGGATCCTTCGCAACCACCACGGCGACTGGCTCTCCTACATACCTAGCTTTATCAATCGCTGCGGCGTACTGCTGCGGCGGATTTGTTATTCCGACAGGAAAAGGATCGGACATCTCACCAACTTCTTTTCCGGTCAAAACCCCTAATACACCAGGATGATCTAGGGCCTTACTTACATCGATTGACTCGATCCTTGCATGAGCATAAGGGCTTCTAACAATGGATGCATAATACATTCCTGCAATTTTGAAATCGTCGAGAAACTTGCCCGAGCCTGCGAGTAATCGTCTATCCTCGACCCGGAGCATCGCTGATCCAGTCAATCTCAATCGAGACTTGGGTTTCTCTAATATTGCAACTTCCAATGCAAACGTAACCTCTTATCCATCCGCTGGTAATTTCTTTTTGCGTCTTAAACGTTCCATAGATTGCCCGTTATTGATTTAGTTCTTCAACAAAGAACCAAATTTCAAACATGGGACCGTGTTAAGCGAATAGATTTGGAAAGTAGAAATTGACGATCGCTTGGAAATCAATGGAGTTGCCAGTATGATCTTGAGAGATTAGCATTGACGGCGACGTTCTAAAACAAATAAATGAGAATGATTCGGCATCTCGTAATATGGTTAAGCCAGAACTTGAGTTCTTCGATGTAGATCAGATCGAATGGCAGCCGATTGCCGAATCTCCAGGGACGTGGGAAAGAATACTAAGTAAAGACCCTAACACACAGTCGTACACCCGAATGCTTCGATTTAACCCAAAAGCAACGACCAAGGACACACTTTCTCATGATTTTTGGGAAGAAGTATACATTGTGAGTGGAAGCCTCAAGGACCTGGGGAAAGACAAGTTGTTCACAAAGGGAATGTATGCTTGTCGACCACCTGGAATGAAGCATGGTCCTTACCACTCTCCAGACGGCTGCGTGACAGTTGAAATGCGGTACTATCCAGAGAGATATTAATGAAACACGAATTTGAAGTAGAAACTCCTGATGGATTAACCAGACTCCAGTTTGAGGTAATGCGTCTCGTCGCGGCAGGCTACACCGGCAGGAACAGAAACGATGTCTTGCGCCACATCGAAGAGTTGAGCAAACTTGGAGTGAAACCACCGGATAAGGTTCCCGCAAAATATGTTCTATCCCCTGAACAACTGACGACTGACAAAAAGATCTGGGTTCATGGAGACTCGACTAGTGGGGAAGTCGAGTACGTAATTCTGATCGGATCTGAAATCTACATAGGTGTTGGAAGTGATCACACCGACAGGGAGATCGAAAAAAGCGACGTACTAGAGTCGAAGAGAGTATGTCCAAAGGTGATGGGAGCTAGGATTTGGCGGCTCTCTGACTTGGAGGGACATTGGGATAGTCTCGTCCTCAGCTCTTGGATTCAAGAAAAGGGAGAAGAGATTCCCTACCAGCGTTCGGATCTGACGTTGATGATGTTGCCGCATGATATCCTTAGAGAGATGGACGAGAAAGAACAAGGCACAGTGATTTTCTCTGGTACTCCAGTTCTATTGCGAGAAACAACATACGCCGCCCATTTCAAGGAGAGATTACATGATCCTATCCTTCGTCGACTTATTGATCATGAATATGATGTGGAAGTAAGATAGACAGAACACTCACATCAGACCAGGATGCAATTGAACTTAGGGCGTGTAACGAGAGGCCAACGCGGCGATGATTCGGGTATAGGGTTGGGAATAATTACTCCAGCCAAACTGCTAGTGTTTCCGGAAACAAATGCGGCCACGGTAATGATATTAGATCTGGCTAGGCTTGACTAGAGAAATCGATTATCCATTCTTTTCCGCAGATCGATTGAGCGAACCACCACTGTATTTTGAGAATATGGCCTCTACTTCTTCCAAGGCGACCTGGGACACTACACCGACAGGCGGGTAGTTCTGCAGGAGAGGTTTTGCCGTGGCATCGATGCCAACCTTCGAAGTGATACCTTCCTCGCTGCAGGAGGGGTCAAGATCTGAACCCCGAGAATTACGGATGACCAAGATGTCTCTGTCAGGCTGAACCCTGGTTGCCATCGCCCATAGAACTTGCCTCGTATCCTGAACATCAATATCGTCGTCAACTACAACTACTTGTTTCATATAAAGGTCGGAAGTGAAGGCCGCGAGCAGAGCATTTATCCCCTGACCTTGGGCTCGCTTCTTGATAGAAATAAAGCACGTAAGCCCGGTTGGTACATGCACGTCCGTGATCGATGGGACGGCTGCTCTAACTCCTTTGAAAATATTCGCCTCCATCGGGATTGCACCCATGAGTAGATGCTCGTAATGAGATCCACTACAAATCGTTTGATATATGGCATCGTTTCTGTGAGTTATAGCCTTCACTCGAACAACTGGTTTCTTGGCAGCGTCCACCATGTAACCGGCAAACTCACAGAATGGTCCCTCATCATCGAGTTCGTCTGGGAGTATCTCCCCCTCGATTACCAATTCTGAACTAGCCGGCACTTCGATGTTTACGGTCTTGGCGGGAACTATCTCCAACGATTTCCCAATCAAGCCTCCAATAATATCGTATTCATCGACGCCGAAAGCACCAGGGTATAGAGAGCCGAGTGAAATACCAGGATGATTGCCTAATACGACACAGATTTCAAGAGATCTCCCTAGATCCTTCGCAGCCCTATGGCACTCCCACAAATGCTTACCGACCGTCATATGGATGCACATCTTATTCCTGTCTTTGATCATCAGCCGGTTGTAACTTAGGTTCCTTATCCCAGTCTTCGGGTGCTTTGCGATCACCAGCCCCGCGGTGATGTAAGGTCCGCCCTCATTTTGATGAAAAAAGATCTCGGGTAAATCAAAGAGATTTACATCATCTCCTTGGATGATGCACTCGTGGATCGGGGAATCAGAGACTATGGTTGGTTTATGCGGGTTATCCAGGGCAGAAAGGTACCTGTTGAAGAGTTCGTCCCTGCTAACTCCGAGAGATCTCGCTATCCTTTTTCTGGAGGCACAGACATTAACCACACACGGAAACTTACTTCCGCGAACATTTTTGAATAGAATTATGGGAGATTTGCGCGAACGCTCAAATCGGTCTACTACTGCCATGATTTGGTATTTAGGATCAATTTCTTCGTTCACGACAATGTAGTCCTCATTATTTGGACTAGCATTCTGAACTGCTTCCAAGTACTCTCTAAGGCTCATATTAAGCTAGAAAGACGACAAGGGCTTATCTATTTAAGGAGTAAAATTTCGTTGTTCTATTCAATTCTTTGCTCCTTGAGATTGGAAGCCATACTTTTGTGCATGGCAAACGTAAATGACAGGAAATTACTTGGCGTCAAGAATGCTCGGTACGAAGCGTGGGGAACCTAACAATACCCAATTATCAAAATATATCTCGCAAAATAATTTTGTCTTCGACAGGTCAAATTGATACAATCGAGCTTCCGCTAACAAGAAGAAAATGAAGAAAAATTCCTTTCGGCACGATGATTAATGAATCTCAGGTACTGAGCCTATATGATGTACTTTTTGTCTGTGAGAGTACGGGCATTGATTCTCGAACTGTATTGAGTCGATTTTTGTCGAGATGTGCGATCTCCAATCTTTCGCCGCCACCGAGATCGAGATCTGTTATCCCATCGGGTCCTATGAGAGAGCTTCGTCCAATGAACTGGGGAGCGCTATTTCCTACTCCGACGACGTATTCTGTGTTTTCTAAAGCACGCGCGCGTAGAAATGTCAACCATACCTCTTCTTTTGCGAAACCTCTGTACCACCCTGCAGGCACTAGTAGCACTTCAGAACCGTTGAGGGCCAAAAGGCGGCTCAATTCGGGAAACCGGATATCGTAACATATGATAAGACCAAAATTCCAACCTTCGAGATTAAATGAGACTGCTTCATTCCCAGGCTTGAAGACGTCCCCTTCCCTCACACCGAGAGCGTTGAAGAGATTTATCTTTCTGTATCGTCCATTCGTCTTACCTTTCTCAATGAAAACGGCAGTGTCGAATAGATTGCCCTTATCCTCTTCGTATATTGGCAAAATTGCAGAAACATTAGTTGAAGCGGATGCGTCTATAACAGAACCGACAAAATCTCCCGTTATTGGCTCTGCAAGTTTCTCGACGTATTCTCGAGGAGCCCCGTCCTTGTTAACTCCCATACAATATTCAGGGAAGACTACAAGGTCTGCAGCACCTTCGCATTTCTTAATGACGCTTACTATCTTGGCAAGGTTGTCTTGTTTTGAAGGTATGCAATTCATTTGACTTAGGGCGACTTTCAAATTTCCTTCTTCCTTTTACGGTTCGAACAAACTATGAATTGGGTATTAAAAGTAAGTTGTGGGTACGCTGCAGATTTGAGTCTTGACTATCTGAAGGGATAGAACTTCGAAAAATCGCTTTGAATCTGACTGAGAGAATCGAGTCGTCCCCGTAAATGAAGTATGATTTACATTCATATTCCCTGAATATTTAGGGCTCGAGGTAGTGAAAATTCCATCAAACATCAGTCAAGCATGGGTGATCTTTTGATATGTTCTTGGATTGACAGGAATGTAGAATTGCCTTCAGGAATCTTATCTCCCCCGGAATGTTCAATGGACTCGGCAAACAATCTAGCTCCTGGCGGGGATCTCTCTATAAGATCCGACTCGGGCTGGAAAGATTATAGTACTTCTAGAATAAGTTAGAAATGAAGAGGATAATTCTTGGCAATCAGTTTGATGCTTAGCGGGAATGGGAACTTTGACTCCAGGAAAATTTCAGATCTTTCAAGAAATGTCGAGAAAGTAGGATTAGATTGCTTGTGGTTCGGTGAAACTACTTCTAGAGACGCTTCTGTCCAAGCGACAGTGGCCGCCATCGCAACAGAAAAAATCAAAATAGGAACCTCCATAGTGAACATTTTCACAAGATCACCTGGTCAATTGGCGATGATGGGCGAAACGATAAACGAACTTTCATCGGGCCGTTTCACCCTTGGTCTAGGAGTAAGCTCTACACCAATAATTCAAGGTTGGCACGGGATGAGCTTCAATCAGCCTAATCGAAGGATGGAGGAAGTCGCTCAACTGGTGAAGTGTTACTTTTCGGGGGAGAGGTTCAGTAAAGAAGGCAAGTTTTTTGCTCCCCGAAACGCGAGACTCCGAATCGGCCCACCACCAAGACTTGCTTTGGCTGCTCTCGGAGATCGAATGATCTTGAGGGCATCGAGATTGGCGGACAAAATCATACTGAATTTTCGTCCGGCGGATAGAATCAATGATGTCAGGAGCAAAGTGTCAGAATATGTAAGCACCCTAGGTAAAGAGAAACCTCAACTTTCAGTCATGCTATATTTTGTTTTGGACGAAGGTGATCAAACCGGTATCGAAGTAGCCAGGGAGCTAATAAATTTCTACATGTATTCCGACTCTTATTGCAAACTTTTCACAAGTTTGGGATTTTCCTCTGAGGTGAATGCTGCTTCACGAGCGATTGCGAAAGGGGTTGCAACAGAGGCTAGAAAAAACATCTCTGAGAACATGATTGAAAAACTTCTCGTTGTTGGTGATATGAAAAAATTAATGGATCGAGCAAATGCGTGTCTTCAAAACGGCGCTGACGAAGTATTGCTAGTTCCTTCTCCATTCGGAAGTTACGAGAATTACATCAAACATATAGTTGCAGAGTATAGAAGTAAGAGTAATGAAAGTTACAATAACGCCTAAATCGAATTAGGAGCTAATCAAAGCTCCGCTACAAGTTTGAATTGGTTAGGTGAGTTAGTTTGGAGCGTTTCTCTGTAGGAATAAGAAAACAAAACACTGAGATGATGTAGCGATAGAATATTGAGTTTGAGAAATAAGGTAAACCCGCATAGCTTAAATTGAATATTTTTCTCGGCATCTTTTCCATGGAGAATAGTAAATGGAATGAAGCCATAGACAGAATCATGACTAGAATAGACAATACTGTTGCATCACAACTAGATTACTTCCCGCATTATGCTGACCCTACGACTGGAATATGGACAACGACACCTAATGGGGATTGGACCGGCGGATTCTGGATTGGACTGCTCTGGCTCGCGCACAAGTATACCCTGGATCCGAAGTATGTAAGATCAGCAGAATATTGGCTTGAGAAACTTCGTAAACGAATCAATTCACAGACAGTCTTTCGCGGATTCTTGTTTTATTATGGTGGTGCTATTGCAGAAATATTGTTTGCAAATACTAAAGCTAGAGAAATCGCCCTACTGGGAGCGGAGGGACTTTGTAAGCTATACAACGAGAAAGCTAAACTGATACCATTGGGTGCCGAGGCTGAAGAAGCCAGTCATGTGGGACTAGCGGAGACGAATGTTGATTGCGTGATGCTGATAGCACTCCTTTCTTGGGCGTCGGAAAAGACAGGGAATCAGAAACTGCGAGAAATGGGAGTTCAGAATGCTAGGAGTCACGTACGACTATGCGTTCGGGATGACGGATCAGTTTGTCAATCCGCGTCTTTCGACACTAACACTGGGAGATTCGTCGCCAGATACACCCACAAGGGATTCTCGGATGATAGCACGTGGTCCAGAGCACAGGCTTGGGGCATGCTCGGATATTCACTCGCAGCCGCGAGCGCTCCCCACGAGGAAGAGTTTCTGAAAGTAGCGATTAAGGTTTCAGACTGGTGGATAGATCACGTTCCAGAAGATAAGATTGCATTCTGGGATTTTGACGATCCAAAAGTCCCCTTGGTTGAAAGAGATACCTCAGCAACAGCCATTGCCACAAGTTCTTTGCTGAAGCTTTCAAAATTGGTAAAGAACTCGCAAAGGCAAAAATACATTCATGCCGCGGAAGAAACTTTGGAAAATCTTGTGAATCATCATATGACTCCTCTACATGAGAATGAATCTAGATCTGGCGGGATGCTTCTCCACGGTTGCTACAACAAGAAAATCAAATTAGCGACGAATAACGAACTTGTTTGGGGCGACTACTTTTTTCTAGAAGGTCTACTCGATCTAAATGGATCGTTTGGTGAGCGCATAATCTAATCCCAAATTCAAAAGCAAAAATTTCTCAACTTTTCTTGGGCATCCCCTAAAACAATCCAATTAACCAGTTCTGAACCTACAGAAAACCAACCTAACTTTCCTTGTGTTACCTATGTCCGTGGCGGACCAGCGTCAACCACCGCTCCATTGGAATACTTTCCGACGAGCTTTCCATAAACGTTCAGCCAGCTTCGTCCACCCACCCAATTTCGTCGAAACTTTGCATGCTTTCTTCGATTGTTGATCTCGCTTTTACTCACCATTAAGTTCAGGGTGCATTCGTCAACATCTATCTTGATTTCGTCGCCCGTGGCTGCGTAGGCTAGGGGACCATCCTCGGCTGCCTCTGGCATCACTTGTCCGACAACGAGACCGTGGTTCAGACCTGAAATTTCTCCGTCTGTTACAACACCAACCTCTTCTGAAAGACCCGAGCCGGACAAAGATGCAATGAAGTTGGCTGCAAAGACGGTTCCCGGCCCTCCTTTGGGACCCAGATTGCGGAGTATTACAACGGACCCAGCTTTGATGAAACCTTTTTCCAATGATTTGAGGGCTTCTTCTTCATCATTAAAAACGAGCCCTCTCCCATCGAACTTTCTCATAGACTCAGGAACCGCGGAGACCTTAACAAGCGCTCCTTCCGGTGCGAGTGTCCCACGTAAGATCCGGATACCAGCTTCTTTTGCCACAGGATTGTCGTACGTGCCAACAACCTTCGTGGTTCTAGTTCTAAACTGACCAAGATTTTCTTTAACTCGATTTCCAGAGACTGTAATAGAATTGAGATAGAGCTTTTCACGGAGACCACTCATCACTGAACGTGTTCCACCTGCTCTTTCAAGATCCTCTATTCGATAATGACCATTGGGCCTGATTCTGGTGAGGAGAGGGATTTGATCTTGATATTTTTCGAAAGTTGCCAAAATGTCTATCGCGACCTGAGCTTCCGTCGCTATTCCGCCCAGATGCCTAACCGCATTTAGTGAACCACCTATTGCCAAGTCGAGCATCACAGCGTTTTCGAAAGACTCGCGGGACATAATCATCCGAGGTGTTATTTTTCGTTCAATCAGCTTGAGTATCATCTGACTTGATTGGTAAGCGAACTCTCTGAGCTTCCTGCCTCCTGCCCAAATTGGGGTTGAACCTGGCAGCGACATCCCCAGTGCTTCCGAGATCATCTGCATCGTGTTCGCAGTTCCGAGTCCCGCACAAACACCAGTACTGCCGATGGCATTATCGCACATCTCGGCAAGATTACCCATCGAGATCCTCCCTGTGGCTTGAGCTCCAACTTGTTCGTAAACATCTTCGATGTCCACCTGTTTTCCTCCACATACGCCCGGACTCTGGTAGCCACAGGCTAATACTATAGCAGGAATGTCCAATCGACCCGCAGCCATTAGGTGTCCGGGAACGGTTTTGTCGCAACTCGATAGAAGTACCATGCCATCTAACTGAGCTCCTTCCACCATTACCTCGATGTCGTTCACTAAGAGATCACGACTTGGAAGAAGATACCTTCCGTTGCGTCCAAACCCTGTTCCAAAGTCCATCGGAGCTATTGTTCTTATCTCGAAACCCACTCCGCCTGCATCTCGGATGCCCGCTTTCATAACACCGACGAGACGATCGAGATGAGCATAGCATGCACCGAGATCGCTCGAGCTATTAATTATCGCAATTTTGGGTTTCCTGAAATCTTCCTCTCCAATGCCGACTGACTTCCATTCAGCCCTTCTCACAGCCCATCTTGTGGTTCCCTCTGGAAAATTACTCCGCAACGTTTTTTCTGGCGTTGTCATCAGATAACTCACCTTTATGTACCATTTTATAGTTACATCCAACTAGTCGGATTTGCTACAGACACATCGCATCTTGGAATGCGTGTGAGCTTGTCATACAGCGGATAGATGAACCCGACCGATTCTAAAGCTAGATGCTTTTCCTTCGCGGGAAGAGATTGTACGAAGCTTTGAAGATCCTTTGTGGATATCCTTTTCTCTTGAAGAATTGTGCCTCCAGGTTCAAAGATAGCCAACTGAGTCTCTCTTTCGTGAACGTCTGCTCCTATATAGATCACACCTTGTTCATTCATATCCTTGGATTTTGCATTTTGCCTTTTCAACGATAGCCATAGGATTCAGAGATTCGGACCCGGATCCTGAGAATCTCAGTGTGTTAACGTTTAACTTTGGACATAGTGAACTGTTGCCGATTCAACCCGCGGGAATTTCACTAAGAGCATTCAATTCTTGGCCGACATGAAAGCAGATCCTTTGAGGCAAGATGCAGCAGAAATAGTCGGCTAAAAGCGTAACTTATGAGGCGGCGAGCGCAAGTAGTTTCTCTTGGTGATGTCGGCCCATTGGCGCAGCTAGAAGGGCTGTCTATTTTTAATCTATGAAATTAGAGCAGGAGCGAATCAAAAAGTGGCCAGCAAAAAGAATTTCACCGAAGCAATCCTTTTCCGCCATTTCACTGGACGACCCGTGGCGCAAACTTGCAATTGCCCAACCAGACAGCGATCCGAAACTCCCTCTCATCTGGGTGGTGAGAGATACTAAGTCGGCGAAGCGTGATTGACGGGCATGACCGATAGAGACCGGATCTTCCTTCATCTCCTTCATTCTGTCATAACTAATTCTTAATGCTTGGCGTAGTAATCCGCCACAGCCCTAAATGATTCCTTAGGTTCCCATGGCATGTCTGGATAAGTTGTTCCGTGCTTTCCAACATCGCCCACGAATTTTGCTAATTGGTCAGGATCAACATCAACACCCAAGAGCTCCTTGCCATGTTTTACCGTTTCCTTTATCATCTCTCCCAAGTTTTCTTTCTTAGCGTAACTTTTTACTAGGCTGTAGCTTGCCATGTCTGAATCGTATCTCGGGTCTTCATTGTGATATGAAGTAGGGGAGACAAAAGTGAATACGAAAGTTCCGTCAACACCTGCAGCATCGAGTGCCCTTAACTGGTCTGTGAGCTCGTGCGCCTGGAGGCCCTCATCTCGGATGTAGTGGCCGTCTACCCGAGCCGGTACTTTGATAACGTAGGCGATTGTTTTGGGAAGGCTTTGAATATCAATGTGAAGATATTCGGTTAACATCCCGAACATGATTGCCCAGCCCATTCCACCAAGCTTCTCTGCCCCTTGGTACGTACAGCAACCGAACTCACCTATCAGGACCGGCTTGTTGTGCATCGTGTACGCACTGACCATCCGACCGTATGCATCTCTAGTGCCTTCGTCGCGATAAAGGTCAACTCCTATGAAATCAAAGGAGCTCCAATCGACAGACTCAAGCGAGACCGAGAAATATGTGATTTTTCCATGAAAGACGTCCCTGACAGCCTCGCTTGCTTTCGTCAAAAACTCATTCAGCTTCTTGTTGTGCCCCCCGGTTTTGACGGTCTCCATGAATGACGGGTTATTCATCCGCTCCAGGAGATTGTTACCTTCCAATATTCCTTGCATGAAGAGCGTCAATTCTGATCCGAGAGAGAAGACCAGTTTGGGCCATCGCTCGCGCAAAGATTCAGCCGCAACGGCAGCTTTAAGCAAGTATTCAAGAGTCTCTTCCTGACTTTTTTCAAACATCTCTGGAGAAAAGCATGCTTCAAGATCTAGCTCTAGAGCATATTCGGCAGCCATTTTCACTCGGTCAATATCCAAGCCCTGAATTCTCACAGCATTGCAGTGCAAATCATTCTTGATTATCTCTAGCTCCCGGTGAACAACTCGCGGATCAAAAGTAGGGCGTTGGAGCGAACCTTCAAGAACGCGCCCGACGTCGTAGCAAACGCCTCTTCGATTCATTTAGGTCACTCCTAGTTTTGAATCCTGCTTGTGCATTCGCAGAACGATTCTGGAATCAGGCAACTGCTCTTTGATTTTATCATGATGAAGATTAACATCTCTCTGGATGGACCTTCGAGGCAAGCCATGATTGCTCCAACGAGTAGATCTGAGTTGTCCTTGAGATTTCACTGGTAACCTGGCTGTCAAGAATGAGCTGTCGCATTTGAAAAGCAATCTCTACATAGGATAACCTCATTCAATCTAGTCACTGGAAACGAGCCTCCGCACCTATCACAAAGAGCACTTTGGTCAGACGAGCGTGGGCCGGCTGGCGGGGAACTCGTACTCTGATTCTCTTCCATCGTAGTCTCTGTCTTTTCCCTGTTTTCGCGTGCTGAGTTGTCCGACGGTTCTCTCGTATGGTCTAGATCACCCAGGTTAGGTTTCGGCTTTGGGCCAGATTCCTTCTTTTTCATCAAATTATAGAGACCATTGATTGTATCCTCGTTGTTCTCAAGCCGCGCGAGTTGTTCGGGAGTAGCGTGTTCTAGAACATATAATCCTCTTGCGAGCGTTGCCCGACCGATGCCGTACCTTCCAGCTACAATTGAATATACATCCCCGACCTCCGTATCGTCCGATACAGAGGTTACTCTCTTTCCTAGTTTCTGGCGAGCTTGCGCTTTTTCTCTTTCCGTTCTTAGTTCTGGTTCCAGCATCCTGATTTTTTTGATGGGGCTCATGTTTCTGCGTAGCGCTGCTGCTTCCCTGACGAACCGCTCCTCCTCTTCCTTGCTTTTGAAAATTCTGACCCTGAACTTGATTTTCCTGCCAAGTTTTTTCAAATTGTGATAGAAATTCAGTCCACCCATCAGGCGATCAGGCGGAAGAAGATAGAGGAAGCATTTTCACTCATTGAAGATGACCGCGAGATCGTCAAGGAGCGGGCGGTTAAGATACTCCGTCATCATCTAATGAGATAGAAGCTAGTGAGTAAGTGAATCTCGAATGTGTTGTTATATTCACTCCGGACACGTAACATGGTGCCAATTAGCGAATGCCTTGCGCAGCACGGGTTCGACCTCCGTTGAATAGTTCGAGTCCCAGCTCGAAAAGAGCAGCAGCTTACCGCACCCCTTGGAGCAGGGAACGGAGAAATTGGTTTCTGTGCGTCTAACCGCCTTTGCTGTTCGTGAGGCTGCATTGCGTTCAATTGTCGCACGTGATGTATTTAGCGCGTGCATGAACCTCGACTTCCCCAGCGCCTCTGCTCTGGCCTCCACTTGCTTCTGGAGGTCTACCTTGTTGACTAGAATAGCCAGGTGCATACAGGCAGGCTCCCAGGGCAGGTCCTCCTGAACCATGATTCTCATTACTTCTCTCTCCAGCGCCCATGGAATGGAGCGGCCGTTACTCCCATCTTTCGTCTTCACGCGTTTTATAGCTCCCGACATTGTTATTTCACTGGCAAGATCATGCGCGGTTGGGTCGATAATTCCGTTTCGATAATTAGGCAGATTAATCTGATAACTTGACGGACGTCCACCGAATTAATCATGAGCGTCGTTCGGTCGCTGGTGGGTCATTCCTCGGACACGAGTCGGGTGTCCGTCGGGTGCAATCTGGACGTCCCTAGGATGTTGGCCAGAGTAATTTTAGAGGGTTTCACGAGAGCAATTCAGAAGTTATTCGACCGTGTTATGAGTATTCTTAGGATGTTGATTGGTGGTGGGTTGGGGTCTTTACGGAAAAATGCCGACCCGAGCGTTTTTTCATAGATTAATTGAGGTAAAATTGAGTATGTTTTCAGGGTAAGAAACTCAAGCTGGTCCGGCGGCCATGATACGCCGGTACAATTTTGTTCAAACAGCATATTATTTTGCTAGGCTGTTCATCAATCCACCTAGTCGATATCTGATTCCTTTCTAACGAATCCAAGTGGCGCAAGTAGGTATCCTCATCGGTGGGACCGGAGTCTATATTGAGATTGTCTATTGAATTGGGACTCGGATCTGAACCAGATGTCAGGTGTTCTCGTCTGCGAGGACAGACCAACCCCTATTTCCCAGTCACGTAACTCTCTCCCATCTCGAATCCAAAAGATGAACGAATTCACGCAGATACAAGAAATCGAAGTCCGAAACTCGAAAAAGTTTGCGCCGGGCAGAAAAGCTCTGACGAGGAAAAAACGAGGGACAGAAATATACAAGAGCATACTCGCGCGAGCGCCGTCCAGAAACTCTAGCGAAGTTCCAATTTTGGTTTTGCTTTCACTGTCTCCAGCGGGAGAGATGAAGACGAAAGATGTGCTGGAGCAACTCAAAAACGGACCGTGGTTCGAGGAACTTTGAAAGCGACTTGGAGCCGTATACGAAAAAAGCCACAAGAATCTGTTTGATTCGATAGCAAAATATTCAAGGAAAACTCTCGTGATCAAAAGGCAACTTTGCCCTCTCGGACAAGAGTGCGAAATGGGCGTTTGGAAAATAACAAGATCCGGCATTTAACGGGCGCAAAAGGAGGGCCTGGAGGGAGACCGACATATGCGATGCATCAGGCGCTGGAGGAGGATTCTGAGCCAAAATCATCTCCGGAATCCAGTATCGACGGGTCCGAATAGTGTAGATGAGAAAAGAGATGTGCTGCTCTCTATCCCATGGTAAAGCGTGCTGCTATGTGCAGTGCATACACTGCTATGGGGCCAGCTGGAGTCACCGTGTTTTTTTATGACGCCGCGACCACGTTACACTGTCGCAGTCAACATGAGATTGGAAGACCGACCCGTACTCGATTCTCTGCTTTTGATAGCGCAGAAGGAAGGATGTAACATTACGAGTATTTTCAGGACGGCACTGACAGAATTTGTGAATCGGAAAAACGCTCAAAAAGGTGAGATAGGGTCGAAACTTGACGACTTTTTAGCAGGTCCGATTTTACCAGATCAAATATATCGGCAGGTACTAACTCCTGTCGAATTGAAAGGTTGGAGCGAGGATGAGCTGCTTCGCACGGCTAAGGTCATCAGGGGACGGAAAGAGGAACTCGACTCGGAACTCAGGCGCCGCGGGCATTTCTTCAGATGGTAAGCGATTGGCAAACTCGAAGATAGTGAGGGTTTTTCTGAAAGAAATCGCATCGGATGACAATCTCGATTTAGGGGCGAAAGACCAAGCGGGCCTCTGGGGATTCGCACCTAATTAGGTACCAGGTACTATGGGAAGCTGCAATGTTCCGACAAGAAACTGGCTCGAATGCTAGGAACCAAATTTGAGGTTTCATAGGTGGGATTTGAAGCCGATAACGGGGTTATGTCAGTCGATCGATAAATCGAGCAAGTATCAGATTCTGACTCAAAATGGACCATTTACAATTACAATTGTATTTGCATCAGTTCAACATTGTCTAGCCGTACCGATAAGTTTGTTGTTAACATCCCCGGAATACCATGTGCGGGGGTCTCACATACCGCACTCGGGATTTACTGGTAGACTCATTGATCTTTTCTGCGTAGCTCATATCGAAGCAGAGCGACACCTGAGGCAAATGCTTTCGCTTCCACGAGTTTCAGATTCGTACTTGTTCCGTCCTTGTAAAGACGCTTTCCTTGCCCGCGGACGAGAGGATATACCCAGAGACTGAATTCATCAACAAGGTTGTATCGCAACAAGCTGTCCACTAATTCGCGACTTCCGAAAATCAGGATGTTACCCTGACCCTGCTCTTGCTTTAGCCTGGAAATTTCCTCCTCGATGTTTTGGTTGATGATGGTTGAATTATTCCACTTTACCTCTTTCACTGTGGTTGAGACAACATACTTCGGTAGAGTGTTCATTTTATCGGCATATCCTGAAGGATCCCTTTGCATGGACGGCCATGCAGCGGCAAAACCTTCGTAAGTGACACGTCCGAGTAAAAGGGCATCGCTCGTGAATAGTTCGTTGAGTTTGACTTTCAGATAGTCTTCGCTCGGAGGGAACTGGAACGTCCAGCTTGGATCCTCCATGACCCCATCAAGCGTCACAAATTCTGAGGCAATCAGTTTTCTCAAGTTATGAAATCCATCTCGTAATGCTAAAGAGGCTGATCGTAATCGCATTTTTCAGTTTTCTTGCTTCATTTGGTAGCAAATTCGTGTCCGAATCCCGCTACTCAACTGAGCAATCATTCTACGAATGTTCAGACGACGCTACATTTTTTACTAGTAAATTGGTGCGGGGGTCCTACATCTCGCACTCGGGATTTACTAGTAAAAACTGAAGCCAAATGCTCAAACTCACCGCAGCTCCCAAAGCGTTAGTGCGTTCATTTGCTGGCACAATTTACTGGCATCTCGAGGCTCAATTTAACCAATAAATACCTTGAACATGCGTGAACGACGAGTGCGAACTTGACAAAATCAAAACTCTCCTTCATACATGTCGGTTTACCCCTGGATCACCATTCTATCCCAATCGAAATTCAGAAGGAAGCGAGCGTGCAGCTCCCCCTGTTGCGCGACCGGATGCAAGCGGAAGGCTATGGATATGAGCTTGTGTTTGCTTCGCCCGAGGATGGCTTAGAGAACTTCAAGTCGCAGCTAGGGGCACGTACACCGGATGGCGTCGTCATAGGCGGAGGAGTGGTAGGCAATCCTCAAATGCGCTTCTTCATGGAGCAGATCATTGATGTAATACGAACCTCTGCACCTAGAAGCAAAATCCTTCTAATTGGGAGGCCAGAGGAAGCGCCAGCCGCTGTTGCGCGATGGTTCCCAAAGACATAGGTTGTTCTAAGTAATGCGAGACCTGCGAGCGCACTTATTCTATGACTATAATGGAATGTTCGCATGGTTCGGTCTCCAGAAATCATACGTTAGCCTCTTGCTGCGCCCTCCGACAATACAGACTTTTGAAAAGCAACTCGCAGGCTACACTACAACCAAAGCGGCTGTACACTTTCCATTGGATAGACCCGTACCTGTATCTCTGGTGAAAAAGTTGGTGAAGACAAGTTTGGCGTTAATCAGATCAGCGTGATACCAGGGATTTTTGATAACGCTGAGACCAAACTCTATTCCGTTGGCGGAACCGGAAATAGGTCGGCTTGGAACACCTTCACATGTGAAGGCATAACCAACAAGCCCCAAACACGCCTAACGCCTTACTGAATTACGCTTATTCGTTCTTGAAGATATACGTAAGACGCTCTCTAAACCTCGTAGGCCTAGATTCTACTCTTCCTTTTCTTCACGACTTACGGAAAAACAGTGGTCTAGTTTACGATCTAATGGAACTCTGGAGAACAAACTGCGATTACTCTGTGCTTCAAACACTTGAGATAATGAAACGCCAGAAGAAGAAACAGCATGCTATTTCCTTCGTGGTAAAAGACGGATACGAAGTCAGACTAGAACCTGACACGGTGAATACACTTCTCGAAAGGCTGAGATCCAATATTTCTCATCAGGAAATCATCTTCAATACTAGGATCCTATCTCGTTATCTTACAGGGAAGCGTAAGGATCTGTCCTTCGATTTAAGACCTGTAGAGGTTTCTAGAAAATTTGAAACAGAGAAAGTAAAATCAAAAATCCTTTCCAAAACGGCCAGACAACTCAAGATGAATAAATCTACTCTCTGGTATCAGAAGAAAAGGCTAGAAGAGACTGGGGCCTTGAGGATCTACAGAAATACTAGGCATCATTTCGTTTAGCAGAAGTCGATTTTTGCTTGGCTGACCGGCCTTTTTTTGATATGCGATATGCTTTCCCCGGTTACACGCTTCTTTTAATTCTGTCCACGATCTATATACTTTCGATAATTCAGAAGCCCACTATTCTCCGTGTTCTTGCTACAACGGGTTTTTCAGGAGACCTTGTGTCTGGAATCATAATTGCCTTAGGCGGGGCTCCACTCGGATTCTTTCTGTCTCAATCTTGGTATTTTTTCCAATGGCCTATTAGTCATGATGGAATTGGGGGTATCGGAAGATCTCCTTTAGGTAGATATGTTGATACCTTAAGAATAAGGAACAGGCCGATCAGGTGGAACAGACGAAAGCTAGTAGTGGATTATCTTGTCGTTCATTGTGCAAACAAAAAAGAATCAGGCTACATTAGTCGAAGATGGGATCTCTTGAATCTATTTGGTTCCGAGATTACCGTAATTGTCGAGGGCTACGTCATCATTCTTTTCCTAGGACTTGTCGATCCGAAGTTCTTACCTACACTGCCACTACTAGCACTTCCTTTCATAATTATGGCACTAGCGATTTTGACTTTTTCCTTGAGTTTTATCATGATTAAACGGGAACAAGCACTTTTTATTGTGCAGGTTTTGCGACAATGCCATTGTGCTCAGACTTTACTGGACTCCTTTCCTGACGATTATGTATGATCTCGATCCTCCTCGTACAGTGCATGGACTATAGACCCTCAACTTCTCACCGTTTTATTAAATCCAATTATCATCGTAATAGTCCTCTCCATCATAACATTCCTTTGGGCTCTGATTATCGATAGACGCTATAGTGCTTATATCACTAGGCTACTTGGTGATTTCACGACTCATGGCTGAACATGACACGCTTCAAGTCTGTTGGGATTTTCATACTCATTTATGTTGGAATCGTGGCAATAATTTTTCTGTTTCATTTACCATACTCAAAACAAATTGAGTACTCAGAATTACTCGGATTACTAATGATTGTAATTTCGTCAACGTATTTTCTCTTTTCGCATTCGAATATCCCCAAAGAGACTCTGAAAAATCATTACAAAACGCTCGCAAATGGAGCTTTTACAAAGATGAGAGACGCTAAGGTAGTGATTTCTTCGAGACATTCCTTTGATTTTCCAGAGGATGAAACCATCTCAAAAATTCCACTATTTCTGGAAATTCAAGATCCCAAAATTGATGTAAAGATGTACGCGATGGCACGCAGGCATCTAACCTGGCCGACATAAATTATTAGACTGAAAGGGCCACAGACCTAGACATTCTCATTTTTGGCCAACTTCCCTTCCTATCTCAGGTTGTATGTCTCGATTACAGGCACCGAAGGAGATTGTTGAAGAGGCTTATAGAGAGGAGAGGGACGCAAACGTAAGCAAGAGGATATTCCTCGTTCTGAAGGTCAAGTACGAGGGTGTCCCGGCGTCGCACGTAGCAAGGGAAGTTCACCGGCACAAATCATGGACGACACCGTGGCTTAGACGTTTCGAGAAAGATGGGCTAGAAGGACTCAAGACGATGGAAAGGAGCGGGAGACCTCCGAAGCTCGATCACAACAAGTTCATTGCGGTGAAGAGGAAGGTCGTGAAGAACGAATGCGGCTGGACCGTGAAGGAGGTCAGGGAGATGATCCGCAAGGAAGCAGACGTGGCATACACTGAGAGACACATCTACAGGTTGATGCAGAAGTGGGGAGTGAGAGCAATTGTCCCTGACAAGAGGTTACTTCACAAGGCTTCCCTCGAAGAGAGGCTCGAATTTAAAAAAGGACCGCAAGACTCCTCAGGAATATCCCGGAAGGCTTCACCGTAGCATCCGAAGACGAATCAATCTTCGTCCAGAACATAGAAACCAAAAGGGTGTGGGCGGTCAAAGGGATTCGACCGATTCGGATTGTGTCAGGCTCGCACGGCAACACCGTGGTGTTTGGAGCGATCAGCCTGGACGGGACACAAATCTTCAGGCAGTACGAGAAATTCAATGGCGAGACATTCCTCGACTACCTGAAGAAGGTGCACAGGAAGTTTGGATCACTCTATCTCTTCCTTGACAAAGCAAGGCAACACCACAAAACCAGGATCGTAACTGATTATTTGGGTAAGAACAGGAAGACTCTCAGAGTCAGATGGATCCCGACAGCTTCGCCAGAGTTCAACATGATGGAGGAGTGTTGGCGCGAGGGTGAGAAGGATCTCTCAAGGCTTCCAACCTTTCCGACGTCATTGAAAGAACTGAAATCAATCCTGGCAGAATACTATCGAACGCGAAGGTTTTGCTCGCATCTTGACATGAAGAAATTCCTTC
The DNA here is from genome assembly GCA_963799845.1 of uncultured Nitrososphaerota archaeon. GTDB lineage: Archaea > Thermoproteota > Nitrososphaeria > Nitrososphaerales > CADDZS01 > DATLTL01. The sequence continues at coordinate 1,751,232 of CAWCYI010000006.1, forward strand.
TGACCAACAGGTGTCTATGAACTTATGTCGGCCA
>CAWCYI010000007.1:0-217616 GCA_963799845.1 uncultured Nitrososphaerota archaeon
TTAGGGAGAAAGGACCTAATGAGAATCCCAGCAAAGACGAACTTGGTCCGGGCTGCCAAATGCCCTCAAGGATCCCGGACGGAGTAGCATTGCGAAAGAAATTCAAAAATGGTTGCCTTGCATCAATGATGCTTTTGGTCTTGCCAGAGACTCTTTGTCACTTGTAGACTCACAAATGTGATTAAGTTCCCCGTCAAGAACCATACAAAACTATACCGGGGGAACTCACTAAAAAGTATGAAAATGTGCGTGAAATGGACGCAAATGACAAGCAAGACCTGCTCTCAAGGCATAACTATCACAGCATCGATCATCTAGTTCGAGAAATTGAATTTGTAAAACCTTCTGTAGTGATTGCATTCGGAAGACTAGCGTTCAATGGAGCTCTATTGACAAAAAGAAAGAAAAATTCAGAATTTGAAATCTTGCCTTTGGGTCATCCTTCTCGAACGCGTTACACCAAGGATCAAGTAAATGCACTTTTGTGGCACACTTTTGAAAGCAATAGGACAGAAAGATAACGGGCAAACCAGAAAATAAATGTCAATTAGTTACTTGACCTCTAACTCTATTGCATGGAAATAATGGAAAGTAACGTTCTCGGTCATAATTCTGATAGGTATTATTGGAATCATACTTGGCACTGCCTAACAGAATCTAGTTCACCCCATCTTTTCTTCGCTGCAGGGATCCGCTTTTGCGTTCATCCCGGATCGCTCTGATCACAAATAATGGTAAATCGCTGTTTCAATGCCTAGAGATTTGTAGGTGTCTAAGCTCATTCCCAACCGCTTCGACGAAAGGAGAATTTTTCTCGTCCTCGATATTTAGGATAAGACAGACTGCATTCTCGGTCACTTTGTCCTTGAGTATGGCAAGTCTTTGAAGATCGTTGTGAAGTGCGCCAAGGAGCCTCTTCGGATTCTCGTTGTAGTACCAGTTATTCAACTCGGCGCAAACTAGGAACTTGCTTTTCTCGTCATGCGGCCTGCTAATCACAAGATCGATGTAGTTTTTCTGCAGCCTGAATTCTTGGATTTTTATCAATGATTCCTTCATGCTCTGCATCAAAGAGTCACCCCAGGCTCCTTCTCTTGTCTCGAGCTTGACGCTGACATGAACATCGAATGCGTTATCGGCAGAGTTCAGCAGGCGATGACAAAGTTGCATCAAAAGGTCGTCCTCGTGCCAAAACATCATCAATTCGCTCGGATATGCTTCGAGCCTCTTTTCATTAGTCCCTGCCACGCAGTTTTCAGTTTCAGCAGGGCGACGTCAGATTCGGGATCATTCTAAGATGACCTGCGTCAAAGGATCTGGTCGAGCAACTGGCTCCCTTCAAACTGATCAGGTGATCTTTAGTTTGCGAGTTGTAATTAGAATAATAGATAATTTTAATGTTCTACTTTTCGGACTTGCCCATGAAGGGCTGACCCTGCTACTATGCGTGGCAGTTTTGTTCATGATATTCCACACACCGTCGATCCGGGCGAGGTTATGAAAGTCAACCCACTCATCGCCAAACCCGAGCAGGACATTCGCAACATCTCCCATCTGATTCACCGAAATAATTCGTGGTTGAATGGGTTCACCGTCTTCGTTAGCCCACTCTTGGAAGGTTTTGTCACCGAGCAGCCAATTGTTCAACTTGCCATCTTTGCCGAAATAAAATATCCATGCGTCCTTATGGAATGCTTCCCTGAACTTGCTCGAATCGTGCGTGTTAAACCCATCAATGTATAGGTGAATCGTCCGAACGATTTCGTCGTAGTCAGTTAGACTCATGTGCACTTCGCGGTCTAGTCTTGTAAAATAGCCTTTCGATTCCCCTGAATGCAATTTCGAGTGAGCAGTTACTCTCTGACCAATTTCAGCAGGATGAAGAATCTTCGAGAACGGAAGTTAGTTCAAGATCCTATCAATATCAAGGAAGGATAATTGCTCAGTATTCCATTTCCTTGGGAAAATCTTCGGGAATTACCCCATGCTCTGCTTCAAAAGTCTTAATCGCTTTTTCCAAGAATAAGTATAATTTCTTCGCGGAAACCGGGCTTAATATGACCATTCCGTCCGAATAGTCAGTACCACTTTCCATTTTCTTTTATTTTCTCATTCAGCAATTCCAGTCTGAAATCCTGAGTAGTGACTGCGCCGTATATGTTAGTGGCATAGAATTTGAGATAATTGAAAGCTCTTTCAATGTTTTCAGAGGAAGGCTCGGACGATTTCTTTGATTTAGCCAAATTCAACAACCTACGCCAAAGACCTAACACGAGAGATGCGCGCCTTAGACTTCTTAGTGATAGTCGACTGCCTACGTCGCTGTCTTACCCTAACATTGGGATTTCCACTTATGTCGCGCCATTGCTTGGCAAAGTTCTTGTTAATATCTTTCGTAATTTTTTCAAAGTTATCCATTTCGAGTTTGGATATCTTTTTCATCAGTTTAATGTCGTAAATCTTCATGAAATCTCAAATTCCGTATGATTATAACTAACTAACGCAATTTTTCCACGGTAGAATATATACTTCTTGAGTAGGGCTTGAAACGGTCTTGAGAGGTTTTAGAATTCCAAAATCCCCGTTTTATGCTCTTAAATGTATTTTCAATTTCCACAAAATGATAGAAATTCAGAAGAGCGCTAACATTCGCTTTCATTGGGAAAAGGTCCTTGCGAGCGTCGTACATGAAATAAATGAAATTTGCTGGAGTCCACGCCCGAAGACTTTTTCTTTCTGACTTAGAATAGTAAGCAGTTGCTTCAATCAATTTTGCGTCGTTCGATACAAGAGCATAACAATCTAGGTCGACCGCACTTGCAATTCCTTTGTAATCCATATCCTGAACTTGAATGTTAGCATTCTTGCATTTTCGTTTTACATTCGTGAACATTTCTTGATCAGTTTGATTCATTTCAAAACAAGGCGTAGCCCTTAGCATTCCTCTAGCTTCAGCCGAGCTACATTCAAAGAAATTGGTTTCTGACATTACCATTTTGTAGCCTGCAGAAACGAAATAATCAATGACAATTTTGAGTATGTTCACGTCGGGATTAAAAAATCCAATTATTGCAGATGCGTCAAATGCTATTTTGACGTTTGAAAGCGAAGACGACATAGCTTCGGCAGTGTCAAAGGTCATCACCGTAATAAAGTTAGTAAGATTCCGTTAACAGACGCACTTTGAATAACATGCCCGCAATCATATTTCGTTTCTTTTAGTATAGTTGCCACCTTCACCCGGAAAGAACTCTGTGATCTTCTGATCGGAAGAATGCATACAGGTTGGGCAGACTGTATCTATTCGTTCTTTCTAAACGTAGGTGGTCGTTATATATCTAAACGACAAGAACCACCACGGACGGGTGTGGAGTCTTCAAGGCAAGACCTTAGCCGAGTGGCGAAACTATGAACGAAGAACAATTATCATTGAAGATTGTTGAGTCCCTGAACAAGACTTCGATAGATTACCATTTCAAGTTTATAGATGATTTTTGTGATATTGCAGATCAGAAAAATAGAATCTATATCGAGGTCAAACCAGATCACTTTGCCCCCGCCCAGATACTTCATGCTCTTGCTATCAAGAAAATAAAGGATGCGAAATATCTCGGCGTTACAGATTCTAAGGAAGTCAGATCTGTATGTACCACCGCCATTTGAGAAAATTCTTGCCTTTGCTACGAGTTTACAATTCGAAGCTCGTATTCTCGGCTAGCCAAGTCGACAAACCAGATCTAAATTTTCGAGCTGAGAAGATTTTCAGGTGATCCAGACAGAACCATAAAATTGGAATTTTCAACTTCACAATATTTCTTCATAAATAAGGACAACATGAAATCGGTCAGATCGATAACTGACAAGTACCAGAATACGGCTCGATCTTTTAGTTAACTGGCTCGATGGAGTGGGCGAGACAGATTCCATCAAGGTTAACACAGAAGGTTGGCTGGTGAATATAGACAAGGCAGATATTTTCACCAATGAGGCTCCTCACGAGAAAGAAGAAAGGGAACTAACCGAGTTCGGCGGTTCTCGCAGGCCTAAGTATATTTCGATAAAATCAATTGATGGATATTGGTTTGAATCTCTGCGGATTAAGCATGAAGACCTTGCAGTCATTCTCCATGAAGTAGATCGGTTACTTACTCGGAAAAAAAGACGAGAGAGCGGGGTCTTTTGGACTGAAGCCGAAATAGGGGATAGACTTGCTGACGAGATAATGGAGTCAACGAAGCCCGACTATGTTGTAGAGCCTTGCGTCGGGGGCGGTTCGCTCATCAAGAAAATGGTACCGCGCGTCAAAGGAGCTATGAATGACATCAGCGTAGGACATGTAGAGAATTGCAAGAAAATTTTTGACGGGTACGACTGGAAATTTACTTCACTTGATGTAGTGAAAACAGATACTAAAGACCTGATTCGAGAATGGGGCATACCATTAGATAAAACGCTGCTTCTATACACTAATCCACCTTTCGGAACTGGGTCGGGCAACAAACTCGTATCGAAGCAAAGTGAAATGGATGGTAAACTCTCACGAAGTCAGGCAATAGTTTATCCTGATGCATTACTGAAATACGGCAAAGGCGACCTGTTCCTTCCTATTGTCGGAAGATTAATCGAGATCGCCAAAGCTCACAAGAAAACTTGGATAGACTTCTTCTCCCCGTTTGGTTTGTTCTGCGGAAAACACACGAAGCTCTTAGAGAACTTGCTTAAGGACTTCACATTTCTGAAAGGATACGTCTTTGCGGGCAACTACTTCCATGACATCAATCAACTGAAACCGATAGACTTCAGCGTTTGGGAATACGGTGCAGCGCAACCAGGCAAGCTTCTAGACTTGAGTTTCGACTTTATAGATAAGAACGGGAACGCAAAACAAGTCAAGTTCAAGGAGCTTCCATTGCTAAAAGACGCTTGGAGATACGACCGACGAGACAAGGGAATCGTGAAGGGGGAAATCGTTGCTCAACACTCTGAAAGCTTCAACGCACCTGCACCCAAGGTGCTACACCTTAATCCAAAACAGGGTGGTTCGGAAATGATTCCCGAGAATGTGATTAAGACTCTCGGGATACCCGGTCTTCCAGACGAGCTTGTCTACGGACTCTGGAGCGTTTCAGTCGGGGCTAAGGTTTTTTGGACTTCCTTGAGCAACATGCTTCATCCAATCTATTTTGATAATGCCTTTGTTCATCTTCCAGATTTTTCAAAACGAGAAACGATTGAAATTCTCGCCTATTCCGCGCTTCACGCTTTGCTTCGTAACTACGCTTATGGTAAGATTGGTTTCTTTGGTGCTAACAAGGTATTCAAGTTCGGTGGCGAGAGGCTCACCAAGGGAGTTGAGTATCTGTTCGACATTTGCAAGGACTGCGTTGTTTATGAAAACCACACGATAGGAGAAGTGCTCGATCAAATCAAGGAATCAAAGGTTGACTTCGGGAAATGTACCAAGGGAATTAAATACGAAGTTGCAAAGCGTCAGGCTCAGATCGGTTATTGGGATTACGTGCCTATTCCTCTAGTTTCCGCGTCAGAATCGGCTCAATCAACATCTCTGACAAATTAGACGACGAAGAATAGTTGCCAACTAGCCATGTCTAGACAAGCTGAGAGCTAATATGAAAACAGCAGAAACATCCCCAAAGGAATATCGCTCTGCCCTATACTTTCAGGACTTGTTCTTTACACTGAATGCCGCTCAGCAAGATCCCGCTGCCTTCTTACATCTGCCTGATTTGGAACTACTCGAGATTTTCGAGAACGAAATTCAACCAATCATTGAGTCAAATCTCGGGACTGTCAAGATCAGCAGAATGAGGATCTAGGGCTCGGTGACGACGGATGGGCTCAAAAAAAGCAGGGGGATGCATATCATCGATCTTGCAAAGGTCAAAGTTTCCTAATCTTTCGGCAAAGGGGAAATCAATCTACGAAAGCAGGGAATCCTATGTTGATTATGTCGCAGGACGACCTTTCATCACCTGCCATTTTTTTCAAAGGGGGCCAAAAAAATCATGGAATCCTGGAACATATATCCACTATGCCGAAAATACCTCACCTAAGGCAGTGTTTTCGACGATATCCCCAGCTGCCAGACGCACGATCCTGGCAGATTCGATTTGGGTGCCTTTACATAGCGATTCGAGCCTCAAATCAGAGAGTCAGGAACTAAAATAAAGATGGCTTTCAATCGAGTGTTGCTGGAATTCTGTGGGTTGAGGGCTGACGAGCGAGAGTACGAACGAATCGAACCGGAAATCATCCGCTGCTTACAATTTTCAGAAGTGAAGATCAGACGCTGCATATCTTTCATCCAGCAGTTTCCCGCCGAAGGAGAGGTCAGCGTGGAGCTCGAGTTGGAAGCCCCGCCACATCTGACAAACGATCTGATAACTGGAACCAGGTCGCTTCACTTGCTAATCCAAAAATGGGGTCCTCGGACCGCCGAGGGGATAAAGAAGGACCGACTCTTCCTGATGCTCGTCGACGATCCGCTTTCTAGGCTCGGACGTGATGAGATTGAGATCGCTTTAGTCGTTCTGGATGAGTTTCCCTGTGCTTCAAGAAGTTTTATGGAAATGGAAGCAGTAAAGTTAGAGAAAGAACTGGGAATTTTAGACGGAGACTTTAGACTGGGATTGAGATGAGCGTAAGAACCAAAAAACGCTGCAAATCAAATATTGCAAAGAACAACTGAGGCTTTCATTCTTATTCTTCTTCGTAAGAATCTTCGTCGACCAGGTCGTCGCCAGACTCATTGGGTGCTAGTTCGATCTGGTCATTTTCATCGCCCGGTTTATCATCCGCACCGACCTTCAAATCTCTCTCTACGCAATAATCCTTCTTCCTTTCAGCCAACACTTTAGAATTTACTTCTTCGAGATCGAATAAACCGATCTTCCCGAGCATCTGAAATCTCTCCACGTCTTTTTGGGTGATCAGCACCAATCTCCCCGAAGGAAGGGATAGAGTTCCCCTATTGACAACAACGTAGTCAAAAATTGCCTCACAAATTTTTGCTAGTATTACTTCGGTGAGTGGCGGCTCGTTACCACTTCGGAGCTTCTCCCTGTAATCTCGCAGGGGAGGGTCGAGCTCTTTTAGGAACGGGTGCTTTTTTTCATCTCCATATCTGATCAGATCACGGACATTGATTAGAGCTTCGTACTTGCCATTTCCCAAGTCGTTGGTCTTGATTTCCCCCGCCATCTGAGTTAGACGAGCTCTCAGTTCTTGGGGAGATTCTTCTTTCTCTGGCACCTTGTGTGTATCAGCGTTAAGCGCGGAGCTCTCCAAGTCTTTCTTTAATAGCGACCGCACGTAATCGCTCGGGCTTCGGAACCCCCGTTTTTGCGCCTCTCTTTGCAGGAGATTAGCCTCTGCCTCGGGCATATGAATGTAAACGCTCTTTCTTTGATTGTTCGCACTCTCGATCTTAGTTGGTGGCTGAGTTACCATTTTTTACTTACGCCCTAATTTCTGGCTGCCATCGAAAAAACGGCTGATCCTTTCTTTGAAGTAGAGCTTCGTGTTCAGCGTCGACATAGTTTGCAACATAGGCTTCTTCTTCGCGTTGAATTTTCAATATCAATGCTTTCGAGATGTAGCACCGCTTTGTCGTTGTTCTCATTACGTTTTGCTTCTCATCATGGTCGAAATAGATAAACTGCCGACTAGAATTTTTTCGCTTGCGGATTCGGCGCTTGCCATATTTCCCGCATTTCGGGCAGAGTCTCTCGATGTTCTGGTTGGACAACAATCTGCCATCTTCTCAAAGAGAGTAATTGACTGCTATATTTGTAAAACACTGACACATGGTAGATTCCAAATTAAACTGTCCAGTTTTGCACTTTTGTTCCAACGCGTTCTTCCGAGACAGTTATTTTCTTAATCGTTGCCTCAACGAAAACTGGGAATTCGTCTTTTGGAATCTGGGCTAGTCGTTGGCTTTTGGTAACTTATCGGGAGATTGAAGCAAGTTTTCTTCGTGTTAACTGGCGGGGGATGGTTCTAGGTCGTGTTTAGGATTTCCTCAATTCCAATACTGACTCATAGTTTTTTAGTGAAACGAGCATTCCTATTACTATGTAGAGGACAGTTACACCTATCCTTCGGACCGATTCGCCACTCGTAACTCGTGGTGATGAGGGTATCTTTCTTTTTCTTCTTGATTTTCTTCAAGAGCATCAAGCAACTCACTCTGCTGCTGCTACGCACTCATAACAATCACTGGGCGTCAGTCATGCTGATGTTCTCAGAAGCGAAATCGTCCCCCATGATCTTCTGAATCTTGGGCAAGAGAGACGATTTTCTGATGCTGGTGTCCGGGTCGTACTCCGCGAGTATCTTTTTCAGACCAGCCTTAATCCGGTCCAATTCTGCCTGTATCTCGTACGAAGGTCGCGCTAGAGAATCCTTCTTCTCGATTCTCGCTATCTCTGCCTTGACGTAAGAATCTTCGGAAAGCCCAAGAAACTGGATTTCGTTTTGTCGTAGCGGCAGATAGAAAGTCCTGCTGACTTTTTCTGTATTCTCCAGTGATGTGTCAGCCGCATACTGTTGTTTTCTGGATTTCTCGACTGATTTTCTGGGTCTTCGTCTTAAGAGTAAAAGCTTGCGACCGTCCACGCAAATCTTTACATCCTGGTCAGTAAACAAACATGGCATTGTCGTAAGCGAACAGCCGTCTGCTTTAGTAGTTTAAGGTCGTGGAAGCAGGGGAGATTTGCTGCTAGTTTCCTCATAATTTGGGCAATTTTTCTTCCCCTTCAGAACCCTATAGCGGTGCAAATCCCATCCCCTCCACACCTACCTAGGTTCTTATTTACACCTCCAAAATGACTTCTAGCCTGATGCAGGCTGGCGCCATAGCGGAACCGACTCTAAATATTCCCCAGGAAGAGGAGGCTGTAACGATGTTCAAAGCGGGCCATCGGTCTCCTCAAACTCTCGACCACAACCAACGCTTCCTAAATTATTTCGTCAAAGCCTTCCTGAAAATGTCCTCACAGGAATTTGTGGATAGAACCCGGCATGATTTGAAATGGGGAGAGGCGAGGAATGCAGCGTACTTCATCACGATCAAAGGCCGCGTTCAACGGAAGGAAATCGAATCGGATAGTGTTCACAACTTCCGGGACCCGATCAAAATCCTGTGCGACATGAATGACCTCTCCCTTAATTGGAAGAGGTTGGATAAGATCCTCCCCGCCAGACGTCGCAAGGCATTCAAAGGAGTGGCTGCCCCAAAAGAAACTCTGCGAACACTTTGCTCGTATCCCGATAGGAGAATGAAGCCGATTGTTACGACGATGACAAGCGGAGGCCCTTCGCGTGGGTGTGTGGGACTACCTTTCTGTTGGTGATCTAGAACCGGCTTATCTGAATGGGAAGCTAGTCGAGGGAAAGCTGACGGTTTATCGTGGTGAACCCGAAGAATATCCCACTAGGATTTCTCTCGAGGCATATAATTTTTGGATGCAGAATTTTGATGAACGCAGACAGGCGGGGGAAGATGTCAAGCCGGACTGTCCGCTCGCTCGCGATCTCTGGACTGGTGACCGTACTGGAAAGGGCATTGCACGATTTCCAAAACGACTGAAGAGGTACTGGAGTGAAACGACTCTTGGAGGATGCGTGGGGGGCCTTTCCCAATTTACGAAAAAAGAAACCCGGCACGAAGAAGTACGACATCAAAGCAACCCACTTTGGTAGGAAATACTTCGAGACTGGGGCGCTGAAAGCTGGGCTCGAGCCCTGGCAAATCAAAATTTTCCGAGGTGACATCCTCCCAACTGATCTTGGCTACGAGGGCTTTACAGAGGAAGAATTGACTGCCCTTCACCTGAAAGCCGACCCAGAGCTCGTCATCTTCGATTCTCTGGTACCAGATTCCGGGGAAGTCGAAGACCTTCGAAAAGAGGTTGGGAGTCTAAAGGAGAAACTCAATCGGAATGAGGAGCTAATGCAGCAGGTCCTTGCGAAGCTCAAAGAGTCGGAACAAGAACGAGAGAAGGGAAATTAGTCAGAGTAGCACTTGTTGATAGAATATACATTTACGTAAAGCTGCCTTCGAAGGAGATTATTTTGCATAAATGACGCAATACAAAATGCTCCTATTTTTGAACCGAGATAGGAGCGATCCCGAAAGGATTCGCTATGCCATGATCGGGCCACTGTCAGGCAGATTTTGTGAAATTATAAGTAACGACATGCACTCCGAGCGGAGTTCTTGTAGAACTTTGTTAGAGTTCTGACCAAGTAGTCTTTACTCTCCAGGAACTCTTTCGCAAGTTCGGTAGTAGGATCTGCCATGATCGGAACGGTTAACAGAGGACCTAAAAAAGATGTGGTTGGAGAGAAGTTGTTGTAGGTCTCTCACTCAACGCATTGAAAGCCATGACCTCAGTTTGGCAAATCGTAATAAGTATCATCGAATTCTAATGTTCTATATGCGATTAGATTATTTTCGGGTCAAAAATCTTCTTTCATTTTCAGAAAATGGTGCGGAGATTGGTGGTTTCGATAATTACAATGTGATAGTAGTCCAATTTACTGGCGACTGCCAGAACGGCTTGATCGATATCCCGCCCTCTTCTAGGACATTTCAGGGGTTTTTTCTAAAATGTCCTATCTATGAGAAAACCTCCCATAATCATCTCACTCTCACGAAAGAGTACAATCGAAGTTTGTCACAGATCTACCAAACTAGATTTATCTGGAATTACACCAATTGACTTTTGTTGTCATTTACACCATACTTAGAAAGTGATGAAATGGAACGATCACATTAGGTAATGCAAAATGCACCAATGCCGACAATGGCATTATAGTAAGAGGTACTTCTAAGACTAACTGTTCCATTCATTACTTTTCTTAAACTCGGTAAAAACTTGTCAAGGTCAGTTTGCTCCAATTTTGGACTGAATAGGGTTGAGGAAAATTAGCACTAAAATTGGTTGTTCCATTCATCGCTTTCTGATTAGGAATCTGCTTTTTGAAAATACAACACACAGGAAGAATCCCAGCACAGTTATGCAAGAATCCGACACCTGGCAACCTCCTATTTTGGAGGCTGGGAAGATAAGAAAAGTTAAGCCGGTTTAGATCAGGAACAATTTTTGTAGAGGGTTCCTGATCGTAACGTCTACTTCGATTTTTTTCTTTTGATTTTAGGAAATTTATCGAGCACGAGATTAGGAGCTTCGCCACGAATTATTCCTTGGAGACTTTGGAGAAATGCAAGCGTGGTCCTTTCGTCATATCCAAGATTTTGCGATATCCCCTTTAGAGTCCTGGGCCTCCGCATCCTGTTTATCTTACTCTTTATCCACTTCAATGTGTCTTCACTGAAAATGTAATCACCGAGAACATCGAATTTGTTATTCGCGAACTCCGCGATCTTCTCTGGTGGAATCCCAGACACTTGAGATAATTCCTGCAGCGAGACAAAGTAACCGATCTCACCAAACGGCAGTGGGTTCCTCTTTTTCTCGTCTGAAGATTCTCACCTCTCTTCATTGTTCTTGGCGAATCGTGCATTCAAGCGCCCGTTGGCGGTCTCCATTTTTTTCGGATTTCTTTGTTTAGCCCACAAGTAAGAGACTATGCTGTTGAGGCATTCGGCATAGGAATTATAGAAAGCGGGATAACCATACTTTTAGCGCGCGCGCGCGGATTATCCGGGGCCTTCCAAATGGGGTTCAGCCACGGGATCTTTTGCGTGGGCTGTTGCTGGGCCTATATGCTAGTCATGCTTGCCGTAGGGGCTATGGGTATTCCGATAATGGCGGCTCTAACCGGAATGATTGCTCTAGAAAAAGTGGTGGTGCGCGGATCCGTCTGGTTTACGAGGATCGTTGCAATTGGGTTCATTGCCTTAGGAGTTCTAGTAGGATTGTTTCCGGTTCTCCTGTCGTACCTCTAGGTTTCCATTTCCTAATCCAAATTCTCGTTACGGGTTTGGGATTGGGCTTACTAGTAAATTGGGGTTCAAATCCCACATTTCGCCCATGGAATTTACTGGTAAGAAATCTCTCTACTAAAAGCAATACTTGCAAAGAAAAACAAGATGTGGATGGACCATCCAACCGCTTTGATTTCTATCACCTGCAACGCCTCCTTTTTCAAAATGATATAATAGGCAGAGAACATTTGTAGAATCCCTAACGAATGATCGTCCCCGAGACAAAGTACGCTAAGATAGACGATGTCCACATCGCCTACCAAATCTTCGGAAGTGGTTCGATTCCTGTGGTTGTGGCCCCCGGCTGGACGTCACATATTGAATATGCTTGGGAGGAACCCTCTTACGCACACTTCCTCGAGCGATTAGGATCCTTTGCGCGTGTGGCCTGGTTTGACAAGAGGGGAAACAGGCCTCTCTGACAAAGTGAAGGATCTTCCAACACTTGAACAGAGGATGGACGACATTAGGGCAGTAATGCAAGCTGTGGGATTCGAGAAAGCAGCTGTGTTCGGGATCAGCGAGGGTGGTTCGATGTGCGCATTGTTTGCCGCAACCTATCCTCAGAGGACGACAGCGTTGATACTTTATGGCGCGTTCGCAAAAAGGCTTTGGAGCGAAGATTACCCGTGGGCTCCAACTCTGGAAGAAAGGGAAAAGTGGATCGAGAGTCTAGAGAGCGGGTGGGGCGGGCCGGTGGAGATTTCCGATTTGGCTCCATCCGTCGCACATGAAGAACATTTCGTGAAGTGGTTCACAACCTACGGAAGGTTGAGCGCCAGCCCTTCGGCAGCGGTAGCACTCGCAAGGATGAACACTTACATCGACATACGAAACGTCCTACCTTCCATCCATGTGCCGACCCTTGTTATGCATCGGAGAGGAGACAGGGACTCCAGTGTCGAAAACGGCAAGTATCTTTCACAAAACATTCCGGGAGCCAAATTCGTCGAACTAGAGGGCGAAGATCATATCCCTTGGGTGGGAGACTCAAATGCAATCGTCGACCAAATCGAAGAATTTCTTACAGGTATGAGATCGGAGAACTCGTCAGATCTGAACGAAAGAGTACTTGCTACAATTCTTCTAACTGATATTGTGGGTTCAACTGAAAAGGCAAACCAGCTTGGCGACAAAGGCTGGAAGAGTTTGATCACTAAGCACAACGAGATAATACGAAAGGAGCTCGAACGTTTCAACGGGAGGGAAATAAAATCAACCGGCGATGGATTTCTTCTGACGTTCGACGGCCCCGCTCGCGCCATCAAGTGCGCCTGTTCAGTCCGGGACAGGATTCGTAGTCAATTGGGAATTTCGATAAGAGCAGGGATACATACGGGTGAGTGCGAATTGATCGGCGAGAATGACATTGGTGGAATGGCCGTCCACATAGCTTCGAGGGTTGAATCGTTTGCAAAGCAAGACGAAGTTTTGGTGTCGAATACGGTCAAAGATCTCGTTTCCGGCTCCGGGATAAAATTTAGCGATCTTGGCTTGCACACTTTGAAGGGGATACCAGAGCAGTGGAGGCTGCTCAAGGTCTTGAATTGAAAGTGGGATCCTACTTTATTCATTGAGTTTTCTTGTTTTATTCTTCTTGGCACAGCGAACATTTTTCGTCTTGTACTTCTTATTTGCAGAGTCCTTTCTCATCCGGAATAATGACGCCGCTACCGCTACAGTACTACTTCTTGTTCCTGTTTCCGATATATTCCGAGCTTTAACCATGACACTTTTGTTCCAACGGATTGTACACAGGTATAAATAGAACTACGTCATGGGGGAACGAAACGTGCCAGGGGGTAGATTTCATAATGATAAATTTTGACAGCCTTGTGATCCTTGTGATCGGAGTCGGCGGCCTTGTTATCGGCAGTGGCGGTTTGGTCTACGTTATCAAAAAACAGCAACGCAGCCAGATGGAGAGGTGAAAGGTCGATAAAATGAAGATAATTCTAACGAGAACGGTTTTGATTCTTGCCCTTGTAATGATGCTCTCGGGGAGTCTTGTAACGTACGCTGCAACCACCCTTTTCACGCAAACGTTCCCAGCTGAAACGTTTGCCACTGCTTCCCTAAACGTAGGATCGAAATGCAGCGGCGGGGACCTGGTCCTAGTGCCGGCAGATAGTACCGTTCCAAACTCAGCAGGTCAGTATGCAGCTCTTGAGTTTGCGTGCGACAGCACAGGTGACGCGGCATTCACTAGTACCTGGGACGACAAGTACTACTGTGACAGTCACTCCGACATTTACTCTTCCAAGTGGGTGGAATTTCTTTGTCGGTCCACAGAATTCTCCCACCACAATTGCTTGCTCAAACGTGGAGTATGAGCCCACTAGCGGGTCTCCAGTGACTCTGACAGGCGGCACCTCCTACGCGTACTGTCTAACTTCAACAAGCGCCTCCAGTTTCAGCTCGTTCACCGTAACTTGGTCGCAGTAAATCCCCTTCGAGTCGTTGAGAATTACGACGATGAAGCTCCAGCTTTTCTTTGGGCTTCAGGGATAATTTAGCTGACATCAGCGATTTGTCACATGCAGCTATATATCACAGAATCTGACTTTGAATTCCATACGCAAGAATCCCCACGAAGTACCGATTGGCGGTGAAAAGCAAGATGCTTGTAAAAAGAAGCCTGTTGGTGGTTTTCGTATTTACGATGATTTTGGGATTATCTCTTGAAGTTTTTGTTTTTTCAAATTCTCCCATGCTTCTATCCAGCTTTGCAGCTTCTGATCAGATAGTCTACAACTCTATGCCGAGTGCTTCTTCACCTCCGCAATTGTTGAGCGGATGTAGTCGTATGACATTGAACGTCCATCAAAGTAAGATTCCTTCTTTTTCAGGCAGACCGGCTGTCCTGGTCTTCGGGTGCGGACGAGGCGGCAATCTTCCGGCCCTTTTGACGGTTGGCTCGCGACATAGCTCACTCACGTTTGTTCCGACCTTTAGCTTGCCCTTTGGCTGGAGTCTCGGAATTGCAAGAGTACAACCTTCGATGGAGTGTTCCTCTTCTTCACCTAGCCGGCTGCTCGAGTTAACAAGCGGAGGACCGGCAACATTGACCCCTCTGACTCAATATATCTATTGTCTCACAGCAACAAGCGCTTCGAGCTTTTCGACCTTTTCAATTGCCTGGTCCAGCTAGAATGCTCTAAAGAAGATCAAAAAGCGTTGGCCAAATTTGGCTGATCTTTATCTTTGGCTGGGCCTTGTTAGCGGCAGCTTTGACAGCGGTACCCGAGTTCTCTTCTTGGGCTACAGCCCAATCTATATGGTCCATGTAAACCTTTTTAAAATTGGTATCGTTGTAGTTGAAGAGCGTCAATTACCTGAAAACCCTTCTACTTCCCTGGAAGATTTCCTAACTGCGAACAGTTAATGGTACGCCTGTCTTCCTCAGAGCTATTGAACCGCCATCTAATACCATATTCTCTTCGGTAGACTTGTATTGGTTTATAGCTAGTGCCGTGTCCATAAAGGTCGTCTGAGTTTCCTCCTCCCATCCTTTCTTCTTGCTTGCGTATCTCTGAACCTTTTGCCTCTTGCCCTCCTTTCGATGTTACGATAGCTCACTGCTTTTTGGAAAGCTCTTCCAACCTCATCCCAGCTCTTGTAATTGGTTCCGCTCAAGGCAAGCTTCTGTATGTCGCCCGTGTGGCACTCGACAGGATTCATCCAGCTCGCATTCGTCGCTGTTGGAACGAGTGCTGTATTGGTGGAATGAGCCCATCTTCGAATGTCAGGAGTCCAGTGAGCTCTAAAACCGTCCTGTATCATGTACACCCTTTCATCAAGAGGATATTTTGATCTCTCGCCTTTCAAGAACTCTAGCCACGGTTTTCCTCCCTTGTGAGCATACTGATCTATGCTCAAGCGCTGGTGGTAGACGTTCAGGCAAACGTATTCGTATCTCGCACCTCCAAACTTGTTGTAGTTTGCTGGAATCCTTTCTGGGGCGGATTGCTCAAACCATCCTCTTCCTCCATGAGGAACGAGATTGAACGGACCCATCTCATCGAGGCTAAGTACCACGGGAGGATTCGATTTCTTTCGCGTCAATCGCTCTATGCGAGCTTTCTTTTTCTCAAATTCAGGATCTTGTGATTCCTTCCACGTCTTCACGCTCTGGAAGCTGATGTCTGACTCATCCAGTATTATTCGGAGCCATTCCTTGCTGATCGAATCCACTAGCCCCCTCTTCTCAGCCTCGGTCTTTAGACGACGCAGGCTCCACTGCTGGAATGGCAGTCCGAGATTCTTGGGCTGACTCGTTGCAAGAGAGACGAGCTTTGCCTTCTGTTCGGGAGTGAATTTCCTGTTTCCTCCAGGCTTCCAGTGAGGCTTCAGCATCGCCAGCCCTTCCTCATTGAAAGATTTGATCAACGACCTAACATAATCCTGACTCATCATCACAATCTCTCCTATCTTTGGAGGAGTGAATCCCTGAGCGCTAGAAAGTACGACCTGAGCTCTTCTCATCTCTATTGGATCCTTGCCGTAACGTCCTATCTGTCTGAGCTTGTTCCCCTCCTCATTCGTTATGCTGCGAACATGGACTACCATGTTCGAAGACGAACATGACATGGCCTTAAATCTTCGCGTAAAAATCTAGAACAAGCTATCTGGCCGCGGCACTAGCTTTATGATACCTGCTCTAAAATTGGAGACGAAAATCCCTTCGTTTGTATCCTTGACAAAAACCTGAGCTATTTGTTCAGTGGAATGTGAAAAAGAAGAACTAGGTCTCTGAAAATAAGATCTTGGGCGCGGTTAGAACTAAAGGGTTAGTATTTCAAGCAAATTGAATTGAAAATGAGTATTTTTTAGGGCACGACTACGATGATTTTCATTGAAAGTACACTCTCCAATTATGTCGAAGCCTCGTTGCGGCAGCAAAAGAGCGGAAAGAACGTGAAGGATTTGACAATCCGAAGTACTCTTCGCTATATATTAACCGCGACTATTATGAAACTTGGGAAGCCAGAGAGTTCTAACCAACTTGAAATACTTCTCGGCAGCTAAACTCGAGGAAATTTTGCCAAGCAGTCTTTACCTAGTCACTCTCCGCTCCCAAGTACAATTACGAGCCTTCTGTTCGATACTCATTCAAGTGTTATTCCAATCTTTTCTTGAACAGACAATTTGTCGATCAAGATAACCCCAAACTCTTCTCAATATTCTGGAATGAAATTTCATTTATCAGCATTATGGGTTCGATATTGAAATGTCAGAGCATGATGAGCCTCGATGTTGCGAATATTACGGCAGGGAAATCGAGAGCGATAGAAAAAACTACAAAATTTTGAAGTGTAAAACATCAACAAGCAGCTTCCAGAAGAAATACTTCAAGCTGACTCGAGAATAGGGGTAAGGAGAACAGACTTAATCCTCTGTAATTTGGAAATGAATAGCTGAAATTCAGACGAAGATCTTCCCAAGCTATACCCGCTAGAGGATCGATGTGCACCTCCGAGCCCATTTGCTGTTGCTTTTGAGCGGACTTTAGGGCGTTGGATTCTTATGCATCCAGATCGGTTTGAATGCGTGGCTTGGCGCTCAATTTCGGCACATCCTCAATATGTTTCTCCAGACATTCAATGAGGACCCTTGGTTGATGGACATGCCCAACCACAATTTCAATACGACACTGCATCACACCGTCGATTTGTCTGACATTTTCAGTAAGTTCCTTCAATAGGGTTACATTTGGCAGAATCAGGCTGCACATGCCAACGATGTCGAAAAGTGCTCCAAATATGAGGTAATCTTTCACGAGCTCAAGGACTTTGGGTTCGGCAGATGCCCTGGTTCTATTATTTGCAAAAAAGATTAGAAGATCCGCTGGGACAGATCCCGACATCGCCCCATAATTTACATCGGCGAGGGAAACGATCATATTCTCTCGTGCAATTTTGGATATTCTCCTCACGACCGATCGCGTCGAGATATTGAGACTTCTTCCTCAGCTCAGCATAACTAACCAATCCGTTGGTCGAAGACTGCAACATTAATCGAGCATCAGATTGTGTAAAGGAATCTGGACAGGGTGGGAAGGGAATCCTACTAAGGGTCCCCTTGGGACCTGCGATCTTCCTTAGAGTACCAAGCTTTCTCTCAAGGTCTTCCTCATCTCTAAATACAAAAGTCAGCCATGCCATGCTTCCCAAAAAATCATGTGCACTAAGAAATCCATCGAAATCCTTGAGTTTTTGGAAGACTTCTCCTTTGTCAAGTTCTGGAGGAATATCCACTGTATACGCTGCGGACATGAATTTGAATAGGTTGGGGTTAGGAAACGATAACGACCCCTTCACCACTCCGATTTTGTACATCGTGTTGATCCTGTTCCGAACAGTGCCGAGAGAAATCCCGAGCTTCCTGGAAACATCCCGGTAGGAAGGTGAAAAGCCGGGCTTTCCGGGGAGGATTAGTCCACCTTGGTTAAGCTCCCTTATTATGGCGACGTCGATCTTGTCCATTTAGACTCGCCGGCCTCGAGATTTAGTTCTCAGAGCTTCAAAAACTTTGGCACTTTTGTTCAGTCCTTCTATACACACGTTTAAATAGTTCTCAGCTTTCCCCCCTACAGTCCGAAGTACAACTTGTCTTATCCATCGGGTAAAATTATCGCGAGTGTTGCAGTTCTAGTTGTCTTTTTAGTCTCAGGAGTTCTTGCCAGTCCAAGGGCGTACGCGTTTGCAAGCGGGCAACCCGCGGCGATTGTTATCGGTTTCAACAATTTTACAACGAAAAATGCCAGTATTCCACCGACTCAAACCAGTCTCTATAGCCCAGGATCTATTGCATTTGATTCGACTGGTAACATGTGGGTAGCTGATACATCAAACTCAAGGATACTAGAATTCAAGTCACCGTTTTCCAGCGGTGAAGGTGCAAGCATTGTCCTGGGTTATTCAAGTTTCGATGTTTCAGCTCTGAGTACGCCAAACTCGACTGACTTGTTTACTCCAGAAGGGATTGCTTTCGATCCATCGGGCAACCTCTGGGTCTCGGACCAGACATTCAATAGGGTCGTGGAATTCAAGGCACCGTTTTCGGACGGCGAAAATGAAAGTGTCGTCATAGGTCAGCCGACGTTCACGACTGAAAGCAGTCCTGACGCTACTGCAAACTCCACCATTCTCAATTCACCATCAGGCCTAGCATTTGATCCATCAGGTAATCTCTGGGTCTCAGATGACGGCTGGGACCGAGTACTCGAGTTCAAAGCACCATTGACTACTTACGAGGCCGCGAGCACAGTTATCGGTCAGACAAACTTCACCTCAGGAGTTCAAGACATTCCTGGATGTCCCCAAAATTGCGCGGCGCTTACCTCTCCCAATAGTTTGAACGATCCCAGGGCGATCACCTTCGATTCATCCGGAAACCTCTGGGTCGCTGATTCGCACGGCGGCAGGGTCTTGAAGTTCAATGCACCAGTCTCAACCGGTGAAAGTGCGAGTGTCGCTCTTGGTGTCCCAGATCTCAATCATTTGGCAGCGTTTGGTTGTGTCGAAGGCGGCCCTAACTGTATTTCCCTACCGGATTCCCTCGCCTTCGATAAATCCGGGAACTTGTGGGTATCGGACGACCCCGCAGGAAGGGTGCTGGAGTACACATCCCCTCAATCTACTGCCGAGAATGCGTCATTGGCCATCGGACAGCCAAATACCACGATCATAAACGGCGCCGGAATCTTTAACGTAACGCAATCAGACATGATAGGAAATGACGGAGTCGTGATAGATCCTTCTGGAAACCTATGGGTGAGTGATGGTGGGGATAATCGCGTGCTTGAATTCTTATCAACTGTACAGGGAAGTGCGACTACCAGTTCTTCGGCAACTCCGGCAACTTCGACGGCTAGCTCTTCGGTGACTTCTCCGGCTTCATCTGTATCGAGCATCACTGCTTCGATTTCGATACCCAGTACATCTTTGCAACAATCATCTACACACTCTACGACAAGCATCGTAGTAACATCTTCGAGCAGCAACTCCTCTACGTCAATTTCCCTGAACTACCTCGCGGTAGTCGCAGTTGTATTGTTCGTGATGGCCACCACGTTCATCGTGCTGCGAAGACAGCGAAAGTAGATCAGGATTCTTTCAAAAAACGGTACCTGACCAGAATCAGGACTGCGTCTGTAACAATTAGTGCAACGCCCGGATAAACGAGCGCTTTTGCCCTAAAGACCCGCTCGAAGAAAAATAATTTTAGACGATTTAGAAGGGCAAGAGCGAGTTATCGATGTTTCGCTCCCCTACATCTGGGTCGGTAAATGGGGAGCTGTAGGAATTCGCAAAGAACTCGGAGATCAATTCTGGGTTCACTCGAAGAAACAGACTCGCAGAACTTCCGAAAGCGAGAAAATCGAAAGCGCGGTCGGAACAACTTTCTCCGGTAAAGACTGGGGGATTTGTTTCGTCCATGACGTAATGATGGGAAAAGAGAGATTCGAAGGTATCCTGGCATTTTTACTAGTAAATTCGCGCGGGGGTCCCACGTTCCGCACTCGGGATTTACTAGTAACGAACATTGAACATTGAGACACGATCCAAAGAGGCATATTTAGCATTCTCGTCTTAATGTTCCTTGACAAAGCCAAAACGCTAGGGGAAGGGTTTAGCAACTTCCGAGGAGTTGTCCAACGTCCTTGAGACGTGTTACGCAGTTTTCTGAGAGTTCTGGGATGGAATCTTGGCAAAGTCGTTGCTACGTTGCAGGGCCCTCATGAGATTGTCGATGTCCGGAGGAGGTACGCGAGGTCGACGAATTTCCAAGTCGAACCACACGCCCTCAGATATCACGGCAGCCAATTCATCGTTAGCAATGTTGCGAAATGTATTCCTCACCCGAAATCGCACTCCATCGTCGGACAGACCTACCACCTCATAGCTCACTGTGAACTCATCCATAAGTCGCAACTCTTTACGGTAAACAAGCTCGTCGCGCATCATGACCGGGGCGAACTTTTCGGAGGCAAAACGCTCAACAGTGAAGCCGTGTTCTGCAAAGAAAAGAATGCGCGTATTGTGGGCGTGGTCGAGGTAAGAAGTGTTGCCCATGTGCATGTTGCCATCCAAGTCGCTCCAGCCCACGCGAAATCGCTGCTCGAAGCGGATGGTCTTAGGCGACAACCTCTCGAGCTCCTTCGACGGCCTTTCTTGACTGTTCATTGCTTCGCCTGTCCGCTTTCAGTTTTATCTAAATCTCGCGGGGAATTCGGAGAAGTAGGTCGGAACTCCCAGATCGTTATGTCCGTTAGTGGCAACCGGGCGTAATTCTACTAATAACGAACATTGAACGATCAATTTGGTGTGATTCTTCACTCTCAGAATGAATTCTCTGCGTTTTGTTTGATCTCCTAATTTTTTCCAGAGAATCTTAACTATAGTTTTTTTCCCTTGCTAATTTAAATCAATATACTTTCTATATCTTTGATGTGAGCGAGACGACATCAACTCGAGAGTTACAATCATCATCCATTGTCGAATTGCGGCAGTACACCCTGCGTCCGGGGAAACGTGATGTATTGATCGAACTCTTTGAACGATATTTTATTGATCCTCAGGAAGAAATGGGAGCAGAATTAATCGGCCAATTCCGCGATCTTGAGAATCCAGATCGGTTCGTGTGGTTGAGAGGCTTTCCCGATATGTTAGTTCGAAGAAAGATGCTTGAAGAATTTTACACTAGCCCTATCTGGAAAGCACATCGAGAAGAAGCCAACGCCACCATGATGGACTCTGACAATGTTTTACTTTTGCGTACAGCCTGGTCGGGGTCTGGATTCTCACTGGGGCATCGTAAGATTGTCGGATTAGATCAATCCAAATCGAGTCTTGTGACCGCAACGATTTGCTACTTTGACTCCCCTCCAAAAAACGAATTCTTTGTATTCTTCAAAGGGACATTGCTACCAATACTAGTGCGATATGGTGCACCATGTCTTGCTACTTTTGTCACCGAATCCAGCCCCAATAACTATCCAAGACTAGCAGTGAGAGAAGGAGAATACGTGTTTGTCTGGTTCAGCTTATTTACAAACGGAACATCTTACGAGAATCACATTCGAGCTTTGGAAGAAAGTTCTGACTGGTTAAAGATCCAAGTTCAACTTAAGGAATTCTTGATCAAGCCGGTAGAGATCTTGAAGCTTTCACCGACTCCGCGTTCAAAGCTAATCTAACTCTAATGCTACTAGTAAATACGTGCGCGAATCCCGTTACTCAACCGAGTTATGATTTTGTGGATTTACAATAGGGGTTGCATTTTTACTAGTAAATTCGTGCGGGGGTCCCACATCTCGCACTCGGGATTTGCTTACCCTACTGTTCAAACTTTTTTATGAGTGCCAAGATATTGGGTTCTAGTCTACAACCCAAAAATAAACGAGACCTTGAATTGCCCTAGGAGAAACTATCTCTGTCAATCAGCACTGATTCATACGTAGAACCATTTGCGTTTAAGTTACGGTCTGGATAGTCCCTTCAGCTTCTACGGAGGGAGTCCCACCTTCTCGCAAAATTCTGTGAATCTCGGGTCTTCCCACAACCCCTCGAAGAAGGGGTCGAACTTGATCAAAAACCACCAGGAATGAAACTCTACCTCTTTCATAAGAGCCTCAAACGCCTCATCGAGGTCCCCCATCGACGTCCTTATCCACACCTGAGCGTCGCGACGGTTCGATTCATTTTCATCCGCCATCAGAGCTCGTAGTTCATCTTTCGCCTCCCCCCTTCTTCCCACTAGGGCGTACATCATTCCCCGCGCTACTCTCAGCCAATAATTGTCGGGATATATTTTCAGACCCTCACTCAGTATCTCGCCGGCTCTGGTGAAATCCTTTGTCTGTAGATAGCAAAACGCAGTTTGGAGATAGATTACTGGATTTGACCTGTCGCGTCCTTTGAACCTTTTCACAACGTGTAATGCTTCGTCTACTTTCCCTTCTGCCCTCAGGATGTTGGTCAATACACGCATGGGGCCCGGGTTAAGTGGATCTAAGTAGCACGCCTTCTGAGGGTAATTGACAGCCTTGTCGAATCTGCCGAAAGTAGCGTGGTGAACGGCCAGGTCCTGATTTGCCCAAGCCAGGTTCGGGTTGATCCGAATCGCCTTCTCGAGCTCAAGCCGCGATTCCTCGAATCTATCCATGGCTTCATGTACAGTGTCCTTGTTCGCCGATCTGTTTTTCCTGATTCGATGGTTCATGGATTTGCGCTTTAGGTGTCTCGACGATTTCTTGATTTGTGTCAGGCGAGGACTTTCTTTGTCTGATTGTTTTGGGATCGGAAATTCTAAACCGCATCACTTCGCCGCCTCGTCCGCGTTCTCCTGAGAAGTATCTCATCTCAACAAGCTTGCTTTTCAAGAGGTCTTGCAGTTCTTCCCCGAGATGTCCGGGACTGCTACCGTAGAGGGTCTTTGCGGGAATTTCAGTCCCCTGCGCGATCTGGACCACGCTTCTCCATCCGCACTTGTCGAGCGGTACTCTTCGATACCTCGTCATCCTTCACATAGACAGCCTTCAGAAATTCAAATAGTCGCTTTGACTTTGAATCTCTGAATTCTTCCAAGCCGCGTCCTTCTGCAAATGGCATGCAAGGTATAAAAAAAGTTAAGCAGAATTATCGCCAGAAAAGCCCCTTTCGATGTCGCTGTTTGAGAGCAGAGACCAAGGCGAGAACATTCTCGAAAAACCGAATCAGTATTTCCGAAAAGGCGGTTACATTTAGTTGAATTCCACAGGTTTTCGGTGCTGCAACTCGCAGTAGAATCGACTTTTCTATTGTGTTGATGAGCCGGGATACGAACTAAGAGGTACTAAGAGTTAGAATTGGATCAAGCGAGGTCCAAATCCCATCCACATTTAACAATTTTTTACTAGTAAATTCGTGCGGGGGTCCCTCATTCGACACTTGGGATTATTCCTTAACGGATTTTATTAGTAAAAAGGTGAGCACAAGGCAGTTTTGCCTAGCAGCAGATTTTCGAGACAATCTCAGTGAACCTCCCGTTAGGCTGTGGGAGACCCAGAAGGATATTCAAGGAAGAGATCGAATGTAAATCAAAAATAACTCCTGCTGGATTCGAATCAAACTTACAGCAAAAGAATGGAGCAAATGCCTAGTCTTCTAAGATTTCGCGACTTGGTCAGGAGCCAAAAAAGCGAGAAAGAAAGATAGCTGAGCTTCCTTCTAAGACTTCAAATGTTTCTGAAGGAAGCAAACCGTGGGCATCCTTGTGAGCTTTTGATATTGCATCCTTATTTGGCGCGTGGGATAGGCAGAATATTGTTCCTTCCTTTTCATCAAGCCAGTACTTCTCGAATTCGACGCCGTACTTTCCTTGCACTTTAAGATCCTTGGCGTGAGCTTCTGCGACATCTTTGAGTTTGACACCCTTCATGTTTTTGTGTACATCAATATACTTGGGCATTGATTCGTGCTCGTTATTAATCTGGTTTTTATAGATTCCTTTGGCCTCGCTCTTGGTTAGGGTACAGAGATAAATCCAACCGAATCAATATGAATAATCACCAGATTTGTTCGTCTGTTTCATGAATCTCGAATAGCCAACAATTGCTCCCAAGGAGATCCGTTTGAAATGCTCGATCTTTTCATTTTATTTTCGTTATCCTTACGAGAGACAATGGAACACGTGGATAATCCTTGGCCAACCCCATTTCATGTAAATTCTTTTTCAAATCCCACATTCCGCACTCGGGATTTACTAGTAAAGACGTGTCCGAGTTCAGTTACTTACTTGAGTTCTAGATCTGCGGATTTGCAAAGGTAGTTGTATTTTTTACTCGTAAATTTGGGTCCTGATGACAAACGAGCTTTCGCCCAACCAGATTATCGTCATTGATAATCGTGTTTGGAATTTAAGTACGAGCCGTTTGTTACATCTTTTAGAGATTAAATAGAATTGATGAACGAGGGCTCCCGAGACTAGATATACCAGGACTAACGAAAACAGAGCAAACTCTCAAACAGTTGAAGACTCTTGGAAAGGACTCTACCGAATTGGCGGATATGCTGCCCTAATGGCTTTGGCGATCGGTACTGATTGAGGGTATCGCAGATTTCATCATTCAGATTGTCTGGTTGAACTCGGGGAGTTACGGGGCTAGTTCCGGTCTGCAACCCAGCACCGTAATCGGATGGTTCCAGCTGTTTCAGAACAATCGGCTCGCAGGACTCATCGACGGTGCTGTCTTGGATATTGCAGTTGTCGTCCTCTTGGCCCCCATATTCGTTGCCCTCTTTGCTGCCCTCAGACGAGCCAATGAAGCCTGGGTAGCAATATCTACGTCCCTCGCCTTCGTAGGCATTGCTGCTTACATACCAACCAACACGGCCTTTTCTTTGCTTTACGTCAGCGACCAGTACGCGGCTGCGTCCACGGATGCTCCTCTTGGCAGCAGGCCAGGCGACAATCGCCGCGGGTGGGAACGGCCTGGTTGAGAGCAAGGGGTTCATTCTCGTTGCCGTGGCCGGCCTGATCGTCGCAGTGGTCATGCGCAGGAGCAAGATCTTCGGCAGAGCGACCTCGTGGGTCGGGGTCTTTGCGAATGGGCTCCTCATTGCGAATTACGTCTGCCTTGCCTTCATATCGGCGGCATCCGACTTCTCAACGGGCCTTTTCGCTGCTGCCTCGATTTTGGTGTTCATATGGTGGCTCTTGATTGCCCGCAAACTACTTCAGCTTGGACGGGGTGCCTCTAAGAGAGACAGGGTGAAATTGGAATCCCCGCGAGGTGCCGTCAGCTGACGCGACCCTTCGTTCATTAGATACAGGCTCGGCGCGCAACTAGGCAATTAGTCTGAGGTCAAGTGGTGGCTTCGGTCGAATTTGAACCTGTTTGATTAAGGTGAATTTTACTAGTAAGCCCAAACCCAATAACAATTTCCAACTGCACTATTGTAAGGAAATCTACAAGCACTAGAATAGATGCAATTGAAGTAAGCGCAGTGAAAAGTAATAGATTTACGAGATCCGTGCTCACGCTTACAAATAACAATAACATCGAAATACAGAGCGCTGAGCAAAAATTTGAACGCTCAAAAAAAAGAGGGCGAACAAAAGCGCCTAACTATTCGAACCGGAGCACTGGTCGCTACTAAATAAAGTTGCCTTTTCAAAATCTTTTTGGAATCCAAAATACAATGAAAATGCTTTGTGAAAAAATAGAAATGTGATTAATGAAAGCGAATGCCCCAGATGTTCGGACGTCAAGTTTTACTGGTAAATTCGTGCGGGGGTCCCACATTCCACACTCGGAGTGTGTTACCAAACACCTCTCTGACATAATCCTGTGCACTAATCTCAGAATTTTTTGTTTGGAGGTAACATGATGAACCTAACTAGGTGTGGATACCATCCCCTCATACGAACATACGTAGGTTCCTGTTTTTGTATGGTGTAGAAAAAATTCACCCGTCTCATTATCGAACTCTAGGGACGTACTTAACTCTGAAGTATCTCAGGCATTCCCGATAGTGTTCTCTTTTAATTACCGTTCTTAACCGCTCGTATGTCACCTTTCTACAGATTCCATTCTCGGTGTTGTTTACGAGTATGAATTTTCGGTCTCCTCCGTCCTCCTCGTTCAAGTCCATAGCCGCATGACCAGTGGTACCCGAGCCAGCAAAGAAATCCAGCACTAACGCATCATTCCCCGCTGCTGCCCGTACAAGCTCCTTTACAAGTTTCATGGGTTTAGGAGTCTGAAAGATGTCTCTTCTCCCGAGAATTTCTTTGAGCTCGTCTTTGGCTGAAGATGTTGCCCCCAGCCCCTTCAATATCGTTTCCATCTGACTCCGAGTCTCGACGTACTCCTCACCGCTCAGATGTAAAGGCATCATCATGACGTTGAGGTTGGTCTTCTTCCTGTCCTTGAAACACACAAAGATGTTTTCGTGTACGATTTTGATGTCGTGGAATGGTCTTTCAACGCGATTCTGATCAAACCTGGGATCTATCTTGGGCCAAACCAAGACGACGACGTTGGCTTCGCCAAAAATACTTTGACACAAAAGGAGGAGTGGACCAGTTTCATGCTCATCAACGTGAATGAACATCACACCATTTCGTGACAGGAGGCTATACGCAACGCGGAGCCTCTTGTCCATGAAACTGAGCCACTTGCTATGAACGTACGCATCGGCCGGGTCAACATAGTTGTAATCATCGTAATTCAAGGATTCTAGACCTGTGTTGTACGGAGGGTCGACGTAGATCACGTTCACCTCTCCTGAGTATAACTTTGTCAGCCAACCGAGGACTGCGAGATTCTCCCCTTCTATCAATAGGTTAAACCTCTTGCCATGTTTGATTGCCAGTTTCCTTTGCTCGACCAGCTCGACGTCGCTCTCCTCCAAAATCCTCTCTATTTCTTCCGAATGTCCTTCGAAGACGAGGCCGTACCTAGTTTCGACTAACTCCTTCTCCAACTCATCCATATAACGCAACAGAGACGGATCGCCCGACGTCTTCCTCACGAAATTTCTAACAGCGGATATGTGGCTTTGCAGTTCGCTCTTCCTCTTTTTTGAAAGGTTCATGTTGTCACTCTGCTCTCCTTCCCATTCATGGCGGCTCCTGTGCAACCCTTCAAGCTGAGCTCTTCGCACGGGCGAAGTTCACAAGGAGGGGACTTGGGTGATGACTTTGGGTGATGAGAACGGACGTTTATGTAAATCAGGGCTCGGGAGAGACCCAATGTTCGCATCGTTGAACCTCTCAATATGCTTTATCTGGTGATATCCATCAAGAGAAGAGAGCTGCAGATAGGCCGGACATGACGTTCAAGATTGGAGTTTCAATATACAGCATACAAGACCGGTCAATTGAACTGCTCTTGGAATTCGTTGCGAGGAACCACTTCGAGTCGGTGGAACTCTGGTCGACTGATCTGACCCATGAGAATGACAAGACATTAAGGGCACTGTCTGCCGATGGTCGAACTATTTCTGTTCATGGGCCACTGTTGGATCTGGGAAAGGGAGAATCTCTTGAGGACAACATTGGGACATTATGCGAAACTGTCGATCTTGCAAACAAGTGCAATGCGCGCATCTTGGTATTACACACAGGGATCATAGACCGGACTAGCCCATCGGAGTTGGCAGAGGGGATCAAAGTGGCTGAAAGGGTATTGTCCGCGGTCAGCAATCATGCAAAGGAGAAGCACGTTTTCGTCTGTTTGGAAAATGAAGGCTATCATGAGAACGATCTTATCAAGGACTTCCAGCAGCTCCTCGACCTTGTCAAGACTTCGCCGTCGTCCTCTGTCGGTGTAGTATTCGACCTCTCTCACGCTAATGTCTCTGGCGGGGTCCGGAACGGTCTAGAGATTCTTGGAGAGAATATCAGACATGTTCACATTGCAGACAATCTGGGACAAGTGAAGGGTCACCACATGCCTCTTGGACAAGGAAATATCGACTTTGGTTTTTTGAAAGAACTGTCTGACCCTGGTGAACTAACTGCCATACTGGAGATAGAGCCGAGCGTCGAGTGGGAGAAGAACCTACTTCACAGCAGAGAAATCCTGTGTGAAAAGTTGTTAGGATGTTCAAGCCCATGAAACAAGCCGTAACCGATCCTCAAGAGTGATCCGGACGAGACCATTTCGTTCTCACGACATGGTGTAGAGACCTTGTGGAGAAAAAAATCCCTCATACGAGATTATCCCCCTTTTTATGATAACGTGACACTCACATTGCTATGTGAGAATGCACGTTCCCCGACAACAGTGTTCTTTGGCAAGCTCAGATCAATCAATTTTGTGCAACCGTAGAACGCCCAATCATCCACATGAGCCACACTTCCGGGGATGTTAACTTTCGACAGGTTGGTGCAGTTAGCGAAGGCTCCTTTCGAAATGCTTTCCACTCCGCTCGAAACCGTCACGTACTTGAGGTTCTCGCAACCAAAGAAGGCGCTACGCCCTATTGTCCTTACTGTCTCTGGGACGACAAACTCCTCCGCAGGGTTACTCATCGAATAGTACATTAGCTTGGTCCTATCCTTGTCATACAACACACCTTTCTCGTATAGGAAATTGGAACTATTGTTGGTCAGAGACAATGAGGGGCAGTTAGCAAAGGGGTTGTATCCGATGACCTTGACACTGCTCGGAATGGTCAGGTTTGACAGATTGATACAACCGTAGAACGAATGCCTTTGAATCGTCGTGACCCCCGCCGGGATATCGAAGGACTTCGAGGGACTGTTTATCGCAAAATAAAAAATTGGTAAGCATTTAGTGTTTTGAAGCTCCTAGGCCGAAAGACATTTGGCCGAGTCTTGTTTTCATTTGTACCGCAAGACTCTTGCCGACCGTTGAGGAGGAGATTGATGTCGAGAATGACAAGCTCAGGAAGGAGCTTTCCAGACTCAAAGAGGAAAACAAAGAGCTGAAGGAAAAGTTATCCGGCTTCGAAGAGAAGTACAAACTCGTCGTCGAAGAAAACAAACAGCTGCATGAAGAGCTCTCCTCGCTCAAGACAACGGTATCAGCCGTTGTTGCAAGAGGAATAGGAGCAAAGGCAGACTCCTCCTCCAATCACAAGAAGACGAGACCACCAGGCAGGAAGAACGGCCATGAGGGGAAGAGCAGAAGGAGGCCTCTGCACATTGACGCAAGAATCGAGCTTGACCAGACAACCTGTCCGAAGTGCGGCGGGCATCTCTCTGAAGATCCAACGGATGAATACACCAGGGTGGTCGAGGACATTGTTCCTGCGAGACTCGTTGCAACTGAGTACGTTATCAAGAGGCGGTACTGCAAGAGGTGTGGAGGGCAGGTCTCTCCCGCCATTCCAAACGTGATTGGTGGAGGAAGCAATGAAAGATTCGGTCTGCGTCTCATGCTCCTCGTAGTTTCACTGAAACTGCTCGGGTTGTCATACGCAAAGATTAGTTCACTCTTCAAGCTGCTCTTCAATCTGGAGATGACTGATGCGGCGATAGAACACTCCGTATCCAAGGTCGCAGAAGCTTTTGGTCCGGTGTACGATCAGCTCATTTCTGATATCAGAAGGGAGAAGAGTCTCAACGGAGATGAAACGAGCTGGAGGATCAAGGGAAAGAACCACTGGCTGTGGGCGTTCGTAGGAAAATGGTCTGTCGTCTACGAGATAGCAAATTCAAGGGGCAGGGATGTACCACTCGAGATTCTCGGGAGTGACTATCCTGGAACCGTGATAAGCGATTCGTGGCCGGCGTGGAACTACGTCGGTAAAAAGCACCAGAGGTGCCTGCAGCACTACCGAAGAGACGTGGATGACACTCTCACCTACAAGAGTCCCGGGATAGAATTTCTTGCATTTGCAAAGAAGCTCAAACGCATACTGAACGACGCGATAAAGGTGGGAAGGAGAGTAAATGTGAAGAGCGATCGCCTAAATACAAAGAAGAGGCTCGAAAGGAGGATGGAGACACTCGTCGAAGCGTACTCATCCACTGGAGAAAAGAACTGCAAGAGGTTCTTGAAGCGCCTCAATCGAGAGAAGGATATGCTCTTCACCTTTCTCGAAGAAAAGGGAGTTGATTGGAACAACAACGCAGCTGAGAGAGCGGTAAGACCGAGTGTAGTGATTAGAAAAATAACCTATGGCAACCAATCGACTAACGGAGCCGATGCCCACAAGGTGCTGATGAGTGTCAGAGAGACTTGCAATCTGAGAAAACTTAACTTCTATGATTACGCGCTCGACTACCTGAATTCAGCTTCAGAACGGTAACCTCTTACAAAAATTGAAGTCTTGCTCCTATCATATAGGGCGTCATTCTCTAAGACAAAGTTGGGACTGTGGTTCACAAGTTTGACGGAAGGGCAGTTCGAGAAAGGATTGTTCTCCACAATCTCTACACTTTCTGGGATGATGATGGTCCTGAGGGCCGAGCACCCATGAATGGAGTGCTTTCCGATGCTGACGATGCTTCCTGGAATATCTAAGATAGTGGCGTTGCTCTTCATCGAGTAATAGATTAGTGTAGTTTTCTCCTTATCATACAGCGCATCGTCTTCAAGGACGAAATTGGGACTCCTGTTCTCAAGATCCAATGATGGGCAGTTAGAGAATGGATTGTCCCCGATCTGGGAGACATTTTGCGGTATGGTCAGATTTGCGAGGTTAGTGCAGTCGCAGAAAGTGTCGCCGCCTAGGCTTGTAAGGCCCTCTGGGAGCGTAACGTTGACGATTTCGGAGTGGTCCCAGAAAACCCCATTTCGGAGCTTCCTTACACTGCTAGGGATGCGCACGCTCCTGCCTTTTCCGAGGTATCTGTTCAGCTCGTTGTTCTCTATCAGATATTCGAAAGTCCTTGTAGTATCCTCACTTTTCGGTTCCCCGCTCTTGTCCATTCTCGCCTCAGGACGAATATGGTAAGGCTCGATGTCATCCTCGAATAGCCCAGTCGTACTTGAAACGACTCCGCTTTCAAGACCGCGCCCCTGAATCAGGCGATTACCTGTTGTAAGCGGGAATATTGTGTATCCGCAATCGATTAATCCTGATCGTAGAGTGGAAGCGTACACGCATAGAATCTGGAATTGTTCATTTTGACCTGCGATTCTGACTGGGTGGCCGATGAGTGATCTAATTGCCCTAACCTCCTTTTCGTATTCGTCGTCATCCCATCGCCGGCACTTGATTCCAATTAGCCAGTTACCGAACTCATCCTTGATCGCAATGTCACAACCATCACTGTATCCCACATGCAGATCCCAAGGACGAAAACCCTTCACCAAAAGCCTGTCGACACATTCAACGATGACGAAATTCCTTTGAGAGAACTCTCCCACTGCGCGATCACCCAGTTGTAGCTTGTCACCGTAATCGATGACTTCCTCAGCCAGATCGACCTTAATGATGTATGAGTCAAGATACCTTTTCGCATAGAAATTCCCAGAGACCTTACGGTATCCAAGCTTCCAGAAGTAGTTCCGATAATTCAGGATGTCGCTCATGTAGTCGAGGTCCGGCTCCGACTATCAGATTTCAGGAGCGGACGCAAGGATTCGATCATGACCTTCACAACACCATCCACGCTGAGTTGTGTGGTATCTATCATTTTGTGTTTCATGTTGTACCTGATAAGGAAGTCTTCCATCTTATCCTTGGACTCTTTGTAACGAGTTGTCTTCGGAACGTCAGGGTCAACTGGGTCTCTTTTATGAAGCCTCTTCACCCCTGCCTCCTGAGTGGCCCATAAGAGAAATGTGTAGTCCGGTTTGCCGATCAAGCCGATCAAACATTGAAAAATGGGCTCGGTCTTTTTTCCGCCGCACCAGAAATAGTTTGATAGCAGATGTCTGTCAGTGATAATGTTCTCTCCCTCAAATTTGTGGTACAGATATATGTTACCTAGTCCGTAAAACCACGCTCTTAGGACGTCGTCGTCCTCCTGTTTATTGATGTAGTCTCTGATCCGGATGTAATTAGTGAAACGCTTGTCGGAATCGAAGATGTAATGTAGGGGCTTCTCGACGAATTTGAAGTGTAATTTATCGGCCAGTTTCTTCCCCGCAGTGGTTTTCCCAACGCCATCCATTCCCTCTATTGCGATGTGCATGATATCTCTCCTACTAGTCAGGGAGTCAACTCGGATTCGGCCGCCTACGCGAGACTTCCGCTTTCTTACCTGCGGTAAAGAAATTAAG
The DNA here is from genome assembly GCA_963799845.1 of uncultured Nitrososphaerota archaeon. Classification (GTDB taxonomy): domain Archaea; phylum Thermoproteota; class Nitrososphaeria; order Nitrososphaerales; family CADDZS01; genus DATLTL01. The sequence goes on from CAWCYI010000007.1 coordinate 32,670, forward strand.
GTCTTCCAGGTAACCCGAAACTCTTCTCACCCGATAAATGTCATAGCTCCCGCATTTAGGGCAATCGTCAAATGTCCCAGTAATGTTACATTTCAAGCAGGTGTCCAATGGAAAATTTATCCCGAGATAGCTGACTCCATACCTTTCAGCTGCCTCAATGATCTCAGTAACTGCCTCGGTGTTTTTCAGCAAGGCGGACGCGAATTCCACATATGAGATGCACCCCCCATTGCAGAGCTCATGGAAGGGTCCTTCAAACCGTAGCTTCTCTATCGGATGTAAGCCCGAATCGACCCTGATGTGAAACGAATTCGTGTAGAATCCCTTTTTCGACACATCATTACCGTAGATCTCATAATCGATAGAAGGAAACCTTCCCGATACAAATTCGGCTGAAGTAGCCAATAGGGAGAAGTTCAAGTTGCAATCCCTCCGATACCCGTCAACCACATGCCTCATGTGCCTAACAATGTCTAGAGCAATCGCATTGTTCTCCTCGGAAACGTAGAACTCGTTTCCTGTTAGGAGTTTCACCGCCTCTGACAACCCTATGAATCCGATGGCAAGAGTCCCATTCCTAAAGATCTCTTCCAATGAACTCTCTGACGTGAAGAACTTTGTCCAGAGATTGAGACTGAGATTGTACGGGAAATCGTTGACATCCAGCTTTAGCAACTTATAGTATCTATCAAGAAGAAGATCCCTCACGATATTCGCGATCTTTTGCCATTCCTCCTTGAACGTGCAGACCTTTTCGGCTGCATCCTTCCCTTGGGAGGACCTGTCAATCTCGAGAGCGATTCTCGGTAGGTTGATAGTAGTAAAGGCGATGTTGCCGCGGCCAATGCACGTGTCCTCTCCGAACAGGTTCTGAATAACTCTTGTCCGACAACCCATAATTGCCAGTTTGTGAGGGTCTACGTCTGCATTGGTCTTGGAGTCGCAGAGCAGGTAGGTAGGTATCATCTTCCTACAAGTAGATTCTACGGAAAGGCAGAACAGGTCGAAGTTTGGGTCATCGGATAAGGAGTTGACCCCTCTTTTTACCTTGAAGATAATGTTCGGCTTTATGCATTCCATGGACGAGTCCTTGAAATGGCTCAATACCGAAAAAGTCACGAATCTCGCAACCTCCCCAGTTCCGAGGCCCAAGTTAAGCGAAACGTAGTAACTGGTCTGCCCGCCTCTTTCCCTCGTCCCATTTATCCAGTCTATGAACGATACTATGGATTCACTCAGAATCTGAAGGTTCGATTTACTGTTTGAAAGGCCCAGCTGATAGAACAGGGTCTCTATTTCTGCATCGAAGTTCGCAAAACCCATTCCACCTGACTGTTCAATCGCGAGTTTTCCAATAACATCTTTGTAGTGGTCAAAGATTCCGAATATTTTGCTTGGCTCTGACACCTCCTCGAGCCTTTGGAAAGGGAATCCTTTCACTATGTTAAGCATGAGGCAATTGTAGGTTTGCCCGTAAGCTTCAAGATTGTGGATGTGTATTTTCCCTTCGTCATGCAACCTTGAGAACCTTGGATCCAAGCTATCCAGGATCTCTCGCTTCCTGAGCTTGATGCCTGTCTCAAATATTGTCCCCATGTAGGATTTGCGCTGAGACGCGTTGTCAAATTGTAATCCTTCAGGCATGCGCTTCCCTCAAGTCAATGAACTTTTGGTTGGACGAGCCGACATATGGAATGGTGGTGGAGCGTCTTTCTTGAATGTATCTTCCCACCTTTATGTACCTCAACTGCCTCAGTATTTCCTTTGGCACGTTCTCAATCTCGAAACCCGTGTAGAGGGCAATGTCAAAGTCTGAAAGACCTCGCGTTAGTTCGAGTACAGCTTGATATTGGAGTAGCGGTTCTCCACCCGATATTGTTAGTTTCTTATTGAGCGCCTTGGTACGCAGCTCTTTAATCAGGTCCCCTATGTCAACGACCTTCCCCTTCTGGATGTCCCACGTGGAACAATTATGGCACCCGCGACATCTTAACTCACAGCCCTGAACAAAGAGCACTGATCTTATTCCTGGACCATCCACTACTGAGCCATTGTAGTCGATTGAGTTAAGCATGATCTTCATCAGGATTGTATCTCCCCTAAACCGCAACTATTGCCATATAGTCTCAGCCTAAATATTCTGCCGCATTGAGCAGAAATAAACAGGAGGGACGATTTTCAATCCTGATAATGGAATTGGTTGTGATCGAAGTTACTGGAGATCTCACTGCCTCACTTATAAATCGGATATGTTGACGGTCGTAACACCGCATCGCATGGAGGCGAGCCCGCTATCCGGCTTTTCCTGTTCTCTCAATCCATCAGCTGCTCGTTATGTCTGCCTGTTTTTCATAGTCCTTCTGCAGTCCGGGTGAAAGCATGACAAATCCCAGACCGACAGCGAGCGTGAACGCACTGACCACGATCCACGCGAGGCTGGGACGAAAGAAGAAGAAACTATTCGGAACAATAGTAATACTCTTCCATTAGGCTGAGGGACTTTGCAGGTTGGAGCTCCGTATCTTTGTTCGTCATTTCTTAGTGTGCCTCACAAACTAGCTAATATCCTAAACCCCAACCTTCCTAGCGATTGGAGACGACAGTAGATATCGGGTGACTCCAACCCAGGTTCTAAATTAGGGCTGCAATTTGAAAGGTATAGCTTCGAGAGTAAAAGGGGATTTACACTAATTGGTGCAATTCTCGGCCGGGTTGGAGGTAACAAAAAGAACCCAATCAGGGCTGAATCCCATCCCATCCTCATAAATGAAGACAAATATTTTCAGATAAAATGCCGAGAGAACTCTGATCGAAGTTTTCTTTTCAATATGAAATTTGTCATTTTTTTATAAAGCAGACCCTGGTGGTCTTTGTGGAATTCCGCTACTCGACATTGTTCTTGAAAACTTGTTATGCTGAAAGACCCGCGCTCGCTATTTTCTAGCGAGAAGAATATTATTTGGTTGATATTGGGTTGATATTGATAAAAGAACCTCTTGTAGGAGATTTGTTCGAGGCATTTGCAATATTATCGCTTGGGATTGAATTTATTTGCATCGTTGTTGCACTCTAGTGTTTCAAGTAATAATCAGCTACTACTCTGAACGACTCTTTCGGTTCCCAATTCATGTCGGGATAAGTTACACCATGCCTTCCTTTGGAATACGTCTTGACCAGACTCATGCTAGCCATGTCAAGATCATACCTTGGATTCTCATCATAGGGATGGATCTGGGAAACGAAGACAGAGACAAAAGCACCATAAACACCCGCCTTGTCGAGGACACTCAGTTGGTCTACGAGTTCACGAGCCTGCAATCCTTCGTCTCTGATGTGATTTCCATCTTTCAATTTGGGTCGAATGAACTTGCCGAACAAGGGCAACAGATAATGGAGAGCTTGGGACTTGTTGTCTATGATATTTCCCCCCAGACCAGCTCCATTGATTTCGGCTCCTTGGTAAGTTGGCATTCCAAACTCCGTAACTACAACTGGCTTTCCGATCTCAAATGCCGGCTTTAGCATCTCTGCGTATTGATCTTTGATCCTTTCAGCACGATAGTGGTCTACGCCGACATAATCGAAGAGATTCCAATCCACAGATTCCCACAAAAGAGAAGCGTAGGTTATTTTTCCATGAAAAACTTCTTTCACTGAAGCGACAGTTTTTTGGAGGTATGCGCGAAGTATTTTGTTGTGCTCGCCATTTCGGATACGTGAAATTGCTTCAACAGAGTTCGTTTGCCCTGTAGAATTTTCCTGCTGCTTGTATTTTGTCATTAGTTTCGTCATTCTTTCCACTACGTTTTTGCCCTCAACTATGCCATTCATGAAAAGCGTGAGTTCGCCTCCAACGACTAACACAAGGCTTTCTGGATATTCTCGCCGTAATTTTTCGGCTGATTCAGCGACCCTTTGGGTGTATGCCTGTGTTTGATCTTGTTTCTTATTCCACATCGTTGGACAAAGCCATACTTCAAGACCTTTCTTTAGAGCAATTTCAGTGGCAACAACGAGCCTTTTGATATCGAGACCAGTGATTCTTATCGCGTTGCAATGCAGATCATTTTTGATTATCTCGATTTCACGGCTTACAGTCTTGGGATCAAAGTCAGGTCGCCAGTTGAAATACATCACGCTTCCTGCGTCGTAGTTGACTCCCTTTAGTTTCATCTTTCCCACCATTCTATCTTCTCCAAGGCTTCAACATCCGGAATATGATCTCCGAATCAGGATAGCTCTCGCTTCAGCTTCCCTGGATCGGAGTACGCCATTCTTTTCCAGAGTCCTTCAATGCAAGCCATGACTGCTTCTAGCAATTGGTCTGGATTATCCTTTGCAATCTCTCCAGTTTTCTGCCCCTCGACTATCAGCCGCCGCATTTCGTTTAGAAAGATCTTACTATGCCTTGTCATCCTTTCTTTAAGCTCAGCAGGTAGCGAATCATCAGCTAGTATCTGATAGAGAAATTGGTAGTATCCTGACTTCTCTCTTCTTCGTTCTATTAGTCTAGTTACAACAGTATGGAGTTTCTCTGCGGGAGTTCCAGGCAGTTTTTTCATTATCTTATCATATTCTTCTGCAGATTGTAGTGAGTGTTTCAGCAGGGTTTTGAAAATCTCATCCTTACTTTCGAAGTACCTGTAGGCAAGCCCTTGGCTGATTCCAGCTTCTAAAGCAATGTCCGCCATGGTAGCCGAACTACCTTTTCGCCCGAATACCTTCTCGGCGGATTTCAGAATATTCTGGGATTGATCTATTCCCAATGCGTGCGCGCTCAGTGAAAGATTGGAACAAACACTCTTCGACCGTCATGCCAAACTTTTTTCCAGAAGATAACTCAAAAGCTACTTTTCTTTTGAACTCCTCCTCGGTTGCTTTTGAAAAATAATCGAGAGTCTTTTTTTCAACTTCGGAGAGATGTTCGAGAATCATGCTCATGTTAGTGTAATCGTCTGAGCTTCGCCTAGAATATTTTTTCGACTTTTCAAAGATTGCATAGTTTACGATCCAATCTTCATTGTCTATCATGTGTAGGAGAACGTTTTTCATTGAGTAGAAACTTGCTTCTCTATTCTTCGCGGCTTCCTCCCAGGAAAGATCCGACATCTTATTAGCAAAGCGTCTTCGTACGGTACGTGAATATTCGTAAAGGTCTCTTATGTTCAAAGGACTCATCCAAACACTCACAATCGGCGCATAAAAAGAATAAAATCAATATCAGAATCCAAGGGAAATCAAAGTCCAAGCTACTTCATCTGAGTTGAAATGGATACTACGCCACTTTCTCCGAAAACTAGTTTACATTTTTGACAATTATTTCTGAACCCATCCCTAAGCAGAAGGCACGAATGGAAGGAACATCCTATTAGATTGTCATGAAATGAATGCTATATCTTTCAATATGTGCCCTAAGTTCAACTTCAACAGAGGTAAATTGTTCTATTGCACTACTCTTTGTCGACTAGCTTTTAATCAAAAACTGGAAAAGAGCCTGCGGTGGAAGTCTCATAGAGTTTGAGAAAAAGAGTGAGCGTCGTCGTGTAGAGCGCTTTCTCAATCGCAGTTATCTTGGAAAATGGGCCTTCATCGGTACGCTTATCGGACTCGTAGCGGGTTTTGGTGCTACAGTATTTTTCTTTGCAATCCAATTTGTTTCCAACACTATGCTAGGTGGGATAACTGGGTTTTATCCTCCCAACCCCGCGGGAGAAGCCCCGGCTCCGATTTCAGTTAATCCGCATTTCTTGTTAATTCCAATTTCGACGGCTATCGGTGGATTGATCGCGGGGCTACTAGTTTTTGGTTTGGCACCCGAAGCGGAAGGGCATGGAACAGATGCTGCAATTGACGCATATCACAACAAGAGCGGTGCGATTAGGCAGAGGGTTCCGATCATAAAGACGATTGCGTCAGCGTTTACGATAGGCAGTGGTGGAAGTGCGGGAAGAGAGGGCCCTACTGCGCAGATTGCGGCGGGCTTTGGCTCGATGATCGGAGAGATTTTTGGATTATCTGCTAAGGACAGAAGAATCGCCCTTGCTGCAGGAATCGGGGCAGGCATCGGCTCGATTTTCAAATCTCCGTTTGGCGGAGCAATTCTCAGTGCGGAGATTCTGTACAGCGGCGGCGACATCGAGGCGGAAACTTTGATTCCAGCTTTCATCGCAACCCCAATAGGGTACGTCATTTTTGGGTCATTCACCGGATTCACTCCGATATTCGGGACTGGAATTACATACAATTTTACTCATCCTTTCAACCTAATTTTCTACGCGATTCTCGGTGTGCTTTGTGCAGGAGTGGGAAGGTTCTACACTTTGACCTTCTACACGGTGAAAAATTTTTTCGACGTGTCGAAGATTCCGAAGTACGTAAGACCGATGATCGGTGCAGCAATTTGCGGAATAATTGGAATTTTGTTTCCAGAGGTAATCGGGTTAGGTTACGGATTTTTGCAATTTGCTATTAACGGGAATTTTAATTCGATTACAACTAACTACATTACATTGCCCATTATCGTTGTTTTGGTGCTCGTCGTATTCTTGAAAATTTTTGCTACTTCTTTCACGGTGGGTTCTGGAGGAAGTGGAGGAGTGTTCGCTCCCTCTCTCGCAATTGGGGGATTCCTAGGCGCAGCTATGTGGATGGTTGTTCAGAATTTCTTTCCGAATCTTATTCCAATCCCAGCTCCTCTTGTCATCGTCGGAATGATGGCTCTCTTTGCAGGAGTAGGCCGAGTTCCCATCGCCGTAATTCTAATGGTCAGCGAAATGACAGGCAACCTATCGTTGCTGGCTCCTTCGATGATTGCAGTTGTGACCTCATACTATTTGACTGGCTCAAAATACACCATTTATCACAGCCAGGTCGAGACGAGGGCGGACTCACCCGCGCACATGGGAGAGTACAATGTTCCGCTGATGACCAGGATATTTGTTTCCGAGGCTATGAACAAGGATGTACAGAGTCTGAACGAAGATGATTCTGTTCAAAGAGCTAATCAGCTGATTCTTGAAAAAGGCTTCAAGGGAATTCCTATTGTATCCAAAGAAGGGAAAGTTACGGGCATGGTCACGCTGAAAGATGTGGAACGTATCCCAAGAGAAAAATCTGCTTCAACAAAACTTACAGAAATAATGACTCAAAACGTCATATCGGTCGGACAGAACGAAACACTCCTTGATGCCATGAGGAAAATGACGATAAATGAAGTGGGTCAGCTTCCAGTTGTCGACAAATCGACTGGAGCACTTTTAGGAATAATAAGCCGGACCGATCTTTTGCGAGCTTACGATAAAAGAATCTCTGTCGATGATGAATCGACTGCTCGTAAATGAGATCAAAATGGCAACATGCTGGAGGGCTGATGTCAACTTGCGAACCTTATGATTCTGTCCGAGCTCGGGGATATGGTTTTGAATAATAGGAACTAGCAGGTCGTACGGAAGCCAACTTGAGCAGTATCACCCCTTCCGAGGGGAAGGATCTTCCTGTCGCAGAACTGCTCAAGAGACTTGCAACGACCGAAAAGGGGCTCTCTTCTTCAGAAGCAGCCAAAAGGCTCCAGCAATATGGAGCTAACGAGATAGTCGAGAAGAAGCGCTCCGCGATACTCGTTTTCCTACGATATTTTTGGGGATCCATTCCATGGATGATAGAAGCGGCAGCAATCATCTCCGCATTCTTGCAGAACTGGGATGACCTAGTTATCATCACCGCGCTCCTGGTGGTAAATGTCATTGTCAGGACGTGGCAGGAGAACAAAGCGAGCAATGCAATCGAGCTGCTGAAACAGAGGCTTGCCCTTAGAGCGAAAGCACTGCGGGACGGAAAGTGGGTTGATCTTCCTGCAAAAGAGCTCGTTCCCGGAGATATAGTGCGTCTACGCCTCGGGAACATTGTTCCAACAGACACAAAACTCGTCGACGGTACGTATCTTCAGATCGACGAATCGGCGCTAACTGGGGAATCTCTGCCTGTGGAGAAGCATCCGGGCGATGTTGCTTTCTCATCCTCTATTGTTCGACAGGGCGAGATGAACGCCCTTGTGGTTACGACGGGGATGAACACCTACTTCGGACGGACCACGAAGCTGGTTGAGGAAGCTCAGACCAAAAGCCATTTCCAAGGAGCAGTGGTGAAGATCGGTGACTATCTTATCGCGCTTGCCGCAGTCATGGTAACGATCACTTCAATCGTCGGTCTCATCCGTCAGCAGGGACCTCTCGAAATCCTTCAGTTCGGACTCGTTCTGATCGTTGCAGCAATCCCGGCGGCGATGCCGGCCGTCCTCTCCGTTTGCATGACGGTGGGAGCATCAGCATTAGCGAAGAAAGATGCCATAGTCAGCAGGCTGGTTGCCATAGACGAGATGGCGGGCGTGGATATTCTATGCGCAGACAAGACAGGAACAATCACGAAGAACGAGCTTACTGTAAGCGAAATGAAGACCTTCAAAAAATATACGGAAAACGATATCCTGCTTTTTGCAACCCTTGCCTCAAGGGAGGAAGACAACGATCCTATCGACGACACGATCATAATGAAAGCCAAGACATTGGACGAGATGCCCGACTCGATCGCAAGTTACAAAGTAGCTTCTTTCAAGCCGTTCGATCCCGTATCAAAGCGAACCGAAGTCACGGTGGAAGCCAAAGACGGCAATGTCTTTCAGATTACCAAGGGAGCACCCCAAGTGGTTTTGTCTCTCGTCCATGACAAAGACATCGAGGGAGTCGTGAACGAGGATGTCAACAGCTTCGCCGAGAAGGGATATCGTGCCCTAGGTGTGGCAAGAACCGATGGAGTGAAAAACTGGCAATTTGTCGGGCTCATAGCGCTCTCCGATCCTCCACGAGAAGATTCAGCCGCGACGATCAAGACTGCACAGTCAATGGGAATAGATGTCAAGATGGTCACAGGCGATCACATGGCCATAGCCAAGGAAGTCTCACAGCAAGTGGGGCTGGGTACAAATATTGTCACATCGTCCTCTATCCTCGACAAATCAGATACTGAAGCAGAATCGGTGGTGGAGAAAGCCGATGGTTTCGCGGAGGTTTTTCCAGAGCACAAGTATCGCATCGTCGACCTCCTGCAGAAGAAAGGTCACATCGTCTGCATGACCGGAGACGGCGTCAACGATGCCCCCGCCCTAAAGAAGGCTGATTGCGGGATAGCAGTGGCCGGAGCTACCGACGCCGCAAAATCTGCCGCTGCCGTAGTCTTGACGAAGCCCGGTCTCTCTGTGATCATCGATGCCGTGACCGGGAGCCGGGAGATATTCCAGCGCATGACTAACTATGCAATCTATCGCATCAACGAAACATTCCGTGTTCTTTTCTTCATATCACTTTCAATCATCGTGTTCAAGCTCTATCCAGTCACTGCGTTGATGATTGTTCTACTTGCTCTCCTTAACGACATGCCTATCATGACGATAGCCTATGACAATGTCAAGATCTCCCAAAAACCAGAGAAGTGGAACATGCGTACGCTACTGGGAATTTCATCATTTCTGGGAATTATCGGGACAGCATCGTCCTTCGGAATGCTCATTATCGGACTAGAAGTTTTGCACTTGAATCCGCTGGTTCTCCAGTCGTTCATATATCTGAAGTTGTCCGTGGCGGGGCACCTTGCGTTGTTCGTGGCTCGGACAAAAGGACCATTCTGGTCCGTAAGACCAGCGAAGCCGTTGCTACTTGCTGTCATATTGACGCAGCTGACCGCGACACTAATCACAGTTTATGGCATCCTTTTGCCCGCCATGGGGTGGGAGCTAGCGGCAATCGTCTGGGGATACGCATTGGCATTCTTTTTTGTTCAAGACTTTCTCAAGGTTCGATTCTACAAGCTACTTAATCGCGAGGGCGGAGTCTTTCAAATGAAGAAAATTGAATTGCAATCGAGTCCTCTCGCCTAATTGGCGAGTGACGTCGCAGCTCTAGGCGATCTGCGATTCCACGATCATATCAAGAAGATGGGGTTCACGGGAATATAAGAAAGGATATTCGAATTGGATGATCCTTAGTCGTCAAAAGAAATTCCTCAAAAAGAAATGAAAGCCTGTTTCAACTGTGACTAACGACTAGAAAGGCAAAGGGTCAGCACGTGTAAGTGGTGGGTTCACAAGAAGTTCCAGGTTATTTTCATCTCACTATCTCAACTTTTTTCTCTTCTCTGATAATCAGATTAAAGGGCTGCTTCTAGCCTCCTTCAGTGACTTGCTGGTTTCCCAGTCTCCGTTCGATATAACGCAACAATAATGGGGTTTGAAGAACGATAGACAAGAAGGCAACTCCCAAAACCATGCTCGTAATCACGTGAATGTCGGAGTCGGTTAGTACTGCGGATGCGGTCAAAGATGCCGCCAATGCAATTGAGAGCGCACCTCGTACTCCGCCCAGCATGGCAACATTGCTCCAACTAATGGGAATCCTTTCTTCAATCTGGTTAAAGATTGCAAGTATTGGGTAAACTGAAGCTGCTCTTGCCACCGTCACTGCAAGATAGGCTGTGATTATCAAAAAAATGGATTGTGTGAACGTGACGAGGTTTGTCTCGAATCCTATCAGAAGGAACGCAACAGAGTTCCCAATGAAGGCTGCGATTTCCCAGAAGGTCAAGATTGCTTCTCTTGTCTCGGGAGCTATCGTCGCCTTCATCGTGACGTTTCCAAAATAAAGCCCGACGACTGCAACCGCGATCAGTCCAGAGGCTCCTATTCCAGAAGCTAAAATGTATGATCCGTAGACGGCTGTTATTGTCAGAATCACTTCAGTAATTTTGTCTTCTGTGACGGAACTGATGCTCTTCGCTCCATACGCAATCGCCAGACCAATTATCGTACCCCCTCCGATGCTGAAGCCGAAACTCAGAAAGTCGGAAAAAACCGGCACGTTTGTAAGGGTAATAGAGGATAGGACGATTGTAAAAATTACAATTGCAGTGGCATCGTTAAAAGCAGCTTCTGTATCCATTAGGGCAGAAAGTCTTGGAGCAACGCTTGTACGGCGGAAGATTTCGAGGACGGTTACCGCATCAGTTGGGGCAATAATCGCCCCGAACAGCAGGGAAACGGAAAGCGACAAGCCTGATATTTGCCATAGAACCAATCCTCCAACTAGAGTCGCTATGACGACCCCTACAGTAGCGAGAACAAACGAAGGTCTGATCACCGCTCGCAAGTCGGGGGTGCGAATGTGAGTCATCGCTTCAAAGATCAGCGGAGGGACGACGATCCCGACGAAGAGTCCACCCTGTACAAGGCCGGTGTAAAAGATCTTATTTGCAAGATAGTCGTTAGCAGTGGGTCTGTGATTACGTTTGAACCTAGGAATGTAATTCCGGAGAAAGCGGTTATTCCAACTCCGATGAAGACCAGGATTACAGTGTATGGTAGTTTGGCTTTGACGGACAGAAGCTGCGAGGCGAGCATGACCACCAAGAATACGATGAGAATAATCTCAATGCTCGCAACGGCCATGAATTTTTCAAATTGCCCTATACTACAATTAAGTTATCGAGTTATCTGGATCCGAAGAATAAATCCATCATTAACTGGGCCTCAAAACGTACCACTGTTCGTGGGATTGTGATGTGTCAGAGAATATCGATGTCATATTTGAAGATCAGACAGCGACGGAAATACTGTGGCTAGTGTGGGCTCGGATTCCGTAGGAAACTATTCAGCAACATTCCTAATTCGGCTGACGACAGCAGGGAAGCATAAAGTTGCCGCGACTGATGGAGTTAACAGCGCTACGGGAGTATACACTCTTGTTCCCAATCTAAGTCTGTCTCTAAAAAGCGCTAAAACCGGTAAGATAGTTACAGAGACAGTCTCGGGAACTGGATACGCCGAAAAAATTCATTGGTCACAGTCTACATCAATGGAAGTCCCGTTGCAACGGCAACCACTGACGGCAATGGAGGCTTCACCTTTTCATTCACTGTTCCAATAGAAGTCGCTGGAAGCTACCCAGTGCAAGCAACTGACGCGAGTGGCAATACTAATTCCATTTCGCCCAGCTTTACATACAACTAGAGAAAGACTCCCTAATCTCTGCAATCTAAGACGATGATGCGAAGTATATCTGTGAGTTTGTTGTTGTTGTAGGCTGGTACTGCCAGCATGCGAAAGCATCTGAGCCAAAGTTTACTACCCATCCAGTAGATACATCATTTGAAGTTGCAGCCGATCCAGTTGGATTGTTCGAGATGTTTATCCCCGGTGGAGCTACCCAAGTAGTGCCTGCATTGGTGGAATCTGTCGCCATGGTATACCAGTGTCCACTGCTGACCTCCCTGCCCCAGATTGCGAACACGTAATTTCCATAGGCAATGACATTCAGCGAGGTGCCGGTATTCACAGCCGCAGTTCCACTCTCAGATATAGGGCTGCTCCACGTCACCCCCGCGTTGCTAGATTCAATAATATAGTTCTGGGCTGCCGGAGATCCGGGATGCACTGTCACCGTGACGTAAACATTGTTCCCCCAGGCAGCGATCTTTGGACCCCACACATCGGACAGAGATGGTGCCAGATTGATCTCACTAGACCAAGACAAACCGTTGTTGTGGCTGTATATCACGAAGGATTGACTCGTACTCCCCTTTGTCTCCCACGTAACGTAAACATTCGAACCATATCCCCAGACCCAAGGTTCCGCACCGCAGCATCCTTTGATATGGAAGCTCTTCCAAGTAACTCCATCATTTTGCGTAACTGCTAACCCACCCGCGTCCGAGACTACTATTCCGGAGTTGGCCTCGGCATAAACCTGTGGCTCGTGGAAAGTAGAGACGTGGAAGGGAGAGGTCCAGTGAACGCCTCCGTCACTGCTCCCTATGACATAGGAATTTGCATTCTGGTCATAAGCAACGTACACAACATTTCCCCAGGAAGAAATGACTGGTGTGATCGATCCGTTAATTCCGGTCGTGATCTGGATTGGGGTACTGAATGTTATTCCATAGTTAGTGCTCGCGGTGAAGAAGAGCTGTGGCTGGGAACCGCTTATTCCATTGGTCCATGTGACGTAGACATTAGATCCGTTCGCGGATATAACAGGATATTGTGTTCCGAGCGTTCCGACATTCAGCTTTAAAGGTGCCGAGCTCAGAGGAGGGCTCCAAGTTGTTCCGTTGTCCGGGCTTGCCCTAAAAAATATCCCTCTGTTACCTTCAGTCCAGACGACGTAGACATGACTTCCAGAGTTGGCATCCATGGGGAAGATTGCCATCCCTTTATCGTTGCTCAGGTTAAATGCGGCCGAAAAGACAGGTGCAGCAACTGCCGGACTCGTCGACGAGGCATACGCTGTTCCCAGAGATATTAGGGAAACTGCGAGAAAAAGCGAGACAAGACCTACCGAGATACGAACGAACCAGGTTGGTTTCAAACTCTTTTCTTGGTTTAACATTTTTTTCAATAATTCCTTTGAGCTTCAATTCGACGCCCCGATTCACATAGCGAGACGCTGATCATGAACACAAATTCGGGAAAAATACCCGACCTATTTATCTCTAGTATGTCGAAATCTGATAATACTGGACTTTTGGTTTTCCATTTTGTGGCAATCGTTGCAATCAATAAATAGAATTTGACACTGTGAACCAAATCCTTGTCTACATTCGAGAGATTCAATCCAAATAAGAAAACTTTCTTGATGATTTCAACTGCGCTGGTTTTGGGGCTACTTTTCATTTTGCCATCAGTCTGCGTGGGAGCTTTCGCGTCGTCTGCCGCGAGTCCACCAGTCTTCAACTCCGCGATCAACCTGAGCAACGATGCAAGTATTGCAAAGGATCCGGCCGTATCAAACAACGGACAGAACGTCTACGTTGTGTGGTCGGAAGGAGCAAAGGGAGTTTTCTTCAGAGTCAGGACAGACGGTGGAAGCACCTGGACGCCACCGACCACCCAGAGTGCGCTAAAGATCAGTAACAAGGGATCGGGCGCGGCTTCGTTCCCGGTAATGTTCACCCAGTACCAGTCGGTGAACACCGGCGATGTGTACGCAGCGTGGGCTCAAGGGCAGCAAGTGTACGTCGCCGCTAGCACAAACAACGGTATAAGTTTCAAGACAACCCAACTCAGCCTATCGACCTCAGGCGGTCCCGCCGAGATTCCCTCGATTGCAGCTTCCGGCTCCGATGTCTACGTCGCCTGGTATCAACCTCGTGGCTGCACTTACGCTTCGAGTGATGCGTGCATCTTCGTCTCTTACAGCAACGACAACGGTCAGACGTGGAGCGCCCCGATCTTCACCAATTCGGCGGATGGAGTCGGTGAAGAGGAAATTGTCGCCTCCGGTCACAACGCCTACCTGACCTCGGACGGCATTAATTTTGTAGCCACGTATAACGACGGACAGTCTTGGTCAAAGAGTGTCCTTCTCTACAACTCTTCTCTATTCCCGAACTGCTCCCCGTTTTGCTTCGGACGAGAGCCATGGATTGCAGCTGATGGACTCAACGTCTACGTGACGTGGGAGGGAAGCAACCCACAACAGACAACAGGTACCAAGACAGACTACCTCGATTACGGACGGGTTAGCACCGATGGAGGACAGACTTGGAATCCACCACTTTCGCAGGCAATGCCGACAGTCCTTACCGGTTCAACGAGAAACGACTGGGAGCCGGAGAATGCGGCGTTTGGAACAAATGTTATCACAACATTCCACGATCTCGGCAACCAGGGGATCTACATGACCTCGTCGACAACTTCTGGATCTTCGTGGAGCACTCCGGTACTCGTCAGTCCACTCCACCTGAAGAGCTCGTATGCGCACGTCTACACATCTGACGGCGTGAACGACTTTGTCATGTGGGGACAGCAAGTGTCCTCAGGATCCTCAACATGGAATGCATACATCGCATACAGCGGAGACAGTGGGGCTACCTGGAGTTCTCCGATAGATATCAGCAACAACGCGAATGGGGTAGCAGCTGGCAACAAGGACGTTACACTGTTCGGATTGTCTAGCAATGGGGCAAACTGTTTTGCTGCGTGGACATACACGAACGGCGCGACGAGCCAAATATACTTCGCCTCATCTTGAGAGATGAGCGGAGGTCCTTTCTTTTTTCAATGTTCAAGATCTGAGAAATAAACTCTTCATCTTTTTGCTGAAAGAAGCGCCTTCGAAGAATAGTCTTGGAAATATCTTGCTGAGCTATCTTAGGTCTCACTTAAACTCCCAGACCCAGAAATCTGCTTCTCTGGATCGCATGTCGTAAGAGGGATTTGGTCTTTTCCCTTTTTTTGCAGGATCATGCAAAGCATATTCCCGTATTATCTAATTTCGATATGAGCTTATGAAACGTGGAATCGGAGAGAAAGATTATTTTTGGGTGATTGTCTAACATTAAGTGTCCAGTTGCCATTGCCTTCTCCTCTTCCTCATCTGAGCGGTATCCAGTCGAGAATCCTGCTAGTCGTTTTTCAGTCTGGACAACAATTCGTAAGCAACGAAGATGTGATGAAGTCGGGTGTCGGGCACTCTGCGTGGTCCGAAGAGCAAAAGAAACTCATTGAATTGCGATTGTTGGAAAAAAGGTCTCTTCGTGTAATAAGAGGAAGGAGCGTTTGCAAGACTGTCAGCTATAAGCTCACGGATAAGGGCCGGGCCGTTGCCTTCAACCTTTCTTGCATTTCAAAGATGATTTCTTCTCCGGAAATGTCAGAAAAACTGAATCTGCGGACTTTGAGCAGGGTAGAACTTGAAAACGAGATCATAGAATCAATCGAAGTTGCTTTAGATAGTTTTGGGATAAATCTGCTACCTCTCGTCAAGGGCATTATCGAAGATGAAGGAAGCCGTCGCTGGAAAGAAGTGATTCACGACAGTCAGCAGTTGATTACAACTCTCAGAGGTTTATTTGGTCAGTCTGGAGCCAGCACCATTGAATCGATGGTTGTTGATAACTTGAAATCTCGTTTTGACTTCGAATCGAAGGAAAATGACCTAAACAATTTGATATCTGAGCTCAAACAGAAAAATTCTGCAGGACAACTTTCGCAAACGGTTTTTGAAGTCTGAAAAAAGTGGTGAGTACCCATGTCTTTCGACATTTCTGAAATCGCAATTCTTCCATCTCCATCAACGATCCTGGTCGCCCTCGATCTCGCCACCGTTTTTGCAACAATTGGTCTCGGATATTACGCTGTGAAAATTTTCTTCCACATGCGACTGGGTAGATTAGAGAATGGTTGGAAAATGGTTACACAAGGAATTATTTCTCTATGTTTCGGATTCCTCTTTTTGACTTTTCAGCACGTGATTCCTCGTGAATCGAATTTGTACTTCTATCTTGATGCCGTCGGCACGTTTCTGAGCATTATAGGAATAGTACTAATGATGATGGGTCTGCGTTCGCATTACCTTGTGTGGACAAGAAAGAAATCTTCTGCACATATCTCTAGCAATGATGAACGGCAAACGAGCAGTGACATTTCCCTAACTTGAAGGAATCCTGCGTGTAACCGATCTTCTGACTTGTTGAAAAGCCCAATGATCTCACGATGTTGGAAGAGCCCATGATTTGATTTCATATATTTTATCAATACGTCCTAAGTAGGGATCCAACCAGGGCAAACATTCAATTTCTCAGATATGGACTGTTCAGCTTGTGCTCTGTTGAATTTCATAGGTTAACGTTTATCAGAAGAATTGCAGAAAATGTCGACTCGAAAAGAGAAATTGTCTACAGATACCATTGGAATTGACGAAGCGATAGCTAGGGTAAGTGAGATAGCAAATCGATTGAATAATGTGCCTCGAAAGGGGAAGTAGAAGTGGAGGCGCTGGAAATCGAATCGTCGATAACACGATCTTGGGACCAGACATGGGATTACTCAAGCCACTATGGAATGATGAGTACCATGATGTCAGGTTGTCTGTATTCGTATACAATGATGCGCTCATGGTATCCTAGGCACGCAAGAGTAGCTGAGCGGATGGTCTTCGAACCCTGCGACTTTCTTTCTTCATCCAGTTTTGGATAGCCATTATCACATCTGATAATCGTATTGGTTTCTTATATAACTCGTATTCGTTAAGATCAGAAACAAAAGAGGAAAAGGAGGTGTAATTCTCCTCCTAAATGCTAAGATCCTGCGAAGTAGATTTGGGAAGTACCCGCGTTGCTCAGGCTCCAAATCGCATAGCAGTGTGTGCCTGAAGTCGAAAGATTTGACGAAGTTACATCTGTGTTGGGTCCGGCAACACCGTTTGCATTGTTACTGATGTCAATCGGAGAACTCCAAGTAGTTCCTCCGTCGCCGCTGTACGCGATGTACTGGTTCCAAGTGGATGATCCTGACTTTACCTGCTGCCCCCACATGACGAATACGTTCACTCCATCGGATGTGAAGATATGTCCAAACGAGCTCTTCAATTTGGTTGTGCTAAGCAGTACTGGAGTACTCCAGCTGGGAGACTCAGTATTGACGTTGATAGCTTCAGTCACGTAAATTCCTTGGTTTGAAATGACATGGAATGTCTCGAAGAGGCTGCTTCCGTACGCGGCATTCTCCGGCTCCCAGCTGTTCTTGATGGCATCGGTCAGGTTCTGTATAGCTCCCCACGTTTTTCCTCCATCCATACTTGTAACTGATTGGTCGTGATAACCAACTCCCGGTGTCGTACTGTTTGCTTCCCAAGTCACGTAAACTTGGTTCCCCCACGCTGCAATCCATGGTTCGCGTCCAACGTAGTACGAAGTCGTAGTGTTAGCCGGGTTATAGAGGTTGATTTGCGGCGACCAGGAAGCCCCCGAATCGTAGGTGGCAGTATAGTAGATACCATCAGCAACCAGGTACGCGCTGTTGCCGTATGCCACGATTTGCGATTCACCTGCATACGACGGATTTACAATGCCTAGAGGTGCGCTCCATGTAGTGCCGTTGTTGGTGGAAGAGGAGACATCAATGCCACCAGGTAAGACGTAATGCCCGCCACCGGCAGAGAACCAAGCAACGTACACGTTGCTCCCCCACGCAGATATTGTCGGAGTGTTCTGGGCGTTGGTTGAGTTGTGACTCAGCTGAGTAAGCTTGAATGAGAGCCCGCTATTATTGCTCACGGCTACGAAGATTTGTGATACCAAGGAACCATTCGCCTGTTTCACTCCTTGGGTCCAAGCGACGTAGACATCTCCGCTGTTTACCCCCTGGTACTGAGTGAACATTACTGGAAACGAAGCACTTCCTCCGCTCCTACTCAGTTTCAAAGCTGGAGAAGATAGAGACGGGGTCCAAGTGTTTCCGCCGTCAGTGCTCATCCTAAAGAATAAACCTTTGCTCCCTTCGACCCACGCCGCATAAACATTGAGTCCCTGGCTAGAAATAACTGGATTCTTTGCGTTTCCCAGATCATCACTCAAATTCACTGCAGGGCTGAAAGTTGGCGCGGTACTAGTCGAAGCAGAAGCAAACATAGTGATCCCGCCCGCCGAAAGAATTAGGGTTAGCGCAAATGCCAAGCAAAGTACAGGGGAAGCTTTTCCAAATTTCTTGATTGAAAATCCATACTTCATAAATGAGATCAGAAGATCTCCTTCTATCTTCTCACAATAAATTACTTTGGAGCATTTCTGTAAAATGGAAGGAAATTACACAAACAGGGCAATATCGGCTTTCGACATAATGGAGATAGAATGATCGATTAACGACTCTAGATTTCGAGCGGATGAGCTGGGCATAGCTATCTAAAGCAAAAACATCGACTAAGAAGGACGGAAGCATCCTGAAATCATAGACCAGTCGCTTTTGAAAGAGTTTGAACGACTAGGGTAATGGAAATTATGAGGAACTTGATCAGGGAATGTATTAGATGCAAGCAATTATGATGCTAAGATTACTCTGAATGCCAACAATATCTACATCGGTCGAACCGAACAAATCCATATCCAAATAAATGACACCGGAATAACTTCCACAGGACTAAATTTATTGACTATGCCAAAAAGCACAATTCGACGCTTCGACCTCGGAATCCGAGAGCCCACCATTGGGAAAATGCAGCCATAGGTAGCTCGGCAGCTGGTCTCTCGTTCACAGTCAACACTTTGGAAAACAAAATCGGATGTGAACTCTACATCCCTAGATCGAAAGAGCTCTATGAGCTTTCTCAACCAATACAAAGACCAGATAGAGAAAGAGATGGGGGAAAAGAGCGCGCGCGCTGCGGGGTCCCACGTTCCAATCAGGCACGAGCGCAAGAATTTCGCAATGGAGGTAACAAATTGAACCTAGGTGGTGTCAGATACCATCCCCTCCACTCCTTATTAGGGTCTAGAAGATAGCAGCGCTCGGAAACAAGAAAAAAGTAAAGTGACTTACTCGACATTAGCTTCCGCGTACGAAGCTAGTCGCGAAATCGCCCCTCTCGCAAATGTCGCAATAATTATATTCAGTAGGCAGTGTTAGGGAAGTTATTTCGATGAACCCATCCGAACAAATTGACGAAAAGATCGCAGAACTAGCAGATTGGCGTGGGGATATGCTTGCCAAACTTCGTAAAATCATCCATGACACTGATCCAGAAGTGATCGAGGAGTGGAAATGGATGGGAACCCCAACCTTCTCCCATGATGGAATTTTCGCGATTGTGAATGCACACAAAGACCATGTGAAGATGACTTTTTCTCAAGGTGCAAGTCTTCCAGATCACGAGAAGGTCTTCAACGCGATGCTAAAAGGCAACCAATGGCGTGCGATTGATTTCTATCAGGGTGATAAGATCAATGAACGCGCTATGAAAAATCTCATCCGCTCGGCTATCGCGCTCAATACTGCTGCCTTGAAAAAGAAAAATTCCAAGACCCGACCTAAAGCAAAGAAAAAATCGTAACCATGGCGGTTAAGCAAAAAACCAGCGATTTTTTTGACGAGTCTTACAAGTGCACATGCTGTTCAGTTTTATCCTGAAGACGCTAGTTCAACGGCTTTACTGTCGTGTAGGTTTTTGCCGATAGCAGGGCCGAAGTTCTTCAACGCGTGTCATCCAGTCGGGCATTGAAGTTTCATCAAGAGAAGCTTCCAGACGATCCAGAAAGGCATGAGCACCTGAAGAGAAGACCTGCGCAGTCCCGCGGGTCAAATTCCTATGGGTCATTTTGAGTACCGATGTCTCTCCATCGCGCCGGATCTCCCAGCGGATCGTCAGCTTTTTCACCCCTTGGAAAATCAGCGCTCGGCTCGACGATCCACTCGTGCTCGAAGACGTGCGGAGGGTCCCACACAAGAATGCTTCCGGTAACGTGTACCTGAGTCGGTCCACTCCAAAATTCGATCCGCCCACCCTGCCTTCCATCAATCCGGGCCTTTGTCAGGTACCATTCCGCAAGTTCCTTGGGTTCAGTAATAGCTTCCCAAACTATTTCCGGCGGATGCGACAATTGGCGCTCGAATTCCAGAGTCGCGTTTTCACCCTCTACACTCACGCTGCCAAAACGTGATGAGGAAGTACTCGTCATCATTTTTTCTTCATACTCGCATGCTTGAATGCCTTACTGTCAAGATGCTCTTCGAGAGTATCCATCTTGATTGCCCAGAACTCCTGATACTTGGAGACCCAGTCGTGCAGTTCTCGCAGGCCCTCGGGCTTTAGTGCGTATATCCTCTGTTGGGCCTGAACGGTCACACTGACAAGTTGAGCTTCTCTGAGCACCCGGAGATGTTGCGACACACCAGGCTGAGTCAGCTTGGGGAAGCTACTGACAATCTCCCCCGCAGTGTGAGGTCCCGTAGCAAGCAGATCAATCATCGCTCGTCGGGTAGGGTCTGCAATGGCCGAAAACACACTAGTTGCGCTCACTCAAATCGCCATTAATAGAAAAAATGGGTGAACCTAGAATGTTTGTCTCTGTGGCCATTCAGCTCTTATTTTCCCACGAGTTTGAACTCGGCTGTTGAAGTAGAGAAAAGGGGTTTCCATCGAGATCTCTAAAGGTTGCGAGGACACCCCACGGATACTGCGCAGGTTGCTCTTCGTTGAATTTAACTCCGCGTGACTTCATCTCTTCAAAGTCCTTGCGACAGTCGCTGGTTCGAAAAGCCCATTGGGGACTCTTTCCAGGTTGCAACTGATTTAAGGGATCCTTTGGATCGCTCGGAGAGTCGGCTTGAAACAGACTGATCTCGATGTCCTGTCCCTTTGGCGCAACGGTCACCCATCTCTGACCTCCAGGAGGAGTGAAGTCTGTTCTCTTTTCGAGGCCTAATGCGCGGGTGTAGAAGTCTACTGCTTTTTCCTGATCTCTCACTACAATGACTACGTTTAGGAGTTTTTCTATCATGAATAGTAGGTATAACGTGTCGCCTATATAAGAATATACTAATATTATGCAAAGCTCGATTTGTTCGCGAAAGCTAAATCTTGCCGACAAAGTGAGCAGTTGAACTTAGCATTCGATGCTCTGATTGAGTAGCGAATAGCCGAAACGAGCTGTTGGGAACGTGCGGATGTGGAGCTTCCCTAGGGGGCCCCCTTTATAACAGCTTGAAATGAGCTTTCTCCTTAGAAACGTCCCTCTCAGCGAAAAACAGATTTTTTTGAAGAATCAATGAGAACTTCAAATTAAAAATTATCAAGAACAAATCCTCCTTCGGGGGCGCAAGGTTATGGATAAAACGATAACTGAGACTTTTATCTCTAAGATGACATCCTAGGAGGATCAGGGAATGTCGAAAACCGGGGAATTTAATCCCATGATTTTCCATGTAGATATGGATTCTTTCTACGCTTCCTGTGAGCTCAGCCGCAGACCAGGGATGGAATCCGAACCGTTTGTCGTTGGCGCAGATCCTCGTGAGGGAAAAGGCAGGGGGGTCGTGCTCGCGTGTAATTACGTGGCTAAAAGGCAGGGATTGAGGTCCGGTATGCCAATCTCAAGGGCCTGGGAACTTTCCCCAAGTGCTCACTACGTTAGACCAGATTTTGAATTCTACGGAGAAGTATCATCAAAAGTGATGCAGGTGTTAAGAAATTTTGCTGATCAAACTGAGCAGGTCAGCATCGATGAAGCCTATCTGGACGTTACGGATCGCCTTAAAGATCAGGAGGACAACTCGAACGATTCAGCTATTCGAAATTTGGCAGGGCAGATCAAGAGATCCGTCTTCGAAAATCAAGGAATAACCTGTTCCATCGGAGTCGCAAATTCCAAAATAGTTGCAAAGATCGCGACAGACATGAACAAGCCAAATGGATTGACTATAGTTCGGCCCAGCGATGTAATCGAGTTCCTCTCCCCGCTCCCGGTCGGAAAGATCCCTGGCGTTGGCAAAGTCACTCAGAAAATGCTTTTGGAAAAATTCCACATCGAAAAGATTGCCGATATCAGTCGCGTCCCGTTCGATGATTTGAAAGACGCCCTCGGAAGATCGGCGTTGTGGCTCTCGAACATAGCAAACGGGGTAGATCGCAGCGAGGTCGTCGAAAGCTGGGATCCGGTTTCAATTTCCGGCGAGAAGACCTTCGAAGAGGACGAGGGTGACTACTTGACGGTGAAAGGCGTTATGAACGAAGTCGCAAAAGACGTATACTCCCGAGTTGAAAGCGAGCATTATCTCTTTAGAAATATTGGCATAAAGATCAGGTTCACCGGGTTTGAAACGCACACCAGATCTAAATCCCTCAGTTCCCATTCATCCTCCTTCGAAATTCTGGCCAGGGAGTGCGAGAAACTCCTATCAGAGTTTTATGAGTCGGAAAGGAAGGTCAGACTGATCGGCGTCAGGGTATCTAGCCTGAAGAAAAAAGAAGTAGACCAGACCACTCTGATGGATTGGGAAACAACAGGATAGTTTTCGAGATTAGTTGCAGCTCCTATGGAAATTGAATCATTCCTTCTCGAAAAGTATCCTGGACTCGGAGTTCTTGAAGTGAAAATTAACGATGTTAGTGTTAGGAGATCTAACAAGGACTTGGAGCAATTCAAAAAGGACAAACAGGAAGAGATCCGCAAGCGAATACCCTCTCTCGATGTGGTCAAAGACCTCCCGGTTCTTAGAGCGTACAGAAATTTTTACTGGAAGGTAGGGATCGATCCGACAAAGACAAGAGCAGCCGGGGAGGCCTTGATCAGAAGAATCCTGGGAGGTAGAGACCTGCCGACTGTCAACACACTCGTTGATTCCTACAATATCGCATCGGCTGAGAGTTCGTTTGCAATCGCCGCGTTTGATGCCGATGTCATCGATTCAGCCAACCTCATGATGAGGACTGCAAACAAAGGTGAAACCTTCAAGGGAATCGGGATGGATGCACCAATCTCCCTCTCGGGGGTTGAAGTCGTGATAGAAGACAGATCATCAAAAAGCTCGTCGCAGTCTACCCTTACCGCGATTCAGATGAAAGCAAAGTGACGGAAAAGTCAAAAGACGTACTTTTCATGATGTGCGGCGTCCCGCGAGTAACTCAAGATCAGCTTGCCCTTGCAAGCAGTCTAACCACCGATTATGTTACCCGTTTCTGTCTCTAGAAGAGGCTGAGAAGTGGGTTCAGATCCTTGAATTGGAAGTCTGGGATTTCTGCCTCGGTTTCAGATGGTATTATTGAAACCTCGGAATCATGTAAAATTCTAGCTGCTTTCATTCCAAGCGTTCTCGACGGACCGACGTCAGTATCTACTCTGTCGCCGATCATCCACGCGTCGTTCGGCTCAATCCTTGCCTTGTCCAGGGCGAGCAGGAAAATTTCTCGGTCCGGTTTCTTGAACCCGACCTCCTCCGATAGAATCATGAATTTGAAATACTTGGCAAGCTGCCACGTCGTTTCCAGATGCTTCCGTACGTTTCTGTGCTGGTTTGCAATGACCGCGAGAGAATGGCGGCCCGACAGCTCCTCCAACACACTTCGAACTTCCGGATAGGGCCTGAACATCTTATTGGGATCGTTTTCGAACACTTTCACGAGAGAGTTTCCGACTTTTTCGTAGTATTCTTCGACCGCATGGTAGTACTCAGAATTGCCTAAGATTTCTCTTGCAATGGCCCTGATCCTCGAGGCCTCGCCTCCCGGTCTGGACAGGATGGCTCGCCTGCAGGCGGCGTCATACGTGGTCCTGGTTAGATCAAGTTTTCGAGTTTTCAGAACGGCGAACAGACCATCGTTTCTCGCGGCGTGGAAGTTGCTCTCGGATAGGAGAGTCTCCCCGATATCAAAGAAGAGCCACAAGTGTTCCTTACTTTTTTTCTCGTAGGCGCTGCCTTTTTAAGTGTAGATTGAGTATTTCTCGGAAGGAAAGAAGGATTTCGACTAATTGCGAATTTCTGATTTTTGCTCTAACGTAAGCGTTAGCTGACTGCCTTTTTCCGGAGGGAATTCTTCGTTTGCCGACCGGCGATACTAGTAAGAAATTTGATTCTGTTGCGATTTACAGGATAAGGAAACTGCTGTCGGATCTTTCTAACAAAACCGGCAGGGGGACGGAGCTGGTCAGTCTGTACCTTCCTCCGAAGAAGGCGGTTCACGAAGCGATCGCCGCTTTAAGAGAGGAGAGTGGGACCGCCTCCAACATAAAATCCGATACCACACGCAGCCACGTCCAGGATGCCCTAACTAAGACCATGGCCAGGCTCAGGCTTTACAAACAGACACCCGAAAATGGGATCGTGATTTTCTGCGGCGCCATTCCGGGCCCGGGCGGACCTGGAAACGAGACGATTGATCTTTTCGAAGTATTGCCCCAAAAGCCCGTTACCGTTTATCTCTATCGCTGCGACGACCATTTTCATTTGGACCCGCTGAGAGATATGTTGAGGGAACAAAATGTGGTTGGCATTTTGGCGATGGATGCAACCGAGGCAGGACTGGGCATAGTCTCTGGCGACACGTGGGAGGTAGTTGACACGATGAGTTCGGGTGTTTCGGGAAAGACGAAAAAGGGCGGCCAATCCGCGAGGAGGTATGAAAGACTCCGCGAAATGGAACTGTCGGATTATTTCAGGCGACTTGCTGATCACGCAAAAAAGGCTTTCCTGGAACAGTATCAGATAAAGGGGCTAATAGTCAGTGGGCCTGGTTCCACAAAGGACGAGTTCGTCAGGGATGCCTACCTGGATTACCGACTTCAAAATGTGATAGTCGGCACGATTGATTCCGGATACGTGGGCCGAGAGGGAGTGCGGGAAACGATTGAAAAGTCCGGAAAGCTTCTCGAAAACGTGAGAGTGGTCGAAGAGAAGAAGCTGGTTCAGCGATTTCTCAGAGAAATAAACTCTGACGCCGGCCTCGCAATTTATGGAATCAATGATGTGCTTGCTTCGCTAAAACGTTCCGCGGTGGATGTGATATTAGTAAACGATGATGTTGACGTTGTCTACGTGAAGGCAGTATGCAAGAACTGCGGAAACGTTACTGAGAAATTCGTACCGAGATCACAGATCGTAGTCGAAAAGCAGGCGATGCTCTCTTGTCCGAAGTGCGGCTCCTCTGATGTGGAAATAACCGAAAGAGATGTCGTTGACTATCTTGCTGATGCAGCAGTTGATTCGGGTGCCGACGTACAGGTCATTTCTTCGAAGACTGAAGACGGTTCTATGTTGAAGAGTTTCGGCGGAATCTCGGCAATCTTGCGTTACAGGGGTTGAGTTCGGCACTTGGAAAAAACTGCTCAGGAACCGGTCAAGGCCCAGTCGTACAGACCGATACTTTTCGGAATCGACCATTTCGAGAACCCACTTGAAGGAGCCAAATCGTGGGACAAATCACTTGAGCCAGGGATATTCAAGCGCTGGGAAACTGAGGGATTGGGAAAATTCAACGTCAATTCGTACAAACAAATTTTTGTCATTGATACTCCTCCTCCATATCCATCGGGCCGACCGTGGCACGTGGGAGGTGCCTCGCACTATTCCCAGATAGACATGATCGCAAGGTCAGCGAGAATGCGGGGATTTGAAGTTCTTTTCCCGATAGGAATTGACAGAAATGGACTGCCTGTTGAGATTTACACCGAAAAGAAATACAAGGTCAGCATCAAGACAACCCCGAGGGAAGAGTTTCTCGACCTCTGCAAAATCGCTCTGGACGATTTAGAGCAGGAGATGATCCAGACCTTCAAGATGATGGGGCTGTCGGGGAATTATGAGCAGAAGTACAGGACAGATGAAGTCGGCTACAGAGCTCTGACGCAGTCGACCTTCATTTCCCAGTGGAAAGACGGCCGGATATATGAAGGTACAAGGCCGACGAATTACTGCGTCGACTGCGGGACGACCATCGCCGACGCGGAAATCATTTACAGCGAGCTCCCGACCAAACTAGTTTACTTCAGGTTCGAAGTAAAGGGTGGAGGTTCGATTCCCATTGCCAGCACGAGACCCGAACTGCTCTGCTCGTGTCAGGCAGTAATAGTAAACCCTGAAGACGAACGTTTCAAATCGCTGGTCGGAAAAAACGCAATTATCCCGTTTTACGATAGAGAGGTTCCGATCCTTGAGCACAGTTCCGCGAAACCAGAGTTTGGAACAGGTGTCGTGATGGTCTGTTCGTACGGCGACTATAACGACTTGCAACTCTTTCGCGAACTGGGATTGAAGGAGATAATCGCAATCGGCAGGGATGGCAGAATGCTTGAACCAGCCGGTACTGGCATCGCGGGTCTGCGGATAAAGCAGGCGAGGAATGCGATGCTGGAACGCCTCGAGAAAGACGGTATCTCAACCAAAATCGAAGAGATTCAGCACAGGACCCCGATGTGCGAGCGGAGTAAAACTCCTATTGAGATCATCCCGATGGATGAGTACTACCTCAAAGTGGTCGATGTCAAAGAACGATTAGAGCACATCGCAAGGGAAGAGCTTCGTTTTCATCCCGAAATGCACCGAACGATACTTTTAAACTGGATCGAAGTAGCACGCGACTGGCCGATCTCCAGGCGTAGGTTTTATGGCACCGAGGTCCCAGTCTGGTACTGCTCTAAATGCAAGGAACCATTTCTCCCACCCGCAGGCGCGTACTACCAGCCGTGGAGAGATCCGCCGCCCGATAATCCCAGCTGCTCAAAGTGCGGCTCGAAAGAATTTGTCGGAGACGTGAGAACCTTCGATACGTGGATGGATTCGAGCGTCAGTGCCCTCTATGTTACGAAATACAATAGGGATGAAAAATTCCACGGGAGGACCTATCCTGCATCCATAAGGCCCCAGGGAAAAGACATTATCAGAACGTGGTTGCATTACAGCATTCTCCGGTGCAGCCAGATTACTGGAACGGTCCCATGGAAAGATGTGTGGATAACGGGTTGGGGCCTCGACGAAAAGGGCGAAAAGATGAGCAAGAGCAAGGGAAACGCCATCGATCCCCTGATCATGCTTGATCGGTACGGAGCCGAGAACTTCCGGATGTGGATCGCATCTGAAGTCTCAGTCGGTTCTGATTACACATGTTCCGAGTCAAAGATCGCGACTCCCGGAAAGTTTCTGACCAAGCTGTGGAACATTTCGAGGTTCATCGCAGGATTCCCCGTGCCGGAGGAAAAACCCGCGTCCGATGACATTTCTCCCAGCGATCGCTGGATACTCGCTGAGCTGTCTTCTCTGACCGAAGACTGTCTCAGAGGTTACGAAGATTACAACTTTTTCATTCCGGCAAACAGGATCCGGGATTTCACGTGGAACATCTTCGCGGCCCACTATGTTGAGATCGCCAAAGTTAGAGCATACGGCTCTGGCTTTCCCCGGAAAGAGATAATTTCGGCAAGGTACGCTCTCCACCAGTGCCTTAAATCGATTCTGCTACTGCTCGCTCCGATCTGTCCGTTCATTACGGAGGCCCTCTGGCTCAAGATTTACTCAACTCAAAGCATACACTCGCAGACGTTTCCCGATCCCAAGAACTGGGACAAACAATACATGAGCTTCGAGAACCAAATCGTCGATTTCAACAGCAAAGTCTGGAACGAGAAAAAATCAAGGGGGCTCTCCCTGAAAGAGAGCATTCACGTCGAAATTCCGGCTGAACTGCAGCAGTTTGCGAGCGACCTGAAGGCAATGCACAACATCTCTAGCGGGTGAATTTTCCGAGCCAGAAGGACCTGATGTGACTCAGGGCGCTATCCTGAGTTTCCTCAGGACCCAACGCAAGAATTAGGTTCATCTGAACTGCCTCAATTTCGAACACGCCCGCAGCTCCGAAATCCCTGTCCCTCATTTCGGGAGATCTGATTTTCTCGAGCAACTTCGAAACGTCCTTGGTGTTGAACGTTGCAAGTGTGACGTGCGGTACAAACTCGCTCGCATCAAACCTGCTGCTCTCGACATCGCCTCTCAGTTCTTCGAGAATCCGCTCGTTAATTTCCTTGAATTTTCCCTTATCCTCGATTTTGGCGTAGATTGAAGTCGGGAAAGCGTCCAGTCCGCGAATTGCTATCTCGAATGGATCGACTTCGGAGACTATTTCCTTTATCTTCATCAGTACGGCCTCATGCCTGTTCCTGTCCAGTTCATCTCCCAGGTACCCCAGCCCCTTGATCGGAACGTGAAATACGGAAGGGTTGGAATAAAGTTGTCTCGGGTCGGCAGATTTGAGCTCCTTTTGAACCAAAATCAGTGGCCTCCATAGCCGCGGCGGAATCCGATAAATCAGTCCGGCGTAAATCGTGTCTCCGGAACTTAGAATATCATTCCAATATTCTCGGATAGGCGTGACTTCCAAAATCGTGACCCCGGATTTTCAAAGAGAATGTTTCACCCAAGAAATATAACCATTGCACTTTCCAAATCCTTCTGGAGATTGAACGATGGTTTCGAATTCCTTGAAGCAACGATGCTTCGAAGATTAAATTTTGATCTTTCTAGCTTAGAAAATAGACTACGATAGAGCTCTACCTTTCGAGCGCTTTTTCCCCGAGTATCTTTGTCTTCGGAAGAGTCGAGTTCGCTTTTTCTTCCTTCGTTACCATCTCGAATTCGAGCGAGCACTCGGCGGCGAGCTTGCCCGCAGTTTGGATTGACTTTGCAAGGCTAACGATTGAAGGATATCCTATCTTCATTGTGAAGTTCTTGAACTCCGTTCCGTTTTCGCGTGAAGAGATAGTACCACCGACAATTTTTTCGACGACCATCCTGATAGGCTCCGTAAATTTCTCGTCGAGCTTTTGTGCCTTCAGGTGAATGACAAATCCTCTCTCGGACGAAACCTCGGGGCCATACCAGTAAACGGATATGTGGGGATCATCAACCGATGTTCTTCCGGGGATGCCGGCACTGATGTCCCAGAATGTCAGTTTCTTAATGTCGATATTAGTTTTTGAAACTTCATCCGGTGTCAGTTGATTATAGACCAGAACTTTGTAAATTTTAGGTTCTTCTCCAAACGGGGTTGACAATGATTACTTCACTTGAGCAATCTGCTTGTGCGTTTGTTATTTGAGGATTTAGCTCAAACATTTTGTTTTCCCTTTGATTTGGTAACTCATGATGGCAAAACTAAAGAAAACGAATCGGATAGACTGGTTGTACCTATGACCGAAATGCTGTATCTTTATGATCACTATCTCAAGGAATTTGACGCTCGGGTAATCGAGATTCCCGATGAAAAATCAGTGGTTCTCGACAGAACGGCGCTTTATCCTCGAGGCGGTGGGCAGCCTTCAGACAAAGGAACCATTGCGTTTCAAGGCGGGAAGAGATCTGTGGTCATCGAATCATCCAAAGATCACGAAAAAGTGACGCATCAACTATCGGAGCCGATATCTGAGGAAGATAGAAAGTCTCTGGAAAATAGTGAGGTGAAAGGGATCGTTGACTGGGAGCTCCGTTACAAGCACATGCGCCACCACACGGCGCTCCACATTCTTTCAGGAGTTGTATATCACAAATTCGTCTCGAAAATCACGGGTGGACAGATCTATCCAGAAAGAGCCAGGCTGGATTTTACGCTTGACGACCTCAGCAAAGAAAGACTCGGTATCATCGAGTCGGAAATGAATCGGATTGTTTCAGAAAACAGAGAGGTGAGGACTTTCTGGCTGACCACCGAGGAGGCGCTTCAAAGGAAGGAGCTCTATAGATTGTCCATCGATCTCCTGCCTAAAGGATTTGAAAAATTGAGGATCGTTGACATTGTCGGGTTCGATGCCCAGCTCGACGGCGGGACTCATGTTTCAAGAACCGGAGAGATTGGACCGATAAGGATCTCTAGAACGGAGAACAAAGGCAAGGATAACAAGAGAATCGAAATCGTTCTCGGTTAGGGCGCAGGTTCACCGTAGATTCATTTGTTGCATGAAGAGCACGGCTCTAGCTCAAATTCCTCCTTGTTTGCCCGTGGATGCGAATACTTATTCTTAATCGTTCTTTAAATTCTAGTTCCCATTGATTCATTAAGAAAAAAATTTTCTGCGTTTCTACACACGTGAGCACTTTTTGGCCGAAGAGCTACGTTCGAGCTCTGTAAGCTCAGAAGAGCTCGAAACGTGCTGAACGGAGCTTAGAGAGCTCAAATCGCATTGAACGGATTACACAGATTTCATAAGATCATAGCACGAAATCTCTGGTAATTCCGCAGACCAGTCGATCGGACTTTTTTTCGAAATCGTGAATCATAACTCAAGTTTGCGATCTGTTTCTTCTAACCACAAGAAGACTCGCGATCATTACTACGACAACGACCCCGACCGCCTCAAGATAATTCAGAGAAATCGAAGTACTGCTGCTCGAACTAGTTGTTTGAGCTGGGCTGGGAGTTGAACCAATGCTGGTAGATTGAGTCGAGGATGGTGCAGAGGTACTCGCAATGGAAGAAACGGTTGTGGACGACACTGGGGCAACCGAAGAAGTCGTCGATAGCAAGGTGGAAGTTGCGGAGCTTGAAGAACTTGTAGTCGAACTAGCCACGGCTCCTTGAGCAAATTCTAGCACACGATTATTTAGCCCATCACTAACCCAAAGGTTTCCAGAAGAATCAAATGCTATTCCATCATTCCCGTACAGACTTGATTGGGTATCGTTCGTCGGACCGCTGACTGGTGAAATACTGGTAAAGTTTGGCTGCCCTATCACTTGAGTCGCGTTTTCATCCATGGAGAAGGGCTGGGGGAATTCGAGAACTCTGCCATTAGTGTCATCAGATACCCAGAGGTTTCCCGATCGATCAAACGCCAAGGAATCCGGGAAGCCAAGGCAGCCTGCGCCACCAGAAATGCAAAAGAAACTTGAGACTGAATTGAGGTCCTTCACTCCAAGAGCCAGGTTGGCGCTCTCTCCAATTGAAAGCGGAGAATTATATCTCAAAACCCTGCCGGCATGCGGATCCCCTACCCAGAGATTTCCAGATGAATCGAATGCGACAGCAACCGGACCATTCAGACTCGTTGGGGACGTTTGCGCGGAACAACTTAGCGGACACCCCGGAATGTCCTGAACTCCTGATGTAAAATTCGATTGACCAATAACTAGACTCTCACTTTCCCCCGTGGTAAGAGGAGACTTGAATTCGACGACTCTATCATATCCTGTATCTGCGACCCACAGATTACCTGAAGAATCAAACGCTATCCCGGTTGGCATATTAAGATCAGACTGAGTCGCGGTACTATCCGGATTGCTGCCAGCAGTAAAATTCTCCTGCCCCAGCACTACACTTTCGTTTTCTCCGTTGGTAAAGGGTGCCATGAATTCAACGATTCTATCACTAGTGCTATCACTCACCCACAAGTTGCCCGACGAGTCAAAGGCAAGGCCGGAAGGCTCAGTCAAATCTGTTTGATTAGGGGCAGCTGAAAGATCCCGAAGAGACGAAATTTGACGAACCTAGAACAGTGCTGGCACTTTCCCCGCTGGTAAACGGCTGTGCAAATTCCAAGACTCTGCCGTTACTTGAATCGACTACCCAAAGATTGCCGTGTGAGTCAAATGTCAAGGCGTACGGAGAAAGTAGGCTGGATTGGGTGGGAGGCGTAGTCCCGTTTCTAGAGGCGAAATTGTTGAAACCGATAACGGTCGACGCACTCTGTCCATTCGCAAACGCGTACGCGCGAGGAGTTGCGACAACGGATGAGCTCAGAAAAATAATGAATATCGCCAAACCCGACGTAAATGTGAAGAGATTCCTTTTCCCGAACTTGGTTTGAAGAATGCTGGTTTTTCGAGTCATCTTCTATGCAGCTTTCGCCTGGTTAGAACATGGGATCGAGTTAAACTTTTTGCGCAACAGGCCAGAATCTCTTATCAAACAATTATTTCGCTCCATAGTCAACAAGGTTAGGCTGGGGGACTATTGGAGGAGCATCTGGAAGAAGCATGGCTATGGGTCAAGAAAGCTTTCAGAGGAAAAGGTGGTGTGGGTGGTCAAGGCTAGAGAGAGCGGCCTTGCAGCCAGGGATATCGCATCAACCCAGAACATCACCGTGAGAAGAGTGGAGCAGCTTTATGCCCAATACAGGGAATCCGGAGAGATACCATCTCTCAAGAAGGCAGGCAGAAAAAGAATCGAGATCCCAATTGAGGAGAGGAATGCGATCATCGAAGCTTCAAGGAAGTTTGGCGTCGGAGCCTGCTACCTCGTTTCAATCCTCAAGAGAGATTACGGCATCGATGAAACAAACCACATGCGAGTCTATAGCGTATTGAAGGAGGAAGGATTGTTGTACAATACAGCAAGGACGCGCTTCAAGCGCAAGTG
The DNA here is from genome assembly GCA_963799845.1 of uncultured Nitrososphaerota archaeon. Classification (GTDB taxonomy): domain Archaea; phylum Thermoproteota; class Nitrososphaeria; order Nitrososphaerales; family CADDZS01; genus DATLTL01. Next base: position 65,318 of record CAWCYI010000007.1, read on the forward strand.
GATCAGATATGAAAGGGAGCATTCCAATTCGTTGTGGCACGTCGATTGGCACGAGATGAAATCGTCAGTATACAGGGGCAAGTGGCTGGTAATCTACGAGGATGACGCATCGAGGTACATCCTGGGTTATGGCGTGTTTGACTCTCCGTCGTCTGAAAATGCAGTGAGCGTCCTGAAGGAAGCGATCAGGGAACATGGCAGACCAGCATCAATCCTCTCAGACAGAGGTACATCCTTCTATGCGGTCGAAGCTGAAACAAAAACGAAAGGTCTCACTGAATTCGAGCTCTATCTGATGAGGAATCACATCAAACATATTCTTTCAAGAGTGAGACATCCCCAAACCAATGGAAAATTGGAGAAGCTCTTTGATACGGTTGAAAGAGGACTCGCGAAGGGATTCTCTCCGATTGAGGAGTGCGTACGCTGGTACAACTGCATCAAGCCCCACGGAGCCCTTGATCTGGAGAGAGCTGAAACTCCACTGGAAGCCTACTACAGGAAGATGGAAATAAAAGAGGAACTCATAGATCCTTCAATCATGTGGGAGAGCGAAATGATTCTTTGATAGAACACGCAACAGGCCAGAACAAAAGTTACAAAACTTTCTTCCAGTATTCGAATTCCGTTTTCGAATCTCTGCAAAATGGACAAGCCACACATCGAAATCATTCGAGAAATGGCCGAGGCTTAGACCATGTACGTCGCGTCCCGTACTCTAACTGCTGATCGAAAGAGGTCAATTGCTTAGAAATGCAATCAGATCGCTGAAAAGGGCTATAGCTATTCGAGTGCCTTGACTTAATAGCGCGCGTTTTCGATTGGACAGAGAGGGATGAATGAGATGGTAAGTCTGACAGATGAAAAAATAATTCAAGAGTTGCGAAAATTCGATACGGCGACTATTTGCAACGTCGTGGCAACTTATCCGGACAGCGACATATGCCTCAAGCTTTACGATTCTTGGAGAGGAGAGTACTATACTGATACCTCGATACGGTGCATTTACCCAGAGTACGGTCCGGTTTGCGGTTATGCGGCGACCGCCTGGTACTCTGACGAGACTTGGGAAAACACGAAACTTGACCCGTGGTTACTCTACGAGCACTTGGAGAGAACTAAACGACCAGTCGTCCTCGTAGCAAGGCAGACGTATTCTCCTGGCCTGGAAAAGCTGGCGGGATTGTTTGGAGGAATGATGACGACCGAATTCAAGGCCTTCGGAGTCGTAGGCGTTCTTACAGATGGCCCCATGAGAGATTATGTCGAGATCAAAGATTCCGGAATACAGTATCTTGCAACCGGAATGACTTCCGGACATGGGCCTGTCCAGCTCAGGGGCGCTGGAATCCCAATCAATATTGCTGGACTCTCAGTTTCCCCTGGAGATGTAATTCACATGGACCAGTGCGGTGCATGCAAGTTCCCCGCAGAAAAACTTCCAAAAGTCCTTGAATATGCCACCGAGCTGATTCGAAGGGAAACGGAAGGAAAGAAAAGATTCCAAGATCCTAATTTTTCTCTGACAAAATGGAAGAATGATGTCAAGGGAAAACGAGCGGAAAAGTAACCGTCGAAACTTCAGCGTCAGCTCCTTTGAAAAAATCTATTGAACCAATTAGATTCTTGATTGGGTTCAGGAATATCTAACTAGAACTATTTCGGTGGGGAGCGAAGTTTTTGGATTTCTCTGATTACGTCGGTACCTCTTCGCCTAATTGATGAAGTGATGAATGGAAAGATCCACAAGTCGTACCTCAATGGCCGGCCCCCAATTCCTTGAATTGTGAGAGGTATGAAAGCCGATCCTAAGAAAATCGCTCCTGAAACATACAACGCGATTGCCTCGTACGTGAATTCACTTAACAGATCTTTAGGAAGTAGTTTCTTTTGCTCATCAGCGAGGACGGATGTAAAAAATCCAAGGATAAGTAACATTACCCCGAGATCGATTGCATAAGCGATGGAAACAACGTTGGAAAATCACCGGGGATTGCTCGGAGCTGAACTAGGGGATCTCACGAGGTTGAAGAGGAAAGATTCTATCGAAACGGTAAAAAGTAGCAGTGTGTTGAGCGAGATGCTACGTCGATTTTCAATAGGGAGGACGACATTATCTTCGTGTATCTCATCCACACTGAGATCAGAATAAGAAAGCCGAAATCAAAAGCTAAGATGTCATTGTAGAGAGCACCACCGGTCGTGGGAGGATTGCCGACTAGAGTAATCGCACCAACGGAGAGTGCCAATCCAAAGATCATATCAGACAGAGACTCGATCCTGGGCCTCGGACGGGTTTCAGTTTGAGAGTCAGACATTGGGTATACGAAGCCGTCTTTAGTGGTTTAAGCTTACCAGACTTCTCAAATCCACTTTCGGCCAATGATGAAAGCTAAAGAACTAATTGCCAATCACCAAACTGAATTAATGATCACGGGGAAGTTTCGATTGTGAGTTCTGAAGTTCACCATGTAGTTCCCGGGTTAGGCAAGGGAAGACTAGAGTCCCTCACCGACGGTATTTTCGGAACTGTAATGACGGTACTTGTCTTGAGCTTGACCATTCCCATCATAACGACAAACTCGGGGCTTGCATCGGAGAACGCCCAACTGGCTGCAGCCCTAAACGCTCTGTATCCGAATATCTTGAGCTACGTAATTAGTTTTGCAATTCTCGGAACATTCTGGATCAGGCATCACAGCATGTTCCATTACGTTATCAGAGTCGATCGGGTCCTTCTATGGCTCAACATCCTCTTTCTTTTGACGATTGGATTCATCCCGTTCTCAACCGCCCTAATTGGACTTTACTTTTACCTCCAGATACCACTCGTAATTTATGGAGCCAATCTGACCGCGACGAGCATTACCTCGCAGTTTCTCTGGTTTTACGCTACTGGCAAGAAGCTTCTTTCACCGGATTTGATTGATGAGAAAATAATGTCAAGAATCAATCGTAGGATAGTCTTCGGCCCGCTGGCATACGTGGTTGGAATCGCGGTTTCGTTCTATTCGACGCAAATTACCATTCTGATATACATTGCAGCCTTGATATTTCTCATCATCAATAGTACGGTTGGTTACCGGGTAAAGCATGGAGAAAACGTCAATCGTGAGCATCCATCCTAGTTCGCGTCAGACTTGAATGTTCGCCCCTAAGATCTCCTTCAAGTTTCAAGAAAAATAAAATCGAAATCGTCCGAGGATTTTCAGGTTCCGACGTAGGTACCTCGTGCTTCTACTGGGGTTAGACACTCGACGGCCACGAAACCGCACTTGAGGCAGATTGCCAGCACTTTAGGGACCAGTAATCGGTTCTTGATGTAGTCCCATTCAAGCGCGTCCAGGTCGTCGGGTACTATCACGGGAGGGTTCTCTAGAATATCGAGCCTAATGTCGCAGTTAGGGCAGACTTTCCCGACGAGTGCAAGTGTGGAAGTCGGTTTACTCCTGGCGACCTTTCCTTCCGGTCTCAAACGATATCCAGGGCTCGAAAACGTCGCGACCGCAATAAAAGATATTGCGCGACGCTACTTGCTGAGCAATCTCCAGGACATCACGATCCCTACGATGGAGAAGAAAGCCGCGAACCCTAATACGACGGAGAAGTCCATCCAGAGAGGATACGACCCCGTCGCGCCTATCAGGAGCTGGCGTATGGCATCGATAGAGTAGCTAATTGGATTGACCTTAACGACGTCCTGCAGCCACGTCGGCATTATCTTCACCGGAAACAAGGCATTGCTGGCGAAGAGCAACGGAAGGTTTAGCAGGTTAATTATTGCCATCTGAGTCTGCCAATTACTCGATCTCAGCGAAAGCATGACGAACAGTCCAGAGAGCGCCATAGCGACCAAGAAGATTACCACGAATGTTCCCGCTATCCCAAGCACCGAGAAGTTACTCGTCTCCATGCCAAGGGCTATCCCAATCAAAAGAACGGCCACGGCCTGAATCAGCGAGCGTCCCACACTCTGGAGAATCTTACCCATTACTATCGTCCCTCGGCTCACGGGTGTACTCAGTGCCTTATTCATGAAGCCGAACCTTCTGTCCCAGACGACTGACATGCCACTAAACGCAGAGTTGAAGAGGACAATGAAGACCACCATTCCACAAACTAGGTATGAAAAGTAACTGGTCGTACCGAAAAGCTCTGCAGGATTGCGTTGGCGTTGACGCCAGGTCCAGCCCCTGCCGTGATGAAAGATGTGAAGTTTAGGGCTTTTCCGAATAATCCCATCCAGATCACTGGTTGCACAAGCGAAATTATCAACTGATAGGGATTTGTGTACCACTTTCTCAAGTCTCTATTTGTCAAAGCCCATAGTCCATGAGTCGGATTTGTATTCAGCTTTGGGTTCGGCCTCGCCACCGCCTGTTCAGGAGCTGACAGCTGACCTAGGCCTTTCCAACGTAGAGTCTTGCGCTGCGATCTCCTTGATCGCAGGCTGTGATTTTTCTTCCAAAATCGATCTCCTCCCTAGGACCTCGCCGTCCGCATAGTCCTTCTTTGACTCATCATTGCCCACTTATTAGTCTCCTCTTCTCTGAGGGTGCGTCCAGTGAGCTCGAGATATGCTTCGTCGAGGGTGGGTTTTGTCAGAGAGATTTTCATGACGTGCATCCCTTTCGATCGAATAAGATCAATGATTTCTGGGGAAGCTTCCTCTCCCGCATCCGCTTTTATGCGGTAGTCGTTGCCGGTCTTGGTGACCGCTTTTACCAGATCGATTTTAGCAATATCCGCCGAGATGTCGGGTTCCGCTTCTTTGACCCCTATGACAATAACATCTCCTCCAACGGTGGCCTTGAGCTCCTCGGGAGTGCCTATTTTGATTATGTGACCGTGGTCGATGATCGCGATCCGGTCGCAAAGAGAGTCTGCCTCTTCGAGGTAGTGGGTTGTCATGAAGAGCGTCATGTTGTAGTCCTGTTTGAGCTGGCGGATGTATTTCCAGACAGCAGCGCGCGTCTGGACATCGAGTCCGAGCGTCGGCTCGTCTAGGAAAAGAAGCTTGGGATAGTTGATGAGGCCGCAGGCAAGCTCCAACCTCCTACGCATTCCGCCGGAGAAAGTGCTCACCTTTCTCTTTGCCGCGTCCTGAAGTTCAACCAAGTCGAGTAGTTCGACCGCATGGGCCTTCGAATCACTCCGAGGAATACCGTAAAGATCTCCGCAGAGCAGTATGTTTTCGTAGCCGGTCATGTCTTCGTCAGCCGTGTAATCTTGCGGGACAACCCCGACGCTTCGCCGCACTTCGTTGGCTTGTTTGTGTATGTCAAAACCACAGACCTCTGCTTTGCCTGAGGTCGGAGGCAGCAATGTGGTTAGCATATTGATCGTGGTGCTCTTTCCAGCACCGTTGGGTCCTAGAAACCCGAAAATCTCTCCCTCCTTCACCTCAAAACTGATACCGTCAACGGCTTTCGTCTTGCCATCGAAGCTCTTGCTCAGGTTTTCCACCTTGACGATAGAATTTCCTTCTTTTTCAACCATAGATTGATTTGTCATCATTTTCGATAATCACTTCCTCGTCCTAATTTCCACTGAAGGCTTGATCTCCCTCAGTGCCTCGTTAGCCCATTCAAGCTGGCGTTCGAGATTTAGGACGTATTCCTTCAAAATGTACTCCCTGTCCTTCGGAGGTATCACATTCATCTTGCTTGAGATGATCTCTTGAGCTGAGCTCAAACTGTTCCTTCGTGCCTTCGCTCATGAAACGCAACATGTCCTCAGGCTGGATTAGCTCGACGAAGAGTCGCCGCATTGCCATCCAGTTCCTTCCTGAGTTGCGGAGCATCTTTTCGTCTTCCTTGATAAATTCCAACCCGTTTGGCGTGATCGAGTAGACCTTTCTGTCCGCGCCGCGTGCGCCTGCAGCTGCCTTGATGTAGCCTTTGGTGACAAGTTTCTTGAGTATCGGGTATATCGATCCCGCACCGGGCCTCCAGGCACCCTCGGTCTTGCTGTCTATATCCTGGAGAATCTCGTAGCCGTGACACGGACTCTGAGAAATCTTATGTAGCATGTAGTGAAGCAGCAAACCTCTAGGAGCTCCCTGTGGATGCGTCAACGATTTAGTATCTTCATGTTCGTGCAATTCATTCGGATTGTTATTCAATTATATGAATATATACATATATCGCATCAGACATAGTTATATAGTCTGCAATTTACTCAGTTTAAAATTAATAGAATACGTGACCGAGATTTTGGAAGAAAACCAACCGCCGTCTGAGAAACTTGTTGCTCCGAAGCAGCCACAATTTGATTCGAAGTATGCTAACAGGAACCTAATCCTGTTCGCGATACTCGCTGCCTCGGTCATGTACATCGAGATCATGTTGACTCCTTCGTTGCCAAAAATCCAATCAGATTACGGAGTTACTAGCGGCCAAGTAAGCTTGATCCTCGCGCTCTACACAGTTTTCGGGACCGCTATAAACCCCATAGTAGGAAAACTGGGGGATATTTATGGGAAAAAGAAGATCCTCACTATTGTTCTGATTACCTATTCTATTACGGTCACGATGACTTCCTTTTCTCCGACATTCAATATTCTTCTTATTTCTAGGACCCTTCAGGGAATCGGGCTTGGAATATTCCCGCTAGCTTTCAGTCTAGTGCGAGAGCAGTTTCCTCGTGAACTCGTGCCGAAGGCCCAAGGTTTGCTTAGTGCAATGTTCGGAGCCGGCCTAGCCCTCGGACTACCGGTTGGAGCTTTCGTCGCAAATGCATACGGTTGGCAGACAAATTACCACATAGCGACACCAGTTGTCCTTGCTCTTACAATTCTGATTGCCTTCACGGTCAAAGAGTCAGTATACAAGAATCCAAAGGCAAAGATGGATTATGTCGGGGCTGGAATCCTGGGGCTTGCCCTCGGAATGATAGTCCTCGGTCTCTCCGAAGGATCGGTCTGGGGTTGGACTTCGACACCGGTACTGGGTCTCATAATTATCGGAGTATTACTTTTCGTTCCGCTTGTGCCCTACGAAAGGCGGTTGAAAGAACCAGTGCTTGATTTTGTCCAGCTAAAGATAAGGAACGTTCTTGTCTCGAATATGATCGGGCTCATAACGGGTCTCGCCATGCTGCTTGCATTCCAGTCCATAGTCTTTCAGCTTGAAGATATCAAGCCGGCTGGTTACGGCTTTGATATCTTTACGGCAGGGGTTTATTTGTTGCCGCTGGCGATTGTTATGCTGATCGTTGCCTATCCGGTTGGGATACTGATTTCCAAATATGGTGTCAAACCATTCTTGATCGCAGGCAGCGTAATCGGCGCAGTCGGATTCCTTCTCATTTCGACTGCAACCACTGCAATCCAGATACCCGAGTATCTTTCGGTCGCTTCAGTGGGGCTAGCAATGCTGATGGTGTCGATGCAAAATTTGCTTGTGCTTACTGTAAAACCGAAGGAAATGGGCCTTGCAACTTCGATGAATACAGTGTTCAGAAACGTTGGGAGCAGTTTCGGCGCTCCGATTGCGGGTTCGATTCTCTCGACTTTCACGATAACTTTCGTTCTGGGCGGTCTAAGTTTGGCGCTTCCCACAAGAGCTGCTTTCCAGTACACGTACTACGTCGCGGCAATTGCATTCGTCCTCGCATTAGTCGCTTCTCTGTTTGCGAAAGAAGTAATGGGTAAGAAGGTAAAACAAGAAGCTCCCGTAAACATAGACTAGATTCTTGGCACTGGTCGGAAGTCTGAATTTGCTCAGATCCCGTTCAAGCTAAAATACCAAGAGAGAGCCCCTGGTACTGGGGTCTTTCGAATTTGGTCAGACGCAGCCAACTTTTTGTGCCAGCAAACGAAGAGAAGAAGATTAGAAAATCCGTTTCACTCGAAGCGGATTCCATAATTTTCGACCTGGAGGATTCTGTTCCTGACGAGGCCAAGGCAGGCGCTAGAGGCTTGCTTTCCAGCTTGCTGAATGAACTCGACTGGGGAGCGAGGGAACTATGCGTTAGAATCAATAGAATTACCGAAGGTTACTCCACAGAAGATCTAGAGGCCGTCTCGAAAATGGAAAAAATAGATTCGATCGTCCTTCCCAAGATCGAAGTAGAATCCTCGCGAGTCTTCGAGAAAACGGGGAAAAAGATTATCGCGCTTATCGAGACCGCTCGTGGACTGCTGCGTTTGCGGGAGATCGCCGAGTCGAAAGGGCTGGTAGCTATAAGTTTTGGACCTCAGGACTATGCGAACTCAGTTCGCGGGGATGTAAGCGTATACAGTTCGAACCTCTACGTCAGGACGGCAATTGTTGCAGCGGCACGCGCAAATGACCTCGATCCAATCGATGGGGTGTATTTTGATCTAGCGGATCTGTCTGGATTTAGAGCAGAGGCAATGAGCGCACGAGAACTGGGCTTCTCAGGAAAACAAGTAGTTCATCCCTCCCAGATTGACGTCGCAAATGAAGTCTTTAGTCCCAGTGCAGAAGAACTATTGGAGGCAACGAGGATTGTCAAAATTTACGAGAACGCCAGCAAAGAAAGTACGGGAGCGCTGCGAGTCAACGACCGCTTAATCGATGCCGTCCATTACAGGCGAGCAAAGGATCTTCTCGAACAGTCGAAAGGACAAAGAAGTCAAGTCAAGGCAGCAGAACATACTGGTAAAACCTGAAGATGCGGAATCCAGCGAATAGTTTTTCTGCGGAAGGTTTACCAATGATACACAACTAGGTGATTGAATCTGGAACAACCGATATTACCTGATATGAAGGGCCAGGAGATGAACTGCATCGAATGTGGAGAAAAAATGTTTTTTTCTGAGGAAAACTTGGTTCATGTTTGCTTGAACGAATCGCACGGAATCCTTTGCTACTTTCTCGGAGATAGCTGCTGGTTTGCAGCCAAGGAGGAAACGGCACTTGATTTGTCAAAGAAGGGTATAAAGTACCACTTCATTCCGCAGTCAATATTCGAGAACGCCGGCATTGGTGCGAATTTTGAGTGCGACTATTCAGCGAAAAAATACTGAATATATTACTGAACTAGGTTCCCGGAAGTACCATTTCACTAGCCGATTGTTTTGACTAAACGCATTAGGACACGGCTAATGCTGTATTAGCTCTAACCATATTCCGTTCGGGTCTTTTATGAAAGCAATCTTGCTGTTGGAGCCTTGCAAAGTGTACGGCTCCCTAGCTATTTCCACACCTTTCATCCTGAAAGCATCCACAGATTTTTTCACGTCTTCAACCATGAACGCGATATGATCAAGCTGATCTCCATCCGTCCAATCCTTTTTCTCACGCCAGAATGTCAGTTCAATTTCGGATCCATTCTGATCTTTTACAAACGCAATCTCCGCCTTGTTTTCAGGGATCTCTTCTCTTTCAGCTAGTGTCAATCCTAGAATGTCACGGTAGAAATCAATCGTCTTGTCCATGTCTTTAACGGTGATCGAAGTATGCGCAATCTTCATTTGATATCAAGAAGCTCTTTGATAGTTCAAGTTTTAACATTTCTTTCCGACGTGATTTCATCGAGCTACGAAATTCGAACATAGTCTGAATGACGTCCCGAAGCAAGCCGTTAGGTTTAAACGGTATTCGAACATGTGATGAGTTTGAAAAAAAGTTCAAAATGACAGATACTATGCGCGTCGGAATCGTTGGAGCCTCCGGCTATGTCGGTGGAGAATTGTTTCGGATCCTTGTAAACCATCCAAATGTCAAGGTTACGATTGCGACATCGAAGCAGTATGACGGCGAAGTTGTTTACAGGGTGCATCCTAATCTTAGATCGTTCACGGAGTTAAAATTCATCGCTCCAAATTTAGATATGCTGACCTCAAACTGTGATTTTGTTTTTACGGCTGTTCCTCATGGGTCTGCGGTCAAAATCGTACCAGAACTCGTGAAAACTGGCCTCAAGATTGTTGACATGAGTGCAGATTTCAGGTTGCACAATGTCGAAGCCTATCAACACTGGTACCATTATCAACACCCCCATCCAGAAATGTTGAAAACAACTCCCCTGGGGATTCCGGAGCTATATCGCGATAAAATCCAGAGTTCGAACCTAGTAGCCAATCCAGGGTGTATGTCGATTACCAGTATTCTTGCACTAGCACCGTTTGCCAAATCGGGGATCATTGACCTAAACCACATCATTGTTGACTCTAAAATCGGAAGCTCTGGCGGTGGAACAAAGCCCTCGATAGCTACACACCACGCCGAACGTTACGGCGTCGTCCGACCCTACAAACCCGTAGATCATCGTCACACGGCAGAAATTGAACAGGAGATCTCGAAGTTTGCGGGGAGAAATGTGAAGGTGTCGATGACGCCCCACGCGGTAAATATCGTCAGGGGAATCTTGTGTACAATTCATACTTTTGGAAAGGAAAAGCTCGAGACTCCCATTGTTTGGAAGGCGCTCAGAGACTTTTACAGAGACTCTAGGTTCATTCGGTTTGTAAAGGACAAGAAGGGTCTCGCAAAATACCCAGATCCAAAGATTCTCCCAGGATCGAACTTTTGCGACATCGGCTTTGAAATTGATGAGAGACTCAACCGCCTGCTTCTTTTGTCAGCGACTGACAATCTGATGAAGGGAGCTGCGGGTAACGGAGTTCAATGCATGAATCTGATGGCTGGCTTCGAGGAAACCGCCGGCCTTCTCTTTCCGGGGCTGCATCCTGTTTGAGTGGTCCGATCATCGTGTGCAAGATCGGCGGCAGCATAATAGATGGTGTCAGTCCCTCAATTATCGATGATGTGAAGGGTCTTCACAGCGCCGGCACGAAAGTGGTTCTCGTTCATGGGGGCGGAGACCAGGTGACTGCTGTTGCGGAAAAGATGGGCAAAAAGCAGGAATTCATAACCTCACCTGAAGGAATCAAGAGCAGGTACACTGACAAGGAGACCGCAGAAATCTTTACGATGGTAATGTCGGGCCTCCTCGCGAAGCAGATAGTTCAGACACTTGAAAAAAACGGAATCCAGAGCGTGTCTCTTACGGGTATCGACGGGATGCTACTGAAAGCTCAGAGGAAGAAGAAATTGATCGTGGTTGACGAGCGGGGCAGAAAGGTTGCTATCGAGGGAGGATTTACAGGAAAAATTAATGGAATAAATTCTAGCTTGCTGGAACTGTTATTGTCAAATAATTTGGTCCCCGTCATATCTCCAGTTGCAGCGGGAGAGGAGTTCGAACTGCTGAATGTTGATGGAGACCGTGCCTGCTCGCATGTCGCCGGCGCCCTAAAGGCGGATGCGGCAATTTTCTTAACTGACACTGAAGGGTTGATTTTGGACGACGTTGTGGTTAGTAAGATGAGTACTGAAGAAGGAAGAAAAGCACTACCAAGGATAGGCGCAGGAATGGACAAGAAGGTCATTGCCGCCGTCGAAGCGGTGGAGATGGGGGCGAAAATGTCTGTCATTGCCTCAGGATTGAAGGAAAATCCGTTGCAGAAGGCGATCTCGGGAATAGGGACGGTTATTTCAAATTGAATGAAGAAGACGCTCATCTAGTTCCCCTCTACCAAAAGTTCCCAATTGAGGTAGTTCGGGGTGATGGAGCTCTCGTTTATGATATGAACGGGCGCGAGTTCATCGACCTTTCCGGCGGGTATGGTGTTGCAATCGTTGGGCACTCAAACAAACGAGTTGCAGACGCGATCGCAGAGCAGGCCCACAAGTTAATCACTTGCCACGGATCGCTTTACAACGATTCGAGGGAGATGTATCTGTCGCTTCTTTCAAAGCACCTGCCTTCGGGCTTGACCAGAATCTTCTTCAGCAACAGTGGAGCGGAAGCCAATGAAGCCGCGTTCAAGTTTGCAAGAAAGACGACTGGCCGAGCAAACATCGTCGCGTTCACCGGCAGTTATCACGGGAAGACTTACGGTGCGCTTTCCGCAACATGGAATCAAAAATACAGAAAACCGTTCGAGCCTCTAGTTCAAGGAGTCAGGTTCTCTCCGTTCGGTAATCTGGAAAAAGCCAAGGAAGCTATTGACGAAACTGTTTCGGCGGTTATTGTCGAGCCCATTCAGGGCGAGAGCGGGATCCATATACCGCCTGATGACTTTTTGCCGGGGCTCAGAGAGACGACTAGAGCAAAGGGAGCCTTGCTGATTTTCGACGAGGTGCAGTCAGGTTTCGGCAGGACCGGTAAGCTTTGGGCGTGCGAGAATTGGGGCGTGTCTCCCGACATTTTGACCGCGTCAAAAGGTATAGCGGGAGGATTTCCTTTTGCAATTACTGCGACCAACGAATCGATCTCTTCCATAATGAAACCCGGCGAGCATACGAGCACATTCGGAGGGAATCCCCTTGGTTGTGCGGCCGCCTATGCTGCGCTGGATTTTGTGATATCTGAAAAGATCCTTGAAAAGGCTATAAACGATGGGGAATACTTCAGAGCTCAACTGGAATCTGTTCGTCAAAAACATCCATCCATTGTCAGAGAAGTTCGCGGAAAGGGGTTGATGGTAGGTGCTGAACTCAAGATTCCAGTAAAGGACGTGATCACGACTGGATTCGATTATGGTCTGATCTTGCTGTATTCGGGTTTGAACATCTTGCGGTTCCTGCCACCACTTGTCATCACGCGATCTCAAATTGACAGAGTTGTTTCAGGGCTGGATCAGATATTTTCTACAATTGAAAAAAGCGGCCCAGCGGCAAAGGTCATCGAAAAGATCGCGTCTGATTGAGTGCGAAGATGATGGATCATATAGATGAAAAAGTCCTCTCAATTTTGAGAGAGGATAGTCGAAAGTCGTTTGTAGAGATTGCAAAACAAGTCAGCCTTTCCGAGGCCGCTATCCGCCGAAGAGTATCCAACTTGACAAAGTCCGGCGTGATTTCAAAATTTACAATCGAAACCAATATTGGCCCGCAGGCAAACGCGATTAGCCTGCTATCTGTGAATCCGAGTTTTCCTACTTCCGAAATATCAAACCGCTTAAAGAAAACAAAGGGCGTCCAGTCTATTTTCGAAATAACGGGGGAATACGACATCGCAGTTATTGTAGGCGGTTCGAATATAGCAGAAATAAATGGGACAATTGACGAAATACGCAAATTGTCAGGCATAGATGATACGAATACCGTCGTCGTTTTGAAAGTAGTTCGCTGAGTTCGCAGCAAGAAGCGTTATATTCGTAACAAATCTGCGTATATCGTAGATATCCAAGAGGCTACACTTTCTTGACCGAGATTGAATTTTCACGCGAACCGCTCCCCACCGATGCCAATTATTATTCTGGAATTTTGAATTCCGAGGGATCGCTATCCAAGCTGCCGAACATTTCCGTACTCGATTCAACCCTGAGGGAAGGCGAGCAAAGCGTCGGGATTTCTTTTTCGAAGAGACAGAGATTGCAAATTGCATGGATGCTGGATTACTTTGGCGTCGACAGTATCGAGATCAGTCCAGTGATTTCGGAATCGCACAAGGAGTCTCTCAAAGAAATGAGAAAGGCGGGTTTCAGTGCCCAGATAATTTCGCACGGGCGGGCTCTTCCCGCCGATATTGACGTAGCATTGACCTGCGACGTAGAATGGGTCGCGATGTATCATTCAGTGTCGGATGTGCATCTCACGAACAAGCTCCATGTCTCCAGAGCGGAGGCACTCCAACGATCTGTTAGAGCGGTTGAATACGCAAAGAGCCATGGATTAAAGCTTCGATTTACTGTCGAAGACGCCAGTCGAGCCGAGCCAGAGTACTTGTCTCATTTCATTTCCGAGATTTCTAGAGCTGGCGCAGATCGGATTGGGATTCCTGACACCGTTGGCATTATGCTTCCTAGGGGGATGAAGAGGCTGATCCGTATTGCGAAAAATGCAACGGATCTCCCTATCGACGTTCATTGTCACAACGATCTCGGCCTCGCTGTTGCAAATTCTCTCGCTGCAGTCGAAGCCGGGGCAGACCAGATACACGTTACCATCGACGGAGTTGGTGAAAGAGTTGGAATAGCGTCGCTGGCGGAAGTTACGATGGCGCTCAGGTTATTGTATGGAGTAAGGCGGCAATTCAGGTATGAAATGCTCAGTGAACTGTCTTCCCTAATTGCCAGCTACTCAAATTCGGAAATTTTTCGTAACAAGCCAATGGTGGGTAAGAACGCTTACACTCACAAAGCTGGAACTCATCTTGCTGCGATAATTCAGAACCCCGAGACATATGAACTCATTCCACCAAAAGCCGTCGGGAACTCTAGAAGGGTTGTTTTCGGCGAACTTTCGGGAAAAAATGGAGCCGCTTTCTTGATGAAAACTTTAGGGCTGGAGCCCTCCACGGAATTGAGTCAGAAACTCGCCCTGGGGCTGAAGAACCTCAGAGTAGGAGATCTTTTCGAACTGGGATTAACTGACAAATTGGAAGCTGAAGCCGTAAACGCGACTGAAAATATCGCGGCGACGGTTCAAAATTAGGGAGGTGAAAGAAACACGATGAATTGTTTGGAATGCTACGGAGAAATTGGCGTCCCTAAGGACGCGATTGATGGCGAAATTGTGACTTGCAATGACTGCGGAACGTCTTTTGAACTTGACATAACCGATGCCGCTGTCGTTAGCATAAAGCCCGCAGAAACAGTCGGCGAGGACTGGGGAGAGTAGGCCAGTCCTTGAACCGAATTTCCATGGTCTATGATCTGGTAAGAATCGAAGAGAAGGCGATCATAGAGGCGGCTAAAAAGAGAAGCGAAATTGAGCTCAAGATTTACGACTCGAAGGATCTTTACTTTGATTTACTCGACGGAAGCGGAGTGCGCGAAAAATTTGGCAGCGTCGTATTGCAACGCAGTGCCTCGTACTTTCGGAATCTGCATCTTACTGGGGTCTTAGAGAGTCAGGGCGCTCGCGTTGTTAATGGACTGGATACCGCTCTAAAGACCGGCAATAAGCTTCTGACAAGTCTGATTCTGGCAAAAAATGGTGTGCCGACTCCCCGGACTAAACTCGCGTTTACCGAAGAGACTGCGTTGAAGGCATTGAACGAGTTGGGTTATCCCGCGATATTGAAACCCACAATCGGAAGCTGGGGACGGCTAGTCAGCTCTCCTTAATGACGAGGATGCAGCGAAAAGCGTTATTGAAGATCGGGAAGAAATGTTTCCTCTTTACCAGGTGTATTACATTCAAGAAAAAGTAAAGCGGCCCCCCAGGGACATCCGTGCGGTCGTCATTGGCGACAGTACGGTTGCCGCAATATACAGAATATCGACTACTAGCGATTGGAGAACGAATACTGCACGAGGGGGTAAAGCGGAAAATCTGCCCATTACCGAGGAATTGAATGATCTGTGCCTGAAAGCTGCACGGCCTTTCGGGGAAGGGATCTTCGGAGTAGA
The DNA here is from genome assembly GCA_963799845.1 of uncultured Nitrososphaerota archaeon. Classification (GTDB taxonomy): domain Archaea; phylum Thermoproteota; class Nitrososphaeria; order Nitrososphaerales; family CADDZS01; genus DATLTL01. The sequence continues at coordinate 80,652 of CAWCYI010000007.1, forward strand.
TCTGATGGAGTCAGAAGACAGAGGTCTTCTTGTGCACGAAGTTAACAACACAACTGAATTCAAGAACGTAATGGCCCAGAGCAAAGTGGACATTCCCGGAATAATTGTAGATTACCTGATTGAACTTTCGAGAAAATAGCTTCAAGAGAAAGTGTATCCAGCATGACTTCAGAGATCGAAAGTCAGATCGCAAATAGGCCGAGCTTGAAAGAAAAAACAGACCTTATTCTTCAAATTATTTCCGCATACTCGCCATCGCAACAAGAAAGTGGTGTCGCGAGAATAATTTTTGACTATCTGAAAATGAGAAGAACGAATCCGCATATTGATGCGGCTGGAAATGTGATTTGCGAGATCGGAGATGGAGATGACTCAATTTTGTTATGCGGACACATGGACACGGTTCCCGGCGAGCTTCCAGTAAAAATGGAAGGGAACTGGGTTTTTGGAAGGGGTGCGTGCGATGCCAAGGGTGCTCTACTAAGCTTGCTTTTTGCGTTCGAGAATCTGGCAGGCGCTCATCATAAGAATGCGACAGGGAAGGTAATTTTTGCTGGAGTAACTGAAGAGGAGCAATCAAGTTCGGGTCTTTCCGAACTAATCCGGGCAAATACGAAAGCGAACTATGCGATATTCGGAGAACCTGGCGGCTCTTCGAAGATTACTGTGGGGTATCGCGGCCACCTGACCGTGCGGCTTACCATTGTTACTCCGGAAGTCCACGCCAGCGCCCCAAAACTCGTAACCAACTCTGCGGAGCTCCTTTACGAAATTTACAAGTCAATAAAAAATGGTCTCGGAGCCGAAAATGACGGATCATTAGATCGGCCTTCGGCATCGATTACGGAAATCAGCAGCGGAACAGCGCACAATGTTATTCCTGGGAAAACTGTCGGGACTTTTGATATTCGTGTTCCTTTGGGAAAGACAACTGAACAGTTTAGGGTGACTATTCAGAACATAGTTGCTGGTTTTCTCGAGCGGATTTCTGACGCAGCGATTTCATTGTCATTTGACGAGCCGACCGAGCCATACCGTGTTCCGCTAAACTCCGCTCTGGTCAGAGCAATTAATCGGGCGATATTGAAAACCGGAGCAAAGCCATCGCTCATAACGAAGTCAGGCACGGGAGACATGAACACATACGCAATTGCTTTCGGAGTGGACGCGGTTACATACGGCCCTGGCGAAGCGAAACTGTCTCATTCTTCAGAAGAAAAAGTGAGCATAAGCGAAATATTCGCGTGCGCCGACATAGTGTCCAATGCGACACTGGAACTTTTTGAGATGAATCGAAAAAATACGAATTCAAAGATAGTATCTTGAGAAATATGGCGAACAAAACTCTAGCGGAAAAGATAATCGGATCGCACACCGCAGAAGGCGAAGTTTCCGCAGGACAGGTTGTAATAGTAAAAGTGGACTACACTTTCACGCATGATGCGGCCGGTCCTTTGCTAATCAACCAAGTGCAGAAACTCAAGGCCGGATCACTCGACGGGGCAAAAGACCGCACCATATTCTTCATTGACCACGCCGTGCCGAGTCCCACCAAGGAGCTTTCCAATGACCAGGCCACTGTTCGTAATTTTTCAATGAACAACGGAATGATACTGTCGGATGCGGGAAATGGAATATGCCACCAGGTGATGGCTGAAGATTACTCATCCCCGGGCGATCTAATTGTCGGAACTGATTCCCACACCTGTACTTCGGGAGGTCTGGGAGCTTTCGCCACGGGAATGGGAGCGACCGATATCGCCGTTGCAATGAAACTACGAAAGACCTGGCTTCGAGTACCAGAGTCACTGCGAGTCATTGTAAATGGAACTTTGCCCAGAGGAGTTTTTGCGAAGGACCTAATTCTGAAAACTCTATTGCTCTTGGGGACCGACGGTGCGACCTACAAATCTATAGAATTCGAAGGATCTGCAATCGATAATTTGGATGTCTACGGCAGGCTGACCCTGACAAACATGGCAGTCGAAGCAGGTGCCAAGACGGGAATAATCGCATCAGACGGCAGAACTCTCCAGTACTTGAAAGAGTTTGACCGGGGCGACAAGTGGAAAGAGCTCAGGGCGGATGAAGGAGCTATCTACGAATCGGAAGTCTCTATCAACGTTAATGATCTCGAACCGCAGATCGCGCTCCCGAGTTCACCGGACAACGTCAAGCCGATTTCGGAGGTTAAAGATGTCAACGTAAACGAGGTTTTCATTGGGAGCTGTACCAACACAAGAATCGAGGATATGCGAACGGTTGCTCAAATCTTCAAAAATCGGAAAAAGGCGCGAGGGCTGAAGCTGATTGTTACTCCCTCGTCGCAAAAGGTCTACCTGAGGTGTATTCAGGAAGGAATCGTCGAGATCTTGTTGAATGCGGGAGCTCTCGTCACACCCGCGGGCTGCGGTGTGTGTTTTGGAGCATTAGGTGGAATTCCCGCCGACAACGATGTAATTTTCTCGAGTTCGAACCGAAACTTTCCTGGTCGAACTGGAAATCCAAAGGCCCAGACATATCTGGGCTCCCCTGCGACAGCCGCCGCAACTGCGATAGTTGGCACGATCACTGATCCGAGAGAGTTTGTGTAAGAAAGGGTGAATGTGATTTGTCAGGTAAATCTTGGAAATTTGGTGACAATATAAGCACGGATGAAATTTCGCCAGGCAGATACATGAGTCTCAGATCTAATCTCCCGGAACTTGCCAAACACACTTTGGAAGACGCTCGAAGCGATTTTCCTTCGGGAGTTAGGCAGGGAGACTTTGTCGTCGCTGGGAAGAATTTTGGAATGGGATCCAGTCGTGAACAGGCCCCGCTAGTTATCAAGATGCTCGGAGTCAAAGCGGTCATCGCGAATTCATTCGCGAGAATATTTTATCGGAATGCGATCAATATCGGCCTTCCGGCAGTAGTCGTGGATACTTCATTAATAAGCGAAGGGGACGTGCTAGACCTTGACCTCTCTGGTGGTCGGATTCTGAACTTGACTAGAAACCAAGAACAGAGTTTTCCCAAGATGTCTAAGACAATGGAAGCTATTTTGAATGAAGGCGGGTTGCTCACTTACGTAGAGAAATACGGCGATCTTCAACTAGCATGAATGGAAAATCGGTAAAACTAGCCGTATTGAAGGGGGACGGGATCGGTCCCGAGGTTGTCGAAAGCGCCGTGGACGTACTGCGTGTCGCGGCGGACAGAAATTCTCTATCACTTGAGCTGGTTGATCTTAAGATCGGAATCGACGCTTACAAATTATTCGGCAGGACCTTTCCTCCAGAAACGCTGGAACGAATGAAAGAGTGCGACGGTTGGATACTTGGCCCTCTATCAGCCGGATCTTATCCCAAAGACGACAAGGACTATCCTATGGCTTCTGGAAAAATAAGAAAAGAATTCGACTTGTTTGCAAATATCAGGCCGATAAAATCCCTTGCAAAAAGTCTGAACAAGAATATAGATCTGGTGATCGTTCGCGAGAACACTGAAGATTTTTACCCCGATCGAAATTTGTACAAGGGGTACGGCGAATTCTGGCCAAATGAAGATACTGTTCTATCCTTGCGCGTAATAACGCGAAAAGCCTGTGCTCGGATTGCAGAGACGGCATTCCGTCTGGCGTCGTCGAGATCAGAAAAAAAACTCGTTACCGCAGTTCACAAGTCGAACGTTCTGATCGAGGGAGACGGACTATTTCTTGAAGAGGTAAGAAAAGTTGCTGGAGACTTTCCTGATATCCGTTTGAACGATGGTCTGGTTGACTCCATTGCGATGCAGCTCGTGACCTCTCCGCAAAGGTTCGACATCATCGTTACGACTAACTTGTTTGGCGACATATTGTCGGATGTCGCTGCTGGGATGGTTGGGGGCCTTGGTCTTGCTCCCTCTTTGAACTCTGGCGAGAAATATGCCATGGCGCAGGCCGTCCACGGGAGCGCGCCTGATATTGCTGGAAAGGGAATCGCGAACCCAGCAGCGGAGATCCTTTCTACCGCGATGTTGCTCAGGTGGCTTCATTCAAAATCTGGTAACGAGTCTGCTCGAAAAGCGGCGTTGGATATCGAAAAGGCGACATTCGAAGTGCTCTCCTCGACTGATAATGCAGCAGTTACCATCGACCTTGGCGGCGATGCCAGCACGAAAAAGTTCACGAACGAGATAATCGAGACGATAGAGAAAGTTAACTGATCAATAGTTTCGAAAAAAAATTGAACCATTCGAGATTTGAAAACTAGCTTGCAAGAAACGTCTTCTTCTGGAAAAGCACAGTCAACCAAGAAAAAGCCCATCTACTGTCCGATGTGTAACAGCGAGATGACTTACTTACAGACCTGTCACGTTCGATGTGAAATCTGCCGGGTGTGAGCTTTCTTGTGAGGACAAGGATTGGTTCTGGGGCTGATCGGATCCCGAGGTACTCTTAGACAGAGTCGTATTCGGCCTCTGGATGCCGGCCTCAGCGGAATTTATAAGCGAAAGTGAGAACGAGAAAAAATTAGTAAGTTTTTTTGGCTACGACAACCAGAAAGTTCTTCGGTACTAACGGTATCAGAGGGATACCTGGAAAAGATTTAAGCTTAGAGTTCATCGCCGAGATGTCCCAATCCATAGGGACTTTCTTTGGAGTTTCGAAACCGATAATGGTCGGGAATGATTTTAGAAATTCCTCCCCCGCGCTGGCTGACAGCGTAGTTTCAGGTCTCCTGTCTGCCGGGAATAACACGAATTCCGCAGGTCCTGCCCCGACCCCCGCACACCAGTTTGGCGTTAGAACACTTGGATACGGCGGTGGAATCATTGTAACGGCCTCTCATAATCCCGCGCAGTACAACGGAATCAAACTTGTCGGATCCGATGGGGTGGAAGTAAAAAGAAGCGACGAAGCTGCGGTCGAGTCAATTTATCTAGAAAAGAGAGCAAACCGTCCCGACTGGCAATCGGTTGGTAGAGCAGGCAAGGAGACAAGAGTCGTCGAGAATTACATTTCAGGGATAATGTCCCAGGTAAACGTCGCCAGGATTTCGGAGAGAAAATTTACTGTCGTTCTCGATATTGGTAACGGAGCTCAGGCAGTAGCAGCGCCCTATTTGTGCGAGCGACTCGGCTGTAAAGTAATTACGGTTAACGGACAACCGGACGGTAACTTTCCCGGACGGGGGCCTGAACCGACTCCTGCAGTTTTGAAGGACATGTGCGAGGCTGTAAAATCCTACCATGCAGATTTCGGAGTCGCCTACGACGGTGATGGGGACAGAAGCTTGTTCTGCGACGAGAACGGAGAAATCTACTGGGGAGATAGAACTGGCTCGATGCTCGCTGACTATTTGCTTTCAAAACATCGAGGAGGCCCGGTGGTCACGACGGTAAGCACATCTTCCTTGGTAGGATTGGTCGCAGCGAATCACGGCGCCCGTGCAATCTGGACTACCGTCGGAAGCGTTGACGTATCGCGAGCAATGATTGACAATAATGCTCCACTTGGTCTCGAGGAAAATGGAGGATTTTTCTATGGGCCTCACATTCCTGTGAGGGACGGAGCAATGACAACCGCGATCGTCTTGGAAACTCTTGCGGCAAAGAAAGTTAGTTTCTTTCAAGCAATCTCCAAGTTGAAAGTATTCTATCAGAAGAAATCAAAGTTCGAATGCCCTAAAGACAAGAGACAAAACGTCATGAAAATCTTGGAGAATAATACTAAGGGAAGAAAAGTTGATCGAACTGACGGTTTGAAGATCTGGACCGATGATAACAGTTGGATACTGTTAAGACCAAGCGGGACTGAGCCGATCATCAGGATATATTCGGAATCGGACAGCGAGGAAAAGCTTGAGAAAATGTACGAAGAGTACGAGCGCGCGCTCAAAGAAGCAATAGAATCAAGCTAATTTTCAGACTTGAAGTGTAGCCAGCCTCTTCTCGCGATCAGCTTATCTTCGAAGCGTACTTGGAAACGTTTGCCCCGGCTCTCCTTCACGACGCCAATCGTCGAAATTCCGAATTTCGCCACATCCGGCTCATGTTCGGGACTGTATGTGCATACCAATTCGTACTCTTCCCCACCGAAAAGGACCAGTTCGGAATCGACAAGGCCATTTTCCGTCGCGAATTCGCTAACACCCGAGTGCATCGGCAAGTCGTTCAAATCAAAGCATACTTTGCTCGATTCAGCTAAATGATAGAGAGAAATGGCCAGTCCGTCTGACGAATCTATGCAGCTCGAAAGATAGCGTGATACTCTCAGACCGACATCGAGTCTTGCGTTTGGCTCGAGAACGGATTTGATAGCAGTTTCGGAAAACGATTGATCCGATGATTTCGCCTTGTTCAACAGAAGCAAAAGACCGGCATGCTGGATTCCAAATTTACCGCTGACCCCAATTAGATCCCCCGGTCTTGCTCCCCTGCGTAGAACCAGCGAATTCGCAAAGCCGAATATTGAGCAATCTATTACTGGATCTCGACTTGTAGCATTGGTGTCGCCCCCAACTATCCTTAGCTTATACTCAGATTCAGCTGATGCAAAGCCCTTCGCTAGGTCAAGGACATATTTTCTTGTAGCGAGCTCTCTTGGAAGGCCCAGCGATATAAGGCAGTACTCAGGCTTGACTCCTTTCGCTGCAAGATCGCTGACACAGGCTACTATCGACTTTCTTGCTATTTGCGCGGGTGTCATTTGGACCGGCGCATCGGTAGTCGCGACCAGCATGTCCGCTTTTCCGACAACGAATTTCTTTTTTGAATTTGGAACCCAAGCCGCATCGTCATCAAAAGGATCGTTTGCGCTTTTCTTTCCGAACCTGCCCCAGAGTAATTTTATGATTGATTCTTCATCAAGGGGTGCGTCCTCGTTCAAGACTGATCTACTCAAAATCTAACTGGATTTCAGAACGTCAACGGCAATTTCATTTATCTTGCGGATATAGTCCTTGACAAGTTCTTGGGATCTTTCAGGGCTCTTCGCCTCGGCAGAGACTCGCAGAACGTTTTCTGTGTTGGACCCACGGATGAGCACCCAGGACCTGTCGCTCATTCGAACCTTCACGCCGTCCGTCAAGTCCGGTTCACTTTCCGTTTTGGCCAGCACAGCGAGAATTTGTGGAGCGAGACTCATATCAATTTCAACCCTGCCCCGATCCTGATAATAATCAGTAAACTGTGAGAGAAGATCAGAAAGAGAGCCTCCAGACTGAATGAGTTTCAGAATCATCGTGGACGCATAAACGCCATCCCGGCAAAGGACGAATGAAGGCTCAATGTATCCTCCCGAGCTTCCCTCTCCACCGGCACCGCAGTTATTCTCGATTATTTTTCGAACTACGTTGGGCTCGCCAACCTTCGAATAGATGATCTTGCCATTGTACTCCCGGACCAAGTCTTCGGCCGCCAGCGACGTGTCAACGCTAACTGCCACCTGTCTATTCCGAGTGTTCTCTAAGAAGTAACGAAGACAGATCAGCAGAGTCACATCCCCCGTGAGTTTTTTTCCTTTTTGACTTACAATTACGAGTCGGTCGGCATCGCAATCGTATGCAAAACCCACGTCGCAATCTGCTGAAGTCACAAGATTTGACAAAGCGATCAACGGATCGACGGTCGGATCTATGATCCTAGGAAATATCCCAGGCGTCCCGTGCAAAGAATGAACGACGCAGCCCTGATAGGAAATTATTTGAGGAATGAAGAGAGAACCGACACCGCCGGCCAAGTCAAGCGCAACCTTGACGCCCTTTGCAGAGTCTTTTCCAGCCTTGTTTCTAAGAATCTCAACATACGACGACCGATTCGGAAAAGATCTGCCAAAATGTTGAGAACTGGTGATTGGAGATCTTCGAATGGATTCGAGTTCCGGCTCGAAGATGCCACGGCCAGGACGAATTACAAATTTTATTCCATTCCACGCAGGTGGATTGTGGGACGCGGTTACAATAACTCCGCCGTCGAGTCCTCTGACTGCGACTTCTTTGAACACGCTCGGGGTAGACGAGTACCCGAGGTCGAAAACGGTACATCCAGTTTGAACCAGCCCGGAAATCATAGCTGATTTCAGTGTGAGGGAAGTTTTTCGAGTGTCGGCAGCGATAGCGACGGTTCCTCCTTTAATGTAGTTTCCAAACTTAAGCGCGTAGTGAGTCGTGGAAACTTCGTCAAGATCCTGATTCACAATTCCGCGAATTCCAGAGACCGAAACGATTGCCAGATCGCATGCACCTAAAAATTAGTAAGTAAACAAATTGCTTCAGGACAAGAGATATTAAATAATCTTGGGAGAGTGCCTCTTAGAAAACTGATCAGCAACCAGAACTTTGCCCTGGTAGCTCAGCCTGGTCAGAGCGATTGCCTCGTAAGCGAACTGATTTCAACCTGATCAGAGTGTGCAGAGAAAGCAATAGGTCACGGGCTCGAATCCCGTCCAGGGCTCCCTATAACATCGCATGATTCCTTCTCTCGATATCTGAACCGACTTGCAGGGCATATGATTAGAATCGAACTAGCCAGTAGCCAGTCATAATAGGTGAAAGACTTTTGTAATTAATTTCCTCGGCGAGTTGCAATGCCACTAAAGATTGAAGGTTTGGATGTTCCAGACAATATGGTAAGAAGCTTGACAGCTTTCGCTGGTGGGGGTGTTTTCTTTGATGCCGAAGCGCTTACAGAGAATGACCGTACTATATTGAATAAGCACTTGGGTAATTTGCATAAAGGCGATGTTGTCAAACTCGATGGATATTCAACAGATGAGCACGCTCCACTGAATGGAGCTTTTCGAGTGGACAAGATTGACCTAAGAGAAATACATCTTCCGGGCACAACTCGAAAGAAGCTTCACTGCGCTATTACATTTCATCTTGCATAGTCAATTCGCTTCAACCACAATGTATCTCAAAAGCTAGGACCGAATCAGTCACACGTAGCGCAGTGACGGAGAAATCATTCCAATAATCTAGGAAAAGTGTTCCTGAATGCTAAAATACTGATGTCTCGTCCGCCACACCAGGTTAAGCAATAATGCCCTTCATCAATGTCGGTAAGGAAAAATCGGGAGAAATAGAGCTATATTATGACGACCATGGATCAGGAAAACCTGTAGTTCTGATACATGGGTGGCCTCTCAACGGAGCGTCTTGGGAGAGACAGACTCTTGCATTGCTTGATTCTGGATGTAGGGTGATTACATACGACAGAAGGGGATTTGGCATGTCCAGCAGACCGACTATCGGGTACGATTACGATACTTTCGCAGATGATCTGCACCAATTGGTGAACAAGCTCGATCTCCGTGACTTCACTCTGGCGGGTTTTTCGATGGGTGGTGGTGTGAGGTCGCAAGATATATCGGAAAATATGGAACCAAGCATATGAGCAAAGCGGTTTTCATTTCCGCCGTTCCGCCGTTTCTGCTGAAGACAGCTGACAATCCCCAAGGAGTTGACAAGAGCGTCTTCGACGGTATGAAATTTGCAATCAGTCAAGATCGCTTGGCGTTTCTATCTAAATTCTTGTCCGACTTTTACAACGTGGATGTATTCAAAGGCAAATCTATCTCTGATCAAGTGGTGCAGTGGAGCTGGAACGCAGCATCAATTGCCTCTCCCCGCGGAACAATAGATTGCGTGACTGCGTTCGGTGAAACTGACTTTAGAAATGATCTTCAAAAGATTGACATCCCGACACTCGTTATTCATGGAACCGAAGACAGGATTGTTCCTTTTGCGATCTCGGGAAAGCGCACCTCGGAAATGGTAAAGGGAGCCAAGCTTGTGGCGATTGACGGGGCTCCTCATGGCCTCATCTGGACTCACGCCGAGCAAGTGAACCGTGAACTTGCAAGTTTCCTCGGGCAAGAAAAGATCGAAACACCGAAGATGATGGCCCAATAGCCAAAGTTTAATCGTTCTCTGTACTTTAGGGCGATGACCTCCCTAACTTGGGGAGTCATTCGCCAGCTTATTTGATTTCTCATATTACCAGGAATCGAGTGGGTGAGGGAATACTAATTTCGGGGATCAGGAGTTTCGAGTGAGTGAGCCAAAGTCTGTTCACTGCCCCCAGTTTTTACGACCTGTTTGTTCGTTTCTTAGGTCTTCTGATGTCGCCATGAATCGCGCGGCGATGGGCCTTCTTCAAACGTCGTTGTTCTGTTTTCTTTCTTGCCATTATTAAAATCGAATCTTCTGCGCGCGAAGATGTCTAAAGGATTGCTGATTCATTACTACAGGCTGGAGAGAATCTCGTCTGTATGTCCATCGACCTTGACGCGCCTAAAGATCTTTTTTATTTTGCCTTCCTTGTCGATGATGAACGTTGATCTCTCTATTCCCCAATAGTCCTTCCCGTAGTTATTCTTGAGCTTGTAAACGCCGTATTCGTCCGAGACCTTGTGTTCCGGATCGGAAAGGAGTGGGAAATTCAACTCGTACTTCGTCCTGAATTTCGCGTGAGAATCGAGATCATCTGTACTCACTCCCAAAATTTGAACACCCTTTTTCGTGAAATGTGGAAATGTGTCTCTGAACGAGCAAGCCTCTTTTGTGCAACCCGGAGTATCATCTCTGGGGTAAAAATAGAGAACCACCGCTTTCTTTCCTTTGAATTCGGATAAGGAGTAGGTGTTGCCGTCATCCGATTTGAGATGAAAATCTGGAGCTTTTGCTCCTTCTTCTAATTCTTTGTTATTTGAGGACACAATCAAAGTTTGGGATTCTCCCTCTTATTGAATTTGCTCTTTATGCAAGAAAGCTTAAGATACTGAATCGAACCGGTTGTTGCCAATCGCGGGGGTCGCCCAGCCTGGTCAAAGGCGCAGGTGGTTTGCATTTTCGAAAACAATTTGCAGACCTGCGACACTGAGGATAATTGCTGAATTCTAAACGTTGAATTCCAGCATTGGAGCAGAACTCCTGTCCCTTAGGGGTTCGTGGGTTCAAATCCCACCTCCCGCACCACCTCATAATATCGACAACGATAACCTTGCCAATGTACAGAGTGTATTACAAGTGTATGACAATCCCCTAGTGCCTCCAAGTGAGGTTCACTATGAGAAACGTGAATATCGATTGGGATCGCCATCAAGATCGAAGGAGAATAATTCGAACCTTTTTATCCCAAGGACTAAATGCGATTCAATGGTTCAGACTCGTCAAGCGTGGATATGAATGAGATGCTATTTCTCAGTTGTGTAATCAGGCTTCTTTTCTCATATCCCGTCGTATGACAGGAAGGCATGTTGGATTGTGTAGCAAGGATATCTTTTCACTTTCGTAAAGAAGCTGAATGAAAATTGTCTGTTACACTTGTGGAGAACAAAATGAGATTGTCATCGATTTCGGCTATTCTCATCTTCTATGATTAGTGGTTCGATTTATAAGAGCTGAAAACAGCAAGCGTCACATGGATAGTTCTAGTCGTTTAGACACTGACAATTCCAAAATTATTTCAAAATTAGTTGGTATACCTCTTCTTGTTTTGCTATTGACGCTTGCACCATTTCTTGCTTCGGGATTCCTAGTCCGAACAGATGCACAAACCAACTTTCCAAACATTATCTCGTACAGAGTCGACGGAGCTCCTAATTACACATCTCCCGGAAGTGAACCGTTCTGGAGTTCCATAAATTGGACCGAAGTGCCACTTGCCGCTACTGTCTCACCTGGAGGTGGACACACTCCAGATGTTCTGGTTAAATCAGCCAACAACGGTTTTGATATTTACATGCTCTTTAGATGGAACGACACTGCGGGTCCTTCTTATATGGCCGATAATGAAATATATCGGGCTCCTAATGGCTCGCTCCTAGGTCTTACTCCTCAATCCACTGCGAATGTTACACAACTGTACTACAATTCAACTTATTATTATCCGGACAGAGTGGCAGTACCTCTGGTTTATCGCCCCACTGTCTGAGCAGGAGCAATCGCCTAAGATGATGTTGGGAAGCGACGGTGCAATAACAGGCGGAGCAGCAGAAATATGGCACTGGCAGTCCAGTCCAACCGACAACAATCCAAATGATACCGGATTCCCCGGCGGTTACACAGACCCTACCAACAACACGATCTATCCTCTGGATAACCTCTCTTTTGCTGAAGACGATTACACGAACACGACAGGATTCTACGTTATCGGAGGAAGTTTCGGCGGCTCATCTCCAAACCTTGATCCATATGCAGACCCATTCCTCATACATGTAGGAAATTCCTATTCCTTCACAAACAAGACCTGGACCGTTGAAATGGTCAGGGCGTTCCAGACTTTCGATAATGCGTCAAGTTACAGGGTACAACTTTCAACAGGCTCAACCTATTACATGGCGATGGGAGTTTGGCAGGGACGGTTAGGAGAGTCCGCCGATATAAAGTCAGTCTCACTATGGTACACTCTGACGGTATCTGATCAATCCCCCGTTTCATCGATCCCGACAATCACGACCACTGCAGCCTATGGATCTTCGACTTCAACGGTGACCTCGACGAAAACCGTCACAGTCACAGCAAACACTACAACCGAATCTACCAATAGCGGAGGCATCACATTCAATTTTGCCCTCATAACTGCTGTTGTGACTCTTATCGTGGGTCTAGTCGCCGGAATGGTGTCGAGACCAATCCGAGAGGCTCCGCCAAGTAAGTCAATCCAACACGAGACCTAATTTTGGCTTGTTCGTCTGTTTTCTCGCGAGAATAACACATGCATTACCGAAGTTAAATTTCACGACCCAAACAGGAACTGGTCAGATTCTGAACAGTGCTAACTTGGTTTCTTCGCGATCCTGTCTGCGATTATTGGCTCCAAGATGGCGCTCTGCTCACCAAGAATGAAGATCTTATCATAAACCATCTGAACTTTTCCCCACAATCTGCTGAGGGCTCCTCTCTGAAGCATCGACTCCATGTAATCCTTGGCCCTGCCCGTTGCTTCTTTTTCTTCATAAACGATTTCCAAGTTCGGCCGATCCAAGATATTCCTGTTCGCGCCGAAGAAGCGCTCGAATCTATCAACATCGTTCTTGTTAATTTTGATCGGCCGCATGTCCACGTTTTTTATTGCGCTCAACGGGATTTCGTAAAATGTACCTGATACTCCTGAGAGCAGATTTGCATTCTCCCCTAGTTCTGAGGCAGACAATTCGAAAAGTTTCAGGAAAATAATCCTCTTGCTCGTCATGTACACAAAGCAGGATGAAATTGACACGGGGACCTCCTTTCTTTCCTTGCCGACGACCTTCTTGATCTCGGCTTCTTTCACGAAAATAACGTCGGTGTGAATGACTCCATTGTGAAGAAGGGTCTCACCGCTCTCAAGTGTTTTGTAAATTCCCACGAGGTTTGGGATGGCGGGAGATTCTATCGTCGCTTGGATTATCGGCTGTGCCTGCTGTGTTCTCAAAGGAGCAACTGCTTGGCTCTTCTTGGCGCCTCCTCCTGAATCTAGAGGGTGACCGCAGTTTCCGCAGAAAGTTACGTCTTTTTCAGTAAGCAGCTTTCCACAATTAGGACAGTACAAGTTTCTAATTCGAGAGTAGTAAACGCCTATTTCACGATTTGCCCGAAGAGAAATGAATCCTGTCTGTAAACATCTTTGCAGTTTCGCTTACAAAATATTTGCTAGCGAAGCGCAGCCTTAGTTAGGATTTCTTCGATCTGCTCATTTCCGTGTACGTCGCAAGTTGACAGTTTGGAATGATCAAGTATCTCCATTCCATAGGGGTCACATGAACAATCGAATACCAAAGTTCCAGAAAGATAGTAATTCAACTAAACCCGAATCTTGGTCAATTGACGCGCGAAGCCATGTGAACGGATCTGCCTCAAGTTGCAACGGATTATCTGTCGTCCATCTTCGAAAATTGTATACTATTGCTAGGATAGTTATTGAGCAAAAGCAATTACCTTCCGATACACTCCCTCAAAATAACTATTATTAGCTATTGCTTTAGGGTTCTTTACATATTTTCCCGAATTAAAGGACTGGAGGAATAACTATAGGAATAGTAGCCGCAGAGGAATGATTGTTCATTTAGCAATTAGGCAGACGAATTGAATTAATTCAATCCAAATTTCCGACAAAATCCAGTGAATTAGGCGTTATCAATGGTGATCTACGAATTTGAGTGGACACAGTTAAATTCTTGCAGTTTCAGTGAAAAATTGAATTGGTTAAGGATTGTCAGCATCCCGTTTTCAGCTTGATGAGGAGTGGGCCTGACGTGTCGGCCTACTGCTCAAAGTGCTGGAAACTGATGTTCAAGTCTAAGGATGTAATGGTGTGGAAGTATGGCCTGGAGTCTTATTTCAAGGCAGAACCTGAGGGATGTTCAGGAAAGGTAGTGAAATTATACAGAACTGATAGATTCGTAACGGCTAGATGCATGGCTTGCGATTATCATGTCAGACAGAGTGAGCTAAAGGTAGATAGGAATTCTATCGTCCAGCCTAGGATTGCGCCTGTCAAAGCGGTTTGGAAGATCTCGACATCTGCCTAACCTTCCGAACTGGCCTGTAAACGTTCTTAACTTTATAGCAATAGCAAGAATCTAATAATTAATCCAATTAGGATTGCGGATGATCTGAGAAAATCCTTTGTTTGTGGACGCGCATGCCCATCTAGACGAGAACTCTCTTTCAAATTTCGTTGACATGATGAGTCGGTCCGATTTTGGACTGACCGTCATCTCAAACTCAGTAGACTTCGAATCATCCGTCCGAAATATTGGCCTCTCAAATGAATCTACTGAGATCATTCCGTTCGTCGGAATTCACCCGGAAATTTTCTCCAGAAATGGCGAATCAAAAATTTCAACGAAATCTGTCGATACGATGATTCAAAGTTTGATGACCATAGTCCCCTTTTGCCGTGGAATTGGAGAAATCGGATTGGATCCGAAATACGGGCACGATGGTGAACAAGAATACCTGTTCAGACAAATGCTTCGTATTTCGGAGGAAGCCGGAATTCCGATTTCTATTCATAATAGGAACTCAGTTTCGAGAGTCCTAGATCTCATATCCACTTTCAATCTGAAAGGTGCGATCCTTCTTCACTGGTTTGCGGGTTCAGATGAAGAATTAACTCGGATTCAGGATAGAGGGATTTACATTTCATTTGGCCCGGCTTTACTATTCTCAAAGCGAATAGGCAGAATTTTTGAGAAGAGCGATTTAGATCTAGTTTTATCGGAAACTGATTCTCCTACACCATTTGCATCGATAAACGATGGGAGAAGCACTCCAATGTTGATCCCGAGCGTCGTTTTCAAGATGAGTCTGATTAAGAATATTAGTTTCGAATGGTTGAATGATCGTCTCGAATCGAATGCACGCAGATACCTAGAACGCAAAACTCATTAAGGGTCAAATGTAAGTAGACTGATTGCTTCAATCAAGCATATCGAATTTGGTAAAAAATAGGCGCTGAAATACGAGTGATTAGTTATTGAATAAGGTAAGAAAACTCGCCGAAGACCTTTTGGCGAAATATCCTACGTTGTTTTCAACAAATTTTGATGCGAATAAGAAGGCTCTTGAAACGGTTGCAATAATTCGGAATCGAGCTCTTCGAAACCAAATTGCAGGAGCCATAACATCAATGGCGGCTGAACTGGTTCCTCCAAAGCCCGAAAGTGGAATGGATCTTGAAGAAGTCATTTCTTCAATCAATTCACCCGCAGCGGAAGAAAATCTACCTGCAGAAGTTTCTCAGCAAGCTGTGTAATTCATTACAAGGGAGGACCCGAGAAGGGGTGCCTTTCTCTTAATGTTAGTCAAATTACGAGACGGAACATCATTTGAACTTTCGATAGTTCCGCTCCGGGAAGTGAGGCCTCATGAGGCCACGATTCCAAAACTACTCGATTCTTTACTGAAGGATCTGCGGAGAACTCGGGAACAAAGAGATCCTATAATTATCGATAAGAAGACTCATACTGCCCTAGATGGGATGCACCGCCGCGCAGCATTGAATGCTCTCGGCGCTAGATTTGCAGTATGCGCGGAGTTCGAATACCTGGAAGATTCTGTAAAACTTGAAAGGTGGTTGCGATATTTCATCGCACCGAGCGAGCACTTTCTTTCAGAGTTAATTTCACTTCTAAAATTAAGGCGGAGTAAGAATTTCAGGAAGGCTGCCAGTGAAGTTGATTCTGAAGAAAGCAAGTTGGCGCTTTTGTCAGCAGCCAGTTCTTATGTAAGTGAGCGACGGTGGAACATCCTCGAAGTATACGACGCACTTGGCCAGGTTGATCAATTGTGCTCGGATTACAAAATAGAGCTTGAATTCACCACAGAGTCCTCTAAATTTGAGACTATTCACATCGGAGTCCGTCCACGTCCTCTACCCCGAGAGACTTACCAAGAAAGACGTACTCGAAATGGTTCGAGAGAATCGAGTTTTTCCTTGCAAGACGACAAGGCATATTGTTCCGGTCAGACCGATGGGTGTGTTTTTTCCCCTGAAGAACCTGCAGAATTCGACCAAATCCGAATGTTCTGAAAAGCTTGAGAATATCGTAAATTTAAGTAAGATAGAGATCGAGAGAAGGGAAGTCTGGTATGAAGGTAGGAGATACTCCGAGCCCCTCGCAATCTTTCGAAGAAGCAGGTAGTGAATTTGCGTTAGTCCGGATTCACGGAAGCCTTGGAAAACTTCCTGACGGAAGGAAGGTAGAGGTAGAAAGGGTTCGAGTTCCCGTCAAAGTTCGAGACATTTTGTCTAATCTTTCCAAATCCTTCGGAGTTGAAATCAGAAGAGATAGCACCCTCGTTCTTGTAAACGGTGTCGAAGCAAACGCCCTGATGGATTTAGACACTACAGTAATCGGAGGCGACGAAGTGTCTCTCATTCCGATGTTTCACGGCGGCTCGGAGCAATAGTTGAAGTTCATAGCTCCATCGTGGGATGAAGTTCTGGCAAAGTCAATAAAGCTCGCAGAGAATATTCGCAAGACAGAGCGATTTCAGTTCGATTGCATCATCGGCGTTTCCCGGGGTGGACTTGCGCTGACGAGGATCATGTCAGACCTCCTGGACATCCAGAACGTCATGATTACAAGATGCGAATATTACACCGATATCGGTGAAAAAAAGAAAAAGCCTGTCATTACCCAAAAGATTCAAGGAAATATCTCGGGTAGAAATGTCCTTGTTGTTGATGATGTGGCAGACACTGGAGAGAGTCTGCTAGTTATCAAGAGTTACTTGGAGTCAAAAAGACCGAATCAGGTAAAGATTGCGACTATTTTCATAAAGCCTTGGTGTAAGGTAATGCCGGATTATTTTGTGAGCAGAACCGACGCTTGGATCATCTTCCCATGGGAGTATTACGAAGCGATAAAGTCCCTTTCTGCAACTAACAACAAAGACATCCTGTCCAAGACGCGTATTCCGCCGAAGTATATCGAAATGCTCTACAAGATGGATAGATCTCTAAGACAGCGATGGAAAAGGACCGCCAATTGAAAACTGGAGGCTTGCAGGATTTCAAAGCTTTCTGATCATGGCAAATACTGGTCTCGCAATGTAGGGAAAAATGGAGAGACGGTTTGTTTTGCGGCCGCGTTTTGTTTAAGGGTACGCCAGGATT
Source organism: uncultured Nitrososphaerota archaeon (assembly GCA_963799845.1). GTDB lineage: Archaea > Thermoproteota > Nitrososphaeria > Nitrososphaerales > CADDZS01 > DATLTL01. The sequence goes on from CAWCYI010000007.1 coordinate 98,229, forward strand.
TCACTAAAATCGCGAAGGGGTTTCCCGAAGGCGTTGTCCTTTGTAATCCTGAAATGATCGCGGGAATAGAACACCTGGAAGCAATCCTGACCCAGACGAAGGAATACTTCGACAGAAATCAGAGACTTGTGAGGAACGGATCTCTGGAAATCTTGATGAGAATTACCTGTCAAAGACAAATTTCAGAAGCGATTGCCGCCTCTCATATTGAAGACACCGAGAGAGTGGCGATTCTCGGACTAGTTCACTCCGAGAGGGAAATAGAAACTTCTATCGAACGTCTCTATTCAATTTGTGAGACCGTTGTGCTAGACAATTCTCTTCTTGAATTGAACAAGGAAAAGGCTGCAAGATTAAAGCGATTTCATCGATTGCCGAGCTCGCTGACAATGGATAAGCTTCAAACAGCACTTCAGGAACGATCGATTCTACTAATGTTTTCCAAGTAGGATAGGACGCGATTTCCGGGCACTGCACCCTCTCTTATGATTTGGATTGAATCTTCTCTTGAAGCATCGACAATCGTGGATGATAGACCACCTTCACCGCACTGTCCAGACACGAAGTAATCAGCCATGTCTGCAAGGTCTAGGAGCGACGGGTCTCTGGAATTCGTATAGGGACTTTCCCCGGAAATATTTGCGCTGGTTCCGATTAGAGCACCACCACAAATTGAAATCAATCGCTGGCAACATCCGTGATTCGGAACTCTGACTGCGAGAGTTCTTTCACTTCCAATCAATTCTTCTGGCAGATTCGATTCCTTAACCGGCAGAATCAGAGTCAGTTTGCCAGGCCAAAAGTGGTCGGCAATTGACCTGCTTTTTTCGTCAAATTGCACAATATGACCAGCCACCTCAATGTTGGAGACCAAAACAGGCATCCGCTTCGCTCTGTCTCGTTTCTTAATTTCATAACAATTCCTGACGCCCCTAGAAGAGTACGGACTCGAACCCAGTCCATAGACAGTATCAGTCGGAAAAATTACCACCGCTCCTCTCAGGACAGAGTCTCGGACCTTTGAAAAGTCAGATTCGCAAGTAAGTCTGACTACCATAGGCACAATCTCCTTTTCTGTAGATGATTATTGAGATCGCATAGATCATTAGTTTCTAAGTGCACTAGATTCCTGATCAACTTCTACGGCAATGAAAATGTTTATCTGAGCGCTAGAACAATTACACCCCGCTTCGGTGGAAAAGTCTTGTCAGAGGAAGATGCCGAACTAGACGAAGAATTCAGTGACGAGGATATTGACGAAGGTTGGGAAGAAGACTTTGATGACGAGAATGAGTAAGTTTCAATCTTTCCTTGGCTTTTTGGTTGTTTAAATTCTTGGTTCCTCTCCAACCCTGATTTCATGATCCCTTTCGGAATAGCTTTTTTGCCTGGGTTCCATGCTTGAGAGACTGATTTGAGACATTTCATAATTAACTCGAAGAATTACCTTGAGGCTTCAGGCGGAAAGCTCGAAAAACTCCGGTCAGCAATTCAAACCGTTTCCCGGCGGGATATTTTCACGAAAATAAGATTCTATTTAGCTGCTTCTGCTTTCGGGATCTGCATGCCGGCCCATGAAGACGCTTCTTTCGATGTAATCGCACAACACGTAGATGCGGCGAGTGTCGGCTCTACAACGGGATTCCTAGTTCCAGAAATTGCAAAGTCTTTTGGAGCAACCGGTTCTCTCGTAAATCACAGCGAACACCGAATCGGAGTAGACCAGATCGAAAAGATTGTCTCTCATCTCCGGCAGATCCAAATGATTTCAGTGGTTTGCGCTCAAGACGATAGCGAGGTCGCGATCTTTAGCAAGTTCAATCCCGATTTCATTGCAATCGAACCACCCGATTTGATAGGTTCCGGCAAGGCCGTGTCGAAGGTAAGACCCGATATCATAACCAACTCTCGAAGGTCGCTTGAAGAAAACAAGGCACCTGATTCCGTCACCAAGCTCCTCTGCGGAGCGGGGATCGTGAATGGAATTGACGCCAGACTCGCTATCGAAATGGGAGCCGAGGGAATACTCGTCGCCAGTGGTGTAATCAAAGCCGCTAACTGGGCAGAAAAAATTACCGAACTGGCCCAAGGGCTTAGCGACGCAGCATAGCCAGAACTATTCCCGCAATTGAAATGATGATTAGTATAGGCGAAGTGGCAAAGTACAATCCATTACTCTTGTATACATAGAGTATGATCCAGGGTATTTTCACTCCTGAAAGCGAGCCCGATCTCGCAATGATCGGAATAAGAAAAAGCGCAACGCCGAGCAGAATGAAAAATGCCCCCAGCAAATAAAAAGCCCAGTTACTTGATAACTCCGCGCTTTGGCTCATCGGAAACTAAATTGGAACTCCATTAAGATATAAATTATGAATCTTGATCATTTATCGTCAGCTTTCCATTGGGAGAAATGAAAGAGATCCGCGCTGCCTTTGTAAAAAGTGAAGGCGGCGGCGTCGAGTTGCGTACAGTTGCCAGACCGATAGTGGAAGAGGGTTCGATTCTGATATCTATGAAGGCGTCGGGGGTTTGCGGTACTGATCTGGAGAAACTGACGGGTAAAGGAATTACCTCCACCATACTCGGCCACGAAGTATCGGGGGTGGTGATTGAATCTCGGGCAAAAAACTTTGAGAAAGGCGATCGAGTAATTCCGCATCATCATGTATCATGCAACGAGTGCGAACTGTGTCTTGCAGGGGCTGAGACCATGTGCCAAAAATACAAGAACAGCAATTTCACGCCTGGAGGGTTCGCCGATGAATTTCTCCTCCCCACTTACAACGTGAAGAATGGCGGGATCTACAAAATCTCGGATAACTTGAGCTTTGAAGAGGCTTCATTTGCCGAACCTCTGGGATGTTGCATCAGAGGATTGACGCATGCAGGCGTGCTGACAAATAATGGAAAAGCTGGAAAACAGTTGCGTAACGCTCTCGTTGTCGGGGCAGGGCCTATCGGCCTGTTGCACATGGAGCTTCTTCGGTCTTCATTCCATGACCTTATGTTGAGTGCAGTCGACGTGATAAGTTCGAGACTGGAGTTTGCTGAAAGAAACGAGAAAGCAAACATTGTCAATGCGAGCAGGTTGGAAAACGGAGCTTTTTCGGAGAGCTGTAGAAAACTGATTGGGCCGTTGGGTTACGATCTTGTTGTGGTTGCAACCGGTAGCGAGAAAGCATTCGGGGAGGCGATAAAGTGTGTCAGGAAATCTGGAACGCTTCTGCTCTTCGGGGTTCCGCACAAGGGAGCGACACACTCACTCGATCTGGCAAGGTTGCTGTTGGATGAACTGACGATCACCTCGAGCTACGCCACTTCCGAAACTGAGCTCCAACGTGCAATCGAACTATTGGAAGAGAGGAAAATTGACGTGAAGAAATTCGTAACGTCAACCTACCCACTCGAAAAAGTGGATGAAGCAATGTCTGCAGCAAGATCTGAAAGTCAGGTCAAGGTTTTGGTCACTGGATAAAACGGCAGAATGCTTATTACGCATCTGGAAAAATTTTGAAATTGTAACAAAATGCCTACCACTGCTGTTGTGATTACATTCGATGACGATTATTCATGCTCAGCGGCCGTGCAGGAGAATCTCAGCATGGATGAACTTCAAAAAATGGTAGGGCGAGGTGTGGAGTTCGACGTCTCGAAATCCAAGATTGCAAAGGGAAAAGTTGTCGGCCTCGAAGGAGACCTGGTACAAATAAAGTGGTCGGACGTACCACTGGGTCTTGGTCAAAGTAGTATGATGAGGATTATGGATTCAAACTCGTGAGCGAAGAATCAATCCGAATTTTCACAGATCATACAAACTCGTCCCCGGTGCAAAGTAACCGGCATTATGTCGGGGTACTTGGGATGTTTTTGACACTTTGAACAGGCGCGATAGTCCAAAGTTGTCGAAACTAGCGATTGTTGACTATTAGCAGACATTTGCTAGCAGCGAAATTTGTATCGCGATTTAAGCCGCTACGTACTTTTTCCAAAAGAAAAGCAATCCGTTTTTACTAGAACGGAAAGGATTGATCATCCAGATTATGAATTCGTACTCTGAATACAGAAAATTTAGGGCGCTGTCCTAATTCAGCGTGAATTCCGCGCAGTAGTTTTGCGTCCGTTCCGGATCGAAAAGGCAACCCGGACAAAGGCCCTCGATCTCATCTGACTCTAACATCGGCAGGTAATCGTCGCCACACCTCGCGCAGGTAGCAGTCATGTTCTTACACCCTATATTGTGCGGCTTACCTAATATCAGTTTCCCAAAAAAAGGTCGAGTTAGGCGCAATCTAGGGATTTATGACAATGTTTTTATAATTTGAGAGGCCATTAATCTCCCTAGCGATGAGTAAGGTAACTGAGAAAATTTTTCCCGAAATGAACTACCCTGCGAGGTCAATGTGATGGCAGAGGTATGTACGACGTGTGGTCTCCCAAAGGATCTTTGTGTGTGCGAGGAACTCGAAAAAGAGGAAACTCGTATTGTCGTCCGCCTGGAGATGAGGCGATTCAGAAAGCCCACAACGATGGTTGAGGGTTTGAATCCGAAAAGAACGGATCTGGTCCGTATCGCAAAGGATTTGAAAAGCAAACTAGCTTGCGGGGGAACGGCAAAAGAGGGGTACATACTCCTTCAAGGAGATCATAGGGATCAGGTCAGAGATAGCCTGGTCAATATGGGCTTCGGCGAAGGCACGATCGAAGTTCAGTGATGGCAACCGTCTAATGGCTAGCCTCGACGAGGACACTAATTCTAAAGCCGAGCCCAAGCTAAAATTCAAACGTAGAAGTCTTGCGGGTCGGAAGAAACTTTGCCCGCAGTGCCTTTCAGAACTTGCTATTGCAACTTCGGTTTCGGGATGGCTTGTTCCCAACTACTATTTTTGTTCACAGTGCGGGTATTCGGGCTACGTGGCTCTCGAAAACGCTCCCAAAGAAGATTGCTGATTTTATCTCAGCGACTTTTTTGTTTTCTTCGAAAGATGTTTCATCGTATTTTCTTTCTTGGGCTTTTTCGCTTTAGCTTCCTTCGGACGCTCGGCTGAGGCTTTCTCCTCCTCTTCCATCTCTTTCATAGCTTCTTCTATGGCCTTCTTGAATTCGTCGCCCATCGGGTCGGTAAAGTAAGCCAAATTGAATTCATTTGCCTCGTAAATCGGTCAAGCTTCTATGACCTCCTTAAAGATGCTCGGAGCTACTTTCTTGCACTCTTTGAGCATGAGTTCAGCCAGTTCGCGGATTTCCCATTGAGCCTGGGTAGCGGTTCTCTGCCAGAAAAAGTGCATGAGGCTTCTTGCATTCGCGGTAACAACGAGCTTTGTTCCGATTGATTGTGGTAGAATAAATCGGGCATCTTCCTTCGGAACCTCAAGCTCCTTCAACTTCCTAAACGCCTCAACGGAGGACTTGATAAACTCCGCATACACAGATAATGCTTCGGGATTATTCAGGATTGATGGAGGAGTGATGAAGTCTTCTCGCTCGACAGCGCTGAACCTTTGACTCTCCTGGTCGTAACTTGCAATACGATGGCGAACCAGCTGGTGGCTGCATATCCTGCTAATTCCTTCAATCTCGAACATGAAAACGGCATGCTCGATCACATCGAACGTCTTATCGCGCAATGCCTTCGCGATGAGATCACGTTCGTAGCCCGGTCTCGACGCGAGCTCTGACTCCAGATCTTCGATGGGCTTCGCACTGTAACATCTTCTCATCGCGAGGGCTACGGTGACTTCGGGATTTGGAGTGTACCATAGTAAGCGGACTCGGATCATCTGATTTTTCATTTGATGCGGCTATCAAAAAGTTTTACCCGACGTCCGCAACCCTTTAAGTGCAAGTTGCCGAACTAGCGTAATCTATCCTGATTTCTAATCGGCAATACTGGAGTTTGTTTTCTTGCAATCAAACTACTTTGGAAAGAAACACAGTTACGCCGGGATCATATTCAGCATCGCCTTGATCCTTCTACTGGCTGCGGAGTTTTCATCTTTCGCGGTCGGGGCTTATTACGTGTATAACAGCCCGATCAGCTTTGTCATAGCCGAAACTTTGCACTCTACTACTGAGACGACTTTGTTAGTTAACGCGACCGGGTTGCAAAGCTCCACGAATAGAACCGTCTGGATTGATCCTGAAGTTTCGGTAGATGCTAATCAGACACCGTACATCAATACTGATTCAGGTGTAGTGATCGGTAACGTTACTACGAATTCGACGGGAGACATCTCTACGTCGTTTAGGATCGATTCCTCATCGCTTTCAAAAATCGAATCTGATGGACAGAGCGTTCATGAAGTATGGGTTGTCGGATTGACTTCGAATTATTCAGGAGCTTCCCCTTCATACAAGGGAATTACCAGCGACAGCGAACAGAACTACAGTGCCGAGACACGAGGGGCCGGAGTGACCTTTTTCGTGACGCTGATAACGTTCGATGTTCCGATCAGTTTCAACCTCGGACAGCTCTTCATTGTCTTGTGGACGATTTACCTCATAATGTTCGCGATGGCGATGAACGGCCCGATGAAAAACATCTGGTCCGCAATCAAGGGCTCGGCATCGAGGGGGGTTTCTGCACTCTTCGACAACTCTATGCTCGCTATGTTGATTGTTTTTCCTGTAGTAACTTGGTTAACGGTCGCGTTGTCTCTACTGGAACAAGCAGGAGGAATCTCTACGGGCAATCTGCCACCTGCCGATCCCCTCCTGCAGCTTGTCGAACTTTCAATCGCTCCTCTTCGCGAGGAGTGGGATTCAGGGTTATTCCGATTGGGCTGGTCGCGCTTGTTATGCTATTCTCGGCAGGAAGATTCAGAGATGGCCTGATGGCACTTTGGCATCCTTCTAGATATTTGAAGAAGAACGATTCTCCGGAACAGTACAAACGACACCTGAAATCAATTTACGTCGCCATCATTTTGAGTGCTATACTATTCGGTCTCGCTCATGTTCTCCTCGGCGCCGGATGGGGCCCAGGAAAAATACTGAGTGCGGCAGTTGCTGGCCTGGGGCTGGCTGGACTGTACTATCTATACGGGCTCCCGGCGGCGATCCTTCTTCACTGGTCGATAGATTATTTCTTGGGATTGTTTGATCTTTCTCCATCCCTCCAGAATCTCGGTGGACTGATAACTTTCTACACGCTCGGATTGTCTGTTGCAGGGTCAATCGTTCTAGTCATGATCCTCGTCAGAAAATTTAGAAACAAAGAATTAGGGTTATTTTCGGATACTGGTTACGGCCACAAATGAATTCGAGCAACACCAACGAGAAAAAGTCTCCTGATCGGGAAGAACTTGGCATCACTGCAAAAAAGTCAGGCGATTTTTCCGAATGGTATACTCAGGTTGTTCTGAAGGCTGAGCTCGCCGATTACGCCGGTGGCAAGGGTTTCATCGTGCTGCGCCCGAACGGATATGAGATCTGGGAACAAATCAAACAGAACTTCGACTCGAAAATCAAGAAAACTGGGCACCGGAATGCCTACTTCCCGACTCTTATCCCCGAGTCTTTGTTGAAGCGCGAAAGTGAGCACTTTGAGGGGTTTGTCCCTGAAGTATTCTGGGTGACTCATTCCGGAAATCAGGAACTTACAGACAGATACGCTGTCAGGCCCACCTCGGAAACAATAATTCACGATTCGATGTCCCGCTGGATCAGAAGCTGGCGAGACCTACCAATGCTGTTAAACGTCTGGAACTCCGTGCTCCGTGCCGAGATCAAGTCAACGAAGCCCTTCATCAGGAGCGCAGAATTTCTGTGGCAGGAGGGGCACACCGCTCATGCGAGCGAGCAGGAAGCGGAAAAGGAAGTAATGGAGATCCTCCTCGCGTATCGGGATCTTATGCAGGAGATGCTAGCGATCCCAGTTCTAATTGGAAAAAAGAGCGAGAGAGAAAAATTCGTTGGAGCCATCTACACAACGACGCTCGAGGCAATGATGCCTGACGGAAAGGCGGTTCAAATGGGAACTTCACACCATTTGGGACAGAATTTTTCGAAACCCTTCGAAATCCGGTTTCTGGACAAAGACAGCAAGCTAAATTTTGTATGGCAAACGTCATGGGGAATATCATGGAGGTTGATCGGGGCACTCATCATGGAGCATGGAGACGACAAGGGTCTCGTTCTTCCGCCTTGGCTTGCCCCGGTTCAGATTGTCATCGTCCCGATTGTTTTCTCCTCAGGTAAGGCAGATGAAGTTCTGTCAAAGTGTAAATCTGTCGAGCAGGCGTTAATCGATGGAGGCCTGAGGGCGGCTCTTGACTCTCGACAGAATTACACTCCGGGTTGGAAGTTCAACGAATGGGAGATGAGGGGAATCCCGATCAGGATCGAGATAGGTCCGAGAGACGTCGCGAAAGATTCTGCCGTCATTGTTCGAAGGGATACCGGTGAAAAGACTTCGGTCTCGATTTCCAGCGTAGTTGTATCATCCAGAAAGAGTCTGGAAGATATTCAAGCTAATCTTTGGTCGATAGCTTCCAAGCGCTTGAAAGATCAAACTTTCGAGACGCCCTCTTACGATGAACTGAAGAAAATCATTGAAGAGAGAGGCGGATTCGTGAAAACTACTTGGTGCGGATCAGGAGAGTGCGAGCTCAAGGTGAAAGAGGAAACTGGGGCGGACATCCGAATGATTCCTTTCAATGAAAAACCTGGCGAACAATCGAAGTGCATTGTTTGTGGCGCAAAGGCGCGTGAAATCGTCTATTTCGCGCGCGCGTACTAAGCGTCAAGAACCTAGGGTGTTTTTCAGAGTCGAGACGACGCGATGCACTTCTTCTTCGGACAGGAATGGCTGGATCGGCAGCTGGAAAACAGTCTTGCAGATCATCTCCGAGATCGGATAGTCTCCCTCTTTGAAGCCGAAGGTCTGTCGATAGTAAGGCTGGAGATGAATGGGCGTGGGCCATGAGACGTCTGCTTCTATCCCTTCGTCCCTTAGTCTTTGAACCAGTTTATCCCTGGACAAGCCGGCTTGCTCTTCATTCAAAATGACCGCAAACATATACCACGCGTGATTTGCGGCATCATCGACTCTTTGAAAGCTAAGACATTCCACTTCTTCCAGGCCGTCGGACAATGTCGCTGCATTCTGCCGCCTTTTCTCGTTAAGACTATCCAGATACTTTAACTGCTCCAATCCAATTGCTGCGCAAATCTCCAGCATCCGGAAATTATACCCCATAGTTTTTTGGTTGTACCTGCTCGCCTGTCCCTGATTTCTCCCCATTCTGATTTCCTCCGCCATCGAATCATTATTGGTGGTAACAAATCCTCCTTCTCCAGTATGCAGATTTTTCGTAGCATAAGTGCTGAAGCAGGACGCATCCGAAACGTTTCCGATTTTCTTTCCTTCGAAACTTGCGCCAATCGCCTCAGCTGCATCTTCAATTACGGTAAGACCGTTCTTTTTTGCAATCTCTCCTAACTTTTTCAGGTCAGCAGGTAGACCGTAAACATCGACGGGCTCTATCGCAACCGTCTCGGCACTGATTTTTTCTTCCACGTTGGAAGGATCGATATTGAACGTTTCAGGATCGACGTCTGCAAAGACGGGAGTCAAACCGTTTGCGATAGCAGCGTTCGCAGTCGCTGCAAAGCTCAGCGGAGTAGTAATTACCTCCACCTTCTTGGCTCGTTTCGCGTTCGCGGCGGCGTGGAGACCCAGTTGCAGAGCAGCCGTACCCGAGTTTACCGCGATTACGTTCTTGCATCCGATATATTGTGAAAGCTGTGATTCGAAATTCTTTACGAACTCCCCTTGAACCAGCATTCCAGATCGTAATATGGAGAGGACCGACCGCTCAATCGCTTCATCGTTGAACGGTTTTGCGATTTTGACTTTGGGCCGCTTTTCTGCCTGCGACACGTTCATGAAATACAAACTGCATTTTGAATTTATAATATGAACTCAGTCCTCTGACAGCTTCATCTCAATTAGTTCGGTCAGGATTAAATGTCATAGCAAAAGAGCATTCTTAAATACCACTGACAGTAGTAGGTATCCCCATGCAAAGAGTGGAAGAGCTCCTTCCTATAGTCCAGATCAAAACTAGATCTAACACCGTACCGGTTTATGCGTTGCCTCACGAGACGGCAAGTATCTGTCCAGACTGCAACAGGACGATCCCAGCCCTCGTATTTGAGAGGGACGAGAAGATATGGCTGACAAAGACGTGCCCAGATCATGGTATCTGCGAAGAGCTGTACTTTGGTTCAGCTAGATTGTTCAAGAAATTTGCAAAATACTTCCACGATGGAAAGGGCATCGATAACCCGAATGTTCCGCTTTCGAAATGTAACTGTCCCAAGAACTGTGGACTTTGCTCATCACATTTGAGTCACAGCGGACTAACGAACTTGGTCATCACGAACAGGTGTGATCTGACATGTTGGTATTGCTTCTTCTACGCGAAGAAAGGTGTTGAGGGGGCTTACGTTTACGAGCCTTCTCTTGATCAGATCAGGTCGATGGTAAAGGCGCTGCGTGCCGAAAGACCGGTCCCCGGAAATGCGATTCAGATTACGGGTGGAGAACCGACCCTTAGATCAGATCTCCCTGAAATTGTCAGGATATGCAGAGACGAAGGTGTAGACCATATCCAGCTGAATAGCAATGCTATCAACATGGCAATTGACCCTGCGCTCGTCAAAAGGTTGCGAGAATCGGGCGTCAACACGGTTTACATGAGCTTCGATGGAGTGACTCCCAGGACCAACGGGAAAAACCACTGGGAAGCGCCGTATGCGATTGAAAATTGCAGAAAGGCCGGCTTAGGCATCGTTCTGGTTCCCACCGTCATCAAATCGGTCAACGACCACGAGTTAGGGCAGATCATTCGATTCGGACAGGCAAACATCGACGTCATCCGGTCGGTAAACTTCCAGCCGGTCTCGTTGACAGGGCGTCTGACTAAATCAGAGCGCGAAAAATACAGAATTACAATCCCCGACGCTATCGAGAGAATCGAACAGCAGACAAAGGGAGAGATCGTGGAAGATGACTGGTTCACCGTTCCGACATGCGTTCCAATGACGCACTTCATAGAGGCATTCACGAAGAAACCGCAGTACGAGCTCTCAATTCACTTTGCGTGCGGTGCCGGAACCTATGTCTTCAAAGACCATGACAACCTGATCCCCCTGACCAGATTCGTTGACATGGAAGGCTTGCTGAACTACCTCCAGGACAAGGCAGATGAACTCAACGGCGGAGCAAGCAAGCTCGTCGTGGTACCAAAGATCCTAGCCAACATCAGCAAGTTCATTGACCGGGAAAAGACTCCTGACGGCATCAATCTCTCTAGACTGCTATTCAACGCGCTGGTAAAGCACGACTACGAGGCGCTGGGAGACTTCCACCAGAAGACAATGTTCTTGGGCATGATGCACTTCCAGGACAAGTACAACCACGACGAGGAAAGGTTGATGCGCTGCGACATTCACTACGTGACACCAGACCAGAGGATAATCCCGTTCTGTGCGTTCAACGTGATCCCAGAGTGGTACAGGGACAGAATCCAGCAAAAGTATGCCATCCCGATTGAAGAGTGGGAACGGAGTTCTGGACACACACTCGAACAGGGGTTGTACCGTGGAACCCTACGAAAAGGCAAACAGCATCACGCAGGTTGCGGTTGCTCTGTTGTAATGCAGCAGACCCAGCAAGCCCGCAACATCGAAACGATTACTGGCGACGTGCTTCCGATAATTAGTTCCTAGAGTTTGCGTTATTGGATTGGGCTAAATCCCAATCCTCTCCCCGAATTTACTATCTCTATTTTCTTACAGCTAGTTTTTAATTCCACGACGAAGCTGTGTTGTTAGAATTGTCGCAGTCCAGCATGGAACTTTTTTTCGAGAAGGAAAAAGTTCCCGAAGTCAAGATCGTCCCTACTGTTTCGACAATTCAGGCCTTCAAGCCCTCTCCAGATTCTATTCAAAAACTGCGCGAGAGAGTCAAGTTTCTTACTTCAGAGGTAACTAATCTGAAAAGAGGAATGCTCATCTCGGCAACTTACGACGGCGACAGACGACTTGCGATCCTGAAATTCTATGAGCCGAATGAAAATAGGATCTATCTGTGGTCTGACAAGAGCGGACACAAACCTTACTGTTTCTCAAAACAGCAAGAACAGGACCTCCGTTATCTTCTGAAGGAACGTCCGAATCTGGAGAGAATCGAGACTGTTTCAAAGTACGAGCCCCTATCAGACCAAGAAATCAGGGTCAGCAAGATAATCGCCAAAGATCCTCTCGCAATTGGCGGACAGGAAAACAGCCTGCGCAACGCGATCAACTGCTGGGAGGCGGACATAAAGTACTACGAGAACTATCTCTACGACAACGGCTACGTTGTAGGCGCCTATTATCGCATAGTGGATGGAAAAATTGAGCCAGTTCCGTTCGATACGCCGAAGGAAGTCGAGGAGTCTCTGAGAAAGACTCTTGCATCCTCGAAACCAGACCTTGCCGAAGCAATCAGCACCTGGGCATCCCTCCTGAATCAACCCCTGATCGACATCAAGCACGCCGCGATCGACATCGAAGTCTGGTCTCTTGAAAATAGAATTCCTGATCCAAAAATTGCAGAGCACCCGGTGGTAGCTGTTTCGCTCGTGTCGAGAGGCGCAAAACTCGTCTACCTTCTGAAGAGGGAAGACCTAGATCTAGGAGATCCTGGTCGACTACCTGCTGATGCCAAAATACTGATCTTCGAAAAGGAGCGGGACCTGCTGATTCAGGTATTTCAGGACATACTGGATTATCCTTTCTTAACGACCTTTAACGGTGATGATTTCGATTTCGATTACCTGTACCACCGTGCTCTACGTCCAGATATTGGAATACCGAAGGAGTGCGTCCCAATTGTCCTCGGGAATAATTATGCTGGATTGAAAAATGGGGTTCACATTGATCTTTACAAAACTTTCAAGAATCGTTCGCTCCAAATCTACGCGTTCGGAAACAAATACTCTGAACAGACACTGGACGGGGTTGCGGAAGGTCTGCTCGGAGAGTCCAAAGTCGATTTCGAAGGTTCGATAAACGATCTCCCGCTTTACGAACTGGCGAGGTACAATCTTCAAGACACTGATCTGACATACAAGCTTGCCTCGATTTGGAACGAGACTCTCATGAAGGTGCTGCAAGTAATCGCAAGAGTCGCCAAGATGCCCATCGACGATGTCTCGAGAATTGGCGTGTCCAACTGGATCAGGTCGATGCTTTACTTTGAGCACCGAAGGGAAAATGCGTTGATCCCGAGACCCGAGGAACTCAAGGAAAAGGGAGGAGCAAAGTCTGAGGCGATAATAAAGGGCAAGAAGTACAAGGGGGGGCTGGTAATCGAGCCAAAATCTGGCATACACTTCAACGTCTCAGTGCTGGATTTTGCATCGCTGTATCCTTCGCTTATCAAGGTCAACAACATATCCTACGAGACCGTTAATTGTCCTCATGACGAGTGCAAGAGCCACGTGATACCAGAGATCGGCACTTGGACCTGCACGAAACGCCGCGGCATTGAATCGCTCGTTGTCGGGTCTTTAAGAGATCTGCGCGTTGATTACTACAAGCAGCTTACCAAAAGCAAGACACTGTCCAAGGAGGATAAGGACCTTTACAAAGTCGTCAGCCAAGGCCTCAAGGTTATTCTGAATGCCAGTTATGGTGTCCTAGGGTTTGATAGTTTTCCCCTGTACTGTCTGCCTGCTGCAGAAGCTGTGGCAACTTTAGGGCGTATAGCGATCACTCGGACAATCGAAAAGTGCAAAGAACTGGGAATCGATGTTGTATACTCTGACACCGACAGCCTCTTCATCCAAGCGCCGTCGCAAGACCAAGTCAACGAAGTATCCAACTGGACATTGAAGAATCTTGGAATTGAGCTGGACGTCGATAAGGTTTACAGATACGTCGCCATGAGCCAAAGAAAAAAGAATTATTTTGGGGTTCTTGACGATGGCACTGTAGATATCAAGGGTCTCACGGGAAAGAAATCGCAGACGCCGCAATTCATCAAGAACTCCTTCGGGTACACGCTCGAAGTCCTTAGCAGGATCAAGACCAAGGATGATTTTGAAAATGCCAGGGAGGAGATTAAGACTAGATTAAGCAGCGATTATAAGCGGTTGGAAAACCGGCAGATTCCGCTTGACGATCTTGCATTTAACGTGATGATCAGCAAGGATATTGCGAGCTATCGCGATTCTATTCCTCAACATGTGAGGGCAGCTCAACTGCTCAAAAACTCCGGAAAGGATATCCGCGCGGGGGACATTATTTCCTTTGTAAAGACTATCAGTGGTGCAGGAGCGAAGCCAGCAAAGCTTGCTAAACAGAATGAGATAGACGTTGAGAAGTACCTGGAATACATGAAGAGTACTTTCGATCAAATCCTCGGTTCGCTTGGCTACGACTTTGACGAAATACTCGGCGAAACGAAACTCGATTCCTGGTCTATAAGTTGAGAAAAAAAGGGCTCCGGACTCAAGATCGCTCTCACAGCGTTCCGAATGAACGCTCAACGGGCTATTGTCTTCACTGCCCTCGCGAAAGTTTACCCATCCGCAACGTAATTATATTTACTTCATTCTGAATGGTATTCCTAGAACCTGGGCCTCTATCTTCGATCGAAATTTTGCTTATTGGGAGAATAGGAAATTGGTCAGCATAGAAACGACTTGCACGCTCGAAAACTTTCGGCGGTTTTTGGTACAGAGCACCTGCATGTCATTCATTCCAGACGGGTACTTTAGAGATCCAGAGGTCTTTCCGGAGAAGGAAGGCGAAACCGGTTCGATCTACATTGAGGCCGCTGACAAAGTCAGTTTGAAGAGAATAAGGGACATTACATTCGTCAATGCCAGGGACATTCTGGGAATTATCTACGTCAGCAAGAGCGGGAACACGAAGCTGAAAGTGGCGTGAAAGCCGCGGTGAGCTGGGGAAATTGACCGGCGAAGCTTCGACCAACAGCCTCGTGAATCTATTCTCGGCGCGTGTCCTGTCGAAAGAATACACTGATCAGCTTCTTGCGAAGGGGGAAGCCGGCGAAGAAGGTACCCCGGATCAGTTTGAGGGCCAGAGCATGCCGGAGAACGCCACCGGTGAAGAGCTCGAAGGAACATTAAACGTTGAGGGTGACGTGTGATAAATGGACGCAGCAGCTAGTAATTCAGTGAAGGTCAAGGTTTTCGAGATAACGAGCATGACCGATCCCGACACGGGAAAGCCGGGCAAGAACATAAAGCTCGTTCAGGTAAAGCAGCAGAGGCCCCAGCAACAGTTCTTTGGCCCTTTTGGTGGGACGGAAGACGCCAACATGTTGAAAGGAATCATGGGACAGTTTCAGTCAATGGGAATTTTTCCCATGAGAGACTCTCCGAAGATCAACCTGTTTCTGAGCGAGAGCGAATACGACCTTCTGGGCGTGAGGTTTGAAGTAAACGAAGTCTATGACATGGTTCTGAAGGACGGAAGCATAAAGTTTCACAAGAGCACTGAAGGAATCTAGTCGCGAATCTTTCTAACTCAGATAACTGATTCTTCGTGTTTCTGTGAATCGAAGAACTCATAATAACGCTCTAAAAGCCTACTGAAACGTCTGTGCGAGGTTGGTCTAGACTGGCCTAGGACAGGGGCTTCCCAAGAGTCATATCGGCAAGAGCCTCTAACACGGGTTCGAATCCCGTACCTCGCACTGATAATCGACGAGCGAGTATGTAGTTTCAGCGGTACAAAAACAAAAGAAATAAGACTAGAAAGTTACTCTACGTCTCTTCGGCTGGCACGCGCTGCTTGCTTTTTTTGACGATTTAGCTCCGCGATTTTTTCCTTGTATTCCTTCTTTTTCTTCTTGTCGCCCTGAATTCGAGCTTGATCGTAAAGGCGCCTCAGCCTTTGTTCCTCCGCTTCATACCCAGACAATTGTTGATTCACGAATTTTTGCAATGATACTCGGCGTGAGCGGACTAGATGTTCAGCATCGCCTTTAGGCCTTTGTACCTGTTCCTGATAGTGACCTCGGTTACGCTGGCTGCTTCGGCAACATCCTTCTGGGTCTTGTTGTCATTCTCCATTACACAAGCTACGTAGAGAGCTGCCGCAGCAAATCCCATAGGATCTTTCCCGGCCGATGACCGAGTCTCTTCCGCGCGTCTCAGAATGTCCAAAGCTCGCCTCTTCGTCCGTTCCTGAACTCCAGCCCTGCTGGCGATTCTCGAAACACATTTCACCGGATCCACGACCGGCATCCTAAGGTCAAGCTCCTTGTACAATATTCTATAACAACGCGCCAGGTCTTTCTTTTTGATGTTGCTGATGGCGGAAATATCTTTCAGTGTTCTTGGGGTCTCGGTGTCGCGGCAAGCGGCGTAAAGAGCGGCGGAGATCATCGCAGAGATAGATCTACCACGAACGAGACCTCGCTCGAGCGCCTTTCTGTAAATGTAAGCTGCTTTTTCTACGACCGCATCGTTGACATTTAATTTGTCAACCAGACGATCTAGCTCACTGAACGCTTGCCGCCTGTTCCTGTCGATTGATTCGTGGACTTGGCTTCTTCCGTCCCAGGTACGCAGCCTTTCGACCGTAGCCTTCATGGACGCTGGTAAGGACTTGCCAGAGGCGTCTCTATCCTCCAGTCCAATAACAGTTGAAAGACCCATGTCGTGTAGAGCAAGACTGGACGGAGATCCAGTGTGGGCTCGCTCATTTCGTTCCTCAACAGAAAATGCTCTCCATTCTGGAACTGCCTCGGCTATCTTTTCCTTTACGACGTAGCCACAGTTGCTGCAGAACAATTCCCCCCCTGCCGTATCGACTACCATCGGGCCTTTCCCGCACCGGGGACATCGTTCCGAGGGCCTCTCGAATCTCTTCAGGTCGCCTTCTTTTCTATTCTTAATACTCATTCAAAAACCACCAAAAGCTAGAATTCCGACTATTGAAGCCTAGCAAAACCAAATCTAAGCAAACGTCCTCGAGCGCGGCCAAGCAATCTAGTTCGACTTGAACACTCATTGTTATTATAGTTAATTGTAGAAAACGACAAGCGACGACCGCTGAAGGAAGGACGAGAAGGAAGATACCAATGATATCGCCCGTTCAGGCCATACCTGACAGCCTTCGGCCATGGAAAGGCAGCTATGGGCTAGTGGAAACTCAATTTAGACTTACGATTGAGATAATGAGATTCTGATTTGATGTTACTTCCGAGGTATCGACGGACGAACTAATTGAAGATCCAGATTTCAAAATCCTCTCGAAAAATGGAGCTCTGATAGAAATCACGAGTCCATTTTTCCTATATACGGAGACTCTCCCATTACTCTATTACGACTCGTGACTAATTTGGAAACTACGTCCGTACCCACATTCTCGGGTAGGCAACAGCAGTCAGTATCTGAATCCCAAGAGCGCCCTAAGATCATAACTGCCTTCATGTATATTCCAAAGAAAAACTATTTTTTACTAAATCTTGAAATGAGAAACAGGCTTGGTGATCTTGCCGCAGTTTCGCATTTGCTTGCTGAGGCTAGTATTGAAATTCTTTCCGGATCATTCACCAGAGGAACCGGCACCAAACCTGGAACCTGGCAGATTTTCGTCCAACCTCTAAATGGAACAACTGCTGAGGAAACGAAGAAGCTCCTTGTATCTTGTCCAGATGTTTTGGCTTGCCACATCAAGGAGAGTCGAGACGGTCTCCTTGTAGATTCTCTGACCTTTCCGATCAAAATAGACTCAGGTCAACGCGCGATGATAATGCGAAACGACGTCTGGAACAGCATGCTCCAAAAAACTAGAGAAAAGTTTGGGTCAGGGGGAGACGTAATAATCTATGAGCAAGGCAACATGGCCGGGCGGATGAGCGGAAAAGAACTCTTGATGGCTCTGGGAAGGGATAAGATAACTCAACAGTTGGATCAAATCGTGGCGATGTACCAAGCCCTCGGCTGGGGTAAAGCAAAGGTCCTAAACTTCGTCCAGTCGCCCCTCAGCATGGCGATCAGAATGTGGGAAAGTGCTGAATGCATGGGGCAGAAATCTGACAAGGCAACTGGTCATTTTATTCGAGGCCACATAGTTGGTCATGTTGAAGAGCTGTTCTCGATCGAATGCAAGTGCGTTGAGACGAGCTGTCTTGCTAGAGGAGACCAGTACTGCGAATTTGTCCTGGAAGAGAAGAAACGAGGGATACCGAAGTAAGTTCGGACGAATTCTGCCTAAGAACAACCAAACAAAAATCAATTCCCGATACCGGTTTTGACCGGGATTCCAGATGATTAATTTCTGGTCATTTTGAGAGGCAGTACAACCTCTCGGGATGGAATGTTTTAGTACCTCTTTTCTCAGGATGGCAGTGCTGCATCAAGTTGATCACCGAGATAGTCGTCGCGTTGTTGTTCGCGATCCTTGCGCTGGCAATAATCTCTTGGATTGTGATCATTTTGCCTGAATTTGAAAAATACTTGAAACAACACAAGCGGCTTTCGGCGCTTTTTTCGTTTATCTTCAATGCCGCACCAGATCAAGAAGACGCGAGCAGGATGTCCCCACCAGTTCGCATTATCACTGAAAGATTGATCCCGATTATCCTGTGGCTACTGATCCTCGTGCCGATTTTTGTATTTCCTATTATACTGATAGTTTTTCCAATATTGCACATTCCGTGGACGTACCTTCTGCCGCCAAACCCCTGACCTCATCGGAAGACTTTTTGAAAAATATGGGACGGGCCCGGAGGGATTTGAACCCTCGATCTCTGCCTTAGAGGGGCAACGCCTTATCCAGTCTATGCAATCCACTCCCGGACTGCTTACTAGGCCACGGGCCCGCGGGGACATTTCTCTCAGGCATGGCTTTTGCGGGGTATTAAGAGGTTCTACAAGCTGGTCGAGAAACTACGAAGCTCTAGAAAGTTCCTTCAGCAATTCTTGAGCTCTGTCGAATCTTATCTTTCTTTCATCAACCATTCTCTGTGCAACGAGATCAACAAGGTCACCCGTCGCTCCGGCAGAGGCTGCAACATTCCGTGCATGTAGTTTCATATGGCCGCGTTGAATCCCTTCAGAAGAAAGAGCCCTCAGAGCCGCGAAATTCTGAGCCAGCCCAACCGAAGCCATGACTTCGGCAAGTTCTGTCGCGCTTTTTACCCCGAGGATCTTTACGCATGCCTTCGCAACAGGATGAACTGCCGAAGCTCCTCCGATCAATCCTACTGCCATGGGCATTTCGATCGTTCCGACAAGATTTCCATTTTGATCTATTTCGTAAGTCGTGAGAGATCGATATTGTCCACTTTTCGCTGCGTAAGAATGAGCGCCCGCTTCGAGAGCCCGCGTATCCTGGCCGACCGCGAGAGCCGCGGCGATGACGCCATTCATTATACCCTTGTTGTGGGTCGCGCATCGGTAAGGATCAGAATCGGCGAATGCATAAGCCTCGACTATCCCTTCGGCGATGTCGCTCCCTCCCAGAAGCTCAGTATCGAAGGTCGCAGTACTTCTGACCAGACGTTTAGTTGCGAGATTGGAAATGATTCTCAGGAACACCCTTCCCCTTGAAATTCTCTCGATATCCGGGGCGATTGCTTCCGCCATGGTATTTACCGCGTTGGCCCCCATCGCGTCGCGGCAGTCCACGATGAGCTCGGAAATTACCATCTGCCCCTTCTTAGTTTCGATTACTTTGACTTCCAGGTCTTTTGCGCCTCCACCCACCGAGACAAGTTTTGGATCCTGATCGTTAGCTTTTTTGAGGAGTTCGTCTCTGTGAGCCAGAATGTCCATACGGGCACGGAACGGGTCCTTTATCCGAACAGTCTGGATTTGACCGATCATTACCGGTCCTGTGTTGCTGGTGTGAAAACCCCCGTGCTTTCTGGCCATCTTTGCAGCGTTGCTCGCGGCCGCCACGACAGAAGGTTCCTCGATAGCCATGGGGACGATGTAGTCTTTCCCATTCACGAGGAAATTAGTAGCAACTCCCAGAGGAACGGGAATAGCACCGATTACATTCTCGATCATTCGATTAGCGGTATCGGATTCCAGTCCTGAAAACGAGCCAATCGACTCTGCCTCTCTGTTGTCTAGACCAGCAAATTTCTGGACGAGCTTCATGCGCTCTGCGACGGAAAGTTTGTAGAAATTAGGTATCTCCGAACTTGGCAATTTTTGAAAAAATCGCTAAGCCGAGAGTATATAACCAAATTAGGTGATTTTGAAAACTGTTACGTACCGACAAAATTCCGACTTCGTCGAGCGATTTTTGATTTTTGAATTTCGATTCAGAAAAGTAAGCAGAGTACTTCCGTTCAATCATACAAACATAAAAGGGGCAACGGAAGAATAGCTTTCCTACAGTATTTTTTTCGAGCATTTGGGGATTGTCTAGTCGTCCGGAGTAGTGTGAATTATTGCCTAAGCTTAAGAATATTCAGGAAATTATGAGTACGATTTCGAATAAAGAACACGTTCGAAATTTCGGAGTAATTGCACATGTTGATCATGGAAAAACAACCATGAGTGACAGCCTGCTAGCTGCTGCTGGTATGATTGCGCCATCTGTAGCAGGTCAGGCACTGGCGCTGGATTCGATGCCTCTGGAACAGTCACGGCAGATGACCATCAAAGCTGCAAACGTGACTTTGTATTACGAAGAGGATGGAACGCCCTACGTATTGAACATGATCGACACTCCAGGGCACATCGACTTTACTGGAAGAGTGACTAGATCTTTACGCGCAATCGACGGTGCAGTAGTTGTCAGCGATGCCGTCGAGGGCATAATGACTCAGACTGAAACTGTGACCCGCCAGGCTCTGGAGGAAAGAGTGCGCCCAGTTCTTTACATAAACAAGATTGATCGGCTGGTAAAGGAACTCCGGCTGGACAAGGATGCTATGCAGAAACATATCGGCGTTATCGTCGGAGATTTCAACAGACTCGTGGAGACTTATGCCGAGCCGGAGCTAAAGCAAAGATGGAAAGTATCCATCCAGGACAGCAGCGTTTCTTTTGGTTCTGCAAAAGATAGATGGGGTTTCAATGCCAAAATCGCCCAAAAGAAAGGGGTCAATTTCGGCGATGTCTACAACGCATACACGACGGGGAATGTTGCCGATCTCGCGAAAAGGGCTCCTCTACATGAAGCAGTATTGGGCATGGTGATTCAGCACCATCCTCCACCTCACGTAGCTCAGAAATACAGAATTCCGAGAATCTGGACTGGTGATATAACTAGCGACATCGGAAAAGCGCTACTTGCCTGTGACGATAACGGTCCTGTCATCATGATGGTGACCAACATCAATGTCGATCCGCAGGCTGGAATCGTAGCCACGGGAAGACTTTTCTCTGGCACCGTCCGTGACGGCGAATCTGTCTTTTTGCTTGGTGCGAAGCGTGAAGAGAGAATTCAGTCGGTTAATTTCTACATGGGCGCCCAAAGGGAAATGGTCGGTGCGCTGGGCGCAGGAAACATTCCAGCGCTTTTGGGTCTGGAGCACGCCAGAGCAGGTGAAACACTATCATCAGTCAAGGATATAGCTCCTTTTGAATCGATCAAGTACGTATCCGAGCCTGTTGTCACTATTGCCATCGAGCCCAAACATCCAAAGGATCTGCCAAGGCTCGTTGAAGCGCTCAGACGTCTAACTATTGAAGATCCAAATCTTGTCGTTCGGATTAACGAGGAAACTGGCGAACAGCTTCTTTCGGGGATGGGAGTTCTACACCTTGAAATTGCGACAACTCTCATTCAAGATCAGAAAGTAGAAATTATACAGACTGAACCCCTCGTCAACTATAGAGAGGCCGTTAGATCGAAAGCGGGGCCAATAATGTCGCGCTCACCTAACAGGCATAACAAGATTTTCATCCGCATCGAGCCTCTGCCTCCAGATGTCGTGGAGCTGATTAGAACCGGGCAGCTGAACGAGAATACCGACAAAAAGACCGTCGCCAAGGTCTTGAGGGAACATGGCTGGGACGCCGACGAAGCCCGCTCAGTTGTCACAATCGACGATAAGGGCAACATGCTGCTTGAAGAAACAAAGGGAGTCCAGTTCCTGCAGGAATCGATGGACTCGATCCGCGCTGGATTTAATGATGTGATGACAAACGGGCCGCTTGCTTACGAATTTTGCAGGGGTTTCAAAGTGGTCCTCACTCATTACGTGCCTCATGAGGATCCTGCGCACAGGACGTATGCTCAATTGATGCCGGCCACGAGAAGGGCAATTCTAGGAGCTTCTCTGACTGCCGATCCTACTCTTCTTGAGCCAATCCTTGGAATTGAAATCAAGTGCCCTGCGGAGCAAATTGGTCCGATAGCAAGCGTGATTTCAGGCAAGAGAGGGAAGATGCTCAACGTGGAGCAGAAGGAAGTGATTACCATAATCCAGGGAGAAATCCCAACTTCGGAAACCTTCGATCTGTCCGAAACAATGAGGGGAGCTACGGCGGGAAAGGCCATGTGGAACACATTCTTCAAAGCATGGCAGCCTGTGCCGAATTCAATGCTGCTATCAATCGTTCAAGGTATCAGAAAGAGAAAGGGACTCTCGCCCGATCCCCCAAATCCGAACGAATTCATAGACAAAGAGTGATTCTTTGTTCCCCTGATATGAGAGTGCAAGCCGGCTGCTCGAAGGTATCGGGGATCGTCATTCTTGCCAGATGAAATTCGAAATGTCCTGATTTTCGACTACGACGGAACCCTGACTTTTGACACAAACGAGGTCCCTAAAGTCGCTAAAGACGCGCTTTTGGAGATGAGGAATTCCGATCTTGCGACACTGGGTATCATTTCGGGCAGGGATCTGCCATTTCTTCAAAACGTAAACAGGGATCTATCGAATGTGTTTTCATTCCTCGTCGCCGAAAATGGCGCGATTTCATATTTTTCCGACTCGAAAGAAAAGAATGTCCTTGGCAAGGACTGGACCGAAAAAGCGAGGAAGGTGTTTCGGGATTCCGGTATTCCACTTCGCTTTGCAGAAATCATGTTTGCAACTAGTATCGATCATGCGCCTCAGATCTCCTCCCTTCTTACGAAGACCGGACTGGACGCAAAGCTAGTACCTAACAAAGATTCACTGATGGTCCTCCCGCCTGACGTGGACAAGGGAACGGGAGTTGCGGCAACGGTTCAGCACTTTGGTTCGACGAGGAAACTATTCCTCACTTGTTTTGGTGACGGAGAAAACGACCTCGCGTTGTTTGCCCCTGCCGACCTGCGGGTAGCCGTGGCGAACGCGGTAGACGCCCTAAAGAAGATCGCCGACGTTATCACCGATAACCCTGGAGGCTACGGGGTCGCCGAGTATCTGGATGAGACATTTCTCATCGAGAAATAGCTAAAGATTAAAATCGCGGAGATTCGGTTTTGGTCTTGCTATTTTCTTTCTAATTTTAGTAGAGAAATATAATTGGTTTTTTGAAATGGCCATCCAACTTCCAATAACGACAAGCGAGCTCCTATCTGACCTCTGGATTGTCGCCTACAAAGCCGCTATTTTCTTTTTGATAATTGTCATCGGGTGGGTAGTAGGAAGATCGCTCGGAAATTTGGTCGGAAGAGTCCTCGCCCGCGCTGGTGGCGATTCTTTATTGAAACAGACCGTAATAGGCAGGGCCTTGATGCGTGCGGATTACGCCTCATTCAAACTAGGGAATTCACTAACAAAATGGCTCGTTTACATTTCCGCCTTTCTCTATGCCCTTTACAGCCTCGGGTTGTCCGTCCTGACGACAACAGTTAGTTCGTTTCTTGGATATCTGCCGATTCTCGTGGGTTCAGGCATCATTCTGTTTGTGGGCATGATTATCTCCGATTGGTTGGGAGAATTTGTCAAGAAAAGTGTCTCTCCCGAAAAGAGGGAGTTATTCTACCTCAATATTGTCGGGGACCTTGTCAAGGTAGTCCTTTATTTTGTGACGTTAACACTCGCGTTAACCCATCTTGGAGTTGACGTGACCATTCTCTACATCTTCGCCGAAGCTTTTGCGTGGGCGATAGCGATCGCAGTTGGAGTAGCGACGGGAATCGTCGTAGGATGGTTTTTGAAAGATAGGGTTAAAGAATGGATATCATCCATATCTGGCAGCTGAATTCATCGACTGGAAAATGGAATCAACAAATGATATGTGCGAGCAGTCAATAACGTCCTAATTAGTCTCAATTCCGAAGCAAATGAACTGAAAATATCATCGGTTGGCTATTGATGTCATCAGAAGAATACCTCGAAGACGATCCACTCTGGTACAAGGACGCAATAATCTATGAGGTCCACGTGAAGGCCTATTGTGATACCGCCGGCGATGGAATTGGTGATTTCAAGGGGCTCACCTCGAAGCTCGATTACCTGAAAGACCTCGGGGTTACTACGCTATGGCTTTTGCCATTTTACCCATCACCCTTGAAAGATGACGGGTACGACATTTCTGATTATTTTGAAATTCATCCATTTTACGGGGACCTGAAGGATTTCAAGGATTTCATGGCGGAGGCGCACAGAAGGGGTCTCCGGGTTATCACTGAACTCGTGCTGAATCATACATCGGACCAAAATCCATGGTTTAAGAAATCACGAACCGCTGAGCCGGGATCGAGATGGAGAGATTTCTATGTGTGGAGCGACACCCCTAACAAATATACTGAGGCGCGAATAATTTTCAAAGATTTTGAGTCCTCCAACTGGGCGTGGGATAACGTAGCTGAAAGCGTACTACTGGCACAGATTTTACTCCCACCAGCCGGACTTGAACTTTACAAATGAATTCACGCAAAAGACAATGCTCAGCGTCGTGGACTACTGGCTCAAGATGGGAGTTGACGGCCTGCGACTTGACGCGGTTCCCTATCTTTACGAAAAAGAGGGCACCAACTGTGAGAATTTGCCGGAAACCCACGAATTTCTAAAGAAACTTAGGGCATTCATTGATTCAGGTTTCAAGAACAGGATGTTGCTCGCTGAGGCAAATCAGTGGCCCGTTGACGCCGCTCAGTATTTCGGCAATGGAGATGAATGTAACGTCGCATATCATTTTCCACTGATGCCCCGGATGTTTATGGCGATCCAGATGGAAGACCGGTTCCCGATCATAGATATTCTGGAACAGACGCCTGCAATTCCTGAAAAATGCCAGTGGGCGCTTTTTTTGAGAAATCACGACGAATTAACACTGGAAATGGTTACAGACGAGGAGCGAGACTACATGTACAGGGTATACGCCAAAGATAGACAGGCCAGGCTAAACCTAGGAATCAGGAGAAGGCTCGCACCGCTGCTTGGGAACGACCGCAGAAAAATCGAACTCATGAACATTTTGCTCTTCACGCTACCGGGTACTCCTGTGATCTATTATGGCGATGAAATCGGGATGGGAGATAACTTCTACCTTGGCGATCGAAACGGTGTAAGGACTCCGATGCAGTGGAGCGCCGACCTGAATGCCGGGTTTTCGAAGACAAACCCGCAAAAACTGTACCTCCCCGTCATAATTGAACCCCTGTATCATTACGAAGCTATCAATGTAGAAAATCAACAAAACGATTCCTCCTCTCTGCTTTGGTGGATGAAGAGGGTGATCGCGATGAGAAAGGGCTTCAAGGCTTTCAGCAGGGGTTCGATCGAGTTTCTCTATCCGACAAACACGAAAATTCTGGCTTTTACTCGAAGACTCGGAGATGAGATTCTACTGATTACTGCAAATCTCTCCGGCAGGACCCAGGCAACCGAGCTGGATCTCTCAAAACTCTCGGATCGTAGGCCGGTTGACGTTTTTGGCGGAGCAAATTTTCCTCAGATCGGAAAAACTGGATATCGACTCACCTTTGCCCCCTACGGCTACTACATTTTCAACATGAAATTAGAGCGGCGGACCGAGGAGGTAAATCAACCCTCTCAGATCCCCATTCTTGAACTTAGAAGGAAACTCCAAGATATGTTCAATGGCAGGGCAAAGGACAAGCTTGAGACAGAAGTTCTTCCTCAATATCTAAGATCGAACAGATGGTTTGGCGGAAAGGGCAGAACGATAGAACAGACCCGAATCAGGGAGGTGATCACTTTCTGGGATGAACCAACAACGGGAAATTCTCAACTGCTTGTTTTCGCAGATATTTACTACACTGAAGGTCTCCCGGAGTCCTATTTTCTTCCCATGAGCTACTCCAGCGTTGACATTTCGGAGCAATTGAAGGATGCCAACCGAAGATCAATCGTCGCCAAAGTGAGCATCGACAAGAACACTCCTGGTGTCCTATTCGACGCAGTCTACGACCAATCGTTTAGATCTCGACTGCTGGACTTCATTACTTTTGGGAAAACGGCTTCCGGTTCGCAGAGCGAAATCGTCGGAATCAAATCTGCTGACGATCTTACTTCTGACAAGATTTCTCTTAAATCTACAGTTACCGGCGCAGATCAGAGCAATACTTCCGTCGTGTATGAAGACAAGTTCATACTAAAATTCCTGCGTAGAATCGAAGAAGGCCCGAATCCAGAAGTAGAAATCGAAGCTGCGCTGATAAAAAACAAGTTCGAGGAAATTCCTCGTCTGATGGGCAGTGTGGTATTCAAGGCTCCGGCCGCTGAAGCCGCAACCGTGGCCATTCTAGAGGAGTACATCAGAAATGAGGGTGATGCCTGGGCTCTTTTTCACGGGCAGTTCGAGCGATTCCTGGACGATGTTCTTTCTGCGAAAATACTTCCAGAATCTTCCCTGAATTCTTCTATTCTTGAGCTTGCTCAGGAAGAACTTCCCGAATCTGTTCTTGAGGAATTAGGGCAACCATTCGACGATTGGATAATGTTGCTGGGGAAGAGGACAGGCGAATTTCACTTAGCACTACTCAAGGAAGCGGACGATCCTAATTTCAAGCCCGAACCCTTCGGTTACCTGGAACAGGTAGCAGTCGCCCAATCAATGACGAGTTATTCGAATCGGATCTTTCAACAGTGCCGCAGTTCTGTAAATCTGAGCCCCGCAGCGGCCCGAGAGTTGGGCGAGATACTGTCACATCAGCAGGAGATTGTCACAAGATTTGCAGAACTGAAGAAAGTCAAACTTGACTGCATGAGATCCCGCGTTCATGGAGACTATCACCTTGCGCAGGTCCTTTTTACTGGAAAAGACTTTGTTTTGATTGATTTCGAGGGAGAACCTGCCAGATCTCTGTCTGATAGGAGATTGAAGAGATCGCCGATTAGAGACGTCGCCGGAATGATGAGGTCCTTCCATTATGCCGCAATGTCAGTCATACTCAACAACAATAATCCTAAGATAAAGGAGAATCAGGAACTTTCTCTTGAAGCAGCCAGATTCTGGTACAAAGCTGTAAGCGCGCTTTATCTCAGGTCTTACTTGGGCACTGTCGCGAACAGCGTGATACTGCCCACCGATAGAAATGCACTCTCGGTTTTGCTCGACGCGTTCCTGCTCGAGAAAGTGATCTACGAGCTTGGCTACGAGCTTAACAATCGTCCGGACTGGATTTGGATTCCGATCAAAGGGATAGAAGATTTAATCGGCATACAACCTCGGAGTGCGGAACCCCCGAAGGAAATTGCTACTTAGTGAGATGTGGTCCTTTCTGAATTATCGTCGTTATTCATTGCACCCTTCGAATTCTCGACTTGGGAAATGATTTAGGCGTAATGCCCATTATCGGGAGAGACTAGCTTTCTTGAGAGTCTGGCCGGGTTCTTCGTCTCCTCTGGGAGCGACGTGGGACGGAAGGGGCGTCAACTTCGCCATCTTCTCTGAAAACGCGACAGGCATAACCCTGCTTCTGTACCAGAGCGAACAGTCAAAAGAACCGAAATACAGAGTTCCATTATCGGAACGAACCGGGTACGTCTGGCACGCGTACCTGCCCGATATTCTGCCCGGTCAGTTGTATGCGTATTCTGTAGACGGGCCGTACGATCCTCAGAAAGGCTTTCGATTCAACCCTAACAAGGCGCTTATCGACCCTTATGCGAAGGCTGTTGCGGGGACGATTTCCTGGGATAACGCGATGTTTGGATACAAAATTGGGGACAGTTCAGAAGACATGTCATTCGACGAAAGAGATTCGGGCCCGTTTCTCCCAAAGTCCATAGTCATTGATACCGCGTACGACTGGGAAGGGGACAAGCTTCTACGAACTCCTTGGAACGAGACCGTGATCTACGAAACACACGTAAAAGGTCTGACGAAGCTCCATCCCGAGGTTCCAGAGGAAGAAAGAGGAACTTATTCGGGACTTTCTTCACCGAAAATTATCAGGTACCTGAAAGATCTTGGGATAAGCGCAATTGAATTACTTCCGATACATCACCATGTCGACAACAAGTTTCTGGTAATAGACGGTCTAGTAAACTACTGGGGTTACAATACGATAGGCTACTTTGCTCCAGATTCGCGCTACTCCAGCACTGGAAAGTACGGGGAGCAAGTGAAGGAGTTCAAGGACATGGTTAAGGCGCTCCACAGAGCCGGAATCGAAGTAATTCTGGATGTAGTCTATAACCATACTGGAGAAGGGAACCAGCTTGGCCCTACTCTGAGCTTTCGCGGCATCGACAATACTTCTTACTATCGAGTTTCGCCGGAAAATCCCCGGCTTTATGTCGACTTTACTGGAACGGGAAACAGCCTGAATGTGCGCCATCCTAGTGTGATTCAGATGATTATGGACAGTTTGAGGTACTGGGTGCTGGAAATGCACGTGGATGGATTTCGTTTTGATCTTGCTTCGACACTTGCCCGCGAGCTGTGGGAAGTTGATCATCTTTCAAGTTTTTTTGAAGTGATTCAGCAAGATCCCGTTATTTCTCGCGTAAAATTGATCGCCGAACCCTGGGACCTGGGGAGTGGCGGCTATCAGGTGGGGAATTTTCCCGCCCTTTGGGCCGAATGGAATGCTAAATACAGAGATTCTATCCGCAAGTTCCGGCGTGGTGACGAAAGTCAGGTCCCTGAGATGGCTTATCGACTAACGGGATCTAGCGATCTCTATCAGGAGAACGGCAGAAATCCACATGCCAGTATCAATTTTGTGACCTGTCATGACGGGTTTACACTGAACGATCTGGTCAGTTACAACTCAAAACACAACGAGGCTAACAAAGAAGAAAATAGAGATGGAACTGATGATAACAACAGTTTCAATTTCGGCGAAGAGGGAGAGACAGCGAATCAGACTATACTCGCTCTACGAACAAAGCAGATGAAGAATTTCCTCTGCACACTCTTTCTTTCCCAAGGTGTCCCGATGATTTTAGGTGGTGACGAGATCGGGAGGACACAGCAGGGTAACAACAACGCGTACTGTCAGGACAACGAGACAAGTTGGTTCAATTGGAACCTTGGCCATCGTCAGAAAGATTTGCTAGATTTCACGACTCGCCTAATTTCCTTTCGAAAGGAGCACCCAATTCTGAGAAGAAGGAAATTTTTCCAGGGTAGGAAATTATTCGGTGCGTCCAAGGACATAACGTGGCTTCAGCCAAACGGTGAAGAGATGACTGATCAGGCTTGGAATGAATCTCGAATTCATACGATTGGAATGATTTTGTCAGGGGACGCAATCGATGAAGTAGATCAGAAAGGTTCCCGAATTGCCGACGATACTCTACTGATATTATTGAACGCTAAGGATCAATCTGCAAAGTTTCGAGTACCGAAAGTTTATGAAAAATGGGAAGTTCTGATCCACACCTTGGCTCAGGATATGAAAGAGGGCAAGAGAAAACTTGCGGGGGGTGACACATTCGAGCTTGAGGAACGGTCGGTAGTAGTGATGAGAGGAACTGCTTAATCCGAAAACCGTGAACTTTACAGGATTAGAGTTATTCTCAAAGAATGATTTGGTCTTGTCATTCTAATTTGAGTATATGCGCGGGTTCTATATTCGGGTCGAGTCGAACATAGTTGGTTTCACCTTTCCATATGAAAGATTTTCCAGAGATCAAGTCCGTTACCTCGTAGCTATCGTTTAGGCCGAGCTCTTTCAAAGGAACTTTGACAAATCCTTCGTGAGCAGAGAAGGGATCAAGGTTTACGGCGACCATGATCACACTTGACAGGTCCCTTGACCACTTGCCGTAGAATATTATTTGATCGCTCGTACATTCAAGCAGCCTCAGATTCGAATTCTCTTGTAAGGCGCGATTCTCCTTCCTGATTTTGTTTATCTTTGAAATGTAATCCTTGATGTTACCTTGTCGGTTCCAATCCCATACCTTATACTGATATTTTTCGGAATCGAGATACTCTTCCGAACCCTTGCTCCTCGCTTTGCCTTCACACAGTTCAAAACCATTATAGATTCCGTATGAAGATGATAGAGTAGCGGCTAGCGTCTCCCTGATCTTGAAGGCCGGCCTGCCGCCGGTCTGGAGGTACTCAGGCAGTATGTCTGGAGTATTTGTGAATAAATTAGGGCGATAGTATTCGAGTGTGTCGGACAGGAAGAATTCCTGAATAAACTCCGTCAATTCGCTCTTCGAATTTTTCCAGGTAAAGTACGTATACGACTGATCAAAGCCAGCCTTCGCCAAGAGTTTCATTGGTTTAGGTCTGGTGAACGCTTCCGAGAGAAAAACTATATCTGGAAACCGCGTCCTTATGGTTGATATCATCCATTCCCAGAAAGCGACAGGTTTCGTGTGCGGATTGTCTACTCTGAATATTCTGATTCCCTTTTCAATCCAGAAGATGACTACCCTGAGCAATTCTTCCCAAAGTTTTTTCCAGTTTTCATTTTCGAAGTTCAAAGGATAAATATCGTAGTATTTTTTCGGCGGGTTCTCTGCATATCGGATCGTCCCGTCACCTCTTCGATAAAACCACTCGGGATGCATTCTTGCATAGGGGTGATCGGGTGAGACCTGAAACGCAATATCTAATGCAATTTCGATCCCCATCTCTTTTGCTTCCGATACGAAGTGTAGAAAATCATCCATTGTCCCGAGATCGGGATTTATTGAATCGTGTCCACCTAGCTCGCTCCCTATCGCCCAGGGACTTCCGGGGTCTAACTCAGAGTTGCTTTGAGTGTTATTCGGTCCCCTGCGATTGGTGTGGCCAATGGGATGAACGGGCGGAAGATAAACGACATCGAATCCCATCTCACTGATTTCTTCAAGCCTAGATTCTCCCTCTTTGAATGTGGCACTCCTGCCTTCCGCGGTTCCTTGGGAGCGATGAAACATTTCGTACCATGTCGAGTATCTAGCGATGCTCCTATCGACTATTACTTGGAATGTTTCGCTTGCGCTGTAACCTTCCTTTTCGAGATTTCTTACAACAAGCGCCGAGAATTTCGGTTCAGAAATTAGTTTCAATAGCTCCGTCCTGTCAGATTCCGAGAATGGAGCTTCTCCAAAGGTTGCAATCTCGTTAAGCCGCTCCTTGATTATGGATTTCTCTCCTGGAGAAGCGAAAATCGAAGCCTTGACTCCTAGGTCGATTAGCTCTGCGATATCCAAACTGACATCTTCACCAGATTCGATCCACTTTTGGATTTCTCGAATTTTTGTCGAATACGGGTCCTCCCACGCCTCTATGAAAAACTCGCAGACGCCCAAGAGGGATAGAGTAAGTGTTGCGGACCACTTGTCTTCGTCGAAGCTATACATCATCGCCTCTCTATTCCAGTACTGGTTACCCTGCATCCTCCAATTCAGGAAAGCTGCCAGAAGTTCGTGCCCTGGTCTCAGTATGTTCGCGCTTACTTCGAGAATATCTCCAACTACACGTTTTACAGGGAATCGACCGCAGTCAACTTGAGGTGATACGCTAAGTATGATGGTTGAAGATGGCAGTCTTTGTTTTAGATCAATCAGGCCGGGACTCTCGTTGAATGCTTTAAATTCGTCTCCGTTACTCTCCTTCTCCAACGTAGATCGCCCCTCTCAGCTTGCAGATTTAGAGTCGTTCACTTCGGCTTGGTCGAATTCTAGCACGACCAGCGCCAGTGGGGGAAGGGTCAGATTCAGCGAATGAGGCAATCCGTGCCACGGGATGACTTCTGATTTCACTCCACCCAGGTTTCCGACGCCGCTTCCACCGTACTCTTTTGCGTCGCTGTTCAGAATCTCTTTGTAAAATCCGTCACTCGGAACACCGATTCGATAACTGTATCTAACAATCGGAGTCATATTGCAAACTACTATAGCGAACTTTTTCGTATCTGTGCTCGATTTTCTGATGAAGCTGATAATGCTCTGTTCTGCGTCCTTGAAGTCGATCCATTCAAACCCTTCGTATGAAAAATCGAGATCGTGAAATTCGGAAGCGGTCGAATAAATGTGATTTAAATCTTTTACAAAATTGATTGTTTTTCTATTTAGAGCGTGATCAGCCTCAGCCCACTCGAGCTCGGTTCTAAAGTTCCACTCATTTCTCTGTCCGAATTCTGATCCCATGAAAAGCAGTTTCTTGCCGGGATGCACGAACATGTACCCAAGGCACAATCGGAGGTTTGCAAATTTCTGCCACTCGTCTCCTGGCATTTTGTTCAGTAGAGACTTTTTGCCATAAACTACTTCGTCATGCGACAAGACGAGCACGAATTTTTCGCTGAAAGCATAGAGCAAGCTAAAAGTAAGGTTCCTTTGATGATGCTTTCGAAAGATCGGATCAGTCTGAAAATAATCGAGTGTATCGTGCATCCAGCCCATGTTCCACTTCATATCGAATCCTAGGCCACCCTTTTTCTCGGGGTGAGTGACACCTGGCCAAGCCGTCGATTCCTCTGCAATCATCATAGCTTTTGGAAATAACTCATGAACTATCTCGTTAGTCCCTCTAAGGAACTCCAATGCTTCCAGGTTTTCCCGCCCACCATACTTGTTCGGAATCCAGTCTCCCTGTTTTCTAGAATAATCCAGATAGAGCATCGATGCGACAGCGTCGAGACGAAGACCGTCGACGTGGTATTTGTCAAACCAAAATAACGCATTGCAGAGGAGAAACATTCTTACCTCTTTTCTGGAGTAGTTGAAAATCAAAGTGCCCCAGTCGAGCTGCTCACCCTTTCTTGGATCTGCATGGTCGTACAGGTGGGTCCCGTCGAACATCGCTAGGCCGTAGTCGTCTTTAGGAAAATGTGCCGGTACCCAGTCGAGGATTACACCAATCCCTGCTCTATGACATCTGTCAACAAAATACATGAAATCTTCTGGGGAACCATATCGCGACGTAGGAGCGTAATAATTAACGACCTGATATCCCCACGAATCGTCCAGCGGGTGCTCCATGATAGGCATCAGCTCGACGTGTGTGAATCCGAATTCATTTAGGTACGGAACAAGAGAGTCAGCGATTTCCCTGTAATTGAGAAAGGAACCGTCGCTTGCTTTCTTCCAAGACCCCAGATGAACTTCATAAATTGAGATGGGTGCGCTCGAGGTTTCGAAGCGGTCCATTTTCTGTTGGATCCACTTTTCGTCCGTCCAGTGATAATTGTCAATGTCGCAAACAATTGATGCAGTTCTTGGCCTTAGTTCCGCTTGGAAAGCATATGGATCAGCCTTTAGATGGATGCTACCATCTACATTCGACTTTATTGAGTACTTGTATACCTCACCCTCTTTCACTCTCGGAACAAAGACCTCCCAGACTCCAGATAGACCTCTTGAACTCATAGGAGTTTCCCCGGCAAACCAGTGATTGAAACCAGCGACGACGGAAACGGATCTAGCGTTGGGTGCCCATACCGAAAAGTGTGTTCCGGATACCGAACCTACAGCGGTAACGTGAGAGCCGAGTCTTTCATAGATTTTCCGGTGCGTCCCTTCTCCGAATAGATAAAGATCGAGCTCTCCCAAGAGAGGGCCGAAGACATACGGATCTTCTCTTTCGTCGATGAAGCCGCTCCTGTCTTGGTAAGAAATTGTGTATCTTGGAATTTTTTCTGTTTCGAGTTGAGCTTCCCAAAATCCGCACGGATCAATTTGAAAAAAGTCTTTTCTAACACCTTGGTCAAGGTTAAGCCACGCGTTGACAGCCCTTGGTAAGTAAGCCCTAAAGGAAACGATGCCTCTTTGGGAAATAATATGAGCACCCAATATTGCAGAGGGATTGACCTCGTCACAGTTGACGATTTTTTCGATTTCTCCACTGCTGACTGTAGTTCGGATATCCTTCAAATAAATCACTCCGCAAACAATCGATTCTAACTAGACCGCATCTGAAGCTCTATAGAAGTCTTGAACGGGTCATTGTTAGTACTTAGTTCAACATGATAACCGGGCAAAACCGAAATTCCCTGTAGATTGCTCTCGAATCCATTCTCTGAAAGAGAAACAGTCTTGACTGGTATAATCCAGCATGAATTCGCCCCCTGAAAGTTGATGCTTGCTCGTAATTTGGGAACTTCATACGAAATTTCTACTTCGTCCGAGTTGGTTGTTATTGATTTTCCGTACCTTCTGGCAAATCCTTCGTCCGAAAGAGATCCAAGATTAATTTCTGGCACGAATAATCCGGATAAGCTTCCCCCGGAGGAGCGCAGCATCTCAATCTGATAATCGACCCTGAGCGCTGCGTAATTAGCTGGAACATGAATTATCTTTCTCAAGTTGATACTAAACCCTTCAGGATTTAGGCAGCGGCAGGACATGCTTACTGTGACTTCAAGATTAGACTTCTGAATCTCTGCTTCATACTTGATGTCCGGGAAATTCGCAAGTTCGTGAAAATCCTGTTTTTCAAAGGAACGAATACCATCATTTTGTTCGAGGAGGAAGTCCACAAATGCATATTTTGGGTGTCTGTCGTAAATCAGAAGTTTTTCGAGCCCTTTGTGTGTCAACTTCGGCGAGTCGTGAATTGATGTCGTCTTTTTTCGATTGGGAACTATTGTTCTGTCAATTGACTTCCTGATTTCATTATGATACCTCTCTGGCCTTCGTGCAAGTGTGTCCAAAAGGTTCGCGAAGCACGGCTTAAAATCAAGCTCCGAAATAGATCCTCCCAAGCTTGGAAATATCGTCAACCCTAGGTTTTCGGTTTCTATGTAGATCTCTCTGTTGCCACCATTTGTGCTTTCGTCAGAGTGGATCCAGTTTTTCCCCCGTTCGAAACGAAGTTTCTCAAATCCCACATTTGCTCTTATCAGATGCTCGTACGTGATTCTACGAAGAATAGGGGCATATAATCCTCCGAAGATTCCGTGCCAATACGCATCGTTACATTGCCCCTTCCACAAATCTAGCAAGGCTTCTTTATTGTTCGAGCCATCGAGCGAGTGAATGTTTTGGCTGACCCTGAGCATTTTGGAGTAAATGTTGGCGCTCTCAGGATACTTCGCGAGAAAAAGACGCCAGAACCCTCGCAGAGGAACATCGTCCTTCCTGTTTGTTTTTCTCTGCGTATTTTGCAATTGGGCATACAGCGGTATCGCCCACTCCATCATCTCCGAGTAAGTAGAAGCGGGAAGATAAATTCTCTTGGTGGCAGGATTCGATTTGAGATATTCCGATAGTTTGACAGTTTCAATCCAGTCTTGTTTAGTGACAGTCTTAAGAAACGATTCGAGCCAACCTTCTTTGTAAACTCTGTCGAAGGTAGTCGGCCAAGCGCCAAACTTTTCACCATCGTCTCCGTACACTGCGATCTTGAAGTTCCGTTTCGCAGCTTCCCGGAGAAGCTCTATCGAAGTTGCAATCGGTTTGAACGGTATGTAATATCGTAGCTTTTTCAAAATTGG
Organism: uncultured Nitrososphaerota archaeon; assembly: GCA_963799845.1. Classification (GTDB taxonomy): domain Archaea; phylum Thermoproteota; class Nitrososphaeria; order Nitrososphaerales; family CADDZS01; genus DATLTL01. The sequence continues at coordinate 133,959 of CAWCYI010000007.1, forward strand.
AAAAACAGTAACGAAATTCCCACGACTCTCTAACAAATAGGGCTCGTAACATCCGGATTCATCTAGACCAGAACTCTCGAAACTTACGTCGTCAACAACAGTGTGAACAGCCTTTACGGAAGCCAATATCTCTGGGAGATTGGGCTCCCACGCTCGTTCAGCCGTCCAGAATCCGAATGGATTTACCCCGAACAGGGATCTTATCTTGTCCGAAAGAAGATTAGTCTGTCCTTGGGCATCTGAATCAGGGATTACCGAAATGACTGGCTCGTAGTATGCTCCGCCGATAAACTCGATTTGACCTCTATCGACCAGCTCCCGCAATAGGAATATGAAATCCGGATGATGATTTTCGAGCCATTCTAGCAGAGAGCCGGTATAGTGGAGATTTGCTTTGATTTTGGGAAATTCTGCTAGTTTTTTGATAAAAGGGAAGTACGAGGTTCGATAGATCCTTTCGATGATATCGTCAGGGTTTCCCACGGGCTGATGGTTGTGAATTACTAAAGCTAGTCTTATTTTCTGGTTTGCCAATACTGACTAATTCCCCCTCTGCTTAGAATAAACTGTCACGCTTAGCGGTTGAAATTCCAAACCACGACTTCAATACTTTTCGAGAATAGACTTTAGCTCCTTCGAGAGAAACCAAGATGGATTGAACTCCTTCAGTCTTTTCTTATCGCCTCCGGCTCTCATGTAATCCTTCATAGTCAGCCCCATCTCCAATTTGTCTATCTGCCATACTAGTTTCGATTCATTAGTTCTCGTTCCCATTAGTTCAGTCCAGTCCTGAAGGAGCTGCTTCCTAAATTTAGGCGGAAGCGAGTCAAATATTGATCTCGCAACATTGTCTTCCTGTTTCCTGTGTTCCTCTTCCGACTCTTTTTCTTCGGGCATCAGATCCCCGATTTCGCTTTCCGCAATGTCGTGAATCAGGCACATCCGCATGATTTTGCCGGGCTCTAGTTTCATCATGTCTGCAAGGAACGCCCCGATGATCGCCATTCTGAAACTGTGGTCAGCGACGGATTCGGCGTCGACAATTCCAGCTTTTGCCCATCCCTCTCTCCTCAGGGTCTTCAGTTTTCCAGCCGCCGCAAAAAGCGCAGCGGGGTCGTCGCTTAGGCTCACTGGGTGATTACCTTCCAAGTATAAATTCCTAAAATTCGCACAAAAAGAAGCATAAGGATTGTCTCTTTCATTAACAATCTTGATGACATGAAAAATGTTTCCGACTTCGATATCTTCTATTCTTGAGAAGATTGAAGCTAGAAGCCGAGAGATTGGACATGTGGCATTCAGAAATTCTAAAACCGCACCCTCTCCGCTGCGAAGCTTCAACTGACTAGCGAGTCCATGTTTTCTCGAAGTATACACATAGATCTCATCTTGTATTCTACAATTGAACGACGCTGAAAAAGTGATTTCCACACAATTTTTAGAAAAAGTCCAATTAATGTTTCAAGATCCCTTGCTCTAAATGTTCAGTCTACCATTGTTGTTCGGTCTGCCGCATAGTCGTTCTGGGAAAAGAATCTTCGCAATCTGAGAGCCGAAGGAATAGTCCGCATTTGTAATTGGCTCAAACGATCAAAAAAAAGAAGAAAAGAGGTGAGTGAGGTTTTCAGATCACCATTGCCATTCTCTGGTTGACTTCTGACCCCCAAGTCTGCTCATTTTTCCTAGCAATGAGATCGGTATCACCCCGATAATGAATGTCTCGAATGCGGCAAAGCCTCCAAGTACCATTGCGGTGGGTTTTGGTTGCTTCAAGCTGATTGGGGCGGATGCCGATGTTGGTGAGGAAGCTGCTACTGGAGGCGCGGTCTGATGCTTGGACGTGGTTAGAGCAATAGAACTGCCGATCCCATTCGAAGTACTGGCACTATTTGCTATCAAAGAGGAGGTTTCTGAATTTGATATGCCTGATTGAGAAGATTCTATCGTTGTTGATTTAGGGGTAACAGTTCGAGTAATTGTGACTGTCAGATTACCACTTTCTACGCTTGTAATGGTTTGAGCGGAAACACTGGGAGAAGCTGTTGATGTGATAAACGAGGGGTTTGTGACCGTCGTAGAAATCGTCGTGGTCACGGTCGTGATCGCCCCTGAACGTTCATTAGAATTGGTATCACTGGACGTGGAGGAAGAGCCACTGTTCGTTATTGTGGAATCAGTAGAAGTTGTGCTGCTAATTGAAGTCGAAGTTGTCTGAGAGCTGTGGGAGGTCGTAGTTGACGAGGTAGTGGAACGCGAGGTTGTACTTGATGTCGTGGATTGCGAAGTTGAGGTAGTCGAGGATGTCGTATGAGTAGTCGAGGATGTCGTATGAGTAGTCGAGGATGTCGTATGAGAAGTAGTTGAGGTCGTGCTGGAAGCAGAGGTGGTAGTGGTCGGAAGGGTAAACCAACTCGGTAAATTGGGATTAAATGCGGTCAAAACCTGCATGTTTGGTTCAGGCGTTCTCCCATCATTCGGAGTCCCCCAGTTTTGGTACATTCCACCATTGGAAGGGTCTACCCCGTCTGCCCAGAGATTGCTTATTGTGTCTTGCAACATTGTTTTCGCCGACATCCCGTCGTAGGTCATGTTGCTCATGGTCCAAGCCTGAGTTGCCCTTGCCGCTTCTATGAAGTGGGCTGATCCCCTTGTATCTGACCAGGGATAGCGCGCCATGTCTGTTAGGAAAGCATTCTGCCATAAACTACAGGGGGCAGTTCCAGCGACACATTGCATATCGTACTCCATGATCAAAAACCCTTGCGTGTCGTCTCCTCCATCGGTCACGACCGGACTACTGGAGGGAAATTCAGTGTTTATGCAAGGTTGGCTTCCCTGACACGCATCGCTGGTCGCGCCACCCGTGAAACCTCCATATCCACTCAAGAACCATGTCTGGCCTTCCGTGCCGCAGTTATTGCCTATTCCACCGATGTGGATTCCGGGCTGAATGAGAATTGAAGCATACGGATCAATGAAACCGTATTCAGGCTCTCTCCTGTCTAGGAGATAGCCGCTGGAGGTACCATGAAAGCTACCGGGATAAGTATAAGGTGTGAAGGGAGCCGAACAAGCGCCTACTCCAAACCAAGTCTGTGAAAGATATTTTCTAACCTGACCGTTGATATCGGTATCGACAGTTCCCGACCCGTAGTTCTTTGTGTTGAAGTTAATGAAAGTCTGCAATGAAGCGAGCGGACTTGATGCACTATTCCAGTAATCGAGTGATAGTCCTCCCTCAAGATTGTTGTCACTAATGACGATTATGTTATTGTAGCCACCCGGCACTCCGATAGCAGGCGACGGTTCTATCCCACCACCCTCGACCAGTCCATATTGTGCATTGTAACCAAAGCTCCCCGTCTGAAAGGGGGTCATCATAACTTCTCTTACGCCTTCAATTTGGGAAAGATATGGCTGCACCCATAGTTGGTAGTCTTCGCTGGATGGTGGAGTCGCGCTGTAACTCGTATTGAGCATTGCAAAGAATGGAATGACGACGGAGATGAAAATTAGTATCGCGATGGATATTGTCTTTGAAACGGCCCGCTTATTGCGAGTTCGAATCCTCTGAAGGTTGTCACCGTTGCCCTCTTCATCAATTTTATCTAGTTGCTTCCTGTAAGTACCCATGGAAATTATGCTTCCTGTGTTTCTTGAGAAGTAGTACTCGTCGCATTAGGAAGTTGCCCCGTACATGTACGGCTGATCATAAATTCATGTTGCCAGTACAAGGCACGAATGCTTGATCACAAATTCATGTTGTTAGTACGTTATAGGATACCACAAAAAAATTCAGAAGTGGTCGAATCATTTCGAAATGCTTTATCACGACCTTCAAAACTGATGATCAGGGAATTATAACCGCGATGCGTATCGGAGCACTAACCTCTAGGTTCAGTTTAAGCCTATCTTAGTGATTCACGAAAATACAAATTTCATTTCACAGATTATTGAACAAGAAGCTTCTAGTGCTGTCAATAAGTGGAAAACCGAGTGGTGCTTCTTCTGCGTTTCTGGCCCATACATGTTGAGGATAAGTTGACCGTCAACGCGGCGAAGTGTGAGTCCTATAGAACCCCTGTAGGATCAGGATTGTTGCAAATGATGCTGCAGAAAAAACTTTGACTTACAAATATTATCAGGATTCAAGTTTCGATTTGATATTTGCAAAGATTTGAGTTACCTGCTTCTCGCTCTGTCCTTTCAGGATTTGAGAGCCAATCCCTGCCATTAGACCGCTAATGTCTGCGTCCGCAGACCAGGCCATTTTGGTTCCGCTGTCTTCGGAAGAAATATCCAACTCGCTCTCGATATGCATCTTGCTACCTGCGCCTGATCCGTCCCCGATTAGTCTCGCATGATTTCCCCCGCTCTTCTCCTTCAGCTCAAACTTCATGTCAACAGTTCCCCTGATCACCGAGATTCCCACTTTGATCTTTGCTTCAAAATGGTCTTGATCAATTATTCTGGAACTCTGTAAATCAGGAATCGTGGCAACCATGAATGTCGGATCAGACAGGCTGGCAAAAGTCTTCTCGGGACTGGCATTAATGTGCACAACTCCGTCAAGATGGAATTTCAATTTCTTATGCCGCCGAGCCTACCTGTACGCCTCGAAATCTTTCCCCAAAATTGTGGAGGCGATCTTCAACTCCATGATTTCGTCGGTTCCCTCATAAATTCTAGCTACTCTGGAATCTAGAAGATGCTTAGCAACGGGTGAAAGCAAAGAGTAGCCAAACCCCCCGTGAATCTGAACTGCTCGGTCCGCAGAGTCGTAAGCATTTGTCGATGCGATCAGCTTCGCAGTTGCGCTCATCCTGTCAACCTCGTTTCTGAGTTGCAAATCCTTTGGTCTTGAATCCATTTCATCTTTCATCATCGCTGCACTGTAAACGGGCCAACGAGATGATTCAAGGTTCACCGCGATTTTTGAAATGTGTCGTTGAATGAGTTGATGCTTGCCTATCGGCTTTCCGTGCTGGATTCTGTTTTTCGCCCTTTCAACGCTTGAATTCAGACAATCCTCGATCACACCAAGGCAGCCCGAGCCGATACCGATTCGGCCGTTCAACAAAGCCGAATAAGCAACCGCGAAACCTTTCCCCACTTTTCCCAATACAGCATCCGTTGGAATTCTCATTTCCTGGAATTCGAGCAGCGCGGTATCGGAAGTAAACAATCCTAATTTCTCGGAAAGATGCATTGCAACGCTGAATCCTTGCGTTCTCGAATCGACGATGAATGCTGTCACAGAACTATCTCTGCTTGATTTTGCAAAAACTACGATATATCTCGCTATCGAACCGTTTGATATGAGATATTTCGAACCGTTGAGCACATATTCGTCTCCCGTTTCCGAATAAACAGTCGACATTGACGAGGGATCGCTACCTGCATCCGGTTCAGTCAATGCATAGGCTAGGATGGATTCGCCGCTAGCAGCCTCAGGCAAGATCCTAGACTTTTGCTCAGCGGTTCCCCACTGCTGTACTGTCAAACTTCCGAGAAACTGGTGGACGTCTACCAGAGTGACTATTCCCATACCTAGTTGTCCAAGCCTCTCCATCACTAGCGAGTGGAGCAACACGCCGACTCCTTTTCCACCGTATTCTTTCGCGATCGGGAGCCCCATCAGGTTACGTTCCGACAAGATCTTGGGTGCACTGTCATTGAACCGTCGCTCGATGTAAGCTTCGAATTCGCCCATAGAAAGTTCGTTGCAAACCTCATCAACCGATTCCAGCAGCTTCAGATCTTCATCAGAAAGCAATTTCAGTTTTGAAAGTTGATCCACCGATCTAGCAAAAGTCGGCTCCAATAACGATTCGAATAGGAATTTGCGCGTTGGTTCTTGAATCTTGCTGAAAATTTGACCTGAACGATTATGATGAGAATCAGTCTAAACTTGTCAAAAAGCGGGTAAATCGGTCCAGGCCGATCTCGAGTTCTTCAAGGCCTCCCGAGAACGAGATTCGTACTCGAGCCTCTCCTGATCGGCCAAACGTCGTCCCAGGAAGCAGAGCTACATTTTATTTTAAGTAATTGCTTGCAAAATTCCGTCGCCGACATCTCGAGGTTCTTCAACTTCGGAAAAGCGTAGAACGCTCCCTGAATCTCGTTGCACTCGACCCTAGGAATTGTCTCCAATTTTTCAAGTAGAATCTTTCTTTTCAACGAATATTCCTCTTTGATCTCGGCAATGATTTTGTCTCCGTTGTCCAGAGCATACGCAGAGGCTCTGGATTAACGGAGGGAAGCAGGTAATTGTGTTTTCCAGAAATTTGTTGATCAGACGAACAACGCGTTCGGAAGCGACAGCGTAACCTGCCCTCCAGTCTGTCATCGAATAAGCTCTTCGATAGGCTGAAAATGGAAATCACTTTTTCTGGTTTTGACTCCAGAGATCCCACTGCAAAATGCGATGCGCCATCATAGACCAGATCCTCGTATGCGTCGTCAGAAATTATGTAGATTCCTTTGTCTGAACAAAATTCGTAGAGCTCGTTCAATTCTCCCTTGGAAAGAATTCGCCCAGTCGGATTAGAAGGAGAGTTTACTATTATCGTCCTCGTTTTTTCCGTGATTTTTCTCTTGATCTCTTCAATATCAAGTGAGAAATCTCCATTTCAGACGGTAAGGAACTGGATTTCCTCCAGAAATGATTACGGGCTCTGCGTAAAAATAACCACGATCCGGGACTAATGCTTCATAGCCCGGTTCAGTGACGGCGAAGAGCGAAGCGTAGACAGCCAGCTTAGTTGTAAGAAAAATCGTTTCGCCAAGTTCCGCTCTAATTCCATTTTTCCTCCTAACTTTTCGACAAATAGCTTCGCGAATCTCCCTCGTACCATACGACGGAACATAATGAACCTGCCCCGATTTCATGCTCGCATAAGCGACTTCTTCGATTTCTGAAGACGTATTGGAGGAGGGATCTCCTATTGCCAATGAGATCACGTTTTCCCCTTTCGAACGTTTCTCTAGAACTAGATTTACGATCTCAAGAGAAGGGGAACATTCGATCATGGAAAGATACATGTTGATGAGGCCCGAAAATTTGAAAATTTAAACCAGAGCTTTGACACGTCAATACTTATTATTGAAAGGTCTTCGCAGAAAAAGGGAGAGAGTTTCATGACAAACAGCTATAGCGAACCTGCTTTATGGAGAGACAAATCTGAATCTTGGCACGAAATCATGCCTGGAGTAAAAAGGAGAATTGCAAATCACGCCTCAACGGGAATGATGGTTTACTACAAGATTGAATCCGGCCGAGTATTTCCTAGACACAATCATCCCCACGCCCAGTTCGGATTATTTATCGAAGGGAAGGGGATCTTTAAGGTGGGCGATGCCAGCTGGGAGATGAAAGCCGGAGACGGATATTTCATCCCGCCCGGAGTCTTTCACGAACTGATGACCACAGGCAGTAGCCCGAGCGTCGTTGTAGACTTCTTTACTCCGGAGAGAGATGATTATCTTTTAGAGTCGCCGGCACCTGATAGCTAGAATACGACTTTCGGATTAAGTTTTTATTACAACTTCCAAAACCCACTTGGTGAACATATTGAATTATGGAGAATCTCGCTTCAATCAAGGAAGTAATCGACCTTTCAGTTCCATTGAAGAGCCTTGACACACCAGTTTTTCCGGGCTATCCTCAACCCTTACGTTCAATTTACACTACCGTCGGGAAAGAAGGATATGCCTCATTTGTTTGGATGTTTGCAGAACACACGAGCACTCACGTAGATTCCCCAGCTCACTTTTTCGAGGGCGCCCCAACAATAGACCAAGTCCCTCTGAGAAGATACGTGGGACCGGGCATGGTTTTGAATTTTTCAGGCAAGCCCAGAAATTACAACATCGGCAAAGAGGATATCGAGAAGGCCTTGAAGAACGTAGGAGAGAAGTCGTTGTCGGGATGGATCATCCTCTTTTACACCGGTTACACTGACAAGTCCTCCACATCCGAATGGCTGGAGCATCCGGCGCTAAGTGAGGCAGCCTGCAAATATCTTGTCGAACTACAAGTTAATGCGGTCGGACTCGATGCACCTAGCCCAGATCATCCACCCTTCCCCGCCCACAAGATCTTGCTCCCACAGAAAATAGGTGTTTACGAAAATCTCTGGAATCTGGAAAAGATTCTAGAGAAGAAGTTCCTTTTCGTTGGAGCACCGTTGTCTCTGTATGGAGGGAGCGCAAGCCCGGTAAGGGCCTTGGCAATCATCTTCTAAACCAAGTACTATTGTTCAACTCACCGACATTCGTGAACTTCCTTTGATTCTCTGGGCCAAAGTCCATTCCCATAGCTTGAATATGGAAACCGCGGAAATACGTTTTTGAGCGTCGAACGCGCGAGTTCTTCATCTCCAAGTTGAAAGGAATATCGGAAAATGGTCTACGAAAATAATCTGGGCAAGATTTCCTCCGCCTTTTTGGAAAAAATCATCTATCCAAAACTCGGGGCAAGAAGGGACGAGGTACTTGTTGGACCCACTTCAGGCGTAGACACCTGCGTCATCAGGATCGGATCTAACGAAGTTCTCGTAGCTTCAACGGATCCACTTTCCTTGATACCCGACTTGGGCCCCGAAGACTCCGCCTGGATGTCAGTAAATTTGCTCGTGAATGATCTTTCGACAAGCGGACTCTCTCCACAATATCTGATGGCGGATCTCAATCTCCCTCCGGACTTGCCGGACGATGTTTTGACAAGATATTGGAATGCACTTAGCAATGAATGTTCTCGGCTAGGTGTTGCAATCGTGGGAGGCAACACTGGAAAATTCGATGGTTGTCATTTGACAATTATAGGGGCGGGAACCACTTTCGCGGTGGGATCTAAGAGCAGGGTAGTCGTTTCGAGCGGCGCCAAGCTTGGAAATAGCGTAATTTTGACGAAGGGCGCAGCGATATCTGCTACAGGTATTTTATCGAAGATATTTCCGAACCGGGTCAAAGAAATTCTTGGAGAATCGCTTCAGAAGGGCGCAGAGGCATATTTTAGTCAGATTTCGGCGATGGACGATGCCCTTACCGCAGCTTCGGTTGGAACCGGGGCGGACGGTGTTACGGCGATGCACGATGTGGCGGAAGGCGGCGTTTTTACCGCACTGCTTGAACTTGCGGGGGCCTCCACACTCGGAATGAGAATCGAGAAACAGGCTATCCCAGTCGCGAATGAAACACGTTCGATTTGCAAATTATTCGGACTTGACCCATACCTGAGCTTGGGAGAAGGTGCGATGATAATTGCATGTGCAAGAAACAAAAGTGAAGAAATTGTAGGGAGATTAACGAAAAAGGGTATAACGGCGGCTGTGATTGGGGAGATGACCAATCAAGACAACGGAGTTGTTTCCCACGAAATTCACGGCGATGTGCCGGTAAGCCGTCAGTCTACCGATCCATACTGGAGCGCATATTATGCGGCGGTCTCAAACAAGTGGAACTGATCGCGATCTTTTTGAAGCGAGAGATTCAGAATCGAAAAGGAATCAGAAGGAAAAAGGGCAGTCTGGAAGAGACTTTGAGCTACTCCCTTTACAAAGAGGACCCGACCACATATCTGGTTTCTTACAGGGACAAAGATATCATAAAACAAGCAAATTTGAAAGATTTTATGGACTCTGAAGATTATTCTGCAATACCTCTGACAAGAATTACTTTAATTTCGAAGAATGGAAATATCGTATGGAGGAAAGGTCAGAAGGACATTCTTGTAAAAAATCGATAAACCTTCTTTGAATCGATCTCTTCGTACGTTTGCAAGTCGAATGATTTCGAAAAAGATTTCGTAAACCGCAAGCTAAATCGACGGAAAAATCCCCATTCCCTTACTTTGAAAAGAAAATCATCTTCTTTCTCCAACCTCTCGACAGGATTCTATCCGATCTGTCGGGTTTGAAGGGAGTCTGGGCTGTTCTCAGCTCCAAGTTATCAACAAGATTTACGCTCAACGCGCAGAAGCAGTGGCAATACTTGGTTCCATTGGTTTTCGTCCTTGCAACGTACTGAGGATCGAGTATTACTTTTTCGCAATGGAAGCAGGGCGCTCCGTAGCCATTCAGCTTCCTCGCTGAATCTATTCGAATGATGCTGACTGGCAACTTCAATCATTAGCTTGTTTTTCTTGTCCTTTAAACAATCCCACGTCTCTCGTACTTCCTTAATAGATATGGTTAAGATGAGAGTTTTCGAATGTAATCATAGCAACACTTTATCTTTAAGACTCGGAATTTGTAAGATCGTAGGGATGAGGTACATTTTGATAAACTGGGAGGACCTCTAATGTTAGAAACAAGTGATCATGTTCGGATTCTCGTCACTCTGAAGACATGGGGAATTTTGTCGGAAAAACGAATATCAGACCTTTCTAAGATGTCGCACCGCAGATGCAGCGTGAATCTAGAGAGACTAGCCCAGGATCGCATGGTAAAACTGGTGGAAAATAATAGCTCGTCCAGGACCTACCGCATTACTGGTTCCGGTCTTAACTATCTAGACAAAATAAGACAGAAAGACAGACTCGTAAATACCGATCTCAGTTCGTCGTCTCTTTTTTCAATATACTTTCATCCCAGAAATTCGGAATTATCTCCTTCGGCTGGATTTCCCATCCTTGACGGAGCAGGAGACTCCTTGAACTGCGAATAATAAAATCTTGAAACCGTGGAACGCCTAAATTATCGCAAAGGCTTCAATTTCCACCAGTTGTTTCGGAAAGGCTAGACCTTTAACTTCAATCAGGGTCGAAGCCGGATAATCACCACCAAAATATTTTTTCACAAGCTCGGTGAAAGTTTGGATATTCGATTGCATGTCTGAAACGTAAGCCGTTATTTTCATAACGTTATGCCGTGAGGCTCCCGCCTCCTTCAGGACAGCATCAATTCCTTCGAGCGCCTTCGTACATTGTTCGCTAAAGTTTGCCGACTCGATAAGGTTTCCTTTTTTGTCGGCCGCCAGTTGCCCTGAAATAAAAAGCGTCTTCTTTCCTTCTTCGACTAGGACGCCCTGGCTGAATCCGAAAATATCACTTCTGAAAAGTGCGGAAGGCGCTAAATTTGTTCGTTTCATAGGAAAAAGACGGAAAGTAATTCTCTTTTCTAGTTTTCGAAAGTCAATTCCGCTTCAAAGGAGGTGGCCCACCCGAATAATGGCGTGAACTGGGACTTCCTCCAAATTTGAATGATGCGATGAACTTGGAAGTCCGTGTCTCATAATCGGAAGCAAAAATAGTTGGGCCAGGCCGGATTTGAACCGACGACCCACACCGTGTAAGGGTATGACCGCAATCTTGCAAAAATTGCTGTTGTCCTAACCAGGTTGCCCGAATCTGAGAAGTAATTACTCGGAATCCCCTAGACGACTGGCCCGCGACAAAATCAAATTCGATCAAGCGCTTTAAGGTTTAACGGGAAAGCACTCAGTTAATTGAATTTCAAAAAGTTCGCCGTTTCTGTTTTGCCGGCGTTCTATATCCAACCTTTCAATAATATTTTGAAAAATTCTGCCGCTTTGCGTCGCGCATTTCCACAGGTCTTCATCCTGTACCTTTGGACCTTGAAAGCTTCTAAAGCCATTGTTTCGCTTTCATTTATTTATTATGCAATTTTCCCCCTTTTCTACACAGGGGCGCAATTCTGCGTACCGAAGAGCTCGTTTCGAGCTCTGTTGGATTGAAACAGCTCGTTTCAAGCTTTTCCATTGAGGGGCTAATTTCGAGCTCAAAATCAATCCGATAACAGGAAAATTGGGTCTAGACGAATTACCTGAATTACTTTCTACCCGGACTCGATGTAACTCTTAGCTCTTGCCATCGTCGCCTGAATTTGGGGAACATTATCAGATTTCACGGCGATCGTGAGACCATTTACGTAGGTCTGAAGAATTCTCATTTCTCCCGTCGCATCTTTGGACGAGCGGGCGAGCTGACCAATCCTCTGGTTGAGACGATTGATGTGCTGCAGTGCCAGTATTCGGTTTTCATCCTTTGAAAATGAGCTGTCAGAACTTCGAATCAAGGGGCTAACGTAGCGTTCCATCTGAGCAAAAATTTCCTTCAGTGCCGGATCCAACTTCAGATCACGTAACTTTCGCACCGGAATTCAAAGGCCGATCGAGCGTAAGGGCGGAAATTTCGGGACCTTCGGCCGCTGCTAGTAGCATGACTTCTGAGACAAGGCCCATGAGGCTCCTAGGTTTCATGTTCATCACCACGACGATGAGCTTGTCTTTCAGCTGATCAGGATCATACCTTGCTCCTATACCGGCGATGCACTGTTTTTCTACTCCGCCGATGTCGAGCTTCAATTTTATCAGCCTTGCAGAATTGGGAACCCTGGACGCCTCAATCACCTTCGCGACACGGAGGTCGATCCTTTTGAACTCGTCGAAAGTGACTTCTGGAATAAGCTGGGTATCCGAAGGGGGTGATGGCGGATTTTCCAAGTTATTCGTCTTCCGTTATTCGAGCCGATAAATAATTCATTTGGAGGCCCTGATGATTTCGAGTTTTTCCTTCAGTTCCTCGGGCTTTACCTTCGAGAAGATGGGCTGCACTTCGTTCGCGACTATCGGCAGATCGTCCTCGAGGGAGATGTCATTCCACGCGGGTACTCCATCCGTCTTTTTGAAGATGCCAGCCTGCTTCGAGATTTTTAGCGATGCTTCCGGAATTATCGGATAAAGTTCCGAGGCGAGCAGTTTCATGGACGAAAGGGCGACATACAGAATCTGCAGCGCTTTCTGCTTGTCCTGTTTGACTACCTTCCACGGTTCGGTCGAGCTGAGAAACCTGTTTGCTTCGTATCCCTGCGCCACTATGGCGCGACACGCAGACTGTAGCTCGACCTTCTCGAAGAGATTCCTGACATCGATGTGCCTATCCTGAGCTTCGACGACGAGTTTTGAGTATTCCTCGGGAAGGTCGTCGTAAACGAATTGAAAATTGTTATCGGCAAATCGTGTCACGCCGACGAGTGTCCTGTTCACGAAATTTCCTATCGTATCATTCAGGTCGTTGTTCACTTTTTCTGAGAAGGACTCCCATCCGAAATTTACGTCCCCCGCCTCGGGACGGAGAGAGATTAACGCAAATCTCCAGTAATCAGCCGGGAGCAATTCGAGGGCCTCATCCGTCCAGATCCCCACCTTCCTGCTCTTCGAGAATTTCTGACCTTCGAAGTTCAGAAACTCCGTCGAGCTGATAAGATTGGGTTCATTGTAATCCCGACCGGATGCCCTCAGCAACGATGGCAGTATGATCGCGTGGAACGGGATGTTGTCCTTCCCGATGAAAAACGAAGTCTTCGTGGAAGAATCGAGCCAGTATTCCTTCCAGACTTGCGGAGTACCTTTTCTCTCGAAGTACTCGATGACCGCGGAAACGTAACCAAGAACGGCGTCCATCCAAACGTAGATTGTCTTGTCTTCGGCCCCGGGGAACGGAGCCTTGATTCCCCACTTTGAATCGCGAGTTATTGACCTCGGTCGCAGGCCGTCCTTGATCCATCCCTTGCAGAATTTTATTACGTTCGTCGAAAGCTCGGCCCGGGCAAGAAAGTCCGAAATATAGTCAGACATTTTCGGGAGATCGAAAAACCACTGCTTTGTTTCTCTTAATTCGGTCGGATTCTTGCAGATCACGCAGTACGCTTTGATGAGTAGGTCAGCATCGAGCGGCCTCCCGCAGTTGTCGCACTGATCGCCCCGGGCCCGCTCGTAACCGCAGTAGGGGCAGGTTCCCTCGACGAACCGATCGGGCAGGAAGCGATCATCGTGAGTGCAGTAATGGATCCTCTCAACCTGCGTGAAAATGTATGAATCGTTATTGTAAATCTCCATGTACAATTCTCGCGTAAACTTCCAGTGGGCTTCCGAATCGGTTCTGGTGTAATTGTCGTAAGAAATATTCCATCTTCTGAAAATGTCGGAGATTCCCTGATGATTTTGATCTGCGAGTTCTCTTACGGGTATTTTTCGCTTTAGAGCCTCTACTTCAAGCGGAGTGCCGTGCTCGTCAGAACCCGAAACGAAGACCACCTCATTGCCGATCAACCTGTTGAACCTCGCGAAAACGTCAGCGGACAGGACGGATCCGATCATATTACCCAGATGCGGGATGTCGGAGGAATATGGCCACGCGGAGGTGACGACCCATTTTGCCATGATAGTGCATGCTCGTTTTGTCGATTCTTGGAATGTTAAGAGACCTTTTTCCCTTGATTCTAATAATACTATACCTTAATGTCCTAACGATATTTCCGAATGGAACGAACCTCAGAGGGAAGAAAGAATCATTGTCGAGTGAAGGATTGCGAATAACGCTTCTGTCTTTCAGTCAGCTTGTCTATTTTGAGATCGAATCCTTTCAGACAATAATTTGTTACGAGTTGGTCGATTTCTTCGGGGAACAAGAGCAGTTTAGATTTTTTCGTTTGAAGCTCTTTGCGATGAACCAGTAAATAGTAAATCGATAGAAGTTGGTTTGCAAACGAGATCTGCATTATCTCGGGGGGATGCCCATCTGCTGCGACCAGATTGATAACTCGCCCCTGACATAACAGATAAAGTGACTTGCCCTTCAGATCTATCTTCGTGATATTTCTCCGGACGTTTTCGATTTTGTTTCCAATTCGATATAGATCGGCCGCGTCGATTTCCTGATCAAAATGTCCGACATTTCCCATAATAGCTCCGTCCTTCATCAGTCTGAAGTGCTCAGAGCCGAGGATACGAATTTGACCCGTACAGGTCAGGAAAACATCTCCGATTTTTGCAGCCTCCATCATCGGCTTAACTTGAAAACCGTCCAGCTTTGCTTCAAGCGCCTTCAATGCGTCTACTTCCGTAATGATAGTATTCGCGCCCAGTCCTCTCGCTCGCTCCGCAACGCCCCTGCCGACCCACCCATAGCCTGCTATGACAGCAGTCTTGCCTGCGAGGAGGAGCCCGGTTGCTCTCATAAGCCCATCAATCGCGCTTTGACCAGTGCCGTACTTGTTGTCGAAGATGTGTTTTGTCCTTGCCTCGTTAACGGGTATCGCGGGATACCTTAACTTTCCTTTTCCGTCCAGAGCCTCTCAGTCGCAAAGTTCCTGATGTGGTCTCATCGGTACCACCAATGCAGCTTTTTGAATTTGCAGTGGCATAAGCAACGTGAAGCTCCCCACCATCGTCGATGATCAGGTCAGGTTTCGACGTTGCAGCAGATCTGATGTGCTCAATGTATTCGCTTGAGGTTTCATCGCTCCGAGCGGAGACGGATACGCCTTCAGTTTTCAGAAAGGCCGCGATATCATCCTGGCTAGATAACGGATTTGCCGCCACTAGATTAATTTCGAGTCCAAACGAGCGCAGAGAGCTAATCAGAACCGCGGTCTCTTTTGAAACGTGAAGGCAAGCGGCAAGACGTAATCCTTGGAATGGGTTTTTTCTGGAAAGCAATTGGGATCGCAAATAATCTTCCGCGAGACGGAATACCGGCATGTGGGATTCCGCCCATTCGAACGAGGCCTTTCCTAATTCGACGCGATCGTCGGCTTCGGTTGACAATTGGCATCGCAAACTAACACAGTGCTATTAAGAATACCAAAAGGGGGAACATCACTAGTTAGTTTGTAAATGGAGATTCAACCCCAAGATCTTGTTGCACTCTAACATTCGTAATTGATAAAAGTAGAAGCCGCGTTTGACGCGTTGACATGTCCGACGAACCCGAACTCCAGAAGACTTTGAAAAGACTGACTTGGCAGTACGAGAACTGCCTCTCGTGCGTATTTTTTCATCCGAATGATGTGCTCAACGCCGATCTTTTCGAAAGAGGCATGTGCACCCACCCGAAGATGAAGCCCCTCGAACTACTCGTTTCCGGTCGGGATTGGTGCAATCTATTCAAGGAAATCCCGCAGAACACAATCGATGCCCTGCAGGCGCACGCATCGAAGGGATGATGGATCATTTGTCGTAGTGGACTAGCGAAACCAAGTCGTATTTCTCGAGTTTGTCTCTCCCCTTCAGAAAGTCTAGCTCGACAAGAAAAGCCAGCCCGGCGACTCTCCCTCCCATTTTTTCCACGAGCTTAGCCGTCGCCTCCGCTGTTCCCCCAGTTGCGAGCAGATCGTCCACGATAGCGATCCGCTGGCCATTCTTGATCGCGTCGCTGTGCATCTCCACCAATTCCGTGCCGTATTCGAGCGAATACTGGACAGACAATTTTTTGAAAGGAAGTTTTCCCCTTTTTCTAGCGGGGACGAAACCTGTCCTTAACTTGTAGGCGATCGGCGCCCCGATTATGAAACCGCGGGCTTCAACTCCAACTACTGCGTCGATTCTCTTCTTGGCAAAATGCCTCGTTAGAACGTCTATTACGGATCTAAATGCATCGGCGTCCATAAGGAGCGTCGTGATATCTATGAAATTGACTCCTCTTTTCGGCCAGTTAGGGATTACCCGGAGTTTGGCCTTGAGATATGATTCTGTAGAATGTCGACTTTTCTGCACGCGAGTCCGCTTTCTGACCTTGTATCTAAGAATTAAGACCGGACTATCAAATCATTGCGCCTGAGAGAGCTCGGCCGCAGTCGCACGTTCTCACCTCTGGAAGCGAATCAATCGCACTCAGGACAAGCCTCTTTGCGTTCTCCGCATTTTTTCGCATGGTCTCGGAAACTTCTGCCGCCGTCACGGGCTTGTCAGCCCAAACATCGTAGTCAGTAACCATCGAGATCGACGCATAACAGATCTGCGCCTCCCGGGCCAAGATGCATTCTGGATATAGGGTCATCCCCACAATGTCTGCTCCCCATTGACGGAATAACTTGGATTCAGATCGCGTCGAGAATCTCGGGCCTTCAATACAGACATAAGTCGCCTCTCCGCTAGCCTCGATCGCCATTTTCATCGCTGACTCGGAGAGAACTCTTCTGATCTGGGAGCAGAACGGATCTGCCGAGGAGACATGGGCAACCTGGGCCCCATCGAAAAAAGTATCCGCCCGATTCTTCGTCCTGTCGATGAACTGGTCTGGAAATACAAACCCACCCGGCTTCAGGTTTTCCCGAAGACTACCGACTGATGAAACGCTGATGATTCTTTCTACCCCAATTTGTTTTAGAGCATAGATGTTGGCGCGATAGTTGATTCCGTGCGGTGGAATGGAGTGATCCCTACCGTGTCTCGGGATGAACGCGACACTTTTTCCGTTGTGCCGTCCGATTGACAAAAACGGAGACGGAGAGCCGTACGGCGTTGAAACTTTGACATCCTTTGAGTCATGAAAAAGCTTCGGGTCGTAGACTCCGGTTCCCCCGATGATTGCAAGTTTCGCAGTCTCTCTCGGCGGATCGACTAGACTCATAATTCTAATTGCAGCTCGATTCCTTTGTAAAACACTTTAGAATTACCGGTTTACTTATATTGGAAATTCGACCTGATTCAATGGGCCCTAGCTGGTTTCATTCGGATAAGAAAGCATGGAGAAGGGATTGAATTCGATTTGTCAATCGATAAACAATACATCGCGCGAACCATAAAGTGGCAAAACACGATTCTCCTAAACATCTGCGACGAGGAATTGCTCGGAACCACTGTGAAGGGAGGCAAGGTGGAAATGGAGATTTCTCGCGATTATTTCGGAGGCGACAAGGTCAGCGAGGATCAAGCCATCAATCTCGTGAGGGTATCGAGCATAATCAATCTTGCAGGTACCAGGATCGTGGAGAAAGTATTGGACAAGAAACTGGCTTCGGAACGGGCAGTCAAGAAAGTTGGTCCCGTTTCCTTCCTTATGATCTACAAATTCTCAAACTAATCCTGATTTGACGGGATACTGGATTGCGAGCTATCGCGAGTTTTTCCGAATTTTCACCTCGTTGATAGTTATGTCGACCGGGAAGAACCTGAGGCTCGTCTTTCAATAAATTGTGTTATTTTGCATTGAAGGGCTCAAAGTCCCTCAATTTGTCTATGGACCTCTGTGTCTATTTCAAATAGGAGCGATCATTCCTTTATTAAAAAATAAACTTTCGAAATTCATACTACCTATAGGTCGATCGAAGACAATATCGATGACTTCGGCCTTTTCTTGATCAAACCACATGAGTTGTATAGACTAGAAGTATCCTCGTAGTAACCCTTTTTCCTTTGAACGTTGATTATCGAGGTTAAGGTTCGGATATTTTCGATTTTGAAGTACGTGCGAGAAAGAGACGAAGCCGGGGAAGCTGACCTCCAGAAGTTCCACAGGGAGGCGGAAAGAGTCGACAAGAGAGACAGAGTGATTCTGAAGAATGAAGAAGAGCGATCTGTCTTCGAAGAAGTTTTTGATCGAAAAACCCTGATGATACTTTACGATCTTTCGAATAACAACGCTTTTTCCTATCTGAACGGGGTAATAAGCTCAGGCAAGGAAGCAAGAGTCTACTGGGGTGTTAAATCAGACGGAACCGATGTCGCTGTCAAAATCTATCTTGTCGCGTCATCCGATTACAAGAAACGAATGCAGTACGTCGAGGGAGACCCCAGATTTAACAAGATTCGCAGAGACAGTAGAGGAATCGCCGAACTGTGGGCTCGGAAGGAGTACATTAACTTGAAACAGGCTTTTGATGCGGGAGCTCCGGTACCACAACCCCTGAACTTTCAGGGTAATGTCGTCGTGATGCAGTTTATTGGAACCGGCGGGATACCAGCTCCCCGCCTGATTGATGCTAAAGCCACCAAGGCCGATTACAAAGTAGTTATCCGCTCGATGCAGTTGATTTACCAGAAGGCCGAGCTAGTCCACTCTGACCTATCGGAATATAACATAATGAAGCTGGATGGAAAGATCATTCTCTTTGATTTTGGTTCAGCCGTCTCTACCAGACATCCATCTGCAGAGGAATTTCTGAAGCGGGACATCACCAACGTAAACAAGTTCTTTGAGAAACGTGGGATTCGGGTTGATGACGAAGCGAAACTCCTAGCCAGAATTCAGGGAAGCTCTAAGAATAAGGAGGAGAAATTCGATCTTGAAGAGGAGAATTTGAGAATTTGAGCTCTGAACAAGTTGTCAGAGTCCCACTGGAAAGAGTGGGAGCTCTCGTCGGGAAGGAGGGCGTCGTGAAAACCGAAATCGAAAGAAGGTGCGGAGTAACGCTTGAAATTGATGGCAAGACCGGCGAGGCGAGGATCAGTTACCAGCCGGAAGCCTTGATCGAAGCTAATCCTTTCAAGGCATACGACATTGTTTCCGCGATAGCTAGAGGCTTTTCCCCTCAGCGGGCATTCTCGCTGCTTCAGGAGGAACGGATTTTGACGCTGATAGATCTGAGGGAATATGCGGGCAAATCCGAAAATGCAATGATCAGAATTCGCAGTCGACTTATCGGAACAGAGGGAAAGGCTAGGAAGATAATAGAACAGCTCACCCAGTCGGAAATTTCGATCTACGGACATACAGTGGCGATAATAGGAGATCCGGAGGAGTCGAAGATAGCGAAGGAAGCCATCGATAAGCTCGCCAAGGGCGGAACTCACAAATCGACGTACGAGATGCTCCAAAAGTACAGGACGAAACAAAAACTCGACCGGATGCAGCTCTGGGAAGCTCAGAGACCTCCGGAAGAAAATTAAAACTCAATTTTCGCCAGGAAAGAGCGGGAATATTTTTATCAGACGCCAATAGAGCCTCTGCGTCGTCCTGTTGTTTTGTCTTATCAGAGAAAATTTCGAGGTTAGTTCGGAGTATGTTTGAAATTGGTTGCTAATCAGCAGAAGGTTACTTACTCGGAAATTTCTCCGAGCGAATTTTTCTATCGCAATCGCGATCTCGCCGGTTTCAGCAATCCGTCAAGGGCTCTCTACACATCAGTCAGAGAGCTGGTCGAAAACAGTCTGGATGCCTGCGAGCAGTTTTCGATTCTTCCTGAGATTACTGTAAAGATTGAGTTAGCGCCGGAAGGCACGAAAGCTGGGGAGCAGGTAGCCTACGTGCTTACGGTCAAGGACAACGGCCCCGGGATTGAGGCAAAGCACCTCCCCAACGCGTTTGGAAGAGTCTTTTACGGCTCAAAATACAAGCTGAAGCAGTCGCGCGGGATGTTCGGGATGGGCGGGACGATGGCGATTCTTTACGCCCAGATCACGACCAATAGGCCAGTCACTATTTCTTCGTGTTCTGACGGTAAAACCAGTCACGTCTTGGACATGCTGATTGACATCCAGGAGAACAAGCCGGTGATTCTGAAGCACGACACGCAACCCTCGGATGGAACCGGGACGTCGGTTCAGCTGACTCTGATGGGCGACTATTTCCGAGCCGGGCAGAAAATTCAGGACTATTTCAAGCAAACAGCCCTGGTTACTCCGTACGCGAACATCAATCTGATCGATCCCGAAACAAATGTCATTTCGTATCACAGAGGTACGAATGCAGTACCCCCGCCGCCCGCCGAGACCTTACCACATCCCTACGGTATCGATGTTGAGGCGCTCCGTCGTTTGATCAAACAAACAATCGATCCGAATCTGGTAAAGTTCATGACAAATAATTTCCACAGGGTTGGTGAGAGAACCGCCGAGAAATTTCTAGCGTTTGCTGGCTTTGAGAAATCGAGAAAACCCAAGACTCTTGGAAATGAAGACGTCGTAACTTTTGTGAACGCGCTGCACCAATTTGACGAGTTTCTTTCGCCGGACGCGTCCTGCCTTTCTCCTCTGGGTGAGGAAATTATGCAGGCAGGCATCATGAAGGAGCTCGCCCCCGAATTCGTGGCGATGTGCGTCAGACCGCCCTCGGCTTACTCGGGTTTCCCGTTCATCGTAGAGGTTGGACTGGCTTATGGTGGAAGCTTGATTGAACCAGGAATCAGGTTGCTTCGCTTCGCCAACAGAATCCCGCTTCTGTATGATGAGGCTAACGATGTTGCTTACCGTATAATAAAGGAGGAGATAGACTGGAAACGGTACAAGATTCCTCAGGATGCGCCGATTGCAATAATCACGCACGTTTGTTCCACTAAAGTGCCCTACAAGACCGTGGGGAAAGAGTACCTTGCCGACCGGCCAGAACTTGAAAGGGAGATAAAGAACGCCTCGAGGGAAGTGCTTCGGAAACTCGCGACCTATGTTTCGAAAAAGGGCTCGATGGAATTCCAGAAGAAGAGAATGAATATTTACGGAAAGTACTTGCCTTTGATCGCGAAATTTTCGACTGAGCTCTCGGGTAACAAAAAACCTCCAAGCTACAAGAAACTGCTTGGAAACGAAGTCGCAATAGAACCTGGCTCTGAATCAGAGCAGGCGATAAGCGATGAGACTGCAAAGGAAGTGGCTGACACCGTAGCGAAGGATCAAGAATCGCGATCGAAAAAGAAGGTAAAGGTTGAAAATGACCAGCAAAGCCTCGAAGAATTTGGCGACAGCTCGTAGGGAACAGCTCCTCAAAGAGTTGAAAGATCTCGGTACGAAGACATACCAAGATCTCGACCAGTCGAAGTTTCCGGAGTTCCTCTTCCCAAGCAGATCTGTCAGCAACATCGTCTACGATCCGAAGCTGAAGCAGTATATTCTCGACAAAGTTAACGTCAAGCGATCCGCCGGAAACATCAAGCACATTCGTCCGTTTACCCAGATGCTCTGGCTAGCGTACTTCGCAGACAGGTTGGTCGAGCAGGGAAAGACGAGCACTCTCAGGGATGCGTACTACTCGTCTCAAGCGGATGCCATGGAGTTTGTCGACCAGGCAGAGTCAGACGAAATCATCACTGACCTTGAAACCGTGCTTTCGAGGGCTAGAGAAGAGTTCAAGATTTACCCAGAAGAGCGAAGTGCCATTTTTGGCGACCTTACGATTGAATATACTGTCCCGCGATTTGAGGGTCGGCGCCTAAATCTTTCGTCTCATCCAGACGGATACTTAATCGGCCCCTCGCTCAGCACGGCAGAGTTCGTCGACACCTCGGCCGAAATGATCATCGCCGTAGAGAAGGGAGGAATATTCACCAGATTTGTGGAAGAACAAGTCGAGAAAAAGTACAAGGCGATCCTCATCGACACTTCCGGCCAGGCTCCGAGATCCACGAGATACATGTTGAAGCGGTTGAACAAGGAGTTAAATCTCCCCGTTTATGTTATGACCGATGGCGACGTATACGGAGAGCATATTGCGATGGTGATAATTAGCGGAAGCGCCAATGCGGCTCACCTTCGAGACCTGACGGTTCCAACGGCAAAATGGATCGGAGTCTGGGCGAGCGATATCGTGAAGTACAAACTGCCGACCGACAAGATGACCGAAGCGGACGTAAAGAGAGCTCAGGAGCTAAAGAAAGATCCGAGATATCACGGCGGAGTCTGGCAGAGAGAGCTCGACATTTTCCTCAAGATTAAGCGAAAGAGTGAGCTTGAAGCGTTCTCGAAATACGGACTTACTTTCATAGTGGACAATTACCTGAAAGAGAAGATGGAAGAAGCCAAGTCGCTCTAGTACTTTCGATTTCACGAAAATAGAACACTACAAAGATTACGACGGCGCAAAAATCTTGGCCGCGCTGTTTGACTAGATATCACTGCTTTATTCCAAGACTCCCCCACATTTTTATGCCGAAAAATGAAAAATGCGGTAACAGGAATCCTACTCATAAATTAGGAAAATGTTATTATGGTTGAATCTAGGATACAGGAAATAATCGCGTTTCTGGAAGTTCAAGAGTCATGTCGAAGGCACTTAGCACCTCACAGCAGCGTATTAGCGCCCTGTTGCGCGTTATAGCGCTAGTTTGCATCTTGCTCGGAGGAGTTTTCGCCTATGATATTTACCAGACAACTTTGATTCCACAGCTGGTCCCGATCTTCTATTTCATGGCTGCTCTGATGATTTTTGTTGGAGCAGTTGTCTTAATAGCCCGCTTCGATTAATTCCGGTTGCGTGCCTAATCCTTTGCGTTGCACTTCGTCTTGATGTTGTGTATACTCTTCATTACACCGATCAACTCCAAAGTTTAAAGCCAAGCGATTGCAACTAACATTATCATGACCCAGAAAAGGAAGAGCAGGGGGAGGTCCAAAGGCGGTAAGGGGAGCTCCGGAACTGTTCAATGCAGTAATTGCGGTAGACAAACTCCAATTGACAAGGCAAAAAAGATGACATCCCGGGTAAGCCTTGTTGAACCTATGCTTGCAAGAGAATTGAGGCAGGCAGGTGCTTATATCGCGTCCCCCGTGACAATCAAGTATTATTGTGTGTCATGTGCTGTGCACTACGGCATGGTCAAAGTTAGGGCCAAGGCCGAGAGAAGACAAGCATTCTAGCACATTCATTAGCGGAGAGTGTCTACATCACTCCCAAAATTACGTTTTTCGCTAACAGTCTACTAGGCCGGGATACCTGTCTGCGAATTACTGGGATCTGAGTTTTTTCAAAATTGCAACGTAACGTTGCAGGAACGTGACAAAGGCGATGATCAGAACTATGATGACTCCAATCCATACAAATCCGGCGATCGAAAATACTATGAGAACCAGTAGCCTTTCGGCTCGTTCTCCTACGCCGATTCCCGAGAGAGAGACTCCGAGCGAGTCTCCCTTAGCTCTAGTATCAGCTTACCATTAGTGAAAAACTGAGTGCAAGCAGAACGAAAATAGGTGAGGTATAACCCGCATAGATTATTCCGGAGTAGACTGCGACTTCGGCGACTCTGTCAAGAGTTGAATCGTTGAAAGATCCTGATTTTGACACAAGGTGATTTACACGCGCCACCGCCCCGTCGAGAACGTCGAAGAGTCCAGAGATTATGAGAGAAGATGCTCCTAGGTACGGTTGTTCAGGTCTCAGGGCGTAAAAGATTCCTGCAATTAGAGAGAAAAGAAATCCGATGAAAGTCCAGAAGGTTGGTGAAAGTCCGGTGCGACCAAGAGATCTGCCAATTGAATTTACAACAGGCTCAATTTGGCTTCTGATCTTGTTCAGTACCGTGATACATCGACCCCAGAATTCTTTCTACATGCCCAACATTGGTATGCTTTTATAGAGTGCGCGTTCAGCTTTGAATTTGCCTAACAATTCAAAGAATTCGTCAGGAGCTAGATAGAGAAATTTGGGCAAAATCGGGAAAGGCGTTAGTTGCTCGGTAACCGGTTGCAAGAATCTTGCTGAAAGATCTATCAGCAGAGACCAGATAGGCGGGAGCGGCCTGAGCGTTTCTGGCGATCGTAGAGTGTACCTTTGTCACGAGCATTACAAGGTCTGGAAAAAAGCTACAAAGAAAGATCGAGATCTAGATAGAGTCCGTTTCAAGTAAAGCCATTCTGTTTAAAGCTTTGTTGAGCAATTAGTAGGAATCCACGCGGTAGATCAGAATTGAGAGTTCTTCAGCTTCATTGCGATGAGGTAGAATACAAGCCGATAAAGAAGGAGATCCCGAATGCGGAGGAAACTTCTACCGAGACGAGAATCATTCGCGTATGCATTCTACTTCTCATCAGCGTTGAAGAGAGAGATGACGACAGCGTTGTTGAACAGTGTATTTCAGCGGTTGAAAAGGCTCAGGCGCAATTAAAGTGCGACTCGTTTGTTATTTATCCTTACGCTCACTTGAGTAGCCATCTCGCATCGCCGAAAATCGCGAAAGAAATATTGGGCACACTCGAAAAACGAGTGGAGGGACTCGGCTATTCGGTTCACCATGTTCCTTTTGGATGGAACAAGTCTCTCTCCATCAAAGTGAAAGGTCATCCTCTTGCTGAGCAGTCGAAGGTCTTCGAACCAAAGATCATGGAGGGCGAAGCTCCCGAAAAGAAAGAAGACGCCAAGGAGATTCTCTCTGCAGCACTGAAAGCCGAGGATAACCTAAGATCGCAGTGGTTCATCATAGATCTCGAAGGGAACCTGACACCGATCTCTGAATACAACTTTGCGAAAAGTAAGACTCTTGAGAAGCTGAAAAATTACGAGACTGCCAAGGTAAGAGCAGTCCAACAAATTCCGCCTCATGTGAACTTTATGAAAAAACTTGGTTTGGTGGATTACGAACCAGCCTCCGACCCCGGCAACATGCGGTACTATCCCAAGGGGAGAATGATCAAATCTCTCCTCGAGCGGTACGTTACTCAGAGGGTCCAGGAGTATGGAGGCGTTGAAGTGGAAACACCTATCATGTACGACCTGGAACATCCCAGTCTTGCGAGCTATCTCAATCGCTTTCCAGCGAGGCAATACTTGGTAAAGTCAGATGAGAAGGAGTATTTTCTTCGGTTTGCTGCGTGTTTTGGGCAGTTTTTGATAGCTGAAGGACCTTCAGCTGACATACAAACATCTCCCGCTAAAGCTGTACGAGCTCACTAGGTATTCCTTTCGTCGTGAAAAAAGTGGAGAACTTATAGGATTACGGCGGCTCCGAGCGTTCACAATGCCGGATTGCCATGCGATAGTTCGCGACATCGATCAGGCGAGAGAAGAGTTTCCTAAGAGATTTGAGCTGTCCCAAAGCGTCCTGAAAGAAATTGGTTTCGATGAAGATGATTACGAACTAGCGATCAGATTCACTGAGGAATTTTACGGTGAAAACAAGCAGTTCATCGCTTCAATTATTAGAAAGCATGGTAGACCGGCGCTAGTTGAAATGTGGAGGGAGAGATTTTTCTATTTCGTTTTGAAGTGGGAGTTCAACTTCATCGACAATCTGGATAAGGCCTCGGCTCTTTCGACTGACCAGATAGATATCGAAAACGCCCAACGTTATGGGATTACGTTTGTTGATGAGACCGGCAAAAAGCAGACGCCTATGATTTTGCATAATTCTCCATCTGGGGCAATTGAGCGAGATATCTTCGGGCTGCTAGAGAAAGCGGGGCGCATGCAGTCAGAGGGAAAAATCGCGACGCTACCTGTCTGGTTGAGCCCCACCCAGATTAGATTGTTACCCGTGTCCCAGAAGTTCCTCGACGCGTGCAAGTTGGTTTCGGAAGATTTCGAAACCTCTCATATCCGAGTTGACATCGATGACCGCGAAGAAAGCGTCGGTAAGAGAATTCGCGAAGCGGAGAAAGAATGGATTCCCTACATAATTGTGATAGGGGAGAAAGAAGAATCAGATCCTTCAAAGTTCATGGTAAGGATCCGCGGTAAGGGAGAGAGCCAAATGTCCCCAGATCAATTGAAACATGAGATCTCAAATGCCACAAGCGGGCGTCCGTTTGCACCGCTTCCTCTTCCAAAACTTATGTCGAGACGCCCCTCCTTTGAAATGAGCTCGTAGTCGTTTTCAATTTCTGGAAGGGACAAGTGGCAAGGATGCCGGTGAGAATTATATCAACTCGACTGCGAATTCAAGATTTCTTCGCCAGATATTAAGTGCCGAATTCCCTTGCCCTCGACTAACTAGATATAAGAAGAATGGGAACTGTTTCGAGATTGAAAAATATTTGAGCTGATTTTTTAAATTGAGCGAGAATGGAGCAAGATCATTTGAGATCGTTGTGGCCGGACATATTGTCGTGGATGAAATAATCGACAATATAGGCCAGGTCGCTCCAAGAAGAGCGCTTGGTGGAGCTCCATCCTACTCCTCGCTCGCACTATCGAGCCTCGAATACAAACCAGAAATCGTAACTCACATCGGCGAGGACTTTCCAATTTCTTACTTCAAACTTATTGAAGAAAGGACCGGAATCGACATCAGGAAATGGATTTCACCGGGATTCAAAACCACTAGCTATCGAATCGATCGAACGGCGGAACATCGACGTCTGTGGCTTGTCGCAAGATGCCGGGAGATTATTTACGATGATTTTAGATTATTCCTTGGGGAGACGTCAAACACTAAGGCTCTGGTATTGAACCCGGTCGCCGGAGAAATTTCCCTTTCGCTTCTTGAAAGAATCTCAAAAGAGTTTGATCATGTCTACATCGATTCTCAGGGCTTTGTCCGACGGTTCGACAAGAAAACCGGTGAGGTAGGGATGAGGTCGGGGCTCGATATCTCCGCGCTAACGGGCGTAGACGTTCTGAAGGCAGATCTCGAGGAGCTTTCCGCATGGACCGGAACCAGAAACAAAGAGTCCGCCATTCGGCAGCTTTCGAGATTCGTTAATATTTTGCTATTGACTTCAGGACCCTCAGCCGTAGAGGTATATGAGTCGGGTGAATCAAAAATGAGAGCAATTCCCTTCAAGGTTCAAGTTGCTGATACGACTGGAGCTGGCGACATCATGTTATCATCTTTCGCGGCTAAGTTCACCGAAACTGAAGACATTGAGGAGGCATTAGCGTTCGCCGTTACTGCAAGCACACTTGCGGTCAGAAATTACGGAGTCGAGAAGGCTATTCTGTCCCGATCGGAAGTCGAGAAACAGTCGAAACTCGTTGACATTCAGCGCTGAAATAGTTATTCTTCCCGCCTGAGCTTGTCAGCGAGACTCACAAACTTCCCGTGGTCTTCTACGGAGATAGTGGTACTTACACTAACCCGCATTCCAATCGATCTAAAGAATTGCAGTAATTCACCGCCTGTTATCGAGCTTATTTTGCCTTGTTTTATCAGAGTGGCAAGCTGAGGAATCATTATTTTCATTTCTCGAGGATAGGCCGCTTCAGCCGCGGCGAGTACTTCGTCGCCACGATCTCGGAGAGCTTTTGAAAGAATATCTCGGTCAGAAGGCTGATTTTTCAATCTCTCCACTCTCTGCTCTTCAAATGACTTTTTCGCAATTTCGGATTTTACCCGTTTTCGGAGCTCGAGCGTTCTTTTGGCGTTCAGCATCTTGAGATCGAGATCATCGGCGAATTCCTTGTCAGATTCCTCTGGACCGCTGGAAGATTCAGACATTATCTGTAGGCTCGTAAGACCAAATCCTTGCTAATTGTTTCTTTAAGGTTTTAGAGACAACCAATCGACCTTAATGATTTTGGGACTAGAGGCGGCTGAGAAGCATTTTTTCTGATAATATTGTGGAGAAACTAATCACAATAGATTATCGTGAAATATATGGGAAACGGCAGTTACTTTCAAGCTATTAACAAATGAAAAGCTCAAAGGCGCTCGTCATTATCTTGGTAGTTTTGATTTCGATTCTTGCCCCGACTTCTCTGGGTTATTTGATCGGGGCTCAACAGACACCAGTTTTCCAAAAGGCCGTCGTCGCATTGAACTAGACAACTACCGTCTCGGTTACTGTTACCCCTAGTTCAAATCAAGAGTTCACAAACACGAGTTCGATACCAATCCAGCCCGACCCATTCGAGTTTTGGACAGTATTCGGAGCAAGTTCGAGTACTTGGTATGTTCCAATTGTTTTCCTTGGGGCTGGTTCGATTTCTCAACTTTACGTTAACTATGAGTGCGAGGTCCCCTGCACTTCTAATAATTCGTCAATTGCGTCCTTCCATCTAAAGTCGGTGATTCCTCAAGCTTTCTTGTTGAATGAAAACGGTAATGTCACCATAACGTCTGATTTGACATTCAACACAACCAGAGTCTTAGATCTTCAAAAACCTCTGAGACAATATTGTATGAACTCTTAATTGCGAATTCAAGTAGCGGCTATTACACATTCAATCTACCTTATGGAAGTTCGGTCGAACCGATCCTTTATGTGAAGAGTGGTTCCGCAGGTCTCGATTCCAATCTACTCCGAAAGTGGCTGGGAAATGTTGCACAGGGCGATGCTGCATGTTCGGACGAAGTACAGGTGACAATTTTAGGGTTTACGAATACGTATTATACAGAAATTCCTCTTAAAGTACCCAGCTCATAATTTCTCATTCAAATATTGACTTCCGAGTTATTCTCTCTTTGTCGAGTCGCAAGATGTTTTAGAGAGAATAATGAAGAAAGCCGTTAAGATGATTTCAATAGCGATTCCTGATTCAATGTTTCTTGAGGATGATACTTTGCGTGAAAAAACCGTGAAAGTCGGGCTAGTCGCTCGTTCAGCGGCGATATTCGGAATCGAACGGATTTACATTTACCGAGATTCAACTCGAAACAACGAATCTGATTATGAGGTTGCGAAGACCATTTTCGAATATGCCGAAACTCCTCAATATTTGCGGAAGAGAGTTTTCGGCCGCCGAAAGGAGCTCGAATATGCCGGCCTCTTGCCGCCGTTGAGGATTCCATCTCATGTGATAGAATCTTACCCTGAAGCCAACCAGACCAGGGAGTCTGTGATAGTCCTTCAAAATGGCGAGCTAATGGCAGATGTCGGAGCCAATGGACTTGCTATGATTGAAGGAAGAGTTCACGAAGGACAAAGAGTGACTGTGAGAATCATATCTGTCGATCCTTTGGTTGTCCGTGTTCAGGAGAGACCCTTGGACAAGTACTGGGGTTACGAATTGAGACGGGCGCCTTCTTTAGCTCGATTTCTGAAGAGCGCGAACTTTGAGCTAACTATACTCACATCTCGACTTGGCGTTAGCGTTGATAAAATATGGAAGGAATTTTGCGAAAGATCCGCTTCCGCTCCCAGAATTCTGGTGTGCTTCGGATCTCCGGAGGCAGGGGTCGACAAAATGTTGAAGCAGGATAAAGCGAAGGTTGCAGATTTTCCATCCAT
The DNA here is from genome assembly GCA_963799845.1 of uncultured Nitrososphaerota archaeon. GTDB lineage: Archaea > Thermoproteota > Nitrososphaeria > Nitrososphaerales > CADDZS01 > DATLTL01. The sequence continues at coordinate 163,515 of CAWCYI010000007.1, forward strand.
GTATCTCAACACTTTTCCTGGGCAGAATGCTGAAACGATTAGATTGGAAGAAGCTGTATTCGGGTCACTTAGCATTCTGAATTTGGCAATTCATCTATGACGTCACTACTATAGAAATGCCAAGGTTTTGAAGAATCTGAGCCCTTGTCAAACAAATCAAAAATATGCACGTGATCGCTAAAGGTTTAAAAACGATAATTGACGCGTGTGTGCAGTACGGCGTTTTACGGATGGGTCATCGTAAGCATAGTAGTCCTAGGCGAGGCTCTCTTGCTTTTGCACCGAGAGCTCGGCATCAAGTCCTCCTTCCCAGAATAAGGAATTGGACTACCAGAGGAGTTGACAAGCCTACCCTTGCTGGATTTCCGGTATTCAAAGTGGGAATGGTTCAGATCGTTACGCTAGACGACCGGGAAAAAACTCCAAATTTTGGCAAGCCCACGTTTAATCCTGCTACTGTTTTGTCTGCACCCGCGGTTACTGTTTACGGATTTAGAGCATATGGTCGCAAGAATGGAATAGATTTTGCATTAATCGACGTTTTCGCGAACAATCTTCCGAAGGAAATCCAAGAAAGAGTTTCGTTTATGATAGACTCGAAGGACACTACATCTTTTGATGTTTCCTTGAAAAAGGTTGAGGAGCTTCTTGGAGAAGTCCTGAATTTTACCGCAATTGTTGGGGTTATTCCGAGCGAGACTGGGTTGTCTAATGGCAACCCTCAGATTCAGGAAATGGGAGTGATCGGCGGGAACGTTAAATCACAGTTTGAATACTTGAAGGAGATTATTGGCCAAGCCGTAAAACCGGGGGATTACTTCAAAGCTGGGGCTTATCTTGACACGATCGCGATCACAAAGGGGAAGGGCTTTGAGGGAGTCATCACTAGATTCGGAGTCACTCGAAAACAGCATAAATCAAGGAAAACAGTTCGCGAGGTCGGAGTAATCAGCCCTTGGCATCCTGCTACGGTAATGTACACGGTGCCACGAGCGGGTCAGATGGGTTTCCACCAGCGTATCGACAAGAATAAGAGAATTCTTGTTGTTTCAAATGCTCAGCAAAACCCAATTACTCCTTCTGGTGGGTTCCCACATTTTGGTGAGGTGAGAGGAGATTACGTTATTGTCCGTGGTTCTGTCCCTGGACCAATCAAAAGGCTGATTGATTTGAGATTGCCCCTTTACCCACGAAGACAAAAAGTGCAGGCCCCCAGAATAGTGGAAATTAATGTTGCAGGGAGAGCAATGCCTCTTGTATCTGCATCAGCCTCTCAACAAAAGTAGTGAGATTGGAGAATGGAAGCAAAGATTTTGAATCTTGAAGGTCAGGAAGTAGAGTCGCTCAATCTTCCTTCTGTTTTTAGTACTCCTCTGAGGGAAGATGTTATCAATCGTGTTTTTGTCGCCTTGACTTCTCATAATAAGCAGCCGCAAGGAAGAGATCCTCTTGCTGGTGAGAGAACTTCAGCTGAATCAGGTCACCCACCCACGGGACGAGGGATTTCAAGGATTCCCAGAGTGAAAGGCGAGAGATATTCAAAGTCAGGCATGGCGGGGGCTGTCGCTAGTACGGTTCACGGTAGGATGCCTCATCCTCCTAGGTCGGAGAAAGTTATCAGGAAGGAAATAAATGAAAAGGAAAGATATCTTGCCCTTGCCTCGGCGATAGCTGCGACTACAAATCAAGTGATAGTCGAGAAAAGAGGGCACAAATTTTCATCAATGCTTCCAATTATTGTTTCGAACGACTTTGAAAACATAGTCAAGGTCCGCGAACTCAAAAAGTTCTTTGTTACTGTCGGGGCGGACAAGGACTTGGAAAGAGCTAGCAACCGAAAAAAGAAAGTTACCAGTTCTCTTTCCAAGAGAGCGAGAAGCGGAGTAGGTCCGCTGCTGGTCGTCTCCAAGAACTCTAAATTGAGGGACATTGCGAAATCGGTTGAAGGGCTAACTGTTGCGATTAGTTCGAACTTGTCCGTTCTAGATCTTGCTCCCGGCTCAATCCCTGGAAGATTAACGATTTGGACTAAGGATTCGCTAGATGGAATATCGAAGAACGTATCGAATCTGAGTGGTAATTCATCTTGAATCCCGAAGACGCCCTAAAAGTCGTATTTAGACCATACGTGACTGAAAAAACTTTCGACCTGATCGAAAGACAAAACAAGATATGTTTTCTGGTCGAGATCAAGTCGTCTAAGAAAAAGATCAAAAGTGCGATTGAGACTTTGTACCAAGTAAAGGTTGCCAGTGTCAACACTGCAATAACGATCGTAGGCAAGAAGGCGTTCGTTCGCCTCGCGCCTGAAAGCTCAGCGACAGATCTTGCGTCCAAACTAGGATTGGTGTAAAATGAATGGGTAAGCGAATTTTAGTTAGACACCGGGGCAAGGGCGGTCTGCAATACAGATCTCCACAGGTAGGCAAGTTTGCAAAGGTGAGGTATCCGTTTGTCCCCGAAGGTCAGACTACTGAGATGAAGATATTGGATATCGTGCATGAGCGAGGGAGGGCTTATCCGCTCGCTGAGCTTGATTATTCTGGAAAGAGGTTCTACATCCCTGCGGTTTCGGGCACTGTTGTCGGAACCCAAATTCAGATAGGCCCTCTAGCCAGTGTTGAGTCAGGTAACATTCTTCCGCTAGCAAATATTCCAGAGGGAACCGCTATTTGCAACATTGAGAGGTACCTAGGCGACGGTGGTCGATTGGTTAGACAGGCAGGAGAATCAGCTGTACTTTTCGCAAATACCGCTCAGGGCTCTACAATAAGGATGCCATCTGGTCGGACTGCTTTTCTTTCTCCAAAATGCCGCGCTTCGATCGGCATAGTGAGCGGGGGGGGTCGAGTGGAGAAGCCATTCCTGCGCGCTGGTGCTAAATTCCACCTCATGAAGTCGAAAGGAAAGATGTATCCGAGAATGAGAGGAATCGCCATGGCTGCAGTTTATCATCCGTTTGGAGGAGGGAGGCACCAGCATCCAGGCAAGTCTACTTCAACTTCACGAAATGCTCCACCGGGGAGAAAAGTTGGAAACATTGCTCCAAGGAAGACTGGAAGAAAGAGAATAGTTAGGGCTGAGGATAGACAGGAGTAGATTATCTAATGCCGAGAGAATTCAAGTACCGCGGATATTCTTTAGAGCAGTTGCAGGGGATGTCGTTCGAGTCGTTTCTGGGATTGCTTCCATCGCGACAGAGAAGATCTTTGAATAGAGGCATATCAGACGAGAAAAAGAAGTTAATTGAGGAGACTAGGCTCGCGAAAGATGGTAAGATCAAGAATCCTATCAGGACTCATGCTAGGGACATGGTAATTCTTCCTTACATGGTGGGGTTGAGTATTCACGTTCACTCGGGGAAGGAGTTCGTTGCACTCGAAATTAAACCCGAAATGGTTGGCCGATATTTGGGAGAATTTGTGATCACCAACAAGAAAGTAGTACATGGCACTCCAGGCATTGGGGCATCAAGGTCGAGTCTATACGTGCCGCTAAAGTAAAACGAGGGAATTGTAGATAGAACAGGTCCGTCAATGGTTTGTCACAGTAAGGTATTTATCCCATTCAATAGGAAGTTCCTTTTCTACCACAAGTGTTAGTTGCGATTGCCGCTTTTCAGGTATGCCTTTCAGAGTTATGACCCTCTTCAACACATTAAAGCTTCGGGAAGAGAGGTAGATGTTTCTCCGAAGACTGCTAGGGAGGTTTGTAAGGCGATAAAGGGAATGTTCCTAAGAGATGCGAAGGAGTACCTTGAAGCTGTAAAAGAAAAAGAGGCGGCAGTGCCTTTTAGGCGCTTCAAAAGGGGCGGAGCGCACAGGTCGGAAATTAATGGGTTTCATGCGGGAGGATACCCGATAAAGGCTGCATCGAAAGTCCTTGACGTTTTGAACAATCTAGAAGCGAATGCAGAGTTTAAGGGTCGTGATTTGGATCGAATGAAAATTATTCATGCTAGTGCTGCGAGGGGAAGAATTATTCGGGCCTACACTCCCCGGGCTCAGGGTAGGTCATCGCCTTCGTTCAACACTTTGGTTCATATTGAATTGGTAGCGACAGAGGCTTAGATTCATGTCAACTACAACAATAACGACAACGAAGAAAGTTCTCAACAAGTTTGAACGAAATGCGGAAATCGATGAGTTTTTGGAAAAATCTTTGACCGAAGCTGGTTATGGTGGTGTTGACATCACGACTTCCCCGGTGGGAACGAGAATCACCCTTTTCGTACAGAGACCTGGCCTAGTTATCGGGCGGAGAGGTATGGGGATTCGTGATTTAACTGAAAAACTGGAGAAAAAGTTCGGTCTTCCGAATCCTCAGATATCAGTGGTCGAAGAGGAAGTCCCAGAGCTCAATCCTAGAATAATGTGTTCTCGCATAGCGCAGACTGTTGTGCGTGGGACTGCGTTTAGGCGGGCTGCTTTATGGGCGATGAATTCAATGATGAACGCCGGCGCCCTGGGAGTTGAAATTACTATTTCCGGCAAGTTGAGGAGTGAGCGAGCTCACTTTGAAAAGTATGTGTCAGGAGTAGTGCCGAAAAGCGGCGAGACCGCTGACAGGATCGTCCGCAGAGCGACAACAGATGTTCTTCTTAAAATGGGATTGTACGGTGTGAAAGTGAATATTGCGATAAAGAACTCGATTGCTCCGGATGTTGAATTAATAGAGCCCACTGTGTCACCAATCGCTTCGGAATCGACTTCCGAGGAAAAACCAGCCGACCAGACGGCTCAGCAGGAGCAACTTCAGCAAAAGGAAGGTTCGGCCCCCAAATCCTCTCGACGAAGTTCGACGAGCAAGAAGGAGTCAAAGAAAGGAAATGAAACGCCTCAAAACTGAAGAGTTATCCAAACTATCAGATTCAGATCTGGTAAAACGTCTTAATGATTTGAGATCTGAGCTCTCCAGACTAAGGTCCAGTGCGGCCCGCGGTACTCTGAAGAAGGAGCTAGGAGAAATTAAGACTGTACGTAGAAACATTGCCAGGATTCTCACCGCGATGAACGCTAAGAAGTCGGCTCTCAAGATTGTGACTACTAAGAGAGCCACTCCTACAGTGGCGGAGAAAAGCTAGTTCCGAAAATCTAGGTGAATTGATTTGTATTCAGGAATGCTAATCGGAAGGGAAATAGAAGTGTTGGCTTCTCGAGACAAGACTATGCTAAAGTTGAGAGGTCTGGTTGTTAACGAGACGAAGAACTTGCTAGTTGTGATGACTCCGGAAGAGAGACAAGTGAATATCCCAAAGTCGATCGTGACTATCGGTATCTCGTCCAAGAATTCTGAAAAGCTGATAATCGAAGGCTCAAAGTTGGTCGGAACTCCGGCTGATAGGATAAAGGGTTAGAGCAATAAAATGTCAGAAGCAAGGAGCATTGGTCTCGCTGTGAAGCCGCCGGCCAGGCCGTGCGAAGATCCGAACTGTCCATTCCACGGTACTCTGCGAATCAGGGGGAAGCTCTTGACCGGAAAAGTTGTTAGCGTCTCAGCGAAGAACATGGCTGTGGTTCAGAGAGAGTCAACTCAGTTTAACAAAAAGTACCTGCGATATTTGAAAAAGAGACACAAGCTTCACGCACATCTTTCTCCCTGCCTTGATCTCAAACCCGGCGACACGGCGACAGTTGCGGAGTGTAGGCCCGTCTCTAAGACAGTTTCGTTTGTCGTCGTAGATCGCATTAGTGCGGGAACTTCAACTTCGGCGGGCGCAAAGTAGGGAGACCTGATTTAGATTGTCGACGAAATCAAGAGCAGTCTCAGCGAAGGGCGTTTCCGAATTCAAACTGTACATTACAAGATCAATCCCGAATAATGCGATTATCACTTGTGCGGATAACACTGGAGCGAAGACTCTGCGCGTAGTAAACGTGACCCGCTATCACGGTAGATGGGGCCGGATTCCATCGGCGTCAGTCGGAGACCACATTACGGTTGTTGTAAAGCGCGGCCCTCCTGAGCTTAGAAAACAAACATTCGGAGCTGTGATCATTCGACAAAAGTATCCGGTGAGGAGGGTCAGTGGCCAGCGGATCATGTTTGAGGACAATGCAGCGGTGATAATTACTCCTGAGGGAGATCTGAAAGGAACCGACATCAAAGGTCCGGTCGCCGCCGAGGCCGCAGAGAGATGGCCGAGAATCGCTAACCTTGCAACAATGATTGTTTAAGAACGGGATTTGGATTGAAAATTTCAGAAAAGTCGTCAAAGCCCGAAAAAGTAAGAAAGGCAACGGCCAACAGCCCGATCCGGGAAAAAGGATTGAAATTTGGGAGAGCTTCGCTTTCTTCCGATCTTAAAACGAAATACACGACCAACTCTGTTCGTGTCAGACCGGGTGATAATGTGAAACTTGTTAGGGGAGAGTATGCGGGTGTTGAAGGAAAAATTCAGAAGGTCTTTCCCCAAGAGGGCAGAATTACCGTGGAGGGGGTTACACGAGAAAAGATAGCAGGTGGAACAACACCGCTTAGAATCCATACTTCGAACGTTGTTGTTACTGGATTGAATTTAGAAGACAAGCTCCGAAGACAGAAGCTGGAAGGAACTTCCTGATTTTTATTGGAGGACGATTCAAATGGCAAAAAAGAGTGGTAGTCTGAAAGCGAAAAGGTCTGCAACACCAGCTTTCTGGCAAATCTCCAGAAAAGACAAGAGGTTTGTTGTTAGGACTTCACCGGGACCTCATCCCAAGAGCTACAGTTATCCTTTGCTTGTCGTTTTGAGAGACGTCTTGCGTCTTGCGAGAACGCGCAGAGAAGCTCTTTCTGTTTTGAATGCAGGAAGGATCAACGTCGACGGAAGAGTTGTCAAAGCAGAAGCTTTCCCAATCGGTCTCATGGATGTAATTGATCTTCCGGATGTCGGGAGGTCGTTCAGGATGGTACCACATTACGGAAGGCTAGTCCCAGTCGAGATTAGTGCGAAAGAGAAAGAGCTGAAACTCTGCATAGTGAAATCAAAGAAATCCGTCAGTGCGACGAAAACCAGCTATGGTTTGCATGACGGACGCGTGATCTTCCCAGAAGCCGAAGTCGACATAAAGCCAGGTGATTCGTGCATAATTAAGGTTCCAAAACAGGAATTTCAGGGAAGCTTTAGATTGGCGAAAGGGGGTCTTGCTCTCTTGATCAAAGGCGAAAGATCGGGCGAGGTTGCAGCGATAGAGGACGTGAAACTTGGGACCTATTCGAGAGGCTCTATCGCAACGGTGAGATTTGCCGATGGGACATCGTCGGAGCTTCCCGCGTCTGTCCTTCTCCCATTAGGAAAGCAAATTCCTGAGATTACACTTACAAAATCGTCGGCATCATGAATTAGGACAATTTGATTTTCAATGAGTACGACAACAATCCAAGAACAGGATTCAAAAGATCTCGACGCCCGGAGCGTAAGAATCGGAAAGGTCGTTATCAATATCGGTGTGGGCCGGTCTGGAGAGGCAATAGAGCGTGCAAGACGCGTAATCGAAGATCTAGTTCATCAAAAAGCGAGCTCCAGGAAGGCAAAGAAATCGATCAGAGATTTCGGAGTCCACAAGGGTGAGCCGATAGGAATGATGGTAACGATCCGTGGAAAGAGGGCTCCAGAAGTTTTGAAACTGTTGCTGCAGGGCAGAGAAAACAGAATTCCGTCCTCTGCATTTGATGATTTCGGAAACTGTTCGTTTGGAATAAAGGAGCACATCGAGATCCCGGGAGTACGTTACAGTCCAGACATTGGGATTTTCGGCATGAATGTTTCGGCAGTCTTGGAGAGAGCAGGCTACCGGGTTGCCAGGCGAAACAGGTCCCCGGGCAAAGTCGGGAAAAAGCATCGTGTTGGAAGAGAAGAAGCTCTCGAATATTTCAAAAGAAATTTCGGGGTTGAGGTTGTCTAGTTGCCTAAAGAACGACATGGAAAACCGCGCAAGTTTGGTAAGGGTTCTAGGTACTGCAGACGATGCGGTCAATATGGTGCTTTGATCCAAAAATATGATTTGATGTTATGCCGACAATGTTTCAGGGAAGTTGCCCCGAAGTTGGGTTTCAAGAAATTCGAGTAAAATGAAAGGGAATTAAGAATTGCCAGCAAATAATGTCTTAGGAAATCTCTTTGCAACGATATACAACAATGAGATCAGAAACAAGAAGGAATGTCTTGCGATACCAGCCTCAAAACTTGCGACTGCTGTTTTACGATCAATGTCCAAAAACAAGTACATCGGTGAGTTCGAGCTAATTGATGATGGTATCGCGGGTAAGTTCAAGATCCAGCTCTTGGGAAGGATCAATCGTTGCGGAGTCATTTCTCCGAGATACAGTGTAAGCAAGTCAGGATACACTCGCTGGGAAAGACAATTTCTTCCAGCTTTCGGGGTAGGAATTCTGATCGTGTCTACTCCGGCTGGAGTAATGTCGCACACCGAAGCACAAGAAAAAGGATTGGGCGGGAGATTGGTTGGTTATGTCTACTAAGAGCGAAGAAAAGTTAGTCTCTAAGAAATCTCAAAACCTCGACTTATCAGTCGAGCTTCCGGCGGGAGTTAGTGCCAAATATGCTGAAGGTCAGATCACGATCGTGGGCCCTCTCGGCAAAGTATCACAAGATTTCTCAAAAATCCCTCTAGATCTTGAGATCAAAGGGAATGAAGTCAATATTCTTACTCATGGGGCGAGACGGAAAAACAGGTCAATACTCAATACCGCGAAGTCTCTTGTCCACAATGCTGTAGAGGGAGTAACAAAAGGGTATGAGTACAAGCTAAAGGTAATTTATGCACACTTTCCGGTCACTGTCAAAGTTCAGGGGAAGAGGATTCTCGTGGAGAATTTTTACGGTGAAAGATCTCCTCGCATTGCTCAAATTATTGGTGATACGAAGGCCGAAGTTCAAGGTGAGGATATTATTTTACAGGGTGTATCGATTCAGGATGTTGGTCAAACGGCCGCAAATTTAGAGCAGGCGACGACCGTGAGACGAAAGGATCAGAGAGTTTTCTTAGACGGAGTTTATGTCTATGAGCGAATTAGAAAGTAGAAAGAGAAATTCAACGCGTCTCGGCAATAGGCGAGATCTTGAAAAGATGCTTGAAGTTAGGCGTAAGATTAAGGAAAGAACTCCTTATTTTAGGAGATTTGAATCGTGGCGTTACGCTAGAATCGACTATCCTTGGAGGAAGCCAAAGGGAGTAGACAATCATCAACGACTTTCGGTTAAGGGATGGCCTCACCTCGTTAAGATTGGATATCGGGTTCCGAAGGAAGTTCGATACCTACATCCATCTGGATATCGTGATATTTTGATTCACAACGTGAAAGAACTCGAAGCCTTGTTGCCAGACACGGATGCAGCTAGATTTGCGGCGGGAGTGGGGAAGAGGAAACGTATCGAACTCGCAACTCGTGCTAAAGAACTCGGCATTAGAGTCCTAAACGGCCGAAACCTTCTATCCGGACGAAAGTCGGAAGATGAAGATGAAACGGAGAAGAAGGATGAATCTAAGGACAAAAAGAAGTCAAAGAGGAAGAAGTAAGGCGAGTTTAGTTTTTGGCAGACTTAAGTAGCAAGAAGCGACTAGTCTCGGAGCTTCTGGGTGTTGGCAAATCTCGTGTAAGACTCGATCCCGATGTTACCGATCAATTGCAAGATTCTATCACGAGAGAAAGTATTCGAGGATGGCTATCGGCAGGAGTAATCTGGGTAGAGCCGAAGAAAGGGAATTCACGTGGACGGTTCCGCACTCGTCGGTTAAAAAGAAAGAAACGGGGACTTGGGCAGGGATCGAAAAAAGGAGCCCAGGGTGCGAGAGTCGGGAAAAAGAGCCTTTGGGTAGCAAGAGTTAGAATGCTTCGGCGAATATTGAAAACAAAAAGGGATAGAGGGGAAATCACAAATCATGATTTCAAATCTCTTTACCTTCAAGTAAAAGGCGCACAAATTAGGACGAGAAAGAGATTGGATGAAGAGTTAGCGAAGGTTCAGAGAAGGTAGAGAAAATGCCTGCAAACCATTACGTTCACATTTTCCGAAGAAGAAGAGAGGGAAAGACGGATTACAGAAAGAGGAAGGGAATAATTTTGGGTAAATCACCCTTCGTTTCTATCCACATATCGGGGAGATATATCTATTCTCAGATCCTGAGACCAACTCCGAGTGGTGACACGACTTTAGCGGCCGCATCATCTCGTGATCTTGTGAGAAAATTTGGCTGGAAAGGATCTACGAAGAATTTGCCTGGAGCATATCTTACCGGTTACTATTTGGGACATCTTGCCGGAGAACGAAATGTGAAAAATGCCATAGTATATTCGGGGGTTGGGAGATTTGTCCATGGGTCTCGAATCGCGTCGGTAATAAATGGTGCGAGGGATGCGGGTCTCGAAATAGAAGTCGACGAAGAGATACTCCCGGTGGAATCGCGCCTGACGGGTAAACATATCGCGGACTATGCTAAGAAACTCGAGAAAGATGACAAGGTCAAGCTCGATAAGTTGTTCTCCAAAGCCCGATCTTCGGGATTGAATCTGTCTGAATACCCTTCGCATTTTGAAAGCGTCAAAGCAAAGATTGCGAATGGAGAAATCAATTAACAAAAAAGAAGGTTAGAATGATGGCACAAGATTCAGGTAATGCGGCTCAAGTTGAAAGCCCATCCGCTCCTCGACCACCGCCGCAGAGGGAAGAAAGAAGGCGTGAAAGAGAGCAAGCTCCGTGGGTTCCAAAGACAAGGCTTGGTGAGCTGGTCGCGACAGGGAAAATAACTTCTCTTGAAGAAATTTTCGAATCGGGTCAGAGGATAAAAGAGTCCGAGATTGTAAAGAAGCTGCTGCCTGATATAAAGTCAAATGTGGTTAGTGTCGGAATCGTCCAAAAGCAGACTGATGCGGGGGAAATCACAAAGTTCGCGGCAGTGGTTGCAGTTGGTAACGAAGCCGGATGGTTTGGAGTCGGTAGAGGTAAAGCGGTCCAAATGAGGAGTGCGATCGACAAAGCTACTAGCGATGCCTATCTCAATATCATTCCTGTTAAACTTGGATGCGGAAGTTGGGAGTGCCGAGATGGGCGACCTCATTCAGTACCTTACAGGATTACTGGTAAAGGCGGAAGCGTTCGCGTCGAAATTATTCCTGCGCCAAGGGGTCTAGGTCTTGTTGCGGGAGAAACGGTACGAAATCTGCTGGCTCTTGCAGGGGTAAAAGACGCTTGGACCCGAACTTATGGTTCAACCAATACGATGTCGTCGATTGCGAATGCTGTGTATGATGCCCTTAAGAGAATCCACGGCATAAGCGTAATCAGGTAGATTGCGATGAGTTCAAGTAAAGCTGCGATGTCGACATCCTCGGAAAATGCTCAGATGGGAAGCCTTCTCGTTGTCAATTTGCGCGGTTTAGTTAATACGAGAGCACCGGTCAGGACGACTCTCGATCAACTAAGGGTTGGAAGGAGATTTAATGCGACGATTGTCCCCGATGATAACGTCCATCGTGGCATGCTAAATCTTGCAAAGGAACATGTTGCCTGGTGCAAGTTGGACGCTGAAATTGCAGAGAAGCTCCTTAAGGCAAGATCTGAGAAATCCACTGGAACAAGAGTCTCTGAGGCTGAGCTAGGCAAAGATCACTCCTCTTTTGGCGAGATTGCGAAAGGGTTAGAAAACGGGAGCTTAAAATTGAAGTCAATTGCAGAAATAAGACCGTTCTTCCGGTTGAGCCCCCCAAGAGGGGGTTTCAAGCGATCGATTCGGCGGCAGTATAGGGATGGAGGTATCTTAGGTCCTAATGAAGACCTCCCGAAAATCGTCGAAAAAATGCTGTGAAAACCAAAAAAGTGAAATGCGCAAATGGCATCGAGACTTAGAAAAGTTAGGAGATTGAGAGGCTCGCGAACGCACGGCTGGGGGCAGGTAACTCAGCATCGTAGAACGGGTGCGAAAGGAGGTTCGGGCATGGCGGGACTTCATAAGCACAAGTGGAGTTACACTGTCAAATATATGCCAGACCATTTCGGATCGAACAAGTGGCATCCTCCTAATCAAGTCGAGATCAATCGATGGCTGAACCTTTACCAGCTTGAGAACCTCGCCTCAAATGGAAATGAAATAGATCTGGTGGCACTTGGGTTTGACAAACTTCTCGGGCAGGGCTCAGTTCATTCGGCTTTGAAAGTTAAAGCTCGAAGAGCTTCTTCCTCAGCAATAGAAAAAATCAAAGCGGCAGGAGGAAGCATAGATGTCCTTGAGGTCGTCGAGGTGAAGGAGAAGGCTCCTCCCGAGAAGAAAGGGAAAGACACCAGTAAAAAGGGCGTTCAGAAATAATATATCGATCTGTTTCTAGACTTTGGGTGTAATATCGCAAACCCAGAGTGTTATTAGCAAGATCAATAAAATCGGTGGCAGAATAGAATGGGAGCAGTCAAGAATTTTGTAAAGGGCGCAGCGACTGTACTCCCCGAAATAAGAAAACCGGTGCGAAAGCCCTCACTCAATGAGAAGCTGATGTGGACCGGTATAGCGCTGGTCATTTACATGGTAATGGCGGTCACTCCGCTTACCGGCGTACCAATCGGAGCTTCAAGTCAAACTTCTTACTCCAGCATAATTTTTGCATCTCAACAGGGAACTTTGATGACGCTAGGAATCGGTCCGATCGTAACTGCTGGTCTGATTCTTCAGCTTTTAGCAGGGTCCGAAATAATCAAAGTTGATTTTCAGAATCCTGACGACAGAGCAATTTTCACCTCAGCGACGAAACTTTTGACGATGATCGTCATCGTAGTCGAAGCCTCAGCCTATTTGATCGGGGGACTTTTTGGGTCAATACATCCAGATGCGGCTATTGCGATCTTCTTCGAGCTTTTTGTTGCTTCGGTTATAGTCATGTTGCTTGATGAGCTGATTCAGAAAGGTTGGGGAATTGGCAGTGGAGTGAGCCTGTTCATTCTAGCAGGCGTGGCCCAGAGGGCAATGTGGGACATATTCTCTCCAATTGTCGTCCCCATAACTCAGGCTTCGAGTACGGCTCCAGCAGTGACTCAGTTTTATGGAGTAGTTCCAGCGACGATCGCAGCAATATTTCAAGGCAATCTTGCTTCAATGTTCTTCAGAGAGAATGCGCCGCAATTTCCCTCGATTTTCGGTCTAATTCTGACAATTACCGCGATTCTGATAATTGTTTACGTTGAGGGAATGAGAATCGAGATTCCAATCACCTCGACGAAGTACAGAGGATTTGCGGGGGTTTATCCAATCAAATTGCTTTACGTTTCCAACATCCCAGTGATTCTGTTTTCTGCGCTGACCTCAAACATCCAGTTCTTCGCTTCCTACTTGTGGAAAGCTTACGATCCTACAAACACGAATCCGTATTTCAACTGGTTTGCGCAATTCAATCAGACTCAGATCGCCGCGTCTACGGGTGCTTCACCGCTCTCGTATCAACCGCTGCCTGGAAATTTAATCTACTATATGACGTCCCCTAATTCGATATTCGTCCCACATCCAGATTATCTGAGGGCATTGACTTACGTTTGCTTCGCAGTAATATTTTCAGTAATGTTCGCTCGAATATGGGTTGAAATTGGTGGACTCTCGCCAAAAGCTGCTGCTAAGAACCTGATTGGAGCCGATGTAATGGTACCAGGTTTCAGAAGAAGCGGGACTTCCGTCGAAGCGATTCTCTCGAAATATATTCCTATTATCACAATAGTAGGAGGAATTTTCATCGGGTTGCTTGCTTCCCTTTCCAACATTCTTGGAGTTTATGGGACAGGAGTCGGCTTATTACTAATGGTGGACATAATTATTCAGTACTACCAGATGCTGGTTAAGGAACAGCTCGAGTCTATGATGCCGAGGCTTGGTGCGTTGCTTGGGCGAACCTAGCAATTCCATGCAAAATGGCGAACAATCCGGAATTTTGGAATCAGCTCAACTCGCGTCAAGTTCCGCTAAGACTCGTTCTTCCACAGAGGAGAAAAAGCGTCGAGTTGTAATTGTTGGAATTCCCGGCGTCGGCAAGAGCACTGTCGTCACAAGAGTAGTTGGGATCATTAGAGAAAAGGGGCATACTGTTGAACTCGTAAACTATGGTACAACGATGATGGAGGAAGCAACGAGACGGCACGGATTGAAATCAAGGGATGATATGCGAAAGCTTCCAGTCGAACTTCAGAGGGCCCTCCAGGTTTATGCTGCAGAGAGGATCTCAGAACTCGAAAACCAATTCGTGATTATCGACACCCATCTCTTCATCGTGACTAAGGAGGGATTTTGGCCTGGGATGCCTCTCGACGTGCTGCGCGCATTGAAGCCGACTCATCTAGTGTTAGTTTCAGCATCCCTTGAAGAGATCAAGTCCCGAAGAGAAAACGACTCAACGAGGTCGAGGGACAGTGCAACACTTGAGTCGCTAGAACTGGAAATGGACGCGGCAAAGTCGCTCCTATTTGCTTCAAGCTTGATCTGTGGCTGTCCAATGTTGATAGTTACAAACTCCACTGATAAAGTCGACGAGGCAGCCAAAAGGATAATCAACTCGGTGTTATCCAACTAAATTACGGTGTAAGATAGTGCCATTAGAGGCTTTGTTAGGGGTGCTGAACGGCCTTTCAAATTCAGCTTTGCAGATCCCCGCGCCGGTGACAATCTCCCTTGAACAGACATTTCTCGTAATTGCCGAGGCGCTGGGAGTTAATTGTCTATATGCCGTTGGAAGGCGTAAATTTACAAACATTGAGAAGATGAGGCGATACAACGCTGAGATGAAAGCGTTCAGATCGGAAATGTCGGCAGCGCAAAAAGCTGGTGACAAACAAAAGCTGGATAAGCTAAAGAAAAAGCAGCAGCAGATGCAAAAAATGCAGGCAGAAATGAGCATGGATAATTTGAAGCCTACTCTTTTATTCATGCTACCGTTGCTTGGGGTCTACTACCTTGTTAGTAGCTTCATCAAGAACGCCACTCTCGCGGTTGCTCCAATTCCGTTTCAACTTTTCAATTATGGGCCGCCGATCGAAGTTCCATTTTTCTGGTGGTATATGGTCTGCTCATTCACTTTCAGTGGAATAATAACCCGTCTGTTCGGTCTGTCTTTAGACTAGCCTCCTGCTCTAATTTTTCCTGAATTCGATCCTTAACTGTGATTCCATAATTTTTAATTCAGGAAAACAAAGGCAAAGTCACAAATTGTCTAGAATAGCAGGAAGTTGTCTTTCGGAACATGCATTCTAAACGTAAGAGAATCTCCGTAATTATTTCTGGAATGCCATCGGTAGGAAAGACGACTGCCGCCAATGCGATCGCTCGAGAATACCATCTGAAGCATGTTGCGGGTGGGGATATGTTGAAGCAGATTGCAATCGATCGAGGTTATCACTTATCTGGTCCTGAATGGTGGGATACTGCAGAAGGAATGAGGTTTCTTTCGGAAAGGAAAAAAGACCCAGATTTTGATAGAATCGTTGATCAAAAGCTCGCCGAACATGTCCGCTTGGGGAACGTAGTGATGACGAGCTGATTCTATGCCCTGGCTAGCAAAAAACGACGGCCTCAAATTATGGTTTCACGCCTCACAAAAAACACGGGCTGCTCGTCTTGCTGGAAGAGACTCCATAAGCAAGACTCGTGCGTTGGCCATAATTAAGAAAAGAGATCAAGAGAACAAAAGGCTCTACAAGGAGCTTTATGGAATAAGTTTTGGTGACGATCTATCCCCATTTCATTTCATTATTGACACTAACAAAATGTCTGCTGAGGAAGTTGCAAGAGCATCCTGCAAGATTGTGGGTGAGTATGCTCGGGCGAAATCAAGGAAGATTCGCTAACAGATGAGCACCCAGTTGTTGAATCTCGATAGATTCACCAAGGAGACGGCCCTTCGAAACGAGACTGATTTGATTGTAATACGACCTGAAGAGCCTTCTAATCCGGCCTATGGTCATGCTCCCTCAAATCGACCGATTATCGAATATTTGAAAAACGGATTTGTCGTACTGGACAAACCTCAGGGGCCCACCAGCCATGAAGTCGTAGCTTGGGTCCGAAAAATGCTTTCTCTGGAAAGAGCCGGCCATTCTGGCACACTTGACCCGATGGTTTCCGGTCTTTTGCCAATTGGATTGGGAAATGCCACGAAAGCGCTCTCGGTTTTACTGCTCGGCCCAAAGGAGTACATTTGTGTTGCGAGGATTCATGATTCAGTCCCCAAGGACCTTCTTTTTGGGGTAATTAGGCAATTCGTTGGACCAATCTATCAAAAGCCGCCACAGAGGTCATCGGTGAAAAGAGTGACTAGGACCCGAACAATTTACGAATTGGAAATATTGGAGCAGGTTGGAAATCTATTACTTTTGAGAATCCTCTGCGAGGCTGGAACCTACATTCGAAAACTTGTCTATGATATAGGAGAGGTCATCACCGTCGGTGCGACAATGGTCGAACTTCGTAGAACTCGGGTGTGCCATCTGACCGAGGAGGATCTAGTGAGGCTGCACGACCTGCATGAGGCAAACGAGATTTTCAAAGAGTCAAAATCAGAATCGAGACTCCGCGAGCTGATCAAGCCTATCGAATTTGCGGTCTCGTTCCTGAAGCAGATCAGAATTAGAGACTCTGCGGTAGAGTCCATTTGTCAGGGCGCACAGCTCGCCATCCCCGGCATCGTTTCGATGTCGAAAGGAATCAAGAAGGGAGAGATTGTCAGGATAATGACGGGAAAGGGAGAGCTCGTGGCAATCGCTGAAGCCCAACTCGTTGGGGAAGATATCTTGAAAGAGCAGCATGGGCTCGCGACTGTCACGAAGAGAGTCACGATGAATACCGGAACCTACCCGAAGATGTGGAAATCGAAAGCGGAAGTTCTTGTCAGCGAAGGAATTTCCGAAGTCCTCCTCAAGGAGTCGATCCTAGATAGGCTCGAAAAAGACGAACAGGAAGAATTAGTGAATCGGAAAAAAAGATAGAAATACACTAATCGCAGAGGAAAAACGAAAGCACAAGATATTCAGGGAACGACTGGATGCCGGGGTCGCCTAGAGCTTCCAGTTAAGTCAGTTTTCGAACTAGAGGCGGGAATCCTGGTAGGGCGCAGCTTCTGACCGCGGGCTTCTCAAGAAGACCGTGAAGGATTTGCGTACGCCTGGAAAACCAAGGCCTTCCCAAGCGCGCTAACTTGGTGCGTCTTGCAAAACGGAAAGCCTGTGACCGCATTGGTCTCGTGGGTTCAAATCCCACCCCCGGCGTTTTCCTTTTTCTCTGATTTTTTCATTTCTTTCTCATCTCAAAGCAGCCTTTTGGCCCGAGTGATAGACACTCCGACGATCCGTTCAATGCGTTTCGAGCTCTTCTAAGCTAACAGAGCTCCGTTCTGAGCTGAACGAATTGAACAGTGCTCGAACGTAGCTCTCCCGTCAGAACGTACGCGCGGTTGCGAAACGGCAGAATTTTTCTCTGTATGAATCAATGATAATTCCAATTTAAAGGATAAAATCATCCCGAGGTTCGTAGGTCTGGACTTTCGTTTATTGCACAAAACGACAAGCTAGATTTGTTTTTTCAATTCAATCTTGTAATTTGATCTTCTGCCAGATCGATAGTTTCTGTAAAAAGGGGTAACTCTCTAACCTTGCTGGCAGACAAAGCCGTAATGGTGTGGCCCCGGATTTAGGGCATAAACAATCACAAAACCATTTTCCCTGATAATAAGCCGGGATTCATTTTCAGAAAGTCTCCTTTCGAGTGGAGGTCCCATATTCTCTGTTTCTCGTTTGTGCCAGTCGATGTCGACGATCCGGGCTGTCTGTTTCGCGATACGTCGTATCTCGTTGAAGAACGACTTCTTATCTTTCAAGTCGTGCAGAATATTTGCAAAAATGACAAGGTCTACGCTTTGATCCGGAATATCCGTGCTACTAACATCGGCTTCAATAATCCTAATTTTGGCGAGATTTTTTTCCAAGTTTGAACTCCCCAAGTTAGTCTTCAAATAACGCAGCATCACTGGATTATTGTCCACTGCGTAGAGCTGACCGAGACTTCCAATCTTCATCGCGAGTGGAATAGTGAAGAATCCAGGCCCGCAGGCGAGGTCTGCTGCGGACGAACCCTCAGCGATCCCTATTTGTTCGAGAATATCTTCGGGATTCTGCCACTCCTTCCGATCTTCCGCCATCAATAACTTGGCAAAATCATCGCTGTCCAATTTTAGTAAAAACTCCAGTCGTCGATGCTAATTCAAAAATATGTCTCAGTCTGAGACGTGGCAATATTGTGAAATACTTTGATCAAGCCCAAATTTTCAATCCCGATGACTGTCCTAGGAAAAAGCGAACTAATAAAGCTCGTAGAGAATCAAAAGACAATCTACCCATTCGACTATGAGCTTTTCGACGGAGATGGTTATGTTCTAACGGTCAGAGAAGAGGTTACTCTGAATTATCTAGAGCATAGAAACGTCATTTCGCATGAAGTAATTTTTACTCCTCCAGATTTAGTAGGGCATCTTACTGCAAAGAGTAAATTTGGCAGACTGGGTTTGTCTTTTCTAAATTCAGTCAAAGTTCACAGCGGATTCGTCGGCAGGCTTGCGCTCGAATTGGTAAATCTAAACAACGAGAGAGCTCCTATTACTATACGCCGAGGCGACCCTCTCATTCATATTGAATTTGATACGAGGGAAGGATTGCCGAGCCCATACGCAGGTCAGTACATGTTTCAATATTTGAATGACGACGAATGCGTCATGTACTCTAGATTGTTGTTGTCTGAAAAATATCACAACTTATTTACAAGAGAAGACGTAGAAAAAAAAGTCAAAGCAAGGGTCAAGTTTGAATAGGATATTAAAAAATGGACAAGCTTTTAAAATCGCGGAATGACCCTTCGAAAGATTGACTTTCCGAACAGGGAAGAAGCACAAAGTGCAGGAATCTGGCAAGTCAGCAAGAAACGTCCTAAAACTTGCTTCGCGTTTTCAAAGATTTCTAACTACGGGAGTGGCAACGAGGAAAGATCTGAAAGATATCGACGATCAATTCGACGCCTTGGTTTCTCAACAAGGAGACAAAATTCTGATGCTCCTTGATCAACTCCGAGATCACGCTCCCAGAGGTGAGGTACAAGATAGGGTTGAGCGAACTTGCGAGGTCTGGGTGAAGTGGCTTACTGATCTGGATTCAAAAGGAAGACTCGGTTATTCGAGTCTAAAATCTGCGGGAATTGAATCAGAAACACACGGGTTATTACTCGAATCTGCAGTTAATGCTGAAACAGATCTTTTTCGAATGCTCTTAACTTTCAAGACAAATTTGTCATCCTTGGTAAGGAATATCTCCAATATCAACCCGATGACATTGGATGTTCTTTGCGGAGTCGAAGAAATAATCGATGCTTATGAGCAAAAGCAGAAAGCGCTCGCTAAAATCGCTTCAAGTCTAAGTCACTAGCCATTTGTCTCGTCCTTACTAAATTTTCAGAGCAGGCCGCAATCCCTCTGTGCCTATTACGGATAGCGACTTTCGAAGCTCTAGCCTCAAGGAATGATTTTTAATCAAAACTGACTTTCCTCTTCTTATGATTTATCGTTTCTCAGATAACCTCACAGACAAACAAATTCAGGAGCTTACTTCGCGATTGGAAAACAGAAAGATTACAAAGTTCGAATACGAGGTTCAAGGAACAGACAACTATTTCGTGCTAGGATTTGACGATGAAACGAAACTCACGATTTTCTACGAGTCGGGAAAGGGTAGCGTCGTGCTGGGAGAAGGTTTTCCTTAACTGGAAGTAACTTTGAGCTCTTCCGTCAGGAATAGATCGTATTGATTTACCATACCGACTGCGATATCGTCTCGTGTGATTAAGAGTCTCCTGAAATTCTTCTCTTGCATCAAATCAATTGCCTTCTTGACCGATGTCTTTTCGTCTACTGAGACGAGTGGGGAAGACATTATTTTCCTCAACAAAACGTGGGCAGCAGGAAGATCTTCGGCGACTATTTTGTAGAGCATATCCCTCTCTGTGACGATCCCAACTGGTCTTCCGTTTTGTGTGACAAAAATACTGCCTGTTTTCTTCTCTCGCATCAATCTGGCGGCATCCCAGGCGCTCGAATTGATATCTATGGTCAGAAGTTCACGAATCATGAACTTGCCGATTGGTTCATCAAGAGACGTTTTTGCATCGGTCCAGTCTATCCAGAACGAAACGTTTGCATTACACCTGGTGCAAGTATCGGGTGGCATTTCCTGATCGTAAACCTCACCACACCGGTAACACTTCCATTTCGGCAATATATTCATGAAGAGTTTTGCTTAAACATAACATTTACTCAACAAAATCGCTTCGAGTGCTATACTGAGCCAAAACCGTCAGTATTATGCTCTTCTGGCTTTATGCTTTCATATTCGACTACCATTTCGTTGTTCAAGAGGCGCCTCTGGACTTCTGTGATAAGGTCTTCAATCTGCTGTTCGGTTGGGTTCTCCGTTCTTTTGATAAGCTGAACATCCTCCTCCGAAATGTTCACGCTAACATTGTGGCCACCGTAATTCCCACCGAATGCTACTCCCTCGAACGCGACTTTCATGGACTGTCCTTCCGGCCGCCGCAATAGGAAATAACCCTTCATCCTGTAAGATGACCCTAACCCTTCTAACCAATTGACGTAAACCTGTTGAAGTTCTTCTACCAACAAAGGAATCAATCTCTTTTCGATTTGAAATAAAAGTGATCCAGCTGATTTATGGGTTCTCTGAGTGATTCGACCAGGTACGTCTTATTACCTGCAAATCGGGCCGTGTCTTGTTGAATGATACCTATGGATTTTGAGTCAAACATGGTATAGAAATTTCCAGAAAGGTTGTTCTAGATATGAATTGCAAAGACAAAGGATTTCAGATCACGACGAACTTTTCTTTCGTTTGCTCCGCGAAGACATCTCGAATCCTCACCCAAAGCCTTAATGCAATATCTGAAAAAAAAGTCGCCGTTATATTTAGAAGTTGATCTGAATTCTTGGAAAAACGAATAGCTCTAATCCGAGGAGATGGCACCGGTCCGGAACTTGTGCAAGCGATGATGACGGTCCTAAGAGCTACTGGAACTAAAGCTGAATTCATACAGTGCGATGCTGGCTTGGAATGGTGGGAAAAGCACGGTGGGCCTTCTCTCGTTCCAGACGAAACTTGGAAAGTTCTAGACTCTTCAGACGCGTGTTTTAAAGGTCCCACGACAACTCCTTGGACCCCAGGTTCTCCGAGGAGTGTCGCTGTAAGTATCAGACAGAGATACAATCTTTACGCGAATGTCAGACCAATAAAGTCCTACAAGGGCCATATTTCGGTTTTGGGAGAAGTCGATTTTGTTTGTGTTAGGGAGGCGACCGAGGGCATGTACAGCGGGTTAGAGCACCGCCTAACCAACGATGTGGCTATAGGAATCCGAAAGATAACGAGACTTTCGAGTGAAAGAGTGACAGAGTTTGCTTTCAACGAAGCCGAGCGTCGAAATTGGTCAACTGTCTACGCCATTAACAAGGCGAACATTCTGAAGGAGACCGATGGTCTTTTCCTTGAGGCAGTTAGGTGTGTTGCTTCGAAACATCCCGGAATAAAATTGGAAGAATCATTCATCGATAATTTTTCGCAGCAACTAGTAAAAAATCCCCAGCTTTTCAACCAGTCAATCATTCTCAGCACTAATCTGTTCATGGACATTCTATCTGAAGAAGCCTCTGGACTTATCGGGAGTATTGGTACGGTTTATTCTGCAAACATTGGTGAAAAATACGCAATGTTCGAACCGGCCCACGGGAGTTCACCAAAATACAAAGGATTGGACAAGGTCGATCCAGTTGCGACGATATTGTCGGGCGCTTGGCTCCTGAGTTACATCGGCGAGGAAGCTCGTTCAAAAGCGGTGTTTGATGCAACGCGGGAGATCATCGAGGAGAATAAGGTAGTCACATACGACCTCGGAGGAACGGCGAAGACATCCGAAATGACCTCGGCAATTGCCGAAAGGGTCGGGAAGATCCTCGACTAAACCCGTCTTCGCGCAATGTCGAGGTCATATGAATCTGATTTTAAATGGTTGACTTCTCTCGATAGAATTGCGATCAGTTGATGAGATCCTCTTTTCTGAAATGATAAGAAAAAAAGATTTATTCGATGAATACCTGTCAAACTGAACATCGAGATTTCCATGCCCAAAAGCGATCCTCCAAATGAAGATGAAGTTAAAAAGGCCGCAGAGATGCGTGAGTGGTTGGAGGAGAAGATCGCCGAAGCTGAGAGGGAGCTATCACGCCTGAGAGACATGCAATCAATGGTTGATTCAATACTTCGAAAAAACAGTTTCGTTCCTGCAACTGAGCTACGCTCAAACTCGTCTAGTCCTTCGAAGCCTCTATCTTCGGAAAAAACTGGAACCGCAGTGAAATCGGAGATTCAAACTCCGACCGTCAAGAATTCAGAGGAGCCCCGACAACTTCGGCGCTCGAATGATGGGAAGCTCATTGCGACTGCTTTCGTCACGCCGGAAAAAATTGTCGTTGTCCCGAGCAGTGACGTTAAAGTTTCACAAACCATACCACCATTTCAGAATTTTTTCGTCAACAGAATCGTCAAAGGCTACGAATTAAAAGATCAAGAACTTGTTTCCGCTGGAAAGCTTGATTCGCAACAAGCCCTAAAATTTGCTATCGAGGAGTCCGACGGAAATATTAGCAAGGTTACGATCGAAAACTATAGAGAGAAAGTCAGACTCAATGAAATACTGAGCACTATCAATTGGGCCTTCACTAGAATGCTGGAAAAAAAATAGGCCCTTCGAGGCCTCGATCAATAATAAAGCCTTATAGCAATCTTTCGATATTACAAATTCGGCAAGGGAGAAATTAGTAGTCTTTTGCCAGCCGACTTTTATTCTAAGCTTGTAAACGCCCGCGGCGTTTACACATTCCGCGACTTTGTGTTGCTTCCCGGAAGAAGCGATCTAGAACCTTCGAATGTCGATCTTTCTATCAATCTGACCTCTAAACTGAAGTTGAACCTTCCGCTTGTTTCGTCGCCCATGGATACCGTGACTGAAGCAGACATGGCTATCGCACTAGCGAGACAAGGCGGGATCGGGATCATTCATCGAAACATGTCGATCGAAGAGCAGGTGGAAAACGCGAAGAAAGTAAAGCGCGCTGAATCCTTCATAATCCGTGACGTCGTGACAATAAGGTCCTACCAGAAAGTTTCGGAAGCCTTTGAACTGATGCAGAAAAACAGCATTTCCGGCCTCCCGGTTGTTGAAGGGGAGGATACTCTTGTAGGAATCCTGACCAGGAGGGACGTGAACTTTGCGGATCAAGGAGATGACGTGAAATCCGTAATGACGAGCGACGTAAAGTCGGCCGGGCCGGACGTAACAATCGAAGAGGCAAAGAAGATAATGCATCACCACAGGGTCGAAAAACTGCCCGTTGTGAACAACAATCGTAAACTCCTCGGCTTGATCACGATCAAGGACGTTTATTCCCGAGAGCGTAATTCCCTAGCTTCTCGAGACTCGGAAGGCAGACTGCTCGTCGGAGCTGCGATCTCGCCGCACGATCTCGAAAGGGCGAAGGCTCTTGAGAAATACGTGGATGTCCTGGTTTCGGACGTCGCACACTTCCACAACGTCAACATTATCGAAGCTGCAAAAAAACTGACGAGAGAGGTCGGAACTGAATTAATTATCGGTAACATCGGAACTGCAGAAGCAACACGCGATTCGGTTACCTCCCTCGACGGAAAGATCGCTGCAATTCGCGCGGGAGTGGGTTCCGGTTCGATATGTGTTACTTCCGAAGTTACTAAAGCTGGCGCACCAACGCTATTTGCCGTCGCCCAAATCGGCGAGACTCTCGACGAGCTCGGGCTGAATGTTCCGATCATCGCCGACGGTGGGATAAGGGCGGCGGGCGATGCTGCGCTTGCCCTAGCTTCTGGAGCTTCAGCAGTGATGATGGGAAACGTCTTTGCTGGCTGTACCGAATCGCCCGGCGGCTTAATCAAGATCGGAGGAAAATACTACAAACCTTACCGGGGAATGGGAAGTATATCGTCAAGGCAAAAACGCTTTGCAATGGATCGCTACAACCAGCCCGCAAAGGGAATCGCGGAAGGGGTAGAGGGAGTCGTGCCTTACAGGGGAGACGTTCAAACCGTGGTTGAAGAGTTCAGTGCGGGTCTCAGAGCTTCTTTTGGTTATGCCGGAGCTGGCTCCATAGTTGATCTCTGGAGTAAAGCAAAGTTCGGCGCGGTGAGCGCGGCCGGAGTCGACGAGCTCAGACCCCACAACATCATCTTGCCTGGCGAAGAGAAGATTTAGGCGGCTTGCCTTCTTCTGACTCTCTGGATAGGATTCTTGTTCTAGACTTTGGTGCTCAATATGCCCATCTGATATGCAGGCGGATTCGCGAGCTCGGCGTTTTCGCAGAACTTGTTCCGTTCGACATCTCGCGGGAGGAGGTTACAGCCAAGAAATCCCGAGGGCTAATCTTTTCCGGAGGACCAAGGAGTGTATTTTCGCGAGGGGCTCCTCTTCCCGGAGAATCACTCTACGAACTTGGAATTCCGGTCCTCGGAATCTGCTATGGACTTCAAGCGCTTGTGCATCAGAAAGGGGGTGCAGTAGTCAGATCTTCGAAGAAGGAGTTCGGCAAGGCTGTTGTCAATTTTGATTCTAACTCTGCCTTGTTCTCGGGATTGGGCGAAACTTCTGTATGCTGGATGAGCCATGGAGACGCGGCGCAATCTCTCCCCGACGGGTTTGCCTCAATTGCTTTTAGTGAAAACTCTCCCTATGCTGCGATATCATCCGGAAACCTGTTTGCAGTCCAATTTCATCCAGAGGTAACTCAAACCGAAAACGGGATGCAGATCCTTTCAAATTTCGTATTCGGCGTTTGCAAGTGCGAGAAAAACTGGACGCCCAAGGTCATGATTGAAGATGCTCTTGATATCCTCGAACGCAAGATCGGGCCGAATGAGAAAGTAATTTGCGCACTGAGCGGCGGAATTGATTCAGCAACTACCGCCGAACTACTGAAGAGGGTCATCGGCAAAAGGCTTTACTGCGTGTTTGTCGATCACGGCCTTTTACGTAAAGGAGAGCGGGACAAAATCAGCTCGATCTTTGGTCGTGAACTGGGAAAGAACTTGATAATTCTTGATGACTCGAAAATTTTCCTGTCCAAACTCAAAGGTGTGAAAGATCCGGAAAGAAAAAGGCAAATAGTTGGAAGGCAGTTCATCAAATCGTTTACAAAAGTTAGTAAGAGGATTGGAGGGATCAGGTGGTTGGCACAGGGTACTCTTTACACAGACATTATCGAAAGTGCGGCGGGAGCTTCAAAACACGAGGCCAAGATCAAGTCTCACCATAACGTCGGCGGACTTCCCAAGAACCTTGGTTTCGAGCTGATCGAGCCTCTCAGAGATCTCTACAAGGATGAAGTGCGCGAGGTAGCTTCGGCTTTGGGTTTGCCCCAGGAACTTGTAAGAACACACCCGTTTCCGGGGCCCGGGCTCTCGGTCAGGATCATCGGAGAGGTTACAAAAGAGAAACTACGGATCTGCCGGGATGCGAGCGCTATTGTCGAAGAGGAATTGATCAGAGCTGGCCTCTACAATAAGGTCTGGCAGGCTTACGCCGCGGTTGGTGACGATCTTGCTACGGGAGTTCTAGGCGATGAAAGAAAGGTCGGCCACATTGCAATAGTCAGGATGGTCGAGTCGAAGGAAGCGATGACAGCGGACTGGAGCAGAGTCCCTTACACCATACTCGAAAAAATCAGTTCCAGGATTACGAACGAAGTGCCTGGGGTCACGTGGGTGACGTATGCTATATGCAGCAAGCCGCCTTCGACGATAGAACCGCAGTAACTAAGGTGCTTGAGCCCTCAGAAATTCCAGGACTTCAGGCGTTGTCGGGGAAATCATACTGTCCCGTGAAACGTATAGTCCGGCCGCGCCGTTTGCGAGAGTCAGGCGATCCTCGTCTTCCAGGCCGGTCATATATCCAACCAAGTCGGCGGCGTCCCATACATCTCCCGCCCCGGTTATCGTTTTCTGTTTGAGGCGATTGCACTGGACCAGGGTAATCTCCTTCCTAAAGCATGAGACGCAGAACCGGTGGGTGTGGATGTCCACTCTTTCTCCAGTAAGATCTGCAAGTATCCGGATCGTCTTTTTGAGATCCTTTTCTGAATAATTCTGCGGGAGACGGTGGCCAGCAAGGACTCCTGACATTATTCTTGCTTCGTTATCGTTCATGCTGAAATATTGGATCAGGCCCCTGTCCAGCACTTTTTTCTTCAGTTCAGGCAGATCCTCAGCTTTTTCAGATACATCAGCCGGATCGAAAAACGTCTTGGTCCCACTTTTCTTCGCAAAGGTAAAGATGCTCTCAGCAAGTTCCGATCCTTTTTTGATCGATCCCCAGTTTACCAGGCCGACGTAATCAGAGTCCGCGATTCTCCGCCAGTGACCGTCCTGGATCTTCGAGCTATCAAAATCTTTGAGATCTCCAGCATCGCTGACCATAACGTTGACAATCCTTTTCCCCTTCTTGAACTCCAGTGCCACTGTAAATCCCGGATCTCCCTCAATGATGTCAAGATTAACCTTCGAAAGCTTGCGAAATGTAGATCTCAACATTTCAGCTGGGAGCGAATTTGCGATCGTGATGAGGTTTGCATTTACGCCAAGAGAGCCGAGCGCATAGGCTAGATTCACGGCGTTCCCGCCCTTTACCTCGGACTGGCGCACTCCCCTGATGCTTCCCCCACCTCCCTCCCTTCCCTTTCCTTCGATAGCCCTCGCGAGCTCGCCAAAGTTTTCAATACGAACGAATCGGTCGACAAAATAATCGGGAAGGACCGTGATAGTGCCGGAGTTTGTTACCTTGGCCAGAGCGGCCTGGATTCTCTCTAGATTGTCAATTGAGTTCAAATTTCTGGCCTTCGGAGGGATCCTGTCGTTTCTCTTTATTTCTGGAATTAAGCAAATTGTAAGTCTATTCCAGCAAATCATTTTTTAGCGTGGTAGGGAATAAGCCCTCTCAATGTCGTCCTCGGGCTATCTCAAACGCGAGTCGCTGGTTGGAAAGTCGGTCGTTGCAAGAAACGCGGTAATAATCGGGACGGTCTCTGACCTCGCGGTATCTTTGGACGGTAAAGTCGCTATCCAAGTCCAAAGAAAGACCACCGCGGATGGGACGGATTCTGGTGATATATTCGTCGGCCCCGACGAGATTCAGGCGGTTGGCGACGTTATTCTCCTAAAGACCACGTCCGACATGGCCGGAAAGGGAGTGTCTCTGCACCTGCGCCGGTAATGCCTCAAACTGTTCCAGGTTCAGTTATGCCTCCACCGCCACCGGGAGTGTCCTCACAGGGCAAGGCCTGTCAAAAATGCGGGTATGTGAACGCGCCAAACGCGAAGTTCTGCATAAAGTGCGGCGCGGCCCTTCAATGAACGATTTCTAACTTAGAGCAAACTCGATTCTGCTAAACTCGGACACTAGCTTGTGCACGCGAGCTCTAATTTCATCTCTCGGTTTTTTCTGAATTAATGCGTCCGCAATAATTGATCCGATTTTTTCCATTTCATCCTCCTTCATTCCCCGTCTGGTGACTTCGGCAGTTCCCAGCCTGATACCGATGTCAGCGATAATGTCGAGGTCCTGTAACCTGTCAGCTATGTCCACGGATTCCTCCTCACCGTAGTCCAGGAGAACCTGGTGCGATTTTGTAAATCCAACTGATTTGCACTTTACGGCGACGCCGAGATCGTCGAGAGTTTTTGCAAGCGCCCCCGAATTTCTGATTACCTGCTTGGCGTACTGCCTGCCAAATTTCAAGAGCTCAATCAGGGCGAAAGCGAGGCCTGCAACCCGGTTCACATGGATGTTGTCGACAATTCCCGGAAAAACTTTGGAATCAATTACAGAGAAGGCCGCCTCATCGTTCGAAAGTATCAGGCCGCCCTGCGGACCAAACAAGGTTTTGTGAGTTGATCCCATCAAAATGCTGCAGCCCTCCGTCAAGGGTCGTTGAAATTCTCCACCTGCAATCAGCCCCATGACGTGGGAACCATCGTAAGCGGTTACTCCAGAATAGTTTTCGGGAAGAGAGGACCTGATCTCGTACGGAAATGGAATAAAGCTCGAGCCAAAGACTGTGAGCTCGGGAGATTCTTTCCCGATATATTCCCTCGTCCGGTCAGGAATTATGTTCATTATTTCCGGATCGTATGGAAAGTAGAGGTTCTTCAGGTGGAGAAGCGGCCCCAGCCCTTCCTTCGAGGAGCCCGGATAACCGCCGTGTTTCGGAGGGCAGGTGACTACTTTGTCCCCCGGTTTCAAGAACGACATGAATAGTATCAACGAGCAGGTGTGACCGGACAGAGGACGAACATCTGCAAACTTTGCTCCGTATACCTTCTTTGCCAGATCTACAGCCAGCTGCTCTACTTCCTCCGCGTACTTTGTGCCGCGGTAGAACTTGTCGCGCGCCGTATAGCGGTTCGATAGGTCAGTGGAGAGAAAAGATCTTGCTCCTTCGCTCGCAAAATTCTCGGCTGCGAGCAAGTTTAAAGTGGTCTTTGTGCGCCACCTTTCATGTTCGCTGACGGAGCTTCTGAGCCTCGAAACATAATCGATAATTTCATCTTCCGATGTCGACATTCTTCTCTCGCCCTACTCGCTATTCTTCACGAACAGCTCAAGCATCCTTCCTGAGACGTATCCATCTCTGTCAATCTCTACGCTATCGTATCCAATCACCCGCAGCATGCCAGAAATTTGTTGTTTTTTCTCCAAAGCGATCGGGACAGATTCCTTGTCCACTTCAACTATTGCATTTTTGCCAATCGTTCTTACTCGGACTATCCTCGCGGTCGTCAAAGATTTCACAATGCTCTCGGCCATTTCGATTTTGTTCAAGGTATCGAGAGATATTTTCTGCCCAAAAGCAATCCGACTCGAGAGACATGCTTCGCTCGGTCGTTCCCAGTTTGAGAGTCCCAGGAGCTTTGCCATCTGGCGCACGTCGTTTTTTCCAAAGTGCAACTCCGCCAGTGGGGCCCTAAAGCCAGCTTCGTGTAGCGCCTTGATACCAGGCCTTGGAGTTTGCATATCGTCAATGTGTGTACCATCGACGCAGACATTTATCGATAGTCTTTTGGCGACCGGTCGAATAGCGGCTGCCAAGTTAGATCGACAGAAATAGCACCGCATTACCTCATTTTTTACGTAGTTTTGATCCTCAAGATCATTCTGGCTAACCTCAAGCAATTGAATCCCAATCTCACTGGCAATCTTCCTGGCTTCTTCTCTCTCCGACGTGGAAAATGTGGGTGAAATCGATGTCACTGCAAAAGCTCTGTCTCCCAAGACTTTTCTGGAAACCGCTGCGAGAAGAGACGAATCGACTCCCGCGGAAAATGCAACGATGCAGGAATCAAAGTTCTCAAACCATTTCGTGAGGAGCTTGAGATTCGCTTCTGCCTGTAACGACTCTGAAATATTCATTTGGTTATCTCCGGCAAGTCAAAAATCCTTAATTTCAGATTCGGCCGTCCTTGAAATGAATTCCAGTACTCGTCTCAGAGGAATTTTCTGGCTGTCTGAAATCCGCTTTGCCTCGGAGAGTTCTGGCTTTATTCTCAAGCCTGAACCAATTCTGGAAACTTTTACCGAAACTCGCCCTTTAAATTTGCCAATTCTAACGGGTACAGATAGAACGCGCCTCGGAACGATCAGTCGTGTCCATTCCGTAGTTTTTACTCCCAGAGTACCAGTCTCTTCCACCAGGATCTCAGCAAACTGTTCGGCCGAACCCCTCGAACAGACAACTCTCATGGTTTGACCGATCCTGCCCTTTTTCCCCATAAACGAGCTTACCGTAGCATCCAGCGCACCCTCTTCCATCAATCGTTCGACCGTCCTCGCAAGGACTTCTCCAGTAACGTCATCCACGTTTGTTTCGACGAGCGCGACAATATCTCTTTCGAAATCGATCTTGGAGCGATTTGATTTTTTTCGCGCGGGTTCAGGCACTTAAGATTCGAATGTAAAGAGTCTACTTTGCGTTTAAGAATTGTGCCTCTCAGAAAAATAATCCAGGAAATCAAACTACACCCTAATTCTAAAACGCTTTTTAAGTGATTTTT
Source organism: uncultured Nitrososphaerota archaeon (assembly GCA_963799845.1). GTDB lineage: Archaea > Thermoproteota > Nitrososphaeria > Nitrososphaerales > CADDZS01 > DATLTL01. Next base: position 193,711 of record CAWCYI010000007.1, read on the forward strand.
GAAAAGCTCTTACTCAAAGAAGGTCGTTGAGGTTTCTTGATTTCGATTATCGGCTCAGGACGCGTCGGAAGTACACTGAGCTATGATTTTGGTCCAGCGGAATGTGGACGATATTACTCTTGTAGATATCATTCCGGGCCTGCCCGAAGGCGAAGCACTCGACCTCAGTCACATGGCAGCCGAGCTTGGAATTGATGTAAAGATCACCGGCTCGAACGATTATTCAGCTCTTGGAGGCTCGAATATTGTGGTTGTTACTGCAGGTCTGGCTCGAAAACCGGGCATGACCCGCATGGATCTGCTGACGAAGAACGCAGGAATCATAAAGTCAGTCACCGCCGAAGTTGCGAAATACGCCCCGGATTCGAAGCTGATAATGGTGACAAATCCCCTCGATGTGATGACCTATGTTGCCCTAAAGACCACTGGATTCAAGAAAAGCAGAGTCTTTGGAATGGGAGGCATGCTCGATCTATCTCGCTTCAAGCAGCTACTTTCAGAAGAACTTCACGTTTCGAGAGCCTCCATCGATGCTCTAGTTCTGGGCGAGCATGGGGAGTCAATGACACCGGTTCCAAGCTACACGTCGGTCAATGGGATACCCCTCAGGAACTTCCTGACCGATGAGCAGATTGACGTTGCCATTGATAAGACGAGAAAAATCGCGGCGGAGGTGATTGCTAAGAAAGGAGCAACGTTCTACGCGCCCGGAAACGGGATAGCCAGGATGGTCGAGGCTGTTTTCTACGATAAGAAAGCCCTGCTGCCGGTCTCGGCATACCTCGAAGGGGAGTACGGCCTGTACGACATATGCATTGGAGTGCCCGCGATTATCGGGAAAGAGGGCGTCGAAAAAATTGTCGAACTTGAGCTCAGAGGAAAGGAAAAAGAATCGTTCGAAAAAGGCGCAGCTACCCTGAAGGAAGCAATCGCTGCAATACCCTAACCATACCGTAGAGATAGACCGCGTCCCCATCTCGGATATTTCCATTCAATGTTCGTGTAAGGGCAGATTATCCTGCACGCTCCGCATTCTACACAGTTGTCATACGAAACGATATTTTTCTTCCCTTCCTCCCACTTGTAAACGTCTGCTGGGCACAGTATCATGCAGGGCTGAGGCGAGCCATTTATCGTCGCGCATTTCTGGCAAACGTCCTGATCTAAGATCAGGAGATGCGGGCGCTCGTCGAGCTTGTACTTTGCGAGGTACAGCTTCTCCTCAACCGATACCTTGGCTTCCTTCTGCGGTGCTGGACTCGCCGTCTGGGTGGTCGTGGTGCTCATAATACTAAATCACCGTCAAGTTGCTCTTCTGTAAATCCCATACAGATCTCTAAGGAGGCCCAATCGACCCCTCTTCGTGTAGAGCTCGTTCTTGATTTCCTTGATATGTTCCTCCTTGGGTCTGCCGTCGACTTCGAGGAATTTGTAAAGGACGCTGTTCATCAACTCAGGATACAGTGTGAGGAACTGCTTGTGCGATGCAATGTAATGTGGAACTTCCCTGAACTTCTTCAGGTCACGCAATACGAAGCTGTTTTCAAGATAGGCGCGATACGTGGCTAGCTGTTCGTGACCGAACGAGCCGGATTTTTTCGCATCCAAGGCCGCCTGCCCAGCAAACTTGCCGGATATCATCGCAAAGTTTGTGCCCTCAAAATTTAGAGCATTAACCAGTCCTGCCGCGTCCCCGGCGACCATCATTCCGTCAGTGTAAAGCGGCGGTATCTTGTTGTATCCTCCCTCCGGGATCAGGTGGGCAGTGTATTCTCGTAATGCTGTCCCTTCTAGAAGTGGCTTGATCGACGGGTGGGATTTCATCCATTCCAGAAGATCCTGCGGTCGAGTCTTGAACGCCGCGAGATCGCTCATAATCGCGCCGATACCAAATGAGATGGTGTCTTTGTTCGTATACATGAACCCGGCGTATTCTTCGTTCCGGCCGCCGTAAAACTGGACTGCAACTCCCTCGTCGCCCCGAATATTGAAGCGCTCCTCGATTTTGTCTTTCGGAAGGGAATAGGTTTCTTTTACTGCAATCGCGGTGTCTTCGGGCTCCCACTCGTTGTGCAGCCCGGCTCCCTTTGATACTAGAGAATTTACTCCGTCACACGCAATGACAACATCAGCGAGAAGGTCTCCCCTGTCGGTTGAAACTCCGTTTATCTCTCCGCCGGCGTCTCGCAAGACACCAGTGACGGTCGTCCTCGGAAGAAGGAGCGCTCCTGCAGCTTCCGCCTGCTGGGCGAACCACTTGTCAAACCTCGCTCTGAGAGCGGTGAAGCTGTTAAAGTCCTTCACAAATTTTTGATTACGATGGTTTATCTGAACGTGTGATTCGGCAGAAAGGAGCCAGTACCTGGTACTCGATGACTCGTCGTTCAATCGGAGCAGTCTTCCAGAATTCCGGAACGATTTGAGCAGTTGGTTTTGTGAACACTATCCCTCCGAACATGTTCTTGCTTCCGGCAAAATCTCCCCGTTCCAACATGACCGTGCTCATTCCACCCTTTGCAGTCGTAATCGCTGCTGAAACTCCGGCAGGGCCTGCGCCCACGATTAGTGCTTCGTACTTTTCGACCATAAACCAAAACCAGTACCTAAGAAGCTCTCGCCAGGCCCCTTGAATTTATCTCGTCAATCAGAGCGGGCACGACCTGAAAGAGATCGCCAACGATGCCAAAGTTCGCCAATCCAAAAATGGGAGCTTCAGGATCTTTGTTAATCGCAACTATCGTATCTGAATTCTCCATCCCCACCAGATGCTGAATTGCTCCGGAGACTCCAACCGCGAAATAAAGTCTTGCCCTAACTGTGACGCCCGTCTGGCCGACCTGATGTTCTTTCGGGATCCAGCCCAAATAAACTACAGCTCTTGTTGCACCAACTTCTCCTCCAAGGACGGCCGCAAGATCCTCGACCAGTTTGAAATTCTTCGGATTTCCAAGTCCTCGGCCTCCTGAAACTATAATGTCGGCACCTTCCAGTCGAGCTCCCGACTTTTCCATCGGCGTGAACTGGACAATTTTTTCCTTCATCTGGGATTCATCGAGCTCGATCGTCTCGGTCACGAGATTGCCCGATCTTCCTTCAACTGCTGCTGGCATTTTCATCACCCTGGTGCGAACGCTAGCCATCGTCGGCTTGTTACGGGGGCAAACGATCGTCGAGAGTTCCTTTCCTCCAAAATCTGGTCGTGTCCCGTTGAAGCCTCCCCTTTCATCAACGTCGAGAGAAGTGCAATCTGCAATCAGCCCCGTTTCAATCAACGTAGCGAGGACACCCGCAAGATCCCTCCCATTGTAAGTGCCTCCCATCAGGATAACCTCCGGGTGGTATTTGTTTGAAAGGTAGGCAAACCCCTTGCCGTAGCTCTCGCTTCTGTAATCCTTCATTACAGGATTTTCAATAGAATAAACGACATCAGCGCCGTACTGATACGACTCTTTCACTAGACCCTGGACCTCGCTACCCATGACGACGGCACAGAGTTTCGTCCCGTATACTTTGGATAATCTCTTGCCCTCGCCCATTAATTCCCACGAGACGCGCGCGGCCTGCCCATTTCTGTGCTCGACATAAACCCAGACATCGCCGTGCTCTCCAGGAATCGGAGCTTGCTGCATAGCGGCAGCTTCGGTTGCCTGAGGAGCACTCGACTGGGAAATAACTCCTCCCGAAACTTTCTTCCCGAAAGCGCCTATCTGAACCAATCTATCCACGAGCCACTTTGCGGCTTCTTTTGGATCTGTCGCCTCCTTGATTTCCCCCTTTTTCTTTGCGGGTGGAACTACAACTTTCTTGACGTATGTTGGAGATCCTCCCAACCCGATCTTCTTCGGATCTGCGTTCACGGCGTCCTTGTTCAGGATGTTGATCTTTGCCCTTTTTGCCCTTATCAATCCGTCAATCGTGGGCTGCCTTGGTTCGTTTGCGGCTTCCGTTATTGTAAATGCACAGGGAATTGGCACCCTGACCCGCTCCACACCGTCATCCACTCTCCTTTCGGCTTCGACAAACTTGTTCTCCAAATCTACTACGGACGTCTTTGAGGTGTATGTAATGACGGGATATCCTAATCTTACAGCGAGTCCTGGGCCGACCTGTCCTGTCTCGCCGTCGATTGCGACCTTGCCGAAGAAAACGAAGTCGGTCCTGCCGTCTGTTTCTTCTATTTTTTGAACGCCCTTCCACAGCGCGTAGGAAGTCGCTAGGGTATCCGCACCGCCGAAAGCGCGGTCGGTAAGCAAATACGCCTGGTCAGCTCCCATGGCGAGAGCTTCTCGCAGACTCTGCTCTGCTTGGGGAGGTCCCATGGTAATGACACTAACGTTCGCTCCGAAAGTGTCCTTGAAAAGTAGAGCTTCTTCTATAGCATTCAGGTCGGTAGGATTGACAACGGCGGGAACGCCCTCCCGAATCAAGTTGTTCGTCTTCGGATCAATTCGCATGTCGTTTGTGTCGGGAACCTGCTTGATGCAGACAATGATGTTTAACGGCAAATAACGAACAAACTCGCGAGGCAAATCATTAACTTTTTCACTCAATATTAAAATCGTTCTGACTACTTTTGTTTCGCACTTTAATATGCGAATGTTTAGTCCTTGAATCATTTCAGAAATGAGTTCTGTAGCTGACATTCTTTCGGCAGTTAGGGCCGGAGAACTTTCGATAAAGAAGGCGGAAAGACTTCTGAAATTGGACGCCGTCGCCATCGTCGGAGATTTTGCACGGCTGGATTTCAATCGGTTCCTAAGAAGGGGTGTGCCAGAAATAGTCTTCGCCCAGAACAAAAGCATTCTCCAGATAGTCTCGATCGTGAAGAAACTGGCAAAGACCAAAATCGGAAGGTCACCGACCGACGTCCCGATAATACTGAGTCGTGTCCAGAGCGATCAGGCAAATGAAATCCTGAAGAAAATCTCTGGACCAAATGGTTTGAATGGAAGATTAAGGATTCGGTACTTTCCGGAAGCCAATGTCATCGCAATTGTTGATAGAGACGACAGGCTTGCGGAAGATAGAAGGGGCAGGGTGGCTCTGATCGCAGCGGGCACTTCCGATTTTCCTGCTCTAAACGAAGCCGAAGTAGTATTGAACCTCCTCGGTTTTAGGACATTGAGGTTTAACGATGTCGGAGTTGCGGGTCTGCATAGACTACTTCAACCGCTTCAGCACATTGTGAAATTCGATCCCGACGCTATTATTGTCGCGGCTGGGATGGAGGGGGCCCTTCCCGTGGTCATCGCAGGCTTTTCCAGCGTGCCGGTCATCGGACTCCCTACCTCGGTGGGTTATGGTTATGGCAGAGGCGGTGAGGCAGCTCTGATGAGCATGCTCCAGGCATGCTCCCTGGGCGTAAGCGTCGTGAATATCGACGCCGGCGTTGCTGCAGGAGTGGTCGCATCGCTCATTTCTAGGAGGGCTCATTCTCATGACAAGAGACGAGGTCAGACGACAGAAAAGCAAAGATCTTGACCGATTCAATCAAGAGATCTGACTACCCAGATTAACAACAATCCGACAGGAACGACCTTTGGAATTGTCGGCATCCCTAGCGTCCGCGAGGAGGAACGCTTCCCTCATTAAGGCAGCAACCGGTCTGCTGTCTGAAAGAGAATCTCCACCGTCTTTCATTGAGACAAACAAGGCCGTCAAGGGGCTCGTGAAGAAACGCACCGATCATGGCAAGAAGTTGTTAACGTTGGGGGCAGCTCTTCTCATCATGCCAGATCCTGTAACCGACATGGCGGCAGTCCCCGTCCTCATAGCAGGAAAGGTGCTTCAAGCGAGACATGCAATCAGCGTGAAGAATGTTTACGACGAAATGAGGCATTCGCTCAGTCAGATTTCTTCAGCTTGCTCCCCCTGATCGAAGCTTTCGATCTCGCGAGAGCCAGAGACTTTTCGTCTTTTACCTCCAGGAATGAATCAAGCTCGGGATCAAGTTCCATTAGATTATCCTCGACTGAGACATAGTTCACGTCGAAAAGCTGATCAGCAAGAGACTTCATTTCGAGATCCACGTCGTTCGTGAAACTAGTCTTCAACGACGAAACAAGCCTCAACAGGGCCTTCCCCCGATATACCGCGAGGAGAGGTTCGACTTTGCCATCCTTCCACCTTGGAATGGAGAGATCAAATCCTTGAGCCGCATCGAAGAGCGCGAGCACCACGTTTGGCTTCAATAGTGGTACTCTTTCGTTAACAAGCAGACAGTGCTCTGCGCGGGATGATTTGAACGCCGACAAAATTGCAGAAACAGAGTTTTCTCCTTTTTGGGTGTTCACGACCCTCGCGCCAAAGGGTGAAATCGACTCGATGACCGAAAAGTCAGGCTCATTCTTGAAAACTACATTTAGCTCGTCTGCGACAGTCCAAACTGAATCAAGGACATATTCGAGCAGCGTGCCCTTCTCGTCCGGAGAAAACTGTCTTGAGATAGTTTCATTTTCCATTCCGCTTGCGAAAACGACAGCGCCCCGAAGATTTCCTCCGACCATCTAGGCTCTCACTCGTTCACGATACCTTGACATCAGAACATTCGTACGAAAACGGGTATTTAATTAATGATTGTCGAATTCGGAAGTTGAAAAAAACTTTCAAAATAGTCGGGGAATTTAATCGCCCCAAATATTCTCCAATGTTAATCAGAGTAATCCGTGAGTCAAAATCTATCTTGCTGACAACAGTTATCAAAGGGCGAATAAAATCCCTTTTATAGCCCTTTGTTATAAATAGAGAGCATGAAAGAGGACATTCAGGACTATACCGGAACCGTTCAGTTATTCCTAGAAAGTAGAAAGACGGAAGCCACTAAGCGATTTTACACAAAGGGATTAGAGGTAACAACACAAGCAGATCCAGCCAATTTCTTGAAGCTGGCGAAAGAGAATAAGCTCCAGGGCGAAGCTGCTCTAATCCACTGGGTTCAAAAAAACAGAACCGGACTAAAACATTCTACGTTGACCGGTTATCTCGCGGGATTGAAAAGTTTGTGTGATTATGCGGACGTCCTTTTGAATTGGAAAAAGGTCAGGAGCTGCGTCCCTGATGGAGCGAGTGGTAAGGATCGGCCGCCTTATCTGAAAGAGATTAGGGCTTTGTATCAGTCTTTAACGCTCCGGGACCGGTTCGGCGTCTCTTATTTTGTCTCGACCGGCGCACGTCTCGCTTCGATAGACTTTTTGAAAATGAAAGATATAGAGGAATTTCCCAAGCTCGGGATCGCTGCGGTTCGGATCTATCGAGGCGAAGCAGAGGAATATTTTTCTTTCCTTAACTCTGAGGCATTAGAGGATTTTCACAACTATGTAGATTATAGAAAGCGAGCTGGCGAGATTATCGCCGGTGAAAGTCCCGTGTTCCGTACTTCATTCAATCACGCATTACCGAAAAAGGTTAAGGCTGCAACATCGGACGCGGTTAAGAGGGTTATTCAGGTAGGTTGGGAGAAACTCGGCTTAAAGGAGCGTGAATTTGCGGAGATTCACGGCTTTAGATCTTATTTCAAAACTCAGCTAGAAAATGAATCTGCCCTAAAGACTTCTCAAATTGAAAGGTTGATGGGACACGGAGTTTCAAAAGTCGAGAACCGATATTACAAACCGGAAGTTGAAAAGCTCGGCGCTTTGTATGCTCAGAATCAATCTTGCCTTTTCATATCTGAGGGGATGATTGGCAGGGGCACGATTGCCGCACTTGAAGAGGAAAAAGACTCGAAGATTTCTAAACTCGAATCTGAGGTTTCGGAATTGAAGGCAGGACTAGCGGAGATATTGAGACTCAGAAAAGAGGAATTGAATAAAACGAAATAAAAAAGAATGAGCTGCCGGGAATTGGAACAATCTAAGAATCAGTAACAAATGTTACCGATTCTTTCTTCTTTGTTGGAGATACCATTGAAGCGCTGATTTGTCTGGCAGCGCTTAGATAGGCTTGTCTTATTTGCTTCGCAACCTTAGGATGCCTTTTCAAAGTCTCAAAGAAGATTGTGCTATCTTCAGTATCATAATTGAAAAATGGAGATTCGCGTTTGTATCTTCTGAGAACGTATTTCATGATCTTTGATTTTGAAAGCCGAGGCACAAAATCAAGAATGAAATCAACTCGGAAATCTGAAATCCCTTCATCGATTAAAGTTGCTTTGAGCAAGTCAACATTAAAGCCAGAACCAATAGCAAGACTAAAACCATCGGTATCCAGCCAGTACAGTTCGTATTTCGTTCCTTCTTTAAGTCCGACCTTTTTTATCCAATTTCTATTTAGCATCGTCTCGAAATTTGTATGAACATTCTTGTAATCTGCGCTAACTTGCTTGGCCGTACTGTACATAGTATCCGGCCCTTTATTCGCCAGATGAAGGATAATTTTTTCTTGAAGAGGCGGGATATGGTAGTCTTCGCTAAATTGTGCCATATGGTTAAGTCGGGTATGGTAATATCCTACCATAATTATAAGGCTGTATCAAACGTTGATATTTGATTAGAATTGAGCGAATACATAGGCGCAAAATTCGATAAATCAGATATCGACGTCCTGAAGAGAGTCGTCAAACAAAGGCGCGAGGACGTTTCATCGTTTCTTAGACGTGCAGTTTTGTTAGAGCTCGCGCGACTTGGAGAGATTCCCGAGGATCAAGCGAAAGCGCTCGGAGTGATTGAGGCTTGAGCGAAGATCCGATTATTGCAATTTGTGAGAGGTTGTTAGAAAAAGGAAAAGCCGGAGCGGGCAGCTCCAGCCAACGCGCAGCCAGTCGATCCCGGGACGGAGATCTTGTTATTGGACAGGAAAGGTCACAGTAATAATTCTTACGTTCAAGAGCTCGAATATCTTGCCAGCTCAAAGCGAGCTGAAGGTATCCGGGTCCGGATCGTAATTGAATCTCCTAGCCCCAGAAAAGCGAGCTCGTGTAATCAACTAGCCCTTCAAGCATTGAGACGCGGGCAGTTTAGAGAAGTTGATCCGAAAAATGGTACAAAAATTATGGATGATATCGCGGAAAATGGAGATTGGATTATTGCATGAATCCAGAACCAAAGACTCAGGAAATTACTTTCACGCTGGACGAATGGCTCGCGTGTGTATGGATTGATTTTATTCATGTTGAGAGAGTGTACGATCCGGTATTTCGTTATAGGCTGAATTGCTCCGATCGTTCAACGATGTTCATTAGGGCAAGTTATTCGCTATTTCGAGAATTCCCACAAGTCACGCAGAAAGAACGGATTGATTTCCGTACAAAGTGGGACGGATTCTATGAGGCTAATCAGGAACGAATAGCAGGATTAGCGCGAGACTTGAACACAAAGAAGCATGCCGAGATGTCTAAGCTTCTTTCGGAGATCAAAGAACAGATGCGAATTTCACAAGAGGTAATCAAAGTAGATGCCAAATGGTGAAGAGTCAAAACTCCTGGCGTGGAATACCGCTAAGGAATTGCTGGAGAATAACCATTTTGTTACTCTTCGAGACACCGAAGAGATCTTTCGATATGAGGATGGAATTTACACACCGGACGGTCAAGCATACATTAAACAAAAAATGCAGGAGAATTTTGAGACAAAGGAAGAGATCAACAGCCATTTAGTCCACGAAGTTATAGGCCATGTTCAACGGTCAACTTTGAAAGACCGCACTATCTTTGAAGAGAATAACCCGCACTTAGTCTTAGAAAATTGCCTTTTCAACGTTGACACTTTTCAAAAAGAGGATTTCACACCGGATTATTACGCCTTAGCGAAGATGCCCGTAAAATTTGAACCTGAAAGGGATTATCACAATTCGCTTTTTTGGACGTTCATTAATGAGATCCTCGACCCGAAGGACGTTATTGGAGTTCAAGAAGAGTTAGGCGCGATTCTGAGAAAGAAGTACCTTACAAAGAAATTCTCAATCTATTACGGAGAGACGGATACCGGGAAAAGCACTTTGTTAAACGTGATTCAAGCTTTGATAGGTCAAAAGAATATTTCTAATTTATCGCTCCAACAGATCGCCTCTCAAGAGAGATTTTATCTCGCCAGTCTTTTCGGAAAAATGCTGAATTGCCGGGACGATATGCCGAAGGACATAATCAGAAGCGCCGGCCCTTTGAAAGAGGTAACTGGACGCTCGCGAATAACGGGAGAGAAAAAATTTCAGAATCCCTTTGAATTCGTAAATCACGCTTACATCTTGGTTAGTTGTAATGAGTTACCGCCCTTTTCTGAGGACGATCTCGCGGTATTCAATAGAATCAAGCTGCGAGCATTCAAAAAGAGATATGGAGGTCACACCGAGCCGGATCGGGAATTAGAAGAGAAGCTAACACAGCCGGACGAGCTGAGCGCTATTTTGAATTGGGGCCTAGAAGGATTAGACCGGCTCAGACAGAACGGATGGAATTTCTCAAACGGAGAGAATGAAATCGTTATCCGGGAATTGTACAAGAGGAAAAGCGATCCGCTCTGGGGTTTCTGCGAGGATTGCATAGAAGAAACCGGCGAGGATCAGGATATTATCGAAAAAGAAGAGCTGTATAATTCTTTCAAAGCCTATTGTAAAAGTAAGGAATTGAGCGATCAAGGTAAGGATTACTTTTACAAACATATCCACGATAAGGTCACGGTGAAATCAGGGCAGCCGCTAATCAATGGTAAAAGACCGCATTGTTTCATTGGAATTAAACTAAAGTCGAACATAAATGGAAAAAGCCCTGTTCACGGTGTTCCATCAGAAAATATGGAACAGGGTGAACAGGGTCAAGCCCATTTAACTGCAACTTTGACCGATATTTTCACAAAGCTAGACTCTGATAAGATCGAATTCGCCCAGTGTGAATTCTGCGGAGAGAATCGCGAGCTAGCCTTTTGGAATCAAGATCGACGTTATGCTTGCCGACAGTGTGCTAATGGAGAATGAAAGTCCTGTTCAAGTACAGATGAAATTGAGAGTAAGAGGTTATCAAAAATGAGTGAGCAATTAGCAATTATCCGTAAAGGCGATTTACGGATAAATGGTAAAAGCACTTTAGCAGAACTAACAGCTCAGATTTCGGAAGCTACACTTGTCGCGGAAATATCAAAGTCACCATTACTAAAGGGGAAAGCCAAAAGATATGTTGACCTGTATTTAGTCTTCAAGAATCGGCAGGCCCCACTTTCAATAAGAAATTCGTGCGCGGAAGAAATCAATCAGATTCAAGACAATTTTTCCAGTGAGAGGAAATCGAGCGCTCTTATCGCTGCGATTCATAAAGAGGAATTTTCCCGCGATCCTAGCTTATGGAAATTCTTTCCGCTTGAGGATCAAACGATTTTAGAACTTGATAAGGGCGCTCACGAAATCGCCAGGATGTACACTGATGACTCGAAAGGTAACGGAGCTGATACTTCCGTCCGGTTGCTAGTTCGAGAGAAAGAAGAGCTCGAAAAGGCAGTACAAAAAAACGGTTGGGATATCATGCGCTGCCGGCGTTGCGAACAGTGTAATAGCTTCTTTCAAGTCAAAAGAGCTGACGCGCGTTTTTGCTCCACAAATTGCCGAGTCCAGAATTGGCAGGACTGTAAAAAAATTAGGAATTCCGAGTAAGTGAATGAATTGGACGATTGGGAAAGCTACGCGAAAGAAAAGCAGGGAAAGAGAAGAGGACGCGATCCTATTCCGACCGAGGATAAGGCAGTATCAAGAGAATTTCACGGCCGGGCCGTAACCTTCGATAGGACGGCAGCGAGACACCCGGGAAGAGTCGAGAGGCAATATCAAAAATGAGCTGTTGGCATTGTGGACGAAAATTCGCTAAAGATGAAGTATATTTTGGAAAAACTATCGAAGGGAGAAATGGCGAACAGGTAGATACCGGAATCCGACTTTGTAATGATTGTAATGAGGCTGACAAGAAAAAAAATGAGTGAAGAGCCGGACGAAGGAGATCTACCAGACCTGGGAGACTTTGACAAAGAACGAGACGAGCTAGGCTTTGCGATGGGAATCTATGCTATGTTGAACGCTCGAAAAGAACAGCTCCTGAAAATTCTCCCAGATCTGAATCCAGAAGAGATAATCATTCTTTCGGACCTTTCACGCTTCGCGAGCTTGATCGACCGGTTAGAAAGGGAGCAGAATATCGAGTATGAAGGACGGGAGAAATTGAGGTAATCGAATTGAGCAATATTCCCGAAGATACAAAAGAAAAGGCAGAGATGGATCAGCTAATCTCCGACGCAACTCGACCGTCAAAAAATTCGGCAGCGACCCTTTCATTAAGTACAGAAATCATAATCGGATTATACTCTTCAAGTCCCCTGCAAAAAATCAGGCATATCCTAGAAGCATATCAGACTTTGACAAGGGAAGATAAGGAAAAGATAATTCCAAAAGAGAGCAATCGAAAATATATGGTAAAAATGAGGGAGCTTTGTTATTCCTTTATGGATATGTTCGATCTGCCGCCTCTTCCGTATCAATTTCACAATCGAAAAGGGCTAACATTTTCTTTTAGCGCAGATTTAGCTTATCTGTATCTTGCCCCCTTTGTTGGCGATTTTTATTTTTACGGCGAGTGGACAGAGGAAAATAAGAAAGCCATAGAAGATGTTATGAACAAATTTTGGCAAGAGGGAGCAAACTTAGAGTTGATGAATGAGTACGAGATCAAAGTAATTAAAATTCTCTTTCGACATTTAGTAAAAAATCTTGAATTCGGGGTTAACGCTGAAGAGGCGCTAAAGTTCAAGAATCAATACGTCGATTTTATGATTCCCTGGGTATCCTATATCGCAACAAAAATTCAAAAGGAACTAATCGACGGTACGACGTGGGAAAAGGCAGCCGCCATTTACAATCAGGGTAAGCAGAAATGAGCATACAAGAAGCTCCGACAGTTCCCGTTAAGCCGGCGTCAATTCGCGTCTTATGGATGAAGGCGCAGCATGAAGAAATTGATTTTGATACACCGATGAGGGTCGGCGTTTCAGGAGTAATTCAGAGCGGAAAATCTGTTTGGCTAGAGTGCTTTGGCGAAAATGGATTAAGTCGAGGTCACAACATCCTAGATCTTTTTGGCTCGCCGGTATCAGAAAATTTGGGCTGGCTGCGAAGTCCCTGGATTATCAATCACAAACTTTCAGTCCTGCTAATCAAGGGAAATGCAGAGGTAACTTTCAACGGTCCACGCTGGCCGTGCAAGCACTATAAGGATCTCAGGTTAGAGGACATAGAAAATACTCGGCTTGTCTTAAGCGTGGCTAGTTTTTACAATACTAGACGCGAAGAGGTTAATGCCGACAAAGAAATCATGCAGTTATTCGAGCGTCGAATAGGATTTAATCGGCTCGTCTTTGTTTTGGTTCGCGAGGCGAGTTATCTCGTTTACAGTAGGTCAAAAGTTATCGAAGGCGTCGAGGGTTCAAAAATGGAGGGACTAGATCTTATTCGGCAAAGTGGACATTGGGGCCTCAGTCTAGGATTAGATTCTCAAAGACCGATCGCGGTCGACAAAGAAATCAGAGATTTATTCTCGCAAAGGGTTTTTCGCTCGATGGGTCAAATGGCAGAAGAGCTCCCGGACTGGATCTACGGATACGTTCGGCCGGAGTGGGTTCAAAAGATGAAGCTCGGGCAGTTCTTGATTCTGTCGAATTCCGGTAACATTGGAATCGGCAGAACGTCTTATCCTCTATGGCATAAGGGACGAAAAGAGAATTTGCTCAGAGTGTTTGGAATAGACGTGAAATATCACAACGTACCCAAGAGGGAGAGACGCAAAAAGGGAAAAGATGATTCCGGCGAAGATCCTGGGGATAATTTCAGGATCATATCGGATAAATAGCGCTAGGAATTTTCGCGGTTCAAAATTCAATCTAAATAGCTTAAACAAACAAACATAAGGGAAAATTGGTTAGAGTTGGCAAAAATTGATTTCTCCGATTTTGCTTTTTCTTTTGCTTCTGCCCTAGCTTTGTTTAAGACTCTAGGAGCGTTAGAGAAAGTGGATAGAAGAGAGACGGGGTAAATGGCTCAAATCATACAAAGTCAGCAGGCCCCGGCGGATCTCTCAAAACTCAATCAAGAGACTAGCGATCTTTTGACGAAAAACCCTAGCTTAAACAAGCTACTTTCTAGCGGCCTCAGTCCGATAACTTGCGGGATGTATGCGGTCCACGTTGCGAATTTCTGCGCCTACATGAAAATGCCAATAGAGCAAACAATCAAAAGTTACTATGATTGGAGCGCGATCGTTTCAGATTATCTAATCTCCATTGAAAGAACCAAGAAGCTCCGGACCCGGCGTATTATTCTCAGCGCGCTAAACAAATGGTTCGCAGTTAACAACGTCCACGTGTTTGATAAAGTCTCGAAACCGCTCGGAAGCCTGGCGCCGCGAGCTTATCCTATCCTGAGCAAGCAGCAATTAACCGAGATGATTCTGTACTGTGATCTACCTTCTAAGGTCGTGCTTGCTATTGGAGTGACTAGCGCCTTATCTGCCTCACAAATAGCGGGACTCAGACTAAAGGACGTGGATCTCTCTCTTGAAATTCCAATGATTCGATCAAAAGAATATAGGACGTTCATCACGCCGGAAGCTCGCCGGATCGTTGAGGCGTTCATTCGATTACGCAAGCATAGAGGCGAGACGATCACGCCGGAGAGTTTCATTCTAGGACCGCATGAAACATTTTACCGAGCCGTAGATTTCAGATTTCACAATGCGCTAGAAAGTGCAGGGATTGAAGGCTTTCAATTTGCAGCATTGAAGGACTATTTCCGATCATGGAGTAAAGTCGCGGGACTGGATCCGTTGATGATTCAATATTTCTGCGGCCAGAAGCTTAGGGGTAACAACACACAAAGACACACCCGACACCGAGCTTTTAGTTGAATATGAGAAACTGATTCCGACTCTAACATTTTTCAAGACTGATGCAAAGTCCGAGATGTTCAAAGAGAGAATTCACAAACTAGAATCAAAATTAGAGATCTCCCAGGACGAAACTAAGGATTGGAAATCTCGTTATCAGGAATTGAAGAGGACTATTCGAGGCAAGAAACTTTGACTTATGAGAGAATAGATCCGATCATAGTAAGGCGCTTTTTGCGCGATATGTTCATTCAAGACGGTTACGATGAGAAACTGGTCAACGAGTACCTAGAAACGCCTGATATTATCGAATTCATCAATCTCCTAGTTAGACAGATCGAACGTGGAGAGGTCCCGAATTTCAAACCAAAGGGGTTTCATCCTTAATGAATTGCTGCCGTTGCCGCTCGAAAATGGACTATATGAGTGAGAGATCGAATCCTAGAGCTAAGAAGCTTTGTTTCTACTGTCCAAAATGTAAGGCGTTCCGGTTCACCTTTGAGTTTCAATCGAAGGATATCTTGACGATCATGCTCGATTCAATCAATCCGGCAGATATCCTACCGTCAGAGTTCGCAAAAGAGGAAAAGCCAGTTAGTCAAAAACAGATATCTCCTCATGTCACGAGCGGGGATATTATCGAGACTCCCACCTTACAAGCTAGCGGAATATCTCAACGATGATATCCACGCTTGAGGTCTTGAAAATTGGATTGCGAGATATGCGGCTTTGAATTGCTAGACGTGGAAATATTCGGATTAGCTCGCCACGTATGCCCGACAGTCCCGGGAGAAAAACCTAGTATGATATGGATTGACGATCGGAAAGAATAATTCCGAGTTCTAACTTTGATTGATTGATAGAAATGTCAGCAGTACAAGGATTCTATACAAAAGACGGTAAGAAAAGGCCGATAACTGAAAAGAAAGGGCGCTTTGGTCGAAGGAGATACAAAGTCCCGGAGAAAGTCAAAGAGGAAGAAAAGAAGGTCGAGAAGGAAGAGGAAAAGCTCGACGAAGACAAAGAGAAGCTCGACAAAGAGGAAGTCAAAGACGAGCGAAAAGAAGAGAAAAAGGGAGAGAGACGAGAAGATGATCCGAGCGGCCCTATCAAGATCGAACATCCCGGCTCTTTAGAAGGTTGGGAACACGGCCAGGACGAAGAGACACGCCACAATCATATCAAAGAATCGTACAAAGTGAACGGAAAAGCCGAGACAGAGAAAAAGCTCGCAGCTCTTGAAGTCTTAGATCAGAATCGAGCGCCGGAAGTGGCTAGGGCAGCACACCAGGACTTAGAATGGTTCAAGAGAGATTATCCGACTTAGAGCCGGTTTTTCTTTTTGGCTCGCCGGCGTTCCTACTACATAGATGAACGCGGTTATCACCGTCCCGCGCCGGCGATCGGATTTTATCGGGAAAATGGAATAGTTCACCCGATAACTCAATCCGGCGTACATGTGCGCACGCGGAAATATGCTCCGAGAACTTACAAACAATCTAACAAGCACGGGCCTAGACCGATATCTCCCGTTGCCCGATCGAAATATCACGAGTGGCATAATGAGTTTGAAAGAAAAAAGATGCAGGGAGAGAAGCCTAAAGCTCTACCAATAGGAGCTTTTGATTCTTATTACCGGTCCCGAAAGGCAGCATACGAAGCAACCGGCGGATCTGCTACTAGCTTCGATGATCAATTCGACAAAATAGATACCGCTCAAGCCGTCGATAGTTGGAGCGATCTTGATTCTGAATTGAAATCGAATGATATCTACGCTTCAAGGGATGATATCGCAGAGATTAGACGAAAGGCCCGGGACGAACAACGAGAAGAGAGAGAGATCGAGCGCTCATATCGTCAATACGTTAAGGAGCAAAGAGCAAATGCAGCCTAGCCAATTCTGGGAAATTATGAAGGTCCCGGATAAGCCGGTTCTTTATCACTTGAATTGTAAGGGAATTGAAACCGGAAAGCATACGCCAGACGTCTCAATCATGCTCGATAATGGATTGTACAAGATCAATATGCCTGCCAGGACTGCGGGAGCGAAATTCTACTTTGAGCTAGAGACTTTGGAAAAGGTCAATTCCTTCTTAACTAAGATGGGATATCCCGAGCTTGAAGATTCCTGATACTATTTTTTCACCGAAAGGTAAATCAGAGCTAGACCGAAAAGGCCGACAATAATTTCTGTCGAGCTCAATTCTGCGAGTCCCGTTTGAGTGGCTGCAAGCGGCCCGAAAAGATCGTAGTGAACCCCGTCAATATTCCAAGAGCGGGAAAAACAATCCCGATCGAAAACAATGCGAAGCCGATAAGAATTTGGTACGGGTTCTTGACTACGACAGACATTTTTTCAACATCGGGATCTGATTTCAGAGAGTCTTTTTGCTGCCTCTTTTTGACATTCAGCCTTGTCGTAAGCTTGAAGCTTTGACTTCCGCATGAATTCAGTTTTACAAACGGGACACTGGGCTAACGTCCTGCTCGGCTCTAATTCGCCGGAATACATCAAAGTCACCTATTGAGAATTGATTAATGTTGAACAGGTCCGGCAATCTGCATGATTCCTTTTTCGATATCCACGCTCGGCAGAACTGCAATCTCGGCTTTGACTAGAGATCCTTCATTCAAGCCTAGGCGCTGAGCTTCGTCTTTGTGAATAGGGAGATAGAACATTATCGAGAATTTGCCGGGTGACTTCTTGAGGGGTCGTTTTTGTATTGAAACTTTACGAATTCCGATAGGAACTTTGATATCGGTTTTACTAAATAGTGTTGGAAGTGCTGCCATAATTTACTAAAGACTTTAAACGCGAATAAATAGGAAACTAGGATCGCGATACCATCCTATCTAGAGAAGAAAAACCGAGGCTAATCATGCGTAATAGATACAATTTTAATACTGTAACAGTTATAAACGAACTTTCAAAGCTGTTTTCTGTCTTTTTCGCGTGATCTGTTGACTTGTGGGCGAACCCGGAACAAACTTCTTCACAAACGCTCGACAACCTCGACGCTTCGTATCAAACTATAGAATGCGACGTCCTGATTGTTGGAGCCGGTGGTGCCGGCATGCGGGCAGCTATCGAAGCTTTCGACAAGGGGTCGAAAGTGATGCTTTTGTGCAAGTCACTCCTCGGCAAAGCTCACACGGTGATGGCAGAAGGCGGAGTCGCAGCATCCCTCGGGAATATCGACCCGGAGGACAGTTGGAAGGTCCATTTTTCCGATACGGTGATTGAGGGCCAGTCTATCAACAACTGGCGGATGGCCGAAATTTTCGCAAAGGAAGCACCGGATCGAGTCCTCGAGCTTGAACATTATGGAGCTTTATTCGACAGGACCGACAAGGGGCTGATCATGCAGCGGCCGTTCGGAGCCCATAGCTATCGAAGGCTGTGCTATGTAGGCGACAGGATGGGGCTCGAATTGATCAGGACTCTGGAAGATCAGGTTCTCAACCGGAACATTCCTTACATGGATGAAACAGTTGTCAGCGGCATCATCAGAGATCAGGAGTCGGGCGCAATTTCCGGGGCGATCGCGATAAAGATCCGAACCGGTGAAATTCTATTTTTCAAATGTAAGGCCGTCATCATCGCAACGGGAGGCTGCGGGAAGATCTATTCAGTTACTTCAAACTCTTGGGAAAGCACTGGAGACGGAATTGCACTCGCATATCGTGCAGGGGCGGAGATGATGGACATGGAGATGATGCAGTTTCATCCGACCGGAATGATCTACCCGGCTGGCGTGAGGGGGATGCTTATCACGGAAGCGGTACGAGGTGAAGGCGGAATACTGACGAATATCAATGGAGAGAGGTTCATGGAAAAATACGACCCGAAGAGAATGGAACTCTCAGCTAGGGACGTGGTCGCCAGGGCGATCTACACCGAGATCAAAGAAGGGAGGGGAACTCCGAACGGTGCTGTCTACCTCGATATTCGACAAAGGGGAGCCGCTTACATCAAGAAGAAACTTCCCAGTATGTACTACCAGTTTCTCGAATTTGCCAATATTGACATTACCAAACAGAAAATGGAAGTCGCCCCGACGGTTCATTATCACATGGGGGGCATTCGAGTTGATCCGGAGACGGCGATGACCAGCGTCCCTGGATTGTATGCTGCCGGCGAAGTGGCCAGCGGCCTTCACGGTGCAAATCGGCTGGGAGGGAATTCACTTTCGGATATCCTTGTTTTCGGCAGGAGAGCCGGGATGGCGGCCGGAGATTACGTGAAGAATGCTGGCAGTCCTACGGCCTCGCCAGAAGACATCGACAAAGAAATTTCACGCATCTTCGCGCCGTTCAGAATGGTAAACGGCGAAAACCCCTTCGATCTGAAGGAAAAGATTGGGCAGATAATGTGGAAGTATGTGGGCATAGTGAGAAACGAGGGCGATTTGATGAAGGGGCTCGAAGAGATCCAGAAGATCAGATTGGATTCGAAGAATGTCCAGGCGAAGGGCCCGAGGCAGTACAACCAATCCTGGGCGGACTCTCTCTCGGTCTGGAATATGATCCTGGATTGCGAGGCGCTTATCATGTCTGCTCTAATGCGAAAAGAGAGCAGAGGGGCCCATACGCGTTCGGACTATCCAAAGAAGGACGACAGCTGGCTCGTCAACATCGTGGTCAAGCTGGCAGATGGCCAGATGACCCTTGACAAAATTCCAGTGCCGCAAATGCCGGAAGAATACAAAGCGCTGCTGAACAGGGACGAAGACTTGAAGTGGAAGAAGGGGAAGTGAATTAATGGCAATGGAAAAATCAAAGACGAGAAAGGACGTCACACTGAGGATCTTTCGAGGCCTCGGAAGTGATCGCTCTAAAGATCGTTACGAGACCTTCACCGTGCCGTTCGAGGACGGCATGGTCATCCTCAATGCGGTCCACTACATCCAGAGCCACTTTGATTCTTCTCTGTCTGCCAGATGGAACTGCAAAGCTGGGAGGTGCGGTTCCTGTTCTGCTGAAATAAATGGGTGGCCCAGGCTAATGTGCAAGACGCCTGTGGCCAATTTCGAGGGAGAAATTACTGTCGAGCCAATGAAGGCATTTCCACTCTTAAAAGATCTCGTAACCGACGTCTCTGAGAACTATGAGATGCAAAAGATGATCCCGCCCTTCACGCCGAAGGAATCCACGGACAAGGTCTGGCAAATGTACCAGATCGACGTGGACAAATCAAGAGAGTTCAGAAAGTGCATCGAGTGCTTTCTCTGCCAAGATATCTGCCACGTCGTCCGCGAACACAAGAAAGACTACATCGGGCCCAGGTACATCGTAAAGGCCGCGTCTTTTGACATGCACCCCCTTGACGCTCTCGACCGGTCCGACTTTCTCAAAGAGCAGGGCGGCATTGGCTACTGCAATATTACAAAGTGCTGTCAGGAGGTCTGTCCCGAGCACATCATCATCACGGACGACGCAATCATACCCGAAAAAGAAAGGGTCGTCGATACTCAGCTACGACCCCATAATGTGGGTCTATCACCAGATAAAGCCCAAGAAGTGAAGGCACGGCCTTTCGTTTCTTGGTTTGAACTTTCGTAAGCGGTCGTCAATTCTTTGGCAGGCATTCTCTTGCGTCTGGCGAGACAGTGGATCGCAGGAGAAACTGCTCAGGATGGAATAGAAAGTGCGAAGGAGGCAAACTCGCGCGGAATTCTGGGCCTTCTGAACTTACTTGGAGAACACATCGAAAGCAAAGAGCAGATCTCCGATACGATCTTGGAATATGAAAAGCTCCTCGACTTGATTTCTGAAAATAAGGTTCACTCGCAGATTTCAATCAAGCCGACTCAGATGGGCTTGAACATCGATTTTGATTACTGCCTCAGAAATTATCTCCGGATGGCCGAATCCTGCAAGGCGCATTCGGACAACTGGCTCTGGATTGACATGGAGAACTCGCCCTACACCCAGAAAACTATTGAGCTATATTCGAAGGTGCTGAGCTCCTATCCGAACACCGGGATCGCGATTCAGGCCTACATGAAACGAAGCGAGAAAGATTTGAAGCATCTGCTGCCGCTCGGGGCAAAAATTAGGCTGGTAAAGGGAGCTTACAACGAGTCTGCGGAAATCGCGTTCAAGGATAAGAATTCAGTCAGGGAGAATTACTCAAAACTTCTCGAAGTCCTATTTGCACAGGCGGAAAAGAATTTTTTCGCGATAGCAACCCACGACAGCGCCTTGATTGAAAAATCGAAGAAACTGTCCGAAACGAGCAAAGGAAATTTTGAATACGAGATGCTGATGGGCGTCCGCGAGAAGCTAAAGTCCGAGCTCGTCTCCGAACACTATCAGGTTAGGGAGTACATTCCGTACGGCCCGCAGTGGCTGCCTTATTCGATGAGGCGGATCAGGGAGAAAAAGAGCAACATCTTCCTCTTGCTTCGATCACTCTTCAGCTCCTAATTCTTTTGCGCCGGATTCACAGGGTACACTGCCGCCTGTTTTCAGGACCTGCGACCTTGACCCTTTCTTTAGTCTCCGATCTAGCCGACAGCTTGAAGCGAGTTGTTTCAATCCAACAGAGCTTGAAACGAGCTCTTCGGTACGCAAAATTGCGCCCCCATGTAGAAAAAGGAGAAAATTGCATAATAAATCAATGAATCGAAACAATGGCTTTCGAAACTAAATTGGGTTCAATTATTCCAGACCTGCCGGACATGTGCGACCTGCGCACCGGCAGAGTTTTTCTAGAATCCGTAAAGACTTTGATTTACTCGTATTTCAGAATCTTCTGTATTATACTCGCGTAAGTTTCTTCAATCGTTCCAGGACAGTACACGACATAAAACTTGGCGAGCTTGCCTTCGACGGGCCTGATAATGCGACCGATCCTCTGGATGAACTGCCTCTTGCTCTTTCCACTCGTGATCAGGATCGCGATGCCGGCTTCCTTGACGTCCAGGCCTTCTTCAAGTGCTCTAACAGAGAGGAGCACGTCAAAGCTGCGACCCCACTCCTGGAGTATCTCCATCTTGCGCCACGGCTCGACTTTGGAGTGAAATGTCTCGCTTTTCAGACCGTTATCTGAAAGAAATTCCTTTATCTCCTCGATAGCCTGCACGGACTCGGAAAAAACTATAACCCTTTCGTCGGGGTGGCGGGACAGAATTTCAAGTATCTTTTCTTTCTTTTCTTCGATCCGAGAGAGCAGTTTCTTCCTTCTCGCGATTGCCTGCATTCCCTTCCTCCCGACAAACTGCCCGGTGTCAGGATTGTAACAACTCATCCACTTGGTGATGTCAGGCCCGCAGAATTTGAAAGCTGATTTGATCAGGGCAGTATTGATGTCGTAACTCTTTCTTTCTTTGCTCGACATGTTTGCTCCGACCTGAATGACTTCAAGGGGAGAGACGATTCCGGTCCGGACGGCGTCTCCCAGATTCAAGTCAAAGCATATCGGGAATTCTTTTAGAAAAAGGGCGTGAGTCTGATCTTCTCTTTCCGGGACCGCTGAAAGGCCCAGAACGTACTCTTTTTGTTTTAAGCGTGGAAGAAGCCTGATCAGAGCTGACCTCGCTCCAAGATGATGAACTTCATCAAGAACAACCGCCTCGGCTCTCTCGATTAGTTCGGGATGCGAAATCGCGCTCGCGTACGTGGTTATCATAACGGGACCCTCGGTCTTTGAGTAGGCGTAATATTGACCTACATCAAGCAAGCTCGCTTCCTGCAGCTTCGGAGCCCAGGATTGATAAATGAGCGCCTGTGTTGGGACGATGATCAATGTATCCACCCCAAGTCGGCGAATCCATTCGATGGCGATTATCGTCTTGCCGGTGCCGGTCGCAGCTTTGATCGTTCCTCTTCTTGATTTGAAAATCGCATCAATTGCGCTTTGCTGATAAGCTCTTAGCGTCGGCAAATAATCTAGTTCTCCCCTATAACCGAAAAACAAAGTGAATAGCGTATAGTTATTGGCAAGTTTGTTACAGTAACATTACGGTAAATATTTAGAAGTTTTCCTGATGTATCTAATTGTGAAACAAAGAGCGGGCCCGGTGGGATAAGCAACTGTTTAGGTTCTTATTCAGGATTCATTTGAATCTGAAAGTCCGTTCCAAGCTCGAATATGATTGTGCACCTAGAGAATCTTCCTCTGCTTTCGGAACTAGTTCCCCGTGAGGAAGAACTCCGAGCTCCGCGCAAGGCATTAAGGCCAAAGAGACCAAGAATAATTTGACTCAAACCGCCTCGATAATGACCATGTTTTCAAGCTTAGACAGCGGGCAAAAAGACGACGCCATTATCAGTCTTGATAATTGTGTTGCCACTTAATAGTAACTGTTCCCTTCATTTAAAATGAAATGAAATGCAAGGAGTTGCACCAAAGATAAGCGACGTACCAAAGGCAAGTGTTGCATTAAAGGCAAGTATTTTATCAAAAACATTCATCATACTTTCTTTCATAGGGATTGTAGAGGCCTTCTATCATGCCTCGCTAGAGAACGCGTTCACAACTAACATCTTCATGGTTCACTATTCTCCTTTCGCATCGTTCTCTGGAGTTCCGTATTGGCTTTTCGGAGTCATTTGGTTCCCTCTCATTTTTCTTGTAGGTCTCTGGACGACTAGGCTGGGGCGCAGGAGCCTGAGATTAGAACTCCTTGTACTCCTGACGATAGGGAATGTCTTCACAGCTTATCTCTGGTATCTTGATATTTTTGTAGTGGAATCGTACACTCTGTTATACATCGCTCTGTACGCGACCAATTATGCTCTAACTGGGCTGGTCGCGATTGAGAACTGGTCTAGTGATATCGTGCATGGTTACGTCTACGGCACAGCCACAGGAGCTGTCGTTGGACTACTCTTTGGGCCTTACGGAGTGGCGGCATGTGGGATTGCAGGCGGAATGTTCGGTGCAGTGAGGAACTTCATACTGCCCAAAAAGGAATTAGCTCCCGACTCCCGCCAAGCAGAGAAAACGCAGCTAGAAGAGGAGAAAATGGCACTTGAAATGAGACTCAAGAAGATCGAAGCCAAACTCGCTGAAGCAAGCGATTAGCCTCAGCTTGAATGAAAGCGGGCCTGGTGG
>CAWCYI010000008.1:0-87489 GCA_963799845.1 uncultured Nitrososphaerota archaeon
CTAGTGCCGTGGCCAGATAACTTGTTCTGGATTTTTGAGCGAAGATTTAAGGCCAGGTCATGTTTGTCTTCGAACATGGTAGTCCATGTTCGCCCGATAACAAATGAGGAAGGCAACAAGCTCAGGACAATCGTACGCCACGGCAAGGATCCAATAGAGATGAGGAGAGCACAGGTCGTACTTTCCAGCGCTCAGGGTTTCACTCCTCCAAAGATAGGAAAGATTGTGATGATGAGTCAGGATTATGTCAGGTCATTCATCAAATCTTTCAATCAGGAAGGACTCGAGATGCTGAAACCTGACTGGAAGCCGGGCGGAAACAGGAAATTCACTGCAGAAGAGAAGGCAAAGCTCGTTTCCCTTGCAACGAGCAGACCAAGAATCTCGGTCTTCCATTCCAGCAGTGGAGCCTGCGCCGATTGAAGAGTGAGGCTGAGAAGAGGAGGATAGTGGATTCGATCAGCAAGGAATGGCTCCGTGTAATACTGGATGAGTCAGACATAAGCTTCCAGAGCGTGAGGACGTGGAAGGAATCAGAGGATCCTGAATTTGAAAAGAAGAAGCTAGAATAGAGCGATTGACAAGGAAGAAGCACAATCCTCCCATTGTACTTAGCCTGGATGAGATGGGACCATTCAGTCTTATTCCTCACGGAGGAAGAGGATGGTTTGAGCAATCCGCCCCACAAAGGATTCCTGCAAACTACCACAAGTACGGAGGTGCGCGATACGAGTACGTCTGCCTGAACGTCTACCACCAGCGCCTCAGCATAAAGCAGTATGCGCACAAGGGAGGAAAACCGTGGCTTGAGTTCTTGAAAGGCGAGAGATCAAAATATCCTCTTGATGAAAGAGTGTACATGATTCAGGACGGTCTTAGTGCTCACTGGACTCCTGACATTCAAAGATGGGCTCATCAAGAATACAGGGTCACTCTGTTCCAACAGCTACGAATGCGAGCTGGATGAATCCTGTCGAATGTCACACGGGCGACATCCAGAAGCTTGCCTTGATGGAACCAATTACAAGAGCTGGGATGAGGTTGGAAGAGCATTCCAAAAAGCAGTGAGCTATCGTAACATCGAAAGGAGGGCAAGAGGCAAAAGGTTCAGAGATACGCAAGCAAGAAGAAAGGATGGGAGGAGGAAACTCAGACGACCTTTATGGACACGGCACTAGCTATAAACCAATACAAGTCTACCGAAGAGAATATGGTATTAGATGGCGGTTCAATAGCTCTGAGGAAGACAGGCGTACCATTAACTGTTCGCAGTTAGGAAATCTTCCAGGGAAGTAGAAGGGTTTTCAGGTAATTGACGCTCTTCAACTACAACGATACCAATTTTAAAAAGGTTTACATGGACCATATAGATTGGGCTGTAGCCCAAGAAGAGAACTCGGGTACCGCTGTCAAAGCTGCCGCTAACAAGGCCCAGCCAAAGATAAAGATCAGCCAAATTTGGCCAACGCTTTTTGATCTTCTTTAGAGCATTCTAGCTGGACCAGGCAATTGAAAAGGTCGAAAAGCTCGAAGCGCTTGTTGCTGTGAGACAATAGATATATTGAGTCAGAGGGGTCAATGTTGCCGGTCCTCCGCTTGTTAACTCGAGCAGCCGGCTAGGTGAAGAAGAGGAACACTCCATCGAAGGTTGTACTCTTGCAATTCCGAGACTCCAGCCAAAGGGCAAGCTAAAGGTCGGAACAAACGTGAGTGAGCTATGTCGCGAGCCAACCGTCAAAAGGGCCGGAAGATTGCCGCCTCGTCCGCACCCGAAGACCAGGACAGCCGGTCTGCCTGAAAAAGAAGGAATCTTACTTTGATGGACGTTCAATGTCATACGACTACATCCGCTCAACAATTGCGGAGGTGAAGAAGCACTCGGCATAGAGTTGTAGACTATCTGATCAGAAGCTGCAAAGCTGGATAGAAGCATGGGAGAATTTGAAAAAACAAAAACTTCAAGAGATAATCCCAAAATCATCGTAAATACGAAAACCACCAACAGGCTTCTTTTTACAAGCATCTTGCTTTTCACCGCCAATCGGTACTTCGTGGGGATTCTTGCGTATGGAATTCAAAGTCAGATTCTGTGATATATAGCTGCATGTGACAAATCGCTGATGTCACTAAATTATCCCTGAAGCCCAAAGAAAAGCTGGAGCTTCATCGTCGTAATTCTCAACGACTCGAAGGGGATTTACTGCGACCAAGTTACGGTGAACGAGCTGAAACTGGAGGCGCTTGTTGAAGTTAGACAGTACGCGTAGGAGGTGCCGCCTGTCAGAGTCACTGGAGACCCGCTAGTGGGCTCATACTCCACGTTTGAGCAAGCAATTGTGGTGGGAGAATTCTGTGGACCGACAAAGAAATTCCACCCACTTGGAAGAGTAAATGTCGGAGTGACTGTCACAGTAGTACTTGTCGTCCCAGGTACTAGTGAATGCCGCGTCACCTGTGCTGTCGCACGCAAACTCAAGAGCTGCATACTGACCTGCTGAGTTTGGAACGGTACTATCTGCCGGCACTAGGACCAGGTCCCCGCCGCTGCATTTCGATCCTACGTTTAGGGAAGCAGTGGCAAACGTTTCAGCTGGGAACGTTTGCGTGAAAAGGGTGGTTGCAGCGTACGTTACAAGACTCCCCGAGAGCATCATTACAAGGGCAAGAATCAAAACCGTTCTCGTTAGAATTATCTTCATTTTATCGACCTTTCACCTCTCCATCTGGCTGCGTTGCTGTTTTTTGATAACGTAGACCAAACCGCCACTGCCGATAACAAGGCCGCCGACTCCGATCACAAGGATCACAAGGCTGTCAAAATTTATCATTATGAAATCTACCCCCTGGCACGTTTCGTTCCCCCATGACGTAGTTCTATTTATACCTGTGTACAATCCGTTGGAACAAAAGTGTCATGGTTAAAGCTCGGAATATATCGGAAACAGGAACAAGAAGTAGTACTGTAGCGGTAGCGGCGTCATTATTCCGGATGAGAAAGGACTCTGCAAATAAGAAGTACAAGACGAAAAATGTTCGCTGTGCCAAGAAGAATAAAACAAGAAAACTCAATGAATAAAGTAGGATCCCACTTTCAATTCAAGACCTTGAGCAGCCTCCACTGCTCTGGTATCCCCTTCAAAGTGTGCAAGCCAAGATCGCTAAATTTTATCCCGGAGCCGGAAACGAGATCTTTGACCGTATTCGACACCAAAACTTCGTCTTGCTTTGCAAACGATTCAACCCTCGAAGCTATGTGGACGGCCATTCCACCAATGTCATTCTCGCCGATCAATTCGCACTCACCCGTATGTATCCCTGCTCTTATCGAAATTCCCAATTGACTACGAATCCTGTCCCGGACTGAACAGGCGCACTTGATGGCGCGAGCGGGGCCGTCGAACGTCAGAAGAAATCCATCGCCGGTTGATTTTATTTCCCTCCCGTTGAAACGTTCGAGCTCCTTTCGTATTATCTCGTTGTGCTTAGTGATCAAACTCTTCCAGCCTTTGTCGCCAAGCTGGTTTGCCTTTTCAGTTGAACCCACAATATCAGTTAGAAGAATTGTAGCAAGTACTCTTTCGTTCAGATCTGACGAGTTCTCCGATCTCATACCTGTAAGAAATTCTTCGATTTGGTCGACGATTGCATTTGAGTCTCCCACCCAAGGGATATGATCTTCGCCCTCTAGTTCGACGAATTTGGCTCCCGGAATGTTTTGTGAAAGATACTTGCCGTTTTCGACACTGGAGTCCCTGTCTCCTCTCCGATGCATAACAAGGGTCGGCACATGGATGGAAGGTAGGACGTTTCGTATGTCGATGTAAGTGTTCATCCTTGCGAGTGCTACCGCTGCCGAAGGGCTGGCGCTCAACCTTCCGTAGGTTGTGAACCACTTCACGAAATGTTCTTCATGTGCGACGGATGGAGCCAAATCGGAAATCTCCACCGGCCCGCCCCACCCGCTCTCTAGACTCTCGATCCACTTTTCCCTTTCTTCCAGAGTTGGAGCCCACGGGTAATCTTCGCTCCAAAGCCTTTTTGCGAACGCGCCATAAAGTATCAACGCTGTCGTCCTCTGAGGATAGGTTGCGGCAAACAATGCGCACATCGAACCACCCTCGCTGATCCCGAACACAGCTGCTTTCTCGAATCCCACAGCTTGCATTACTGCCCTAATGTCGTCCATCCTCTGTTCAAGTGTTGGAAGATCCTTCACTTTGTCAGAGAGGCCTGTTCCCCTCTTGTCAAACCAGGCCACACGCGCAAAGGATCCTAATCGCTCGAGGAAGTGTGCGTAAGAGGGTTCCTCCCAAGCATATTCAATATGTGACGTCCAGCCGGGGGCCACAACCACAGGAATCGAACCACTTCCGAAGATTTGGTAGGCGATGTGGACATCGTCTATCTTAGCGTACTTTGTCTCGGGGACGATCATTCGTTAGGGATTCTACAAATGTTCTCTGCCTATTATATCATTTTGAAAAAGGAGGCGTTGCAGGTGATAGAAATCAAAGCGGTTGGATGGTCCATCCACATCTTGTTTTTCTTTGCAAGTATTGCTTTTAGTAGAGAGATTTCTTACCAGTAAATTCCATGGGCGAAATGTGGGATTTGAACCCCAATTTACTAGTAAGCCCAATCCCAAACCCGTAACGAGAATTTGGATTAGGAAATGGAAACCTAGAGGTACGACAGGAGAACCGGAAACAATCCTACTAGAACTCCTAAGGCAATGAACCCAATTGCAACGATCCTCGTAAACCAGACGGATCCGCGCACCACCACTTTTTCTAGAGCAATCATTCCGGTTAGAGCCGCCATTATCGGAATACCCATAGCCCCTACGGCAAGCATGACTAGCATATAGGCCCAGCAACAGCCCACGCAAAAGATCCCGTGGCTGAACCCCATTTGGAAGGCCCCGGATAATCCGCGCGCGCGCGCTAAAAGTATGGTTATCCCGCTTTCTATAATTCCTATGCCGAATGCCTCAACAGCATAGTCTCTTACTTGTGGGCTAAACAAAGAAATCCGAAAAAAATGGAGACCGCCAACGGGCGCTTGAATGCACGATTCGCCAAGAACAATGAAGAGAGGTGAGAATCTTCAGACGAGAAAAAGAGGAACCCACTGCCGTTTGGTGAGATCGGTTACTTTGTCTCGCTGCAGGAATTATCTCAAGTGTCTGGGATTCCACCAGAGAAGATCGCGGAGTTCGCGAATAACAAATTCGATGTTCTCGGTGATTACATTTTCAGTGAAGACACATTGAAGTGGATAAAGAGTAAGATAAACAGGATGCGGAGGCCCAGGACTCTAAAGGGGATATCGCAAAATCTTGGATATGACGAAAGGACCACGCTTGCATTTCTCCAAAAGCTCCAAGGAATAATTCGTGGCGAAGCTCCTAATCTCGTGCTCGATAAATTTCCTAAAATCAAAAGAAAAAAATCGAAGTAGACGTTACGATCAGGAACCCTCTACAAAAATTGTTCCTGATCTAAACCGGCTTAACTTTTCTTATCTTCCCAGCCTCCAAAATAGGAGGTTGCCAGGTGTCGGATTCTTGCATAACTGTGCTGGGATCTTCCTGTGTGTTGTATTTTCAAAAAGCAGATTCCTAATCAGAAAGCGATGAATGGAACAACCAATTTTAGTGCTAATTTTCCTCAACCCTATTCAGTCCAAAATTGGAGCAAACTGACCTTGACAAGTTTTTACCGAGTTTAAGAAAAGTAATGAATGGAACAGTTAGTCTTAGAAGTACCTCTTACTATAATGCCATTGTCGGCATTGGTGCATTTTGCATTACCTAATGTGATCGTTCCATTTCATCACTTTCTAAGTATGGTGTAAATGACAACAAAAGTCAATTGGTGTAATTCCAGATAAATCTAGTTTGGTAAGATCTGTGACAAACTTCGATTGTACTCTTTCGTGAGAGTGAGATGATTATGGGAGGTTTTCTCATAGATAGGACATTTTAGAAAAAACCCCTGAAATGTCCTAGAAGAGGGCGGGATATCGATCAAGCCGTTCTGGCAGTCGCCAGTAAATTGGACTACTATCACATTGTAATTATCGAAACCACCAATCTCCGCACCATTTTCTGAAAATGAAAGAAGATTTTTGACCCGAAAATAATCTAATCGCATATAGAACATTAGAATTCGATGATACTTATTACGATTTGCCAAACTGAGGTCATGGCTTTCAATGCGTTGAGTGAGAGACCTACAACAACTTCTCTCCAACCACATCTTTTTTAGGTCCTCTGTTAACCGTTCCGATCATGGCAGATCCTACTACCGAACTTGCGAAAGAGTTCCTGGAGAGTAAAGACTACTTGGTCAGAACTCTAACAAAGTTCTACAAGAACTCCGCTCGGAGTGCATGTCGTTACTTATAATTTCACAAAATCTGCCTGACAGTGGCCCGATCATGGCATAGCGAATCCTTTCGGGATCGCTCCTATCTCGGTTCAAAAATAGGAGCATTTTGTATTGCGTCATTTATGCAAAATAATCTCCTTCGAAGGCAGCTTTACGTAAATGTATATTCTATCAACAAGTGCTACTCTGACTAATTTCCCTTCTCTCGTTCTTGTTCCGACTCTTTGAGCTTCGCAAGGACCTGCTGCATTAGCTCCTCATTCCGATTGAGTTTCTCCTTTAGACTCCCAACCTCTTTTCGAAGGTCTTCGACTTCCCCGGAATCTGGTACCAGAGAATCGAAGATGACGAGCTCTGGGTCGGCTTTCAGGTGAAGGGCAGTCAATTCTTCCTCTGTAAAGCCCTCGTAGCCAAGATCAGTTGGGAGGATGTCACCTCGGAAAATTTTGATTTGCCAGGGCTCGAGCCCAGCTTTCAGCGCCCCAGTCTCGAAGTATTTCCTACCAAAGTGGGTTGCTTTGATGTCGTACTTCTTCGTGCCGGGTTTCTTTTTTCGTAAATTGGGAAAGGCCCCCCACGCATCCTCCAAGAGTCGTTTCACTCCAGTACTCTTCAGTCGTTTTGGAAATCGTGCAATGCCCTTTCCAGTACGGTCACCAGTCCAGAGATCGCGAGCGAGCGGACAGTCCGGCTTGACATCTTCCCCCGCCTGTCTGCGTTCATCAAAATTCTGCATCCAAAAATTATAT
The DNA here is from genome assembly GCA_963799845.1 of uncultured Nitrososphaerota archaeon. Classification (GTDB taxonomy): domain Archaea; phylum Thermoproteota; class Nitrososphaeria; order Nitrososphaerales; family CADDZS01; genus DATLTL01. Next base: position 7,142 of record CAWCYI010000008.1, read on the forward strand.
GCCTCGAGAGAAATCCTAGTGGGATATTCTTCGGGTTCACCACGATAAACCGTCAGCTTTCCCTCGACTAGCTTCCCATTCAGATAAGCCGGTTCTAGATCACCAACAGAAAGGTAGTCCCACACACCCACGCGAAGGCCTCCGCTTGTCATCGTCGTAACAATCGGCTTCATTCTCCTATCGGGATACGAGCAAAGTGTTCGCAGAGTTTCTTTTGGGGCAGCCACTCCTTTGAATGCCTTGCGACGTCTGGCGGGGAGGATCTTATCCAACCTCTTCCAATTAAGGGAGAGGTCATTCATGTCGCACAGGATTTTGATCGGGTCCCGGAAGTTGTGAACACTATCCGATTCGATTTCCTTCCGTTGAACGCGGCCTTTGATCGTGATGAAGTACGCTGCATTCCTCGCCTCTCCCCATTTCAAATCATGCCGGGTTCTATCCACAAATTCCTGTGAGGACATTTTCAGGAAGGCTTTGACGAAATAATTTAGGAAGCGTTGGTTGTGGTCGAGAGTTTGAGGAGACCGATGGCCCGCTTTGAACATCGTTACAGCCTCCTCTTCCTGGGGAATATTTAGAGTCGGTTCCGCTATGGCGCCAGCCTGCATCAGGCTAGAAGTCATTTTGGAGGTGTAAATAAGAACCTAGGTAGGTGTGGAGGGGATGGGATTCGAACCCATGAACCCCTGAAGGAGCGGATTTCGCATAAGTCCTGTGTTCAGATCTTGAGTCTCGGCAAACTCCTTTCTCGGAGATTCCGCCGCGTTTGACCAGGCCTTGCGCGAACCTGAGGTTAGTTTCGCTACCCCTCCACGATCTCTAACAATCCAAATCTGAGGGAATAAATAACTTGAGCCAGCCGCTCAATCCTAGAATATTTTCAACTATCCTACTTGAATTCGATCTCGGTCCCAACAACTTTTCGGTCAAGAAGCGCTGCTTCGATGATCTTTGCGTCACATTTTACTATCCATGTGCGAATACGGGATCTTTCAATGAGTTTTAGAGCAACGGGATCCATAAGGTCATAAGCACCGGCCGCCATCGATTCGCTTCCAATGATCTTAGCAAGCTCCTTCGGGGTTACAGTATCGAGCCTCTTCGCGTCGCCAAACTTTCTGGGGTCTCTCGTGTAAACTCCATCCACATCGGTCGCGTTGACGAATTTTTTCGCCTTCAGTTTCTCCGCTACCAGCGCCCCGACGGCATTTGTGCTCTGACCCGGATGAAGTCCACCAAGCACGACGGCGCGATTTCCCTTAAATGCCTCGACAACCTCGCGAAGAGTGTGTGGCACGAAAGTCGCAGAGAGTTCGCTCATTGAACTCGCGAGCACGAAGGCGTTAACTCTTGAAACCATGATCCCAATTTCGTCCAGCGTCGCTTGATCGGCTCCAGCCTTTGCAGCAATAGCGATATACTCCCTCGCTTTCGATCCTCCGCCAGCTACTATTGCAACTTGAAGTACTGGTTTCCTCCGAAGGGCGTCAGAAATCGCCCTAACTACTCTCTCAAATTCTTCGGAGAAAAAAAGGCTGCCCGAAAGTTTCAGCACGATAATTTCATTCTTTGCAGGCATGTCTATTTTCATTATCTAGATTTTTGATTTCTTCGACTACCTTCGAGACGAACGAGCTGAGCTATCGTCTCAAGATAAGGATGACGAGTATCAGGAGCAAAATCGCAATCACGAGAACTCCCTTTACGAGAAATCCGTTCTTCTCCCAGATCGCTATTTGAGCCGACATTTTTGCGACCGGATTGATCGAGAGTAACATGTGCCCTATCTCCATCGCTTCCTCAAGATCGAAAGTACCCCTGTCGATGATTATCGAGCCCGACTGCGACTTTTCAAATCTGTGACCGCCGATGTAGTAAGGACTCGCGTTATATCTGGACCTTATCCACGATTCAAATCTAGTGTCTTTGGATTCGGTCGAGCTACCTCACCTAGGTGGTCCCTATTAGGACAGAAATATAGTACAACTTTGTGACTCCCAGATCTGAAACAACGAATCCATAGTTTATCGTTCCCGGTGACGGCGTCCAGTAGAAGACACTCCCAAACGCGATCTGATTCCCGGTGATCGTCGCATTTGACACGTAAGAGGTCAGGAAATTATTCACAAAACCGGTCGCGGTGGAATTCTCACCATCGGTCTGGTAAGTAGTAGTTCCAAGATTATCGACGATGTTAACGTTGGTAACCGTAGAGTTTGCCAGCTGGATTCCGCGAGAGGTAAACAGTCCGTTGATGTATTGGGTCCTCAATGTTGAATTCGTGAAAACCGGCCCGCTGGGGGCGAGCCCGTAAGTGAGGATTTCACTGGAATTCGTTTGAATAAGATGTACAGGAGCACTCGAATTCTCGCCGTCGATGACATCGACGAAGGGATTTCTCTCGATCACACTCGTACCAGAAGATTGGTGAATGTAGGCGGGAATGAAATAATACAGATGCCCGTTAACCGGATAAAGCAGAATGTTCCCAGGAGTCGCCTGTGTCAGAGTGACCGCCTGATGGGTTGCGTAATCTGTGCTGAAAGCGTTTAGAGCGGCGGTAGGCCCGAGCAACGGAACGGAACCCACGACGGTCGAGTTCGCCTGGTACAGAGTCATCTGACCTAGTTGATCGCCACCCGAGATTACATACAGTCCGGCGAGATTCTTGCCGGTCGATCCCTGAAACTCTACGAGTTGGACTGCATCGAAGGAAACGCTATTGCCCGTCACGAACGGTATGTACAGGACCTCAGTACTTGTCGGGCGTTCGAAAAAGTCCGATCCCGATCTAAAAAGGCTCGGGGTATTGACGTGAAAAATGAAATCGGCATCCAGCTGCCCGAGATAGTTCTGGTTTCCCAGCAACTGCTCTGGGTACCTCAGACTGCGGCTGGAGCCATGAGGGAACCGGGCCCCATGTCGGATAATATTGTTTGTAGAATGAGGTAAGAAAGTCATCATTTCCTGCAACTGTATAACCCTGCATCTGTCCCGTTGCTACATTTACGAGTACCACTCCGAAAAATCTGAGATAATCCTGTAGTTGTGTACCCGGGACGTTAGCGAAACCGGTGTGCAGTGGATAGTCTACATAGACCTGAATCGCAAAGTAGAGGCTATCACCACCCTTCTGTGAAGAGTCAGTCACCAGATACGTCGAGCCGTCTTCAACAAGACCTCCAATAAGGACGTTCTGAACTCTCCCAAAAACTTCACGATCGTGTAGCATTTGAATGCAGTTTTGTGGAGGGGAAAAGGCATAACCCAGCTGTCCCTGTTCGAGGAACCAGAGGGCTCTCTGGGCGCCACAGAGGGTGTAGTCGGAAGCGCCGCTGTAAGACACGTTTTCAATTTCTTGGACCGAACCCGCATGGACGTATACATCGTTCGCAAAGCCAGGTTGTTCGGGGCTAAGGTCTTCTCCATAATACATCAATGGTTGCGTGGGAATTCTGAAAGCCTGGGTGACGTTGACAAAATCTCCGGTGTGAGTGTTCATCACGATGATCTTCGAGCTGTGCGTGTAGATCAGATGGACTCCGATCCAGTCGTTGGGGTCCGGGTAAGAAAATGTAGTCGGCGTTACCCAGTACTCTTGACCGTACACGTAAACAATGGAAGGTTGATCGGTCTGGAGCCAATTTACACCTAGTTCATTCTGGCTTTGCGTGTACGATGAATTGGAATCCCAGTTCCTGATCAACGAAAGCGTGGTCGTGGCGTTGCCGGGCGGAATGTGACTGATGTCGGTATAAGTCACGTTCTGGATTCCAGCCGCCCAGCTTCCAACAACGACCTGCTTTGAGACCAGCGGATTCCATTGATATGCGATGTAGTTGTTATTGAAATTAAAACGGTAGTAGGCAAATGCCCCGAGGTTGAGCAAAAGCAACAAAATAATTATCAGAGCTGCGATTATTATACCAGCCCTTCTTCGTTGAGCTAGTGGAATGGTCTCTTTTGAGGATCTGATTTGAAAGAAAACAGATAGTACAACGAACGAAACAAGAACAGTCGTAACCGCGCCCCACTCGTAGGGGATCGTGATATCCATCCCCCAGTAGGGGATGCCGATGAAAACGGAAAACACAACGGCCGAAAGGGCGACGAAAATATCCCGCAGCCACTTGTCCCCAGCTCTTATTACAACGTCTCTGATGAATTTCAGGAAAAACCGCAGGGCGACTACAACCATCAGCACGAGCGCGATGTAGACCAGTATCTGATATTGAATCTCCATTGTCGGAACCAGCGAAATTATCTCTTGCGCGGAACCCGGGTTCAGAGGAAGAGTCGCGATACGCGGTACGAGGCTCCAGCTTCCGTAACCCTTGAGGGCCATGTCCACGACTATGGTCAGATTTCCAAAACCTGGAAAACCATTGTACAAGCTGAATAGCGCGAACAGGATCGTCCATTTCAGGAACTGCCAAAAGCCCCAGAGAAGTTTCGACGGCCTGATGTACATGGGTCTCACGCGCCTCTGCGGCGTCCCGCCGCCATAACCGCCGTAGGGAGTTTGTCTGTACTGAAGACCAATTAGGGCATTGAAGGACTCAAAGAGATCACTTCTACGAGGAAACGGATTGATGAAAAAAAGAGCAAGTAAAGCCGCAACGACGAAGGTCAATCCACCGTAGAAGTTAATTCCGAACCAGTCTAGGCCCGCTTTTTGATTATACATCGTTTCAAGTATAGTCCAGTTGAGCCATACGCTAGCAGCGTAGAGCCCGACAATGGTCAACAGGACTACGAGTATAATCCAAGGGAGAATGCGGCGCCTATCTCTAATCGGAGCTTGTGACCCCGGAAAATCATCCCCGCCTTGCAACTCTATCGGACTAAATCCTTGAACTGTTTTTTCATCCATTTAAACCGAGTGCCCAAAATGTCGAAGAGAGATCTGGGCAGCTATCCCAGAAAATCAAGCCCTTTTTTCGTGGACAGGTAAGGAAAATGTAAGCACGATCGAACAAGGTATAAATTCCCTTATGCCTTGCGAATTTCCAGACCTTTGATCTGGTTCAACTTTTTCCGAATGATTTTTTCGTATGCTGGTTCTATTTCGTAACCTATTGAACTCCTTCCCGTTTCGGCCGCGGCAAGTATCGTCGTTCCCGAGCCAAGAAAAGGATCCAAGACGACGTCTTCGGGATTGGAGCTGGCCAGTTTTATGCACAATTCCGGAAGTTCTTTAGGAAAGATAGCATCATGCATTTTTTCAGAATGGCGCTGAACTGTTTCGTAATTAATGTACCAAACGTCTCCCCGGCAGCGAAGGTCCATTGTCGCGACCTTCCATCGGCCTATATTCGACTTGTCCTTGTAGGGAACACCAATCGCTAGACGGTTCAGTGAATAATTCTGGCTCTTTGAGAACAGGTAAATGTATTCGTATAGATGGTTCAGGTGCTTGCTTCCCTGAACGGGAGAGTGATGCCCCTTCACCCAGATCACCGGCTGGATCAACGCAAAGCCGCAATCCGCAACATCTTTTGCGACTTCGAATGACTTGAACTGGTTTTCAAACGAGTTGCCGATGTTGACGAAAAGGATTCCTGTTTCGCTCAAAACCCGATAGACTTCTTCCCATACGTCTTTTAGGTAGGATCGATAATCGACGTAAGTAGAGTACTGAGTCTCGTACTTCTTCTTGCGAAAGTAAGGTGGCGAGGTGACGCATACTTGGATCGAACCCGAAGCGATAATCTTCATACTTCGGCTGTCACCGATCACGACTCTGTGCCTTAAGACGCCCAACCCTCGCCGACTTTTCTCCTTTAAAGAAGCCGGATTTGACTAGATTTCTATCAGATCGTGGTTTACATGCGTCAGGTTTTCGTTACCTGAGGGAGTCAGCACAACGTTATCCTCGATCCGAACTCCGAATTTTCCCGGCAAATAGATTCCCGGCTCGACCGTGAATACCATGCCTGACCTCAGCCGCGACGAATTGGAATCATTAATCCACGGCGCCTCATGAACCTCTAATCCCAATCCGTGCCCCGTTCTGTGAACAAAGTATTCGCCATAACCTGCCTTTTCAATCACTGTTCTGGTTACGCTGTCAACAGCTTTCGCAGCGATGTTTGGTCGTGAGGTCATTACTCCTAGAGATTGAGCTTCTTTCACGACGTCATAGACCTTTTTCTGCAACTCAGACGCCTTCCCTAAGGAGTAAGTTCTGGTGAAATCGGCGTAATATCCAGATTCGTCTGTACACGAGATATCCACGACGACCATATCTCCCGAGCTCATGGACCTGTTGGAGGTTGAAGAGTGCGGGATAGCTGAATTTGGACCAGACTGAACTCCGCAGAAATCGATTTCAGTTTCGCCTAGATCGGTGAGCGCTTTTTTCATCTCGAATGACGCTTCGATCTCGGTCTTTCCCGGTTTCAATATTTCAGGGAGGAGCTCGTACCCGCGACCGAGTTTTGACGCACAAGCTCTCGCGGATTCGATTTCTTCGTCACTCTTGATCAAACGTTGATCCGAGATTGCGGCCGAAACCGATTCAAAACGCGCACGGGGTCTGGCTCTCCTGACAGACTCCATTAGGTATAGAGTGATCCAGTCCTCGCATCCAAAGTTGTTTTCCTTTACCCCGATCGATTTGAGAGCTTGACTAAATGCGTTCTCATACCCTTGCGAATCGGTCCAGGGAAAAACATTTTCAGCGGAGCTCGGAGCAGCCTTGCCTTCATCGAGCTTTGGCATCACGAGCGCCGTTTTCTGGGCTTCGAGAGAAATCAGACCGCAGCAGAATCTTTCGAAAGAGACTCCCGGGTAGTTGAGGTAATATTTCAGGCTTGGAAGCGAAGTTAGAAGGACACAATCAATCTTGGAATCAGTCTTGGAAAGAGTACTCGCCAATCTGATTGTTCTTTTCTTAAAATCCAAAAGGAATGCACCCACCGGTCTTCATCTGATGTTTAATTGACTTTTTGGTGTCTACTGAAGGAATCTCGTATCGACCGACTTCCGAGCACCTTATATTTTCTTAGTTGCTATTTTGTTTTGGATTTGTATTAATTGTGTAGAATGCTTGGGATTGTCCCGGAGCCCGGAGAGGTTCTTGATTTTTCAATTGTCAGATCTTTTAGAAATCTAGCTTCCTGTGGCAGAGTCCCTAGAGGTTCCGAACCTGGTCACGGTGATGGGTGGGGCATTGTCGCTTGGAAAAATGGCGAGCCGGTCTACTTGGGACGAGAGCCGACCGATGCTTATTCCGATCCGACATACGAAGAAGCCTGTAGAAAAGGAGAGTCGGAGGAAATATCTTCCCCCGTCCTTGCACATTTGCGAAAGGCATCTGTCGGCCTTAAGATTAGAGAAAATACGCATCCCTTCACGAATGGAGAATGGGCCTTTGCGCACAATGGAACAATTCGCAAGCTCAATCTCAAATTCACAACGGATAGTCAGTGGTTCTTTGAATCCATTCTAAATGATTACAGAGGAAACGGGAAAGATATGGTCAACGCAATTTCTAAACAGGTGGATATGGTCAGAGAGATTTACAGATACACCAGCCTTACATTTCTATTGTCCAACGGAAGAAGAGTTTACGGGTACAGGGATTGTGCTGCCAACCAAGATTATTACACTTTGTTTTATGCCAAGACACCTACATCTTTTCTTATTTCGCAAGAGAAATTCGTTGACGCTCCATGGGTACCGTTAGAAAATGGAGCTCTGCTTTCCGTTGATGAAGACCTGTCGTTTGATGTTCAGCATGTTCTTCCTCGATTGGAATCGAGTGCTTAGTTCCTTCTTTCTTAACGACGGAACTCACGTCATAGTTTTTAGTTAAGCGAAGCGAAACAAGATTAAGAATTGACAAAATCGGTAACGATTCTGAGCGGCGGCTTGGATAGCTCGGGCGCCGCCTCTTATTGGAAAGATAGGGGTTTTGAAATCTATCCCATCACCTTTGACTATGGTCAACGGGCAAGACGGGAAATAGAAAGAGCGAAAGAGATAGGGCGCGCGCTGAAAGCTGCTCAGCACAAAATAATTGATATTTCGTTCATGAAAGATCTTTACGGATCTAGCAATGTTTTGACTGATGAATCGAAAAGCATGCCATCCAGTTTTCAGAGCAGCATTATAGTTCCAATTAGAAACGCGATTTTCCTTACGATTGGCACCGCCTACGCCTTTTCTATTGGGGCGGAAGTCGTCGCGTACGGTGCGCATCTTTCCGATCAGCCCTACCCAGATTGCAGACCCGAATTCTCAAAGAAAATGGCGGATGTCTTGAACTTGGGAGATATAGATGCAATAAGCGAAGGTAATCACCCTCCAGTGGAGATTTGGAGTCCCGCTATTCAGGGGCTCAACAAAGCCGAGATGCTCAAAATATCGTACAAGTTGCTCAATGATAAGGTGTTCAGAACATGGAGCTGTTATCTGGATGGGGAAAAGCAGTGCGGGACCTGCGAGTCTTGCAACAACAGGAAGCTCTGCCTTCCGTCTTGCGGGAATAAAGGACAGGACGGATTACAACCGTTGAAATCCGTGTAAGACAATTATACCGTTCCATTGGAAATTTTCCAATATCAGATTGCGGGGGTCGCCCAGCCTGGTCAACGGCGCGAGGCTCAGGTTTTCACACCGGTGAAACGAGATACCTCGTCCCTTAGGGGTTCGTGGGTTCAAATCCCACCCCCCGCATTCATTATTCACTGGCAAAGTTAGTTTGCCTTTCAGCCTGTCTAAACCATCTAATGTGTATCCGTTTCACAAGAGGAAAACGTGGCATCTGGGCTGAATCCCACCGGGCCCGCTTCAGTACAAAGCAAACAGTTTTTATCGTCATGTGAAGACGAGCCGCAAAAGAGGCCTTTTGTCCGATAGCAAACGCAGACTCGCGGCCATAATGTTCACAGACATGGTCGGGTACACTGCTCTTGGACAGAGAAATGAATCTCTTTCTCTTGCGCTCGTGGAAGAACAAAAGAAGCTTATCAGACCGATTCTCTTGCGACACAACGGAAGGGAGGTCAAGACAATCGGTGATGCGTTTCTTGTCGAATTCCCCAATGCTCTTGACGCGGTGAGATGTGCTTTCGACGTACAACGGGCGGCGCGAGAATTCAACATTTCTCAACCCGAAGAAAGCAAAATACAACTTCGAGTAGGAGTGCACCTGGGTGACATTGTGGAATCCAACGGTGATATCTCGGGAGACGCCGTCAATGTAGCATCAAGAATTGAATCGCTCGCGGAAAATGGCGGAGTCTGCGTGACACGCCAAATATACGACAACGTACAATACAAGTTTGCCCTGCCTCTGGTTAGTATCGGGACAAAAGTTCTGAAGAACGTAATCGTTCCACTTGAGGTTTACAAGATGGAAATGCCATGGAGTTCTGACAAACCATCTCCCTCCGTCAAGCTGGAAAAGAGGAGAATCGCTGTCTTGCCATTCTCGAACCTGAGCTCCGATCCAGAGGAGGGATACTTTGCCGACGGCATGACCGAGGAGCTGATAACAGTGATCTCCGGCGTTAGACAACTGACAGTCATCGCGAGAACCTCTGTGATGGGCTACAAGGGCACAACGAAGAAAGCTAAGGAAATTGGAAAGGAACTCGACGTAGGCTCGATGCTCGAAGGGAGTGTAAGAAAAGCAGGGAACAGGGTAAGGATAACTGCTCAGCTCATAGAAACCGCGACAGAAGGACATCTTTGGGCGCAAAACTATGACAGGCAGCTGGAAGACATCTTCGCCATCCAGTCCGAGATCGCCGAGAAGGTGGCAGCGGAGCTTAAGATTCGTCTCGTCGAAACCGAGCTCGAGGTTATCGAGAAACGACCAACGGAAAACACCGAAGCATACACTTACTACCTGAGAGGCAGAGAGCTGGTTCGAGAGAGGACAGAGCCGTCCTTCAGGCAGGCGGTGGAAATTTTCGAGAAGGCGATACAATTGGATCCCTCCTTTGCAAGAGCCCACGCCGGACTAGCTGAATGCTATGTCAGTCTAGTGAACGGGGCTTACGAGCCAGCCGAACGTATGGTGCCAAAGGCGGAGCTATCCGTAAAGAAGGCCTTACAGCTAGATCCAAATTTGGCTGAAGCGCACGCAATACTTGCGTATGTTGACTTTACAGAGGACGATGTTCTCGGCGGCGAAGTCGAGGCAAAGCGTGCGATCGAATTGAATCCGAGTCTCTCAGATGCTCACTGGGCTCTCTCGAATCTGGCCTTCCTCAAGCAGGACACAATTGAAGGCATTAGGGCATCCGAGGCCTGCTTCCGCTTGGACCCGGCTAGTCCGCGAAACATTTCTCGTCTTGGACAGTTCTACTTTTACGTGGGAAGGGAGAGCGAAGCCCTGCAGCACTGGGAAAAAACGATCCATCTTGCTCCTGCAGGTACATACAGGTTCATGAGCGAGTACTACCTGTACAAGGGTGATATCGAGAAGGCTAAAGAATTCTATTCAAAGGCCGAGAAGCTAGAGCCCACAAATATCTGGTTGACCTGGATGAAAGGGTTCATTGCAGCCAAGGCAGGGGACAAGGAGGGCGCACTTCGGGTAATCCAGGAGGTTGAGAAAAATTGGCGCGGGGCCGCTAATCTAAACGATATAGCATTCATCTACTATGCCCTGGACGACCTGGACTCCTACTTTACATACATCATCAGGGCCACGGAGCAGCACACGATGCGGTACGCCTACGTAATGTACTGTCCCCTTTTCGCCAAATCGAGGGAAGACCCGAGGTACAACGAGCTTTTGGACAGACTTCGAAGAATGTTCGAACCCACGCTAAGATGAGGTATGACCGCCGAATACGGACGTCATTTAATCCGCCCGAACTTTAATCTGAAACTGAAAAAGAAGTGCTGTTGAGATCGTCAAATGGAGACCAAAGTACTTGTCGAAGAATTGCTTGAACTCATGGTCAACGACAGCGAGAGTCTGGAGCGGACAATGAAGTTGCTCTCAGATGACTGTGTCTGGGTCATAGAACTAGGCGTCACTGAATATCACGGCACGAAGGAGTTAAGGGCATTTGTGGGAACGGCCATGTCTGGAAGGAAGCATGATGAGACCCACAAGATAGAGGTTCTCAACTCTTTTTATGACGCCGAGAATGTGTGCATTGGATATACTCACAGCGCGATTCTATCGGGAAGGATCAAAGCAGGCATAAAGCCCGGAACAGCTAGATACTGCATGGCATACCACATTCGTGACGGTAAGTTCGACCGAGTTCATGAATACATTAATTCCCCGTCGGTGTGGTTTAGCTTTCTCACGCCCATTGGACTGAAATATTTGCACTGGCGCTTAATGAAAAAGCTCGTCAAGACTGCCCGCGACAATATCGGTGTGGGCGGAAGAATCGAAGACACAGGTAGATGAGCGTAAATCGAGAAAGTTTCTGCAAAAGTGAATGTGTCCTAAATCAACTCGATGAATTTTTGTGTCAGAAAGGACATTGAACTTACAGTTCAATTCCCGCCCCCTGCATTCCTGTATTAACAATAAAATTGAGATTCTTTCCTATTCTGCTCAGGACGTTCGTCATTCGCATGGATCAAAGATGTTACCCCGCATTCTCTGTGGCCACTTGATTCGCGGTCGATGGCCTTTCTTGTCTTTTCGTCCCTCACTCTGCTCCGATAGTATTTCCTTTTGTCGCTATTTTTCGGGAAGCACGTTCTTCTATACGCAAACCATATGAGCTTAAATCAAAGAATCGAATATTTTGATTTGTATCGATTTTGAAAACGAGAGTTTGGAACGCTTGGCCGGAAGAACCATCTTTTGCGACTGCCGACCCTTCGCTTCGCATAGCGCAATTCGCTCTGGCGGGATATACCCAGCTTGCTGCTGATACCGTTCTAAACAAGCAAAATCAGGGCAAAGTAACGTGTGTAATTGAAAATTCGATAAATCGACTTGACCAATCGTTCAATGAAGATAGTGTAACAACTCGCAAAAGGTGTGTAGAAGTGTTGCTGGAAGTTGCGCTCAATTTTCTGGGAATGGAACGAAAGCGCGCGGGTTTCTCGGATGGGGAGACTTCGGAAGTTCTCACCAAGATCGCGAGGACTCTCCAAAAATGGGAACGTGCAGAAGGTAGTGAATCACTGCAACTCGTCATCCAACAGATGCTCAACGGAATGAAGATGGTTCTGAACGGCAAGGGCATGGTTGCAAATATGGCAGAGGAAATTGAAAAGGCGCTTGTCAAGGACGATCTCGCAAATAACTTCATTGAATCTTCAAAGAATGTCATTCAGAGCAATGTCTACTACCGCATTGTTGACGGCGGGCTGAGCAAGTTTGGAAACGACTCAGCGACGGGACTAAGATGGGCAAGGCATCTCGGAGCTGTTCAGGTTTCAAGTAATCCCGTAATTGCAGCGAGAGCTTATGATGAGATCGCGGATTTGTGGAATAGATTTGAAGTTGTTGCATCAGTTCACCCCGAATGGCGTCATGATACGGAAAAATTTGCAGATGAAATCGCTCTTTATGGCACCGTGACTTCGCTGTTACCAAACATCCTGGACTTTCGACCGATTGCGCTGCTTTCCAACTTCAAGGATGGAATGGTCAGCATTCAACTCAACCCGCGCAAGGCTTCGAACATTGAAGAGAGTCTGAAAGATGCTCTAAGGTTCTACTCTATATTGCAAGAGATCTTGGCAAGCTACGATGTCTACTTGACACCCGGCACTAGTGCGAGGGAGAAATCAAGGCCGAACATAGTTTTCAAAGTTTCAACCTGCGGAGTTGAAGCAATTGGTTTGACTGAAAGCCTCGACAAGATGGGCATTGGTACAAACAATACCGTGACGTTCACCGTCTCGCAGGAAATCAAGATGTCACTCGTTGCAATGAGGGGACTCGCGGCCGCCCTAAAGGCGGGAATCCCGATTACTACGATATACATCACAAACATGGAGGGGAGGCTCGAAGATCACTTGCGCGAAAGTCAGGCAATCCATCTATTGGACGAGGTTTTGGAAACCGCTCCGGACAAAGAGACCGAGATTAGTTCTTTAGCTCAAAAGGCCGGCGCGGTCGATGACGTAAAGAAAGCAGGAACCTCGCTGGAACTACGCATCAATACACTCTGCGGCAAGAAATATCTGAAGTCGTTGGTCGATGAGTGGTTCGTCAAGGCTGTTGGAACGGAAAAGACAGCTTATCTAAAACAAATGGAAGAAGACATTTGGATGTCCGGAATCTACGTCACGAGAAGAGTTTTCCAGATCATGTTCAAGCCAGCGGTAAAGGCCAAGTTGGTCAAGTACATCCAGAAACAGTTTGATCTTTCTGAAGCTGAAGCGACTCGAGTGGTCGAAGCTGTAGATCTTCTGCCGGCGTCCAAGAGACGCGCTGAAGATACCTACCTGGTGCTGGGAGATAGGCAAGTCTCAAACCTCACAAATACAGAGTTCCCCGATCACCAGCTCAAGGTCTTGAAAAAGTCTCGTGAGGATGGTTTCAGACTTTCTGATTTCGAGAATTCGATCGCAGCCGAGCCCGACGATGCCACCTTGGAAAGGCTGCTAGAGATACCGGACTTTCGGAAGGCTTACGAACTGAACTCCGGCCTTGTCAGCGAATTGAATGGAATCGGAATCGAAATCCAAGCCGAAAGTGGCGGCCTCGAACCCGAAGAGTGGTCTACTTATGGCCCCGTAAGAAAAACTATGGACGAGTTCAATAATGCCTATGTTTCATTCAGGAGCAGGCTTTTGAGCTCGGTCGCTAAATTTTCCATCGAGCAACAAGAAGAAATTACGGCACAAACCAATGTGAAGTAAGTGTCGGAGCTACCTCGACATCCAAATCGGCTCTTGCTATTCGGATCCTGTCAAGAGGGGTCGATTTCCTGATACAGGCAGAGGGCCGAAGTCCCGCCTTCTTCGTTCATGTAGCCGCCTGTCGTCGGATACAGTTGGTAGTTTCCTGGAATAGTATTGGTAGAGGATGGCGCTCGGACGGCCCAGTCTATCTCGGGAGCAGAGAAGGTCAAGGTCGGAACGGAACAGACCGCAGTAGAGCTGAAATGCGTCGTCATTGTCGAATCGATTAGGAAGACAATGTCTACTTCGCCACTGCTGCGATAAAGCAGAATTCCACCCTTGATAATATATGCAAAATTTTCAGTCTTGTCCGCCAGTACGAGGTAGATAGAATCCCTCTCTTCACCCCCCGAATTGATTGAGGAAGGGATTCCCTTCGCTGCTGGAAGGCAATCAGCGAGCGGAGAGTCATGAGGAAGACCAGTTGCCCGAGAGTTCACATTCACATATTGGTCAATGGTCGGGTTTCCGTCTGCTGGAGACATTAGAATATCTGCACCTACGGTGCCGAAGTACGACTTGGTGTTTGGGCCCGCGAACCAGTAGATATTGTTGGTCGTCTTTGTTACATCGAAGCTCACCTGCTTCACAACCCCGCTCATCGGAATTGGACTGGTTTGAGCAGGATTTACGAAAAAGTAGGCATAGATCTTATGACCCGCTCCCGGAACGTACTTCTGTGTTAATCCGATCCCTGTAAGTTGGAGGGCGACAGTAGGATTCCTGTAGTCAGCCACATAGGTTGGCATATCGCTTGTGGGATAGGATGATTGTGTTGATGAGGTCTCGGTTGAACTTTTAGAAGTGGATGAAGCGGTGGTTGAAGTCGAAGATTGAGTCGTCGATGAACTCTTAGAAGTCGTGGTCTGGGTGCTCGTCGTAGTCTGTGAGGAGGTCGAAGTTCCAGAATTCGTCGTGGTTTGAGTGGAAGTCGAAGTCGTTTGACTCGACGAGAAGGCAAATGAAAATCCGAAAAGAGTGCTGCTGACTATAAGCCCCAAGGCAATGGTAAACATTACGACATTTCGCGAATCTCGTACTCTAAGTTTTCTTAGAGCTGACGAGTGCTCATTTCTATAATTTGAGAGCTTATCCTCTAGACTATCCCTATACAAAATGCTTCTAGAAGAAAGCACTTTTTTTTAGGTTACTTAACCCACGGATTGGAACAGCAAGAATCATGAAAGAATCGAAATCAGGCTGTATTGCAAATTAGTGCAAAGCAATAGTGGCCCAAAAATTACAGAGAAATATCAAATATGGATCTGGTACTAACTTCAAAATTTATCAGAAAATCGAAATTCAGACTCTCCCTACTGTTATTCGATCCGGCGTTCAGGCCAAATTCATTTAGGAGTAGGAGACAAGCTGAGGAGCTTCGATCGTATTTTGCTGATATTTGGAACAGAAAAGCGGAGGCAAGAATCCCCGTCCACTGTACGCCGAGAACCGGGAGATGGTAGAATGTTATTCTAAATATCAAGAATTACCGCGTAAAAATGCCCTCTTTTTTTTGAAATGGGTTCTTTGCTTTGATTATTAGCTAATACTATTCAGATTACTTTCGCTAAAGATTTATTGAGCCGCAGGATTTCCTTCGAGGAAATACTTGCATAGAGATCGAAATGAAAGAGCAAACTATTGCTGCCGATCGATTCTCACCAATTTGAGAGTCGCATCTTGATTGTCAGATAATATTCAGCCGACGACCGATTTCCGACTTTCACCCACAACGCTAAGGTGGGTTTACATCGGTCTTGCTCTGAGCTCGGCCTTTGTTATCGCGATTTCTTTCTTTTCAGGAGTCACGATTTCGGATTTTGTTAACTTTGGCTATTCTCCATTCATAATTGCCGGAACATTCTCGTCATTACGACTCGTCGTGCAGGTTCTGAGATACAGGGTGGCGGTGTTTGGCTTATCTGGAGTGCCAAAATCGAATTTCAAAGACCTTGCGATTGTCAGAATCGGTAGTGAATTCGTATCGCTGACGACTCCGTCTTTGATTGGTGGTGTGGTCGTGAGAGACTGCATGGCTCTCCCAAAAGGGGGTTGATTCAGGAAGGGCCTTCTGGATCGCTTACTTCGAAGTTCTGATGGATGTTTACGTCGGTTCGGTGTTTGCGCTGGTAGCCTCTATTTACGCGATTTCAAGGGGAGCAACTCTAATAGGATCCACGATCGCGGCGATCGTGATTTTTCAGATCATCTTCTATTCGATCATCTTCCTAATCCCGGCACTTCGAGGGATACCAGCGTTTCCGAAACCATTGTTTAAAGTTGCTGAATATTTTGTTGGGGGCAGTAAAGCCAAGATTCTGGAACAGAAAGTCAACCATGCGACGAGGACATTTTCGCTTTCTGCTCGTTCGATTCTGAAGCAAGATGCATTGCCGATAATACTCAAAGCTCTTGCCTTGACGCTCGTAGACGCTCTTCTTCTGGGCTTAGCTTTGTGGGTAATTTTGCAGAGGACCGGTCTGAACATCGACCTTCTATCTTCAATAGTTGTGTCGTTTGGTGTCTCGACGATTGCTATCATTCCAATATCAATCGGCGGATCGGGTGTGGCGGAACTCGCGATGCATTCTTACCTCTCTAGTGTTTTTGGTTTTAATTCGTGGACGGCCGTAATAATCTGGAGAATTGTTTCATTTCAATTTTTATTGATCCCGACGAGCATCGCATTTCTCATCCTGATGCGCAAAATAACCAAACCAAAGTCGGCTGCTCAGCAAAAAATTACGAAATCGAAGCTGGAACCGGAAAAAAATGAGAATAATTGAAGTTTTGAAAATATAACGCATATATCGGCGTTCTAGGTAAGTGCTCGATTTTGCGCAATATTGCCCGAGTCCAGAAAGGCTTTGACGCAGAATTTGCATTTTAGATGCGGTAATGGCTATCTATAATTAGATTCGTGACCCATAGAATCTCTATAAGATTCCTTGTTTTTTGCCGTACATTAGACAATTCCAGAACGAGAGGAGTAGCTGCCTATCTTATTACGTATGCTGTCCGGGAAAATGCAAGAGTGTGGTAATCGACCCGAGCGAAAACGTCGATCTGTACGTTGAACAGGCGGCAAGAGATTTTTCCGAAATCGTCGCTATCATCGAAACTCACATTCATGGCGATCATGTATCCGGGGCAAAAAAATTGTCGAAATTAGCAGGAGCTCGTATTTACATGCAGGAGTCATCCGGCGTGGTATTCGATTTTGTCCCTCTCAGTAACGGCGAAACCGTCAACCTAGGCAATGTAGATCTTCAAGCGATGCATGCACCGGGTCACACGACCGAAAGTCTATCGCTTTTGTACATTGATCACAAACGGGCTGAAGTGCCGTGGGCCGTGTTCAGCGGTGATGCTTTATTTGTGGGAGACATAGGAAGACTCGACTTCTCGGGGGCCGGGACCAAAGAGCAGATGTATGATTCTTTATTTGGGAAGTTACTGGCGTTACCTGATTACGTCGAACTATATCCGGCCCATTACGTGGGGTCAGTTTGCGGTCAGGGCATGAGTCTAAAGACCAACTCGACGATAGGATTTGAAAAGCGATTCAACAGGGCACTACAATCCAATTCTTTCGAGGAATTCGAAAGATACCTTGTCGACAATCCTCTGGAACCCTTTCCCGAGCATCTCGAATTCAAGAAACTTAATTCAACGGCAGAGCCAATGACGGCATTTTTGACCGTCGACCGATAATTCTGCCGCGTTTGCGGAAAATGAAAATCAATCCATTATTCTCGGGGCAAGATAAAGCTGAACAGGCCCTGAGTCTTGCCTCCCCCAGGATAAGAATTCCAATCTGAGGGGCATCTTCGTGGAGTATTCAAATCTGACGAGATCAGAAAATGAGGAAACGGCCTTGACTACTTTCACCAAGAATTCCAAATTGTATACAGCTTTCGTTGGTTGCCCGCCTCCGTCAGCTTGAACTTCTTGAAGCAGAGTCCCGTCCTCTTTCTTCACCGTTACTTCGACTCTACCCGAGTCTCCCTTACCGGACAAAATCAAAACGTCGGGCGAGACCTGAACGTTGACATAGGTAGAAAGGGTCGAGATATCCGTCAGGATCTGAGAAAACGTTTCGAGGTTTATCGTAAATTTTGTTGTAAAAGCAAGCTTTGGAATCGGCGAAGATTTCAGGTCGTTTTCGAGTAAATGCAATTCGAACTCTCTTTTGCTGTTCCCCGCGCCAATCTTTATCGAAAGAGATCTATTACTTGCTCTCGATAATTCTAGAGAATCCTTCAATTCAGATCGCCTGACAATTTTCGAAAAATCCTCTACGTGCAGAGTAAATTTTGTCGGCTTTGAACATCGAAATTTCTCAAATGACGTACTCGGGAACCTGATATCGATCAGCGCCACGTGAGACGAATCCATGGCACGCGTCCTCACCCCGTCGGCATCCACATCGAAGGTCGAGTCTTCTGACATAGTTAGGATGACAGATGCAATCATCCTCCAGACAGCCGGAGATGACGATCTGATCGAGAATTCAGAATCGGTAGAGATTTCATTCTGTGCTTGCATCATTGGGAAGACCGAGTAATTCTTATCAGAGATATAAAGTTACTGTAATTATACTGTAATTCTCTGTAACGTCGTTGAGATGCCAATTTCTCTTCTCCTAGCATCTATGATGGAGAAGCCTTTTTCACCATGAAATTCAAATGGTTAATCATGACGGATTTGATAACTGCTCCTCGGGGCCTGGAGGGTGTCGTCGTTACTCAGACCAAGATAAGCAAAATTGACGGCCAAAAAGGCAAGCTTTGGTACAGAGGGTTTGATGCAACTGAGCTTTCTTCTCAACTTTCTTTTGAAGAGGTTTCTTACTTATTGTGGTACGGAAGGCTCCCTTCTTCCGAGGAGCTTCAAATATTTCGAGAGAAACTCGCTTTGCGAAGACATCCGAGCGCGAAGGAAATTGAATTCGTCCAAAAGGTACCGCTGACTGCGAACCCTCTAGCGTTCTTGAGAACTGCCTCTTCGTTTATTGGGATGCTAGGTGAGAAGAAGTTTAGTCCAGAAGAAGCCGCAATAGACCTCTCCGCGAAATTTCCTACCGTTCTCGCATACTTCGATCACCTCCGAAAGGGACTTGAATTTGTCGAGCCCCGTCCAGAGCTTTCGTTCGCGGAAAATTATCTTCGGATGCTAACCGGCAGAAAGCCACCCGAAGAACATGTTTCGGCGCTGAATTCCTATTTTATTTTGCTGGCTGATCACGGCCTGAACTCTTCCACTTTTTCGGCGATAGTCACGATCTCGACCCTTACAGATTATTATTCCGCGATAGTATCTGCAATCGGGACACTCAAGGGAATTTTGCACGGAGGTGCTCCGTCGCAGGTTTGGGAGATGTTTTTGGAGATCGGCGACCAATCTAAAGCAAGAAAGTGGCTCGAAGAGAGGATAGATTCGGGCGGGAGGATTATGGGTTTTGGTCACAGAATCTACCGAACGGAAGATCCGAGGTCTGGGGCACTCAAGATCATCGCTAAGAGAATTGCTTCGCCTGAAATTTTCGATTTAGCCGAATCCGTCGAGGAAGATGCGAGAAAACTTTTGCGTGAGAAGCACCCAGAAAGAGCTTTAGAAACTAACGTCGAATTTTACTCTTCGCTGGTACTAAACGCCATCGGCATTCCAACGGACATGTTCACTTCAACGTTCGCGTGCTCAAGAATCGTCGGATGGACGGCGCACGTATTGGAACAACTTTTAGATAACCGATTGTTCCGCCCAGAGTCTGAATACGTGGGGCCCGAAGGACTCTCTTTATCCAAGCGGTAGACAATAAGACCTTATTCCAATCGGTATCTCGATCGACCTGGACTTATGATCCATGCCCACACGTTGAGCCCTAGACCTACAACTAATGGAATGAAGAGCAGCTCCAGATAAGACGTTGGGACCCCGGACGAGGTCAAGGAAAATTGAACGATCGTGTTGCTGCCCGCATTCACCGTTGCATTCCCTTCGCGTGCCAAGCTATCTCTCGAGATTGTTATGTTGTAAAAACCACCTGGCAGGAAGAAGGAAGTGCTTCCGCTTGCTAGCGTGCTCGCAGAAAGGGAAGCGCCTTGTGAGTTTGAAACCGCGATCAAGACTCCGACGTCAGGTTTGCTGTTATTCAGCACAAGTACTGTGAGTTTTCCTATGGGAATGTAAAACTGTGAGTCTGTCAGGGGCTTCAGAACATTGATTTCTAGCGGGCTGAGAGATTCCAAGCCAATCATTGGAGTGACAGTCATAGCAAGAGGATAACTTTTGGCAATTACGTAGACGGAGCCAGAAAATGTTCCCGAAGCTTCAATGTCCGAATTATTCGCGATAGAATATGTAAATTCGCTGAGTTCGACATTTCCTGGTTGCCCTAAGAAATCTAATCTAGCCAAGTTGATTTGCAGAGGAACAACGGAGTACCCATCGATTCCATCAGTCTGGTACATGAAGTAGAGCAGAGTGGGCCACGAGCTCGGATTCTGAGCCAGGTTGACCTGTTTTGAAAATGTCGAACCGCTTATCGAAAACGGGTCACATGATGACAACCAGAACCACCGTCCATCGTTCAATAGCAATGCTCTCGTCTCCGTAGTTTCGAATCCCGAAGCACTGTCAAAATAACCTCGGATAACGTATCTGCCTGGTCTCATGTTAGTCAAAATCGGAAGCGAAACGGACTGGGTTGTTGTGGAATTGAATAGGACCGTATTCGATCTTGAAACGGCCAGGTTTCTCGAAATCGTTTCATTCGCTAATGAAGAAGTGTATCCGTACGAGTAGTCAATTTCAAACCAAAATGAAAAAGGAGTCGCAATACTTCCCCCCGCAGATACTATGGCAGTGTTATTGCCAGCGTCCAACGCGATCGCCATCTGTCCGGTTCCAACATTCGTAGGTTGGGAAACGTAAAGAGTACCATTCCCGGAAGCCGAGGTGAGGCAGGCCTCCAGATTGTAACTATTAGGAGCGTTCACCGAGAATCCGAGATTTATCTCTCCATTCTGGATGGAGTATTCGCTCAAAGCTGCCGAAGCCTGATTTTCTGGTGTTTCAACAAGAGGAATCGAAATTGTGTATGAAGAAGAGTTTTGCAATGTAACGATCAAAGTCCAAGTTCCAGGTTGATCAGTTCCCGAGAAAGTGTAGATAGATGCCGCCGTAGTCGGAGGAATAGTTGACGAGATCGAAGAATTGTTATTCGGACTTGTGAGCGTGACACTTATCTCTTGATCAAGCGATGAATAAACCCACAGACTATCATTGGCGGTATAAATCGGAGAACCCTGTTGGGCGGGTGACAAAGTGGAAAGGCCGTACCCGAGAAATACAAAAGATGGCGAACTTGTAGTAATGATTGGAAGAGACTGTCCGTGCGAGTAATTGATCATTGGAAGCGAGAGAACCAAAAGAAAAATGACAGCGAGCGAAGCTAAACAAACCAGAATTGAAGCTGGTTTATTTTCCACGAGCTGTCCCCCAGATTGCAAAGAACAGAGCGATGGTTGGAGCTGTGAGCACTAGAAGAATGTCAGATTGGATCTTGGCAATATCAAAAGTCCAAAGAAAAGCGATCAGAGTACCCATTAGGGGAACGATTAGAATCCATGGCAATCTTCCCCTCGAGCTAACAGGGTAAGTGCCGAGCGTCATGTAAAAAAGCATGCCAACAAAGAAAATGACCAATCCAATCGATGAGAGTGCATCTCCTGCGGGATTAGGTGTCCCTCCCGCCCCAACTTCGCTTCTGATCTGCGAGATGATTTGCGTTCCCAATCCCGTCAGACCGGAAATCGAGGCAGTGGTCTGGGAAAGAAGATTCGAGAGAAAGAGTACAGATATGAGCTCCAAAGCTCCCACGACTATCACTCCTGAAAGAGAATTGTCTCGAAGGAGACCTCGCGCGAAGCCGTAGATCGTGTAAGGGGTTAGGACAAGAGCGGTCGCTCCGAACCATGCAGTCAGTATTACACCCATGAACGTCGCATAAAACGATGCTCCAGTCAGAATGATGAGAACCAGAAGAGGAGGAATAAGGAGCGCTTCGAAAGAAAAGACGATTATCGGAATGATCGGTTGCACCTGATAACGGAGTCCCACGATGAGGAGGATGATTACTCGAAGAACTTGGGTGTACAAGATTATTGATTCGGTCAAAGATAAGTTCGACAAGTTCACCACGACCGAAAATCTCTCAAGGAATACTAGATAGGGCGCGAACAGGCCAATTCCAACAAATACAGATGAGATCAGTTTGATGAAATCTTTCCTCAAATTCCAAGGACCCTACTGATCAATCCGCCCACGTCCTGGTTTCCAGAGTAAATTATCGATAGATTTCCTATAGTTCGGGGAAATGTATTCTTGTCCTCAATCAAAAGAGATGGTTTCCTCGCGATCGCGAGCGCAAGCAACTCTACCTCGAGCTCCTTCAAACCCGTTATGCAAACATCTGAGTCACTCAGGATTTCCGAGGTGGATTCGATATCGTTCTTGTCCGACAAGGACATCTGCATGATCGCTTCGCCAAGCTCAGAAAGATCCGATGCTTCTAAACGGGCGACAGCATTTCCTGAATTGAATATTAATTTCACTTCACAGCCGAGACCGAAGATGTTTTTTCCAAGTATGCCGGCACCCTCGCAAGCAATGTCCATCCAGGCTAACTCGTCCTGTCCTCGGTCAGCTATCCTGATCAAGCCTATCGCCAACGAACGCGGAATGTTTGCCTCCCGAACTTTAACGAGGATGCGCTCATCAGGAAGCGAAGCGATCCTCTTCCAGAATATGTTCTTCCGCTCAACCGAAGGACTGTATTCGTCTATGGAATAAAATTCTTGACCGCTCCCGTGTGTTCGGCCAATCCGTTCGCCAAGAGCGAGCGTCATTGGCTTCGACGGTCTAATCTCGCTCAAGAGTGACGATGGATAGCAATCTACGATGAAATCTTCTCTAACGAGATTCTTGGTCTTGTTGAATAGACCGAGTGGATCGACGAATTCAAATTTGACCGTCAGTCCCCGGAATCTTCCCGAATATTTCGGTCTGAATGAAAAAGTAAGCGAATCTGGAACCGACTTGTCTGCGATCGTTTCAATCCCATCCGGCACTTCTATGGCCGAGACTTCGACTCTGACAAGCCTCTTTCTCTTGTAGTTGACAATAATGCTCTCGGTAGCATCACTCCCCTTAAAGCACGTCAGATGCGCCTCACTTAGTTTGACCTGAATGTCACCCGTAGTCGCGGTCCTGAGAATTATTTCAGAAATCCCAGCCGCAATAAAGAGAGATAGACAAAGCGCCAAAATCAGTCTAACGTCGAAGATCGAAGCGACTATCGCCCCGTACAGAGAGGCTTTCAGGTAGTCCTTGCCTCTTTGAGTCAACTTCACCTAGGCGGTTTCACTTCATTCAGGACTTGACTTATGATCGTCGAGGTGTCATGGGCAAGACCCTTTAGGGCAGCCGATCTATCCAGCCGCATCCTGTGGGCCAGCGTGACACCCGCGAGTTTCTTGATATCGTCCGGGTTAACATATGATTTTCCCTCAAGACAGGCGCTCGCTCTAGACACTTGGATCAATTGAACAATTGCTCGGGGACTAGCTCCGAGATTCACCCTTTTGTCGACCCGAGTTTCCTGCGCAAGCCTAGTGACATAATCAAGAATTTCGTCAGAAACTGTCACCGAATCCACGAGCTTGAAATATTCCATGAGTTCCGTGATGCTAACAACAGAGTTTACTTCATCGAGGTTCAAATCCGTGAGATTTCTCTTTAGAATTTGAACTTCCACATCTTGTTTCGGGTATGCGAACTCTACTCGCAACATGAATCGGTCCATCTCACTTTCGGGAAGAGGGTATACTCCCTCGAAATCGAGCGGGTTTTGAGTCGCGATTACCATGAAGGGAAACGGGAGTCTCGATGTTTGACCCTCAACAGTTACCTGCAGCTCTTGCATGGATTCAAGAAGTGCGCTTTGAACCTTCGGAGCAGCGCGGTTGATCTCGTCAGCTAGTAATAGGTTGGTGAAAACCGGTCCTTCTTTGAACTCAAATTCACGAGTCTTCATGTTGAAAATAAAGCCACCAACGATGTCCAAGGGAAGCATATCAGGGGTGAATTGTACTCTCCTGAATCTAAGGCCAAGACACTTTGCAAATGATTTTGCAAGCAAAGTTTTCGAGGTCCCAGGAACTCCTTCGAGCAATACGTGACCCCGAGCAAGAAGACTAGTCAGTAAAAGAGTCGTTTCGTATTCTCTGCCGACGACAATCTTAGAAACTTCGTCGAGAACATTTTTCTTAAGAGACTCTAGCAATTTCCCCTCCCCTGGGCAAGCTCGAAGCTAGTCGCAAGATTGCATCGACATTTGCGTTCTTATATTGGATTCCGCCGTATCTGAAATCTTCATACTTTTTGAAAGTGCTTTCAATGTCAAGCCAGTCTAATTGTAGATTGAGCATTTTCAATTTGCTAATAACCTCGTTCCAAGTGAACCCTGCGGGAAGATCCGGGAAAGCGCGGTTCAAAGAAATTTCGAGGTATCTGAATGCCTCCTCCACCGTAGGATTTTTCGGCGGACTATCTTTCCTATTCCTGATGATGCCAATCGCCAGCATTACGTAAACCCCGATATTCAAGACGATAAGAACATAGAGAAAGAGGAGATCACTGGATGGCATTGGATTCCACCGTATACACAGTGTGAAGGGTCAGAATGCTCATCGTTCGTATGCTGCTTATATCCACCGGATTTTTGACCTGAATTTGAAGCCACTGTGAATCGTTTGTTGAACTAGCCGTGCTGAGAGTGACTGGGGTGAGCCCAGCTTGATCAATGTTACTAATCGGAGTCGTTGGAGAGTCAACCGTATCGAGGAAAATGATTTGGTTCTGTGACGTGATCGATCGGTTTGTTCCGACGAGGGCGTATATTTGCCCCCAACCAACAGCAAACCCAGAAAAATCTGGGTCTGCGATGTTGAAAGACTGGATAGAATAAGAGGAAGCATTCACTGTGACATTGAGATCTGTAATATTATCGCTGCTAATCTGCACTGATACTGATAGATTGTCCAGACGCCAATCGAAAAACTTTACCGTATATGAATTCGGCGCCAAGCTTTCTTGGATTTGACCGCTAGTATCTGTGAAGTTCGTTATTGTCGGTGACGTAACGGCATTAAGATAAACTGAAACAAGTATTCCGGAGAGCGCCCCTCTCTCTGGATTCCTTACGCGAGTTCCGGAGTTAAAATGAGCGGATTCAGGAGCCACTATGGTTTGATTCGAATGTACAGTCACGCTCAGGACCCCGTCAGGAACTCTGACTGGAGTAGGCAATTCCGACATCACGTTGCCAACAGCGGACCCCACTGGCCAGGCAAGGGAATTCAAGGCAACAATTAGGAAAAAAGCAATAAGCGCGATCCCGAGAACTGCGATCAAGCTAGCGAGCTGGGATTTTCTTGATTCCCGCATTTAGTATGACCAAAATCTCTACGGGAATCGCAATTACGCGAACATGAGATTTAAGAATTTAGTATCTCAAAAACAGAATATGTGGCACGAGTTTCTCATTTACAACGGGATTGTGTGCGACGAAGGAAAATGGCCCTTGAACCTAGTCAGTCTCGGTGAGCCGAAGAAAGTAGGATGAGATATCAATATTGAAATTTGGAACTCTTCTGACCATCATCTTGGTCATCTTGGCAACAGCCTCAGTATTGCTCATCGTATTAGGGCAAGTTCAGCAGAGCCGTGAAGAGTATCAGTCAATAAAGTATTCATTTACACGAATTGCGCTTGGATATGACTACAGCTGCGACGAGAACGTTTTCGGCCTCTCGGTAGATCTTTCTAATAATGGGGACAAACTTGTCCAAAACTTGAATGTCAGTGTCACAAACGGACTTTGCGTGGGTAGCGTCCCTCCCCTACCCGGTTCTTTGTCTCCGGGTCAATCGATTCAGTTCTACGTTTACACCTCTACTCCGAATGGAACTATTTCGGTAACCGGAAATAACACTGATCTTTTTATTCATTTTTGAAAATTTAGAGTACTTTTACTTTCTCCCATTCGACTTGAGAACCAAATGACTGAAAATCGTTAAGTAAAGATCAGTTTCTTGGTAAGTAGACATTCAACTGCAGGAGATTGCTCAAAGATTGACGCTCGATGGGATTGGTCAAGGGGACACTGAAACTACTAGTATGGGCGATCAGTCTTCCCAAAAATCTCATGGTCGATTGAGAATATTCTATTCCCTTCCATTTTTTGGTTTAATTCTCTTCATTTTCGTCACGACTTTTCCCCCTTTCGAGGTGACAACCGAAGTCAATTTGGGTGTCCACATGCTTCAGCACGTGATCATCGCAATTTCTGGGGTCATGATCGGTTATCCCTTGTACAAGAGCGGGAGGATTGATCGGTTCAAAAGTACCAGATTTGGCGTAGCGGGAATACTTGTCGTTGCCTCTTTGCTAATATTTTGGCACCTCCCTCCTTTTTGGGACGGGGCGGTCGAGAATTTGTACGTCCATGTAGTCGAACATGTTTGCTTTCTTGTGGTAGGAGTGTTAATTGGAATTTGTATACCTATGATACCTGATAATTTCAAGATGATTGTGCTTGCCCTAACTATTTCAGCACACATGTTTTACGGATTCTCACTTTACCTGATCAGCACGCCCGTTTACCCGTTGTATTCGGTCGCTCAACAACAGACCCTAGGAATCGCGCTGTTTGCTCCCGCCCCGGCCTACTTCGTCGGTTATCTATATCTCACTCTGACCAGGGAGAACCGAAAACTGGAAGCGCTTGAATTCGGTTCGAAAGTTGTTGAACCTCGAGGCAGGTCGCTCCGGAAGTTGATTATTCCGTCGTTGTCGATTGCAATGATAATCGCCCTCATCGCTTATTTTTCGATAACCGGGCTGATCATAGTGACCGCGCACAATCCTGTGGGCACAAACATTTCAGTGATCTACATTGAGGAAAGCCCGGTAAACTGGCAGTACTCTCCCCAAGTAATACAAGTTGTTATTGGAGTGAATAACACAGTGGAATGGGACAGCCACTCATTTACTTTTGACACTGTAACTAGTAGTACGGGGCTCTTCGGGTCAGGCTCGTTGGCTCCGGGAAGTACCTTTTCGTACACATTCACCCAACCCGGAACTTACAATTATTATTGCCAGTACCATCTTTGGATGCACGGTACGATTATCGTGAAGAATTCCTAAAGACTAAAAATAAGTGCTATTTTGAGAATGAGGGGAGAATTTCTTTCCCGACAAATTCCACCTGTTGTATGTCGTAATTGCTGGGAATAAAGACCAGTTCTTGAATTCCTATTTCTTCAAACTTCTTCGCTTGGGAAATGCAATCTGCAATCGTCCCCCTAATTGATGAATCAGGGGTGCGTCGAGTGTTCTTTGGAAGGTCCATGTACCGAGCTGTAAAATCCCTTGAAGTCTTATCTCCCTCGTCTAACGAGTTCGCAATCGCCAGCGGAACAATGCTAACCGCCGCGAGCTTTTGAACTTCCCTTCGACTTTCCCAGACTTTTTGACTAATAAAGTGAAAAGTGGCTATTGCAGACCCCAAGTGATTACCTTCTCGATTGAAATTCGTATTATTGGCAATTCACCGGGCATCCAGCTTTTCTCGGCTTTGTAATCCGGATACTTATTTCGGAGCAAGCGATACATGTTCAGATAAGTCCTTCCTTCGAAGAAAATAGATGCTCGCCCGTTGACTATTACAGCCTTTTCACTGGTATGATCAGTCCGTTTTCCGTGAAACCAGTCCGCGT
The DNA here is from genome assembly GCA_963799845.1 of uncultured Nitrososphaerota archaeon. Classification (GTDB taxonomy): domain Archaea; phylum Thermoproteota; class Nitrososphaeria; order Nitrososphaerales; family CADDZS01; genus DATLTL01. Next base: position 34,840 of record CAWCYI010000008.1, read on the forward strand.
CGAATTCATCAACAACCAGACTTACGCTATTGTTATTCAAAATGTCCTTGAACTTCAGGGTGGTTTTTTCTGTAGCGAAAAAAACCGATGCCCCATTGCACGCAAAATAAATTGGGGAAACGTGGGGAATAGCTTCAGACGAACACGTCGCTATCCTCGCGATATAATTCATTGAAAGGAACTTTAGAGCATTAGACGGAATCCTACTTGGAAAAGTAGCGTCACGTGACATAATAACTGATTACTTACCTTCCTGACCCGCTGACACAAGATTCGAATTGTAAAAGACTGGCGTAATCGCGAATTGATCCTTCATTTTGACTGGCGATCTTTTATCGTTGCAACTTCGACGGCGAGCCAGTCAAACTCGAACCGGCATTTTTTTTCTGCGATTTGAAATACATACATTTTCTAGACAGAACGCATCTGAAGCATTCTGGATTTCTTGCAAAGCACACTGAGCGCCCGTGCAAAATCAGGAGAATAGTGAGTCGTGGCCATTCACTTTTTGGAGTAATCTTCATCAGATCTTGTTCTATTTTTTCTGGCGTGTTTTCCGCCGTCAGACCAATTCGCCTTGACAACCTGGAGACATGAGTGTCAACCGCAATTCCTTCGATCTTGTCGAACCCTGCGCTCAAGACAACGTTTGCAGTCTTTCTTCCGACGCCAGGTAGAGTTAGTAGTTCCTCCATGCTTTCTGGAATCTTCCCGCCGAACTTGTCTGTCAGTGTCTTCGAAATCTCCTTGATCCTTCTCGCTTTAACGTGGAAGAAGCCTGTCGATTTTACAATCCTCTCCAATGTCCGAATAGGGGCCCTCGACATCGAATCGGGTGTCGGATATTCTCCGAATAACACCGGAGTCACTTTATTCACCTGTGCGTCAGTGGATTGAGCGGACAGCACGGTTGCGATCAGAAGTTGAAATGCGTCATGATGGCGGAGTGGAGTTCTGATCTTGGGGTACAGAGGATCTAGTTCTTGAATCACCTCTGCCCCGCTCATAGCTGGAATTGAGAAATCAACCATCCATGTTGGTATACCCCTTTTTCCCTAAAAGCCTTATTTGCCTGGCCGGATAATAGAGATGGTTTAAGGCGATATTTTCTCTTGAAGGAAGCTGAGCTCTATCATCCCCTAGCGGGAGGAAAAGTAAAATGCACCGCGTGCGCGAGATACTGCCAGCTCGGCGAAGGTCAGATCGGGCTATGCGGGATAAGACAGAATCTTGATGGAAAACTCCAGCTACTCGCGTATGGTAAGTTGTTCACCGGGCATATTGACCCAATCGAAAAAAAGCCCGTGACTCACTATAGGCCTGGCACTAAGATCTTTTCGGTCGCGACGAGCGGCTGTAATTGGCTCTGCCGCTACTGTCAGAATTACGAGATCTCGCAGAGACGAAAGATCGAGGGAATGGATATCGAACCATCGGAAGTCTCTAAGCTTGCCGTAGCTCAGGAGTGCCAGGGCATTGCCTACACTTACAACGAACCCACGATTTTTGCTGAATATGCAAGGGACATAGGTCTCGCTGCGCACGAGCGGGGGCTGTTCAATATTTTTGTATCGAACGGTTTTGCGACTCCAGAAACTGTGACTGTATTGAGTCAATTCTTGGATTGCATAACTGTAGATTTCAAGGGCAGCGGAGAAACAAACTTCGTTAGAAAATACATTGGAATACCTAGCTCCGGGCCAATTTTTGAAACCCTCACCGAGATCAAAAACAGAACAAAAATTCATGTCGAGATAACTGACCTCATTGTCCCCGGCGTTGGGGATAATCTTGAGCAGGCTCGGAAATTGGCGAAGTGGGTCTATGATAATCTCGGACCGATGACCCCAATCCATTTTCTGCGTTTTCATCCCGATTACAAGATGATGGAATTTCCGGTTACTCCGATCAAAACGCTGGAGGCACATCATAGGATTGCGAAAGAAGTGGGGCTTGAATACGTGTATCTGGGTAATGTTCCGGGGCATCATCTGGAACACACGTATTGTCACGGTTGCAAGAAAATAGTGGTTAGGCGGTACGGTTTCGATATCACGGGTTGGTACCTCGATGACGAAAACAGGTGCAAATTTTGTGGAACGCAAATTCCCATAGAAGGCAAGTTATCTGCATTTGTTTCTGAACCCCGATACATGCCGGCCTATTTCTGATCACGGGTCGACCAAAATTCGTTGATGAAAATCCAACTTGTCGAAATTGATCAACCCGAGCTTCGAAGACCCATCATGATTTCCGGTCTACCGGGATCTGCATTTGTCGGAAAGTTTGCAATCGATCACGTCGTCGCCGATCTGTCGGCGAAACCACTTGCTGAATTATACACCGATGCTTTCCCACCGCAGATTCTGATCAAGGAAGACGGTTCAGCATCACTACTCAGAAACGATCTCTACTATTCGAAAAGTAGTGATGGAGAACATGATGCGATTTTCTTCACCGGAGACGCCCAGCCCTCCTCTTCCGAATCTGAGTACTCTCTATCAGAATATCTGATCGAATTTGCAAGACGCAAGTACAAGGTCCGGCTCCTCGTAACTCTTGGGGCATACGTGACGGGGACTTTCTCCCGCGATCCCAAAGTGTACGCGACAGGAACGCGATTGGAGCTGACAAAAAGACTTGAAGCTGCTGGATGCGTCATCATGCGAGAGGGGGCGATAACTGGAATGAACGGCCTTTTGCTCGGAATGGCGAGGCTGAAGGGGCTGGAAGGCTACTCGCTTCTGGGGGAAACGACAGATTATTCATTTGATCCGCGGGCGTCTGAAATCGTTTTGGAAGCTCTGTCAAAAATTACTGGCATCAAAGTTGACTTGAAGACACTCCGCCAAAAAGGAAAGGATGCTCTTGAGACTTTGAGAAAGATTGAGCAGCTAAATGACGAACAAAGATTGGAAGGAACAGATGACCAAAGTTCTAGGAAGAAGTTAGATTACATCAGCTAGTGCCGTGTCCATAAAGGTCGTCTGTGTTTTCTGCGACCATCTCTCCTCTGAGTGTCTCTGAACATTTTGCCTCTTGCCTTCCTTTCCGAGTTTCTGTAGCTCACCGCATCAAGGAATGCTCTTCTAACTTCATCCCAGCTCCTGTAATCTGTTCCGCTCATTGCAAGCTTCTGGATATCGCCAGTGTGGCACTCGACAGGATTCATCCAGCTTGCATTCGTGGCAGTGGGAACGAGTGCTGTATTGGTGGAATGAGCCCATCTTCGAATGTCAGCAGTCCAGTGAGCTGGGAGACCGTCCTGTATCATGTACACCCTTTCGTCAACAGGATAATTCGATCTTTGATTCTTCAGAAACTCTAGCCATGGCTCTCCTCCCTTGTGATCATACTGCTTGATAGCGAGCTGTTGGTGGTAGACGTTGAGGCAAACGTACTCGAATCTCACACCTCCAAACTTGTTGTATGTTGCAGGAATCCTTTTCGGATTTGTCTCCTCAAACCATCCTCTTCCTCCGTGAGGAACGAGATTGAATGGACCCATCTCATCCAGGCTAAGTACCACGGGAGGATTCGATTTCTTTCGCGTCAATCGCTCTATGCGAATTTTCTTTTTCTCAAATTCAGGATCTTTTGATTCCTTCCACGTCTTCACGCTCTGAAATGATATTTCTGACTCATCCAGTATTATTCGAAGCCACTCCTTGCTAATCGAATCGACAATTCCTCTCTTCTCAGCTTCACTTTTCAGACGACGCAAGCTCCACTGCTGGAAAGGTAATCCGAGATTCTTCGGTTGGCTTGTTGCAAGAGAGACGAGCTTTGTCTTCTGTTCAGGAGTGAATTTCCTGTTTCCTCCAGGCTTCCAATGAGGCTTGAGCATCTCCAGCCCTTCCTCGTTGAAAGATTTGATCAACGACCTAACATAATCCTGACTCATCATCACAATCTCTCCTATCTTTGGAGGAGTGAATCCCTGAGCGCTAGAAAGTACGACCTGAGCTCTTCTCATCTCTATTGGATCCTTGCCATAACGTCCTATCTGTCTGAGCTTGTTCCCCTCCTCATTCGTTATGCTGCGAACATGGACTACCATGTTGCAGGACGAGCACAAGGCGTGGCCTTAAAGCTTCATATAAAAATTAGAACAACCTATCTGGCCACGGCACTAGCTTTCCGGATAGGGAGGATGGATCCGCTCGCCGGTCTCCGCGTCTTCTATGATGATAGCTCCCGTAGGACACATTTCCGCCGCTTGAATGATGGAGTCGTTGTCTGCGCCATATGGATCAACTATGTACGCGAGCGGCGCGAAAATCGTCGGAGTTTCTTGTCTTTTCAGCTGAAAGACATTCGGAGCAAGTCCGACGCAAACGCCGTTTGCTACACAAATGTCCTCGTCGATTCTGATCGCAATTGGTCGCTCGTGCTTTGGTTTCGGCTTGAACGGAGCCAATCGGTTTCCGCCGTAGATGCCCAGTACTCCGACAACCATCAGACCAAAACCGTATTCTCGTGCCGGGATGCTGTAGACTATTTTGGTACCGAGAAACTGATAGGCGTAGCAGTACCATCCGTTTGTGCTCGGCGAGCAAACCGTATGGTCCACCGAGCCAGTGCCGTTGTAATGTATTTGGAAGTATTGTTCAGGATTAAGAATAAAATTTCCTGCAGAATCAGTTATAGGGAGTGGGCCACTCCCTATCTGCAAATAGTTTGGTTCGTTTAAGGGAATCAAGCCATACACAGTGAGAACTATTCCAAAAACTAGGAAAGCCAGACCCAAGATTACGAGAGGATCCTTGCGGAAAAACTTGAACCCGTTTTTCTCATCGTGAAAATCATTTCCATTTTCTGTCAATCGAAACGGTTCAATGAAAATCCCACCGAAATAAGTTATAACTATTACCCGAGTTTTGCACAGCGCAACCAAATTCCTTTTTTAGACAAAATATCGTATAACCGAAAATCCGCTTGAACAGTTCCGGCAAGAAAAGAAAATACAAGATAGGCCTCCAAGTAAAAATTGCGAAAAATGTTTCGAGTGGAACTTATCGCTTTCGTGATATTTTCAAAGGTTTCGAGGATCTTCCTGTAGTGAAAAATATTTTCGGCCGAAACGTTCTCCGTGATCTTGACGAACTCACTGTGGAGGTTTTTCCGAAAGATGGTTTTATGGGCGTTTCCGACGAAGACGGTCACATTTTTGCCAGCCAGTATTACCTGAAAGATGGTGATGAGTGGTCGGTCTATTTGGACATTATACATGAATTGGTTCATGTCAGACAATTCAAGCATGGAAAAAATCTCTTCGATTCTCAGTTCTCCTACGTCGATCGGCCCACCGAGATAGAAGCGTACTCCCTCGGGGTTGAAGAAGCGCGGAGGATCGGAATGACGGAAGAGGAGATCTTCGATTATCTCGAAGTTCCGTGGATCTCAGAGAAGGAGCATCACAGGCTGGCAAAATCAGCGGGAGTGAAGCTCGACACTCAAAATTAATGACATCGAAGAATTCTCTAATAAAAATGGAAATTTGTGAAATCCAAATGCAAGACATCTGTCCAAAATGCGGGTCAGATGAAGTCGACATCATGGTTGATGAATCCGGGAATCAAGGGTATCTGTGCCTTGAGTGCATGAATACCTGGAGCAAGGGCAGTCGCTAGTTTTGGAAGAAGGAGCCATGCAAGCTTGCCATCAGACAATCTTCTGAATGGAAAGGTCGCGCTGGTGACCGGCGCTGCCTCTGGAATCGGGTTATCGGTCGCCAACTTGTTCGAGTCCCGTGGTGCGAAAGTAGTCCGTGCTGACAAAGCCTTCACCAAAGGGAAATCGTCGACGGATACTGGTATGAGATTTGGTGCAGACCTCCGAATAGAGGCAGAAGTGCAGGAATTAATTCGCGCAGTCGAAGTCTCTTGCCACGGCCTCCATGTGATTGTGAACTGTGCCGGTATCGAGATAAGAGGAACTGTCATTGACCTCTCCCAAGAAAGCTACGACCTTGTCATGGACACGAACGTCAAGTCCACTTTTCTCGTCTGCAAGTACGGTATACCACTGCTCTTGAAAACATCACAAAAGGGCTCTGTGATCAACCTCAGCTCAGATTTGGGACTGCAGCCGATCCCCGGAGTTGATGCCTACTCTGCTTCGAAGGGAGCGATTATAGCCCTGACAAAAGCAATGTCGAAAAATTGGGCGAAAACTGGTTTAAGGATAAACTGCGTTGCGCCCGGCCCGATCGATACGCCGCTTCTCTACAGATTCCAGGATTCCAAGACTCTTGAATTCGTCAAGGAGGTCCTGCTGCCCCAGGGCCGCTTGGGAACAGCGGATGAAGTTGCAAAGGTGGTTGCGTTTTTGGCAAGCGACGATTCCTCTCTGATTAATGGTGCTGTATTAACTGCCAACGGGGGCCTCGTCGGTTAATTCAAGCACCTTCCAAAAAGGAATATGCTAGGGCATTGGTCAATTCCAAAAAACATCGAGATCGGGCGTCACATTAATTCTCTAATGCGTTTCTTATTCGTATCGCAGTTTCCTGGAGTTGTTCCGTTGAGAATTTCTTTCTGTCCATCCACTGTCCTTTGTCCGAGAGCCTTACTGGAATTATATGAACGTGGACGTGCGCGACCATCTGATTTGCGGCTTCTCCGTTGTTCTGAACGAAGCGGAACCCATCTGATGCAGTTGCCTTCATAATTGCCTTTGAGATCCTGGCCGAAAGCGCAAAAAGCCCCCCGATTTCAGGCTCAGTCATGTCCCAAACTGTTTCTCCGTGTTTTTTGGGACAGACCAGCGTGTGTCCCTCGTTAAACGGCGCTCGGTCCATGAAGGCTATGTAGTTCTCGCTCTCATACACTATGGCTGCCGGAAGCTTTCGCGCAATTATCCTGCAGAAGACGCACTCTTCGGGGGGCACGCTCGCGGAATTCCGAATCCTTAGTTCAGTCTGGCTCATCAGCAATATCACGGACTAGGAAATCGAAATCGTGCCATTCAGGCTTACTACTTGTTCGGTTCCTGGAAGATAACCTATGTAGTTTACGTCGACGGTTGAAACTATCATACGAACTGAGAGCATATGCGTTCCGCCGGTCCGGTTTAGCTCGACTTGAGAAAGTCGTGAGATCACTATTTCGCCGCTGGTCGTTGTCCTCGAACTTATTCCTGAATCTTCGATCCCATCTATTAGAACGGTAGAGCGAGTCACCTGCAATCCTATCCCTCTCTGAAATCCAGAGGTTATCCTTTGACTCAAAAGTGAAGCAAACACTTGAACGATAGTAGGAACTCCCTGAGAAGCCGAATCATTGTAATCCATCCCGAAGAGGAATGCATACGATCCCTCACCGTCGGTGAAATTGACAAGCTGCTTTACTTTTGCAAATTGGAATAGAGAATTGGCAATCTGCGAATTACTCTGGACCGAAAGTACCTGAGGCGAAAGAGCAGTCCAGGATCCAATCGAAATAAACAAGATCAAGATTACTCCAAGGAAGAGGAATTTTTTCAAGTTCCTCGGTGCCGCAGGTTTCACAACATCCAATTCGAAATACTCTGGGTATAAGCTTGATATTCCAAGAAAACAAGAGACGGTAGACCTTCTTGCATGAAATCGAAAGCAGATCCAGTAGCAGGCAGCTCGCACTGGAAAAAATTGCAGGAATTCTGGAGAATCTTGCAGAGCCGGATGAAAAGCAGTTCTGGCGAGTAAAGCTCGATGCGTGCCGTGAATTTTCGCTGGATTATGTCCCGAAGAATTCCGAAGTCTTGGCTTATCTTAATCCTGAAGCGAGGAAGCGCCTTGAGCCGTACCTTCGTCGGAAAACTATCAGAACCGTTTCAGGAATAGCTGTGGTAACGGCAATCACCAAGCCGTTTGATTGCCCACACGGAACTTGTATTTTTTGCCCCGGAGGAGTCCGATTTGGGACTCCGCAGAGCTACACGAAAAATTCTCCCGCGGCGGCCTACGGGATCGCGCGAGAATTTGATCCGCGACGACAAGTGCGCGATACGATCAAGTTTCTAGAGGAAAACGGCCACGATACCAGCAAAGTCGAGTTGATTCTTCTTGGTGGGACAATACTAGCGATGCCTAAAGAATACCAGGAAAGCTTCGTCAAGGGTTGCTACGATGCTCTAAATTCGATTGATGGGAACTCGCTTCAGGAATCGTTGAAGCAAAACGAATCGTCTAGTCACCGCTGTGTTGGATTGACTATTGAAACAAAACCGGACTGGTGCCGCCAGGAGCACGTTGACTTGCTTCTGTCGTACGGGACGACCCGAGTTGAAATCGGAGTGCAATCCCTCCAGGAAAAGGTACTTGAATATACTAACCGCGGTCATTCTCTCGCAGACACGGTGAGTTCCTTCCAAGTATCGAAGGACGCAGCCCTAAAAGTTGTCGCACACATGATGCCGGGTCTGCCGCTATCAAACCCTGAAAAGGATCTTCGGGATTTGAATTCGCTTTTCGAAGACGAAAACCTCAGGCCAGATATGCTGAAGATTTATCCGACCCTCGTTGTCGAGGGAACATCACTCTATCAACAGTACAAGATGGGGCGCTATACTTCATACAGCTTGGACGACTTGAAGGAAATCCTATGTCGATTCAAGGCGAGTGTCCCCCCGTGGGTCAGAATTATGAGAATCCAGCGCGAAATTCCAAGGGATGAAATCGCTCAGGGAGAAAAGGCCGGTAACTTGCGTCAGATCATTCTGGAGGAGATGTCTAGAAGAAAGCTCGAATGCCGATGCATCAGGTGTAGGGAAGCCGGACACCGCTCGACGCTCTATGGGGGAAACCTCGAATTAAGGAGGATTGATTATCCCGCTTCTGGAGGCGAGGAGATTTTCCTTTCCTTCGAAGAAGGAAGGACTCTGCATGGATTTCTAAGGCTCCGAATTCCTTCGGGTACGGAGCACAGGCCTGAGATAAGGGACCAAAGAACTTCACTCGTCCGAGAGTTGCATGTTTACGGACCCGTCGTGCCCATCGGAGAATCAAATCCCGATCTCAATCAATCGCAACATCGCGGACTAGGGACTAAGCTCTTGCTGGAAGCCGAGAGAATTTCCATGGAATACTCTCGTTCGAAGGTACTCGTGATATCCGCGATCGGAACCAAGGAGTATTACAGGAACCGAGGCTATCGGGACGACGGAGCCTACGTTTCGAAGAGTCTCCTCACGCATTGATTTCTCGCGCGGAGGAGGATTTTTCTCTCACCTGGGCGATGTTTGCAATCTTCTCAACAAACTCTTCGATATCTGACTGGGCAACGGGCGATTGACCTCCAAAGAACCTCAGCTTACATTTGCCGCTCACCGTTACCAACAATGGATATGCGCTAGCCTCGTCGTTGCGAGTCTGGAATCTTGCCCGAAATGATTTGATCTCTCCCGATGCGAGGAGCTCTCTGTAAGTTTTGGAGTTTGCCGGATCAGTCCCTGCAAGCGTTGCCTCACTGAAGAAAGGGTTTCCGAGTCCCGAAAGTGAGACTGACGAGACCTCAATTGCCTCAGCCATCAGGCTCTTCATTGCGTCCTTCGCAAGATACAGTTCCTGGAAAGAGTCCTCGCCGAACTCCTCTTTCAACGAGGCCAACAGCCCGGTGCGCTGTTTAGCACTGAATGAATAGAGCTCAAGAATCGGCTCCTTATTTTTCATGTGAAATTCGCAGATTTCCGGCTCCGTTGACTCTTCTTCGACCTTCACCACTCTTCCCGCTTGTAATTTAAGCCTGGAATGCTGCACCCGGCGGAAGGATAGTGCAAGGCAAAGATTCTCCTCCTTCGTCCTCGACCTCGAAATGATTCCCCATCTTTCCTCCTCGTTCTGGAACAGGTTTTTCTGCATCCATGAGCTGACTTCGGAATCCGTGGTACCTTCGAACTTTAGAACCTCGACGGAAGCACCAAGCTCCCTAACGCCATAAGGGAAGGGGATTCCCTGCAACTCGATGGATGAATTTTGCACTTTGGACATTCTAATTTTCTCAGCTTGATCGTCGGTAATTTAGAGTGTTTATCCGCTCGCGATTTCCGTCTCAAGCTCTCGCACCAGCGAAGCATTACCTACATAAAATGGGCTGGTCTGCGTCAGTTTCTTCGGAGAAATGTCAAGGATGGAAGATTTGCCGTCGCTAGATTTTCCACCGGCGAGCTCGTTCAGGAAACTCACAGGAGCAGTCTCGTAACAAACTCGGAGCTTGCCCTCCGGATTGCCTCTGCGCGCAGGGTGCAAAAAAATTCCTCCTCGCTGAATTATCTGGTTGTAATCGCCGATGAATGTACCGCAAAACCTGAGCCTCATATCGCGTGCCTCCAAGCTTCGAATGAACCGATCGACGGCTGGAATCCATTCAGATCTGGTTCCGGCGACGCTGTAAACTTCGGCTTTTTGGGGCAGCTTCATATCTTTGTGTGAAAGGGCAAACCTTCCTGCATTTTCACCCTCGCGCAATTCGACGTACTGATCCACCCTCCCACTGCAGGAAAATGTTATTGTCAATGTGGGACCGTAAGTTATGAATGCAGACGCCACAAGGTCTCTGCCTTTTTTCGGCAGCTCCCCTCGCCAAATGCCAAAAATACTTCCGAGGGGATTGTTGGTAGTGATATTCGACGATCCGTCAAGCGGATCCATCGCGACAGAAATGGAATCGCTTCCCTGACTATACCCACCAAGTGGGGTCTCCAGCTCTTCGGATGCAACCCATCCGACCCGGCCTGTATCAAGGAGTGCTTTCGAAAATGATTCGTTTGCGAAAAGATCTAGCTCGGACTGTCTTTCTCCGAAAGGATTGAAATTCTTCGTTGTCCCCACCTGAAATGGCAGCTGTCTAGACACTATCTGAGCCGTGTTGGCAATGGCTCCGTAGACCTTAGAGACATCGTTCTCGACATCAGATAGACCCTGCTCGAGAAAAGTGGCCGAATTTTCGACTCTCCCCGAAGACATGCCGGCTAATTTGATCGCTTCCGTTTAGCTCTGAGAGCTTGTTTTGTGTTTTATCATTTGAGCCGGACTTTCCGAAGACTGATCTCACGGTTAAATAACCTGCAGGTAATTCATGGTAATCACAATGCCGCACTCCAGATATCCATCAATGGACGCTTTTCTTCGTGACGGAAAGAGTATGCTTTTGGCCTACGATCAGGGTTTTGAACACGGTCCTTCACTTGATTTCAACGATAAGAATGTTGACCCTTCATACATCATGGAGATCGCCTCGAAGGGCGGTTTCAACGGGATTGTTTTCCAGAAGGGCCTGGCGGAAAAATACTATGACGGAAAGGTCCCGCTCATTGTAAAGACGAATGGAAAAGCGGGACTGGCAAAGGGAGAACCAATTTCGAAACAGAATTGCTCCGTCGAATATGCAATCTCGCTTGGAGCGAAAGCGGTCGGTTACACGATCTACCTTGGAAGTCAATATGATGGAGAGATGTTTCAGGAATTCGGACATTTGCAGGAGGAGGCGCATGAACATGGGATTCCAGCAATTGCATGGGTTTATCCAAGAGGGCAATCCGTGACCAACGACACCACAAAGGAAATTGTTTCCTACGCTGCGAGAGTGGGACTGGAGCTGGGAGCAGACGCCGTGAAGATCAGGTACACTGGAGACCCTCAGACTTTCTCCTGGGCCGTCAAATCTGCCGGAAAGGCTCTCGTTTACATGTCGGGCGGTCCCAAGGCGCCTACAGATCAAGATTTCTTGAACCAAGTTCGCGGCGTAATGCAATCTGGAGCAGCTGGGCTCGCAGTGGGAAGAAATGTCTGGCAGAACGATGATCCGATAAGGATGGCCGGCTACCTTCGGCAGATAATCTTCGAGAAGAAGGCCGTAGAATCGGTAATCAATGTTTAGTTTGTGCAACTACTTCGATAAGTTGGTCGAATAGAATTCTCTCTCACGTGTCCCGTCGGTCTGTATTTGGTGTCCGCTGTGCTAAAATCATTTGAGGTAGAATATGGGGATACTATTTAATCGCGAAAAAGAAGTGGGCTAGTCGTTGAGCACGACGAGCAAACTGAACATGTACATCGCGATTGCATTGATCGCGGGTATCATTGCAGTTTTGGCGGTCGCATTCTATTATGAAACTCAATTAGACAACGGTCAAGTAAATGCGAACGCAATACCTGTCGCGACTGTCTTCGTGACGGCCGTTGTTACCGTGACAGCGATTGCGTCTACGTCCACTTGTCCAAACAACCAAACGATGCTGTCAAATCAGACTGGGCCCTGTTGACCTGATTTGGGCTAACGGCAGGATCCCGTAAGGAGGTCTTTGAATTTATAGGACTGTTTAGGATTCTTCAAAGACTATCTCGTAACAAGAGTAACAGCGCAAAAATTAATATCATAATACTGGATCTCGCCGCCAAAATTCCTCGGCAAAACATCAGTGGTCCAGGATCGGAATCTTTAAGGCCTCGAACGTTACTTATCCGTTACTGTTAATCGTGTCGCAAGTATCTGAAACTGAACGGATGAGCAACGAAAAAGGAACTGTTACGTATCGTTTCAATCACGCAGAGCAAAAAGAGCCACTTAGGAAGGTGACTTTGACCGTTCCCCTGCTTCAAATAATGCAGGAGTCCCGCAAGAATAAAGGGAAGATGATTACTCGCGGCTTCTATCTGAATATCCCAAAGTCAACGGTTCAGTCTATGGACCTAAAAGAGCATGATCAAGTTGAAGTTATTTTGAAGAAAGCGAAATAACTACCTAGATTATCGCAAAGATGTATACAAATCCTTTATCGCAGACTTGAGCTCTTGACGGGTCAAGTTTCCCTTCGTGTGTTCGGCTCTCAGAAGATTTTCAATCTCTTTTCTTGTCTTTGACCTGTTCCAAAGGTCGTTTAGCCAACTGTCGATTTTCTTACTTATGGATAGTCCAATTCTCATTCCCACTATTCCTTTTGATGAAGCTTTGGTAAGCTCATCCTTGGGATCTAGTCTGATTTTAGCTTATTGTCGGAATCCACTTGGCCGAGAGGGATTTTCTTTTAGCATAGCCATTCTGGCCTCGGCTCCCCGGAGATTGCAAAAGGTATAATTCATTCCGATTGTTTGTCATAAGGTTCATGGCAAATGATGTAAAAAGCGAAAAACGTTCGAAGATAGACAAGGATAGTCTAGATATTCAAGCTGAGGGCTAGCACAAGCTCTTGAAAATTATGCTGATCTTCCTAAAAACGATACAAGTGGACAGCGTCTAGAGAGAGCTTATGCAAAGCTAAATGAGCTGAAATCCTATTTTGAATCTGTGAAGCATCCGGCTACAGCGAATTCCAGAAATATTAAACTGTCGAAAGATAGAGAGATAGCTTTCTCAAAAGCTATAAGCCAAGCTGAAAAAACTCTCAATGATAAAGATCTGAAACTAATCAGATTCTCGATTACCGAATTGCGCAAACTTTCATAGAGGTTGCATATTATCTGAACATCCCAAAGTCAACGGTTCAATCTGTGGACCTGAAAGAACATGATCAGATCGAGGTTATCCTAAAGAAAGAGCGCGATAGTTTAGGATAATTTATAGCCTACGACAATGAGACACTAACGGGTTAGTTTTGGAATTTCATTCCGTTTGAGATCTCGCGCCGTTCCTTCCGACTCTTTCACTGTCGAAGGGAAGCCAAGGCGTTTTCGTTCATCGATAAACCTTCTTATGGCATCATTCACAATTTCTGCCCTACTTCTATATCCCATTTCAGAGGCAAACTCGTCCAGCTTTGTGGCGAGCTCTTGCGGAATTTTTACAGTTGCATACTTGGCTCTCATTTTACGAATTTCACCATGTTGTTTCTCTAAGGATTGTTCTTTGCAAATCAAAAGAAGTGGGTGGGGATATTATCCCCAGATAATTGCGAAACCTTACTTCATCCTGCTTCTGAGTATGAATCCGAGTCCTCCGAGGATTGCACCGACTGCTGCCAGAAGGACGAATCCGCCAATTGGGTTGACTAGCTGACCGAGATAGTTCACGTGGATTTGTAGAGCTGTGTAGCCGAGGCCTCCCTCGGCAACTGGAGCTGCGGCATAACCTGCCATATAACCACCCCAGATCATGAGGAGCATAGAACCAGCCACACCCACATTCATGAATATGTAGTGCCCCCAGGCGAGGTAGTTCGTCAGACCATGGTACACCTTGCCGTTGACTCCTTCGATGAAGAAGTAGAACATTGCAGTGACTGCGACCGCGATCACCCCTACCGTGAGATAGAGAATGTAGCCGGTGAACAGCCATGTTCCTCCTCCGCCTCCGGCGATTACTTTAGACGGGCTGTAGTACGAACTGATGTTGAAGAAGCTCTGTGGCTCCACGATGAGGACCGTGATGATGGTTAGGATCAGGCCCTGCAGCACGGCTGCCCAGATGAATCTAGTTGACCATTTGCTAGCGGTTATCGGTGTTTGTCTTACCGTTTGTTGAGGCATTGCCATTTACTTTTCACGTGTGAGTCATTTCTAGGGCATAGGTACTTAAGACGGGGATACGATCATCAAAACTGATACCAAGTCCTCAAAATCCCGAATGTATGCGGGATTCGGAACGTCTCACATTATAGATTTAAGATTCTTGAAGCTTAGGATATCCCATCTTCTTTAGGAATTCGTTAACCTTCTCGAGATTCGATAACTCGAAATAGAATTTCGCTCCTGCGGTTCTTGCAGGCATTGAAACTTTGTACAATCCATTATCGAGCATGATTGAGACGTCCGGCGTGTGCTTTCCCGTCTCAATTCCCTTACAATTCAAGTGATATAGAACCGGCTTATCCGGGACTTGCATTATTTCCCAAAATTGACTAGGCTGCATTAGCTCTTTGTTCCTTCACGTATTGCCTATAACTCCGTTCGATCTCCCTCTCTTCTCTAGCTTCGTCCCGGGCCTTTCGTCTAATCTCTGCAATATCGTCACGGCTTGCATAGATATCATTCGCTTTGAGCTCGCTGTCTAGATCGCTCCAACTATCGACGGCTTGAGCAGTATCAATCTTATCGAATTGATCATCGAAGCTCGTAGCACTTCCGCCGATCGCCTCGTATGCACTCTTGCGGCTTCTGTAATAATTATCAAAAGCGCCTAACGATAAGGCCTTCGGGTGTTGACCGTTCATCTTTTTCCTTTCAAATTCGTTATGTCACTCGTGGTATTTCGAGCGGGCAACGGGAGATATCGGTCTAGGGCCGTGTTTGTTGGATTGTTTGTAAGTTCTCGGAGCATATTCCCGCTTGTGCATATGCACGCCGGATTGAGTTATCGGGTGAACTATTCCATTTTCCCGATAAAATCCGATCGCCGGGCTAGGTCGTCTATATCCTTTATCATCTACGAAATAGCGCCGGCGAGCCAATTCTTAGAGCTCTTTAGGAATACTCATGGCCGAGATTACAGAATTCCATATGGAAGGCTCGATATAGTTTTGAAGTATAGCTCTCCTTAATTCTGAAGATATAACTAGCTGCTCATTTCTTGAAAGAAGGTTGAACGCTTCTATTGAGTGCTTGATTATCTGATCCGGATTGCTTGAGAATTGGGCGATTACTAGCTCAGTCGCTATTTTCTCTTTTTGAATGTCCAATTCTATCTAGCTCGGATAATCTCTCTTGAACCATTCAAGATCCGAGTGTGCTGCCCTATCTACTTCCGGCGCTCGATTCTTGTCCAGGACTTCAAGCGCAACGAGTTTCTTTTCTGTCTCGGCTTTTCCGTTCACTTTACGATTCTCGGATATGGTTGTGCCTCGTCTCTTCGTCCTGACCGTGTTCCCATCCTTCTAGGCTTCCCGGGTATTTGATATCAATAGGGCCGCTCGGGGGATCGTCCTTTTTCTCATCAAGCTTTTGCTCATCCTGCTTTAGCTCTTTGACGTCCTCTTTGATTTCCTTCTTATCGTCATTCAGAGCTTCCTTATCCTTCTCGACCTTTTGTTCTAATTCTTTTTCCGGTGGCTTGTATCTCCGGCGTCCGAATCGCTCGCCGCCAAAAATTCGGTTGCTTTCAGACTTTTGGGTTTATGCAGATTTAGAGTTAGCACGGGACGGGGAAGACCATATATCTAGATTCCTCCTAGGTCTGAATCCCACCAGTCAGTAGTATTCGTGCCTTCCCAAACAGTATCGGAATTCGCTATACAAAAAATGAAAACGGAGAAAATACCTAAAAATGATAAAATAGTTTTCCACAATCATGATTGTTTCTCCACGTCCTTTATGCCCAGAATGTAATGGTTCCTGTCATTGTCGCAACTGTAATGGGAGCGGTGTTATTATCCAAGTCATCAACCCACAATATGGGCTTGAACTAGTGCCAAGCATGATTAAGTGTGAATATTGTTATGGATGGCCGCAAAGCGAGAAAGTAGGGTCAGGCATATGCCGCGAATGTCAGGGAACGGGCTACCAGTAATTCCGTCAGCCATTCACAACAAAGCCTCACTGGAAACCCTAGCACTTTCAGGCTTGGGAGGAAGTGAGATACTCCGGAACTCGCTCTAACGGGACGTAAGCATCTTCTGAAACTTCAATCTCCGTAGTTCGATGAGACTGAAGTGTATCTTTTGAGCCTTCTTATCCATCAACAGAAATTAATTGAATTCTTAGAGAACAGGTTGAAAGAAATTGAATCGTAAACTAACTGTCTTTCTGCTTGCTTCCGTGGTCGGCGCCCTGGTCGTTGTGGCGTTTCTAGCTTCCGAACCTGCTGTGCACATTCAAACAAGCAACATTGTCAGCTTGAACTGTTCGACCACAACGAGGACCTATTCAATTGGAGGCTATCCCCTATCGGATACCGCGTTTCAAGCCCGGACATATACAACAACTATGACATCCTGCACTTAGTGTGCAATGCCCGAAAGGATTCGAAACCGTCTCATACAATCCAAAGGAATAACTTGAGGATCTCCTAAAGTACGTGTCACGTTTTGACCAAAGCGTACCCGTTGATTTCTATGTATGCGAACTTTGCAAAGGTAGGATAAGTCCTTCGAATTGAGAATCATCTGCAGACGGTTCATCCAGAGGTTTTGAAGAAATGATCGACGAAGGAAAGAAATCAATCCTCGCGCACGATGCCAAGCTCCGCGCTCGCATGGAAGCGCTAAAGAGAATCCGAACGGGGATTGAAAAGGTCTTCGGTGAATACGGTGATGAGACGGGAATCAGAAAGCCGGTTCTTTTTTCCAAACTGGAAAAGATCCTCAATGGATCTGGGATCGCAAAAAAGACAAAAGGAAAAAGCAAGCTTCACGCTCCTACTGTTACGTCAGAATAACTGAGATCTAATCATTCAACTTACTACTAGAAAGAAATCTCCCGGACAGTCTACTTTCTGCCGTGAAAGTCTTTTCGTTTTTGCCCTGCAAGAGTGCAAAAATTGGGCTTTGGTAAGAACTAGTCTGCTTTTCTCCTTGTTAACCCGCGTTTGATTTCTGGGTTTTGTTAACTTCCTGAGGATGTTCTTTCTGTTAACTTTCGTGGGATGAGATTTTCCAATCCTCTTAAACTAGACTTCTTAGCATGTTGCTGTATACAAGAGCGTTTGAGTTGTATTGCTTCCTATGTTGTACACTGTTACTAAGCTAGTGTTGAACGTTGTAATAGTCGTGAGAGAAAGAGAGTAAGTCAAATTGCTTGTAGTCACTATTACCGCATAGAATCGCGTCGGAAGATTACTAGGCAATAGAAATGTAGTTGAATTGTAGCCAGACCCAAATCCGCCTTCAACTAAGCTAGAACATCCAATTTGACTAACCCATGTAAAAACGGCTACTTGTATTGTCTGTGCGGTAATGGTGGCGGTCGAGCTAGGTGAACTATTTACTACTTGAAAAATTGTTTGATTGGAATTTATTGTTCGAGTTTGCACTAAAGAAACCGTTTTCGATCCAAAAAATTCACTTCCTATTGACATTCCGAGAGCGAGTGCTAAAATAATGAGGACAGCGGCGATCGAAACTATTTGCCGTACAGACATATCTTTATGAAAGAACGATCTGAGATCGTCTGATTTACGTGTATTGACTTTTTTCGAGGTTAGAACTTGTTTTTTCTGAACTCGTGTTCTGAATTAGTGTGAACCACATGTTTTGACGTCCAGGGAGCAAGTAAAAACTTTGGACTAGATCTGTAGCTTAATGGATGGGACAAACTAACTAAGAGGGAAAATCATCAGGCTCTGATTTTTCCATCTTGTACGGTTTTGTTTTCTCCTGCAGATTCAACACAGCTTCTTTATGCGCTCTCCAGATTACGGACAAAAGCGCATAGATTTGAATCCAGAAAGCTAAGGGTCTAGGGTTGAATTATTTCAAAGTCCACGTTTGCGATTGTCTGTTACTAGATCTAATAGAGACTATCAGCGCATATATAGAAAAAAAGTCTGCACACGGTCAATTTTTGCGGATTCAGTAGTCTTTTCATCACACTCAAAGCGTAGAGAAGTGGTATAATAACATCTTGTTTTATCTTGTAACAAGAGTAATCACGTCCTCGTCCATCAGTCTGTGAGTGATGCCAACCTTCTGTCCGCCGAATTTTACGCTCTTCCCCCATATCTGCGCGTATCGAAGATCTTCCTTCATCCTGCGGTGAAGTTTGTTGCAGATATCCAGAACGTTTGACCCGTTCTTTACAATCAGAGGTTCCTTCATGTCCGCATCCTGACCTCGAGGTTTCATGTAAATTCGGATGAAATCCAGTCTCTTGAAGATTTCCTCCTTTAGGGCGGCAATGTTTACGTTCGATTCAGCGGAAACCGGGATGAATTTGTACGGAAGCTTGCTTGAGATCTCGTTGATGAAACCAGCGTTTACCAGGTCTACCTTGTTCATGACGGTTAGCGATGGAATGTAGACTCTGTTTGCGAGGAGAACGTCGACGAGCTGCTCGTCCGTAATATCCTCCCTGATGATTACACGTGCGCTGTTGATATCGTATACGCGAAGTATCTCTTTGACGAGCTCCTCGGAGATTTTCGTGAGCTTTACCTGCACACTGACAGTGATTCCTCCGGATGACGTTGCCTCAATGACGACATTCGGCGGGCGCTCGTCCGACCTGATCCCGATGCCCCGGAGCTCTCGTCGTAGGACAGTCGCTGCTTCTGGCTGGAAAACATCTACAATGAACAGGATCAGGTCAGCATTTCGCGCAACCGCCAACACTCGTTTTCCAAGTCCCTTACCTGATGATGCGCCCTCGATAATCCCGGGCAAATCGAGAATTTGTATTCTGGCGCCCCGATAATCCATGACTCCAGGGACCACCGTAAGGGTGGTAAACTGGTAAGCGGCAACCTTCGATTTTGCATTCGTCATGCTGTTTAGCAGTGTGGACTTTCCAACGCTCGGAAGCCCCACCAAAACAACTGTCGCGTCGCCCGTCTTCTTGACGTCGTAACCAATTTGACTGCCGCCGCCCCGCGACTGCTGGTCCTCCTGCTCCCTTTTGAGCTTCGCCAGTTTTGCCTTGAGCAGGCCGACATGGTGCTCAGTCTTCTTGTTGACCTGAGTCCTGTGAATGTCGTCCTCAATTTTCTTGATTTTTTCCGGGATTCCCAACGCGAGCCAAACCTGAGAGAGAAGTATCTTATCTATAGAGCGCTTTACTGTCTTATATCTAATTCACCACGATTTCCACATTTGCGTGATTCCCGAGAGGTGTGTTATTCTGGAACGGAATTGCTTCGATTCAATTCACGCACCTATCAGTGAGTGAGTGCAATGATTAGAGCATGTATCCTGATCAATAATACTTTGACGAACACTTTAGAAACTATAGTTCTGGTACAAATTGTGTTTCGAAGTTGATCTGTGACAAATGCCGCGCCGGGCAAATGGTTGAATATGAAAGAACCATGTTGAACGGCGATAAGAAAACTAGAATCCTTGGACGCAAATGCGACCGGTGCGGTTACACTCAGCTTGATAGTGATGACGACATATGGTCGATCGTCGGGCTCTAGTCATCGGAATCAAGCATTTGATAATCATTTTTCGCATTGAATCACCTTGAGCACTCTCACAGAGTTTATGATCGAAAATTATGCCAAAGCCGTCAGCATAGATCTTGCAAGCTGGCTGGAACTTAATCAGCTACCAAGCTTTTGCGAGGCGAAGCAGGATGGCTTTCGAGTTTTTCTATTCAAGAGTCGCGAAAAAATTCTTCTTACGACCCGTCACGGTGTCATTTATTCCGAGTCAACTCATCCAAAGTTATTCAAAAGAATCGAAGTCCTGAAGGGTGTAGAGATTCCAGAGCGACTCGTTCTAGACGGAGAATACATTTCACCAGACGAACTGCGAATCTTCGATGTCCTGAGGGTTGGGGAGGACGATCTGACCGGCCGGATTCTTACCGAAAGGAAGAAAGTTCTTTCAGAACTTCTTACAGATCAGAGAAAGTTTCTTCAAGTTCCATCAGAGCTAAAGAATTCTTTTCAGGAGATAATGGAGTACAAAGATGAGCAACTCTCATTGGGAAAAGAGGGGATAATCGTCAAAAATCCATTATCAACATACGGTCAGAAAAACTCGTGGCTCAAACTGAAGAGACATGATACTATCGATTGTTTTGTAACAGGGATCGAAAGAACCATCGAAATGGACAGAACTGGAATCCCTCATTCCTGGTTCGTCGGCTTGTACAACGAATCGGGCGAAGTCGTCGATATGGGAAAGGTCGGAACTTATCTTAAGGAGGTTGATCCTTCAAAGATTGACGTGGGGACAGTTGTGGAGCTCCAGTTTCAGGAGATCACCGACGACAAGAAATTCCGCGGACCTTTTATTATTAAAATCCGGGACGATAAAACTATGAAAGAGTGCACAACCTCCCAGGTTCCAATCCATGATAAAGCATGAGCTAGCGAATCTTGATATGGCGTAGGGTACAAACATTAAAGTCTCTTTCTGGATTCAAAGTCTGGGTCACAAAGTTCCACCAGTATATTTGATGTAAACTTTGGATGACAGAAATTCACCGGATAACCCATCACGCCAATCATCGGGTTTTTATAAATCGTATCTACTCCTAAAGTTTCCAAATCCATCGCGACATTTTTCAGATCAGAGTCCACGGAGAAAGCAATGTGGTGGATTGAATTTCGCCCTTGTTTTTCAAGAAATCTAGCAACAGTACCGGAATTGTCTGTCGGTTCCATCAGTTCGAGGACGCAATTCCGGGTTTCAGCGAGTGCAATCGCGAGTCCGGTAGATCTCGAGTCGATCCTGTCGGACACCTTCAGACCGAACTTTGAACTAAAAGTGCGAGTGGCTTCTTCCAAATTGAGAACCGCAATTCCGACATGGTTCAGTCCAGTTACCTTGAACAAACTGTGTCACTTTTCGATGAACACTTTCAACGAAATAAATTAATCAAGATATTACATGCCTACTTCATTAATCGATTTTCTCTTCCAGCGAAAGCGGATGAATAGTTGATAGGATCAGTTTCGAGAATCGACCAAATCATCTTTGATGAACTTTGCTTTCGCAGCCTCGACGCAATTGGCAAACTCAGTGAATTGATTGTCAATTTCAAAATACTTGCATATGCCGCCTATGAGTTTTTTCTTCAAATCGGTCGAATTATGCTTGAACATCTTGTCTAAATTGGACCAGTATTTCTTGGGGTCCTTCACCGCTATTCGTGGATCAATGAAGAAAGCTATTGAGCTTGCAGCTTGAATTCCCAGAGCACTTTCCAGCCCGATGTTGATACCTTTGGTTAGCTTTTGGCTAAAGGTCAATCTCTCGATGTAGGCCGAACTGCTTTGCAAAAGAGCCACTCGCTAATTTTTCCGTTCAGCCTTTTCCTTGATGACTTCGACATCCGTTTTGTCCGAAGCAGATACTTTTTTTGTCTTTCTATGCGCTGTCATGCCGAACGCCTTGTACGCTCTCCAGAGCACGAAACCAGAGAGGAATGCCATGGAGAACGAATGAACGATCAGCCCGTCTAGTTCGTATTGTGCAAGAGCCGGGAGATAACCGAGATTGATGGCTATCGCAGGAACTTCTGCCATAACAACTACAAGGACAAAAACGTACAATTCAAACTGAAAGGAGCTGACCGTTCTGCTACGCATGGATAGCGCGGCAATGAGACCAAATGCTATGAAAATCAGGGCCAGGCTAAGGTAACCTGTCGCTGTAACCAACATCTGAGAGGAGGGACTCGTCGGATCGAAACTGAGAAGTACAGGATCAAACATGAAAATCTAACCTGCCCGTTTAAGATAATACGCGCTGAATGCGACCAGCACGATCCAGCTTAGGGGTTGGATGACGGTTTCTCCCAAGAACCCAATGAATGCAGAATTGTACGCGATGTTATAAAATGCAGTAAAATGGTATAAGCCGTGGATTACAAGAAACAGCGCCAATAAGGTTGTAAGTATCCTTAGAGGACCTATTCCGTTTTTCATCCGTAAAGCGAGAAAAATTGTCAAAATTGCCGGAACAATTATGACCAAAGCGTCGGTAAGATTGAGGATTGCCTCTATGCTAAAGCCCAAATTAGCCAAAAATGATAGCGGAATCTTGTTTCTAAAGCCGTTATCGTTTTGGAATAAGTACGTGTTATTCTATGACAAAATCCTTCTTCTCCTTGAAGGGCTCTCCGCCTCAATGCCCAGAATCGATATCTGTCTCTTCAAACAATCAAGTTCCAATTTTTCTATTCTTGAAACCGTGACGTCCGGAATCTAGCAACATCCTAAACAGTTTATTTTTCGAAGGAGAGAATCATATTATGTCATACATATAATATATAGTCTTAAATGCAAAGAAATGCATGGTTCTGCGCTGAATTTTTCGTTGACAACAACTCAAATCAATAAGCAGATCCTGACTTCTGGCATAGTTAACCGGAAAAAGAAGACAAAACTCGGAGTGGTGAGCACAATTTGCCTCGCAAAGACTCACGATTCTCGCACTAACGATGAAGTCGTAATCCCAATCCATGGGAGCTTCAAGAATAGACCGGAAAGAATAGTGGAAATTCTGAAGGTAATCGATATGGAAATCGAAAACGGCTATGCGCCGCTTCTCATCCATTGCAAGAATGGCCGGGATCGTTCTCCGACGATAGCAGCATTATACTTGTTTTACAAGGGCAAGTTTGACGACTTTGATTCTGCTTTGGAACACGTCAAAAGTAAGAACAGCTCAATAAAACCGAATAAGGAATTCGTGAAATTCATCGGCGAACAGGTCTTGCATCTGATAGACTCAGAAGACACCGGGAAAGATCTGAGGAAAAGCCAAAGAGACAGCCACGCGAAACAGGCCGCGACTGAAAAACCTGAATAGAGAAGAGATCTTTTCCTCCCATTACTGGAAAACTTCGCTGACCGTGACGAGCGAAATCGTTCGTCATGATCATTCTTTCTCCCTAATTCAGAGATTTCATGTGCCTATTGGATGGACACGCGAATAGGATAGGTCTGTTCTGTTTCGTTTCTTGCTTTCTTTTCCCTTTGCCTTTTGTCCCGCCCTAATTTGTTTAGACATTTATTGAACAGAGTAATCAAGTGCGTACTAGTACTTAAGGAACGAAAATAGATGATCTGAAAATAATTGGTTAATTTATCCAAGAAAGGCTTCCGTTTCATGTCGACTTGGTTATCTGAGGGAAGAAATGTGATTGGTTTGTATCAATATTTTGGCAGAAATTGAGTAACTGGTTTTCATATCCCGAAATCTCACCTTCACGAGGATGCCACAAGTGTGAAGAGTTCGTGACAGAAACCATTCGGAAGATCGCGTTTCTCGGCGACTATTTGCCGCGCAAATGCGGCATTGCCACGTTCACGAAGGACTTGTACTCCTCTTTTGCGAAAGAGTTTCCGGCGATCCATTGCTCGGTCGTGTCAGTCAACGATGTCGAAGGTGGCTATGATTACCCAACCGAAGTGAACTTCGAGATTGCGGAGCAGGACTTGACGTCCTACCTGCGCGCATCAGATTTCCTCAACATTACGGGAGTTGACGTCATTTGCGTGCAGCATGAGTTCGGCATTTTCGGCGGGCCATCCGGCAGTCATGTGCTGTCGTTGCTACGCGAGCTGCGAATGCCCATCGTCACTACTCTTCATACGATTCTCCGCGAGCCCAACGCAGAGCAGCGACTTGTGATGCGCGAATTGATCGGACTTTCGACGCGACTCGTGGTCATGACTGAGCAGGGCCGGGAGTTGCTTCAGGAAGTCTATCATGCAGCGTCACGCAAGATAGACCTCATTCCGCATGGCATTCCCGACATAACGTTTTCAGCCCCGAATTTTTTCAAAGAATTCGACGTGGAGGGCAAGCAAGTCCTGCTTACGTTCGGACTGCTCTCGCCGAACAAGGGCATTGAGTACGCATTTCGTGCGTTGCCGGACATTATCCGGGAATTTCCGAACATCGTCTATATTGTGCTGGGAGAGACGCATCCGAATCTGCTCCGCGAGGAAGGCGAGGCTTACCGACTGAGTCTGGAGCGACTGGCTAAAGTCCTTGGCGTGGATAAGCATGTTGTGTTCTTCAATCGCTTCGTTGAATTGGATGATTTGAAGCGGTTCATCGGTGTGGCGGACATTTATCTGACACCTTACCTAACGGAGGCTCAAGTCACTTCGGGCACACTAGCCTACGCATTTGGGTCAGGCAAAGCGGTGGTGTCCACGCCCTACTGGCATGCGGCGGAGTTGCTGGCAGCGGGTCGCGGCAAATTGGTGCCATTCCGCGATGCAAAGGCTATCTCCGTCGCCGTGATCGAACTTCTTCGCGATGATCCGCTGCGCGACTCGATGCGGAAAAACGCTTACAAGATAGGACGCGACATGGTTTGGATACGTGTGGCGCAGCTCTACATGAAGTCTTTCGAGCAAGCGCGCAGGGATCACGACTTAATTGGATATGAATTACCACCCATCAAAATGCTCGACAAACAGCGCGGCCAGTTGCCGGAGATGAAGCTCGATCACCTGTTTCGGATGAGTGATTCGACAGGCATGTTCCAGCATGCGAGCTTCACCGTGCCGAATTTCGCCGAAGGCTATTGTACGGATGATAATGCACGTGCCTTAGTGCTGTCGCTGATGTTGCAAAATTTGGGCCATGGCTCATCGCGCCTCAGCACGCAGGCGGCAACCTATGCCGCATTTCTGAATCACGCATTCGACCGTAAGCGCAAGCGCTTCCGCAACTTCATGAGCTTCGACCGACGCTGGCTGGAGGAAGTCGGCTCTGAGGATTGTCATGGTCACGCGCTGTGGGCATTGGGGCTGTGTGCGTCACAGGCCAGCCAGGATAGTTTTCAAATGTTGGCGGTGGAATTGTTCGAACAGGCCGTACCCTTGGCCGCCGAGTTTACGTCGCCGCGTGCGTGGGCGTATACTCTCATCGGCATTGATGAATATTTGCGACACTCTAGTGAGGACCGGCGGGCGAACCAGATTCGTGAATTGCTCACGGCAAAACTCGTGCAGCGCTACGCTGACGCTGCCACAGACGAGTGGCAGTGGTTCGAAGAAGTGCTCTCTTATGCCAATGCAACGCTGGCGCACGCAATGATTCTAAGCGGGCGCAGCATGAATAACGGAACTATATTGGAACTCGGCCTCTTGACGTTGCGGTGGCTGACAAAAATTCAGACTTCTGATGAAGGCTCCTTCCGGCCGATCGGCTCAAATGGATTTTTTCCACGTGGCAAGGAACGCGCGACCTTTGATCAACAACCCATCGAAGCACAAGCAACAGTTTCTGCCTGCATCGAAGCGTATCACGCAACGAGTGATGAGATTTGGGTCACGGAAGCGTGGCGTGCTTTTGAATGGTTCCTCGGTAGAAACGACTTGAGACTGACACTCTATGATTCGACCACAGGGGGCTGTCGGGACGGATTGCATGTGAACCGTCTGAGTCAAAACCAGGGTGCCGAGTCCACACTCGCTTTCTTGCTCGCACTCACGGAAATGGAGTCACTGCAGAACACCATCGATCTTCAAGGAACCAGCATGACAAGCGCACGGGCACAGATTTTGTAGACTAGACCGTCAACTTTGATCAAGGCTGGCAAATAATCGTCCTTGGTCAAAACATCCCCGCCGACGAAATTTGACTGCCCTCACCCTATCACCCGTGCAAGCCAAACGCATGGGACCAACCCTCGTTCCCGACCGATCGCGAGTGCTCATGCGCCCCTTTTATCCGACCAGTGACGATGTCGCCCGCAGGATTGTCGCCCGTGTCATGGCTCTTTCGGATAAAACAGTCGCCCAACTGCTGGATCAGGTGATGGGCGAGTTTGAGGATCGGCACGAGAATGCTGAAAGAATTTTCCGCAATCGCTTCGCGGAGGTGCGCCATTACCTTGACGAAGAGTTGGAGCCTTCGGTGGAGCGGCAGGCGCTCATCGGCTCTCACTTCACGCACGAATACTCTCCAGAATCCGCGGCTCTGTTTAATCCTTCCATCGTACTACACCCGGATCAGACAGGACTGGCTAAAGGCGCGGTCCGTTTCATCTTGAGTTTGCGGGCAACGGGCGAAGGGCATATTTCCTCTATCACGTTCCGAGTCGGCGTCGTCAGTGCGCGGAGCCGGATCACCCTCATGCGGCCGGTGCCGTTTGTCACGGAGCCAGAGCGCGTGTCGGACGCCACTTACGACAAACCTCAATTTGCGCGTAAACTAAAGGAAGGGGATGTGCAGGACTACTTTTGTCAGCGCGTGTTGGATCAACTCCCCGAGGCTTTCGTCCTGGACGACCTGCATCGCATAGTGACAGCGGAGCGCCGGAAAACGGATTCGGCCGATGCCACGATTGACCGTGCCGCGCGCGAAATCCTACTGTTAGCAGAGTCGAACTACGAAGTAAACTTCGCCTCCGGCAGCCAAATCTCGCAGCGCATCATCTTTCCGTCCACGGCAAGCCAGCGGAACGGCATCGAGGACGCTCGCTTTGTCCGCTTCGAGAACGAGGATGACAGCTTCACCTACTACGCAACTTACACCGCCTACGACGGCAAGATTACCCTTCCGCAATTGCTGGAGACGTCGAACTTTGTCCACTTCAAATTCAGCACGCTCAATGGCCCCGCCGTGGAAAACAAGGGCATGGCGCTTTTCCCGCGCAAAATCAACGGCCGTTACGTTATGCTTTCGCGCCAGGACGACGAGAACATTTTGATCATGTTTTCCAACAACATCCATTTCTGGGAAAAGCCCAAGTTGCTACTCTCGCCTTCGCAACCGTGGGAATTCTTCAAGATGGGTAACTGCGGCTCACCCATTGAAACCGAAGCTGGCTGGCTTGTCATAAGTCACGGCGTCGGGGCCATGCGCAAGTATTGCCTCGGGGCATTCTTACTCGACTTGAACGATCCCACGCGCGTAATTGGCCGCCTGCGCGAACCTTTGCTGTCTCCGAACGAATCAGAGCGGGAGGGCTACGTACCGAATGTCGTCTACACTTGCGGCGCGCTGCTTCACGGACGTCAACTCGTCATCCCTTACGCGATGAGTGACTCCGCCACAACGTTTGCGACTGTGTCCCTGGATGAGCTGTTGCACGCCATGGAATAGAAATTAGCCCTCTGCCATGTTTTTCATCAGATAACGGTTACGCTAAGCCCTCTTCCAACAAAGAGTACAGTACCGTTGTAGAACTCTTTGCGAGTATTTCACCTTCCTCACGGCTCGATTGACATTATGATATCGTCGAAAAGCATCCAGCGCATTGGGTTTTCTTTGGGATTATTCCGACTTGCTTGGTTCCCAATTTTACATACAGCTGAACTGCCCACGAATTAGTATGAAATGCAGCTAGTTCGATTGAGACCAAGCCAGCCTTTCGACATTCATCCAAAGTAGTTCGAACCAATTCGGATCCGATCCGCTGATCAGTAGAACGGCCAAAGCCAACATAGACGGTCAGAAAACACAAGCAGATTAGTGATTCGGGAACACCCTGTTTAGTAGCTGATAGTTCGATCAACTCCTTAACCATAAGCTAAGATATGGTTTGTTCCAATGAAAACCGTTGAAAAGAACTTAATCGTATCACATTAAGGAAACGCAATGAATATCAAGAAACCTGTACAGATCTATTATGTCATCTGCAGGCGACTCATATCTCGGCTCTTTCTGTAATCCCTTTTCCTTCAGAAACAAATAACTTGGGTTTGCCACCATCCATCCGTACGTAGCTATTGTGAATTGGTGCGGTCGTGATCCAAGAGCCGGTGTTTGCAACGTTCTCGGCCTTGTTTACAAATGGCCGGTGCGTATGCCCAAAGATGAGAACTTCACCCCAGCTTAGTTTACCCTGGCGAGATAATGCGTCAGCCGAGTTTCTCTCCGACACTTCTGAGTTCAAAATGAGAGGAAGACCGGATTTAGAATATGGTTTACTTTTTCTTCAGCATCTCTGCGCGGAAGCTCTCCAAGCTCTGCCTCCCACTTTTCGAGAACGGGAGTAGAATACATCCTCAGAGCCTTCTCACTTTCGATGCCCGTTCCATATTCGACGATACGTCGAATTACTTTCTCCCTTCTGTCATATTGTTTCTCAAGCCGCTCTACGAGCTTTCTTAGTTTTTGCTGGTCTTTCTCGTAATCCTCAAAAGGAAGCCCCTGCTCGAGCGCCTCCATGTCGTTCACCATCTCTTCTTCATCAGGAACCTCATATGCCTCTGTCTTTTCCATTGAATCCAGCATCCCTTTTTTCGTTTCTGATCCTAACGAATACGCGTTATATAAGACGGCGATAGGATTCTTAGATGTGATAATGGCGTGCAAAGCTGGATGAAAAAAAGAAACCGCGAAATAGGTAATTTTACATCCACGAACACCGGAGAAAGTACTTCAAAGACTGTTTCC
Source organism: uncultured Nitrososphaerota archaeon (assembly GCA_963799845.1). Classification (GTDB taxonomy): domain Archaea; phylum Thermoproteota; class Nitrososphaeria; order Nitrososphaerales; family CADDZS01; genus DATLTL01. The sequence continues at coordinate 63,721 of CAWCYI010000008.1, forward strand.
TGTTCAACATCTCAAAGCGAAAACCCATCGAATTTGAGTGCAACTTCATCTTACGAGATTGCAGCGGTTGCCGTCGCTGTTGTTTCTGTGTTGGGCGTCCTTATTTTCCGACGACCTCTCCTTGCGAAGGATTTCGAGCTGTTTTTTTCTCGCTGCTGTTCGCAGTGAGAAATCTAGCATCTCCTGGCCTCAGATTTCCCACCTGACTGAATATCTCAATTCTTCACAACCTATCGTGATGAATACATCAATTCAGAGAGTTATTTTTGAGGTAGATTTTGCTTTCCATTCTTGTTCAACTTGTTGAACAGAGTGCAGGCTTGAGTTCAGATCGTGTTCAAAATAGATTGTTCTAATACGATACTGATGAGAGTAGTGGTATGAGCTCCAACCGAAGCCTTGTATTTTCTGAAGTGATCGCTGCCGTGGTAGCAATCGCTCTTGTTTCGGGATTCGTCGCGATAGGCGTACTGAATACGACAGAATCTACTTATTTTTCTTCGCTTAGAAACCATAGCCTTACCGCTTCGGTTCAAAGCAATAGTTCGAGTCAGGTTGGGCCGTTACATTTCATGAAATTGAAGTAGATGTGGAATAATGACAGGCATAGAAAGTTCAGGGCCAACATTCGAAGGCAGTAGTGACGATAGTGGATACTTCTCCAACTCAGGAATATTTGCAAGCTCAACTTCAAGCTTGCAGTTCCTTACCGGGATCGATTCGGATTGGCTTGTGACTTCATCTAGCAGTAAAGTGCGTCTGAGATATCGCGTGAAGAAACAAATCAAAAGAACTGCGACAAAGATCATAATGATGTCGCCCGTGAATAGACTGATATCTCCGACAGTCATAATCACCAGCAAAACCAAATCAATAGCAAACAAATCAATAGGCAAAATCAAACTGCACAAAAAAGCGGCAGTTAGTGGTGTAGTTGGATTGGGAATATTCTGTGGCGCGGTTGATTATTTAGGAATCGATGGTATTTCTAATTTAATCCAATACATAAACCAAAATATTCTTTTAGCCATGATGTTGTCCGCGATGTCTGGCTATTTGATTCATTACATAGGATCACTCATTGCGCCAGCTAAAACACGTTCAGTCTGTCCGAGTTGTATAAAAGAAGCGCAGATAGAAAAGATGAATGGAAACGTATCGTGACGAGCAGATGTGGAATGCAGACTCTTTGCAAATCACCACACCATCTTGAGTCGTTTGGTATGCTGTCTAGCTTTAGCAGATTATTTTCTCGCCGACTCTACTTCTAACCTGAGCTTCTCTAGGTGTATCTTGTCTAACTCGAGAAGCCGGAGCCTGATTGCCTCATGGATAAACTCGGTGGGCGACCTGTATCCATGAAATTCTTGAATATACTTTCGCACATCTTTCACAAGCTTCTTATCAACGCTTATAGATTCGTAGGAGTTGCTGGGCAACGCGAATCAGCCTCTCAAAAGGGATATTTCTATATTTGTATACCGTATAAATAACGTATAGAACCCTTATAGGTGAGGAGGTGTATCTATACACCATGCAAACCACAACAGAAAAGATACACTACAAGAGCGACGGAATATTCAACGCACCAGTTGAGAAAGTCTGGAAATACATGCCAGCGGCTGATCATCAGCATAGCGCTTTCAAGACTTACAACGTTGTCGAACAGGCTGGAAATCAGGTTACTGTGAAAGCAGAAATCTATAACAAAGATAGAACAACCCAATCTTCGACTTTCAAGTATACCATGAGTCCTCCAAAACAGATGAACACGACCATTATCGGAGGCGCAATGGACGGTGCGACATTCACGCATACGTACACCCCATTGGGTGAAAAGACGCGCGTTGATCTGGAAGGAGATTTCAAACCGATCCCAGGAGTCAACAAGGAAGAGCAGCTAAAGTCGATTGATGCATTTTTCACGACTGCCTTCAATGAAGACAATGCAAATCTGCAAAAGATGAAGTAAAGGAAATCAAGAAGGAAAGGATATCAAGGGATACGTTCCCTTGATATGACTGCTTTAATCAGACACAACAAGAAGAACGGCTTTAGCGGTGTTTTGATTCGGCCTGAAGAATCTTAAAACGTCAGTTTCCCTTTTCTTACTTGTTTCTGTGATTCGAGGGCAGTCTGGATGGCTTCTTTCGGATAAGATTGATCATTTATGCAAGAGTTTCCCTTTGTCAACCAGGACCGTTTGATCGGCCCGAAGAGTACCGTTCTTTACGATCCCAACGAACTGGCAACATTACTGGTCATTGACCACTGGGATTGAAATGAACATCTAGCAAGTTCTTGCAATCCTGTACTTGCTTCTCAACGAAGTCACGGCGGCACTTTCCCTGACCTGCGGATTGATCGTCAGTACACGTCTTTCGCGTTGTAATGGAGTCTTCGGAAGGCCCACAAGTTGTTGTGCATTTAACTGCAACAGTGAAGAAGGTGCGCTAGAGGCGCAAACGCCCTAAATCGGGTATTTTCTCAACCGAAGGGAGGAACTTCCGGTGACCATCCTTCCTGCGCCCCTGTTGATGTATAGGTTGTCGAATACACCCTAGTTCGGATGGAATGTTCGGTTTGCGCCTATTCCCCACTTAATCCCTTATGGTTGTAGTTGTTGTGGACGTGATAGTCGTAGACGTAGTGGTAGTTGATGTGGTTGTTGCGCGGCAACCAGACATGTTTACGGTATTGTCGTCCATAGTGACTGCTCCGTTTCTTGCAAGTAGTCTACCTGTAACCGTCGCTCCCGTAGTTGCTGTGATGCTAGTGAGAGCCAGTATACTCCCAGCAAACTTTGTGGTTGTTCCTAAAGTTGCTGAACTTCCGACTTGCCAGTAGACGTTACATGGATTACCGCCTCCGCTCATTTTGACCGATGATGCGCTGGCGGTAGTTAGGGTGCTACCTATCTGAAATATCCAGACTGCATTAGGATTGCCTCCAGCATTCAGAGTAAGAGTGCCTGTAAGACCAGCAGATGACGCGAAGCAATAGACGTTAGGGACTAGAGTTTGACCGCCTAAGTTCTTTCCGGTCATGACCGTATTACAGGTTTGACTAGCAAGACTATTGTAGGCAGTCACAAGATCGGTCTTGGCTAGAATTGCCGGTGCATTAGCGATATTAATGGTTCCTGCTACTAATCCAGTATGGGGAATGATGCATGGTGCCTGAAAACCTGTGCACGAAGTACCGGGACTCAATCCTAGTTTCCCAGTTACGAGACTAGGGCCGGTATTAGTTATTGCTGACCCTGCTAATACTACATACTTTGATACTGTTCCAAGATTTGGCGCTATTCCCGCTGTAACTCCACTTGATGCCCCAACTCCAACAAAGAGAGAGATAAAAAGCAGTGCTCCAACGACGCCCATTGTAGTTCTATGAATATTGTTCATAATTTTTTTTTACCTTCAATAACCGATATTAGATTAATACTCCTTGGTTGCCATTAAATCTGTTCATGAATAGCAATTATTGGAAACCCGAGGCATTTGATTTTACTTCGTTTATGGTAATTAATTGCATGGTGTTATTCGTTGTTCCGTTAAAAGAAACGTTGAATGTCCCTGGCATTCTGGCTGGGATCATTACCGGGCGATACTAACCTCCGGTGACCATCCTCCCACGCACCTGATGATGTATCGGTTGTCGAATATCTCCTCAGTTCGGATGGGCTATCGACAGGCTCAAAGATTTCGGTCCAGACTACGTCCTTGACTCCCTTCATTGCTTTAACATGCTCAAGGAGATCCGACAAAGTGGCTTTATCTTTCATGAAGACCTCGACCCGTAGGTCAATTGCTTGTTCTCCAATCGTTCTAAATACAGAGGTCACCTCTTCGAGCTTCAGAAGTTCCATTCAAATATCGATCGTAGTCCCACCTGCTGTGTATATCAGAAGTTCAATTCTCCTGTATCCAAACTTCAGGGGGTCCAACGTGTAAGTTCTTATGAAATAAGTCTCTTTGAGTCTCCTCCGTCTCCGCTGAACGGTACTCAATGAAACGCCAAATTGTTGAGATATTTCCTGCGAAGAAATTCTTCCCTCGGAATCGACAAGCAGCTTTAGCATTTTCCTGTCTTCCTCCGAGAGCGGTAGTTGTACAGTCATTTGTTCAAGTGCGTTTGAAATCGTACTTTGATCACCCAATGACAACTAAAGAGTTGAGTGAGCTTTCTTAAAGAGTGGACTCGATCCTCAGAATTGAAAACAAGATCTGAACAGGTGGAGTCATTCACAATCAGAAGCAGTTGGTTATCATAGTTGGGAATCGTATCTTTGCTTTAATTCTTCGAGATGCGTTTCATATTCCAAGAAGTTGGAAAACTTGAAGGTATTGACCAAGCAAAAAGCAGAGAAAAGAATAGGGCATGTGTATCGAGATAAATGGCAATTGGACTGATCCGAAAAAATGGGCCTCGTTAATCTTGCAATCGTAATTTTCATGCTCATTATAGTGTTTGCAGTCCTTGGACTTGGAGGCTTAGCATCATTTCTCGGGAGTCTGCTTTATCTTATGATTATTCTGATAATTGTAGTATTCTTGGTTAGTCTAGTCACTGGAAGAAAATGGTATGGATTGTAACCGCAGCCACTGGTAGAACAAATTAGATAATTCGAAAGGTGGGTAAGAGGACATTAAAACACGTGTGTGAAATCTTCAGCGATACGTAGTTGACGCGCAACCGTCATCTCAAAGAGTCTGTAAGAACATACTTGATCTGTTCTTAGATTCACAAATTTGATCAGAACTTTCTGCTATCCGGATGAACTCGAAAAGCTACATTGAAAATTGTATCCTTTCGAAATCGGATGAGTGATAGTAATTCCACCCAGGGAAGCAGATGAGTGAGCGTTCACATAGGAACCGCAATGAGAGACGAGGAATGTCAAGGAAACATCGGCATCAACCTGATAGCTTGCTCCAAAAAATGAGCCGGATTGCGATGTCGTGGGAAAAATGGGCACTAAAAAGCTGAACAGTACAGCAATCACAATGAGGATGACAATCCATCGCCCTAAACCCATGCCTTATTGGAAAGAAGCTCAGCACTGATATACATTTTGGAGACTTTCAGATTAGAAGATTGTAAAAAGCAATTCTGTAGCGATCAGGATTGAAAATTGCAGAATTTGAAGCGAGATGAGATCAGGTCCGTCTCTGCCTAATAGACCTCCTCCTCCGTGGGCGTTCTTGCCCTGAATCTGTTTGACTACAACAAAAGATGATATAGCCACTCGAAAGGTGGTTATAGTCATTATCGCTTCATACGATTCAACAACCATGAACTATGCTGAAAAGATACGGGAACACAAACTAGTCAACCTTTTTTCCCAGTTGAAGGGTCCCACCCTTGTCCGAATTGACATAAATCTGCCGTACGAAAACGGCGCAGTTGCGGAAGATGCAATGCGAATGAAAATCTATGCCAACATTGCCGAACTATATGCATCCTACGTTCCGCTTGTCCTACTTGCTCACCAAGGTAGGAAAGGGGATGAGGATTTCTCTTCCTTGAAACCTCACTACAAGCTACTCCTAAAGTTGACTGAGAAGGTTGACATTGATTTCATAGAATATGAGAACGTTTTCACCGCGAACACCCGCCAAAAAATATTGCAGCTGAGACCAGGAAACATCCTGCTGCTCGATAACGTGAGATACTTTGACCACGAAATGAGATTCGATCCATCGGATAGCCCTTACATTAATGGTTCAAAGGAGTCATCCAAACATGCGTGAATGATGCAATACCTGCTTGGCACAGGGACAACTCCAGCTTGATGTGTTTGCCACACATCGCCCCGACGCTTATCGGTGTGAGGTCGTCTCACGAATTGGATGAGCTCGAGGAAGTGAAAACAAGCAGGATGAGCAGAGCACTGGTCAGCGGGGGGAGCAAGCTCCAGAAGATCTCCGACCTGAAGAAAATATTTGATTCAGGCGTCAGTGGTTTTACGGGAGAACTTGTGGGGCAACTTGTAGCGCGCGCAAACGGTTACGACCTGGGAGAATCCAACAACGAATATCTTGAAAAGAAATTCTCAGCAAAGGAATTCGAGGACGCGAAAAAGGTCCTGACGATGAAGGTCAAGCATCCCGTGGATTTCACTGTCGTTTCCGACGGGGAAAAACGAAGCGTCAATTTGAAGGACTTAGCAAAACAAAAGGGCCAGATAGTCGATATCGGAGATGCTACCTAGACGCCTACGCAAGAGATCTGCAAGCTCACGAGATTAGGATTCGCGCAGGACCTCTTGGAATATACGAAAAGGGCTACTATAATGGAATCGAACTCACCAAGAGGATCGCAGGCGATGGCCTGTATTTCTTAGGCGGAGACACTTCGCAGGAACTCATAGAGGGAAAGCTTCACGATCACAAAGAGAGTGCAGGAGGGAAGATTCTGATCAGCGGCGGAGCCGCCTTGCACTACCTGGCTGACGGCAGCTTCCCTTCGGTTGATGAAATTCTGAAACTGTCATAAAGACTGGGATGCCATCTTCGATGACATAATCGGAAGTTATGATTCCGCAAAAAGCGCATTCAACGTTAGATTCAAGCACTTTGATCGGCAAGGAAACCGAGCTCATGCCAATTTCATGAATATCCCTTTTCCCAAATTCCGATTATTGCCGAAGTATTTGTCTCTAGGTAATCTCGATGTCTATCATATTGATAAGATAAGTCAACTTTGACAGTTTTCAGCTCCTGATTCATTCGATTTGTTTCCGACAGTATTGACAGGTAGGAAAGTCGTTAAAGTTACTTTCGATGATGGCGATGCTCGGATTCTGAGGGTTCCGCGTCGATCAGTTCTTGAGTGTGCCTATTTTCGCCATAGGTCGAAGCAGAATTCTGTTTCTTTAATCTATCAAGTTCATCTTCAAGAATTTCGATCCTTTCTTCTAATGACCGAGCATTCTCTTCAAGTTCATTGATTTTCCACATTATGAATATGTGGACCCGAATGGTTCGATTAGCTTTTACTTTTGATTGCGATCTATCGACCTTTTCCTTCATATTTTCTAATCGACAAAATGACTACCAGACAAAACCAGAGATTCCGGTACTTCTGGGATTCTGTTCTGCTTTTGTATAAATTTTCTTCTTGGATTTTTTGAGATTAGGGTTTATGCCAAGATTTAAGAAATTGCTGGCATTTTCCCTAAGAAGAATCAAAATTGGGTACTGATTCCGAGCTGGCGATCTTGGAAGTTTTGGAGCTTCATGGTAGCATTACACTTCCAAAAATTACCGAATTATCAAAATCCTCCGAGCTAGAATGTAATTCAATGCTCAATCATCTGATAACACAAGGATATGTCTTCAAAGTTGAAGATAGATTCTCGCTTACATACTTTGGAAAATTGCGTCTTAAGGAGATAAAAAATAAGCTCTGCTAATTCTCTATCCGGAAATCTTACTGTTAGCTGTACGCGAGCTGTCGAGGGTTATTTTCCGACCAAGATAAGACTTGTTTACTCCAGGGATTTTTGAAATCGATCAGAATATACTTAGTCCTAGATTAGAATTCTGGCTTTCACAAGTGAATCCGTCACTGAACCATTCTCTACCGCAAGCTTTCCACTTGATTCTCAAGACTGAAATTATCTCGTAAAGATCATTTACTCCAGTGCCTTCCCCCCGACTGTCCCGATTGTGATTTATGGCGATTATGTTCTTCATTTCCTCACTTATGTCGAAGGAAATCGAAGAAGGAAACAGGGACAAGGCAAAGGGGAAGATACGAGAGGAAGTAGGAAAGATCACCGACGACAAGGGTGAACAAGCTCATGGAAAGCTCGAGCAAGCCATGGGCGAGGTGAAGAAAAAGATAGGAGAGACAAAGGAGAAAATGGAGTAATCCAATTTTAGTTTTTAGTTATTGTGCTAGACGTCCCTGCCCTAAAATAAAGAAGGAGAAAGATGTAATGTAGGGGCAGAGATTTCTCGTACAGTAATCTGCCCTGCAATAGCCTCGCACAAGTTCCTGAGAGAGTTTTGATGACTTAGTGAGTTCTTCTCCATTGCGGGATGTTTCAAATCAGTTTCAGATCGCTGGAAGTGTTTTGGGTGAATCGTGACTCATAATGGCACATATTATTACCACGTCTAATCGCCTGACATTGCGACCAGACTTATCAGAGCGACGACAAGAAATGCGATTCCTGCGTAGAAGAAACTGCCTGACAAGAACCACACGAGAACCGCGACAATAATCGCCGGTAATAGAGCTATGGCTGCAGCAACAACTAATACGATGATTAGTACACCTATTATGAGCAAGATTGCTCCGCCAAAGAGGTCGGCTATACCCGTAAGGAATGCTGGTATCAAGGCAAGAGATGTGTTTGGTAGCGCATGAATTATACTGAACAGGAAAACATCTAAAATTATCATGGTAACAGAACTTCACTCCCGATGTCTGTTAGATTCAATCCTGAGATTATTAAACCCAATACACGATTTTCAGAGGTGAAAATTTCCGTGGGGAGCTGGACATCAATTTCGTCAGGATATCCTCCAATCGTTTCGTTCTCTCAGCTCGACGTTAGTTGGCGAGGGAATCGGACTCACAGCGATCCGCTTTATTGCAATTCCAGTTGCTTCAAGATTTCTTATCCTCCTGTAGCAAGTACTAATTGGGATATGTTCTTCGCGACAGATTTCATCAACGGACAACGACCTTGAAGTAATCGAAACCAGAATCCTCCTTGGGTATTCATCAGAAAGAGCCTCTAGAACATCATGCGATTTTGCAATGTCTGTAACTAGCACTTCGGGTAGTCACATGTGAGTAACAAAATCCAAGCTATAACAGTTAACGCCTCAACATTGCATTAATTTATGGCCAAGAAACCCGAAAAACGGATCTTCTTTTCCAAAAGTAGACCTGTGATCAAACCTTATCGTTGACCTTCCAGTCAGGATTCACTATGCCAGACTGCGCAACGCCAATGCCGATGAATCTAGTCAGTGTTCTTCTTCCTTGATCTCTACCCATCGATGTCCGCAGTGTTTGCATTTGTAGGCATACTGGAACTTTTCAATTTCGATAAAGATTGGTTCTGTTTCTCCGACCTCCAAGATTGATCCCATGTATCCGCTGCTGATATGCGTGGATATCGGTAAGTTATCTCTAATTCTTTGAGACTCTATTAGTTTCTTGCCTACAAGTCTAATTTCAAATCTTTTTCCGCAACTGGGACAATGGCGAGTCGCCCAGAAACGAGTCGTTGCTGCGGGCCTTTTTATGTGTAAGAGTCGTAGGCGGGCCTGGTGGGATTTGAACCCACGACCCCCAGCTCTCCACTTGTGCATCCAAAAAGTTTGAGATTTCGTATATTCTCGAAACGAACTGCTTGGTAGAAACCGCAGGCTGATGCCCTAATCCATGCTAGGCTACAGGCCCTTCTGAGTTAGATGTTCGAACGTCCGATATTAAGTATTTCACAGACCACATCACACCTTCTAGCCAAAATGAACATCGGGAAGACGTCGAAAAGGTTATGCCCCTCGAAATGAATCATAACGATCGAAGTAGTACTGGACGAAATGGATATTCGAGGATTCGTTTTTGACGTTGACGGAACCATATGTGATTTTGATGGTCTGTTAAATCTGGAAGCCGCTCACTCCATCAGGTGGCTTAGAAACCTGGGCTATCCCGTTATTCTTTCCTCTGGCAGAGGTCCGTGGGACACATATTATCTGGGTGTGTATCTTGGTTGTTCTCCTATAGCAGTATGCGAAAACGGTGGAATTCTAATGACCTCGCCTTCGGACTTGAAAATCTATGGAGACAAGATGAAGAGTTTGGAGGCGTATGAAACGCTTGCGAGAAGCATCCCAGACATCAGGGTAAAGCCCGTGAGCGCCAGATTGACGGAAGTCGTTCTCTTGCGGACGTTCGACGTGTCCAACGGGCAAAAGATTCTCGACGAGCACCAGATTCCTGTCACAATAAATGACAGCAAATTCGCGCTACATCTCACAAAAACTGGGATTAACAAGGGGAAAACCCTTGTCCAGGGGTTGAAGACAATCGGACTAGATCCAAAGCAAGTGGCCGTTGTCGGAGACAGCGATACCGACCTGCCAATGTTCGAATCATGCGGTTACAGCGCTGCGGTTGGTAACGCTCCAGACAACGTAAAATCGAAAGCAAATTATGCGTGCCGACAAGAAATTGGAGACGGGGCTGTCGAAGCGGTTTCATACATTGTGAAGAACGTAATAGCACACTAGAAAATATCCAAAAACCGAGAAAGAAATTATGACATTTAGAGCATTTGTCGACGAAGCGAGCTCGCTGATTGGAAAGGCCTGCCAAACCATCGGATACACGGCGCCCTCCAAGTTGGACTGGGATATTCCTCCATCCAAGGAACTTGGAGACGTATCTTTTCGCGTCGGTTACCAACTGTCAAAGACTGTAGGAAAGAAACCGGCTGACATTGCAAAAGAAATCGCAGAAGTGATCGAAACGACACTGAGACAATCGAAGGATCTGGTTTCCGACGTTCAAGGTCATCCCTCTGGGTTTCTAAATTTCCGGTTCAATGCCCCCAGACTGTTCACTTCGACTCTCATGGAGGCTTCCGAGACAGGTTATGGAATGATAGACCTGGGCAATGGACAAAGCGTGCTTGTCGAACACACTTCGGTAAATCCGAATAAAGCCCTTCATGTTGGGCACTTGCGAAACCTCGCCCTCGGCGATTCAATTTCGAGAATTCTTCATTTCACAAATCACGAAGTAAAGATCCTGAATTACATCGATGATTCAGGTCTGCAGGTGGCCGACGTGATCGTGGGAATCATGTTTCTGGGGCATTCGCTCGAAGCACCTGCAAACAAGAAGTATGATCACTACGCGGGAGACGATGTTTACGTTGATGTTAATCGCAGGTACGAATCTGATCCAGCTCTGAAGGGAAAACAGAAACTGATCCTGAAGGGAATTGAGGAGCACGACTCGGAAATATTCTCCCTAGCCGCAAAGATCACCGATCGGATAGTGAAGGAGCAACTCCGTACGTGCTGGAGGTTTAACGCCACATATGATCTGCTTGTCTATGAATCCGATATCATCGCTTCGAAGTTATGGGAAGATACGTTCGAAGAGATGAAGGCCAAAGGCATTGCGAAGATGGAGACCGAAGGCGAGCTCGCGGGTTGCTGGATCGTTTCGATAAAAGGCGAAAAGGAGGGCGAGGACAAAGTTCTGGTCAGGAGCGACGGTACTGCCACTTACGTTGCCAAGGATATTCCCTTTGCTGCTCTAAAGACCGGTATCGTGCCTGACAAGTTCACGTATGAAAAGTACATCGATGAACCGAATGGCAAAATTCTTTGGAGGACAAGTACCAAAAACAATGCAGATAAAATCTCTCCCGTTACCTGGGGTGCCGACAAAAGCATCACTGCGATCGGCTCGGAGCAGGCTCGATTGCAGAGAGTAATAGCGAAGATTCTCAGCGAGCTGGCCGGCAGCGATTTTTCTAGGAAATACATTCACCTCGGCTATTCTCTGGTCTCGCTCACGCCCGAAACGGTCGCAGTTTTGCTTGGCAGGTCCGACGGAGCTGATTCGTCTGCCCATGAAGAAGCAGATCATGCATCTGGCTCTGTTCGCATGTCCGGAAGAAAGGGATTGTACATCAACGCAGATGACGTATTGGAAACTGTAAAGAAAACCGCTCTAAAAGAGACCAGAAAAAGAAATCCCGAAAATGAGGATTTGGCCTGGTTTGATAATGTTTCAGAGAAACTCGCACTTTCTGCAATCAGGTTCGCGCTCCTTAAACAAGACTTGGACAAAACCATCACCTTTGATCTTGAGGAATCTCTGAAGTTGGTGGGGGAAACCGGACCCTACATGCTTTACTCTTATGCTAGAGCTACGAGCATTCTTTCGAAAGTCGGAGACCCGGATAAAGGCGGAATGGGGGGGAGCTTCTCGATTCCGAAACAGAAATCAATCTCCTGACAATGCTATCGAAATACGATCTCTCAATAGAAAAGGCGGTAAGGATGCTCGCCCCGAAGTGGATCGCCCATTACTCGTTTGAACTCTGCGAATCATTCAACAAGTTTTACGAGAAAAATCGGGTCATCCAGGTGGATGATTGGGAACTTCGTCACGCGCGAATTTCTCTGGTCCGCGCATTTTCAAACGTCTTGAAGAGTTCTCTAGATTTGCTTGGGATCGAAGTGCTCCCGAAGATCTGATTCACTATCTCTGAAGGATCGGCATCGCGCTCTCGATCGCCTTTCCGGGCCTCACGATCGAACTTCCGCTCAGAGTAAGCTCGAGGGCCGCCAGGAGGGAAAGGACGTGAGTCGCAGAAATATTTCCAAAGTGGCCCACCCGAAGCATCGTATCTTTGTAGTCGCCAAAGCCGCGAGCTACGTGCAAGCCGTACTTCGAACGGAGAGTGTCCTGTAATTCTCCGGCTCTTCCTTCAGGAACGTAGAACGCGGTTACCGTCGGGGCACGGCTTTCGGAATTTGGCAAAGGTTTCAGATTCAGCGCTTCGAGGCCGGCACGGAAGGCTTCGGAAAGCACTTCGTGTCTCCTCCATCTGTTTTCGATCCCCTCTTCTTTTACCTGAAGGAGAGCTTCTCTCAATCCCAGCATAACCTGAACCGCCGGGGTAGTGAGATAGATCTTTGGGTCGTCCATTATTGGCTTCCACCGAACGAGGTTCATGTAATACGAGGCAATGGGCGTCTTCCTCTTCTCCATCGTTTCATAAACTCTCTTTGATACAGCGATCAATGTCGCGCCCGGCGGAGCTGCGAGCGCCTTTTGGGAGCCTGTCAGTACGATGTCGATGCCCAGGGAGTCAAAGTCCAGATGCGCACCCCCGATTCCGCAAACCGAGTCGCAGACCGACAAAACTCCGCAACCATCCGCAATCTTTGCTAGTTTCGAAATGTCATTCATGACCGAGGTTGAAGTGTCAACGTGGGTGAATAAAATCGCCTTGAAGTTTCCAGTCTTGAGCTTCGATTCCACAGCTTCATAATCGATGTGACTTCCCAGAGGAGCGACCATGGCCTCTGTTTTTGCGCCGTGGATCTCCGCCATCATCGTAAAGCGATGTCCAAAGTACCCTGTTTCGACACAGAGGACTTTGTCGCCCGGCTCGATTAAAGACAAAATCGAGGTCTCCATTCCGATCGAGCCCGAGCCGGTGAAAACAAATTGAAGACCGGTGGAATTGCGAAAGGTGTATTTCGAAAGTTCGAGCAACTCCTTGAAGGCCATGTAGAATTCGGGAGCGACGTGACTCTGCTGAGGTTTCGCCATCGCACCGCGAACTCTGGAGTGAATTGTGGTCGGTCCTGGAATGAGCAATAGCTCGTCTTCGTCGATCATAACAAAATACACTCAAAATGAAGTAGCAAATTATGTGAATTAAGACTATCTATTTTTAGTTCGAAAATCAGCCCAATATTCAGCACATTTCGGGAGATGAAATTCATAGTACCTGACATTGTGATCCTTGATCTGGGATTCCGACAAAAGAATACATAAAATATTTTCCAGGAAATGATGTCTTACGATTCTTGTCAATAATCCAGCCCTGAGCAATTTTAGTTGAAATGACCTTTTCCAATATGCTTCACATTATGTAAGATTTAGGGCATCAGATATTCGATCCAAACAGGTATTCTCATCAATATACCTAGATTGGTAGCAATTTGATTATAGGGCCAGAATTTAGCGGGGCGAGTTCCGTCAGAGCCGGTTACATCAGGCCAGATAATTTCTCAATAGATTAGTTATAATTGCCAAATTTCGACGAGAATACCGAATGAGATTCCCTCAGGAAAGCGATGATAGCTTTCAATCTTGATATAGCGCCTTTGATTCCAAGACCATGCGTTGCTGGACGGAGAACAGTTTTCTCCAACAAAAAGGTGGCTTCCGAATATTTGGTAAGAAAACGCGAAAAGTTCCGGCAAAAAACTGAGAATCGACGACTCAGGGTGTCAACGATTCTGGTAATCATAGCCGTCGTCATAGGCTGCTTTGCCCTCGTTCTATTTTCGTCGGGAGTTATTCAATCCCAGTTCAAAGACTCGTCGAGCGGAAACAGTTTATCCGGGACTGCGCTGAATACACTATCGACCGCAATACCCACAAACACTCTTTTCGAAGATTACCAGGCATCCGACACTGGCAGCCGTTAATTACACTCAACAGTTTCTTTATGTTCGAGGAAACGTGTCCGCTGTGGAAAACAAAGGCGGACTGTATCGAAGTTGTTTTGATCCGATCGAGCCTTATTTCTACGGCTGCAGCGTACGCAGACCAAATGACCGGGTGGATCGTCTGGACCTGGGAGAACCCATCACAGGCTTCAAGTGTGCCGGTCGATACACCGTTCATCGCAGAATGCTATGTCGTTGGCATGAGCGTTGGGAACTTGTACCTCGATACTTGCGTGATCGCTCAATATTGATTGGAGAATCATTACGTATAGAAACTGGCGTTCATTATATTCATTGGAGAATCGATATCATCTTAGCAGAAAAATCCTTCTCGAATTTTTTCTACAATTCTTGATCAAGGAAAAGTAATATTACATCAAGAAAGCGACGCATCAAACGCAGCCCCATAGTATAGCCTGGTCAAGTATGCGGGCCTCTTGGAGCCTGAGACTGCAGTTCGAATCTGCATGGGGCTATTTCATTAACCAAAATGAGTGGCAGGTGCTTTTCGATGCAAATAGGGTGGCTAGCAGGATTTCCAGCGATGCTGCTGAGCTAGTTCCCAGAGTGTTCGCAAGGGCTGGTGCGATGAGCTACCTAGTCCGGTATCAGGATCCCAACCTTTTCCCGCGTGCCACGGGTTGTTCTTATCGGTGAGTATGTCGTGGAAGTCCTTCGGTGTACAGAGGCGATGTGCCATCAATCCCGTAGACCTTGCTGTAAAGAAATTGGTTGATAAACCCGGCAGGTTGCAGTCTGTGGGCTGCCCTAATCTGATTCACGTCCGCGATAAATCCGGCCCAGAGAGGGCTGGATAGGCTCGTTCCTCCAATGACCTGCCAGCCTCCGTTGCCGTGATTGTAGATCCAAACCCCTGTATTTGGATCGGCAACAGCCGAGACATCCGGTTTGGCTAACGCGTTGTATGGGTCAACTATCTTCGCTGCAGACTGGTATTTTGGTTCAGCATTCGTGGTATAGCCTCCGCCCGTAAATCCGTTCCACGCGGTCTCGCCGATGTAATTTCCAGAGGAATCGATTGTCAGAGTGGTTCCTCCGACCGTCAGAACGCCCTGACAATCATCGGGAATCGTTTCTTCCTGTGTCGTTCCCTGGCCGGTACTCTCGCTGTCCCCTGAGGAAGCAAGGACGGTAACGTGATCTTTCTGCGCCTGACTAAGAATATTCGCGACGTTTACGCTTTCAGTTCCCTGGGTTGATGCGCACGAACCTATCCCCTGACCAATTGTGTCATTACAATATCCGTTGTAACAGCCCGCGCCTCCGTAGCTGTTTGAAATCTGGTTGCCAAGGTGGTTACTCAGGGCATAGGTCCAAGCCCCGTACATGTCCTGCGGATTTGGAATGGAAGCGACCAGAACGGTGATTGCAGCTCCCGGGGCGGTGACATGCGCCCACTCAACATCAAGAGAGGTTTCGAGAGACCATCCTGCATCAGTGCAAGGAGCCCCACCAAAATCGATAACGTTCAGCTTTGGAGAACTCAGATCAAATTTTGAATCAAAAACTTTCAGATCAGTGGAAATCGATGGATCACCGCAAGCATCATCAATGACAACTGTTTGACCCGATCCGTTCATGTCTTTGGATTGAAGTGTCGAAAAACCGTACGCCTTGTCGAGCATAGCGGGACAAATCGAAGTAGGCGAGCAGGTCGGACTCAAGTTGGCACTCGTGATCGTTGCAGGAGTGGGACGAATTGCATATGATGCAGCGCCACCGGTTGGGGAATACGCAGTTATTACCAGAAAAGGTGATAGAACGAAAAGTAGTATTATTGCCGCAAGAAGCGCGGTATCATACAGCCGTTTTCTCAACAACATGGATTGTCTTTCAAGGAGTCTTCTTAAGTTATTTCCGAATTTCGAAAAACGTGATCTTAAAGAGAGACTTGGTAACCCGTGGAAATGAGAAAACGTTTCCGCTTTCAGAGAAAATACGGATGATCAGTCCGCTCATGAAGGGGTTTAACTTCTGGCCCTCGGAGAGATGCTCTATGCAGTAGTAGGCTTTGCCGATCATTCCGTTTCCAAGGTCGTAAGTGACTATGTGGGGGGCTTCATTGTCACAGTCGATATTTGCACATTTCATCTCCAATCTCTCCGAATCTCAAAAACAAACGATGTCGTTCGTATTTATCTTTAACGAGCTTGAACTGCGAGGCCAATTTTCTGAACTGGTAGAATTCGACTGTTACTCTTATTTTGTGACAAGACTGCTACACTCTATGAATGATCTCCCAAAAGAACCTCGTTAGAGAAAGTGTTCCGCATTCGTCTTGCAGATCCATAACCAATATCTTCCAATGTGAAACTCTAACATTCCCAAGAGCTTGGCATACCTTTCGTACGATATCGAATTTGACCAGTTAGAGGATCTCTTCGATCTCGTGAAGCCCATCGAGTATCTGCCTGAGATTCGTGTCTGCCCTGGGAACGCAAGTTAAGGCATGGAATTTCAGCAAGCAGTACGATCCTTCGAGGGGCGAAATCCATCCGCATCTATCGATTAGACTGAAGGATACTAGACGAACCGCAGGCCAAGAAACTGATTGAAAAGACGGCTGCTACTATCGCGAATGAGGGTAAGCTTAGAATGTTTGTCGGGCCGACGGTGTGGCAGGAAGACGAAGTATCCGTCCGAGCCCAGGAAGCTTCCAGCGAATGCGCGGTAAGGATGGCAAAGTCGCTTAGCAGAAAAGACTCGGAAATTACTTTAGAGCAAATTAGAAAGATTTCCGACTGGGATATATTTGTAATACAGCTAGTCCTAAGAGTTCTTGATCTTTCTGGATTTCACGTGTACGTTAGAAGAGAATATCGGAAACAATTCAAGGTCCCAGAATTTCAGTCTGATAAGCTCGCAAACCGATCTAGCTTCAGTTTGGTGGAAAATAGGCACGATATCTGATCCCGATGGAGTGGATGAGTTCGTACATTCTTTTCTCGGCCTGACTGCAACTTCCGTTCCGAAAGTCGAAAAGACTTTTGAGAAATTTGTTCTCACTTCGGGCATCTACAAAGCCATTTTCGATCTTCGAAAGCAGACTTCCAGCTGAGACTCGCTTCAAACTTTCTCTAGACTCAGAAGTTGTTCTGAAAAGCAATTTAAATAAGGAGAAAAATCGCCCGATTAGTATGAAAGCATTCTCTGCCATTCTTGCGCTCATAGTTTTGGTTCTTTGGGTGGGTTCGTTGGTGTATATCACGGCACCCCTGGCTCCGGCTCAAATTAGCAGTATGATACCGACTCCTCCGATGGGCAACATCCCGACTCCGTTTCTCGGTGTCTTGTTGTTCTTGCTCAGCATAGTAGTTATTGCGTTTTGGGCAGGGCTCGCTCCCGATTCAGCATCCGATGGAGAGAAGGTCCCAGCAACTGCACAGAAACAGTAACGCGAGAAATACCTTTTCAAAAATCTAACATCAACGCGTCGAACTTTTTTACCTTGGGCAGCATGATAATGTCGAGTGTCTGAGATGTGTCTAGCTCAAAGGTAGTCGGCTGAATAATTTTGTTTACCGGCTTGGACCGATAGGGAATCCGGAGGTTCTAAGTCATATCTTCTCGCAGACGATAAAGTGGCTGTAGTAGATTGCGGCCCCGGTTCCGTAATTCCAGAACTTCTCGCTTTAGTCGAGGAATGCGGTGTTTCAAAATCTGAAATCGATTATTTGCTGCTGACCCACATCCATCTTGATCACGCCGGGGGTTCAGCGAGCTTTCTGGAAGAGATTTCTTCGGTCCACTTGATCGTCCCAGAGAGAGGATTGAAACACATGCTCGATCCTGCGGTGCTGAACTCATCAGCAAGGTCTATTCTGGGGATCGCATTTTCAACAACTGGGGTGCATGCACGCCTGTTCCTGTCGATAAGGTGAGCCCAATAAAGCCAAACGCGAGAATTAATTTGGGGCAAGTCGAATTGGAATATGTTCCAGCCCCCGGACACGCGCCGCATCACAACGTGCTGGTTGACGACAGACACTCGATCATTTTCACCGCGGACGCACTGGGAATCTTCGAGGAAAAATCGGAATCACTAATTCCCACAACGCCTCCGCCCTCGTTCGATCTAGTCCAGGCTCTCAAAGATATTGAAATGTTGAAGACGCTAAGACCGAATATCGCGTGCATGGCACATTTCAAAGAGATTTTTCCGGATGAAGCATATTTCTCAAAAATCTCTAGAATCTTTAGGGCGTGGGCTAATAGAGCATCAGAATATGTTGAAGAAAATAAACTATCGGCTTACGAACTAAAAGATTGTCAGCAATTGTTTTCCACTCTGCAGGAGGATTTTCCCGAATATATTGAGCTGTCAGATGACTTGAAAGATCAGTTCACTAGGGTCGATGCAGCAGGCCTGTTGAATTATTATTTGAAAGCCCGTGCTTAAAGTGAGGTCCAGCATCGCCTGCACCAGCTCAGCCGGTTTTGTCGTATCCATCCGCCAGTGACCCGACTCAGGGTCCGGTACTTCCCGTCCAGCTTCTCCTTCAGGATTGCCTCGACGTCGTCACCGCCGCCGGTAGCCAGAATGTAGGCTTCTTTACTGAATTCAATTTCTCGGACAGTGTCACCGTGTCACCAGCATACCTCATGAGCCAGGGCGTGACTTTGGATAGCATCCATTCTCGATTTCTCCCCTCGACGTCTTTTCCGATGTTTGCAAGGATTTCTTCGGTGAGGGGAATCCTCCATCCGTCGCTGAGCAATGGCCAACCCTCTGAACTGAAGTCCCCTTGTGGCGTCCGGACCCTCGCGGGCCTGAATGCGTCTAGGAAGAGCAAGTGTTCCTATCCGCTCAGGCATCCTGTCCGCGACGCCGGCGACAACTTTGCCCGAAGCTGTGCCCCACCAGCACCACATCCTCGAGACCTTCGTAAACGATGGCGTTGATGACATCCTGTATTGCTGTTTCGATCCGCAACCTGTTGTGTCGCCAGATGAACCCTGTCACCCATTCCGGTGAGCGTCAGGGGATAAACCGCGTTCCCTCCAAGGCTCGAGCAGCCGAACGACCCGCCGCCATGCCCACGCTCCAAGCCATGCGCCGGGCACCAGGACGAATGTCTTCTTCGGCACGATACCTAAATCCCTCATCGCGCGTATAAATCATACAGGATCTCTGGAGTCGAGTCCGGGACGTAATTTCAACCAGAAGTATTGTTGGAAATTCAGTAGGCGGCATATGGAAGGACGGGGAGTGGTGCGAGAAGGTTGGCTGGCCATGTGACCTCTATTTTTGGAATAGGCTAAGTCGAAAATATTTCAATCGATTTACCTGCTCGGATCGCCGTTAGTAACTTCCTCCCTAACTCCGATTTCTTTGCAAACTTTAGTCTGGCTTTCTGTCCGATCCTCGTCGTCAGCAGAAGTTCCTCGTCGATGAATATCTTCACTTCTTCGCCAATGGATTCTGTGTCAAAAAATATCTCTATCGAGCCAGCCTTTTCCTTGTAATCGAAGGCTAATTTCTTGCCTTCCGGTTTCTCCTCTCTTTCTTCCGCAATTCCGGCATTTCCATTCTTGGGTCTGACGTCAATTCCAATCGAAAGGGACTCTTCAATTTCTTTAATCGTTGCTCCGCCCCTACCTATGACGCGTGGAATTACAGATTCGTCCAGCGTGACTTCAGACTTTCGACGGAGAAATTATCTTGACGACGGCGTTCGGATCGTACTTTCTGAAAGTTTGCAGTATTCTTTCCTTCGCGAGTTTGTCTACCCCTGTTGACTCTTGAGAATTCTTTCGAATCTCGTCAATGGGAATGACCACGTTCTCTTCTCCAAAAGTGTAAATCTCGTAAGCCAACTTCCCCGATTCGAATTCGCGGACCTCAACAACAGGCCTCGCAAGATCCGGCTCATTCATTCCAGACGGAACTTTGACCACAAGTTTTAAGTCAAGTACCTGTTCAATTTTTCCGGCTTTCACGAAGATTACCGTATCGACGATGTGGGGTATCATCCCGAGTTCAATTCGACTCATGAACCTCTGGACTGCGCTCACCGGATCGCTTGCATGAACAACGCCTACCATGCCAACTCCGGCGAGCCTCA
Organism: uncultured Nitrososphaerota archaeon; assembly: GCA_963799845.1. GTDB lineage: Archaea > Thermoproteota > Nitrososphaeria > Nitrososphaerales > CADDZS01 > DATLTL01. The sequence goes on from CAWCYI010000008.1 coordinate 84,050, forward strand.
TGTCGGCAAATATCTGGAAATCTCTGGTCTTTCGCACCTCGTCGAAGACAGTATAGTCCGGCCTTACCAAAAGAAGGATCTCTGCTGTCTTTTCAAAATCCCCTTCCAGAGCTCCGTACTGCGTGATGCCTTTCGAAACCTGGAGGTCTTTGGGCGATTCAAATGTCTTGACGACCTTCCTTTTTTCTAGGAAGAAATCGGCGACGCTGCTCGCAAGGGTCGATTTGCCGGAACCCGGAGGACCTGCGATTATGACTCCCTCGGCCCTGGTTGCCAGTCTCTGGATCAGTTTTTCAGACAGGTCATAATCGGCCAGAGTCAGCCTGACCAGCGGTCTTACAATTGTGATCTTCGAGCCCGTCAGAAAATGGCGGCCTTGCAATGGCGACACGATACTGCCCTACTGGATTACAGTCGCCCCGTTCCTGCTTATCTCTACGCTTCCGTTGGATGCGACTCTAGCTGCTTCAGCGATTTCCTTTGCGAGCACTCTAACTCTTGGCGCTGGATTTCCTGATCCGAGATCGGCAGGTAATCGAAATTTCCCGGCAGTCCTCTTTTTGCGTACGGGGGTACGCCTTCCTTCAGGTGAAGACTCAGAGTCGTCGAATCGAAATATCTTTCGAACTGCAGTCCGGTTGTTTTGACCTCGGAACGATAATGAATGACCTCGATACCCTCGGCCTTGCCAACCAGCGCCTGAACGTAATCGGCTGTTATGAGGACTGCTCCGCGAGTCTTTGCAATGTCTCTGATCAGGGCATCTATTCTGCCAGAACGCGCCAGTTTGATGTCCTCCATCGAAGGCCTCTCTCCATCGAAACTGAGCTTGATTTTCTTCTCGTCACTGAGTTTCCGGATCTTTGTCAGTTCTTCGAGCCCGATGAATCCCTCCTCGCGATGTTTCGAAGCTTGTGCCTGCAATTCGTCCAGCGAAGCTACCGGAACTATGATTTCAGAGCCTTCCGATATCTCCCCCGAAGAGATCATCGGAGTCACCTTGCCGTCAATAATCACGCTGGTGTCGAGTACTAACTTCTGAATCAATTTTCCAAGACCAGTCCAGAGTTATTCGCGTTTCGTATCGTTGCGCATCATGGGAATCTTCACTCCGCGATCCCTTGCAACTTTCATTGCAGACCCGTATCCTGCGTCAACGTGCCTCGCAACTCCGGTACCGGGATCGTTTGTCAAGCATCTGTCAAGCCGTATTTTCATGTCGTCGCTACCATCGGCGACGACGACGAGACCCGCATGAATGCTGTAGCCGATTCCCACGCCGCCTCCGTGGTGAACTGAGACCCATGACGCGCCCGACGTGGCGTTGAGCAGCGCATTCAATATCGGCCAGTCTGCAATCGCATCACTGCCGTCGGCCATTCCCTCAGTCTCCCGATAGGGAGAAGTCTACCGAACCGGAATCAAGATGATCCCTGCCTATTACAATCGGGGCTTCGATATCTCCACGGGCCACGGCCTCGTTGATCAACTTCCCAAACCTGGCTCTTTCGCCGTATCCCAGCCAGCATACTCGTGCCGGAAGTCCTTGAAAACTGACTTTTTCACGCGCCTTTTCGATCCAGCGAACGAGTCCCTTGTTCTTCGCAAATTCATCAGTCGCGATCTTGTCCGTTACGAAGATATCCTCGGGGTTTCCCGATAGAGCCGCCCAGCGAAATGGTCCCCGACCCTCGCAAAACAAAGGTCGGATGTATTCTGGAACGAACCCCTTTATAGAAAATGCATCTGCTACACCAGCATCATACGCCTGTTTGCGAATGTTGTTGCCATAGTCGAATGTCACTGCTCCACCAGCCTGTAATTTCAGCATCGCCCTAACATGAACCGCCATTGACTGCATTGATTTCTGAACATACATTTTCTTGTCGGAACGACGCAAAGTGTCTGCGGTCTTGACATCGTATCCGCTAGGAATGTATCCGTTTAGAGGATCATGCGCAGAAGTCTGATCAGTCAATATGTCCGGGGCGAATTCACGGGAGACCAGATCTGGTAGAATATCGGCCGAATTTCCCTGTAGAGCAATCGAAAGTGCGCGTTGATCGTCCCGCGCGTCCTTCGCAATTGAAAGTGCCTCATCGACACTTTCAGTCTTGACATCGCAGTACTTCGTCCTGATTCGCCGTTCAATCTTGTCCGGATCGACTTCGATAACAATTGCAACTCCGTCGTTCATCGTGACTGCAAGCGGCTGCGCCCCGCCCATCTCGCCCAGTCCCGATGTTAGAGTGATGGTCCCAGCGAGAGTTCCCTTGAATTTCCTGTCGGCAACTGCAGCGAGAGTTTCATAAGTTCCTTGGAGAATTCCCTGCGTGCCGATGTAAATCCAAGAACCGGCCGTCATTTGCCCATACATTGTGAGCCCTTTTGCTTCGATATCCAAAACTGCTCCCAGGTCGCCCAGTGCGGTACGAGCATGGCGTTAGAAATCAGGACTCGCGGTGAGTAGGCGTGAGTTTTGAACACCCCGACCGGCTTGCCCGATTGAACCAGGAGCGTTTCGTCGTTTTCCAGTTCTCGAAGGGAATCAACTATCTGATGGAAACAATCCCAGTTCCTGGCAGCCTTTCCGGTCCCCCCATAGACTATGAGGTTGTCAGGATCACGCGCCACCTCGGGGTCTAGATTATTCATCAGCATGCGCAAAGCGGCTTCCTGATGCCAGCTCTTGCACGATAGTTCTCTTCCGCGCGGAGCGCGAACTGCATTTCTTATCATTGTCTGTGAAATTGAAGATCATCCTGAGGATAATACCTTTCCCATTACTGCTCGACAATGGATTAGCTCCTACTCTGAGGGTTCGGGAACTAATCCGTTTTTCAGAATTGGATAATCGTTCGGAACTTTGTTTAATAGACGCACCAATTCTGATTGACTAATTTTCAAATTGACATCGAGTCCACATCCAAGGGCGGATCTAGTCCTCTACAACATCGGAGAGCTCCTACCTTCTCGGGTCATTCAAGCAAGCCGATTTTATTTCCGACCCAGAGTTCTCTTGGAGTTCTCAACACTAAGGATTTGTGCGTAGCAATTGCAGGAGAAAAAATAGTCTACGTGGGGAGAAGATCCGATCTGAATGAAAAACTCTCTACCTCGTCATCGACTGAAGTCGACTGTCAAAAGCATCTTGTGATGCCTGGTTTTGTTGATTCGCACACCCACGCAATTTTTGCCGGCAGCAGGAGAAAGTGAGCTTTCGTCCAAACTTTCAGGAATGTCGTATCTTGACATCCTGAAGTCAGGGGGAGGAATCCTCAAGACAGTCAGAGAAACGAATCGAGCCTCGGATGAAGACCTGATTTCCCAAACAAGAAAGAGACTTGAAAGAATGTTGTCCTTCGGGTACAACGACCGCGGAAGTGAAGACAGGATATTCGCTCACCGTCTCCGGAGAGATCAGGATGTTGGAGTTGTTG
>CAWCYI010000009.1:0-45691 GCA_963799845.1 uncultured Nitrososphaerota archaeon
TAAATTCAAAGAAATACAAACAAGGAATGCAACGGCTCTATGATTGTGAAGCAATAATAAACAAACATAATTCGGAAATTGCCAAAACCCTTGATGAAATTAGTAAACGAATCGATATTTGCCTCGTCAAATTTCCTATGTTATCTGAAAGATCTAATGACACGCCTTCTTATTATGTTCGAGACAGAATAGAAACCGCTATCCAAACTCAATCAGAGATTTTATTGAGAGATTCGGATATTATTGCTCGATATGAGAACCAACCAAAGCTCGCAGTGACTGGAAATCCCTTGGCTCATATTGAAGATTCACTTGTGCGGGGTTTATTCCTTGGAGAACTTAGGGCAGCTGTAATTTCATTCAAATCTAGGCTCTATGTCTATGACAACCTTCAAAGTGCTAATTCATGTTACGGTGATTATTCTATCTTTCTGAATAGAATTATTGAAAGGGTTGAAACTTTTGGCAAGCTAGAAGGCAAGTGCGAGATAGAGATTAGGGAAATCGAAGGCGTGAGTGTGTCTCTATATTGATACGCACATAGAGAAGCATAGAGAGACAGAAGTACACTAACACTCTAGTACTATTACAGTAATTTACACAGAGTAAAAAGAGAGTATGAGAGTATAGGAGAGTAAGTGTGTAAATTTAAGGGGGGGGCCCACCATTTTAGCCCCCCCGCTTCCCTCTCTGGAAATTAATTGAGAAATTTTCTCTCGTTTTCCTTGGGTTTCAAAGGGAAGTTAGTTGGGTAAATTTGGAAAGTAATTAGGTCCATAACTACTTTCAAAGGGAAATTTTTTGAGCAAAACTCCACTGGGAGAGCCTGAAATTAAACCCCCTAAAATGGTGGGCTCCTCCTCCTCCGGCGGAAGCTTGCGGAATTGCCATCAAAGGAGTGGAGAAATTGAAGACTCTGATCGAGTACGCCAAGGTTAATTCAGGGAACAGAATACAAAAAGAGACGATGGACGACTTTGCATAGCTTCGAATCCCGTATTGCTTTTAGGTTAAAAGCCATCTCCAAGGTTATGATAGTTTCAGCTGTTCTCTTAGTCGCGATTGGAGCATTACTGATCGGAATTTTTCTAGTTCCAAATATTTCTCATTCGGCTTCTTCCTCTGTCATAACGACTACCTCGGTCATAACGATTGGCACATGTGAGGCTGTAGCCTATGTTCAAGGAGACGAGACCAACCTATCCTATGTCTACAATGTTACTATAACGACGGATAGTTCGACCACTTATTCTTCAGCGACTTTTTTGGAAACTCAGCCACCCCCATATCCGACGACGACATCTACCTACTATCTTGTAACTCACGCAAGTGCTGTTTCAACTTACACTTTAACAAATTCAACCAGCTTAGGGGGACAAGGTTGCTATCCATCATATTGCTACACGGTTGCAACATGTGTGTATTCTCCTTAGGGAAAGGTACCTAATTTTTTTAATCGACATAATACAATAGATCATATCCAATGAAATCAGTGTTGCTCTAAATGCCTTTGACACGGCTATCCCAGATCTTAAGAAATTACGGAACGTGGGAGAACATATTGATGAATACATTTTGATGAGAGGTCGCAATCAGAATGTCAACTACAGAGCAATCGCCTCCGGTTCTTGGCATTATCCAAAATTTGAATGGCTAGATTCGACACTTAATGTTGAAATTGCACAAGAAGCTTCCTGGGAATTACATTCGTCCCTTAGAAAAGCACTTCGAGAGAAAGGGCTGATACCACCTAAGTAAAAGATTGAGGCAGACAAACTTAATATGAGGGAGGCTAAAAATGGGGGGCTAAAATGGTGGGCCCCCCAACGCTTACGCGCGGATTTGATTATGAACTAACTAGAGAAAGTTTGCCTCAACATCGCGATGGAAAAGTCGATTCTACGGCTAGTTGATAACTGATCAATCTACGTCGGGGAAACCAATTTTCTTCAGCAATGCCTGAAACCTGGGATCTGGGTGGAAGTCCTCGATGGACCGGGGGTATGTTTTCTATTCTAATCTAATTTTTTGCAAAAAAAGTGTTGGGAGGAGACCAGATCTTCTACAGCGACGTTACGTCTCGTATGCAAAACGATGATTCTCTACCAGAGTCCTCTTCTCCGATCGTGAGAAGACGCTTGACTTCTTCGCATATCTCATCCATGGTCGGCATAGGCATCTGTTCGCCGTTGTCACCTACTTGAGGACTAAGTTCAAGTCTGAGTTTGACATAGACTTCTTGCATTTGTTTTCATTTCAAAAAGAAAAAGGGAGGGAGACAAGTGTCTCCTATGATGGACAGATAGCAGTCCATGAGTAGTAGGCATAAACAGTGTCGCTGTCTGGATTTCCGCTCGGAAAATTGAAGCTAAGCTGGAGTTTTGCACCTGACCATGTGTTCGTGTATGGAATTGGTGTATCTAGACCTGAAGTAATGGTTGTGAATAGTTCTACATGTGTTGCACCGAGAGTCGTAATTGCTTGAAGTTCAACACTTCCACCACTGTCAGACGAAGCTTGAGTGACTCCATCAGTAGTGACCATGATTGTTAGCTGACAGTCTGGTGTAGTCGCACCTGTGTTGTCGAACAGGGTAGTCATAAGCGGGTTATCACCTGTGTCTGCATCTGTGAAAGTACCAGAACCACTTTGAATGTTTGGTGTATCAGTTACAGTTGTAGTCACAGTTGATGTTACTGTCGCTGCTTTTTCGCTGACGGTTGTAGTAGTTGTCTCGCAACAAACTGCTGAAGTTGTGGTAGATGTAACTGTTGATGTGCTGGTATCTGTGACGGTTGATGTCGCTGTGGTTGTGCTATCAACAAAGACCGTGCTCGTCGTGGCCTTGGTGATTGTCTTGGTAATGGTCTTCGTCCGATACACAGTGGTAGTATGTCCAAGCGTTGCAGGTGAGTTCAGAGAACCAGTGGAGTTCGAAGCCGAAACTCCAACTGATGTCACGTAGAGCAGGAACATCACCAGTGCGAGAACGGTGACTAGAGATCTTGTAGTTACACTGCCTGACTTGGCTAACTTACGACTGCTCTCACTTGTGGATTCTTTTAGGTTCAATCGAATTCACCTTTAAGTTATTGTGACTGTCTCGTCTCCTGAGACGCTGTACGTTTGTCCGAGGAAATTCACGATGACAGCTCCTATGACAGCACCATTCATAGTTGCGATTTCGACTTTGGTGGGTGTGCTAGAGAATGAGGACTTGCCAATGTTTGCTGTGTATGAACCTGTATAGCCTACGTTGCCACAAACACTTGTGCAACCATCACTCTGAACAATTGGACTGAAGACAATAACGCTCACTTCGGTCTGAAAGACCTTAGAGCGGGTCAGAGGTGAAGGCAACATTGGCCTCGTAACCATCACATTTGGATTTGTCCCAAGTTTATTCTGAACAAGAATCTCTGAAAGGTAAAAACTGCCTCCAGCAAACGTTTTCGCTTATGGAGCAAAGATTTCCAAATATTAATTTTCCAGTTCTGTTTACTCAATCATTTTCGAGATTAATGCCTAGCTTTTGAGCTCCTCGAAAAAAACTCCTAATCGATATCCTCTACCACGAATGCTGCTTCACTTTTTGACTATTCCTAAGAAGAAATTTTGTTACAATCTAGGTATCTAAACCCGGTTTTAAACAATGAATTCACGATCCTTTTTGAATAAATGAAGCTGGAACCAAGCTTTGATTCGGAGATAATCTTCGAGTGGTTCAACCAGATGATCACAAATATGGATCATTTGCAAAGAGCATTCTGGATCTCGACTCGAGGATACTCGCCTGCATCATTGTAAAGACTCCAGACGGAGCAATATTGGCCGAAGAAGTGAAGCCCGAATTCAGGAGTAGTCTAGGTTCACTTACTCAACGTACCAATGGAATGATAGGGACATGGTCCATTCTCGCGTTCAGCATCATGGGACGATTGGAAAAAGCAAGATCGAAAATGAATTACCTTGCTTTCGGAAGAGAAAACGACAAAGGAATGTTATTTCCAGCGAACATATTCGGAGGCATCATGATCGGGCTAACGATTGAACTGAAAACGGAAACTACAGAAATATACGAATCCATTATGAAGTTCATTGAGAAAAATATTGGTCAATCGACGCTTAGATTACTCTAAAGCAAGTAATGGTAGATTGGACTATTCCACGATTATACTAGAGGAGTTATTCTCCAACTTACTCGCGGGGTTAGTTTCATTACTCGGTGCCTTTCATTCTGAACTCGCAATGGCGATCTCCCTTTGACATGCACAATTCTTCGACACACACAACATCCTTCTTCAAGATCTTGCAGCCGGCGCCCGCAATCATTCCCGCGATTATCCAACATTCCTTCTGTCCCGTCTGTCCTGAGGAAGCTGCAAAGAAACTATCCTTCAAAATTACTTTCAGCTTCTCCCTTCAACCCCCAGATTATTGATTGTAGTAAAGGAACTCTGAATTCCCCATATCCTTGACGTTTCCCCCGATCGATGAACTTGTGGTAGATCTCCAATCTTCCCGAGTTGTTTTGCTCGATGATTTTCGCAATGACTTCTCCGTAGCCCCTTCCCATCTCGTACAGAATTGTGGAGGCACCGCTCTGAAAGCGCGCATATAGGTTGTCTCTCAGTGCCTTGTAAAAATCAGCGTCGATTATCAGAACACGAAGATTATTCAGGAGAGGATCTTCAAGAAATCCACTCTCGGAATTCATAGTAAGAGAGTAATCCTGGTACTTGGATTCATGGGGCGAATTGAACAAAAAAAGTTTCAAACTCCGAATTTTGATCTAGTCCTACAATAATTATCCATTCAAAGGATCGAGAAAGATTCATGAAGTCAATCCATGGTACTTCTTGATGTGCTCAAGATAAAGTGATTCCAGATCAGAGTGAATTTTTCCTTCTTGAAGTCTTTTCCAGACTGAATCGCAAAAGAGACATGAGTACATCTGGCCACGAACCTCCCTCGACAGACCTTGGGATACGCTTTCCATGCAAGTAACTTTGACGTTTCTTACATGCAAGAAATAATGGTAAATGCGATAAACCAGATCAACGAACTTTTCTTTTTCACCAAACTAAGCTAAAAATCAGGAACTTTGCGACCAACTAGATTTTGCTAATACTTTTCAAGGACTCTTCTGCTGGTTTCAATCCAATTGTCGGAGGAGTGCGACCAAGATTTGTAAAAGTCAGTTAACATATAGACTCGGTCCTGGGGATGGGCGAATGAGATTTCATTGTTATCCGAAGCAGAAGTAAACTATCTAAAGAGTTAGAGACTTGCTAGGGTGGCGACCGCTCGCAATAAGTGTTCCAAAACTTATAGGTCGAGACAAATCTCTGCTTCGAAAATCTTTGGGGGGAATCTGTATCTCCGCGATAATTGTAGCGAGCGCGCTTGCAAGCCCGGACTGGTAGTTTAGTAAAATCAAAGTGGCAGTCGCAGTTCCTCCGGCAGTCGACGGGCTTTGATTGATCGCTTCCAGGCCCCAGAGATTTCCAGCAGTCCCCTTTATTGTTCCGCTCGTGGTCCCGGAGAAATATGAAATCGGGGTAATAGATCCGATCGTGTCTCGCGTGCTTACGATTGATATTATTGTTCCGATCGTTCCGAAGTTTCCGACTGTGCCAATGTCCTGCAAAATCCCGCCTATGATTGATGAGGTCATGTTCCCTGCAAGAATAGTTCCAATGGTACCGACAATTTGTCCAAAATCGCTAATCGGTGATAGAATTGTACCCAGCGTTCCAACATCTGCGATATTCGCAGTCGGGATCTGAGCTAAAGGAAGGCTCAAAGTGAAATTGACCTTGTCGCTACATAGATGTACTCTGAACCGCCGTAATGTAGACGCTCGTTATCGTTGAACTGGCTCCGACATTCCAGACCGCTGCTAGTCTTCCCAAAGGTCCTTGAGCAACCATTCTCTGCCCTACGTTAGGGCCGGCTCTCGCCCACCAGGCGCCCCCGACGATCGCGCTCGTTTTTGATTCCACTCGGAGGTTCTACCCCCAATACGTTTGTCTGAATTGAACCTGAAATTACTGAACCGTAAATCGCGTCGACTGTCATGTCCTGCAAAGTTCCCGGGAGGATCGTTGCCGCCCCATTGAGCTGACTATTTGATTTGTCTGGACGTTCGTCTGAGTGAAGCTTTACTGAACGGTTACAAAGCCGCTGATTATGGTTCCGACTGTACCCACATCAGTCAGCTGACCAGAAGAGATGGAGGCGGTTGAATTTTCAAACTGAATTGTTCCAATCGTCGCAATAGCTGCAATCGCTCCGACCTGAATTGGAGAGAGAATAGTCCAATGGTTCCTACGTGGGAAAGCTGACCGGACGAAATCGTCGCGGTGACTCCGCCGGAAAGTATTGTCGCTATCCATTGGGCGGGTCTCACTTCTGGAAGAGCCATATGCTAATTCATTTCCTCCTTTATTCCAACTATGTCTTTCTTTGAGCGGTCACGCCGAATCCGACGACAGTTCCTATTATGGTTCCTGCCGCGGCAAGAATTTCACCGAGGGAGTTTGGCGCCATGATTCTCTGCCTCTGACCATTTAACATCCAGTAGCTCGATACTATTGTGCTTGTCGCCAATAGAGTAATCGGATCAATACTCATGAGCGCGACCTGCAGTGAACCGGTTGAACTTAGTCGCGGTGCCCACGACGATGTCAACGCTAATCGAATCGAAAATTGCCATGTCCACCGTACCTGTAAATCCACCGATGAGTGATGCGCTCTGCTCTAAAACCACGCGACTCGAAAATCTCTCGATCACCACCGTTCCGATGGTACCGATAGACTCGACTTGAACGTTTACTCCAATCGGTGAGAGTATGGTTCCGATTGTCCCAACATTTGAGAGCTAACTAGAAACGATGGAGGAAATGATTGTTCCTGTGCTGGAGCCAACGACCGCGACCGGGGGTAGAATAGTGCCAATTGTTCCGACATCGGACAGAATAGCGCTCGAGCCACCGATGGACACCTCATTTCACTTCTCACTTTTCACTGCCAGAGTTACTTGGTTGCTGATATTCTGACCGTCGATTGGGCTCCCCCGGCGCCCGTCGTGAACATATTTTTCGAATCTGGTCCTGCTACATGTCGTATCTGAGTGGCCCTTCATTCGACTTCCACGGAGTCTTGTCAAAGTAATCGCGATTCAAGACGTGATACACCCAGCCAGGCCCGTCGTTGAACATGATCACCGATCTCTAAGGCAAGCCGAAAGGCTGGGTGTTTGATTCGTCGATCTCCGCAATTCCAGGTCTAACATTGACCGTGAGGCTTCTAGAAAAGTCAAATGGGGATTTGGGATTTGAGAATGTCGAGGATGTCCTTGATTAAGTCGTTTTGATCATCCTGAGTTATGACCTGCATTATGCTGGGAGTCGAAACCCTCTGGTTCTCCATCGAAGGGAGAAGTTTTCTTTTCTCAATGGAGAAGAGATTTCACGTCACTTCCCTTTCAAATTTTCATAGTCCTGAGTCTTCGCTTCCGATCCTTCCAGGTCCACGTTTCCTCATTTGTGAGTACTGCAGGCCTCTGTTGTGATTGCTGCAGTTGCTGAGGGTATGCTAAGGCTCCGATAGCCAATCCAGCTATCAGGGCGGCGATTGCAAGGCCGCCCATGATCAGCCAAGTGGTTAGTGAGATATCCTCAAGCGCCATTCCGTACACGCCATTTATCATTAACACCCAGAGATTATTAGGATAATCCTATTTTTCGCAATATAGAGCTGACCTCGAATCCGGATCTAAGCTTCTGAATATTCTTAACGATTGTTAGGCATATCTTGGGACAAGCTAGTGCCGTGTCCATAAAGGTCGTCTGTGTTTTCTGCGACCATCTCTCCTCTGAGTGTCTCTGAACATTTTGCCTCTTGCCTTCCTTTCCGAGTTTCTGTAGCTCACCGCATCAAGGAATGCTCTTCTAACTTCATCCCAGCTCCTGTAATCTGTTCCGCTCATTGCAAGCTTCTGGATATCGCCAGTGTGGCACTCGACAGGATTCATCCAGCTTGCATTCGTGGCAGTGGGAACGAGTGCTGTATTGGTGGAATGAGCCCATCTTCGAATGTCAGCAGTCCAGTGAGCTGGGAGACCGTCCTGTATCATGTACACCCTTTCGTCAACAGGATAATTCGATCTTTGATTCTTCAGAAACTCTAGCCATGGCTCTCCTCCCTTGTGATCATACTGCTTGATAGCGAGCTGTTGGTGGTAGACGTTGAGGCAAACGTACTCGAATCTCACACCTCCAAACTTGTTGTACGTTGCAGGAATCCTTTTCGGATTTGTCTCCTCAAACCATCCTCTTCCTCCGTGAGGAACGAGATTGAATGGACCCATCTCATCCAGGCTAAGTACCACGGGAGGATTCGATTTCTTTCGCGTCAATCGCTCTATGCGAATTTTCTTTTTCTCAAATTCAGGATCTTTTGATTCCTTCCATGTCTTCACGCTCTGAAATGATATTTCTGACTCATCCAGTATTATTCGAAGCCACTCCTTGCTAATCGAATCGACAATTCCTCTCTTCTCAGCTTCACTTTTCAGACGACGCAAGCTCCACTGCTGGAAAGGTAATCCGAGATTCTTCGGTTGGCTTGTTGCAAGAGAGACGAGCTTTGTCTTCTGTTCGGGAGTGAATTTCCTGTTTCCTCCAGGCTTCCAATGAGGCTTGAGCATCTCCAGCCCTTCCTCATTGAAAGATTTGATCAACGACCTAACATAATCCTGACTCATCATCACAATCTCTCCTATCTTTGGAGGAGTGAATCCCTGAGCGCTAGAAAGTACGACCTGAGCTCTTCTCATCTCTATTGGATCCTTGCCATAACGTACTATCTGTCTGAGCTTGTTCCCCTCCTCATTCGTTATGCTGCGAACATGGACTACCATGTTGCAGGACGAGCACAAGGCGTGGCCTTAAAGCTTCATATAAAAATTAGAACAACCTATCTGGCCACGGCACTAGTGAAACGCCTAAAATGAAAACCGTGAGATTGCCCTTCACTCGAAGAAGGATCAGCATGATTTACCTGGCAGTTTTTCTTCTGGTAATCTCGGTATCCATTGGCGCTTTCGCAACAAGCGTTACAATTACAAACACTGACAACGCCGGGTATCAGGGTGTCTACGTTCAGGACAATGGATACTACAGTGTCACGAACACCAATTACAATGTAGTAGAGTCTGCACAATCAGCCACGACTCCTCCTTTAGCTTGGTCTAACGGTGCTGATGGTTATGTGAACGCGCTCGTTGCCGGGGACTGGGCTCTGTCATTCACCTTGACGATTAATGCCGGCGGATTGACAAGCCACACGTATACTATTACAGTCAGCAGTACAGCTGCATCGGGCACGATCTCGACTCTTTACACGTTCCAGTTTACTTCGCCTTCAACAATAACCGCCGGTCAGACCATGACGATCCTCTGGGATACAGGCTCAACTACCTGGACCGCACCAGCAGCACTAACTGTAACAATAGCCTGAAGGCGCATGTTATCTGGATGGAGCGGCAAGAAGAGAGCATTCAAGCTCGGGCTCATTGCTTCTCCCATTATCTTTCTTAGTGTCGTTGCTGCCACTACTGTTACTATAACCAACGATACTTATTCTGACAATTCAGGAGTCTTCCTGAAACCATACTATGAAAATATCAACCCTCCACTCACCGGTTGCTCAGCCCCGTGTTTGAGTGTAGACACTCAGGGGACAATCCCAAATCCAACATCTGGCACTCTTGCTCTCGACGGGAGCGCGACTGGTAGTTGGGCTTCGGGTTCTTCATTCAGTATCACGGCTTCGACAACAAAGGCAAACGATGTGATAATTCTCTGGATCGTTACTTATCTTTCTTCATCGTCCATCGCAGTCTCATCAATCAGCGATTCGCTAGGCGCAGTGTCATGGCAGGGGTCGGCCCGGACTGCATACACCTCGTGTAGTGGCACTCAAGAAACGACCCAAACAGAGTGGTACGGCATAGCATCTACCACAATAACAACTGATGTAATAACGATCAATCTCAGCGGAACGCCAAGTGCCGCTTCCGGCGAGGAATTTGCCGTTACAGGTGCGAACACTGGCTCTCCTTTTGATCCGAACGCCAATATTCCGAAAAGTTCCCTGTCTACTTGTACGGCAACTACTGCCGCTCCAACGGTGTCCGGAATTTCGACGAGTAATGGCAACGACTTTGTTTTCTCGATGTTTGGTGGATATACTTCTGTAACAGAGACTGTAGGGGCGATTGCGGGATCTACGGCAACTAAAATCAAAAGTGTAGCGGGGACTGGACATTCGCTAGAAGCGGAATATCTAATCGTCTCATCAGCCCAGTCCGGGGCATCTTGCGCCTTCGCAACTTCAACCACTTACTGGGGAATAGATTGTGATGCAATTGTTGAAGGTGCGGGATCATTTACTCTTCCAGCGGGTTCCAGCATGTATCTTTGGTCACCGCAATTCAGCACTGCCACTTCGATTCCGGCAGGATCGCTCTCATTCCAGCTTTTTGCGGATCCTCCGGCACCGGCACTCGATGGTAGTGCATCCGGCACTTGGGCGTCGGGCACGTCCTTCACCATATCTTCAGTCAGCACGACAAGCTCGAATGATGTAATCGTTTTGTCAATCGTGGCCAATGACGGAGCGACATCAGTTACGGTGTCTTCCATCTCAGATACTCAGGGTAAAATAACCTGGCAGGGATCAGCGCGTGCCTCGTCCACTTTCTGCACTACCACTCAGAAATCGAGCCTCACAGAGTGGTATGGGATCGCTGCTTCTACAGTAACTTCAGATACAATCACTGTACATCTTTCGACGACGCCGCTCTCTGCTTCCGGGATTTCCTTCGGAGTTTCGGGTGCTGACACAACGACACCATTCGATCCCGCAGCCAATCTACCAAAGGCGGCGAATTCGTGCACTACTACGGCCTCTGCTCCAACTGTCGGAGGAATTTCAACCGATGCTGACACAGACTTTGTTTTCTCCCTGTTCGGTGGCTACACCTCAGTCACAGAGACTGCAGGTACTATAGGTGGTACGGCAAACTCACTAGTGACAGCGGTGACTGGAACGGGAAATTCGAACGCCGCTGAATATCTTCCTGTTTCTTTATCCCTTGCTTCAACTTCGTGTGTATTCGGAACATCCACTACTTACTGGAGAACCCTTTGCGACGCTCTGATGCCCGCAAGACAAACCATCACAGTTTCCTATGAAACAACTAATTCAGCCGGGACAGTTCAATCCACAATGATTTCCAGCACTGCATCAACTATAACAGCGCTTTACCAATCTGTCTCCGTCTCATCTTCGGCAGGGAACATTCCAGCCTCGGGCTACATCGTAGTAATTATTACGGGCCCTTCAAACACTGCACTTACGGTCTTCTGGGGCAACGGAAATCCAACGTTGTTCCAAGTTGGATTCACCTACCGGACCTAGGAGAAATGGGCGTGCGCATTTCATTTGAGACTGCATATCAAACCAGTCAGACTAATTGTTCTAGTAATTGCCGTTGCTCTAATTGCTATTTTTGCGGTTTTGCCCGTCGTTGCCGGAACCAAAACTTATCCGGTGGCGATCGTCGACGGAAACAGCATGTATCCGATTTTACACAGCGGCGATCTCGTTTTTTTCACATATCCAACGAGTTCGATCAAAAACGGGACGATTATTGTCTTTGTCCAGGGCGGGACTGGAGTCAACGCGCTGGATAGCTTATTGAAACCAGTCGTGATTCACAGAGTCATCGCTATTGGAACCGAGCCGGATGGAATGCCCTATTATCAGACTAAGGGTGACAACAATATCGCTCCTGATCCATTTGTCACAGACCAAAGTAACGTTCTCGGAGTCCCGCTGTTAGTAATTCCGTACGCAGGGATGCCTATCCAGTTCTTGCAGACCCCCTTCGGAATGGTAACTGTCAGCGCTTTGGCCACTCTCTACTTTCTCTCTGGAATCGATACCAAGATGGAAGAATCTGATGAAAAAAAGCGACTCGTTGCCTCGTTCGCGAGACATTCGCTCAATGGAGAGATCAGCGCCAAACAGTTTGAAAGACTCAAACTCGCGGTTGAGTATTTTGATGACATATCTCCGGATTTGCTTACGGATCCGACCATGTTGTCAACCATAGACTGGCTGAAGCGGGGAGGGTTGTCCGAAAAGTGGAAGGAGGAACTGGTCCCATGTCCCGATTGCAATGCGAAATCGTTCTGTATCGTGAGCGGAGACAAGTCGCTCTTGATATGCCCTAATTGCAGTGAGAATCGTAGGCCATCGTCTTAGCAGATAATTCTGACGTTATCGAAGATTTGGAAAGAGTAAATGCCTTCAATGAAACACTTTGATTCATTGAAAATCGTCCGAGGCCCAGCTTGTGTCAGGCGGAAAGAGAATCGGAAACCAATCACAGGTTAAGATCCTTTGCAGAGAATTATGCGGAGGCTCCTGATGCGGCGGACAGCCATGAATTGCACTCCGCCGTGATAGCAGTTCCTATAAAACTGTAAGGAAAACTAGCGGTGTTTTATGAGTGATACATCACGGATATAGTTCGATTAACACTCTTCACAAAAAAGCCAGTTCGGAAGAATAATGATGGAAAAGATTTATCAAAAACTATGTGTTTGTAAAAATCGTCCACGTTCTTGAGCGCGCAAAGACTACAAGAAAAACGTCCTAAAGAAGAAAAGTTTTGCCACCTCTGCGGAGTCAAAATTGACGGAATGCGAGCTTCGTACTGCTGTCGGCAACACCAGCAGATAGCCTCCCGACGACGGATTTCTGCAAGACTGGGAATAAGACCGAAGATCTCGAAGCTCGATCCACTGTATTTCAACTGAAACTTGAGATATACAGGAGCGGCAGCCTAAGGCGATGAACTTTCTGATTCCTAGATCCCGGAAAGCTAAGATTCTACCTGAACGCTTACTAATCCCATTTCTAAAGGCCAGGATAATGAACCAAACTCCTCGAGCTAGAGGAACCGGAAGAACCGAGAAATGCTACCGGTAAATCTAATGTTCTGTCATTAATGTCGATAAAGCGAACATAGAGTCCAAGAAATCTGGTTACGCTAGGTCACTGAATACAAGGGATTCTGGTGTACTCGTTGTGCGGGATGGGCCACCGATCGCTGAATTGGCTGGCCAACAAATCGCCACTTGGCTCATCCGTCTGGTAATGCTTGGGAACATTTAGATTAATAGATTCGAAAGGAGAATTACTCAAGATCCTGATTATTTTGGAGTTCAGTAAAAATCCGGAAGCATTCGGCAAACCAGGAATCGAGCCTCGGTGGACTCATTCCAACAAGGATGCAGTAGGAACTGCTTACTCTGCAGATAGCAAGCTTTGGTTTACGATCTGGAGAGGGATCGTTACTGAAGTCTACTACCCCACGATCGATACGCCGCAACTCCGAGATATGGAGCTGCTAATTACTGACGGTAAGAGTTTCTTTCACGAGGAAAAGCGTCATCTGAAATCTAAGGTCGAACCTATTTCTCCGCATTCTCTCGGATACAACATAACAAACTCCGAACCAAACGGCATGTACAAGATTCGTAAGCAAGTAATTACAAATCCACACCTGCCCTGCCTGCTTCAGAATGTCCGCGTCGAATGTGAAAAAGATGTTTTAAAGCGGATTCAACTTTTTGTTCTTTGCGCACCTCACCTTGAAGGTGGCGGCAAGAATAACAACGCCTACGTAGTTGAGGTTGCAGGTCGTAATATTCTCGCAGCCGAGAAAGGCGGGACATGGCTCGCATTATCTGCAAACGTGCCTTTCACGAGAATGTCTTGTGGGTTCGTGGGATACAGCGACGGTTGGACAGACCTTTCCAAGAATTTTCAGATGGATTACCAATTTGGGAGGGCTACAGGTGGTAACGTCGCGCTAACAGGCGAATTAGATCTAGGTAACTCGTCAGAATTTGTGCTAGCATTAGCTTTTGGAAATAGCCTCCACAACGCAGTAACAACTTTGCTCCAATCATTGGGTGAACCCTTCCATGAACACGGTGCACGTTTTGTGGATCAGTGGGACCGTGCGTATACCAAAATTCGTCCTTTGGAACGATTCTTTGTTGAACAAGGAAGCAATCTGTATCATAGATCCTACAGTCTTCTTTTGGCCCATGAAGACAAGAGCTATCCGGGAGCTATCATTGCTTCACTAACTATTCCTTGGGGAGAGGCCGCGAGCGATGAGGACCGGGGTGGATACCACCTTGTGTGGACCCGCGATTTGGTCAACACTGCGACAGCATTGCTTGGCGCTGGAAACACTGAAACTCCGCTTCGTGCCCTGATCTACCTCGCTGCATGCCAGCAAGAAGACGGTGGATTTGCTCAGAACTTTTGGATTGATGGTAAACCTTACTGGAAAGCGATACAGCTTGATGAAGTTGCATTTCCCATCATGCTCGCGTGGCGACTTCACAAAGCCAATGCACTCCGGGATTTTGATCCTTACCCAACGGTGATACGCGGAGCAAAATATCTCATTCGTAAGGGGCCAGCCACGCAGGAGGACCGATGGGAGGAAGCTAGCGGCTATTCGCCATCTACACTGGCGTCTAACATTGCTGCTTTGATCTGCGCCGCAAATTTTGCTCGGGACCGCCGAGATAGCTCCACTGCTGAGTATCTGGAGGATTACGCAGACTTTCTTGAGAGTCATCTAGAGGCGTGGACAGTGACAACAGAAGGTACCCTGGTTCCTGAAATCAAGCGACATTATATCCGGATCTGCCCCGCAGACATCAACAATACTGACCCGGAGGAAAATCCAAACAAGGGTATGCTTGTCATTGCAAATCACGCGCATAATGATCGCAGCGTTTTTCCGGCAAAAGAGATAGTTGACGCCGGCTTTCTCGAACTTGTGAGATATGGAATCCGCCCAGCAAATGATCCGTTGATTGCTGACTCTCTGAAAGTTGTGGATGCCGTACTGAAAGTAGACACTCCATATGGACCATGCTGGCGGCGTTACAACCACGACGGATATGGACAGCGCCAAGATGGAGGTCCTTACATGGGATCGGGAAAGGGTCGCGCGTGGCCGCTCTTGACCGGTGAGCGCGGTCATTATGAGCTGAGCTGCAGGTCATGATGTGAAACAATGCTTGAGCGCGATAGAGAAATTCGCATCGTCGACGGGTTTGCTTCCAGAACAGATCTGGGATGAGCAAGATATGAAGAAACGTCATCTGTATTTAGGCGGACCCACCGGCTCAGCCATGCCCCTGATGTGGGCTCATGCAGAATACGTCAAGTTGCTTCGTTCCACATCAGAAGGCAAAATCTTTGACCTGATTCCCGAGGTTAGCAAGCGATACATTTCCGATAGGTCGTCTTTCAAGCACTTGGAGATCTGGAAGCCAAATCGCCGAGCTCGTTCGGCAAAGAAAGGAAGTACACTTCGAGTACAAGCTCCGGAAACATTCCGCCTGCATTGGTCCTTTGACGAATGGAGGACGGTAAATGATACCGATTCCACTTCAACTGCGCTCGGTGTAGAGTTCACAGACATTCCTATCGGTAAAGCACAGAAAGATCCTGTTCGGTTTACGTTCTTTTGGCCAGATAGTGAACGATGGGAAGGACGTGATTATGCGGTATCTATCGTTTGAAGTAAGCGATGACTGAAAACGTAGCATGTATTCCAAAGGACAAAGAACACTAGGATCCTCAAGAATGGTGCGCCCCGTAGATTGATGTGGAGACGATGCAAATTTGTGAACATTATCGCACCGTTCTCATTTCTTTCCTTCCATTTCTGTTATGACAAGATTACCTCTACTGGTTGACTTGTTTAGAGCAATTCTGATCTCTCTTAATGACAGAAAAGCCGAGTTTACAATTTAGGAAGCGCACGAGCGGTGTAGAAGTTTATATCGACGCACCTATGCCGTAGTACTGTACATCTTCTCTGTATCCTCCCTGCCCATCATAGAGTTTCTTGTAGTCATCGACGAATTCAATAGACCGGAGCCACTTGACCATCTTGAATCCTAGCTGCGTCTCAACTCTCAACCTGAGCGGCGCCCCATGCTCGATGGGAAGAGGCTTGCCATTCATTTCATACGCAAGGATGGTCTGGTGGTGCTTTGCAATCTCCAGATCTATCACCTCGTAGTATTCGCGCGACGGGTCGCCGTGGCCGTACTCATCTCTTTCGCCATGAGCCAGCGAATGAAACACAACATATTTCGCATTGGATTTCGGATGGCATAAGCCGAGTACGAACGACACGGACACTCCCTTCCATTTTCCAACAGCAGTCCATCCCTGAATGCAGCTGTGCTCCGTGATCTGAGTTTCCGTCTCCATAGCGTGCAAATCATCTAAAGAAAGCAAGAGTTCCTTATCGACCAGTCCGTAGACTCTCAGCTTCCACGAAGCAAAGTTGTCTTTGACGAGCTCTTTGTACTCGCCAGTCTCTGGTGGACGCCCATTTACTCGGAAGTAAGGACTGATTTCTGACTCTTTGAAGTTCTGGCGTGAAATCACTCCTCTAAAGAGGGTTCGTTTTACAGGCTCGATCACCTTGTCGAGTCCAACCTGTATCTGCCTTGGTCTACGAAGCGAATCTTCGGTCGCCCAAACATGAATCACGATCACTACAATGAAGTAAACCAGGAAGAGGATTGTAGCAACCAATAACGACACCTCGCCGCCTCCAAAGATGATATTTGCCATATTGAACTGGAAGCCGTCAACGACGACTAGAGTGAGATGCATGATTATGAAGAGAATGAATCCAATCAAACAAAGGAAGTGAATGCTACGCGCGCCCTGTCTCCCTTTGAAAATTTTAGGATACCATGGGAATCTCGCATCAAGCGCAGGAGACATCGCCGCGCCGGTAAGAAGCATCAAAGGTCCGAGGATGAATACGACTCCCGCGTAAGCGAGTCTGCTGGGCAGGGTCGAATGGGTTACCAAGAGGAGGAAGGTGACCGCCTGCCATTGAAATCATTGTTTTGACCGCTTCTGGAAAGAATGACCAAGATGTCGGGATAAGTGTCCTCCAAAGTCCGGTTGCGAAAATAAGAATGTAGTACGCTACTCCGTTGCCCACCCAGAAAATAATTGAGAAAAAGTGCCAGTGTCTTCCTAAACCAAGATTGCTCCGCCCGGGGAGAGCTATCCAGGTTGAAAACTTGGTTTCTTCATCGGTAGAAGTCCAGAGTTTGCCCTTGGGCATCTTCTTCCTTGAAAATTTAATCCATTCTTTTCCGTCGATTGCTTTGTCGTTTGTGTATAGCTTGGGATGAGCCGAAAGGATCTCTAATCCGCTCCTGATTAACAGCGTGATGAAGATCACATTGATCAGATGAGAAATCCGTAGCCAAACCGGAAAATCGATCAATGAGATTATACTCCTCGAATCAAAAAGTTACAGGCTGAATTGTGAGGCTCCTTATTTTGCTATTAAAGCTTCTACAAATACAAATACTAAACATCTCAGACTAAAATATGCTATGAAAATCGCTCAATTTTAGGTTGGTAAGATGAAACGCTTTGTAGTTGGTTCAGGGTACAAGCTCCGGAGGCGTTCCGCTTGCACTGGTCTTGTGATGAATGGAGAACGATAAACGATGTCGATTCCACTTCAACAGCGTTAGGTGTAGAATTCATGGATATTCCTATTGGACCAACGCAGAAAGATCCCGTACGGTTTACTTTCTTTTGGACAGGAAGTAATCGTTGGGAAGGATGTGATTATGCAGTAACTGTTGTTTAATGTGTAAGCAACAATTAGAAAAGTACCATGGGAAAGAGAATCGGTGAGCTTAATATGGTCGTGACTACCTGATCACAGAAATGCGGAACGACGATGTACCACGAAAAAATGTTGCCAGCCCTTTACTGCGCATACTTCAAATCCAGAGTCCCCAATATTGATATCGATGCAATGGAGAATAGTACACGCTCGTATGAGGCTATTGGATTGAGAGATATTACTCCAACTGTGTTAAAAATCATGGGAAACGAGAAAACAATTTCGATGACTGGGAGGCCAGTCATCAGCCCATTGCCTGAGGAATGATAAGACAATGCGCATCAAACGAGTAGTTGATTTGAGTCAAACACTCTACAATGGAATGCCTAGTTGGCAGACGAATCCAGATTCTCAAATACGAGCCGATAAAGAAGGCAGCTCGGGATATATTCAACGTGACAGTTATCAATCAAATGCACATGCACGCAGGAGCCCATGTAGATGTACCTCTACACTCTGTTCAAGAAGGAAAAACTGTAGAGCAGTACCCAATTGATCGATATATAGGGGAAGGTGTCGTCCTCGATTTCAGAAGGAAAAGACCAGCTGAAGAGATCACAGAAGAAGACATCAGGATTTACGAAGACTCGATATCGGATGAAGATGTGGTGATGCTTTGCACCGATTGGTCCAAGAAAAGAGGATACAACTCCGACTATCTGTACAAATGGCCCTATCTGGGTGTCCCTGCTTGCAATTTTTTGGCCGAAAGGAAAGTGAAAGTCTGTTGGAACAGAAGGTTTGAGCATAGCTGGGTGGACGGGAAATGTTCCAGCTCAGGGACCTGTCACGAAAGCGTCCTCTGCCGATATACATAACGCGTTACTCGAGAAAGACATCCTGATAATCGAGGGCCTCAGCAATCTTAGTGATATATTACAGGATGAAAAAACAGCAAGGGCATTGTTCGTTTTTACACCTCTAAACTTCGTAGGATCGGAAGCTGCGCCGTGCCGCGCGTTTGCATTAGTGCATGACGATACCGTGTGAGAATCAAATTCGTGCGACTACTTTTTATCATCGCTTTCTAACTGCCACTTTATACCATCTTTGGCTACGAACTCTGCTGCCTCCTTGGGCCCCCACGTTCCCGGTTTGTAGCTATGAAGTTCAGGGTTTCCCTTCACTTGGTTTGCTATGATTGGGTCAACGAAGGACCAGGCTGATTCAATTTCGTCGCTCCGCGCAAAAAGGGAAGGATCCCCGTGAATCGCATCCAGTAGAAGGCGCTCGTATGCATCGGGAAGGACATGTTCACCATAGCGAAACCTCATGTCCGCGGAGATCGTCTCCATTCCCATACCGGGCTTTCGAGTTTCAAATTGAAGTTGTAGCCCTTCATCAGGATCTATGCAAAGGACAATGCGATTTGGTTTGACGTTTGCATCTTCAGGAAAGAGCAAGAGTGGAACCCGTTTGAACTGGATAATTATCTCTGTTGTCTTTTCAGCCAGTTCCTTTCCAGTTCGCACGATAAAGGGCACGCCTTGCCAACGCCAATTATCCACGTACATCTTCAAAGCTACAAAAGTCGGAGTATGGGAATCTCTTGCGACGCCTTCTTCTTTTTTATAGCCAGCGTACTGACCCCATATGGTATCTTCAGCAGGAACACGATGCCGGAAAGCCTTTAGTACTTTCACCTTTTCGTCTCGCAACATCTTTTCGTTGAAAGCCGCCGGAGGTTCCATTGCTATTAGGGCGATTAGCTGCAGCAAATGGTTTTGCAGCATGTCGCGCCCCACTCCAGCTTTGTCATAGTAGCCCGCCCGGTGTTCTACCCCGACTATTTCGGCGACAGTGACCTGGATATTGTCGACATAATTTCGATTCCAGAGCGGTTCAAATATCGCATTCGCAAACCTAAACGTCAGAATATTTTGTACTGTCTCCTTTCCTAGATAGTGATCGATGCGAAAGATCTGGCTTTCATCAAATTCAGAATGTAGCTCGTCATTGAGCAAACGTGCGGTCTTTAGATCTCGTCCGAACGGCTTTTCGATTACGATGTCGCGCTTTCCCGCATTCTGTTTGTTCAGCCCTGCCTTCCCGAGCTGCTTTATGACCGGCCGATAAACGCTCGGCGGAGTCGCAAGATAAAATAGATAATTTACCTCATCTACGGAACCGCCATCGAGTTGTGAGAGTTTTTCTTTGAGATTGACATAGGTCTTGGGATCGTCATATTCTCCCTGTAGATAGTGGAGGCGCTTTGAGAATTCTTTCCACTCTACAGAATCTTTCGGCTTTATCCGCGAGTATTTCTTAATGCCCTGATGCACTTTTTCTCTGAAAGAATTGTCATCAAATTCGCTGCGTGCGACTCCGACTAGCTCGAATTGCTTTGGAAGGAGATCCTCTGAATTTAGGCTGTAGAGTGCAGGCACAACCTTCCTGTTTGTCAGATCGCCGGAGGCACCGAATACGACTATGACAAGTCTGTCCGGGCTGGAGACCTTCTTCACTTCATTCATCGGTTTCCCACCGTGCGCTGGCAAGGCGAGCAAAAATCGGCCGGGAAACCAAGGCCCAGCCTATCTTACTCATGCTTTACTTCGTGGCCGCCGAATTCATTTCGCAAGGCTGCAAGGAGCTTTGCTTCATAACTTTCTGATTGCCTGCTCTCAATACGTCTAATCAAAGACAGAGTGATGATTGGCGAAGGGACGTTTTCATTCAACGCTTCGATTGCAGTCCATCGGCCTTCACCGGAATCTGCGACCCAGCCTTTGATATCATTGAGATCTGGATCCTTTGAAAGGATGTCAGCGATAAGGTCAAGGAGCCATGATTTCACCACGCTACCATATCTCCAGATTTCCGAGACTTGATGGAGATCTAAGTCGAACTCTTTCTTTGCCTTGAGGATCTCAAATCCTTCGGCGTATGATTCCATCATGCCATATTCTATTCCATTATGTACCATCTTGACGTAGTGACCAGAACCGGCCAACCCGACGTGCCCCCACCCCTTGTCCGGACCGGGTGCAAGGGTCGCAAAAATGGGTCGCAGCCGCTCAACAGGCCCATCATCGCCGCCGATCATCATGCTGTATCCATCCACGAGTCCCCACGTTCCGCCGCTCGTTCCTACGTCGATAAAGTCGAGCCCTTTTGCCTTTATTTTCTCTGCCCTGCGAAGCGAGTCAGTATAGTGCGAGTTTCCGCCGTCGATGATGAGATCGCCCTTTGAAAGGACTCCGAGCAAATCATCTATCATCTTTTCAGTGGCGTCCCCTGAGGGAACCATCACCCAAACAGCTCTTGGCTGGCTGAGTTTCTTTACCATCTCCTCGAGCGTACCTACGGCAGTGATATTATCTTCCTCCTTTTCAAGAGCGTATGCCTTCTCAGCGGTGCGGTTATAAACGACGACTGTGTGCGCGTTGCGAGCCAGCCTACGGGCAATGTTTGCACCCATGCGCCCTAAACCGATTATGCCTATTTCCATTATTCCCTTCTACTTCCTCTATTTTTCTTTCTCATTATCCCTAACCGTAAGATGGTTTTTTTCATCTCTGACTTCCAATTCTTTCGACAAAAGCGCTTTGTCCAAATATGAGAGACCCTTCCCAACATCCTTGCCGAGGTCGATCCGAATAAGCTGCCTTCCTTTCCCAAGAAGTGCCCTGCGATCGCCCATGGCGGCGGCCCTCTTTAGCACGCCAAAACTCACTGAAGATTTGGATGAGCCGGCATCGTCTGGGACCGGAACATTCTGCTGATCGTCGCATGTGAACTGGATGAAGAGGCCCAGCCCCGCATCGCCCTTTTGTTCTTGCCCCGTAGAATGAAGATAACGCGGGCCATATCCCAGCGTCGTCGCAATTTTGAACCTGTCGCGCAGGGAAGTACGGATCGATTCAAGAGCATTTCCGGATTCAGGCGTCTGTTGAAGATACGGTTGAAGCGTGATGTACGATCCTTTCTGTTTTCCCTTCTCTACAAATGAGAGTACAGCTTCAGCCGGATTATTCGAAGAGACCTTCCCGTAAAGACTCATGCCTTCCGCAGTCAGAGATGGAGCTTCGGGAGGAAATGTCCCCTTTTCGATGTAGGAAGACACGATCTCCTTCGAGAGTTGTTTTGCCGATTCTACGTCGGGTTGGTCGAACGGATTGATTCCCAAGATGTGGCCGGCAATTGCAGTCGCAAATTCCCAGAGGAAAAATTGCTTGCCTATCTCGTATCGATCTCGTATAGTCAGGCGAACAACAGGATGTCCTGCTGCTTCAAGATCTGAAACCGCACTGTCGTACTTCTTGTCTTTCCCTTCTTTCATATAGACAAACAGACGATCGGCGCCGTAGACTTGCGGGGAACCGACCGGCTCGCGCACTATGGGGAGTATGCCCTTTCCGTTCTTGCCCGTGCTTTCGGCGATGAGTTGCTCAATCCAATCGCAGAGGCTCTCAACCGAGGGAGAAGCTATGAGAGTCAGTTTGTTTCGGCCTGACACCGCAAGCTGTCCGATAGTTGCCCCAAGCCTTGCTCCTGGATTATCCTTTATGTGAACGCATGATTCGCAGGTGGAAGCCGCCGTCATCGCGTTGTCCAGAAGCCGAAGGATGTCCACGCCTGTAAGCGCTGCCGGAACGAGTCCAAAGTACGAGAGTGCAGAATATCGGCCGCCGAGGTTTGGGTCGTTTAGGAATTTAGTTCGAAAGTGATACTTTTCTGAAATTTTCTCGAGTTCGCTTCCCGCGTCTGTAATCGTAACAAAATGCTGACCAGCATTTTCTTGCCCAAATGCCTCCGACACCTTGTTGTAGAAGTACTTGAACAAGGAAATAGTCTCAACTGTTTTGCCCGACTTTGAGGATACGATGAATAGCGTCTTCTCAAGATCCAGCCTATTGGCAAATGCCAAGATCGTGCTGGGATCCGTGGTGTCGAGTACCCGATACGCTGGAGGAATCCTTCTTCTACGCCAAATGTCTTTGCAAAAGTTTGCGGAGCAAGGCTAGAACCCCCCATCCCCATTAGAAGCGCATGCTCGTAACCCGCTGCCCTAACCGAATCAACCAGGCCTTCCAATTGATGGATATTTTCTTCCATAACCTCAGAGATTTCAAGCCAACCAAGACGGTTCGTGATCTCTTCAGGTCCCGAACTCCAAACCGTATAGTCGTGGTTCCAGATGCGACGCACAATGCTGTCTGAAGAGAGGTCGTTCAGGGCTGAATCAACCTGGTCTTGATACGGGCCCAGACTGGGCGGTACCAGGTAAGGTTCCGCGACGAATCGCTCGCGCTTTTGTGCGATTTTTTCAAACAGTGTTTCAATGGACTTCGTAAAGCTTGATACGCCCTCGTCTTCAAGCTCCACCATTATTTTGTCAAAATCTACGCCTCTCTCAGACAAGAGATTAATTTCGTCCCTCGCCTCGTCGACTCCGATTTCAAGAGTGTCAGCAGCTTTACCATGATTCAGTAGTGCTTTCAAAGTCGCAGGTGGAACAGTGTTGACTGTATTCGGGCCAATCAGATTATCCACATACATCGTGTCAGAGTACGAGGGGTTCTTCGTACTTGTACTGGCCCACAGGACACGCTGGACTCTCGCACCCTTCGACTTTAGGCGATCCCATCTCTCTCCACTGAATATCTCCTTGAACTTTGCATAGGCAATCTTGGCATTTGCGATTCCGATCTTACCTTGAAGTCTCTTTTCCCCTTTCTCATCCAAGGCCTTGTCCACTTTGGTGTCAACGCGGCTAACAAAAAATGAAGCCACTGATGCGATCCTGCTCAGGTCCTTTCGAGTCTCGGACAGTTTTTCAAGTCCAGAGATGTAGGCCTCAGCCGCTTTAGCGTATTGCGACTGGGAAAAGATCAGCGTGACATTGACGTTGATCCCTTCACTTATCAAAGCCTTGATCGCAGGGAAGCCAGCCTCTGTCGCCGGGATCTTGATCATAACATTAGGTCGATTAAGTGCCTGGAAGTACCTCCTTCCCTCATCTATCATTCCTCTGGCGTTATTAGCAAGTTTGGGATCTACCTCAATGCTAACGAAACCGTCTGCTCCATCGAGATCATCATATGTTGCACGGAATAGGTCAGCAGTTCTTGTAATGTCTTCGAAAATCAGCGCTTCATATATTTCTGGTTCTGACTTTTTCTCAGCTACTAGTCGTCTCAGATCGGTATCATAGTCTGTGCTGCCCGAAATGGCTTTTTCAAAGATGGTAGGATTCGAAGTGACTCCCCGAAGACCTTCATCAATAAGCTCTTTCAGTTCCCCAGAGGTGATGAAAGATCGTCTAAGATAGTCGTACCAGATGGACTGACCTAATTTTGTAAAATCTTGTATTTGCGCCAATTTTTGCCGTCAACTCACAATTAATCTGTATTCTTCTTTCTTTTCATTACGTCCTTTGCTACCTGAACAACGTGCTCGGGTGTGAAACCGAATTTCACAAAGAGCACCTCGGCCGGTGCACTTTTACCGAATCCATCTATGCCCACGACAGCCCCGTCGAGCCCGACATAGTGTTCCCATCCTCAGCTTGATTCCAGCTTCGACTGCTAGACGTGACCTAACCTTTGAAGGAAGAATGGCTTCTCGATAGTCCTCTGTTTGTTTGTCGAAGAGCTCCCAGCTCGGCATCGAGACAACGCGAGAAGAGCGACCTTCTTGAGCGAGTTTCTTCCCAGCCTCGAGTGCCACGTGAACCTCGGAACCTGTCGCGATCAAGATAATGTCTGGCACCTTCCCGCTTTCTGACTCCCAGAGGACATATCCTCCGTGCTTCAGCTCCTCAGATTTGGCATACACACTCCGGTCAATTAGAGGCAAATTTTGTCTGCTTAGAATCAGTGTCGTTGGGCCCTTGTTGTTGCGCATCGCCATCCGCCATGCCCAAACAGTCTCAGTCGCATCTGAAGGCCTGATAACCGTCAGGTTCGGGACTGCCCTTAGTCCCATCAACTGTTCAATGGGTTGATGTGTCGGACCATCTTGACCGAGTCCTATGCTATCGTGGCTGAAGATGTAGATTACCCGTATTCCCATCATAGCGGCGAGCCTCATTGGAGGTCTCATATAATCAGAGAATGTGAGAAAGGTCGCAGTGTACGGAATGATTCCCCCGTGAAGAGCCATGCCACCCGCGATGGCTCCCATTGAATGCTCCCGCACTCCGAAATGGATGTTATTACCGGCATATTCATGCAAACCGAAATCACCATAACCGAATAGGGTTGTCTTTGTGCTGCCTTCAAGATCAGCCGACCCTCCTATCAGGGCGTGGACGTGCTTTACTAGAGCGTTGAGAACTTTACCTGAGGCATCCCTAGTCGCCATATCCTCTGTGCCAGGAGGGAAGAGATCATCAAGTCCTTCCTCCCAATTTGATGGAAGGTCTCCGCTAATCTGGACTTTGAGCTGCTCACTGAGATCTGGATACTTTGAGGAGTAATCCGAAAGCATACGTTCCCACTCGTCCTCGGCTTTCTTTCCTCTCAGCTATAGCCTTACGTGTGTTAGACAGTACATCGTCCGGCACGTAGAAAGTCTTGTCAAGAGGCCAGCCGGCCTTAGCCTTCGTCGACTTGACGGCCTCATCAGAAAGGGGATCACTGTGCATCTCTGAAGTCCCTTCATCGGGAGCACCGCGGCCTATGAGGGTGCTGCAAATGATTAGGGATGGTCGTTCTTTTTCCCTCTGCGCTCTGTGAATAGCCCCTTCAACAGAATCCGGTTCATCGCCACTGATCGGGCCAAGCACCTGCCAGCCATACGCGCTAAACCTCCGAGCGACATCTTCCCTAAAGTCGATGTCTGTACTCCCTCCGATTTGAGTGCCGTTGTCGTCGTAGAGATAGATTATCTTCCCGAGATGCAGCGTGCCGGCAAGGCTCGCCGCCTCACTTGCCACTCCTTCTTGTAAGTCACCATCTGACGCTATTCCGTAGGTGTAATGATCGAAAATATTGAAACCCTCGCGGTTGTACTGATCGGCAAGCCAGTCCTCTGCTATCGCCATTCCGATCCCATTAGCAAATCCCTGACCCAATGGGCCTGTCGTCACTTCGACACCAGGAGTAACTCCGTACTCGGGATGACCCGGAGTCTTGCTCCCCCACTCTCTAAAGTTTCGCAGTTCATCCAAGGAGAGATCGTAACCAGTAAGAAAGAGTAGAGAGTAAAGCAATGCAGAGGCATGACCCGGCGAAAGAATGAATCTGTCGCGATCTATCCAGCTAGGGTTTTTAGGATTGTGTCTTAGGATCCTGTTCCAGAGTGCATAGGTCATAGACGCCGCGCCCATCGGAGTCCCAGGATGCCCGGATTTTGCCTTCTGCACCATATCAAGTGATAAGAAACGGATCGTGTTGATGCAGCGCTGGTCCAGTTCGATATTTTCTTCGACTTGCATTCTAACTTCGCACCTTTTCTTCTATGGCTAATTCCACTGACGGGCTCGCCATGTGCAGTCCATAATGGGCTGCACCCAGAAGTGCAGCTCGAGGAGTTAGGATAATTCTTACAGGCATCCGAGAGAGAAGCTCTGACATCCTACCTTTTCTCAGAAACGATTTCATGAATCTGCCATCAGTTAGGGCGGATCTGATTCGCGGCGGAATACCGCCACCAATGTACACGCCATTTGTAGCCAAGACCTTGAGTGCCAAGTTTGCTGCCTCTGCTCCCAAGATGGAGATGAAAATGTCCAACGTTTTCACACAGATTTCGCAATCTGGATCCTTAGAGAGCGCTGCGTGCGTAATGAGCGGTGCCTGGTCTTCGGATTCAGAAATTTCCTTTACGAGAAGTGAGCAAGATTCAGTGCGTGTTACCTTCTCATCATGAAGATATGAGAAAATTTCTTCCAGTCCGGGTCCTGAGCAAACATCTTCGTAACTGACATGCTTGAACTTTTGCTTAAGATATTCGAGGAGCCCTGCTTCAGAATCGCTAGTTGGCGCGAAATCACAGTGTCCCCCTTCCGATGCGTGCGAATCGTATCGGGTACCGTTCCAAGTAAGAAAGGCTTCTCCCAGTCCCGTACCAGGAGCTATCACGGCTATCGCGCCCTCAGTGATAGATTTTCCTTCGTTCAGCAAAAGCGTTTCATCCCTCTTTAGAAATGGCACATAGTACGCGGTTGCTTGAACATCGTTTAACACGTGAACGCTCGAGAAATCTAAGGCCTGCGCGAGCTCCTTCCCATCTATCACCCATGATAGATTCGTGATCTTTGAGCGTCCTCGAATAACCGGCCCAGCGACGCCGAAACAAGCATGCTTTACGGATGCTCCGCTCTTTTCGAGAAATTCGCGGACCAGACGTTCGAAACTTGGGTATTCACTGCTAGAAAACGTGTCCTCGACGACGACGGAGATAGATCCGTTGTTTAAGGAGAAAATAGCAAGCTTGGTTTTAGTACCGCCAATGTCACCGGCTAGTAATTGTATAGCAGAGTCCCCCTGAATCACATTTCAATTTAGACGTTGACTTTCAGATTTGTCTTTCCCGAGCATTTTCCGGAAGAAGGCATCTCGGATATCATTACGCAAAGACACAAATTCTCATGATTCAATGGACTATGAAAGTTAGCTATTCGGCTGCTGCCTAGGTATTGGAAAAACATTGTGCATATTCGTTCGGAAATGACTAGAAAGAGCATTTGAAGAATCTTATATGGATAAATAGACAGGCATCATCGCGAGCTGAAGTGGCCGAGACATTAGTCAAAAACGAATAGAAGCAAACGGCGAAAAGATATGCTTTCAAGATAGTATGCAAAGCCGATGCCAAGCTTGGTCTCAATACATCACTGTAGAAAATTGCATCAAGACAAGTTGAGAATCGTTTATTTCTATAAAACAACGGGAATGCTACATAGAAAAATCTTGGAGGTCGCTACAATGTCAGTTGAGTATGTCGTAACTCAACCAGTTTCAACGGTAGAAGCTACAATTCTCCAAAGCCAAAGAGAAGTGGGTCACCTTAGCCCCGAAGGAAAGGGATTATTCAAACTACTCGGAAATGAGAATCAATCATGGATGCTTTGCAATAGGGTAAATGGGGAAGTCAGACCCTTTTCAATGGCTGTCGTTTCCGGGATTGACAAAGATCTAGCACTGAATGCATCTGAGGAAGAATACGTTTTGAAAATTAAGGACAGCTTATTTCAGCACAGTGGGAGCTTTTATTGGTTCGGGGGAATACCAGAAGGAAGACCAGTTAAAGCACATCTCATCGGCTCAAAGATTATCTGTAGATTAGTGAATTTCCCATTTTCAAATGTCGACGACGTGGACGAAGAGACGAAACACCAACTAAAGAGATATCGTGGAATTTACGTAGGAGATTTCTTTGGTCTCGGATCGAGTGGTTTCCATTTGAAACTTAATAATGAGCTGAAGGATATTGGACTGCCGTTGGCAGCCTCTTCTTATCTTCTATATTCTACACGATGAAAAAGGATCTCACATGTATAATCGCGCTTATGAATAAAGAGTAATAATGAGTGAATGAGTTTGAGTACGCAAGTCTCACCAGATCGAGTAGGCCCCTTTCCGTTCCCGAAATCCGAACCGGATAAAAGGAAAAATGATTTTTCTGAAGTCAAAATTCCATATACACGACTAGAGGTAATCGAAGAAGCAAAGCGGTGTCTATTGTGCGGAACACCGGTATGCATCGACGCTTGCCCCGTGCAGATGGATGTTCGTGGAATGTGTGAAGCGGTTGCGAGGGACGACATGAAAACTGCTCATGATAGGATCAGGGATACCAACGCCCTTCTTGGTGTCACGGCAAGGTGTTGTCCACAGTTGATGGGACTCTGTGAGGACGCCTGTGTAATGCGATGGGGTGGACAGCCTATCTCAATTGGGATGATACAGGGATATGTCTCTGACTGGGAGCGCACCGAATCAAGACAGCCAGACCTTGAGAGAGGAAAAGATACAGAGAAGAAAGTTTCAATAGTTGGAGCCGGTCCCGCTGGACTAGCCGCGGCTTCGTTACTGAGGAGATACGGGCATTCCGTAACAATGTACGAGGAATCCGACACTCCTGGCGGGACAGTCTGGTATGGAATCCCAGATTATCACTTACCAAAAGATGTTCTACTTTACGAGATCCAAAGAGTAAAGGATCAAAGTGTCGAGATTCAGACTGGTATCAAAGTAGGCAGGGATATTTCCCTTTCACAGCTACTCTCCGAGTCGGATGCTGTATTGGTCACCACAGGCCCAAAAGATATTACCAAGCTTGATACCCCTGGCGTAGATCTGAAAGGAGTCCATGACGGCTATCACTTCTTGGAAGAAGTTTTCATGAATGGTGTGGAGAGTTACCTCAAGAACCCCAAATATGATCTTGGGAAAGAAATCATTGTGGTGGGCGGCGGGGATACCGCACTTGACGACTCTCGAACGGCGAAGAGACTCTCCAAGGGAAACGTGACTGTGGTTTACCGGAGAACGGAAAATGAGATGCACTCCGATCCGATAATGGTCGAGGAAGCTAGGGAGGAAGGAATAGAGTTCAAGTTCTTGGCAGATCCGAAATCATTCGAGGGCAAAGATGGAAAACTAGATTCTGTCGTAATGAATACGATGAAGCTAGGTGAACCCGATTCTACGGGTAGGAGAAAACCAGAGCCCGTGCCGGGTCAAGAATTTGTCGTGAAATGTGATAGCGTGCTTTTGGCAGTGGGGCGCGGACCAAATTCATTCTTGCAGAAAAAGGAGGGGTTGAAAATGGGCAAGAAAAATTCGATTGCGATTGACGATCGTCACAAAACTTCGATGGCAGGAGTTTTTGCTGGAGGAGACGTTACAACGGGAGAGACGCTCGTTGTAAGAGCGATGGGGTCTGGAAGAGATTCAGCTCAAAGGATACACGAGTATCTCATGAATTTGGAGGACAAGCACGTATCCCTGTATCAGAGGTACTTTCTTGAAGGATCTTTAGAACTCTTGATGAAGGATAAGGAAGGCGGGCCTCCTCCACCCTAACTTTTCATCTTCATCATCTAGTCAGGTCTCAAAATAGTTGAGATGTATTCAAACCCCGGAAATCTTGGAGTAATCAGTCAAATTCTGATAATAAGACCCAAATATAGAGTTCGTTTTTCACTGTCTGATAACTATTATGATTTGTGACAAATGCAACAAAACAATAGAAGCACCTAGCAAAGTATCTTGGATATGCCCTGACTGTAAGAATGATCTCCTTTCTCAGGGAACAGAATATGATCCTGATTTATGTGATTCAACCATACGTGAAAATTCGACTTGTGATAATTGCAAAAAAGGGATCATGAATTACAGAAAACTAGAACGTCCTGTGTTTGTGTGCGATTCGTGTGGGCATTATCATCATCATATATTTGGGAACGATAGTGGAATCGGAGAAGATAAGGTGAATGTCTCGCCCTCTTTTACAACCGAAAAGTAGCATGAAGAATTTGGAGAATTTGTTAACTTACAACCGATAATTCTCAGAAACTTCCGCTAGGACAAAAATTACTCTCCATGCTAATTTTCGATGAACTATATCGGGATTAAATTTCATTTGGATTTTCCGGGTTTTGCTAACTGATAGTTATTCCGCGAAAGTGCGAGCAGGTCGTTTGTAACCCTCCGTCATTTACGGGATCGACGCGGAAGTTGCGGTAAAAAAAGAATAATTGAAGGCAAGAACAGACAGTAAGGTTGGAGGACCTTCAGATGGAAAAGTCTCCGAATCCACATCCAAACCAATCAAACTTTCAAAATTATTCGTCTTGCTTGCCCATATCTCTTTTTCACCAGTCCCTTGAATAGAATTAATATTAATGATATGAAGACCCGGTAAGTTTCAGCCGATGAATTAGATGAATATGAATGAAAAACAGCTAAGAGCAGTGAAAGAACACGCATCGGGCGTGAATTGCTTTTTCGTCGTTAGACATGGAGAAACACAAGCCAATGTATTGGGGATAAATGCAGGTCCACTTAGATATTCGCTGACCAAAAAAGGGAAAATGGAAATTGAGTATTTGGCGAAGATGCTTTCAAAAACCAAGATCTCTGCGATATACAGTAGTCCGATATTTCGTACAGTCGAAACTGCAAGGATACTGGCTCGTCCCCACAAGTTAGGCGTGCAAACAATTGAGGACTTGACCGAGGCGAAGCTCAAACCAAAATTTGTAGGAAAGAAAGGTAGGCATCGCATTCTCACGGCACCGAAAGAATTCAACGAAACGTACGAAGAGCTACAGGAGCGAGTAGTGCGAACAATCAACGGCATCCAAAAGCAAGCAACTGGAAATGTCATAGTTGTCTCCCACGGCGACCCCATAGCGGCGCTGCTTCAGCATGTGGTAGAAAGAAAGGTTGGAAGGAAGAGGTACTACGTGCTGCATCCCGATCCTGGATCGGTCAGTGTAATCGATTTCAAGGACAAGGCAGAACTTATCTTGTTCAATTACCATCGAAACCAGTTTCAACTATGAGAATTACTATTGAGCTTAGATTCAGTTTTTGATTCGAAAGCTTGAGTTTGAGGCGCCGATCCATTGCTCTTTGTATCATCCTCGGTCTGATGATTTCGTCCAGCGAGTTGTTTTCTTGATTGATTAGTATTTTAGAAAGAACACGCGAGAACGTTAGAGCAAGAGAGCGTAGAATCGACTTTTCCCATAGCGCTCTGCTCTAATTTGTTTAGACATTTCCTAAACAGAGCAATTTATCGCCTATTATCGCTGAGGAAATCAGGAGCACCCATATTATGAGCCGATAGATTCTTCTTGTTCACCAGAGATTGCGAAAAAGCGATTTCTATTCAAAATTCAGGTATCAATTGAGCAATTTGGCTTTATTCGGCTTGCGCGTTCATCGTGGTTGAGTAATAATGTCCAGAATTGAAGGGATGTCAAAAATCGAAGGAAAAGAAAAGAAGGAAAGGATCGCGGAGAAGCCGAGGAAAAGATACGTAAAGGAAGTCGAAGATACTCAAGAACATATAGCAGACGAGAAAGATAATCAATCCGAAAAAACCGAGGAGAAGTTAGGGCAGGAAAAAGGGAAGAAGGTTAACCCCATTTGAGCAGCAATAATAGGGAAGCAAATAACGAAAATCAGGCAGTCGAGCAAGAACACGAGTTAGCGGCGGAACCGGACGTGGAGTCAGAACAAGAAGTAGAATCAGAAGGAATGGAAGTCGAGACTGAAGAAGAATCGGAAGACCATGAGTCCGAAGAGATCGAAGACAGGGAAGACCGAATGTTGAACGACTAGGGTTATCTGTTTCCTGTTACCACTCCACCAGTGATTTTGAGATGATTTCTGGAATTAATTCAAAAGATGTTGTGACTTCATTTCTTGAGGCGCTGAACAACAAGGATCTCGACAGTGCAAAAGGCTATTTAGCCGACAACGTTTCATTCACGGCGACAGACAGCGCTCCAGTTTACGGAGCAGAAGCATACATGAATGGCTGGAAGAAACTTGGCATAAACTACGGGATTAGCAAAGCTTTCGTGGATGGTGATGACGTCTGCATACTCTACGATCTAAGATTCAGCAAACCACCAGTAACCTTAGTCGGATGCGGACTGTATCATGTCATTGGTCGAAAAATAGATTCTATTAAAGTAATTTTCGATCCGAGACCCATTCTTCCACAACAAAAATATGAGCGACCTGCCAAGACAGAGCCTAACGCAGTTGCTAATCGTAAGATTACTGGCTGACAGTCAAAACCCTTGCTCTTTCGCATAGGTGGGATTAACTGGTTACTGACTTCTTAGAACAAAGTCTAGCAGTCGTAGTACATACTGATTTTGCAGATACTGGACAAGCAAAAAAAATCGATCGATAGCTTACGTTGGAAAGTGGAGATCGAAACGGTGCACACCATCCGCAATCATATCTCAAGTTTTGAACAACGACTCTTTTTGTCTAGACGATAGGATGGGTTTAGCGTCTTCCCAAACTGTAGAATAGAGACTGATTTTCGATTCTTTCGTAACCACCATAAGGTACTAGTCTTCTGAACAGTGTATATGATGTTTCAAGTAAATGAGCTTGTAAGTCAAGATGCCAAAATCTGGAACCGATAAACGCGAACATTCTCTAATTCTAATACTACACCCGTCTCGACATCAAAGTGAGCGTATGCTGACTGGTTCCTAGAAACGAGAAAAGCTCTAGTTGCATTAGCCGATCAAGTTTGGTCGTCACAGATTCCTAGTTTCTGGAGCCAATTTGAGAAAGACACAACGATATAATCCGAGCTATAGTTTCAGCTTACTTCAACGAAAAAGAAAGCAGGTAGAAAGACCAAATCTGAATTCAATCCTTGATGCTTAATCCGATCCGGATGAATCTGGCTACAATGGGCAGTGAGAGGATTATGAGAAAGGCCTTACAAACGCAAATAATGCAAATGTTAATAGAATCGAATAACAAATTTGCAAATTACCGTGAACGATCAAGACTATCCTAAGCGAGTTGGATCCACTTCTAACAACTCTGAGACATTCTTTCGCCATTGCCCTAATTGCGGAAAAAGATTTGAAATTAGGCTCATAGACAAGAAATTAACAGAGTTCTCAAACATTAAGGAAAACCGACCGAAATCTCCGGTTTATTTCGTCGGATACATGGGACCATTCTCGGAAGTCGGAGAAACCGAGCCGATCACTATCGAGGTTGAAAAGTTCCAGTATGCTTACCGGTGCAAACACTGCGGACATAAGTGGGTAGAGGTCGAACAAGAAGAACACTAAGAAACCTGATTTTTATTAGTGGCTCTAGATATCCATTCGCCAATCTAAACAATCATCCCATCTTGGAAATCACATCATTGGTTACGTTTATCTCGGCTACGTAATTATTTGCTGCGAATTTCTGCTATTTTCTTCCAAGAAGGCCACCTATATTCTATCAATCTATCAAGAGAGCGCCTGCTCGTGCCGAAGGTTCCATTCAGAAGCAGTAAGAAAATTGAGACGAGCGCATACACGATTCCGGTTCCAATGTCCGTCGCTCCGGGGCCGTAGGGGGCCGCCAAAGCCCTCGGGAACTGACCAGATAACT
Source organism: uncultured Nitrososphaerota archaeon (assembly GCA_963799845.1). GTDB lineage: Archaea > Thermoproteota > Nitrososphaeria > Nitrososphaerales > CADDZS01 > DATLTL01. Next base: position 33,901 of record CAWCYI010000009.1, read on the forward strand.
AGACCAAGAAAGAAAGAAACCGTGTATGTTATTTTTCGTGCAAATCCAAGGATTAGACCAAATGATATCGCTATTTCCAAGATACCCGTAGAATATACAATGAGCGAAGGGTTTTCACCAGAATATTCGAAGAAGGTAAAACGGAATAGCACTCGTAGCTGGCGCAATATGCAGAAGCGTCTTGTGCTCCGTCATTCCCGGAATCATCATATTCTAAATGAATGGTCACCTGAGACGGGAATAGAGAATTTTATCTTCAATACTCAGTTGATAATTGAACGATTGGGATTAATACGCTTCACCACACGACTGACATGATGGCAATGGAATCGAGTAACAATTTGCAAATTACATTAGATGATCAAAAGGAACCTCAGCAGGTCGGATCCACAACAAATAATTTTGAAACTTTCTTTCGCCATTGCCCTAGTTGCGGAAAAAGATTTGAAATCAAGCTTGTGGGCAAAACGCTCATCGAATCTGAAGATATTAGAAGCAGTAGACCGATATCAGCGGCTTATTTTGGTGGGTCGATGGGCTCATTCATGGAAGTAGGGGAAACAGAACCTGTCTTTGTCGATATTGAAACGTTCCGATATGCCTACAAATGCAAACACTGCGGACATAAATGGGTAGAAATCAAGAAAGAGGATTACTGATACCTTCAACTCTTCAAAAAACGCCCCCAAATCCCATCTACAGATGTTCTCAAAATTGAAGATCGTACTATTGACCTTAATATGACGAGTACGGTAGAAAAATTACCGGAGCTTGCGTCGGAGAAAAGATGATATGACCCAAATTGAACGGAATTTGAGGTTGGATGACCTAATAATTGCTCTCAAAAGTGAACATGAAGAAATGCGTCGGCAACTTTGGGTTCTTCGCATGCTCGCGTATCGCGCGGATTACGACCTAGTCGGAAAACGCGCGCTTGAGCTGGGTACATTTCTGAATTCACATTTTGCACGGGAAGAGTCTAGAACACGGGATATTTTGGCTGGTGCTCGGGGTTCCTCTCTCCCGTCCGATAATAGTGCTGCCTTCCAAGAGGATGAACTTCTCAGGGTTGTAATTCGAGAACACAAGGTCATGTCCGATTCTTTGAAGGAAATCCAAGGATTAGCAGAGTTCTCGTCTGAGGCGGAAAGGCTTTTCTGCTTTGACAGGTTTGAAAGCGTCTTTTTGAGTTGCTTGGCGCATGTAGATACAGATCTTCTTCTTCCCTATCTGGAAAGAAAGAAAAACGAAGGTCGACGGAACGGCTCCGGCCATCCGGAAGCTGGTGAAGAATATGCGGAGCAAAATAAAGAGGATTGCGTCATAGTCGCGTAACAATATATCGGAGGGAAAGAAAAGTGGGAAAATTCTATTTCAGGTGTTACGACGTCGTTCTTCACTTTGACGGAGAATCTGAATAATTTCAGTGCAATGAGCGTTCTCTAAAATCATAAAAGTCTCTTCAAGTTACCGGCCGACGCTTACCATTTTTTCGAAATTGAGAATTTAATCAAGATGTTTGCATGATTCTCAACTTTGGAAAATGTTTTTGTTGCCCGGTAATCACATGTCGCATAATCATCGTGGGTGCTCCCTTTACGAAATATTGAGGAGACGAGAGCTTTCAATCACACTAGAATCGTCTCTGATAGAGCGAGTTTTCAACAAGTCAAGATTACTTCACCACGAGCACCGCGCATTCGGCAAACTCAACGAGGCCACTCAATACGCTGCCAATGAGTCTCCTCGTAGAAGACGCCTTGCTCCTTCGTCCCGCGACTATCAGATCGGCAGAGATTTTCTCAGGGCTCAAAGCGAGATGGAAAAATTGCTTATGGGTAGTGTCTCGGCCAAAGTTTCAAAGCTTTCGGACGTTTCCGTGACCGTCGTGACGTAGCAGCCAGCAGATCAGCGAACTAGAGCACCGATCCAATCCACATCGAACCAAAGTATCGGAGAGTTTGGTCAATCAAAGAATGATTTTTCTGATCTTTAGTCGATTGCGAAGACGTCTAGAGGACTTTACCATACTTCTTGGGCATTATTTGAGAGATCAATTTTCATATGACAATCTCCACTAGTTGAGAAGGGAGTAGATTGCAAATGTCATACGAAAGAATGGAAGGCAAGGAAAGAAAAGAACATGCCAAAGCCGAGGAAAAGATTGACAAAAAGAAAAATATTCACAGCTACTTGGGAAATGACGAATCACTCGCGGCGAACACAAAGACAGTAACTCCTAATACTGAAGAAAGAGTCGAAAAGCTGAAGGAAAAAGTTCGCACAACGACCCACTAGAGGGATCAAAGCTCTTTTTTGTTATTGGTTGCTCCGCAAATACTTGAGTCAGAAATCAGACAAAATATGTGACCGCCCATGAAGAACAAGCGTCCCCGAACAAAGCTCGCCAGCAAGATAGACAAATCTAATCGAAATGAAATGGCTAAGGAAAGAGAAAGCAAGAAGCGAAACGGGCTCGGCCGACCCTCTTCGCGTGTCCACCCAATAGGAGAGCTTACTTCCCAGTACGGCGCGGCTGAAAACGAGCTGGAGCGAGTCGGCTCGCCAAAACTGAATTCTAATTGAGACCGGAAGAATTCAGAGGTGGAATGATCGTGAAAAAGCTAATTGTTTATGATCTGGACGGCACACTTGCCAAAAGCAAATCGTCCCTTGATGACGAAATGTCTGCGCTGCTGTATGATCTTCTAGGTGTCGCCAAAGTGGCTGTCATTTCCGGAGGCGATTGGCCTCAGTTTGAAAAGCAAGTTCTCTCTAATCTTCCCCACGACGAACCAGTAGATGCGAATCAAGTATGCTTTCCTCTCATGTCAAATGACCCACTCATTATTAGACCGATGAGATAGAGTTTCATTTGGATTACTTTGATCGATACATAGTCATTCGGATGGAGTATCTCTCGATCGGCATTGTACATGACCCACGCGTTGTATACAAGACATGCAAAGAGATAGTAAAATAACCTTACAACATAGTTCCTTGATGTTGTTTTTACCAGGAACTGATTTGACATCCGGTAGCTCGTCTCTATGCCCCAACGATTCTTGAACAATCTCAATACTGTCTCAGCTTTGTAGGGAAGATTGGTTGCAAACAGGTACTTGTAATCCTTTGATTTGTCGTAGACCACGACCACATCAAATGACGTTTGTTCGGACTTTCTTCTCCTGTGTCCACTAGTCGTGTATGTGAATCTCCTGCCATTCCAGAGCCTCATTTTCTTTGTGCTGTAGGTCGGAGCCATTCGGACGATGTACTTGAGTCCAGATTCCTCAAGAAATCTCAGGAAGCCTGTGCTAAGGAATCCACCGTCAAACACCAAGTATCGAATTCTGATTTCCAGCTCTTCTCGCAGTTTTCGCACAATTTGTTCGGCAGATGAAGCAAGTTCCGCAGCTGATTCTAACCCTGTAACAGCTGACGATCAGTCTTTCCCCATCTACCAGAACAGAAGCTGTAAGATACTTGAACGCATAATTGCTTCCATCTCGGTGCATGGTTCCGATGACCATCGGTGTTTCTTCATGATCGCCGTAATACATGACATCGTGCAGATCCACCGCTACGGGGACTGGAAGTCGTAATTTCCGTCGTTTTCGGAGCTTCTTTACATTCATGTCTACCAAATCATCGAAGATTCGTTTGAGCCTCTCTTCTCTTTGTGATTTGATGTACGAAAGAAGAGTTTCTGCTGTCGGTGATTCGTCTAGAGACTTTGAAACACCTTCTGCAAACCCATTCACCAAGCTTGCAGAAATAAGCAGTTTTAGGTGATCGGCTTTTGAGTAAATGGCTCTCTCCTTGAGGTCGTATGTTAGCAATCCTGAGATACTTTTCTTCACGAATTCATGCAGCTTTCTTGAATTGACCTTCAATGAATGTCGGAAAGAAGCCCTAAGGCACGCTGGCCATAATAATTACGGCCGAAAACGCTTGAATTCATTCGCATCTACTGGAACGCCTTGGGAATCTGTCCATCCTTCCTACATGCGGAACAAAGTTCTTCCGCTACGATGGCGCATGGAAAAAGATCTATTCAGAAGATTTGACCGCGGATGAAAAAGGAAAAATCATCAGTTCTCTAAAGAAGGCGCTCGATGAATCGGGCTTCAAAATTGAAAAGGTCTGGGGAGAAGAGATTGAGGACCGGGGAAGCCAGATAACATTTTCCGCATTAGGCCAGCAGGCTCCCCTAGAAGAAAAGAACAAATGGGATCCCGACTTCACAAAGCGGAAGAAGATCAAAGGAATCCTCGACACTTTAATTCCCGAGTTTTCTGTTCGAATGGGAGGCGCGACATCCATTGATGTAACCAAACTTGGCATCGACAAAGCCTACGGAGTCAGAAAGCTGACGAGACATCCTGGGCATTTCATTGAAGGAAATGATCTACTTAGGCGATGCTTTGTTCGTGGGAGGGAACGATTATCCGGCTGAAGAAGCAGGTATTGTCTCTATAGAAGTGCATGGTCCCGAAGATGCTAAGCTTGCTACCAGAACTATCATTGCTTGTTTAGAAACCGATGATACTTTGCCGCCAGCAGTCGTCAATCTGCCAGGAACAAAAGGTTCAACGCGCCCGGCTTCGGTAATCCCGAAACCGTGAATGAATGAGACTTCGGGACCCGATTTTCCAAGACCACTTGGCCCAAAAGACTCGGGGTAGGTAACAAGAACAGGAAGGATCCCCATTATGAAACCCAATTCCGATCGCCGCAACGCTCCCGTACTTAAGCCAGGATCAAAGCCCGATGCGCACGATGCGAAGGACTCACTCAAGCCGACGCAAAAATACGGCCGAATGAAACAGGGCATGCACCAGAAATTCATCGTCGGTAATTGGAAAATGCACGCACACGCCTCGGACGCCAAGCGGCTGGCAAAAGCGATTGTGGATGGTATGAACAAGGTGAGCCATGAGGACTGCGTTTCCGTCGCCGTCTGTCCCCCCTTCCCCTATCTTGCCCTTGTCGGGGAAATTCTCAAGGGCAGCCGCATCGCACTTGGCGCGCAGAACCTCTATCCCGAGAAGGAAGGCGCATTTACCGGCGAGGTCAGCCCGACAATGCTTCTCGATCTCAGATGCAAGTACGTCATCCTCGGACACAGCGAGCGACGGCACATCCTCGGCGAATCCGATTCGTTCATCAACCAAAAGGTACTGGTTGCCCTGGCAGCCGGCCTTGACGTGATCTTGTGCGTGGGCGAGACTCTTGACCAACGTCAGGCCGACCAGACCAAAGCGGTACTCGACCGGCAACTCATCCGGGGATTGGCCGGCGTTTCGGCGGATACCCTGACCCGCTTGAGCATCGCGTACGAACCGGTCTGGGCAATCGGCAGTCTCGGACACCAAGCCACCCCTCGGCAGGCTCGGGACGCGCACGCCCTAATTCGGCGACGCTTCGCTCAGATTTTCGACGAGAAATCGGCCCAAATGCTTACCATACAGTACGGCGGCAGCGTCAAACCGGAGAACGCCGGCTCGCTGCTCAGCCAGGACGGCGTGGATGGCGCCCTAATCGGCGGCGCCAGTCTAGATGCAGACCAGTTTCTGGCCATCGTCCGGGCTGCGATCATTGAGCCGCAAACCAAAGGTGAATCAGCATGACGGCAATCCATCTTTCCAATTCGATTGGAGAACGGATGTGCGGAGGAGTCAAAGGACGCGCAGTCTACTCAGGTTGCTCTTCGGATACAATTCTTCAACATTGCGGCAGCACAAATCTCGGTCTGGTAAGTAACATTGCAATCTAGCAACAATTTCGACGACTTGAAGGTTGTTATCCTAGCTGGGGGCGAAGGAGTAAGACTTCGACCTCTAACTCTGACACGCCCTAAACCAATGATGTGGCTAGGTAAAGATACCGTAATTGAAAATCTCTTACGACTGCTGTCTGAGACAGGGTTTGTCAATATCATCATGACCGTGAACTATCTGAAAGATCAGGTTATGCATTTCCTTGGCGACGGCTCACGTTACGGAGTCAGAATCGAATATGTCGTAGGGCCAGAAGGAAATTTCTTGGGAACGTCTGGGAGCGTCAAACTCGCTGGTCATAAGCTCAAGGATACTTTCATCGTTATGCAGGGAGATTCTTTCACAAATATAGATGTGAGGGAAGCACTTCGCTTTCATCGGCGATCGAAGTCCGACGCAACCGTGGTTCTCAAGGAAGTTGAGGACCCGTGGAATTACGGAGTCGTCAAATGCGACTCGGAAGGACGGATTACTAGATTCCAAGAAAAACCTCGTAAGGGTGAAGAGTGCAGCAACGTGATCAGCACAGGAATATACTGCTTGGAGCCAGAAATCCTCGATTACATACCGACAGGAGAAAGTGATTTTGCAAAGAACATTTTCCCGCAGATCTTGAAGGACGGAAAACGGATTTTCGGATTCTTTGGAGATGGATTCTGGTCAGACATAGGAAGCCTCAGGGGTTATCTTGAAGGCACGAGAGAGGTGCTAGAACTCCCTAGGCATCAGGGAAATACGAATGAAGTGGGAGTCCTATCGAGAAAGAATGTTACTATTGATGAGCCCGTCACAATAGTGTCACCGGTTCTGTTGGAAAATGGAGTTGTGATTGGGAAAGGTTCTGCGATTGGACCAGTCGTCGTTGTTAAGATGAATTCTAAGATGGGAGAGAATTGCAAAATCGGAAATGCAGAAATCTTTGAGGATGTAGCAATTGGGCATTCTTGCACGATACGTAACAGCATAATAGGAGAGCATGCTGTCCTCGCCGACAACGTTGTAGTGGAAGATTCAGTTGTGGGGCCAGGGTGCTTTCTCAACGAAGGCGTCCGGGTTGGCAAAGGTAGCCGGATATGGCCAGGTATTGTAGTTGGTCCAAAAATAACTGTGGATGGAGTGGTGACTCTTCCAACTTACAAACCATTCTATTTTTACTCGGATTTTGGCAAGTACACCGGAATCATCGCCGACAACATTTCTGACATGGTCAGTAAGCTCGATACAGTGGAGCTCAAATCTATAGAATTCCATCTCTATCAAGGGGATTTCGAAAGATGGATTAGAGACGTATTTCAGGCGAATAATCTGGCCCTCAGAATATCTGAACTCCGGAAGCTGGGGATCAAAGGGGAAGAATCCAGGCAGAGTCTTATCAGAGTCATCCGAGACTGGTCAGACTACTCTACAGACAAGGATTTGATTAGTGTGAGCTTAGGAATCCAAGAAAAGCTTATCTCCATCGGGACACCAGCGGAGCACCGATATCATAGCACGAAGAGGTTACATTATGAAAGGCATGGACATGAGGTCAAATACTTATTTTCACGTTTGATTTTTCATGCGGTCGAGGTTATGGTCGAAGAGTCCTTCGAACCGACACTGATCATACACGAAGGTGTTTTGCCCGTCGACGTGAATCCTGCCGAAGCGCTGTGTTGTGGGCGTGTACATTATCCGGCCGTAGCTGAAGTAGGTTCTTCCTCCTGACCGGGTGTTGTGAGAAACTCTCTGCTAGCGTCGGGATCCTCTGCTTAGGCCGAAGGAAACCTGATGCTTCTGAGCCTTTGAGTAAAGATACGGGAAGACGAAAGCGTCTCCGTTGCTTGTGATGAAGTCCAGGTCGAATTTTTGAACTTCTTCCGCAGTCTCTCCCAGAATTCTTCCTTCATCATCTCCCTTGATTTCAATCAGATCAGCTTCGGTTTCGTCATTGTGATAAACCGACGGAGTGAGTTTGATCCAAGTTAGTCTCGAATCCATTCGAGGAATCTGGTCTGCGAGACTTATGCTAAATCCCAGGACTTTCAATCTGGGAATCTCGTAATCCGTCAACTTCTACGCGATCTAACATGTGCCATTTCGTTATTTCTCCCCCACTAGAGTAGACGCACACGTGCGCGAGAGAGAACAAATCTTTCTCCAAGAAGTATTGTTGCTGTTGCTTCGGAGAGACATCCACATTATAGAGCGTGAATGTTGAGGGGTTCTGAAAAAAAGATTCGAGCAGGTCTGCAACTTTCTTCCCCTTGTTGGCTTGGCGTAGTTCAATTTCTAGGGCGTTGCTTCTTTTCCAATCAGATATCTTCGTCCTCTTCTTGACGACGTTGACTGCCGACACGAATCCCGAATGTTGAAAAACAGAAACTCGGCGCTGTCGCAGGCGGGACCGGAAGCGTAGACCTTTGCGCGCCAATTGGAGTCCTTGTGCCTGATATTTTCGCATCTCGGCTTTGATCCAAAACGATATACCTCCTTCGCCAGACAGCGAGGGGTAGCAGTCGAGCAGCCAGCCCTTTGTGTACACGAATGCCCGACACGGCAAGTCCTGACCGCGCTTATCAATGCAATCCTGTTCTACAAGGCGTTGTTCCGGACCGCCTGCTATCTCCATCGCAGTGTTGTATTCGCCGCGGCGAGCAGCTCGGTTGCATGCGGCTCGATGATAGAGAGCTCTGCTGTGCAGCCAACACATTGGACTCCTTACCTTGCCAAATCTCCAAGGCCGGTTGCTGAATAGCGCGAGCAAAAGAAAACGCCAACGCCCAAGGCAATCGAGATTTGAATCTGACATTCATGGCATTCAAACGCACGGACGCCAAATCAGGGGCCTGGCCGCCCGACAAGAAAGCAATCCCTGGAACCGCAGCGGGGACGGCTCGCAATAGACACTTCACCGTAGCGTCAGTGACCTCGTCGACCGCTTCTTGTTTGGCGCAGGTCAATCCCGGAAGCACCATGTTTGGCTTCAGGATCAAACCCTCCAACATCACACGTTGGGAGTAAAGCTGATCGAAGACCGTTCGCATGACTTCCTCCGTTACCTCAAAACACCGCTCCATTGTATGATCGCCGTCCATAAGCACTTCCGGTTCGACGATGGGTACCAGTCCAGCTTCCTGGCATAACGCGGCATAGCGAGCAAGAGCGTTCGCGTTTGCTTCAATGCATCCCCGGCTGGGAATGCTATCGTTTAGGGCGATCACGGCGCGCCACTTGGCAAAACTCAGGCCCATTCCAGAATACTCAGCCAGTCGGCCACGTAATCCATCAAGACCTTCGGTTATTTTCTCTCCGGGATAACCTGCCATTTCTTTTGCGCCGGTATCAACTTTTACGCCGGGAATGATTCCCGCATCGGTGATGGCTTTGACAAATGGAGTACCATCTTTTTTCTGCTGGCGAATCGTCTCGTCATAAAGAATGGCGCCACTAATGGACTCACCGAGGCCTGGGGTGGTCACAATCAACTCTCGATAGGCGCGCCGGGCCTCCTCGGTCTGGGGAATCCCCCACCTAGCAAATCGTTTGTTGCATGTTGGATTACTTTCGTCCATGGCCAGCAGGCCTTTGTCGTCTGCGACCAACTTCCTCGCGGTTTCTATGAGAGCTTGCGTATTCATTTGTGGTTGCTCCATTTCCAGTTCTGGATCTCCGGCAAATCCTGGCCGTGTTCATTGATGTAGTGCTTGTGTTCGATGAGCTTGTCCTGCATCTGCTGCTTCAGATAGGAGCCCTCAGAACCCAAATCATTTAGGCGATCGACGACGTCCTGCACGAGATGGAAGCGGTCCAGATCGTTTTGCACTCTCATGTCAAAGGGCGTTGTGATGGTGCCCTCTTCCTTGTAGCCACGGACGTGGAGGTTTTGGTTAGTTCGGCGGTAGGTCAGCCGATGGATTAGCGACGGGTATCCATGAAAGCCAAAAATGATATGTTTGTCTTTGGTAAAAAGCAAATCATAATCCGTTTCGCTGAGTCCATGAGGGTGCTCGCTCGCAGACTGCAGTTTCATGATATTGATTAACATCTATCACTCGGATTTTCAATTTAGGCAGATGCCGGCGAAGGATGGAAACCGCAGCCAGAATCTCCAGTGTGGGCGTGTCACCGCAGCAGGCCATCACCACGTCCGGCTCGGCGCCCTGATCGTTGCTAGCCCATTGCCAGATACCAATTCCTTCTGTGCAATGCACAACCGCCTCGTCCATGGTCAGCCATTGCGGGAGGGCATGCTTGCCTGCAACCACAACATTCACGTAGCCCCGGCTTCGCAGACAATGATCCATTACTGACAGCAGACAGTTGGCATCTGGCGGAAGGTAAACGCGCACGATATCGGCCTTTCTTGTTGATGACGTGATCCAGGAAACCGGGGTCCTGGTGAGTGAAGCCATTGTGATCCTGCTGCCAGACGTGGGAAGCGAGCAGATAATTCAGCGACGAAATCTTCCGGCGCCAGGACAGTTCATTCGTTACCTTCAGCCATTTGGCGTGCTGGCTGAACATCGAATCGACAATGCGAATAAAGGCTTCATAGCAGTTGAACACCCCGTGGCGACCGGTCAGAAGATATCCTTCCAACCAACCCTCGCACTGGTGCTCGCTGAGCATTGAGTCCAGCACACGACCGGTAGGCGCGAGGAACTCATCATTTTTTACTTCCCGAGCGTCCCATTGACGGTTGGTGACCTCAAAGACAGCGCCTAAAAGATTCGAAAGGGTCTCATCGGGACCGAACAGACGGAAATTACGCTGATCCTGATTCAGCTGAGAAACATCACGAAGGAACTTGCCCAGCACGAGAGTATCTTGGCCGTCAACCGCGCCTGGCGAAGGTACATTCACTGCGTGGATATGGAAATCTGGCATTCGGACAATCGCGCAGCAGAATGCCCCCGTTTGTGTGCGGATTGGCGCCCATCCGACGGTTACCCTTCGGCGACATCTCGGACAATTCCGGCAATTAGCCTGTCACCTTTATCGAACAACTCCTCGGCCTTGTGCTTTTCATCCAGGTCTTCAACTCCTTGACATGCTCTGGATGCTCTGCATCCACAAGGAGTGGCACTTGGTGCGACCGGAAAGTACCCTCGATTTGTAGCCCATCAACGAATTTCGGTCCCGTCCATCCCTTGGGTGACTTGAGCAACGATCATTGGCCAGCGCGGCCGACTAGTGTCGTTCTTATTCCGTGCATTACTTTGGATTCGCTTGATATCTTCGATTACCACTTCCATAGTGTTCGCCATGAGTTCATGCATCTTTTCCGGCTCATCACCCACCACAAAGTGGGGCGTCCAGCCGCAGCCTCGTAGAAATTGCTCCATTCCTCTTCCTTTACACGCGCCAGAACAGTTGGATTGCTTATCTTGTAGCCATTGAGATGAAGGATCGGCAGGACGGCTCCGTCGGTAACCGGGTCAAGAAGTCGTTGGACTGCCATGAGTCGCCAAAGGGTCCCGTTTCCGCCTCACCATCTCCGATAACACAGGCGACTATCAGTTCGGGATCGTCAAACGCTGCCCCGAAGGCATGGCTCAGCGAATATCCCAGCTCGCCACCTTCGTGTATCGACCCCGGCGTCGTCGGTGCAACATGACTGGAAATCCCTCCGGGAAACGAGAGATTTGCCTAAACAACGCCTTCATTCCGGGTTCGTCCTGGCTGATGTTAGGATAAATCTCGCTATAGGTGCCTTCGAGGTAAGTATTGCCCACTAGAGCAGCACCTCCGTGACCGGGACCGGAAGTATGTAAAACATATCCAGGTCATATTTTTTGATGACTCGATTCAGGTGCACGTAGACGAAATTCTCGCCTGCCCTGAACCGTGCCCCAGTGTCCGACCACAAGGGGCTTCACATGCGACAGTTCCAGCGGCTCCTTCAACAGCGGATTGTCGTAGAGATAAATCTGGCCAACCGACAGATAGTTGGCGGCGCGCCAGTAGGCATCCATCTTGTGGAGCAGTTCCGGAGTGAGTGTGTTGGTTTTCATGGTTCATTTCTC